>NZ_CP132938.1:2726640-5453280 GCF_040358255.1 Tunturibacter gelidoferens
CCGTCGCCGTTCACAACGCGGCAGAGGAACGCGGGATCCCCGTCTGGTGTGGCGGCATGCTGGAGACTGGTATTGGTCGATCCCACAACATCGCCCTCGCATCCCTGCCCAACTTCTCTCTTCCCGGCGACGTCTCCGCCTCCAGCCGCTATTGGGCACAGGACATCATCGAGCCACAGGTCACCGTCAGTGCCAAGGGCGAGATCGCGGTACCAACCACGATTGGCAGAGGCTTCGAAGTACAGCGCGACCGCGTCGAGTCCCTCACTGTGCGCCGACAAACACTCCACGCCAAGGCTCGTGTAACAGCGTGATTCGCCCTACCGGTCCGGCAAAGGCGTATTCAGCATCATGCGAATGGCGTCCTGGTAGCTCATCGGCCCAAGCTTTTGGAAGTCGCTGGCCGTGGACTCGGTATGCACGTTTACCGTCTTCAACATCAGCGCTCTCACGCTCAGCTTCATCGAAAAGTAAGTGAAGATCCATCTGTTCTCACTAATATTGGTCTGATCCAGCACCAGTTTGCCTCCGGGATAGATATGCGCCAGCATGCCCCAGCCGAAGTTCACCCCACGCGAGATCGTCCCCTCCATGCGAACCAGATAATGCGACTTGGCATCGATCCAGACTCTTCCCTCGAGCCCCGTCAGTGCCTCGGCTTCGGTATTTGGCGGATTGAACTTCGGGTTCGGCTTGTAGTCGATTACGATCTCCCGCGCGCCGCCGTTTTTGCCGGACTGCGGCTGCCCCGGGGTGTAGGTATAAATCGCCGCATCTGGCATCAAAGGCACTAACTTGTCCGCCATCTTCCGCTCCGAGTCGCTATTCCGAATATGCCTGAAGTAGGCTGACGGCGACGCGATCATGTCGTTCAGCCGTTGCCGCTCGCTTTTATCCTGCTCCTCAGTCAGCGGTTTTCCCTCCCTCATAATCAGACGCGCCACAGTCCCGTCTTTACTTTCAACGACGTCGCGAACAACGTCGCCCTTCTCGCTGAGTGTGTGGGTGCGATACCGCAGGTACGAGTCGTTGTGGTGAAGCGCTATTAGTTCATTCTTCGACGCGTCGACTACCCACGAACGGGGTGGCACCGTTAGCAGGGCCGCCTCATCTACATCTTTCGTCGTAGCGACACTCTGTGCGCTTGTTACCCCCCCAGCTATGGTCAACAGCAATAGGACAGATCCAACGACGGTCCGCTTCCGCGACCTCCCGTGCCCTGAAACTGCCATGAATCGGGGCTTGCTGACTGAAGCCCCCCTACATGCGTCCACGGTAGTTCTTCCCAATCCACACCTCTCGTCTCTCCATTCTATGGTTCTCTCCTATGACTCACGAGGCCCGACAAAGGATGCGCGGTTTGCCTCACGGCATCAGCTTGGGTATAGTTCGGGCAAGGTGCATGTGAAGCAGGCAGGACCTCAAGGGAGAACAAATCGATTATGAAACCAGCAGAGGGTTCCACCGTCATCGGTAAGTCGGTCGTCATCCGCGGAGAACTCTCCGGCGATGAAGACCTCTACATCGACGGAGACATTGAAGGGACCATCACTCTCAAAGAGAGCGGTTTGACCATAGGACCCAACGCTCGGGTACGGGCCGACATCAGCGTCCGCGATGTCACCGTCTTCGGTCATCTTACCGGCAACGTTCAAGCGACGGGTCGCGTCGACCTGCGCCAGTCAGCAATCGTAAACGGAGATATCCTTGCCGGCAGGCTCTGCATTGAAGAGAGCGCGATCTTGAAGGGAAGCGTCGAACTCAAAGCAAACTCTGAAGGGAAGCCGAAGTCCTCAACTCCAGTTGCGACGCACTCCGCCCCAGTCGAGTCGGGCGCTCCTCTGTTCTCTCAACCACAGGCCTAGGACCAGAAAGGGAAGCGGGCTCAATGCGCAGCCTTTTCGGCGGTAGCGATAGTACAAGTACTCAACGAAGTGGCGACACCGGTCGTATTCCGCGTCACTCCAGCGGGTGGAAAGAGCTGTTGAAGCATCTCCAGACGCAGGAATCACTGCGCATCCTCGACATCGGACCAACGTCGTCCACCAACATCAACTACATCACCAGCCTCGGCCACAGCATCTATATGGCGAGCGTTGTAGACGAAGCCTCCAAACCGGAGTGGCTTACTCCCGGCGAAGAGGGGCAGGAACCTAAGTTTGATGTGGATCGTTTTCTCGAGAGCAATCTCAATTTTTCCGGTCGCGTGTTCGACGTCGTCATCTTTTGGGACACGGCGGACTATCTGCCCGAACCCCTGATAGGGCCTGTACTATCCCGTATCCACAAGGTGCTGCAACCGGGAGGCCTTATGCTTGCTTTCTTTCACCAGACAAGCAGTCCCGAGACCTTCTTCTGTCGATATCATCTGACCGATACCGATGTAGTTGAGATGCAGCGTGCAGGAAACTATCCATTGCTTAACATCTTCAACAATCGCAAGATCGAAAACCTGCTCAGCGAGTTTAGTAATTTCCGATTTTTCCTCGCAAAAGACAGTCTTCGCGAGGTCATTATCACCCGGTAATAAGATAAGCCTGAATCTTCGCGCGGAATCGCACGCGTCTAAAGAAAATAAGGCGCCTCGACTAGAGGCGCCTTATTTCTTTAGCGGAAATTCCAGAAAAACTCTATCCCTTCGCACTCTGTTTGCGGCGGTCTGCCCAGCGCTTCTTCATCGCATCGGCGATTCGTTTACGGCCCTCAGGGCTCAATTTGCGTTTGCGAGGGGCGGTTGCTGCTGGCGTTGCGGCAGCGGCGTTCTTACTGCCTTTGGGACGGCCAGGGCCCGTTCGCTTTGCTGTTGCCGTCGTCCCCCCCAGTAGCGCGCGCGCCTGCTGAAGCTTCACGATCTGTGCATCAATCTCGGCAATAATACGGCTAACTTCCACGTGTTACCTCCAGTGGCATCACTAGGTCGAGTTACTCGAGGGTGTATCTGCTTCGACTAATTCTTCTTGCCACCTAATGACGATACAGAAGTAACTAACGTGATGCAAACAAGAAGTAACTCATCCGACTATTTCGTTTTAGCCGCAGTCACTTTAAGGTCTTCGGCTCTATGTCCTGTTTTGGGAGCGCGGATCGCATATCCCGGTCCGGCTTCATCCAACTCTTCGTGCCGCGAGCCCCCCAAACCACGACGATGATGCGACTCATCAATGCACCGTTGCAGATCTTCCAGGGTTCCTTGTTTGTCTCGTGCAAACTCAGTCGCCATGCGGGTCAGGGCATATGCGAGTATGTCGCTGTGGTGGAGGTCCTGCATATCGGGCGCGCGACGAATGTTGAGCCACAAACGGTGTACAAGCTGCACTTCGTGCGGTTCGATAGTAGGTGCATGCGGACCTATGTGGAAGCTGAGTGACTCGCCATCCGGTTTCACAACGTAAAAAGTAAATTGCCGCTTCGGCTCAGGGAGAGCCTCCCACGCCTGGCCAACATGGTAGGCCTGCTCCTCTGCAGTAAGCTTGGTCGATAGTCCGGAGACGACAGCCGCTGCATCAAGAGAGTTAGCTGTCTGCACCAACGCTGAAAAGATATCTCCAGCTGGAACTACCAGCAGCGAAATATGCTTTCCGAAGCTCTCAGCGACAGACACTGCCTTCGTAAACAGCATCTGCTCATGTTCGCTGAATAACTGCTCCGACGCGTCGACATACTCCGGTCCGCCTGCGCCCATCATTCGAGCAGCCAGCACCACCAGATCCTGATCGTCCGTATTGGTATGAGTCAAAGCCCACTTCAACGCAAACGGCGCGGCCGAGTCTCGCATCGTCACCACGACTGCGCCCGGACGAATCTCCAATGCTTCACGTCCCACATTATCCTGATGCTCCAGCTGAAAGTGTTCTCTCATCTGGAGTGTAGTTAGATCGTGACGCCTCTTGTTATCTCTCTCCGAGAGCGAAAAAATTACGAAGAAGGCTGCCGCAAAAATAACTCCACTTACCGTAGCTACCGATTTCGTAAATAAATTGACGATTGCAGTCGTAAGCAGTACCAGGAAGACAGAAAGTAGTCCGAGAGGAATTTCTGTCTTCCCGATCCGGATATTCAGCGGCACCTTCCAGCCACGTTCGCCCTTATACTTCCACCGCAGCACCAGCATCGCCAGCGCATTGAAGGTGAAGCTCCAGATCACGCCAAACGCATAAGCCTCACCCAGCATGATGACGTTGCCCCGAGTTACAACAATCGTGAACAACTGCAGCCCAGCAACCAGATTCACGATGCGATAGCTGGTTCCATATTTGCGCTGCGGCTTACGAAACCAGTCGGAGAGTACTCCATCCTCGGCCACCCGCATCAGTACGCCGGTCGAACCGACGATTGCGGTATTAACAGCGCCGCCAAGAATCAAAAACCCTACGATCACCACGAAGACACGGAAACCAATCCGAACCGCTAGCGGCCCCACCATGAACATTGCCATTCCGGCGATCAAATTGTCACGATAAACCGGCACCCGCACCGCATCTGGAATCAGCATCACAGCCAGCAACGTGCCGATGCCCGTAAAGATGAAGCTGTAGATCGCAATCACGATCGCTGCCCGTTTCAGATTCTTCAGCTTCGGATGTTCAATCTCACGATTTACCTGCGCCAGCGATTCTTCGCCGCTCATCGCCAACACCGAGTGTCCAAACGCCATCAACACTCCGAAGAGCCCCAGGGACCGCATGAATCCTGTGTGCTTCAAAAATCCCAGAGCATCTTTGCTGAAGTGGAGATTGTCCGGAGTAGGCCAGGGCGGAAGGTGCGCCCCCACATGGATCGCCGAGAAAACTCCCCAGCTAAGTAGAATCACAACCATCACGGTCGTGATCTTCATCACCTTCAGAGCCTTATCGCTTGACTCCTCGATCCCCTTGGTGTTCTGCCACCAGAAGTAGATGGTGATAAGTCCCGCAATCACAGCCGAAGTCCCATCCACCGGCAACTGTCGAGCCGAGCCGCTCGAATGCAGCACCAAACTGCTAGCCCAATGATGCGCCGCACACAGCCGCAACAACTCATTCAGCAGACCGACAATGTACTGCCCAGCTGAAACGCCCGAGATCGGTCCCGTCAAAATGTAATCGAACATCAACGCGGACACGCTTAGCTTCGCAAACGTTCCCCCCAACGCCTCCTTCACGATCCGGTAGACTCCGCCGCGCGTGAACATGCTGCAGCTCTCGACATACACGGCGCGCACCGCAAAGCTGAACAGCATCACACCCAGGATGAACCACGGCGCAGCCTTACCCACCGCTTCTTCGGCGATGCCACCCGCATAGAACGCGGAAGACCCCAGATCGTTCAGCACAATCGCCGCAGCTCGCCAGAAAGAAATAAAGGTGAGCATCACCGACGACGCCACGACCAGGCGGACGCGGTTCGATTGCGGCTTATTGATCGTTTGTTTAGATCCCATTATGGTTTGCTGTTTGATAACGCGAACAGCCAGCGATACTGAATAACTTCAGCATGTTCGACGGCCACTCCCCCAACCTAAGTGGAACACTGCCAACACCCACCGGCAAGAGCAGAGTGTGATCCTGCTTCCGCCGTTGACAGCTATTCTTCATCCCCCAGCAACTCCTTCAAGTCTTCTGCAAAACTCACCACGATCACAACTGCGGAACCCGCCATCCCGATAAAAAAGAGAGGGACAACAATCTTTGCAACGAGATGAATGACGAAATCCATGCGCATCCCATTGTATCTCTCAACCAGCTGGAAACTAACTGGAAATTGCTATGTCAATGTTAGACTTCAGACGCGATGCGACTTATCCCCCCGCGACTTTGGGCCATGGCCGTACTCTCCGGCATTCTCCAGGTTTTACCCTTTCCCATCGCGGGGCCCGTGCCTCTCTGGCGAACCACCTTTTGCTGGGTCGCACTCCTTCCCCTCATCTGGGCGATGCTCGCTAACGACAAGAACGCCAACCCACTTACCTTCCGTCAGGGAGCAGCCCTCGGTTATCTCAGCGGCTTTATCTGGTATCTGGGCAACTGCTACTGGATCTACCAGACCATGTATCTCTATGGCGGCCTCGCCAAACCCATCGCCGCAGGCATTCTCGTCCTATTCTGTCTCTACCTCGGTCTCTATCACGCCCTCTTCGGAGCTCTCCTCGCCGCATTCCGAAGTCGCTTCGGCCGTCAATCCGCTCTGATCTTCGTCCCCTTCGCCTGGGTCGCTGTCGAACTCGCTCGTGCCCGCATCACCGGTCTGCCATGGGACCTTCTCGGCATCGCTCAGGTCGACAACCCCATGCTGACCCGCCTCGCTCCCATTACAGGAGCCTACGGTCTCTCCTTCATCATCGCCGCTGTCAACGCTCTCTGGCTCATTCGTATCCGCCTCCGCGAGCGCCGCTACACGCGTCCCGCGCTCACCGTCGCGGGCGTCATCATCGTTGTCGTCTATATCCTCGGCCTTCGTCTCATCGCCAACCCAAAGCCGTCGCCCACCACCGCAACCGCAACGCTCGTCCAGGAGAATCTCGAGGTTGGAGCCGCGAACACCGGTCCGCAACCTACAACCCAGCAGTTCCTCGACTCCTTCTCCTACCTCAGCCGCCATCCCTCAAGAACGTTTCTCCTCGGCACCCCCGAGCTCCGCGACACCCAGACCCTCTACCTCGTCCGACCTCGCGACGAAGAAGAATCCGAAGCCAACCCTCCCATCGCGACCAATCTCATCGTCTGGCCCGAATCCCCAGCACCTTTTGAAGACATAGACCCACAGTTCCGCAACGCGATGTCCGCCCTGGCCCTCTCCGCACAAGCGCCCGTTATCGTCGGCAACACCGGCTTCGAGCCCAGCCCCACCAATCGATCCGGCTACACCCCATACAACCGCGCCTCTTTCATCAATCCCGACGGCACCTTCGACGGCCACTACGACAAGATGCATCTGGTCCCCTTCGGCGAATACGTCCCGTTCAAAGACCTCTTCTTCTTCGCAAAAAATCTTCTCAACGAAGTAGGCACCTTCTCCCCCGGCGCGCAGCGCACCGTGTTCTCCACCGGAGGCCACACCTATGGCGTCTTCATCTGTTACGAGTCCATCTTCGGCGACGAGATCCGCCAGCTCTCCCAGCAGGGCGCCGACGTCCTCATCAACATCTCCAACGACGGCTGGTACGGCGACACCAGCGCCGCATGGCAGCACCTCAACATGGTCCGCATGCGCGCCATAGAAAACCACCGCTGGATCCTCCGCGCCACCAATACCGGCGTCACCGCAGCCATCAACCCCCTCGGTCACGTCACCGCCGCTCTCCCACGCCACCAGCGCTCCAGCCTGCGCGTCCACTTCGGCTACGAGCACGACCTCACCTTCTACGCAGCCCACGGCGATCTCTTCGCCTACGCCTGCGCCTTCCTCACCACGCTCGGCCTCGTCTTTAGCCTGAAGTCGAAATTCACGTAAACTAGAACTCATGCTTAGCGATCTCGAATACTCCTACTCCCCGGTCCGCGACAAAGTGCGCGATCTGCGGGAGTATCTTTGACTCGGCCCGACTCCGCCGCGAACTCTCCGTTATTGAAGAAAAGATAGCCGACCCCACGGTCTGGGCCGACGCCTCCCGCTCGCAGCCCCTCATGCGCGAACGCAAACGCCTCGAAACCCTCCTCGCCGACGACGCCGAACTCGCTCGCCGCTCCGACGACATCGAGGCCTACTTCGAACTCGCTAAAGAAGGCGAGAACACCGAGCCCGACCTCGTCCGCGAGATTCCGTCTTTAGTCGAATTCTCCGAAAAGCTCGAATCCAAGACCATGCTCTCCGGCGAGACCGATCCGCTCAACGCCATCGTCACCGTGCATCCCGGCGCTGGTGGTACCGAGAGCCAGGATTGGGCCGAGATGCTCATGCGCATGTACATCCGCTGGGGCGAGCGCCAGAACTTCAAAGTCGAGATCAACGAGATCCAGGACGGCGACGAGGCCGGCATCAAATCCGCCACCTTCACCATCACCGGCGACTTCGCGTTCGGCCTCCTCTCCGGCGAAACCGGCGTCCATCGCCTCGTCCGCATCTCTCCCTTTGACTCCGCCAAGCGCCGCCACACCAGCTTCGCCAGCGTCTTCGTCTCGCCCGAAATCGACGACACCATCGTCATCGACATCAAGACCGAAGACCTCCGCATCGACACCTACCGCTCTGGCGGAAAGGGCGGTCAACACGTCAACACCACCGACTCCGCGGTCCGCATTACCCACATCCCCACCGGCCTCGTCACCGGCTGTCAGAACGAGCGCTCCCAGCACAAGAACAAAGAGCGCGCCATGAAGATGATGCGCTCCAAGCTCTACGAGTACGAGCTCGACAAGAAAAAAGCCACGGCCCGCAAACTCGAAGACTCCAAACTCGACATCAAGTTCGGCTCGCAGATCCGCAGCTACGTCCTGCAGCCCTACCGCATGGCAAAGGACCTTCGCACCCGAGTCGAAGTAGGCGATGTCGACAAGGTCCTCGACGGCGACCTCGAGCCCTTCATCCGCGGCTATCTGCGCATGCGCCGCGAGGGCAACTTCCCGGCCGAGTCCGCCGAGGACGACGACGTCGCATGACATCTGTCATCCGCCGGTGTGACAAGCGCCACTACTGCAGAAGCTAAGGACAAGGGATACTGATTCCAGCTGATGTCCAGCATCGAGAAGACGTCGCTTTGGAGAAGGCGTTGTCCAACTCACCAGCAACGAAACCTGACTACGGTGTAGACGCACCCGCCGTCATGCGCAACTTCTTCCTCATCGGCGGAGCCTGCCTGCTCCTTGCAATCTTCTCTCCTCACATCCTTCACCTCGGTCCCGTCGATCTGAACGCTCGCAGCTTTTACTGGCCTGCAGGGTTCCTCATCGCAGAGGGTTTTCTCTTCCTTCTCTACGTCAAGGTCGGAAAATTTCGTCACCGCGACTTCATGCTCAGCCTGCATCCGTGGCGTGGCGACGAGCAAGTCCTTGATGTAGGCTGCGGACGAGGCCTCCTTCTTGCCGGGGCAGCCAAACGGATCTCCGCGCTCTCAGGCACTGGCCACGCCACCGGCATCGATGTCTGGTCCAATATAGACATGGGCGGCAACTCCTCCGCAGCCACGCAACATAATCTCGACCTCGAAGATATCTCTCGATACTGCACACTCCTCAGCCAACCAGCACAGACGATGTCTTTCCCAGACGCCACCTTTGACGTCGTCCTCTCCAACCTCTGCATCCACAACATCTACGACCAGCCAACCCGCCGCCAGGCGCTTCAACAAATCGTCCGCGTCTTGAAACCCGGCGGCATTGCGCTCCTCTCCGACTACAAACTCACCGGCGAATACGCTTCGGAATTAGCTAACGCTGGCCTTATCGTCGAAAAGAAACGGGGCAGTCTGATCACCACCTTCCCGCCGCTCACCGTGGTGATGGCCCGCAAACCGATGTAACTCTGCCGCCTCCGCCGCATCCAACAATGGGACATCGGAGGTAAGACTCAGTGAGCATATCCAAACCGAGCACAGCTAAGACCAGCGACAAGAAGAAAACACCAGACGAACAAGTGCCTCTGCGCAAACAGTTGATATCTCTTCTCCACGGCGGTCAGGCGCACGCTACCTTCGACGAAGTCATCAACGATTTTCCCGCCAACCTCCGCGGCACCGTTCCCGCCAACCTTCCCTACTCCGCGTGGCAGATCCTCGAGCATCTCCGCATCACTCAGCGCGACATACTCAACTTCTCCGCTCCTCCAACCGGCGGCTATCACGGCATGAAGTGGCCAGAAGAGTACTGGCCCAAGTCCCCGCAGCCACCCGCCACCAACTCTTGGGACCAGTGCATCGCAGCAATCCGCTCCGACGCTGAACACTTCCACTCGCTGATCGAAAACCCCAACTCCGACCTCTACAAGCCCTTCCGCTGGGGCGATGGCCAGAATCTACTCCGCGAGGCTCTCCTCGTCGCCGACCACAACGCCTATCACCTCGGCGAACTGCTCGTCATCCGCCGCCTTTTAGGCGCATGGCCCAAATAGACTCTGACGCAGAGGCCCTCAAAACAAAATGAACGAACCAGAGATCATCCGCAGCATGCTCGGCGTGACCGCCAAAGAAAATCCGCGCACCATCGCAGTCATCGGCCTCTCGGAAGACCCTTCCAAACCCAGCCACTATGTCTCCGCCTACATGCAGCAGCATGGCTACAAGCTCTACCCAATCAATCCCTCCATCACGGAGGTTCTCGGCGAGCAGTCCTACGCGTCACTCTCCGACCTTCCCATCAAACCCGACATCGTCGATGTCTTCCGCCTGCCAAAGTTCATCCCCGCCATCGTCGACGAGATGATTCAGCTCGGTCTCCCGAACCTCTGGGTCCAGCAGGGAATCATCAACCTCGAAGCCGCCAACCGCGCCGAAGCTGCAGGAATTCAAGTCGTCATGGATCGCTGCATCATGGTCGAACACCGCTACCTGGCACCCAGATGACAACACCCCACGTCGATACCCCTACAATTGGAACTGAATGACTAACGTACGCAAACTATCCGCACTTCTAGCCCTCGCCTGCGCCCTCCTCCTCCAGACACCCGCGCACGCCCAGCTCCAGGTCGTCGGCGACGGCGGCCCCGGCCCCGTCAAAGCCCAGCATCTCACCGCGGAACTCGTCTCTCTCTCTCCCAGCATCGCCCCCGGCGGCACCGTCCAGGTTGGCCTCGTCCTCACCCTCGAAGAGCACTGGCACGTCTACTGGATCAACGCGGGCGACTCCGGCGAGCCACCCAAAATCACCTGGACCCTCCCCGAAGGCATCACCGCTGGCCCCATGCTCTTTCCCATCCCCAGCCGACTTCCGCTGGGCCCCCTCATGGACTTCGGCTACGAAGACGAGGTCGCCTTCCCCGTCCAACTCACCGCTGCCGACTCCCTCAAGCCCGGCCCCTTCCACCTCGACGCCAAGGTCAACTGGCTCGTCTGCCGCGAGGTCTGCATCCCCGGAAAAGCCCACCTCGGCCTCAACCTCAACGTTGTCCCCGGAGCCGCTCCAGCACAGCCTGTCGGCGCCGTAGGCGAGGCCCTCACCCTCATCCCCAAGCCCCTACCCGCCGACGCGAAGCTCACCATCACTGGCGGAAAGACCGACTTCGCCTTTAACCTCGTCACCGGTGGCCGCGAGACTAACGCCGAGTTCTACCCCGCCGATCAGGATCAGATCGCCAACGCCGCGCCCCAACAGATCGAGCCCACCTCCGACGGCGTTCGCCTCTTCGTTCGCCGCTCCGACGATCTCAAGACTCTCCCCGCCCAGCTCCACGGTGTCCTCAAGCTCTCCGACACCGAAGCCTACGACGTCACCGCCCCCGTCACCTCCGGCGAAGTCGCCCCCATCCCAGGCAGCAAACTCCCCGGAGCACCCGCCACCAGCAGCGTCACCACACTTAGCGCCATCGGCCTGGCCTTTATAGGCGGCATCATCCTCAACCTCATGCCCTGCGTCTTCCCGGTCCTCTTCCTCAAAGGCCTCGCCCTCGTGCAGTCTTCCGGAGAAGAGCGCGACCGCCTGCGCAGTCACGGCATCGTTTACACCCTCGGCATTCTCGTCTCCTTCTGGATCATCGTCGCTGCCCTGCTCATTCTCCGCGCCACCGGCAGTCAGGCCGGATGGGGCTTCCAGCTTCAATCCCCAACCTTCATCGCAGTCCTCGCCGCGGGCCTGTTCTTCTTCGCCCTCTCGCTCGCCGGACAGTTCGACCTCGGCCTCTCCCTCACCAGCGTAGGCGGCGGCCTCGCACAGAAGCAGGGCTACACCGGCAGCTTCTTCACCGGAGTCCTTGCGACCATCGTCGCCACACCCTGCACCGCGCCCCTCATGGGAGCCGCCATCGGCTTCGCCCTCGCCCAACCCGCCGGAGTCACCTTCGCCGTCTTCACTGCTCTCGGCCTGGGCCTGGCCACACCCTACCTCCTCCTCAGCTTCCAACCCGCATGGACCCGCATCCTCCCTCGCCCCGGCGCTTGGATGGAGATCCTCAAGCAGCTCACCGCCGTCCCCCTCTTTGGCACAGCCATCTGGCTCGCCTGGGTCTACGGCAACCTCCACAGCGGCAACAGCCAAGGCGTCGATAACCTCGCCCGGCTCCTCTGGTGCTTCCTCGCTCTCGCTATCGCAGGCTGGGCGCTCGGCAAATGGCCCGCAAGCTGGAAGAGCGCCATCGCGGCCCTCCTCATCGCCGCCCTCGGCCTGGCCATCCCTCTCTATCAACCGAAGGACACCACCCTTGTCTGGGCCCCCTACTCGCAACAAGCACTCGATCAAGCCCGCGCAGCCGGCCATCCCGTCTTCATCGACTTCACCGCCGCCTGGTGTCTCAGCTGTCAGGTCAACGAGCGCGCCGTACTCAAATCCGCCGACGTCCAGCGCCAGTTCAGCAAAAATAACGTCACCCTCCTCAAAGCCGACTGGACCCAGTACGACCCCGAGATCACCAAGCAACTCGCCTCGGTCAATCGCAGCGGCGTTCCCACCTACGTTATCTATCCCGCGATGAAGAACTCCTCCGCCGACGTACTCCCCGAACTACTCACGAAAGACATCGTCCTCACCGCCCTCGAAAAGGACGTGAAGCCATGACCTCCCAGCCCGCCGAATCCACACAATCTGACGAACAAAAGATCCGCGCCCTCATCAACGCCTGGGGCGAAGCCTCCGAAGCCGGAGACCTCACCGCCCAGATGCAACTGATGACCGAAGACGTAGTCTTCCTCACCTCCGGCAGCGCCCCCATGCGCCGCAAGCAATTCGCTGAAGCCTTCTCCGCCATGGTCGCAATCGCGCACCTCACCTGCCGCTCCAACGTGCAGGAGATCACCATCAGCGGCGACCTCGCTCTCTGCTGGAATCTCCTCGAGGTCTCCTTCACTCCCGTCGAAGGCGGCGAAACTCGCAAACACGCTGGAAACGTCCTCACCGCACTCCGCCGCGGCCCCGATGGCCAGTGGCGCATCTGGCGCGACGCCAACCTCCTAACCCTCGCCTGATCACCGCGTCCCCTCAGTCGAGCGAATCCAACACATCTTCCATACTCCGGCGTCTAAACACTCAAGGCCTGGCAAATCTCGTATCACTGTTTTGCTGGCCTCGATATAGCCATCCGCAGTCGTGGAGGTGCTTCCTTGCACAACAAGCCCCAACTCACACTGATCTTCGCCCTCATCCTCCTCATCGGCCTTCCCGTATTTGCCGTAGTTCCTGGAAATCCAGCCCCCGACTTCAAAGGCACCGACTCCAACGGCGCCCAGCACACACTCTCCGAATACCGCGGCAAGTTCGTCGTGCTCGAATGGGCCAACCAGGGCTGTCCCTACGACCGCAAACACTACCTCAGCGGCAGCATGGAGTCGCAGCAGCGCGACTGGACCGCTAAGGGCGTCGTCTGGCTCTCCGTCATCTCCTCCGCCCCCGGCCAGCAGGGCTACGTCACCCCCGCGCAGGAGAACACCTACCTCAAGACCATGCACGCCGCACCCACCGCCGCCATCCTCGATCCCGACGGCGCCATCGGCCGCCTCTACGAAGCCAAGACCACCCCGCACATCTTCGTCATCGACCCCACCGGCAAGCTCATCTATCAGGGAGCCATCGACGACAAGCCAACCACAGATCAGGAAGACCTCAAAGGCGCACGCAACTACCTCAACGAAACCTTAACCGCCGCCTTGGCCGGCAAACCATTGCAGGTCGAGAGCACCCGCCCCTACGGCTGCTCCATCAAATACGCCCACTAATATTATCTTCTGATGAAACCGCCGCTAGATCTTGAACCACACCCGCGCGGCCTCTTTCAACTGCTCCTCACTCAACGAGATCTTCGTCTGACCCACGGACCACTTGTGCCCAAACGGGTCGGTGAACTGGCCATAACGGTCGCCCCAGAACTGATCGGCCAGCGGCATCGTCACGGTTACACCCCCCGCAACCGCTCGCTCCCAGAAGCTATCCACACCGGCCATCTGCAGATGAATCGTCACCGGGGACCCGCCCAGCGCCTCTGGCGTCGACGCCTTGCCTCCCCTCATCTCGGGGAAATCATCCGAAAGCATGATGCTTCCATCGCTGATCACAAGATGGGCATGCGTAATTTTGGTCGACTCCGGCATGTGATGCCGCACGATCTCCATCGCCCCCAGGGCACTCTTGTAAAAATCGATCGCTGCCGCGGCGTCGCGAACAACCAGATAGGGGATAAGCGAAGGGTAGGATTCCAAGCGAGCACCTCAAGAGAGTGAATGATCCGGGAACCGAGCCAACTTATCACGTTACGGCTCCCGCTTTCGTCCCCTGTTCCGTGAAATGATCCGTGAAATCTCTTCCATCCGCTGCGCCAGCAGCTTCTCCCGTCCTTCATTCGTCGGATGATAGTAGCGCCGCCCCGCAAGTCCCGCCGGCAGACACTCCATATCAGCCACGCGACCATCTACATCATGCGCGTACTGATAGTCCTTGCCGTAGTCGAGCGACTTCATCAACTTCGTCGGAGCATTCCGCAGATGCAGCGGCACCGGCTCCGCAGCCGTAGCTTCAATATCCGCCTTCACCGCTCCATAAGCCGTATAAACCGCATTCGACTTAGGTGCCAGCGCCAGATAAACCACCGCCTGCGCCAACGCCAGCTCCCCCTCCGGATGCCCCAGAAAGTGCATCGCATCCCGCGCGCTCAAACAAAGATTCAACGCCTCCGGAGCCGCCAACCCAATATCCTCCACCGCCATCCGCACAATCCGCCGCGCGCAGTACATCGGATCTTCCCCAGCCTCCAGCATCCGACCCAGCCAGTACATCGCCGCATCCGGGTCCGAGTTCCTTACACTCTTATGCAGGGCCGAGATAATGTCATAGTGCTGCTCGCCCTTCTTGTCGTACAGCAACACCCTGCGCTGCAGCGCCTCCGCGGCAAGCGTCTTCGTGATCAGCTTTTCTCCGCGTCCCTCCGCAAGCTTTGCCGCCACATCCAGCGCATTCAATCCATTCCGCGCATCCCCACTGGAATAAGAAGCAATCGTAGCCAGCGCTTCTTCATCCGCCTCAACGCCACTCGCTCCCAGCCCACGCTCAACATCCACCAACGCCCGCTGCAGCAGCCCAACCACCTGCTCCTCCGTCAACGCGACCAGCGTATAAACCCTGCACCGCGACAGCAGCGCCGCATTAATCTCAAACGAAGGATTCTCCGTCGTAGCCCCGATCAACCGGATCGTCCCCCGCTCCACATAAGGCAGAAATGCATCCTGCTGCGCCTTGTTGAAACGATGAATCTCATCCACAAACAGAATCGTCCGCGAGCCGAAGCTCGCCGCCTTCTCCGCCTCCACCATCACGTTCTTAATCTCTTTGATCCCACTCAACACCGCAGAGAACTCAATAAAGCTGGCCTGCGTCATCTGCGCAATAATCTTCGCCAGCGTAGTCTTCCCCGTGCCCGGAGGCCCCCAGAAGATCATCGACGTAGGATCATCCCCTTCAATCGCCAACCGCAGCGGCTTGCCTGGCCCCAACAGATGCTCCTGCCCGACATACTCCGCAAGCGTCCGCGGCCGCATCCTCTCCGCCAACGGCGCTTGCCGCCCACGCGCAGCCGGAGTGGCCATCGGACTAGCATCAAACAAACTCATTCCTCTCCCTCACTCCCTGCCGCTACGATCTTTTCCCAAATCTCAACAACTAGTCGTCATCTCAACCACAGCAAAATCGTTATGCTGGCCACAGCAAAATCGCCGTCTTCTCAACCTCAGCAAAATCGTCGTCATCTCGACCGGAGGCGGCGTACTTTGCCGCCGCAGTGGAGAGACCCCCCGCATTTTGTCTTTGATGCACCTGCGCCGCAATACCGGACACATCAAACACCCCTCTGTCGACTTGCCTCATACAACAACAGGCTACCCGCCACCGCAGCATTCAAGCTCTCCACCGGCCCGGGGCAGGGAATCGTTACCCGCCCATCGCACATCTCCAACCACTCCGCCGCCAACCCACTCCCTTCATTCCCGATCATCACCGCGCAATCCACCGCAAAATCCATCTCCCGCGCCGCAACCACGCCAAAATCCTCCACCCCCACAGCAGCAATCAACCGAACCCCACGTCCCTTCAACTCCGCAACCTCCGCAGCAGTCACCCCAACCACCGGCACACGAAACACACTCCCCACGCTGGCCCGCAGCGCCTTCTGATTCCACGCACTCACTGTCCCCGGCGTCGTCAACACCCCACTCGCCCCAAACGCCTCCGCCGACCGCACCAGAGTCCCCAGATTCCCCGGATCCTGCACTCCCGCCGCAATCAAAATCAAAGCGGCCCCCGAGCCTTCAAACAAATCCGCCAAAGTCCTCACAGGCGGCACCATCAAAGCCGCCACCCCCTGCGGCGACTGAGTCTCCACCACACTCCCAAACACCTCGTCCGTCAGCCGCAGCACCTCAACCCCACGCGGTACAATCCCCGGCACCGTCCGCCGCTCACTCACAAACACCGTCTTCAGCACCATCCCGCTCCGCAGAGCTTCTTCCAGCAGATGATCACCTTCAATCGCGACCATCCCGCCACTCAACCGCGCATGGCCCTGAAACGCCGCCCGCAGCTGCTTCACCCGCGCATTCGCCCTGCTCGAAACCACCAACTCCGGAGTCTGCATCTCCCCAAATCTTACGCCGACCCTCTTCTCCGTCCGCTCCGCTGTCATTGAGCCGACAGAGGCGGTATGCTAAGGTGCGAGACTGCGGCATCGCAGCAGAACCCGGCCCCAGCGGACGGACTTACCGGCACAGGAGCAAGATTTGACGGCCGAAACACTCCGTATCCATCCCGACGAGCCCGAACCAGCGCTCATCGAATACGTCGTCGCCAGCCTCAACAACGGCAACGTCGTCGCCCTCCCCACCGACACCTTCTACGGTCTCGCCGTCGATCCCGTCAATCTCCAGGCCGTCGATCGTATCTACGACCTCAAAGCCCGCGCTCGCCACAAACCTCTCTCGCTCCTCATCGCCGAGGTAGCCCAGGCCTACGAGATTGCCCGCCAGCTCGACTCCGCCTTCGACCGCCTCGCCGAAAAGTTCTGGCCCGGTCCGCTCACCATCGTCGTCAAAGCAGGCTCCAGGCTTCCCCTCCGCGTCACCGCCAACACCGGCAACCTTGCCCTCCGCGTCCCCGAAGCCGCCATCCCCCGCGCTGTCGTCACCCGCCTCGGCCTTCCCATCACCGCTACCTCCGCCAACCTCGCCGGCTTTCCCGAGTGCGCCTACGCCAGCGGCGTCCTCGAGCAGCTCGGCGATAAGATCCCCCTCATCGTCGACGGCGGCCCCACCGCCCGCACCACCGCCACCACCATCGTCGATCTCTCCGGCGGCGGCAACTCCTGGATGATCCTCCGCGAAGGAGCCATCCCCACCCACGAGATCGCCCTCGCCCTCCAGCACTAGCGATTTATCTCCTCCCCCACCCTCTACAACTTTTGCATCGAGCCTCACGGGTCCGACCCTGTAGACTAGCTCGATGCAAAAGTTGAACTCTCTGGCATAGCCTTGGGCCTTCGCACGCTCTCTGGACAAACATGATCGCGCCTCAATCCAATCTGCGCAGCAGAAGCACAACCCGCGGTCTCCTCCTGCGCCGCCTCTTCGCGCTTTTGCTCATCATCGCCACAGCCTGGTGCATCTGGGTCTACGTGCAGATCGACACCGTCGCCCATCAGGACAACGCGCAGCCCGCCGACGCCATCGCCGTCTTCGGAGCGGCGGAGTATCTCGGCCATCCATCCCCCGTCCTTCACGCTCGTCTCGACCACGCCGTCGAGCTCTACCGCAAACAGATCGCCCCGCTCGTCATCACCCTCGGCGGCGGCACCGACAAAGACTCCGGCAACACCGAAGGCGGCGTCGGCCGCGACTACCTCCTCGCCAACGGCATTCCCTTCGCCAACATCATCGCCGAAACCCGCTCCATCGACACCGAGCAGCAGGTCCACCGCCTCGCCGCCATCGCCCGCGAAAATAATCTCCACCACATCGTCGTCGTCTCCGACGGCACCCATCTCTTCCGCATCCGCCAACTCTGCGAAGACGCCGGTCTCGACGTCTACACCTCACCGCGCCCCCTGCTCGGCCACATCAGCAACTACGACCTCACCATGCGTTATGTGCACGAGATCATCAGCTACACGGCCCTCCGGCTGAATGTGAACGTAAGCTTCCTGCACAGCTGGCTCGAAGGCAAACCCGACGTCTAGTTTGCTGCTGCCTTTGTCGTCGCCGTTGCCGCTGTTGTTGCTTGTCCCTTTGTTGTCATCCCGTAGGGATCTGCTTCTGCTGCTGCTGCCTTTGTCGTTGTCGTTGCTTGTCCCTTTGTTGTCATCCCGCAGGGATCTGCTTCTGCTGTTACCTTTTCTTCCTAACTCACAGACTCCGTCATCTCGACCGAAGCAATCGACAGCTTCACCGTCGGTTGCCCAGTGGAGAGACCCCCGTATTCCTCTTCAAGTTTGTAGAAGCCAAATAGAAGCCCAACATGAGCACTCTCAAAGCCACAACCAAGCCAAGCCCGCAGCAAACAAAGTCGATAAAAAGTTAACCAGATCATTCCCCACCCACCCCCACTCCTCCACCGTAGCCCCCAGCACACTATCAAACACCAACCCCGCACAAGCAGCCGCGAACACAACACCCGCATCCGTCCAGTTCGCAAACCCACGCGATCCCACCAAGACCACCAGCCCCGCACCCACCACCCCACTCAAACTCCCCGCAAGACTCACGCCCCCATCTCTTCCCGCCCGCACCCGTCTAAGCTTCGTGATCAACCAGGTCGGTCCACCCAGCGCCTGCCCAACCTCCGACGACACAGTATCCGCCGTAGCCTCGGCCAGCGCCGCCAGACACCCGCCATACCATCCCACGCTATATCGTCCCATAGCCGCGCACAACGCCGCGACTCCAAGATTCGCCACCACCTGCGAGGCGCGCCTGCCGCTCCGAGCCTCCGCCAGACCACGTGCCTCTTTTCTCCGCCTGCCGAATCGAGTCGCGGCGAAAGTCAGCACAAACAACGTAATCAAGGCAGACAAGGCAGGTCTCGCAAAAACTCCAGAGCCGATCGGCACTCTCACCACCACCAGCGCTGAAATGAGACACACCAGCAGTCCCACCCCGGCCGCCGGCAGCGTAGCCGACCGCAGCATCCACACCAACCCCGCAAACCCCACGCTGAACACAACAGGGAAGAGAAGCGACCGTACCGAACCCGCCGCGACCGCCGAAAGACCGCTCCACGCCCCTCCCAGCACCAGCAAAGGGACCATCACCCAAACCAGCCACCCGGACTGCCTCCGGTCTCGCGCCCTCGGA
The DNA here is from genome assembly GCF_040358255.1 of Tunturibacter gelidoferens. Lineage (NCBI taxonomy): Bacteria > Pseudomonadati > Acidobacteriota > Terriglobia > Terriglobales > Acidobacteriaceae > Tunturiibacter > Tunturiibacter gelidiferens. The sequence goes on from NZ_CP132938.1 coordinate 2,746,019, forward strand.
ATCGCCTTTGTCCAGTGCTCATCTCTCAGAGATCCTTGTATTTCCTCGTCCATCCCAACCTCATGCCATTCCGTGATTTACAATCGAACCTTGAGCATAGCCAACACCAGCACCAACGCGGGAGCAGTTTTGCACTTAGCAAGTATCGAAGCAAAAGGATCCACTCAGTCGCGGTCGCACCTGCGCCACGTTCGGTCTGCAACTCAGACCCTCCGGTCTACACTCAGCTTCGCAGCCGTCGTCGCCGTCCTGGCCCTGAGCCTGGGATTGCTCAGTGGTTGCGGCAACAACTACCGCCCCGTCGTCAGCGCCATCAACCCCGTCGGCCCCGCCGCCCAGCCGCAAAAGTTCGCCGTAGCCATCTCCAGCACCGGCACCGCGACCAATCCTCAACCCGGTCTGCTGACCTTCGTCGACTTCTCGGGAGACACCATCCTCATCACGGCCAATGTAGGCGTGGATCCCTACTACCTCATCCTGAACGGTGGAACCACCACGAACTCGAACGCGAGCACCGGATTCACGCTCAATAGCGACCACACCTTCACCAGCTTCGACATCGACACCCAGCTGCTCACCAGCCAGATCCTCCAGACCACACTGCTCCCCGGCGCCAGCCCGGTCGCAATCCTTCCCGAAGGCATCAACACCTACGTTACCGACCCCACCATTAATCCCGGACAGGGTGTCATCTCGCAGTTCACCGGCTCCCCCCTTGCACTCCGCCAGCAGCTCAATCCTGCTCCTCCTCTCGCCCCCTGTCCGACCTCGACCCCTTTCACCCCCGTCTATACCGTCGGAGTGGCGAGTGCACCGCGCGTCTACGCCATCAGCAAGCCTGTTAGCGGCGGCTGCGTAGGTCAGGTCTCCACTATCGAAACGGCCAGCAATACCATCGACCCCGCGGCGATCGCCGTCGGTCTGGACCCCGTCTACGGTGTGATGACAGCCGACGCCAAGCGCGCCTTCATCCTCAACCAGGGCGACGGCACCGTCTCGGTTATCAACGCGCAGACCAACGCGCTCGACACTGTCCCGCCAGGCGCAACCAATCCCATCGCACTCTGCATCGCCCCTGCATGCACCAATCCCGCGACGGCCAACCCACTCTGGGCAGACTTCGCACCCGTTCGCAACGAAGTCGTTGTGGCCAACGCAGGCGATGGCGTCAACCCGGGCTCGCTCAGCGTCATCAGCATCCCTCTCTGCTCGGCGACTGCTCAGGTCGGCAACCCAAACTGCGACCTGAATAATCCCGTCGACGCCATCGGCTTCGGCACCGTCGTCGCGACCGTTCCAGTCGGCGTCAACCCGGTCATGGTCGGCGTCCTGCAGGACACCACCAACAGCCGCGCCTACGTCGTCAACAAGGGAAACACGAGCCTGCCCTGCGCAGCTCCTGGCGTTGCCGTCACAGCCGTCACCACCACCTGCACGGTCTCGGTGATTAATCTCAGCACGAACACCGTCATCGCGACCATCCCACTTCCTCTTAGCCTCAGCCCAAACGCATCTACCCCGGCCAACAACGGCCATCCGAACTACATCGCTGTCACCAGCGGCACCCCCACTGGCAAGGTCTACGTCGTATCGCCGGACTCCAACTTCATGACCGTCATCCGCACCGATACGGACGTCATAGACACCACCGTCCCGTTGCAGGGTGGAGGAGTCGCGGTTCGCGTCACCCAACCTTAGAGCAAAGCAAACGACGGCTGTAGCAGCACGATAATCCCAATAAGCAACCGACACCCCCTGCAAGTCGTCATCTCGACCGAAGTCGCGCAGCCTCATCGCGCGACGCAGTGGATTGCGGCCACAGCTCTCAGTTGCAGCGAACCGATTCATGCTGCGGTACCCGTCAAGACCCCGGTATTTCGTCTTTGCCTCTAGCAGCCAGTTCGAAGCCCTGAAACACCGCAGCGGATTCATCGGACACAAAAAGAAGCCATCCCGCAGAGGATGGCTTCTTTCGTTCTATTCGATCCAACGATGAGGCTTACTCGCCGGCAGCCGCGCCGACCAGGATAATCGGCAGAGTCGGTGTCGCCGCTCCGCCCTCATCCTCCACGGTCACACCGAACGCCTTCGCCTCGACGCCCTTAGGCAGCGGCGGCATAATCACACTGGCATTTCCGCGCGCGTCCGGACGGAACGTACCCGCCGGAATCGGATTCTGACCCTCGCCGGCCGGAATCAGCCAGAGCTCATACGTCTTCGACGGCTGCAGCGGTTGAAGATTCGCCGCCAGGAAGATCAGCGTTCCCTTGCTCGCAACATAGGTCGCTCTGCCTTGCGGAACAGCGGGTGGCGCGCCCTTCACGTTCAGCGTCACTCTCAGCGCGGAGCTGTCGGTGATCGCATCCAGAACCTGGCGCGCCGCCGCCGCATCCGCGGTCAGGTGATCGATCCTGCTGGTCTGCTCGGTCACAGCGCTGCGAAGCGTCTCCCGCTCCTTGTAAAGATCGCCCGCTGCCACGGCAAGACCGGCAGCAACTGCCCAGCCGACCCACGGCAGCACCTTGCCGGCAAACCCGCGCCTCGGTGGTTCTTCCTCAGTCGAGTAGATGCTTCCTGCCCCGCGTCCAAACTCTTCGTTCGCAGCAACGCTCGCACTCGAACTGGCAACAGCGGCAGTCTCGGCAGAACGATCGATCGGAATTGCCTTCTTCTCGCGGCCCACCTGCTTCATCAACCGCTCGCGAGCCTCTGCAGACGGCGACTGCATCTCCACCGTATGGGCATACACTGCGAGATCGCCTTGAATCTCGGCCAACTCCCGCCGCGCCTCCCCGGACCGCTCCACATAAGCTGCAATCTCCGCCATCTCTTCTGGTGGAAGCAGCTGCATGGCAAACAACGCCAGATCTTCTGATGTGATACGCCGTGGCTCGCTCATGCTGGGAACGCCTTTCTCAGCGAGGTCAGCGCGCTGCGGATTCTTGTCTTCACTGTACCCAGTGGATCGCCCGTCATCTCCGCGATCTCAGAGTGCGTCAACCCATCAAAAAATGCCATCTCCAGCGTCTTCCGCTGCTCCACCGGCAGCAGATTGATCACCGCTCTTGCCTTCTCCATCAAACTATTTCGTTCCGCTTCGTTCGCAAGATTGTAGTTCGAAGCCAGCGACATATCGTCGACCGATTCCATCGGGCGCTTCCTTCGCAGTGCATCGATCGACCGATTTCTCGATACCACCGCGAGCCAGCCGCCAAGACTTCCGCGAGTTGCAACAAAGCCATCAGGATTACGCCAGATCTGCATGAATATTTCCTGGAGCACGTCCTCCGCCGCGGCCGGGTCGCGGAGGACCCGAAGGGCCACCGAGTACACAACCTTCGAATAGCGGTCGAACAGCGCCGCCATGGCGTACTCGTCCCCCCTCTGCACAAGGCCAAGCAGAACAGAGTCGTCCTGCCCCGAGGGTGGTGGTGAATTCACGAGTCCCGTTTCTCTGTACATAAAACGCACCCACTACAATTGCAGATTGCAAAAAGCGCCAAGTATTTAGGTCCCCTCAGGCAACCCTATGTAACCACAAAAAAGTTACTCTATCTACTGCACACCAGAGCTACTTTACCCGAAAAATCAACCTGTGGCAGACTTCCTATTCCCCTGTATCGAATATGCAATTTCATTCTCATAAAGAAAATCAGCCTACTTTGTTCGTTCCGATTCAGACAGACCCAAACCGATGAGCAATCCCATCCAGCTCCAGCGCACCAAGTCACCAAAGTCCCGCATCGACAAGTTCCTCGTCGATCACGGCCACGCAGCCTCCCGCGAGCGCGCACAAGCTCTCATCCTCGCAGGCCGCGTCCTCGTCGATGAGCAGCGCATCGACAAACCCGGTACTCCTGTCTCCTCCGATGCAGTAATCCGCCTCCTCGGCTCCGACCTCAAATACGTCAGCCGCGGCGGCCTCAAACTCGAGCGCGCCCTCGCCCACTGGTCCATCGACCTCACCAACCTCCCCTGTGTCGACATCGGTGCCTCCACCGGCGGCTTCACCGACTGCATGCTCCAAAACGGCGCACAATCTGTCCTGGCTATCGACACCGGCTACGGCCAGATCGCTCAAAAACTGCGCGACGATCCCCGAGTCACTCTCCGCGAGCGAACCAACGCGCGCCTTCTCACCCCAGGCGAACTCCTCATACCCCACACGCTCACCCCATCCTTCATCGCGATGGACGTCTCCTTCATCTCCGCGACCCTCGTCCTCCCCGCAGTCCTCGCAGCCCTCAGCACTCCCGATCAATCCTGGCAGGGCACCACCATCATCCTCGTCAAGCCCCAGTTCGAAGCCGGTCGTGCCAACATCGGCAAGGGCGGCATCGTCCGAGATCCCGACGCCCGCCAGGCCGCCATCGAGCGCGTTCGCGAGTGCGTCATTGAGCAGCACGGCACCGCCATCGACCTCATCGACTCTCCCATCCTCGGCATGGAAGGCAACCACGAGTACCTCCTCCACACCCGCTTCCTCTAGCGTTCTTTCGTTGTCATTCCGCAGCGAAGCGAAGGAATCCGCTTTTGCCTTCGCCCTTACCCATCACCCTTCGCCCCTTGCCGTTGCCTGTTCTTTTGCTTGTCATTCGCAGCGAAGCGAAGGAATCTGCTTTTGCCTTCACCCTTCACCGTCGCCTGTTGTAACCAATGAATCAGTGCTTACCGAGCAAACCACCCAGCGCATTGCTCAAAGGATCGGCAGCCTTCTTGCCATTAGGCTGCTGTCCTCTCCCATTCAGCAGACCCTGCGCCGCACCCACTCCCACACCCGCAGCCAGTCCCGCCACATTCGGGCTGAACGTAGGATTGCTCGTTGTTCCGCCAATCGCTACAGGTATCCCCGACTTCAACACATTTCCGGCAATCCCTCCCAGCGCAGCCCCGCCAGCATTGCCGCCCGGAATAAACCCGGACAGCGCTCCAGCCAGCCCAGCAGCCGCACCCCCACCCGAGCTAGCCTGCTGCGTACCGCCTCCGCCAATCGACAAGCCCGTCAGCTTCAGCACCACGTTGTAGTTCAACGCGCCGCCAGCACTCACACTCCCCGCGCCAGTCGCCGTCCCCACGCCCGCCACATCCAGCGCGATATTATCCGTCCGAATATTTCCGCCCTCTTCCCGCACATTCATACTCAAAGAACGAATCGTAGTCCCCGATCCGGTAGAAGAAGTAATTCTCCCTCCCGTAAAGGACGACAGCGCCTGCAGCTTCGATCCCAGATTGAACCCCGCCAGCTGAGTATTATCAATCCTCACCGGCCCGCTGATCACGGGAGTAGCCGTCGTCCCCGTCACCGCGAGTGTTGTCGTTACCGTCCCTCCCTGCAGCCGCGAGCCCTGCGGCAGATGCACTCCGAGCGCAGGCAGAAACGCCTCAAGCTCGTTGATCGAAAGCGCGTTGCCAACCACCTTCAGATTAAGCGCCGTTGAAGGTCCACTCATCTCATAGGTGCCCGAGAGATTGATCACCGCGCTACCAATCGTCACCACCGCCTGCTGCACCACGCCGTTCCTCGCCTGCTCATTCTGCGACAGCGTGAACTGCAACTGCACCGGCTTGGCCGACGGAACACCATCCTTCGCCAGCTTGATTCCCGCAACGCTCGCCGCTCCCTGCGCGTTCAACGTCTGCCCATTCGACTGAATCTTTGCTTGCACATCCGCCACGCCGCTAATCCCCGCATCCGGCGGCACCACTCCCGCCGTGCCAATCTCCACATGCTTCAGGTTCACCACCGCATTCAGCGGAGTGCTCGCATTATTCGCCTGATTGAACGGACCAGCCGTACCGTTCGCGCTCACGCTTCCGCCATTCGGCAACTGCCCGCTCAAGCTGAACGGCGAGGCGCTCTTCGGAGACAGATTCGTCACCTGAGCATTCACCTGGCTGTAGACCGCACTACCCTGTTTGCCCGCCGTCGCCAGCGTAATCGTTCCATTCTTCAGCTGCGCATCGTCGACAGAGAGGTTATCGAGCATCGTCGCCCCCTCTGCATTCGGATTTTTAGGCTTCGGCTGCTTCGGCCCATTACTCTGGACCAGCGTCAGCTTCGGAGTATCCACCAGCAGCTTCGTCACATGCATCTGCGTCCCGCTCCACGCCGCATCCAGCACCAGGTTATCTATCGTCCCGGTCACGCCATCGGAAGCGTCCGCAAACCCCGCGGCCAACGGGTCCAGATGTTTGATCTCAAGATGTCCCGAAAAAGGCGTCGCAGACGCATCCTGCTGATTGAACGGCCCCGCCGAACCCTTCAGCTCCACCGTCCCTCCAGCCGGCAAACCAGCCGAAGCCTCAAACGGAAACGACTTCGTAAACGCAAAGTCCTTCACCTTCAAGTTCACATTTTCGTACACACGATTGGGCGCGCTCGCCGCTCCCGTTGTTCCCGGCCCGGCCCCGACGGTAATCCGCCCATTCTCGACGTTCACCTCGCCCACCGTCAGGTTCGGAAACGCCTGCTTCGTCTCCTCACTCTGCGCCGGCTGGCTTGCAGTGCCAATCGTGGAGTAGTTCCAAGTGCCATTCGCCGCGCGCAGCAGCTGAATCTTCGGCGACTGCATCGAAAACCCGCGAATAATCACTTGTTTACTGAAGATCAAAGGAAACAGCTCCACCCCAATCTTCACCGTATCGGCCTGGATAAACGGCTGAGTGCTGAATCGAGGATCATCGGCAACCACCGTATTCTCCGCCACCAGGCTACCCGTCAGCACCGAAAGATTCACCTTCCCGATCGTCACCTTCCGCCCCAACGACTTGGTCAACGTCGATTCAATCTTTGCCTTGAAGCTATCCGTGTTGAGGAACAGCGGCACACAAACAGCCGCAAGGACGATCAGCGCCAGAACAGCACCCACCGCAATCAGGATCAACCGTGCCGGTTTTCCCATGCCATCACCTCGTCCGTACCGTATCCAATTTTGATGCCACCGCCAAAATCGATGTTGCACGCCCACTCGAAAGGGTTAGACAGTAGGCGTTCGCTCCGGAGAGGACCTAGTCCATCTCCGCCTCAGACTGGCATTTGTACTAGTAGAACGTGATTAGCGGGCCGTTTACCTTCAGACGTAGAGGCTACGTCTTATGGCGACTCGACGCAAACTGAGTGTCTTATGCGCGCCGTATGGCTGTACGCCGCAGCTCTATCCGCACAGAATCCTCCCCCGGGTTCCGCCCCAAAGGCATGCGCCTTCAGATTGCGTTGCTCTTTCCCAAAAAGCCCTAGCAGATAAACCTGACCGATCCTCCGAACGTCTCAATGCGGAGCCTGAGGCAGATTCCTCGCGCATCGTCTACGAAGCATTTCTGACATACAGTTACACTAAAGATCCATGCTCCAGGCCGCCATTATCTCCAAGCCCCAGAAGCCGGAACTCGCCGGGATCCTCCGCGATCTCATCGCGTGGCTCGAAGCTCGCAACTACCACTACCTTCTCGACCCCGACAGCGCCGCCTACGTCTCGGGCGTCAACCCCATCGCCCGCGTAGACCTCCCCAACCACAAGCCAAACCTGGTCATCGTCCTCGGTGGCGACGGCACCCTCCTCGCGGCGGCCAGGGCCTTCGCCCGCACCACCACCCCCATCCTCAGCGTCAACCTCGGCTCCCTCGGCTTCCTCACCGAGATTCCCCTCTCCGAGCTCTACCCCACCCTCGAAGCCTGGTGCGACAACTGCGCCGAAATCGAGGTTCGCAGCATGATGCGAGCCGAGATCATCCGCGACGGCCACATCGTCAAGCAGTGGGACGCCCTCAACGACGTCGTAGTCGCCAAAGGAACCATCGCCCGCATGGGCGACTTCTCCGTCGAGATCGACCAGCAGGCCGTCGCCACCTTCCGCGCCGACGGCATCATCGTCTCCACTCCCACCGGCTCCACCGCATACAACCTCGCCGCCGACGGGCCCATTGTCATGCCCAGCGTCAACGCCATGCTGGTCACCCCCATCTGTCCCCACCTGCTCACCATTCGCCCTATCGTCGTCCCCGGCGACTCCACTGTCAGCGTCGAGGTCGTCGGCGTCCCCAACGAGATCTACCTCACCGTCGACGGCCAGGAAGCAGTCCAGCTCAAGCTCGGCGACCTGGTCCACTGCCAGCGCTCCGAAGCCAGCGTCCGCCTCCTTCGCCACAGCCCCAACGGCCTCTTCAGCGTCCTACGCTCCAAACTCAAATGGGGCGAGCGCTAGCACTTCGTGCGGTATACCCCTTCGGGTGGGCCTCCCGATGGTCGGCATCAGGGTCCTTCCTCCGAGCAACGCGAGGACCAGCAGCCATCATTCCAGAAAGAAAAGGTATACAAGTCACGAAGTGACCGCCCTCCGCGCAGGAGGCCTGTCCGGCAGGACACCCGCGCAGCGAAACCCAAAAATAAATCTTAAAAACTTGGCGTATTTTTCAGCGTCCAAAAAGTGACTGCTAAAACACCACATCAGCCACGCAATTCACCACAGTCACACCAGCAAAACACCACATCAAAGCACTCTTTTCGCCAAAACCCCCAGCAAAAACGCGCATCCACCACAAAAAATAAAAAATCCAGTTACAAACGATCCGTCGCACGGCGCAGGGTGACCATCGGCCCACTGACGGGATGGCAGAATACCTGTCCATGGCTCAGCGCGATCCTTCGCTGCGCCAGTCCCGCCATCTCCGGATCATGCGTCACCATCACGATCGTGTGGCCATTCCTATGCAGATCCTGCAGCAGCTCCGCCACAATCTTCTGATTCGCCGCATCCAGATTTCCGGTAGGCTCATCCGCCAGCAGGATGGGCGGATTGTTGATCAGCGCCCGCGCGATACAGACCCGCTGCTGCTCGCCCCCTGACAGCTCACTAGGCACATGCGAGACCCGGTCCCCCAGCCCCACGCGCACCAGCGCCGCCCGAGCCTCCGCCTCATCCGTCATTGAGTGAAAATACTGGGCCAGCATTACGTTTTCAAGAGCCGACAGGTAAGGAATGAGATGGAACTGCTGAAAGATGAAACCGATCTTGTCCGCACGAAAACGATCGAGCTCTGTGGCGGTCATGGATGCTGTATCGACGTTATCTATCTTCAGTTCGCCCGCCGTCGGCCGGTCGAGACAGCCGATGAGATTGACCAGCGTACTTTTGCCCGAACCGGAGGGTCCGGTGATAGCGACCCACTCCCCGGCAACGATCGAAAAGGTGGCATCCCCAAGCGCACGCACGACGCCGCCATGCCCGGCGTACTCGCGGGTCACGTGCTTCAGTGCGATGACAGCGCAGTCGTCCCGCGTGCTTCCGGTTGGATCAGCCAGCGGCCCCGTGACTACCTTCACTTCGCTCACAGTCATATCTTCTCACTCACCTTTCAGCAACGCAGCCGGCTGCAGACCACGCAGCACCCGAGCAGGGAATAGCGCAGCCATCGCGGCGATCGCCACATTCAGCAGCAGCACCAACGGCAGCACCGACGGTCGCGGCCGTGTGGCCGTGTGGAAGTTCCCCTCGCTGATCGCCCATGCTGCTGCAGACCCGACGACGAAGCCCACCGCTACGCCTGCCAGCGCCAGCACCAAAGCCTCCAGCAGGAACATCCCCATCAACTGCATCTGCGATCCGCCCAGCGCCTTCATCAAGGCGAAGTCTCGCCGACGCTCCAGCACGCTCGCTGACAGCGTCGCCAGCACACTCACCGCCACCGTCAGCGCAATCAGCAGTACCGCCCCATACATCAGCGCATGGGTGCGATCCACAATCTTCGACTCTCCTTCAACCAGCTGCCGCACAGGCTGCACCTGCATCTCCGGAAAGTCCTGCCGCAGACGCGCCATGGTGGCCTCGACCTTCGCCGCGCCTCCCGGAACCTGAAGTTCAATCACGGTCGGCCCAACTCCTGTCCACGCAATGAAGGCGGCGAGAGGCATGTAAATGCGACTGTCTTCATCGCTGCCGGTCTTGAGCCGTCCTGCCCCGTTCAGCGTAATGGAGTGTCCTGCGAAGGTCAGGGCGACCCTGTGTTCATTCCCAACGAACTGCGCCGCCCTCTGACCAAGCAACGCAGCGTCCGAGGCTGTGGCATCAGGCCATGTCTCCACCTGCCACCACGAATCCAGCCGCCTGACCGCCGCAAAATCTGTTCCAGCTACGACTACCGGTGTTCCGGTATCGGTCGTCGCCACGGCATAGGCAAACTCTGCGGCCAACGCATCTGGCCCCGCCGCCTCCTGCACGCGAGCGAGAGCATTCGCGCGTAGCGGCGTCGAAGCGGGAGCAGTGAGGACAACATTCGCGCCGAAGCTACGAAACTCTTTATGAAGCTTGGCGTCGAGATCCGCGTAGAGTGTAAGCAGCGCCGTCGCGACACCAGCCGACACCGTCATCGCTACTAACGCTGAGATACTTCGCGCCCTGCGATGTACCAGCGACCGCCGCAACATTCCGAAGAGGCTCAGCTTCACCATCAGGCCTCTGCCCTCAGGATCGCTGAGGGGTCCATTCGCAGAGCTGTCCGTATCGATGGCGTACTTCCGGCGATCGCCACCACCAGCGCCAGCGCGACCACCACAGGCAGCAACACCGGAATCAGCACGGCCTCCGCCGCACCGCCGTCACCGGCAAAGATCCTCGCGCCGAGCCAAGCGGCAAGCCCCGAACCAAGCAGATAGCCCATGCTCCCCGCGATCAGCGCCAGCAGACCTGCCTCAGCATAGAACAGCAGAGCAATCGAGCCTTTACTCGCCCCCAGAGAACGCATCAACCCAATCTCCCCACGCCTCTCAAGAATCGCCGTCGCCATCGCCGCGCTCACCGCAAACCCCGCAGCCAGCAACGCTGCCGCGCTGATCAGCCACATCAGCCCCGAGATTCGCTTCAGCACATTGCCTTCGCTCTGCTCCACGCGTCTTACTTGCTCCGCCTGCGCTCCGGGAATCGCCTCGCGAATCTGATAGGCAATCGAGTTCGCATAAGGCCTGCAGTACCAGATCTCTCGCTGCTTCGGGGGGAGGGAGTCAGGATCGACCCGCGCAAACGCATCCTCCGGCTTGGTCCGCGCACTTACTTCGACGCGGCGGACAGCATCGTTCGCGCCCACGAAGGCTTGCGCATCGTGGAGCGTAAGCAGAATGCCATTGTCATCTTCGCCGCCCGTCGTGACGATGCCGGCAACGTCTGCGGTCAGTCGGGAAGAGGGCGCGGCCTGCGTCTCTTGCATGACGAAGGTGTCGCCAATCTTGATGTTGAGCTTCTTCGCAAGATTCGTACCAACGACCACACTCCGGCTGTCCGGATTGCTCTGCGGAACAGGCCATGATCCTTCGAGATGCCACCACGGATGCAGGGCCGGCCCTCCAGTCTTCAAACCATTGAAGTCGTGATCGAACCAATATCCGACCGCATTAACGGCAACGAGCGGATCGCCTGCGTTCCGGGCAACCGCCATCTGGGCTGGCAACTCCGGCGAGACGCCAGTGATGTTGTTCGCCCAAAAGATTGTCTTAAGTTTTGCGAGATCACTCTCTTTCAGGTAAGCGCCACCCGAGGCCGGCTTCAGATCCACACCACCCACCTTCACGTCGAGCAGGTCGGCCTTGGGATAGACGATGATGTTGGCTCCGTAGACTGCAAGCTCTTTATGGATTCGATCGCCGATCGTGGTTGCGAGTGCGAGCATCGCCGTCACCGCCGTGGTTCCGAGCAGGATCGCTACGCCGGCCAGCATCTTGCGGCGGCGCTGTCTGCGAAAGCTCTCCATGAGGAGGCGAAAGAACATTTAGTGCTCCCTCATCGTTCGAAGACCGGAGCGAGCGACCGAAGATCCGCAGCCTCAATGATCAGTTGACTGCCACCGACGGTCGACTTCAGCGGGATGGGATTGCAGCCACCCTTCTGCCCCATCGAAGACGCGTTCAGAGGCGAGGCGCACATCTTGCAGGTGACTCCCTGATCGCCGATATAAAACCCAACCGGCCCGCAGATCTGACAGGCGTCGGCAACAGAAACGATGTTTCCGTCGGGCTTTTTGAAGAGCAAAAATCGAATCTCCACGTTCCCACCCTTGCCATCGTCAAGGTGAACGCCGTAGCGGTGCAGTTTATCGTCGTTGACGTCACCCGTAGGCAATGTCACCTGCGAACCCACCAGCGTCACCGCCGCCGTAGGGGAGAGCGTAGTCGAACTCTTCGCGTAGATGAACTCGGCTGTGGAGAGAAAGATGAAGACGAAGCTGGTTGCAACAACGGCGGTCATCCACATCTTCTCGCGCCGCTGGGTCCACTCGGCGCGGCGTTTGTCGGCGGGGGTCGCGTTCGCACTCAACACGGCCGGCGTGCGACGCTTGTACTCCAACAGCATCATCAGTCCGGCCAGCGCGAGCATCGTTACGAAGAAGAAGAGATCGTTGCGGACGATGGGGCCGATGAGACGCATCTCGGTCGGGCTCGACGGCAGCACGCCATTCTCGCTCAGCTCATGCAGACCGCTGACGATCAGCTGGAACGCAACGAAATAAAGGATGACCGTGGTGACGCGGAAAAACCGCTGCAGATTGATCTTCACGCTGCCCCGAATGAACAGCACGCCGAACACCACCGCAACCGCGATCCCTAACAGCGTTCCGGTAAAGCTCAGCAGCTCGGTCGAGTTCAGGGTGACTGCGGAAAGAATCAGAACCGTCTCGACGCCTTCGCGAAGGACCAGCAGAAATACGAAGAAGAACAGCCCCGCCTTCGAGACGCCCGCCGGGCCCGTGTATTGAGAGATCTTCTCCTCGATCGATCCCTTCATCGTCCGAGCCGTCTTATGCATAAACCAGATCATGCTGATGACGAAAGCGGCGGCGCCCAGCATCACCCAGCCCTCGAAGATGTCCGTATTGAACTGGCTCCGGGCAATTACCACTGCCCCCGCGACGCTGGCAGCAATTGCTGAGCCCAGGGCCCAGAAGACAGTCCGCTTCAGCTCCGGCCTTCCGATCTTGGATAGGTAGGCGAAGACGATGCCGACGATCAGCGATGCTTCGACCCCCTCGCGGAGCGTGATGATAAATGCCTGCAACATAACGTCTTTCTCTTCCCTGGCGGCGCTCCGGCAGGCCGGCAACCGCCAGCCCCGAGCCCATCTCCACGAGGTTGGATCAACCCCTCGTTCCACTATCTAGTGTAATGAGGACTAAATTGGTCGTCAATCAAAGCTGCCCGATTATCAGCCGGAATTTCTACCCGCCAGATACTCGAGCCAGACGGTCGAACACCGTATTCTCTATAAGAATGACCGATCTGCCCGAGAGCCTCTTTGCAAATCCGGTGTGGAATGCCCTCCATACGAAGCACCGCCGCTTCGCCCTTTCAGCTGGGGAGGCCTGCCGCTATCCCGCCGACGTCGCTCCCTTTGCAGCCGTAGCTTCGCCGAACGAAGCCGCACTGAAGCAGCTTCACTCTCTCCTGGTACCGGGCGAATCTGTCTGGATTGTGGGCGAAAGCTACCCCCATCTGCCGGAGCTCGTCTTCGAACAAAGGCTCGAGTGTCTCCAGATGGTCCTTCCCGCAGAGATAACATCGCCTGTGCGAACCGTCGAAATCGTCCCACTTACAAACGAAGATGCGCCAGAGATGGTAGCCCTCACCGACCTCGCATTCCCCGGCTTCTTTCGCACCAGAACCTGCGAGATGGGTTCCTACTTCGGGATACGATCTGAAGGCCAACTCATCGCCATGGGCGGCGAGCGTCTCACCCTCGACGGCTACCCGGAGGTCAGCGGAATCTGCACTCACCCCGACCATCGCGGCAAGGGCTACGCCGAAAATCTAATCTGGCAGCTTGTAAGAAACCATCGTCGCGATGGCCTCGTGTCCTGGCTTCACGTCACAGCCACGAACGATCACGCCATTCAGCTCTATCTTCGAATGGGATTCATCGAGGTCCGCAGAGTGATGCTTCACCGCATCTCTCGCAAGGTTTGAAAAGGGTTCAGTTATCGCAGTTTGGGCCAGTAGATTTCGATCGTTCGAGGCTTCACGCAAGCAGCAATTGGGATCGAATACGTCTAAACTTAGGGTTCGGGGGTTTTGCGGGCGAAGTTTGAGCCGCCTGCACACTTGCACTTTCGAAATGTCACCAAAGTCTCATCGACCCGTGACACCACCGAATGAGACCATCGATAAATGAGACCATCGATATATGTTGGAAGAACGTAAGCGCCGCTCTACCGTCATCGTTCTGGGTTGCGTCTGGATGGTGATGCTTGCCGTCCTGTCCTTTTTGCCCAACCACGACAAGCTACTGTTACACACGACCGGGCACTACCATCGTTGGGGCCACGTCGTGGCCTTCCTTACCATGACCCTTTTGCTGGTCAGCAGCGTAACTTCCCTGCGGTCTCGAGTTGCTCTGGCCGCGGTCGTAGTGTTCTTCGGATATCTTCTAGAATTTCTGGAGCACGTAATCTACAACAACGCGTTTGAGCGGTCCGACGTGATGATAGACACACTCGGCGTCATCTTTGGACTGATCATCGTGCTGGTCCGCGATGAATACAAACGTCTCCGGCAGTTCGAATAGGGTCAGCAAGCTCTCACGGAAAGATCTTTGGCTGCGGCCCTAACGATTCTGGATTTTGAGATCTGGAATTTGGGATGGAATGGTGCGCCCGGAAGGATTCGAACCTCCGACCCTTTGGTTCGTAGCCAAATGCTCTATCCAACTGAGCTACGGGCGCACATTGCGTGGGTTGCAACCTTTTAAAGATATAGGATTTCGCTCTTTGCGGCAAGCCGAGCATACATCGGAAGTGAGGACCGGCAAGTCTCTCCCGGCAAGCAAAAGTCCAGCGAAAGATCGCCCACCGAAGGCAAAAATGCTCTAGACACGGGGAGTCTGAAGAGATTTGATTGCAGACTCTTTGGTCCCGAGATGACGACCGCTTGTCCCATTGATTTCCGGACGCATCAGGAAAAATCTTCGGAGGTCGCTGGCGGTTAAGTGGTCGCATGTATGAAATAATTTCGTACGTTCAAAGAGCGCTGCGTCCGGAGGTGGATCTTGGCGGTTGATGAAAGAGACACAAAAGAACCAACGTCTTCCTTAGGGAAGCTGAGCCGCAGATCGTTTCTGTCGCACATGGGAGCCGCAGGCGTTGCGACGGCCGCGACAGCGGTCACTCCGCTAGTCGTCTCTTCAGCGATAGCTGAGACGCAGGAGAGGACAGTTCCTGACGCGCAGGCCATCCCAGGAACGATGCCAGTGACTCTCAAGGTGAACGGCCAGTCGTACTCGGTTCAGATTGATCCGCGTGCAACGCTGCTGGACACCTTGCGCGAGACATTGCATCTCACTGGCACTAAAAAGGGTTGCGACCACGGGCAATGCGGCGCTTGTACGGTGCACATCAATGGCCGGCGCGTGAACAGCTGTCTTACCTTCGCGGGCATGCAACAAAACGTCGAGATCATCACAATCGAAGGCCTCGGTCAACCCGGTCACCTGCACCCGATGCAGGAGGCGTTTGTGGCGCACGACGGCTTTCAGTGTGGATACTGCACCTCCGGACAGATCATGTCCGCGGTCGCCATGGTGAAGGAGCCGTGGGGAACAGGGGATAGCGATGTGAAGGAGGCCATGAGCGGCAATATCTGCCGCTGCGGAGCCTATCCAAATATCGTTGCGGCAGTCCAGGCAGTTCGGCGAATGGCATAGGAGGAGATCGGCAATGGAACTCTTCGAACTGGTGACGGCGCAGACGGTCCCGGATGCGGTGAAGGCTCAGGCAAAATCGTCCACCGCCCAGAATGGCGCCGAGGTGCGATTCATCGCGGGTGGAACCAACCTGATCGACTACATGAAGCTGAACGTCGAGCGGCCTAGCCGATTGGTGGACATCAACAGTCTGCCGCTTGACCAGATCGAGAAGACGGCCGACGGCGGGCTGAAGATCGGAGCTCTCGCACGCAACGCCGACGTGGCTCAGAATGCAACCGTGAAGGAGCAGTATGCGGTGCTTTCGCAGGCGCTGCTGGCCGGTGCGTCACCGCAGCTGCGCAATATGGCGACGACGGGAGGCAATCTGCTCCAGAAGACACGCTGCGTCCACTACAGGGATACCGCGACCGGGTGTAACAAGCGTGAACCGGGTTCTGGCTGTTCTGCTATCGGCGGCTACAACCGCATGCTGGCGATTCTGGGTACAAGCGAGCACTGCATTGCGACGAACCCCTCCGACCAGAACGTCGCATTGATGGCGCTCGACGCTGTGGTTCATATCGAGGGAGTGAAGGGCCAGCGGACTGTGCCCATAGCGGAGTTCTACCTTGTTCCCGGATCTACTCCGCAGCGTGAGACTGTTTTGGAGCCAGGCGATCTGGTGACGCAAATCACGCTGCCCAAGCTGCCCGTCGGCGCAAAGAGCGTGTACTTGAAGCTGCGTGATCGCGCCTCCTATGAGTTCGCGTTGGCCTCAGCGGCAATAGTGATGAAGCAGGACTCAAGCGGAAAGATCGAATTCATTCGCGTTGCGATGGGCGGGGTTGGAACCAAGCCATGGCGCTCCACGGAAGCTGAAAAGGCGCTTCTCGGAAGGTCTGCGACCTCGTCAACCTTCCTGGCTGCAGCGGACGCGGCAATGCACGGCGCGAAGCCTCAGAGCCAGAACGGATTCAAAGTTGAACTGGCAAAACGCTGCCTGACGCACGCGATGGGACAGGCGAGTCGAAGCGCCTAAGGAGATGACGATGGATCAGGTGACTGAGTCGAAGGTGATTGGCGTTTCGACGCCGCGGATCGATGGCCCGCTCAAGGTAAGTGGCTCGGCGATGTACGCCTCGGACCACCACTTTCCCGGGCTGCTCTACGCGTGGCCGGTCTGCGCAACGATTTCGAATGGGAAGATTGCGCACCTGGACACGGCCGGAGCGGAGAAGATGCCCGGCGTCGTCGCTGTCTACCATCGAGAAAACATTGGGAAGCTCTACCGTGTGCCTCCTTCAAGCGGGTTCACGCTCATCATCGATGAGAAGCGCCCTCCGCTCGAGGACGACACGATTCGCTACTACGGCCAGTATGTCGCCGTCGTTGTAGCGCAAACGGTCGAACAGGCGCGGGCCGCAGCCGAGAGTGTGAGGGTGACCTACAACAAAGAGAAGCCGGACACCGGCGAGAAGCTGTTGGGAACGCCGCTCACAACCGACAAGCCTGATGAAAAAAGTAAGCGCGGGGATACGGCTGCGGCATTGACTGCGGCGAGGGTAAAGGTGGATGCGGTATACAAGATTCCGGTCGAGACCCACAACCCGATCGAGTTGCATGCTTCGGTAGCAGTCTTCGACGGAAAGAAATATACGCTGTATGAGACCTCGCAGGCAGTTGTGAATCATCGCGATGTGATGGCGCAGATGCTGGGCGTTCCCACCGAGCAGGTACAGGTGATTACCCGATTCCTGGGCTCGGGATTCGGAGGCAAGTTGTGGCCGTGGCCCCATGGATTACTGGCTGCCGCGTGTGCACGCAACCTCGGGCGTCCCGTCAAGCTGGTGGTGAGCCGCCAGATGATGTTCCAGAGCGTCGGCCACAGGCCCGCAATCGACCAGCGAATTCAGCTCGCGGCCGAACCCGATGGCAAGCTAACCGCAGTGCAACAGGATTACGTCAATCACACATCGATGCTCGATGACTACGACGAAGGTTGCGGCGAGATCACGCCGTTCCTCTACAGCACGCCAAACCTGCTGGTGACCGGAGGACTCGCTCGCCGTAACGTCGGCAACCCAACGGCGATGCGAGGGCCGGGTGCAGTGCCGGGATTGTTCGCGTTGGAATCGGCCATGGATGAGCTGGCGATCGCGCTGAAGATGGACCCTGTGCAGCTGCGCTTGAAGAACGAACCAGCGCTCGACGAGAGCCTGAATATTCCATTCTCTTCTCGTCACATGAAGGAGTGTCTGACGGTTGGGGCAGAGAAGTTTGGCTGGGCGAAGCGCACTCCAGAGATAGGCTCGATGAAGCGCGATGGCCTGACGCTGGGCTGGGGTATGGCCGCATGCTCGTGGCTGGCGGCGCGAATCGAGACTGAGGCGACAGTCGAGCTTCTCCAGGATGGCTCAGCGCGAGTCGCTTGCGGCACGCAGGACATCGGCGGAGGAACCTATACCGTCATGGCTCAGGTCGTTAGTCATGAGACGGGTATTCCGGTTAACCGGATCGATGTCGTACTCGGCGACTCCTCGCTTCCGCCGGGGCCGATCTCGGGCGGCTCCTGGGTCACGGCCTCCATGACGCCGGCAGTGCTTGGAGCAGCCCAGAACGCAGGCAAGGCTCTCTTGCTCGCAGCGATCAAGTCTGATGGGTCGCCGTTCAAGGGCAAGAAGCAGGAGGACCTCGAACTCGTCGACGGAACGGTTCGCCTGAAAGGACAAGGGCAGGACGCAGTGCCAATGGCCGAGATTCTGCGGATCGCCAAAGTCAACTCGGTCTCGGGCACCAACAAGTCGGATGGTACCTTCGGAGCCTCTAAGCCCAAGGTTTCGTTCCACTCCTACGGTGCGCAGTTTGCCGAGGTGACCTGGCAGCCGGAGATCGCACGCCTTCGTGTCAGCCGGGTTGTCACGGTGATCGATGCCGGACGCATCTTGAATCCGCGGCCGGCTCGCAACCAGATTGAAGGTGCGGTGGTGATGGGCGTCGGTATGGCGATGTTCGAAGAGACGATGTACGACGCACGCTCGGGTGCTCCGATCAACAATAACCTGGCCGACTATGTGGTAGCGGTCAACGCGGACACGCCGGAGATAGACGTCACATTTCTCGACTATCCGGATTATCAGCTCAATGCTCTTGGAGCTCGAGGTGTCGGAGAGATCGGTCTTGCAGGGATTGCCGCGGCGATTACCAGTGCCGTCTATCACGCGACCGGTATTCGCGTGCGCGATCTGCCGGTGCGTATTGAGGATTTGCTGGTTCCGGCGAGCAAAAGCGCGCATCTCGCCTGATCCCTCTCCTCACAGAAGTGCAGAAGGACGGCCAATCCGCGCCGCGCGATCGAGATCAAGCCTTGCTGCCGAAGACTGCATGGATCTGCTCGAGATAGGCATATCCGTGTTCCGTGTCGGGTTCAAGATAACTCCCCTCAGTCCATTCGTTCCATGAGTTCACGGTGAGCAGCTTCGTCTTGAGGTCAGGAGAGTTGTCAAGAAAGAGCTTCGCCGAACGAAGGGCATCGCCAAATCGTTGCGGGGTGTTCCCTTGCACTACGGGCATGAACGGATACGACGATTGGGTATAGATGTCAGATTGACATGCCCGTGGCGAGGAGTCCCATCCCATCGAGACGTTCGGGTAATAGGGCTTTCCTAACTTCGCGGACGCTGTAGCTCGATAAACTTCGTAAGCAGAGGCCAGATCCTGATACTCCGAGGCGGGAAACTTTGCCAGCTGTGCGTGATGGATCCACACATAGGAGGTTGTGCTGTCGACGTTCAAACGCGCGAGCAGATCCTTCAAGTCTGTCACCTCCGTCTGCCCCGGTAACAGTTGGACACCCCAGGTGACTGCATTAAAATGCAAGTCTCTGAACCCCGCTGCCTTCACCTTATCGCGAAATTGTTGTAGCGCTGCCGCCGCTTTCTCAACCCCACCCATTCCGAGCACAAATCGATACAGCTCGTAGATGGAAAAGTAGGGACACCCATCGACCTTGAGATAGTTGTCCTGGCTGAAGTAGTTATTGACGATGTGGGTTGTGAGCTTCTCAAACGTGGAGGCCGTGACCTCGCCCGCATACTGAAGGTGTGGCGGAGCCGTCAACTTCGCAGGATGCAAATCGAACCAGTCATGATTCGCCCACATGATGGCGAACTCGACATCTGCGCGGTTAGTCGCGCGTAGATAGCCCTCCTCGAGAGCGCCCTGCAAAAAAGGACCGTCGTTATACCAATACCAATCGAAGATGAAAGCGGAGATTGACGCACGAGCAGCTGCACTGATCTTTTGTTCAAAGACCTTTGGATCAGACTCATCCCCGTAACCCCATAGAGGAACCTTGGGCTGTTTGTGGCCGGCAAAACGCGGCTTGGCGTCCTTTACCAGTTGCCATTCGGTCCACCCCTTGCCGTGGGCGACATCATTGCGGGGATCCTGGTGATAGTTACCGAAGTAGTAAGCGGCGACTACGTACTTCTCGCTCTCTCGATGAGTTCGAGACTGCGCAATCCCGCTCTTCGCAATTGAAAGCGCGATCGCATTTGACGCCATACTCTTGATAAATCCCCTGCGGCTTTGGGTCGACATCTAAGACACGCTCCATTCGAGGTTGCAGACCATGTAAGACCCCACGCAGCAAGCAGGAGCCGACGATCTAGACTCTCATAACCGAAGGCAAATTCAACGGGGCTGCAGATCTCAAGATATGTTTAGCGGCACGATATGATCTCAGAGCGCGCACGGCACCCTTCGACGATCACCGTCTCAAGGCACAACAGGCACCGATACGAATGTAGCGGTAAGCCTGACCAATTGATATTTGTGGTGCGCCCGGAGAGATTCGAACTCCCGACCCTTTGGTTCGAAGCCAAATGCTCTATCCAGCTGAGCTACGGGCGCGCAAAACAGGGAAGTGAACTACAAGAGCATCCTAAAAATACCGGAGAAACAATCCTCAAGCAACTAGGTTGTAACCGCAGGCTCAGCCGGAGGGGGTGGAGTGAACATCGGCATCGTCTCGACGATATCCAGCCCAGCGCGACGCAGCAGCTGATGGATCACCGGCTCGGTCAAACGAGTCGCGTCGTATTCGATTCGCACTGTCTTCTTCGCCTCGTCCAGCGCCATGTGACGCACCCCGTACACCTCGCGCATCTTCGCCATCGCCACAACGGAGGCTTCGGTCGGCGGAACTCCATAGCGGTAAAGAACATCAAGCTGTGTCATGGCTTCGATGATACCAGTCACGCCGTCACCCGTTTCGCCATATCTGCCAGATTTCCCTTTGCGGCCGGTAGGACGAGGATTCAGGGGTAGTCGCTAATTTTGTGAAAACGGAAGGTTTCAACGGCCTCACATCTTCGAGAGATAGCTGGTGATCTCGGGACTGGTCCATACCTGCGCTCCGATGAACTTCCGTCGCAACACGCCCTGCTTATCGATGATGTAGGTCTCGGGAATCTGCGCCGTCCCATAGAGCGCGTTGACCTTCTGCTCCTCGTCGCGAACAGTCAATAGGTCGACATGATGGTCCACCAGAAACCGTTTATACACATCCGGATCCTGATCCATACTCACCGCGACGATCGCCAGCTCCGGCATCTGTTTTTGTAGCGCCAGCAGGCTGGGCAGCTCCTCGATGCAGGGCGCGCACCAGGTCGCCCACAGATTCAGCACCACCACCCGCCCGCGCAGCTTGCTCAAATCAACCGTCCGGGTGCCATCCCCCATCACAAACTGCGGCGCGGGCTTATCGATATTTCCGGGATGACTGCCGCGGTCGCACCCCGCCACCAGCAGCGGTCCCAACACTAAACTCATCAACAATCTACGCACAAGTCACTCCACTTCCTATAATACGAAGTCGTGAGCGACACCGACCCCGCGCAGGAACCGAATTCTACCGAAACACCCGACCTCGAACTCTCGGTCATCATTCCCGCCCGCAACGAGCAGCGCTCGCTGGCCGCCTGTATGGCTTCTATTCTGAGCCAGTCTGAGCCCGGCTTCCTCCTCGGCCAGCATTGGGAGTTGATCGTCGTCAACGATGACTCAACCGACAACACCCGCATCATCGCCGCCGAAGCCGCCTCTACCCACGAAGGGGTCCTCGTCCTCGACGCCCCTCCATTAGACCTTAGCGCCAACGGAGGATTCACCGGCAAGACCAACGCCTGCTGGACCGGCGCGCAGGCCGCACGCGGCAGATACCTCCTCTTCACCGACGCAGACACCATCCACCAGACCAACGACATCTCCCGGTCCCTCCGCGAAGCCGACCGCCATGACGCATCTCTGCTCTCCTACTCGCCCCGCCAGATCGTCACCGGCTTCTGGCAGCACGCCGTCATGCCGTTGATCTTCTCCGAACTGGCCTCCGTCTATCCTCCAAAGCAAGTCAACGATCCAGCCAGCCAACTCGCCGCTGCCAACGGCCAGTTCCTCCTCGTCGAACGCGATGCCTACTTCTCTGTCGGAGGACATCGTGCCGTCGGCAAGAGCGTTCTCGATGACGTTGCCCTCGCCGAAAACATAAAACGTGGCTCTCGGACCATCCGCTTCCGCTACGCCCCCGAAGCCCTCTCCACCCGCATGTACTGGACCACCGCAGAGATGGTCGAAGGTTGGACGAAAAATCTCGCCATCCTCTTTCCAAAGCCCGTTGCCCTCGCCCTCTGGCGCGTCCTCGACCTTCTTCTCTTCTTCGGCCTGCCGGTTGCGGCGTTTGGCCTCTACTGGCTGCAACCCTGGCAGAGAAACGTTATCCTTCTCATCTGGGTCAGGACGCTCTGGCGCTTCTACTCCCGCGTTGCGCGCTCCAACTTCTCGGCACCAGATATAGCGATCTCCATCCTTGGCGTCCCGTTTTTCGTTTACTTACTTTTGCGCAGCGTGAGCCGTCATCGTTTCAAGAAAATCATTATCTGGAAGGGACGTAACTACAACACCTCCCCCTAGTTACCATGGTTTGCATCCACCAATCCCATAAACACGTCTAACCACAGGAATAACGATGATCTTTCTTACCCGCAAAGCCGAATTCTCCTCTGCCCACTTCTACTGGAACGAAGCGTGGTCGCCTGAAGAGAATCAACGCATCTTTGGCAAGTGTGCCAATCGCAACGGCCACGGTCACAATTACACGCTTGAGGTCACAGTCGCAGGCTCGGTAGATGCCACCTCCGGCTTCGTCGTCGATCTAAAGGAATTGAAGGACATTCTCGAGCGCGAGGTCGTCAGCGTCTACGATCACCGCCATCTAAACCTCGAAGTTCCCGAGTTTAAAACCACCATCCCCACGACCGAGAACATTGCTATCGCGATATGGCAGCGCCTCCACGACAAGATCCCTCACGCAAAGTTGCACCGCGTCCGCGTCTACGAGATGCCGGATCTCTTCGCGGACTACTATGGAGAATCATGAAGGCGCATCTCAATCGCCGTTACCACTTCAGCGCGTCGCATCGTCTTCACACCGAGGCGTACGATGCCGCGAAGAATCGTGCCGTCTTCGGGAAGTGCAACAATCCCCACGGCCACGGCCACAACTACACCGTGCAGGTAACTATGAGCGGTCCGGTCGATCCATCCACAGGAATGGTCTGCAATCTCGCGGAGCTTGATGCCTTTGCGCAAACAAATCTTCTCGCCCGGTTCGATCACATGAACCTGAATACCATGAATTGCTTTGCGAATATTGTCTCCACGACGGAGAATCTAAGTATCGAGATCTATCGCATCTTTCAACACTTTCCCGCTGCTCATCTGGAGCGGGTTCACGTTGAGGAGACCAGCAACAACTCGTTCGACTACGCCGGCGACGCGACACCAACGCCAGGCACGATGTAAGAAAGGCCCGTCCTATGGCACGCACCTCGGCCACAATTGAACCATCATTACTCGACACCGTTTCGACTCAGGATCTCTACCGCGAACTGCTTCTCCGCATCGGAGAAGATCCCACGCGGGATGGCCTGCTACGTACCCCCGAGCGCATGGAGAAGTCCATGGCGTTTCTCACGCGCGGCTACTCCATGAACGTCACCGACGTTCTCCACGAAGCTCTCTTCGACGTCGACTACGACGAGATGGTCATCGTGAAAGACATCGAGTTCTTCTCGCAGTGCGAGCATCACCTCCTGCCCTTCTTCGGCAAGGCTCACATCGCGTACGTCCCAAACGGCAAGGTCATCGGGCTCAGCAAGATTCCGCGCCTCGTTGATGTCTTCGCACGAAGACTGCAGGTGCAGGAACGGTTGACCCGGCAGATAGGCGAAGCCATCACCGATGCAATTCGCCCGCAGGGCGTAGCCGTAATTCTCGAAGCACAGCACCTCTGCATGATGATGCGCGGCGTTGAGAAGCAGCACTCCTCAACCGTCACCTCGGCCATGCTCGGCGTCTTCAAAACGCAGCTCCAGACGCGTAATGAATTCCTTTCTCTTGTCCGCCGTCAGGGAAACTCGTTCTAGCGGCTAAACTGGAGACTGCATGAATGGTCTCCTTGTACTCGATAAACCCTCCGGCATTACATCGCATGACGTCGTCGCCATCGTTCGCCGGGCCACTGGCGAAAAGTCCATTGGCCACCTCGGCACGCTGGACCCAATGGCCACCGGCGTTCTGCCGCTGCTTCTCGGCAAATACACGCGCCTCGCGCAGTTCTTCGGCCAAGCAGACAAGCACTACACAGGCCGCATCCGCTTCGGCTTCGCCACCGATAGCTTCGACGCAGACGGAATGCCTGCGGGCGAAACGCTTCCCCTGCGCCTGACCCTTGAAAAGCTGCGAACACTAAGTCAAAGATTTCGCGGGGAGTTAGACCAGGTCCCCCCGATCTTCTCCGCGAAGAAGATCAACGGAGTCGCTGCCCATAAGCTGGCGCGAGCAGGCGCCGAGGTCGCGGTCAAACCGGCGCGCATCACGATTCACAACTTCGAGCTAACCTCCCTCGAAGGCGACACGGCATCTTTCGTCATGTCCGTCTCCGCCGGTGGCTATGTGCGTTCCGTAGCCCACGAGCTCGGGCAATTGGCGAACTGTGGTGCGCATCTTTCCAGTCTGCGAAGGACCCGTGCCGGAGCATTCTCCCTCGAACACTCGATCACCATCGACCAGCTCAAGACAGCCTCGGTCGCCGAACTTGAGGGGATGCTGCCGCACCCGCGCACGCTGCTCCCCGAGATGCCGTCCGTTACCGTGGACGATCAGCTTGCCGGTCGATTGCGAAACGGAATGCAGGTCAATCTCCCCGATTTCTCGCAGGCACCTCTGGTTAAAGTATTCACTACTCCAACAGATTTATTGGCAATCACGCGCCGTATCGCCGGCACGTTGATGCAACCCATCGTCGTCCTCGGGTAGCTTTATTTTTTCAGCAGAGGCGTCACGAGAGGGAGCACATTCTTCGCGACGATCCGATTCCCCGCGCTCGTTGCGTGGGTCCGATCAGCCTGCATCATGCCGTCCACGCCGAAGACGTCCTTCAAAAGAAAGGGAAGTATCGGCACATGATACTTCGCTGCAAGCGTGGCGTAGGTGTCATTGAACTGCTTGATGTAGTCAGGGCCGTAGTCGGGTGGCAGAGTAATTCCAGCGAGAACGACCTTTGTTCCACTTGCCTTCAGCGTGCCGACAATCTTGTCCAGGTTTGTGCGTGAATCTTCAATGCGAAGACCGCGTAACCCATCATTCCCGCCAAACTCAACCACCACCACCGCAGGATTTAAAGCAAACACCCTGTTGAGCCGCTCGACGCCGTCCTTGGTCGTATTGCCGCTAATCCCCTCGTTCACGACGCGGTAGTTATATCCTTCCGCGTTCAGATCCGTCTGAAGATAGTCAGGATAGCTCTGCCCGAGGTCCGTTCCGTAGCCTGCAGTCAGGCTGTCCCCGAAGCAAACGATGACCGGCCGCCCATCGTTTGCGGCTGCCGACGAGGGCCGGGAAGCAGGATCTGGAGCCTCGCTTTCGGCAACCGGCTGGCTCGAATCCGTCACCTCAGCCTGTTTCGCTGTCTTATCACCGCGGCAGCCACTCAGCGAAAGCGCCACCAAGAGAGACAAGACCGTTAGAATAGCTACAGATTCTGTTCTCCGCATCTTTACAAAGTAACAAAACCGTTGCCGAAGAAGGAGAGTCCCCGAAGTTGACATACCAAACTCCCATGATCGCTGTGAAAGACCTCCGCAAGTCGATCCGCAACGGCCCCCGAACCGTCGACATCCTCAAAGGACTGGACTTCACAGTTCCGAAAGGTCAGTTCGCCGCAATCATGGGCTCGAGCGGTAGCGGAAAATCCACTCTTCTCGGTCTGCTGGCAGGCCTCGACACTCCGAGCGCGGGCAGTGTTCGACTCAACGGCACCGAGATAAGCTATCTTCCGGAGGACAAGCTCGCCCAGGTCCGCGGAAAAACCATCGGATTCGTCTTTCAGTCCTATCAACTGATCCCAACGCTGACCGCACTGGAAAATGTCCTCCTCCCTCATGAGCTCAACGCCGACACAAAAGAAAGTGGCCTTGAACGCGCACGCGATCTGCTCACCAGCGTTGGCCTCGGAGACCGCATGGACCATTATCCCGTCCAGCTCTCCGGCGGTGAGCAGCAGCGAGTAGCCCTCGCCCGAGCCTTCATCCTCCGCCCCCCCATCGTCCTGGCCGACGAGCCTACAGGAAATCTCGACACAACCAACGGCGCGCATGTGTTGGAGCTTCTGCTCAATCTAAATCGTACTGAAGGCACAACCCTCGTCCTGGTCACGCATGACCCCATGCTTGCGACCTACGCCAACCGCCGCATTACTCTGCGCGATGGGTTGATCATCGCCGACGAGATCAACCCATCGCCGGCCGAGACCTCCCGCGAAGCCGCCTTGACCGAGGGCTAATGGCGACCCTCTCCTATCGTTCCGCCGCGAAGATCGCCGCCCGCGAGATGCACTCGTCCCGCGGAAAGTTTTTCTTCGTCATTCTCTCCGTCGCCATCGGCGTCGCTGCGCTAACTGGAGTACGCGGCTTCTCTTCGTCCTTCCGAAGCACTCTGCTCAATCGAGCCCGCAGCATCATGGCGGCTGACCTCTCCGCAAGGATGTTTCAGCAGCCGACCCCGGACCAGCAAAAGGCCCTCGACGAGATCGCGGCAACCGGCGTCGAGATAACTCCCGTCACAGAGCTGCTCTCGATGGCGTCATCCGCGAAGACACTCGATCCTCTACTCGTATCTCTCAAGTCGGTCGATCCCACAAAGTATCCCTTCTACGGACAAGTCGAACTCAGCCCGTCCGCTCAACTGAAGACCGTACTCAATGCGAACACGGTCGCAGTTGCTGACGACCTCCTCGTGCGCTTGAATGTCAAAATAGGAGATCAGCTGAAGATCGGGACACAGCTCTTTCGCATCGGGTCGGTTGTCGTCAATGAGCCGGATCGTCTCTCGGGCAACTTCGCAGCTGGGCCACGTGTACTCATCTCGCGGGAGGGCCTGGACGCAAGCGGCCTCCTCGCGCCCGGAAGCCACGCCGGACAACGCTATCTCTTCAAAGTTCCTCCGCCCAGTAACGGCGCACCTATCTCCGACAAAGCAGTGGCAGACCTGAAAGCCCGCCTGGAAAAGCTCCTTCCAGAGGCACAAATTATTGACTACCGCGAGACCAACCCAGCACTCACGCAAGGTCTCGATCGTGCCACAAGTTTACTGTCGCTGATGAGTCTCGTGGCCCTGGTCCTTGGCGCCATCGGTGTCGCCATGGCGATGCGAGCTCACCTCCAGCAACGGCTCGACACCATCGCAATCATGAAGTCCCTGGGCGCACGCTCAGGCCAGATCATCAAAATCTATCTTCTGCAGACGCTCCTGCTAGGCCTGGCCGGAGGTTTCCTGGGCGTTGCGCTTGGCGTCGCAGTGCAGCTCAGCTTTCCCCACCTTCTGGCGCGGCTCATCCACGTCGACACCGAGCTTCACGTCCAGCTTCGCACCGTCATCACTGGACTCGCAGCCGGCCTGCTCACGACCCTTCTCTTCACCCTGCCTCCGTTGCTCGACATCCGCGGAGTCCGTCCCATCTTGATTCTGCGCCGGGCAGTGGAAGATAACGACGACCCATTCGTGACCGCAGCCTGGCGCAAGATCACCAAAAATCTCGCGCAGGTCGCAGCCGCGGTGCTCATTCTCGCAGGACTTGCTGCCATCGCCACGACACTAAGCGATTCGCTTGTCGTGGGCGAGGTATTTTCGATTGGCCTGGTAGCCGTCCTTGGGGTTCTATTAGTCTCCTCGGTAGCCGTACTGGCCGGACTCCGCTTCTTCCTCTCCAAAACTCGTCTCCATCTGCCGTCCTCGCTTCGTCACGGACTCGCAAACCTCTATCGCCCAGGCAATCCCTCTGCAGCATTATTGGCCGCACTCGGGTTAGGCGTGATGCAGATCATGACGGTCTACCTCGTCCAGCAGGCCGTAGTCTCGGAGCTCCACGTTTCCGCCGCGCCAAACCTTCCCAACGTCTTCCTGATCGATATCACCAACGAAGAGATCGGCGGAATTCGTACGCTGCTAAAGTCACAGCCCAGCGTCACCGCACCACCGGAGCTCCTTCCCGTCGTCTCATCCCGCATCGTCGACATCGATGGCGTCCCCGCAAACGAAGCGAAGCTGAAGAACTTTCCCAAACGAATGTTGCGATCGATAAACCTTACCTGGTCCGCCGCCTCGCCCCCCGGAACGAAAACGGTGGAAGGGAACTGGTGGCCCACAGACGAAAAGCGTCCTGTAGTCGCCGTCGAAAAACGTCAGGCGGACAGGCTAGGCGTTCATGTCGGCTCGCACATCACCTTCGCCGCGCAAGACACTCAGTTCGTCGCCACGGTCGTCGTTCTCACTAAGTCCGACGGCCAGCACGCTTACTCGCGAGCGGAGTTTATTCTGCCGCAACCTGCCCTCGCAGGTCTGCCGGTCGTCTGGTACGGTGGCGTCCATGCCGATCCAGATCACGTTGGCGAACTGCAGCGCGCACTCTACAACTCCTACCCCACCGTCACCGTGATCAACGTCGCGCAGGCGCTCGAAACCGTACGAGCCGTAGTCCTCCAGATCACCTATGTGATCCAGTTTCTCGCAGCGTTCTCCATCTTCGCCGGCATCATCATTCTCGCCAGCTCGATCGCCGGAACCCGCTATCGCCGCATCCGCGAGGTCGTCGTCCTCAAGACTCTGGGAGCCACGCGAGCACGCATTGCCACTGTATTCTCCATCGAGTTCGCAGTCCTGGGGCTCGTTGCTGGCATGGTCGGCATACTCTTCGCGAACATCATTGCGCGAGTGCTGCTAACCAGGCTCACCGTAACGTACCACTTCCAATGGTTGTGGACGCTCGCCGCACTGCTCGGAACAGCCGCCTTGACGGTCGTAACCGGCTGGGTGGCAAGTCACCGCATCCTGGGCAGAAAGCCGCTGGAAGTCCTCCGCGAAGAGTGACGAAAAAGCCTTACGTGCACGTTCACGATTGTGAGATGATCTTGTCAATAACTTTAGGGATGCAGGTACTGTGAATGAAGACGTACAACGAAGATGCGCTGCGTCTTCATCATCAGCGATTCGGTCACGAGGGCAAGCTCTTCGCTGCTCCTGCGCGAGTCAATCTGATCGGCGAGCACACCGACTACACCGGCGGCCTGGTCATGCCCATGGCGATAGACTTTCGAACCGCCGCCGTCCTCAGTAAGAGAGACGACCAGCGCGCCGTCTTCTACTCGGCAAACTACGAGGAAGAAGCCTCATTCGAAGTTGCCTCGCTGGAGCGCGCGCCGAAAGGGCATTGGTCCGACTATCCCGCTGGCGTTCTGTGGTCTCTCCAACAGCAAGCCATCAGGGTAAGTGGCTTCAATATGACCCTCGCAGGAGACGTTCCTCTGGGAGCTGGACTAAGCTCCTCTGCCTCCGTCGAAGTGGCGACGGCATTGGCACTCCTGGCCCACGCAGGAGCGGCCCTGTCCCTCGAAAAACTCGCGAACCTCTGCCGTCGCGCCGAAAACGAGTACGTCGGCGCAAAGAGCGGCATCATGGATCAGTTCGTCGTGGCAGGCGCCGTAACGCATCGCGCGATGCTGCTCGACTGCCGCTCTCTCACCTTTGAGCTTCTCCCCTTGCCGGACCAGGTGCGTGTGGTCATCTGCAACTCGATGGTGAAACATGCTGTGGCAACCGGCGAATATGGAGACCGTCGTGATGAGGTCGAGTCTGGTCAGTCGGTCCTGCAGCGCGAGCGGCCGGGTGTGCAACTGCTGCGGGACGCGACGCTCGAAGATCTTGAAGCCTGCAAAACTAAGATGTCCGCGGCCAGCTTCGCGCGATGCCGGCACATCATCACAGAAAATCAACGGGTATTGGATGCTCGGGAGGCGCTGCTGCGCGACGATATGAAGCGATTCGGAAGCATCATGGTTGAGGCTCACAAGAGTATGCGCGATGATTTTGCCGCAAGCTGTAAAGAGGTCGATACGTTGGTTGAGATCGCCACGCAGCAGCCAGAGTGCTTCGGGGCTCGTATCACAGGGGGCGGATTTGGAGGATGCACCGTGAATGTCGTCCGGACCGAGGCCGCGGAGCAATTCGTTACCACTTTGAAGAAACAGTACGCAGCAAAGACCGGAATCGAAGCACAGTGTTTTGTGAGTGCTCCCTCCGAT
The DNA here is from genome assembly GCF_040358255.1 of Tunturibacter gelidoferens. NCBI lineage: Bacteria > Pseudomonadati > Acidobacteriota > Terriglobia > Terriglobales > Acidobacteriaceae > Tunturiibacter > Tunturiibacter gelidiferens. The sequence continues at coordinate 2,776,368 of NZ_CP132938.1, forward strand.
GGAGCGCTCGCCATGGCTGCAAACGGCGGTGTCCTGTGATTTCGTTAGCGCAGCAGAACCCTCACCGTCGGTTCAATCCCCTCAAGCGCGAGTGGGTGCTGGTATCTCCGCACCGCACACAACGCCCCTGGCAAGGTCAAACAGAGGCGAAGACCGCTGAGGTCGCACTGACCTACGATCCAACCTGCTATCTCTGTCCGGGAAACGTGCGCGCCGGCGGAGTGCGAACCGACAAGTACACCACCACCTATGTCTTCGAAAACGACTTCGCCGCATTGAAGCCGGACGCTCCGCAATTCTCCAGCGATGAAGGCGGCAAAGGCCTGCTCCTTGCAGAAGGAGAGAGCGGCGTATGCCGCGTCATCTGTTTTTCTCCGCGTCACGACCTCACGCTGGCGAAGATGTCCGTACCCGAAATTTGCTCTGTCGTCGATGTTTGGAGCGAGCAGTACGCAGAGCTGGGCGCACGCGATGACATCCGTTATGTGCAGATCTTTGAAAATCGTGGAGCGATGATGGGAGCCAGCAATCCCCACCCGCATGGGCAGCTCTGGGCGAGCCGCTCCGTCCCGGACGAAGTAGTCTCAGAGCTCGCAGGCCAACGCGAGTACCTCGCAAAGAATCAGGCAGTTCTGTTGTGCGAGTACCAGAAGCTCGAGGAGTCGCTGGGCGAACGCGTCGTGGCGAAGAATGAGAGCTTCCTTGCCGTCGTACCGTTCTGGGCCGTTTGGCCCTTCGAAGTGATGATCCTTCCGCGCCGACACGTCACCACTCTGCAGGAATTCACGGAGACGGAACGGTCAGACTTTGCAGCCATTCTGCATTCCGTCACCACGACGTACGATCAGGTGTTCGATACTCCGTTCCCATACTCCATGGGCCTGCATCCCGCTCCATGCGACGGGGAGCAACATCCTGAGTGGCAGTTTCACGTTCACTTCTACCCACCGCTGCTGCGTTCGGCCACCGTACGAAAGTTCATGGTTGGCTACGAACTGCTAGGTTCTCCGCAAAGGGACATCACACCCGAATCCGCTGCCACAACCCTTCGTGAGGCGCATCTGCGAACTCTTCCACTCAGTGGAACCAATGAAAAGTAACCCCTGCGCCCAATAGAATATTGTTCTGGCGATTGTCTGCGGAGTTATCGAAACTGGTCATGTAGTAGTCGGCCTGTATAAGGCGGACAGAAATTCCGAGGGTCAAGGGTAGGTCGATTCCTCCGCCGAGACGACCCGCAAAAGCAGAGGTACCATCCGCCACGCCAGCCATCCCGCCGCCTGCGTGTGCCCCTCCGACCAGCACCTGCGCGAATGGTTCAAGCGCGCGATCACCATGATTCCAGAATCGTGGAAGGCGATAGCGAGCGCCACCGAGATAGGAAGTCAGGGTAAGCGATCTGCTGGAGGAGAGCGCATTGCTGGTGTGATCGACACTAAACTCTGCGACTGCCGCCAATCGAGTGCCAAGGTTCCAGGAGGCGGAGATGCCGCCGCCATTCAGCGGAAAGCAGCCGCATCCTCCATTCGGAGGCGCGTTCGTGTGCACCCAGTGGTACGTAACAGCAGCATCTCCGCTATGCGATGGTTCCCCAGAGATCGCCTGGGCCAAAGCCGTACCCGCCGTTCCGATGATCCAAAAGCAGACTAGTAAAAACGATCGCATCTCTAGATTCTCCTCGTCCACACGTTAGTTGGACGGTGCGGTAACAGTGGCTGAGAGGTTGCTGATGACCGTCTGCTCATCGAGAGCACCGGTGGAGGCGCTGAAGTAGAGGTAGGCCACAGGAGGGACAGAGACGCTGCCCGAGAAGGCCTGAGTGCCATCCATCGTCACAGTCATCATTCCTTGCACGATAGAAACGACATAATCGTGCGACACCGTGGCTCCTGCCAGAGCAAGTGGGGCAATGTTTGTGTTGACGTTGAAGTATGGCTTCTCCCACAAGGCGGTCTCGCCCCTGCCAACGCCAATGTAAGGAACAGGTGGATCGCCCGGATCGTGATAATCGTCGAAGGCAAGCACGATTCCAGGAATTCCCTCGGCACCTAGTCCGCCTCCCGTAGCTCCAATGCTGTTGGTCGTCGCTCCAAGAGACGGATCGCCCAGCGTCATCGCGAAGCCGTCTGCTGGAGGATTGCTCGAGTTGCTCGTCGTGATCGTGAAGCTCAGTTGAATGTCGCCGGTGGAGATCAGATTAGGCCAGACGATCTCGCCTCGCTGCCCGAGCACTGCTGCTGACAACTGAATCGCACAGGAAGAATTCGGGGGCTGGGCATTGCCAATCAACTTCCAACTCCCGCAAAGATTGCTGATGCCCGTTAGATCTCCAACAAACAGTGATGCTGAATTGCTGGTGACCGCCGGAGAACTTCCGTTGCTGACAACCACATAAAAGACGGAACCGGAGTCAGAAGTAGCCGTCGAGGCCTGCGTATACGACGCGCTCGTTGCTCCTGGAATCGCAGAGAAGGTGGCACCTCCCGGGGCTGCTTCAAACCATTGATAGGTCAGAGGAAGCGCGGAGGTCGCTGTTACCGAGAAGGTAGCCGAATCTCCCGCGTTGACGTAAACATCCACGGGCTGCTTCGTGATCAGGATGCCGTCGCCAATCGCCAGAGTAGCAGTCTGAGATAGCGCCTGTCCGTAGCTGTTCGTGACGATGACATAGTAGCCGTCCTGATCATTATTGATAGTGGTCGCGGTCGCCGGAACAGTATAACTGGACGACGTTGCCCCTGATACGGCCGTCCCCGTCACGCTCCCCGCAGGTTTCTGATACCACTGATACGTGAGGGTAGGCGATCCGACCGCAACCACAGTGAGTGTTGGTGTGCCGCCAATCGCCACGGTCTGGCTCATCGGTTGAGTGATAATCGTGGGTGGATCATTGCCGGGATTGACTGTCAGCGTAGCCGACGTGCTGGTAAGCACGCTTCCGCAGGTATCCGTGACCGTGGCATAGTATTTGGCGCCGTTCGAACTCGTGTTCAATACTGGCGACGTGTAGATGCTGGAAGTAGCCCCTGCGATGGCAACTCCCGTCGAGCCGCCCGGGGCAATCACATACCACTGGTAGCTAAAAGGAGCGTCGCCTGTAGCCGCAACCGAGAAGGTCGCAGTCTGGCCCTGGACGATCGAAAGACTAACTGGATTCGACGTAATCGACGTTCCCACCACGACCTTCGCGGCGTTCGAGGTGACACTGCCCGCGGCATTTGTAACTGTGACTGTATAGCTGCCGACATCCATCGCAACTGCGCTCGGGATAAAGTAGCTCGAACTAGTTGCACCGGCAATCGGCGATCCGTTGAAGAACCACTGATACGTGCTCGCATACAAAGCGACGACAGAAAGAGTTGTCGAGGCGTTGTTGCAAACATTCACGCTCGGCGGTTGCCCGGTGATAACCGGCAAGCTGAGGGTCACCTTAGTGGTAGCCGAAACAGAAGGCTCATCCACACTGGTAGCTGTGATCGTATAGGTGCCAAGTGTGTTGGGAGAGGTCCATACATTGCCGACGAAGCTCCCCGCACTGGCGGTCCATACCAGGCTGTTGGTAGCACCTCCGGAGACGCTCGCGGTGAACGTCTGAGTTCCCGGCGCTATCGTCGCATTCGCAGGAGAGATCGGCCCGATCGTCACATTGGTTGGTGTAACCGTGCACGTGGTCGAAGCCACTGCTCCACCCGTGCCGGTGACCGACAGTGTGTACGTCTTCGGAGAGATCAGCAACGGAGTCGAGTAGGAGCTGCCGCTGACTGCGGACAACGTGATATCACTGCTCCCAACTCCCGCCGATCCGATCACTGCCGTTCCACCCGAGAAGGTGGGAGTCAGGGTTGCAGAGGTGTTGTATGCGGGAGTAGCCGAGTTGCAGGCAAGACTGGTGGCCACAGGGATCGTATTGATGACCGTCAAAGTGGCCGGATTGCTCGTGGCTCCGCCGGCGGCGTTGGTTACAGTCACCGTGAACTGCGAGTTGTTGTCACCGATGACCGTGGCAGGCGTGGTGTAGCTGCTCGATGTGGCACCTGCGATCACAATCCCGTTCTTAGACCACTGGTAAGTAAGGGGAGCCGTCCCCGAGGCAGTAACGCTGAACGTCGCGGTCTGTCCCACCTGCACGGTCTGGTTCGCTGGTTGACTGATAACAAGCGGTGCGTTCGGCGGCACTGTAGTGGAGCTCGCAGCCACCGTCAGCGTAGCCGGCGAACTGGTCACCGTCCCTCCAGCATTGGTTACCGTCACAGTAAAGACAGAGCCGCTATCGGTGCTCGCCGTCGCCGGGGTAGTGTAGGTGCTCGAAGTCGCTCCGGCGATCGCCGTTCCGTTGTCGAACCATTGATAAGTAAGTGTCCCGGCCCCCGTCGCGGTGACGCTGAACGTAGCGGTCTGTCCGACATTTACGGTCTGATTTACCGGCTGCTTCGTAATGGTTGGAGGTTGACCGGAGTAGCCATTCCACCCTCCGCCGCACGCCGTCATCACAAGCAGCGCGAGCGTCGCAGTCAGAAGCCGGAAACCTCCTGAGCGGACCTTCATCAACCCGCTGGATCGTCGATCGTCAGGCCAAATAGCGAGGCGCAACTTCGAGAGCGACGAAGCGATAGACAAATTGAGGGATGCGGCTACTTTGAACATCGGGACTCCTGGAAAGGATCACAAATTTTGTCAGCTCGGGCCCATCACCCTCGCAAACAGCTCTCTACATGCAGGAGAAAAACAAGTGTTCCAGGCCCAACGATCAGCAAAAGGTGAATCTCTAGAAAAGATATCCGCAAACACGCTCAAGTTCTCTACACCTTCCGTGCTACCCGCAGCACACTTCAGCCCCCCGCAAGAAATCGACAGAGCTGAAAAGTGCCTTCCAATAGGCGCAGGCAGTCCAGTCGCTTCCTCGTCGAAACTAATCGTCATCGTTCTTCAGCTTCTTGGGGCGAGCATTCAGCAGAGCGGGTACTGGGCTATCGCCCATGGCATCCTTCCACAAGATCACATTCAGCTTTTGAGTATCCGCATGATCTGCATGCCGAAAGTCCATCTTCTGAGACGCTTTAGCCCCGGGTGCAGTCTTTGTATTTGCCGTGTAGATCAGCCCACTATCGCGATTTCTGTAATCAGACGAAAATGCCGCCTGTCCCCCATCTCCGGTAAACAACGACCCGATCATTGAGCTGAAGGCATCATTGTTATTCATCGGCGGCAGACCAAGGAGCGTCTCCATCGTCCGCAGGACACTGACAGTCGAGTAAAACCGACTATCAACGAACGCCCCTCCACCCGCAGCCCTGGGCGAGTACTTGCTGACCACCAACGCAAGGCTGCGATGCGCATCCACATGATCCGCACCCGCCTGCGCATCGTCTTCCAGAATGAAAAATGCCGTGTCGTCCCAAAATGCTGAATGGGACACCGCATCGACTGCGCGGCCGACGGCCAGATCGTTGTCGGCGATGGAAGACTTAGGAGTGGGTCCACCGGGAGTTGTTCCTGCTGTATGGTCATTTGGAAGCCGCAGCAGAATGAAGTTCGGCATGTCATCTTTGCCTGATTCGCGGTCCGCAACCCATCTCTCAAAGTGTTTCAGGAAGACATCAACTCGAATCTGATCGGGAATTCTAAGGTTGAAGTCTGGCTGCTCCACCGCAAAGTGCCCGACTAACTCCGGCTTGGTTGCAATGTTGGTCGCCAGAAGCGGGATTGGCCACGGCCACTGATTCACCCCGCCGCCCCACTCCACCGGCAGGGTCTCCCCCGGCAGGATCGAAGGCTTTTGGCACTTTGCTCCCTCCAGCAGCGGGCCTTCCTGAGGACTTGCAGTCTTTTTGACATCGCAGAATGTGGACGAGATGTACTCTCCGAAGTGGTAGTAACTTTTGCCTTGTCGTGCGAGGTTTCCCCACAGGTATCCACTGTTGGGTTCATTGACATCAGGAATTTTTTGCAGAAGAGGATAACCCTCAGCGACCACGCCTTCGAAGTCGTAGGTTCGCTCATCTCCCCGGTAACTCTGCTGCCAGGTCTTCTCCAGATAGTCTGTGCCGATGCCGGCGGTAGACCACACATGCCCGTCGCCCGACACCTCACCGGAATCGTAGAAGTTATCCAGCACTCCGAACTGGAGAGCTAGTTTGTGCTGATTCGGTGTGATCTCCGCACCATACATCGTCAGGCTTGAGTCACCGTTGCCGACGGCCTTCCCATCTTGTTTAAGATCTCCCAAGATCTGGTCGTAGGTGCGGTTCTCCTTGATGATGTAAATCACATGTTTGATACGATCCTGCTGATTACCTGCAAACCGAATTTTCTCTTCGGCCGCCTTCATCCGATTCGACTCGACCACCTCGGCTGTCCACTTAGGAAGGTCTCGCTCGATGGCCTTCGTGTCCAACACGGCGAGAGAACCATAGAGAAGCGTTGCGATGTAGCTTGAAGGGCCCGGCCTCGTGGCACTCGCACCCTCGGACTGACGCTGCGGGAAATTGTTTGGTCCCGTCCCCTTTCCTTTGGCGGTCGCGACATAAAGCTTTCCGCCCGCGAGTCCAATGGACATCGGCATCCACTCCGTAGGCACAAAGCCTGAGGGTTCGACCATCCCCTCCTTCGCCACCTTCGCCGACAGCTTTCTCGTGTCAAGCACTGCGATTGCGTCGGTGATTGCGTTCGCTACATAGAGCCTTGAACCATCAGGAGACAAAGCCAGTGCCTCAGGCTCTGCTCCGAAGTAGGTCTGGTGCGGCAGTCGAGTGTCGAAGTAACCTTTTACCGCGAAATGGCCGTGATCCACGTCAACAGCCGCAACCGCATCGCGGTTCGCTAGCGCAACGTACATCGTCCGCCCGTCGCCCGACAACTCGAGCGCACAGGGATGAGTTCCGGCTGCCGTCTTACTGTCTGGTTTTAGCAGAGCAAGCTTACGGCCCACCACACCGTTCTTCAGATCCAGTTCGACGACCTCGCTCGCATTCCACAGCGCAATAAACGCGCGGCTTTCATCTTTTGAGACGCTCAGCGCGACAGGATACGTCGAAGGCACCGCATCGTTTTCCGCCAGATCGAACCGTATAAGAATCGCACCCGACGCCGGATCTATCAGCAGTACGTCGTCTGATAGATTGTCTGCCACCAGCAGTTTTTCTGAGCCTGACGAACCTATCACGGCGATCGCAGCCGGAAACGGAACGCCTTTATCCCCGGCCGTGCCGCCAATCAGCATCGTCCTCCGGCCCGCAGCCAACTGCTGCAGCGGGATCTTTATCATCCGTTCCTGTGAAATCTTGCCTGCGTTGAAGCCATAGACCACGACGCCGCTACCGGTATCGCCTTTCTCCGTGCCCAAAGGATCAGTCTCCGATCCCATGCTTGCGTAGATATGCCTGCCATCTCGGCTGAAGGCCAGCCCCAAATAGAGCGTCTGTCTGGCTTTGACCGAAGTCCTGTCGTCAGGAAAGTCTTCCACCACGCCGGTCTGAGTATCCAGCACCGCGAGCGACTGTTTGTATCCAGACTCGAAGGTTCCGTATCCTGCATTGACCGTGACGACAAAGCGCTGATCCGGCGATATGGCCATCGACATTGGCAGTCCATTGAGCCTTTGCGGGCTGCCAGGGACCGGCTGCAGAATCCTTTTGCTCGTGGGGAGATCGATAGCGGGCAAGCCAGATTGTGCTGACATTGAACCGGTCTTCAAGATGAGTGCCATCGTCAATAGGAACGCAGCATACTGTCGAACTGTCATTCTCCCAGCCTAGCAAACTCTTCGTTGATCGAGTGTTACAGCCAATCTCCCGTGTGTAAGAGAATCGGTCGGCGTGAACCCGTTGCACCCTTGGCGAAGATCGCGACCAGCGCATCGAAATCAATTCGACCATCTTCCCTTTGCGTCCACCGGATGCTCCGCCAAATAAAAAAATAACGATCTATTGTTCATGGCCCGACACGACCGAGACAGTTGTCAACGTTATTTAACATATGACCGCTAGCTTGATTGAGATAATGGTGCAACCAGAAAAAATACCAACCGTTGCTTCTCGATCATAGATCTGTACCGCTTCCTGAAAGGCAGAGCCAATGATGCTGCGTAGAGCGATGCTTATCGCCCTGTTCCTCCTGGGTGCCCTTGTTCTTCCATGCGCCGACGCGCAACAAACCCTGGGATCCGTATCAGGCGTAATCAGCGACGCGACTGGAGCAGCGATCTCCGGAGCATCTATCGTTCTCGTCAACGATCAAACCGCAGCGAGCCGCACTACTGACACCAACGCACATGGCTCCTACCTGGTGCAAGGTCTGCCAATCGGCATCTACACGGTGACCGTTACAGCGAACGGCTTCGATACGGAAAAACTCACCGGCTTCCTGATCCAGGCAGACCGCACCGCCTCACTTGTCATCCGTCTCAAGCCCGGCCAGGTCTCCTCCACAATTGACGTAGCGGCGACGCCACAACTCGACGCGACGGACACCACCAATGGCTATGTTCTAGACGCCGCATCGATCGAGAAGGTCCCTCTCGGCACCGGTAGCTTCACGCAACTCGCCACGCTCAGCCCGGGCGTTCACGCGGATTTGCTCGCCGATACCGGCACGAACACGGGACTTGGCAACCAGAACATCTACGCCAACGGCCAGCGCCTCTCCAGCAACACCTTCACCTTCAACGGCGTCGTCACCAACAACCTCTTCAACGGAGCCTCCTCCAGCCAGGTCACCGAGAGCCGCGCCGTTCTCAATACGGGAGAGTCCTTTCAATCCAATGGCGCCATCCGTACCAACACTTCCATCTACGACGCCATCGGCGAAGCCCTTCCCTCGCCGCCACAACAGACCATCGCAGAGGAGCGCGTCAACACCTCCATGTTCGATGCCGCTCAAGGAGCGACCGCCGGAGCACACATCGACGTCACTACTAAGTCCGGTGCCAATGCATTTCATGGCTCTGTCTACGGCAACTGGGAGACGTCTAAGCTGAACGCAAACCCTTTCTTCAACAAACAGGCCGGCCTTCCAACACCCGATCTTCATCGCTACATCGCGGGTGCTGAATTAGGCGGCCCCATCCGCAAAGATAAACTCTTCTTCTACGGCAGCTATCAGTACACACGCGCCCGCGATCAGCTGAACTCGCTCACCTCCTACTTCACACCGCTCGGCCTCACCGACGATCGCAGCGCCGCCGGACTGCAGGCCGTCGTCATCGCAGCCGGCCTCCCCGCCGGTACCCCCATCGATCCCGTTGCACTCACCTTTCTTCAAGCCAAGCTCCCCGGTGGCCAGTACCTCATCGAATCCCCCGCAACGCCCGGAGCCCAGGTTCAATTCATCGGGCCCGCCTCAAAGTTCCTCGCCGATCAAGCTAACGGCAATGTCGACTACATCGTCTCGAAGAAGGACACCCTCGCCGCCAAATACTACTATCAGCACGATCCAACCGAAAGCCCGTTCTCGAGCGGCCCGCTGCTTGGATTTCCTCAAAAATACAACGCCGGAAGCCAGGTCTTCTCCTTGGAAAACACCGCGGTACTTTCCCCGCGCCTCACCTGGGAGCAGAAGGCGGGCATCGTTCGCATGACCGTAGGAAGCTTCACCGGACAACCCTTCGGTCCCTCCACCCCCGGAATCAATCTCTTCGGTAGCACCCTCTTGCCGGGCATCGCAGTTCGCAACGTAAACGGCTCCCCCGATAACGGTGGCGGAAGAACACTGAACATCGGTCCCACCTCCAACTTCTCCAACACCGGCTTCACACAAAACACCCTCGAATTCACATCAACACTCAACTACGTCGCAGGCAATCACTCATTCTCTTTTGGCGGCAACTACGACTTCACTCAACTCAATATCCTCAATCGCGCCAATCAGGTCGCCACCCTCACCTACGACAACATCGCGAACTTCCTCACCGGCGGACCGCTCAACAACTTCGCCGGTAACTCGGTCTACTTTCAGGGCGCCAGCAATCGCTACTATCGGTCTCCTCAGGTCGGAGCCTACGCGCAGGACCAATGGCGCGCTACACCTCAACTGACAATCACCGTTGGCGTTCGTTACGACTACGATGGCGGCCTCTACGAGAAGTACGGAAACCTCGTCAACTTCAGCCCCAGCCAGTACTCTTATGCCGCTGCCAGCGACACCATCCTCAACAGCGGTCTCATCGTTGCAGGCAACAACAAACAGTTCGCCAGCCCCGGCGCTTCGAAGTCGACGCTCACCAATCGTCAATGGGGAATCGGCCCGCGAATCGGACTCGCTTACAGCGTCAATCCCAGGCTTGTCGTTCGTTCCGGCTTCGGTCTTTACTACGACCGCGGCGAGTTCTTTACCGAGTTCTCTCCCTCTGCCGGCAACGGCTTCAACGGACCCTTCGGCGTTACCCTACAACCGCCTTTTGTGCAGCCCGTCAACTCGCCTGACGGTGCCACCTCGGAAAATCCCTTCGGCACCGTGCGTCCTCCCGTCGACACCAATCCCGCCGACTTCATCAACAATCTGCCCAACCAGAACGCACTTATCAACGGAGCCTCGCCCTACCTGTTCGGCGCGTACGCCGCTAACAATAGCTTGCCTTACACCGAAAACTGGAGCTTGGATATCCAATACCAGATCTCCAGGAACATCGTCGGAACGGTGGGATACACAGGAAACCACGGCGTGCATCAAACCGTCCCTCTACCTTTCAATCAACCGGGAGTCGCCACCCCTCAGTCGCCGGTCAACGGCCAGACCTACAGCTACGGCTTCAATGCAACAGACGCAAATGGCAATACGCTTTTGTCGGAACCCTACAGCACCTCCACCGGCGGCAACACAGACCTACGCGTTCCCTACATCGGATACAGCCCCAACTCGGTCGCTTGGACCACGGTAGGTTGGTCGCACTACGACGCTCTGCTGGCCTCCGTCCGCCAAACTCCATTTCACGGCTTCGAGTACCTTCTCTCTTACACCTGGTCTCACTCCCTCGATGCCTCCAGCGGCTTCGGCCTCTTCTACAACGGCAACGATCCGCGCAACCTGGCCTCGGGCTACGCCTCTTCCGACTACGACCGGACCCACGTCACCAGCTTCAGCTTCAACTATCAAATCCCGGACCTCAAATCTGGCAATCGCTTCTTCGATAAAGCTGGCAGCGGCTGGGGTATCAGCGGCGTCACCACTCTACAGAGCGGCCAACCCTACAACGTCTACGACTTCTCCGGAACCGTCGGAAGCATCTTCTTTTCATCAAATGACTTCCTCACCAACCCCGTTCTTCCATTGGCCCCGGGAGTCAGTCCGAAGCAGGCCCTCACCGGACACAGCGGTGCCTTCGTCAACCCGAACACCCCCAACGGAACCTCTTCCAACCTGAACGATGTTGCCTTCAAACCCTCAGCCTTTGCCTATCCCTCGCTGGCCCCAGGCCAATCCGGAGTTCCACCGTGCGGACCCACCTCCGCTGGCACCACAGCTTGCGATACCTTCGAGTCCAACTTCGGCACCGGAGGCCGCAACATCTTCCGCGGTGCCTTCCAGAAACGCGCCGATATGTCCTTCTTCAAGGAAACAAGAATCCATGAGCAGTACCGCCTTCGCCTCGCGATGGAAGTATTCAACATCACCAACACGCCCAGCTTCGATACCCCAGGCAACAACTTCAGCGGCGCGACCTTCTCCAACCCGCCTTCGATCACGCCGCTTCCAAACACGGACCCAACCATCTTCTCCAGTCAGGGAGTAGGAGCCATTACCAACCCGATCGGAAGCCCACGGCAGATTCAGTTCTATGGAATCTTCAGCTTCTGACGGCCTCAACCGCAACCGCCAACTTCGACCTCTTCAAGCGCGACTTCACTCCTCTTTGACGATCGCCGGATCAACACTCATCGCACGGCACATCGGCTACCAGGCTGTGTTGATGCCTATGGTCCACGGCCATTCGCGAAGCACCTGCGCTCTAACTCACCTGCTAAGAAGGATCAGCAGACATCAGAGCGTCATTCTTGGCGTGCGAATTTGCTTCGCGCCTTATCATCCGGCTCAGCTACGGTCCCGGCTGCCGAGTTGTGATTCGCGGCTGGCCCGTTCACGGCTCTCAAGGTGCTCGATTCTTTTAATGCAACTTCCACTGAATCGATCAGAGGAAATGCTCAGAAGAGCCAAGCCAATCATTACAGCACCGTAACTCTCCGCATAATCTCTGCGCTTACCAAATTTTTACTCGAGCCGACACTCTTTTGACTTTGCACTGACAACAGGGACGAGTAGAACGCCTACTGTCTCGTCACCGGGGTCAGCAGTATTTTGCGGGCTCAATAAAGTTCGACCAAAGGAGAAGTGAAATGTCACAATCTGAAACTCTACTCAAGAAATCCGCCAATCGGCGCGAGTTCTTGAGAACGGGAATTACTGCGGCAGGCGTAGCGACCATAGGCACAGGCTTGTTGGGCGGTGGAGCATCCGCCTTTGGCCAGGAACATGACGGAGATGGCGATCTCACACAAGGCGACATCGCGATTCTCAGGTTCCTGAACGCTCTTGAGCAGATCGAGGCCGATCTGTGGATTCAATACTCCGAACTCGGAGGCGTTCAGGACAAGGAAGTCTCGGGAGTCAAGGGAGGGAACCCACTCTACACGGCTGCCCTCTCTATTCTCGACGGCGATATGGCCCAGTACATCCACGACAATACCGACGATGAGATCAGCCACGCCGCCTTCCTGAAAGCATACCTCGAATCGAAGGGCGCCGAGGCGGTCGACCTCAGCCCCTTTGCCACCATCCCAGGCAGCACTGCGACCGGTTCCACCGGCAAGACACGGCTCACCAATCTGACGCAGCTAACCGTGGACACCAGCTTCTGGTCCAAGTACCGCAGCGTCACCAATCCTGACTTCGATCCCGGCGCACCGTTCGTTCAGGCAGTCCCCAGCCTCAACGTAGGAAAACACACAGCGATTCCAAGAACCGACGCTGACACCGCCGGCAGCTTCATCAGCAGTGACAACACCAAAAGCATCACACCGCACCTCCAGGCAATCGCGTTTACAGCAGGATTCCACTTTGCGTTTATAGAAGCTGGGGGAACCAGCCTCTATCCAACACTGGCCCAGAAGGTCAGCAATCTGGAAGTCCTACGGGTCTTGCTTAGCATCGGCCCCAGCGAGACCATGCACTTCCAAACCTGGCAGGATAAGGCAGGCAATGCGCTCCCATTGACCGACGTCGACAATGGACCAGGTGGAACCGGTGCATCCGTTACCTTTACAACACTCGCTAACGCCCAGGGAGAGACCAATCCCGAGTCCCTCAAAGGCGACACCTTGCAGGCCAACCTCATCATGCCCGAACCAACCCACTTTCTCAGCAAGAAGTTCCCACCCGTTGCAATCGTTCGCCCGACCTCTACAAAAAATAGTGGAGCGGTGGCCTCTCTCCAGGGCTTTGTGGATGACGGGCTCTTCATAGGCCAGAAAAATCCAGAGTTCCTGCGACTGATGTTCCGTCTGGCGGAGGAGGCGGACGAAGCTCGGCGCAGATCTTAAGCGGATAACCTTCTCTCACCCCGGATAGTTGTCCGGGGGCGAGAGAGGGAGCTCATCTCGAAAGCTCTTACACATCTTGCGTCGCTGGACAGAGGTCAAACAGATGTCGCCGCATCGCTTCTTCAGGCCGACTACTCAACCTCTCGAATATTTGTTCCACAAAATGTATCTTTATGCGTCATTGATGCATAATCATTAGTGTTGACGCGGCTTTTGTCATCCTCCATGCTCATCATGGAGAAACATTCAGTATGAGCACGCAGCCAATCGAGATCACCACCCCAGCGATCCTCACCACAATCCGTTCCACCCCGGCAACTTTTTTGATGTGTCCGCCCAGGCTCTACGACGTCAACTACGTCATCAACCCCTGGATGGCGGGCAACGTCCACGCCTCCTCCCGCACTCGCGCAGCCGAGCAGTGGCAGCGCCTCTACGAAGCCGTGAGCACCATCGCGGATGTCCAACTCGTCGAACCCGAACCCGGCTCTCCCGACATGGTCTTCACCGCCAACGCAGGCCTCGAGCGCAACGGCACCGTCGCCATCAGCAGCTTCTTCCACCCTGAGCGCCAGGGTGAAGAGCCACACTTCCGCCGTTGGTTCGAGCTCGCCGGCTACACGGTCATCGACACTCCGCGCGCCACGCCCTTCGAAGGCGAGGGCGACGCTCTCTTCTCCACCGACGGCACCCGTCTCTGGGTTGGCTACGGCCCCCGCACCGTCGCCTCCAGCCATCACACTCTACGCAGGATCTGGGGCATCGAGGTCACCTCACTCCACCTCATCGACCCGCGCTTCTACCACCTCGACACCTGCTTTGCTCCCCTCGAAGGCGGCTACGTCATGTACTTTCCCGAAGCCTTCGACCAAGCCTCTCTCGCCAGGATCGAAGCCTACTACTCACTCGAAAAACGGATCATCGTCACCGAGTCAGATGCCGTGTGCTTTGCCTGTAACGCCATCAACGTCGACCGCACCATCATCCTGAACAACATCAGCACCGACCTCCGCCACCAACTCGAATCACGCGGCTTCGACATCATCGAGGTCACTCTCACCGAGTTCCTCAAGGCCGGCGGCGCCGCCAAATGCCTCGTCATGAAACTAAGCCGGTCCGTACTCTAAAGGCATTCGTGCCCGAGCAGATGATCCCGACCAACGGGAGGACCGTAGAGGATCATCTCGCCAAGACCGGTACACACGCCACGAAGTGGCCGCCCCACGCGCAGTGGGCCCGTCCGGCGGGACATATCTTCTAAAGAAGAGCAAAGAGGAGCAAACCAGAGCAGGGAACTAAAGCCCTTCAGCCATCACCCTGTCATAAGCTGGCACCGTCAGGAAATCCACAAACTTGGATGCCCGCACCAACTCCCCCATCAACTCCGCAGCCCGCACATAGGCCGTGTACCGCTTCGCATCAACGCTCGCCTTGGCATGCTTCAGTTCATCCCCGATTACAGCATCCACCATCTCAACCGTCACCGGCAGCCCATCGTCCATCACTGCCTTATGGTGAACCCACTGCCAAAGCTGAGCCCGGCTTATCTCAGCCGTAGCCGCATCTTCCATCAGATTGAACAGCGGCACGCACCCAATCCCGCGCAGCCAGGCCTCCACATATCCCAATCCAACCGCAACGTTTTGCCGAACCCCAGCCTCCGAGATCGTGCCCTCCGGCACCTTCAGCAGATCCTCAGCGGTCACATGAAACTCCGGCAGCTGCTTTGAGATCTGATTCGCCCGTGGCATCACACGGTCGAAAACCTCCAGCGCCACCGGCACCAGCCCCGGATGCGCTACCCACGTCCCATCATGTCCGTCCGTTGCCTCACGCTCCTTATCGGCCCTCACCTGCGCCAGCGCCTTCTCATTCGCCACCGAATCGCTCTTGATCGGAATAAACGCGCTCATCCCACCCATCGCGCTCACCCCCCGGCGATGGCACGTCTTGATCGCCAGCTTTGAGTAGCTCCGCATGAAGTGCGTCGTCATCGTCACCTGCGCGCGGTCCGGCAACGCCATGCTCATATCACCCGCGAACTTTTTAATGAAGCTGAAGATGTAATCCCATCGCCCGCAGTTCAGCCCAGCCGAGTGGTCCTTCAACTCCCACAAGATCTCATCCATCTCAAAAGCAGCCAGAATCGTCTCGATCAGCACCGTCGCCCTGATCGAACCCGCCTGAATCCCCAACTCTCCCTCGGCCTTGATAAACACATCGTTCCAAAGCCGCGCCTCCAAATGACTCTCCATTTTAGGCAGATAGAAGTAAGGCCCCGAACCCCGCGCGAGCAGCTCCTTCGCGTTATGGAACGCATACAATCCAAAATCAAACAGCGACCCCGACATCGGCTCGCCATCCACCACCAGATGCCGCTCCTCGAGATGCCACCCGCGCGCCCGCACAAACAACACCGCAGGCTTCTCAATCAATTTGTAACTCTTCCCGGTCTTTTCATCCTCAAACGTGATGGTCCGCCGCACCGCATCGCGAAGATTTATCTGCCCATCCACCACGTTCTCCCACGTAGGCGTCGTCGAGTCCTCAAAGTCCGCCATGTACACCTTCGCGCCCGAGTTAAGCGCATTGATGATCATCTTCCGATCCACCGGCCCGGTAATCTCGACTCTCCGATCCAGCAGATCCTTAGGCAGCGGATCCACCATCCACTCACTCTCGCGAATGCTCTTCGTCTCCTTCAAAAAATCCGGCCGCTCCCCCGCATCCAGCCGCTTCTGTCGCGCCATGCGAGCCTCCAGCAGCTCCTTCCGCTGTTCGTTAAACGTCCTCTGCAACCCAACCACGAACGCCACAGCCTCCGGAGTCAAAACCTCCGCGTACCGCCCCACCAACGGCGCAACGAACTCAACACTCTTAGTCGATTTCATCTTTCATCCCTTTAGAAAAGATCTCCCGCACATGTGGAGAGAAAGCTTTGTCATTCTGAACGGAGTAAAGCCCCCTGCATTTTGTCTTCGCCTTTGCTGTCGCTTTCCTCTACGTCAAAGAAGTTCTCAGCTGCAATCAAAAGCCGAACACAATCCCGCGTTTCGATTTACTCAAACCGCAGATGAACCTCGCCCGCCGCAGAAAACTTTACATTCGCAGTAGACCCCGGAACTGCTAGGGTCACACCGGTCCAGCTTCCCGTCGTCACCCACTGTCCAGCCTTCAATCCACCAGTCCTGGCAGCGCCCTCATTCGCCAGCCACGGCAGCAGACGCATCAAGTCCCCCGAAGTATTCGATCCCGTCCGCTCCACCCTCACCGCACCATCGACCGCAATCATCACATGCTCGGCCTTGAAATCGATCTTCTTCCAATCCGCCACCGCTGGGCCGTACACGAACCCGCCATGCATCTGCAGATCGCCAAGCATGGACATCCGCGCCGCCTTCAGCGGATCGAGCAGGCCACTCTCAATCACCTCGATCGCTGGATGGCAGCTCGCAATCGCAGCCACCACCTCATCCCTGGAATACTGCGTGGCCCTCGGTGGCAGATCTTCACCCATCAAAAAAGCAATCTCCGCCTCCAGCCCACGATACCTCCGCACCCCGACAACTACTGCGCCATCCCGCGCAACCCACGCCAGCGGCATCGGCGCAAATATCGGAGTAGCCTCCGCACTCGGAGCCCCGATCTTCCAGCCGCCTATCTCCCCATAGGCTTCCGCAATGCGATCCTGCAGCGCATAAGCCTCGTCCATATTCTTCGGCTGCAAAGGCTCCGGCAGATCCTCGATCGGTACCCCAGTCCGCCGCGCATCCAGCAGCAGATCCGCCGCCTCAATCAGCTGTCTTTCTCTCTCACCGGTCATCATGTCGTCCAGTGTCTCCCAACCAGCCTGCCTCTGTCTCGCAGCCAAACGATCTAATTCGCCGCCGTATTCTTCCCCAAACTCAACAGATTCGCAAACAGTCGATAAGCTCCCGGCACTCCCTCCGGCAGCTCACGATACAACGCAAACGCCACATACACATAGGCGCCCTTACCCGTCTTCGCCACCAGCAGCCCACCCTTCTGCGGATCCTGTCCCGGATCATGCGTCTCCAGCGGAGCAACATACTGCGAGTCCCACGTCCCCATAAACCCGTGCCCGCGCTCCTCCACCCATCCATCGAAGTCGCGCTCCGTAATCTTGTTCGGCCAACTCAACACCAAGCTCTCCGGCACCAGCAGCCGCACTGGCGCCCTCTCGTCCACCACCTTTTCAGCGTCTCCCAGTGAATACGAGTACGGACCGTAGTCAAAGTTCCCCAGGTTGTACTGCACAATGACCACGCCACCATTCTTCGCATACTGCAACAGCTGCCCATTCGCCGCCGCCAGTCCCGGATGCGCCGCATAAGCTCTCACACCCAGCACCACCACGTCATACCCACTCAACTTCCCACCAGCAACATCGCCCATCGTCAACGTCGTCGCATGCACCCCAAGATTCTCAAGCGACGCCTGCACCTCATCCCCGGTCCCCGGCAGATACCCCACCTTCAATCCCGGAGCCACCTTCACATCCGCCCCTCGCGCCCGATACGTCGCCGGACGATAAAGATTCGCAGGCAGCAAACCCGCATACCCAACCGTCTTGTACCCCTCGCGATATTCTTTGCCTTCATAACTCGCAACCGCAGTCATCGTATAAGCCGTCTCCGCCATCTTCCCCGGAGTCACCACAAACGGCACATCCACCGAATCCCCATCTTTGACCAGCGAAAACTCCGCCTGCTCCGGAGACGCCGTCCACCCCTTCGGCAACTCCAGCTTCACCGTCCCCGTCGCAGTACCCTTCACATTGCTCTTCACCTTCGCCGTTACCATCAGCGTCTTTTCCGTCAGCGGCACCACACCCGCCGACGGCGACACCGCCACCGAGATCGCCGGAGCCACCACCAGCGGCTCATACACCGTTCCCAGCCCCGTCACCCTATGCAGCGTCTGCACCTCCTGCCCCAGCTTCACATCAACCCCGTCGTAGTCCACCGTCACCCACGCCGTCAGAGCAGGCAAGGCAAGCGAAGCATTCCGCATCGCCGGATCTGAAACATCGTAGTAAGCCTGTTCAATCCCCGGCCGCGTAAACGGAGGCCGCGTCACCGCCGCATCCGCAGGCAGCTTCACCTGAAACAGATCCTCAAACGCCACCCCACTGACAATCGTCTTCGCCCCCTCACCAGCCTTCGCCCCCGAGTCTTCATAAGTAGCTCCCGCACTCGAAGCCAACCCCGCAGCCTTCAACGTCACCGGCACCTTGCTCCCGTTCACCACAAGCATCTTCACCGCAAAGCTCTGCCCCGGCACCGCCGTCACAAACGTATCCGCGCCATCTCCAAACCGCGCAAATGGCCCACTATCGGCCTTCACCGCAACCTGCGCCCGCAGACTAATCCCCAACGCCTGCACAATCGCATCATTGAACTGCATCCGCTTCACCCGCAGCTCATGCAGCAGATCGTACTTCTCCCGCGCCGTCAGCCCACTCGCATCAACCTTTGCAATCAACTCATCGGTCGCCTTCAATCCATCCCGCAAAAACGGAGCCGTCTTCTCCGGCGCAGCAATCTTGTAAACCGCCTCCGCCTGCCCCACCAACCCATCGATCTTCCCCAGATCCTGTTTCAAAAAAGTACTCTCGCCCGGAGCAAGCGCGCTCATCCCCCCGAGCGAAACATCTACGCTATCAAAGAATCCCTTCTCCTCCTCACCCGTCTTCACCCGCGAAGCATACCGGTGATACGAGACATCGAACCTCCCCGCCGCCGGTATCCCCATCCCGCCGTTCTGAGACTTCTGCAACCCCAGCCCCATCCGCGCAAACTGCAAATACGTCATCCCCAGCACCGGGCTATAGTCTCCCTCCGGCACCGTCACATTCGCCTTCGGAGACTCCGTCGTCCACTCCTTCGTCACATAGTTATAAAACCGTGACGGAGCATACTTTCCCGTCGCATAGTCATACATCCCCTTCGACGTCACAGAAAAAAACGGCTCCCGCGCATAAACCTTCAGCGGGCTCCACGGCATCAACCCCGCCGCAATCTGATCCGGAAACACCTTCGGATCACCCGCCACATCGAACACCTCCTGCGCCATCTCACCCGACACCTGGTGCTGCCCATGCCCATCCGTAATCCCGCCCACAAACACCGCCGTTACCACCAGCGGCCGATACAGCCTCACCGCCCTCACCGCGTCGTACAGCACACGATCATGCCCCCAGTTCTCCAGCGCCTCTTCCTTCGTCTTCGAGAACCCGAAGTCCACCTCCGTCCCCCACATCTGGTCGATCCCCATATACCGCCCAGCCGCCAGCAGCTCCTGCGTCCTCACCAACCCCAGCGCATCATCAAAATCGGCAGACATCAAATTCTGTCCACCCTCACCCCGAGTCAGAGTCAGCATCGCCACATGCGCGCCCTGTCCCCGCGCCTCATACGTCAGCATCCCGCCATCCTCATCATCCGGATGCGCCACAATCATCATCAGGCTCGCCCGCGTCCGCAGCTTCACAAGACTCTGCCACAGCGCAGCCGACCCCTCATTCGCCGCAATCTTCTGCACCCCAACCGCCGGCTTCACCTGTTCCCCGGCAAGATTTGCCGTCTCCCGCAGCTCCTGGCAGCTCAAAACCCCGCCCGCCACCACCAGCGCCATCACCGAAACCGCAGCCAGACCCGCCACAACCCGTTTAGAAGTCATTACTTTCTAATCTCTCACACCCAACCGCCCCAAATCACGCCAGAAATCCCACCATCCACCAATCAACCCCAGCCGTACATACTATGGGGTAATAAGATCTGAATCTTATTCACTAAAACCGTCATCTCGGCCGAAGCGGTTCACAGTCTCATCGTGAACCGAGCAGTGGATTGCTGCTACAGCTTTCAATTGCGGCGAACCGATTCATGCTGCGGTATCCGTCAAGAACCCCGCATTTCGCCTTTGGTGTCGCCTGCTTCTCTATTCAAGCAGCACCTGTAACCACCAGCCCCGCGCCGAGTCCTATGTATTAGCAGTAACCTGTAACAGAGGGAACCACCCCATGCTTCTCCCCAAATCTCCCAGCCTCGAAGCCACCATCCGCTCCTCCGAGATCACCCCCCAGCACGTCTTCGAGCAGCATCAACAGACCCGCCGCCGCTTCCTCACCTCCGCCGCCACCCTCGGCGCCGCCGCCCTCGCCGCCCGCACCATCCCCTCCCTCATCAACCCTCCAACAACGGTGCACGCAGCTGGCGAGCCGCTCAAAACAATCCCCAGCAAGTACACCCTCGACGACCCGCAAACTCCCCTCGCCAAGGCCAGCTCCTACAACAATTTTTACGAGTACGGCACCGACAAATCCGACCCCTCCCACGAAGCCTACCGCCTCCAGACCCGCCCGTGGCCCATACAGATCACCGGCATGGTCAAAAAGCCCCAGACCATCAACATCGACGACCTCATCCACTACCGCCCGCTCGAATCGCGCATCTACCGTCACCGCTGCGTCGAAGCCTGGTCCATGATCATCCCCTGGGACGGCTACTCCCTCTCCGAGTTCATCAACTTCTGTCAGCCTCTCCCCAGCGCAAAATACGTCCAGTTCTTCTCCTACAACAACAAAAAAGTTATGCCCGACGAGCCCTCCGGCTACGACTGGCCCTATCGCGAAGGCCTCCGCATGGACGAGGCCATGAACCCCCTCACCCTCCTCACCTTCGGCTGCTACGGCCAGGTCCTGCCCAACCAGAACGGAGCTCCCGTCCGCGTCATCGTCCCCTGGAAGTACGGCTTCAAATCCGCGAAGTCCATCGTCCGCTTCCACTTCACCGACAAGCAGCCCGAGACCACCTGGAACGAAGCCGATGGCGGCGAGTACGGCTTCTACTCCAACGTCAATCCCAACTACGACAACGCCCGCTGGTCCCAGGCCCACGAGCGCCGCCTCGACACAAGCCTCCTCCCCCGCAACATCCCCACTCAAATGTTCAACGGCTACGGCGACCAAGTAGCCAGCCTCTACGCCGGCATGGACCTCAAAAAATTTTATTGAACTAAGCGGAAGTGCGCCCGGCTCGCGACCAACGGGAGCGCCACGCGAAGCGGTATACAAGTCACGAAGTGACCGCGGCCCGCGCAGGGCGCCCGTCCGGCAGGACACATCCTTAGTCCCTGTTCCTGAAGACAGAGTGTTAAGAAGCACTCCGCTCCCGCACATCGTCCATAATCGGAACAAACGCGAGCATCAGCAGCACTACAGCCAGCGGCAGCGTCGCGGCAAAGCCCATCCGCCTGAATCCCACCGCCCCCACCACGCCGCCGACAAAGAACAATCCCACCAGCGACACCAGCAGCCACAGCTTCTCGAAATCTGCCCGCACCGCGGTAAGCCCCTCATCCTCGCCGCGCCGGTTCCAATACAAAGCCTTCCCCAATTCAATTCCAATGTCTGTCACCATGCCGGTTACATGCGTCGTCCGTATCTCTGCCTGAGAGATCTTCGTGATAATCGCATTCTGGAGCCCCATCGTGAAACAGAGCAGCGCCACCGTCATTGGCACCACAAACCACTCATGCCGAGCCAGATGCCCACCCATCAACCCGAAACACAACAGCAGCCCCGCCTCAAGCATCATCGGCAGCGCATACTCGCTATTCAAATAACGTCTTCGCCCCCAGTTCACCAGAATTGCAGTACACGCCGCGCCCGCCAGGAACGCCAGCAAGGCACTTACTCCCGCCGCCAGCCACCCGAGATCCTGTGCCGCCGTCGCATCCGCCATCGCCGACACGATCCCCGACATATGCGAGGTGTACTGCTTCACCGCCACATATCCCCCGGCATTTGCCGCTCCCGCGATAAAAGCGAGGAAGTGCGCAAGCTGCCGGTTGGCCCTCTGGGTGCGTTCACTTCCCGTCAGTCTGCGAAGATAAGGAACTGGCATCGCACCGTCCGCCTCTATCATCGCAGTTTTTCCTGTCTCGCCCACCAGCCCCCTGACAACTCTGTAACTCAAATCCCACAAACGCGTCCCATTCAACAGCCCGAGCTAAACTAGCCCCAGTCAAAAATGTCCAAGCGCGCCATCATCCTCCTCAAAGTCCTCATACATCTTCTCTGCCTCGCCCCCATCGCATGGCTTTGGCACTTCTTCACCTCAGGCGGCCTCGCCCTCAACGCCGACCCTGTCAACTACATCACCCACTTCACCGGCGACTGGACCCTCTACCTCCTCTTCACCTCTCTCGCCATCACCCCCATCCGCCGCCTCGCCACCAGCCTCGGCTTCCTCATCCGCTTCCGCCGCCTCATCGGCCTCTACGCCTTTTTCTACGCCACCCTCCATCTCGCAACCTACATCTTCCTCTTCTCCGGCTACGACCTTCAGACCGCCCTCACCGGTCTCCGCTCCGGACATCCCGGCGAGCTCGTCACCCAATGGAAGCTCATCTGGCCCCGCATGGTCGACGACGTCCTCAAGCGCCGATTCATCCAGGTAGGCCTCTTCGCCTGGCTCCTCCTCCTGGCCCTGGCCTGCACCTCACCCGCCTTCATCATGCGCGCCATGGGAGGCAAGAACTGGCAGCGCCTCCATCGCCTCGTCTATCTCGCCGCCATCGCCGGTATCGTCCACTTCTGGTGGCTCGTCAAAAAAGGCAACAACGCCCCATGGAAGGACACCGCAGTCCTCACCATCCTTCTCCTCGCCCGCGTAGCCTACACCGCCCTAAAGCGCCTCAAAAAGCCCACCCCCATCCCCGCCCGCCCCAGCTCCGTCTAGCGCACACAAGCACCAATCGCCGTTTTTAGTTGCGTCGCCGCTGTCTGTTCTTCGCCGTCATCCTGCCCCTGAGCAAAGCCGAATGGGGAAGGAATCTGTAGTTTGTTTTTGCCGTCATCCTGAACGGAGTGAAGGATCTCGACACCTTCCACCCACCGATACCGTCCGAACCTTCCGACCCAAACACTCCAACCGTTGCCGCTCTTCCATCCAAAAAAAATCGTCATCTCGACCGAAGCTGTTCACAGTCTCACCGTGAACAGTGCAGTGGATTGTGGCTACAGCTTTCAATTGCAGCGAACCAATTCATGCTGCGGTATCCGTCAAGACCCCCGTATTTGCCTTTGCCGTTGCTGTTGCCGTTGTCGTTGCCTGTTTTTTGTTTGTCATTCCGCAGCGCAGCGGAGGATCTGCTGTTGTCGCTGCGGTCGCTGTTGTCGTTGCGGGCGCACCACAAGCCACCATCATCCCACCACAAACTCACCACGAAAAGACCACCATCAAACACCCGTGTAGTGGGCCAGTTTGGAGTAAATGACCGAAGTTGCCGATAATGCGACTTTGTGGGAGAGGTCCTATTTGCCTCTCCAAAATGCGAGGGATGGCTTCTTCGCCCTAGAGCCTTGGCACAAATCGCCCTACAGTTAGGCTTCTGATGAGCGTTATTTGGAACGAGTGCTGCTCGCAAAAACCTTCTCGGCAAGGAATACGCACCCCAATGCCATCAGAAATCCCGGGATGACAAATGCCATTGCACCGATTCCGGTCAAATGAGGCGCAGCCCACGGCATGAGGAATATGAGTGGTAGTTGTAACGCCGCTCCCACACATAGAGCAACCCAAACCACCATCTTCCGTTAAGATCCCAGCGAGCTTTGGCGGCGACTATCAGTGCGATAGTGCAGGCTCCTGTTCCCCAAGCCGCGTTACTATTCGTGTGCTGTTTCGCTATCGAAGAAACGATGACAGCAGCCAAGAAAATCAGCACCATGAACGAAAAAGGATATACATCTTTCTTCTCTTGATTAGCCAATAGCACCTGCCTTACACACAAACTGCCTCCATCATTCTAGTCAGCTAGTAGAAACGGGGTTATAGGTAACTTTGGTTGCCGGGAGTTCAAACTGATCCACTACCAAACACCTGCCCCAATCATCCCAAGATCAACCCACCCATAAGCCACCACAAGCAGCATCACCCCACCCACTTCCATCTCCTTCGAAGCCACCCGCACCGCACCCGACCGCGAATAGAAGCCACCAGAAGAGTTGTCCTCGAGCACCCACGCCACCATGCTCCTGAACCCTCTCGCCTTCAACGACACAGCCAGCCTCCTCAGAAGAGCCGTCCCAATCCCACGCCTCTGCGCCTCCCGCAGCAGATAGATCGCAAACAACTCCGCGTCGAACTCCTCCACAGGCTCCCGTATCGCACCGCCACCGACAAACCCAACAACGTCGCCGTCCACCTCGGCAACAAACACATCGACATCAAGCGTCAGCCACTCCCGCCACGAGGCCTCGCGCTCCGCCACATTCAGACTTGCCAGGTACGCCTCCGGCACAATCCCCGCATACGTCGTCCTCCAACTCTCAACGTGCACATGGGCAATCGCGCCCGCATCCTCACCCGCCGCCGCGCGAATCTCTGCCATGCGCCCACCATATCGTCCAGCCGCAGCACGATCAAGCCCGCCGGCTGTTGTCGATTTTGTTGTATTCGTAAGTTGCCATTATTTGTTCTTCGTCGTCATCCCGACCCTGAGCGAAGTCGAATGGGAAGAATCCGTAGTCTGTTCTTGCCGTCATCCTGAGTGCATCGAAGGATCCCGAGACCTTCCACCAACCCGTACCGTCCGAACCTTCCAACCCAAACACTCCAGCCGTCGCTGTCCTCCTCAAAACGTTCCAGATCAAAAAAACCTGTCAAGCCCCCAACTCACCAAAACCCGTGCCAATCCAGCAGATTCGCGTGGCGTATCAGTTACCCTCCACTAGCTATACTTGATATTAGGATGAAAGAAGGGAATCGCCGCCACCAAACTTCCCAGCTAACTCCCTGATAACAAGTATTTTGTGCGTAACCCTCTTATTTGCAATATTTTACAGGCAAGCACCACCCGCAAGCCAATGAATCGAAAGATTTTACGCCCAAAATACCCCCAAGGGGGGAGGGGGAGGTACCGCCACCTCTCTCAAGCCCTGGAGCGCAACTTCGAACTCGATGTCAGGTCTAATCAGCCAGAGGCGTCTATGCGA
Source organism: Tunturibacter gelidoferens (assembly GCF_040358255.1). Classification (NCBI taxonomy): domain Bacteria; kingdom Pseudomonadati; phylum Acidobacteriota; class Terriglobia; order Terriglobales; family Acidobacteriaceae; genus Tunturiibacter; species Tunturiibacter gelidiferens. The sequence goes on from NZ_CP132938.1 coordinate 2,801,922, forward strand.
AGGTTCTTACCGATTCTCCTTGCTTTATCCGTCGCCGCGCCAGCCTGCCCGCAAACGCAACCTTCGCCCAAACCCTCCCCCAAGCCCACCAAACCCAAGGCCGCCAACCCGCCCAAATCCGCCCCACTCATCCCCCTCACCCAGCAGGAACGAGCCCAGCAGTTCCTCAACCGCTTCACCTTCGGCCCCCGCCCCGGCGACCTCGAAAAAGTAATCGCCCTCACCCCCGAAAAGTGGTTCGAGCAGCAACTCAACCCCGCTTCCATCCCCGACGCCGCCCTCGACCACCGCCTCGCCGACTACACCACCCTCAACCTCCAGCCCGACCAGGCCCTCCAGCTCTTCCCCGACCACTTCACCATCGCCATCACCGCCGAAGGCAAGCGCCCCTACCCCACCGACCCCCTCCTCCTCGCCATGTACGAGGTTCAGGTCTACAAACTGAACAAGGACATCGACAGTAAAAAGACCAACGCAAAGGGCCAGCTCATCATCCCCCCACCCACCGACGCCGAAGCCGCCGCCCAGAAGAAATCCGACCAGGACACGGCCGCCCGCATCGCCGGAGAGCTCTTCGCCCTCCCTAAAAATCAACGGATGGCCGCGCTGATCAAGCTCTCCGTCCCCGAGCGCATCGCCTTCACCACCTACGTCGCCGGAGACCAAAAAAATCTCTTGCTAGCCGACTTCAACCCCCGCGAGCGCGAGATCTTCAACGGCATGGCTGCGAACATCGGTGCGCCCCACTACATCGTCGATGAGCTATCCCAGGCCAAGATCCTCCGCGCCATCCTCAGCGAGCGCCAACTGCAGGAGGTCATGGACGACTTCTGGTTCAACCACTTCAACATCTTCATCGGCAAAGACTCCGACACCTGGTACACCACCAGCTACGAACGCGACGCCATCCGCAAACACGCCCTCGGCAAGTTCCGCGATCTCCTCCTAGCCACTGCCCAAAGCCCGGCAATGATGGTCTACCTCGACAACTGGCTCTCTATCGGCCCCGACTCCCAGGCCAACGGCGTCAACCCCGCCAACCCCAACTCGAAGAAGGGCAACCACGGCCTCAACGAGAACTACGGTAGGGAAGTCATGGAACTCCACACCGTAGGCGTCAACGGTGGCTACACCCAGGCCGACGTTACCGCACTCGCCGCCGTCCTCACCGGCTGGACCGTCGATCGCGCCAACCAGGGTGGCCCCTTCCAGTACGACTACAAAAAACACGAACCCGGCCCCAAGCAATGGCTGAAGCGCACCATCTCCTCAGAGCCTGTCCTACCCAATGCATCTCCAGCGGCGACGCAAGTCGGCATGAAAGAGGGAATCGAAGCTCTCACCGCCCTTGCCGCTGACCCACACACCGCGCACTTCATCAGTTACAAATTAGCTCAGCGCTTCGTCGCCGACGACCCACCACCTGCTCTCGTCGACCGCATGGCCGCCAGCTATCTCGCCACCGACGGAGACATCAAAGCCATCCTCCGCACCCTCGTCCAATCCCCTGAGTTCAACTCGAAGAAGTACTTCCGCAACAAGGTGAAGACTCCGATGGAGTTCGTCGCCTCCGCCTTCCGCACCACCGCCACCGACCCGGCGAACCCAGGCGCCCTAGTCAATACCCTGAAGACGATGGGTATGCCCCTCTACTACGCGCTTCCCCCAACCGGCTACTACATCACCGCAGACCAGTGGATGAACTCCACCGCTCTTGTAGACCGCCTCAACTTCGCCTACTCCCTCACCGGCAGCAAGTTTGCCAATCAAAAGTTCGACTCAGCCCACGTTCTCGCGCTCGGCCTCATGTCTCAACCCGCCAGTTCACCATCTCCACAGATGTCCGAGACCGAAAAATCCAACCGCGCAAAGTTCTCCGAGGCTCTCCTCTCCGCCGAGATCCACAACGGCACCACGAACCAGCCCCCACCCGATGCAGCCGGCCAGGACATAGCCCTCCACGTCCTCGAAGACACGCTCATCGGTAACGACGTTTCCGCCCAGACCAATCAACTCATCCATAAGCAAATCACCGAAATTCCCACTACCAACTCCACCGACACCCTCAACCTGCTGACCGCTCTCGTCATGGGCAGCCCCGAGTTCCAACTCCGCTAACCTCCACGCCATCTCATTCAACATGACATCAATTGACCGCAGACAATTCGCGACTGGCTTCGTAGCTGCCAGCTTTGCAACCACCAAAACCTTAGCGTCTGCAATCGAAACTCCGTTGACTGCAATGCCCGAACAGCTTCATCTCAAACCCAACGGCTGGATGCCGAACAGCCAATTGCCCGTCTTGTTATACCGAAAAGCGCTTCCACTAACAGGAGACCTCGCATCTGACATGGAGCGCATCTTCTCCGCCAACGGCTGGCCGCCACAGTGGCGCAACGGCGTCTACTCGTTTCACCATTACCATTCCACAGCACACGAGGTCCTCGGCTTTGCAGCCGGCCACGCCGACCTCGTCCTTGGCGGTGAAGGCAACGATCCACTCACCGTACACGCCGGCGACGTCCTCGTCCTGCCCACCGGTACCGGCCACTGCCGCATCTCTGCCTCAGATGACTTCCTTGTGATCGGCGCCTATCCGGAGAACGAGCACTGGGACATCTGCCGCACCGCCGCCAGCCCGGAAACACTCGCAAGCATGCGCAAGGTCCGCTTTCCCCACTCCGACCCGCTCACCGGCCCCTCAGGTGCCCTTCCCAGACTCTGGATCTGATCCGTCGCCATCAGCCTAAGGAAACAATCGTTCCTTACGCCAACCCTCCCCGACTTTAGTAAACAGAAATCGGTCGTGCAGGCGTCCTTCCCCATCCTTCCAAAATTCAATTTGCTCCGGCCGGAGTACATAACCTCGCCAGTAAGCCGGTCGCGGAATCTCCCCCGGAAACTCTCGGTCCAACTCCTTCACCCGCTCCACCAGCACCTCCCGAGAGGCCACCACGCGACTCTGTTCGGAAGCCGCGGCACCAAGCTGACTCAGCCGCGACCGGCTATGAAAGTACTCATCCGCATCTTCACTCGACAACTCAGTCACCAAACCCGAGATACGCACCTGCCGCCGCAGCGACTTCCAGTGAAAGCACATCGCCGCACGCGGATTCTCCTTCAACTCCGCACCCTTCTGACTCTCCGCATTAGTGTAGAAGCAGAACCCTTGAGCATCGAACCGTTTCAACAACACCATCCGCACACTCGGCACACCCTCCCGTGTAGCCGTAGCCAGCGCCACCGCATTCGGATCGTTCAACTCATCCCTCTCGGCGTCCTTCATCCACAAGCCAAATAACGCAATTGGGTCGACCGCGTTTTCAACATCGATCTCACTCATCAAAACCTCGCTTCGCCTCAAGTCTACAGATGCAAACGACCATCTGATCGAGCTTTGGCGTGGGTCCCGCTTCAGTTTGCAATGCGTGGAACTTTTCTCTCCCGACCTTGCTCCCGCGAAACAGCTTTCTTTCCCAGCTTCCGGCAAATATGATTCGTCCACCTATTCTCCGAGGAGATCCTTCATGGCGAAGAACATCGTTATCTGCTGCGATGGCACCGGCAACGCGTATGGCGATAACAACTCCAATGTCGTCAAGCTCTACCAAACACTCCTCATCGACGGGAAGCGGCAGGTCGGCTACTATCATCCCGGCGTTGGCACCGAAGGCTCTCCCAACTCAACCAACAGGCTGACCGCCGCACTCTCCATCGTTGCGGGTCTGGCCTTCGGAGCAGGTCTCTTGGGCAATGTCTCCGATGCCTATCGCTACCTGATGGACGTCTACGAACAGGGCGACAACGTCTACCTCTTCGGCTTCAGCAGAGGAGCCTTTACGGCACGCGCCATCGCGGGCGTCCTTCAGATGTTCGGCCTTCTCTGCCCCGGCAACGATGGACTCATCCCCTACGTCGTCAAGATGTACGCGAGACGAAGCCGCAAGGCCGGCGGCATGACCCACACCTTCCACGTCGCCGAAGGCTTCAAAGCAACCTTCTGCCGACCATGCCCTTTGCACCTGGTTGGTGTGTGGGACACGGTCAGCTCGGTGGGTTGGATATGGGATCCCCTGAAGCTGCCGTACACCGGACGCAACCCCGATATGGCCAATGGCCGCCACGCCATCTCCATCGACGAGCGCCGCTGCTACTTCCGCAATAATCTCTGGGGGGACCCCTTCGACGGCCAGAGCATCAAGCAGGTCTGGTTCGCCGGTGTCCACTCAGACATTGGCGGCTCCTATCCCAGCGCCGAGGCCGGCCTTTCGCAAGTCACGTTGCAGTGGATGCTCTGCGAAGCCATCTCACTCGGTCTGCTGGTCAATCCCAACCAGGCAAATCAGATTCTCGCAGAAGTAACTCCCTCCACTGAGGTGGCTCCGAATCCCGCACAGCGCCAACATAACTCCCTTACGGGGTTTTGGTGGATCCTCGAAATATTTCCTCACTCCTATTACGACGCAGCGACCAAGAAAAAGAGGTGGCGCATCCCTCTCGGCGCTCGCAGAGCGATCCCACCTGGCTCTGTTATTCACGAAACAGTTTGGCAAAAGCTCGCTGTCGATTCGTCCTATCGCCCGCCCAATCTGCCCAGCGACTGGAGCACGAATCCCGCCTGGAGAAATAATGCGGAGCCTGACAGTCCATTCAACTGCTCGAGCACTGGCTCGCGTGCGGAGAGCGCAGAAGCGAACTAGGTCAATCCCTCGAACAGATCCGTCTGCAACTTGCAAGCCTGCGGCTCAGTCGTAGCCGCCAAGGCGTAGAACTCCTCAGCTCCATATCGCTCGAATATCTCTTTTGTCTTTTCCATCAACGGCGCCTGCGACACATGCTTCCGAAATGCCTCGCTCTTCCGCTCTCGTACAGAGCGGATATCCAGCGTTAGGGTCCAGGGCATCATCATTGCAGGCTGTCGATCGGGCATCAAGAAGTTTGCAGTCACGTAATACAGCCGTTGGGCTTTGTGCGGATGCCCCGCTTTTGGATACCGTTTTGGCTGCCCCGCCCAGTGAAACGCGGCGGTTGTCAGCATAGAAGTCATCATATGATCAGCATGGGTATTCTGGCCGCCGTCACCGCCGAAGGTAATCAAGACATCCGGCTTGAATCGCCGTATCCGTTCCACCAGCCTCTCGGCGGTCTTCGAGAATTCAACAAACTCTAGCTGCGCGTCCTGGTAACCCATCAGTTCACAATGCGTAACGCCCAGCACTTCACACGAGGCGCGAAACTCTTCTCTCCGCATACTCCCGAGCGCCTCTCCGTTCTCAGCGTCGCCTCGATTCGTTGCTGCCTGACCGTCCGTCAAGCAAACCACGTAGGTCTCAACTCCTCGATCCGCTGCCAGCGCCAACGCTCCGCCAAAGGCGTAACACTCATCGTCAGGATGCGCCACGACACACATCAACTTCAAGCCCACTCAGCTTCCTCCAGGCCTGCATCCAGATCGGCATCTTCAAACAGAAGGTCAGCCGACATCGCTTGTTCCAACTCAGCATCCGGATCGACCCCGCGCACCGGCGCGAAGCTCCTCCTGTGCAGCGCACACGGCCCAATCTCAGCCAACGCCCGCCGATGCTCTGGCGTCCCATATCCCTTATGCGAAGCCAGTCCGTATCCCGGATGCACAGCGTCCAGTTCACGCATCAACGCATCACGATGCACCTTCGCAATCACCGAAGCGGCGGCAATCGAAAGGCTAAGCGCGTCGCCATAGATCAGCTTCGTTTGCCGACAGGGATGATCGAGCCGCATAGCATCGATCAGCAAATGATCCGGCGCGAGCGTCAGTCCCTTCACCGCAGCCAGCATTGCCATCCGTGTAGCTTGGTAGATGTTCACCCGATCGATCGTCTCGGCATCGACCTCCGCCACACAAACCGCAAGCGCCATCCCGCGTATCTGCTGGTTGAGAGACTCGCGCTCCTCCCGTGTCATCTGCTTGGAATCTTTCAATCCTGCGTTCGCCAACTCGTCGAGGCACTCCGGCAGAATCACCGCAGCCGCCACCACCGGCCCAAACAGCGCCCCACGCCCCACCTCATCCACCCCGGCGATTCGTTGAAAACCGTAATACCGCAGAGCCTGCTCTGGCGCATCGCTGCAAACAAGCATCTTCAACATGCGCTGCTTTGCGGTAGCAGCAGTCACCGTTCGGGGAGCACGAGTGGAGGGAGTCGAAGCCATGCCTTCAAGGTCGAGTGTAAACCCACCGCGCAAAACTAAGCCACGACCGAAGTCGTGGCTTAGTGTAAAGCTCAGTGGAAAACAGGGAACGAAATGCCTACTTGGCGGCGCGCTCAACCTCACGCAGACGAGCAGCCTTACCGCGCAGACCGCGCAGATAGAACAGCTTCGAACGGCGAACTTCGTAGGAGCGAACCTTCTCGACCTTGTCGACGACCTTGGAGTTGTACGGGAAGATGCGTTCCACGCCCTGACCGAAGCTCATCTTGCGAACGGTGAAGGATCCCTGCGCGCCCTTGCGGCAGGCAATGACCATTCCCTCAAACGCCTGCAGACGCTCTTTCTCGCCTTCACGAATCTTTACTTGAACTCGAACTGTGTCGCCGGGGGCGAACGCGGGTAAATCGGTCCGCTCTAACTTTGCGGCCAGCTTCTGCATAATCGGATGAATGGACATGACACAACTTTCCTATGTTGGACTCGACCTCCAGTGTACACGAAATCTCCGCAAAATGCCTCTAGAATCATCTCCTCCGCCCGGCGGGAGGGCCGCTTTTCTCAGTTCCCTCAACAGGATATACAAGTCACGAAGTGACCGCGCCACGCGTAGTGGGCCCGGCCGGCAGGCCAGATCCCTCAAAAAGATCCTGAATCGCCGCCCCGTAGCTCCGCCAGAATCTCGCGGTCTTCATCCGTAATCTCAATCCTCTCCAACAGGTCCGGACGGTTCTCCAGTGTTTTCTTCAGCGCCATCCTCCTCCTCCATCGTCGGATCACCTCATGATTGCCTCCAGACAGTGCCTCTGGAATCATTGTCCCCATAAAATCCGCTGGCCGCGTGTAGTGCGGGTAGTCCAGCAACCCTCCCGCTCCATAGGTCGACCGCGGCGGCCCATCCGCAGCATAGGTAACTTCCACGACATCGTCAGCCCCAAAACTTTCAAATCGCGATGAGTCAGGATTCCCCAGAGCCCCCGGCAGCAGTCGAACCACAGCGTCAACAATCACCGCCGCCGCTAACTCCCCACCCGACAAAACATAATCGCCAATTGAAATCTCCCGGTCGCAGAGCAGTTCATTAACGCGCTCATCGACACCCTCATATCTCCCGCACAAGATGACAACCCGCTCCGTCGTCGAAAGCTCATGCGCCAGCGATTGAGTGAACGGCTGCCCTTGCGCCGATAGTAGGATCACCGTTTCTTTCTGCTGATGTCTTTCAGCCTTTGGCGCAATCCCGAGCGACTGCATCGCCTCATAGATCGGCTGCGCCTTCAGCACCATGCCCTCGCCCCCGCCGAACGGCCGGTCGTCCACCGTTCGATGGCGATCGTGCGTGAAGCTGCGCAGGTCATGTGTTGCAATCTGCACCAGACCCGTAGTGCGAGCGCGCTTCAGAATCCCGTAATCGAAGGGCCCTGTAAAGAAATCGGGAAAGATCGTAATGATGTCAAAGCGCATAGACGATAAGAGCGGTACAGCCGCTCGTTTTTGACTCCCAGGTTGCACCATATCACTTGGAAGTTGTGGAATCACGCGACTGATCTCAACGAAGATCTCATCGAGATGATCAGAGGACCTGGGCGATTCTCCCGCCGTCTTTTCAGGTCATCGCGGCGAGCCGAAAGAGCATCCATATGCTTCAACGAAAACTCGCCGCTCTCCTGATCTTACTGCCGTCGTCTCTCAGCCTCACGGTTACAGCACAGCAACAAACGCCCTCGAATCCCGTTGCGCCCTCGCAACTCGCCCTGGCTCTGCCGGCAACGGCCAGCCTATCGACCGAAGAATCGCATAAGCCAGCCTTCGAATCCTCCAGCGCCGAAGGAGTCATCCGTATCACCCCTGCACCCCAGCTCGAAAAAGAGCTCCCATCCCAAAGACCGTTCCGCACGGCAGCCTTTGGCATTAAAGCCAATACGTTAGGAGCCGGCGCAGAACTGGCTACGCCGCTCTTCGGCCGTTTCAATCTCCGCTCCGGCGTCAACTTCTTGGCCTTCGCCTACCCCTTTGGCATCGACGGCGTGAACTACAACGCGAATCTCCACTTCAAATCCTCGCAGAGCACTCTCGATTGGTTCCCCGGTGGTCACGCCTTTCACATTAGCCCAGGCATTCTCTACTCCAAAAACACAGTCTCCTCGGCTGCGACGGTCCCTGCCGGCCAGAACTTCACCCTCGGTGACCAGAGCTTCATCAACAGCGTCGGCGATCCGGTCCACGGCAACATGTCGCTCGCGTATCCACGCACTCTGTCCCCCATGCTTCTATTAGGCTTCGGTAACATCCTTCCCCGCAACAGCCGCCGCCTCTCCGTCCCCATGGAGTTCGGGGTCGCCTACACCGGCGCGGCCACCATCAACGTCAATCTCACCGGAACCGCCTGCACCAACGATGGTTGCACCAGCTTCGGCGGCAACTCCGAGGTCCAGGCCAGCCTCACGCAGGAGATTCACAAAATCAACGAAGACCTGAAGAAGGTCCCCGTCTATCCGATCCTCTCGTTAGGAGTGGCCTATCACTTCTAGCTCTCTGCTTTGAACTTTGCGCTGATGCTTCGAACTTAGCTCTCGTCGCCCGAGCTTCGATTGACTTCGACTAAACCATCAGGCAGCTTCATCTCGATGCGTTTCGCCTCTGTATCCACCGCCAGTAAAAACGCCTTCGCAAACGGGATGAGAATCACATCCCCGGCGAGCGACCTCACCTCCAGCAGCGGTGCAGCGTCGGTCAGTCGGCGCGCCCCATCTGCGGTTGTAGCGAATTGAACATCTTCTACAACACCCACCGCCGTTGCTCGGTCATACACCGTACAGCCGATCAACTCGCTGATGTAGACCGAATCGTCATCTAACGGAAGCCGTTCCTCTCGAGGGACGAGCACGTCTAATCCGGCGACCGCCTCAGCATCCGAAATCGTCTCAATACCCGACAACTGCAGTACGACGCGTCCCTGGTTCTTCCCAACGGGCAGCCAGAACGCCACAACCTCTATAGCACGTGCCTCCGACTCCTCCCCTTCAAAGCCCGAGGGCGCGAGAAACACTCTCGTCTGCTCCTCAAACCGCTCGGGGAAGTCGGTAAACAGCTCCGCCAGAACCTCACCCTTGCGACCTTGCGGCCGAAGTAGATGTGCCAACACAATCCAGGCTGGAGTAGTTTGCGTCATAGAGCAAAATCTGAGGAGAAGCAAAAAACCAGATCCTGCAAGCTGCTCTGAGCTTTATGGTGCAGGGGGATGATCCTCTTCAACGATGTCGAGCGAAAAGCGGTGTTTCAGCTTCATGCTGGCTGCGCTAAGAATCGTGCGCATGGAACGCGCTGTCCGTCCTTGCTTCCCGATCACTTTACCGACATCGCTGGCAGCGACCCGCAAGCGAATCGCGGTGCATTCGCCATCTTCTATGGCCTCGACCGAGACACTGTCCTGGTCGTCTACCAAGGCACGGGCTATCTCTGCTACAAGGTCTGTCATGTTCTTTACAGGGTTGTCCCCTGCAGGAAACTGGGTTGCCTGGGTCATCACACACCTTCTGGGTCTGGGAGTCACGGAGGAACGCTCAAGCTCTTTCCCTTTGTCTCGTCTACTGCGAGATCTTCCAGGAAGTGCTGCAACGAGCGATACACCGGTCGCAGGAAGTCCAGGGCAATAAACCCCGGGCCTTCTGCTTTGCAAGGCCACTGCAGTTCGACTGTGCAATACCAAGGAGTCTACGTGAAACGGTACCAGGACGTGCTTCAAGGAACCTATTGTGTCAGCTATCTTTGGGAACCATTACCTCATGCCCAAAGATAGCATTGACCAGTAACTCCTAGGCTACCGCGACTGCCTCTGCAGGCTTCTGCGCCATCAGCTTACCCACGCGCTCAGACAACTGTGCTCCGTTTCCGGTCCAGTAGTCGATGCGGTCACGCTTCAAATCAACCGTCGCAGGGTTGGTGCGCGGATTGTACGTCCCCACTACTTCGACCGAACGGCCGTTACGGGCGCGGTCCTTCTCGATCACAACGATGCGGTAATGTGGCTGCTTACGCGCTCCAACGCGCGCCAAACGAATCATCAACACGGGCAATGCCTTTCAGAACATTATTGGTTTGGGTGACATAGCCGCGCTGTCGATCCTTCTCGGACAGGGACTTTAGATACATTACCCAACATCTAAGTATGGCTGAAAACGCGCCTTTCCGCAACGAAGAAGCGCAAACTCTCTTACCCTGACGGAAAAAGAAACCGCAGCACATCCCCAAAGCGCTTCGACCAGGCATTTTCATCGTGAACTGCTCCGTCAACCTTCTCATAGATAAGGTCTTTTCCGGCCCGCCAGCCCCGATTCAGCAGCACGCGCTCCAGCATGTCCGTGTCTCGAACATGACGAACCCCCTCCGCCGTCCCTATATCCAGCCAGAGACGAAGCTCAGGCTTCGGGTCCGTTCGTTCGATCACCTGCAAAATGCTGCGCTGATCCCACCACAGCGATGGCGAAATGACCGCGAGCTTGCCGAACACCTCCGGGTACGAAAATCCCAAATACAGAGAGATCAGTCCGCCCAGCGACGACCCGCCAAGCCCGGTATTCTTTCCATCGGCCAAGGTCCGGTAGGAGCGGTCAATCAGAGGTTTCAGCTCCTCGACCAGCAACCGCCCATACTTCCGTCCCTCTCCCCCACCCATCTTCAAGTCACGCGTCGGCGTGTACTCTGCCATCCGGCGAAGTCCTGTATTTGCAACGCCTACCAGGATCACCGGCTCAATCTCACCGTTCAGGCTCAGCTCGTCAGCCGTCGTATGCGCATTCCAGGTCCGCCCCGCGATGTACGACGTCCGCCCGTCAAACAAATTCTGACCATCGTGCAGATAAAAAACAGGGAAGCGCCGCTCCTCATCCTCCAGATACTGCGGTGGGAGATAGACCGAAATCATCCGGTCGTCCGGCAGAATCTCCGAATGAAACTTACGTACGCTATATCTCGGATTGGAATCCAGTTCGTCTGCGGTATGCTCTGTCATCGCCTCTTCGGGCAAACCGACGGACGCAAGCTCGCGCTCAAGTGGCTTAAGCGCAGAAATTGAATGAGATGGCGATGTTTGTTTCAATGCGAAAGAAGCTGCTCCAATAAACTACGATTGCATCAGACTAGCAGAGGGAGCTCGATGAAGCGCGAATACCACAAATGGTTCTCTCCCTCCCTCGGGCGCGATATGGAACTGCTCATCTTCGGACACGCAGGGTATCCCGCCGTCGTCTTCCCCACCTCCCAGGGCCGCTTCTACGAGTTTGAAGATCGCCAGATGGTCAGCACCGTGCAAGACAAGCTCGAGCACGGCCACCTCCAGCTCTACTGCGTCGACTCGGTCGATGGCGAAAGCTGGTACAACCGCGACGTCCCACCCCGCTGGCGAATCGCCCGTCAGGCGCAGTACGGCAACTACATCATGAATGAGGTCGTTCCCCTCATCCGCCAGATGAACCAGTACTCCGGCATCGGAACCATCGGCATCAGCTTCGGCGGCTACCACGCCTTGAACATCGCCCTCCGTCACCCCGACGTCTTCACCGGCATGCTCTCCATGAGCGGAGCCTTCGACCCATCCCACTTTCTCCGCGGCTACTACGACGACGACTGCTACTTCAACATCCCCACGCACTATCTCCCCAACATCGGCGACCCTTGGTATCTCGACCGTTACCGCCGTAACAACTACGTTCTCGCAACCGGCGTCCACGACCAGTGCTGGAACGAGAACGAACGCATGGCGCAGATCTTCCGCGCAAAAAACATCCCCTGCCGCCTCGATGTCTGGGGCGACAACACAGGCCACGACTGGCCTTGGTGGCAGAGAATGCTGCAGACCTATCTCTAAAGCCAGGCCTTGATCCCGACCAACGGGAGGAACCAAGCATCAAAACAATCAAGACCGGTATACACGTCACGTAGTGACCGCCCCACGCGCAGTGGGCCCGTCCGGCAGGACATTGCAGGAGAAACGACTCGAGCCGCCCCCTAACCAAACCCAAAACCCGTATGGAGGATTCAGTGAAGAAGATCGGTGTTCTGTTCGGAATGGAAAATACCTTTCCCGGTGCGTTGGTCGATCGCATCAACGCGATGGAGATCGAAGGCATTCACGCGGAGTTCGTCTGCGTAGGCGGCGTTCAAATGGCCGCGCCCTCGGGCTACGCCGTTATCGTCGACCGCATCTCGCACGACATGCCCTTCTACCGTTCGTTCCTCAAAAACGCGGCTCTCAGCGGCACACAGATCATCAACAACCCCTTCTGGTGGTCCGCCGACGACAAGTTCTTCAACTACGCCCTCGCCTCAAAACTAGGCGTAGCCGTCCCTAAGACTGTTCTCCTTCCGCACAAAAAATTTCCACCACAGATCAACGAGCGCTCCCTACGCAACCTGCAGTTTCCTCTCGACTGGGATGGCATCTTCGACTACGTAGGCTTTCCGGCCTTCCTCAAACCTCACGACGGTGGCGGCTGGCGCGATGTCTTCCACGTCCACAATCGCGACGAGTTCTTCTATGCCTACGATCAGACCCGCGACCTCTGCATGACCCTTCAGGCTGCGGTCAACTTCAAGGAGTACTTCCGCTGCTACGTCGTCGGTCAAACTGACGTCCGCATCATGCCCTACGATCCGCGCCGCCCACACGAGCACCGCTACGTCCTCGACCCACCGGAGTACGACAAGAACCTCCTCAAGCGCGTCGAAAAGGACGCCCTCACCCTCTGCAAAGCCCTCGGCTACGACCTCAACACCGTCGAGTTCGCCGTAGAAGACGGCAGCCCCTACGCCATCGACTTCATGAACCCCGCACCTGACGCCGACCTTCACGCCGTCGGCAAGGAGAGCTTCGACTGGATCGTCGACAAGGTCGCGAAACTAGCTGTAAAAAAGGCGCAATCCTCCGCCAAAGTGAAAACGGAGATGAACTGGTCCGCGTTCCTCGCCCCCTCGAGGAAAAAAGAGATATCTAAATCAAGCGCCAAATCTGCACCCAAAAAAGCGGTGAAGAAGAAAACAAAAAAAGAGGAATAGCTACAGCAAAAAAAGAAGAATAACCACTACTGGCGCTCCTCAAGAATCGTCATCTCGACCGTAGCAGTTGGACAGTTTTGTTTTTGCCGTTGCCCGTTCTTTTGTTGTCATTCCGCAGCGCAGCGAAGGAATCTGCTGTTGTGCTTGCCTTGCTTTTCCACCACCCTTGCTTCAAGTGGTACGCTTCTGACTCACAATTGAAAGACGGAGAGCATATGCGGCCATCCTTCACGCTAGGCATCGAAGAGGAGTACCAGACAGTCGACCCCGAGACCCGCGATCTGCGCTCTCATATCGCCACCGAGATGCTCGCCAAGGGCAAGCTTCGTCTCGAAGAGCGCGTCAAGGCCGAGATGCATCAATCCGTCATCGAAGTAGGCACCCGCATCTGCAGCAACATTCAGGTAGCGCAAGAGGATCTCTTCGATCTCCGCCGCAACATGATCGCCCTAGCCGAAGAGCATGGCCTCCTGCTCATCGCCGGCGCCACCCACCCCTTCGCCGACTGGCGCGTCCAAGAGATCTACCCCGATCCTCGCTATGCCCAGGTCGTCGAAGACCTCCAGCTCGTCGCCCGCGCCAACCTCATCTTCGGCCTCCACGTTCACGTCGGCATCGAAGACCGCGAAGCCGCCATCCGCATCATGAACTCGCTCCGTTACTTCCTTCCCCACATCCTCGCCCTCTCCACCAACTCTCCCTTCTGGCTCGGCATGGAGACCGGCTACAAGAGCTACCGCGCCAAGGTCTTCGAAAACTTTCCCCGCACTAACCTCCCCGACAGCTTCGCCAGCTACTCCGAGTTCGAGAGCTACGTCAACCTCCTCATCAAAACCAACTCCATCGACAACGCCAAAAAAATCTGGTGGGACGTCCGCCCTCATCCCTTCTTCGACACCGTCGAAGTCCGCATCTGCGACATCCCCCTCCGCGCGCAGGAGTCCATCGCCATCGCTGCACTCATCCAGGCCACAGCCTGCAAGCTCTGGCACCTCCACTCCCGCAACATCGACTACCGCCAGTACTCCCGCGCTCTGCTGATGGAAAATAAATTCCGCGCCGTCCGCTACGGCCTCGACGGCAAGATGATCGACTTCGGCAAACAGGCCGAGGTCCCCGTCCGCGATCTCATCATCGAATACCTCGCCTTCGTCGATGACGTCCTCGACGAGCTAGGCAGCCGCACCGAGATCAACTACATCCACACCATGCTCCGCGAAGGCTCCGGAGCCGATCGCCAGCTAAAAACCTACCGCGAAACCAACAGCCTGAAATCCGTAGTCGACTACATGGCCGCCGAAACCCGCGCCGGCCTATAACCTACCCATGCTTAAGAAATCGGGAACCTGAGAAGATGCGGATATCCGTTGAAGTCTCTCGTGTCATTGCGAGGTCGCAAAGAATCTCTCCTACTACGGAAGAAAATTTGAAACCATGACCGGAGAATCCGGCAGCAAGGCTCACCTGCGGATAATTGGGGTGCGTATCGATAATGAAGTGTTCGTCAGGCGTCATCGTATACATGCAGGTCGACGTGTGAGAGATCTCCCCGTTGAGCGCGGGAATTCTAGTCCCGATAGCAGACCTGATTGCTGATGCATCACGCGGATGGATGCGCCGGTCGATTGTCGACGGAGTGCATGTCTCATTACCAGAATGAATCCCCACCTTTGGGCTCCCATCTTCGCTTATTCGCGGAAGGCCATAGAACAACGGAGATCCCTCAGGCTCCCATAGGAAGATCGGGAACACTCCACGATCAAAGTTGGAAGATTCGTAAAGAGGCTTAAGCCAGAACAGCACCCTGCGCGAGACGACGACCGGCATCGCAACGTCTGGTAACAGCTCCGCGAACCACGGACCAACAGAAATCACCAGCGATCTGGCATGGTAAGTCTGCTTTTCTGTCGTAACGCTTACACCGTCACCCTCTTGAGAAGCCGTCCACGAAAGCACTGGTTCTTCGAAACGAAGATCTGCACCGCGCCTGGATGCACCGCGTAGATGCTGTCGGATACATTCCTCGGGCTTGAGGTAGCCTGCCTTCTCTTCGTAGAAAGCGACTTCGTCCTCTGTCAGGGCAAACTGCGGAAAGCGACGGCGCATCTCTTTGGCGTCGAATAGGTCGTGTCCGAGACCGTACTTTGTCGCGCTTCTCAAGCAGCCCGTCACCAGCGTTCCTTTGGTCGGTCCAATAGCAACGCCACCAGTGATGGTCAAGAGGTTCTCGTTGCTTTCCTCTTGCAACTGGTCCCAAAGCTCATATGCCCGTAGAACGAGCGGAACATAGGCAGGGTCTTCGAAGTACGCCTGCCGGATAATGCGCGACTCCCCGTGCGACGACCCCTTATCATGAGCGGGAGTAAAGGCCTCCAGCCCCAACACCTTTGCGCCTCGCTTAGATAGTTGGTATGACGTGGCGCTTCCCATAGCGCCGAGGCCGACGACGATAACGTCAAATGTGCTTTCCAGCGTCACCCTCCAAGGTGCAACAGTTCAAGGATTAAGGGACCAAAGTCTCCTTCTCTAACGATATGTGGTTAGGAGGATCTTTTGCAGGAGCGTTTCCTTTTGGACAAACCTGTCAAGCCCTAAAATCGCAAATCACCGCGCCAGACAAGCAGATTCGCATGGCACAATACCCCACCAAACCCGATATAATTAAAACAGGACCAAAGAGTGCCCCGACCCAGTGTCGGGGTTTTCGTTTTCTACAGGCCAATGAAATGAGGACTTTACAGACAGTAATCGAAAGAAGCATCTGTCTTTTCAAGACTTTGCTTCTAAGTCAATCTAAGTCAAAAAGGAAGTCCAAACCTAAGCCTCAAAGATGGAAGACTTTAGCGCCAAAGTGCCGGGGAGGGGGAGCAGTAGATACCCTCTCAAACTCCTTTTTCTCCTGTAACTCCTCAGTAACAAGCTATCTTAGAAAGAAGTTTTATTCGGAAGGCCGCACCCATGGTTGATCAAGCAACGCAGGCAGCACCAGACCTCCGCACCACCGCCTTCCCCCCTGAGTTCACCCCCGGTGCTCGCAACGCCGTCACTACCTGCCTGCGCATCCAACCCAACGAGAAGGTCACCCTCATCACCGACGAGCGCTGCCTCACCATCGCCGCCTCCCTCGTCGCGGAGCTAGACCAGATCGGCTGCACCTGGAACGCCTTCGTCCTCGAAGCTCTCGCCCCACGCCCCCTTACCGATCTGCCTTCAGCCATCCTCGAAGACATGGAGTCCTCGCAGGTCAGCATCTTTGCCGTCGAAGTCCAGCCCAACGAGCTCCACAGTCGTATGCAGATGACCGACGTCGTCAATCGCCGCCGCATGCGCCACGCCCACATGGTCAACATCACCCCCGAGATCATGACCCAGGGTATGCGCGCCGACTTCCTCGCTATCGACCGGCTCTCCCAGGCCGTCCTCGACAAGGTCCGCGCCGCCACTTACGTCCGCGCCACCACCCCCGCCGGCACCGACATTCACGCCCAGCTCAACCCCGACTATCGCTGGTTCAAAACCTCAGGCATCATCAGCACCGAGAAGTGGGGCAACCTCCCCGGCGGCGAATGCTTCACCGCTCCCGGTGAGGTCAACGGCGTCTTCGTCGTCGACGGCGTCGTAGGCGACTTCCTCTGCGCTCGCTACGGCATCCTCCGCGCCCATCCCCTCACGATCAACATCGAAGGCAATCGGATCACTCGTGCCTCCAGCGAGAACAAAGCCCTCGAGCGCGATTTTTGGGCCTACACCCACACCGACGAAAACTCCGACCGAGTGGGCGAGTTTGCCATCGGCACCAACATCGGCGTCGACCGCGTCATCGGCAACATCCTTCAGGACGAAAAATTCCCCGGCATCCACATCGCCTTCGGCGATCCTTACGGCGCTCACACCGGAGCCCCCTGGAAGTCCTCCACCCACATCGACGTAGTAGGCCTCGAGTTCAGCATCTGGCTTGGCGACGCGCAGGGTGAAGAGCAGATCATGCGCGACGGCCAGTTTCTACTCGACGCCTGAGCGGGCTGTACTGAAGGAGTCCGGTCCGCGTTACAGTGCTCCGCGATAACCTCAGTGCGAATCAGTCGTCGTCTTACTGTCAGTCTTTATCTGATAAGGCTTGGTATCTACACCCTGGTTGTATCTGATGTTGGCGTAGACGGCAGTTCGATAGTCATCGGACGGCATGTAGAAGCTTTGTTTCAGAGTAATGCCGCGGACAGGGTCTACCCAGATCGTCATATGCGTGCAATTGTTGCGGACAGACGGATCCTTCGGCACCAGATCCAGCTTAGCGGTCTGCACTCCGTTCAGCATCTCATCCCCTAGATCTGAGATTGCCCATGCTTTGGCCATCTCTCTGCCACTGCCACCGAAGCCAAGCGTGAGAAAGCTCTCCATCTGAGCCTGGTTCCCCTTAGGAGTAATGATGGTCTCGTGGTCGGTGCCAGGGTCAAACAGAGTCAGAATCCCGTTGCGGTATTCAAGAACCTTGATCGAGGGAGACGCAACCTTGGCTCCCATGACGGTCTTCACGCCTTCCTTCTTGAAGTAAATGGTGCCCTTCTGCGTGGTCGTCTGCTGCACAACCTTCTCGTAAAGGTCCCACTGAAAATCGGCCTCAGCCGACTGGAACTTCAGGCTCGCCGCGTCCATCTGACGAAGCACTTCATCCAGGTGGCCAGGCTTCGGCTGCGCAACACCAGAAACTGTGGCGAGACCTGAAACAACAGATGACAGGAAAAGTGATGCAACGATACGACGGAATGTGGTCATAACTCAGGTGCTCCTGGAAGTTGGATGCATTATGTGTCAGAAGTTAACGAAGCACCCAGGCGTTGTAGGCGATGATCTTCCCCTGTGCGTCGTGGACGGCCTCGTACCGCTGGATCGATACCTCGCCAGATATCGGTTCGATCACGCGCAAGATCGCGGCGCGGCGCTCGAGGTCAGTGCTAGCGCCGCTCATATCATCAGCGCGAACCTGGTAGATGAAGCGGCTGCTTCCGCCGGAGGTCCCAGCTTCTCGGACCAGCACCTCGCTCGCATGGAGAGCGATCGTCTCAACGGGTTTGTCCTTGAAGTCAATCAAGCGGGGCGAGACAAACATGAAGACGAGAATGGCTGTCACCATGACGTCATAGTGGAAGCTGCCTCGCTCGTAGGCCCAGAAGATGTAGCTGCGGATCAGTTTGAACATGGTTGTTAGCTCCTGCCTTGCTGCTTGCCGATGACTGTATCGCCGTTCATATACGGAACTAACACGGATGGGATCTTTATCGTTCCGTCAGCCTGCTGATAGTTCTCCAGAATCGCAAGATAGGTGCGGCCTACGGCTAGTCCGCTGCCATTCAGGGTGTGAAGAAACTCACTCTTCTTTGCTTGGGCCGGGCGGTAACGGATATTTGCCCTACGAGCTTGGAAGGACTCAAAGTTGGAGCAGGACGATATCTCGCGATAGAGCTGTTGACCGGGCAACCACACCTCGAGATCGTAGGTTTTAGCAGCAGAAAAGCCCATGTCGCCCGTGCAGAGCAGCATTCGCCGATAAGGGAGGCCGAGACGCTCAAGCACGGTCTCGGCGTGACGCGTGAGACGTTCATGCTCAGCGTTGGAGTCTTCGGGGCGTACAAATTTGACCAACTCGACCTTCTGGAACTGATGCTGGCGGATCATGCCACGAACATCCTTTCCGTAAGAGCCTGCCTCGGACCGGAAACAAGGGGTGTAGGCGCAGAAGGATATTGGAAGCTGCGATTCTTCGAGCGTCTCATCGCGGAATAGATTCGTGACTGGAACCTCAGCAGTAGGGATGAGCCAATGATCGTTCTCCTGGTAAACACCGGTCTGGTAGGAACCCTTGTCGTCGCAATGGAAGCTATCTTCGGCAAACTTCGGCAGCTGGCCCGTGCCAAAGAGGGACTTAGAGTTGACCATATACGGTGGCAGGACTTCGGTATAGCCGTGCTCGCCAGTGTGAAGGTCAATCATGAAGTTGGCGAGGGCGCGTTCGAGCCGTGCTCCTTGGCCGAAGTGGACAACAAAGCGCGAGCCTGAGATTTTGGCCGCGCGACCAAAATCGAGGATGCCCAGCGCTTCGCCGAGGTCCCAATGAGGTTTTGCGGGGAAGTCGAAGACCGTTTGCTCGCCCCAGACCTTCTCCTGTCGGTTGTCGTCCGCCGATTTGCCGATGGGTACGCTGTCCTGCGGCAGATTGGGGAGGGCTTGCAATATCTCTTTCAATCGCTCGTCGGCAATTGCTGCGGAGTACTCAAGCGACTCTGCTTCAGACTTCAGGGCGCGTGTCTGATCGGACTGTGAGGTTGCATCTACTCCTTCACGTTTGAGCTTTGCGATCTCTTCCGTTAACCTGTTTCTCTGGGCCTTGAGCGTCTCCACTCGAGTGATAGCCTCTCGCCTCTCGCGATCGACTTCGACGAAGTTACCCAGTGCAAGTTCGGGATCTATTCCCCGATTACGCAACTTCTCTTTCACAAGGGCCAAATTAGCCCGAACAAATGCAAGATCAATCATCACGTTACATTTTAGCGTCTTCCCGCTGGAACACGGACCAGCGATGTCTTTGCCATACTCGCCCTTTACCTTCAGTTGACTACGAAAGTCGATTTTTTCCGGTTATCTCGGCTCCCCGGCTGCATGCTCACGTAAAGCTGAAGTTGGTTATCGATCAGTTTCGAGCCGGCTACCTCGGATCGCACGGGTTCAGTCTTGTGCTGAAACGAGCATCTACTTCAACTCTTGCCAGCTTTAACTATGCCAATACCAAGACACCACTGGAACGGGTTATACAGACAGACGGCAGGGCATCGCAGTCAGGAGTGATGAGATTTGATCCCGCAACCTCCTACCTACGACCCAAATGAGCGAAGAAGATTCGCTTCGGCCGTGACAAGTAAAAGGGCTAACGGGCCGCGGGATTGAGTCCTAGAATGAATGAATTAGTGAATCGAGTGGCTATCCACTTGACGGACTGAATGGTCATTCAGTATGCTTCGCATCGTTCGGGTATTCCTGCCCGCCGGAGCCTTTGACCATGCCTTCTAGCACCATCGAAGCACCCACGCCGCAGAGTGCGGCAAAGCCCAGCCAGTCTAGGGAACATAGACAGATCACCAAGGTTGCCGTTCTTGGAGCGGGAACCATGGGTTCGCGTATCGCAGCCCACATCGCCAATGCCGGGTTGCCGGTGGTTCTGCTGGATATCGTTCCGCTGGGTACGGATGCCAGTGCCCCGAAGCAGGAGCGGAACAAGTTTGTCCTGGCGGCCATGGATGGGTTGAAGAAGTCGAAGCCTGCGGCGTTTTATGCGGTCGAGAGCTCCCGGCTGATAGCGATTGGCAACTTCGAGGACGATCTGGCTCTGATCGCGGACTGTGACTGGATCATCGAGGTAGTGGCGGAGAATCTTGAGATCAAGCGGGCTCTGCTGGATAAGGTGCAGCAACATCGCCGTAAGGACACGATCATTACGAGCAATACGAGCGGACTGCCGATTCACAAGATCGTGGAAGGAATGCCGATGGAGTTGCGCCGCCATTGGTTTGGAACGCACTTCTTCAACCCGCCCCGGTACATGCGACTGCTCGAGATTATTCCGACTCCAGACACGGATCCGGCGGATATTGCGGCGGTGGAGCGCTTCTGCGATCTGCGGCTGGGGAAGGCGATTGTTCATTCGCACGATACGCCGAACTTTATTGCGAATCGGATTGGTACGTTCTCGATGGGGAATGCGATTCGCCTGATGCAGGAGCAGGGTCTGTCAATCGAGGAGGTTGATACGTTGACTGGCTCTGCGCTAGGTTGGCCGAAGAGTGGGACTTTTCGACTCGGCGATATGGTCGGCGTGGATGTACTGGCACATGTGGCGACGAACTTTTCCGCGCAGGCCACAAGGATCAAGGACGAGCGTGCCGAGGTGACGCTTGCGCCTTTTATCGGCAAGATGCTGGAGAAGAAGTGGCTTGGAGACAAGACAAAGCAGGGTTTTTATAAAAAGGAAGGCAAAGACGCAGAGGGTCGGGATCTGCGCCATGTTCTGGACTGGCAGACGCTGGACTACAAGCCGAGTATGCGGCCGAAGTTTGCTGCGATCGAGATGGCGAAGAATGTGGAGTCGACTCACGCACGCATCGCGCAGCTGCTGCATGCGGATGCGACGAAGGACAAGGCTGCTGCGTTTTACTGGCCGCTGCTGACGGAGCTGTTTACGTATAGCGCGAACCGGGTGCCGGAGATCGCGGACAATATAGTTGAGATCGATCAGGCTATGAAGACGGGTTTCAACTGGGAGCTTGGCCCATTTGAGATGTTCGATGCTGCGGGTGTGCTCGCCACGACGGAGAAGATGCGCGCTGCTGGTGCGCAGATCTCGGCGAACGTGGAGAAGGTTCTGGCTTATGCGGAGAAGCACGGCGAGGCGAGTCCTGCGTGGTACAAGGATGATGCTTCGATCGCATCGGGGCGGCTGTTCTTCGATCCTGTCAGCGGGGAATACAAGCCGGTGGTGACGGCGGAGGGAGTGACCTCGCTGGTGGTGATCAAGAAGGCGAATGGGGTAGTTAAGAAGAACCCGGGCGCATCGGTCATCGATCTGGGCGATGGAGTGGCTGCGATTGAGTTGCACTCCAAGATGAATGCACTGGGCGATGACATCGTCAGTCTGATTACACAGACGCTGAAGCCTTCGAGCGAGATCGTAAGCAACTTCGAGGCTTTCGTCATTACGGGTGACTCCACTAATTTTTCGGTCGGTGCGAACCTAATGCAGCTTCTCCTTGGGGTTCAGGAAGAGGAGTGGGATGAGGTGGAGATGGCAGTGCGCGCGTTCCAGAATATGACGCAGGCCATCAAGTTCTGTCCGCGCCCTGTGGTGGTTGCGCCATATGGAATGTGTCTGGGAGGAGGCGTGGAGATTTCGCTTCATGCCGCTGCGCGTCAGCCTCACTCTGAGCTTTATATGGGTCTGGTGGAAGCCGGCGTTGGGCTGATTCCGGGCGGCGGCGGTTGTAAGGAGATGACGATCCGGTCGGTAGAGGCTGGATCGAGCATTCGTCCGGACGCACGCGGCGAGGGCGTCGAGATATTTGAAGCGCTTAAGAAGAACTTCGAGACGATCGCGATGGCGAAAGTTTCGACCAGTGCGGCGGAGGCTCGTTCGTTCGGCTTCTTCAAGCAGTCGGACAACATTACGATGAATCGCGAGCGGCTGCTGACGGATGCGAAGACGAAGGCCCGCGCGATCGCCGATGCTGGCTATAGTGCGCCCGCCCCGCGTACTGACATTGCAGCTCCAGGAGAGAATGCACTGGCTACGCTGAAGCTGGCGGTGTGGACTATGCGGGAGGGGCAGTACATCTCTGATCATGACGCGAAAATCGCGAACTGGGTGGCGTATGCGCTATGCGGAGGGAAGGTCACACCGGGTACGCCGGTTACAGAGCAGTATCTGCTGGACCTTGAGCGTGAAGCTTTCCTATCGCTTTGTGGAGAAAAGAAGACGCAGGAGCGAATTGCGTTCACTTTGAAAACGGGCAAGCCTTTGCGGAATTAGGAGCGGGTTCCTAGCAGTTAGTTCAAGTCAAAAGATACCTTTCATTTAACGGTCTTCGGAGTAGATTCGGAGACAGAGATCGGGAGTTAGTTGGTTATGAAAGAAGTCATTATTGCCTCCGCTGTTCGCACCGCCGTTGGAAAAGCCCCGCGCGGCACCCTTCGTACTACTCGCCCGGATGATTTGGCGGCCTTTGCGATTAGTGGTGCGTTAGAGCGTACTCCGCAGCTCGACAAGTCGGAGATCGAAGATGTGATCCTGGGCTGCGCCATGCCTGAGGCAGAGCAGGGAATGAATGTGGCAAAGGTCGCCAGCTTTAGGGCGGGTTTGCCGGTTACTACTGCAGGGATGACCATCAACCGCTACTGCGCGTCAGGGTTGCAGTCCATTGCCCTGGCTGCGGACCGGATTCGTGGCGGGTCGGCGGATTGTATTGTTGCAGGCGGGACGGAGAGTATGTCCTATGTTCCGTTTGGCGGCAACAAGATCTCGGTCAACCCGTGGCTGGTGGAGAACTATCCGGGCTCATATATGTCCATGGGGCTTACAGCGGAGCGCGTGGCAACTCACTATGGGATCACGAGGGAGCAGATGGACCAGTTTTCGTATGAGAGTCATCAGAAGGCGCTGGCTGCGATCGGCGGCGGGAAATTTGAGGATGAGATTGTTTCGGTGACGGTTACAAGTTCTGTTCCGAATGGCAAGAAGGCTAAGATGAACGAGTCGACGTTCAAGCAGGATGAGGGCCCGCGTGCCGATACTTCTCTTGAAGCGCTGGCGAAGTTGAAGCCTGTGTTCCATGCGAAGGGAACTGTGACAGCCGGAAACTCCAGCCAAACCTCGGATGGAGCTGCGGCGGCAGTTGTGATGTCGGCGGACCGTGCCGCTCAGCTTGGCATCAAGCCGATGGGAAAGTTTATTGCGTTCGCTTATGCGGGATGCGACCCGGAGGAGATGGGCATTGGGCCGATTCATGCGATTCCGAAGGTGTTGAAGATGGCCGGCCTTTCGATGGAAGATATTGATCTCTTTGAGCTAAATGAGGCCTTTGCTGCGCAGTCCCTCGCGGTGTTGAAGGTGCTGGGGATCGATCCAGCGAAGGTGAATGTGAATGGCGGCGCAATCGCGCTGGGGCATCCGCTTGGTTGCACCGGTGCGAAGCTGACCGCAACACTTCTGCGCGAGATGCCTCGGCGTAACGCGAAGTATGGGATTGTCACGATGTGTGTAGGCGGCGGTATGGGAGCGGCTGGGATCTATGAGGCGATGAGTTAGGCAATGAGTCGAGACTCCATGTCGGATCGAAGTAGCTGGTCAAAGTTGCGGCCCGGCAGCTGTGATGGCTGGCATTCGATTCGAGTAGTGAGTGGATATATCGCACTGGCTGCGGTGTTTGTCGCAGTAGCTTTCTTTATCAAACACCGGCACCATCACGAGATTCAACAACGCTGGAAGTGCGCCACAGCCATTGTCGAAGAGGTTCGCCCTGAGGTGATCGAGACGGTGAGCAATGCTAAAGGTAGCAGAACGGCGCTGTACGAAGTTTCAATTCTGGCGAAGTATGTTTCGGACGGTGTAGAGCATGAAAGGTGGATTACCGTGGAACAACCGCCGGTATCACTCGCTGAAGCAGAATTGCAGACGTTTCGCTGGAAGGGCCAACATTGTGTTGTTCGATGGAAGGCCGCCGCACCTGAAGATTTGATCGCTGAAGTGGATTAGTTCGCAATTTTGAGCCCAGAAGCTGCAGAAGGAGTAACACCATGGCAACGATGACGACCCCCGACCCGACCACCACTCCCCGGATTGCTGGTGGCAGCTTTCTTATCAGCGATCCGACGCCTGCGGATTGTTTCTTTCCTGAAGATTTTACCGATGAGCATAAGCAGATTGCTGAGACAACCGGGAACTTTGCGGTCAACGAGATTATGCCAGCGTCTGACTCGATTGAGGCAAAGGACTTCTCAGTTACGAAGCGTCTGCTGAAGGAGGCCGCGGAGCTTGGACTCACCGCGATTGATATTCCTGAGGAGTACGGCGGCTTGGAGATGGACAAGGCTACCTCCGCTATCGTCGCGGAGAACATCTCGAAGCAGGCTAGCTTTTCGGTGGCGTTCTCGGCACATACCGGCATCGGGACTCTGCCTCTGGTCTGGTACGGCAACGCGGAGCAGAAGAAGAGGTATCTGCCGAAGATTGCATCGGGTGAGATTGTTTCGGCGTATGCGCTGTCGGAGTCGACGAGCGGTTCGGATGCGGTCAATGCGAAGACGAAGGCGGTGCTCTCTGCGGATGGGAAGACCTACACGCTGAACGGCGAAAAGATGTGGATTTCGAATGCGGGATTTGCGGATCTGTTCACAGTCTTTGCGAAGTGCGCGATTCCCGACGGTCCGGATGAGGGGAAGGAGAAGCTTACGGCGTTTTTGATCGAGCGCGGAACGCCTGGTTTTACCCAGGGGAAAGAGGAGCACAAGCTGGGGATTCGCGGTAGCTCGACGTGTCCGCTGATTCTTAACGACTGTGTGATTCCGGCGGAAAATCTGCTGGGGGAAGTGGGCAAGGGCCATCACATTGCATTCAATATTCTTAATGTCGGGCGTTACAAGTTGGGGAATGCCGCGATCGGCGGTGCGCGGATGGCGTTGAATAATGGGATTAGGTATGCGATTGATCGAAAGGCGTTCGGAAAGTCAATCTCCGAGTTTGGGCTGATTCAGGAGAAGATTGCGAACTGCGCCGCTGGCATCTTTGTTGGCGGCGCGGTGTGTTATCGCACGGTGGGGCTGATCGATAGGGCTTTGGCAGGTGTGGATAAGAACGATACGAAGGAGATTCAGAAGCGTATCGAGGATTACGCGGTTGAGTGTTCGATTGTGAAGGTGTGGGCGAGCGAGATGCTGGACATGGTCGTCGACGAGACGCTGCAGATCTTCGCGGGCTATGGCTATGTCGAAGAGTTTCCGGCCGAGCGGGCTTACCGCGATGCTCGAATCAATCGGATCTTCGAGGGAACCAACGAGATCAATCGGCTGATCATCACAGGCTGGCTGATGAAGTCTGCCATGAGTGGCAAGCTGGCCCTGATGCCTGCAATCAAGAAGTTGATGGACGAGGTGATGTCAGGGCCGAGCGAGAAAGTGGAGCGCGAAGGGCCGCTGGCTGACGAGCGCAATCTCCTGGCGAATGCAAAAAAGCTGACACTGTTTGTCGCTGGAGCTGCTACGCAGAAGTATATGGCACAGATCGCAGATGAGCAGGAGGTAATGGGGGCCATCTCGGACATGATCATTGAGGTCTTCGCGATGGAGAGTGCGATTCTACGCGCTGAGAAGATCGCGGCAGGCCAGTCGGCGGAGGCTTCAGCTATGCCCGTTGCGATGGCGCGGATCTATGCTGATAAGGCCATGGCTACGGTCGAGCTGGCAGCGCGGAAGGTGATAGCGGCGGTGGCTGAGGGAGATATGCTGCGGACTCAGCTTACGATTCTTCGCCGCCTGTCCAAACATGACTCCGCCAATACGATCAAGCTGCGCCGGCAGGTAGCTCAGCACGTGCTGAAGGCAGGAAAGTACAGTATTTAGGGGAATGTGATTTTGAAAAGGACTAGTTGAGCGATCCTCGGCCGGTCCTTTTTTGGTGGGAGTGAGGACAAAACGATCCGATGTGGAGCCATTGAACATCTGCCAAAGGGTTGCGCGGCTCTAGGTTCCAGCTTTTCTTCCTGAAATGGCACAATCAGAGAGACGAAATAATCTCTTTACATCTGTAAACGCAACATTTCGTTTTATCGTCTGTCTAAGCATGTACCTCACCTCGGTCCCTCTCTGGTTCGTCGGGCCAGTCGATCTCCGTGTGTGGACCAGCAGGCCACCCCGTAACCCGGTAGTAAGGTAGAAGATATCCAATGCGCAGCCGCCTTCTCTCTCATCTGATTGCCCCTATTACCCTCCTTGCCTCCGCGTTTAGCCCTCTTAGCCAGGCTGCAGTCCAGAGCCGAATTGCCAGTGCTGTCGACGGCGGTTCTCGGACCCCTCTGCCCGGCACGATTATGAGCCGGGCGCGGCGCGCTACGGATCTTGGTGCTGCGCCGGCGGACAAGAAGCTCGAGTCGATGTCACTGCGTTTCAGCATGACTTCCGCCCAGCAGGCAGGTCTGAGCCAGTTGCTCGCCGATCAGTTGAACCCCAGTTCGGCGAGTTATCACCAGTGGCTGACTCCGGAGCAGTTTGGGACTCGGTTTGGACTCAGCAGCGCGGATATTGCCAAGGTTTCGACGTGGCTCACCAGTCAGGGCTTAACCATCACCCGGACGGCTCGGAGCTCTACCTTCATCTCTTTTTCAGGCACGGTTGCGCAGGTGCAGCAGGCTTTTGGGACCTCGATTCACAGTCTTTCGCTCAACGGCGAACCGCATATTTCGAATGTCACTGATCCCGTGCTTCCGTCAGCCATCGCCGGGGTGGTGACCTCGATTGTTGGGCTGAATGACTTTAAGGCGAAGCCTCACTCGCGTGCGCGCAATGTCTCCCCGATTGACCCGTCCCAACCGCTTTACACGCAAACTCTGAACGGAGTTACGAGTCACTACATTTCGCCGGCTGATTTTTACACCATCTACGACGAGAATCCTCTGCTTACTGCTTCCACCCCGATTAATGGCACGGGCGTAACGATTGCTGTGATGGGAAATACGGATCTTACCTCAGGCAACGTCCTTCCCGACGCAAATGTTGCGCAATTTCGGTCGGCGGCTGGCCTTCCCACAATCAATCTCAAGCTGCAATCCGCTATTCCTGCCGGCGGCTCTGACGCTGGCGTTTCGGCGAGCGATATCGATGAAGCGCATCTTGATATTGAGTGGTCGAGTGCGGCCGCTCCGGGAGCCACGATTCTTTATGTTTACAGCAGCAGTAACATCTTTGCGGACTCTCTGACTTACTCCATCGACAACAAGGTGGCTCCGATTATCACAATCAGCTATGGCTTGTGCGAGAGCGGTTGGGGTACCGCAATGCTGTCGAGTTACAACAGTTTGCTGGCGCAAGCGAACGCGCAGGG
Organism: Tunturibacter gelidoferens; assembly: GCF_040358255.1. Lineage (NCBI taxonomy): Bacteria > Pseudomonadati > Acidobacteriota > Terriglobia > Terriglobales > Acidobacteriaceae > Tunturiibacter > Tunturiibacter gelidiferens. The sequence continues at coordinate 2,829,796 of NZ_CP132938.1, forward strand.
GCAGACCGTAGTCAGTTCATCTGGCGATGCCGGTGCTGCCGACTGCGATGCAGACGGTCTGGCTACTGAGGGGCTTAATGTCGACTTCCCCTCCAGCTCGCCTTATGTCACATCTGCCGGCGGTACCATGTTCAGTGGAGATGTGAACACCCCTGCGACCTATTGGAGCAGCAGTAATGGAACCAACGGCGGCTCCGCTCAGTCGTACATTCCGGAGCAGCCTTGGAACGAGACAACATCCAGTGCTGGTCTTGGCTTCGGCAACGGAACCGGGGGCGGCGCTGGGGGCGGCGGAGCAAGTGCTTTCTTCTCTAAACCTGCATGGCAGACAGGCGCCGGAGTTCCGAGTGACTCTTCGCGGGATCTTCCTGACATCGCGCTCAACGCTGCGGCTTTGCACGACGGATATCTGGTTTGTAGCTCAGGCGATGGACAAGGCGAGACACCTTGCGTAAACGGCTTCCTTTCCTCCAACGGCGACCCAAACGTGTTTGGAGGGACCTCATTCGTTGCTCCCGCCTTCGCCGGTATCTTGGCTCTGGTAGAACAGAAGACGAATCCGACCGGCGCAACGACGGGCTGGCTCGGCAATGTTGGACCAACTCTCTATGGCTTCTTGAACGGGCCAACTTACAGTAGCGTCTTCCACGACATCATCTCCGGCAACAACTCCGTTCCCTGCACCCAGGGAACACCGAACTGTCCAAACGGTGGATCGATCGGCTTCACCGCAGGGAATACGTACGATCAGGCGACAGGTCTCGGCAGTTTTGATGTAAATGCGCTGGTCACCGGTTGGAGTGGCGTGAAGCCAGTCGGCACGGGCGTCGGCAGCGGGATTGGGACGAGCGTCAGTACAACGGCGCTTACCACCACCGCCTCTCTGTGCGCTGTGTCGGCGGGTACTCTGGCACTCAATGTGACAGTTGCGGGGACTGCTTCGGGTCCAACGCCAACGGGCACAATCCAATTCTTTGTCGACAACGTGGCTGTCGTGGGCGGCACTGCTACTCTGTCGAGTGGAACCGCGAGCTATAGTCTTGTCACCTCCTCGCTTTCTTCTGGGGGCCACAACATCAGCGCGGTTTACTCCGGCGATGGCAACTATGCTGGGTCTAAAGGGACGCTTCTGGGGCCAAACATCAACGCCAGCTTCTACCCGAACGGACCGATCGCGTCAGTCGACATAGTCTCGTCCTCATCTTCCGGCAAGCCCGATTTTTCTTTCGCCCCTGCGACCTGCGGCGCGACGACAACCGTACAACCGGGAGCTACGGCATCGGGGGTTACTTTTACGATCACACCGGTTAACGGCTTTACGGGTACGGTCAGTCTGACGGCGACCAACAATGATGGAATGGCTGCAACGCCTAGTTTCTCTGTGTCGCCGGTCGCAATCACTACTTCTACTGGCGTGACCACGTCGTTTGTTGTGGTAGCTTCTGAACCCACGACTGCCGCGAACTCAATTCGACCCGGACTGAAGCCATCCGGTCGAGGTCCCGCGAATAAGATGCCATGGTATGCGGCTGGTTCTGGAGCCACCCTTGCTGGATTGTGTTTGCTTATGCTGCCGCGTCGCCGTCGTTGGGTAGCTCTGCTTGCTGCTGTGATTAGCATCTCTGCTCTAACAGCGGTTGGCTGCGGATCCAGCACCTCCAACACCGGCGGAGGCGGCGGGACTACTCCTCCTGCTGGGACGACAAATGCCTCTAAGGGCATTTATACGTTTACGGTGACTGCAGTAAGTGGCACTCTGGTGCATAGCACACAGATTTCCTACAACGTACCGTAGACGAAAGTACGTTTAGTCTTTTCCGGCCGCGCCATTGAAGGCGCGGCCTTTTTCCCTTAATAGAACTGTTTCTCCGAATATTCCTATCTTGCTGACTATCTTTCGTTGACGCTCGATGTTGAGCACGACAGAATCAGGCCTGTAGTCCTTGTCACAATTTATCTGCTAAGAATTTTTCTGTTTTCTCAGCAGCAGGAAACGAAAGAATGTTTCGTATCATCCGAAAGCTGCTATTTCTTGTTCCGGCGATTTTGCTGTTGCTCGCCGATTCTGCATCGACGTTCGCGCAGTTGTCGTTTCCTACCCCGCGTTCGAGGATTTTGCAGCCCGTCGAGGAGAGTCGCCGTACGACGCTCGCCGGGAACACTCATCCGATGGCGCGCGCGGAGTTCGACCAGGGCGCGATGGCCGATGCCGCTCCCCTTCGCAGCATGGTTTTGATTCTTCAGCGCGGTCCCGAGCAGGAGGTTGAGCTGCAGCGGTTAATCGATCAACAGCAGGACAGGAACTCCTCGACTTACCATCAGTGGCTCACTCCAGAGAGCTTCGGTGCAACGTTTGGCCCATCCGACCGGGATCTGTCCTCGATTACTACGTGGCTCTCAGGGCACGGCTTCGGCGACGTTCGGGTCAACTCCGGACGAACGCTGATTGAATTCAGCGGAACGGCGGGGATGGTCCGCACAGCGTTTCGCACAAACATGCACAGGTACGTTATTCGGGGCGAACAGCATTTCGCGAACGCATCCGATCCGCAGATTCCACTTGCACTAGCACCCGTGGTGTCAGGCATCGCGTCGCTCAACGACTTTGGACGCAGGCCTGCAAGCCGTAGGGTCGGCAGCTTTCGACACGATGCGGCGGCGAACCTCACGACTCGCCTGCCGGATCAAGCTACGAGCAAAGGTAGGCCTGCCTTTACCATTGCCAGTGGCGCCAATACCCTCTATGGCGTGACTCCGTATGACTTCGCCACAATCTATAACGTGCTGCCGCTGTGGAACGCTAGCACTCCGATTGACGGTATTGGCCAGAGGATAGCCATTGTCGGACAGACCGACATCAATCCCGCCGACTTCGTCAACTTTCGCAAGCTCTTCAGCCTTCCGCTTGGCAATACTGCGACACCAACTGGAACTGAATACCTCAACATCATCTACAACGGCCCCAACCCCGGCGTCACTGCGGACGAAGGGGAGGCGGACATCGACACCCAGTGGTCGGCTGCAGTCGCAAAAGGTGCGACCATCGATTACGTTGTTTCGGAGGGAACTGAGGTCACCCAGGGCACCGATCTGTCGGCCATCTACATCGTCGACAATAATCTTGCTCCTGTAATGAGCTACAGCTACGGACAGTGCGAACTTCTTCTAGGGTCTACAGGAAATGCCTTCTATAAGGCGCTCTGGCAACAGGCCGCTGCCCAGGGGATCTCGGTTCTGATCGCCAGCGGCGACTCCGGGGCAGCGGGTTGCGACACGGCAGACGATACCGGAGCGAGCTATGGTCTTGGGGTCAACGGACTTGGCAGCACACCTTATAACATTTCCGTGGGCGGGACTGATTTTTACATGCCCCAGGGCGGGACTGCGTTCTGGAATGGCATCAATAGCTCCACCACCCAGGCCTCGGCGAAAGGCTATATCCCCGAGGTTCCATGGAACGAGAGCTGCACCAATACGGTCTTCGCTACCTCCCGTTTCTTCTCCGGTCAGACTACCGAACAGATCTGTAATACTGGCGTCGCGTTGACGGACGGACTTCTTTCTGTCGTTGGGGGCGGCGGAGGCGCCAGTTCCTGCACTCAGTCCAATGGATCGTCGCCTTTGAGTTGCAAGGGATACTACAGCAAGCCATCCTGGCAGATGGCTGATGGAGTTCCTTCAGATGGGGTTCGCGATATTCCCGACGTCTCTCTCTTTGCCGGCGCGGGTTTCTTCGGCGCGTTCTATGTCGTTTGCCAACAGAGTACGAACACGGATGGCCGGCCCTGCAACCTCGCCGCTCCGGCCTACGACTTTGCAGGTTACGGTGGGACTTCGGTTGCTACGCCCGCGTTTGCCGGCATCCTCTCGTTGATCAACCAGAAGACCGGCAGCCGGCAAGGGAATGCCAACTATGTTCTCTACAATCTCGCCAGCCAGCAGCAAAAAGCTGGTACGACTTGCAGCGCAATCTCGGGAGTTCCAGCCGCCGGCTGTCTCTTCAACGACATCACGACCGATACCATCGCCATGCCTTGTCTCAAAGGCAGTCCCAACTGCACCCTAACCAACTCTGTTGACCGATATGGCGTGCTCTCCGGATACCACAGCGGCGCGGGATACGATCTCACTACAGGCCTTGGCAGCATCAATGCTGCAAACCTCGTCAACAACTGGACGAATGCAAATTTTACAGCCAGCTCGACGACCCTTACGCTCTCGTCTTCGACAATTCCTCATGGCAGCCCTGTATCTGCGGTCGTCAGCGTCACCTCCGCTGCAGGGACGCCGACCGGCAACGTTTCAGTCAACGCCCTGACGACAAATGGCTCGGTTCACACAGGGACTCTCCAGAATGGCAGCTATAGCGCGCTGCTCAGCAGTTTTCCCGGAGGCTCCTACTCGGTCCAAGCACACTACAGCGGTGATGGAGTCTATGCGCCAAGCGATTCCAATGCAGTCGCGCTCACGGTAAGCCCGGAGGACAGCACGACGAGCCTACAGCCTCTGCTCTACAACCCAGCCAACGGTGCCGTCACGCCGGTGCAGCCTGGCTCTACGTACCCGTATGGAGGATTCTTTCTTATCCGTGCAGAGGTCGCGGGCGTTTCTGGACAGGGACTGGCCACCGGCAACATCATGCTGACCGATTCAGGTCTCGGGCTTGATGGCGGAATTTTTCGACTCAACGCCGCCTCGAATACCGAGGATCAGACACGCTCGCTGAGCCCGGGCACCCACGTATTAACTACGGCTTACTCTGGCGATGCGAGCTTCAATCCCAGCCAATCGCCTCCGTTCGCGTTTACTATCGTCAAAACGCAGACTGATAGCCTGCTTCAAACAAACGCAGGTTATGTGTCCGCGGGCACAACGGTTACACTTACCGCTCAGATCAACGCACTGGGCTTTGCAACGGGTGGACTAGGAGGTTTCGGTGCCGCGGCTCCTGGTGGTACGGTGACCTTCACCGCTGGTGGCCTTACGCTCGGCAATGCAGTTGTCGCGCAAAATGCCTATCCCGCATTCACCACAGACTCTGGGCTGGTGAACTTTAGTTTCCCTGCCAGCCAACTCTCAGCTGGCAACAACACCATTACGGCCAGCTATTCGGGCGATATAAACTATCAACCGTCTAGCTCCACCCCGGTCGGCGTCTATGTTACCGCCTCCTCCCTTGGCCTTAGCACTACAGCACTCAGCTTATCGAGCGCGAGCATAGTTCCGGGAGATTCGTTCGTCTTCTCAGCTACCGTCTCTCCTAACAGCCCGCTACCTACCGGCACCGTCGTCTTTCTCAGTGACAACCAGGTCGTCAGCAAGCCGCTGCCACTCTCCTCCGGGACAGTGAGCGCGTCCAGCCAAGTCATTACGATTACTCCGGGCTCGCACCTCATCACCGCGCTTTACTCTGGCGATGCCACACATCAGGCCTCCGTTTCTGCACCGGCGTCCTTCACCATCGGTGCAGCTCTCCCAAGCATCGCTACCATCAGCGTCTCGCCCGCCACCGTCGAACAGGGAGCTGCTGTTACCGTCGCCACTACCATCTCGCCTGCGTCCCCTATCCCCGGCGGTGTGACGCAATTGCTACTTGATGGCAATCCCTACGGACAATCCGTTCCACTTACCAGCACTACCACTATCCTCCCTCTTCTTACGAATACGCTTCAGTCCGGGGCTCACGTCCTTCAGGTCAACTACTCCGGCGACAAAAATCATTCCGCCAGTACTTCCGCGGCCGCCACGCTCACCGTTATCGCTCCAATCGGCACTTTTACTTTGTCTCCTTTGACGTCATCGACCACCATGGCCGAGGGCAAAAGTTCCAATGCGATTACGCTTACTGTCGCTCCAGTCGGCGGCTTTCACTCGATCATCATGTTTGCGTGCACCGGAGGCCTGCCCGCGGGGGCAACTTGTCTCTTCTCCCCGGCTTCGATTACGCCCACCAATTCCACCCCCCGGACCACGGTGCTCACCATCTCATCTACTGCGTTGTCCAGCCGCACCGTGGAGCCATCGACCTCTCATGACCTGGTGCCGGTTTTTGGCCTAGCCTGCGCAGGTCTGATTGTTTTCATGGTGCCGGGCCGGGGCACTCGTAGGTGGGGTGCCTTCGCTCTGCTTGCGCTCTCCACGCTGGGCGTCCTAAGCGGTTGTGGCAGTGGTGGAGTCGACCCTAATGCTGCGAAACCTCTCTCGACCGGAAGCTATGCAGTCACCGTGAGAGCCACCGGCGGTTCGACCATCCAGACCGCTGCCATCAATTTGACGATTCAATAGCTCAATCCTTATCGCGTTCAGACTTGCGAAGCACTAATGAGTTGTAATCTTTTCATGTTTCGCAGCTTCGGGAACCTTCTCGTCTGCGCCATCGGCTACTCCCATCAGATAGTTTTGTGCACTGAACGGAGCTCCCGTCTTCGGAGCCCTCTCATACTCGCCGTCCGACCGTAGGAGTCTTGCCTTGGTGTTGTCCGCTAGATAGGCGGCCAGAATCTCTTCGCGCAGCCGTTTGTGGAGGTCTGGCTGGGCTACCGGAAATACCACCTCGCATCGTTCGATCAGATTTCGGGGCATCCAGTCGGCGCTTCCGCAGTAGACCTCTTCCTTGCCGCCGTTCGCGAAGCAGAAGATTCGACTGTGTTCGAGAAAGCGTCCGACGATGCTTCGCACCCGAATTCTCTCGCTCACACCCTTGAGGCCGGGCCTTAGGGAACACATTCCGCGAACAATCAGGTCGATCTCGACGCCAGCGTTCGAAGCTGCATATAAGGCCTCTACCGTTCGCCGATCTAGTAGGCCGTTCATCTTGGCGATGATGGATGCAGGGCGACCGGCCTTGGCATGGGCCGCCTCTCTTTCGACGAGCGCGACAAGGCCGTCGGCGAGTGTCAACGGTGCGACCAGGAGAGGCTTATAGGACTCTGACTCGGTTTCAGCGGTGAGGTAATTGAAGACCTTCTGCACCTCGCCCGTTAACTCCGGCTTCGAGGTCAGGAGACTGATATCGGTGTAAAAACGCGCCGTGACAGGATTATAGTTCCCCGTTCCCAAGTGCGCGTACCGTCGCACCACGCCATCGGGATCGCGCCGCACCAAGAGGGACAGCTTGCAGTGGGTCTTCAAACCGAAGATGCCGTGAAATACCCCGACACCTGCGTCCTCCAGTTCTCGTGCCCAGCGGATGTTCGAGTCTTCGTCGAAGCGTGCCATCAATTCCACGACGACAGTCACCTCCTTACTCTGTCCGGCGTCGGTAAGAGCAGTAAAGATAGGCGAGTCTTTGCTTGTGCGATAGAGTGTCTGCTTCATCGAGATCACACTGGGGTCCTGCGCTCCGGCCTCGATAAACTCCTCAACGGTCTTGTACGAATCGAAGGGATGATGCAACATCACATCCCGTTTCCGCAGTTCGTCGAAGATATCGGTGGACTTTGCGCTCAGCTTGAACTCTTTCGCAGCGAATGCTGGATACTTCAGCTGGGGCTGCTTCACTTCGGAATAAAGATTCATCAGGCGCGAAAGATTTACGGGTCCGTCGGTCCTGAAGACCTGCTCCGGCTCGAGCTCGAAGTTGATCCGCAAACGCTCGACCATCTCTTCGACAGCGGAACTTTCAATCTCCATCCGGACGGCATCGCCCTTGCGTCGATTATGTAACTCCGCGCGAACACTTTCCAGAACAGAGCGCGACTCTTCCTCTTGCATATAGAGATTGCTGTTGCGCGTGACTCGAAACGCCGACCGAGACAGTACTTCGTACCCACGAAACATCCGCTCTACTTGAGACTCGACCAGCTCATGCAAAAGGATGAAGTCGCAGCTTCCGTCTGCGCTCTTAAGCGGGACCAGTCGCGGGAGGGCGCGAGGTACGGTCACCACGCCCAGGGCCGTCGCAGCCTTCAGGCCACGCCGCTTATGTCTCAGCAGGAGACCTATGCAGAGCGCCTTGTTCAGCACTCGCGGAAAAGGGTGAGAAGGATCGATGGTCACAGGGGTTAACAGAGGATCGACCTCATTGTCGTAGAAATCCAACGCCTGTTTCCGTGCCGCATCGTTCAGCTGACTCCACCGCAGCACACGAATCTTTGCTGCCTGCATCGCTGGTAACAGTTGTTCATTCCAGCACTGGTATTGCGCCATTACGAATAGATGAATTCGCTCCATCAATCCATCCAGACGTTCCTGCGGGGTGAGTCCACCCTCATCTGGTGGCTGCGCGAGATTGTAACCATCCTCGATCCGCTGGAGGAAGCCAGCGACCCTGATCTCCACGAACTCATCCAGGTTGCTCGCAGTGATGGCCAGAAACTTTACTCGCTCCAAAAGTGGATTGGTCTCGTCCTGCGCTTCTTCGAGTACACGCTGGTTGAAACGCATCCAGGACTCGTCGCGGCTGAAAAAAAGATTCTCGACCACCTTCGCGGCGGCTTTTTTGGCACTGGCAGAGCTTCCGGCAGTTCGCTTCGTAGAAGTCATAGAGGTCTAAAAGATTACCGCAATGGTATGAATCCCAAGTATGAAGAACCGAGAAATATCGGCGGTTGCGCCCTCGGTGGTCCTCTCATACCCGCAAACGGACGCAAAACAAAATCCGTGGCCATAAAATATTCAAGCGCTTGATCCGTCTACACCTATAGATGAGTGAGATTCCGGGCAATTGGACAATTATCGAGCAGAACCAGCTCATCTCTCAGGCGCTGGAGAGAGACAGACCTAGGCTGCGAAGCTTCATCCGTAAACATGTCGCCGACACTGGCGAAGCGGAGGACATCCTTCAAGACGTCTTCTATGAACTTCTTGAGGCCTATCGTCTGATGAAGCCCGTAGAGCATGTGACTGCGTGGCTCTTTCGTGTGGCCCGGAATCGGATGATCGATCTCTTCCGTAGAAAAAAGGCCGCCTCGCTCAACAGCCCGGCGTCCGTCGAAGAGGATGGGGACACACTCGAAGACCTGCTTCCTTCGGCCGACGCGGGACCTGAAGCAGCCTATGCAAGGAATTTACTCCTCGATGCGTTGGAAGAAGCTCTTGAAGAGTTGCCGCAAGGGCAGCGAGAGGTATTCATCGCTCATGAATTGCAGGGCCAGAGCTTTAAAGAGATATCCGCCGAAACTGGTCTCAGTGTCAACACTCTGCTTTCGCGCAAGCACTATGCCGTCACGCATCTGCGCCAAAGACTGCAGTTGATCTACGAAGATTTTGCTAAGAAATAAGGAGTCATATATGGGGCATCATCCAGCAATCAAAGTGGTAAAAATCGCATTATTCTCCGTAGTTGCCAGCGCAGCGCTTGGCTTCCTGATCAAGAGCCTGTGGAACGTTCTTATGCCGCCGATCTTTGGATGGCACATGATCACCTTTTGGCAGGGCCTCGGCCTGTTTTTGCTCAGCAAAATTCTGTTCGGAGGCTTTCACCGGCATGGCGGGGGAGGCCGCAATCGTTGGAGACAACGCATGAAAGATCGCTGGGATCACATGACACCCGAGGATCGCGAGAAGTTTCGTAAAGGTGTGCGTTGCGGCCGCGCGCCCTTCGCTTCACACGCGGAGACGCAGATATGAACGAGATCGAAACAAGTCGCATCGACACTGAAGAAGATGCGGAGCCTGGCGGTTTTAGGCAATCCTCTTCCTCGATTTACAGTCGACAGTCCGCCGCCCACTTCAAGGACCGCCTCGGCGAACTCGAGATGGAGAACGCTCGTCTTCATCGCCTGGTCGCAGAGCTTTTGATCAAAAACCAGCAACTCCGCAGACCTGACTAAATGGCAAGAATTCTTCCCTTACCGGTTCCGATCATCTATCCAAGAATCCAGCCAATGCTTGCGTTGGTTTTCCAAGAAAATTTACGCCGTCAGTTCTACTGCGTTTCAGACGTTCACCTTCGGCTTCGAATGTCTGTATAGTTTTAAAGAAGATCGCTTTATGCAGCCGTTCAAGACGGGCCATCTGACCTTCGAACTGATCACCTCTCGAACGTTGCAAATATTCAACAGCGATTTTTCAGCCACCGTGACTCGATCAGCGTGCCTATTCGACACTGCGCGGGCTCTTATACGATTCGCTTCGCTGGGCGGATCCGAGAGCCGGACGCCGTGTCGTTATGAATCGCTTTTCCTGAACCGATACTCTATCCGTAAGGGGGTTTATGTGAACCTCAAAAGGAGAAATATGCACGTTAGAAAACTAGGATTTATCATTTTGGCATCCGCGCTCGCTGTATCCACTTCAGCCAGCTTCGCCCTCGCTCAGGATAGCGCCGGGCACGACCTGAAGGCTGCCGGAACTGACACAAAAGACGCAACCAAAGATACAGGTCACGCTATCGCTACCGGATCCAAAAAGACCGCCACCGGAACGAAGAAGGTCTATCACAAGACCGTCAGCGGGACGAAGACAGCGGCCGATAAAACCGCTGAAGGAACCAAGACCGCAGGTAAGGATATTGGTCACGGCACCAAGGTCGCGGCGAAGGACGCTGCTCACGGAACCGAAAAGGTCGGCGATAAGATCGCAGGCAAGCCAACTCCGCAGTAGCTCCGCTTGCCCAATAGCGCTATCTCTTTGAGCCTCTGTTTCATCGAAGGGGCTCAGAGGTAGCCGTTCAATCGGCGGTGCACGCTCTGCTTGGGGATTGTTGTGGCCACATCACCATAGCTGCAAGCGTCACCAGTGTGACCCAATAGAGATCGGCTCCCAGCAGATGCAGGATCTGCATCCACACTGGCGCCAGCAGCAGAACGTCCGCTAGTCCAAGTGCGAACTGTAAGCAAAGAAAAGATAGCACCAACCCGGCGATGCGACTCGCGCCCGCGCGCCTGGCCTGTCCCGTCAACGAAAGTACGAATGCTGCTGCAATCACTGCGCTGATCGGATGTACACCTCGCAACCGTAAAAGCCAGGGAGAGCCCGCTGCAAAGTCCTGTGTGAACGCCGCCCGCAGAGAGGAAGCAGGGAACAATGTATCTCCCAAAGCTGCAAGCGACCCGCTCACACCGACAACCAGCGTTGCCCCAAGCCCCAGCAATGCCCACAGCTTTCTCGCTCCGCTTACCCTTAACTCAGCCCATCGTTGTCTAGTCCCCAACAGCCGCGCCGTCAGCGTCAATGCGGCGAGAAGTAACAGAGTATTACTCAGATGAATTGAGAGCACAACCACTCGTCCCATCGACTGATTGCCCGTGACATACCCCAACTTGACCAGCAACGCGCCGAGGAACGCTTCGTTCAGCAGTAATACCATAGACGCGACTGCTAGCCCTCGTGCTGCCTGCCCCTTCAGGGTTCCCCGAAACGTCCAGATCAGTAGCCCAACGACAAGAAAAGTCGAACCGCCGGTCATGCACCGATGAGTGAACTCAATGACCGTGTCGATGCGCGGCGACAGCGGAATCACCTGACCATTGCAAAGCGGCCAGTGGTTCCCGCATCCGGCGCCGGAACCTGTAGCCCGCACCAGAGCTCCCCAAAGGATCACCAGCACGTTGTAGCCGACCACACCCCAGGCAAACCGCACCAGCGCTCGAGACGCTTCAAGCCTCGTCGTTTTCAAACCGTCCGGCGTCTTTACCGTTCCAGCCGTAGCCATATCATCATTCTACGCAGCTTTGACGCCGCCGTTTCAATCGCGGGTGTCGTGCGCTTTCACGCGAAGAACGAACCAGGACTATCCGTTCGCTAACTCTTTCGCCCGCTGGGTCGCTCGCTTTACAGCCTTGATCAAGGTCACGCGCAGTCCACCCTCCTCGAGTTCCAGAATGCCATCCACCGTGCACCCGGCAGGTGTCGTCACAGCGTCCTTGAGTAGCGCGGGATGGTATCCAGTCTCAAGCACCATCCTCGCCGAACCCAGAGTCGTCTGCGCGGCCAGCAGAGTAGCCACATCGCGCGGTAGCCCTACGTTCACTCCCGCCTCGGCAAGGGCCTCGATGATGATGTAGAGGAACGCGGGCCCAGAACCTGAAAGACCGGTCACCGCATCCATGTGCTTTTCATCGACCACAACAGTCCGGCCAACCGTCTGGAAGATCTTCTGCGCCATTGCCATCTGTTCAGCCGAGACGAACCGCCCGCCGCAGAGCGCCGTAATACCCGCAGCCAGCATCGCCGGAGTGTTTGGCATTGCGCGGATTACAGCAAGTTCGCATCCCGCGCCGTCCTCGATACTGCGCGTCTTTACGGAAGCCGCAAACGACAGCACCGTCTTCTTCGGAGTCAGCGCAGGCCTGATCTCCTCGATCAACGCGGGCACCTGTGTGGGCTTTACTCCAAGCAGAATCACATCTGCCTGTTGCGCTGCGGCAAGGTTGTCGGTCGTTACCTCGACGCCGAACTGCGCCGACAACGCCTGCGCTCGCTCCGCGTGTTGCACTGTGGCAAAGATCTGCTCAGGCGCAAGCAGGTTGTTCTTCAAGAAGGCCTGCAGCAGAATGCCGCCCATCTTTCCTGCGCCCAAAACTGCTACCCGCAGCCCCGGCATCACCGGAGCCGGAACCATCACTTCATAGCTCTCGCTCATCTTCAAAGGCTATCAGACAGCGCTTTTTCCACGCAGCCTACTTTTTCTCTGCGGCGATCCAGGCGTCGACGCGCTGCTCCAGTACGTCCATTGGAAGCGCGCCGGAGTCGAGCACTTGATCATGAAACGCCTTGATATCAAACTTTGGGCCTAGCGCCGTCTTCGCGCGCTCCCTCAACTCGAGGATCTTCAGTTGTCCCATCTTATAGCCCAACGCCTGCGCCGGCCACGCTATGTAGCGATCAACCTCAGCCTGGATATTCGTCTCGTCAATGGCCGAGTGATCGTGAAAGTAATCGACCATCTGCTGCCGCGTCCAGTGCTGCGAGTGCACGCCCGTATCCACGACCAACCGGATTGCGCGCCAGATATCCGCCTCCAGCCGGCCATAGTCGCTGTAGGGGGCCTTGTAGAACCCGACGTCCTTACCAAGCCGCTCGCTGTACAGTCCCCAGCCCTCGGTATAAGCCGTGTAGTAGGTGTACTTTCGAAACTCCGGAATCCCGGTAAGCTCCTGCGCAATCGAGATCTGCAGATGGTGCCCTGGAATGCCCTCGTGATACGACACCGCTTCAACTGGGGCGAGCGAGCGCTCCGCAAAGTTATACTCGTTGACATACACTCGGCCCGGCCTACTTCCATCTGGCGTACCGTTGTCGTAGTAAGCAGCCGATTGATCCTTCTCCATATACGCGGGCACCGGCACAATCTCCAGTGGAGCCTTCGGGAGACGGCCGAACAGCTCCGGCAGCTTCGGCTTCATTCCAGCGATGTATCCCTTGTAGTCATCAATAAGAGCGTCGGCGGAGGCAGGGTGCTCCTTTGGATTGGACTTCAGCGCGGCACTGAAGCTCTTGATATCAGCGAAGCCAAGGCTCTTCACAATCGCCAGCATCTCGGCCTCATCGCGCTTCACCTCGTCGAGCCCTATCTGATGGATCTCAGCGGCGGACTTGCTCAACGTGGTGCTCTGTCGAATCCGAAACGCATAGTAGGCATCTCCGTCCGGCAACGCTGATGCCCCGATCTCCTTGCGCGAGTTTGGAATGTACTCGGCCTTCAGAAATCCGGCAAAGCGTTTGTACGATGGAAATACGTCAGCAGAGATCGCGTCGATCGTCTCCGCTGAAATCCGCTTCTGCTCAGCCGCGCTTACTGTCTTCGGAAATTTCTTAAGAGGCTGCGCAAACGGACTCTCCTCCGGCTTCTGATTCGCCAGCGCTAGAGTCTGCACCAGCACCTTCTCCATCAGATACTGCACCTGCACCCGGCCTTCGTCCGCTCCCAGCTGCATGTTCGTCATGATCTGCGAGAAGGCATTCGGAACTTTTTTGAGCCGCGTAATGTAGTCGTCGTAGTCTTTGACCGAGTCAAATTGAAGCCGGTTCGGAAGCTGCGGAAGCTCGGTGTGAAAGCCGTAGAACTGGTTGACTGGCATCTCCCATTCTTTGAACTTCGCCGCCTCCTGCTCCTCGATCAGTTGACGCAGCATCAGATCTGCCGACAGCTTCTCCTGGTCTGTCAGTCCGGTCGTATCGATCTCCGAAAGCTTTCGGATGTATTCGCGCCCCCGTGCCAGCGCCGCGTTCAAGGCCTGGGTCGAGTAGTCCGTCAATTGATCGTTATAGCGTTTGTCTCCGATCGAGGAAGCAAACTCGGGCGAGCGCTTCAGCCGGTCCTCCCAGATCTGCGTGAAGAGTGTGGATAACGCTTTGCTCTGTCCCGCAACCGAAGTGGCGGTTGACGCCGCAGCCGTCAACTGACCCTGCACCATCTTCGGCGTTACACTCAAACAGCAAACAAGCACCCACCCACCTGCGCGACCCAGCCACAATCTCGTCATATCTGTCCTCAACCTTGACCTTCAGTCTATCGTGGCGAGCGGAGCATCTGCACTCCGTCTGCCGCTTCTACTGAAGCGCTTTTCACAGCAATACCAAGATGAGGTTTATTGCAAAACCGCCGATGCGGAGGCATCCAGCATCCTGTACAGCGTCGAGCGGCTGATCCCCAGCATCTCCGCCGCGCGCACCTTGTTGCCTCCGCAGCCCTTCAGCACTCGAAGGACGTGGTGCTCGACCACATCCTGCAGCCGCAAACTTTCTGTCATTCCCTCTCTTATGAACGTTGTCTCTTCAGCCAGCGCAGGAAGATGATGCGAGTCGAGTACGTCACCCTCAACTCGCGATAGGCTGCTCCGCACAACACCTTTCAGCTCCCGCACATTACCCGGCCAGTTGTACCTCTGCATGCGTTCCATCGCTTGCTCAGACACAGCGGGCATCTTTTTCTTGTAAAGCGGCGCAAGCTGAGACATAAAATACTTCGTCAGATCCGGAATATCGTCTCTGCGGGCCCGCAGCGGTGGCAGGGTAATCTCCACCATGGCAAACCGTTGGTAGAGCTCCTGCTGAAATCGTCCTGCAGAAGCTAATATCTTCAGGTTTTCGCTTGTTGCGGCAATCATCCGCAGATCGGACCGGAGGTCTTGCCTGCATGTTTCCCGCTGCTTCTGCGTCGAGTCGAAACGTCGCAGAAGGCGTAGCAGACGAAGCTGTGTCTGCAACGGCATCTCGTGGATTCCATCGAGAAAGAGCGTCCCTCTGTGCGCCATCCTGGTAAGACAACCGATTGCATCCGAGTGGTCCACGCCACAATCGTTCTCCTGCAGGCGTCCGGCGACTGCTTCTTCAAGAGCGGCTCCATGGCAGACCACAAACGGGCCGTCGGCAGCGTGGCTCATTCCATGCAGCGCACGAGCCACCTGTTCCTTGCCGGTCCCGGTCTCGCCATGGACCAGGACCGTTCGGAAGTGCGGGCCGATCCGTCGCACCTGCAAACGCAGCCGCCGTATCTCCGCACTCGAGCCCACAATCTCGAGACCGTTCCCCTCGGGCCATGGCTCTTCGACAAGCCCATGAGAAGGATCAATGAAGATGGAAGAATCAGATCGTGTGATCGACATGGCTGTCTCTTACATCGGCAAAATCCGCCTTCCGTTCAGCCATAAAACGCGAAAAACCGGAGACCGCACAATGTAGCAGCGGGTCTCCGGCCTTAGATTTCAACAGCTTCAGGCTTAGGCAGTCGTTGGCGCGCAGTAAGTATCGAACGCGCGCTGAAGCTCCTGGGCAATGGCCGGCGCGGTGGAGGTCTCGATCGCCGAACGCTGCATCAGGTAGACGAGCTGGCCGTCGCGCAGAATCGCAATCGCCGGCGACGTCGGAGGATGTCCGCCGAAGTAGCTGCGCGCCTTCTCGGTTGCTTCGCGGTCCTGGCCTGCGAACACCGTGACGGAATGATCGGGCTTCGCGCTATGCTGCATCGCCAGACGAACTCCCGGACGCATCTTGCCGGCTGCACAACCGCAGATGGAGTTCACCACCACCATCGTTGTTCCCGGCTTTGCAACTGCTGCATCCACCTCGGCCGCACTGCGGGCCTCCGTCAACCCAGCGCGCGTCAGCTCCTCGCGCATCGGAATCACCATAATCTCTGGATACATAACACTCTCCCTTTAACCCTTTTGCTCGCGGGTAAAAGCCGCGCTTGTTTCGATTCTACGTTCTACTTACGAGCCTTGCACCCCACCCCCGGCAAAAAGTACGCAAAGTATTCGAAACAAAACAGATAGCTCTGGACTTCGAGTGGACCTTTTCACCTGGGAAGGAGCTAGCGCCAAAGCGAACCACCATTTGAAGGTATCAGGTGTGTCAAATCCCAGTAGCCGGGCGATGTTGTACTCTCAAGCGGTGCTGCGTCCCATGATCGACCTCCGCGAGTTCGTTCCGCTTGCCCCCTACACCACGCTTCAGATAGGGGGTCCGGCCCGCTTCTTTATAGAGGCGGCGAGTGAGGATGAGGTGGTGGAGGCAACCTCCTTCGCGCGGGATCGAGGTATGCCGCTGTTCGTTCTGGGCGGCGGAAGCAATGTGCTGATAAGCGATGCTGGATTTGACGGCGTGGTGATGCGGGTTGGCGTACCGATCACCAGACGGGAGCTGCACGAAGGCGAGAGCGTTCTTCTCGAAGCCGGCGCAGGCGAGAGCTGGGACGATGTTGTGCTCTACGCCGTCGATCGCGGGTATGCCGGCATCGAGTGCCTGGCGGGCATTCCCGGCGATGTCGGCGGCACTCCGGTCCAGAACGTCGGCGCGTACGGGCAGGAGGTTGCCGAAACCATCGTCAAGGTTCGTGCCTACGATCTCAAGAGCCAAAACTTTGTGGATCTGGATCACACAGCCTGCCGCTTCGGCTACCGGCGCAGCCTCTTCAACACGGAGCAGCGCGGCCGATACATCGTAACGGCTGTGACCTATAGATTGCGGCCCGGGGGAGACGCCGCGCTGCGGTATGCCGATCTCTCGCGATACTTCGCGGCCACGCTCGAAGCAGGGGAAAGGCCCACGCTTCGCCAGGTTTACGATGCAGTCCGTTCGATCCGCGAGCAGAAGGGAATGCTGGTGGGACAGGGGGGAGCGGATGGGAGAAGCGCCGGCTCGTTCTTCAAGAACCCCGTGGTTCCCTCTGCCGTTGTTTCGCAGGTCGCTCTCGGCGCCGGTTGCAGGCCCGATGAGGTTCCGCAGTATCCGGCGGGTGATGGCATGGTGAAGCTACCTGCGGCGTGGCTCGTGGAGCGGGCCGGGTTTCACAAAGGCTTTGCCATGGGACGGGCAGCAATCTCCTCCCGCCATACCCTCGCTCTGGTGAACCTGGGCGGCGCGAAGGCTGCCGAACTGATTGCACTTCGCGACGCTGTGGTCGAGGGTGTAGAGCGGAGATTTGGTGTTCACCTTGAACAGGAGCCGGTGCAGCCCGGCGAGTGATTACGGCTCGCGAAGCTGCCCGATTAACCGCCGACGTTCCTCCGCCAGCACGTCCGCCGCCGGCCCCTGTTTCACAATCTCTCCCTCCGCGATCCTGATCACCTCAGCTCCAAGCTGAAACGCCTCCCCAACGTCGTGTGTCACCGAAAGCACCGGCGTCTTCCACCGCCCCAGGCACTCCCGCAATCCGTCGACAAGTCCATCTCGCATCGCGTAGTCCAGTCCAGAGAATGGCTCATCGAGCAACAACAACGCTGCTCCGGCTCCTTCGTAAGTGATCGCAGAGATTGCTGCGCGTGCGACCGAGACTCTCTGCTTCTCCCCTCCACTCAGATCATGTGGCTTTCGATTCACCAGCTCCCCCAAGCCGAATAAACTGATGACTTCGTCAACAACCTTACTGGCGTCGTCAGGTTTATCTCTCCATCCAATGCCATAAATCGCATTCGACCGCACGGTCAGATTGGGGAAGAGCCGGGCCGTCTGCCCTGCGCTCCTCACCGGTCGAAGGTATGGCGGAACAAACACACCCGAGGCCCGATCCACCAACACACGGTCTCCTCGCACAATCGATCCCGCATCCGGCCGCACAAAGCCGGCGATGGCCCTCAGCAGGGTCGTCTTGCCGCTCCCGGACGGCCCAAACAGCACCGTCCACGGTTTGATCAACGCGAACCTGATATTCAGCGAGACGGTTCCGACCCGATGTTCCATACTCATCGTCAGCACTCGCTCCGGCGATTCACCCGGCAGACTATCGGACAATGTCAGCCTGCCTTCCGTCCACCTTCCGCATCGAGGGCAGAAGATAGATTGTCAGCAGCGCCACCGTCGCAAACCCGATCAACACCAGCGCCGTCCGATTCGCAGCCGCATAGTTTCCGTCCTGCACGAGATCGTAGAGCGAAATCGACAACGTCCGCGTCGCCCCAGGGATATTGCCGCCAAGCATCAGCACCACGCCGAACTCGCCCACCGTGTGCGTGAATGTCAGTACTGCGCTCGTCAGCAGGGAAGCGCGCGCCATCGGCAGCACCACCGTCGTGAACACCTTGGTCGGCTTCGCACCCAGCCCCGCCGCCGCCTCGACGAATCCTCGATCCACTGCCTGAAACCCTGCCACCAACGGCTGCACTGCAAACGGCAGACTGTAGAGAATCGACCCCACCAGCAGGCCGCCAAAGCTGAACGCCAAAGGATGCCCAAAGACTCGCATCAAGAGCCTTCCAGGCGCGGTCAGCGGACCCATCGCGATCAACAGATAGAACCCAAGCACAGTCGGAGGCAACACCAACGGCAGAGCCACTATCGACTGCACGAAAGCACGCCCAGCCCCATGTCCTGACGCGATCCACCACGCCAGCGGCAACGCTACCACCAGCAGAATCGCCGTCGTCCCGACTGCCAGCCGCAACGTCAACCAGAGCGCCTCAAAATCCATACAGCGCCAGTCTATGACACTCGAGTCTGCACACTCGAATGCTGTCGACGACCCTTCACCGTTCGTCTCGACGGCTAACCCGCGCTGAACCGCTTACTTCACCGCACCCAAGCCCGACTTGCTCAAACTCCCCTGAACCTCCGAAGACAACATCCAGTCCAGAAAAGCATGTGCCTCTGCCTTTCGGTCCGACTTTGTCATGATCACCGCGCACTGTCGTATCGCCGGGTACTGCGAGGTCGGCATCAGCACGTAGGTCCCGATCTCCTTGAAGTGTTCGGTACTAGCCGCCGTCAACGATATCAACCCCAACTGCGCATTGCCGGACTCCACAAACTGCGCCGTCTGCGAGATATTGTCTCCCACCACAAAGTGCGGGGCTAACTTGTCGTAGAGCTTCATATTTCGCAGCGCCGCGGCCGCCGCGCGCCCATAGGGCGCATGCAACTCGTTCGCGATGGCGATTGTCTTCACTCGCGGATCAGACAGCGTCTCCAGACTAAGCGGCAGCAGGCCGGAGTCTTTCCGGGTCCACAACACCAGCGTGCCCTTCGCGTAAGCCGTTGGTTCGCCCCCATCTGCCAGCCCGGCAATCACAACCTTCTCTGGAAACACATAATCCGCCGCCAGAAAGATATCAAACGGAGCGCCATTCAAAATCTGTGTCACCAGCGTCGACGACGACCCAAAGCTAACCACCAGCTTCACGCCCGTCCCCTTTTCGTACTCCTGCGCCAGCACAGGCATCACCGGCTGCAGATCCGCCGCCGCCGCCACCCGTAGCTCCTTCTGTCCCCAGGCATGCTGACCGCCCAAAACCACGCCCAGACACACAACAAGGCACACCAAGGCCGCAGACGCACTTCGACCTTTACGATAGGCTAGTAGCAACCATGAAAGTAGCAACACATCACCTTAGATGCACCGAATGCACGACCGTCATCAGTAAGGATGAGGTCAGCAGCAACTTTCGCTGCCCGCTCTGCAACGGTCTCTATGAAGTGGTCTACTCGTGGACCAACGCCGCAGCCGGTCCCGACAGCAGACTTCCTAATCCCAGCGCCCTCCGCTGGCTCTGGCAGGAGCGCCGGTCGTCTACCATGCCCGTCGACCAATCCGGCGTCTGGCGCTTCCGCGACCTGCTGCCCATTGTCGACGACCTCGAAAAAGTCATTACCCTTCGCGAGGGCAACACGCCTCTCTACGATCTCCCCCGCTGCGCCAAAGCCGCCGGAATCGACTGGCTCCTCGCCAAGCACCAGGGCATGAATCCTACCGGCTCCTTCAAGGACACCGGCATGACCGCGGCCCTCTCCGTCGCCTCCCAACGTGGCTTCGAGTGGGTAGCCTGCGCCTCCACTGGCAACACCTCCGCAGCCATGGCTGCCTATGCCGCCCGCGCTGGCCTCCGCAGCATCGTCTTTATCCCCGAGGGCAAGATCGCCTGGGGCAAGCTCTCGCAGTCGATGGACTACGGCGCTCTTACGATCCAGCTCAAGACTGACTTCGACGGCTGCGTCAAAATTCTCGGCGAACTCGTAAAACAGTTCCCCATCTACCTTCTCAACTCCGTCAACCCGTACCGCCTCGAAGGCCAGAAGACGCCCGCCTTCGAACTCGTCGAACAGATGGAGTGGCAGGTTCCCGAGCACGTCATCGTTCCCGGCGGCAATCTCGCCAACTCTTCAGCCCTGGCCAAAGGCTTCGCCGAGATGCGCGAGCTTGGTCTCATCCCGCGCACTCCCAAGATCAGCATCATTCAGGCCGAAGGCGCCAACCCGCTCTACCGCAGCCTGCAGGAGAACGGCGGCGAAAGCCTTACGCCGGTCGTTGCCAACACCCGCGCCACCGCCATTCGCATCGGCAACCCAGCCTCCTGGCGTAAGGCCGTCAACGCCCTCCGGACCACCGGCGGCTGGTGCGACCAGGTCAGCGAGCAGGAGATCGCCCTCGCCAAGGCCGAGATCGGGGCCGAAGGCGTAGGCTGCGAACCCGCCTCGGCTGTTACCCTCGCCGGCCTCAAAAAGCTCGTAGCCCAGGGAAAGATTTCCACAGAGGAGCGAGTCGTCCTTATCCTCACCGGCCATACCCTCAAAGACTCCGCTTATACCATCGACTATCACCGTAACGAATTGTTCTCAGATGCTGAAAAAGCTCAGCTTAGCCCCGGGGAACAACTCCAGCATGCGGCTCTGCGCAAGCCCCCTATCGTCCTCGACGCCGACCCCAGTCTGGTTCTCCGTACCCTCGAATCCCACATGCATCAGCCTCAACCAGCATGAGTCAAAGCACTGCAAAAAGCCCAGCCAAACCTTACCACCTCCGTTTGCCTGCTACCTCGGCTAATCTGGGGCCCGGGTTTGACGCCCTTGGCCTGGCCATGGCTCTTTACCTCACCATAGACGCCACAGTTGCCGACGCCTTCCAAATCGATGCCACCGGTCGCGACGCCGACCAGTGCGCCAAGCTCGAAGACAATCTCATCTTCACGACCTACATCGACGTTCTGGCCAACGCCGCAATCAGGGCTCCCCGCCTTCACCTCCAGCTCCACAACGAGATCCCCCTCGGAATGGGGTGCGGTTCGAGTGCCTCCGCGCTGCTGGCCGGTGTCTTCCTGGCAAATCACTTTGGCAACCTCGGCTGGTCAGGACAACAAATCCTTGAAGAGGCCTGCCTTCGCGAAGGCCATCCCGATAACGTAGCCGCGTGCTATCTGGGTGGAATGACCGCATCCGCAATGAGTGAAAACTCAGTAACAACAGCGAGTTGTGGAGAAAATATAACCTGGGGGTTGAATCTGGCGCTGCCCTCCCACAGCCTCGCCACAAAGAAAGCCCGAGCCCTGCTCCCTGCCACCTACTCCAGGGAAGATGTAGTGGCCAACATTCAATCAACCGCTCTGCTTGTGGCCGCCTTCGCCCAGGGACGCGGCGATCTCCTCCGTACCGCCATGAAGGACCGCATCCACCAACCCTACCGGATGAAGGCCTGCCCTCTGCTCCCGCTGTTGCTGCCCCTGGCCAGCCATCCGGCGATCCTCGGCGTCGCTCTCAGTGGCGCCGGCCCGTCTGTTCTGATCATCACCCAGGAGGCAAGACCCTCGGTCCTTCCAGACATCATCCGCCAGGCTGCTGGCGACCGATCACTTGAAGTTATTCAGACCACGATCTCTACGAGAGCACTTGAAGCCTGACACCCATCCCTCTCTCGCAAAAGGAATTACAATACGCAAGTAACATATCAGTAATGATCATTTTGTTACCTAAGAGTTCTTTACGAATCGCAAAAAGCCTCGTATTTTAGCCGAGTGGGCAGTTCTGGGGAGGGCTGCTACGCCGCCCGTTGACCTCTTTACAGAGGTCCGGGCGTTTACTCTTTAAGTGGTATTTCGCTCGCTGAAACTCCCGGTTCAAAATTGCATCTACTATAGAGAAGACTGCGCCGCACCGGATGGGTGTAAAAGTGCAGAGCATTCTGGAGGAAGATAAATGGCTGGACAGTTCATCACCGAAGTAAATGATGCAACTTTTGAAAAAGATGTTCTACAGTCGACCGAGCCCGTTCTCGTCGATTTTTGGGCTGCCTGGTGCGGCCCCTGCCGCGCTCTCGCTCCGGTCGTCGACGAGGTTGCCACTCACTATCAGGGCAAGCTCAAAGTCATGAAGATGGACGTCGACTCCAACACTGCGACCCCGATGCGCTATGGCATCCGAGGGATCCCCGCCCTGCTCATCTTCAAGGATGGCAAGGTCGCCGAGCAGATCGTTGGCTTCGTCCCCAAGGACACCATCGACAAGTCCGTGAATAAGGTTCTGGCGTAAGTTTCAAGCGACGCCAAGGGACGGCCCGTTGAGTTCAGCTCGCGGGCCGTTTCGTTTGCCTGGAAAGTGGACAGGCTTGCTACGCGAGGCAGTCACTTTATGACTTGTATGCCCTTCGCTCGGCGCTGCTGTTGGTCTCGACAAGAGATTTTCCGCCGACCATCGGGAGGCCCAGGGCGAAGCCGGTATACACCCCACGAAGTGGGATAAACTCAAGCCTTAATGCTCGAGTGGATGCTCTTCCGCATAATCATGGTGGCCTTTTTCATTCTGGCCAGCAGCTTCTTCGTGGCTGCGGAGTTTGCCCTGGTCAGCGTCCGCGAGACTCGCGTCCAGCAGCTCATCGCCCTCGGCCGTCCCGGTGCCCGCACCGTCCTCAAACTCAAACACTCCATCGACGAGTTCCTTCCCGCAGTCCAGTTGGGCGTTACCGTCGCAGGTCTAGCCCTGGGATGGATCGGTGAGCCCGCCGTCGCCGAGATTATCCTCAACTTCCTTGGCGGTCCGCTCCATCGCGTGCCACCTCATGCTGTCCTCTACGCCCACACCGCGGCAGTCATCCTTGCTTTTTCGCTGATCACCTACTTCGAGGTCCTCCTCGGCGAACTCGTCCCCAAGTCCCTTGCACTGCAACGCACTGAGCGCATTGCCCTGGCCGTAGCCGGTCCCATGGACGTCTTCATCCGCCTCACCCGGCCCATCGTGAAGCTGATGAACTCCTCCGCGGCGCTCGTCCTCCGGCTCTTTCGCGCCCCCCTGCGCGGCGAAGGCGCAGTCCACTCGCCCGAGGAACTAAAACTCATCGCCACCGCCACCCGCCGCATGGGTCTGCTCCCCGTCTTTCAGGAGGAGATCATCCATCGCGCCATCGAGCTCAACCACGTCACCGTCCGCGAGATCATGACCCCTCGCGGCAGTATCTTCTCTCTCTCCGCTGACCTGCCGCTCCAGCAGGCCTCCGCCCGTATCGTTGAGGAGCAGCACTCCCGCGTCCCCGTCTACGACCCAGCCAGCGGCCCCGAGCACATCATCGGCATCGTCTACTCCAAGGACATCTCGCGCCTGATGCACTTCCGCACCGTCGCGCTCTCACTCGGCGGCAAAGGCGAGTCAGCCCTCACCCTTCGCCAGGTCATGCGCGAGCTCACCGTTGTCCCCGAGACCAAGCTTGCCATCGAGCTCCTCCAAGAGTTCCAGGAGCGCCGCCGCCACATCGCCATCGTCGTCGACGAGTTCGGCTCAACCGTCGGCCTCGTCACCGCCGAAGACGTCCTCGAGCAGATCGTCGGCGAACTCGAAGACGAATTCGATATCAGCAAATCTCCTCTCCTCAGCACCACCGGAGCCATGTTGCTTGATGGCAGCACCACGCTTCGCGATCTCGGCAACCAACTCCACTGGACCTTCCCGCGCGAGCCCGGTGTTGAAACTCTTGCCGGCTTCCTCCTCGCCAACCTTGGCCACATTCCCAGCGTCGGCGAAAGTGTCGAGCATGGCGCCCGTCGCTACGAAGTCGCCGAGATGGCCGGCCGCCGTATCAGCCGTGTCATCGTAGAGGACATTGCTCCCCCGCCCAACCAGATCCAGGACGAAGCCGACAGCAGGGAAGCCATCCAGTGACCCTGAATCGCGCGGCCATCTGGCGACCACTCCGCCGTATCCTCCTCACTCTGCCGGTCCTCTGGGTCGTGGTCTCGGTGGTCTTCCTCCTCATCCACCTTGTCCCCGGCGACCCCATCGTCCAGATGCTCGGCGAAGGTGCCACCGCCTCCGACATCGACGCCCTTCGCCACTCCTACGGCCTCGACGCCCCGCTCACCCAGCAGTATGCCCACTACTGGCACGGCATCCTCCACGCCGATCTCGGGCAGTCCCTCCGCCTCCATGACTCGGTCGTCCACCTCGTTCTACAGCGCTACCCCTACACCTTGGCTCTCACCGCCGCGGCGTTGCTCATCGGCATCGCACTCTCCATCCCCGCCGGCATTGCCTCTGCCCTCCATCGCAACCGCTGGCAGGACCGCACCCTCGGCGTCGTCTCCCTCGTCGGCCTCTCCTTCCCGAACTTCGCCCTCGGCCCCATCCTGATCCTGGTCTTCTCCATCCAGTTCGGCTGGCTTCCCGTCTCCGGAGCAGGCACAGGCGACGCCACCAGTTTCATCCTCCATCTCATCCTTCCCGCGATCACATTAGGCCTCAGTCTCGCCGCCATCCTCACCCGCATGGTTCGCACCGCCATGCTCGAAGAGCTGAGCCAGGACTACATCCGCACCGCCCGCGCCAAAGGCCTCACCCAGAACGCCGTCGTCTACCGCCATGCCCTGCGCAACGCCCTCATCCCTGTTCTGACCGTCATCGGCCTCCAATTTGGCAGCCTTCTTGCGGGTGCGATCGTAACCGAAACAATCTTCAGCTGGCCCGGGATCGGCCGCCTCACCCTCTCCGCCATCTCCAACCGCGACTACGCCTTAGTCCAGGGCTGCATCCTCGCCGTCGGGCTAACTTATGTTGTAGTGAATCTCCTCACTGACATCGCCTACACTATAGCCAACCCGCGCATGCGCGCCCAGTAGCCGCGCCCAGAGAAGGAAGCATGAGACCCAGCCCCCTCGTTCGCTGCACCACTGCCGTTCTGATGACCGTCTTCGTCTCCATCGCCGCTTCGGCGCAGGCCAAATCCGCCGGCTCCGAGCCAGTTCCCCCCATGTTTCGACCCAAGCCCCCGGCCGTTGAGCCAACCATGCCGCCCGCCCACCCCTTTCACGACACCCGCTACGGAGTCACCTTCACCGTCCCCGCGGCCTGGGAGCTCAATCGCAAAGACTCCGAGGTCAGCACCTTCAACCTCGACGCCCGATCCATCGCCCACACCACCCAGATGCGCGCCGTCGCCAGCATCGGCTTCAACCCGCACCCCAACTCCACTTTCAGCGGAGCCTTCTTCTACTTCAGCGTCACCCCACACCTCAGCTCCGCCGAGTGCAGCGCGCAGGCCACCGTGCGCGATCCTCACACCGCCTCCAGCGCCGAGATCGGCGGCATACCGTTCACCCACGGCTACGACGAGCACGGCGGCATCTGCACCGAATCCCGCGACGAGATCTACACCACCGCCCACAACAACGCCTGCTATCGCTTCGACGCCGTCATCAACACCTTCTGCGGCGGCGACGTCAGCGGCGTACAGGACATCTCCCCCCGCGAACTCGACGCCGTCCGCCATCGCATGCAGAAGATCCTCGACTCCGTCCACTTCGACACCAACTAAAGATTTGGCAAAAGTAGCCGGAGGGCGACGCCGTTCCCGGAAGACGCTAAACTGTCCGTGGACAAGGCTTGACCCGAGGACTCCGCGATGAAGAAGAATCTGCCCACTACTCCTGACCGCCGCACCTTTCTTAAAACCGGAGGCGTCGCCGCCGCAGCCCTCCTCACCAAAGGCGCGATCGCCGCGCAGACTCCGCACACCCTGCCGCCTCTGCCGGTCAACGAGCGCACCCGCACCGCGATGCCCACACGCAACCTCGGCAAGACCGGCTACAAGGTAGGCATCTTCTCGCTTGGCGGCCAGGCTGCCTTGGAGAAGCACGACAACTTCGCCGTCGCAGTCCCCATCATCGAGCGCGCGCTCGAACTCGGCGTCAACTACATCGACACCTCCTCCATCTATGGCGGCCCCGAGCGATGGAGCGAGCAGTACGTCGGCCGCGTCATGAAGACCCGCCGCAACGAAGCCTTCCTCGCCACCAAGACCAAAGAACGCACCCGCGACGGCTCCCTCCGCATGATCGAGAAGTCCCTCCAACTCCTCAACACCGATCACGTCGACCTCTGGCAGCTCCACGACGTCGGCCTGCCCGAAGACGTTGACGCCATCTTCGCCAAAGGCGGAGCCATGGAAGCCCTCCTCGAGATGCAGGACCAGAAGGTCGTCCGCTACCTCGGCGTCACCGGTCACTACCGCCCCGAAGCCCTTATCGACGCCGTCAACCGTCACAACTTCGACACCATTCTCATGGCGATGAACGCCGCCGACACCCACATCCACAGCTTCACCGACAAGCTCCTCCCGCTCGTCGTCGAAAAGCAGATGGGCA
This sequence comes from Tunturibacter gelidoferens, assembly GCF_040358255.1. Taxonomy (NCBI): domain Bacteria; kingdom Pseudomonadati; phylum Acidobacteriota; class Terriglobia; order Terriglobales; family Acidobacteriaceae; genus Tunturiibacter; species Tunturiibacter gelidiferens. The sequence goes on from NZ_CP132938.1 coordinate 2,856,510, forward strand.
TCATCGGCATGAAGGTCCCCTCGCGCGGCCGTCTCCTCGCCTCCTGGACGCCTCCGTCGCTCGACGCCCAGCGCCACTCATGGGAAGGCTCCGCCATCGCGCACCGCCCCGGCGTCATGACCATGAAGGACGCGATGAACTTCACTCTCACGCAGCCCGTCAGCACAGTCATCATCGGCTGCGACAACATCGCGCAGCTCGAAGAAAACGTAAAGATCGCCCAGACCTTCACGCCCCTCTCAAACTCCCAGATGGCCGCCCTCAACGAACTAGCCGCCCCCGTAGCCGAGCAATCTCTCTTCTTCCGCTTCACCGACCGCAGCAAAGGCTGATGCTCAACAGAGACTTCAAAGAGTGACTTTTCCGGTCCACCATCGACCGGAAAAGTCACTCGTGTCTCGTTAGGGATTAGTCAGCGTAAAAGTGTAAAGAGTGCCGCAACCTATATTTATATTTTGTCCGCAGGACTGATTAGGGGCAGAGAGAGCGCCTCCTCGAGCGGTCGCACCCCAGAAGTTCCCATTCGCATCCACGACGAGTCCGCTGGACGGTAGCGACCCGTCGCCCCCGGAACTCGTGAATGCGTGGAGAACTGTCTCGGTTCCATTGAGATCGAGCTTGAACACCACCCCGCATCCGCCGGAGCATATCGACTTGGCGTCATAGCCTCCCGACTGAGTCGCACCATAGATGCTGTTTCCAATCAGGAGTGGAACCCCAACCGGGCTCGCCCCGTCTGGTCCGCCTGTGAAGGTGTACACGACCGAAAACTTTCCAGTTGTATCGTACTTAAACACGAGGCCGCAGCCACCTGTCTCGTTACATGCCACCAGGCTGGGTCCCGCTTTGGCGCAGCCATCTGCTAACGTACATCCTCCCGCTGAGGCGTAGCCATACAAATTGCCCTGTGGGTCACGAACAAGGTTCGTCGGCGTGGCACCATCAGTTGTGCCATTAAAATAGTGAAGCACCGTCAGCTTGCCGCTCGGAGCCAATTTAAACAACACGCCAGAGCCCGAAGTGTCATTCACATTCGCATGGGTACCGCCGAAGGAAGTAGTCCCGTAGAGATTTCCCTGCGCATCTTGAACAAGAGCGGATTGTGGATTAGACCCTTCGTTTCCGCCAGTAGGGAAGGTGTAAAGAACAGTCTCAGAGCCGGCAGAATTGATCCTGAACACCTCCCCGCAGCCGACGCCAGGGTTGCAGCGACCGTTAGTAACGCCATAAAGGTCTCCGGCCGCATCCTGAATCAGGCCACCGCTCGGCCAAAACTCCTGCTCAGTAAACGAATGCAGCACATTGATATTGCCTAGCGTATCCAACTTGTAGACTGTCCCAAAATCGCCGTTCGTCTCTCCGTAAAAATTACCTTCCGCATCACGAATGAGGCCGGAGTCAGGAAAATAGATGCTGGGGTTCTGGCCCGTAAAGTCATGCAAAGTGGTAAACCGGCCATGGCCCCACTTATAAAGAACACCGCAACCAGGCCCGGGAGTGCACTCGCCATAATCGGCGCCACCGTAAACCGTCGTTCCGTACACAAACCCTTGGCTGTCCAGAAAAAGCTCTCCGACCGGCTGAGCTCCATTGAAGGTGCCATTGAACTTAAGAGCGACGGTGTATTTAATCTCCGGCGGCGTCTGACAATAGAGGGATGACGCCGCGAACATAACGACACCGATAACTGTCGCAACTGCGGACGGCAATTTGCGCGGATGCTTGCTCCGAGAACTTGCAGATGATACCCCGTTGATCAACATTTGGCCTCTCCAGTGTTTGAAACGCGTTCAGCTTGCGCTACCTTCTGGGCTGATGTCAAATGCATATTTCTGAATGCTTGATCGCCCACGAACGCAGTCGAAACTCACGTCGACGGCTTCACCGACCGCAGCAAAGGCTGATGTTTTGCTCAAGGGAACCCGCCGCACTTAGCGCGCCGGAGCTGAGGCGATCACTCTTCCGTCGCGAATAGTAAAAAGCACACGCGTGAATGCAAGCGGATCGGTGGCCGGATCGACCGACAACACAGTCAGGTCGCCCGCCATACCGACCGTAATGCGCCCTTCGTGATCGGCCACTCGAAAACGCTGTGCGGGCGCAGTCGTCAACATCCCCAGCACATCCCGGTAAGACAATCCGGCAAGCGCGAGCTGACGATACTCCTCCTTCACGTCATAGTCGGTAAGAAAGCCCGTGTCCGTGCCGAACAGAAGCGGCCCTCCAAGCTGATGAAACCTGAACACAACTGACCGTATCGCCGCGATGTTCGAATCACCGGAAAAAAGCTTGAGCGTCGGAATCATAGCCATATGATGAGCGACCATCTGATGAAGAAGAGCGTCGTCAATCCCTTCAAGTGCCTCTGGGGAATGAGCTAAAACATCCACTCCGCTCTCCATGGCCACGCGAGTCCCCGCAAGATCCGAAGGATGAGCAAAGACAAGCTGGCCGTGCTCGTGACCAGCCGCCGCAGCCGCCGTAGCAATAGCAAGCGGCATAGGGACGATATGTCCGGGAGCTACGATAGAACCGGTAAAGAGCTTCACAATATCCGCACCCGCCGCGATGTTCTTCCGCACATCGGCTGCAGCTTCAGCCGGAGTATCAGGCTGCGGCAGTTGAGCCAGCACCTCCGGCGGCATGTCTTTCACGTAGTAGGGAAGCGCGTGTGGCGGAAAGAGCCCCGCGCCAGCGGTATAAATACGCGGCCCCATCACCTCTCCGGATTCAATGCGACGACGAAGAGCAACGGTGTTATCCGGAATCGAAGCAGTATCGACAACAGTTGTAAAACCGGAAAGAGTGAGCATCTCCCGCAGCTGTTGCGTCAGCTTGTCGGCAGGCTGGCTGGCCGCGCCCACCCACTTCGGCTCCGTGAAATGAACATGGGTATTCCAGAAGCCTGCAAACACAATGCAGTTCGCGCATTGGAGCGCATCAACGCCCTGAGGAACCGGGACATGTTGACCAACCGAGACAATCTTCCCGCCACGTATCAGGATCGTTGTGTCTGCGACTCGCTCTGCAGTGGGTGACGCGTAAACCGTCGCGCCAACAACCGCGAGGTCCTGAGCACGGAGGCTTTGGGATGAAAGAACCAACATAAGGATTGGGAACATTTTGCGCATGCCCAAACTCTACGTAATTCAACCCACCAAAAGTTCCCGCACACTAGCCTCCACCCCATCCTCCACCGTCACAAACCCCACCGTAACCGGCAGCGAAAACCTCCGCGGCCCCGCACTCCCTGGATTGAAATAGATCACCCCATCCTTTGCCTCAACCTTGGCCTTATGCGAGTGCCCACTCACCACCATCGCTACCCCCGCCGCCTTAGGGTTGATATCCAGATCGTGCACTGAGTGCACCATATAAAAAAGTTGCCCACCTAACTCCACCACATCGGTCGCAGGCAGCTCCGCACAAGCCCCGGCCAAATCCACATTTCCACGAATCGCCGTCACCGGAGCAATTTCGCGCAGCGCATCGAGGACCGCAACATCCCCCACATCGCCCGCATGCAGAATATGCTCTACCCCACGCAGCGCAGCCAAAGCCTCCGGCCGCATCAATCCATGCGTATCCGAGATCACCCCAATCAACATATCTGCACTCTCTCGAACGCAAAAATTAGGTCACCTGGACCGAAGGCGGCCTACTCTGCCGCCGCAGTGGAGAGACCCCCGTATCTTGTCGTGGTCATTGAGTCTAAGCCAGCTTCAGACTCTGCAGCGAGGCGTACTCTTTACTCGCCTTCGGATCGTGGCTCCGGTCAGGATCGATCCGCAGCTCAAGCGTAGTAATCCCGCTCAGGCTCTCCGCGTAGTCCTCAATCTCTTCCGTCGAACCACTCGGACTAAACGTCCACTGCTGTCGCACAATCTCCTTCAACTCGGTCCCCGCACCCGCATACAACGCAAACTCCTGCGACCGCTCTGAAGTCTTATCCACAAAGTGCAGCTGCAGCCGCTTGATCGTCAAGGGCTCATCAAAGTGCAGGCGGATCACCTGCGGACCCGTAGTCGCAGCTCTCCATCCCGTCGTTGCCTTCTTGCCCAGCGCCTGTTCAATCGGGAACTTCTCGTCTTCAGAACTGATCTCGACCCGCGCAATCCTCTCCAGATCACGCCACAGATCGCTGATAGGAGTTGCCGTCGTAGTCGAAGGGGAAACGATACTCTTGCGCATTAGTGTTGCCTCACAGTTCCAAGGCCAAGCATATCCGATAACCCAACCCGCCGCTTTTACAGCCCCGTCCCGAGCTGCGTCCGCGGGTCGAGATAATCCCGCAGCGCATCGCCGATAAAGTTGAACGAGAGCACGCAGAGCATCACCGCCATCGCCGGAAAGAACACCAGATGCGGCGAGTCGAACAGATGCGATCGTGCATCATTCAACATCGAACCCCAGCTCGCTGCCGGCGGCGGAACCCCCAGACCCAGAAAGCTCAGAGTAGCCTCCGCCAACACGGCCCCCGCCATGCCAATCGCCGCCTGCACAATCAGCGGCTGCAGGATGTTTGGCAGAATATGCCGCGTCATGATGCGAAGATCCGTCGCCCCCAGCGCCCTTGCTGCCTCCACAAACTCCCGTTCCTTTACCGCCATTACCTGCGCCCGCACCAGCCGCGCATACCCCACCCAACCCGAGATCGCGAGCGCCAGAATCACATTACCCAACCCCGGCCCCATGAATGCAACAAACGCAATCGCCAGCAAGATCCCCGGCAACGCCAGAAAAGCATTTGCCACATAGATATTCACCACCGTATCCGTCCACCCGCCGTAAAACCCAGCCAGCCCACCCGCCACCAACCCAACGGCCAGCGACAACCCCACCACACTCACCGCCACCACCAGCGAGATCCTCGCGCCAAACAGCGTCCTCGAGAGAATGTCCCGCCCCAGCTCATCGGTCCCGAACCAATGTGCCGTCGAAGGCCCCATCAGCCGTCCCGTCAGATCCAACTGAGCCGGATCCCACGGCGCCAGCCACGGAGCAAACACCGCGCACACCGCAAACACCACCAGCAGCGTCACACCCACCGCCGCCAGCGGCTGTCTCCGCATCGCCCCCACCAGCGATCGCCCAGGAGCAACCCCGGCGTTTGCAACAGCAGTCTCCACGCCCTAAATCCTACATGCACAATGTCCTGATAAACATCCAGACTCAACCGCCCGCGACACGCGCAACCTAGGACGCGAACAGATTCGTAAGACTCGTAAGTTTCAGCAGCTCCTGGATGCGGGGCGACAAGTTCTGCAGCTTCAACGTGCAGTACCCTTCGTTGATCGCCGAAACCTTCAAACCTACCAGCGTTCCCAGTCCCAGACTATCCAGAAACGTCACCTCTGCCAGGTCGATCACAATCCTTCCGCCCTGAGGAATCAACGGCTTAACGATCTCCTTCACTTCACCAGCGGTCTGGTTGATCAGGCGTCCATGGCACCGAACCGTCGTTACCTTGACGCCGTTTTCCGTCGAATTTTCTACCGCACAATGAAAAGGGACCTCTGATGTATTCGTCACAATAATCTCCCGGAGAAGCACTACCGAAGCAATGTACCCCTGCGGCCCCTCCAGTATTTGTTAAATTCCGGTTACGACCTGCTTTGCCCGGCCCGTAACCCGATTTTCTTTGCACAAAGACGTCCGGCCGTAACTGCGGCATCTGCAACACATGTCTCCCCAACCCAAAACCCTGCATGCGCAATGACCCTAACGGGGCTTTGAAGCTAACTCAAGGAGCATGTAGGGTTAAACGATGAAGGATCTCCGTCGTCTCGCCATCGCCCTTCCCGCCGCCCTCCTCGTCCTCTGTCTCGCAGCGGCCTGGTGGACGCGCGGCGCCATGGCCCACATGCCCTTCCTCAAAGCCAACGGCAGTCATGCCGGCGCCAACAACCTGGTCGACCAGCGCCCGTGGCAGACAATAGAGTCCCTCGCCCCCCTCGCCGTCTCCGCCGAAGAGCAATCCTTCGCTCACGAGGCTGCCCGTCTGGCCGACCACGAGGTCGATCAGGCCTTCGCTCTCGCCCTTCGCCAAGCGGCGTTCCAGACCCGCACCCTTACCGGCGACGCCCTCGCCCTCCAGGACAAAGTCGCCCAGGTCCAGTCGCTCGTCAAAGAAGATCAGGGCAAAGTGGACGCCCTTACCACCTCCCTCAAACAGCCCAACGGCTCCATCGCCGACTCCGACGACCTCGACGTCGCCAAGGCCCAGCTCCAGCTGGACACTGACGAACTCGCCGACCTCACCGAACAGCTCGCCCGCCTCAGTGGCGACCAGCGTGGTGAGCTGCAACAGGAGCTCACCGCCCGCGAAGCCGCCATGAAGAAGTACGACGCGGCTCAGGGAAACACCGGCGGTCAGATCGCCGTTCTCTCCGCCCGCCGTTACGGTACCCTCTACGGCCGCGTCTCCGCTTGGTTCGATCAGCGCAGCCGCATCGACCTCATCCGCCAGGCCAAAGCCGAGACCGACAACGACATCGTCGCCCTCACTGCAAAACACGCAGACTTCGAAAAGAAAGCCTCAACCGCCGCAGCCAGCATCAACGCATCCAGCATCAACCCATCCACCGCCCAACCCAGCACCGCCCCTCCGCAGGACGCCATAAAGAGCCGTGTAGCCCGCATGGCCCAGGCCCATGCCTTCTCGCAGATGCACAGCATCGTGGAGGACCAGCTCCAGACCCAGCAGCAGCTCTCCGCCGTCTACGGCAAATGGCTCGCGCAGGTCGAGCTTCAGCACTCCATCGTCACTCACCTCGCTCTGCAGTCGCTCTCCCTCATCGCCTTCCTGATTCTTTGCGGCGTCCTCCTCGCCACTTTTGTCGGTCAGCTCATCGACCGCTCCCGTATGGAGCAGCGCCGCCTCCACACCCTCCGCACAATCATCGGCCTCGGCATCCAGCTCGTCACACTGCTGCTCGTCTTACTCGTGATCTTCGGCGCACCCAGCCAGGTCCCCACCATCCTCGGCCTCGGCGCCGCAGGCCTCACCGTCGTCTTTCAGGACTTCATCCTCGCCTTCTTCGGCTGGTTCATCCTCATGGGCAAAAATGGAATCCGCGTCGGCGACTGGGTCGAGATCAACGGCGTAGGCGGCGAGGTCGTCGAGATCGGTCTCTTCCGCACCGCACTCCTCGAGACCGGCAACTGGACCGACAAAGGCCATCCCACCGGACGCCGCGTCACCTTCATCAACAACTTCGCCATCTCGGGTCAGTACTTCAACTTCTCCACCACCGGCCAGTGGATGTGGGACGAGATCACTGTCAACATCCCACCCGGCGTCGACTCTTACAAAACCATCGAAGCCATCCACAACACCGTCCTGAAACAAACCGAACGCGACGCCAAGCTCGCCGAGCAGGAGTGGCAGAGCGCCACACGCCAGAACGGCCTCAGCCAGTTCAAAGCCACCCCATCGGTCGACATGCGACCCGCAGCATCCGGCGTCGACATCGTCGTCCGCTACGTCATCCGTGCCGGCGACCGCTTCGATGTGCGCAACCGCCTCTATCAGTCCGTCATCGATCTCCTGCACAAACCAGCAGACACCCCACCCGCTCGATCCATCATCGATCAACGAGAGCTGATGAAAGTCTGATCTCAAATTCAATTCACGCTACCAAAAATTCGAAAAGTCAATCCCTCCCGTTAGGAGTTATTTCTCATATCAACCCCCTATCCCTCCAAGCTATACTTGGCACTTGGAAGCAAAGCGAAAATGCACTGCCAGAGCGGTCTAACGGATAACCTGAACCACTTCAATAGCTTCTAACCTAAGACCCCAAGGAGTCTCTACCCTATGAAGCTCAAAGGACAGAAAGCAGTCGTCTGCGGTGCCGGTGGATTCATCGGCGGCCACCTCGTTCAAAGCCTCCTCGCCAATGGCGTCGATGTCATCCGCGCCGTCGACATCAAGCCCCTCGACGAGTGGTATCAAGTATCCAAAGGCGTCGAAAGCCTCTCCCTCGACCTCAAGGACAAGGACAGCTGCCTCCAGGCCGCAGCCGGCACCAACGTCGTCTTCCAGCTCGCCGCCGACATGGGCGGCATGGGCTTCATCGAAAACAACAAAGCCCTCTGTATGCTCTCGGTCCTCACCAACACCCACATGCTCATGGCCGCCCGCGAAAAGGGTGTCGAGCGCTTCTTCTACTCCTCCTCCGCCTGCGTCTACAACGGCGAAAAGCAGACCAACCCCGACGTCGTCGCCCTCAAAGAAGAGGACGCCTACCCCGCCCTCCCCGAGGACGGCTACGGCTGGGAGAAGCTCTTCTCCGAGCGCATGTGCCGCCACTTCGAAGAGGACTACGGCCTCCAGACCCGCGTAGCCCGCTATCACAACGTCTACGGACCCCTAGGCACCTGGACCGGAGGCCGCGAGAAGGCTCCCGCCGCAGTCTGCCGCAAGGTCATCGAAGCCAAGCACTCCGGCAAGCACGAGATCGAGATCTGGGGCGACGGCAAACAGACCCGCTCCTTCATGTACATCGACGACTGCACCAAGGGCACGCAGATGATCGCCGAAAGCGAGATTCACGAGCCCCTCAACCTCGGCTCCGACGAGCTCGTCACCATCAACCAACTCGTCGACATTGCAGAAGACATCGCCGGCATCAAGCTCAAGCGCAACTACAATCTCAGCGCCCCCAAGGGCGTCAACGGCCGCAACAGCGACAACACCCTCATCCAGGAAAAGATGAACTGGGCACCGTCGATCAGGCTTCGTGACGGCCTTGCAAAGACCTACGCCTGGATCGAAGACGAGATCCTCGCCGCCAAGCCTCTGGCTGCCGCTACAAGGTAATCGTCGAGAACGAAAACAATACGGCCCCCGAAGCGCTACAACACTTCGGGGGCCATATCGTTTCCCTCAAACAAAACGTGAGAGTCTAAATCAGGATCGTCGAATAAAGAATGCGCTTGTAGCGATCCATCGCCACGCGACTCTGTTCTGCTCTCGACTGCAGCAGAGCACCCTCCAGCGACGCATGAATAAAGGTCGCAAGATCCTTCGCATTGGTCGACGGAGGCAGTTCCTTCGCCTTCACCGCGTCTCGCACACAGTCTGCGATCTCCTTCTGCACCTCCGTGAAGAGTTCAGCGAGACGTCGCTGGATCATAGGGCTCTGTTCGCCCGACTCCAGGCTCAGGTTGCCCATCAGGCATCCGTTCAACTCGTCTTTTTTGAGGAGCGATGCGTCCACGTCCTCTACATAAGCCCGGATTCGCGCCAGCGGAGCAAGTTCTTTGTTGTGGAGCGTCTTCCTGATAATCTCCAGCGTCTGCTCGAAGTACAGGTTCAAAATCTCGACCCCGAACGCCTCCTTCGAAGCAAAATGGTTGCTGAACGAGCCCTGCGGAACGCCGGCCGCCCGAACGATATCCCTCACACTGGCCCCTGTAAAGCCGCGTTCGTGCACAACCCGTAGTCCGCTCTCTAAAATCCTGTCCCGATGTGAATGCTTAGCCATGGTCCATCCATTCATAGGTACTCTACCCACCCACATAGAGACCTGTCGATTAGATGGACGGAGGGTAGCTCGCGATTCCGTTCAGTCAAACCGAACACGCGCTTATCAGGTCCACTCAACGACCTCAAACCCAGAGGCCATCACATCGTAAGGAACTCAGTTCGTGCGCTGAGCATGCCACTCAGCGTGCCTGCCCCTGATTCCGTAGAGTCCCGACATGGTGTCTCCCTGAATCTGTCCACGGAACGTCAGCACCTCACGGGTGTCTGTACTGAACTCGACGTGATGCACATGGACCCATCCTTGAAGCTTCCCTGACTGATGTGGACCTTTGAAGCGACCCGTCAGAATGCTGCCGTTCTGGATGATCTGGACGGTCTTCAAGGAGCTCCCGGCCTTATCGATATTGTTGGCGTAGATCGTCCAGTTGCCTGCAACGTTGTCCGGCCGCCCATGTTGCTCGGGCCCCTGAGCCATTGATAAAACACATAAAGAACTCACCAGAAACAAAACCGCAACCGCAAGCGACCGAAACCTACCCATGACGATCTCCTACATCAAAACTCACAATTTTTACCCAGCGGCTACACAACAATTGGTGCTCGAAATCGATCTGTTGGATGGAGTTTGCGACTCAAGACGTGGACCCTCTCACCATGAGACGCCTATACGATGGTCTACTCTCACAATGCAACTGAGTCAGGAACACGGTTAGTAATGCTTCTGTCAGGGCGGCAGCTGGATATACGGGCCGGATTAGTTAGTGCCTTCGAAGGGCTACAAGCAGTCCCAGAATGGCGATAATAGAACTCAAGATAGGGCTAATGACCGAAACCCAATCTTTGACTGTTGACAGTTTGTTCTTTCCTATCTCTCGTACAAGCCAGCTATATCCCTGATGATTGAGTGGCTTGTAAGAGAGGCCGAAATTTCCGGGTTCCCAATAGCTTTCGGGAATATCAATACCGAGCTGTGTAGCTCTGGCGATTAATGGCATTTGTCGAAACGCCTTCCGTTGATACTGCATTTTGGCCGTGGCTTCGTTAGCCTTCTCGATTCGTGCATCCATTTCCCCCGATGCAATTTCGTCCGGTCCCGCGTCGCCGATCATCAACGTGTATATCTTATTGATCTCTAAATCGAGCTCCTTGACCTTCATCGCGTAAAATTTTGCGAGTAACGCGTTAGCACGTATTGGCACGCTTACTTTCATGCCATGAAGGTTAACATAATCGGCTTTCCGAAGACTCCGCCGGGCCAAGGATGGGGGACGAGGTACCGGGCAGCCGTTTCAATGCGCCGGGAGCCCCATATCTCGATTCTGAGATGTGGGGCATTTCGCGCCTCGCGCCAAACCGTTTTACTCTTCACCTCAAACTGGCCGACGACTCGCAGGCACTGTATCAAAGCGAACTCTTATGGCGACCCCGCCAGTCGAGCCTGCGATTTTCGATCACACACTCGGCAACCCTTGTATTTTTGGCTAAGATGATTGGACTGCAACGGCAGAACTGCCGGAGGTTCGTAAATGAAGAAGACTCTCGTAGCGCTCTTTCTCGCCCTGATCGTCAGCCCACTTCAAGCGCATGCACAGGATGACGCGAAGAAACTCACGCCGAAACCGCCGGCAAACCCTTCACAGGTATTGTTGGACGCCTGGAACGATGTCGGGCGAAAGTTAACCGCGATGGCAGAAGATTTTCCTGAAGACAAATACGATTTCAAGCCCGTTCCTGTCGAGCGAAGCTTTGCCGAGCAACTGCTCCATGCGGCGAGCGCGAACTACTATTTCATTAACCCACTCCTCGGGAATAAGGTTCCTGAGGGTGATCCCAAACGGGATCAGTACAAAAGCAAGGCTGAAGTGGTTGCCTTTGTGAAGAAATCCTTTGCAGACGGTGCAGCGCTCCTCAAGCAGAAGGGCGATTCGGGCATGAGCGATCTGATGTTGGACCCCTTCTCCAAGGATCAACAAGTTCGTCTTTCGGATCAGGCTTGGGGTTTCATCGAACACTCGGGCGAACACTACGGCCAGCTCGTCGTCTACTACCGCGTCGCCGGCCTGGTCCCTCCTGAATCACGCCCCAAAAAGTAACCAACCTGTTGCCAACTGGGGAGTGCAAGCTCTGTACTCCTCAGTGGGAGGCCGCGCAGGTCCAGCGCGATGAGACATCCTCGTGGTCGCCCACCAGCTGGGTGCCCCATATCTCGATTTTGAGATGTGGGTATTCGCGCCCTGCGCGAACCGCTTTTCTCTCCGCTTGGAATCAGCTCGTCATCTTCCGGGCCACTCTCGCATGCGGTGTTGTGACACGAACTAACCAAGAGCGAGCCGTCTTCGAATAAGATAGAAGCGAACTCCTCATGTCGACAACTCCCCTCACCCACCGCATCCTTGGCATAGACTTCTTCGACGGCTCCGCAAGAGAGGCGATCGACATCATGCGCACCAAAGGCGGCCTCCTCGTCGTTCCCGCAGCCCCGGCCCTCAAAGACCTCGACCGCAGCCCCGACTATCGCGACGCACTCCTCAACGCGGACCTCGCCATCACCGACTCCGCCTTCATGGTCCTCATCTGGAATCGTCTCCAGCCCACTCCCATCAAGCGCCTCTCCGGACTCGAGTATCTCCGCGAACTCCTCCTCGCATCCGACATTCGCGAACCCGGCAACGTCCTCTGGATCATGGCGAGCCCGGTCAGCGCAAAACGCAATCTCGACTGGCTCGCAGGGCAGGGAATCGTCATCCCTCAGGACTATGTCTACATGGCCCCTATGTACGGCAGCGCTCCTATCGACGATCCAGCTCTACTCGAACGCCTCAACCGCCTTCGCCCCCAGCACGTCATCGTCACCATCGGCGGCGGAACCCAGGAGCGCCTGGGCCTCTACCTCAAACGCAACCTCGCCTATCGCCCCGCCATCCACTGCATCGGTGCCGCCATCGCCTTCCTCAGCGGCGATCAGGTCCTCATCCCCGTCTGGGCCGACAAGTACTACCTGGGTTGGCTCTTCCGCTCCTTCGCCGAACCGAAGCGCTACATCCCCCGCTACTGGGACGCTCGCAAGCTCCTCGCCATCATGCTCCGTAACCGCGGCCGCCTCCCCGCACTCAAGTCCTAGACCAACTCCCTAGACCAACTCCCTAGACCAACCTCCTGTTGTTACAGAGGGTCTTATCTGCTCCTCTCATCGCCATCTGCACACTGAGCGGAGTCGAACGCGAGGAATGCTTTTCCCTCTGTTCGGCAGCTTGAGCAACAAAGAAATCCCGCTCTCCGGGCAAAAACCAATCCCTGTCCCATGACTACCCTGATGCGAGTTCCAAAAAGAGATCCCCCGGTCAACAGGTCGAAAATAAACTTGAAAAACATGGCGTGTTTTCTATCTCCATAAAAGACCCCGTCCAGAACACCACGTTCACCACGCAGTCCACCACAACTTCACCACGATTTCACCACCACAAAACAGTCAAAATCTACAAAACCCCCTGCAAAAGTGAGGTTTTACCTCTGCGAATTTTCTAGTACTAAAGTTTGCAACTGCAGGCATCGTTTCCTCACCTTCGCAGCGTCCCAACCGATAGGCAGGGCAGGGGACCTCATGCTAACCATAAAGTTGTATTACCCACCCCGGCACCCCAAACCTAGAATGAGCCTCATGCCGGCCCTCTTCGTAGCGCGCGCCAAGTCTCTGATTTCATTGCAGAAATCTCGCCTGTGCTACTTCTCGTTGGCCGCGTTGCTGCTTTTATCGTCGCGCGCCCTTACTGCCCAAAGCTTCGAATCCTCAGGCAATCTCACCGTAGCCGAGCAGTATCTCCTCGCCGCCGCAAACGAAGACCGCGTCAATCAAGGACTTCAGCCACTCCGCTTCGACCCGGTCCTGGCCGAAGCCTCCGCCATCCACGCCCGCGAGATGGCCGCGCACGCCGAAATCTCCCACCAATTCGATGGCGAGCCCGCACTCGCTGCTCGCGGAGCCAATGCTGGCGCACACTTCAGCCTCATTACAGAAAACGTAGCCGAAGCCCCCACCTCTGTCATCATCCACAATCTCTGGATGCACTCGCCCGGCCACCGAGCCAATCTGCTTGATCCCAACGTAGATTCAATCGGAATCGCCATCGTCACTCGAGATCATCAACTCTACGCAGTAGAAGATTTCGCCAGCACCGTTCAAACTCTTTCGCTCAACCAGCAGGAGCGCACCGTTGCCAGCGTAATCGCACAGTCGGGAATGCACGTTACAGAAACCACCGAAGAAGCTCGTCAGACCTGCACAATGTCCACTGGCTACGCGGGTTCCCGCCAACCTTGGTACATCATGCGTTACACCGCTGGAAGTCTAAATCAGATCCCCAGTCAGCTCAAAAGCAAACTGGCATCCGGCAAATATCATCAGGCCGTCGTCGGAGCCTGTTCCGTAACACGAAACAGCCCCTTCACGGCCTACAATATCGCAGTCCTTCTCTACCCCTGACAACGGAGAGCAGCCAGCACCCGGCTGTCATGAGTGGCTGAGATCTCATCGCGTAGTAGTCTGAGGACGCGTGGGCGTAGGCAGCAGCCCTTTCAAAAACATTTCGCGTGCATCGTAATGCCACTGTGTTGACGCTGGCTCCCAGGTGGCCTTTGACCCCTCTAACCTGATTTGTTATAACTGAGAGAGCGCGCGTGAGTCCTCCGCGGTCCAAAGACGTTCCTGAGTAGCTCAATGGCAGAGCATTCGGCTGTTAACCGAAGGGTTGTAGGTTCGAGTCCTACCTCAGGAGCCATATTTCATTTTGGCCGTTTTTCATCCCTTTCGGCGCTGGTTCTTTGTTCATTGTTGCCCTCCAAGTGGTAAATAAATCAAACGGTTGGCGGTAAGTCACAGTTAGCGTACCTTCTTTCCAGGCCGAGTTCGATATGACAAATTTGAGAAGTTCGCGTTTTTCGCGTGGCGGCTGCTGTTCGAATAATTCTGGCAGTATCTTAACAAGTTCCAACAGCTGCATTCCTTCCGACAAGTAGCTTTTATTGCTGCCTGCTTGGTGGTGTTCGATTGCCCGTTCAAGCTGGTCCAGTTCTGGCTTCCATTGCCCAGCAAGACGATCATATATTTCTCTGGTTATTCGGCCTTCAAGTTTATCGATATACATCGCATCTAGGCGTGTTATAATCTTCGCCCTTTCTGCGGTGAGACGACTGATCGCCTCCCCGCGAAGGCAGGCATCATCTGCGTTCGCTACACGAAAGACATCACTTGCCCATCCTACGAATGGTTCTGGTAAGACAATTCTACGAACCGCATCGCAGAACTGAGCCTCAATCATCTCTTGGCGCGCATACTTCTCGGGGCATTTTCCACGCTGGCCAGTGCAATGGTAGTAGATATATTTTCCCTTTTTAATTTCGCCGATAACGGCACAGCCACAATGACCGCAGCGGATCAAACCCGAAAACGGAAGATCATGCTTAATCACTCGGTAGCAATTCGAATACTTACGGTCTAGAACTGACTGTACCTCGTTCCAGAGTTCGCGGGAGATGATACGTTCATGGATACCCTTGTACACCTTGTCCTTGAACTCAAAATCACCTGTGTAGATCAGGTTATGCAGGATACCTTGAATTGTGGCCTTGTTTACGGGACGGCCACTCTTGCGAAAAGTAAGCCTTGCAGATGCAGCCCACTGGGCTAGTTGCTTCAACGAGAAATTCCCGGTTGCATACATCTCGAAAAGCCGACGTACAAGCTTGGCTCTGATCTCGTCCTGCGCGATGCCATTTTTGCCGGAGGGTAGCTTAGTGTTAAGGTAGCCAAGTGGCGCATACGAAGGCCAAATGCCCTGTTCGGCTTTTTCCGTCATTCCTTTACGTACCTCTTCGCTCAGGTTATCGATATAGTTCTTCGCCACGACAACCTTGATGCCATGAATGAACTTTTCTGAAGACCTGGAGTCGGGAGAAAGAACCTGACCATCTTTTACGAGGTGTAGGGTGCATCCTAATTCGTCAATCAATACATAGTCTTTAAAGTTGCGATATAGACGGTCAGTTTTCTCTACGAGGATGTGTTTTACTGAAGGATTCTTTTGCAAGAACTTGACCATCTGGCCAAAGGCGCTTCTTCCGCTTGTCTTGGCAGTTTCGATGTCAACGAATTCCTTTACAATTCTCAGCGCAATAGAATGCTCATAGTCGATGAGTAATTTGCGCTGTGCAGGAAGCGAAAAACCATCCTCCTCCTGGGGTTTCGACGAAACGCGGATGTAAGTTACAGCTTGGTCGCTGCTTGCGGATTCGGAATGCTGGATCTTCTTTAATGTCTTTCTTGGCATAAATTGACTAACTCCATGATTCTCGTCTTTTCAGAAAGCACAGGGTCCGGAATACGGCCACTTTGCTGTGTTTTCCGGTCAATGAACGTGAACTTGCGCTTCTGGATCCAAACGTAGCTGTGGTGTCCGGCCTACTATTTTTCGGTTGATAAACGTGTAGCCTCCGCCTATCCACGCATCCGGCTAGCGGACGCGAGCGAAGGTATGGGATCCCTTTCTTTGTGAGTGTGAGGGCAGCGTGGAATCGTCGTCGTCTGTTGTGTCTGAATTGGGCGAGTGCGTCTGATCTTCAGCCCTGCTCTGCCACTCGATCAGTAGCCGGAGTAATCCGGCGATATTTGCCTGGCATTCCCGGGCCTCCTCCAACGTCAGGCGATCCGCGAATTCTGCAAATTTGCGCTGAGTGTCAGCGAGTAACTCGTCCCGCGGATCCATACGTATTCCGTTCCTTAGGCGGTGTGCCCGGAACGCCTACGCCCGAGTCAGACGGGTCATGCGGCGGTAGATCTGCGGTGATGGCTCCAATCTCAGGAGTCCGGATTCGAGAGCTAATTTTGCATTTCAGACAGATGAACAGTGTATTGGTAGCTTTTTCCGGCCTCGATCACGATCGTGCGTTTGTTCTCTTTTGTGATTGAAATGCGGATCATCGCCTCCCCATAACCATGTTTAAGGATGTCATGGAGAATCTCATTGAGCTTGGTAGTGAACCGGAGATATTCGGATTGGACGAGATAGCTGTCCGTGAAAATGTTGGATGGTTCGCTCACCTCAGTCTCCTGCGACTTGCGTAGTGTGCCGCTTCTAGTTAACTTCATTCCAGCACAAGAATGGTCCACCAAAATTACCGAATCGGAACGGCCGGAATTTCGGTAATTGTTTTAGCCACAGAAGCCTTGTGGTAAGGTCCAGCCCGCATACGTTCGTGTAGACATTGATTTTCGAAACATCTTCGTGTGCTGAAGAGATTTCAAGAGCATGCGTGAAGGTGAGAACATGCCACTTCCACTCAGGAAATCATTTTTCGTCAAACCTGCCCCAGGGCGCCCGGGAAGGAATGCGTTCTGCACAAATCTCGATTCGGCGGAGACCTTCGCTTGGCTAACGAAGCATAAGCAGCAAATCGCCAGAATCAACTACAGCCCATTGGCGTGGTATGTCCAGGCTGAAGTTCGTAGATGGTGGGTGTATTACTGGGAGCTCTGTGTTGATTGGTGGAAGGACAATCCTGATTGGTATCCAGAATTTCCTTGGTTCAAGCGTGTGAACAGGTCTGGTGATTTGCCCTCAGAAGATGGGAAAGTGTATTTGATGCGCGGATTCAAGATGTTAATGGAGAATCCCTTGGTGACCCCGTCTAGCATAGAGGGCCATGGATTGCACCTGGAGGAGATTGGCGACTTGAGCTGGTTTTTTCGATATGCGTATCAAAGGCATATAGGAGAGATGCCCGATATTCAGTACTTATATGAGCAAGAGAGATGTCCGGGCCACGAGTACACCTACCTTAAAATCGCGAACGACATTCCGATTGACGATCTCGGAAAAGTAGTTGCTGCGTTCCAGCATCGACATACGCCTTCCAAATGGAAGGAAGACCTCGAGATGTATCAGACGTACGAGGTTCTAGCACTGATAGATTTGCGCATTGCAGAACTGCTGAGTGGATTAGAGTGCTCTCCTTCCGTTAAAGCGCAGCTGATCTGGGGGAAACTAACCGATAACAAGAGGACAAAGTCTGTTCAGTCGCGCCATCGTGCAAAAAACTACTTTTCTGCTCGGGATCTCCAGACAACTGCAACGGAGAAAGCAAAGAACTTTCTCTCTGAGAAGTCAGCGTGGGGCATAGAACGACGATCTCAAGCGACTCGTGAGTTGTTAATCTTATGGCAGCGTGGGGAACATAGTCAGGTCCCTTTAACTGCTGATGAGGCGAGAAAGTTGTGTCAGTTTGGGCCTCCGAGTTCTGTTGGCGTTCGTGGAACCGAGTACGCATTGCCTCCGGGTTACGATTGGAAATAGACTGCCGGCCGACACGTCAGTCCAATCCCAATATGGTGTTCAGAGCATTCCAGCTTAAAACGGAAACTGTAGGTCTCTCCGTGATTGCTCACAATTCGCCGGTCTGTAAATCGTATCGCCATGCCTGCTCAGGACCACCGGTCACCAACGACTACTGCGAAGTAGCGTCCGTCAGGTAAGAATGTGCCGGAGCTGAGTCGCAATCCGAAGACCTATGAGCCGATCGTGTGTCACATCTCTATACCAGAACCCCAGCTCCGCGTTTGGGCAGCCGACGATGTAGGCTGCCCAAACTGAGTTCTAGAAAGGGATGTCAGAGTCGGCTTGCTGGACGATGTTGACCTGCCCGCGTTGAAACCACGAAAAACGAGAGCGCAAATAACGGCGAACGACGCCTTTGACTGGATACCACCACAGTTGCAGGTGCACACGAATCCGTGAGGGTGGGGGACTTGGCTCCAGGTCGTCATAGCCGTCGTCGAAGTACTCATCGCCACGACACGGTTGTGATTCGTTGCAGTCCCCACCGACCTCGGGATTATCGTCGAAATCGGAAAGCCAGTCGTCAAACCGAGTGGTCTCGTTCAGGTTGTCCAGATCCCCTATTACATTTTCAGTCAAAAAGCCTCCTCGCAAACTCTCATGTTCGGCAACGTTCGACTGTTCGTCGCGGATTTGTGATTGATTGTCGCCGCCCTCGTCGATCTCGAGTCGGGTTGCGACGAGCTGGTCAATGGAATTAAGATCGAGCAGAACGTCTTGAATTAGGGTGCTTTGGGGCCATCCCAGACAAAGAGCCAGCATCGGGCCCGTTGCAAAACGATTTTTCAGGACAAGGTCGTGTAAATCTGTAAACAACCGCTCGTCCTTGAACTGCTCGAGAAGAATTTCACAGGCCGCGTCGACTGGTAGAAAATCCATCCAAGAAGCGCCGGAACTGTTGACTGCGGTAAGGGCTGCCGCCCGTAGTTGGGCTCTGTTGCATTAACTCTGTTGGTTGAGTTCGTCCTTTGCGCGGTTTACATCAGGCAGCGATATCGAAGATGTCGAACAGCTTGTTTACGAAGCGCACCTCGTCTTTAACATGCGGCTTGCACGTGAGGCAATGTCCTCGGCGGATCATCCGCATCACCTCGAACCCCTTCATCGTAGCGGCGGCCGTCTTCATTGTCTGAAAGCCTCGCGTGGGGCGAATGACTCGCTTCAGTGCGCCGTGGTCGGCTTCAATGATGTTGTTCAGATACTTGCACGTGCGATGCTTGGCATCGCTTGATAGCTTGCCTTCTCGTTGCAGCCGGCTAATGGCTTTTGGATAAGAGCCGAGTTGGTCCGTGGTGATTGAGGACGGCGGCCAGTGGCGCATTGTCGTCAGCGCTTTTCCCAGGAAACGATGGGCCGCACGGGTGTTTCGCCGATCCATCAACATGAAGTCGATCAACCGGCCATGCTTGTCGACGGCCCGGAACAGGTACTTCCAGTGGCCACCGACCTTCACATAGGTCTCGTCCACTCGCCACGAGGTCGCACGGTACCCCTGGTACCAACGAACCCGCTTCTCAAGCTCAGGCGCGTAGCGATGAACCCAGCGCATGATCGTGGACAGATCCACGTCTACGCCGCGTTCCTGCATCATCTCCGCCAGATCCCGGTAGCTTATCCCATACTTGCAGTACCAGCGAACGCACACCAGGATGATATCCACAGCGAAACGACGGCGCTTGAACATGAACAAGGCTCCTCGGCGAACGACTCCAGACTACGACACGACCGTTAATGCAACAGAGCCCCTGGCGGTGGTGACGCACGACAGCGCGCAACATCGTTATGTGGACGGACAACTACAACGTTCCAAAAAGCCACAACAGATCCGTGGCCTGAATCAGAATCACAACCACGCGATGAAGGAGATTTTCAAAAGTACAGCCCTGAACGCCAGTCGTTGTGCGGGACCGCTGCAGGACTTTTACGTCGGATTGCTGGCCAAAGGGATGAAGCCGGATATGGCTCGCCTAACGCTGGCACGCAAGATCGCGGCCATCACGTTAACACTTTGGAAAAAAGGAGGGAGTTTCGACGCCGAACATCTGAAATCGCAAGCAGCTTGAGCGTCTACGGAACCCAGGCAATTGACTAGGTTGTCTTACCTGATGGTTAGCCAATCGGTTCTTGCGACGCTCCGGGTCGAGGGAGAGTATCAATCGATGAGCTAGACCACTCCACGTGCTGTCAGCACCGAGTCTCCAAATGCACTCTATACCCCCTCGCATAACCGAAAAAAGCTATAGGCCTCGAGTCTCAAATAGGACCATGGTTGGCGTATTAGAGCCACCCCGGTTGGCTTGCGTAGCTTCGCACCGAAGGCGTCGAACCATCGAGTCATGAAACCGTCGAGCAGAAAACGTCGAGTGCCCTGGTCTGTCAGAAGCACGTCGCGAACACAAAGCCTCTCCAGATCTGAGATCGGGCTGGATGCAAATCGCCACACCCATCTCCGCTCGAAGAGGACGGAGGAAAAATGTTTCCTTGACATCCCCTCTCATAGGACTCATCGACAAATGAGATCAAGGCTAGTTGCCAAATAGTCGGCATTCGTCCACTTGTCAATCGGTGTGCGATGTTGGAGAAAAGCCGGTTTTACGTCCATCTCTAACAATCTCGGCTGTGTCAATGCATTTTTGAACGTAAACGGCACTCACTCCGAGGAGCTGTTTCGTTACGCTTTGGTTGAACAAACTCATCATCGCCGACAAAGGTTCGCATGTAATCTTTCGGGCGGAACTCGGCCCGACCCAACCATCTCTCCGATCGCACGTTCGACCATGATTACTACTTCGAACTCCCTGGATAGGGAGCGGGATGCCCAATCAAGTGGGCGGTGATTTACTTCACACCATGGACGTATCCAGGCTCTCCCGCGTGCGAACCGAACTGCAAAGTCTGTGGGTAATCGAATCCCTTACGCCACATCCAGTAGAGGCTGACGGCCAGTTTGCGTGCCATGGCAACCTCAGCGATGCGACGGTCGCGACGCATGGCCAGATGAACGAAGCGACGTCGCCAGTCGGGGTCCCAGCGGACAGCAGCCTGGGCTGCCTCCACCAGTAGAAAGCGCAACAGAGAACTTCCTTGTTTGGTGATGTGCCCCAGTCGTTGACGATCGGCGCTTGAGTCCTCACAGGGAATGAGGCCCAGATAGCTACCTATCTGATGGCCGCAACCGAAGCGATCCGGAGATCCAAGCACCAACACAAAGGCCAGTGCGGTGATGGGCCCCACGCCGGGATGCGTCATCAGCCGTAGTACCTCGGGCCGTTTGCGTGCCTCCTCCTCGGCTGCTGCGGTAAGCTCGTCGATAGTTGTGTTCAATCGATCCACCAACTCCAGCAGGTCCTGTCGGCGCCGTGTGGACCACGGAGCAAGCGGGAGTGCCTCCAGTTGCCTTCGTCCGGTCTTGCTCCACAGTGTCTTTTTGCGCCGTACTCCCTCGTTCATCGCTGCAGCCTGGATTTGGTTCATGGCCCGCGTGCGCATCTGCACCAGGCGATGCCGATGCCAGATTAGCTGGCGTAGATCACGGTTCTCCGGACTCGGGACCCAGATCCGGGGAAAGCGACCCTCTATCAGTAGCCTAAGCAATAACTGAGCATCCTGCCGGTCGGTCTTTTGCTTGCGTACCCGTGCTGCCTTGATCCTGGCCTGATCCCCAATCCACAGCTCGAACTTCAACTCTGCCAGCAATCGCTCAAACCAACGTGCATGTCCGGTGGCCTCTATCCCAACACGCACCTTGACCTGTCTTCGCTGTAGATCGCGATAGAAACGCTCTGCCTCTCCATCGCTGTGGCTCAGTCGCCGTTCGCCGGTCTCGCCCGTCTCCGTATCTAAAAACGCTACCTGCTGAACGCTTGGATGATAATCCACTCCTACAATGATCATGTTCGGCTCCTTCTCCCGAACCTTCGGTCGTCGATGCAACAGAGTCTAATCGCGCCTCGACAGAGCAAACACTGTTATGAAATCAGGTGGACTGGATTTGTAAACACTGGCCGACATATCAGTATTAATCTGCTTATCAGTACTAATCGGCCCGTCAACCTGAGACTCGCAGCGGTACGGCGATTGGCGTATGAAGCCGCGGATTGTGGTCTTCTGAGCCCTGACATGGCCGCGGGCATACGCCGGGTGAAGTCGCCAAGCGTCTCGGCATATGAGTGGGCAACGGGCTGTCTGCCGAGCAAGGAAGACTCCCTCTCGGTGTCTCTGCCGGAGTGGATCTTCGAGCACAACGGAATCGGGCGATCCTAGCGGTGCTCATCGGCTGCTGCCAGCGCCGGGCAGAGAGTACACCGATGCACCAAGGAGGTGCCTGCGATATAATCAGAAACCTTTTGGGGGTTGTCGAATGGGCCTCACGATCGGTATTTGTAAAGTCTCATGGCCGCGTTCGACGAAGACTGCCAGGATCGTGTGCATTCTCCTCTTCTCTTTGATTCTTCATGGAGAGCATCCACTATCTAAGGAATCCGTGACGGTCACGTTCGTCGACCCAGAGTGGTCGCACGACCTGACCGAACATACTGTCGTCGCAGACGACAGATTGAAGGATTTCACGCAGGAGACGGGAATTGGTGTCAAGCATCTGCCGACCCCGGAGACCACGTTAGACCAGTTAGACCTGGTCCGGAAGCTACTCCGACAGGGAAGCTCCACTCCGGACGTGTCGGGTGTCGATGTGATCTGGCCCGGAGTTTTGAGCGAAGAATTGATGGACCTGAAGCCGTATTTGGCGACGGAACTCTCTTCGATCAACGCCGATGTCGCCGCCAGTTACACGGTCAAGGGGAAACTGGTCGCCGCGCCTTACCATTCCGATATCGGAGTCCTATTTTACCGAAGGGATTTGCTCCGACGGTATGGGTACGCGACGCCGCCCCGTACGTGGGACGAACTCGAGCAAATGGCCGCCAGGATCCAGAAGGGCGAGCGCGCCAGAGGCCAAAAAGATTTTTGGGGATTTCTATGGCCAGGTGCGGCCGGCGAAGGCTTGACCTGTAACGCCCTGGAATGGCAGGTCTCTGAAGGTGGGGGGCGTATCATCGAAGCCGACGGCAACATTAGCGTGAATAATCCTGATGCGATCCGCAGTTGGCAACGCGCAGCCCATTGGATAGGCTGGATCTCGCCCCCGTTCGTGACCTCTCTCCAGGAATGGGATGCCATCAACGACTTTTACCACAGGGGAACGTCCGCTTTTTATCGTGGGTGGGCGCGGACTTATCTTCTCAGCGTCCGCGATATTCCGTCGGTTCGAGACACGATCGCAATCACGAGCATTCCCGCGGGAAAGAATGCGCAAGCAGCGACGTTGGGCGGTTTTGGACTCGGGCTTTCGCGATCGTCAAGGCACAGTGCTGAGGCGCTGCACCTGATCCGATTTTTGATCCATCGAGAGATCGAGATCGAAGAGGCGCGCGCGGACTACGAGTCACGGAACTGGCCGGAGTTGTATGATCCGACCGCGATCCTGCGAGCAAAACGAAGTTCGGCCGAAACCGGGAAACAGCAGGTGAGCGGCGTAGTCGCTCGACCCTCTACAGTTGCAGGAGAAAAATACGAAGAAGTTTCGCGAGCTTATATTCAGGCAGTGCACTCTGTGTTGCTGGGACAAAGCAGGGCGCCAGAGGCTGCGGCATCGCTGGAACGGGAATTGGTGCGGATCACCGGTTTCAAAACAGGACCGCCGAGCCGGAACCGCGTTCCGACGCAGAAGAGCTTAGGCAGGGTCTCCGGCGCGCGGCCGGCTGCCGCTTCAACGACTGCGTCAGCGCACGATTCCTTGAAGTAGAGTGCTGTTTGACCCGTTCGCTAACACTTCTGGAGTGGCTGGATGAGGCAGGCGAGCATTAGCCCCGTTCTTTATCGATTCAAAATCGGTCGTCACCTTGCGCTCTGCTTTGCCCTTCTGATTGGAATAATGGTCGCTTGCGATGGCGTTCTGCTTTGGCAGTTGCGCGAGGTTCGTTCGCAAGTTGAACTCCTGAAGGGAGTCGACGGAGAACTGATCGAGGTCTTGCGCGTCCATGGAGAGCTTTTCTCGTTTTACGAAAGGCTAAGCCATGCGGCGCGATCCGAGGACCAGGATCAATTCATCGCAGTATCGGAAGCACTCAGGAGCGCTGTACTCGATGAGACTCAACGCACTGAGGCAGCGTTCCGTCATTTGCCTTCCGCGGTCAAGGTAGACGAAACAGTGCTTCCAACGATCGAAACAATCGAGAACACCCTACTGTCTCATTTGGATGCGATCAGTGCGTTAGCGACTTCGGGAGAGTGGGCGGACGTACGCAGTCGAACCGACGATCAAGTTCAGCGGCTTGAATACCTTAGCTCGCAGCTCGTCAGAGACGTAGCCCGCGACGTCGAAGAACAGCGCACGCAAGCCGCATTAAATATTGAGATCGTAGAACGTCGCATCATCTTGGCAGCAATCGTCACAGGATTCGTTACCCTGTTCACCGCCGCCTTCTTTGGCTGGGCCACAGCGCTACGGATTATTGAACTTCGGGGGGAAGCGCGCGCCGAGCGGGAGCAAGCGGAGGAGGCGCTGCGGCAGGCGCAGGCGGATCTCGCACACGCCAACCGGGTGAGCAGCATGGGAGAGCTGAGTGCCTCTTTGGCGCATGAGGTCAATCAACCGATTGCGGCAGCCATCACCGACGCCAATACGTGCTTGCGCTGGCTGTCCCGCGAGCAGCCCGATCTGGAGGAGGCGCGCGCGGCCGCGGCGAGAATCGTACAAGACGGAAGGCGTGCGGGCGAGATCGTCAACCGCGTCCGCCTGCTTTTTAAGAAGGGTACGCTGCAACGGGAGTTGGTCGATCCAAACGAGATTGTTCGAGAGATGACACTTCTCCTGCATAGCGAGGCAACTCAATTCGCTATTTTCGTTCGGACGAAACTGGCTGCAGACATCCCTCGAGTCATGGGAGATCGCGTGCAACTGCAGCAGGTGCTCATGAACCTGATGATGAACAGCATCGATGCGATGAAGGATGTGGATGGGACCCACGAACTCATGATCGAATCACAGCGCAGCGAGGACGGTCAGGTGTTGATATCGGTCAGTGATACCGGCGTGGGGCTTCCACTGGAGCAGGCCGACAAGATCTTTAATGCGTTCTTTACCACCAAGGCGCGCGGCACGGGCATGGGACTGCGGATCAGTCGCTCCATTGTTGAATCGCACGGGGGCCGCTTGTGGGCTGCTGACAACCCTCCGCGAGGCGCGAGATTTTGTTTCACATTACCTGCCAACGGCGCGACATGCGACCCAGTTGTGTCTGGAGATCGCACTGATGCTGCTGACGGCACTCACGACAACAACCCGGTCGTTTGAGTGCGTCCGTCGGAGTATACGCACGGCTGGGGGTATCGATGGTTTGAGATCCAGACTGTGGGGTGAAATGTGCCGCTAGCGGATGGGCGCATCGGCAAACCCACTGCCGAGCAGCAGATCGAAGAACTCAGTCTTGAACTGGAGCGGGCACGGTTATAAAGCCGAAAGACTTTCGCCTGTTCTGTCGCAATAGAGCGCTTTGCTATTCTTTGCACAGACGGCGAGGTGTTGGGGAGCGATGAGACAGACGTTGAATCCAGAGATGGCAAAGGTCTTAAAGCGCTTGCACTATCCTCTGGATGTGATTCTGCGCTGTGTTCGCTGGTATAGCGCGTATCCGTTGAGTCTTCGGCACTTGGAAGAGATGATGGCCGAGCGCGGGATTTCCGTTGATCACTCGACCGTGCACCGCTGGGCGATCAAATTGTTGCCAGTCCTGGAGAAGGCGTTCCGGCGCTCCAAGCGCAAGGTCGGAGGAGCTGGCGGATGGACGAGACCTACATCAAGGTTAAGGGCGAGTGGAAGTATCTGTACCGTGCTGTCGATAAGGCAGGCGACACCGTCGATTTCTTGCTGCGGGCGCATCGCGACAAGGTCGCGGCACGAAGGTTCTTCGAACAGGCGGTCAAGCGTAACGGCGCACCAGAGAAAGTAACCATCGATAAGAGCGGCTCGAATGTGGCGGCTCTCGAAGCCATGAACGCCGGACGAGGGAAGGGGATCGTCGTGCGCCAGGTCAAGTACCTGAACAACATCGTCGAGCAAGACCACCGTTGCCATAAAACGCCGAACCAGACCGATGCTCGGCTTCAAGGATTTTCGCTGCGCCCGCATCCTCCTCTCCGGCATCGAACTCATGCACATGATCAGGAAAGGACAAATGAAGAACGGCGGCAGGGGACAAACCCCCGCACAGCAGTTTTACTCCTTGGCAGCATAGGCAGCCTGATCATATCGGCCTTTGATCGTTCAAACATCCTTATCGCGACAGAACCCACGCGAAGAGCTTGAGACGAATTGGCAGAACTTGGGAACATGAGCCCGCGAAGCTTTCTCTCAGCAATACAATTGCGAACGTGGCGCTAACTATTATGACGGCAGCAAGGCCGGCTCCTGCGGTGCGGGCCAAATCACATCCTGGCTGCTTTGGAGACACGACCGGAAGATCCCCAGCTTCTGCATCTTGCAGATTAGAGTGGTGCGCTTCAATCCGAGTTTGGCAGCTGCGCCTTTCGGGCCGCCGATCACCCAACCAACGGCTTCAAGCGTGTGCAAAATCAGAGCGCGTTCGGAGTCCCTTAGAGTAGTTACAGTGGGAGGGATGATGACACCCTGAGACGCTGCCGTCGGCAGAGGATTGGGAAGCACCCCATTGTTTGAGAGGATCACAGCACGTTCGATCAAGTTCTGCAGCTCGCGGATATTCCCCGGCCACTGATACGAGCTGAGCGCAGACATCGTTTCCGGAGGAATGTGTTCGATTTGCCTATCCGCCCGACGGCCAAAAATCTCGGCAAAATGAGTCACCAGGACAGGAATGTCTTCGCAGCGCGCCCGCAATGGTGGCAGCAGGATTGGAAACACATTCAGACGGTAGTAGAGGTCGCTGCGAAATTCGCCCCGCTTCATCATCGCCGTCAGATCACGGTTAGTTGCCGCCACCAGCCGTACGTCCACCTGGCGAGTCCGAGTGCTGCCCAGGCGCTCGAACTCCTGTTCCTGCAGTACTCGCAGCAGTTTCGGCTGCAGCGTCAACGGAATATCGCCGACCTCGTCGAGGAAGATAGTGCCCTTGTCAGCCAGTTCGAAACGACCAATCCTTTGCGCTACGGCTCCAGTGAAGGCGCCTCTCTCGTGGCCAAAAAGCTCGCTTTCCAACAGATCCAACGGAATGGCAGCGCAATTCAGTTTTACGAATGAGCGTCCACACCGCGAGCTGATGTTGTGAATCGCGCGCGCGATCAGCTCCTTGCCGGTGCCTGTTTCGCCCTGGATAAGAACGGTGGAATCTGTAGGCGCGACGCGTTCGACGTGTTCGAGCACCGCTTCCAGAGCAGGGCTATTGCCTATGAGTTGCTCGAATCGACGCGCATAAGAAACTTGACCGCTATTTTCTATAATTTCGAAAGTTCCCACGGTGAACCTCCTGGCGCCGGGTGCATGCTACCTATCGGGCTCAACTCTCTAGAGCCGCTCGGACAGTCTCGAGCAGGGCTTCATCGTCAAACGGTTTTGCCAGGAACTCCACTGCCCCCGCCCTCAATGCCTGCATCCGCATTTGTGCGTCGCCGTGTGCCGTGATGAAGATGGTCGGAATCCTGCAATTATCAGCGTTTAGCTTGGCTTGCAATTCCAGGCCGGAGATTCCCGGCATGCGTATATCGGTGATCAGACATGCTATGTGGTGCTGCTGTCCGGACTTAAGAAATTCTTCCGCTGACCCAAACGCGAGCGCAGGCAATCCAACCGCTTTCAGCATGCCATGCAATGCGCCGCGCACCGAATCATCATCGTCGACAATCGCAACCAGCTTGGCCTTTCCTTGAACAGCCATGGCAGAAACATTAGTAGCGGGACCAACAAAGCGCAATCATACTTAGGTATATGGACTCCAAGGGCACTTTGATCAGGGAGGCAGCTGCAGATTTCAAAAGCTGGTATTACTCGCCGACTAAGAAGCTAAAAGCTTCGTCGCCATTCTGACCAATTCTGCCAGTGATTCAGCCTGCATCTTCCGCATCACGTTCCCGCGATGGATCTTCACGGTGATTTCGCTGGTTCCGAGCTGGGAAGCTACTTGTTTGTTGAGCATGCCCGAAACTACCAGGCTCATGACCTCGCGCTCGCGCCGCGTCAGCGACCTGTAGCGCTTGCGCAACTCGGCAAGATCACTCTCCTGTTGGCGCACCACCCGGTCGCGCTCCAGTGCCTGATGAATTGCATTCAGCAAGTCCTGGTCCGGGAAGGGCTTGGTCAGGAACTCCACCGCGCCGGACTTCATGGCCTTCACCGTCATCGGAATGTCTCCATGACCGGTGATGAAGATGATGGGAATCCGGATGCCCGCGTCAGCTAATTCTCGCTGAAAGTCCAGACCGTTGACTCCAGGAAGTCTCACGTCGAGAACAAGGCAACCCGGGCCGTCCGGTCGCTTGCTATGCACGAACTCTTCCGCCGTCCCGAAGGCTTCGGACCGCAAGTTCACCGACTTTAGCAGGCCTTTGATCGATGCTCGGACAGCTGCATCGTCATCGATGACGAACACCGTGGGAGCGCCTGCGGACATCATTCGTGTCCCTCGACTGAGGTGGGCAAGGCAAAGAAAAAGCTCGCGCCCCGCGGAGAGTTATCGGCAGCCCATAGACGGCCGCCATGCTCCTCAACGATGGAGCGGCTGATGCGAAGTCCCATCCCGGTGCCGCGAGGCTTCGTAGTAAAGAATGCATTGAATATCTGGTCCACCTGCTGGGCGGGCAGCCCTACGCCGGTATCGCAGACGGACACCATAAGCTGTTCGTTTTCAGCTCGCTGCGACTTGATGGCGAGCTCGCGTGGCCCAGCCACATCGTTCATTGCATCGATGCTGTTCATGATGAGGTTCATCATGACCTGCTGCAACTGCACGCGATCACCCATGACAGCGGGAAGATCCGCGGTGAGTTCCGTCCGGATTGATATGGAGTGTCGCGTTGCCTCACTGCGCAGGAGGACAATCATCTCTCGTATGACGTCATTCAAGTCAACCAACTCCCATTCTGGAGTGTCCTTGGTGAAGACCATGCGGATCCGCTTGATGATCTCCGCCGCGCGTGTCCCATTCTTGACGATTCTTGCTGCAGCTTCGCGGGCCTCTTCCAGATCGGGCTGGTCGCGCGTCAGCCAGCGCAGACACGTGTTGGCGTTCGTGACGGCAGCGGCAATCGGTTGATTTACTTCGTGCGCCAGGGAGGCAGTCAGCTCTCCCATTGTGGTCGCCCGGCTGACGTGTGCGAGGTCCGCTCGCGCCTGGCGAAGCGCTTCTTCGGCGAGCTTGCGCTGGCTAATGTCGGTCGAACTGCCCACGAATTGCGCCAAATCCCCGGATGCGTTCAAAACAGGATGGCCGACGGTCTGGATGTGTTTGACAGAGCCGTCTGGAAGAAGGATTCGGAATTCCACTTCGTAATTCGACTTTTCAGCGATTGCTCGATCGATCGCCCCTAGCCACTTGGCTCGATCCTCCGGATGAGTTCGCTGCAGACGTTCTTCAAAAGCCGGGGGACCATCTTCTGGATCGAAGCCATAAATGCGATACCATTCCTCGGATAGGTGCAAGGCGTCTCTCCCCGCTACCCGCCAGGCCCAACTCCCTGTGTGCGTGAGCCTTTGCGCTTCCGCCAAGTACGCTTCGCTTCGCTGCAACTTCTCTTCCTGCAGTTCCAAGGTCTGGGCAGCGAATCGCCTATCCACCCAGGACGTCAGTAAAGCCAGCCCGAGGACGATAAAGGTGACGACGGCAATTCCGGCGGTGCCGAGTGCGGAGATGCTTACGGCGTGAGTCAGGTCCGCCGGCATGCCCGAGGGCGTGAAACTGGCAGCAGCCATGCCGGTGTAATGCATGACGGGAATCGCAGCTCCCATCACAACTGCTCCGGCTAACTTTTCCCGGCCGATCCCCGCTTTCTCATCTCGGAGATGAAAGGTAATCCTTAACGCGGCGAGAGAAATCGAAACCGCGAATACGACGGACAGGACGACGAGAAAGGAATTAAACTGGCATATAGCCGGTAAACGCATGGCGGCCATGCCGATGTAATGCATACTCGCAATACCCGCACCCATCAGGACACTTCCGGCGACCGCTCGGGATGCACCCATTTTCTGTCGGCTTACCACGTACAGTGCAATGACCGACGCGAGAATGGCCGCAAACAGTGACAGCAGAACGGTCGTCCAATGGTAGGCCACGGGAATCGGTAGGATGAACGCCAGCATCCCAATGTAGTGCATGGACCAAATGCCAGTTCCCATCGCACCGGCCCCGCCCAGCAGCCAAACCGCGCGAGTCCAACCGCCCGCAGCCGTTACGCGACCTGCGAGATCCAGAGCAGCGTACGACGCAAACATGGCGATCAACACCGAAAGCGCCACGAGCGCGTAGTTGTACGAGCCAATCAAATTCACTGCGGCCATTTGACTCCATCCCGGTTGCCACGCGGAACAGTCGTGGCGCTTCAATTAACAAATTAAACCGCCTCCCTAGCACCAGCGCCAATTCTTGCCGGGTTCGAACGACGGCTATATGCGCCTATCTTTGCTGCTCTAGAGATTTGACCCTCGACAGGCCTGAATTCTACTCGACTTACTCGCCGTGCTTCCATCGCCGGTCGGCCGTCATGTCTCTCCGCAGTGAGGTTTGTGTCCCATGCATTCTTCATTTGGAAGGGACGGAGCACTTTTTGGAGAGACCGTCCCGTCGAAATGCGGACGTTGTGTCAATTCCACGACACTTGCCCGGAGTTGGATGAGGCCCTCCTCAGCCCATCAGCTGACTCATCCCGCTGAAAATACGCAATTAAATCATCCGGCGGTTACTTGGCAAGTGACGTGCATCTCGCAGTCGCACCGGGAGGCACAGACAACATGCAAACGACAGAGTCAAACCTCGGAAGCGAGCAGCGCCTCGATGTCTGCATCTTGGAAAAAGAAACTCAGGATATGCAGGACGTTCTCACGCAGAGCTTGCCGTCGTTTTACAGAAGGGCTTATCGATACCTGGGCAACGCAGCCGACGCGGAAGATGCGGTTCAGGATGCACTCCTGTCCGCTTGTCGCCATTTGGACCAATTCAAGGGGCAGTCGAAAATGTCGACCTGGTTGACCACGATTGTCATCAATTCCGCCCTGACGCAATTGCGAAGACGGTCACGTCAGATCCACATATCGCTGGATGAGCAATTTGGGGAAGAGCCAGGATATTGCGTATCAGAACGGTTGGCGGACCGCAGACCAAGTCCTGAAGATGAGTGTATAAAGTCGGAACTGTATGGGCATCTCATGCGTTTCATAGATGAGATTCCGCCCGCGTCGGGGTATGCTTTCCGACTGCGTGACTTGGATGGGCTGACTACAAGCGAAGCAGCACAGATTCTGGGAGTGGCAGATGTAACAGTGAAGGCCCATGTATCACGGGCGCGCGCGAGGCTCAGGCGGCTGATAGGCCACGCTCTCGATGCACAGCCTCGTTCAACCCCGACCCGCACTGCTTCGCCAGTTGGGACAAGGAAGTAAGCAACGAGAATCAGATCCTCTCGGGCACAACACGACACGATATCGCGATGGAGCACTGTTTCCCGCGCCACAAGATTTTAAGCAGGCATTGGCCAGGCGCCGTTACAGCGCAGTTGCAAGCTGCGGACCTGAGGGTAAACGAGATCACGGAGGGCGAACTGACAGCCATTTGTAGGTAACTGACTAAAGGAACGAAATTCTATGTGGATCGTTCGACTTGCATTGCGGCGGCCGTACACCTTTGTGGTGATGGCCATACTTATCCTCATTATGGGGATGCTGGCAATCGTTCGCACCCCGACGGATATTTTCCCGAACATCGACATTCCGGTTGTTAGCATCATCTGGAACTATAACGGTCTCGTTCCTGAAGACATGAGCGACCGCGTCGTCAGCGTCACAGAGCGAGCGCTTACCACCACCGTTGATAACATCGAACACATCGAATCGCAGTCGTTGTATGGAATTGCTGTTGTTAAAGTGTTCCTGCAGCCTACCGCGAACATTCAACAGGGTATTGCACAGATTACGGCGATTTCTCAGACTCAGCTCAGGCAGTTGCCTGCCGGAACGACGCCGCCGCTCATTCTTGCCTATAGTGCATCGAGTGTGCCTGTCCTCCAGTTGGCCCTCTCGGGGCAAAATCTCTCAGAGCAAGAACTAAACGACTATGGCCTGAATTTCATTCGGACGCAACTCATCACAGTGCCCGGCGCGTCTGTTCCCTATCCCTACGGCGGAAAACAACGCCAGGTGCAGGTGGATCTGAATACGACAGCGTTGCAGTCGAAGGGGCTGTCCGCGCTGGATGTAGTCAATGCGATCAGCGTACAGAATCTGATCCTGCCGACAGGAACGTCCAAAATTGGTTCCAGGGAATACGATGTTTCCATTCCCAACGCCGCACCGCAGACGATAGCGGACCTGAATCGAATCCCGATCAAGACGATCGGGAGCACTACGATCTACATCAAAGATGTGGCATGGGTGCGCGATGGCTTTCCCCCACAGACCAATATCGTTCGCGTGAACGGACAGCGCTCGGTATTACTGACGATCCAAAAGGCGGGGAATGCGTCGACGCTGAACGTGATCGCGGGCATCAAGGCGCTTCTGCCTCAAATTAAGACAACGGTTCCACCGCAGCTACAGATAGCACCGCTAGGTGATCAGTCAATTTTTGTTCGTGGTGCGATCAGCGGTGTGGTGAGGGAGACGCTGATTGCCGCGTGTCTGACCGCTTTCATGATTCTCACGTTTCTAGGCAGCTGGCGTAGCACCCTGATCATTGCGACCTCGATCCCGTTGGCTATTCTGACGTCCATCCTTGTGCTCAGTGCGATAGGAGAGACGATCAATATCATGACGCTCGGTGGCCTCGCATTGGCGGTCGGCATTCTAGTGGATGACGCCACAGTGGAAGTAGAGAATATCAATCGCAACCGGGAGGCAGAGCCAGAGAAGGACATGGACGAAGTCGTTCTTGAGAGTGCTGCGCAAATCGCGACACCCGCCTTCGTGGCCACGCTTTCGATCTGCATTGTGTTTGCTCCGATGTTCCTGCTGTCCGGCGTGGCGCGGTACCTCTTTGTGCCGCTCGCCGAAGCAGTTGTTTTCGCTATGTTGGCCTCGTATTTTCTCTCGCGAACCATCGTTCCGACGATGGCCAAGTACTTGTTGCGGGGAGAAAAAGTGGAGGCGCGGGATGCCGCCGTCCGTAATCCGCTGGTGCGGCTTCAGAAGCGGTTTGAGGAGGCGTTCGAGAGATTTCATGGCGGCTATCGCAGACTGCTGGACCTATGTCTCCATCACCGGCGCGTCTTCCTCATTGCGTTCTTCGCGTGTAGTCTCGGCTCTCTGGCAATTCTGATTCCCTGGCTAGGCCGGGACTTCTTCCCCAACGTTGACAGCGGCACTTTCAAGCTTCATCTTCGTGCTCCAACCGGAATGCGGATTGAAGAAACGGCCAACCTCTGCGATCTGGTCGAACAGTCGATTCGACGGAAGATACCGGCAAGTGAATTCCAGAATGTCATCGACAATATAGGTCTGCCCTACAGCGGCATCAATCTCTCTTACAGTAATTCGGCCCCAGTTGGGACATCGGATGCCGATGTTATGGTGACCCTTTCTGCCAAACACCATCCCACGGCCGACTATATTCATCAGCTTCGTCTGACACTCCCGAGAGAGTTCCCGGGCGTTTCATTCGCTTTCCTCCCCGCCGACATGGTCGGGCAGATTCTGAATTTTGGATTGCCATCTCCTATCGACGTCCAAATCGTGGGAAATAACCTGGAAGGGAACCGGCTCTATGCGAATGCAGTGCTCGCGAAGATGAGAGATGTTACAGGAACGGCAGATCTGCGGATCCAGCAACCGTTCGATGAGCCGTACCTGCGCTTCCGCGTCGAACGTACGAAGGCCGAACAACTTGGTTTCAATGCCTACGACATAGCGCAAAATCTCCTGGTGTCCTTGAGTGGGAGCTTCCAGACTTCACCTACGTTTTGGGTAGATCCCAAAAATCGTGTTAGTTACCAAATTGCGACCCAGACGCCGCAATATCGCGCGGACACATTGCAAGAGATAGAGAACATTCCGATCACAGGTACCAACTCGACCGCCTCTCCGTCGCTCATGGCCAGTCTGGTATCCATGCGAAGGGGAGCGGGAATGGCGGTGGTCTCTCATTACAATGTTGCGCCGGTGATTGACATCTATGGTGCTGTCGAGGGACGGGATCTCGGGGGAGTGGCCAGCGACATCAACAAGATCATTGACGCCACACGCCAGCAAGTACCGCGCGGTTCTCAAGTTATTGTCCGTGGGCAGGTTCAGACGATGCGCGCTTCCTATGTCGGCCTTCTCAGCGGACTGGCGTTCTCGATCGTGCTCGTATACCTGCTGATCGTAGTCAACTTTCAGTCCTGGCTGGATCCTTTCATCATGATTTCCGCGCTGCCCGCGGCGCTCGCCGGAATTGCCTGGTTCTTGTTTATAACGCACACAACTCTGAGCGTACCCGCACTCATGGGAGCCATTATGTGCATGGGCGTGGCGACCTCAAACAGCATCCTGGTCGTAAGTTTTGCCACGGAAAAAATGATGGAAGGAAGTGATTCCGTCAGCGCAGCGATGGAAGCAGGCTTCACGCGTTTTCGCCCCGTGCTGATGACGGCTCTGGCCATGATCATCGGAATGATTCCAATGGCTCTCGGGCTGGGAGACGGCGGCGAACAAAATGCTCCCCTGGGACGGGCGGTCATTGGTGGGCTGCTCTTCGCGACGGTTTCGACGTTGTTTTTTGTCCCGGCATTTTTCAGCGTGCTGCAAGGTTCGCGTCTGCATCCGGCTCAATCGAAACATGCGCAGTAAGCACTAAAGAATGGGAGTCATCATGTTGCCTCGAAGCGAAGATGCAAGACGGATCGGCGAGCAAGCACTTCCATTGGATGAGGTGGAAGTTCGGAAGCGTCCGCGCAAACCATGGCTTGTCTTGGGAATTGGGTTGATCGCGGTTGCGACCGTATTTGGATGGGGCGTCTGGTCCCGTGTCAGGGCCCGTACGGCGCTAAGCTCGGAGACGGCTCAAGTGGCTCGACAGGCGGTGTCGGTCGTACCGCCGAAACGAACCGCGCCCGCTCAGGAGATTGTCCTTCCCGGAAATGTGCAACCATTCATCGCTTCACCGATTTATTCCCGCACAAACGGATATTTGAAGAAGTGGTATGTGGACATAGGGGCACGAGTGACTCAGGGGCAACTGCTTGCTGTGATCGAAACTCCTGAAGTCGACCAACAACTGCAGCAATCGATCAGCAACCTCAATACCGCAAAGGCGAACCTCGCACTTGCCGAGACCACCAGGAACCGCTACCAAGGACTACTGCAGGACAATGCGGTTTCGCAGCAAGATGTGGATAACGCGGTGGGCACCTACAACGCGGACAGGGCGACGGTTGAAGCTAATCAGGCAAACGTCAGACAACTCCAAGCTCTGCAGTCTTTCGAGAAGATCTACGCTCCATTCACCGGAGTGATCACGGCACGAAACATTGATATTGGGGACCTCATCAATTCGGGCAGCAGCGGCGGTGTGAAAACGGACCTCTTTCACATCTCCCAACCGGGAACGCTGCGTGTTTATGTAAACGTCCCTGAGGAATACTCGCAGGGCGTGAAAACCGGCATGACGGCAGACCTGAGCCTGGCTGAGTTTCCCGGACGGAAGTTTCAGGGAAAGCTGGTGCGCACAGCGGACGCCATCAATATGACAACCCGTACCCTGCTGATTGAGATTGATGTGGACAATCCTGCGGGCACGTTGCTCACGGGCTCGTACGCTGAGGTCCACTTGGCGGTCCCGGCGCAGGCCTCCACCTTCCTGCTTCCAGTCAATACTCTGATATTCCGATCGGAAGGTTTACGTGTTGGTATCGTGAAAGACGGGAAAGTCGTGCTCTCTGCTGTAACTCCTGGCCACGATTTCGGTAATGAGATAGAGATTGTCGCCGGCCTCAAAGCAGACGATCAGGTGGTTATCAACCCTCCAGACTCCATCGTCTCGGGTCAGGCAGTTGAAATCGTTCAGGCAACATTGCCGGGAGATATCAAGTGAAACGCTCCCGAAAGATTTCTTTGGCCGAGAACCCGAGACATGCACGGTGGTGGGGAGTTCTACTCGCGATAGCGGCGCTGGAGTTGAGTGGATGTGAGGTTGGACCGAAGTACCACCCTCCTGTGGTGCAGGCTCCTCCCGCTTATAAAGAGGTAGGGAACTGGAAGCCCGCCCAGCCCAATGACCAGAATCTTGGCGGTACGTGGTGGACGATATTTCAAGATCCGCTGCTTGATTCGCTTGAACTTCAGGTCAACGTATCGAATCAGAACCTGAAGGCAGCAGACGCGCAGTTTCAGCAGGCGCGAGCTGTTTTACGTTACAACCGGGCTGCCTATTATCCGACAGTGACGGCCGGACCGTCTGCGACGCGCACGCGGGTGTCCAACAACCGCCCGACCCTGAGTCCGACCTTTGATGGCGTCACTTACAACGACTTTGTGCTGCCGTTCGACTTTTCTTACCAAGCCGATGTGTGGGGACAAGTTCGACGCACCGTGGAGTCTTATCGAGAACAGGCGCAAGCGAGTGCAGCCGACCTGGCTACGGTCAATCTGAGCATGCATGCGGATGTGGCGATGGATTATTTTCAAGCCCGCAGTCTCGATGCCGAGGAACAGCTCCTGAAGTCTACGGTTACGCAGTACGAGCAGGCACTGAAGTTGACTGAAAGCCGTTTTAAGGGAGGGACCGCCTCGGAAGTGGAAGTTCAGCAGGCGAAGACCCAGCTGCGAACTGTCCAGGCATCAGCGATCGACGTAGGAGTGCTGCGAGCGCAATACGAACACGCGGTTGCAATTCTTATTGGGACCCCCCCCGCAGAGTTCAGCCTTCCCCCACTACCTCTCACCGCACCACCTCCACCCATTCCTGCCGGCCTGCCCTCGGAACTGCTGGAAAGGCGCCCTGACATCGCAGCCGCAGAGAGGAGGGTGGCGGCTGCCAATGCCCAGATCGGAGTTGCGAAGTCGGCCTATTACCCGGTGATCAATCTGGGCGCCTCGGGAGGATTCGAAAGCGCGACCATCACGACCTTGCTCACTGGACCGAGCGGCCTATGGTCCGTTGGCGGCTCTGCAGTGATGACCGTCTTCGACGTGGGAAGACGCCGTGCCCTCACCGACCAAGCCCGTGCCGCCTATGATAATCAAGTCGCCGTCTACCGACAAAACGTGCTGACCGGATTTCAACAGGTGGAAGACAATCTGGCGGCTGTCAGAATTCTGGAAGACGAAGCCAAGGTCCAAGCTGAAGCAGTCGTGGCGGCCCAGCGGTCCTTAGAGCTTTCCATCAAACGCTACAAGGGAGGGGTCACGAGTTATCTTGAAGTGATCACAGCTCAAAATGCGGCTCTCACCGATGAGGTCACGGCGGTCAATATTCTGGGACGGCGGATGGCGAATACCGTCTTGCTGATCCAGGCTCTCGGTGGCGGATGGGATCGTTCAAGTTTGCCTGATCGACCGGAATGCTGCGGCAAGCTTGTGAGCAACAATTCCAATTGACTGGCCGGGCTCCTCTCAACTGATGGGCCCCGGTAATTTTGAGCCAGGAGAAATGTTAGTCTTCGACCAAATCTAACCCTATGGCTGAGGAGGATTTGGATGAGGAAGAGACGGTTCACGGTAGAGCAGATGATTGGTGTGCTGAAGCAGGCGCAAGTAGGCGTTCCTGTCGCGGAGGTGATCCGCAAGGCGGGGATTAGCGAGCAGACGTACTACCGGTGGAAGGCGAAGTACGCTGGCCTAGAGGTGGACGAAGTTCGCAAGATGGCTCAGTTACAAGAAGAGAACCTGCGTTTGAAGCAGCTTGTTGCAGAGCTAACGCTGGACAAGACGATGCTGCAGGATGTGCTCTCAAAAAAATGGTGAAGCCTTCGCGGCGTGGGCCGATGGTGGAGCGGCTGGTTGGAAGCTACCTGGTAAGCGAACGGCATGCCTGTCGTGTTCTACGCGTCCCTCGAGCGACCTACCGCTACCGAAGCTGTCTCGATCCACGGACTGAACTGCGGATGAGGATCCGCGAGATCGCTCAGGCAAGAGTGCGTTATGGATACCGCAAGATCCGCGTGCTGTTGAACCGCGAAGGCTGGGATGTGGGCAAGTACTTGGTGTACCGGCTGTACAAGGAAGAAGGACTGACGCTGAAGAGGATGAAGCCTGCCGGGAAGCGGAAGGCATCTCGAACTCGTGAGGATCGGATCAAGCCTACGGCTCCGAACGAAGCCTGGAGTATGGACTTCGTGATGGATCAGCTGCAGGATGGAACGCGGTTCCGCGCCTTGACGATCGTGGATGTGCATACGAGAGAAGCTGTAGCGATTCAAGTAGGACAGAGCCTGAAAGGAGACGATGTTGTGCGGACACTGAACCAGTTGAAGCTAGACCGTGGCGTGCCGAAGGTGCTGTTCTGTGACAACGGCAGCGAGTTCACCAGTCAGGCGATGGATCTATGGGCTTATCGCAACAGCGCTAAGATCGACTTCTCCAGACCAGGCAAGCCAACAGACAACGCCTTCGTTGAAAGCTTCAACGGAACCCTGCGAAGTGAATGTCTGAATATCCACTGGTTCCTCGATTTGAAGGAGGCAAGACACCTGATCGAAGCATGGCGGCAGGAATATAATGAGAGTCGTCCTCACGCATCTCTCGATGACAGGACGCCGAGCGAGTTCGCCAGCCAGATCGCGGCTAGCCGCGATCTGGCTGGAACCTAAACAGGTCGAAGACTAACTCTGACCTTGGTACAGGAAAATTAGGCCCTTCATAGCTGCGCTACACTAACAACCGAACTGGTACAGAAGATCGGGCAGACCACGTCGTCTACCACGTCTTACACAGCAGAACCCTACACAGAGACAGTCTTAGGTGATTTCAATTCTGTGAGTCACAATTGACATCCATCGCCAGCATAGCCTCTCTCAAGAATGACACCAATGCGCGAGATTTTTTCTTGGTCGTGCATCGCTCTTCCGTAACACGCTACTAAGCGATAGCGAGGACTCTGCTGTTGTGAATCGTCGTGCAGAGTGCTATCAAAGGATCTGTCTCTTACTTGCTGCTGACTGCCGGGTATCTGGCAGGATTACTTCGGATCACCCTACCTGGCAGTCTGTGCCAGCAAGCGGATTGGCGAAAGTATCCTTGTTGCCCTCGTCGCTGCGATCGAGACAGGCGAAGTCTTTTTCGACAATCACTTCCAGTGAAGCTCCAGCTCCGATGGGGACTTGTGTATAGACACCCACTTCCGTTTCCAGACTCCATTGGACCACTTGTCTGGGAGCGAGAATGACCGCAACTTCCTGTGGCGAATACCGTACTCGGGTTTGCGTGGCGCCAGGCGAGACTTCCAACGCATAGGTGAGTCTAGCCTCTGGCGCCGGGGTAAATCGGATCGTATCTTCAATGCGGCCTTCATGAAGAAAGTGCGCTAATTCCGAGCGCCCAACGCGTATTCGCAGTGAATTTCCTTGAATGCGTATTTTCATGCCCGTAAGTCCCCTCTGTCCGATCTTCTCCGCTGGATGTGATCAGCTCCGTGGTAAATGTTGAAGTGATCGTTACGCAGGAAGCCAACCAGGATAATGTCAAATTCTCGTGCTACCTGGACAGCAAGGCTCGACGGCGCTCCCACTGCGGCGACCATCGAGACGCCACCCATCAAAGCCTTCTGCAGTAGCTCAAAGCTCGCTCGTCCAGATAACAGAAGCAACGAATTACGCAAAGGCGTACGATCCGCCAGGAATTCCGAGCCAAGAAGCTTATCGACGGCGTTATGACGGCCCACATCCTCGCGTAAGCCGAGGAGTTGGCCCGTGGCGTCGAACAGCCCGGCTCCATGAAGGCCCCCAGTGCGATCGAAGACGCTCTGTGCCTCCCGTAAACGAGAGGGTAGCGTATAGAGAAGCTGCGCATTGATCGAGAATGTGTTTTTTACTCTCGCCGGGCAGACTGTTTGCAGAGCCAGCAGCGACGCCTTTCCGCAAATGCCGCAACTTGAGGTTGTATAAAAGTTCCGCTCCAGATTTGCGAGACTTACTTTCACATCAGGCGCTAGCTCCACGCGGACGACATTCTTTCGGGGTTGATAGGGCAAAGCAGAGGAACGGTCTTGTGTTTCGTTGGGTATAGGCGCAGTCTTCTCCGCCGCATAGATAATCCCGTCGATGTCATTGGCGTCGCGAACCACGCCTTCAGTCATCAGGAAGCCGGCGGCAAGCTCGAAATCGTGGCCGGGAGTTCGCATCGTAACTGAGATGGACTTCATTGCTCGGTTGTCAGCCGGACTATAGGCTAGCTGAACTTCAAGGGGTTCTTCCACTGCAAGAAACTCTTCGGTTTGGCGGAAGGCTAGTCCCGTTACCCTCTCGACCGATGTGTCGACGACGGCACGGCTGGTGTCCCTCTCCGAAACCGGACCGGTAATAGGAGTAAACGTATCCATATTGATATTGGATCCCCCACTCCATTCATATTGGATGCCCGATTACGTCTTTCGACTGCAGCGAATCCTTTGAGTACAGCTAGCTTCGTGCTGCCGTAAATCTGCGCCGCCTCCTGAGTGTCATTCTTCTTCTGGCGGTAGCTGAGAATCACATACGTCAGAGTCCCACCGACACCAGGAAGATTTCTCTCTGGGCTTCCCAGAGAGATGCGGATTTCCAATGGTGAGGCTAGGTGTCGACAAAATGGCCACAATATCGCAATGGAGTCGAAATACCGACAGCTGTGACGTCCACTCATTGCACACCCACTCATCAGTCGGTCTTAAAACGTAGGAAACAGTCACGCCAGACAAACGGAGTTGTTTGGCTCTTCAGTTGCAATCTCTGTAGCAGGCGGCATTCCGTTGATGGTCCGTATCGTACGAACGGCGCCTATTCGGGAAATGCATGACATCCACAAACAGAACAATGTCGGTAGCGAGACGAATCGGAGCAATAGCGAATCTGGTTCATGCTTTTCCCTCCAGGGGTGTAGGTAGGCGCCTGGCAATCGAAGCAGACATCCCAGATTGGGCTGACTCACATAAGGGAACGATCTATGAGTGATATCTTTGCGGCTCGCTCGCAAATGGCGATGTCCCTTGTTTTTCACATAATTTTTGCCGCCATCGGGGTGGCACTGCCTCTCATGATGGTGATCGCGGAAGGCTTATGGTTACGGACGCACGATGCGGCATATCTGTGCGTGGCTAAACGATGGGCCAAGGGCACAGCGATCCTTTTTGCAGTAGGCGCTGTTTCCGGCACAGTTCTGTCGTTCGAACTCGGGTTGTTGTGGCCGCGTTTTATGGGGTTTGCCGGCGCGGCGATCGGCATGCCGTTTTCGCTGGAAGGCTTTGCCTTCTTCACAGAGGCCATCTTCCTCGGAATTTATCTCTATGGCTGGAAGAGAGTCTCTCCGGAAATTCATCTTCTCGCGGGCGCGATCGTTGCAGTAAGCGGCGTGGCCTCCGCAATGTTCGTATGCCTGGCAAATGGATGGATGAATACTCCCACCGGCTTTCGCCTGGTGAACGGGCAGCTCACCGATATCAATGTGTGGCAGGCGCTTAGAAATCCGGCGGGATTGCCGGAGGCAATCCATATGATCCTGGCGTCCTATTGTGCGGCTGGCTTTGCCACTGCCGGCGTTCATGCGCTGCTGGCGCTTCGCGACCGTTCAAACCGTTTCCACCAGCGCGCGATCGCCATTGCCCTGCTGGTGGGAGGTTCGGCAGCAGTCGCGCAGGCGGTGAGCGGAGATGCCTTAGCCAGAATGACGGCAAGGAACGTGCCCACGAAACTGGCTGCAATGGAGGGCGACTTCCAAACCCGTAGCGGAGCGCCGTTGCACATCGGCGGCCTGCCGGATGTGCGGACCAGGCAGACGAAATATGCCATCGAAATTCCGGATGGTCTTAGCCTGCTGGCTTTTCATTCCCCGCACGCAACCGTGCAGGGATTGGATAAGACTCCACGGGATGAGTGGCCGAATGTACTGGTCGTGCACATTGCCTTTCAGATCATGGTTGGAGTCGGGACGCTGCTGATCTGCGTTGCGCTGGTTGCCGCATGGCTGGCTTGGAGGAAGGGGCCCCTGATAGAGAATCGCCGCTTTCTGCAATTGCTGGTGCTCTGCACTCCTCTGGGATTTGTGGCGTTGGAATCTGGGTGGGTGGTCACGGAGGTTGGCCGCCAACCTTGGATCATCTACCACATCATGAAAACTTCCCAGGCGGTGACGACGATGCCAGGCCTGACCACTCCTATGGTTCTGTTCACCGGCCTCTATCTGATTCTGGCGGCGGTTGTGATATGGCTCATGAGCAGACACGTGATTGCTAGCCCAAGCGAAGCAGAGATTCACGCCATTGCCGGAAATGAGGTGCCGCTCCATGCACGCCCCTGAGATGTTGCTTGCGCTCATTCTGATGGCCTCTCTGACCTTGTACGTGCTCCTTGGCGGCGCGGATTACGGAGGCGGCGTGTGGGACCTGCTGTCCAGTGGGCCGCGCAGGCAGGAGCAAAGGGAGTTGATCTCCAACGCAATCACTCCGGTCTGGGAGGCAAACCACGTCTGGCTGGTTCTGGTGGTCGTACTGCTCTTTGCGGGATTCCCTGCGGCGTTCGCTGCGATTACGACGGCATTGAACATCCCGCTGACCGTTTTGATCATCGGCATCGTCATGCGTGGCTCGTCCTTCGTCTTTCGCGCCTACCATACGGGCGACTACCGAACGCAGAGGCGCTGGGGCCTGATCTTTGCGATCGCCAGTACTATCACGCCCCTTTGTCTGGGAGTGGTCGTCGGTGCAATGTCTTCCGGGCGCGTGCTGGTAAGAGACGGTGTCTCGGTGAATGGCTTTTTAGCTCCGTGGCTCGGGACATTCCCCTTAATGGTCGGTCTCTTTGCGCTCTCGCTGTTTGTGTTTCTCGCCGCCGTTTACCTGACGGTAGAGGGCCGGGATCCTGCGCTGCAGGAGGACTTTCGCCGCAAGGCGCTGGTTTCCGGAGTCATCGTGGCACTGATGGCGTTAGGCACGTTCCTTGCTGCAAGAACGGGAGCCCCCGATATTTATGCGGGCCTGCTGCGGCCATCACTTGTCTGGATCGTGCAGGGCGCTACGGCGGCTTACGCCATCGCTACCTTTGTCGCTTTGCTGAAGAGGAAGTACAAGATAGCCCGGATCGCGGCGATGCTCCAGGTTGGCCTGATTCTATGGGGCTGGGCACTCTCTCAGTCTCCTTTTTTCCTGCAAGGCGACATGACCGTCTCCGAAGCAGCGGCAGCACCGCCAGTTCTATGGGCACTAATTGGTGCAACAGTCGCTGGACTTCTCGTGTTGTTTCCTTCGATTTGGTATATGATGCAAACCTTTAAAGCCAACAATGAAGATATC
Organism: Tunturibacter gelidoferens; assembly: GCF_040358255.1. Classification (NCBI taxonomy): domain Bacteria; kingdom Pseudomonadati; phylum Acidobacteriota; class Terriglobia; order Terriglobales; family Acidobacteriaceae; genus Tunturiibacter; species Tunturiibacter gelidiferens. The sequence goes on from NZ_CP132938.1 coordinate 2,900,018, forward strand.
CCATTACATTAACGGCGGCTTCCCATAGATAACAGCGCAGGGACCGGAGCGCCCGGGAGTGGGCAGTAGATGTCTACAAAACTGAAAACTTCGGAGCCCATCAAGTTAATGCAGTTTTCGTATTCCACGGCGGGATCGACTTCCCCCCAAAATTAAGGACTGAGTGAGGAACAAAATGAGCGTGATGGATCTGACAAACGTAGTCAAAGCCGGCCCGCCTGGTAAGCAGCCAGAGGTCGAGCTCTCTCTTGATGGAACGGCCGTCGCTGCAAGCGAAGGTGAGCTTCTGGTCGAGGCGATCCTCAGGCACAAAGAAATTCCTCATATCTGCTATCACTCGCCCCTCATGGGACCCATTCAGACCTGCGACACCTGCCTCGTTGAGGTAGATGGGCAGCTCGTCCGCTCATGCGGGACCAAAGTAGGTGCGCACATGAAGGTGATGACCGAGTCGAAGCGCGCGAAGGATGCCCGCTCGGAAGCCTTCGATGTGATCCTCGGCAATCACATGCTCTATTGCACCGTCTGCGACAACAACAACGAAAATTGCAGGGTGCACAATACCGCGCTTGCCCTCAATGTCCAGCATCAGGAGCATCCCTTCACGCCCAAGCCGTATGAAGTGGACATGTCCAATCCGTTCTATCGCTATGATCCCAGTCAGTGCATTCTATGCGGCCAATGCGTTCAGGCGTGCCAGACTGTCCAGGTCAATGAGACCCTCTCGATCGGTTGGGAGCTGGAGCATCCGCGCGTTCTCTGGGACGGTGGTATGCAGATTGGTGGCTCCAGCTGCGTCTCCTGCGGCCACTGCATCACCGTTTGCCCCTGCAATGCTTTGATGGAGAAATCCATGCTGAGCGAAGCGGGCTTTCTCAGCGGCATGCCGAAAGAATCTCTGAACAAGATGATCGATGTGGTCAAGGCCATTGAGCCGGAGATGGGCTACGGGGCCATTATGCAGGTCTCGCAGACCGAGGCGAAGATGCGCGAGGAGCGCATCAAGAAGACGAAGACGGTCTGCACCTACTGCGGCGTCGGCTGCAGCTATGATGTCTGGACCAAGGACCGCAAAATCCTCAAGATCGCTCCCCTACATGGCGACGCCAACCAGATTTCCACTTGCGTTAAGGGCAAGTTCGGTTGGGATTATGTGAACCATAAGGACCGCCTGCAAAAACCGCTTATCCGCGAAGGCCGTGGTTTTCGCGAGGCGAGCTGGGAAGAGGCGCTAAGTCTTGTGGCAACGAAGCTGGGCACGATCAAGCAGCAGTATGGCCCGGATTCGATTGCGATCATCGCCTCGTCAAAGACCACAAACGAAGAAGTCTATGTTATGCAGAAATTCGCTCGTGCCGTGCTGGGGACCAACAACGTCGATAACTGCTCGCGTTACTGCCAATCGCCCGCAACGACGGGGCTGTTTCGGACCGTCGGGTACGGGGGCGACTCGGGCGGGATCGAGAATATCGCGAGGTCCGGGCTGGTACTGATCGTTGGCAGCCAGACGGCAGATAGCCATCCGGTTCTTGCAACACGTGTCAAGCGGGCGCACAAGCTTCACGGTCAGAGGTTGATTGTTGCGGATCCGCGCGAGCACGAGATGACGCAGCGCGCGGATATCCACTTCCGCCCGCGTCCCGGCACGGACCTGGTGTGGATTTCGGCGATGAGCCGTTACATGCTCGACAACGGCCACGCCAAGCTCGATTTTCTGGACAACTGGGTGAATGGCCTCGACGAGTTTCGCAAGAGCCTCGAGCCGTTCACGATGGAATACGCGGCCAAGACCTGCGATGTGCCCCTGGAAACGCTGGAGCGGGTCGCCAAGGAACTGGCTGCGGCAAGAAGTATCGCGATCCTGTGGGCGATGGGAATTACCCAGCACACACGCGCCTCGGATGGATCGACGGCCCTCTCGAACCTGCTGTTGATCACCGGCAATTACATGCGCGACGAGGGCGGAGCGTATCCGCTGCGCGGCCATAACAATGTGCAGGGAGCAGGCGATATCGGCGCGGCGCCGGATGTGTATCCCGGCTACCAGAGTGTGACCGATCCGGAGATTCGCAAGAAGTTTGAAGAAGGTTGGGGCGTGGCCCTGGCGCCGGAACGGGGCATGGACAACCACGAGATGGTGGATGCGATGCACGAAGGCAAGCTGAGGGCGATGTACCTTGCGGGCGAGGACATGATCTCTGCTGATTCCAACGCGAACCATGTGGCCGGCGCCTTTGAAAAGCTGGATTTCTTTGTGGTTCAGGACATCTTCTTCAGCGAGACCTGCCGGTATGCCGACGTTATTCTGCCTGGTGCTCCGGCGCTGGAAAAAGAAGGTACGTTCAGCAGCACGGAGCGGCGTATCCAGAGGCTCTACCAGGCGCTGCCGGAGTTGGGCGACAGCCGCGCCGACTGGAAGATCACGCAGGATATTGCTAACCGCATGGGCGCTAACTGGAACTACCAGCATCCATCGGAGATCATGGCGGAGATGGCTTCTCTGACGCCTCTTTATGAGGGCGTCAGCTATGACAGGCTGGAAGGCTATAAGACGCTGCAGTGGCCCGTGGCGCCTGACGGCACGGACCAGCCTGTCCTCTATCTCAACGGTTTCCCATTCCCCGATAACAAGGCAAGGCTCTATCCGCTGGAGTTCCATGAGCCAGAGGAGGCGCCGGATCGCGATTTCGATCTTTTCCTGAACAATGGCCGCCTGTTAGAGCATTTCCACGAAGGCAACATGACGTACCGGGTTTCCGGTATTCAGGAGGAGACACCCGAGAGATACCTCGAGATCTCTGAAGAACTGGCGCACGAGCGCGACATTGAGTCCGGACGCTGGGTGCGCGTGACCAGCCGTCACGGCTCGCTGGTGATCAAGGCACTGGTGACCAACCGAGTCTTCGGTAAACAGGTTTACCTTCCGCATTTGTCGCAAGAGGGACCGATCAATATCCTGACCGGTTCGCATGCGGATGTCGCCACTAATACTCCGGCGTTCAAGGAGACGGCGGTCCGCATCAAGCTTCTACCGGAACAGGGCTCAAATCCGTTGAAACCGCTTAACCCCCGCTTCTCCGGCAAGCCGACTCCCCAAACGGGAGTGGAGGTAGAGCGTAAGTGGAGGCGTAAGGACTATTACATGCCGGGCACGGAAAAGCTAGTTCAAATTCAACCGCGGAAAGGCGGGTCATCCTATGACGGTCGCTGTTGATTTTAGGGAGTTCACACCGGTCGATTCGCGTGGAGACCTGATTCGCAGGGTTGAGCAGGCTCCAATCGAACACGCAGAGGCTGTGCTGGCCGCATATGACCTGCTGCAGCGGCTGCACGAAAAGGGTTTGCTTGATTTGTTAAACGGGCTGCTGAGTGCGGGCGACACAGTCGTCAACCATGTGGTGGATGTCGTCAGCTCGAAGGAGATGGTAACAGCGCTCCGCATAGGGCTGACCTTCAGCAACCTGCTCACCTTGATCGATGCAGATGCATTGCACGCAGTGATTGCAGAGGCCGGAAAGGAAACTCCATCGTTGCTGGCGCTTGGGAAGCAGGCAGCGTCGAAGGATGCGCGCCGCGGCCTGGCGACGGCAGTGGGGTTGCTTAATGTTTTTGGAGCCGCCCTGAGCAAGCAGCAAACAGAAAAGGATCGCTAAAGTGCGTCTGAAAGCCGGCGTTTGCATGTGAGATGAGTTGCTGGCAAGCGTCGCCATCCGACTCACTAATTCGTTTGCTGAGCCAGGCTGGAACGCGCGATCCAGCTCTTCGGCAACTTCTGGGGAGAAATAGCTTAAGCAATGTCGATCCTTACCTCCATTTCGTCGGTTGAAGAGAGGGCGCCCCTGACGCGCCGGAGGCTCATCGATAAGCATGGCCGCACCATCACCGACCTGCGCGTTTCCATCACTGACCGCTGCAACTACCGGTGCGTCTACTGCCGCACGGGTAACCAAGGCGCAGTCTACTCCGAACTATCAATCGCGGAGTATCTGCGCATGGTACGTGTTTTCGTCGAGCTGGGAATCGAGAAGGTCCGGCTGACGGGCGGTGAGCCGTTGCTGCGCAAAGGACTGCTGGAGTTAGTGTATGAGCTGAGGCGATTACGGACGCCTGTCGAAACGGCGAGCGGGCGGCCTCTCGACCTGGCCTTAACCACCAACGGGCACCTCCTCGCGGAGCTGGCGCAGCCATTGCGCGATGCAGGACTGAACCGGGTCACGGTGAGCATGGACGCGGTGGTCCCTGACACATTCGCTCGCATCACGCGCGTGCCCGGCAGCTTCGACCGTGTGGTCGTCGGGGTTCGCGCCGCCAAGCAGGCCGGCTTCGACCAAATCAAGGTAAACTGCGTGCTGCTGCGCGGTTTCAACGACGACCAAATCGTTCCCTTCGCGAAGTTTTCCCGCGAGGAAGGCGTTATCGTCCGGTTCATCGAATTCATGCCGCTTGAAGAAGACCGCTGCTGGTCGCTGGACACCGTCCTTCCGCTCGAGGAAGTGAAGGCGCGGCTGGAAGCTTTCCGTCCACTGGTACAGTTGCCACCAAATGCCGCCAGTGAAACAGCCATACGATACACCTTCGATGACGGCGTCGGCGAAATCGGGATCATAGCACCAGTCTCGCAGGCCTTCTGCGGCCATTGCAGCCGCGTGCGGCTGACTTCTGACGGCAAAATCCGAACATGCCTCTTCTCGCAGTCCGACCATGACTTGTACGGAGTGTTGCAGCGTGGAGGCAGCGATGCGGAGATGGCAGCATTTATCGAGCGCACAATTCAGCATAAGGAAGCCCGCCACCACATCGGCGAACCCGCCTTCCTCAAGCCCTCTCGCAGCATGGTCCACATCGGCGGTTAACGGCTGGTCCGCGGCTCACTTATTTTCAATACTTGCTGCGGCTTATCCTGCTCTGTTGTCCGTTCGGAGACTGGGCCAATTTGCGGAAATTGCAACGAATTCGAAGGATTCATTGCGATTGGGCCTGAATCGCTAACACGCCAAGAGAAACGATCGCACTGGCCCGCCACTTTGTTCTCGATCCCGAGCAACCGCCACAGGTTCCGTCGCCGTCACTGCGGAGCATCAGACCCTCCTAATGGACTGGACTAGTGCATCGCTGCAGAGGCTTTTGCTTCTCCAGGGCTTGGCCGGCACATGAGGAAGGGCAATGGCGTCAGCAGAAGCACTACTGCGCCCATGAGCCAGAATGCGTTTACGAAGGCAAGCGCATTGGATTGCAGGTCGACTTGCGCGGAGAGCTGGGCAAGGGCTTTATGCGATGCCTCGGCCGTACCCGCGCCAGCTGCTCGGAAGCTTGCCGCTATGGCGTTGAGTTGAGATTCGAAGAAGGGGTTAGCGTGGTTGGTATGAGCGGTTAAGCCCGTGCGGTGAATCTGTCCTTGTTGGGTGATGAAGTTACCGAGCAGCGAGACGCCGATGCCGCCGCCAAGGTTACGCATGAAGTTGCTGATGCCGGAGACTTGGTTGAACTTCTCCTGCGGAATTCCTACATAGTTCAAGGTACTGATGGGGATGAAGATTAGCGGGATGCCGATGACCTGGATGACACGGTCAGCGATCATCGTGTTGAAGCTGACACCGAGATAAATGTTAGTGACGTGAAAGAGACCAAAAGAAGTGATGGCAAAACCGATGGCGATGATGGCGCGGGGGTCAAACTTCATGGCCAGGATGCCAGCAACGGGCATCATGACTGCGAGCGCGATTCCTCCCGGCGAGAGCGCCATGCCGGCCTGCTGCGCCGTATAGCCAAGATCATTCTGCAAGAACTGCGGCAGCAGGATGGTACTGCCGTTGAGCACGATGCCGAGAATGAAGCTGAACGCAGCCGCGGCGGCAAAGTTGCGTCGGTTCAGCAACCGCAGATCCATAATCGGATTCTCATGCGTGATCTCGCGAACAACCAATGCGACGAGTGCGACACCAGCGATCATGGCGCTGACAAAAATTACTCGCGAAGAGAACCAGTCGTTTTCCTGGCCTTTATCGAGCACGTACTGTAAAAAGCCTACGCCGATCACAATTAGGCTGATGCCCATGTAATCCACACGGAGCTTGGATTTCTTGAGGTTCCTGAGATATTCCGGATCTCTTACAACGCGTTGGGTGAGCACGAGCGAAAGGATGCCGATGGGCACATTGATGAGAAAAATCCAGTGCCAGCTATAGTTGTCGGTGATCCAGCCGCCCAGAGTAGGTCCAATAGCTGGCGCGACGACGACCGCCATTCCATACAGGGCGAATGCCATGCCGCGCTGTTTGGCGGAGAAGGTGTCGGCAAGGATGGCTTGCTCACTGGGTTGGAGCCCGCCTCCTCCTGCGCCCTGCAGCACGCGGAAGAGGATGAGCATCGGGAGAGTGGGCGCCAGCGCACAGAGAAAGGAACTGATGGTGAACATGGCGACACACATCATGTAGAAGCGCTTCCGGCCGATGATATTGGAAAGCCAGCCGCTCATGGGCAAGACGATCGCGCTGGAAACCAAATAACTGGTGATGACCCAGGTGCTCTCATCAGAACTTGCGCCAAGTGTGCCGGCGATATGAGGCAGCGCAACATTGGCGATGGAAGAGTCGAGTACCTCCATAAAGGTAGCCAGCGTTACGGTGACGGCCACGATCCAGGGATTGATGAGGGGCTTTGTCTCCGGCAGGCGCGTTGGATTCGAGATTTCGTTTTCCTGGGCCATGAATTAATCCAGAGATACCTTGGGTTCCACAGACATCCCGGGACGAAGCTTGTCCAGGTCCTTCTGGCCGCTGTTGAAGCGGATGCGAACAGGAAGGCGTTGGATCACCTTGACGTAGTTGCCTGTGGCGTTCTCCGGCGGCAACACGCTGGTGCGGGATCCGGTGACGGCGGGCATGCTTTCGACGATGCCGTCAAAGTCCGCAATAAGAGCGTCCACGTGAATGCGTACGTGCTGGTTTGGGTGAATGCGAGCCAGCTGCGTTTCCTTGAAGTTGGCGGTGACCCAAAGGTCATTGGTTTGAACAATCATGAACAACTGCTGGCCCTTGGAGATGCGCGCGCCTACTTCGGCGCTGCGCTGGGTGATGACTCCGGAGACTGGCGCGATTAGCCGGCCGTAAGAAAGATTTAACCGGCTCTGTTCCAGGACAGCCTGAGCAGACTCGGCGTTGGCCTGCTGACTCTTAATGTTCGCCTCGCGAATGGCAACCTGCAAAGGAGCACTGTTCTCGGTCTGCTTCAGCTTGCTGCGCTGCTCGGTGAGCTGAGCCATGCGTTGTTCTACGGTCTTTTGCGCGGACGCTACGGCAGCCTGGTTCGAGACGACGGTTTGGGCTTGAGCGGTAGCGGTTGCCTTGTATTGGTCGTAATCTGCCCGCGAAACCTCTTGCTTGTCATACAGAGTCTGATGGCGCGTAAAGTCGGCCTGGTTGCGGTCGTTTACTGCCTGGGATTCCTTGAGTTTTGCCTCGGCACTGTCCAAGTCATGCTGCGCTGCGGCGAAAGTCGCTTCAGCACCGACCACCTCGGCCTGTTGCGATGTAAGATCGCCGGTGTTGCCGATACGTGTGATTTGAAGATTCGGATGAGCCGCGCCCAACTGTGCCATGGCTTGGTCATACTGCGCCTGAGCCTGATGAAGTGATATCTGATCGTCGCTGGGATCGAGCTCAACCAACAACTCTCCGGCTTGGACAGTTTGGTTGTCATCGACTCGAACCGCCTTAATGGTGCCGTCGATGCGCGAGGCAACCGGGTTCAGATGACCGTCGACCTGGGCATCGTCCGTATTTTCAAAACCCGAAGAGTAGAGATACCAGCTGATACCTGCGGCAATCAGTACAATCAATACAATGCCGAGAACGACCCGACTAACACGCCGGGTCTTCTGGGGCGGCTCGACCGGTTCTACAGCTAGCGTCTCTGTTTCAGCACTCATTTAATTGCTTCCTTTGAACAATTCGAGGATGTCTTTTTCGGCTTCGCCCATGGCGTGCGCCAGGGTGACCTTGGCCAAATTCTGAGCGAGCAGGCTGCTGATGTAGTCATGATCTGCCGCGGCTAGCGCCTGCTGCGAGTTGACTACTTCGACGGAATCGGCGACCCCTACAGCAAAGCGATCTTGGGATTGCTGCAAGGTCGCCAGCGCCAGCTTGCGATTGCTTTCCGCCGTGATGATCTGATCATTGGCCACACTTAGATCGATATAAGCATTGCGCACATCCAGTTCCACATCACCGCGTTCGCTCGAAAGTTCCGCACGGCGCTGGGTGATCACGGCCTCCGCCTGGATGGTGTCGGCGTGAATGCGACCCCCGTTGAAAAGGGGGATATTCAGTGTCGCGGAACCTTGAAAGACGCCATTGCCCTGGTTGGGATTGATCCCCTCGATCCCAAAATAGCCGTTGACGGTAGCGGATGGCAGATACTCGGCTCCGGCAGCTTTACGGGCTTCTTCCGCTGCGTGGAGTTGAGCCGCGGCTGATTTTAGATCCTGACGCTGCTCCCAGGAGCGGCGCACCGCTGCTTCCACTGACGTTGTGTCGGAGGGCTGGGCTTGCAGCTTCTCGGTGATTTGCAGGTCTACGCTCAATGGCAATCCGATCAAGCGGACGAGCGTGTTTTTCTGCTTTCGCAGATCACCCAACTGCGAGCGCAGACGCTGTTGTTCGGTCTGTAGTTCAACGAGACTGCGATTGGCGTCGATCGGGGCCTTGTCGCCTGCGTCAGCCTGCGCGCGTGCCTGTTTGTAACTGGTCTCGGCGTACTGGACCTCGGCGCGTTGCGCCTCGACCTCGGCGATAGTCGCCATCAGTTGCAGGTAGGTCCCGGTTACGGCGAGGACAACCTCTTCGCGTGCCTGAGTAGTGTTGAATTTCGCGGCATTCTCAGATTGGCGAGCTGATCTGAGGTTATGGATTGCGGTGAAGTCCAGCAGATCTTGCTGCAAAGTTCCGCGAGCGTCGTAGAAATGGAATGGGCCTACAACGGTGGGAAAGTTGAATCCTGAGACGCCGAAAGCACTGGCGCTGAATCCTTCCGCTGCAAGATTCACTTTTTCAGCGTTTTCCGATATGGAGGCACTAATTGTCGGCAGAAAGGAACTGCGAGCAGAGAGTCGTTGAGCGTATGACTGCTGCGACGCAGTGTCAGCGCCGATCTTTCCCAAATTGGTTCCAAGGCCGCGGCGCACCGCTTCCTGAATGGTCAATGTGATTGTGCCCTGCGGGTTGTCATTGCCAGGAATGCTTCCGCTATAAGGCGCCTGTACCTGCACTTGGGAATTGAGAGTGGTCACGCTCGATCCAGCCGTTGGCACAGCGGTCTGCTGCACCGTGCCCCCCCCGCTGGAACTCCGCCCTGAGAGTGGAAGCTGGACTGCGTGCGTTGACGAGCCCGAAGTTTGACTTCTCCCGTCTGCGGCGCCGATGAGCAAGAGGGCAAGGGCGCAAGAAGAGCGGATCCCAATGTTGCACGAACTTCTCGATGAAAAAAACATACACGTCTGTTTTTATCATAACCATGGTTCGAAAGAATTGTCACGAAATCAGCTAAAATTGTTTATGCCTCGAACACCCACAGAAAAGGCTCAGGCGAAAAAAGAGCCTCAGGCACGACGCATTGCGACCAATACCAGAATCCTTGACGCAGCCCTGGCGGTTTTTACGGAACTGGGTTTCGAACACAGCCAACTCGAGCAGGTGGCGGCGCGAGCCGGCTGCTCTCGCGGGGCGATCTATGCACAATACGCGAGCAAAGAGGAAGTTTTCCTCGCACTCATGAAACAGCACGTTCAGAGGCGATTTGAAGCCATGTACCTGGGAGTGAAAGCAGAACCTGAGATGGGCAAGCGTCTTGGAATCATGCGGCAATGGTTCATCGACCAGGTTGTCGATCCATCATTGGGGGCGCTCACGCTGGAATTCAAGCTCTATGCGGTACGGCGTCCGGAGTCAAAGGAAAGGCTCCTAAAGCTTCACGATGAGTTATTCGGTGATTTTGCCAAAGACCTCCCCTCTTTGCTCTTTGGCAACCGGTCATCGAGAAGAGCGAGAGAAACCCTAGATCGGCGGTTGGCAGCTCTTGGCGGCGCACTAAGCGGCATGAGGCTCGAAAGCGACTTTCGGCCATCTCTGCTTCCGGCAAAACATCTGCAAACGTTGGTCGGGGAGCTCTTTGATACTCTTGTGCGCAGGTAAATCGACGGTGGCTCTGCGCGGCCTCGTTTCCTCAGGCCCGCATTATTTTTATAGTTGCTATCCATTGACCCCGCGTATATCTCGGCGCTCCCATTCCATGCATTACATGGAAGTCGCTCCAAAGTTCACCGAACGCAATGAGTAACGTTACCGAAAATAAGGAAAATACTTGGAGTCGACAATGGAATATAAAGCGAGATGCTCAATGGCTTCGTGCATAGTCATGAGGGTGCACTCATCGGCGAGGTGCTTTTCGTGGTATGAGGACTTTGTGCTCCGCGAACATTCTCAGCACCTGCTCTGCAATTGCAACGGCTGAGGATCTGCCAGCGCTTGCTTTCCATAGGTCCGCTACCGTGTAGGTGATAGTGAGAAAGAGCAGGCGCACCGAGAGCACAACCTGTAGATCATCCTCAGGCAGATGGAGTTTCTCCGCCAAACGTGCGTTCAAATCCCGCTCCGATTGGGAAATAAGATCCCACACTCTTGCACGTGGCATTATGTTTTGATCGATGAGCGAGCGAACCCGCAGTATTTCCTCCGCATTCGTATCTTGCCATTTGGCCCATTCCAAGATTGCTTTGGCGAGTGCCTCCTCCACCGGGAGGTTCACCGCATGCAGGGAAAAGGATGCGATGAGGTCGTAACCGACCAACGGGTCAAGAAGGATCAGATCCTTAGTAAGAAAGTAGCGGTATAGGGTGGAAGGACTGACTTCGGCGGCTTCCGCGATCGCTTCCATGGTGGTCTGCTCGTAGCCATTGCGTCCGAATAGTTGCAATGCCTCGCTAAGAATCCGCTTTCGAGTTTTCTTCGCCTTTGTCTCTCGTAAACCCATGCCAAACATCCCCTTGCGCCGCAGTATCTTACTGCCTACATGCTCTTGCATCGCGGTATTGATTGTCAAATGGAATTTACATTTAAAAGATAGTCATTGACAAATGAATGTAACTACCATTATTGTTCGGACCGCTGATCAATCCCCTCCTTTTAGTCCCTGAAAGGAATAGCTAGAAGCGTATGCAAGATTCTTGCAGTTCAGGGCGTGGATGACGGATGTGGTTGGAGGAGGATGAAGATGGGGAAAACTCACTTACTTAGGGGCACGTTCACTTCTGTGACCCTTTTGGCTATGGCCGTGATGTTATTGTGTGCTCGGAGTTCGGCGCAAACCGAGCACAACGATGAATTTGTCCAGCGCGACGGAACCCGCCTGACCCTTGGCGGCGAAACCTTCCGCTACAGCGGCCCCAATATTGAATGGCTCGGCCTGGAAGCCTACGGCCCGATCGATCCCACGGGGCCCCGCTATCCCAGCCATTTTGAAGTCGATGATGCTCTTGACACCGCCAAAATGATGGGGGCCCGCGTCATCCGTTCGCAAACTATGGGCGACAGCATCGGTTGCGATCTCTGCATCGAACCGAAGCTTGGCCAGTTCAATCAGGAGGCTTTCAGGCACCTTGACTACGTCCTTAAGGCCGCCCATGACCGTGGCCTGCGCCTGATTGTCACCCTTGTCGGCGACTGTGCCAACTGCAAGCAAAGCGGCGCCGGTGAGTACTTCAAAGATCGCGGCGCTGCCGGCAGCAAGGACTTCTTCACCGATCCCGTCATCAGCGCCCGTTTTGAAAAACATATCGAGGCGCTCCTGAATCACAAGAACTCCCTCACCGGCGTCTACTACAAGGACGATCCCACCATTCTCGCCTGGCAGAACTGCAACGGTTGCGGCATCGTGGCGTCCCTAACCGACGGCGGGCCCAACGCGGCCTCCATCGTCAAGTGGGTCGACACCATCGGCGCCTTCATCAAGTCCATCGATAAGAAGCACCTCTACGAGGACAACAGCTATATCCTCGCCCTCGACAAGGCCGGCGCATTTCTCGACAGCAAGACTCCCGACATCATCACCTCTGAATACTATCCCCACTGGGAGGCCGTCTTCAGCATGGGTGGTCCAGGGACCACGGCTGAGAGCTTCCCGAAGCAAGCGGCCCTGGTCACCGGCCACGGGAAAGTCTATGTTGTGACTGAATTCGGTTGGGACGTTACCGACTGGGCCACGCAGGCCGATCTGGAGAAGGTCCTTACTGCCATGAAGGACGACCCCAAAATCTCTGGTGATCTCTTCTGGGCGCTGCAGGCCCACAACGACAACTTTGGCTGGCAGCCCATCCCCGCCAACGTTCCCGACGAGACGTACGCCAAGAGGGGCGAAACCGGCCAGTGGTGGGCTCTCTACTACGGCGGCATCAACACCGTCATCATGACCAAAGAGGATATGGCCGCCCGAGCCGAGCTCTTGCGTGCACACGCATTCGAGATCGCGGGCGTTCCCGTGCCTCCGCACGCGATTCCGCCTGCTCCCATGGTCACCTTCGAGGGCGGCGGCCTGGTCGCCTGGCGCGGTTCCGCAGGCGCGGTCAAGTATTCCATCGAGCGCAAGGACAAGGACACCTGGACGGTCATCTGCGACAAGTGCGCCACGGACGCAGATACGCCTTGGATCGACCCCAAGCCGTCTCTGAGCATCTTCGGCGCTAAGTATCGCGTTACCGCCTATAACGCAGACGGCAGAGCAAGCGAACCTTCGGCAGATCGTTAGCTCAAAGACGCGCACAGATGCGAATGGTCCGCACGGGAACATAGCCGTAGAAACGACAAAGCGGCAAGCGTTCGTCCGTTTTTCTATCCCGCTCAAACTTCCGGATTTCAAAAGGGAACAGCGGAACAAAGAAAGAACGAATGATTAGGAGGACGACAATGATGCAACAAAGAATGTTCAGCCAGCGCAGGCTGCGCCTGATGATTTTCGCATACGGGCTGGTGGCTCTCTCTTCGCTCTTCTTCACCAGGTTTGCCCAGGCTCAACTCTCCACTGGGGACGTTATTGGTACTGTCACCGATACGACCGGCGCTGTGATCCCTGGCGCCAAAGTGACGCTCACCAACGCTGGAACTAAGGTTGCTGGTATCGCAACGACCAACGATACCGGGGATTACACGTTCAATCTGCTCAATCCGGGCCAATACACGGTGACCATCGAGGCCAACGGTTTCAAGAAGCTGGTTATCCCTGGCTTTGCTCTGGCCGCCGGCGACCGTCTGCGCGAAAACGAGAAGATGGAGCCCGGCAACGTGGAAGAGACGGTGGAGGTTACCTCTGCGGCACCGCTTCTACAGACCGACAGCTCTACCGTGCAGAGTACCGTTACCGAGAAGTCGGTGCAGGACCTACCCCTGAACGGGCGCAATTTCATCAACCTGGTGCAGGTGCAGGCTGGCGTGAACCAGGGCCAGAGCTCTTCCATCTCTTCAGGCCAGCGCCCCGACAACCGCGCCGCGACTTCGACGGTTGTGGCCAATGGCCAATCGGATAGCTTCAACAACGAGATGATTGACGGCATGGACAACAACGAGCGCGAACAGGGATTCATTGGTGTTTCTCCCTCGATTGACGCCATCGCCGAAGTACAGGTGCAGACCAACAACTTCAGCGCCGAAGTGGGCCGCGCCGCCGGCGCGGTGGTCAACATCATTACGAAGTCGGGAACCAACACCTTCCACGGATCGGCCTTCGAGTATTTCCGCAACGACATCTTTAACGCGCGCGATTGGTTTGCGAAGGCCGGAACGACTCCCAAGCCCGAATACCGCCAGAATCAGTTTGGCGGTAGCGTCGGCGGCCCCATCGTGAAAAACAAGACGTTCTTTTTCGCCGATGTCCAGGACAATCGCGTGATTCAGGGGCTCTCCTCGGGTTTGCTCACTGTCCCGAGTGTCCGGGAGAACCCAGGCTGCCCTGGCAATACCACCGGCAACTACGACTTCAGCGATAACGGCGGCACCGTAGTACCCTCCGCCTTTGCCGACCCGGTTGGCAAGGCGTACTTCTCGATGTTCCCATGCCCGAACGTCTCCTCGACCGCGACTTCCAACAATTATTCGAACGTAGTCAAGCAGCCGCAGACGACACTCTCTGCCGACGGGCGAATCGATCAGCACTTTTCGAACGGCGACACGCTCTTCGGCCGCTACTCCTACAATAGCGTAAACGCTAGCGTTCCGGGCTATTTCCCAGCGGTAAATGTCGCCGGTGTCAGTGTTCAGCCCAGCGGCAATGTAAATGGTTTTCCAGGCGACTCGACGACCAAGGCTCATGGGGTTGCGTTTGTCTACGATCACCCGTTTACGCCAAACCTATTGATGGAGCTCAAGACGGGCTATACGCGCATCGCTATCTTCTCGAAGAACCTCAACTACGGCGAGAATGTCTCTTCCGCGATCGGGCTTGAGAACGCCAACACGCCGGCGGCGCCGAATACTACGGGACTGGCACCAACCGACTTTCTCACGGGCGGGTATGCAAATCTGGGCGATTCGATCTTCTCTCCCATCGTCGACACCAACAATACGTTTATCTACAACGGGTCGTTGATCTATACGCACGGCGTGCACAACATCAAAGGCGGCGTCCAAATTACCCGTCGGCAACTCAATTACTCCCAAAGCCAATTCCCACTGGGCTGGATCTACTACGCGGGCCTGACGGGAAATTCGGCGGAAGACATGTTGACCGGCTTGCCGCTCGGCTATATCCGCGGCAATCAGCTCATCCAGCCTGGATACAGAGGATGGGAAGAGGGCTACTATGTGGCGGATGACTGGCGTGTCAACAGCAAGTTGACCCTGAACCTCGGTCTCCGCTATGACATATACACGCCCATCACTGAGGCGCACAACCGGTACGCGAACTTCGACTACTCGACCCTTACCTTGATACAAGGAACAACGGACCCGCACATCGGCATCAAGACCAACTACACGAACTTCGCGCCGCGCGTTGGATTCTCGGCCTCCGTCCGTCCCGGGACTGTGGTGCGCGGTGGCTATGGAATCAGTTATTACCCCCTCGATTTTGGGACTGCTCTTCAAGCCGCCAATCCACCCTTCAACTACGCAAACACCTGCATCCCCTGCTTCGGCTGGTGGCCGAATTTGCCTGTGCCGACGCCATCGTCTACGACGAATCTCTCCGGATCGCTCACTAGTTTGTCCCGCAACTTCAACACCGCTTACGTGCAGCAATTCAACCTGATGTTGCAGCAGCAGATTGGCGCGAATGTCTTCACCCTCGGAGGCATTGGCGAACTGGGTCGGCACGTCAATTACGACACCACAATCAACCTTCCCAACCCAAACGGGCCGTACGCCAACGACGCGACCAGGGGGCCGCAGGCGCCTCCGTCGCTCTTAACCGCTACTTCGCTGCCGAACGTAAGCACGATCGCGCATTACGGAGGTGAGGGCACCAGCAGCTACTACGCCCTGCAGGCGATCTTTGCCCGTCGGTTCACCAAAGGTCTCGAGTTCAATGCCAACTACACCTGGGCGCACGATCTGACCGATGGAGCCGTGGGTAGCGGCTCTTCGACGAATGGCGCAGGCCTGATTCCAACGAACCCGCATTACGACTACGGCAATGCAGGCATCGACATCCGGCAACGTTTTGCCACCACGTGGAGCTATGCGCTGCCGTTCGGCAATAAAATGAGTGGAGCTATGGCGCTCCTCGCCAAGGGCTGGACCAGCAACCTGATCCTCTTCTGGCAGACGGGGCAGGCATTTCAGGTGCTTAATGGCTGGACCAATGCGAACGGCTCCGCGCAGATCAATCTGCCCACCATCACCATCGACCGGCCCAGCATAATCGCAGGCCAGTCCTACAAGGCTACCAATGCAAGCCTTACGAACTGGCTGAACCCGAATGCTTTTACGGCACAGCCTGCCGGGACTCCTGGCAATGAGGCGAGTTATCAGTTCTTCGGACCGCATACTCGGCGCGCGGATCTGTCGATCTTCAAGAACTTCGAGCTGCCCGAAAAGATGACGCTACAGTTTCGGGCCGAGGCCTACAACATCTCCAACACGCCCAACTTCCTGCCTCCAAATTCGACTATCAGCGGGTGGACGGAAGGCAAGCAACATGGTTTTCTGTACCCGATTAAAGCGGGAGACAATCCTAACTTCTGCAGCGCTACGACCCCGGGTTGCACTTCGGTTGGCTTGCTGCCGGGTGACACGCCCACGAGTGCTGGCGGCTTTGGCACCATTACCTCGACCGTATCCAACATCAACCCTCGGCAGTTTCAGTTTGCTCTGAAGCTCCTGTTCTAGTCGATCCCGTCCTCGGATGAGGCGGCAAACGCCGCCTCATCTATTTCTAAGCTGCCGTAAGGAGTTCGCTGTACGAAATCTCGATAACGTTCGGTAGAGGTTCAACAGCAAGTTTTGCTCTACCTTGCTCCGACTCGAACTCCACCGGACATCCTGGCGGAGTTCATATGAAATTGATCCATCCAACACCGTAAATCCGAAAGGTGACTAACAATGAATAGACTTCTCGCAATATCTGCCCTCCTGTTTGCATCGTCTGCTTTCGCATCGCCAAACCTGACACGACAGTGGGCCATCCACAGCAACATCGCCGGAAACGAAAGCGACCAGAAATGCAAGCTCGTCGTGACCGATAACAAGATCACGGGCACCTGCAAAGCTCAGGACAAAGATCATCAGGTCACCGGCACCGTCGATGGAAATAAGGTCACTTGGCAATACGAATCGGACTACAGCGGCGCTCCGATTACCCTCATCTACACGGCAACCCTGGGTGACTCGGGCAAGATTGCGGGTACCGTCGAAGTACAGCCCTTTGGCGTTACAGGCGACTTCACCGCTATCCCGGCTCCCAAAGAAACGGACAAGTAGGTGGACTCTTGACTGCCCGACGTTCGCTCGCCCGAGTTCGGCGGAGCATTTTGACGGCTAGTCCTGGCGCGGCTACGAAACCAAGTACACGTGCCACCTGGGATCCTGATGATGAAGCAGATTATGCACATGCGGAGAGCAAATATGACGATTTCTCGACGACGTTTCTTTCCTTTGGCTGGCGGAGCGCTTGCCGCCGCCGCATTCTCGCAGCAGACCCGGGGAACCCACGGATTGCCCGCAGGCATTCAGCTCTACATGGTGAATGCCGAGCTTACGAAAGATCCCGTCGGTACTCTCAAGAAGCTCGCAGAGATCGGCTACTCCGAAGTTGAGACGGCGGGGTTTGGAAAACTATCCGCCGCACAATTCCGTGACTTGCTGCGAGATGTCGGACTGCGGGCTCCCAGCGCTCATCTCGGGTTTGGAATGCAGGACACCGACAAACTGCTCGATGATGCCAAAACATTGGGAGTGGAATATGCTGTCAGCTCTGTGCTTCTCCCCGATGGCTCCCCTATTAATTTCCAAGATCCCAAAGGGATCCAGGAATTCTTCAAGGTCGTGGATAGCCTGTCCGTCGACGATTTCACGGGCATAGCTGCGAAGGCCAATGGGATTGGGCAAAAGGCTAAGGCAGCTGGCTTGCAATACGCCTACCATAATCACATGTTTGAATTCCGGGACCTGGGCGGCGGCAAGACAGGCTATGAAATTCTCTTGCAGGAGACAGATCCATCGCTTGTGAAATTCGAGGCAGATTGCGGGTGGATGAAGGTAGCCGGCAAGGATCCAATCGACTATCTCACCCGGCACGGTGATCGCTTTGCGATGCTGCACGTCAAGGATTTCAAAAATATCACAAAGCCGGTCACCACGATGGGTGCGATGTTTTCCCACTCCCCTGACCTGCCGATATCGACGGAAATCGGCCGCGGAAGCATTGATTACAAGCCGATTATCGAAGCGGGGTTCAAGGCTGGAGTGAAGCACATATTTGTGGAGCAGGAACCGCCGTTCAAGGAAGTTCCAGCCCTGGAGGCGGCTGCTATCGATTGCCGCTATCTCAAATCACTCCTCAGTTAGGAAGGGTCGGCGCGATTTCCGCGCTGACGCGAACCGCCGGTCAGAATTGATGAAGGATCTCAACATCGCTCGTTTTTTAGGAGATTCACTGTGAAGTCAATACGCTGGAGTTTTATGTTGCTTTCTGGCTTGTCTCTGTTGCTGATTTTCGCTACTGCGGGGCTTGTAGCGCAAAACCCATTTCAGTCCGGCACGAAATACCGCACCCATTTCGTGATCTACAACGTACAGAAGAAGACCACGACGCCGCTCTTCACCATCGAGGGAGAGTGGCACGCACCTAACTGGACTTCCGACAGAAAGTACGTCGTCTCCGACATGGGCGGCAGCATTTATCGAATTCCCATGAGCGGCACCAACATAGGGAAACCCGAGAAGATCTATGGGGACCCGAAGGTCCTGCTCACCAACGATCATGCCCTCTCATGGGACAGCAAGCAGATCGCCGTCAGCGGTATCACGCTGCCATTGCCGAAAAACATGCGAAGTGCGGCGGATATTCATAATCCAATCCTCATCATGAATCTGGATGGGAGCACGCTGCATGAGGTTCATCTGGGCTGGCTGCATGGGTGGTCGCCCGATAGTAAATACCTCGTTTACACCGGGATCGTCGACAACAATGCGGACATCTATCGGATCGGCTCGGACGGAAGCGGCGAGTTGCGGATGACCACAAACAAAGCAGAGGATGATGGTCCCGAGTACTCAGCCGATGGCAAGTGGGTTTACTTCTGCTCGAAGCGCTCAAGCAAGTGGGATGCGTGGCGCATGCCAGCCGACGGCGCAGGGCCGGACGACAATCTGGCCGAGAAGATCACCAACAGTGGAGACACGCAGGACTGGTTTCCGCACATCTCTCCAGATGGCAAGTGGCTCTACACCATTTCTTACCCGATGGATCATCCAGATCACTCGTACATCGGGGAGGGTATGAAGATCAAGATGCTGCGCCTCGAGAACGGCGTTGGCGCAAAAGGCGCCGAATTGACGACGGTGAGGACCTTCTTCGGTGGGCAGGGCGCGGGCAATACCGGTGGCTGGTCGCCGGACTCCAAGAGGTTTGTCTGGACCGAGTACGAAAAAATTACTGAGCAGGCGAAGTAAAGCAGATTCTTTGGAGCCATGTGCGTGAAAAAGATTGGAATGGGGTTAGTAGGTCCAGGTTTTATCGCCGCGCATCATATCGATGCTGTGCGCAGACTGGGCGATGTCGACATCGTTTGGCATCGCCGGTTCGACCCAGGATTCTGCAGTTCGCAAGGCCAAGCAGCTAGGCGTAAGTCGAGCCTATGGCGACTATCACGATCTGATTGCCGATCCCGATATCGACGTGGTTCACAACACTACGCCGAACTATCTGCACTTTCCCGTGACAATGGCGGCGCTGCAGGCGGGGAAGCATGTGATCTCGGACAAACCACTGGCGATGACGGCGGAAGAAGGCCGTAAGCTGCGGGACGCAGCGCTGGAAGCCAAAGTAGCGCACGTGGTGACGTTCAATTACCGCGGCAACCCGCTTGTACAGCAGGCGCGCTGCATGGTCGCCAAGGGCGAACTCGGCGAGTTGCGTTTTGTGCATGGCGTCTATCTTCAAGACTGGATGACCGACCCGCATGTGTATTCGTGGCGATCAGACCCGCTGAAGGGTGGCACAAGTTCGGCGCTGGGCGATATCGGTTCCCACTGGTGCGACTTGGTGGAGCATGTATCCGGAGCGACGATCGAGGCTGTCATCGCCGATCTGAGTACCACGATTCCGGTGCGGTACACGACCGGAGTTTCTGCCGACGCCTTTTCAACCGATAACTCGATGAAGGATAACCCGGTGAGGGTCGACGGCGAGGATCTGGCCAGCGTGCTCTGCGTTTTGAGAATGGCGCTAAGGGCTCTCTGTCGGTCGGCCAGGCGCTGCCAGGCCACAAGAACGACCTGCAGAGGTTTGTGGTGCGGCCATGTCTCTGAAGTGGAAACAGGAGCAGCAGAACGAGCTGTGGATCGGCTACCATGACCGCCCCAACTGCGTGATGACCAAAGACCCCACATTGGTGGCTCCGGAAGTTCGTCCCTACACTCATCTTCCCGGTGGGCATCAGGAGTCCGGGTCTGATGCCTTTTACAACGTTATTCGCGACGCGTATTGCTGGGTCCGTGAAAACGGCATCCCCGAAGTGAAGCCACAGATGCTGCCGACATTTTGCGATGGCTATCGCTCGGCATGCGTTGTCGAGGCCATGTTGCGCAGTCACGCATCGGCAGCACCTGGGAGCGGGTCATGTATGTTCCCGGCATCTCTGAAGCGGCAAGCAGGCAAACCCGCACCGCCGGCTGGCAGGAGGAATCAATTTAATGAAACTTGGAGTGTTCACGCCGCTTCTTTCGCAGTTGCCCCTGGACGATGTCCTCAGTAAATTGAGCGGGCTGGGGATCCATACGGTCGAGTTGGGCACTGGAAACTATCCGGGCGACGCACACTGCAAGCTCTCCATGCTGGACAATCCGGGCGAGCTAAATGAATTTCGTCGGACGCTTGAGCGGCACGGCGCGAGCATCAGCGCTTTGAGCTGCCACGAAAATCCACTGCATCCCAACGGAGAGATCGCGGAGAAGGCGCAGGAGACTTCGCGCAAGACAATCCTGCTGGCAGAAAAGCTGGGCGTGCCGGAGGTGGTTGATTTTTCAGGATGCCCTGGCGACTCTCCGGATGCGAAGCAGCCGAACTGGGTGACCTGTCCGTGGCCCCCGGTGTATCGCGAGGTGCTGGAGTGGCAGTGGGCAGAAGCTGTTAAGCCTTATTGGGGGAAACATGCGGAGTTCGCTGCTAGGCACCGCATAAAGATTGTCATCGAAATGCATCCGGGCTTTGTGGTCTATAGTCCGGAAACGATGCTGCGGCTGCGTGAGATTGCTGGTCCGTCGATTGGATGCAACTACGATCCCAGCCACATGTTCTGGCAGAATATCGATCCGGTGGCGGCGATCCGCGTGTTGGGCGATGCGATCCTTCACGTGCATGCCCAGGTTACGCAGTTCTATGCAGCCAGCCTGCCGCGCACCGGAGTGCTGGACACCAAGTCCTATACCGACGAGCGCAACCGCGGCTGGATCTTCCGCACGTGTGGATTTGGGCACGGAGCCGAGTGGTGGAAGGAGTTCGTTTCCACGCTTCGCATGTTGGGCTATGACCATGTGCTTTCCATCGAACATGAAGACAGCCTGCTCGCGCCGGAAGAAGGACTTAGCAAGGCTGCGCATTTCCTGCAGGATGTAGTGATCAGTCAACCGCCCGCCGCGGCGTGGTGGGTTTGATGCTTCAGTAGCGCTGGCATTTCCTTTGGCGCATCCGATGGCTGCATGTATGAGAACACGCTGATCTGGAAAGGTATGCCGCGTTTATGTTGATTCTCGCCGTCATTCTGGCAATCTTTGTCTATGGCCTGGTCGCCGCCACGCTGGGCACCATCCTGCCGAATCTCTCCGACCGCTTCGGTTTGACGCCGAGCCAGAACGGCAGCATTGCTTTTGCGCAGGCGCTGGGATTGATACTGGCTTCTCTCTCAAGGACGCCGCACTCGTCACATCGCACGGCAAAACCTACTCCGTCTGCGAATACGGCTGGGACGTGACCGACTGGCCCACACGCGACGACTTCCAGGCCGCACTAACCGCGATGGAGTCCGATCCCAAAATTTCCGGCGACGGCTTCTGGGCCTTCTACGCCCACGCCCTCGAATGCGGCTGGCAGCCAATGGTCATGCCTACGAATGACATCCGCCACGTGAAAGCCGCCGGTAGCGACGCCGGCCAGTGGTGGTCGCTCTATTACGGCGGTATCGACACCCTCGTTAACTCGAGTGCAGAGATGCGCGCCCGCGCCGAGATGCTCCGCAGTCACGCCTTCAAAATGGCGGGCCTGCCTGTGCCGCCGCACCCCGTCCCGCCCGCTCCCGTCATTACCACCAAGAGCCTCGGCATCGTCCGTTGGCGCGGATCGGTCGGCGCGGTCAATTACAGCGTCGAACGCTCCCATGCCCGACGGCAACTGGGAGCTCGTCTGCGACAAGTGCGCAATGGACTCCGACGTGGGTTGGCCGGATCTCGGCTTCAAAGGCCTGATGGGTGCCAAATATCGCATCACCGCTTACAACGCTGACGGCGAACCCGGCGCACCGTCGGCCCGCACGCTAGAAGGCACCAAACGAACCTCAGGAGCTTGGATTCCATCTCGTGCCCTGTATTGATTCATTCAACGAAGAGGGCATTGAACTCGATCCCGGCGAATACCGGAAATCCGAAAGGTGACTCATGATGAAGAGACTTCCCGCAGCATCTACCCTCCTGTTTACCGCCCTCCTGTTTGCGTCGCCTGCGCTCCCAGCGCAAAACCTGGCAGGCCCGTAGACCTTTCATTACAACCTCAACGGAAACGCAACCGACGAGGATTGCAAGCTTGTCGTAACTGACAACAAGATTACGGGAAGCTGCGAATTTCTAGATAAGGATCGCCAGGTCACCGGCACCGTCGATGGAATTAAGGTCACTTTGCAACATGAAGGGGAGTACAACCACATTTCGTTTACCCTCATTTACACAGGAACCGTGGATGACTCGGGTAAGATTGCCGGAACCGTCCTAGTTAAGCCCTTCAACGTCGACGGCCTCTTCACCGCCACCCGAGGCGTAGCGCCCTCGCCATCTCAGAGTGCGTCTGCCGGATGGGGAAAGAATCCGACGCGCGATCCGCATACGCCAGGGTTTGTGGCAGCGAAGGATTTGCTGGACGGCGCCCTCCCCCCCGTGAATGCCGACGGGAACTTCATCCTTGGGCCCACGCATACGCCAGCTCCCGAAGTGAAGCCGGAGCCCGGTGTGCCGCAAGGTAAAGTGATCGAATTCGAGATGAAGTCGACCGATAGCAAGATCTATCCCGGCATTGCCCGGGATCCGGGGACGTTTGGCACGCCCGATCCGGCCGATCCTGCGAAGCTGATTGTCAGAACGAGTCATCCCGCTCCTTACACGCGGCACGTGGCCGTCTACGTGCCGAGCCAATACAAGCCGGGAACCACGTCGCCTTTCATCGTGGGTACGGACGGCCCCGACCGGCCCCTCTTTCTCGTGCTCAACAATCTCATTGCGGAGCATCGCATTCCGGCGATGGTTGCGATTTCGATAGGCAGCGGTGGGGGCGACGCGCAAGGCAGCGAGCGGGGGCTGGAATATAACACGATGTCGGGGCTCTTTGCCGAGTGGGTTGAGAAGGAAGTGTTGCCGCGCGTGGAGGCCGAGGCACATGTAAAGCTGACACACGACCCCGATGGCCGCGCGTCGATGGGCACGAGTTCGGGAGGGGGGTGCGCTCTGGCCATGGCCTGGTATCACCTGGACCTTTATCACCGGGTGCTGACCTTCTCGGGAACATTTGAGAATCAGCAATGGCCGTATAACCCCGAGACTCCGCACGGAGCCTGGGAGTTCCACGAACATCTGATTCCTGTCTCGTCGGCAAAGCCGATTCGCATCTGGATGGAAATAGGTGACAGTGATGTGCTGAACCCTAACGTGATGCACGACAACATGCATGACTCGGTGCTGGCCCACGAGCAGATGGCAGCGGCGCTGGCAGACAAGGGGTATCACTATCAATTTGTGTTCGCACGGAATGCGGGACATGCCGACTGGGCGGTGAGGATGCAGACGATGCCTGAGGCGCTCGAATACCTGTGGCAGGGGTATCGGATCGACAAGAAGTAATTCGCGGGCAACCTTGAAGAAGAAGGATTTTCGATGAATTACTTCGTGTTTTGCAACGCCGACGGCAAACCCAGTGCGCCGTCGGCCTAACGCTAGAGATGATGAATCGCCGCAACTTCCTGCTTACCATATTCGCCTGCGGCGTTGGCGGCTGCCTCGCGTTTCTCACTAGTCGCCAATGCGGTCACCGTGACCTTCGCGCCCGGCATGATCGCGCCTGTCGTGTCAGTCACCGTTCGCAGAATGTCGGCCGTAGTGCTCTGCGCCGCCGCACGCTGGTCTGCAGTTCGGATCCCAAAAACGATCGACAGAGCCAGTCACACCGACGAGCCAAAGCTGAACAGCCCGGTCCATCTGCACACGGAGTTCCTACGTCTGGACTCTCCTTCGCGCAGAGAAGTGAGTTTCCTTACGTCCTGTGCGATAAAAATCATCCTAACGCTCCAGCGAAATTGTGCACATCATCGTATCTGGGTTGTTGAATGATCGCCTATTGGGGCGAGAGTGAATCTCTCAATCTTCTCGGATCCGGCGGGCCAGCTAGGAGCAGACCACAATGGAACCAATTATGTCTCGTAATGATTTGCCACCGGAAGGGTGAAATTAAAGCACGCACCGCGATCGCCATTCGGAGCGGCCCACAAGCAACCGCCATGAGATTCAACAATCGAGCGGCAGATTGCCAACCCCATCCCGCTACCTTGCGGTTTGGTCGTGAAAAACGGCTCGAATATCTGTTTTTCCTTCGCCGCCGGCAAGCCTGGGCCTGTATCGCTGACCGAAATCTGGAACAGGCCTTCCTGATTCAGTCGCGACTTGACTGAAAGTGATCCACCGGTCTCTTTCATTGCTTCGATCGCGTTGAGCATCAGATTCATGAGCACCTGCTGCAGTTGCACGCGGTCTGACATGATCATGGGGACTTCGGCGGCGAAATCGGTATGCATCGAGACTTTGTAACGGTTGGCCTCAACCCACAACAGCGCCACAATTTCGCGAATAATTTCGTTTCCGTCCAACAATTCGCGTTTGGGAGGAGCCTTCGTGTAGAGCGCCCGCACATGGTCGATTATTTCTGCGGCGCGCTTTCCAGCCTTCAGGGTGGCCGTTGCTGTCTCCCGAGCCTCTTCTACATTGGGCTCGTCACGCGCCAGCCAATTCAACGTTGTGCTGGCGCTTATGATTCCTGCCGCGATGGGCTGTTTCAATTCGTGAGAGATCGACGCCGCCAATTCGCCCAGCATACTTATCCGATTCATATGAGCGAGATCTGCCTCCCACTGTCGGAGTCGTTCGCGCTCGAATTCGGCTTTTTTCTGCTCTGTCACATCGACAATTGTTCCTACGAATTCGGTAAGATGTCCTGTTTTATCGACTATCGGATGCCCGTATGAACGGACATACTTCAGGGTCCCATCGGGCGACACAACCCGGAATTCGAGTTCAGCTTGCAACTCCTTCAATAGTGCCTCAAGTCCCTGTGAACCGGTCGTTTGATCCATTACGATCCAACACTTTTTGGAAGCCGCCAGAGTTCGCTCAATGCCCTCGATAATTGGAGGAATATCTTCAGGGTGGATTCGCTGCGAGATCGCTTCCGAATCCGGTGGGTCAAGCGTCGGTTCGAGCCCCATAATCCGAAACATTTCCTCCGAATAGTAGATGATCTTGCCGGTGGCGGGATCGAGCGCCCAACTGCCGGTGTGGCTGAGTCTCTGTGCCTCCGCCAGATATGCTTCGCTGCGTCGCAGCCGGTTCTCCGCCTGCTCGCGCTCCTGATCCAACCGCCTGCGTTCGGTAGTGTCGATGGTGATGCCAACGTACTCGCCGGGCGCGCTGGATTCTTTAAGAACAGGATGACCGATTGTGTGCATATATCTCACCGGACAGTCAGGGGCCGCGATTCGGTACCGCAAATCCAGATCTTCGCCGGATCGCATCAACGTTTGGAGAGTCTCAAGCACGTATTCCTGATCTTCGGGATGAATACGCTGGAGGAAATCTTCGAAAGAGGGCAGTCCCTTTTCCGGATCAAAGCCAAACATACCAGTATGTTCTGCGGACGAGTGAAAGATCTGCCGCGTGGCAGCGTTAAGGCTCCAGCTACCCGTATGCGTCAGGCGCTGCCCTTCGGCCAAATACGCCTCGCTCCGACGCAAAGCTTCTTCGATGCGCTTTTGCTCCGTCACGTCGACTGACGTGCCCACGAACTCAGCGATCTCTCCAGCATCGTTGAATATGGGATGACCAATCGTGTGGAAGTACTTCAGGCGCCCGTCCGGATACAGCATGCGGTGATCGAGAACATAATCTTCCTTGTCATTCAGTGCCTTCAGGTACCGGTCGACTACCTGCTGGCGATCCTCCGGGTGGACTCGCTGGCCCATCAGCTCGAGCAAGAGCGGACCCTGCCGGGGGTCGACTTCAAGAATTCGGAACAGCTCGTCGGACCAATAATTCCAGCCTTCTTTGCCAGGGGTGAAAGCCCAACTGCCCGTCTTGGTTAGCCTCTGCGCTTCCGCCAAATACGCTTCGCTGCGCCGCAGCTGATTTACCGCGGCCTCGCGCTCGCGGCTCGTTGTAGGCAACGTGTCGTTGGTTCGCAGCAGATTCCTAACTCTTGTGGTTAAGTCCATCGCGCGCCCCCCCAAGGGACTCGTTGGGGTTCTTTTTGAACGTTGTTACGATTCTGAGTTACTGGGCCGGAATTTGCAATACGTGGGCGTGAAGTGGCGCGAGTGCTAGGTGACTTTGATGACGAAGCCGTGGACAAACGCCTAGGGTGCGAAGATTCCAATATGGGATCTGCTCTTCCACGGCCAAGATCGAGAACAGAACTTCACCAAATTCTTCACCGAATTGTGCTCCGCAGGGACTCCAAATCCTCCTGTGCGCTCCTCAGTACTCCATTGAAAACACATATTCTCCGGCCTTCATGACCGCCTGTTAACCGAAGGGTTGTAGGGTCGAGTCCTAGCTCAGGAGCCATAAAATTAACAACTTAAAGGCGCCTCCTCTTCCGGCTTCGCCGAACTTCGCCGAATTGCTGAAATACCCTTCAAGTTCCGCCCTTCCACTCCCATGTTTTCGACCGGCGCAGTCCAGTCTTTGAGCACAGCATCCGTGCGCGAGTTCACGGCCTGCTGAACGCTTGCATCGATCAATTGGACATAGATATCGCCCGTCGTGCGGATGCTGGCGTGCCGAAGAATGCCTTGAGTGTCCTTCAGCGTTCCATGCTTCTGCATGTCGGTCCCCAAGTTCTTCGGATCTCTCCGCTGAGTGGAATTTCTCATGAGGCTGTCAAGGTGACGACACAATGACGGTATCTCGTCATCGTCACGCCGTCACTCAACCCTGATGTGACATTTGCAAATCTCACCTGTTCTTTAGCCTAACTTCTTTATTGTCAGCCGTTAACCACTTCTTGCGTTGTAGCGCCGCGCCTTTGGCATGCAATTTGCCTTACACATGGCGGCAGCAATAAAGATCCGAGGCGCGCTGTGGCGATGTTCCGGTTGGACTATCTATCTTGTTTTCTCACCGTCGTCGCGACGGTCCTGGTCGGAAGAAAGATGTGGACCGGTCTTGTTGTTTCGGGCGTCAACAGTCTCATCGTCTGTGTAATCGGGTTGCACACGTCGCAGTATGGCTTTATCCCTGCGAATGTGTTTTGCATTTGCATAAACGCATTCAATCTTCGGACATGGTTAAAGGCGCAGAAATATCTATCCGAATCGACGACTGGCGCAAGCAGCGAACTGGTCGCGGGCTGCAAACGAATGAGCGCCTCTAAAAAGGCAGCCACGCGACGCCTAAGAAATTCTTTCAGAATCCGCAGCGAAGGAACGCTCAGGAATTCGATCTCATCTCTCTCTGATAAAGGCGTGTGGCCCTTCGCACCAACACCCCTTCGCACCAACCCAAACGTCGGGGTAACCCACCCTTGAGGAAACTCCGAGCCAACCTCTGATCGCATTTCATTTCGTCAGGCAGGACAGATTCTACGGGAGTAACAGAAAACGCGTTGGTTAGCCGACGCCCTTGGAACGCACCTTGCTAGGGGTGGTCAATTTTGAATTGGCATGTGGGTTGCAGAATCCACAGCGGAACTCACAGGTGAGGTGGACTGCAACACCAACCTGTAGGTCTTCGCGCTTCGAACCTTCAGGCAAAGCGCAGGTCACTAAGCAGACGCAGCAGATGAATCAAGATCAAGGAGAGTGTCATGAAAGCAATATCGTCAAAGCGCGCGGCCACCTTCGCAATGTCTGCATTGCTGGCCCTGATCAGCGTGAGTGCCGTCCACGCCGAGGTGCGTTCCAAGTCGAACGACATCATAGTCCTTCAACCTACGGATCTGCCAGAGCAGGCCCAGACTCCAGGAAATTCGTTCTTCCTATACTCTGACAATGACGGAAGCACCTACCTCTACATCGAACAACAGCAAGGCGCTCGCCTCACTACATTTAACGTCACCGATCCGAGCAAGATCAAGTTCGTCTCGTCTACTATGTTGACCTCACCTGTGCCCTTCGACTTTGTTCGTCCAGTGGGCGGTCGGGCGGAACTGATTAGGTTCCGGGATGGGAAGGGTGTCGCCGTCCTCGATCTGCATACCGCAATAAAGCCCACGGTGAAGATCATCTCGGGCTTGTCCGAGTCCGGTTCTACCGAGCCTCTCGGCGAACAGGCATTCATGTTGATCAGCGAACCATACAACTACATACGAGCCATCCCCCGCGACTACCAGGTGATTGATATCTCGTCTCCTTCCGATCCACTTCTGGTCACAACCGTGAAGGAGGTCAAACACCGGGTTGTAAACGGAGACACCGGAACAACGTTTCTGCTCGGGAGCGGTGGGTTGACAGTGATCCGTCGACTCAGCGTGGAAAACGACTACAAAACCCATCTAATGCAACTATCCAGTAACTGAAATACGGGGGAGAGCAGCTAATCGCTCTCCCCATCAAACCGCCATGGAGTGCCGTAGCCGGAGCGCTGACCTCCATGGTCCAACGAGAGCGCTCTTTCTGTCCCACGAAAGAGTCTCTCCCGAGCAATTCAGGGCAACATGTCAATGCATATGGTTCAAACACAATTGCAACAATCTGTGGACGCGGTAAATGTTGTCCAACTACCTGCACGAGAAGATACCAGAGCGCTGCAACCCTCCCCATTTAAAGACTGATTAGGAACCAGGAGACTGTCATGAACATTCGACAGCTAAAGACAAGTACAGCGAACCATCTCATAGCCGATTTCACTAACGATCTAAATGCCGAATCCAAGCGTGTTGTTGACACTGAGAACTTTGGGTCGATCGGGCATCGTAATTTCGACGACGTTATATCTGGAATTTCCATTTTCATGGTGCTCTGCCTGATCGCCTTCGTTATTGCGATTGCATTTTATACGGTCACGTAAGGACGAACTCTCGGTTCGCGTATGGCAAGGAGCTCTTCAACCTTGGAATTGAAGAGTTCATAAAACAGGAAGCTGGTCTGTGTCGCGAACAGACCATCGTTGAGAGGCGAGGATGGAGTTGAGTTAAAGTGAAAAGCGCACGTCGTGATTTTCTCAGGGCCACAGGAATGCTGGGAATGGCCGCTTTTCTTGCCGCTTGCAAGAACGGTTCAATCGCGCGGACGGTGATCGATGCCGGCGTCCCTGAGTCCAAAGGGATGGGATCGAATCTTAGGACCTGGGCCCGTTATCCCGAAAAGACCGACCTCATGATGCTGGCGGACCGGCCGCCTCTTCTTGAAACACCCGTGCATTTCTTTTTGCACGATTTGACTCCCAACGATGCTTATTTTGTTCGCTGGCACTACGCTGGGTTACCAACGCGTGTCGACCTGCGAACATTCAGAACGCAGGTGATCGGCGCAGTTAATCGACCGCTACAGCTATCGTTTGACGACTTGCGAACGAAGTTTGAACCTGTGACGTTGACCGCCTTCAGCCAGTGCTCGGGCAACTCGCGCAGCTTCTTCCGTCCGCAAGTACCTGGTGCGCAGTGGACCAACGGTGCGATGGGAAATGCACGCTATGTTGGGGCTCGATTGAAGGATGTGCTGAACGCAGCGGGAGTCAGGGCGGGAGCCGTGGAGGCGAGTTTTCGCGGCGTGGATGTACCTCCCCTGCAGGCATCTCCTCACTTTGAAAAGCCGCTGACGATCGATCACGCACTGAACGGAGATTCGATCATCGCTTACGAAATGAATGGCGAGCCGCTGCCGATGCTGAACGGATTTCCAGTGCGCCTGGTGGTGCCTGGCTGGTTCGCCACGTACTGGGTCAAGGCTCTAAGCCAGATCACCGTCCGCGCGGAGCCGCTGCATAACTTCTGGGTGGATACGGCGTATCGAGTTCCGACGACGCCGGACTATTCCGAAGACCCAAAACACCCCAGCGAGCAGAGTACCCCGATCACCCGTCATCCGACACGAGCGGTCTTTGTGACGCCGGAATTCTCCGCGCAATTGAAGAAGGACTCGCCGGTCGAGATCCAGGGCATTGCCGTCGATGATGGCACGGGCATTCGGCGCGTGGAAGTATCGACAGACGCCGGGCGCACCTGGACCGAAGCGGTACTGGACCGTGTGATCGACAAATACTCGTGGAGGCGATGGCGAATGAACTGGCGTCCTACCGAAATTCGCCGGTACAGCCTGCAGTGCCGTGCGAGCAATGCCGCCGGAGAAACGCAGACGACCAATGAGTGGAACCACGGCGGATATTGTCGCAATGTCATCCAGACGATCGATGTGGAGGTGGTAGCGTAATGCAGACTCTGCGTGTTGTCGTCTTATTGTTGATCGTTGCTGTGGCGATCCTGGTCTATGCCTTGTGGGGACGGGCTGGCCGGGAACGCAACGCAGCGTTGCCCCAGCAAGAACCGGTGATTCCGGTTTCGCGCCTGACGGAAGTGAAGCCCGTAAAGGAGATTGACTTGGAATATCATTCGCCCGATCTGCCACCGGGACCTGGACAAGATGTCTTCGCGACGCAGTGTGTCATTTGCCATTCGGCTCGATACGTGCTCAACCAGCCCGCCTTTCCGCGAAAGACCTGGACGGCTGAAGTACACAAGATGGTCAAGGGTTACGGGGCGCCTATCGTTCCTGAACAGGAAAGAGAGATCGTCAACTATCTCGTTGCCTGGCATGGCAAAGAGGATATGCCGGCTCAATCGAATTCCAAACTGAAGTAGCTACCCCCTTCGCTGGACACAACAAACACGTTTTGGAGGGAACCTTGAACGGTAGACAGCATCTTGCAGACAACAAGTACGCCGCTGACGAGCGGACGACGAGGTCGGTGCTGCCACGAATCGACTACGACCTCATTCGATGGCACGGCCATGCCGCGCTGATCACGGTTCTTATCTCGGCGCTATTCGGAATTCTGGTGGCAACGAAGTTCAATTTCCCAACCTTTCTGGGCGGCCACGCATGGGAGACCTGGGGAAGGCTTCGTTACAACCATACCCAAGGTATCTTCTTCGGTTGGCTTGGGAATGCGTTCATCGCCTTCTGCTACTACGTTGTACCCCGATTGACAAACCGCCCGGTCACCAGTCGGAAGCTTGGATGGGTCATTTTCTGGCTATGGAATTTTGCGGTTGTGCTGCCGGGATGGATCCTGGTATGCGCGGGCTTCAGTCAACCGCTGGAGTGGGCAGAGTTTCCCATTATCGTTGACCTGTTCGTGATCCTCGCATTTGTGCTGATGCTGGTGCAATTCGTAAGGCCAATTCTTCGTGTGCCTGCGGGAGATCTCTACGTTTCGGGCTGGTATATCGTCGGCGGCCTGGTATTTACCACTCTGGCCTACCCGATCGGAAATCTTGTTCCAGAGTTGGTAGCGGGGGCCAAGGGCGCGGCCTTTAGCGGACTGTGGATTCACGATGCGGTCGGGCTGTTCGTTACTCCTTTGGCGCTTTCGATGGCGTATTACGTGATCCCCTCGGTGACGCGAGAGCCCATCTACAGCCACTTTATTTCGATGATGGGATTCTGGTTGCTCTTCTTCATCTATCCGCTGAACGGAACCCATCACTACGTCTACTCCGCGATTCCGATGAGCGCCCAGCGCGGCGCAATCATTGCTTCGATCTATCTCGGGTTAACTGTGATTCTGGTGGTTACCAATCTTCTCCTGTCGCTGCGCGGCTCGACAGATAAAGTCGGTGGCAATGTGCCTTTACGCTTTGTATGGTTTGGCGTAGTGGCGTATCTGGTCGTGAGCCTGCAGGGATCGATGCAGTCGATCATGCCGGTGAATCGGTTCATTCACTTTTCAGACTGGGTGATCGGCCACTCCCATCTCGCCATGATTGGCTTTGCTAGCTTTATTGCCGCCGGCGCTTTGGCGCACGTCTGGAGCAGCCTCCCCGGCGCACGCTACAACGCGCGGGCGATGGGCTGGGCCTATTGGTTGCTGGCTATAGGACTCGGTCTGATGGTGATTGATCTTACCGCGGCTGGATTGGTGGAAGGTCAGTTGTGGGTTAGCCGCGCACCATGGATCGATTCGGTTCGGGCTATGTATCCATACTGGCTGACGCGAACGGTATCGGGCATTCCAATTCTTGCTGGCTTTCTGCTGTTCTGGATTGGTCTCGTGACCGGGCCCAGGAATGTAGCGCGGCCCGCGCCCGCGAATAGCAAGACCACCCTTGAGGGCAGCGCAGGGACTGGCGAGGGCCATCTTCAGACTAAGCGTATCTTTCACGGAACTCCATCGATCCTTGGCTATGCGTTTGTGATTGCATTTGTAGGTGGGTTTGGCTTCTTCGTCCTTTCTTTTGTGGTCCTGGGCATTCTGCCCGCGCGCCAGCTCGAGTCGGAGATCAACCGCACTGCGCCACATGCCATGCAGCCGTTGACAGCTACTGAACAGCATGGTCGCGAGATATACGGACGAGAGGGATGTGCTTATTGTCATACGGAGCAAGTGCGCGTGATCACTGCAGATGTGGTGCGCTTCGGAGCGCCAACTGCGGCATGGGAGACGCAGTATGACTATCCGCATCTGTGGGGAACTCGGCGCATTGGACCCGATCTTTCTCGTGAGCATGGTCTGCGCACGGATGACTGGCACTACGCGCATCTCTTTGATCCGCGCTCGACGGTTCCCGACTCGATCATGCCTGGATACTCATGGATGTTCAACGGATCTTCCGCCAAGCCTAACCAGGATGCTTTGGACCTGGTCGCCTATCTGCGGTCTCTGGGGCGTGAGCGCGAACTGGCTGGAGATACAGGCAGTGAGCAAGTCGACCACGGTATGGCAATGGAGATGAGTTCCGGCTACTCGGCGCACGGGATTCCAGACACAGTCCCGCGTATCGACCTTGGAGGCATCAATCCGGATGCGCCTGTCTTCGCAACGACAGGAAATTTCGAGGCAGCGAACCAAGAGCGTGGGCGAGGAGTCTTTCAACATAATTGTTCCGGATGCCATGGTGTGAATGCAGACGGCAATGGCATAGCGCGTCCGGGGCTGTTGCCGGTTCCTGTGGATCTGCACAAGGATCATTACTCCGACGCTCATCTGGCGACGATACTCTGGGACGGAGTCTATGGTTCCTCCATGCCGCCGTGGAGACAGTTGGATAAGGCAGACCTGGCAGCCGTGAATGCATATGTGCATTCCCTTGGAGCGCAGGCGACGCCAGTTTCAATGTCGTCGCAGGAGCTGGATAAAGCAGCCGAACTGTACGCGGCGAATTGTGTCAGCTGCCACGGCGACCACGGAGGCGGCAATGGGCCAGCTGCGGGAGCGCTCAAACCCTCGCCGGCCAACTTCCATGTGCGTCAGCCTTCGGCAGAGAGAGCTTGGACTGCGCTTGAGCAGGGAATCCCCGGCAGTTCCATGCCGGCATGGAAAAGCCGCCTGAGCGATGACGAACGGCGCTTGCTGGTGAAGTATGTCCAAAGCATGTACGACAGCGGGCACAAGGAGGCGCAAAGCCAATGATCGACACAATTGTTGGAGTCATAACCGCAATCGCTTTTGGAATTCTCATATTTTGGATATTTCGGCCTGTCGCCCGGAAATGGTTCGAGTTTCCAAAGTACAAAATGCTCGAAGACGACGAGCGATTCTCCGAATTTGATGAGGATCGGGGATCTGCAAAGGGAGGGAGATAGCCTTCCGACGATAAGGCTCCCTCGCAGAAAGTGCCAGAATGCGCAAACGGTCTAACAAATCTCTTGTAAGTTCGATCCAAATTACTGGCACATTTTGTTCAATCAGAAACTTCATTGTAGCTTTGTGGTGTTTCCGGAGTTCCTCCACCTCCAAGGACGATGCCAAGGGAACGAGAGCTTCTGCCTGAGAGGTAATCAGTTCGGGACCCGGCGAAGTCCATTAGCGATTTCGCGGTAGCTACAAGTGTCTGACCTCCGACCGAAGACGCGTGTGCTGAACGTCAACGGTCCGACGCATCGTCCGCGCCCAGCGGGAACGCATCGATGCGGCCATGCAACTGCCATTGCGTCAGGCACCGCCGAAGATCATCTTCTAAGCCAGAGGCGGTATGATAGCGCTCCTCTGCGTTCTCGGCGAGCAGCTTCATAGTGAGAGAAGACAGCGGCTCGGGGACTGCGTCGCGCTCACTAGGGGGCGCCGGCTCGCGCGCAATGTGACAGTGAACCCACTCCAGGGGGCGGCGCCAGAAACGGCAGGTCACCGGTAAGCGTCTGGTACAAGGTGACGCCCAAAGAGTAGAGATCGCTGCGGGCATCCATCGAGCGGTACGGCCCGTCTGCTCGGGCGCCATAGAGGCCAACGTGCCGGCAATAATCTCGAGTGGCACGGGCGGCTGGTGCTCGCGCGGCAGCCGGGACGCAATCCCGAAGCCGATGAGCCAGACGTTCGAGCACATTTGCAGGCTTGATGTCCTTATGTATGAGGCCTTGGCGGTGGACCTGGCCGAGTCCTGACGCTAAGCCAATTGCGACGCACAGGAAGCGAGTCAGGTCGAGCGTTTGCCCTTGTTCCCGCTCAAGAACTTGATCCATGAGCTCACCGCCCAGGTCCTTAAGTACGAGGATCGTCCGGCCTTCGTGATGAGTGAGCGCCAGCGGCTTGGCTGCCCACGAGGGATCGAGTTCGCCCGCGAGCGAGCATTCGTCCTCGAGCCGTCGGAAACGCTGAGGTGACGGCTGTCCGGCAGAAAGCGCGATCACCAGGACCGGCGATGGGTTGCCGTGTTGTCGGCCGCGGTAAAGGGTGAAATCCGCGCCTTCCAGGATGGGCTCCAGTACTCAGAAGGCTCGGTCATGGAGGGCATCCCTGTCGTCACGGCTGTACGACCCCCCAAATAATCATTTTGATAGTTTTTGTGCCTTCCTGGATTTCAGAAGCACCTTCCGGCGCTCAACCGTGACATGATTCTGAAGTTACGAATTCGCCTTGCTGCCGAAGGTCCACTTCGACAGATATTCCTCTTAGTACCGATCGTTCGCGAAAGCCGTGGCGGCACGCCAACCATTAGACCGTAGTCGCCCGGAGTCAGGAATGGGACCGAGAAATTCCCGTCGGCATCCGTAGTGAGATCGCTGGTTCTTCCAACATTTACCAAACAGGACGAAGGGCCAGTTTGTATAGCGCAGGTTCTGGGAATCAGACCACGGCGGCGGACTTGGCCGAGTGCTTTCGCCAAGCCAGAATGGCGATGCTAATTCTCTAACAGAGGTACACGTGCCCCGTAGCACCCGTTATCCCATATAGCACTTGAACACGTGGCCATTTCGACGGGCTGACACACAACTGTCGCTATGTCGACGCGTAGCAATTTATATGCTGAAACTTTGCAAGGCGCAGCGCGTTCTTCAGGCCTCTAGGGATGGCACCTCGATTGCACCGATGTGACGTGGAGGTATCGGGAATGGCGCTGGGGTTCTACGAGACATGGGCAGCTAGTATCGCTCGGATACGCGGCGGGCATTTCATGGTCGTGTGCTGCCGCGACGTTTCTCGTCCGGGCCGCGATACAGCGCCCATACACATTTGTGATCATGTCGCTCTGCAATATCATTCGCGGTTCGCAGTGGAAGGGCTAAGAAATCCTTCAGCGGGTGCTCAGTCGAACATCCGCTGTATTCAGTTCAACTTATCAACCTTGCAAAACAAATTTTGAAAGTGAGAGTTCATCATGTCAAAACCCGAACGCTTTACTAGTGCAACCGGTTCTCCTGTACCGGACAA
This sequence comes from Tunturibacter gelidoferens, assembly GCF_040358255.1. Lineage (NCBI taxonomy): Bacteria > Pseudomonadati > Acidobacteriota > Terriglobia > Terriglobales > Acidobacteriaceae > Tunturiibacter > Tunturiibacter gelidiferens. Next base: position 2,936,041 of record NZ_CP132938.1, read on the forward strand.
CACAAATATTTTGACAGCCGGTCGTCGTGGCCCGGCTCTGCTCCAGGACATCTGGCTGATCGAGAAGCTCGCACACTTTGATCGCGAAGTCATTCCCGAGCGCAGGATGCATGCCAAAGGCTGGGGGGCGTATGGAACGTTCACGACGACTCACGACATCACAAAGTACACCAAGGCATCGATTTTCTCGAAGATCGGAAAGCAGACGCCTATGTTCGCGCGCTTTTCAACCGTCGCTGGGGAACGCGGGGCAGCCGATGCCGAGCGCGATATCCGCGGTACTGCTCTCAAGTTCTACACCGAGGACGGAAATTGGGACATCGTCGGAAACAATACTCCAGTCTTTTTCTTCCGCGATCCTCTGCGCTTCCCTGACCTCAACCACGCCATCAAGCGCGACCCCCGCACCGGTATTCGGAGCGCTCAGAATAACTGGGACTTCTGGACTCTTCTTCCAGAGGCACTCCATCAGGTCACAATCGTCATGTCCGACCGCGGAATTCCAAAGTCCTTCCGGCATATGCATCTCTTCGGAAGCCACACCTTCTCGATGATCAACGCCGACAACAGGCGCATTTGGGTGAAGTTCCACTTCCGCACGCAGCAAGGCATTGAAAATCTCACGGACGAGGCTGCTGCTGCGGTTGTGGCAAACGATCGCGAGAGCAATGGCCGGGACCTATTGCAGGCAATCGACGGTGGAGATTTTCCGCGTTGGACGCTCTTCATCCAGGTAATGACAGAGGAACAGGCAAAGACGCACAAGCATAGTCCTTTTGATCTGACGAAAGTCTGGCCAATGGCTGACTATCCGCTGATCGAAGTTGGTGTAATGGAGCTTAATCGTTATCCCGAAAACTACTTCGCAGAGGTGGAGCAAGCCGCTTTCTCCCCGGCGAATATCGTTCCCGGAATTGACTTCTCTCCTGACAAGGTGCTCCAGGGCCGCTTGTTCTCTTATGGAGATACCCAGCGATACCGGCTCGGCATTAACTTCAATCACATCCCGGTGAATGCGCCGAAGTGTCCATTCCAGTCCTATCACCGCGATGGCAAGATGCGCACAGATGGAAACCTCGGAGCGACGACGTCTTATCACCCGAATAGCCAGGGATTGTGGGATAACCAGCCGGAATACGCTGAGCTGCCGCTCTCGCTTGAAGGCGACGCGGATCACTATGATCACCGCTTAGTGGATGATCACTGGGAGCAACCGGGCAATCTCTTCCGCAAGATGACGCCTGAGCAAAAGCAGTTGCTCTTCGACAATACGGCTCGCGCGATCAATGGCGCCTCCCAGGAGGTCCTGGAGCGGCATGTTGCGAACTGCAGAAGAGCCGATCTTGCCTATGGTGATGGTGTGGCACGAGCATTGAAGCAGGATGTTTTGGAGACCGCCTAACCTCTAACTTAGCAGTTCCTTCTAGAAAGGATGATATTAGGCGCGCCGCATCATGCATGCCACTGCGAACGTACAGAGGCCTGTCAACTCAATCCTTGGAATCACCTTTGTCGAGAGAATGGGCGGACGTTCAACGAGACCGGGGAGCAGGTTAGCAACTGTTCCCCGGCCTCTCAATCAAGAGTCGAAGGAGTAGGTCATGAACAAGTACGTCGCTGAATTGATCGGAACCTTTTTCCTGGTTCTGACCATTGGCTGCACGGTCATCGGCCACGGCGCCGGTCCGTTGGCCCCGCTAGCAATCGGTTCCGCGCTCATGGTAATGATCTTTGCGGGTGGTCATATTTCCGGAGGGCACTTCAATCCGGCCGTCACGCTAGGCGTCTGGTTGCGCGGGAAGTGCGAGGCTAAAGATGTGGTACCGTACATGATTTTTCAGGTCATTGGGGCTGTGCTGGCAGCCTCTATAGCGAAGTTCTTAAAGGGAGGGTCCGCTGTTGAACCGCTCCACCCGGCGACTGTACCCGCGCTTGTGGCAGAGTTTCTTTTCACCTTTGCGCTCGTTTACGTTGTTCTGAACGTTGCTACAGCCAAGGGCACGTCGGGCAATTCTTTTTACGGGCTGGCGATCGGATTCACAGTGATGCTGGGGGCGTTTTCCGTCGGCAACATTTCCGGCGGAGCCTTCAACCCAGCGGTCGCGGTCGGCATCTCCGTTATGGGGCTGTCGTCCTGGCCGAATATCTGGATTTACCTGTTGGCTGATTTTGCCGGCGGTGCGGTGGCGGCGGCCGCTTTCAAGGCGCTGAGTCCAGCCGGTCGTGAAGATGTTCATCGACCAGATTCAAGCGATCGACCGCAAGAAAGGAAGGCTGCCTGACTTGCCGCCCGCGAGGAGAGCTAATCGCATAATCACTGGTTACGCAAATATAGGACCCGTAATCTCGGCGCAATGCGGGGTCGGTATCGTTTTGGGATGCTCTGAGGATTCGAAGGGGACGGGCGGAATCGCATGTCTTCGTAGTTGCCGAATGTATGGTCCGCCGTCTGACTGCAAGGGAAAAGTTGGTGGATGAAGAAAGTCTGCGTCAATGTATCCATCAATAAGGGCGAAGTTGTTGTCAAGGACAAAGATGTCCTGCCCGCTGCTTGAACCTAAGCTCTGACTCCGAGCGTTGCCACCGTGCATACGGGTCCGTACACGGCGGTTCGAGAAGTTACGCTAGCAGTTCTCGAATAACGAAGGAAGACCGAGCGAGCGGAAGTATGCATTGGAAAGTCCGAGAGAGAGGGCTTTGGCGCGGGCCAGGTACCAGGGGCCACGACCACTTCCAGCAGTGTTGGTTGCCAGTCGCGTGCGTACCCCAAGCTGCAACAATGCCTCCCGACGACGGCGCGTGGTCTTCCACTGCCGCCAGAGGGCACATCGAAGCCTGAGCCGTACCCAACGAGTAAGGTAGATCAAGACCTCGGGTGTTTCGCAGAAGCCGAAGTAGCCTCGCCAGCCCACCATGTAGCGAGCTAGTTCCTCCACTGTCGACTTGATGCTAACGCCCTTCGCCCGTCGCGTGATTTCCCGGATTCGATCCTTGAAACGGACCAGGGCCTTCGGCGCGATTGCCCGTTTGACCGCTGGACCGTTTGTGAAGCTGAACCCAAGAAACTTTCACTCTTGCGGTCGCGCCACTGCACTCTTCGTCTCATTGACCTTGAGTTGGAGCTTCTGCGTGATAAACCGCGTTACGCTGTTCATCACCCGTTGACCCGCACGCTCGCTACGCACATAGATATTGCTGTCGTCTGCGTAACGAACATAGCGATGTCCCCGACGCTCCAACTCCCGGTCCAGCGAGTCGAGCACAAGGGCTCTACTTTGCTGGTTCAACTTCGCGGTACGGAAATGCCAGGCGGGCTGCATGTTGCTCTTCGAAGCACCCGGCGCCTCCTGTCTCGCTTCCGAGACATCGGGTTCCACCACCCTACGAGTTCGGGAACGCCGAGTCCTGAATCTGCTCGTAGAAATTGCTCCGCTTGTAGTTACGAATAAAGTGCGAGCAGATGTCTTCATTGCAGGTGCCTTCGGTGGTCTGCGGCTTGTAGCCGAAGCCATCCTGGAACGCCTGAGCGATCTGGCGATGGAAGTCCACGCGCGGGAACTGGGCAACCACCTTGTCGCGCAGCTTCGGGTCGAGTCCCTCATAGCCGATGCCCAGCACATCCAGGCCAACTCCGTTGTACAGCAGCTCGACTTCAATTGGCTTGTAGGCCGCGATGCCCGGCGTCGTGTGCAGCGAGATCGCGTCCCACGCCGTCTGGATGCGGGTGTGCGGAACCCCGTGATGCTCCAGGAACTGGCGCACTGCATTGGCGCTGTCCACTTCGAAGCGGTCGCCTTCACTGCGGAAGGTTTTCAGCAGGCCCAGATCATGAAACGCCGCGCAGACAAAAAGCAGTTCCGCATCATACGGCTGGCTGGTCTGACGGCCCAGCTCATTGGCCCAGAAGAAGACACGGTGCGAGTGGTTGATGAGCAGCGGTGTGCTGAACTGGTAGAGCAGACCGGTGGCCGCGCGCGTCAGCTTGCTGTCGGGAACCCCGGGCGCTAGCTTCTGGTACTTCTCCTCTGGAGTGGGCACGGGAATGATGTGCTTGGGGAGGCGGAAATTGAGGCTGTTGATAGGCATTGGACTCTCCTTGGGAAATCAAATAACGGACGAAGGCGCGCGCAGGGAAGTTGCTTAGCGCTCCGTCTCGCCGGACTATTTCTTTACCGGCATATGCTTTATGCAAGTTGATTGCCAAATCCCGGAGAGCCTCACCGCATTGTTGTTGGGGATTTGTCTTTCTTTTAACTGACTGGACTAGCGTGTGTTATCAAGACGGGAAAGACGGAAGACGAATGGTGACTGGATCCAAGTGTCGTGGACATTTTTGACACTCGTTCGAGCCGTGTCGAAACATTGACTCTCTCGCGTCCGCATTTGCTCTAGGCATAGGATTTGGCATCCACCCGAGCGGTTCAGTTCTCACTTCATTTTTTGCAAACCCTTTACATTCATCCGCGTGGATAAATACCACAGTCTGTGGCAGCAGTGGCAAGCGAATTGCTTTGTAACGGTTTCGTATTCGTTTCATCAGTCAACCAATCTCTGACACAGTGAGGATTGTTGCTGTCTACTCTCGCTGTTGAGCGCCCTACGGCCAAGAGGATAAGTGGCGGATAGGAGACCCCCCGCGAAAGAAACACCAGTACCAGATGAACCGCGAAACCGACAATACTCACGGCGATGGCCAACCTTTTGAGCAAGGCCTTGTTGGCCTCCGAAAAGATCTGATCGTGAGCTCGAATCAGTTGCAGCCACAGTTTGGGGACTTGCGAAGAATGACGATGGTCCCATCCGTGCAAAGTACTCATGGTTGCTCTGATTCCCTCGCGAGCTGTATGTCGTCATCCGGCGAATGCGCAGGTGGCAAGAACTGCGGCCACGCGCGTTGCCCATCCACCATCGGCGGCCCTGATCGACCGAGCGATAGTGTTAAGTTCTCGTCACAGCTCAGCCTGCGCTTAACATCCTCGAATTAGCAAGTCCAATCGCGACGATTACAGCAACCCATTACATACAACGAATCGGTTTTCAGACGTGCCTTAGCCGTGCTTGTCTGATTGCTGCTTGCTCAGGGCGGCTCCAAAAACATTAAGCAACCCCACTGCCGTCGCCAGGCCGCGGCGCGCATCCTTCGATGCTGCCTGCTTCCCAAGCGCCAGCAACGATGGAGTTTCCTTTCCGGCCTCTGCAATCACTGCGTGCAATACATCTGCATCGATCAAGGTAAACAGGTTGCTGAAGATCAGCAATATGCGAAGCGCGGTTACCATCTCCTTCGAGCTGACGACATCCACCACACGGTCAACGACTGTGTCGCCCGCACTTAGCAGCCCATTCAATAAATCAAGCAGGCCCTTTGCATGCAGCCGCAGCAGCAGATCATATGCGGCCAGCACAGCCTCTGCGTGTTCGATTGGAGCCTGCTCAACCCTGCGAATCAGGTCCTCACGCGAATCGACCGGTTTGAACTCACGAAAATCAACAGCTACCGCCATTGGATGACGCTCCTTTCTGCGATTGGATTTGAACAAGCTTTTCCGTGCCCGGCATGTGATAGTCCTTACGCCTCCACTTACGCTCCACTTCGACACCCATCTGAGGTGTTGGCTTGCCTGAAAAGCGAAAGTTCAGGGGCTTCAAAGGATTCGTGCCTTTTTCCGGTAAAAGTTTGATGCGCACCGCAGTCTCTTCAAACGCGGGAGTATTGGTGTCACGGTCCGCATGCGACCCGGTCAGGATATTGACCGGTCCCTCCCGCGAAAACAGCGGCAGATACACCTCCTTTCCGAATACTCGGCCCGTCACAAGTACCTTGATGACCAGCGAGCCGTGGCGGCTGGTGACGCGCACCCATCGTCTGGACTCGATGCCACGCTACTTCTCCAGGTCCTCCGAGATTTCAAGGTAGCGCTCCGGAGTTTCCTCGCGAATCCCGTCAACCCGATGAGTCATGTTTCCCTCATGGAAGTGCTCCAGTATGCGACCGTTGTTCAGGAAGAGATCGAAGTCATCATCCAAAGCCTCCTCGGGCTCGCGAAACGAAACCGGATAGAACCGCGCCTTATTGTCCGGGAAAGGAAATCTGTTCAAGTACAGGATGGGCTGGTCGGAACCGTCCTTGGCTATCGGCCACTGCAGCGTCTTGTAGGCTTCCAGTCTTTCAAAGCTCGCGCCTTCAAAGAGGGGCGTTAACGAGGCCATCTCCGCCATAATCTCGGAGGGATGCCGATAGTTCCAGTTCCCACCCATTCGGTTGGCAAGCTCCATCGTGATCCTCCAATCGGCCTTGGCTTCTCCTAACTCTGGCAGAGCCTGATACAGGCGTTGAACGCGCCGCTCTGTATTGGTAAATGTGCCGTCCTTTTCGAGGGCCGGAACACTGGGCAGAACGACGTCAGCATAGCGGCAGGTTTCGGAGAAGAAGATATCCTGCACCACAAACAAATCCAGCTTCTCGAAAGCGGCTCCTACAAAGTTTGCATTCGAGTCGGCGGAGATCATGTCCTCTCCAGCCAGATACATCGCGCGCAGCTTTCCTTCGTGGATCGCGTCCACCATCTGGTGGTTATCCATGCCGCGATCCGGAGAAAGCGCTACACCCCATCCCTTCTCAAATTTCTCGCGAATGGCCGGTTCGGTCACATGCTGATAGCCCGGATAGCTGTCCGGCATGGCTCCCATGTCGCTGGCACCCTGCACGTTGTTGTGACCGCGGAGCGGATAGGCTCCGCAGCCAGGACGCATATAGTTTCCGGTAACCAGCAGCAGGTTTGAGATAGCCGTCGATCCATCTGATGCGCTCGTGTGCTGCGTAATACCCATCGCCCAGAGAACGCACATAGTGTCCGCAGCTGCAAATCTCCTTGGCGACGCGCTCAAGGGTTTCAATGGGCACCCCGCACGTCTTGGCGGCATACTCCATTGTGAATGGCTCAAGGCTCTTGCGGAACTCGTCCAGCCCGTTGACCCACTGGTCGAGAAACGCCTGCTTGGCGTGGCCGTGGTCGAGCATGTAGCGGCTCAGCGCCGATATCCAGACCAAATCCGTACCGGGCCGCGGGCGGAAGTGGATGTCCGCACGGCGCGCCATCTCCATCAAGAGAGAGCTCGACCTCTGGCTGCTTACCAGGCGGGCCGGCTTTGACTACGTTTGTCAGATCCATCACGCTCATTTTGTTCCTCACTGCGCAATCGCGAGGTCTACCTGCACGTTCGGCTGAAAATGGATCTTGATGACACCGACGCCGCTGTACGACTGCGACTCCGTGTACTGAATGTTATTCACTGTGGTCGGAAGTGCCCGCTCGCACACCCCAACGATTCGCTTGGACATGTCATCCGCATCCATCCCGCTGTACGTCCAGATGATGCTAACGATGGGAATAGCGATGTCCGGCAAGATGTCGGTCGGCGTCGTCACGATCGAGGCCACGCCGAAGATCGCGATAAGCAGCGCGACAATGACGAACGTATACGGCCTTTTCAGGGCAAAGCGAACGATCCACATAAAGCCTGTCTCCCGCATGCTGTCCTGCAGCAGGCTCTTAATCAGTCCGTAAAAGGGGAGGGTTGCCGCGCCTGGCACCCTTTCGCTGCAGGTTAGTTAGACATCTGCATCAGGTGTGTCTTGTAGTCATATTCGACGCTGGTGCGCCGAACTACCGTCAATCCTTCGCTACCTAGCAGGAACGTTGTACCGGTATCGTCTTTCACCACTTCGTGCCTGACCTCCTTAATTGTTGCCAGCAGCACAGGCTCGGAGGGCAATGAGATGTCGACCACCTGATAATCGCGGGGAGTTGCGCGCACGTAGTTGTAGGGCTCATTCACCATCAGGAAGCCAGTCTCACCGAGTGACTCTGTAGAGCCAGAGTCAGATAGAGTGCTGATCATCCGCAACGACGGTGCCTTCACCTTGTGTAAATCGAGAACTGCGACTCCCTTATTGTCGCGGAATCGTACAAGTTCTCCATGCCCATCGAGCGGACGAACGAAGTCGAAGGTGCCAGGAACGGTTAGCGTGATCGACTCAACCAACTTGATCTTGCTTGGATCTGTAACATCAAAGATTGTGAGGCGTGCACCCTGCTGCTGCTCGATGTAAAGATAGGTTTCACCAGAACCGTCTGAATGTAGAAATAACGAATTGCCAGGCATCTGCGCCACTTCTGGCAGATCGCGCGGCTGGACGACGATTAATCCCTGCGACTTTGAACGGATTTCTGCATGAAGGGTGAATGTCATGGCCAATGCCGTGAACGCTACAAAAACCGACTTAGCCAGTTGATGTAAGGTTGCTGCTTTCATGGTGCGTCTCCTTTTTCAATCCCGAGTATCGGCCGCTAATCGCGACACGTCCAAACAGTTACGTGACGGCCAATCTCGTGACCGAGACGGGATGCATTGTCTACGCCCGGGACGAATGGAACACTTATCGATACTTTTCTTGAACAACGGGGCATTGCTTCTCTCGTCTTTCCACCAAATCCATACGCAGGGCTCTTCTGGCGCGTAACAAACGAGACTTAGTTGCGGCAACAGAGAGGCCTACGAGGTCGGCGATTTCCTTTATCGACCTATCATTCGATTGATGAATCTCAACCACATTTCGCAGAGGCGGCTGTAGACGGCAAATTGCTCGCTTCAAGAGTTCTGTTCTTTCGTGCCTTGCATAGAGCTCTTCAACGTTCTTCGTTTGGTCAGCAATCTCCCGCTGCTGCCAGGTCTTGCCATCCGAGATCTCCATAGAAGTCTCAGGGTGAGTGCGCTTCCTACGTAAAGTCATAAGCGCCGAATTGATCACAATACGCGTGAGCCAAGTCGAAAATTTGGCCCTGCCATCGAAAGTGTTCAAATGAACATAGACTCTCATCCACGCTTCCTGAATCACGTCTTCTGCATCGTCTCGGCTTTTCGTGACCCGATAAGCCACGTTGAATGCAGTATTCGAATGTCGCGCCCACAGCTCCGCAAACGCGAAGCGATCCCCTAACTTGGCTGCGCCCACAAGGATTTCATCGGTTGCCGCAGCAGCAAGGAGTTTCACGCTGATTTCGTCTTGCGAGCTACAGATATTCATAAATTCCTTTGTGCGGCTTTCTGAAACTTCTGCTGTGGTTTTAACTCGTTGGAACTGCATGCCGGATGCACATGTCTCAGTCTTGCTGCGATGCGCTTGGCCAGCTTGATCGTCGTCACATTTGTGAACTCCCACCCTTGCCGCGATGAAACTGCGTCACGGGTGGGTTACCCCGAAGTTTGTGTTGATGCGAAGGGGTGTTGGTGCGAAGGGCCACACGCCTTTAACAGCGAGAGATGAGATCTAATTCCCGAGCCTTCCTTCGCTGCGGATTCTGAAAGAATTTATTAAGTGTCGCGGGGCTGCCTTTTTAGAGGTGCTCATTAGTTTGCAGCCAGCGACCAGTTCGCTGCTTGCGTCAGTCATCGATTCGGATGGATCTTTCTGCACCTTTAACCATGCCCGAAGATTGAATGCGTTTATGCAAATGCAAAACACATTCGCAGGGATAAAGCCATACTGTGACGTGTGCAACCCGATCACACAGACGATGAGACTGTTGACGCCCGAAACAACAAGACCGGTCCACATCTTTCTTCCGACCAGGACCGTCGCAACGACGGTGAGAAAACAAGATAGATAGTCCAACCGGAACATCGCCACAGCGCGCCTCGGATCTATATTGCTGCCGCCATGTGTAAGGCAATTTGCGTGCCAAAGGCGGGCTTCAACGCGAGGAGTAGTTAGCCGCTGACGATAAATAAGTTAGCTAAAGAACAAGTGGATTTGTGAATGTCACATAAGGGTTGAGTGACGACGCGACGACGACGAGATACCGTCATTGTGTCGTCACCTTGACAGCCTCGCAGCTTGATCCGAAAGTTTGTGGTCCTGTAGGTTAGGGCGCTATGTGGCTTAATATTTGGGCGCTATTAATGGGATGGTCTGCTGCCTTAACCCACAGCAGTCGGGATATCACGGTGAAGACAGGAGACATCCCCATGGAACTACACGCGATCGGCATTGATCTTGGCAAGACGGTCTTCCATCTGATAGGGCTCAACCTGCGTGGCGAGGTTGTAGTGCGCAAGAAGTGTTCGCGCAAGCAACTGCTGCACTTCACGGCGAACCTGAAGGTAAGACTGATTGGCATGGAAGCCTGTGGAGGGCCACGTTTTCTAGGACGGGCATTGCGAGAGCAGGGTCATGAAGTACGGCTGATCCCGGCGCAGTATCTGAAGCCGTACGTGAAGACCCACAAGAGCGACTACATTGACGCCGAGGCGATCGCTGAGGCGGTGTGGCGGCCGAGGATGGGTTTCGTGCCGATACCCGGTCCGCATCCGCATCAAGAATCCTTCTCCCGAGTTGTTTCGCGTTGGTGAGTCGGCAGTTGTCGAGATCCGTGGACATTGAAAATGGGGACCTTCGCTTAAAGCGTACCGCGCTCAAGTCGACCGTCGGCCTGGATCTGGGATTTCTCAAAGAAGAGCTCGTGCCCTATCCAGGAAGATCTGCCCTGGTGGGCCGCATGGTCACGGCTGCAACTCTTTCCATGCTCATCACCATGACGTTCGCCTCCCCTATGGAGCGTATTGTGCTATCTATTCACTGTCGATTTCGCGCGAAAGCACCCAGCTAACGGTGAAGGCCGCGCTAACCAGAATCGTCTCCTATGCACTCGGAGCCATTTATGTGCTGATTGGCGCGATCATTTTTGTGGACGACCCAATGCTCCGCCTGCTGTGGGTAATCGGATCAATGTTCATGGCGTTCTACGCAATTAGCGCGATGGCAATTGAGGGTTCGGCCACCGTGGTTGCATATCTCATCGTGATCACCGTCTCCCTCTGGGATGAACACATCTCCGGCGAACTCAGGCTTGAGGGGACGCTTTGGGCGGTCTTTGCACTTTCCAATCGGGAGTGCGGTTGCCGTGGTTGTCGAGTTGCTGTTTGAAGCGATGAGACCGGGGAATGACCTTCTGCGATCCATCGGCGACCGGCTGGTTTCCATTGAAGCCGTGCTCGTTTGTTATGGAACCGGAGTTCCAGTGGACCAGGGAACGGCACAGAGGGTTACGCGGCTGGCGCTGCTCGGGACATCGAGGTTGCGGCACACCTTGCGCAATTCCAACTATCCGCGAGAATACCGCGAACAGATGGGCGCTGTTGTGGCGCTTGTTGAAGCTGGCCGCATCGCAATATCCTCCAACAAAGGCAAGCCCGAAGGAGAGCCACGTGTCACTGTGGCGAATGTTCGAAAGCACAATTCTCCTTTGGACAGAACGCGCCTTCTGGTCGGCAGCCTATCACATCAGCAACTGAGGATGTTTCAAGGCGCCCCCAAAGAAGGATGGCCGTCTGCGGAAATCGACTCCTAAACCGAAATCACCGCTACTTTGTAAAGATGCTGTGCTGTGTTCTTTGTCGTAACGCTGTTCCTCCTTTCCAGCTCGCTTCGCATTTTCGGAGGGCGTTTCCGTTTATATCGACTCTTATAACCTGGGACGTACAAAATTACCCAAAAAACTCTTGACATTTCGGCAAGACCAGGATCATCCTCTTTGGTAAGTTCGACAGGCCCAACGTTCTTGGTGTGTTGTTCGACGGATCCAATTCTCTCCCAGTGTGCTGAATCGACTCATTCGCCCCGCGTGTTCGAGGAGACAGCGACATGATCTCTACCGTTCCAACCCAGTTTGGGTAAATATACCAAGGCTCCATGAGTGCGTTTAAGTGTTGCCGCGTTCGCAGAGCTACCCGCCCACCTACCCGAACCTTTGCAGTTAAAGGGAGGTTATTTGTGAGACAAACAAGGTTGATAGCACTAGCAGCCGCCTGTGCGACGATTGCGGTCGCCATGTCCATCTCCAGACACATTGTGCACGGACAAACCGTCTACAACCCATATCCAACTGGGATTCTGCCCTCCAACATCGATCCCGAGATAGCAAGGGTTCTGCGCGAAGTGAATTCCATCGAAGCTGAAGCGATCCGGCAGTGGCAGGCGCTCCCGCCCCCGGTTGTGACGGGCAACCCCCCAACACTTCAGAACACCGGAGTTGCCTCAGTAGAAATACTCGGCAAGCTCATGAATTTCGACAGAACCATCTCGCCAAACGAGAATGAGGCCTGCTCGTCTTGCCACATGCCCTACGCCGGCTATAGCGGACCGATTCCGTCGGTGAATCTGACGATGATCGCGTACCCCGGATCGGTTCACTTCAGGGCCGGCAAGCGGACAGCGCAGAGATACACGTATGCGAGCTACTTCCCTCCGCTCCAGTACGACGCGGTTCAGGGCCTTTTCTATGGCGGAAATTTCTGGGATTCACGCGCAACCGGGTATTTGCTGAGGAGTCCCGACGCCGAGCAGTCACAGGGGCCTCCTGTCGATCCTGACGAAATGGGCAACCCTGACACTGCCTGTGTCACTTACAAGCTTTCACTGGCTCCGTACAGACCCCTCTTCGAGCTGATATGGGGTTCCGGCTCATTCGACATCACCTGGCCGGCAAACATTGCGCAGATCTGCGCCACGCCAAATGGAGCTTCCGTGTTCAACGGGAACCCTACACCAGTTGCGCTAAGTCCGGCCGACCGCACCCGCTCGAATAACGACTACGATCATTGGGCGCAGTCCCTTAACGCCTTTGAGCACAGCGAGTCTGTCAGCCCTTTCACCTCGAAGTTTGATGCATATCTGAAGGGAACGTATAAGTTGACAGCCAAGGAAGCGGCCGGATACGCGCTATTCCGGGGCAAAGGAAATTGCAATTCGTGTCACCTGGACGGCAGATCAACGGCGCCGGCCCCAACAAATACCGGCGCCAAAGATACGGGAGTAGCCGCTAATGTCGTACCGGTGTTCACCTGCTTCGGCTCTGCCAATGAGGGCCTGCCCAAGAATCCCAGGGATTCCTTTTATTATGAGACCACGCCGGATGCCGTCGGATTTACGCCCAATCCGGGAGGCTTTACCTATACCGATTTCGGATTAGGAACTTTCCTCAGAAGCGGCTTCGGCTCCGCTCCCAATCCAAACTCCAGTTGGCGGCAGTTTGCATCAACCGTCGACGGCCAGATGCAGGTGATGACGGCGCGCAATGTGGGGCTTACGCCGCCATCGTGTCCTACCACAGAGGCTCCCGGCCCCTACTTCCAGAAGGAGTTCTTCCACAATGGCTACATCAAGAGCCTGAAGCAACTCGTCCACTTCTACAACACGCGGGATCTGTACCGGAATGCCGTGGAGTCCGGCAACTGCCCGACGGGAACAACCGAGAAAGTAAACTGCTGGCCTGAGCCCGAGGTGCCTCAAAATATCGACATGACCACCGGCAACCTGGGCTTGACGGATACGGAGGAGAATGAGATCGTCGCATTTCTACAAACGCTCAGTGACGGTTTCACAACACCTTACCCCGACGTTAACACGTATACAGGAGCCTGCATGACAGGCGGCACCGCTGCCACCCAGGGGAATTCGACGATCATTCCCGCCGATCTACTGCGGCAATTCCAACAAATGCAGCGCTAGGACCAATCTATGCCAGGACGGGGTACATGGAGCGACTCCATGCGCCCTGTCTCCGTTCTTCGCTGGAATATCCAATTCTCTTCGAGGTCTATAGATGACCGGTCTGCATATTCGCAAATTCCTTCTGTCACCGACGATCCTCTGTGTAGCCGTGCTTTTCTCCCTTACGATCTGCGCTCCGCAGCTTTCGCAGGCGCAGCTGGTTCCTCCTGCGCCGGCAGCAGCGAGTGTCCATATCACAGAGGGACCGGCGATCGAATCAGATAAAGATGGCCTCGCGATCATCCGGTGGACGAGCAATAACCCGGGCGGATCGGCCGAGCACTTCGGCGTCGTGCATTACGGCACGGATGCCGCGCAGCTGAACCAGACCGCGAAGAACCATATCCAACTGAACCAAAGCCATCCCGAAACGGTTTTCCGGGTACGTGTGGACGGGCTAAAGCCGAGAACGACGTACTACTACACGGTCGGATCGATGGGGGGTACCGGCAAAGTCGATCCCGTGAATAGCGCGGTCTACCACTTCACTACTCCCTAGTGGTCCTGCCGGCGCGTCGCTTCTGTGCGACTGCTGAACGCTCCCATATTGGGGTTTTTGCATAACGCCTGGAAAAGGTCAATTCAGATTTCAGGCAGGTGATCGGCACTTGGCCGAGGTCATGCGGCGGCCCTGAGGATAGGGGACACCTCAAGAAAGGGAAATTTATGAATGCTCAGGAGCTCTTGAGGCGGTTCTGGCTTCGGGGAGCATTGAGAGGACCGCTGCGCGTGAGGTTCGCCTGTGAGTTTCAGGGTAGTGCCATTAGGTAAGCGGTGATGCCAGTCGCCCGGAAGGTGTGACCATGACATTTCTAATGGGCGGCTACAAATTCTGGCTCCTGTTGCCGCAAAGCGTAAGTGTCGTCAGCTTTGCAAAGCTGAATTGTCATCATAATATTTAGTCGTCGTCGTGCGGTGGGAATGTGTGAAATCGTCGACTCTGACGATTTCCAAGAACTGTGGGAAGAGTGGGAGACCAACAGTTTTATCGTTGGTCTTCCATGCTTTCCATCAGGCCGTCATTTCCACCGCGGGCGCGGCGATCGTTTCTTTGTAATCGGGCCGGTAAATCTGACGGGGGGCTTCTTATATCCATTCTTGGTGCTGTTGGTCATCACTGTGGGCAAGTGCTTGATGTCTTGCTGCGCTTTCACAATGGCGAGTGCATGGCTCAGCCGCTTGTTCTCGACTACGGCTGTATGACTTACGCGCTGATCCTTGCTGAACACGCGGCAGGGAAGCAAGTGCCCATTCCATCGCACCTCGAGCGGCCGATCTGCGAAGTCGTAAATCTCGACATACTGGCCTGCCAACCCGTCTGCCAGGTCACTTCGCTCGAGTATGATCTGCCTGCGATCGTAGGCGAGAGTGAGCTGCTGACCTACGTGGCGCTGTTCGCGGTGCGGCCAGGCGGGCAGCCTGCACGTTCAACTTGCGATGCAGATTCTCTGTCTTCTCTGCGGGCACCGAGAACTTCTCGTTGAACTGCTTCACGAACCCCGGTAGGAACATGTTGCCGGCTGCCATATCGCTGACGCCGGCGAGGCGCAGCTCCTTCACCAGACGATCCTGTAACGTTCGATTTGCTCATTCGAACCGGCCCTTAGCCTGGCTTGAGTTGGCGCATAGAATCTCGATGTTGAGCTCCGCCAGCGCACGACCGAACTGCGTCATACCGGAGCCGCCCTTCGCATCCGGCTTGTTGACGCGGAAGACGGTGTGCTTGTCGGAGTAAAACGCGACAGGGCACCCATGATCGTTCAGATACCCCTGCAGCGCACCGAAGTAGGAGTCCGTGCTCTCGCGGAGCACGAAGCGCAGTTGCATCAGCTTGCTTGTGGCGTCATCGATGAACACCAGCAACGTACAGGGCGCGCCACGCTGCTCGAACCAGCGATGATCGCTCCCATCGATCTGGACGAGCTCACCGTAGCTCTCGCGTCTAAGTCGGGGCTGGTGAAAGCTCCGGCGCTGCTTACGCGACAGCCCATCCTCGACCATCCATGTCCGCAGGGTCTGGTGCAAACAGCATTCTGGAACCGATTAGAGTAGTGGATTGAGGCAATGAGGACCGATAGATGGGCGAGCTGAAGGGGATGAAGGAGCTGTTTGCGGGGCGACATTTTGATCGCGAGATCATCGTTCTGTGCGTGCGCTAGTATCTACGCTACAAACTCAACCTCAGTGATCTAGTCGAGATGATGGCCGAACGCAGGTTGGATATTGCGCATACCACGATCATGCGCTGGGTACAGAGATATGTTCCGGAGTTCGAGAAGCGCTGGAATGGCTATGCACGCAAGAGCGGTCGCTCGTGGCGTATTGACGAGACGTATCTGAAGGTCCGTGGCCGTTGGGTCTACCTGTATCGCGCCGTCGACCGGGATGGCAACACCGTCGACTTCCGACTGAGTCCGAATCGGGATGTAGCAGCGGCCAAGGCCTTTTTCCGCAAAGCGCTTCGCACGCAGCTGCGCGCACCTGTCAGCATCACGCTTGATGGCTATGCCGCTTCGCATCGAGCAGTGCGTGAAATTCCAAACGAAGACGAGGCATGGAAGCGCACCAAACTGCGATCGTCGAAATACCTGAACAATCTGATCGAACAGGATCATCGGGGTATCAAGTCCCGAACCAGGCCCCTGCTCGACTTCAAGAACTTCGACTACGCCGCCATCACAATTGCCGGCGTCGAACTACTCCACCGTATTCCCAAAGGTCAATTTGCCCTGCATCGCCGACGTCTCAAAGATCAAGCTGCGCCTGCGATCTGGAATGCAGTCCTTGCTGCATAAACCACGGCCTCTCCAGTCGCCTTAACGTGCATACCTCAATATTTGCACCAGAGCCCGCGCGAGAACGTCCTGCATCTCCTGAGTTTCTTTTTCGAGGATGCAGACATCGAGGTGCTGTTCGCTTCCGATTCTTGACTCCGTCTCTTGCATGTTGGGTCTCCGTTGCGTATGCACGCCGCGTGCCAATTGAACCGCCAGTCAACTTAGCGGCGTATTTTCAGCGGTATGAGTCGGTTGATGAATTGAGGAGGATTTCATTCAACTCCGAGCAAGTGTCATGGGATCGACACAGCGTGCGGATTTCGACGCGACGGCGAGTAAGTCGGCTAGAATTCAGTCGGGTCTAGGATTGAACATCCAGGGCAGCAAGATTAGGGCATCTATGGCAGATGGTCGAGGCACACGAATGATGGCGGCGGGTGCTCCCACGGTGTTCGTCATCGATGACGACACCTTGGTGCGTGCGTCGATCCAGGGCCTGTTGAAGTCGGTGAGCTTGCGGTCCGAAGGCTTCGCGACCGCGCAAGAGTTCCTACACAGCAAGCGACCGGACGGGCCAAGTTGCCTCATCCTGGATGTGAGACTTCCCGGAGTCAACGGTCTGGACTTTCAGCGGGAGTTGGCTGATGCCGACATTCTCATTCCTATCATCTTCATTACCGGTCATGGAGATATCCCAATGACGGTGAAGGCCATGAAATCCGGCGCGGTGGAGTTCCTTACTAAGCCCTTCCGGGATCAGGATTTGCTTGATGCGATCAACCAGGCTTTGGATCGAGACCGGGTGACGCGCCAACAGCGGAGTGAGTTTGCCGATCTGCGGAAGCGCTACGAATCCATGACCGCGCGCCAGCGGGAGGTCATGGCCCTGGTGGTTTCGGGCATGCTCAATAAGCAAATAGCGTTTGAGCTCGGAACCAGCGAAATCACGGTGAAGATCCATCGCGGGAACGTAATGCAAAAAATGCGGGCCGAATCGCTGGCGGAATTGGTCAGAATGGCGGCTAAGCTCGAGGTTCCACCCGGCAAGAACTAGATTGGTATCGACATTGCCTACGGAAAATGGATCCTCTAAAAACCGCAACAATGATCTGTTCGGCGCTGCCGTCCCACTGCGGAATGAGGACGCTGCGACAGACAAGAGCCAGCCCATAGGGCGCCGCGAACAAACCAAACCAGAGCAGGATCCGTTCCCGCAGGGCGGCGCTCGAGAAGTGAGCGCACGGGGCGAGTACGCCAACTGTGAAAATCGAGCTTCCTGTCATTACCAACAACAGGTTGTCAAACGAAAACATCAATAAGACCTCCCCGTGTGCTGCGGTTAAGAACAGGCCAGGGGTTATCGTAGTTGTGCATTTTTCCCAAGTTCCTCACTTTCAGTTTCTTCTGGAGAAGCTCTATTTGCCGATGTAGGTGACGTGCCAGACTGAGCGGGAGCCGTCGTCGGTGACGAACATGCTGCCGTCTTTGGCGATGGCGACGCCTACGGGGCGGCCCCAGACCTGACCGTCTTTGGTGACGAAGCCGGCGAGGAAGTCTTCGTAGCTACCGTCGGCGTGGCCGTTGTGCATGGGGATGCGGATGACTTCGTAGCCGGCGCGGTTGGCACGGTTCCACGAGCCATGTTCCGCGGCAAAGGCGTCACCGTCATATTGCTCCGGGAACTGTTCTTTCTGGTCAGGATAAAAGACCATCTCGAGCGAGGCCATGTGGGGCTGAACGAGGACATCGGGAGTAATAACCTTGGAGGCAAGATTGACGCGCTTGCAGGTCTTGGCCTCATCCGCGGTGAGCGCGGCCGCCTGCGGATTGGGGCCGGTGCCGTTGGCGCAGGACTCAGGGAGTCGCGGGTCCTGGTGGCCGCCCATGTAGTACCAGGGCCAGCCGTAGAAGCTACCTTCCTTGACCGAAGTGACGTAGTCGGGGACAAGGTGATTGCCCAGGTTGTCGCGCTCGTTTGTAGAGCACCAGAGCTGACCGGTGGTTGGATTGATTGCCTCACCAACGCAGTTGCGGATGCCATGGGCGTAGACCTCGATGAACCTGCCTTCGGGGGTGTATTCGAGGACATCGGCGCGGTGGAACTCCTTCGGGTGAGTGTCTGGGTCGTCCGCGTTGGAGCCGGACCCCACGGAGACGAGCATATGCTGGCCGTCTTTGGTGAAGACGACGTCGCGGGTCCAGTGGCCACCGCCGGTGAGCTGAGCGTAGCCTGGGATGTCGGGAACGATGGTCTCGGGGGCGGCGGTGGCGTGGAGGTCGCCGGAGTGGTAGGGGATGCGCTGTATGGTGGTGGCGTTGCCGACGTAGACGTACTTCGGGTTGTCAGCGGGATAAAAGGCGATGCCGAAGGGGTGGTCCAGGCCGGTGGCGAACTTTTCGATCTGCGCGGCTTTGCCGTCGGGGCCTACGCCGCGAAGGATGAAGACGGCGCCGGCGCCGGAGTCGGCGAGGAAAAGATCGCCGTTGGGTGCGGTGCGGATGAGGCGCGGCATGGTAAATGTGCCGCCACTAAGGGCCATGACCTGTTTGTTGTCGGCACGCTGCATGGGGATGGAGTCGCCGCCGGCGTAGAGGGTAACTTTGAAACCGGCGGCCGCGATGGGCCAGGCGTCGGCAGGGCGGGGGATGACGTGCGGTGTGTTGTTGACGGCCTCGTCGGGCTTGGGCTCGGGAAGGTCGGCGAGAGTGATCTTGCGGCGGACGCCGGGCTGTTGTTGGTTCCAGTCGGCGAAGGCGGCCTGGCCGGTGATGGTCTGCTGCGCCGGTAGCGCCGCAGGAAGAAGCATGTTGGCTGCGACGAGGACGAGGAAGGAGGGGAATCGCATAGTTAGGCACCTTAGGTTTGAAAGGTATTGGGTTCTTGACTGCGTGCCTGCGAGATAAGTAATAACGATATCGCCGGACGCGTCGGTGGGGCACTTCCTTACGTCACTCAATGGTGTTTGCTACGCCGCCCCCTCTCGGGCATTTCTCCAAAGGTCAATGGACCCTTCTTGTGCATAGCGATCAATCTCATTCAGCTCTGAATCCGTGAACTGGAGCTTATTCACCGCATCGAGCGAGTTATCGAGCTGCTCCACATTGTGCGCTCCGATCAGCGCCGAGGTTACGCGTTTGTCACGCAGTACCCACGAGATCGCCATCTGCGCCAGCGTCTGCCCGCGCCCACTCGCAATTTCGTTCAGCGCTCGCACTCGTGCAAGATTTTCCTCACTCAAGAACTCCTTCTGAAACCAGAGGCCGCCCTTTGCGCGCGAATTTTCGGGGATCCCGTTGAGATACTTGTTCGTCAGCAGTCCCTGGGCTAGCGGAGAAAACGCAATGCAGCCCACGCCTAGTTTCTCCAGCGTGCCCAGCAGATCCTCCTCCACCCAGCGGTTCAGCATCGAGTACGACGGCTGATGAATCAGCAGCGGGACTCCTTCGCTCTTCAAAATCTGTGCTGCTTCGCGCGTCCGCTCCGGACTGTACGACGAAATGCCCACATACAAAGCCTTGCCTTGCCGCACCGCCTGCACCAGCGCGCTCATGGTTTCTTCAAGGGGAACATCCATTGTCGGCCGGTGCGAGTAGAAAATGTCGACGTACTCGAGCCCCATGCGCCCCAGGCTTTCGTCCAGGGACGCAAGCAGATACTTGCGCGAGCCGCCCACGCCGTAGGGCCCAGGCCACATATCCCATCCTGCTTTCGACGAGATCACGAGTTCATTCCTGTGGTCGCGAAAGTCCTTCCGCAGAATATGCCCAAAGTTTTCCTCGGCCGACCCATACGGTGGGCCATAGTTGTTGGCTAAGTCGAAGTGTGTCACGCCCCTGTCGAACGCTCGCCGGATCACTGCCCGTCCGGTCTCGAAAACGTCGACGCCGCCGAAGTTCTGCCACAGCCCAAGCGATACCGGCGGCAACACGATCCCAGATCGCCCGCACCGCCGAAACACCGCTCCGTCATACCTCTTCCCATCAGGTATATAACTCATCTTCTTTCTCCTCGGAATTACTTAATGTTGTTAGTCGTCAACGCGCAAATGCGTGGGACTCAAGTTGATGTCATCCCAGAAGTCATCGTGCAGATTCACAACGACGGGTTCGGAAGTGCTGCGGACTACAATCCATTGGAAGGAGGCGTCGCTCGAAGGATTAATTTCCTGGTGAGGAAGCCACGCCGGGACATAGAGAAAATCGCCTGCTTGCAGAATGGCGTCAAACTCCCCTCGGTCGCCCCAGCGAACGTAAGAATAGCCGCTGAGGACATAGGCGATCGTGTGCTGCTCTCCATGATGATGTATTCCGGTGCGGGCTCCAGGCTCGACGGAGAAGAGACCTCCCCACATAGGCGACTCTATGCCGGCCCCTGCATGGACAGCAGCAAAGCGCTGTGATCCGGGCGTTTGAGCAGTCGCAGAGTCGAACTGCGCTGAACGGACTACACGAATAGATTGATGTTGCATAAAACCTCGCTGGACAGGTAATACAAGGTCCGGTATGACGCCGAAACTAACTTCTCGTTCCGTGACCGATGACAAACGGGGTAATAGCAGCCAGGTCCAAGTCGCCATTTGAGGGGAGATTGGAGGTAAGTACGGACTGGGCAACGCCTGCCACGGGCAAATTGGCCCCCGCGGTTCCGGCTGTCTCCATGACCAGATCCATGTCTTTGCTCATCAGCCGCAACGGAAATTCCGGCGAGTAGTCGTTGTTCTTTATCTTCTGGAACTTCCCTACAAACGCCGGAGGTATGACTGCCGTCTTGGATAGGACATCGAGCAGAACGTTCCTATTCAATTGAAGATGCTCACCCAGCGACACTGCTTCCGCGATGGCCTGCATTTCGACGCCGAGAAGGAGGTTGACGATCAGTTTCATTTGAACCCCAGAAGAACCGCCCCCGACTAAGAACCACTGCTTGGCAATGGACTCGTAAATGGGAGTGCATTGCTCGAAGGTATTCCGGTCCCCGCCTGCAAACAGTGTGACCGTTCCGGCCTCGACTGCCGGCGTTGATCCAGAGATAGCTAGGTCGAGAAGCCTGACGTCTTGGTTGGAAGCCTCCTGATGCAGAAGGTGCGATAGTTGCGGCGAGATGGTGCTCATTTCAAGAAGGATGGTGCCTGGCTTTGCCGCGGAGAAAATACCCGCACTGTCGCAATACACCGAGTGAACAGCCGTATCATTGGCCAGGCAGGAAAGGACCACATCCGAATCGGCCACAAGCTTCACAAGCGATGGCGCGATCCCTATACCTTTTTGACTCATCGCTCTTGCCGGCTCTGAACTGCGATTCCATGCCTGAATATTCCAGCCTGATGAATGCAAGCGTTGCGTCAGTCGGCTTCCCATAAGTCCCAGGCCGATAAATCCAATTTTGACTGTGCGTTTACTGAGTTTGCTTATTGGCATGCCCCTCACGCAATCTCCTCGCTGTCAATTCTTCGTTGCTTCTCTTGGCGGTGATCGACGATTCCACATCACCAAGCGTCCACTTTTTCCGGTAGACTCGGCCCTTTGACAGTCTCCCTGGATATATGCAACTCGCGTGCCAGAGTTTGCGGATGTGCCGAAGATATGCAGCGGAGAACAACCTACATGAAAACCGGGGCTTTGAGCGATTTCCGCTTTCTTAAATCTGCTGAGGGCCATGTCGGCGATCCGACATCTGTCATCCCGTCGTCACGGGGCCTTCCATGCGAGCGCATGTTGGAACCGATGCGCTCCGTACGGGATGCGAGCTTTCACATCTTCATGTCACGCGTGAGTGAGAGGATCGAATGGGAAATCGGCATCGGCTGTCTATAAGACGCCAGAGCAAGGAACAGTGGGGGAAGGCTAGTACTCAACGCCTTCGCCCACTGACTGGCTCTGTTGCATTAACTGAGGCCGTGTATGGTGAGAGCTGAGTCGAGGAGTCCAGCAGATGTCCATCTTCAAGCCGCCGATTTCCGGTCGAGATCATCCTGGTATGCGTGCGGTGGTATTGCAAGTACGGCATCACGTATCGCGATCTCGCGGAGATGATGCAAGAGCGCGGAGTTGAGGTCGACGCCTCGACGATCTTCCGGCGAGCGATCTCCTACGTCAACTCCGGCAAGTTCCGCGTGAAAACCGAAGCGGAGCAGCAAATCTGGAACGAGTGTTCCCGTCTCACCGCCAGCGCCATCATCTACTACAACACCCTTCTCCTATCACGGGTATACGAGCAAAAGCTGCCGGCGGGCGATCTCGAAGCCATCAGAATCCTCAAAAGCACCTCGCCCGTCGCCTGGCGCAACATCAATCTGATCGGCAAGTTCGACTTCACTAGCTCATCGCCGGTCGACATCGAAGCCCTAGCAGCCCGCTATCAAAACGAAGACTTCTGGCGCCGCTCCATGACCGAAGGAGATGAGGACGGACCGCAATAGTCAATGACGCCAATTAGACTGTTTCGAGGGGTTGGGCAAAAATAGCCATAAGCGGACAATTTGGAAGCAAACATTGCGCATAGATTGCTCGATTCATTCAATGCCGGTCATTCGGGGATTAACCCTTACAGCCTCGGTTAGTAAAGGGACGAGCATGCCCTTATAAGGTATGTATCTGTCGACAAGGATGCCTAAAACCGTTTTTTGTTGAGAGAACACAATCATTGCCGCGAAATGATCTCAAAGCGCGTACCTCAGCTCTGGCGTTGCCATTCGGTTGGACTGACGCCAAGGTGTCGTTTGAATGCACGGGCGAAATGACCTGCATTTACGAAACCGATTTCAGTGGCGACCTCGGCAATCGTCCGGCTATCCAAACGCAGGAGAGCTTTAGCTTGTTGTAACCGTTGATCCATAAGGTAGCGGTGAGGAGTGACTCCCATGTTTGCACGCAAGGCACGCATCAGTGATGCGGACCTTTGGGAAACTGCACGTCTGGTAAATGAGGGTGTAATCGATGCTGATCTGGGCGGTGGCGTGATCAAGCAACGTATCGCCCGGTGAAGGGAAGTCGGGCGGGTCACGATCCATCATCCTCTATCGTCTCCAAGGGCGAGCCGTTTTCGTGTACGGATTTGAGAAGAAGGATTTCGGCAATATCAAGGCGAATGAGTTTGGAAGCCTTCCGAGAGCTGGCGGACGTTGTGTTGGGCTATAGCGATACCGAGATGGCGAAGCGAGTGGCGGACGGAGCTCTTCTCGAGATACAGCCGCCGAAGGAGGATTGAGATGCCAAAGAAATATCGTAGCGACGTAATGGCGGCAATCCATGAAACCGCGACCGATCTGTACAAGGTTGACGGAATGGATCGGAAGACGATGCGCAAGTTCGATGTGCTGTGCCTCACTCCCATTCAGGAGATGACGCCGAAGAAGATTCGCGCCCTTCGCGCGCGCGAGAAAGCAAGCCAGACTGTCTTCGCGGCCTACCTGAACGTGACGCCGAGCCTGGTGAGCAAATGGGAGCGCGGCGAGAAGCATCCGCAGGGAACATCTCTCAAGCTACTCACCCTGGTTGAAAAGAGGGGCCTGGAGGTCATCGCCTAGCCACCCCAAAATCCACTGTACATAAGATGCGTTATAAGACATATAATCAGTAGCTTACAAGCGATACCTAAACAATAACATCGCTCCCCTTCGGGTGCTATTGCTCTTTTGGATTCCCACTGTCCAAGTAGCCGACCTCGGACAATTGGATCCGATCGCCACACTCATTGCTTCTAACGAGGGTTCCGCGCACTACATCGCCATTCCAGACGGCTCTGTTGCAAATTCGGGCGTTGCCGGGCTGTGTCCCAGACTTGCCCTACCCATGCGTCAAGCAGGTTGGAGTTCGAGTTTTTCACCGATGGCTGCGACGGCCTCCGCGAGCGCACTGGCCCCGATGCCGAACGAGCGTTCTACGATGCGCGCCTCGCCGCGGATGTCCTGCGTGAGGTTGAACATTGCCGCCTGGCCCTTGCGTAGGGCACGCATTACCTCAAATCCCATGATGGTCGCGTAGGCGGTCTTCAGGGTTTTGAAACCCGCACTGGACGGATCAACTGCTTCAGCTTGCCATGATCGGCCTCGACGACATTGTTCAGATACTTGACTTGTCGATGCACCGTTTTCTCAGGACATTTGCCTTCGACCTTCAGTTCTGAAATCGCGATTCCGTAGGTCGGCGCTTTGTCGGTGTTGATAATCTCCGGCTTCTCCCAATCCTTCAAACCATTCAGCGCTTTGCCGAGAAAGCGCTTCGCCGCTTTGGCGTTCCGTGTCGGCGAGAGATAGAAATCAATCGTGTTTCCAAGCTCGTCGAGCGCTCGATACAGATAGATCTGTCACTTTCAGAGTTATTTGGCGTAGTTTTTCAGAGCTATTTGTCGTAGTGATTGCTTTCCGTCGGACCACGAGCCAGATAGAACCCTCTATAAACATGTCCGCAGTCCACCGGTAGTCAACTACTTACCCGCGGCAGACCATCTTTCGACCTCTGGCGAAGGGACGCCTCGAGCTTCTACATTGTCCGGCAACACCCAGCGGGTACGCCAAATAGGTGTGAAATTTCACGCCATTTAGCGATCAAAGCTACACCCCTGAGCTCCTCAAACCCAAACGTATTGACGCAACCCGCCTCATCAAAAATGAGCAAGTTCCTCGCCTCCTAACCTTCGCCAAAGATTTGTTGTAGGATGCCCTAACTATTCCGCAGGAGGTGCACCGTGCAGCATTCTCCCGAAAAGCCACAACAGGTATTAGAGACTAGAGACAAGCAATCTCTCTTTGATCGTGCCAGGGCGACCGCTGTTGAACTTGCACGCCTTATTCTCACGCTCGCCACTGGAATCATCGGAGCGCTTTCCCTGGCGGCCATGCACGCGCCCCCAAACGGCTTTACCTCGAACGAGAAAATCCTCATCCGCACCGCGTTGATTTGCCTCGTGCTCACAGTAGCTTGTGCTCTCAGCGGGGTTGCCGCAGATTCCGCTTCGGACAGCAGTTGGGGTTGGGCTCTCTACCACAACGAACACAACGATAAAGGCCAGTGGCACAAGAAACGTAATCAATGGAGGCAGGTGCGGAAGATTCTCTTCATAATCGTTGTGCTCGGTTTCATCGCCGGCATCACATGCGCGGGGTTGCTGATTCTCGCACTCGTCGCTGCTCCAATCAAGATTGCGGCTTGAGCGTATCTGGCGTCTGTACTGATGCCCACCTCCGTCGGACACGGACTCTGGGTCATGGCAAAACCGACACCGGCGGAATGATCGGGAACCTGATCCTGAAGCACACGAAGAAAGACGTACAACCGGATTCTATACAACCTGGTTGAGTGGCAGAAGAGGAGCCTGCCGTTACGGACAGGCCCTCGATTGAATCGGGGTTAGTTAGGGGTTGGTCAGGGTGGGGAGCTCGATGAAGGTGGGTTGGGTGGTGGAGTGGAAGATGGTCTGGGTGGCTGGGCGGTAGTCGGAGGGTTGGGCGAGGAAGATGCTGGGGACGAAGGTCTGGGGGTTGCGGTCGTAGAGGGGGAACCACGAGGACTGGACCTGGACCATGATGCGATGGCCGGGGATGAAGACGTGGTAGGCGTTGGGCAGGTTGAAACGGTAGGTTTCGGGCGTGTTGGCGGGGATGGCGTGGGGGGTGGAGAGGGATTCGCGGTAGCGGCCGCGGAAGATGTCGGCGGCGATCATGAGCTGGTAGCCGCCCATGTGTGGGTCTCCGGGGACTTCATCGGGGTAGACGTCGATGAGCTTGACGACCCAGTCGGAGTCTGTGCCGGAGGTGGCGGCGATGAGGTTGGCAATGGGCTCGCCGGCGACGGCGATGGGGGCGGTGAGGACGTCGGAGGTGAAGACGGCGACATCGGTGCGTCCGGACTGCTCGATCTGGGACTGGGCGAGCCAGTTGGCCCAGCCGTTGTCGGGCTCGTAGCCGGCGGTGCGTGAGGGGCGGGGCCGGTAGGGCACGGGTTTGGCGGGGTCGGAGACGTAGGCGGTGGAGGGGACTTCGGCGGCGGTGGGCTCATTGAGGCTGAGGAGGCCGTCTGCGTGGAGGTAGAGTTTGGTGGTTTTTTTGGCGAGGGGCCAGTACGGGACGCCCTGCCACTTGTTGGCTCCTGTCTGGTAGGCGGTAACGGGCGGGATGGGTTTTGGGTTAGCGGGCGGGGTGTCCTGAAGGTAGCTGGCGAGATAGGGTCCGAGGACGGTCTGTCGCCACCAGTAGCTTGGGTCGGCGGGGAGTTTGAGCTGGCCGAGGGTAGTGCCATCGTCGATGGCTCCGCCGTGGTGCCAGGGGCCGATGGTGAGGGAGACCATGTTGTTTTTGTCGAGGGGTTTGATGGCCTTGTAGACGGCCATGGCGCCGTAGATGTCTTCAGCGTCCCAGAGAGAGTGGACGAGCATGATGGGGAAGGTTGGGGGTTGTTTGGCGTACTGGGCGGCGAGGATCTTGTCAACGGCTTGGTCCTGCCAGAACTCGTCGTAGGCGGGGTGGGCGAGGACTTTGCGCCAGAAGCCCATCTGGTCGAGGCCGCGCTCCTTTGCGAGGGCTTCGGCGGAGCCGGCGCGCATGAACATGGCGTAGTCGTCCCAGTTGCTGGTGGGCCATTTGTAGCCGTTGGCGCGGGAGCCGTCCTGCTCGTAGATGTAGGACATGTTTTGCTGGCGGAAGGCTCCGTTGTGGAACCAGTCGTCGCCGCGCCAGCCGTCGACCATGGGGTTCATTGGGACGGCGACTTTGAGGGCGGGGTGTGGGTTGACAAGGGCGGCGAGGGTGGTGAAGCCGTCATAGGAGATGCCGATGATGCCGACCTTCTGGTTGGATTCGGGGACGTTTTTGATGAGCCAGTCGATGGTGTCGTAGGTGTCGGTGGCGTGGTCGACGGGAGTGGGGTTTAGGGGGCCGAGGAAGGGACGGTTCATGACGTAGTCGCCTTCGGAGCCGTATTTTCCGCGGATGTCCTGAATGACGCGGATGTAGCCGCCCTGGACGATGACGTCGGTGGCGTTGTCGTATCCGTAGAGCGAGGACCCGAGGTGGGTGGACTGCGCGTTGGTGGTGAGGGCCTCGGCGGAGTAGGGGGTGCGGGTGAGGACGATGCCGGCTTTGTGGTTGGGCGTGGCGGTTTTGGGGACGACGATGATGGTGTTGAGGCGGACGCCGTCGCGCATGGGGATCATGACGGTGCGACGGCTATAGTCGGCGAGGTCTACGGGGATGTTGACAGTGGCGGGGGTTTCTGAGGGGAGTTGCGGGTATTTGGGGGTTTGGGAGAGGGCGAAGGACAAAGACAAACTCAGTGCGCAAAGGACGCAAAGAAGGCGCAAAGGACGCGAGACAGGCATGGTGGGTTCCTCTTGGGGGAGATGTTGAGAGGATACCTTCAAAGCCCTAAGTTGTCGTTTACGGCGATCTCGATATCCTGTTCCGAGCCCAGGTACCGTTCCGTCGTATGGATGGTGGCCTTGATGGAGTCACTACACCAAACGTCAAAAATCGTGCGATAAGAAATAGGGCTCACTGATTGAGGCCGCAAAGGGTCGTAGTGCTCGCTTGAACAAGAAGAGATTTGTCCGCGTGGTTGACGGCCGGCGCCTCTGACCCGTCCCTTCTGAGAGACGGAGCACCGGGAACATTGACGGTCGCCCGGGCCGCCACGCATGAGAAAGGACATTGTTCTGAGAATAGGCAGCTCTACTCGACGGCAAACGTGTTGTATCCGAGCTTCTTCAGGCAACGTATATGGTGCTGAGCACGTTCGACATTCCGGTCGTCCCGCGTGATGGCAGGATCTTCTCGGTAGGGCATCTTTGCTGAGAGAACTGCGTGGATGGTCTTGAGGAGCGTGTGTCCGAGTGCCACGATGGCCCGCTTGTTTCCGCAGCGGGTTCTCAAGGCGTGGTAGCGTGACTGCAGCCGCGATCCCCTTCGGTTGGTGGCGGCCCATGCGCTCTGCGTCAGCGTTGTTTTGAGCCAGACGTTTCCCCGGTTCGTACGAACGCTCTTCTTGACGCCCGCACTCTCGTGGTTCGCCGGACATAGCCCGGACCAGGAGCTGAGTTGCGCTGCTGTAGGGAACTGTTCCATGTCAGCGCCTATCTCGGCTAGTATGCTGGCGGCGGATTCTTCCTTGATACCTGGAATGCTCTGGAGCAGATGGAACGCTTCGGCTAGTGCTGGGTCTTCCATGCGCCGTCGGATCTCCTGATTGAGCGCCTCAACCTCCTGGTCCAGGAACTCAAGATGACGGAGCGCATGCCGAATGAGGAACCGCTGATGGCCGCTCAACCGATGATCGGCAACAGAAGCCACTATTTGCGGAATCTTCTCTCGGGCCTTCTTCTTGGCCAGATTGGCAATCTGCTCTGCGGTCATTTGACCATCGAGAAGCGCTGCGAGCATCAGTTTGCCTGACACACAGAAGACGTCTGACAACACGTCACCAAGTTTGACGTTCGCATCTTCAAGCACCTTCTGAACCCGGTTCCGCTCCCTTGAGTTCTCCCCGATCAGCTGCCTCCGCCGACGCGTAAGGTCTCGCAGTTCACGAATTGCGAGCGGCGGGATGAAGCTTGGCCGGATCATGCCATGACGAAGCAGATGGGCCAACCATCGGCTATCGTTAGGATCGGTCTTGTGTCCACGCCTATTTTGCACGTCCGCGGCGTTCGCCAGGATCACGTGGACGCAGGCCTCAAGCAGATTGAATACCGGCTTCCAGTAGTAGCTTCCGGTGCTCTCCATCACGGCGTGGGTGCAACCTTCAGCGACCAGCCATTCGGCGAGCCGCTGAAGCTCGCTCACAATCGTGCCAAACTTCTTGATCTGCGTGCGGGGTTCATCTTTTGCGCCGCCGGTCATGACGCAGACCACGACGAACTTCTTACCAACATCGATGCCGGCACATCGCTCGATAATCGCTTCGATCATCTACTCCTCCAGTGCGGACAAGCAGCCGGCGGCGGGTTGGGCATATTGTTCTACGGGCTCAGAAGAGGCGCCAGTCAGGTGTACGTGAGCCACCGGCGGGTCAGATTATCATTCGGGGTCGAACCACCAATAAGTCCGCGACCCTTTACCTGTTCGCACCTGAAGTCTCCACCCCACCGAGGCTTTACGTCAACGTAAACCCTTCTCATCCTCAGGTGCGGCCGCACTGCGGCCATCGATGATTATCATGCGTGAAAACTTTAGTTTTTAAAATCGTTCGCGAACTATTTGCACTTTTCCTGGAGGTGTGTACTTTGGACTGGTCTCGGGCAGTGTCTCAGTTTAGATTTCGGGAATAGTGGTAAGGGGACGGGATGCTTACAACGAACCTTATCCAAAAGCGGCTGCCTGCCATCTGTTAAAGACCTTATAACCCGCCATAGACGGCGTCGCGGTTGCCGCGGCGCAAGGAGAATCAGATGACAAATACTCCCATCCCAGCCTCTCTCGGTCGTCCCAACCGCTCCTTCACCTGCGAAGACCTGCAAAAGAAGGAGAATCGCGTAAACTTGGAACTCTTCGGCGCGCACGGCATTCCCGAATTCTGGAAGCCATTTTGCGACTTCCTCGACATTCCCCATTCTGCTTGGCTTACCAGAGAGGTGGTCGCCGGGACAGACGGTCGCCCCGACTTCATTCTGAATGGCGTAGGGCCGACCGAGAGCTGCGTCGAGGTCGAGCTTGACGGACGACCGGATGAGCCGCAACTGGGGCGCTATCGGAAGCGTTACTTCCGAGTGATCTGTGTTGTCGGAAAACGTGGTGGCCTGCGCGAACAGCCGAGCCTAGAGGAAGTGGCTGTGCTGGCGAGGTCGGTTGCCAAGAAACTCCAAGATACGAACCGGCCGGCGATGGCGGTGCTCGACCATCTCGCTGACGCAATAGACGATGCCCTGAACGGATTCAAAGGACACGCTTCTGTCCAGCCGATTCCCGCCCACCTGCGAGATATACCTTGGCTTAAGATCGCTGCAGAGCCCTTGTTGCGCCTGCAACGAGCGGGCTACGTGCAGAATCGAACGACCTCCAGCCTGTCGCTGTCTCTCCAACTGGAACGGGTTCCCTGCCTGTACGGCAAGCGTCTCGCGCTGCTCACCCAGCGAGACCCCGCAGTTGTACACATTCCCGGACCGCGGGAGATGGAGCGAGTTTTCGACGGGGCATTCGAGGAGGTCACGATGGCGTGGAACGAAATGCTCAACCACGTCATGCCGCACTGGCGAATCCACCTGGACGGGAATAAGCGGATCTGCATGGAAACCCAAGATTTCGAGCGCGATGCCGAGAGGTTCGCTGGAGTATTCGACCTGCTGGCTGAGCTAATTCTGTCGACGGACCTAGTTTAATTGTTTCGATGTGATGGAGACGCCGTTGGGCTCGGGTGCGTGAGGACGACGATGGCAGGGGCGAGCTCGCTTGTGCTTACCGACGCTGGGCGGCATTCACTCAGATGACAATGGGCGTCCGTAAACGAGGTGCCCAAAAAGTCGCCCGGAAAGGCGGGAACGAGTCGTGAGCGGAGCTTCAAACTGAGACACTACCCAAGAACGAGAAGTTGAGGAACGGCAAGCCACACTTGCCGTTCTGCCTCAGTACCTGTGGACGCACAGTTGGCTTCCGATGCTGTCATGCGAGATCAGCTAAAATGGCGGTAGATTAATCTCAGGCATCTATCTTTCTTGCGTATCCTCATTTGGAAAAGGTGCGCGAGTTTGGCCTGCCGAAGTGAGGATGAGCAGGATGTTGGGCAAGATCGTACATTCAGTTTTTGGAAAGAGCTTGGGCAAGCGATCCTCCAAAGCCGCCCAGAGTACCCCGATGTTCTGGAAGCACGGAAAACGTGCCGCTCATCATACGGCCACGTATATTGCAAAGAAGGCCAGCATCAAGGGGATTCGATTTCCTAAATAGGGCGGAACCATTGGTTGAGTCCTCAACGGTTAGATTGTTAGATGTGCGCACACCGGGGCGCCAGCTAGCAAGAGGTCGGTGTCTAAGTGGATCATTTGGGCTTGTACGTTGCACTTGGTGTGATTTTAATTCTGGCAATTGGGATCCTGTCCTTCCTAGCGGGCCGAACCTTAACCAGCCGGAGAGCGGAATCGAAACTTACGATCCCTTACGAGTCGAGCACAACCGTATCCCCCAATCCGCCGTTGCCTCAAAGCTCGTCACCCGCTTTCTTGGCGCGTGAGTTGTTCTTCGGACCCACCCAAGAAACGCCGCTCATTAGCGTTTCGTGCATAAAGTCACCGACCTTCGGATCACGGGGCCGAGACGTGCTTCCGACCGAAATAGATGCTGGGCGCTTGAATGCACTTGCACAGATTTTGCCGACAGTATTGGAAGGGATGAGCCGACATGGGGGCACGTGGATGCGCGTGGTCGTAAACGGCCAGCTTGAATCAAGCGGCGAAGGCCTGCTGCTACCGTTTGTTCGAGACAACCACGGTCGCATAAAGGAATTAGCGCGGCTTGATCCCGGTAGCGTCACGGCGGTCGCGAATGCCGCAGCATTCTGGCAAATTGCCTCTGTCATCGTTGCGCAAAAGCAGTTGGCAGATATTAGCGCGAAGCTGTCGGCAATCCTTAGCACACTTGACGAAATTAAAGCCTTCTTGGAAGCAGAACGTAGAGCGAAGATCACTGGTTCACTCGACTACTTGAAGCAATTGGTGGCATGCATCAAAGCGGGAGAAATACCTGCACCAGCTACGCAACAGATCGAGAACATTGAACTTGAGCTATTAACCATCCAGGATCATATCCTCGACGATCATCGCCGTTTGATAGAGGACGTCGAAACCTACCAAGACTCGGAGTGGTTCGGCTCAGAGGAAATGTTTAACAAACTTGGAGGCTCGCTATCAAAACTTGAAAAGCTGAATGATGTTTGGGCGTTATGCGGAAATGTGCGAGTTCTAAATGTCCAGATCCTCTCAGCGCTGCCTTCATCCAAGGTTGTATTGCGGGAACGCCTTCGGAGCATCAGAGTCAAAAGTGAAGCTCTGCATGGAAATGGCGGCATCAAAGAGCGCGTCAATGCCGCTATAGAGCCTAAGATCGAGAAAATTGAGTCGATGTTCAACCGGCAGACAACGATCGATACACGGAGAAACGAAATCCGGCAGAGGTTGTCGAATGTCATGGATTCTTATGAACATCATCGCCAGAATATCGATCCGCAGTTGACAAGTCTTGAGACGGTCGGGCAGCGGCTTCCGATACAGTTGGAAGCAAAGGTCGAACATGGCAAGGTTGTTGCTTTGAAACAGCTGCCAGCGTGAGCGAACCTGGGTGTAATCAACTGAAAACGCCTTCCTAATGCAAAGGAGACTTGGCACGCCGTAACCAAGCTCATCTTAGGAATATCTTCTTGAGAACTCGCAAGACGACGGTGACGCTCCCTCCCACGATCACCGTAAACAGATAAGCAAGCCAAAACATGTGTCTGTCCTCCAGTGTGGCTTCGTCCTCACGACCCCACGAGACCTGTAACCACACTTAAGACCGCCTGGAAGAACGTTCGGAAGAATGCGGGTGTGACCGGCAGATGGCACGACCATCGCCATACGATCATCGCGGAGCTGGCAGAAAACGGAGCGGGTGAGGAGACCATTCGGGAAATTGTGGGCCATGTCTCGAAGGAAGTGCTCAGGGACTATCTCCACGTCCGGATGAAGGCCAAACGCGATGCGTTGGAGAAAATCGTGACGAAATCATCAGAACAAAAAAGATCCTGAGGAAGAAGTTGAAAACTGACGCATCCGAATTTGACGGAGATATCAGCCCGGCCTAAGTTCCTTCTTGCAAGCCGGTCATCCTGCGGAAACAGGGGGTACGGATATTTCTCAGAGCGGCGAGGACATCATGGAGTCACTTCTCACAGAAACTGAGGTTTCAGAACATACGAAGGTAAGCCTTGCTTGTTTAAGGCGGTGGCGGCTTCGCAAGATAGGGCCACGGTTTGTGAAGGTCGGTCCTCTGATCGCCGGTGAGGTCCTGCCAAAGGCAGCCTGGCAGCGGGGGTGAAGGATCATGTAGATTCCTTCACCTCGCGTCGCTTGTCCTGGTGGCGGTCCAAGAGCGCCGGATACTCAGGCAGCTCGACTCTTCTGATACTTTAGATTCTGAAACTCCGGGTTGTACAAACAGTGACCAAAGAGATGGCAATCAAAACCGCAGGACTTCGGCCCGGCGCAGTAGTCAAGGTTCGCTCACGACGCTATCTGGTCGAGAACGTAGAGCCTCCAACGGACGCTAGGTGGGAGCAGACCCTGGCAGAACTCTCCTGCCTCGAAGACGACGCCCAAGGTGAGCACCTCTCCGTCCTCTGGGAACGTGAGGTCGACGCCCAGGTCCTGCCGCAACCTGACTGGGGACACCTTGCCCGTAAGGGGTTCGACGCACCGCACATCTTCTCCGCCTACCTTCACGCACTTCGCTGGAATCTCGTAACATCCACGAACCCGCGACTTTTCCAGTCTCCGCACCGCGCTGGCATCCAGATCATGTCCTACCAGCTGGAACCTCTGAAAAAGGCGCTTCAGATGCCGCGCGTCAACCTCTTCATCGCCGACGATGTCGGACTCGGCAAAACGATCGAAGCCGGCCTCATTCTTCGCGAAATGATCATGCGCCAGAAGGTGAAGCGCATCCTCATCGCATGCCCGGCCTCTCTTGTCACTCAGTGGCAAAGCGAAATGGAGGCTCGCTTCGGCTTGAGCTTCGTCATTTTCGACCGAGACTATCTTTTCAACTGCCGCCGGGAACGCGGTTACGCTATCAACCCGTGGACCACTCATTCGCAGTTCATCGTCTCCCACTCCCTCCTGCGCGACGAGCAATATGCCTCACCCCTGCGTGACTGGCTCAAACAGCACCCCTCCGGCTCCATGCTCGTTCTCGACGAAGCCCACCATGCCGCTCCGGCCACGTCGTCGGTCTATGCTGTCGACTCCCAGTTCACCCGTGGCATGCGCGAACTCACACCGCTTTTCGAGCATCGCCTTTTCCTTTCAGCTACTCCGCACAACGGCCACTCGAACAGCTTCTCGGCGCTCCTCGCCATGCTCGACCCCCAGCGCTTTATCCGCGGTGAACAGATCAAGGACCCTCGATTACTCGACCAAGTCATGGTCCGTCGCCTCAAAGATGAACTCCGCGAACTCGTTCCGGACCTCGGTCTGCCGAAGCGCGATGTAGTCCAGCACGATATTTCAGGACTGCCCGAAGATGCACCCGATCTCGCCTTGATGCGGCTCCTGACCCAGTACCGCGCCCTCCGGGACAAACGCCTCGAAGGCAGTCGTCGCTCGCAGCAGACCGCCGCGAACCTGGTCATCACGACTCTCCAAAAACGCCTCTTCTCCTCCATCGAGGCCTTTAACTCCACTCTGCGCGTCCATCGCAAGAGCATGGAGAAGCTTGCTGTTGAAGCCGAATCCGAAGTAACGGCGGCTCTCCTCCACGCCTGACCGACATACCCAACATCAGCCAGAAGGGAACCCGGCTGGGAAACTGGCTGAACCGCGAGCAGGCCAAGGAGCTGCTCGCTGTCCCCGACCGCTCGACGCTCAAGGGCAAACGCGACTACGTCATCCTGGTGCTTCTGGTTGGCTGCGCCCTGAGGCGGAACGAACTGGCCGAGCTTGATGTCGAGACCATCCAACAAAGGGAGGGGCGCTGGGTCCTGGCCGACCTTGAAGGGAAGGGAAGACGCATCCGCACCGTCGCCGTCCCCATCTGGGTCGAGCACGGCATCAACGCCTGTCCTATGCACTCGTGAAGAGGAAGGTGAACTATGTGCTTGATGCCGACATCCAGGGCTTCTTCGATAATCTCGACAAAGCGTGGATGATCAAGTTCGTCGAGCACCGCGTCGCCGACCGCCGCATCCTGCAACTGATCCAGAAATGGCTCAAGGCTGGGGTGATGGAGGAAGGGAAGTGGTCGGACACGGAGACGGGTACTCCGCAGGGGTCGGTGATCTCACCGCTCCTTGCCAATATCTATCTCCACTATGTGTTCGATCTCTGGGCGGACGTCTGGCGCAAGAAGTGTGCGAGGCGAGGTGATCGTCCTCCGCTATGCGGATGACAACGTGCGCAACCAGCACATCGCCTCGATGCACAGCAAACGCCACGTCCCGCAGTGAACCCGTCAGGGGCACTTCACAACGGGTGCTAAGAGTGCAAATTGAAGGTAGATTTTTTCCCTGTCCACATTTGCAGGGGCGGCGAGGTCAGCGGCTGACCGCCGATCTCTGGCTGAGGAGCATCCGGAGGTCTGCTAGGTGCCGCTGCTTCCAGGCTCGTTGCGCATTTAGCTGCTGGACTGCGGCGTCGCGCTGTCTGGAAGCCTCGCCCAGCGCCGCAACAAGGTCTTCGGCGGTGCTGGCCTTTGGCGCTGGTCCCTTATGCCCAGGCGAAAGGATGTCTCTGCGATTGCGATCATTGTTGCACTGCCGGCAAGCGCTGACGCAGTTTTCGATGGTGTTGGGGCCACCGCGAGCGCGCGGGATGATGTGGTCGACGGTGGCCTGGTCGGGGGCGGCCTTGTCACAGAGAAGTGTGGCGCGGTTGCACCAGTGACACATTTTGTCTGCCTGGAGCCACAGAATCGTTCGTCGGGGAAGTTGATTTTTGGTTGGGTTTTTCATTGGGGTTCACTTTCAGTCAGGTATTGCGTCAGGTACGCATAGAAATGCCCAGTCTTGGGGACTGGGCTGAGGGGAGGTTTCCTGGCATTCTTCAACCCGCTGCGGGTGAAGGAACAAAGTTTGTTAATCTTTGCAGGACGAATTGTTGGTCACTCAAGCGATGCGTGAGTGATTGGTCTTTGTGGTGAGAGCTAATACCCCTACGCGCGTACTGCATTGCGGTGGACTCATCAGGGCGTTGATAACCAACCCTCGAAGCTATGTCCCGCTCTTATGGGAGAGATATTCGCGAACGAGCTGTGGTACAACCCATTCATCGATGAGAGTTCGTATTAGCGCATCATTCTCAGGGGTATCCTTGGTCTTGATCTGTATGGGAGATGGTGAGGAAATAGTGCCATCCTCTAAAACGGTATTCGTATCGATCATTGTAATGCTCCTAATCTAGACACGATCGTGAACGCTATGCTTGAGAGGGTCTGGTGAATCACCGTGCATATAAGCGCGTTCGAAGCCTACAGGTGAGGTCATCCCGGTGCTTTTGGCTGTGTCAATGTTCGGCGCTGCAGTTCTGATGGAACGCAAGTGCCGCGGACCCGCGACCGGGCAGAATTCTGCTTATTGCAATCGGTTCAGCAAGGTAGTACGAATTCGAGCGGCTCCTGACGACCAGCAGAGAGGTGCCGGACAGCGTTATCAAAGCATGGAGTGGTGGAGTAGGGAAAAGCTGGCGCCCAGCTTTCGCTCGAATGTTTACTCATGTATAACTTTCGAGTTGGCGACCATACGTCCAAAAACGTGAAAGTCGACGATCAGGTCCATTTGTTTGCTGGCACGTTCATTCTGCGTTACCGGTGACATTAAGCGTCTGCGCGCGTTGGGGCGGGCATGGTGATCCTGGCGAGCGAACCGCCGCGCTCACGCGAGGTGATGGCCGCTGGTGGGTTGCCGCGCGACCTGATGGCAGCGCCTGTGACGGGTGAACCCTTCTCCGCGATTTGGACGAACGAGATTGTGATGACGCTGTCCGATGATGCGCATAGTAAAAAGAATCGGCATCACTTAGTGACACGGGATTCGGCCGGACGCGAACGAGGGAAAATGCGCCTTCTGGCGGCGAAGGCAGGAAAGCCAGAGCAGAAGCTGGTGGTTGTTATTGACCCGGTCGCGCACACGATCTGACCATGTGGAGCGCGGAACGAATGGACCGAAGGTGGCGACCGTGGCGAAGATGAAAGAGCCGATGGGTGTATTGCCGGGAGCAAACAGGAAAGAGGACTTCCCGCAGCAATCGGACGTGTCAGCCGAGCGGCTAGGGTCACAGACTATCGACAACGTGGTGGCGACTGGCGAGCGGACGACGACGGCAACTCCGGCGGGGCGCATAGGGAACGACGTGCCGATTACGGATACGCGAGGTGTGGACATCGAACGAGATGAAGTTGGTGCTGCTGCATGAGTGGATGGACCCGCGGACGGGCGTTCCGATCACGCACCTTGCCGACTTTTCGCGCGCGAAGCCGAAATCCGGCGCTGTTTAGTCCCCGCCCGGCTATGGACGATCTTGATGAGCTTCGCGGCAGAGTTCCGCCGAAACGGGCGACTTTATCTGAGTAGATTTTTCGGCGATTCAATGGGTGCAAGCGCTACGGCATTGGACAATCAAACGTCTCTCCGGTAGTCAATGTTATTTGCCTCAGAACGCAATACAACCTGTGTCGCGGAATATTGAGTTCGGAAGCTATTTTTGTGAAGGACATCCCCGCCTTACGTAGGTTACGAGCGCGATCCAGATCCACTTCGGAATGGTCCAAGGGCAATCTAGATCTGAAATCTTCTCCATTGATGGAACGCGCTCGTGCTAGTAGGCGATACAACATGTTGGGCAGAATGTTAAAGTAAACGGCGATCTCTTTGATCGTTTTCCCTGCTTTCTGCAGTTCGCGGACCCTATTCAAGTTCACTTTAGGATGGTTCAGCGGGTCGCTGGGCTGCACTGTTCGCTCGAACGTTTCTCCGGTGATGGCACGCGCTTGTTGCAATACCTTGAACAATGTTGGTACAGATACGTTGAACTGGCGCGCTATATTGGCAAAGATTATTCCCGCCTTCCGCAGTTCACGCACCTTTCTCAAGTCGATTTTGGGGTGATTTCCAGCCTGCTGGGGTGCGCGCTTGAACGTTTCTCCGGTAATGGACTTCGCCTGTCTCAATACAGATCGTAAAGTTGTTTCACGCACGTTCAGCTCACACGATATCTTTTTCAGTGTCATCCCCGCTTTCTGTAGCTCACGGACCCGGTCCAGAATAACCATGGGGTGGTTCAATGGATCCAACCGCTGCCATGTGCGGTCGAATGTTCCTCCGGTGACGGAGTTTACGTGCTTCAGCACCGCTTGCAACGTTGCGTAACTTACGTTCAGCTCACGGGCTACATTCGCAAAAGTCATCCCGTCCTTCCGTAGTCCGCGAACTCTGTCCAAATCAATTTTTGGATGGTTGAAGGGATCAACTCTGCGCCGAACTGTGGGGCGAATGTTCTGTCTTTTCGCAGCTTTAATCACTAGATAAGTTGAAATACCAAGGGACTGCGAGATTGCGCTGTAGGACGAAGCGCCTTGCGCAATCTGTTCGGCCACTGCCATATCGTAAGACCGCTCGATTGCGGGGTTTCTCCCTCTGACCAAGGCCGGTACTTCAATATCGATAATCATTTCAAAATCCTCGTAAAGCTGTTGGAAATCCGTTGCCGAGGCCGACAGCTTTACGGCAGTTTGTCGCGACATATGCGTAAACCTCCTTTTACATGGAAAGTGGGTGGGTAGTGCTCAGAGTCAAGACGAAGCTTAAGCGGCCCGACAAAGCGCAAGATTGCCCGTCGTGCCGAGGTTCGGTCTGCAAGCAGTACCTCAGAGAGGCGATGAGCTTGCGTGTGAATAAACGCACGGGCATTCTCCAACGAGACTTGGCGGGTTTCTCGCTGGTGTGGTCGTGGTAACTGGTCTTCGAGTTGTTTCAGGCGACCCTCTATCCGCGTAAACTCGGACTTCAAGGATTCGATCGGCCCGAGTTCCCTGAGTGAGGCAATGATATTTTCACGCTCCTTACGCAGACGATTCTGCTCGCGAAGCAGTGTGGCCGAGATTGCTTCGGCGTTCCTTCGGTTTTCTTCTGCGGATAAGATCTGGGCGTTCAATGCCTCGTGGAAATATTCAATCGCCGACTCAAGCCGCTCGTGTGCCAGCATGCGGCTAACGAGATGCTCGACAAGTCGGGTTTCAAGCAACGCCTCGTCGATACCTAGAGAGCAACTACACTTTTGGCGTTCGTATCGGAAAGTCTTGCACTTGAGAAATCGGCCGCCACGTTCAACCTTGCCCGACACCACGAATGGGTTTCCGCACTCGTCGCAAAATAGAAGTCCAGAGAACAGTGAAATAGGCGCTGACTTGTCGCGTCTGCCTGATCCTGCCATTCTAGGAATTCCGAGGCTTTTCCGGGTATCGACTATGGACCGTACCCGATCCCACTGCTCGGTGGTGACTATAGCTAGGTCAGGGAAATGCTTGATCGTCCACTGAGACTGCGGAACCCGGCGCATCTGAATTTTCCCAGTAATCGGGTGTTTCACCGTCGTCTTTTTTCCGTAGGTGAGAAATCCGCAATATAAGCGGTTGGAGACGATCCTCCAAACGGTGTCGCGGGTCCAAACGCCCGCCGCCCCACTAATTGTGCAGGGACGAGGAAAGTTGGCATCGCTGCAATCTGTTGCGATCTGTCGGAAAGAGCGACCTTCTTCTGCCCATCCAAATATTGCACGTACGGCGGCGGCGGCTAACTCATCAATTACCAGTTTGACTCCTTTGATCGCAGTCTTTGATGCAGTACTTCTTTTCGTCGGATCGGCGATCGCTACGGTTTTGTACCCGTAGTATCGACCTCCGTGGATCATCCCCTCTGCGATCCGTCCTTTCTGTCCACGAGTGACCGCATGTTTTAGTTTTTTTAGAAACTGCTCATCCCCAGAGGCGAACTGAATCATTAGTTGGTAGA
Organism: Tunturibacter gelidoferens; assembly: GCF_040358255.1. NCBI lineage: Bacteria > Pseudomonadati > Acidobacteriota > Terriglobia > Terriglobales > Acidobacteriaceae > Tunturiibacter > Tunturiibacter gelidiferens. The sequence continues at coordinate 2,976,103 of NZ_CP132938.1, forward strand.
AGTTCGGGTCGCGCGAGTCGAGTTCCTGGTTTACGAAGTACAAAAAGACTTGATGGAACTCGCAAACTTTGCAGAAGCTCAGCACCTCCGAAAGGTTGCGGCCTAATCTGGACGAGTCGTCGAAGAGGACACCTTGGAATGTTCTCGTTCTATCGCTTTGGATCCGGTGTAATAGAGTCTGAATGCCCTCACGAGTAGACATCTGTGCACCGGAGACTCCGGCATCGCTGATGATAAGGGATGGCTCGACTGACCATCCGTTGGCTGTAGCAGCGTCGGTACAGGTTCGTACCTGATCTTCGATCGAGGCGTCTCGCTGTAGCTGATCGTTCGAGAATCGGGCATAAACGCAGACGACTTGGGAGCTAAGTGCATCGGGAACAGCGGCGGTGCGCCTCACTGGCGCACCGCCGGAATTGAGATATGCTGAAAGTCATTGAAAACGCTGATGATTTCGGGGGAGGGGGCTGCGCAGAGAGTTCGATATGCGGTGAGTAAGGGGAGCCAAAAAATCCAGACTTAGCTCTTCACTCAAGCACAATCCCACACAACTTCACACACTAAGCGCACACAGTCTTCTTAGGCAGGATCATCTGTACTAAGTGCTGGCTTGCTGTTTTTGCGCCTGCTTCGGCCCAATCGCAGTGTATTCACCTCGGCCCAGAGACGATCATGAAGCGGCAAGTGGTGACGATCGTTCCCGAGTTAGCGCGCTGTTCCGCGTTGAAGGAATCGAAGCCGAGTTCATCTAGCATCACGATTTAGCGATTTCCATTCCCGGTTTCGGTCAGCTGTATCCCGCTTAGTTGCCAATCCGTTATTTCAAGCGGGCACCAAAATTCGCGGGAACTCGGCTCTCTCCTGTCGCCCGCATGCGGTCGCTAAATTAGTTCATCGAATTTTTACATCTCGACAATGTCAGAATCCCAATGACTAGCCAATGATTATCCGCGGAGGATATCAATGAAAAAGTTAGTTGCTTTACTCTCTCTCGCGGCCGCGTGTTCGGCAGTCTCTGCGGCAGCACAAGACCATGACGATGACCATGACCACTTCGGCCGTGACCGCATTAAGCACGTTCTTCTGATCAGCGTCGACGGCATGCATGCCGTCGATTTTGCAAACTGCGCGAAAGGTATTAGCACCGTCAACGGTGGCCAACCTTACTGTCCTGCGCTGGCTGCCCTTGGCAAGACTGGCATCAACTATGTCGCCGCCAGCACCTCAAAGCCCTCCGATTCCTTCCCCGGCCTGACTGCGATCATCACTGGCGGAAGCCCAGCCCTTACGGGCGTTTACTACGACGTCGCGTATTCCCGGAACTACGACGCTCCCGCCAAGACCACCGGTAACGGTCTCGCGGCCGGCTCTTGCACTCCCTACGTCGCCCCGACCGGGACGACCACCGAATATGAAGAAGGCATCGACATCGACCAGAGCAAGGTAAACGGCGGCGCGCCTGGTGCAGCGCTGACTGATGGGGGCCTCGCCTCTATCGATCCCAAGAGACTGGTCCGTGACCCAGGGAAGGGCTGTGCACCCGTCTTTCCGTGGGAGTTCGTCCGCGCAAATAGCATCTTCAGCGTCATTCACAAGGCGGGTGGCTACGCGGCCTGGTCCGACAAGCACCCTGCGTACTCGTCGGTAGCATCTGGCATTGGCCCTAGCGCGCTCGACGACTTCTACGCGCCTGAGATCAACTCGAATGTGATCGGTCTCCCCGGCGTCAAAACCCCTACCGGCGTGTCCTGCTCGACCGTCCTCGATCCAGGCTCGGACGTGTCGGCTTGGACAAACAGCTTCCAGAACATTCAGTGCTACGACACCTTGAAGGTAGACGCGATCCTCAACGAGATCGATGGGAAGAATCACCTCGGCACCAGGAAGACCGAAGTTCCCACCATCTTTGGCATGAACTTCCAGGCCGTCAGCGTGGGCCAAAAGCTCATTGAGAAGAGCAACGGCGTGACGGGCGGATATCTGGATGCCACTGGAACGCCCAGCGCGGCGTTGCTGGACGAGTTCAAGTTCGTCGACGCCTCGATCGGGGCATTCATCGAGGAGTTAAGGGACAAGGGCCTTTATGATTCGACCCTGATCGTGATCACTGCCAAGCACGGCCAGTCGCCTATCGATCCCAACCGTTATGTCGCTCAACTCAAGGTCGGCACCTCGCCTGCTACCTTGCTCTCCAATGCAGGCTTCATTCCGGACTCTGAATCGACCAACGGCAGCGGCATCGGACCCACGGAAGATGACGTCTCGTTGCTCTGGCTGAAGAGCTCCTCCGACACTGACGCCGGAGTCAAAATCCTCGAAGACAATGCTTCCGCCACCGGAATTGCGCTCGGGCAGCTCTACTATGGCCCGTCACTCGCGATCAACTACAACGACCCAACCAAGGACCCGCGTTCGCCGGACATCATCGTGACCCCCAACGTCGGCGTTACTTACTCCGGCAGCAGCGCAAAGCAGGAGGAGCACGGCGGGTTCGCCCACGACGACACGAATGTCATCCTCCTGCTCTCTCATTCGTCTTTCGAATCCAGCACGGTCCGCGCCGCAGTGGGCACCGTCCAGGTAGCGCCTACCATCCTCAAAGCTTTGGGTCTCAATCCTTGGGAACTCGATGCCGTTCGCGCGGAGGGAACGAGCGTTCTTCCCGCGGTCCAACTCAAGTAAACCTGTCCGCAAGAGCGGGATCAACGACGGATGCTCCTTCGTGGGGCGTCCGGTTTTTTGCGCCGAAGAACGCCAAAATGGGCGATCAACTCGAGGCCCTGGTGGGAGTCCGAGCCTGGGGTCGCTGCCTCAGTTTATGAAAAATCCCCGAGTCACTTAGTTCATCTCCTCCTATGTCCAGGAAAACTACGTTCTTTTGGAGAGGGTTGACGTGCAGCTTATTGCCAGGAAGTCCGGGCCGTTCGGTCAAGGCCAACAGCAGCAACCTTTGCAGGAAGATTCCCACGCTGTGGGCGTCTCCCCTCCACTCAAATTGAGAGCACCGAGCTATCTAAGTTTCCCGATCCAGGAATACTGCCATGCTGCCGAAACGTTCTGATAATTACCGCCAAACCGGATATAGGTGCCGTTGCTATAGCTAACCTTTATTGATTGATGCTTGGTGATGGGCATCGAAAATGTGCCCCCGAGCCGCGAGTTGCTCTCCTTGCTCAGAGAATTTTTTACTCCGCCAATACTGGTCTCCCCGCCAAACCAGTAGTTCCCATCGAGAGATATCCAAAGCCGAGGTTTGATGTCGTAGCTCAAATGTCCTTCAAATGCCCCGATCGGACTCTGCGACTGAGTTCTGGTGCCGGAATAATAAACGTTGCGCGACCAGAAGTCGGAGTTGCTGGTAAAGAACCAGACCCCCGCATATGAATCTAGGACGAGCGCCCGAAATCGCCGGGAATACCCGAGCTCCGGCTTGAAAGACCATCGGTTCGTGCCCCAATTGATGAGTTTGGTCGGATCGTATTGGCCGGTAGGCGGGACCACCTTGACACTGACGCCCAAAAGGGTTTTCTGCTTCCATCGAGAAAACTCCGGAATCGGCATCGCCCGACCACCCATAAGATTCACCGAAAGGCGATAAACCGAATCCAGCAGACCCGAACGATAGAGCCGCAGTCCGGCTCCTGTAACGGTTCCCTCGAAGGTTCCTCGTCCGTAAGGTAACGAGGCGACCGCGTTTGCCGAGCGGCCAAACATACTAAAGGAACGGTAATAGGTGAGGCTCGGAACCTGATACGTTCCCACAGCGCCACTTACCGGAAGCGACCCGTTATAGTTGATAGTCCCGTCATAGAAAGACCAAGTCACGGTAACTACATTCAATTGCGAAGGAGTAATGACATAGGCCCGTGGCGCAAGTTCTTGCGCGCTCACCATGCAGATCCACAGGGTCTGCGCCGCGGCAAGAAACACGAATCTCAAGAATCCTCTACCTCTATTCTCAATTTGCTCCCAGTCCCATGGCGGTGCGGATCTCTGGCACTTCGGCGGACCATGATAACTGTCATGGGCCCTGCCCGGGAATACATCGATTCATTGCAAGTCATTCACAATTTTTATTTACCGCTTCGTGGCAGTGAAATAGAAGTTCGCAATCAGTCCCAGCTGATTCAACTGCTGATTTGGCTTCTTGCCGGTATTGTTCTGATGATCGTAGTAGGGGCTAAGTTCCAGATGGCTTCGGATAGGGAAGGTAGCGCCTAGGTATAACGCTGTGGTGCTCCATTTCTGATATTTGCTCTCGTAGAACTCCTCGGCGCGGAGATAGATTTTTGGGTGATAGGAGTGAACGGCAAGCGACTTTTGCAGTGAAATCCGATTACGGTATCGCCAGTCGTATTCTCCGTTCGTCCAGTCATTGTCGGCGCGACTTCGATCGGAAAGCAACAGACCCCACTGGAGAGGAAAATTGGCCGTGGCGACCAGTTGCAGTCGCTGTACGGTACTAGCGTCCGCCGAGGGAAGAATGCGGTAGCCGGCAGAGAAGATCAGAGCGCGCTTCTCGGCTTCGTCCAGATCGAACGCGGTTACGCTCTTAAGCCTAATCCACGGTTTGAGGTAAAAATCCACGCTGGGGCCCAGTTCAGCCTGGGTTGGGTCGCCACCCTCGCGGGTCTGTTTCGCCTGAAATCTGAGGCACACCAGCGGGTTGATCGAGACAGAGGAATCGATTTCAGGCAGGAACTGGGGGGACTGCGCCGTTGCTAACGAAACCGTTGTGATCAAGATGAAAAGGCCAACGCACGGAAACGAAGGCCATCGGCGCTTTCGATGATCTCTGCTATCGGCCAATACGAGTAACATTTGATGTTCCAACAATCTATGACATAGAGAGTATGCACCTCTGCCATCGACCGCAATGAGTAATTTTCCGGATGTACAACTGCTGAGTTCGCGATGTTAGGGTTGACGCAGAAGCCACACCTCGGCAAGATGGCGGTAGCCGGCTGGCCGGCTTCTATACGGTTCGTTCAATACAGTTTGTAGTGCGGGAAGAATGATTGTAATGGATAACCCCTTTACACCTCGCGGCCAGAGCAGAGATCCGATTCTGGAGCATGAGCGCCCCATGGAAGTCGCTGATGATGTTCTCAAAGTCATCCACAGCACCACACGCCTTAGATTCAAGTGACACCCATCAGCCAGACCCAAGCGACGGATTCTTACGATGCGCTTCCCCTTTGTCAACGCGAGTTAATGCGCCACGGTCGCCCCGGCGGTCACAATCTCTCTACTGAGTACGCGATTGGCTTGCGGCCGAGTGCGTGTAAATGCTCACAAAGTCACTCAGCGTTTAAAACTCTCGTGTGATCTTAGGGAGAGCCACAAACATACCCTTTCCGCCACGAACCTCGACGAGACCACGGCGAAAGATAAACCCACCGAAGTCAGCCGCCTCCGAGATCGCCGACGAAACCCTGACCTCAGACCGGCCGCATTACCGTTTATCGGCCTATTCAGAATCTTATACGTCAGTTGGCAGCCTTATTGCCGGCTTAGGTAGCGGCTTTATCAGTTGTCTAAGTTGTTGAGAAGATTATGGAGGCGCGGGTCGGGATCAAACCCATGTTCCGCAGTGGAGCCTCGTAACTTATTGATTCTAAAAACACACAAAACACCCAAAGTGGCATGTTTCGCAGGAGGCTAGCACAAATTAGCACAAAATCGCTTTCACTTCCGAAGCGCGGGTTCTTCCCAGACCCACGCTTCGGCGCGCACCTCATAGCCTAGGTTGTGCGCCCGATTTCTAGGCTGAGCGCATGCTGCTCTCTTAGTAGTAGAGCCGACATCATCTTTTGGGTAGGAGGTTGTGAGGGAGGCGGAGAAGACACGATAGCGTGACCTAACCGAAGGCTGTTGAGGTACCTGTTACGAAGCGAGACAACAGCCAGAAATCAAGCAACCCCTTGGAGTCGCCGGTTTCCTGGAGTGCGATCCGTTCCGGGATTCTTAGCGAGATATAGCGCCGCTTGAATCTCGTCTCCTCATGAGCAATCTTCAGGACCCCTGGTTCATCGATGAAGAGCCGCCGGATGGTGCTTTCGCTCAAACCCCACAGCTGCGCGATCTCAGCCACACAGTAGTGCCTTTCAAGCGCTGTCACGGAGCCCGGCCGGAATTTAGGAGGAGCTTCGAGCGAGGCAAGTTGAGTTCTCTCTGCTGGCAGATAGGTTCCCATCTCTAACTCCAATTCTGGCGGTTATAGACGCGCCGTGTGATAGCTATGCCTTGTCACCCAACCTCTGTACCTTTGATTGTGACGAGCCTGCGATTCTCTCGCCGGTCTACAGTGAGGCCTTTGGTAATGAGCCTTATTGGCTAACCGCATTCTTGGACGTGAGTTCATCACAACATCCTGTGAGGCCCGCGGCTTTCTACCAAGCTAAGACTGTCTTGAGATTCCAGCTTATTGACGATTCCGTCCAATACTTTTCAGTTATCAGGTGATATCAAAAAAATATCAGGCAAAGTCTCTGCCGCATTTTCGTGCAGGAACGAAAGAGTTTACCGTTCTCTAGACATACAAATCGTATTTGCCTCAGGTGGTTGAACGATCAAGTTCGCGCATCGGATTGGCGTTGTGCAGCATCTCTCACCAGCAAAAGCAGCGAATGGCGCCAGATTGTGGCTTGTATGATGCTACGCATATGTCTTGAAACCCATTGATCGCTCGTTCTGAACTGGCAAGCCGCTAAAAAGCTGTAGCTCCTGTTTTGCTGTTTTCTCTTGCGACTCCCGTGCTGAGACTTTTCGAGGAGGCTGCTCACTGTGTACAACTTCGTTCCACGCGAGCAAATCGGTGATGCGCTCATCCATCTCCGAGGGCTGTTCCGCGAAATACCGCCTTCCAGCGAAAAGGACTATCGGGCACACGAGAGACGGGAGATTCTGACAAAGAACCTCCTTTCGAATCTCTTTCGCACAAAAGACCATCCCACGCTCCATGCCGTGCTTGAGGTCGCGGATGTTTTCTCCCTAACTCTCGATGGTGCCCACCGCCTCTTTGGGTATGAATTAGAGCAAATTCGAGAGTATGACCTACAGCTCAACGCTGGCCGCACTCACATCATCGAAACCTATCCGTTCGAACGTGATCGCCTGGTGGATCTGCCGTTTCAATGCGGCGGCGACGAGGTTTTTACCAGGAGTTCCACCCTGCAGGATCTTGTTCCGGAGTGGCAAGGGAACGTCCCGATCCGCGCCTTGGAGGATGCGGGTTGGCGGCAGCCGGGTACATTCTATGTGCACGTAGGGACAGAAGATAGTCTGGGCTCCAGCCTGCCGCCGGGCGCAAGCGCTCTTGTGGTGCCTATTGACGAAGTGGAACGAATGCGCCCGAACCCAAGAGCGATTTACTTGCTTCAGTTTGGCAACGGATACCGCTGCAGTCGCTGTGTCGTCACCCGAGGCAAACTCCTATTGTTAGTCTCCGGCCGGAGATACAACGGGCCCCAGGAGTTTGCTTATCCGAAAGACGTCGGATCGCAGGACGAATACGGATGTTCGCGTTGGGCCTTCCGCTGCCGGACTATCCGTTGCTGCGTTCACTTCCAACGTCTGAGCATAGTGCATCGCTGGTCCTGCCCTGGGAGCATCCGTCTATGGATCGGCTGTTTGCGACCAAGCATCGCCGGTTTCGGAGATCGCGGCAGGACCTCCCACGCATTCAAGAGGCAATGGAGTCGATCTTCCACACGAAGCTCAGTGGGAGGACGGAGCGGCGCTATCGGTGGCCACGTCGTCGGTGCCCCATGTCGATGCACTGATCCAACTCTCTGTGACACATCTGACGCGCTACACCGATGCGCTCCGTATGCAACGGCCTATGGCGTCTGATCGGGGAAGGTATTCTCTCGACACGCTTCTCAACACAAGACACCTTGCGGATTTATCAGGAACGTTTCGCAGGCCTCATATACCTGTCCCGCAAGATCGGTGGATGGCACTCCGTAAAGAGTTTGTTGAATGGCCCATGTTGCTGTCGCTAAGGTTTCCGCAACTCCGGTCTTTGGACGAAAGAGTCGTCCGACTTCCGCACGGGAGCGCCCTCCAAGGCATCGATCCACCGATCTCTCCGGGCTCACTCATTCTTTTGGAGGAGATCCCCGGCATCCCTGAGATCGAGAGCGATACGACGAAGACCGGTTGGAGTCGTCGCGTCTATGCACTTCGTAAAGGCGCAGATCTACGATGCGGCTACTTGGATCGAAATGACAATCAGTACGTGCTTCTGGCCGGCGCCCACGGGGCCGGGGAGGCGATTTCGGTCCATCAAGATGAATTAAGTCAGCTAAGCTACATCATCGGCGTCGCTGTACCCGTATAACAATCTGGGTTGGCGATCTGTATGTATGGCCAGTTTTCGTGGCCATTACACACGAACGACCTCAGATATCCACTACAGCTCACGATCGCAATTAAGTTTGGTTAGCGGTGGTTGGGAGCCCAAGTGATATCGGATTCGGTTGCAGATGCTGTATGACGTCCTTTGAAATTGCTGAGGCGGTACTTTTGACCGTTTTTTCGGGCGCATTCTTTTCCATGACAAACTTAGCTGCGGCTACATAAGGATTCAGGGTGATTACGGCACCGGCTTTGTTTTTGCTTGCGCCATCTTCAGAAGCTTCGTAAAGCGGCTTCTGGGGGGTCGCCAGATTGCTTAGGGTTACAAATAGCTCCATTGTTGCCTTACCGGATCCAAAGCCAATTATCGCGCGATGAATACGACTCCCTTCATCCACCTGTATGAACACTCCATGCACCCACGCCCCCGTGGCAGGCTTCAGATCGTTCGCTGCCAATCTTTGCGCCTTGTAGCCGGCCTTTTGGAGATCACTGACGATACTCGTCGACATCGTCTCGACCAGCTTTTTTGCCTGGGCCTCTGGGTCCCGTTGCTCTCTCTTCGAAGGTCTTTCCAGAATTCCGGGTCGCGCTTGACTGATCGCCGATCCCTTATCGACCTGAACATTCTCAGCATCCAGCTCAAAGTCGCTCACGTAGATAGTCATGTCTTTTGTGAAGGAGAACGTTGGCAGCTTCTGCGGTGTAGCAGCGTCTTGTGTCGGTGGAACCTGAGCGACAAGATTGAAAGCCGCGAAGAAGAGGGATAGTGCCAAAAGCCGTCGCATGAATTTCATTGGGGCCTCAAGTTAAAATTGCCAAGATAATTGGCGATACTTCGGGGCCCGGATGCACGTTGTGCTTTGAGAACGCGCCAATTCTACGAGTTTGATCTTTTTTTCTCAATTTTTTTTGGCTCTCTCTTTTTTTTCGATTTTTTACACACAAACTTCAAAAAAATGCCATGAACGTGTAAATAATCGGTTTACAATCGTTCACGCACAAAAACGGGCCGGGTTCTACCCACTTCGATCAAAGTAGGCCATTTTTTGAAAGAACTTAAAGGCTATGCAGTTCTTGCGATGATGACCTGCCTGCTAAGCGGGGCAACCTCCGCCGCCATGGCCCAGAAGGTCTCTGCGACAACTAACCACCCCGTCGGTTCTCCAGCTTCTATTCCTTCGTGGCCACGAGTCTTCAACCGCAACGGGGTGCAGCTCGTTGTCTACCAGCCGCAACTCAAAGCCTGGCAGAAATATCGCACGATGGTCGCGGATACGGCGATTTCAGTAACAGACAAAGGGCAAAAACCTGTCCTAGGAGTTATCTCCTGGCGCGCTGATACCCTCGCTAACGTAAGCGCGCAGACAGTCTTCGTAAACGACATCGTAGTGCTCGACGCCCGCTTTCCTTCGCTCAACGCAGCGCAGGAAGCTGAGATGAAGCAGCGTGCCCACCAGCTCTATCCGACCATAACGTTCACTATCGGATTGCCTCGCATGATCGCCAGCCTGGAGAAGGTAAATGAGCCGGTAAGGACGGTTGCTACCAATACGCAGGCGCCTGTGATTCTCGTCTCCACAGCGCCATCGATTGTGCTCCTGGTCGATGGAAAACCGGTATTGGCTCCCATTCAGGGCACGACCTTGGAATACGTCGTCAACACTAACTGGGACCTCTTCTTCGATAAATCTGACTACTACTTACTAAACGGCAAGACCTGGCTCAAAGCGAAAGATCTGCATGGGCCATGGGCGGCAACTGTAAAGCTGCCACCAGACATAGGCAAACTGCCCGCTCATCAGAACTGGGATGACGTTTTGAAAGCCGTGCCGCCAGTCTCCAGCGGTCAGGTTGCACCTCAGGTTTTGTTCACCGAGAAACCGGCTGAGTTGATTGCATTCGTGGGTAAGCCGGTCTACTCGAAGATTCCCGGCACCAGTCTCAGCTATGGGACCAATACAGAGAACAAGGCGTTCGTTCATCAGCCTGACGGTCAGATCTACGTCTTGATCTCCGGACGATGGTTTCGCGCTGCCAGCCTTGCAGGCCCATGGACCTATGCAGGTGACTCACTGCCCGCGGACTTTGCGATGATCCCAAGGAGCAGCCCAGCTCACGATGTGCTTGTCTCCGTGCCGGGAACGCAAGAAGCCAGTGATGCCGTGTTGCTGTCGCAAGTGCCCACAACGGCAGTCGTGAATCGCGCTGCTGCAGAGGCGCAGGTCAAGGTCTCGTATGCTGGGCAGCCTCAGTTCAACAAGATCGAAACCACAACGCTTTATTACGCGGTGAATACGCCTGACAAAGTAATTCGTGTTGGCGATCTCTACTACCTCTGCTTTCAAGGTGTCTGGTTTATCTCCCGGAGTCCTAGTGGCCCATGGAAGACTGCGGATTCAGTGCCGCAGGTCATTTATACGATTCCGCCAAGCTCTCCTATGTACAACGTGAGTTATGTCGTGGTCTCAAACCCGACACCAACGACCGTGCAGACAAGCTACTCGAGCGGCTATCTCGGTGTCTTTGTCATTGGGGCGGCAGTGGGAGCAACTGTCGTGTACGGCACAGGCTACTACTACCCTCCCTATGTTGACTGGGGACCACACCCCATCTACTATCCCTATCCCTATAGCTATGGAGTGGCGGCCGTATACAGTCCCTACACCGGAGCCTATGGCGTAGGGCGGGCCGTGTACGGGCCATATGGTTCAGCTGGTTCAGCAGCCTGGTACAACCCGACCACTGGGACTTATGGACATGCGGTTACAACTCAAAATGCTTATGGCGGCCATACCTACGCCCAGACCTATAACCCATGGACAGGAACTTCGGCCGCGACCTCGCAGGGCCACAATCAATATAGCCAGTGGGGAAGTTCGGTGGTTACCAACGGAGACAACTGGGCCCAGGCACAGCATGTAACCAACAGCAACGGGACGGCAGGATCCTTTCAAACCTCCGAAGGCAGCGCCGGTGCCGGCTATTCGGGTGCTAACGGAAACAGCGGCTTTGTTGCAAAGGATGCGAATAACAACAACGTCTATGCTGGAGCCGATGGCAACGTCTACAAGAAAGACTCCAGCGGAAACTGGAGCAAGTACGACAACGGCGGCTGGACTCCTGTAGATCCGTCCACGGGCGCAAACCAAACTCGGCAGCAGAAGCAGAACTCCACCAGTCCAAATCAGCCTCAGTCTTCAACTCTTGGTTCGCAATCAGGAAACACGCCATCGGCGAGTGGTCGAGGGTCCGATCAGACAAACTCTCGTGGTGCGGGACGAGCCAGCCAGAACCAGTCTGGTCAGTTCCCGACACAGACTTCTCCTGGCAGTTCGACCTCGCCCGGCACTATGAGTCAACTGCAGAATGATTCGCGATCTCGCTCGCGCGGCGATCAACTTGAACAAATGCAAAACCGTGGAGGAGCCAGCGGCGGCGCACGTGGCGGTTCGCGCAGGCAACGTTGAGCGGGAGCGAAGTGAAGGAGTCGGCCGTGTCATTCTCCGCCGAATTGCTTGCATTCGTTCAAGAAGGCGGAACAGACTGTACTCCCGCACCTCGGTACTTCTGTTGCTCTTAGTGCACAGAACTTTCAGAAAGCAGGATCTATGAAAAGCCAGCGTAAGGCAATCATTTTCTCCGCCATCCTAATGATGACTTTGATTGTTTCAACTTCAGTATTCGTCAAAGGCCAGAATGAGACTAACCCTGTTAAGGAAAAGTTCCAGGAGGATCTCAAGGCTGCAGTCATGAGTGAAAGCATCACCGTCGCTCAGCTGAAGGAGATAAAGGAGAACCTCGCGATTCTCAAAGAGGCAAAATCCGAAAGACAGCCGGGCGCGCCCATCGACCTGATGACGCCTTATTCAGCTGTCACCAAAATCAGAACGACCATGGCTACGGTTAAGGAGCCCGACCGGACCACCCTGCGTCAGGACTTTCAGCTTATGATGGCTACGAAACAACCGGAGCCCTCTGCCGAACCTGATACGCCAGGGAAAAAACTCGGTGAAGATATCTTTGCCGCGGTCATGCATGGAGAACCGACGCCTCCACAGGTGCAGCAGCTTCAGGACAGCCTGAACTCTCTGGAGTCTATCAAGACGAGCGGAGGAAGCATGCTGGAAAAGTTCCGAGCGATGAAGACCGCCAAGTCGCAGATCGAGGCGACGATGAACGCTGGCTCGTTCCGACCGGAGGATAAGCAAGCGGTTCTCGATGACTTAAACAATCTCGGAGGTAGGGGAGGCGGTGGCGGTGGACTGAGGAGACAAGGACTGTAGTCGGATTGCGTGCGGGCTTTGGAGCCCTTCTCAATCGCCGTGTAACCGTGTATCGCCCAATTGCAATGAGACGAGCAACGCGCGCAAGATTCCTCGCCTGCTTCTCTGTCACTCTGGCCTCGCTGTGGAGCGTATCTGGCCTTGGCCAGAGCCCCGTAGAGCAGCCGCAGGAGCTCGCACTCGTTGACGCTATTCAGATCGCATTAGGGAACAACAGGCCAACCCAGATTGCGCGGTTGGACATTGCAAAGTCCGCATGGGAAGTTGCCGAGGCTAAGACCCATCGATTACCCGAAATCAAAACGGAGCTACTTGCTTCAGGAAATATTGACTCTCCCAGCTTCACCTTTCAGAAAGGCATCTTCGGAACGGTAGATAATCAGCCTGTTCCATCCACAGACACAAAGGTTAGCCTCTCAAGCGGGTTGACCGGATACGCCATCGCAACGGTGGCTCAGCCAATCTCGCAGCTATATCAGATACACCTTATGGTTCGAGAGAAAGAGCTCTCCGTCGATCTTGCAGGGGAAAAATATCAGCAGAAGAGGCAGAACACAGTGATAGATGTAAAGCAGGGCTACTACGCGATCGTTCAGTCCGAGAGCGCTCTCGAGGCAGAGCGGTCATTGATAAAGGAATATGAGGAGACCGATAGGGTCACCACGGACTACCTGAAGAAAGAGTCCGTCTTGAAATCCGACAGCCTGCAGATCAAAGCTCAACTGGCCCAGGCGAGACACCAACTCATCACGCTTAGCGACGATCTGCAAACCCAGAAAGAACACTTCAACGATCTTCTGGGGCGCGATCTCGATATACCTTTTCGCACTCAGCCTGTCCCACCGGCCTCAACCGACGAGATGGATCTGAAAGCTGCCAGAAAGACTGCGCTCGAGCAGCGACCCGAACTCAAGGAGGCAAAGATCAACGTCGAGAAGGCCGGCTACGACCGCAGCCTCGCGAAGGCCGAATATATTCCCGGAATCGGCGCACAGCTCCAATACCTCACTCCGATCAATACACAGATTCTTCCGCAAAACATTCTCACTGTCGGTTTGAAGATGACCTGGGAGCCATACGAATGGGGTCGGCGGAAAGACAATGTAAAAGGAAAGGACATTCAGCTTCAACAGAGTCAATACCAATTGGACCAGACGCGCTCTCAGGTGCTACTAGACGTCGACAACACATTTCGTAAATTGGCCGAGAGCCGTTCAATGCTGGAGGTTGCACAGGCTGCCCGCGACGCTGCGAAGGAGAAGTTGCGCGAAGTTAATGACCAATTCAAGAAGGTCGCCGTGTTGCTGCGCGATGTCCTTAAGCAGGAAGCCGCGGTCGCAAACGCCGATCACGAATACGAAGAGAGCCTGTTAGCGTTTTGGAACGCAAAAGCAGAGTTCGAGAAAGCCCTGGGAGAGGAGTAAGCGATGACTCCCCTTGTCATGCTGCGTGGCCTGAGGACCGCAGCTCTTGTGAGTTCTCTCTCTCTCTTTGTCACCGCATGCAAAAAGGAAACCCCGGCGGCAGCGCCTCTGCTACCCGTGCATACGGCTGTAGTGCAATCAATATCCGCCGACTCCGGTACGAAATACTCCGCTAACATCGTCCCGTACGCGCAGGTGGACCTGTCGTTCAAGTCGAACGGCTACGTAGAGCGCATCCATCAAGTTGAGAATCCAGGCGGCGGCATCAGGAATGTAGATCAGGGCGACCGAATCGCGCAGGGAACAGTGCTTGCCGTGGTCAGCCAGCAGGACTACATCGATAAACTTCAGCAGGCTGAGGCTCAACTGGCGCGTGGCCAAGCCGAACAAGAAAAAGCCAAGCTCAGCTTCGAAAGAGTTTCCTCGCTCTACTCGACGCAAAGCGCTACCAAGCCCGACTACGATTCCGCCAAAGCACAGCTGGACAGCACAAATGCCTCGGTCTCCGGGGCGCACGCACAGGTCAGTGAAGCGAAGGTTGCTCTCGCTTATTGCTCCCTGCGAGCACCTTTCAACGGCTGGCTGGTAAAGCGCAGCGTCGATATGGGAAGCCTCGTTGGCCCAACCACTAACGGCTTCACTCTGGCCGATACCAGCTCAGTGAAGGCAGTCTTCGGTGTACCCGATATCTTCATCAGTCGCGTCAGACTGGGCCAGCATCTGGTCATCTCCACTGACGCACTATCGCACACGGTGGATGGCCGCGTCAGTGCTATTTCTCCGGCTGCCGATCAGAAGAGTCGCGTATTCTCCGTCGAAGTCACAATCCCAAATCCAAAAGACGAGTTGAAGTCTGGCATGATCGCCTCGCTCAGCCTCGATGGCGTGAGACAACAGCAGTCCGCCCTGGCCGTGCCGTTGGCCGCGGTCATCCGGGATCCGGCGCATGCAAATGGCTTTGCCGTCATGATCGCTGATGGCAGTGGAAATCTCGTATCGGCGCGCTTGCAGCCGGTAGACCTCGGGGATACCTCTGGAAACATGATCGTCGTAAAGGGAGGACTCACCTCTGGAGAGAGAGTCATAACTACAGGCGTCACACTGATCAGGAACGGTGACAAGGTCCGCGTCATTCCGTAGTCAGCACATCAGTTGAACTTGAACCAAGGGTGCTCAAATGCTATGAGCCACAAGTCTGAAGCCGAGTACATCGCTCACACACACAACACGGCGCGCTTCTTCGTGGACAACCGACAGCTCTCGCTGGTCATTCTTTTCGCGCTCTGCATGTGGGGCTGGTATAGCTTCCAGCACATGACCAAACGCAAAGACCCGAAGATCCCCGTGCGTGTAGCCGTCGCGTACACACAATGGCCCGGAGCAACTGCGCAAGAGGTCGAACAACTCGTCACTCGACAGGTTGAGCAGACAATGGCGCAGAACTCATTACTCAAGCCGCCATCTGCCTCCGATTTCGGCATTCGCTCTTTCAGCTTTCCGAATCTCTCAATGGTCTACGTTCAACTCGATGACCAAGTGAGTGATCCAAAAAAACAGTTCACCGAAATAAATCTGAAGCTGAATGCGCTCAACAGCAGTTTGCCGCAGGGTGCAGGCCCCATTCAGTTCAACAGCGACTTCGGAGACACCGCAGCTCTAATGCTCACCGTCGCTAGTCCTCCAGCGAATGAGGTCGAGGTCGCTTTGCGGGCGCGATCTGTTCGCAGTGCAATCGTGGAAACGCGTGCCGCTGAGCCACGAAAGTCCGCTCAGCCGAGGGTGACCATCGTCAACGCATTCCCCCTCACTATCTCCGCCTCTTTGATGCGCGACTCTTTCATCTCATTCATCCAGTCCGCTATACAAACCAGAATGATCTCCGATCCCTACTTCTTCGAAGGCAGCGGTTTTATCGGCGTCGATGTCGGCACTCTCCTCACTGACGAAGAACTACGCAGAGGCGGAGACCAATTGGTATTGGAGAAGCTGCACCGCTCCGAAATTCATCCCGATGCGTGGCCCGCCGTCTTCATCCGTAGTCCCGACGATGCCGAGACGCGACTCTCTGCGGTGGCAGGAGACAGATATTCGTATCGCGAGCTCGATGATTTCACCGACCTTATAAGCAGGACCCTGCAGGGGGCCCACGAGGTCGCCAAGATCGAGCGCAAGGGAGTACTACCCGAACAGATCTATCTCGATTACTCGCAGGAGAGGCTGGCGCAATATGGGATGACTCCCTCCAAACTCAAGGACATATTGACCGCTCGCAACACGACGCTGCCAGGCGGCCAACTTGAGGTCGGGCCCGCCAGCATTCAAATCAATCCTTCAGGAAAGTTCACTGACCCGCGTCAAATCGGCGATGTTATCGTCGGATCCTCCTCATCCGCCGCACAGAGCCCCGTCTACCTTCGCGACTTAGTGAATATCTCTCGCGCCTACCAGAGCCCCGCGCGCTATCTGAACTACCTCACATGGGCGGACAAGCAAGGTCACTGGCACCGCAGTCGCGCGATCACCATTGCGGTTCAGGTGAAAGACGGCGAACAGATCGACGCTTTTGGCCGAAGTGTGTCGGACAAACTAGCTGCCGTAAAACAATATTTGCCAGAAGACCTGGTCTTTGCTCGCACCTCCGATCAGCCGTTGCAGGTGAAAGAAAACATCAGCCTCTTCATGGATTCACTCTATGAAGCCGTCGTCCTCGTAGTGATGGTGTCGTGGATCGGCTTTTGGGAGTGGCGTTCCGCACTGCTAATGGCGATTGCCATTCCCATCACTCTGGCCATGACCTTCGGGGTCCTGTATCTCATTGGTATTGATATCCAGCAAGTTTCGGTAGCCACTCTCATCATCGCGCTCGGGCTGTTGGTCGATGATCCCGTAATAGCTGGCGACTCTATTAAACATGCACTCGCCGAAGGCCATCCGAGCATCATTGCTGCTTGGCTTGGCCCTACCAAGCTTGCCAACGCTATCGTTTACGCAACCGTCACAAATATTGTGGCGTACCTGCCCTTCCTCATGATCACTGGCAGCACTGGCGAATTTCTCTTCAGCCTACCTATCGTCATGACGGTCGCACTGGTCGCATCGCGCTTCGTTTCGATGACTTTTCTCCCCGTGCTCGGGTATTACCTGCTGCGCCCGGAAAAATCGGCCGAGAGATCGTTGGAGGAGCAGCGCAAGCAGGGCTTCTTCGGTGCCTACGCGCGTGTTGCGAAATACTCCATCGAACATCGTTGGAAGTTCTTCTTCTCTTCCCTCTTGTTCCTAGCAGCCGGGATCTTTATCTTTTCGAGGCTTAGCACCTCCTTTTTCCCAGAGGATGTACAGTATTGGTCTTATATCGACGTTTGGTTGCCGAATGATGCGAATATTGGAACTACCAATGCGACCGCACTTAGGGCGGAACAGATCATTCGCGAGCAGGCCGCGCGCTTCACCAAAGAACACGAGCATCAGTTGAAACAGCATGACCTGCTTCGTTATGTCACAACCTTCGTGGGCGGCGGAGGTCCGCGTTTCTGGTTCTCCGCTTCTCCGCAAGGCCAACAGTTGAACTATGCGCAGATTCTGATTGAACTTCGCGACAAAGAGATGACGCCTGAGTTCATAAGGACACTGCAGCCCATACTGACCTCCTCCATTCCGGGAGCGCACTTGGATGCGCGTCAGTTGCTGACAAATCCCATGGATTATCCCATCGAAATTCGCATCTCCAGCACCGCTGACCTGAGCGCGCAACAGGAGATCGAAGACACTCGCAAACTGCAGGCTGTCGCATCCAAAGTGGAAGACATCTTCCGTTCGATTCCAATTGCGGAGCGCACTCGCAACGAATGGGAACAGCCGAACGCGCAGATCGCCCTTACCATCGATCCGGACCGCGCCAACCTGGCCGGGATCACCAATATGGACGTAGCGAACTCGTCGACCGCAGGAATCAGTGGGTCGACGGTCGGCGTCCTGCAGGAAGGCCAGAAGCAGATTCCGATCGTAGCTCGTCTGCGTATGAATGAGCGCGCACAGCTCTCGGACATTCAGGACCTCTACATCTATGGCTCGCAGGACAACAACAAGATTCAGCTCGCGCAGATTTCGGATATCAACCACGACCTGGTGACTGGGCGCATCGTCCGCCTGGAGCAGTTCCGCACCATCAATGTGCGCAGCTTTCCTATCGCGGGGCATCTGAGTTCCGAAGTCTTGAAAGTCGCCATGCCAAAGTTGCGCGAGCTTGGAGCGTCTCTGCCGCCCGGCTACAAAATCCAGATTGGAGGCGAATACGATAAGACAAAGAATGGCTTCCGCAACCTCGCCATGGTCATGATGATCTCAGTCGCGTTAGTCTTCCTGGCCCTCGTCTTCCAGTTCAAGAACGCCGTCAAACCCGTGCTGGTCTTAGCTGCAGCCCCCTACGGCATGATCGGCGCCTTCGCCGCGCTATGGATCATGGGTGAACCATTCGGGTTTATGGCGTTTCTTGGCGTCGCAAGCCTTGTCGGCGTCATCGTCAGCCACTCCATCGTTCTCTTCGACTTCATTGAGGAGCGGCGCATTGCCGGAGACGACTTCGAGCTCGCTCTGATCGACGCGGGCATCCTCCGCCTTCGTCCTGTGCTGATAACCGTGTTCGCAACTGTGCTGGCACTTGTGCCCCTAGCGATGCATGGTGGCCCGCTTTGGAAGCCACTCTGCTACGCGCAGATAGGAGGGCTCCTGGTCGCAACCGTGGTTACGAAACTTCAGGTGCCGGTAATGTATGCAATCTTTGTACTCGACCTCAAAATCTTAAAGTGGGACGTGGCCGAGAAGGAATCCGTCGCTCAAACTACCAGTGCCTGACTTCTCCTACAAACTCGCAAGCAATAGTCATAAAATCCCAACTCTCCTTATTCCTATGATGCTGAGCGTTACCGCGCCCTGGCCGTTCTTAGCCAGGAAACTCCAGAATCAGCTGACGCCGCCGCACCTTTTATCGAAGAGCCTAAATTCGCGATGAGGATTATTATCGGCGACTGAATCTGATGAGCTCTCGAGCCTTGCGAGGCAGAGTCTGAGGAGTTCTGGAGCGCTCAGAACTTTGGCGGTTGCTTCCAAACTGAATCTGAAGCTTGCCGAATTGCTTCTGTTGGTGAATCCGCCGGCGAGTGTAAAGCTAGGAGCTTGCATCGCCAACGATGAAATCTGCTATCCGTTACTGACATTGGTTCTCCACCGCTCGTCCTACTGTTTACAATAGTCAACCAACCCTCTTTCCCATCCCATCCTGATGTCCGCTACTCCTGCAAAGTCACGTTTTCGGCAAGTTCGCCACGAAGCTTCCGATAACCCGTTTTGCGGGCACAACGTTATTAGGCTGTGCAATACACTTGCGATCATGGCGTACCCCCGACTTTCGAAGTTAAAGAACCGGCTTCATTCTTCGTGGAAGTGGCTTCTTTCCTTCAGAACAAATGATTGGCAACTGAACGACTACGCGGTTAGAAATACGGGAGCAACAGGACAATCGCAGTCCACCCCTCCCAGCTCCGCGCTTTATTTCACACAGGTACGTCGCTCAGATCTTGAACGCGGCGATCACCGGAAGCGGCGACACACCATCGGCTGCCAAAGAGAAACTCAAAGAGAGCTTCGGGACGGTCCGGAACCGACGGCTGGAAGATGGCAAACCCTTAGTGCGTCCGGGAAGGTCATGGCCGGTCGAGTTCGCTTCTCAAGAGCAAGTAAATGAGTATGAGGCGCTGAGCGAGGATTTTATCCATCGCGTTCGAGATTTGGATTGGGCCTGGATTTCAGACCAATCCAGCTTGTGGGACTTCAATGAGGAAGGTGACAACAGCCGACTGAACGCGAAGATTATGGAAGTCTACGGAGTGGACGTGTCAGACATTCAGTCGGGCCGACTCGTGGCCATATTCGAGCGAATCGTGCAATCGCGATCGGAACCGGCCCAATCGATAGGTACGCCTCACCGGAATGCTGAGTCCCGTTAGAGGGTCTCTATTGAGATGCGCCAAAGACTTCCCTGAAAGGGAGCTTAGGGCGACTCAGCCGATACACGGGGTGGATTGGTGCAGTTGCGCCATCGGCTCAGGAATTGTTGCAAAATGAATTACTAGGACGAATCGGGAGCACTCAGTGTCTGGAACACCGCCGCCATTGTCGAATCTCGATCCGATATTGCTTGCTTCACGTTGGCTGTGTGGAGACCTGCTCCCTGAGGATGTCCCCCAAATTGCTATCGAACTCATCGAAGCAGGCCGCGAAGAACCATCGATATATCGAGTGGCTGCTGAAGTCAACGTGAACAGCCGGGATGATGTGGAGGCGCTCCTGGGACGAATGTTCGCGGCCCTAGGCGTGGAGTATCCGATGTCGTTAGAAGTCGCTCGGCAGACGGTTGCTCGGCAGATCGCAAAAGAGGTCGTGGCTGGTAGAAGAGATCCTTGGACTGCCGCAATGCGGCTGGACAGAGCCTTTCCTCATTGGGAGACAGAAGACCAGAACATCCTAGACATTTACTGCGCTGCGGATGAAGCCGACTGGAACCCAGGTTATGGACGAAGCGACGCTATATTGAAGCAGGAGTTAATCCAAGCTTTCGAGAGATTGGCTGGCTCCTAGATCTCTAGTGGTCAGATGCTTCCTGAAAGTCACGTTTTGAGCAAGTTCACGTGGCCAGAAGGTTCGGTGCGTCGAACTTGGTGAAAACCCCGTTTTCAAAGAAATCCGTTTCAGCTTAGAGGCTCTGAGCTCCATACTGGAAAAGAGAAAGCCACCGTCTCCTGAAATTGAGAGGACCTTCTCTGATGGGCGAACAAGAGTCGCTGCGATAGCCAGGGTAGAGCGACACCCAGTGTCTGTTGTCCATTGATAGGTATCTGGCGCGAACGGAAGCTGTAAAGGTGACGCACAATGCCTCCAATCATTTGGCGGTAATCTCGAATGCAATACATTGAGTTAGCAAGCTTACTAAAGTAACCTAAACTCAAGTCATTAAATAACGCTTGAGTAACACACTTACGGCTTACTTGTGTAATGATCTTCCTTGTTCGAGGTAGCTACGCCCATAGCCAGTCTTCGCCGCATGGGTTCCCTTTATGGATCACAACCCTTTATAAGGACGACCAGTGAGACTGCACGCACGTTGTGTTTGGTTCTTATCTGCTTGTTTTTTTTCCTTCTTTGATTTTTCCCCTACCGCGATTGCGCATGACGCCCCGCCCGCGTCCTCAAACAGAGACGTAACCAAAATAGGAAGAGGCTGCCGCAGTTTCTGCGGCACCGATGGAATAGTCCCGCCTACGGTTGAAGACTGTTACAAACCTGCCATGAAATGAACCGACCCTAGCCGCGCTGCGACTAAGGATGGCGAAATCGCGGATATCCAGCGAGTCGGGTTACGGAATGGCTTCCGTCAAGCTGCCGGACAGGTCGGGGACCTGTATTTTACGGGTTCCAAATTGTAGATGAAAGTGTTCAAACAAAGGAGCATCATGTCCGTCCTCGTCTCCTCGCTGCAAAACAAATCCAACACGGAAACACTTGAAGTTCTTGTCGTCGTTGGGCAACTCCGTTCAGAATTCGTCGAAGTGGAACCTGTTGTTCCACGTTCCCTGAAGGGGAGCAGGATGCCCGCGATCGCTGCGATGCTCCTGTTTCTATTCGCAATTCTTAGCCCATGCCTGGCAGGGGCGCAGCAGCAGGTGGAAACCTCGCTGCCGCTCTCGCAGCGATTCACGATCAATCTGGCGGCGGGTGTGCCGGAATACGTCGGAGATGCCTCCTCAACGTCGAATGCGCCGCAGAGCCAATGGTGGTTTGAGAATACAAAAAACTCGACGACGTATTCGACCAGTAGTTTTGTGGAGAGCTCGGACCCAGCCTGGCATCAAGTTGGGCTGCCCTATGATGCGAACATAGCGCGCACCTTTCTCAATCAAGACTCCGGCGGCGGACAGGGATCTCTGAACGGGCAGGAGAACTGGTACCGCCTGCACTTCAAAGTGGATCCAAAGTATGCCGGCCAGAAGTTTCTGCTCAATCTCGAAGGCACGCATACCGGCGTTCAGGTCTTCATCAACGGTACTTTGCTGCAAGGTATCAGCGCCGTCGCTGCCGATGCGCAGGCGACGCACGTCGTCGGTTTTGTTCCTGTTGTCGTTGATCTCACGCCGTACCTGCATACTGACGGTGCCACGGACAACGTGATCGCAGTTGATGTGTCCAGAGGCGATGCGTGGTTTGAGCAGCCTAATTTCTCCGGCGCCTTTCGCTTCGGCCAGGCCATGGCCGGCCTGTTCCGCAATGTCTATTTATATGTAACCAATCCAGTCCATATTCCACTCAATGTGTACTCCAACCAGAAGACCTGGGGCACCTACGTCGGCACGGTCTCCGAGGTTCCTGCTGGGGAAGGGACCGCGACTGCGGCTTCAGCGGTTGTCGAGGTGCAAACGAACGTTGTCAACGAGACAGCATCGACCCAGCAAGTTACCTTGACCACGCAGATTGTCGACGCGAGCGGCAATGTAGTCGTGACAGCACCGCCCATCACGCAATCGGTGTCACCAATGACGTCGAACACATTTCCTTCGACGCCGGCGCCGATGTTCGATCAATTGATCACGGTTACAAATCCAACCTTGTGGTATCCGAATAACTCGACCTACGGCAAGCCGTATATGTACAAGGTCTACCACATCGTCAGCGTGAACGGCGTTGTAGTGGATTCCTTCCAGAGCCCGCTGGGCATCCGTACGATCACCTGGGATGCAAACTTTCCTTACTTCAACGGTCATGCCATGTATCTTTGGGGCGGCGCGAGCCGGTACGACTACCCGGCCCTCGGCTCCTCGGTGCCGGACGAGCAATGGTGGCGCGACATGGCGCAGATTGCGGCCCAGGGCGGTAACATCTGGCGCCCCGGCCACTCCACCAGCAGCGAGGAGATGGTGGAGGCTGCCGACGCCTACGGCATCATGATCGACCAGCCCAGCGGAGACGGCGAAGGCTATTGGAATGCCTCATCCAATCCAACGGCGGATGACCTTCAGTTGAAGCAGGAGGTGCATCGCGACATGATTGTTCGCGATCGCAGTCATCCTTCGATTCTCGCCTGGGAAGAAGATAACGGCGGAATGAATCAGACGCTGGCCAACGAGCTTGCGACAATAGAGACTTCATGGGACAACATCAATCCGCGCGTGCAATCCGACCGCACCTACTCGCCTTCGTACGCCTACATGGGCGAATGCGACGGTGCTGGCTGCGAGGCTGGGATCAAGGGGCAGAATCCGAATAACCCTGCCTTTGGCGCCGAGTATTGGGACAATATGGGCACCGGCCGCGGTACCCAAACGGGTACGGGTGCCAATACGGTCTACGCCTACGACTACGAACTGGCTTTTGCGGCGCCGTATCTGGACGATTGGCGTCAAGGCAAAGAAGCCAATGCCTTCGGTATGGCGCAGTGGTACTTTGCGGACACTCCAGGCGAGGACAGTCTTTGGGCGGAGTTTCAAAATCAGCCCGCGATGGTTCATCTCGTGCGTTCGCTCGGCTACTCCTCTGTGGATCAAAACCGCTTTCCCCGACTGCTCTACTATATCTATCAAGCTAACTGGGTACCTTACTCGATCCAGCCGGTAGTTCACCTGGGGCACCACTGGAATCGCGCCTACGAGTACACCCCGGGAACCCCAATTCAGG
Organism: Tunturibacter gelidoferens; assembly: GCF_040358255.1. Lineage (NCBI taxonomy): Bacteria > Pseudomonadati > Acidobacteriota > Terriglobia > Terriglobales > Acidobacteriaceae > Tunturiibacter > Tunturiibacter gelidiferens. Next base: position 2,999,894 of record NZ_CP132938.1, read on the forward strand.
AGAATGCCTTCAGCAACTGCCCCTCGGTTCGCCTCCTGATCAACGGCGTAGCCAAAGATCCGGTTACGGGAGCCGCACTCGCGGATCAGGTTCCCAATCCATGGAACATAAACTCGCACGCAGATCTAAGCCAGAGCAGTACAGTGATTCCTGGCCAGGTTCACTGGATGGTGAACTGGGCTCCGGGCACGGTTACAGCAGAGTGCCTGGACATCAACGGCAACGTGGTTCCGGGCGTGACGCACACGGTGACGACAGCCGGCGCCGAAAACAAGATCGTACTCTCGGTCGTTCCTGAAGTCGTCAAGCCCGACGGCACCAGTTTCAAATGGACCTCGAACGGCTCCGACGCAGCGTTCGTGCAGGCAGAAGTGCAGGACGCAAACGGCAACCTCGTACCAACCGCAGCCGACAACGTCACCTTCACCGTAACCGGACCGGCAATGTACATGGGCGGCACGCAACAACTCGTCGCCGATCCATCATGGACCAACTACTACCAGGATGCATTTTCCGAGGCGCACAGCACGGATATCGGCGGCTTGCCTTACGGATTCTTCCACGCGCCGGGCGACCCTGAGCTTAACTTCGACGGTGGATTGCAGAAGATCGCTCTCCGCAGTACTTTCACTCCTGGAACCGTGACCGTGACGGCAACAGCACCTGGGCTCGCGAGCGCCAGCGTTCAGCTGACCTCTGTAACGCCACCAGCTCCTTCTCAATCGCAGCCGCCGGCGATCATTGTGCCACCTGTAAACACCTCGGTCACAGTCGGTTTTCCTGCAACCTTTACTGTTGCGGCTAGCGGTTCCGGAACGCTCACATACCAATGGTCTGTGGCTGGAAGTGAAGTCGAGGGAGCAACCGGCCCCACCCTCACCACGCCGTCCACCACGCTCGCGCAAAACGGCGAGAGTGTCACAGTAACCATCAGTAGCAACTTCGGCCAGGTCACATCGATCCCCGTCACACTCACAGTGGATCAGGCGGCCCCAGTCGCCATCACCGCGCAACCTGCCCCGCAGACCGCCGTCGTCGGACAGGCTGCAACCTTCACCGTAGGTGCCACCGGTTCGCCTCAGCTCAACTACCAGTGGTTTCAGAATGGTGTGCAGGTCGCAACCGGCCCGCAACCCAGTTACACCACGTCCGTACTTACGTCTGTCGGAACGGCCAGCGTCTATGTCATTGTCAGCAATCCCCTCGGCCAGCTTCAATCGTCGACGGCGACGCTCACAGTCAACGCCCCCACTCCGGTGAGCATCACCACCTCGCCTGCTAGTCAGATCGTTGCGGCCAACCAGCCGGTGCAGTTTACCGCTGTAGTAGCCGGCTCTGCGCCCTACACGTATCAGTGGCAGTTCACTCCCAAGGGAGGCAACGCCACCATCCTTGTCAGCAACACGCAAGCCTCGAACATCATCACCTTCACCATCCCCGCCATGAGTGCCGCCAATGTTGGTGCGTTCACAGTGACGGTCAACAACGCTGCCAACGCTCCCGTCACCAGCGCCGCCGCGCAGTTGACGCTTGCGCCGCCAGGAATCAATCTCGCGTTAGACAAGCTCGCAACCTCCAGCACCTCGCAAAACGCCTGCAACGATATAACGACAACGCCACCTCTCTCCGGCGCAGGCTGCCTCGGAGCGGAGAACGCAGTCGACGGCAACCTCAACACTCGTTGGGGATCGGCGACCGCAGGGGCAACTCCAACGCCTCCCGTCACAGGTGTCGACCCATCCTGGCTGCAGGTGGATCTAGGTTCGGTGCAGGCCTTCAATACGGTCATCATCAACTGGGAAAATGCATACGCCGCGCAGTACCAGATTCAATACACCAACCAGGATCCAACGACCAACCCAACCTGGAACGTAGCATTCACCAACAACGCCGGAGCAGGTGGAACGGAGACCCTTAACTTCCCAACCGTTCAGGCCCGCTATATCCGGATGTTCGGCACACTGCGTGGCGGGAACTACGGCTACTCGATCTACGAGTTCCAGGTCTACAACGTCGCTCAATGCGGCGGCCCAAACGAGCGCTACACGATCAACACCAGCAACCCCAACTTGGTGCTCGATAACCTGCTAGGTCTCACTTGGACCCGCACCATCCAGACCGACAGCGCAATCGGCTCGCAGTTCACCGGCGTAAGTGCCGCGGCTTATTGCAAGAGCATCAACATGCGCCTCCCCACCGAGCCTGAAGCGCTTGGCATCAGTGGCAACAACAACGCGTCGTGTGCCTTCCCCGGTACGTGGAGCACATGGACCTCAACTGTCGATCCGAATGATGCAAGCGAAACCGCGATCGTCAACTTCGACGGCAGCGCTACAGAGAACGTAACCAATAACTTCCCAGGCGCCACCCTCTGCACTGTGGGCACATCCGCAGCTCAGGCTCCAGCTATCCAAACGCAGCCACAACCCACTACGGTCAACGTAGGACAACAAGCAACCTTCACGGTGGTCGCTACCGGGACACCTGCGCCAACCTACCAGTGGCTCAACAACGGAAATCCCATCACAGGTGCGACCGGTGCTGTTTACATCACGCCACCAACAGTCGCTAACGACAACGGCACCTCCTTCAGTGTCACCGTCTCCAATGGAAGCGGCGACATCACCAGCAACGCTGCTGTACTCACGGTAACGAACAACACAGGCGGAGGCGGTACCGGCGGCAATCCGCCTCCTCCTCCGCCGCCACCTCCGGCCTGCGGCAATGCCACAGCCTGCACCGGCAATGGCAGCGGTCCCGCTCCAGTCGGTTCCAACCTGGCGCTCAACATGACAGCAACCTCCAGCGACAATGAGAGCGAATCTTTCCCGCCGACGAATGGCGTGGATGGCAACTTCAACACGCGCTGGTCGTCTGCCTTCGAGGACAACGAGTGGTTCCAGGTAGATCTCGGCTCGATTCAGCCCATCGGACAAGTCCTCATACGGTGGCAGAGTGCCTTTGGCACGTCTTACCTGATCCAAACCTCCACCGATGGACAAACGTGGGCTACGGCGTTTCAACAAAAGAATGGACAGGGAGGAATCGATAACCTCACCTTCCCAACCGTGAACGCGCGCTATGTGCGGATGCAGGGGCAGACCCGCTCTTCACAGTACGGCTACTCGTTCTGGGAGTTTGAAGTCTACGGGCCTCTCGCGCCGACGATCGTAACCCAACCTATCAACCAAACCGTAGTTGCTGGTGCCACGGCGCAGTTCACCGTCGTGGCGGGCGGTATTGGCCCATTCACATACCAATGGCTTCTCAATGGGGCCAACATCCCTGGTGCGATAAGCGCCACCTATACGACACCTGCTCTTTCGGTGGCGGATAGCGGCAGCTCGTTCAGCGTAGTCGTCAGCAATGGACTCGCTTCGACTACCTCATCGAATGCTCTACTGACGGTCAACGCACCGCCTCAAAACCAGACAGCCGGCATCGCAAACCTGGCGTTGGGCAAACCTGCAACATCCAGTGGCAACGAGAACGCCGGACTTGGCCCGCTCAATGCCGTGGATGGCGATCTCACCACTCGCTGGTCGTCGGCCTTCACCGACAATCAGTGGCTCGAAGTCGACCTCGGCTCTCCAATGACCATCAACAAGGTGGTGATCTATTGGGAGGCTGCCTACGGCAAGGCATACGATATTCAGGTCTCGAACGATGAGCAGACCTGGACCACCGTAGCCACGCAGAACGCAGGCGCCGGTGGTGTGGAGACGCTTACCTTCCCGAGCGTCGTCAACCGCTACATCCGTCTGGTGGGCATCACCAGGGCTACGGCGTATGGCTACTCGCTCTTCGAGTTCCAGGTTTACGGCGCAGATGTCCCGGCAATCCTCACGCAGCCGGCCAACCAGACAGTGAACAGCGGCAGCACCGCAACGTTCAGCGCCACGGTTGGCGGCGACGGCCCCTTCACCTACCAGTGGCTGAGAAATGGCGTCGCCATCCCGGGCGCCACAACAACCAGCTACAGCACGCCTTCCGTGATGTCGACGGACAACGGCAGCACCTTCGCCATCGCCGTCACCAACAATAGCGGCACCACCACCTCCACCGCGGCGATCCTGACGGTCAACTCCAGTACGCCTACGGGCACAAACCTGGCGCTCAATCAGCCGGCAACCTCGAGCGGCAACGAGAACGCCGGCCTGGGGCCAGCCAACGCGGTCGATGGCAATGCAACCACTCGCTGGTCTTCGGCCTTCGTGGATCCCTCATGGCTGCAGGTCGACCTGGGCTCCACGAAGACGATTGGGCAGGTCGTAATCCAATGGCAAAACGCCTACGGTAAGGCCTACCAGATTCAGGTCTCGAACGATCAACAGAGCTGGACAACCGTCTACACGCAATCTTCCGGCACCGGTGGAGTGGAAAACATCACCTTCCCACCCGCAAGCGGACGCTACGTTCGTATGTTCGGAACCACTCGCTCGTCACCATACGGCTACTCCATCTATGAGTTCCAGGTCTACGGTGCTGGCAGTGCTCCAACCATCACCACCGAACCCGCTAACCAGACGGCCAACGTCGGCGGAACTGCCACCTTCACGGTCGTCGCCGGTGGCACAGGCCCCTTCACTTACCAGTGGCTAAAGAACAACGCCCCTATAACGGGCGCCGTCTCCGCGAGTTACACCACTCCTGTTCTTGCCGCGACCGACAACGGGAACCAGTACAGCGTCATCGTTGGCAACAGCAGTGGAACTGTCAATTCAACACCTGCGACTCTTACGGTTAACAACTCCGGCTCGGGTTACACCATCTATCCGGGCTTCATCGGAGTCGATCTGAACAACAACACCGGCGGGGTGTGGGCGGACAACCAGGTGTACGTCACTGTTATCGGGATCGATCCCAACACTGGGAAGTTCTCCTATCTGACTCCAGACGGCACGATCGTTGACTTCACCCTCAACGACAGCTCCGCCACCGGTCATCTCACCAAGAACGGTAAGAACTACGGCAACTACTCCTTCAACCTTGCCCAAAGCAAGCTGTTGAAGATTCCTACCTTCATCTCAGCCCGCGCGTACATCTCGCTCGGCCAACCTCTGTACGTTCAGGTCAACGGAGACGGCAACGGCAACGTAACCGGCTACGCAGGCCCTAACCCCCAGAACGCCACCGACCCCAACATCAACACCAACTTCGACTGGTACGAATTCAACAACCAGAACGGTATCTTCATCAACACCACGCAGGTTGACGAGTTCGGCCTGCCCCTACTCCTCGATGTCTGGGGTGCAGGCGGAACATTCCACCAGCAAGTCGGTATTACCGAATCCATCGCACAAATCGATAGTGAGTTCGCCAGTCAGGTCCCGGCGCAATTCCAGCCACCCACAATGTCGAACCTTCGCATCCTCTCGCCGTCCAAGCTCTCCATGGCCTCCGGCGGAGCGAACGCGAACTACTTCGACAGCTACATCGCTGGAGCCTGGAAGTCGTACAATACCACTCCGCTCTCGATAACGCTCAACGGTCGAACATTCACAGGCACGTCTTCGGCATCGACACTCACGTTCACCGAGACCAACCCATCCTCATCTCACACTGGCGAAGTCTTCGTCGTGCAACAGCCGTCAACGCAAGATGTGCTCGAATGCGCTGGCACCATGGCCAGCGGGGTTTCAGGTACGACTCCGCAACTTCAAGATGAAAATGCTGTCCAACTGCAGTTGGAAAACCAGATATGCTCGGCGACCAACCGCGGTGTCCTCCTCACCCCAGCCAACTGGGCCAGCGTCTCGGCCTACTACAACGCGTCGTCAGCCAACTTCTACTCGCAGTTCTGGCATAAACACTCAATTGGGGGACTAGCATACGGCTTTTCCTACGACGACAACAACAACCAAAGCACCACAATCACCACACCAAAACCAGAACACATGGCGTTCGGCATAGGGTGGTAGGAAGTCTGGCGAAAAGTAGCGTGGCGCCTTCGCAAGCTGCGGGCGTCACGCTGCGACCGCCGATCCATTCTCAACGACGAAAGGTGACGATGATGAGCGGTCCATGCAAGCGAGATAACCTCCGAAGAACACCCAACTGGAAGCGATTACATCTTCCCTCGACGCTCTGAAGGCTTATCACGGGCAAACCGGAAGCGATCCACTTGTTTGTCGTATGACGGGCAAACCGCACCTTACTGCCCGGTGCTCCGACGGAGTCGCCATGCCGCCGCGGATCGCTGGGTTTGGTAATCGAGACCGCTTCGAATAATTGGCAAGATTGGATCGCACGGGGCGGCAGGATAACAGTGCATCCGGAATGCCGCCAGTGACAACATAATGTTGCACTCAGCGGCAGCATTCCATGCAATCTGCAGTTAACGGACAATAGAGCATGCTAAGGATCATTCGGTTTGCGGAGCGTCTAAACTGATCCTGTCGGGCCATGTAATGGGATAGCGTGCCCGGCCATAAAGGAGGGGCCAACTATGAACAACCTAAGCAATTTGTGCTTCCGCTCCCATCCTTTGCGCACTCTGTATCCGGGTGGAGCTCTTATCGTTTGAAGATGCGATAGCGTTCTGTCTTGCATCTCGCTTGTATATCTAGAACTACAACGGAATTATGATCGGCTGCATCCAACAGCGCTGAGATTGCTAGGACTATGAAGCCAAGGTATGCAGTAATCTCTTTCGAGTGTTTGCCGCCTAACCAGCTCCAAGTCACTGAAACGGTCGAGGGCGGAGACATTCGTCACCCGCAGGTGACACGAAATCCCAATGTTGTGACGGAGATGGAAAAGAAATATATGTTCTTCGCAGAACAGGCTAATACCGCGAGAAAGCATATTAGTCGAGGACAGTCTTGCGTTTTCAACGTCTACTATCGGGAGGCTTAATCCCCAGAAGAGACGCTACCCCCGATAAGTCCTTTAGACAACGTATCTCCGGAGCCTTGCGTCTAATTGGGGTGGGAAGTAGAGCAACGATCCCACGGTGAGCGATGCCCCATACGAAAATAGAGCACTCTATCGTAGACGATGAGATATTGGCTACACCAAAAATATTGCTCGTTGATGATGACGAAACCACCCGCGAAATCCTTAGTGCAATTCTTGAAACTAGTGGATTTCAAGTCGTTGTGGCTGCGAATGTCAACGATGCTCTCAGCCTTATAGGCGCTCAGACTTTCGACGTATTGCTAAGCGACCTTCACATGCCCAATCCAGGTGATGGACTAACTGTGGTCAGCGCCATGCGCCATGCTAATCCCAAAGCCGTGACGCTCATCCTCAGTTCGTATCCCGCAATGAAAGAGGCTGCGGAGGCGATTTTGCTACAAGCGGATGGCGTTCTGGTAAAACCGATGGCGGTAGTCATGCTGGTCGATCTAATCAGAGGACGGCTGAAGCAGAGGACAATTCCTGCGCGAGTTATAGCGAGCGTTGCCGATATCCTCGAAGAGGAGACACAATCGACAATCAGTGATTGGCTTCTGCGTGTTGAACTTGAGCCTGACATTATTACTATCCCTTTGGGTTATGACGACCGTACCGCACACCTCCTAGACCTATTCAGTGACCTTGTTTGTCGTCTTCGCTACCCACTACCATTGGGTACGCGTGCCCTGGTGTCCACCGCAGCAGCTCAGCATGGGGTAGACCGACGTAGGCAGGGCTATACGGCAGCGATGATGGTGGAAGAATCGCGAATGGTGCAGGTAAGCATCTTCCATACCTTACAAAATAATCTGTACAGAGTGAACTTGAGTCTGGTCTTGGTGGGAGTAATGACGATAGCAGACGAGGTAGACTCGCAACTCGCTCAGGCGATGGCGAGCTATGTTTCAGAGTCAAACCTTGACGCTCTACCTGTAGTTGCCTAGCCCCTACACGGTGCATTAAATACGCGCTGTTCAATACAACGCCGCATCACTCTGAGGATTGAGTAATGCGGCGTCTTTTTGCGTTTGGGGAGAGCTACTTGGAACGAGGCTCTGCCTGGGCATTTCTTCAGGACGAATCACGTCCACGCCTACTGTAATGGAACTCGCCGGACTGCTCACAAAAACCAGAGTACCGTGACGATCAACTTTTGCAACAACGCCAGAGCTTCGCCTTACACTGTCTTGATTTAAGGAAACACTGTCTCTGAATACTATTCGCAAAGCCTCTGACTCTTCCTCTAAGCAGGATTGCGGCAGGGGCTTTTTTCGTTTCGGGAGAACTATTTCTCATCAGGAATGCGCCAACGGTAGAGTCGGAGTTGCGGGCGCGCGGCTTGTCTCCATTAGCCGACAATGACGGCAAAGGATTCGAGAGTTTCCACGTGAAGGACCCCAACGGCTTGGGTAAGGTACTCTCTCGTCCTGGGCAATCTGTTTGATCCTATCCTCCGTGATGTTCGTCACCTGTCGCTGGCCAAATGGCGCGTGATACGCGGTGCATATTGCGAGCTCGCCTCCGACTGTAAGCGGCGTTCGTACTGGAGCAGACGGTCATTGGCAGAAAAGTAGTCGATGAGAGCGTCTGCGACAGCTCGATTGTCGAAGCTGGCATAGTTTCCGACAATCTCGGTCGCAGCGGGTAGGCCATCAGAGGAGATGAGCGTTTCCTTCAGTACATTTGTTGCATCTTTTTGGAAGAATAGTCGGAACGACTGGATTCCAACTAGCGACCTCAAGGCGGAATCGTTCCGCTCTTGTCAGAGCGAAGACGGAAGAGACGCCACCGGTCATATTGTTCGCGATCCGCCGGCATTTCTCTTTCGCTCCCCAGCAGCCAAAAGCTGTACCAGTCTAGGTTTCGTTGGAGGCTCTCCAGCCTCGCCTGAGGGTGGTCCGGTTGGTGCTGTTCGTAGGGATAGTAGTACAGCTCAACTGCGCGGCCGAGCCGGTTCAGACCGGTGAATAGCTCATAATTCTGCATTAAATTCAGTGGCGGGGTCTGTTCATTATCGTCAGTGATGCCATAGCCCATCTCTTCCATGAGAAGCGGCGTGTGGATCTTGTCTATATTGAAGGAAATGGAATACCGCAACCAGTTTGGCAGGGTCGCGCCATACGGAGGCCCCCCGTAGATCGTCTCCCATCCGCGAATGGTGCTATCCGAGTGCAGCAGCCAATACTCGCCCAAACTGTATTGAACATTTTCCGCGACCGTTGCCGCACGGTATCGGGTTTTAGAATGCGAAAGAATAAACTCCGTGTACCATCCGGAGCGGCTGAACCCGATGATGCCAACTTTTTCAGGGTTGACCATCCCGTCTGAGACTAGTTTGGCAACGGCGCTGTCCCAAACATCCATGTGAAACGCCGCTTCTCCTATTCCATCGGGATACCCTTCAGGGGCATTTGCAATCTGGTCTTCGATCGACTCCGATCCATTGCGAATCAAATACATGATTCCCGCGTTTGCGATGGGTTGGGGTGCGAAGGACGGGTAATGGTCTTGGCCGCTATCGCATACGAATTGACCAGTGGTTGGCTTGGTCTGAATCACCAACGGGTATCTCGTGCCGCGGACATAGTGTGGAGGAACGAAGAGAAGTCCCTGGTCTGCATAGCCTGTCGACGTTTGCCAATCCAGTTCTACTGCTGGAGCGATCGTCAGGTGCTGAAACTGAGGGTTCAGTATGAATCGACGGATAGCACTTTCATGATCGAACGAATACGAAAACACTTCCGGGGGGCTTGTCGCGTACCAGACCGCGGAGCGGGATATGCGCAGATGACGCATTCTGCCACACACCGTTCTGATAAAGGAAGCGTGAAATCTCGTCATTCTGAGTTTGGACAAAAACCTCGCCAGGGGGACTCCAGAATAGCGGTTGTTGGACAGGGTTGGCCAAATGGACCGCCACCTCCTCCGCTTTTCCACTCGTCACGTCGATTCGAAATAGATGGATGGATCCTCTGTGCTCGCGCTGATCCTGGATCTCCGACTGACTACCCACTGGGGATTGAGCCGACATTAGAAACGATCGGCTGTCCGACGACCAGAGGGGGACTCCGTGATTCCACGGGGTCTCAAATGGAAGAGCCGTTTTGCCCGTTTTCAGGTTATAGAGGACGGTTACGTGCATACCCGGAAAACCGGAGACGACTGTTGCTTGTACGAATTTGCTGACCTTCCAACGCTCTGGTATTCGGCCCGTGTCGACATAGGAGATCAGCAACATCCTTCCGTTTGGCGACAGGCTGAGCCGAAGATACTCCTGGCAATACATGGAGGTGAGCGTTGCGTCTGTGAATGGAGATTGAATGACAATCCTTTTTGGCAGGGTCCATCTCCCGTCCTGGAGGCGACTCGAGACGAACAAGCTCAGTTTTTGAAATCTTGCTGAGCCGGGACGCTGGAATGGTACTCGATATCCCCGCGAAAGTTCCTCTCTGGTCTGGCTTTTCACCTTGATTGGAGGCAGTTCGGATGGAACAGCGAAGACCAAGATACCGCCGTTGCCATCTATGCTGAACTCTTTGACGCCTTCCTGCGGCTTCGCCAATACTTTACGCTGAGAGGTACGGGTATCAAGTTCAACAATTTCAGAATGGATTCCCTCATTCAGAAGGGCAACGATGTGTCGGCCGTCATCGAGCCAACGCAGTTGCGATATCTTGGATTCGGTCACCAAAAGTCGACCTGGATCGTCAGATTCCGTTGAGAGTTGTTTTATGTAGAGCCGGATATCGTTCTGATTCGTGGAGAGGTTCGGCGACTTTACGAGATAAGCGACTTGAGCTCCGGATGGACTTATTTGAACGGCATGATGGTACGAATCGTCCACGACGTATTGCACCGTGACACAATCGGCCGGTCCTATAGGGCGCGGTGACAGGCTAAAGTCACGTAAAGGAAGGAAGTCTCCTCCCTCGCTCCAGCCGAGATCGCAAATAAGAGCCAATCATCTAACCCGGACAACTTAGGACCGCATCCGTAGCGTGTACGATTTCGTGTGGCGACTTCTTTGAAATTTGGGTCACTCCCGGTTGCTCTTCAGATGAGGGCGAAATTGAGGAATCTGCGCGCTGTGACGAAAGGCTAGAGCAAATGAGATGGATCGACGCGAAGCAACTTTCTACTTGGGCCTCAGAACGTATAGATGCGAGAAGCGCACTCCCTCGCCTTGTGGGGCAGCTCATCCGGGCATCCGTCACTGACGTTACCGCATTCCGTTTTCCATCTGGCGACAGCGCTCAAATCCAAGGGTGGGACGGACAACTCGTCGCGCGACCAGAGGGCGCTTTCAGAACGTACATACCCGAAGGATCATCGGTATGGGAATGGGGAGTTGCCGAGTCGCCGGGAACCAAAGCACAAAGTGACTGGAAAAAACGTAAGAAGGATCCGGGAGACGGAATCAATCAGGCAGAAACCACGTTTGTATTCGTTACACCCCAAACTTGGCCAAAGTCCTCGACCTGGGTTGCCAAGAAGAAAAAAGAAGGATCGCCATGGAAGGATATTCGGATCATTGATGGAGTCGCGCTGGAAGAATGGTGCGAACTTTGTCCAGCCGCCTCCGCTACCTTCGCCCGCGAGAATGGCTTCGCCCCAAAGGAAGATGTACAAGACATTGACGAGTTTTGGGAGAGCTATGCTTCGCACTTCAATCCAAACTTAACCGAAGCGGTTCTTCTTGCTGGCAGAGGCGAGCAGAGTCAAGCACTTCTCCAAACTTTGTCTACGGCCACTGGCATTCATCGGTATAGAGGAGATTCCCTTGATGAGGTGCTAGCGTTTGTCGCGGCCGTAATTCGATCCGCCAGCGATAGCGAGCGCGAATATCTTCGTGCGAGGACGCTCGTTGTTCAATCTGAGAATGCCGCAAGACTGCTGAAGGCAAGACCCAATCTGATCTTTGCGATGCGCGGGGAAGGGGTCAGATACGGCGGGTTACTGGACGATCGCTGCGTCATTGTTCCGATTGGCAGAGACAGCACGAAGCAATCCAGCGCAATCGCTCTGATTCGTCCGTTGGTCCACGAGATGAGCGAGGCACTCTGCACTATGGGAATCGCGGAGGATAAAGCTCTTAAGCTCGCCTATGGATGCGGACGCAGCGTCAGTATTCTTGCTCGCACGATCGCTAGCGCAGATTCCGAGCGTCCCACTTGGCGGAATTCTCGTCATCTGATTCCGGCGTTCTTAGCTGGTGCATGGGATCAATCGTCGGAAGCGGACAAAGCTGCTGTCCTCGCGCTTTCGGGTTTTCCCACCTATGACGACTTAGAAAGTTCTTTACGGGCGTTTCTAGCGTTGCCGGACGCCCCTTTAGAGACAGTAGGGGCGGTCTGGGCAGTGCGCGCACCGGTCGATATGTTCGTTCATGTCGCGCACTTGATCACGAACACAGATTGGGTGCGCCTCAAAGAAACTGCGAAGAAGGTGCTGTCGGAAATCGATCCGTCACTCGAACTGCCACCCGGAGAGCGTGCGTATGCGCGACTCCGAAATAAAGTCCTCACGCATTCATTGTGGCTCCGAGACGGAATTACTACAACGTTGCTAATACTCGCGGCGTTAGGAGTTGAGAACGACACCCTGATTAACGGAGGGTCGCCTCAAGATTTCGTGAATCAACTGGTTGCGGACATCCCGGGCCTGCGCGATGACTATCGCGTCATAGCTAGTCTTTCTGCGCAACTCCCGATGCTAATGGAGGCATCTCCCGTCCCTTTGTTCTTAGCCCTTGAGCATTTGCTTGAGGGCGACGGGATGAAACTCAAGCCGATCTTCCGGGATACCAAGGATCAGAACTGGCTATTCGGAAGCAGCCCTCACACGGGATTGCTCTGGGCTTTAGAGGTTGCTGGCCAAGACCCGCAACTCTTGCCAAGGGCCGCCGACATACTAGCGCGCCTCGCGGAGATTGATCCGGGGGGCACTTACTCGAACCGGCCCCTAAATAGCCTGCGCGCCTTGTTTCTCACCTGGAAGCCGCTTACCAATGCATCGCATGAATTCCGGCTCGCGGTGATCGATACCCTCGTGGCTGCCCATCCAGAAATTGGCTGGAAGCTGCTTCTTGCACTCATGCCGAAAATACTTGACACCGGCGTTCAGTCAGTTAGCCCTCACTTCCGAGATGCGGGCGCTTCAGAGCGTGAAACTCTCACATGGGCAATTCTCTATAAGACAATAACTGCCATCGTGAGCCTAGCGGTGCGACTAGCGGGCACCGACCCAATGCGTTGGGAATCCGTTCTCGACTCGCTGGGCTCCCTATTGCCCTCAGATCGTCAACTCGTTATTGCAGCTTTCTCCAAATCTGTCTCGCTCATGCATGAACAAGACAAACAACGACTGTGGCAACATCTCGCTGACTTTGTCAGGCGACACAAGACGTACGCGGGAGCGGACTGGTCGTTACCCTCGGAGGAGTTGGCGCCTCTTGAAAGGATATTGAAAGAGATTGCCCCGAAGGATTCAGAAATGCAAGACCAGTATTTATTCAAAGAGGTCTTTCCTGATATTCCTGGCGTCGAACCCGAGAACCTCTTAACTCGCACTGAAGAACTGAGAAAAGAGGTCGTTGCACGCATCCTACAAGATGGTGGCGTCGGTCGAGTCATTCAGTTCTCTAGCGATGTAGAAGCGCCTCGCTACGTTGGGGCTGCTTTTGGCTTGGTCGGTCAGGACATGGCGACTGTTATGAATGGCGTCCTGGCGAAGAATGACTCAGGCAAACCGGACTTGGGCTTTTCAGGGGCCGCATCGAGCACAGCCTATCAGAGATTCGGTGAGAATTGGGCTGACCTCATCCGGGCGGAATTCGGACAAGGAAAACTCACCGAAAGTCAGTTACAAGAACTGATTGAGTGGTGGCCTCACAATCGCTTTACATGGGAGTGGATTGCAGGATTCGGCGACGATGCGCGGAAACATTTTTGGGAAAGGAGGCGGGCCTGGGGCATTCACGCGACCGGAAAAGACTTCGACGATGCGATTGATAACTATCTCGAGGCCGAACGCCCGGAGTTTGTTATCGACGCGCTGTACCAGCGAGCAAATGAGATTTCCACTTCGAATTTAATCAGGCTGCTCGAAGAATTCGAGAAAAGGTTCGCGCAAAATCCGAAGTTACTGAACGACAACGTTCTTGATTTTAAGATGAAGTTCATTTTCAAGGCGCTCCAAAGCCGCGATGACACGTCGCTCGAGGTAGTCGCTGGCTGGGAGTACCGGTACCTACCCTTACTTCGAGAATCGTGGTCTACTTCCGATCCAAACTCCGCGTTAGACCGATACTTAGTCAGAAGCCCAGAGTTTTTTGTTCAGGTAATCTCGCATGTTTTCCGGGGAAAGGCTGATCGCGGCGAGCCCACGGAGGACATTTCGTCACAGATGCGTGCTCGCGCTCGAACTAGTTTGACGCTGCTCGAAAGCTTCACGACCATTCCCGGGGGAGACGGTGCGTCAATTGATCCGCTCGCGCTTGATGCTTGGGTGGAAGAAGCTCGCCGGCTCGCCAAAGCAGCAGACAGGCTCGCAATCGCGGAACAATACATCGGGAAAATGCTCTGCCATGCACTCCCTGATCCAGAAGACAAAGTGTGGCCACATCAGGCAATTCGGGACGGCTTGGAGACATGGAAATCCCATGAAATCGAACGAGGCATCGTTATCGGGAAATTGAATTCGCGAGGCGTGACTAGACGCGCTCCACTCGACGGTGGCAAACAGGAACGTGCTCTTGCAGGTAGCTTGCGCGAGGACGCTTTGAAGGTCAATGCGTGGCCCCGAACCAAACTAATGCTAATCGGACTCGCAGAACATTGGGAACATTCAGCAGAACGCGAAGACCAGCGTGTGGAGGAGATGCGTCTTCGAGAATAGTACTCACACAGATTGAGGAAATTCTTATAACTGGTTGGGGATAAGGGCGTTAGTCACGCATGAAACCTTACCAGCTGACTAGCCTAGATGGAATCCCCAACGGCGCACTGTGCCATCTCGAAGTGTCAACTTCCAGTGGCCGGCCTCCGAGGCCCCACCAGCCGCGAACCCGAAATTCCGGCTTCGATTGCGTCGGCGTGCGCCCGCACGTCAGCCCCTCGTCATCACCCGCACTCGATCACGTCCAGAGGGGAAGACATAACGCTTACGAAGCATGGACGCCCCCGTCATGCTGGTCCGGTTGGGGGGAGGGGTGTGGATATTATCCAACGGCGACTATATGCCCACGGTCAGCGTTTGATTCCATCGGTTGATTTTGAGTCGATTGAGATAGGGCCGGTGGTTGCGTCCTTCATGGTGTTGTTTGAGAGGAAGATGTTGTGTGCGTGGTCTATGACGATTGAGCCACCGAGGTTGGCAATTCCGAGGTTCACAAACGGTAAGCGTGAAAGATTGGTGTTGGTGAACTGGTTGTTGACTACGACGACATCGTTGGCGCGGGTGATGAACAGGCCGGGCCCGCGGAGATTGGTGAAAGTGTTGCTATCGAGGACGAGATTGGCGTGTACCGGAACCTGCGAAGTCACGTTGTTTGCGTCGCCCTGCACGGAGATCATCATGGCACCGTAGGCGGCATCGGGATCTGGCAGTGGTTGAATCTGCGGGATACTGCCGACATTGGAGAAGTGGTTGCCGCGAACGATGACGTTCTGCACGCCGGGACCCTCACTGTCGGGTGCTACGCCGAGGATGAGGCCGTGGAGGGTCTGGCCAATGAAGGTATTGTTTTCCAGCAGGCCGAAGGACGACTGAAGCAGGATGCCGCGTGCGCGGTTGTAGAGGTATTTGTTATTGCGGATGACGAAGCGCGCACCGACGTGCGAGAGATCCGAGACCCTGGTTGTGCCTGGTGGTGCCTTGTCTTTCAGGTTGATCTGAAGGCCGGAAGGCGCATGGGAGACGGACTGAAACGGCGTTGTGCCGTGGAAGCCAAGGACGTTGTCGAACCAGCCGATGGGGTCTTCCTTGGCCCAGCCGTAGGGAGCCCAGGAGCCTTCACCGCCGACGGTCCAGTGAAGGAAGTTCTGGCCTGCTTTGGCGGTGCCGCCGATGGCGCCGTGGATGTTGAGGCCGTCGTCGCCCTGGTAGGCGAATGTGCTGTCTTCGATGATGATGTCGCCGACGGTGTCGGCGGCGTGCACGGCATCGGCGGCGCTGGAGATGAGCCGTGCGGCGCTGAGGCGGGTGACGCTGCAATGAGACAGGCGGTAACCATTGCCACCGGAGATCGAGAAGCCCATGAGAGGGCTGGCGTAGACGTTGACCTGCTCGAAGTCGATGTCATGGCCGCCGACGGAGATGGCGCTCATCCAGGGGGCCGCACCGAAGTGGCGGACGAGAAAGACGTCGCCCACCTGGATGAAGTGGTTGTAGTAGGGGATTTCGAAGGTCTGGTTGCCGACGAAGCGGGTACCAGTGTTGTTGGTGTACTGCTCCTTGTAGAAGGAGGTCAGGGAGAAGTGTGGGTTGGCGGGGTCCGACTTCGCGTCCCAGGGCGTGAGGGCGATGATCTGGGTGGAGGACTCGACGTGGTACTGGGGCGCGATGCGGACGCGCAGGGTGTTGGCCTTGTTGTTGATGGAGACGATGGTGCCGATGGAGGCCATCAGGGTCTTGGGCCAGTCGAGGTTGAAGCGCTTGAAGACGAGCCGCTGGGAGTTCGCGATGCTTACTCCGCCAGACAAAGGCGAGGCAAAGTTAAGCGTGGAGTCCTGGCCGTCGATGATGAGGTCGTTGGCGCCCTTGATGAGGACGTGCGATGCGCCTGCGTGTGTGGGCGCCACAAAGTTGTAGGTGGCTTTGGGGAAGACGACCTGAGCGTAGCCGCCGGAGATGGCCTGGGTGATTGCGGTGGCGAAGTAGTCGTTGGGCGTTTGGGCCGGGGCGATGGGGGCGAGCTTCAGGATTTTGGCTGGGTTGGCCGGGGCGGGGGCTTTGACCAGAACGCGCACTTTGGTTCCGTCGGGGACCTGAAGGTCTTCGACAAAGTCGTGCGGCGCGGCGGTTTCGGTGTTTTTGCGGGAGATGGCGTCGGAAAATAGCGGGCCGAAGGCGTGGATCTTTTTGACTAGGCCCGGGTCGTAGTCGGCGAGTGTGTTCCTGGGGGTGCTGGCGGGAGCGACGGTCTGGCTGACAGCGAGTGCGGTGGTAAGGAGTGCAACAGCGAAGGCTGCGACCATCTTCGTGCTGAACGGGAGCATTCGTGCCTCCGGAGGTGGGGGAAGAAACGAGACCACGGTATCACGGTGGCCTGCCCGATCTCTGTGAACCAATTTGTTTGTCAGTGTAGGCATTTCTGAAGGGCATAGCTTTTCCATACTAGATTAGAGGGTCAGTTCTCGGCCGCGAAGTCTGATACAAAACTTCTATTGGAGGATTGGCGCTATGAAGCTCTTTCGCGCGCTGACCTATGGGATCGTCTCCCTGACGAGCCTGTCCGTTGCCGCCCAGACTCCCCCTGCAAAGCACATCACCGATAGCGTCGTTCCCGGCGCGGAATGGGTGACAGCCGCACCCGAGTCCGTCGGATATTCAAGCGCCAGGCTGGAGGCCTTGCGTGGCTGGGTGAAGACGCAGGACACGGGTTCCATGATGGTCATCGTCCAGGGTCGGGTAATCTTTTCCTACGGCGACGTCAGCCACACCAGCAAGATTGCCTCCGTCCGCAAAAGCGTGCTCAACATGCTCTATGGCGCTGACGTCTTCAAAGACCAGATCAAAGACGATGCCCTCAACAAAACTGTTAGGCAACTCGGCCTCGACGATAAGGTGCCGTTTCTGCCAATGGAGGAGAACGCGACGCTCATAGAACTGATGGGGTCTCGCTCCGGCATTTACATCCCAACGGGCAATGACGGCCAGGCGAAGACCATGCCGCCTCGAGGTTCGGAGCTTCCCGGCGCCCACTTCATCTGCAACAACTGGGACTTTGATGCGGCGGAACGGCCTTCGAGAAGCTTGCTGGCAGGGACATCTTCAAGGCTCTGCAAGATGACCTAGCAAAACCCCTCGGTATGCAGGATTTTGTCCTCGGCCAACAGAAGAAGAATTATGCGCCGGAAAGCGTCCCTCCCGAATTTGCCATGTATCTTTCGACGCGCGACATGGCCAGACTCGGCCTGCTAATGCTGGACTGCGGTCAATGGAATGGCGAGACCGTGATCTCCTGCGACTGGGCGCGTTACAGCACTTACGTCGCTACGCAATTCCGAGACATCAATCCGACAGGCTTCCGGAACTATGGCGAACCGGAGCGTTGGGGCTACGGTCTACTCTGGTGGGTCTGGGACGAACAGATGTTCCTCGGTAATGCATACATCGGATTTATGCAAGGTGCGTATACAGCCGCTGGCACGGGTGGCACGTACATCACTGTGCTCCCCGCGAACGGAATGGTCGTCGTTCACCAGGTCGATATCGATAAGAACTACCGTGCTTACGTCTCTCCCTCGAGCTACATGGCGATGCTTTCCATGCTTGCGAACTCCTGGTGCGGCGACGAGTGCAAGTAGGGTCACTACACACCGAACGTCCAAAGTTCGTCCGCTGCATAGATCGATCCTTTTCCCTCAGCGGCAACCCACTTGTACACCATGAAACCACCGATTCTGATGCCTAGGCTGTTCCGCTCTTTGGGTAATGAACCAAAGGGTTATCCCGCCGCGGAGCCGGCCATCCGGAGAGATCGTGATATTTTGTCTGCACGAGGGATGACAATGCGTTTCAGAAGGCGGGTCTCTTGTTTCATAGCTTTTGCATTGACGCTGTGCCTCGCTATGGCACCCGCCGGGGTAGCCGCGCAGAACCGGCTAGATTCATCTTCGGAAGTGTGGCTGTCCGGCGTCCCGCCATTCGTGCGTCAGCAGACGTTCCAGGAATCGGATTCCGACTATATGGACCTTTTCAAACCGGATGCGCCTTGGTCGAAATCGGCGCAGACGGTCAGTGTGTTCATGATCAACGGCGCTCTTGTCATGCATCAGTCGGACGAGGAGTTGAAAGCCGTTTTTTCGGATTTGAAAAGACGGAACATCGCACTGGCCATCGAAATGGGACTGTTGTCAGGAAAGGATAGTGCCGGCCAGCAGGTATGCGGAGTGGGTGTCGAGGGGTTCGCCGCACCGGACAACGCCAAGGTGGTCGCCAATCGCATTCAAAGAGCTGGCGGCGTGCTGGCCTATGTCGCGATGGATGAACCGCTCTGGTGCGCGCATCATTTTTCCGGAAAGAACGCCTGCGGGTGGACGATGGAGGACGTCGCTCGGGATATCGCCCCGCGCGTTGCTGCACTCCGTGAGAAGTTTTCTGCTGTGCAGATCGGCGACATCGAGCCCGTCGGTACTGCCCAACCTCCTGATTGGGTGGAGGAGATCTCGCAATGGACTCAGGTCTATCGGAAAGTGGTGGGTGAGCCGCTGAGCTTCTTCCATGCTGACGTGGCATGGAATGGGCCTAGGCAACAACAGTTACCAGCAGTCAAGAGTCGCATTATCGCGGCCGGTCTGAAGTTCGGAATTATCTATGACGGCGGCGGGGCAAAGGAGGAAAGCGATGCTGTATGGACTCGAGAAGCAGAACAGCGCTTTCGCATGGTTGAATCCAATCCTTCCATGATTCCCGACCACGCGATCATACAAAGCTGGGCTCGATGGCCAAAGAAGATGTTACCGGAGGACCAACCAGGTACGCTCACCAATTTGGTTCTCAAATACAGCAACGCGCGCTGAGCGCTGACCAACGCTTGCCGGCTGCTTAACGGCCACCAACAGACAGACCCCAAGCGCCGTGTTAAGGCTCAGGAACAAAGCCTAGACAAGGGAGAGAGAATCTCAGCGGGACGTTCCTTCCCGCACGCCCTCCCCAATGGATCTTGCGTGCGTACGCACGCGTATACGGAAGCCATGTACAACCCGCTCCCGCACAGCCCTACCCCACAAAGGCCGGACCAGATCAAAGAGGGTTAGCCAAGTGCGTCCACGAAACGGCTGAGCCTATTTGACTGCGCACCATGAAACTTCGGCAGTGTTACGCATTGGGTTCACCGAGTAGAAGCCAAAATCATCAGGGTTGGATGTTGCGACATTTGGAGCCTCGATAAACGTTATTCGTCCAATCCGAGATAGCGGGCGTCGGTGTCGATGGCCATAAAAGACGAAGGCTTTCGCCTCTGGTCGGTCATCAAGTTGTTTAGAAATGACATCCGATAGCTTCCTCGATTCGTTGGGGTCATTTCGCAAAAAGATCGCGAGAAACCAGTCGCTTTCATATAATCTATCGGCCCACGCTATAGAATGTCTCAAGTCCGAAAGGTGAAATGGAAACGCTAGATCACTATGCTGACGAATCAATGGGTGGTGCATCGTGAAAACCCAATTGTTCACCGATGGGGGCAATCCGTTCAATAGCTTCCTGGCCCTAACAATCTGCTCCTCGCTAATCTCGCCGATTGCATTATCGCCGACCGTGTCGCTGTGATAAAGGGTGCTAGCAAAAGAAAGGAAGGCGATACCTCGGTCATAATCCACATACACTAAAGGGAACATATCCCGGAATGAGTAGAGGTAATCGAAGCGCGCGAACTGCCAATTCTGGCGGCAGGAAGCAAAGCACTGTTGTGTTTCGTGCATTCCCGGTCCCCATAGATCCTTGCATTGCTTGAAGCACTTTTGTTCCTCCTCCGGGGTAATGGTGGATTTCTTTGGAATCTCCGCGACAAGCTTCGAGAGTGAAATGTTGTTATACGTCTGCAATGACGGGAACAGAAGGGATTGATAAACAATAAAGCGTGACAAACGTGGCATCTTTTCGATGTCCGTTGTGATCTCGTCGTCCTTTTCTCGCAACTGCTGCTGGGTTGGATCGAGACCGAAAAACTCGTTTAGGTCATGATTACCGGGCGTTGCGATCACGCGGGTTCGTGGTAGCCCCTTTGTGAGAATCGAACTGGTGATCTTCCAAGCACTAGGACTTCCCGAGTCTGTGAGATCACCGGACACGATCAGATAAGCCGCATTGGATCCGTCAATTCGACTTAATAGTGGCGGAAGACGTTCGTTTCCGCGAAGCTTTCCGTCGCGTGTTCTCTGATTTTCGGTTATGTGAAGGTCGCTAATATGAGCAATTACGGCGTTGTTACTATTGCACGGCGATGGGGTAACAAGCGTCGGGACGAGAAAGGAATCATCCGCCACGCGCATTGTTATATCTGCCCAGAGGATCGGGAAAATTGTGAACACAGCACTCGTCAAAAGCATTGCTGCTAATGCGCCAAGACCGAATACATGTTGCCGTGTCAAGAAACTAGCTCTACGTTTCTGATTGAACCGGATGACAAAAATCAGAAGTGCCAGATAAATACAGTAATAGAGGAAGGATCGACTGGGTGGTATTCCCAATCGGATCCAGATAAAAATCCACAGTACACGCGATGCGGCGATCAGGGCAGATACCGCTCTCGCCATGAAACTTTCGCGAGCGAATGTTCGACCCGGAAGATGAATAGACGGATTTTCATCAAACGAGAGAATCAACGCAACGCCGAGCTACAGCACTGTACCAAGGGCATAGAGAAACACTCTAGAAAACGCCCATCGCTGATAGTAGTCTGTCTGCCTGTCGAGCCAGAAGATTGTTCTCAAGAAAACGATCGGGAAGACGAACCAAAGGAGGGTTAGGAGGACTTGGAGGATCTTCTCAATGGTTTTCACGACGCGATCCCGGAAATCCCGGATATGATCACCAGTCCCGCCTGGGTTAGCGAAATCTTTTCGAGGCATTCGCGTATCCGTCAACTCTGTCGCCAGATCGAAGTTTCGGTTCTATCACGTCTTTTCACAGACCAACAGCGCATCTCAAACGTCCGCTTTCGAAGCCGCGGTACCAGACTCATACAACGGAAAGTGCCGCGGTGTCGCTCAAGGATGAGTGACAAGGATCACGCTTGGCTTGTAGAGAGCAATTTAGCATGAGCACTCTTCCGTGGCATACGGAAACGCTACGTTTTGTCCACTGCCTGGAGGCGGATGTACAACACAGGTCCCCTACTGACATCTCTTCCTTCTGATAACTCGACAAAAACTGCAAACGTTGATCCACGATCCGACTCTCTTTCCAGGGCATACAACATCGTCGTGCGTTGCCCAAAGCTGAAGAACCGACGCCGTCGCGCTTCGCTGTAAACCATGTCTCCGGTCTGTTTTGTATCGGAAGTGCTAAGTACGCTAATGGGCTCTGCCCCCCGCGCCCGTCAAGGGGTCTCCCCAATCTTCCGCGCTTCGCTTGTGCAGACCTCCGCTGCGCTGCGCCCTTTCCACTCCCGCTATCGCTCCGTTCCAAGGGTGGGAGATACCCCTCCCCTTGACGCTTGCTACCCCCGCCTTCGCCAGGTGGCGTTCGGCATGTACATGCCGCGTTTCAACGCGGACGTGCCAACGCAAAAGCGGGAGGCCAGATGCGAACCACAACACCAGCCACACCGAACCCCTTCCCATGGCGGCGTTTCGCCAACGTGCGGATGGGCGACTACCTCCTCGGCGAGGACACCGTAGACCTCGCGCAATTGGGCTTTTGCGGCGATACGGTCAAAGTCTCGTGTCCCACCTGCGGAGAGGTTCTTGGGAATGTTCCCGTGGAATTTCTCTGCGATGGTCTGGAAGACCTCACCACAACCCATATCACCCCCGCACTCGATTGGCATGACGCGAAACACCATCCGCGTCTTGCATAAGCCACCGCTCCATAACCCTAAGGAGGAAGCACCCATGAATACCCCAGCCGCCAACAGCAACCGTCGCTCCACCACCGAAAACCCGAAAGAACAGCAGCAGCCGCAACAGCCACAGACGGCGAAGGAGATCATCGCCGCCAACGTGAAAGCCCTCATCGAGCAGTTGGAGGCCGGACACTCCGACGCACTCACCGCCTACCTCAACGCCATGAGCCGTTTCCATCACTACAGCTTCAGCAATGTACTGGAGATTGCTCGGCAGATGCCCACGGCCACCCGTGTGGCCGGGTTCTGGGCTTGGAAGCAGCTAGGTCGGTCGGTTAAGTCTGGCGAGAAAGGGATTCGCATTCTCGCTCCCATTGTCGGCATCAAGCGCAAGCTCGCTGCCGAAGCAGAGAAGGACATCACCAAACAGAACACCCGCGTCCTGGTTGGCTTCCGCAGCGCCTACGTCTTCGACGTTTCGCAGACCGATGGCGTAGACCTGCCCGAACTCGACGGCATCTCCGGCGATGTTGGCGCGAACCGCGACCGTCTTCTTGCTCTGCTTGAGAAGCAGGGAATTGCACTCACCTATACGGAGAAGATTGCACCCGCACTCGGCATGAGCTACGGAGGACGTATCGCCATCCTGCCCGGACAGTCCAAGGCCGAGGAGTTCTCGACGCTGGTACATGAGTTGGCGCATGAGATGTTACACAAGGCCGAACGCCGGACGGCGACCACCAAGGTAGTCCGTGAGACGGAGGCAGAGGCGATTGCATTTGTGATTGGGAGGGCTGTCGGCCTCGAAACCGGAACCGCCTCGGCGGACTATATCCAGTTGTACCACGGCAATGCGTCGTTGCTGGCCGAGAGCTTGGAGGTCATCCAGCAGACCTCCGCCATCATCCTCGCCGCATTGGAATCGTTCGCAACCGCAGAGACGATGCCCGATGCAGAACTGGCGAAGGTGGCGTAATGCAAACCATCCTCGACATTCTCAGGAAGGCCGGTGGTTGGCACCTCGGCCTTTATCTCAAGATCGATAACCCGCCCTATATGGAATTGGTCATCGAGGCGATGGACGAGTCCGGCCCGATGGGACCTCCCACGCTCTCCGTGGCCCATTACGGCGAACAGAATGGCGACCTCATGCGTGACCCGGAGATGTGCTTCGAGCTTGGTCTCACCGGGGGCGCACATCTGGACGCGTTCTATTGGCGGAACGACTACGTGGCCGTCGAGCAGTGGAGCCGCAATATCGTTCGCGACCGCTACGTCCACCTCATCGAGTTGCTTGAGCAGCACCAGCGATTCGCTGCGACGTGGGACATCAACCTTCGCTTGCAAGGCTTCGACCCGCACAAGCACATACGCAGTTAGCCCAAGTTCCCCGCCCACCGGAGCGGAGACAGGGAAGCGTGTTCGCTCTACAACCTCACCGCACGACCACGCCCAAAGGAGGGCATCATGCAGGACAGCAGCGCATTCCAATTCATCGCCATCGACCAGATTCACGAGTCCACCACCAACCCGCGCCTCACCTTCGAGCAATCGAAGCTGGAGGAGCTTGCCGAGAGCATCCGGCAACACGGTCTCATCCAACCCGTCACCGTCCGGCCCAGCGACAACGGCTTTGAGATCGTTGCGGGCGCACGACGATTCCGTGCCTCACAGTTAGCGGAGTTGTTTACCATCCCTGCCCGCATCGTTGAGTTGGAAGATGCAGCCACCATGGAATGGCAGCTCGTCGAAAATTCTCAACGCGTCGACGTGCATCCCTATGAGGAGGCGCAGGGCTTCCAACGTTTGCTCGACATGCCCGGTTACGACGTGGCCGCGCTTGTTCTGAAATCGGGCAAGAGTGCATCGCACATCTACGCTCGTCTGTCCCTGTTGCAACTCATACCTGCCGTTGCCCAGGCATTTGTCGAAGAGCGCATTACCGCCAGCCACGCCAACCTCATTGCCCGTCTGCCGCAGGAGCATCAGACCGCAGCCTTCGAGCAGTGCTGGCGCAAGGACTGGAACGACAAAGAGCCGCATCTGCTACCCGCCAGCCACTTCGCCGGGAACGATGAAAACGGCCAGCAGACCGACGAGGAAATCGTACTCGCCGCACTCGACAACACCGCAGAGGACAAGCTAACCGGCTTCGCCCTGCGTCTCGCGCTGACCGATCACGTCGGCATTCCGCGTGAAAACGAACCAGACCCATTGTCCGAGGCCGAGGCTGCATTCGCTCCACCGCAGCCGAAGTCTTCCAAGCCGAAGAACAGCAGCAAATCCAAGGAGACGCCCACACTCACCAAGGCTGCTCCGAAAAAGAGCGCAACCAAGAAGCAGAAAGCTGCCTAACTGCATCGGGGCAGCAACGCCCTTCTTCTTCAGCCCCGGATTCGTCCGGGGCTTTCTTTTGCAACGGCACCGGCGCTTCCGCGCCGCGCCGGGAGAAACCGCTTTGGTTTCTCCCGGACTCTCATCTCGCCCCCCCGCCTCCGCTCGCCGGCTGCGCGGCAGAGATGCCGCAGCAAGGTCAAACCTAGGTGTCGTCTGTCGGTTTGTATTAAACGACTGTCTTCGCTTTGGCGGTGAAGATGCCTGCGAAGTTAGCTCGATAGGCATAGATCAGGATGATCTCAAGCAAAGCGACAACGAAGTATGGCCATGAGAATGGAATCGACAGCAAAGAGATTGAACGACGAAAGGCCCCGCCCCCGCGATGGAGGATGGGGCTTTTCTGTTGTTCGAGCTAGAAGAGGATCTTCAAGGCGAATTCAACATTGAGAGGTTCGCCCGGCCCGATGGTGGGGTTACCGAGATAGGGTCCAAGCGTGGAGCCGATTGCCCCGACCTGACCAGTCGATGGAAAACCTACCGGTGCCAGATTCGTGGTGTTGAACAGATTGTAGATATTTGCCTTGAACTGAGCTCTTACTCTTTCGGTGATCGCTGTCGTCTTGATGACAGAGAGGTCGAACGCCTTATAGCCGGGATTGTAGTTCTGTCCGCGGCGTGTTGGGGAGTAGGTTCCGGGCGCGGGGTCAACAAAGGCAGCGGGATTGAACCATTGAACCGAGCCGTTGACGATGGCGTGGGCGACACCGGCTGTGGGATTAGCAATCACCTGTACCGCCCGGTCCGCAAACTCCCCGTTTCCGCTGACATTCGAACTCGCAGTGACGGTGTAAGGTGTGCCGCCGTGGAAGGAGAATCCGGAGTTCAGCTCCCAGCCGTGAGTGAGCCGCTCTGGCCCGCGGAAGGTTGGGATTGCGTAGTTGAAGTACCCTGTGAAGGTGTTGCGAACGTCGAAGTCGGAGTTTCCGTACTCTCCTTTTTCATTGGTGGGGTCTTGCGGGACATAAGGCAGAGCTCCGGTCTCATAGTCGAGCGAATGCGACCAGGTGTAGGCCAACTGCGCGGTTAGACCGTGCCATCCCTGGAGGCGCAGGCTTGATTGAAGCGAGTGATATATGGAGCCGAGATTGCTTCGGGCTGCGTCGATCACGCCGAATGCTGGAAACTGGGTGTTGTAGGGGCGGGTGAGCTGCTGGGGATTGACGCTGCAAGAACCTCCGGGAAGGACATCTGGGGGTGGGCAAGGGTTGTAGGCGCTTCCCAGAGCGGCGGCGTTGATGTCGAACAAGCCCATGAGATGAGTTCCTTTTGAGCCAACGTACCCTATCTGGGCAATGACTGAGTTTGTGAGGCTGCGCTGAATATTCAGGTCAAATATCTGCACATTGGCAGGCTTGAAGTTCTTGTCAAAGGTGGAGATGGTGATGCTACCCGGCGCAGCATCGGCAAGGATGCTTGAGGGATTGAAGGCAGGAAAGATGTCAACTCCTGACTGAACCACCTGGTTGAGACCCTGTGCGTTCACGACCTGATCAATACCTGCTGGATTCTGGCCTGGCCCGAAGACGGCGATGTTCTGCGCGCCGTTATTCTGCAAGATCGATTTCATATAGACGGAGTCGTAGTAAAAGCCGTAGCCACCGTGAACGACCGTAGTGCCGGTGCTATCCAGTTGATAGGCAAACCCGAATCGCGGGCTTACACCGCTCCAGAATTTGGGATAGACGTTTGCCACGCCCTGCCCTGCGACTGAAAGACCGGTTGGGCTCGATGGGTTGAAGATCGAGAGGTTGGGGTAGTCAGAGTGCACAGGGCCTTCATAGTCGTAGCGCAAGCCGTAGTTGAAGTTGAAACGTTTGGTGATTTGCCAGGCATCCTGAGCGTAGAGGGCAAATGTGTTCACGAAAACCTGTCGCTTCGGATTTCCCTGAACGATGCTCGAAGACGTTGGATTCAAGCATCCCGCCAGGAAGTCTGCAAGGAAAAGGACATTGGATGTCGTGTTCAGATTAGCTCCGGGAGCTACTCCAAGGTTAGTTGTAGCTAATGCAGAGCACGGTGTCTGCGCCACTCCGTCGACAAAGTTTGTCGCGTAGTTCCATGGGCCCTGAGAGCCGTCGAAGTAGATGGTTCCGCGCTGTCCGGTCTGATAGAAGTCGTCAACCTGAGCCTGGCGGATCTCACCGCCGAAATGGAGCTGATGCGCCCCTTTGGTCCAGGTTAAATCGTCGTCAAGGTGGCCGGTGATGTCATTCCTTCCCGAAGGCGCAGTGACACCGGTCGGATCGAATCCAGTGTTGCCAGCGGAAAGGCCATTACTGCTGCTGGTGGGACCGATGACCAAATGGGGGGAGCCCGGCAGAGCTGGATCGGTGACACCTGTGTTGAATCCGAGGCCGATGGGATTGAATCCTGTATCGGCATCGCCAAACACCTGGTTGAAATAGCTGACTCCCACAGCGACCTGATTGGCCATCGAAGAGGTAATAATGCGGTTGTAGATCAAAGAGTAGTTTTGAACGTGGATGGGTGCGTTCTCGAAGTACGGTGTCAGATCGGAGGAGGTTGGCGCGGTCTGCGTGCCTTGACCCACGTACCACCTGGCGGAGAGATGGTCTTTGTCGGAGAGCTTGTAATCCAACTTGATAACGCCGTTGAAACTATGCCCGGTAAGATTTCCTGAGGCCTGGTAGTTTTCCGGATTGGCAGGTCCGGTGAGTGCAGCGGCTGGCCAGAGGCCCCGGAGAGTGCCGTTTCCATTCAGCAAATTTACCGACACGGTGTTATGGGGTACGCCGTAATAATCGAGGAGCGCATAGGCAGCGCTCTGATAGGCAGCCGATGGTTCGGTCGCGTGATTTTCAGCGCCGATCAAAAAGTTCTGATGTTCACCGGACAGAAAGAAGAAGAACTTGTCCCTGAGAATCGGGCCGCCAACGGAGAATCCGTAGTTTTGATTCCGCGATGCAGCCTTGCTGGTTAAGAAGGGATTCTGCCGCTCAAAGAACTCGTTATGGTTGAAGTAGTAGGCTGTGCCATGAAGCTGGTTGGTGCCGGATTTGATGGTGAGGTTTGCTGTTCCGCCCGGATTGCGCCCAAGCTCGGTCGCGCCCGTGGTGACAAAGGAGAAGTTTTCAATGGCATCGATGGGAAAGATCACGCCCGCTATTGCAGAGACTCCGCCCTGATTGACTGCGGGAATGTTCCACCAAAGATCGTTGTTGTCCGTGCCTTCGATCTGCCAGTTTACCGCGTTGGACCGGGTTCCGTTCACACTGGCATAGAGTGCGCCGCCTCCGGTGGACAATCCAGCAAATCCTGTAGTTTGAGCGAGCATTTGCGTAAAGTCGCGGCCGCTATTGGGCAGATTCTGCACAACCGTTTCCGGAAGAACTGTAGCCTGCACATCCGTCTCAGTATCGAGCGCCAATGCGGCAGCTGTCACCTCCACCGTCTGGCCAGTTGAAGAGAGGGTCAGCTTCGCGGATAGCGTGTAACTCGGGCCGGCAACGACCTGCACCTTGTCGTACTTCGCGGTCGCGAAGCCGGGAGAACTGATGGTGACGGTGTAGCTGCCCAAAGGCAGATTCGAAAAGTTGAATTCGCCCGAGCTTGAGGACACGGTGTTGTAGGTAAGGCTCGTAGCTGTGTCTACGGCAGACACAGCTGCGCCGACGACGGCCGCATCGGTAGAGTCAGTGACGGTGCCTCCAATGCCACCGCGGTAGATCTGGGCGTTGAGGGCAGGTAGGGATGTGATGGTGAGGATGACGGCGAGGCTGTAGAGAACAGCCTGCAGGAGACGTGTTCGTAGTCGTTTCATATGACCTCCAAAGGAAAGCAAAGGATTCGCTGGTCGCCTTGAAGGGTTTTTTATACTGAACGAAAAAGAAGCCAGCTTCGTGGCGGTAGGCTGCGGTGCTTCAACGTATTCCGTATTCCAAAAACCGAACGGCTAATAGAAGTGTGGCGCATCTAGAGAAAGATAAGGCGATAAACCTAATCGTCCTCTGCAAACATTGCAACATTATTTTGGAAGTATCACGGAAACCTCAAAAAACGATTGCTGCGTACGTGAAGGGTTCCGGCCTAACAACTCATGCGTTTTCACGAGGATAGAAACCGGTAGATCCTGAACATGCTGTTTGCGAACCCGCGTGCGACTGACCCTGTAAGCCATTGAAAACACAAAGTAGCAGGTACGTATCCCGAGCCCAGTTCGTGGTTCCTGTTTCTAAGTGACTGTGCGGTTGCGGCGCTTGATGTCCATAAGGGGAGCGCTCGGCCTTTTTCACGGCTGCGTAATCGCGTCAAGGCGACTAATACCTGATTTGTCAAAGAGTGATAAATCGCCGAGTCACTCGTTGAGTGAAGTAGATCAGTGACTTGACCTGTTATCGACACTGGGGGTGGAACGATTGCGTTTGTTAGTAAACCAAGCCGAAGTGCAGTTTACCTGAGCCACGGCGGCCCGCGCCTGCTCAAGGCGCGGTCACATAGAACACTAGATTCAAAAGACAAGAAAAGAGTATGTGGACAACTCATTGGGAGGCATCTAAGCGCATTAGTGTCTTCTAAGAAGAAACCGCCGGTGATGACCGAGTGCGAGGTGAAGGTGCGTGGACGCTGGCTCCCATGCACCCTCTACGAGGCGCTTGCAGAACGCGACGAGATCATGCGCTGCAAATATTGCCACGGCCCCGTGCAGGCGCTCAAAGAATCCAACACCGGAGCCAGAGCCCACATCGAACATCTTCAAAAACACACTGGCTGCCGGTTCCCGGTTAGCACGTTCAGTGGAGTCGAATCGGAACATCCGCTCTCATTGAAGTAGGCGAACCACCGCAGAGATAAATGCTACAGATGAATATCGCTGCCGGCCTGGCGGAACCAATGGGTTCAGCGGATCGCGTGACGCCGCAGTGAGAGTCAATTCATACCCCCAAGGGGGCCAAGGATATCCACGCCGGTCGCTGCGACGATCTCGTCCCTTCGATCAAGACCTGCGAGGACCTTTGTGGCGGATCATCTAGCCGGTAACAAGCCGATGGGAACCACCGATCTGTTTGTTCGCTGAGTCCAAACTGGTCCAAAAAAGTCCGACGAAGTGCGCGGGAAATCAGACGATAAAATATTATTTTTTTGTGTGGGAATTTTGTGGGGATCATCGTCGAACATCGACATATCTTCTTGATTTTTCAGAATTAGTGAATCCCTGGGGGGCAATACCATCTACACTACCTTTGGCGATTCTAACGATCAGGGGAAGGGAATTCGATCAAGCTGTCCTACGGTTGAAGGTGACCATGGATCTGCATATTGACAAAGAAAAAAAGCAGTAACGAGTCAATGGCCAGCCTTCGCACCGTGCTCCGGCGTGACCCATGTTGCCACGACTAGAGAGTCGAGCCGATCCTGCCTCGCCTTCGCCCATTTCGCGTAGTACCTCTCCGTCGTTTTTATCGACTCGTGCCCTAACAACTTCGATACTTCCTCCAAAGGCACTCCCTGCTCCAACAACCCCACCGCAAATGTATCTCGTAGTTGGTGTGGATGCCCGTCTTCCATTCCTGCAGTTCTAAATATCTGCCGAAGGTCGTGTTGCCAATTCGTAACGGCGGTCTGCGGCTTGCCGGTTCCAGTATTCCAGAAGGCGTACTTAGGATTCTCATTCAATTTCATCGCAACCATAACTTCCGCCGCCACGTCCTGAGGGATCGGTACTGATACGTGTGTGCCCGTCTTCTGCCGATTGGTGACGACACGATGAAGCTTCGCTTCGTTATCCCACTTCATTTCTTCTCTCTCCAGGGTGACCGCATCGCGGATCGCAAGGCCACTGAAACGCATGAGTCTCACGAGCGCATGGGCTCGGGTTGCCTTATCGTCGGTGAACTCGTCACGGATCACTTGGAGCAGCTTTGTGTATTGTTTGTTTGTGAGGGGGAGCGTGGGAGGTTCATCTACCTTGATCGGGGATAGCTTCGGCACCCTGTCAACTAACTGCGATTCGTAGCAGTAGCGCAGAAACGCCCTCAAACGCTCTTGAACTTTGGAGCGGGTAGTAGAAGAAGGGTAGAGGTGCAGCCAACCGGCCCGGAACTCTGTGAGATCGTCCAATGCAATCTCGCGAGGAAATAACTTAGATCGCTTCTCCATGAATTGACGGAACCGCATAAGTTCACGGTCGTACTTTTTTAGCACGTCACTGTCGATACCCTGCGAACCCTTGTCACTGAGAAAAAGTTCAATCGCTCGCTCGATTGTTTTGCCGGATAGCTCTTCCAATCGGACGACCTCTGCGGGGCGCGTCGGATCAGCCGCCGCGAACTGCGCTTCTATCTCCCGCCGCCTCTCCTCCGCAATGGACCATGTACGCGTCTTCGCGGCCTGACGATGTTGCTTGCCGCCGGTTGACCAACGTAGATGCTTCGAGCATCGACAACCCTTATAGAACTCATCACCCGCACGCGGGCAGTCGCCCCTGTGTCGAACAAAGATAGTGATGGTAGGGATGTTGGAGACTTGGACTGTATGGACATTTATGCGCTCGATCCGGAGGTTTTCGGGATAACCACGCCAAAACCTTAGCACAAATTTAGCACAATTCTCTACCAGCAATTCAAATCTATTTGATTCTAAAGGGATAAGATTATGGAGGCGCGGGTCGGGATCGAACCGACGCATAAAGGTTTTGCAGACCTCTCCCTTACCACTTGGGTACCGCGCCTCGGGTGGGCTATGTAATTCTGCCCTGCTGGATTGTAGGAGAAGTGTACCGCAGGCAGGATGTGATTTGGAGCGGGAGACCGGGGTCGAACCGGCGACATCTTCCTTGGCAAGGAAGCACTCTACCACTGAGCTACTCCCGCTCTTCAGGTTCAAGTATAGCGGCCATGTTCAGTATGGTCAACGAGGTGTGACGTGCAGTCGCAAATGCGTTTCTTTTTCTGAGCGTCATACCAGACAAAAAACTGCATCTCATTTGTTGACTGGCTCAGAGTTAGCGAGTGCCGTACAGGAATGAGGTAGATGACGCAGCCATTACTACAAAACGTGGGGCAGATGCAGCATTGGCAGGCCCTGCTCGATTCAGCCGGAGAGGGCATATGGGGGCTGGATCTTGAAGGGAACTGTACGTTCGTTAATCGTATGGCGGTGAATTGCTTTGGCTTTGCCAGCGAGGAGATGCTGGGCAACAATATGCACGAACTTGTGCATCACCACTATCCGGATGGGCGTCATTTTCCTGGCTCCGAGTGCCCGATCTATGACGTGGTGCGGAAGAGTAAAGCTTTGAGGCGGCTGACGGACACTATGTTTCGAAAAGATGGAAGCAGCTTTGTCGCAGAAATCTCCGCACAGCCGGTGGTTATAGAGGGACGCGTTGCAGGCGTAGTGGTAACGTTCCGAGAGGTGACCGAACTCCGGCAACAACAGGAAAATCTTCGCAGAGCCTATGAACTGGCGGAACAGAAGACGGCCGAGTTGGATGCCGTGATCGAGAGCATGCCGCATGGGGTCTATATAGCGACTTCCGATGCGAAAGTCCGTTCTAACCACGTTGCCAAGATGATGAGTGGCGGCACGTTTCCGGCGGAGTTGAAGACGCTGGAGACAGCGCTGGCTGGGAAGTGGTCCACAGAGACGGTAAAAACGTCGGATCGCTGGATTCGAAGTGTGGCAGCGCCGATTTTTCTAAATGGAAAGATACTTGGCGGCGTAGCTGTGAATACTGATGTCACGCAGGTGCGGCTGCAGGACGAGGCGCTGAGAAAATCAGAAAAGCTGGCTGCGGTGGGGCAGTTGGCTTCGTCCATTGCCCATGAGATCAATAATCCGCTCGAGTCGATTACAAACCTACTGTATCTGATTCGACAATCGGAATCGATGGAAGATACGCAGCACTATGCGGCCCTGGCTCAAGGTGAATTGGCTCGAGTCACTGAAATCACGTTGCAAACATTGAGGTTCAACCGACAGCATAGCAAGCCGACCTATGTGGATATGGCGGAGCTGTTGCGGACGGTCATGGCTCTATATACGGGACGGACTCTCGTTCGGAACATAGAGATCGATTTAAAGTTGATGGCGACTCCAAGGGTGAGAGTGCTCGAAGGAGAGATTCGCCAGGTGATTAATAACCTTGTCAGGAACGCGCTCGACGCCATGAGTAAAGGAGGGCGGTTAACGATAAGGTTGCATCCGCAGCGGGATGGTCTCAGTGGAACTCCCGGGGTGCGTCTGACGGTTGCGGATATAGGAGAGGGGATTAAGCCGGAGATGCAGGAGCACCTTTTCGAAGCGTTCCAGACGACGAAGGAACTTACCGGAACAGGACTTGGACTCTGGGTGAGCAAGGGCATCGTCGAGAAGCACGGCGGCCGAATCAGGGCAAGAACACGGCGTGGTGAGAGACATGGAACTGTGTTCTCGGTTTGGTTGCCGGTAGAGGGAAGTCCTAACCTGGTGGCTCAGGTAAATTGATTGCGATTCTAGGACCGACCGTTAAATTGGATCGGCGACGAGTGATGTGAGGCGTGAGGAGAAGGAGGAGATCGCTGGAACTCGTGTCTGTCACACGATCTGCCGTAACGGTTTGAAAGCCTGGTAGCTCGCTCAACACGGGATAGCCGTTGATACTTGCCGTTTCACTTTTGGCGAGGCTGCTGACCATGAGCGCGGTATCTCCGTCATCGAGAGTTACATCCGAGGCGAACTGCTGACTGTTGAGGATTGGGATGTTGTTAACAGTACCGCCGCTCAGTGCTTCAATCTTAAGATCGATGTGCATTTTGATTGCGCCTGATTTTTGAACAGTTGGAGTTGCTTTCAACGTCAGACCGAGATCTTCGTATTGAATCTGAGGAATTGTGGCCGAAGTACCGGCTGCGGAGTTGAGCAGGCTCGAGACAGAAACCCCATTGATAGTAGCGTTGGATGGTACGGATGAGTTGCTAATTCCAGAGGAGTAGGTCGCCGTAGTAATGGGGTAGCGTTCCCCGACCCGAAAAGTGGCAGATTGACGGTCCCCGACTCGGATCTGGATATCATTGAGGGCGCGAGTGTCGCTGCTAGTAAGCGAGAGATTAAAGGCGGCGAACTGATTTGTAGTAACGCCAGTTTGGGTGAGTCCGCCGCCGAAAAAGCCAACCGTATTGGAAAGTAAAGTGCTCTGGACGAGGCCTGAGGCGATGAGCGCAAGCGCGATAACGATATTGCTTGATCCAGCCGGGACCAGACCCTGGGCAATGGCTTGGTTTACGAGGCTTTGATTGGAGCTGACGATACTTTGCGCTGCTGAAGCTACGTTGTAGATACCAACCTGCTGGGGAAGCTGCGCGCCGATGTTTCGTTGATTAGTCGTATTGACGGAGTAAAGTTGAAGGTCGATCATGACCTCACTGCCGCCGTCGATAAGATCAGCGAGAGTGAGGTTGATATAGGTCAGGGTCTCCTGGGGAGCACGGAGGACGAGGGTGCCGGAGGCCTTACCAACCGCAACTTCTTTGACGTCGAAGATATTCTTCACAAGAGTGCCGAAACTGTCCATGTCCTCATTGGTCATGCCCGGGATGTAGATAGTCTCTTGCAACTGACGCTCAAGACGCTGGCGATTATCTACGGTGTCTTTAGCTATGAAAACGCTTTTGGCGTCCAGAGGTACCGCGAATAGGTGGGTAATGTTTAGCAGAACAGGGATCGACTGCTGGTAAGTCGAGTCGTCGAGATCGAAACGCAAATTGTCTCTTTGGACCGATTCATCGAATATTTGGCGGATCCCGTACCCTGACAGAACCTGACGGATAACGTCTTGCTCGTCGGAGTGAAGATGGAAGCTCTTCTGACCGGCATTGG
Source organism: Tunturibacter gelidoferens (assembly GCF_040358255.1). Taxonomy (NCBI): domain Bacteria; kingdom Pseudomonadati; phylum Acidobacteriota; class Terriglobia; order Terriglobales; family Acidobacteriaceae; genus Tunturiibacter; species Tunturiibacter gelidiferens. Next base: position 3,034,734 of record NZ_CP132938.1, read on the forward strand.
GCTCGAGGGTGACGGGGCCAGCGATGGCAGGGCCTTCGCGAATCCAAGGTTCTATCTCCGGATGGAAGGCCCTCGGGAGTTCGCCGTTGTCGACTTGGGAGCCTACTGTCTTGTTCTCAGGATCCAGAAGGCGGGCTTCAGCCAGGAGTGTTTCGGCCTTTTCATGCTGCCCTAAGAGACGTGCTTTACCAGCCTGCTGTATCAGCTCGGTGACGTGGCGTTGGTGGGTAACGCTTAACGCCAGGGCGTAGTCATGATTGGAGGAGTTGAGAGTGGTTGCATCACGGAATTTCAACTCAGCGCCCGTTAAATCGTTATGATCGAGTAGTCGCGCGCCAGAAAGGTAGGCATCTTCAGCAGCGCGGACGTTTCGTTTGGAGACAGCTTCGGAGACGCTGGCGTTTGGGGCCAAATTGGACTGAGCCAGGGTGGTAAAAGAGACTGTACTGATGATGGCGAGCGCGGCAGTGTATTTTGCAACTGCGGACGCACGAGTTTGGAAGGTGGGTCTCATCGACTGCTGATTAGACGGAGGCGGAAGTTAACGGGCGCTGGCGATATTCTGAATGTGTGGGCGCTCGCTCCTGGGGGGGCGACGCATGCCGTTGCGGATCTGCGCGGTGTCCATGTCAAGCTCGGCGAGGGTACGGCTAAGGGTGTTGCGGTGCATCCCGAGTTCGTCGGCGGCCTTGCACTGGTTTCCCTTGTGATGCGCCAACACTTCAAGGATGTAGCGCTTCTTGAACTGACGTACGGCCTCCGAGTAGGGGATGCCGGCGCTGTGCATCTGTGTGATCAAGCCGTCCATTTCGCGCTTCAAGGTTATTCCTCGCTGGTGGCCCCTTTGTGGAACCACACTCTCATTGTGCCTCTACCGTAGCGGTTTGATCCAATAGGGCGCGTTGTGCTTGAGTTGAGCGGCGCCATCCAGAATCCGTTGCTGAAGGTCGTAAGGTACAACGAAGGATACCGCATGCGCCCCCGCAAGGAAATAGGAAGATAGCTGCGAATTTTTAATCCAGCTGGGATGAGGGAGGAAGGCGGCGATAGCTGTCAGGATGGCTACCCCCAAGAGGCAACCACGCACAAAACCGAAGACTGCTCCGAGCATCCTGTCGAAGAAGCCGAGTCCGATGGCGTGAGCGGTGCGGTTGAGAGATTTGCCAAGCAACGCGCTAAGCACCATGACTCCTATCACGAGAAGGAGAAAGGAGACGATCTCTGCGGTTGATGGTGTGACGATCAGGCGCTCAAGATACACAGTCAGGCGGTTGTAGTTCCAGCTGGCGATCAGGATTCCCGCGATCAGGCCGCCAAGTGAGAAAAGCTCGAGGATAATGCCGCGCAGGAAGGCGACGATGGTGGAGTAGGCCAGAATTGCGATCAAGAACCAGTCGAAGAGGTTCATGCGCCTAAAGGTTTGTACGGCCAGTGAGCAAGCGATAGGCCTCGAGATATTTCTCGCTGGTGCGGACGACCACCTCACGCGGTAACGCGGGTGCGGGAGCTTGCTTGTTCCAGTGGATCGATTCGAGATAGTCGCGGACGTATTGTTTGTCGAAAGAAGGTTGAGGACCGCCAGGGTTATAGGAATCCGCTGGCCAATATCGCGAGGAGTCGGGGGTTAGTACCTCGTCGGCAAGAATGATCTGCTCATTTCCCGATTCGTCGGTGGTGAGACCGAATTCAAACTTGGTGTCGGCTAGGATTAGTCCTTTACTGGCTGCATGCTCGGTTGCTTTCTCATAGATTTTGAGCGTGAGTGTGCGCAGCGCATTGGCATTGGTAGCGCCGATCGTCTTCTCGACCATTTCGTAGGAGATATTTTCGTCGTGGCCGCCAGAGTGAATTTTTGCCGCCGGGGTGAAGATTGGCTCAGGCAGACGATCTGACTCTCGAAGACCGACTGGTAGTTTGATGCCGCAGATCGAACCGGTTTGCTGATAGTCCTTCCAGCCGGATCCGGAAAGATAGCCGCGGACGACACATTCGACGGGAAACATCCTTGCTAGCTTGACGAGCATACTGCGACCTTCCAGCTGGTCAAGGAACGGCTGGAGTTCTGGGGGAAATTGTGTGGAGTCGGCGGTGAGCAGATGGTTTGGGACGATCGGCTTGAGGAGATCAAACCAGAAAAGCGACAACCGGGTCAGAATCCTCCCCTTGAACGGAATGCCACTGCCGAGGACATGATCGAAAGCAGAAATGCGGTCACTGGCTACGAAAAGGAGCTGGTCGGGGGAGATGGCGTAAATGTCACGAACCTTGCCGCGGGCGGTAAGGGGAAGTGATCCAAGATTGGTCTGTAGTAAGGCTGCTGGCATTGGGTCGACGGTACCACCTTTTGGGTTTTGCGATCAGACTGAAACAGACAGTAACAGGCTAGGACAGTGGGAATAACTTGTCGACAGTTCCCTCGGACTCGGACGGCCAACGCGGGCAGCGGCCGAGAACGGTTTTCGTTGCAGGAAAAGGTATAGCGATGGCGGCATTTGAGTTACATTCGCGATCATTAAAAGGAATGACCCGGACTTTATGGCGGAGAAATGGGGCGATTGGGGGATGATAGGAGACGATGAGATCGGCCCCTTTATTGCCACTGCCGGGGTTACCCCATGGTTTGACTTCATAGAAGAGGTTACCGCCGATGGGTACAGTCTTGTAGGAAGAAGGGTCGAAGAGTTCGGCAAGTGGGAGCATAATACTCGCTCCAAACACGGGGATTAATAAAATCGTCGCGCTGAAATACGTCAACCATCTTGGAGATAGTCGCGTGAAGAGGAGAACCAGGAGTTCGTATGCTGCGACGGCCAGCCAGTTAATAAAGACGTTCAATCTGTCGGAGGTCGTTCCCCATTTGGAAGCAGCGAAGAACACTTGAATCAATACCAAGGCTAGGGATGCTGAGATGAGGCTGAACTTCAGACGAGAGTGGATACTGTCCCAAAAGATCCGCGCCAGAAGCATTGCTCCTGACAACAAAATAAGAACGGCAGTTGTGAGCGGTATATTCATGCCGTTTTTAGATTAGCTGCTTTCGTGGGTGCGTGTAGAAAGGCTCATTGATTCTGTTTTGGTCAGTGGCAATCTACCGGGGCGATAAGACAGACAATTCAGCGACGCTGGAAAAAAAGCTGGAGCGAGTGGTGAATCGCTCCAGCTGCGCAAAGGCTTGGGATATCATGCCACGGCGCGACGATTGTCGGCGGAGTCGCGGCGATTAAGATTGACGCTGACGATCTTAGAGACGCCCGGCTCCTGCATGGTGACTCCGTAGATGATGTCCGCTTGGGACATGGTGCGTTTGCTATGGGTGATGACGACGAATTGTGTATTTGCGCTCATTTCGTGGATGAGTTTTGCGAAGCGGCCTACATTAGTTTCGTCCAGCGGTGCGTCGACTTCGTCGAGGATGCAGAAGGGGGCGGGTTGGAACTGGAAGATTCCAACGAGGAGGGAAAGAGCGGTGAGCGCTTTTTCTCCTCCGGAGAGCAGGAGGATGTTTTGAAGCTTCTTCCCTGGGGGGGAGGCAATGATGTCGATGCCGCTCTCGTTGGAATTTTCGGCATCGGTGAGTTTCATGAGGGCCTGACCGCCACCGAAGAGCTTGGTGAAGGTGACGGAGAAGTTTTCGTTGATGACCTTGAAGGCCTCATCGAACTTGAGACGGGAGACGTCGTCAATCTCCTTGATGGAAGCTTGTGTGTTCTCGATGGAATCGAGCAGATCTTTGCGTTGCGTTTCGAGGAAGCTGTGACGGGTGACTGTTTCGTTGTACTCGTCGAGGGCCATCATGTTGACCGGACCCATGGCTTCAAGTTTTTGCTTGAGGGCACGGGATTCTTCCTCCTGGGTGTGGAGGTCGTCGCCTTCGATCCGGGTGATGGTCTGGTCTTCGCGGAGCGTGATGGCTTCGGCGCCAAGATCGTTGAGGCAGGTGGCGTCGATGTGCTCAATGTCGGAGGTGAGCTTTGCGGCGCGGGCAGTTAGAGCTGCACGCTGCTCGCGGAGGGCTTCGGTCTCGTGGCGAAGGGTGCGGAGACGAACGTCGAGGTCGGCCATAGAGACGCGCAAAGCGTGGGCCTCTTCCGTGAGGCGTGCGCCTTGAGCTACGGCATAGGCGCGAACGTCTGAGAGTTCGGTGTGCTGGACCGCGAGAGCGGCGGTCTCTTCTTCGCGGCGGAGTCTCTCTGCGCCGGCAGAGGAGATTTGCTGGTCGAGTTGCTGGATACGCTGGTTTTGACCGTTATATAGGCGCGTCGTTTGCTCGAAGTTTGCGGCTGCGTTGCGGCGACGCTCTTCTAATCCGGCGAGCGCGGCGGAGGCGGCTGCTGCGCCCTGTTGAAGATCTTCGCGTCGGGCGCGGAGCTCTTCGAGTTGCTCTTGAAGGGCGGCCAGGCTGGCTTCCAAGGTGCTGCGCTCGTTCTCGAAGGCTTCCGCCTCCTGCTGACGACGCGCGATCAGGTCCGCTTTCTGATTGCGTGCTTCCCGATTGCGTTCGTTGGTGAGAGCCCAGTCCTGCAGGCGGCGCTCAATGCGAGCGACCTCCGACTCCATTTGCCGGAGAGCTGCTCCGGAGTTTGCGGACTCGCGCTCGGCGTCGCGGCGTTCGTGGGTTTTGCCTTCGATCGTCGCATTGAGAGCGGCCATCTGGTGCTGCAGTTCGATGGTGTTTCGGTCTGTCTGAGCCAGATCGCGCTCGACTTTTTCCAACTTCTGCTGCACCTCTGCGAGTTCGCGTTTGAGAGCGAGGGGCCCTTGCGTGCGGGGGCGTCCGCTGGTGACCGTGACGTTGTGGAAGGTCTCACCGGTGGGGGAGAGGAAGAATGCCTGGGGGTTTGAGAGGGCGAGCGAGCGGGCAGTGTAGGAGTCTGGAGCGACGAAACCCTCACGGAGTTTGGGCAGAATAACCTCGAGGGATTTGCCGAAGCCGTCGAGAACACGGACGCACTCTTTGAGGGGGACGACGCCTTCGATCCCTTCGATGTTGGTCTGGGCGATGCTTGGCATGCCATCGGCAAAGGCGAAGTTAGCCTGGGAGTCGTTGGGGTGTACGAGGAAGGTGGCGCGGCCTGTGACGTCGGTCTGCAGGAGATGCATTCCTGCGTTCGCGGCGTCCCAGGATTTGACCACGACGTAGTTGAGCTCGTCGCGGAGGAATTCGTCGACGACATTTTCGTACTTGCCGTCTACTTCGAGAAAGTCGGCGAGAGTGCCAACAGCCGCCATGCCATCGGCATTCTGCTTATAGGCGTCAGTCTTGAAGAGATTTCGAACGGTATCGGTGGAGTAGCTGTGTTCGCGAATCAGCGCTTCGAGGGAGGTGCGGCGGCCGGCGAGGGATGCTACCTCGCCTCGCAACTGGTCGCCGCGGCGTTTGGACTGAGACTCCTCGTTGCGGCGGGCTTCTACCTGGTGGCGAAGTTCGGCGATCTCGGCCTCGAGACGCTTAAGGCGCTCGGTCACCGACTCGAACGACATCTTGACCTGCCCACGCTGCAGACCCAAAGTTTCGAGTTCCTGTCTGGCGATCTCCGACTCGGAGAGGAGCCGTTCAGCTTCACGGTCGAGACCAGCAAGAGCTGCTGCTGCCTGAGCCTCTTCGTTGCGAGTCTGGGCGATGCGTTGGACGAGTTGCATGGTGGAGCGGCGGTTTTGTTCAGCCTGCTGCTCGGCTGCCGCGACGCTGCGGACGGCCTCCTGCGCCTGCGCCTGATGGCTCTGGGCGGCCTCTCGTGATTCGGCGGACTCGACCGTGGCGCTGTTGAGGAAGTTGCGATGCTCTTCAAGTTCGCCGGCGAGGCTGGCAAGCTGTTCGCGGGCCTGAGCGAGATCGTCGGCGCCAGTTGCGATGCGGTTGGTGAGTTCGGCGATGCGGTCGGCGTTCGAGGCCGAGCGGGCAGAGATGCGCTCGAGTTCGACGGCAGACTGGTTCGCCTGAGCTCCGGCTTCGCGGATCTGCTGATCGAGACCGTAGCCGGAATTGACGCCTTCAGTGTGTTCGGCGTCCATCGCTTCAACGGTGGTGGCCTGAGCGTCGATCTGGGCAGCGAGCGCTGTGATCTTCTCGGTGGTGGCGGCCTGCTCGATATCTAACTGCGACATGCGGCTGGCGAGGACGACGCGAAGGCGAGTGCGGAGTTCATCGCGGAGCGCGCCATAGCGTTCAGCCTTGGCGGCCTGGCGCTTCAGCGTGGTCATCTGACGGGTGACCTCGTCGAAGATGTCGTTTACGCGGGCAAGATTCTGGCGGGCTGATTCTAGACGCAACTCGGCGAGGCGTTTTTTTGTCTTGAAGCGAGTGATGCCTGCGGCTTCTTCGATGATGGATCGGCGGTCGTGAGGCTTGGCGGAGAGGAGCTGACCGATGCGCTCCTGGCCGATGATGGCGTAAGATTCACCACCAAGGCCTGTGCCCATAAAAATGTCCTGAATGTCTCGTAGGCGGCAGATCTTGCCGTTAAGCAGATATTCGCTGTCGCCGGAGCGGAAGAGGCGGCGGGTGATGGTGAGTTCGCCGGCGCGGACGGGGGCGCGGCCGAACTTTCGGCGACGAATCTTGAGGACGACATTGTTGGGATTGGCAAGTTCGGCTGCCGCGTCTGTCTCGGTTGGAGGTGGAAGGATTTGTAGGCCCTTGGCCTCGCCCTCGATGACAGTGCCGGGTTGGGCCTCGGCGACGGCTTCTTCGGTTTCTTCGGAGCGCTGCTGGCGCAAGGTGGTCTCGTCCCAGTCGGTGGGAAGGTTTTCATCGATGATGATTTCGGGGTCGTCCTGGAGGCTGGCTCCATCGTAGACCTCGGGGTCGACGAGGGTCAGCGAGACCTCGGCCATGCCGGTGGGCTTGCGTTCTCGGGTGCCGGCGAAGATGACGTCCTCCATCTTGATACCGCGGAGGCTTTTGGCGGACTGTTCGCCCAAGACCCAGGTGATGGCGTCGGATATGTTGGATTTCCCGCACCCGTTGGGGCCGACGATGGCGGCGATGCCCTCGCCGGAAAGCTGAACTTCGGTGCGATCACAGAAGGATTTGAAGCCGAGTATCTGGACTTTTTTGAGCTTGAGCAAGTGCACCTCTATGGGGAGGACCGATGAGTCTTGAGAAACTTTCCCCAGTCGAATAAGACTGATTCAACTCTAGCTCCGGTTCGGCATGGAATCAACGGGTACAACACTACATATTGTGGATAATTGGACTGAAACGCAATAAATGGGTGGCTTGAGCAAGATTCGTCTCAGGATTGTCATAGTGAGTTTGTATTCCCTGGATTTCACCAAGTTGATGGGATCGTAATGTGGGACATTGCATGAGATTTTAATCAGCCAGCGATGCAGCCGAAAGAGAGCACCATGCGGCCGCCTAGCACCACGTCAATGGCAATCATGAGGCCGCCCATGAGCACGCGGTCACGGCGCACCAACACTCCACTCAAGCGCACGAGCATTCGACAGATGCTCATCTTAGTCAGCAGCGCATAAGTAGCTTACTTCGGTAGAACAAGACACCTGACCGACGCGAGTTGGTCGGGGTCTCTGTTTTGGGGCTGCTTGTTCGCTATGAAGTCCCCGGACGCGATTGTTCGTGTATAACACTTTTATTGCTGCTAAAGGTTGGGTCAGCTTGCGTTTTGAGCAACGGCGTTTCTATAATCCGCATCATCATCCCGGATTGCTACGAACACTTCAACCGTCTGGCCGAAGGGTTAGGCACGGCGAGGACAACCACTGAGGCATTATGATCGGTTTCTGTTTCGTCTTATATCCAAGTGGCCCCGGAAGCATCGGTGACACATTTGAAAGAAAGATTTATTGAGGAGTGTGGAATGAAGAAGGTAGTCGTTGCGTCTCTCCTGGCGGTCGCTAGCATGGCAAGTGCTGCGGGACCCCTTGTGGCACAAACCCAGGTCAATCTTGGTTCCAACGCGCAGGCCGCGAGCGGCGGAGTACAGCTGTCGCCTGCTGAATATAAAGCCTATAATGATGCGATAAGCCAGACCACGCCCCAGACCAAAGCATCCGCAATTGAAGCTTATCTGACGGCCTATCCGCAGTCCCCGGTGAAAGCATCCGTGCTGGAGCAGCTGATGCTGGCGTATGCTGCATTTGATCCAGCTAAGACCTTGGATGCAGCGGATCGGCTGTTGCAGGTAGACCCGAACAATCTGCGCGCCCTGACCTTTGAGGTTTACTTCCGGAAACAGCAGGGAGATCAGGCGACTGACCCGACCGCAAAGCAGGCGGCGCTGGACAAGGCGGCCGAGTTTGCGCAGAAGGGGCTGGCGGTCACTACCAAACCGGCAGATATGAGCGACGCAGACTTCGCCAAGGTCAAAGACGCAGCGACTCCTGTGTTCTACGGCGCGATTGGTGCGGCTGCTTTGAACAAGAAAGATACCGCTACCGCGATTACAAACTACAAGTCTGAATTGGGTAGCGTTCCAGTCGCGCAGACCCAGACCCCCGGCGTGCTCTTACAGGACACCTTTATTCTGGGGCAGGCTTACTACCAGTCGACTCCTCCCGACTATGTGAACTGCACCTGGTACGCATCGCGTGCCGCGGCTTTTGCGCCCGAGCCCTACAAGAGCCAGATGTTGCCGCTCGCGAAGTTCTGCTACAAAAAGTATCACGGTGCTGACGATGGCTACGATGCAGTCACGGCTGCCGTGCAAACGAATCTTAATCCACCTGCCGACTTTAAGATCAAACCGGCGCCGTCGCCAGCCGATATTGTCGCCGGTGTTATCTCAAGCACGCCAGACCTTTCTACACTGGCGATCAGTGATAAAGAGTTCATCCTTGCCAATGGCAAGCCTGAGGATGCTGCAAAAGTCTGGGATACCATGAAGGGTAAGTCAGTCCAATTCCCAGATTCGACTGTAATATCTGTCTCCGATACTGCGCTGCAAGTTGCTGTTTCTGACGATGCCGTGCAATCCAAGACGGCAGATTTTATCTTCCAGCTGACGGCGCCGTTGAAGACGCCACCCGCGGCGGGAGCGAAGGTCACCGTGAGCGGCACTTACGCGTCATTCACCCCCAGCCCCATTTTGATTACGATGAGCGATGGAGCTGTGGTCGAGCCGAAGAAGACTCCGACCAAAGCACCCGTGCATCATCCTGCTCATCACTAGACCCCTATAGCTTACAAAAGGCAGCCCGCAAGGGCTGCCTTTTTGTGTTTAGGAAAGTCGGAAAATCGGTGGGATTCTACGTGCCGCTAGTTAGTAGGAAGGTGTAAAAGTTAACGTTTTTCGATGGAGGTGTAGCTCGCAGGGTAGGCCGGGCCGGTGTAGTCGGCGCGTGGGCGTATGAGGCGGTTGTCGTCGTGCTGCTCTATGACGTGGGCGGCCCAGCCTGAGATCCGGCTGATGGCGAAGATGGGCGTGAAGAGATCTATATCGATACCGAGGGTGGTGTAGGTAGAGGCAGAGTAGAAGTCGACGTTGGCGTTGAGTTTCTTTTCCTGCTTTACGAAGAGCTCAATCTTGCGGGATAAGTCGAACCACTTGGTGTTGCCGGCGGCTTTGCCCAGTTCCTCGGACATGCGGCGGAGATGGGTCGCCCGGGGATCTTCTGTGTGGTACACGCGATGGCCGAAGCCAGAAATCTTTTTCTTTTCGGCGAACATCTGCTTGACGTACTCGACGGGATCAGCACCTGCCTTATCGATGGCGTAGAGAAGGCGCATAGTCGCCTCGTTCGCTCCGCCATGGAGAGGGCCTTTGAGGGCGCCAATGGCACCGGTGATCGCTGAGTGGATATCGGCTAGGGTAGCTGCGATGACACGCGCAGCGAAGGTGCTGGCGTTGAGCTCGTGGTCGGCATGAAGGATCAGGGCAATGTCAAAGGCACGCGTAGCAGTGTCGGAGGGCTTTTCGCCGTTGAGCATCCACAGGAAGTTGGCGGCGTGGGAGAGAGACCTGTCGGCTTCGACGGGGGGCTTGCGTTTGCGAATGCGGTCGAAGAGAGCGACAATCATCGGGATTTGCGCGGTCAGGCGAAAGGATTTGCGGACGTTAGCGTCGTGAGTGCAGTCGGCCTCGTCGGCGTCGTAGATGCTGAGAAGAGAGACAGCGGTTCGGAGAACCTGCATCGGTGTGGCATCGGCAGGGACACCGCGAAGGAAGTCGACAATTTTCGGATTCAGTTCGCGTGCGGCGGAGAGATGCTTGATGAACTCAGCTAGCTCGGCCGCGTTGGGGAGTTTGCCGAACCAGAGGAGGTAGGTAGTCTCCTCGAAAGTGGAGAGCTGCGCGAGTTCGTGGATATCGATGCCGCGGTAGGAGAGAACGCCAGCATCGCCGTCGATCCAGCAGATGGCAGACGTGGTGGCTACGATGCCTTCCAGGCCTTTCGGTGCGACAGCGGTGGACATAAGGCGCTTCTCCAGGAGCGAATTTGATGCGGGCTCAAACTAAGTACATCTGGTTATAGCGCAGCGGAGAAACGGTTGTCACGACGGGATGGGCGAATATCGGCGATGTCGTGCGAACTAGGGTGACGGAAGCAGAGATAGGGATCGTGCTGGAGAGTACGGCGAGAGGTCTATGGGAGGTCTTTCGCCGACGATTAATTCTGCCATGACGTGTGCGGCGGCTGGCGCGAGGAGGATACCGTTGCGATAGTGGCCGCAGGCGATGAAGTGATTCGGGTGACCTGGGATCACTCCGAGGAGGGGAAGACCGTCGGGAGTCGCGGGACGCAGTCCTGACCAGGCTTCTAGTTGAGGAGCGTGACCAATTGCCGAAAGGAGAGAGGAGGCCAGGAAACGGAGACGGTCTATATCAATTGAGTGGACGGTCTTGTCGAAGCCGACATCTTCGACCGTGGCTCCGACGATGGCACGACCCGCAGCGGGGCCAATGGTGCGGGGCACAATGTAAATGTCGGGGGTACGGACGACGAACTGCAGAGGAAGCGAGGAGGGAAGGGATACGGAAAACATCTGACCCTTCTTGGGCACCACCGGAATATTCAGCAGGCGCGAAGCAGCGGCCGCCCAGGCTCCAGCGCAGTTGATGAACTGTGCTGCATGAATGATGCCACTGGGAGTTGTGATCTCAACCTCGTTGCCGATGGAACGAGCGGAGAGGACAGGAGTATGCGGTCGGAGATCGATCTTGGTGGAACCGATCGCGGCGAGGACGGCTGAGGCGAGTTGTCGGGGGTCGAGGCTGTGTTCGTCGAGAAGGATGAATCGATAGTCCCCCGGCGTGAGAGCGGGAAGCAGATGAGCCAAATCTTCTTGGGTCAGTTCGGTGTTTGCTGGGGTATTGGGAGAAACGGATTGTAGGGTCGCGTGGGTCTGGAAGGGGATGTTGATGCCGGAGAGGGCGCGGATACGATCGAGGAACTCGGGATAGAGCGAGAGGCTGAGATTGGCCAAAGTCAGGAGTTGGGGCGGGTTTTCGGGATCATGGGCGGCCAGCATACCGGCAGCCGCAGTGGAGGACTCGGCGAGCGGAGCGCCCCGGTCAAGTACGACGACGCGGTAGCCGCGGCCGTGGAGCTCAAGGGCAAGAGAGAGGCCGATGATGCCGGCTCCAGCGATGCACACGTCGGGGTGGTTCATGGAATTAGTTTAGTTGGCTTAGGGAGAGGTTATAGTTTGGGTGTGTCTGTTTTGCGCGGACGAGTAGTCTGTGAAAGCAGAGTTCACGATGCTTCAAAGGAAGAGAAGCTTAGGAGAGAGTGATGAGCGAAGAGTACGTGGAGCAGAGATCGATCTCGGGAGCACTGCTTGGAGTGGTGGCGGTCGCGTTGCTGGCGGCGCTAGGTGGACTGGTGTGGTGCTACGGTTTGCAAAATCATCTTGCCGCAGCAGAGCAGAAGATCGTGGCGGCCGACCAGAAGAACACTGAACTGACGGAAAAATTGGAGGCAACCAACGCGCGGCTGCGAGCGACGAGCGAGACGCTCGGACAAAGCGTTGGTGTTGCGCAGAAGCAGATTGAGCTGCGGACGCAGAGTATCATCGCGCAGCAGAAGGTTGCGACGGCGAAGCTGGAGGAGGAGGCGGCAAAAAATTCCAAGCAGATCGGCGCAGTGTCGACCGATGTTGCCAGTGTCAAGACGGATGTAGGCGGTGTGAAGACCGACGTTGCAACTACAAAATCTGACCTTGAGGCGACCAAGACGCAATTGAATCGCGTGGTCGGCGATGCCGGTGTGATGAGCGGGCTGATCGCTACGAATCATGATGAGTTGGAGGTTCTAAAGCACAAGGGTGATCGTAACTACTTGGAGTTCACGCTGCAGAAGGGCGCGAAACCTACGCTGTTGTCGACGGTCAAGCTGCAACTGAAGAAGGCGGACGAGAAACATTCGCGCTACACATTGAATGTGAGCTCGGACGACCGGACGATTGAGAAGAAGGATAAAGGGCTGGATGAGCCGGTGCAGTTCTATAACGGCAAGGATCCGGTGCTGTATGAGTTGGTGGTGAATGTAATCGAGAAGAATAAGGTGTCAGGATATCTATCGACGCCGAAGAACGCGGCGAAGGCGGTTTCGACACCATAACTACAGGCTGTTTCAAATGCAGAAAGGGGGACGCTTATTGCGTCCCCCTTTCTGTTTGCCTTGGTTGGATTACTTTTTGGTTGCCTTTTTTGCTGCCTTCTTCGCTGGTGCTTTTTTTGCGGCTTTCTTGGTTGCCATGTGCCTATTCTCCCTAGTGATTAGACATTGACTCTACAACTAGCTGCAATGCAGCTAACGAAGGTATAGATTTACGAAATTTCACTGTCAAGCAAAAAATGAAGGTAAGGCAAATTCTTTTTGCATGGGGACGTTCGAAACGACTGCCACGTCTGCTTTGGAAGTTTGTTCTGGAGTTGTGCGGAGCGAGGGCGGCCCGTGAATGCTGAGAGATGAAACGCTGGTGAGAGTACGACCTTTGTGTGATCGGAGCGATGGAAAGAATTACAAAAGTTGTCATGCAAGCCGAGGCTCAGGAGATTGAGTCGAAGAGGAGAGCGCTTGTTGCATACGAAGAGAACGTCCAAATGTGTGTCCTCCTTTGCAAAAACGCGGCGATGAGGAAAGCTCACTGAGCGAAGGTATGTGTCTACTTGCGATGGTTTGGAAGAACCGCAGCATTGCCGGAATGTTACTGATTCAAATTTTTGTTAATAGGCATACGAATTCGAGGATAGACAGATGGCGGGGATTAAGAGGGTTTGTCTTATGAACGGGGACCTGTCTTCGCTTCGGGACACGGATTGCCGATTGGTGCGAAGTCCAACCAGAGGAGTAGAGTTTTTCTCGAGGTATTTCGATCGATGAAGGATGTTGTGATTGTTGCTGCGGTACGGACACCTGTGGGCAAGTTTCAAGGGGCGTTTGCGGAGATGACGGCCGTAGAGCTTGGTGCCATCGCAGTTCGCGAGGCGGTGAAGCGGGCTGGGATTGATGCGGCGAGCGTGGACGAGTGTTTAATGGGCTGCGTGCTCCCTGCGGGGCTGGGACAGAACCCGGCGCGACAGGCAGCGTTACGAGGCGGGCTGCCGGATACGGTTTCGGCGATGACGATCAATATGGTGTGCGGGTCGGGTTTGAAGGCTGTGGCACTGGCGGCGCAGGCAGTGATGGCTGGCGATGCCGAAGTTGTGGTGGCAGGGGGGATGGAGTCGATGTCCAACGCACCTTATCTGCTGCCGCAGGGGCGGAAGGGATTCCGTATGGGCGACTCAGTCGTGGTCGATTCGATGGTGAAGGATGGGTTGTGGTGCGCTTGTGAGGACTACCACATGGGCATCACAGGGGAGAACGTCGCGGAGAAGCATTTAATTACCCGAGAGGAGCAGGATGCCTATGCGCTGGCTTCGCACCGCAAGGCGAGTGCTGCTTGGAAGGAGGGGCGGTTCGATGCGGAGGTGGTGCCGGTGAACGTGCCGGGGAAGAAGAGTGCAGTAACCGTGGTGTCGCGGGATGAGAGTGTGCGGGAGGACGCTTCGGCGGAGGCGCTTGCTGCTTTGAAGCCGGCCTTCAGGAAGGATGGGACTGTGACGGCGGGAAATGCTCCAGGAGTGAATGATGCGGCTGCGGCGGTGGTGGTGATGTCGGCAGAGCGGGCAAAGGAGCTGGGCTTGAAGCCGATGGTGACGATCAAAGCGCAGGCTACGAGCGGAGTCGCTCCCAAGTGGGTGATGCTAGCTCCAGTAACCGGGGTGCAGAAGGTCCTGAAGAAAGCTGGGTGGGAGCGGGATGACGTCGATTTGTTCGAGTTGAATGAGGCGTTCAGCGTTCAAGCGTTGGGGGTGATGAGGGAGTTAGGTCTGGATGCCAAGAGGGTGAATGTGAATGGCGGTGCGGTAGCGATTGGGCACCCTATTGGAGCGAGCGGTGCGCGGGTACTGGTTACCTTGATCTACGAGATGATGCGAAGGGATGCGAAGAAGGGGATAGCTGCGCTTTGTTTGGGTGGAGGAAACTCGGTCGCGTTAGCGGTGGGACGAGGGTGATGTTTCACTACCAAAAATTTCCGTATGAGGACAACTGGAGTTCGTGAAACGGACATCTTAAGCCCCTATCTATAGATTTTCTGAAATGAGTGTCAAAACCTGGGCCCCTTTTAGTTTGATTCCTAATTTGAATCAAAAATCATTGTCTAAAAAGGAGAACTTATGGCGGGTTCTATCGTGGAAAGCCTCATGGGTCTGCTGGGTCCTCAGGTGATTGGCCCAGTGGCTTCGCAACTTGGAGAGTCTACTGATACCGTCCAACGCGGCTTGCAGACTGGGTCCGCTGCTATGCTCGCGGGTCTTGTCGCGAAGATCGGTCAACCTGGATTTCTGGGACAGGTATTTAGTCTCATTACAAACCCCGCGAACGGTCCGAGCGCTCTTTCAAACCTTACGTCGAATCTGGGATCGTTGGCCTCGGGCGCTACGTCCTCCCCGGTCGCAAATCTTGGCAGCCAGTTTCTATCAAGCATCTTCGGTTCAAATACGTCCTCAGTGACCGATTCGATCGGTCGTTCCGTAGGTCTTTCGAGCGGTAAGGCTGGGTCGCTCCTGGCTATGGCTGCTCCACTGGTTCTTGGAGTTTTAGGGCAGCACGTTCGACAGAACAATTTGAGCGCTGCTGATCTTGGTTCAACGTTGAAGGCGGAGGCCCCAAGCTTCCAGCGGTTTCTGCCAGCCGGACTTGGTAGCTTGTTCGGTGGCGCTTCGAATCTAACCGCGGCGGTTCCGGCAAAGGTTGCTACCGGCAATCGTTGGTTGTGGCCTGTCGTTCTGCTGGTCGCATTGTTGCTATGCCTGTTTTGGTTTTTCAATCGAACCAAGGCGCCTGTTAGTGATGCAGTCCAAACTGCTTCAACTGCGGCTGCAAATGCAGGCACTTCGGCTCTTGGAGACTTTTTTAAAACGAAGCTACCCGATGGGGTCGAACTAAATATTCCCCGCTTCGGTATTGAGAGCAAACTGATCAGTTTTCTGGGGGACTCGTCCAAACCCGCAGATACAACAACATGGTTTAATTTCGATCGCCTGTTGTTCGACACTGGTAAAGCTGAACTCCAGCCATCTTCACAGGAACAGTTGGGCAATATTGCTGCGATTCTAAAAGCCTATCCCAACGCTCACGTAAAGATTGGCGGCTATACCGATAACACGGGGGACGCAGCTGCAAATGTTGCTCTCTCAAGTGCGCGCGCTAAGAACGTGATGGATGCTTTGGTGGGGGCAGGGATCGATTCGTCGCGGCTCGAGTACAAGGGGTACGGAGATCAGTATCCGGTTGGCGACAATGCCACTGAGGAGGGACGCGCTCAAAATCGCCGCATTTCTCTGCTGGTGACTCAGAAGTAATACCGCGATTGAAGCGGTCGAATAAATGTCTCAGGGGCCGATGCATAGATTTGTATCGGCTTTCTTGTGTGGGAGTACGAAGACAGTTATTGTCCGAGGGCACGAAAACCGCATCTTACCTATCACGATGAAACACACCGACAGATTTACTGGGCGAGTTGAATCCTATGAGCGGTATCGCCTACGGTATCCGCCAAAGGTGATTGAGATCCTGGCGGATCATTGCGGACTGCAGCGGGAACATATGGTTGCAGATATCGGGGCTGGAACAGGCATGCTGGCTGAGCTTTTTCTGGAAAACGGGAATGCCGTTGTAGCGATAGAGCCGAATGATGACATGCGTGCGGCTTGCGAGCAAATGGCAACGGCCTGGCCCGGGCTGACGGTGAGGAGGGCCACGGCTGAAAACACCGCTCTAGCAGACGCCTCGGTGGATTTTGTGTCTGTGGGTCGGGCTTGGCATTGGTTTGACCGAGAGAGGGCCGTGAGGGAGTTCCGACGAATCCTCAGACCGGCTGGTTGGGTCGTTCTGGCGAGCAACCGTCGAAGCCAGGATGGGTCGGCTGAGGCGGAGGCGTATGAAAAAATCTTGATGAAGTTCGGAAGGGACTATCGCGAAACGCACCAGCCGACTCGAAGGATGGTAGAGGTTGCACCTCTGTTTGCTGAGGGAGCGGTGGTTCGTCAGGAGGTGTCTGGGGAACAGGTGCAGACTCTCGACGAGTTCTTGGGGCAGACACAGTCATTTTCCGCAACTCCGAAGCCCGGAGATGGGGGGTATATGGGGATGCAAGTTGCGCTGGAGGATTTCTTCGCGCGGTTCGAGCATGACGGGTTGCTGCACACAGGGACCATCTGTTCGGTCATGGCTTGTCAGGGGAAT
The DNA here is from genome assembly GCF_040358255.1 of Tunturibacter gelidoferens. Lineage (NCBI taxonomy): Bacteria > Pseudomonadati > Acidobacteriota > Terriglobia > Terriglobales > Acidobacteriaceae > Tunturiibacter > Tunturiibacter gelidiferens. Next base: position 3,051,435 of record NZ_CP132938.1, read on the forward strand.
GGGAGGTCTGGCAGCTAATCATGAGAGGCTATGAAGTTCTGTTCTGTGCAACGCGTCTTATTGTTTCATGCCACCACCTTTCGCCGACGCAGCGTGGTCAAAGAAGCCGCGACGTCACTAACACTCGATGATGTTGAGGGCGAGTCCGGCAAGTGAGGTTTCTTTGTATCGAGATTGCATGTCGAGGCCGGTCTGGTACATGGTGGCGATGATCTGATCCAGGGAGAGTTTGTGGTCGCCGGTTTCGTGCATGGCCATGCGGCAGGCGTTGATGGCTTTGACGGCGCCCATACCGTTGCGTTCGATGCAGGGGATCTGGACAAGGCCGCCTATGGGATCGCAGGTCATGCCGAGGTTGTGCTCCATCGCGATTTCGGCTGCATGTTCGATTTGGGCATTCGTGCCATTGAGTGCGGCGACCAGCCCACCCGCGGCCATGCTGCAGGCTACGCCTACCTCTCCCTGACAACCTACTTCGGCGCCCGAGATGCTGGCGTTTTCTTTGTACAAAATACCGATCGCTGCAGCGGTAAGAAAGTAACGGAGGATGCCCTCTTCCTTCTCTGCTTCGGTTCCATCGATGAAGCGAAGGTAGTAGTTACCGATGGCAGGAATCACTCCGGCGGCTCCGTTTGTGGGAGCGGTCACCACTCTGCCTCCGCCGGCGTTCTCTTCGTTGACGGCCATGGCGTAAACGGTAACCCAGTCGATGGGCGCTAGAGGGTCTTTGGAGCCAATCGTGTTAAGGCGCTCTGCGAGGCGATGGGCGCGGCGGCGAACGTTGAGTCCCCCTGGGAGGATGCCTTCGGTGGCGATACCGCGTTCGGTGCACTGCTGCATGGTTTGCCAGAGGGCGAGGATGCTGGCGCGAATCTTTTGTTCGGCTGAAAGATTGATCTGCGATGAAGCGGATATTGTCTGCGGGCGAGTAATAGAGATTGCCGGGTCGTTTAGCAGCGCGACTTCGTTGGCGAGCATGAGGTGCGCAATGGTGAGATTGTGTTGTTTCGCCAAGGCGAGGAGATCGGCGGCACTGCGGAAAGGATAAGGAACGGTGCGCGTATCGGTTGCGGATACTGCGGTGCGTTCGGCCTCGGAGACGATGAAGCCGCCGCCGATGGAGTAGAAGACTTCTTCGGCGAGCTTTCGGCCGGCGTTGTCGAAGGCGGTGAAGCGCATGCCGTTGGGGTGCGAGTGCACGGCGGGATCGGGGTACATCTGGTTGCGGCGGAAGTTGAGGTCTTCGGCTTCGGAGAAGGGGATGGTTTTGCTTCCGCCGAGAGCGAGGGTGTTGGTGTTGCGAATGGCGGCGATCTTTGTTTCGACGGTGTAGGGGTCGACGGTGTCGGGCGTTTCGCCGAGGAGGCCGAGGAGGATGGCGCGGTCGGTTCCGTGGCCGATACCGGTGAGGGCGAGCGATCCGTAGAGGTCGACTTTGACTCTTGCGGTTTGTTCGAGGAGGTTCTTTTCCTTGAGTTCGCGGGTGAAGCGGAGGGCGGCCCGCATGGGGCCGACGGTGTGGGAGCTTGAGGGGCCGATGCCGATTTTGAAGAGTTCGAAGAGGCTGGTGTTCACGGAAGCTATTTTAGGTGGCCGCGGGTGTCTTTGGTTGAGGCGCAGACTTGGTAGATTTCAGCTGCGGCTACCGGGAGCTCGAGGGCGAGGCGGCGGAAGAGAGCTATGCGTGATTTTGTTGGCATCTTCGTCCCCTTCTGCTCTTCTGGCTCCTTCTGTCCTGAGGGGGGTACCCCCCCCCATATTACCCGCGTGTAAGTATCTTCGTTTCAATGGTTTACGGGTAGTCATGGTCTGTAAAATATTGCAAGCAAAGAAGTTACCTGCAGAATATTACAAACAAACGAGTTAGCGCGCAATCCTATCTGGAACCTGGGCTTTCTCTCCACTATTTAAAAGTATAGTCAGTCAGACCTAACTAAAGTGCCAAGTGGATCTCCTTATAATTCAGAGGTTTAGATGGGTTTTGGGCTTGACATGCGATTTTTGGGCTGGATTTGAAGAGATATTTGTGGGATTCTCTTCCACCTGCTGGTTTTTTGCGTCCCTGTCCGCATCCTCCGCGAGCTTGTTGCCTGCCGGATGGCCACGTGAGTTCTTGCCTTCGCGACACCATACGAGAGCTCCGCGATGTCCGCTCGACGACGCACAGGACTTTGCCGACCTCCTCTTCGTCACGCGACAGATGGTGATTGCGATTGAACGCGAGAAAGACGCGACCGGCAAAGATACTGGAAGTGACGGAGAGCTATGGAACAGGAACGATGCTCGACCTGTATCCATCGCACCATGCTGCGAACACCTGACGCCGCGAGATTCTGCTACGACTCGCTAGTGTAGCGTCTCAGAAGTTCGCAGCATATTTTCCGATTTAATCGCCAGTGGATCAGTTTGAATTTCTCGCGATCCCGCTACGAAGTGCCCAACCAAAGCATAGTAATGACAGGATCACTTCAATAGTGAACACCGTTAGCGTCACTCGAGAAGAGTAGTAAAGGTGCGCCAGCAGCACCCCAGCAGAGACGGCTGCGAGTAGAGCAAAAAAGCTGCCCAATGCAATGCCTGTGATGAATTTCCCTGTCTTCATTTTTGTAGGCTTATGGTAGCAAACCAATCATCTCTGCAATCGACCAAACGTGGTCGGTGATACCCTGCTTCCAACGCGTGAGAGGATGGCGGGCATGGGTTGATTTCAAGGGCAATAGACAAACTACCCACTTGGGTAAGTACTTTTTGTAGCCATAACGATCCCCGTGAGCCTATATTGCATCGCTCACTATGGCTTTTGGTCTTTCCTGCTGCACGTGATATTTAGCCCGTCTCTATAAATTTCAAGCTGACCCACTACCATCTAATCTGTTTGCCAACCGGAACAAACTGCAAGTCCTTCGACTGCGTTGGCGCAAAAAAAGCGCCAAACTTCGCTCAGGATGACACCCATTGATGCAACGAACTTTAGAGGAGAGACACTAGTTCCCCGCTGTTTCGTTGAAGGCGATTCGCTTCCTGAGCCTGTGAGGTGATGAGGCGGGTGCTATACTCGGCAAAATCTTCCGCCCCTAAGGGTTCATCGGCTTATTCATGCTTTTCAAGGCTCGCAGTGCTGCAGTGTATGGGATTGACGCCCACATCATCGATGTAGAAGTCGATTTTTCCAACATCAAGTTAGACCAGGAACAGTTTCACACGGTGGGATTGCCGGACGCAGCTGTGCGGGAGAGTCGTGACCGTGTGCGTTCTGCGATCAAGAACTCTGGTTTCGAAATCCCGCCCACGCGGATCACGATCAACCTGGCTCCCGCAGACTTAAAGAAAGAAGGTTCGGGATTCGACCTACCTATTGCGATCGGGATATTGGGAGCCTATGGCTCACTGCACATCAAGGATCTGAGCGATTATCTGCTGGTGGGGGAGTTGGGGTTGGATGGCAGCCTGCGGGCGGTGCAGGGGATGCTGCCGATTGCGGTGGCGGCGCGCGCAAAAGGGATTCCGAACCTCATTATTCCGGCGAGCAATGCGCGGGAGGCGGCGGTAGTTGAGGGTGTCAACGTTTATCCGGTGAAGTCGCTGCTGGAGGTGCGAGAGCTGTTGAACTCGGCGGTGCTGGGTGGCATCAAGGCTACTCCGCTAAAAGTGGAGACGACTGATCTGCTTAACGAAATGCAGCACTTTCCATTCGACTTCAAAGACGTGCGCGGCCAGCAAGTAGCGAAGCGCGCTCTCGAGGTAGCGGCCGCTGGCGGACACAATATTTTGATGATTGGACCGCCAGGATCGGGCAAGACGATGCTCGCCAAGCGACTGCCGTCCATCCTCGCTCCGCTTAGATTCGAAGAGGCGCTTGAAACGACGAAGATTCACTCGGTTGCAGGTGTTTTGGATTCTGAGCAAGGACTGGTGGCCCATCGGCCGTTCCGGTCGCCACACCACACGATTTCAGACGCCGGTTTGATTGGCGGCGGGATGATGCCGCGGCCGGGCGAGGTGTCGCTGGCCCACAACGGGCTGCTCTTTCTGGATGAGCTGCCGGAGTTTCCGCGAAACGTGTTGGAGGTGCTGCGACAGCCATTGGAGGACGGTCATGTAACGATCGCCCGTGCGGCGATGAGTTTGAGCTTTCCTGCGCGGTTCATGCTTGCAGCCGCAATGAATCCTTGCCCCTGTGGATATTTCAACGACAAGTCGCGGGAGTGCATGTGTACGCCGCCGATGATCCAGCGATATGTTTCGAAGGTCTCCGGGCCCTTACTTGACCGGATTGATATTCATATAGAGGTTCCCGCAGTGCAATATAAGGAGTTGCGGGGTGGGGCAGCGGCAGAGGGGTCAGAGCAGATTCGTGAGCGCGTTCTGGCGGCGAGGGAGCGGCAGCATAGGCGGTTCGCGCAGGCGGGGGATCGGACCAAGGGCTCAGCGAAAGCAGCTTCACGGCAGATATTTTCTAACTCACAGATGAATACACAGCAGATACGTGCCTATTGCGAGCTATCGTCTGATGCTGAACGACTGCTCGAACGCGCCATGCAGCAGCAGGGGTTGAGTGCTCGGGCACATGACCGTATCTTAAAGGTAGCAAGAACGATAGCAGATTTGGGAGGGGAGCAGGATATCGCAGTTAAACATATCGCAGAAGCAATTCAATACCGCACTTTAGACCGAAGTTACTGGTCCTGAAGAACGGATGTCTCCCATTTCTGGAATATCTTTATTCGCTGGTTCCCGAAAAAAGTATTGACCTTGAGCGTCGAACAGTTTACTTTCCTTGAAGTCGTAGTTTGCTCTGGGTCGCAGGATCTCTTAAACACGAACCGGTTTCTACGATAACTTCTGGGTTTGCCAGGTTTCTGGCGAGCTTCCTGTTTCACACTTGGGCGCGGCGAGCGCTGAATCCTACGGAAGAAACAGATTCAGCTAAGAACGCTAACTTAGCTAACAGGGCAGGTTGTTGTCTTGCAGACGCAATATGTCAGATATCAAGATAGTCGAGATTTCTGACGAATTGCGGAGTCCCCGGATGGATTCTCTGCGTCTAATGTGTGAGGCTTAAACACGGTAGCGATCTCTAGATCGGTTGCCACATTTTGAATGATTTCGGGCGAGTTAGCGCTAACAAGACGCTTCAGCTTCGGAAATTGAAAGGGAGAAACTATGCGCTCGGATCTGATTTTTGGAGCTCTCACGCACGTGAACAACCGCTATGAGCTTTGTCAACTGGCGTCGAAAGCGACGCGTAAACTGCATAAGCCAAACACGCGGTTGCAGGACACCACCAACGAAGTTCTGGATCGCTTCAAGGACACCATTCCAATGGATGAGTCTGGCGAAGCTGTCGTAGAAAAGGTACAATTACAAGAGCGCCGCGCGGCATAACGCGCGGCTGTTTCACCTCTCCAACTTTTGGATCAATCTAACCTCTAATCCGCTCTACAATCCATCCGCTTTTCGAATTTTTCACCACACATCCGGCCTTCCGCACGACCCTCTGTCAAGCAGATCCCGCCTCAGTTCCAAACAATCCCTCCTAAAATTCAAATTTCCAGGTAAAACATGACTATTTCCGAGTTAAAAGAACACAACATCGCGGAGCTGGGTAAACTAGCGCGCGGTCTCGACATTGCCGGAACCAGTGGTCTCCGCAAGCAAGACCTTATCTTCAAGATTTTGCAGGCGCAGAGCGAAAAAGAGGGGCATATCTTTGCAGAAGGTGTGCTTGAAATTCTGCCCGATGGTTACGGCTTCCTTCGCTCTCCCGACTACAACTATCTGCCCGGTCCCGATGACATCTACGTTTCTCCTTCACAGATTCGCAAGTTTGACCTGAAGACAGGGGACACGATCAGCGGCAATGTCCGTCCGCCGCACGAGGGCGAGAAGTACTTCGCGCTGGTCAAGATCGAGGCGATCAACTTCGAGTCGCCGGAAGAGACACGAAATAAGATTCTGTTCGACAACCTGACGCCTTTGTACGCCCAGGAGCGGGTGAAGATGGAGACGGTTCGCGAGCATATCTCCGGCCGGGTGATGGATTTGCTGACGCCGGTTGGTAAAGGGCAGCGAGGGTTGATTGTGGCTCCCCCGCGTACTGGCAAGACGATGTTGCTGCAGTCAATCGCTAATAGCATCACGGCGAATCATCCGGAGGTGGTGCTGATCGTTCTGCTGATCGATGAGCGCCCGGAAGAAGTGACCGATATGCAGCGTAGCGTCAAAGGTGAAGTGATAAGCTCCACCTTCGATGAGCCGGCGGCGCGTCACGTCCAGGTTGCTGAGATGGTGATCGAGAAGGCCAAGCGGTTGGTGGAGCACAAGCGCGATGTGGTGATCCTGCTGGACTCGATCACGCGTCTGGCGCGTGCGTACAACACGATCGTTCCACCTTCGGGCAAAGTGCTCTCAGGCGGTGTGGATTCGAATGCTCTGCAGAGGCCGAAGCGCTTCTTCGGTGCGGCTCGCAACATCGAGGAAGGTGGTTCGCTGACCATCATCGCGACTGCGCTCGTTGATACCGGCTCGCGCATGGATGAGGTGATCTTCGAGGAGTTCAAGGGAACCGGCAACATGGAAGTGATTCTGGATCGCAAGCTGGTAGATAAGCGCGTGTTTCCGGCGATCGACATTCAGCGTTCCGGGACACGTAAGGAAGAGCTGCTGATTCCGAAAGAGGATCTGCAACGGACCTGGATTCTGCGCAAGGTACTGAATCCGTTGTCGCCTGTTGAAGCGATGGAGCTGCTGACCGACAAGCTGGCAAAGACTCGGAACAACCAGGAGTTTCTACACAACATGAGCTCGATCTAACTTCGAGGTAAGAAGCACGCAAGAGCGCGGCCTTTTGGCCGCGCTCTTTTTTGTTTTCTGCTTGATTCGCTCAGATTCGTCTCAAGCATCACGCTCTGTCAGTAGCCGTTGGCGATGAGGTACTCCTCGGTGAGGGTGAATTTTTCTGGTAAGTGTTGGCGTTCGGCGTATTTGCTGAGGACGTCTACCTCAATGTTGAGGGGGGAGCCGGGGGTGAGGGTGTGGAGGCTGGTGGAGGCGTAGGTGTGGGGGATGATGGCTACCTCGACCACGTTGTCCACGATGGAGGCTACGGTGAGGCTGATGCCTTCGATGGTGATGGAGCCCTGGGGAACTACGTATCGGGTAAGCGTGTCGGGGAGCTGGATGCGGAGACGCCAGTCGGTATCGGGCTGGTTGGGCGTGATGGGGGCGAGGGAGATGAGGGTCGCGGTTCCGTCGACGTGGCCTTGAACGACGTGGCCGCCTAGCGGCGAGCCTGCTGGTGTCGGGAGCTCCAGGTTGACGATGGCATCGGGGCGCAGGTGGGTGAGGGTGGTGCGGGCGATGGTTTCGCCGGCCAGGTCTGCCGAGAAGCGCGGCGGGAAGGCGTTGGGCTCGATGCTGAGAGCCGTCAGGCAGACGCCGTTGACTGCAATGCTGTCGCCGGTGTTAAGGCGCGCGGTGAGCGTGGGCGAGGCGATGGTGATGCGGGTCGCGCCTGCGGTTGGAGTGATGGCTAGAAGCTTGCCGGTGGTCTCGATCAGTCCAGTGAACATGGTCTTAGCTTATCGCTTTCGATGGTGGTGGGACGGGGTTGGGCCATGGGTCGTGGAGGTAGCCGGTGACGCAGGCATCGGGGCCGTAGGTGGCACGGGTGACACGGTGCAGGGACTCTTCGAAGAGGTAGGGGGAGCCGATGCCCTGGGCGAAGGGGATGGCCTGGTCGCCTAGCTCGGTCTCGGCGTAGATGAGGACGGCTTTGTCGACCAGGTTTTGCTGAAGGAAGGCTCCGTTGAGGTGGGAGCCGCACTCGAGCAGGAGGCTGAGGATGTTGCGCTCGGCGAGGGTGGAGAGGACGGCGGGGAGGCTGAGGCGTCCAGCGTGGTCGGGGAGGGTTTCCACCTGTATGCGGAGGTCGGTTAGAGCAGTGATCCTGGCATTTGGCGCAGTCTTACCGCAGAGGATTAGCAGGTCTGGCTCGCCTGAGTCGTGGGGGTTGTTGGCGGAGCGAACCAGTTGGGAGGAGAGAGGGATCCGGAGTTGGGTGTCGAGGATGACGCGGAGGAGGGGGCGGCGTCGTGGGAGGTTGTTGGGTCCGAAGAGCCCGCTTCTGTCGGTGAGTTGCGGGTCGTCGGCGAGGACGGTGCCGATGCCGGTGAGGACTGCGTCGGAGGCGTGGCGAAGGAGTTGGACTTCGTAGCGTGCGGCGGGGCCGGTGAGCCAGTGAGGTTGGTTGGGGAAGCGGGAGGCTGGTGGCGGTGCGAGTTTGCCGTCGACCGAGAGCGCGGCCTTGAGTGTCACGAAGGGAGTGCGGTGCTGGATGAAGTGGGCGAAGGCATCGTTTAGGTCGCGGGCGTGCTGTTGGAGGAGGCCGACGGTGACCTCGATGCCTGCTGCGCGGAGCTTGGCTAGTCCCTCGCCGCTGACCTGCGGGTTGGGGTCCTGGGTGGCGACGACGCAGCGACTGACGCCAGCGGCGATGAGGGCGTCGGCGCAGGGGCCGGTGCGGCCGTGATGGCTGCAGGGTTCGAGGGTGACGTAGGCAGTAGCTCCTACGGTGGAGAGGCCGCGCTGGGCAGCTTGTTTGAGGGCTACGATCTCGGCGTGGTCGCGGTTGGCGTAGAGATGCGCTCCTTCGCCGATGATCTTCGGGACGCCTCCGCTGGGTGGCATCTGGGTGAGGACGCAGCCTACCTGCGGGTTGGGCGAGGCAAGGACGATGGTCTCTGCGGCGAGCTTGAGCGCTTGCTGCATGAAGGCCTGATCTTGGGCGGCGCGGGTTGGTTGGGCAGGCTGCATTCGGTCTTCGGGTTGTTCCGTCTTCAGGGGGTACCCCCTGGGGGGTATCTCCGTGGAAGTGACTTCTTTTCATGCACTTGCAAAAATGGGTGTCTGTTAAATCGTCTATCTAAATGGCTTAAGGCTAAATTCGTCTTTCCAGAGGGGTTAGCTCCTTAATCAAGAAAGGGCTCCGAAACTCGGAACCCTTTTTCTTTTCTTAAACAAGTATAGCGGATTGGACATAACTGATACGCCACGCGAATCTCCTTGTCTGGCGCGGGTTTTGGTGGGTAGGGGGCTTGACAGGATTTTGATGGCCGGGCTTTGCAACAATGGCGAAGGTAAAGCGGGGTGATGGAGGGTTTGGGTTGGAAGGTTCGAATGGTATGGGTGGGTGGAATGTGTTGGGATCCTTCACTTCGTTCAGGATGACAGCCAAGGGGCGTGCAACGGCAATGGCTAGTACGGCGGTTTTTCGGCTGCGTTGTTCACGGTGAGGCTGTTAGTGGGTGGAGGAGCGGGAACGGTGGAGTGTTTGGATTGGAAGGTTCGAATGGTATGGGTGGGTGAAATGTGTCGGGATCCTTCACTTCGTTCAGGATGACGACCAAGAGCGGGTAACGGCAACAGCGAAGACATCAGCAAAAGCAAAAGCAACGACAACTGCTAAGGCAACGGCAAGGGCAACAGCTAAGGCAACGGCCACAGCAGAAGTAACGGCAATAGCAACAGCTGAGGCAACGACAACGACAAAAATGGCGACAGCGAAGGCGAAATGCGGGGGGTTCTTCGACTGTGTTGCTCACAGAAAGCGTGAGCGGCTTTGCTCAGAATGACGGGGTGTTTTTCTGTGATTTTCAGTTGGTTTTGGTTTGGGCTAGAACAGAGCGGAGCCGTTTCGGCTACAATCCTCGAACTTGAAAAAACAGTTTGCTTTGGCGTTGAAGCCTGAGCGTGTTATGGGGAAGGCACTGTGTAACCTGCCCGACTGGCTTCAGGCAAAGCTGTAGTTGGCATCTCTGGGAGGGCTTTCTCGTTGCTCTCTTGTCGTTGGCGAAGAATGAACCGTTTCGGCAGAAAGAGAAGGAATATCGGGCTATGTCTTTGAAGAAGAGCAAGTACCTTGCAGTGGCTTTTTGTCTGGGTGCATTGAGCGTTGTGTCTGTTGCCTCGTGGGCACAGGCGGTTCCGGCAGAGAAGGCCGATGAGGCGCGGGTGGATCGGCTGCTGAAGCAGATGACGCTGGAAGAGAAGATGAATCTGATCCGCGGTGGGCTTGAGGATCCTTCTGTTTATCAAGCGCAGGCGGGATATCTGCCTGGAGTGCCGCGGCTGCATGTTCCTTCGCTGCGCATGGCCGATGGGCCGCCGGGTTTGTTGACGCGGGTGGCGGGGCAGGCGGAGACGGCGACGATGGGTGTTGCTGCGACCTTCAGCGCGAAGGATGCCGAGGCGAACGGTGCGGTGATTGGGCGTGAGGCGCGGTCGCTGGGCATCGATGTGGTGCTGCAGCCGTTTATCAACATCGATCGCGATATCACGTTCGCGCGCGCCTACAACACGTTTGGGGAAGACCCGATGCTGAGTGGCGCGATGGGCGCGGCGGAGGTTCGCGGAGCACAGGCGCAGGGCGTGATGGCGATGGCGAAGCACTATGTGGGGTACGACTCGAATGGCTACAACATCTTCATCGACCAGCAGACGCTGCACGAGGTTTACGCCGCACCGTTTGTGGATGCGATTGGGGCCGGCGTGTCGTCGGTAATGTGCTCTTACAACCGCATCAATGGGCCGTTTGCTTGCGGCAATAGCGATACGCTGAAGACGATTTTGAAGGAGGAGATGGGGTTCAAGGGGTTTGTGACCTCGGACTGGGGCGGCGTGCACAGCGTTCTGTTTCTGAACGAAGGGCTGGATATGGAGATGCCTGGCGCGGCGGAGGCGGATAGTCCGTTCAAGGCGTTCATCAATAATTATTTTGTGACGGCTCCGCCTGACACTACGCCGGTGAAGCCTCTCGACCCGGAGGCGCTGGCGGGAATTCTTGGCGGGCCGATTCCGGAGGAGCCGCAGGGGAATGGGCTGGACCTGGGTGGTTTCCCGCGCGATAACGACAAGACGACGATGCGGGAGGCTCTGAAGAACGGGACGGTGACCGAGGCTACGATTACGGCTGCTGCGCGGCGCGTGCTGTATGAGATCGATCGGTTCGGCTATCTGGATGGCAAGCAGAAGCATACGGTGACGGCGCAGGATGTGGAGGCTAATGCTGCGGTGATTCGGAAGACGGCCGAAGATGCGGCGGTGTTGTTGAAGAATGAGCACGCGCTCCCGCTGGGCAATGATGACTTGCAGTCGCTGGCGATGATCGGGCCGGGGGCTGGTCAGGTTGCGGCGATCGGGACGTTCGGAGAGCGGAGTCCGGGGTTGACGGAGCGGCAGATTGGTCCGCTGGAGGCGCTGAAGAAGGGTGCTCCCACGGCCAACATTACGTATGCGGTGGATGACGATATGACTGGCGTGCCGGTTCCGGCGGCGGCGCTGTCGCATGATGGGAAACCGGGGTTGTTGCGTATTGATAGCAGAGGAAGCAAGGTTGAAGACGCGCAGTTGGATTTTACGCACAGCAATGGAAAGTCACTGCCGGCGAGTGGAACCGTGACGTGGAAGGGAACGCTGACGGTGCCGAGCGCGGGGGAGTACTGGATGTACCTGCAGGTGCTGGGTGCGCGTGGAAGGCTGATGATCGACGGCAAGCGCGTGGGGCAGACGGGCGCGGCGAAGGGTACGGTGCACGGCGATGTGCAGTACGCGACGCAGGATAATGGATTTCCGACGGTCGATGGGCTGGACAATGTTCGGCGTGCGGTGCAGCTGACTGCGGGGCCGCACTCGATTACGGTGATGGCGAGTAGCGATACTTCGAATAAGCCAGAGCAGATTCGGTTGAACTGGACGACGCCGGAGCTGCGGGAGAGCAACCACAAGGCGGCTATCGATGCAGCGAAGAAGGCGCATACGGCGGTGGTGTTTGTGTGGACGCGAGGCAAGCCGGACTTCGCACTGCCAGGAGAGCAGGACAAGCTCGTGGATGAGATTGCGGCTGTGAATCCGAACACGATTGTGGTGATGAACGTCAGCCAGCCGGTGGCGATGCCGTGGTTGGGCAAAGTAAAGGGCGTGCTGCAGATGTGGTGGACGGGGGATGAAGGCGGATGGGCTACGGCAGATGTTCTGCTGGGCAAGGTTAGTCCGGCTGGGCGGTTGCCGTTTACGTGGGCGAAGCAGCTGACGGACTATGCGGCGAATGATCCGGCGCATCCGGAGCGGTCGGCTAAGGGTGTGGATGGGAAGACGACGTACTCGGAGGGCGTGGATGTTGGGTACCGGTGGTTCGATAAGGAGAAGATCGAGCCGCTGTTTCCGTTTGGATTCGGGCTTTCATACACGACGTTTGAGTACTCGGATCTGAAGGTGGCGAAGGCTTCGGATAACGGGCTGGATGTTTCGATTCGGGTGAAGAATACGGGCGCGGTTGCGGGGGATGAGGTGCCGCAGGTGTACCTGGATGCTCCGGAGCAGCAACCGCAGGGGGTGCAGTTTGCGCCGAAGACGCTGGCGGCGTTTGATCGCGTTACGCTGGCGCCGGGCGAGAGCAAGGATGTGACGATGCATGTGTGGCCGCGTGCGCTCGAGTACTGGTCGGTTGCGGAGAAGAAGTGGGTGCGGTCGGATGCGCGGCGAGTGCGGGTGGGGTCGTCTTCGCGGGATTTGAAGCTGACTGCTGAGAAGTAGACGGCTGGGGTCTGTCCGGCGGGAATGCTTGATGTGTCCTGCCGGACGGGCCTCCTGCGCGGAGGGCGGTCACTTCGTGACTTGTGTACCGGTCTTGGCGGGTTAGGTGCTTGGTCCTCCCGTTGGTCGGAGGGGAGCGCTTTAGTCGAGGAGCGAGTCGATGAAGCTGGCGCTGTCGAAGGGGATGATGTCTTCGAGCTTCTCGCCGATACCCGCATAGATGACGGGGAGTTTTAGTTCGGTGGCGATGGCCAGTACGATGCCGCCCTTGGCGGTGCCGTCGAGCTTGGTGAGGACGATGCCGGTGACGTGGGCGGCTTCGGTGAAGAGACGGGCCTGGGTGAGACCGTTCTGCCCGGTGGTGGCGTCCATGACGAGGAGGGTCTGGTGCGGAGCGCCGGGCACCAGCTTTTCTGCCGTGCGGCGCATCTTGTCGAGCTCCTTCATGAGGTCGGTCTTGGTGTGGAGGCGGCCGGCGGTGTCGACGATGAGGACCTGGGTGTTGCGGGCTTTGGCGGCGACGCAGGCGTCGTAGAGGGCCGCTGATGGGTCGCCGCCTTGCTTGGTCTTGATGATCTGAACGTCAGAGCGCTGGGCCCAAACTTCGAGTTGTTCGATGGCGGCGGCGCGGAAGGTGTCGGCGGCGCAGAGCAGAACGGTGCGGCCTTGTGCGGTGAAGTGCGCGGCGAGCTTGCCGGTGGTGGTGGTCTTTCCGGTGCCGTTAACCCCGACCATCATGATGACCTCGGGGGGCGTCGCGGGGTGGGTGATGGGACGGGCTACGTTGTCGAGGACCTGCTTTAGTTCGGCCTTGAGTAGGCGCTTGAGGTCATCGCCACCCTGGATGCCGACGCGGAGGGCGCGCTGGCGGAGGTTCTCCATGACGAGGGCGGTGGTGGGGGCGCCGAGGTCGGCGGCGAGCAGGAGAGGCTCGAGGTTGACCAGGGTGGTCTCGTCGACCTCGCGGGTGAGGGCGATGACGGAGCTAATCGACTCGGAGAAGGACTCACGGGTGCGGGTGACCGCCTGCTTCATGCGGTCGAAGAGTCCGCGCTTCGGCTCCTGCGGTTCGGGAGCTACTGCGGTGGGCTGGTCGGGTTGCTGGTCGGGTTTGTCGCGTTTGCCGAAGAGGGAAAAAGCCATGCTCTTGCTAGTTTAGCAATGTTGGAGATATGGCCCGATGGCGGGTCTTTCGTGCTCCTTGGATCGTTGACTTTCGCGGTGGCAGGCTTATCGTTGATGATGATGAATCGTTGACGATTATGACGAAGGCGGAGCTTTACGAGTTCCTGGCTGCGCATACGCTGGGGGTGTTGGGAAGCATCTCGGGGGAGGGTGTGCCGCAGTCTGCCCTTGTCGGGATTGCGGTGACGGAAGATCTTGAGATCGTCTTCGACACTCTCAACATCACGCGCAAATACCGGAACCTTACCTCGAATCCAAAGGCCTCCCTGGTGGTGGGGTGGGAGGGAGAGAGGACGGTGCAGTTGGAAGGTGAGGCGTTTCTGCCGGTGGGGGAGGAACTGACGCAGTACAAGAATATCTACTTCTCGGCGTGGCCGGATGGAGTGGATCGTCAGAACTGGCCGGGGTTGGTGTACTTCGTCGTTCGTCCGCAATGGATTCGATTCAGCGACTTCGATCAGCGGCCACCGCGGATCGAGGAGATGGTGTTTGGAATGTGAGGGTTCTCGCGCTGATGGCGAGGATAAGCATTGCGGAGGCAAAGACGAAAATACAGGGATCTTGACGGATACCGCAGAATTCATCGGTTCGCTGCAACTGAGAGATGTGGCCGCAATCCACTGCGTCGCGCGATGAGACTGCGCGACTTCGGTCGAGATGACGAGTCCCAGAGAGTACCGGTCTTAGAAATTAACGTCTACGTCGGACCGGAGACAGCCTGAAAAAGCGCGAAGGCGAGTGGGTGCAGGCGAGTGCTAATGATTTTTTGAATTTATCGAGTTCTGATAGACGCGGAGGTGAACGCAACAGGCCTGGAGCAGAGGGGCTTCGATGTGGTGGGCGTGGCCGTGGTCGAGCAGGTCGCCGAGGATGGTGTCGACTTCCACTGGAGCGCCTTTTTGCAGGTCGCGGTACATCGACGAGGTGAACTTTGAGTCTTTGTCGGTGGCTAGTTGGCGGACATATTCGAGGTGAGGCTGCGGGGTAGGGAAGCCGCACACCTTCGCGATTGCGGCGCATTCGTCTATGGCCTGGAGGGCGGTCTGTTTGCCGTCGGAGACCGCGTTAATTTCGCCAACGGGACCACCCAGCAGACAAGTGATGAGACCGAAGGAGGCGATAGTCACCCACTTGTCCCACATTGCCTGAGTGATGTTGGTGGAGAGTTGAGTTTCGAAGCCGGCGTTGCGCAGGGTTTCGTCGAGGGAGCGAATGCGAGTAGTGATCTCCCCACTGCGCTCCCCGTAAATGATCTTGTCCAGGGGGGTGAGTTGCACGATGCGGCCTTGCTCATCGAGGTCGGTGGAGACAAGGCAGACACCGCCGAGGACGGGTTGCTTGCCGAAGCTATGCACGAGCGAGTCCATGTGGCGCATACCGTTGAGCACGGGATAGATCATTGTGTCGGGGCCGACGGCGGGGGTCATATCTTTGATCGCCTGGTCGAGGGCCTGGGCCTTGACGCTGAGAAAGACGACGTCGTAGGGGCTGGTGATCTCGGTGCTGGTGGCAGTCTTTGGCTTGAGAATGGCGTCGCCGTGAGGACTCACGATGCGGAGTCCATCGCGTTGAAGCTGCTGCGCTCGAGCGGGACGAACGAGAAAGGTGACGTCCCGGCCTGCCTGAATGAGACGTGCTCCGAAGTAACCGCCGACTGCTCCAGCACCTACGATCAGAATCTTCATACTCGTCCTTGTAGTTTTCGAGACACCGTGTTCCGGACCACAGTGTGTCTCAGCTTAGTCTGATTGCGTCGGCCGGGCTCATCGATGGGCCAGCTGGCGTGACCTGCGAGGTTGGGTGCGGGTCCTTGGATTGGAAGTTGGATGCGTGAGCTCTCCGTTGGATTTGCATAACTGAGGCGATTCGATGCGACACGGTGAAGGTTAGTTTGGAGCGGGGGTGGATGCCGGAGCGGGCGCAGGGTGAGCCGCGGATGGCCAGACTGAAGGGCGCACGAGGAGGAGGAGGTAGAGGAAGAGGATTGCGATAAGGACGAGGCCGCCGATGAAGATGTGGGGACGGAATCCCATGTAGGTTTTGTGTTGGGGCAGGTCTGGCGGAGGGATGTGTCCGTGCTCGTGATCATGCATGCGTACCAGCTTAGGCGCAAAACGATCTGCGTGCCAGCTACGGGGGCGTCCTGCCGGACGGGCCCACTGCGCGTGGCGCGGTCACTTCGTGACTTGTGTACCTTGTCTCGGCGGGGCTGATATCTTTGGTCCTCCCGTTGGTCGGAAGAAGAGATAAGGCTTACCCATCTGTAGAGGCTATTCGTCGCGGCCGGGGCGTGCCATGAGTTCGCGAATGGCTTCTTTGGGGCTTTTGTTTTGGTGGAGGATTGCGTCCACCTGCTGGGTGATAGGCATCTCGACGGCGTAGCGGGCGGCGAGGCCGAGGGCGGCGGCGGTGCTGCGTATGCCTTCGGCTACTTTGCCGTTGAGGCCGGCGATGATGTCGGGAAGCTGGCGGCCACGGCCGAGTTCTACGCCGACGGCACGGTTGCGGGAGAGAGAACCGGTACAGGTGAGGATGAGATCGCCTGCGCCGGAGAGGCCTGCGAGGGTTTGACGGCGGCCACCGCAGGCTACGGCGAGGCGGGTCATCTCGGCGATGCCACGGGTGATGAGGGCCGCGGAGGAGTTGTGGCCGAGGTTGAGGCCGTTGGCAACGCCTGCGGCGAGGGCGATAACGTTTTTGAGAGAGCCGCCGAGTTCGACACCGGGTACGTCTTCGTTGGTGTAGACGCGCAGGCTTGAAGAGGTGAAGTCGCGCTGGATGGTCTGAGCTACGTTCGGAACCTCGGAGGCGACGACGACTGCGGTGGGCATGCCGGCTGCGACCTCCTGCGCGAAGGAGGGACCACTGAGGACGGCGAAGGGATTGCGTGTAACGGAGGCGACGACCTGTGACATGCGGAGATAGCTGGTTTCTTCGATGCCCTTGCTGGCGCTGAGAATGATCTGGTCGCGGGTGAGCAGAGGGGCGATGTGCGTGAGAACTCCGCGCAGGTGTTGCGAGGGGGTGACACAGAGGAGGATGTCGGCTTCGAAGATGGCGCGCGGGAGGTCGGAGGTGACGTGGATATCGACGGGCAGGGTGAAGCCGGGAAGGTAGGGCAGGTTTTCGCCGGCTTCGCTGAGCTGATCGGCGAGGGCGGGGGAGTGAGACCAGAGGAAGAGCTGGTGCCCGCCGCGACGGGCGAGGGAGAGGGCGAGGGCGGTGCCCCAGGCACCAGCTCCCAGGACGGCGATTCGGCTCATGCTACCGCCTTTTTCTTGCCGAAGCGGCTCTCGGTGCCAGCGAGGAGGCGGCCAATGTTTTGATGGTGCTTGACGATGACGAGGAGCGGAATGAAGACCAGCCCGGCGATGACAATGGGGGTTCGCTGAGGAAGGAAGTAGAGGCCGAAGAGAGGGAAGGTGGCTGAACCGATCATCGAAGCGAGAGAGACGTAGCGGGTGAGGAGGACGATGACCAGAAAGATGCCGAAGGTGCAGGCTGCTGCGGCCAGACTGAGGGCCAGCATGACACCGAGGGCGCTGGCGACGCCTTTGCCGCCGCGGAAGCCGAGCCAGATGGGGAAGACGTGTCCCAGGATGGCGGCGACGGCGGTTGTGACGGCAAGGTCGTAGTTGCCAGGTGCGATATGCTGGGCGATTTTGACAGCGAGGAAGGACTTGCCGATATCGAGCAGGAGCGTGGCGATGCCGAGGCCCTTGGCTCCGCTGCGAGCTACGTTGGTGGCACCGATGTTGCCGCTGCCGGTGGCGCGAATGTCTTCGTGGCGAAAGGTTTTTACGAGCAGATAGCCGAACGGGATAGACCCAAGAAGATACGCGAGCGGAATGGAGAGGAGCCAGGGGTTCATTGTCGTCCGAATGAGTCTACCAAGTGCGGAGGAGGATGGTCTTACGGCGTGCGTGTGCGTGTGCGGGCTCGAGTGTGAGTGCGGCGGGGGTGGAGTGCAGGCTAGAGGATGTGATGGCGGATCAGTTCGAGGGCGTGCTGGCTGGCCCACCAGCGGATCATCTCGCGGTCTCCGCGGAGGTTGAGTTCCTTGACCTGGGTGGTTTGTGCGCTGGCGAGTGCGATGTAGACGAGGCCGATGGGTTTGTCGGCGTCTGGGCCGGGAGCTCCGGGGCCGGGGCCGGCGATACCGGTGATGGAGATGCCGAGCGAGGCTCCGGTGCGGGTGCGGATGCCTTCGGCCAGGGCGCGCGCTACCTCGGATGAGACGGGGCCTTTGGTTGCGACGAGTTCGGTGGGGACGTCGGCGAAGGTGGTTTTGAGCGCGTCGCTGTAGACCACTGCGCCGCCGAGAAAGTAACGCGAGCTGCCGGGGATCGCGGTGAGGCGCTCTGCGAGGAGGCCACCGGTGCAGCTTTCTGCGGTGGCCAGGGTGAGATCGCGGAGGCCGAGGTTGAGGAGCACGACCTCTTCGAGGGATTCGCCGTGCGAGGAGAAGATGGAGTCTTCCATCTCGGCTTCGATCTTTTCGACGAGGTCGTCGACGCGGCGCTGGGCTTCGGCGAGGGTGGGCTTGGCGCAGAGGAAGTGGAGCTGGATCTCGCCTGAGCCGGCGAGGATGGTGGTCTCGACGTCGGAGTATTGAGTGTAGATGGGTGAGGTTCTGGCGTCGACGTGCGATTCGGGGATGAGGGCCATGCGAAGGAGGCGCTTGGCGAGGTGGCGCGGGGGGAGAGCGGCAGCGAGGCGGGGTTTGACCTGGGTGTCGAAGAGGGGCTTCAGCTCTCTGGGCGGGCCGGGGAGGAGGATGACGATCTTGCGGATGGGCTGGTTGGAGGCGTCGAGGACGGTGGTGTCGAGGAACTGGCCGGGGGCGCTGCCGTTGGGGTTATCGAGGATGATGGCGCGGTCGAGCACGTCGGCCTGTTTGGCGTTGTTGGGCGGCATGACCATCTGGCGTGCGGCGAATCGCTTGTAGAGCTGGGTAAGGATGGCGGGGTCGGAGCGTAGCTCGATGTTGAGTGCGGCGGCGGCGGCTTCGCGGGTGAGATCGTCTTCGGTGGGGCCGAGGCCGCCGGAGAAGATGACGATGTCGGCGCGGGCGATGGCGATGGAGGCGGCGCTGGTGAGGTGGGAGAGGTTGTCGCCGACGATGGTCTTGAAGGCGACTTGTACGCCGAGGTCGTTGAGGCCGTCGGTGAGGTAGAGGGAGTTGGTGTCCTGACGGTAGGGCGTGAGCATCTCGGAGCCAGCAGCGATGATTTCAGCGATCATGAGTGGTGGTGGGCTTTCCAGGCCGTGTCGGTGGCTCTGTCATTGATGATATGGGTTGTGCGTGAGTTTTGTTGAGCTTCAATACAGATGCTTGCTCTCGATGAAGCTTTCGGCCGTTCCGTCGGTGGGGTTTACGAAGTGAACGTCGCTGGGGTCGCGGCGCGGAGTGTCAACGGCGAGGACGACGAATGGCTCTTCGAGAATCTCCGGTGTGCCGTGAATGGTGCCCTGTTTGAAGAAGATGAGCTGGCCTGGGCCGACTTCGAAGGGCGGGGCTTCGCCGAGGAAGAACTTTGCGCGGCCGGAGAGAACGGAGAGATATTCGTCGCAGGTTGCGTGATAGTGGGCCGCGACTGGACGGTAGACGCGAAAGACGCGGGAGCTGGCGTGAGGCTCGTCGGTGAGACGAGTGTCGATCAGCATGGTGTCGGCACTGTCTGGAAAGCTTGCGGCGATTTTTTGGATGTTGAAGACAGCGGTGTCGGCGGGTGAGGCGTGTTCGGTGTTGTTCGGCATCAGGAGACCCCCCTTATGCATAAGATGACGCACAGGGGCCTGAGGCCGCGAGCAATTTAGCTCGCGGCTAATTTACGGCTAGGTCGTTTTGTGGCTGGTGTCCGTTGAGTTGGGCGGCTGAGTGCGGGCCTCCCTGGAGCGGCAGGAAGATGGAGAAGACGGTGCCGCATCCTGGAGTGACGGTGCGGGAGCGGACGCGGAGACTGCCGCCGTGCTTTTCGACGAGTTCGCGCGAGACCCAAAGGCCGAGGCCGGTGCCGGTATCTTTTTTCGTCGTGAAGAAGGGTTCGAAGACGCTGTCGAGATGCTCGGGAGGGATGCCTTGTCCCGTGTCCGCGATGGTGATGCGAACGCCCTGGCGCGTGGAATCGCGCGGGTCGGTGGCGGAGTTTGCTTCGAGGCGGATCGTGTCTCCCCTGGAGCATGCGTCGAGGCCGTTGGCCAGGAGGTTGGAGAGGACCTGGCGCAGCTCCCCGGCGGTGCCGAGAACCTCACGCTCCGTGGTGGTGTTGACGACGAGGGCCACGCCGAGAGTTGCCGCCCGGGCGGTGTAGAAGTCGCTGACCTCGTGGACGACGGTGGCCGGCTTGAAGTGCGCGGCGATAGCGGTCTCGCGATAGAAGCCCAGGGACTGGCGGGTGATGTGGGCGATGCGGCCAAGTTCGCTCTCGGCCTGCGAAAGAAGGTGGCGGATCTCGTCGAGTTCGTCGGAGCGGCGAGCGATGTAGACGAGATTGGTGAGGCCTTCGAGGGGATTGTTGACCTCGTGTGCGACCGAGGCGGCAAGGCGACCGGCGGCGGCGAGCTTTTCGGCACGCATGAGAGCGCCCTCGGACATGCGCCGCTCGGTGATGTCGCGGAAGACGAGGACGATGCCGATCATCTTTCCGGAGCTGTCGCAGATAGGCGCCCCGCTGTCGTCGATGCAGATCTCGCTGCCGTCTTTGGAGACGAGAAAGGTGTGGTTGGCAAGGCCAACGATCGTGCCGAGGCGGCGTACCTTGTCGACTGGATTTTCAACGGCGGCGCGAGTGTCTTCATTGAAGATAGGAAAGACCCTGTGCAGCGAGATCCCGTGGGCCTCTTGTTCCTGCCAGCCAGTGAGTTCTTCAGCGACACGGTTCATGAAGACGATGGTGCCCTCGGTGTCGCAGGCTATGACGGCATCCCCGATACTTCGGATGGTGGTGTTCAGCCACTGCTCGCGCGCATAGGATTCGTCGACGCGTTGCTTGATCTCTTTGATCTGCTGGTTATAGGCGGCGGTGAGGACGCGGAAGATTCTTCGCGTCTCCCAGACAAGAAGACCCGCGATGAGTGCGACGGCGAAGAGGAGCAGAATCCTTGCGTTTCGGTTGACGAGAATATCTTCCGCAGAGCGCTGGGCGCGGCGGCCGATGAAAATATTCAGGAACTCATCTATCTGGACGCGCAGATCGTCCATATCCTGCTTGCGCTGGAGCATATGTTGCTCAAGCGTGGACTCATCCTGGGGGAAGGCATCGATCTCGTGGTAAGCCTCTAGCTCCCATTGCTTGTGGGAGGCCTGAATACGATGCAGCCGGGCGAGCTGATCGGGACGTTGAATCAGTGTAAAGAGGGTGTCGAACTCGGGTTCGATCTGTAGATCTGCTGAGTGCAGAGGCTGCAGGAAGACCGGATTGCGTGTCAGTAGAAATCCGCGCAGGCCGGTCTCTTCATCGAGGATCAGTTTGGTTAGCCGGTTGCCGTGGAGGATGACCACGTCGGCCCGGTCGATGGCCTTTGCGCTTTCTTCGACACGTTGGAGACCGTATCCAAGGATCAAAGCGAGAAAGGCAAGTGCTGCAACGGGTAAAGCGAGGAGTCGAAACAAAAGTCTGTTGTAAAGCCGCGATTCCAAAGTATTGTCCTCACGCGTGCGCTGCACATCCAGATCGTGTCCAGAGTAGAGGATTCCTGGCGCTTCTTGATTTTACTGATGCGGAGTCGATCTGGCGACAGAATCGATGGTGACGTTACAACATACTCAATAACGGAAGCGAAAGTTTTATAGCCGTAACGACCTGAGGACAGGCTAGATGAGCCTGCGGCCTTCGATGTCCACCGCAACGTGGTAGAGCGCGTCGCGCGTGGCGAGGGTGGCGTTCCCGTCTTCGAGGAAGGCGAGGCCTACGAGGTTGTTGCCGGAGACGACGAGAGAGGCCTGATGGTGACGGTCGATGCGAATGATGCCGCGCTGGCCGTGGAGGCTGGCGGCCACGTAGAGGTTGTCGTCAACGTCGAAGGCCATGCCCTGGGCGCGACCGAGACCCTGATAGAAGACAGTCGCGTTGCCGTCGCGGTCTATGGCGTGGATGACCTGGTTCGAAGAGGTCGTGGGGCCAGTGACGAAGAGCGTGCCGGCGTCGTTGAAGGCGAGGTGGTAGGCGGCGATGCTGGGCTCGAGCGTGGCGTAGACGAAGATCTCGCCGCTGGTGCCGTCGATGTTCCCGCGGCTGATCTTGAAGATGGTGCCTGAGCGGTCGCCGACGTAGAGGTTGCCGTCGCGGTCGAAGGCGATGCCGGTGGCGATGCCCATGCCTTCGGCGTAGGTGGAGGTGGCTCCGTCGGGGGAGATGCGGTAGACGGTGCCTTCGGCACGAGAGCTGGCGTAGAGGTAGCCATCGGGACCGAAGGCGAGACCGGTGACGTTCATCACGTCGCGGACGAAGGGGCGGATCTGGAAGTCGCGTTGAATTTGGAAGATCGAAACCGGAACGGCCTGGCCGCGGGAGCCCGAGACCGTGGCATAGACGTTGCCTTCGGCATCGACCGCCGGGTTGGCGACGGGGTGAAGATTTTCCGCCATGGGCACCGCGATGCGAACGTGGAGCGGGTTGCTGGCGTGGCTGCCGTGGTGCAGGATGAGGTCGCCGGTGATGGTTCCTTCGGGAATGCGAATGGTGGCGCGGGTGGGGCGGCTGAGCAGGAGTGGAGCGGAGATGTCGCCGATGGTCGCGCGGGGCAACAGGGCGCCGTGGGGCTCGAGGTGCGCGCCGTGGACGTCGATCTCGCCGCCGGGCATCGCTGCGAGTGGCGTGACGCGGTCGAGATGCGGCGGGGGTGCATCGGGCTTATCGGATGTCAGGAGCGAACGGAGTGTGGTCATGGGCCTGAAAGCTAGCGTAGACGGCTGCGGGGGCGAGCGCAACTAGGGCCTGGCGAGATGGAAGTTAGAAGCGCAGGTGGATGAGTTGCGCGACGGCTAGCGCGAAGAGGCCAGCGCCTACGTCATCGAGCATGATGCCGGTACCGCCGTGGAGGCGTTCGAGTTGGCGGATTGGAGGGGGTTTGAGGATGTCGAAGAAGCGGAAGAGAAGGAGTGAGAGCGCGGCGTGTTGCCAGTCGGCTGGGATGGCGATGAGGGCGATAAGCTGGCCGGCGACCTCGTCGATGACGACGTGGCCGGGATCTTCGCGGCCTGATTCGTTGGCGACGATGGTTGCTGCGGGGATACCGACGAGCGTGGCGAGAGTCGCGGCAATGGTGGTGCCGACTGCGAGTGCGATTGGAGCCGGGTGGAGGATGTGGGCAGCGGCGTACCAGAGGAGGACTGCTGAGATGCTGCCATAAGTGCCGGGGCCGGGCTTCAGCAGGCCTGCTCCGAAGAAGGTGCCGACAGCCCACGCCCAGAGGGTCTTTGTTTCGGACGGAGGATGAGTCTGGATGTTGGAGTTCGCCACTAGTTCACGTCGTCGTCGTTCTGGCGATTGTGCTTGTTGGAACGGGCCAGCTCTTCGAGCAGATCGGGATCCTGGATGGGCGTGGAGATCTTGTAGTCGCCGCTGGCCCATTTGCCGAGATCGATGCGGCGGCAGCGATCGGAGCAGAAGGGGAAGTCTTCGCCTGTAGCAAGGACGATGTTACGGCAGGTGGGGCAACGGAGGGTTTTGAGTTTCGGGTTGGCGGCTTTCGACATAACAGAATTAGTTTAATACTTTTGGTCTGCAAGAAGACGTGGCGAAGTGTGGGGAGTTGAGCCTGGAGATACGTCTAAAAAGGGTAGAGGTCTTTATGCGCTGGGTTCGTAGCGTTCACAAGATGAAGTTGGGCGTATGGTGCTTCGGTTTCTTGCTGATGTTTCAGGCCTTCGGGGGGAGAGCAGCAGAGGCTGAAACTCATGGTCAAGCCATTACGGAGTTGCAGCCGCTGCCGGGAGGCATTACGTTGCCCGTCGCCATGGGGCGAACGCTTCGCGCCGGAAAGACGAGGCCTGGAACCGCCTTTCAGGTGAAGACGACGCAGCGTGTGCCGGTCTCGGAGACGGCCTATCTGAAGCGGGGAGCCGTGGTGCGTGGAGAGGTGGTTGCGTCGGACGCCGGAGATGGATCGGCGCTGCATCCGTCGACGCTGACGATCCGGTTTACGCAACTGAGCTATGGAGGCAGGACGGTTCCTTTGATGACGCGGGCGGTTGCGATTGCGAACCTGATGGTTGTGGACGATACGTTTCTGCCGGCGACGGGAAGTACGGACCGCGGAAATTCGAATCCGGCGAGCTGGACAACGAGGCAGGTTGGGGGCGACGAGGTTGCGCGGTCGGGCTGGGTGGGGCCTGTGGTCGGCAGCGGGACGCGAACGGTGGGGAGTGCGGACTACTACGGTGTCTACAGTCTGCCGGCGAAGCTGGAGGGAGCCAATGGCGCGTTGGTGCCGCGCGCGATGGGCGTGTTTTCGACGACTGCTGAAGGACTTTACGGATTCGATCAGGGGGCTCAGCTGTCTTCGTCTGGGGGATTGATTACGATCACCGATGCTAAGGGACGCGCCGTGATTCGGGATGGAGATCATCTGCTGCTTGAGGTGGTGGCGGGTCGATGAGTGAGCTTCGACTGGTGAGTTAGACGTCCAGATCACTGCGCGAAGAATCTATTCGAGGATGCGGGCGACTACGTCGTAGTCGTGGGACTCGGTGATCTCGGCGCGGTAGAAGGTGCCGGGGACGAGGGTTTCGTGCGGGCCGAAGTCGTTGATGAAGACCTTGCCGTCGATCTCGGGGGCGTGGAGCGAGGTGCGGCCCTCCCAGAGGAGTTCGGTCTCTTCGGATTCGCCTTCGACGAGGAGGTCGATCTCGCGGCCTACCCATTCGGCTTTGGATTTGGTGCTGATCTTCTGCTGGAGCTTCATCAGCTTGCGGCGGCGGGCCTGGATGGTACGGTTCGGGACTTTGGTGTCGTCGGCGAGGTTGAACGCTGCGGCGCCCTCTTCGTCGGAGTAGGTGAAGACGCCAAGCCAGTCGATCTTCGCGGCGGTGATGAAGGCTTCGAGCTCTTTGTAGTCAGCCTCGGTTTCGCCGGGGAAGCCGACGATGAAGCTGGTACGGATGACGATGCCGGGGACGATGCGGCGGGCCTTGGCGATGAGGTCAAGGAAGATCTGCGCGTTGCCGCCGCGCTTCATCGTCTTGAGTACGCTGGCGCTCGCGTGCTGGAGGGGCACATCGAGATACTTTGAGATGGTGTCGTGCGTGGCCATCGTCTCGAGCAGGCGCGTCGTGACCTTGTTCGGATAGGTGTAGAGGAAGCGCAGCCAGCGGAGGCCGGGGAGTACGGCGAGGGCGTCGAGAAGTGTTGCGAGGCCGTCGGTGAAGCCGAGGTCTTCGCCGTAGCAGGTGGTATCCTGGCCGATGAGTGTGATCTCGCGGACGCCTTGCTTGATGAGGTTTTCGGCCTCGGCGATGATCGACGACATGCGGCGCGAACGGAACTTGCCGCGAAGCTGCGGGATGATGCAGAAGCTGCAGGGATGGTCGCAGCCTTCGGCGATCTTGATGTAGGCGGACGCGCGGGGGGTGGTGAGGATGCGTGGGGTGGCGTCGTTGTAGAGGTACTCGGGGAGGGCTGCGGCGGCTCCGCCCCATGACTCGCGGGAGAAGCGCCCCTGCTGCTGACGGAGGTCGCCTTCGGGGCGGCTGGTGTTGCCGGGGTCGATTCCAACGGGCAGGTGCGCGATGTGGTCGCCGGCGTGGTTCAGAGGCTCGTCGCCGTGGGTGGTGCCGGTTTCGGCGAGAGACTGGACGATGCGGAGCTGGGGGGCGATCTCGCGGTCGTGTTCAGGGTCGGCGAGTGGGCGGGAGTGCTGCGAGACGGCGCTGGGGGCGCGGTCGATCAGATTCTGTCCTGCCTGCTGCATGCTGGTCGCTTCGAGTTGCGCGACCTCGCCGTCGGTCTGGGACATGCTGATGGCGTGGGTGTGGATCGTCGCCTCGGGTGTGCCCTGCGGGAGGATATTGAAGGGAGAGTTATTGTTCGCGTGGCCGCTTGGGGTGAGGCCTGCTGCGGCGAGGATGGCTTCGAGCTCGCCGGTGCCGACGACGGCGTCTACCTCGGGAATGTTCTTCTGGATCTCGTCGCGGTAGCGCTCGACGAGGCAGCCGGCGACGACGATGCGCTGGGCCTTGCCGCCGAACTGACGCTTGTGCTGGACCATCTCGAGGATGGTGTTGACTGACTCCTGCTTGGCCGAGTCGATGAAGCTGCAGGTGTTGATGACGATGATCTCGGCGTCTTCGGCGCGCGGAGTGAGCTCAGCTCCATTGTGGTGGAGGAGGCCCATCATGACCTCGGAGTCGACGAGGTTTTTGGGGCAGCCGAGGGAGACGAAGCCTACCTTGGGGCGAGGCGCAGCAGCCTGGAGGGGTTCGGCTTCGATGGTTGCCTGATTGGTCACAGTCTTATAGTGTACCAACTTTTGCCTGCTTCCTGCGCGATCTGCCGGTATCTCCCACCCTGCGTTTTGATGTCAAAGTCTTCATTCTTTTCGGGTTAAGCGTGTACATGGACTTGCGCCGAGGAGCCAAAGTCCTAATTTTATTGAGAGCGCCGTTGCAAACTATTCATTCTGCTTGGGTTGTATGCCTTCGGAGGCTAACTTTTTGTTTGCGAGAAAGTCTCGGGATTTATCCCGGCGCTTTTCACCCTCTTTCAGGATAGCTGTTGGGGTAGAACTAATGCGCCACGCGGATCTTCTTTTTTATGAGCTAGATAGGGTCGAATGGGGCTTGACAGCGTGGATTGGGCGTAAAAAGTGTCTGGCTTGCGCTTGGAAGGCTATTCGGCGGGTGGAGTTTCGTCGACGACCTTGTAGGTGGGAGGAACGGCGAAGACGGAGGCGTCAGGTTCGTGGCGTACTACGTTGCTAACGGCTACGATCTGCTCGCCGGTGCGAGGGTCGTTGTGTTTGATGATCATGTAGATGGAGAGATCGGGCGAGTACCAGTACTCATCGACGATGACGATGTCGTGGCCGGTGCCACTCATGGTGGCGGGGATAGTGTGGGACTTGCGAATGCCGGTGAGCGTGAGGCCGCCGAGGGGCTGGGTGCCGATGTCTTCCTGCTTGAAGTAGGGATCGTTGACCGGAGTGCGGGAGGGTACGGCGTTTGTCGGGGCTGCGGGAGGCTGAGCGAGGATGGTCTCTCGGGCGAGGCGCTCGTAGGGGTTATAGAAGATGCTGAGGCGGCTTGATGGGTCGTAGATGTGAGCGGAGAGGAGCTGAGGTTCGCCCTTGAGGTTGGTGGGGACGAGCTGGCGACGCTCGTTGTAGATGCGTCCCGAGGAGGAGCGGGCGATATGGGCGGAGGTGGTGCGGGTGTTCACGGAGCCGTCGGGGAGGTTCTCGTGCGAGAGGATGTCGATGGTGGCGCTGAACGGGGCGTTGGGGACGGGTGTGACAAAGATGCCGGGAACGAAAACCTGGACTCCGCGATAGTCGCGGGGCATCTGCTGCTGGTTTTGTGCGTGGGCGGGGATCGCGAGAAGAAGACTGACGACAGCGTGGCCGGAACGGAAGCAGCGCATGAGTGACCTCCCGATGAGCATGAGGATAGCGCAAATGGTGTGGATGGACAGGTGAATTTTGAGGTAAGCGGGGATTCTTGCAACTCAATGAGTGACTCGGCCTGAATGCGTCGACTGAAATCCGCACCGGGTATTTGGTGGATGTGAACCGACATTCCGGACCGGATCAAATTGGTTGATCCGATCCGACGACGATTAATGGCCGGTTTGCGCGTCAAGGATCAACTTCACCAGATGACCGAATTGTGCCCGGTTCTCGCTAGCTGGCGACGCTCGGTTCGCAATTTCCGTAATGGTCTTGGCATCCTTGACCGGAGGATCGTTGTCCGTGCGATGCACGATGACCATGTCCAGGGTCGGAATGATGAAAATGTAATGAGCCCCGTTGCCCCGCGCGGAATAGATTCCGGGAAGCGAGACTTCCGGGAAGTGAACACCGCCGTAATCCACCCACCAGAGATACTCATAACCGCCGTGATCCGCGCCATCGGACTTCACCATCTCATTGGCGTGACTGCTTTTTTCGATCCAAGCTTCTGGCACGATCTGTTTTCCGTTCCATCGACCATGACGGAGATAGAGCAAGCCGAAACGCGCCATATCGCGCGCAGTAATCTCAAAATGATAAGCGGGATGGATGGAAAGTGGTCCACCAAAATAGAAGACGTCGTCTGGTCGAAAGTCCTGCATGCCGATGGGCTTGGCGATGCGCTCATAAAAGGCCTGGCCAATCTTCAAGCCAGTCTTTTTTTCAAAGATCGTGCCTAGGACATTAAAATCCCAGTTGTTGTAATACCAGAACGTTCCTGGCGCGTGACTCCCGCGGGCCGGCCGGCTCTTCTGCATGGACGCAGTTTCAAAATCGACGAGGTGGTACACACCCGAACGTGCGCGCAGCAGATCCACGACGCGCGCCTGCTTTTCTTCTTTAGTTAGCGGATCGGGAGAATCGTCGATGCCGAGCTGTTCAAGGGTCTGATTGACGTCAATGACGCCTTCAGCCGAGTAAATTCCATAAAGAGCGCTCAGTAGGCTCTTTCGGATGGAATAGCAGTCAATCTTTTTGTCGAAGTCTCCCCACTGATCGACAACCTCTCCGCCCTGAACAATCATGACCGCGGAGGTGTGGATCGAATCGGTCTCGGCGAATTGACGCGCGGCGAGAAGCTTCTGTTTTGACCAGCCTGACTTTTCGAGCGACGCGACCTGCGGCCAGGATGAACCAGGGAGGCTTTCTGGTGATTTTCCTGTCGCCGATTGCCCAGAGGCATATGACGGCAGAACCAGCACAGCGCAAAGGAGAAACGAGTTCAGAGATCGGATCACGAAGCACCTCCTGGAGTTTGAAGCGATTCTTTGGTCAATCCGTCATTGCGATGTTCATGGTTAACGGGCGATTTCCCGTCATCGTCCATCCTTGATGGTAGTACACGCTGAGATAGCGAAGGTGAATTTTCCCCTTATAGCTATCCCGTCAACCGCAGCCCGGAAAACCAACCCGGTCGTGTAGCAACTTCAGAGAAACGATACACGTTTGTTTCGTCCTGGCAGGGCCGTTCTTAAGGACGCATTCGGAATTTCCCCAACACGTGCCTGCGATTTGGGGATTGGCCACCGACAATCTAATATCGAGACCCTTTCTGCGTTCCCAGTGGATTGTCCGCGATCCAGAAGTTATCACTCCGTTGTCCCAGTTGGTGCTAAATCGCCAACGCACTCAGCCAGGGCTTCGACAGCTGCGGGGCAGGAGATACTGACGCTCGCACTGAGGCCCAACTGCGGGCAATCCGGAGATGATCGTCCGGTTGCCCGTCAAGAGTTCTTTAAGCAAGGCCGTTGCGGGCGATGACCTCGCGGTAGAAGTGCGCGCTAGTTTTGGGTGTGCGCTTCTGGGTAGCGAAGTCGACGTAGTGGATGCCGAAGCGGTAGGCGTAGCCGTCGGCCCACTCGAAGTTGTCCATCAGGCTCCAGAGGAAGTAGCCGCGGACGGGAACGCCCTCTGACACGGCGCGGTGAAGCTGCGTGAGGTAGTTGCGGAGATACATGACGCGATCGGAGTCGTACACATGACCGTCCGGTGTGAGGACGTCGGTCGAAGAGGCGCCGTTTTCGGTGATGTAGATCTCCTTGATGTTCCAGAGCTGCGCGGCGAGCTTCGGTCCCCAGTAGAGCGCCTCGGGACCGACGTGCAGCCAGGGGCTCATCATGTGCGGGTAGGATTCGGGCGAGGGGATGCGAGCGAAGCCGGCCGGGGAGTCGTCGGCACGGACGTAGGTGGGGGTGTAGATGTTGAGACCGACGAAGTCGACCGGTGTGCCGATGGCCTTCATGTCGGCGTCGGTAAACTTCGGCGCGTCGGCTCCGGCGTGTGCGAGGTAGGCGTCGGTGTAGCGGCCCTCCATGATGACGGTGAGATAACCGGCGTTAACCTCGCGCATGGCTTTGGCTGCAGCGGCGATGTGCTCTGGCGTTTCGATGATGGGGACGCAGGCGCTGGCGTTCTCGGCGAGACCTACTTTGGTGCCGGACTTTGCATGGGCGCGGATGGCTTGCACTCCGAGGCCATGGGCAAGCACCGCGTGATGACGAACCTGGTTGACGCCAGCGGGTGGAAGCGTGAGGCCTGGGGCATGGCGAGGCGAGGCGTATCCGCTGACGAAGGAGCTCATCTCGTTGAGCGTCATAAAGTGCTTGACGCGGTCGGAGAGATGCTCGGCGACGTAGCCTGCGTAGTTGGCGAAAGCCTCGGAGGTGTCGCGCGACTGCCAGCCGCCCTTGTCTTCGAGCGCCTGCGGGAGATCCCAGTGGTAGAGCGTGCAGTAGGGTTGGATGTCGGCTGCGAGCAGCTCATCGACGAGGCGATGGTAGAAGTCGAGGCCTTTGGGATTGGGTGTGCCTGTGCCCTGAGGGAAGACGCGTGGCCATGCGACCGAGAAGCGGTAGGTCTTGAGGCCGAGCGCCTTCATCAGCTGCACGTCTTCTTTGTAGCGATGGTAGTGGTCGTTGGCGACGTCGCCGGTGTCTCCGTTTTTGATCTTGCCCGGGATGTGGGAGAAGGTGTCCCAGATCGAGGGGCCACGGCCGTCTTCGTTGACGGCACCTTCCACTTGATAGGACGCTGTAGCGGATCCCCAGAGGAAGCCTTTTGGAAAGGCTCGCGCAGCAGGTGCGGAGGGAGCGACTTCGCCGGAGGCCGGTGTGGCGATGGTTGTGAGTGCGGTGGGGGCGAGTGCGGCAGATCCGAGCAGACGGGCGAAAGTGCGGCGGCTAAATCGATTGAGCAAAATAGACCCTCGTGAAGATGCCAAAAATTGTAGCTGCTTCAAACAAGAGATGACAACGACGGCGAGTGAAAAAGATTTGCGACGATTTGTCGCGAAGTTTTGCACCAGATGGAGATAGCGGTGCGAGCACAGTTCGTGTTTGAAGTGGTAAACTAGCTCATGTGCCGGGTCCTACGCGACGTAATCCCGCCAACCCCGCCAGGTCCGGAAGGAAGCAACGGTAACGGGTCATTACGGGCGCAGTAGGTCGCCCGGTGCACAATCTTTCCCTGCTTCTACTTTCGCCGCAGCCTCTCGCAATGGCGCAGTAGGTCGCCCGATGCACTATCCCTCCTCCTTCTTTTCCCGCTCAGGACATTTGTGAGATTCGCCAATCCCGAAGGGCGAGGTGTGTCTTTTTTGGGTCGCTGCTCGTCAATGAACTCGTCAGGGGAACGTGACACGCGTACGCTTCTCAGAGAGAATGGTCCGACGGTGAACGACGGTTCATTTGAAAACGGGTTTATCTTTTATTGCTTTGACACTAGATGAGGTGAGAGTTTGAGTTTGACGTTGAGACCGCAGACGCGGGTACGCGCGAAGATCAGTTCAGTAGGGGCGTATGTTCCGCCGCGTTTGTTGACCAATGCGGATCTGGAAAAGATGGTCGCAACCAACGACCAATGGATTACCGAGCGGACGGGAATTCGTGAGCGTCATATTGTGGAGGCGGGTGTCGCGACCAGCGATCTGGCGGTGGAGGCGGCGAAGAAGTGTCTTGCGGCTCGCGGCATCGAGGCCAGTGAGCTGGAGGTGATCATCGTCGCGACGGTGACGCCCGATATGTTCTTTCCGGCGACGGCGTGCCTGGTGCAGGACAAGCTCGGTGTAAAGGGAGCATGGGGGTTCGATCTTTCGGCAGCCTGCTCGGGATTTCCCTATGCGTTGCAGGTGGGGGCGAAGCTGGTCGAGAGCGGGATGCACAAGAAGGTGATGGTGATCGGAGCGGATGTGATGAGCTCGATCATCGACTACACCGACCGGGCGACCTGCGTAATCTTCGGCGATGGCGCTGGCGCGGTGCTGCTCGAGCCATGCGAAGACGGAGAGATCGGGCTGGTCGACTACTGGCACGAGATCGATGGCTCTGGTGCGGCAGCGCTGAATATGCCGGGTGGGGGAAGTTTGAATCCGCCGACTGCGGAGACGGTCGCAGCGAAGATGCATTATGTCCATCAGGATGGGCAGGCGGTGTACAAGTTTGCGGTGCGCAAGATGGCGGAGGCCGCGGAGATCATCCTGACGCGCAACGGCGTGGAAGGGAAGGACCTTGGCTGCTTTATTCCGCATCAGGCGAATAAGCGGATCATTCTTTCGACGGCGGAGCGACTGGGCATGCCGGAGGAGTCGGTGATCATCAACATCGACCGGTACGGCAACACCACGGCGGCTACGATCCCCATGGCGATGCAGACGGCGCTTGAAGAGAAGAGGTTGAAGAAGGGCGATCTCGTTCTGCTGGCTAGTGTTGGAGCTGGCTTTACCGTGGGAGCCACTTTGTTGCGGTGGGAGTTTTAAGAGGCTGTCCAGAAACTGTCCTGCCGGACGGGCCCACTGCGCGGAGCGCGGTCACTTCGTGACGTGTGTACTTTGTCTTGGCGAGGCTAGCTGCTTCGGTCCTCCCGTTGGTCGGAGGAGAAGTTGATTCCGACCAACGGGAGGACCGGGCGAAGCTTTAAAAAGGCGTGTGAACGCCCGCTCCACGCGCAGTGGGCCCGTCCGGCAGGACAGTTTCTAAAGCACGGGATCTAAAAGATTTTTGAGCGGGTGAGGGCGGAGATGCTTCACCCGTTTTCATTTAACCTCTGATTTTTGTCCGTCCCAGGTTTCAGGGATTTTTTCTTGCTTAATATATCTTTTAGATATATATCTTGGAGCTATGAAGATCGAAGGCGGTTCGACTCCCAATGCTTTGCTTGGACTTCTGAGCCTGAGGCCGATGTCCGGATACGACATTCGCCAGATGGTCGCTCAATCCATCGGGCACTTCTGGAGCGAGAGTTATGGACAGATCTATCCAGGGTTGAAGCGCCTTGCGGCAGCGGGTTTGATCGAGAAGAAGACCGAGCGCAACAAGGGAAAGCCTGACCGAAACCTGTATTCGCTTACGGCAGAGGGACGAGAACGGCTGCAGGAGTGGCTGAAGATTCCGGTCTCCGAGGAGGTGGCCAGGAACGAATTGTTGTTGAAGCTCTTCTTCGGCGCGCATGTCTCGACGAGCGTCAATCGGGAGCATGTGATCTCGAACATGGAGTTTCATCAGCGGGCGCTGAAGGTGTACACGGCGACGGCGAAGCAACTGCGGCAGGACGAGGCGAATGATCCTAATCTGCCGTACTGGTTGATGACGTTGAACTACGGACGACATTACAGCGTAGCGATGTCGAAGTGGTGCAGGGAGACGCTGGCGGAGTTGGATGAGATAGAGAGCAAGGAAAAAAGGAGGCGGTGATGCATGCACTCGATCCGTTGTGGGTAAAGATCTTTCTTGCGATTCATATTGCTGCGGGGGCTTCGTCGTTTCTACTTGCTCCCGTTGCGCTGGCTACGGCGAAGGGCGGCAAGCAGCATAAACGCTGGGGGAAGGTTTACCTGTGGTCGATGGGGATCGTTGCGGCGACTGCAATCCCTATGGCGTTCTTCTTCCCGGTGCGGTTTCTGGCACTGGTGGCGGTGTTCAGCTTCTACTTTGCGTTTTCGGGATTTCGCGTTCTGCGGCTGAAGGAGTTGGCGCGCGGCGGTAGCGCAGAGTCCATCGACTGGATTGCGGGCGTCGTTACCTTTGCGACGAGCGCGCTGCTGGCGTGGCTGTCGTGGTTCCGTCCCGCATCCATTGAGGTGATTCCGCTGGTGGGCGTGGTTTTCGGATTTATCGGAATGAGAGGCGCGGCGACTCAGTTGCTCTCGTTCGTGCGCAAGCCGAAGGAGAAGATGTTCTGGTGGTACACGCATCTCGGAAATTTTATTGGAAGCTACATCGCAGCGTGGTCCGCCTTCAGCGTGGTCACGCTAACGCGAGTCATTGGCAATCACTGGTACGTGTGGTTGTGGCCGACGATGATCGGAGTGCCTGCAATTATTCTGACCACGGCGTACTACCAGCGTAAGTTCGCTCCGCGGGCGAAGGCTGTGACGTAAAGGCTTGAGCTTAGGCGGTGGTGTTAGAAGGCTTGGCGAGGCCTCGAGAGCGGGGGTGGACGGCACGCGAGGTCTTATAGAGCTTCCAGAAGGCGAAGGCGCAGCTTGCGAGAATCCCGGTCCAGATGACGACGAGAACAGGGGTCGCGTACTTGTCGGAGAGATTGTTCCAGAGATGGAGGATGTGCCGTCCGTAGTGGATCCCAAGCCAAGCCGCAACCGTGTGCCGCAGGCATCGGCTGATAATGAAGGTGGTGAGAAATTTTCTGCGCGACATATTCAGCGCGCCAGCCGCGAGGACGAAGGGGCTAAGCGGCATCGGCGGTGGCAGGATCGCCGGCAGGGCTACGGAGAGGATGGCGTGGTTTTCCATCCATTCACAGACGCGCTTGAAGGCACGAGGTGGAACGTGCTTTTCGAGGAAAGCCATGCCTCCGGACTGGCCTACCTGGTAGCTGAACCATCCACCGAGTCCTGAGCCTATTGTTGCGAGCAGGATCAAGAGAAACCAGCTTTGATGCTGCGCGGAAAGCACGATGATCATGATGTCGGTGATGCCGGGCAGAGGGAGCGGAACGAAGGAGCTGTCGACGATCGAGACCAGGAAGACGCCGAAGAGGCCGAAGCTGAAGAGCAGATGGAGGAACGGACTGCGCGCGCGGTGTGCTGCGGCAGCCGTCTGCGCTGCTGCGGCGAGGCTCTTGGATAGGGTCATGGCAGCTGCGCGCAGGCTCATAGAGATTAAGACGCGACCCAGGGAGGAGAAGTCGCTGAAATTCTAAAAGATTGGTTGAGCCGCGAGTATAACAGAGGACTTACAGAAAGCGGAGATCGGGCAGCGCGGGAAGAACATCAACCTCCGCGGCGTACTGGCGAAAGAGTTTGATGGCACGCATGCAATCCGTATTCAGAACATAGTGGATGTTGCTGGAAAGATAGTGGCGGATGACGGCGGGGCTGAGGTTGATTCGTGGAGTCCACTCTTCGACCAGATCTTCGATGTGCAGGAGGCCATGATTGCGCGAGGCTTCAAGGTCTTCGACGAGTTGAGCGGCGGAGAGGCGAGGGGCGCCGAGGGACTCTGGCCGCACGGCCCAGACTGCGGCAACCCAAGGTACGTTGGTGCGGATGTGCCACTCGCGAGCGAGATCAAACCACTGGCACGGGCCAACCGCCGCTTCGATCTGCTCCCGGTGTTCGAGGGCGAGCAGGGCAGGATCACCGATCAGGATGGCAGCATCTGCCTGCTGCAACATTGCGATGGGGTCGGCGGGCGCGGGATGAAACGTGGGAGAGTTGTTGGCGAACTTACGAAAGAGGATCTCGGCGTAGGCGAGCGAACTGCGGGAGGCGGTGTCGGCCGAGACCGTCTTCACCGTGCTGAACGTGTGAGGAGATTTGACGATGAGCTGAATGGAGCGAACTTCGTTCAGCGAAGCGATGGTGCAGCCAGGGACGACGGCAAGCTCCGGCGTGAGCGCTGCGATCGGGATAAGGCCGAGGTCGGCGCGGCATGCGAGAAGTTCGGCGGCGCACTGCGAGGGCTGGGTGTAGTGCAGCGAATAGCGCTGTGCCAGCTCCTGCGCGAGAGGTGCGTGCTCGAAGTCCCACATCAGCGGTGCGGGGTTGAGAAAGTTGATGGCAGCGACACGAAGCATGGAAGATGAAGACGAAGTGTTCAAAGGACTAGTTTATTGGATGTGGAGGAGGCGTGCTCGATGCTGAGGCGAGTGGTGGGTTTTTATCAGGATGAACAGCAGCACTGGGCGACCCAGCTGGACTGCGGTCATGGGCAGCATGTGCGGCATGATCCCCCGTGGACGGTGCGCGAATGGGTGACGACGGAAGAGGGAAGGGCTGCGCGAATCGGGAGTTTGATGGAGTGCAAGAGGTGCGATGAGGAGGAAAAATAGCAGGTTGGTAGTAGGATTCTCGCGAGACTGCACAGTTCATTCGGAAGGGAGCAGAAAGAATGGATGGATTGTTGAAAGCTGGCCGCCTCTTCTTTGCCATCGCAATGGCCCTCTTCGGCGTGGAGTATTTCATCTATGTCGCAGGGTTGAAGGGCCCGATCCCTGGCCCTCCGTGGATACCGGGGTCGCACGCGGTAGCTGTGCTGACCGGTGCCGCGCTGATCGCGGTTGCGGTCTGCATCGTGACGGAAAAACTGGCGCGGCTGGCGGCGGCGCTTTTGGGTGTTGCTCTGTTTTTGTACGTCCTGTTTCTGCAACTCCCCAGGCTCATCGCGCAGCCGCATAGTCCCGATCCCTGGACCAGCGGCTTCGAGCTTCTGGCTTTGATGGGTGGCGCCTTCGTGCTGGCCAGGATCGAGATTCCGGACGGGCTCAGGCTTGAGCCGACCAACAAGGTCTTGTCACATTTAGCCATCTTCGGGCGCGTCGGGTTTGCTCTCGCGCTTGTGGTCTTCGCCGTGCAGCATTTCCTGTATGCGAAGTTTGTGGCGACAATTGTCCCCGCATGGATTCCCGCGCGCCTCTTCTGGTCGTACTTTGTCGGAGTGGCGTTTGTCGCAGCTGCTCTGGCGATCGTTACCAGGCAGATGGCGCGGACTGCCTCAATCCTGTTGGGCACAATGTTTTTTATCTGGGTCGTTATACTTCACGTGCCCCGCGTCGCAGCCCAACCGCGCAATGGCGACGAATTCACTAGCCTTCTAGTTGCATTGGCGATGAGTGGCGCGTCTTTTATTCTTGCGGAGAGTTTCGCACCCGACCTCGTCGCGTGAGATGCGATACAGTGACGGTGAGCCTCTGTCAGCGCTGATTCTTGAGAATCGTCGAGGGCGGAGGCTTGCGAAGCATACCGATGAAGAGGACGATGAATGGCTTTGGCGCAGCAGGATGCAGCAGTAGTAAAGGAACAGGCACGTTTGGCATGGGTGGCATTGACGCTGACGCCGGGAATGGGACCCACACGAATCTGGAAGGCGATGAATCGGCTGGGCGCAGCGGAGCGGGTGCTTGAGGCTTCGCTTACCGAGCTGGAAGGCGCGGGGATGCCGGCGCAGTCTGCGCAGTTTGTCTTCGAAGGCAAAGCGAAGGCAGCGGCTGAAGACGAGTTGAAGCGTGTAGGCGAAGCCGGCGGCAGTATATTGACGCCTGAAGACGAGGCCTACCCTGAACGGCTGCGTGAGATCTACGATCCTCCGTCGGCGCTCTGGATCCGCGGCGAGGTCTCTCTGCTGGCGCGGCCGGGAATTGCGGTCGTGGGAACGCGACAGCCGTCGCCGTACGGAGCGGGGATGGCGGAGCTGCTCTCGCGTGACCTGGCGAATCGGCGGATGGTGATCCTCAGCGGCATGGCTCGTGGCGTCGATACTGCCGCGCACAAGGGCGCGATCGAAGCTGGTGGAAAGACCGTCGCGGTGTGGGGCACGGGCATCGACGTCATCTATCCCAAAGAGAATAAGAAACTGGCGGAGCAGATCGTCGCGACCGGGGGGACAATCGTCAGCGAGTACCCGCTCGGAACATTTCCTGCGCCGCAGAACTTTCCTATTCGCAACCGGATTCTGAGTGGAATGAGCGTCGGCGTGCTGGTCATCGAAGCCGCCGAGTACAGCGGAACCAGAATTACGGCGCGGTGCGCGATGGAGCAGAATCGCGACGTTTATGCCGTCCCCGGGAACGTGACGAACAAGAACGCATGGGGGCCTAACACCCTGATAAAACAGGGGGCTAAGCTGACGGCTACCTGGGAGGACATCTGGGAGGATCTGCCATCGCAGATCAGGCTGGCCCTGGAGGACGAGCAGGCAGCAGCCGGAGGCGGCTCTGAATCGAAACCGGGAGGTGCTGCATCTCTATTTAACGATACGCCGCTTCCCGAGCACGAAAAGATCGTCTTCGAAAAGCTGCGGCACGATGAGTCGACGCAACTGGACGAGCTGATCGAACAGTTGGAGGCAGAGTTGGGATCCGCAGAGATCTTTACCGCGCTGTTCGAACTGGAGCTTGCAGGACGCGTTCGGCAACTGCCCGGAAAAAATTATGTGCGAGCGTTTTGAGTCTCAGTGGCAAGGTTGATTCCTGCGGCGAAGTGGATGCCGCAAACATAAACGTAAGCTCAGAGTTTCGTTCGACTTGGCGAGTTATCCACAGCGTGGGTCGGCTTGTCAGTTTGAGTTGCTGTGCTATGACCTTCTCAGTCCGATTTCGTCAGTTGAGGAATCATGGCGAGATGACGTGTTTGCAGAACTCGTGTTAGGTTCGCAATGGAATAAGGATGTGTGGAACGTTTTGCCTCGGCAATGCGTTCTGGTGGATGAAGGGAACAAATGGGTAAATCATTAGTTATCGTCGAATCGCCGGCGAAGGCGAAGACGATTGGGAAGTATCTCGGCAGCGACTACGTGGTGGAGGCCTCGATCGGCCACATCATGGACCTGCCGAAGAACGACATCGGCGTAGAGCTGAAGAGGCGGACGTTCGAGCCGACGCTGATTGTGTCTCCAGGTAAAGAGAAGGTGGTGGATCGGCTGAAGAAGCTGGCGTCGAAGGCGGACATGGTCTACCTTGCGCCGGACCCCGACCGCGAAGGCGAGGCGATTGCCGCGCATCTCTCGATTCAGCTGCTGCCGATGATGAAGGACAAGTCGAAGGTTCGGCGTGTCACCTTTAATGAGATCACCAAAAAGGCCGTGCAGGCTGCGTTTTTGAACGCTCGCGATATTGATGAGGATCTGGTGGATGCGCAGCAGACGCGGCGCGTGCTGGACCGGCTGGTGGGTTATCAGGTCTCTCCGCTGCTCTGGGACAAGGTTCGGCGCGGGCTTTCGGCGGGACGTGTGCAAACCGTCGCGCTGCGGCTGATCGTCGAGCGCGAGCAGGAGATTAATGACTTCAATCCAGTGGAGTACTGGACCATCGATGCACAGCTTGAGCCGACTGCGAATAAGCAGAGCTTTACGGCACGGTTTGTCGGTGTCAATGGCGTTCCCGCCCGTGTTGCAAACGGAAAAGATGAAGAGGGCAAAGAGCTCTTTCTGTCGAACGCGCTGCCTGATCACGAGGCGGTAGACGAGGTTGTCAGCGAGCTGAAGGTTGCAAAGTGGAGTGTTCGCTCGGTTGAGAAGAAGGAGCGCAGAAGCAATCCGAAGGCTCCGTTCACGACCAGCAAACTGCAGCAGGATGCTGCCGGTCGTCTCGGCTTCAACGTACGACGCACGATGGGCGTGGCGCAACGTTTATATGAGGGAGTAGAGATTGGCTCCGAGGGCACGGTCGGTCTTATTACCTACATGCGTACCGACTCCACCCGTGTCAGCGCAGATGCGATTGCAGAGGCTCGCGAATTTATTGGCAAGCTGGGCGCGAAGTATCTGCCCGCAACCCCTAACGAGTATCTCGGCAAAAAACAGGTTGAGGCACAGGACGCACACGAGGCCATCCGGCCGACAAGCGTGAAGTACACGCCGGACTCGATCCGGAAGTATCTGAGTGACGAGCAGTACAGACTCTACAAGCTGATCTGGCAGCGCTTTGTCTCGAGCCAGATGACGCCAGCGGTCTTCGACCAGACGACTGTGGATATCGTCGCGCAGGCGAAGCTCGCCTACGACTTCCGCGTGACCGGCAGTGTGTTGAAGTTTGAGGGGCACCTGAAGTTCGAAGAGGAAGACAAGCGCGCTCGCCAGGCAGCCAAAGATAAGGCCGCGAAGGAAGAGGCGTCCGCAAAGCCAGTTGTAGATGCAGGGGCAGCCGCGCAGGCAGGAAGTGAAGAAGAGGATGAGGCAGAAGCAAGGTTGCCGGAGTTGAGCAACGGCGAGGCACTGCGTCTCGAGAAGCTCGATCCGCTGCAGAAGTTTACCCAGCCGCCGCCGCGATTCAACGAAGCGAGCCTCGTGAAGACGCTCGAAGAGAAGGGAATCGGCCGGCCTTCCACCTATGCGTCCATCATTAATACGATCCAGGATCGCGACTACGTGAAGAAAATCCAGTCGAAGTTTGTGCCGACCGAGATTGGTACGGTGGTTACAAAGCTTCTGGTAAAGAACTTTCCCTACATCTTTGACACCGCATACACCGCGACGCTCGAAGGGGAACTCGACGCGGTCGAAGATGGGACGGAGCGATGGACGGATCTGCTGAGCGGATTCTACGACCACTTTGAGAAGGAGCTGAACGTCGCCAGCGACAACATGGAAGACGTCAAGCGGATGGAGCAGAAGACCGACGAGATCTGCGACAACTGCGGTAGTCCTC
The DNA here is from genome assembly GCF_040358255.1 of Tunturibacter gelidoferens. Classification (NCBI taxonomy): domain Bacteria; kingdom Pseudomonadati; phylum Acidobacteriota; class Terriglobia; order Terriglobales; family Acidobacteriaceae; genus Tunturiibacter; species Tunturiibacter gelidiferens. The sequence goes on from NZ_CP132938.1 coordinate 3,091,476, forward strand.
TCATTCTGAAGTGGGGCAAGTTCGGCAGCTTCTACTCTTGCAGCAACTTCACCAAGGTAAAGCCGATGACGATTGCGGCCGGACCCTGGAAGAAGGATCCCAAAGCTGTAACGAAAAAGGTTACAAGTGCATTCGCATTCCCGCTGATCGTGAAGGCAACGACAGAAGACGTGATTGAGTTCTCGAAGGAGGTCGGCGATGCGAAGGAGATGACTGCTGCCATCGCGCACGCTGGCGAGCACGGCAAGAAAATCACCGTCGAGCCGGTAAGTTGCGACTTCACCAAGGAGAACTTCGCGGCAAAGCCCGACCTGAGCGCCCCCGGAGCCGACGAGACGCCCGAAGAGGAGGCCTGCGATAACTGCGGACGCACGATGGTTTTGCGCAACGGCCCCTGGGGACCGTTTATGGCCTGCCCCGGTTACAACGAGGATCCGCCCTGCAAGACGATTCGCAAGCTGAACCAGAAGGTCCAGCAGAAGCCGCCGGTCCAACTGGAAGAGGCCTGCCCGAAGTGCGGCAAACCTCTGCTTCTCCGCAACGGTCAGTACGGCGAGTTCATCAGCTGCAGCGGATATCCGAAGTGCAAGTACATCAAGCAGGAGCTGCTCGACGTAAAGTGCCCGAAGGATGGCGGCGATATTGCCGTCCGCAAGACCAAGCGCGGCGATCTCTTCTACGGCTGCGTGAACTATCCCAAGTGCGACTTCGCCTCGAACCTGAAGCTGGTGAACCAGACCTGCCCGAAGTGCGACAGCGCATACGTCCTTGAGGTGGTCAACGACAAGGGCACCTACCTCGTATGTCCGAACAATCGTGAGGCGCTTCCGAAACGCCGCAAGAAGAAGGGCGCTCCGGAAGAAGAGCCGACGACTCCGCCGTGCACTTACGAGAAAAAGATTGCCGGGCCGGCTCCGATACCCGTCATCGAACGGCCCGATCCTGAGAAGACCCGGGCAGTTGTCGAGAGCGTAGCTTAACAGAAGGCAAGGGAACGACGAGATGCGCTGTGGAGGACTCCTGGACCGGTCAGCGCGCCTTCGCGTGATCCAAGCCTGAAAACTCGGTAGTGGGTCAGTTTGGACTCGAGCGAACGTGGTAATACTGCCGCGTGGTTTCCACGATGACACCGGCTAATGCATAGGTTGCGGCATTTGCAATCAGGACGAAGTAGAAGCCCTGCGGGTGTTGGCGTGCCATCGCGATCGGGCAGGTTAGATAGACGAGAGCCCGTCCAAGGCCGCCTGTACCAAGCGGATTCGAAAGAGTCGCCGAGATATAGACTCTCCAGACGAAGACAATGATCGCGCCCACGGTGGCCCAAATGGCGATTCGGCTTTTCATGCAGCAGCTCCCTCTACCTTAGCTCCAATTATCCTCCTGACACCGCAATCTTGCAGACTGGTCGACCCGCGGGCAATCTGAAACTGCGCCAAGCCTGAAAATCCGCGACTTTCCTTTTTTGCATCGTTTCTGTTACAAATGCATCACGGCCTCACGGTTTCTTAATGTCCCCGGCAATGATCGCCGGGCGTTGGCTAACGAACGTAACTCGTTGAAAAGAATGCAGGTAGTGGACTATGGCGAAGGCAGTTTGGAATGGCCAGACACTGGCCGAAAGCGAAACCTATGAAACGGTCGAGGGAAACATCTACTTCCCCGAAGAGTCAGTAAAGCGAGAGTTTTTGAAGCCCAGTTCGACCACCTCCAGTTGCCCCTGGAAGGGCCAGGCCCGCTACTACACCATCGTGGTGGACGGCCAGGACAACCCGGATGCGGCGTGGTACTACCCCGACCCGAAGCCGGCGGCGCGCAATGTGAAGCACCACATCGCCTTCTGGCGGGGTGTCGAAGTCACGAAATAGCTAAGGTAAAAGATAAAGAAGATGGGCTAAATACCTCTCCCCATTTGCTTTAGTAAGCCTGGAGACGATCGAGTGGCAACCGGACCTGGAAACAGGTAGCTCCCGGCTTCGATTCAACCGTAACGAACCCAGAGTGCTTATTGACGATGCGCTGAACGGTGTCGAGTCCAAGTCCAAGCCCGCGGCCCGGCGCCTTGGTGGTGAAGAATGGCTCAAAGATCCGCGACTTGATCTCCGGCTCGATTCCAGGCCCCGAATCCCAGACTTCTACCAGGGCCATCTGGCCACCTTTGTGGGTCGTCAGCCGCAGCGTTCCCATATCATTCATGGCGTCGAGCGCATTTTCGATCAAGGCGGTCCAGACCTGGTTGAGTTCGCTACCGTAGGCGCTCACCGGCTCCAGACCCTGATCGAACTCAAGCTCCACCTTGACGTTTCTGAGCCGCGAGTTGAACATTACCAGCGTATTTTCAAGCGATTGCGCAAGGTCGACGTCCTGGATCGGCGCCTGGTCCATGTACGAGTAGTCCTTGATCGCGCTGATCAGGTCAAAGATGCGCACCGTGGAATCGACTACCGTCTCAGCCATACGCTCCACCCGCAGGGAGCTGGCGACCGTCGCAACGGCGACCGGAAGCACCTCAGGGCCGACGATCGCCGCGAGCTCATCGAGCAGGTCAAACGCCAGCGTCGTCTCCGACAGCGCGGGTGCGATCGTCCACGGATTGGGAACGTTATGAGCGTTGAGCCACTGAATCAGCATCTCTTCGCGATCTGTGTTCGCCAGCGGATTCTGCGAGCCCTTGGGCAGGTTGGAGTAAGCAGACATCCGCGCACGCGCATTCTTGATCCACTCGCGATACTTCTCTGTCGTCTCATCGGGCAGGCAAAGCTTGCCCATACGATACTTCTGGTCGCCATACTCGCGCAGTTCGCCGAACAGGCTGGCGGCAGAGCGTTGCGCTGCGGAGGCGGGATTGTTCAGTTCGTGGGCTAGATTCGCAGCGAGCTTTCCAAGTGCATTGAGCTTCTCGGACTGCTGCTCAATGCGGGTCACCTCGCGCACGCGGTCCAGCAACTGTGAGACGCTGCGCTGCGCCATCGATGGGATCGCGACCATCATCTCCGGAAACAGAGACTCATGAACATCGATCGCCCATACCGGACCAACCGAGTAACCTTCGCCGCCGTAGGTCTTCATGCGAGAGAAGGGCAGCTTGCCCGTCATCGAGCCGGCCCGGCCGATAAACAGCGCAGCATTCGAGTGGCGACGGCGTACCTGCACCTCTCCCTGGAGGATGAAGTTCATATTGCAGGCAGGTTCACCCTCGCGGAAGACGATGGAACGATCCTGGCCAACGCGCTCGGTCCCTTTTGTCGCAATCCAGGTGTACTCCTCGTCCGTCAGACCGTCGAGCGGAGCAATGGTGCGCAGCCCGGCGACGATATCAGCAACGGGGGACGGTTGAGCGGGAGGACCTGCCACCTGATCTGCCGAGGGAGCGGGAAGTGTCGATAGGAGGCTTTCAACGTTGTTCAAAGTGGCCATTCCTGGAGCTCCTTCTGTCGCGCTGGCGTCTGAATCGGTTCAGTTAGATCTACATCTCCATTGTTACAGAGGTTCCGCTTGGTGGTTGTTCCTGGCTCATAAATTTCAAGCAGGCTGGTCCAGCCGACGCGATATTCGCGGGTTCGAGAATCATTCTGAGATGGAAACAGAGGAAGCGACACCCTCTTAGATGCCGCTCCTCGTCTCTTCGATTGGTAAAAACTTGCAGCTGTTTAGACGTGCAACTCTACGCTTTGTAAACCTGACCGTCTTTTACGACGACCGGGTCGAGAAACGGCATAGATTTACGAAGCTCGGCCCCAACCTTCTCGATCTGGTGAGCGGCCTCCTGCTTGCGGATGCGGGAAAACTCGTGGCGGCCGGTCTCGTTCTCCTCGATGAATCGTTTGGCGAAGCTTCCGTCCTGGATATCGTTCAACAGGCCCTTCATCGCCTTCTTCACTTCGGGCGTGACGATGCGTGGTCCGGCCACATAATCGCCCCACTCTGCGGTGTCGGAGATGGAGTGGCGCATATACTCCAGGCCGCCCCGATACATCAGGTCGACGATCAGCTTCAGCTCGTGCAGCACCTCGAAGTACGCCAGCTCGGGCTGGTAGCCGGCCTCGACCAGCGTCTCGAACCCTGCCTTCACCAGCGCACTGGTGCCGCCGCACAGAACCGCCTGCTCGCCGAAGAGGTCGGTCTCGGTCTCTTCGGTGAAGGTGGTCTCAAGCACGCCCGCGCGGGTGCAGCCGATCCCCTTGGCGTAGCTCAGCGCAAGCGCAAGCGCATGTCCGCTCGCATCCTGCTCCACCGCAACCAGCCCCGGAATGCCGCCGCCCTCGGTAAACACCTCGCGAACGCGATGCCCAGGGCCTTTCGGCGCTACCAACGAGACGTCGGCCGTCGCAGGCGGTGTGATGGTGCGGAAGCGAATGTTGAAGCCATGCGCGAACATCAGCGTCACGTTCGGCTTCATGTTCGGCTCAATCTCCGCGTGGTAGACCTTCGCCGCTGTCTGGTCCGGCGTCAGATTCATGATCACGTCCGCCCACTTCGAAACCTCGGCGACCGTATCGACTTGAAGCCCGGCCTTGCGCGCGCGGTCCGCATTGGGCGAGTCCTTGCGCAGACCCACGCGAACGTCAACGCCCGAGTCCTTGAGGTTCAGCGCGTGCGCATGGCCCTGCGAGCCATAGCCGATGATGGCAACTTTCTTTGCCTGGATAAGAGAGAGGTCTGCGTCTGCGTCGTGGTATGCCTTTGCCATTGTGTTTTCTACTTTCCTTATTTAGAGATGGGTTGTGTTGTCGATGTGGTTCAAGGGATAACTAGTGTTTTAATTTGCGAATTGAAATTGAGTCTCCAGAGAAGGTTGCGAGAAGGTCACCTTCTGGACTGAGAGCCGCCGATCGTTCGCCAGTTTTCGTCACGAATTGTTCACGGTAAATCTCTGCTCCGGTGTCGAGATCGAAGACTGCTAAGCGGAAATAGGGAAATAGGCCTGCGGCGTCTGTAACGGGAAAACGAGAGCCATTTGAGATGACCAATATTCTACGTTCTTTCGTAGTCACCACTTCAAACGCAGTTCCGGCATCGTAAGCCTGGCAATATTTATCGCAGGGAATAACCCAACTAAGATCCGCAATTTTTCTTAGCGTTCCTTCGTTCCCTCGCTCGCTTAGATGGCTTCCGTCTAGAACCAATTGCCTTCCGTCGCCTTCAGCATAAACGGGCCGCGGTTCGCCTGGCTTGATCTCGCTACGAGGATCGAATCGCAGGTACAGAAGTGGTGTTCCTCCAAAAACAAGAGTTCCATTCGCTACAGCTAGACGAATTCTGTCGGTGCTCTCGGAAGAAAGAAAGCCACCCAAAGATTTTGCCTGATCCGGAAGTGGGAGCACTTGAATCGTTGCGAGTCTGTCGTTTACCACCTGAAGTTCAGTCAGGTTAGAGAGCGCAATTCGCTTGGAAGGCAAAACAATTGTTGAAAATGTAGAGGGCCATGGTTTGCGAGCCAAAATGTGTCCATCGAGCGAAATAACGATCAATTCAAGTTGGCTGACTGATTGATAGCACTTCTCTGTTGGACCTGCCTGCAACAGTAATTCTTCTTCAGAGATGAATTGAACTGATCTTTGCCCCAGAGCGCACGCATGTTCTGCGCCAACGACTTTGTGAAGGTCAATGGAGACCTTATCGGGCGTCTCCGCTTTTGCGTTCCAGGGCGAGAACCAGGCGAAGGAACTCAATCCGGCTAGTACAAAATGGGCTAAATGTAGCGCGTTCGATCGTTTCTGAAAGATCACTGGCTGTCCTCGGAGAACTCGCTCGGGAGAATCTCATCCGCTTGTGGCTTTTCAGGAAACGACGTCTCATCGTGGTGGTCAGGATCAGGCGTGCCGAGCGCCTTCAGCACGCGGCTGGTGTGGTGGCCGCGGCGCATCGCCATCCGTCCCGTGCGCGAGACCTCAAGAATCGTGTAGCCGCTCTCGGTGAGCACCTGGATCAGTCCTTCAATCTTACTGGCCGCGCCCGTCATCTCGAGCATGACCGACTCGGGCGCGAGATCGACCACACGCGCCCGGAAGACGTTGGCAAGCTCGAAGATCTGCGAGCGAGTCTTCGGCCCGGCTGCAACCTTGATCAGGCAAAGCTCGCGAATGACAGCGTCGGCGCGCCCCACCTCGTCCACGTCCACCGTGATCTCCAGCTTGTACAGCGAGGCGCGAATGCGGTGCGCGGCATGGTCAGGCGCCTCGCAGACGATCGTCATGCGCGACACTTCAGGCCGCTCGCTCTCGCCCACCGTCAGCGAGACGATGTTGATGTTGAGTCGACGGAACAGGGAGGCGACACGCGTCAGCACGCCGGGTTTGTCTTGCACGAGAGCTACAAAGGTGTGGAGCATAAGTGCCTTTCAACGGAGTTCGGCGTTTAGTTTGGACTATGAGGCATGGAATCGACAGGCGGTGCAGGGTACTGGCGAAGATAAGTCTTGGGAACCTCGTAGAGGATCAATTCGCCGGGCTTGGCCTTCGGGCTCGCACTGCTGCAAAGATTGCCGGTTGTGACTCCAGTGCTGAGAATCGCAGCGACGGAGTAGTTGGTATAAAGCTCGCTCCGCGGCCTGCAGTCCGCATACATATTCGCGAGGATGCGGAGAATGGTCGCCCTCTTCGGATCCACCAGGATGATCCCGTTCTTGTCGGTCCCCATGGCGACCGACCCGATCTGATCCACGCGAAGAGCCACATTCAACCTCTCATCGTGGACGGGCTGGTTGGTGAGCGCATTGATCACCCGGATGCGAACCTGACCCGGCGGTGGCGGCGGTTCGGTCGGAGCAGCTTGAGCCGGCGCAGCAGATTGAGCCGAAGCAGACGCCGCAGACATCGAGATGCCCAGAACCAGCCAGGCCACGCATGCGACGACTCCGAATCTTCTACTCGCTCCAGCTCCAAATCGACTCGGCATCGGTAACCCCTCCCTCAAAAGATCACAACCGTGCAGCGGGCAAAAAATAAACTTCAAAAACGTGGCGCATTTTTCGAGGCCAAAAAGCACGTTGCTAACGCACCACGTTTACCACGCATTTCACCACGTTCTCACCATCAAAAAATCACGTTCAGAACACCGGTTTTCACAAAACACCCCTCAAAAACAAGGGAAAACAGAGGTCTTCGCTCCTCGACCACCAGCCGGAATTTTTTCTGCGGAAAACGGAAAATTATTCATCCTCCGCCGTCTCAAGAAGTGGATCGCTGGCAGGCCGCCGCACCATCTCGTGAAGCGCTGCCCCAGGAGCGATCATCGGATAAACCCCATCCTCTTTTTCAACCTGAAAGTTGATAAGAAACGCCTTACCGCTGGTGCGCGCTTTCGTAACCGTCGGTGTAACATTCTTTCGCTCGCTAACATGCGCCCCATCAATACCATGCGCGCCAGCCAGCTTCACAAAGTCAGGCGACAGGATCGGCGAAGCCGCGTAGTTCTTCTCATAAAACGCCTCCTGCCATTGCCGAACCATGCCCAGAAACCCGTTGTTGATCACTGCAATGTTGATCGCCAAACCCTCTTGAACAATGGTCGAAAGCTCAGCAGCCGTCATCTGAAAGCCACCATCGCCAGCGATCACCCAGACATCTTTGTCAGGACAAGCGACCTTCGCTCCAATCGCCGCAGGAAGCGCAAAACCCATGGTGCCAAGGCCCCCGCTGGTGATCAGCGAACGAGGCGCATCGTGCTTGTAGTACTGCGCCTCCCACATCTGGTGCTGCCCTACATCGGTCACGATGATAGTCTGATCGGCGCGGCCGGCAGCGTGTGCTTCGCGCCAGATGTCGTTGATCACATGGGCTGCATAAAGATGGCCATTGTCGGGCAGATTGATGATGTCGCGGACGGCTGCATCGCCCTTCATGGCGTTGATCTCGCGGAGCCAGTCGGTGGTTGCACGTGGTACGTTTCCCGCTGCTCCGCTGCCTTGACGGGAGCCGCCTGGATCGCCGGATGGAGGGCGCTTTCCGTCGGCGCCATCTCCGAATCGGATGGTGCCTTTGTCGCGATCGAGTGTGTAGCCAGTGGAGTCGAGAAGCGGGAGCAGGAGTTCGAGGACCTCTTTGAGGTCGCCGATGAGGGCTACGTCGGCGCGGACGTTTTTGTTAATCTCCGACGGATCAATCTCGATGTGAATCTTCTTTGCGTTGGGTGCATAGTGGGCGAGGTTGCCGGTGACGCGGTCATCGAAGCGCATACCGAGGGCAAGTAGCAGATCGGCTTGCTGGATGGCGTTGTTGACCCACGATTCGCCGTGCATCCCCATCATGCCGAGCGAGAGCGGATGATAGGTCGGGAAGGCTCCAAGGCCAAGCAGCGTGCTGGCGACAGGAATCTGCTGGCGCTCTGCAAAGGCGAGAACTTGTGCTTCGGCGCCGGAGTGCGTGATGCCGTGACCGGCGAGAATGACGGGTTTCTTTGCTGCTTTGATGAACTCGATGGCTTGCTGGATGGAGGAGGACTCCGCGCGCAGCATGGGGTGAGGGCGGTAGGACGCGGGTGCAGCAGCTTCAAAGTTGAAGGCGGCGGTGTTCTGCTGTGCATCCTTGGTGATGTCGACCAGCACCGGACCAGGGCGGCCATTGGTCGCAACCTGAAAGGCTTCGCGCAAGGTTGGTGCGATGTCTTCGGCGCGCGTGACGAGGTAGTTGTGCTTGGTGATGGGCAGAGTGATGCCGGTGATGTCGACCTCCTGGAATGCATCGGAGCCGAGAACTTTACTGCCAACCTGACCAGTGATACAGACGATCGGGATTGAGTCGAGCATGGCGGTTGCTATGCCGGTAACGAGATTCGTAGCTCCGGGGCCGCTGGTGGCAATACACACACCGACCTTCCCCGAAGCACGGGCGTAGCCGTCAGCCATATGCGATGCGCCCTGCTCGTGGCGGACGAGGATGTGGTGGATAGGGAACTTGCGCAGTGCGTCGTAGGCGGGAAGGATGGCTCCGCCAGGGTAGCCGAAGACCTTGTCCACGCCCTCGCCGACGAGTGTGGCCCAGATGATCTCGGCTCCAGTGAGTTGGGGGTGGTGATTTTTATTAATTGACATGATTGCTACCTCCCGTTGACGCTTTTCCTCGCTTTGCTCCATGTGCCTCAATCGCTCCTAGTTGCGCTCTTGGCTTAATCATTTCTTGAATGCCTTGTTCGCTGACGTCTTCTTGCTCTTCCCACATAATCTCCGCGCCGTCTTCAAGCTTTTCGTAAACCAGAAGCAGGTCACGAAGTCCTCTAAATTGTGAGACGACCTGCTCCCACTGGTGTTGGTCCAAGAATCCTCGTAGAGTTTTCCGCGATTCAACGCCTTCTCGTAGGCTTCATCCGGCGAACTTGCTCTGATGAGATGTGTATTGATCCAAACGGTGGAGTCTTCCGCACCTGCGACCTTCAGTTCTTGAATCATGTCGGCGAGGAACCACTCCATGTCCTTCGGAATCCATTTCGTTTTTGACATAGAGCGGTTACCTCATGGGCTAAAGCCAGGTTTTGTGTGCAACCTCAAGATCGAGAAGCAGATTCCTCCGCTTCGCTGCGGAATGACAACAACGAAAAACTAGATTGTGACAGCTCCTTCGCTGGCGCTGCTTACTGAGTTGGTGTACTTGGCGAAGACGCCGCGTTTGAAGCGGGGTTCGGGGGCCTTCCATGCGGCGAGGCGAGTGGCGATCTCGGCTTCGGGGACGTTGAGGGTTAGCTTGCGGTTGGGGATGTCGAAGGTGATGGTGTCGCCTTCGTGCACGGCTGCGATGGGGCCGCCGAGTTGGGCTTCGGGGGCGACGTGACCGACCATGAGGCCGCGGGTGGCTCCGGAGAAGCGGCCGTCGGTGAGGAGCGCTACCGTTTCGCTGAGCTCTGGGATGCCTTTGATGGCGGCGGTGACGGCGAGCATCTCGCGCATGCCGGGGCCGCCGCGTGGGCCTTCGTAGCGAATGACGCAGACGTCGTTGGGGTTGATCTTGCCGGCTTCGACGGCGGCGTGACACTCGTCCTCGGACTCGAAGACGCGAGCTACTCCTTCGTGGAAGAGACGCTCGTGGCCGGCGACTTTGACGACGCAGCCCTCGGGCGCGAGGTTGCCCTTGAGTATGACGAGGCCGCCGGTGGCCTTGAGTGGGTGCTCGGTGGTGTAGATGACGGCCTGGTTAGGCGTCTCGACGGCGGCGGAGGCCTCTTCAGCGAGGGTCTTGCCGGTGACAGTTATCTGGCTGCCGTCGATAAGACCGGCGTCGAGGAGGCGCTTGGCGAGGAGGCGGCTGCCGCCTGCATCCTGATAGTCCTTGGCGGCGTATTTGCCACCGGGGGAGAGGTCGCAGATGTGCGGTGTGCGGTCGCTGATGGCGTTGAAGTCGTCGATGGTGAAGGGGATGTTGAACTCGCGCGCGATGGCGAGCAGGTGAAGTACGGCGTTGGTGCTGCCGCCTGAGGCGCAGGCGGAGACGTAGGCGTTCTCGATGGCCTTGCGGGTGACGATCTTGGAGGGGCGAAGGTCGTTCTTTGCGAGATCCATGACGATACGGCCGGCTTCGCGGCTGGCCGCGGCTTTATCTGGTGACATGGCGGGGACGCCGGTGATCTGAATGGGGGAGATGCCGAGGAACTCGCCGGCCATGGCCATGGTGTTGGCGGTGAACTGTCCGCCGCAGGCTCCGGGGCCAGGGCAGGCAGCGGCTTCTAGGGCTTCGAGCTCGTCATCGGTGATCTTGCCGGCGGCGTGTGAGCCCATGCCTTCGAAGACCTGCAGGATCGTGATCTCCTTGACGGTGCCGTCGGGCTGGGGGAGTTTGCCGGGGGCGATGGAGCCGCCGTAGAGCATGAGCCCCGGGATGTCGAGACGGGCGAGGGCCATGATGGCGGCGGGCATGTTCTTGTCGCAACCCGCGATGCAGACCAGGCCGTCGAAGGAGTTGGCGCGGGTGACGAGCTCGATGGAGTCGGCGATGACCTCGCGGGAGACGAGCGAGGCCTTCATGCCCTGGGTGCCCATGGTGATGCCGTCGTGGACGGTGATGGTGTTGAACTCCATGGGCGTGCCGCCGGCGTCGCGGACGCCTTGCTTAACGGCTTCGGCGACTTGCCGAAGATGGAAGTTGCAGGGGCCGACCTCGGTCCAGGTGTTGGCGATACCGATGATGGGTTTGTGGAGGTCTTCTTTCGTGAAGCCTACGCTGCGCAGGTAAGAGCGAGCTGCGGCGCGGGATGGCCCTTCAGTGAGGACTTTGGAGTACTTCTTTGCGGGATTGAGTTCGTTGCTCAATTCATCTCCGTGTTTGAGTGTTTCGGGTTGAAAAGGTTCGAGCGGTCGTGAGATCCGAGAGATCTTCGGGATCCTTCGCTCCGCTCAGGATGACAGCAACAACAAACTGCGGTGTAGATATGCAGCGGGTTTATCTATGCGGCTGCGCTGCTGCGTGGTTTCAGCCAGAACTCGGCGTCATGTTTGTTTTCGAAGGCGTCAAGTTCGGATTCATGGCGCAGCGTCAGACCTATGTCATCGAGGCCGTTCAGGAGGCAGTATTTGCGGAAGGAGTCGATTTCGAAGTGTGCGCTGAAACCTTCGTCGTCGGTGATGGTTTGGGCTTCGAGGTTGATGGTGATCTTGTGCGCTGGATTTTTTTCGGAGCGATGCATCAGGGTTTCGACGTCGGACTCGGGGAGGCGAACGAGAACCATGCCGTTTTTGCCGGCGTTGGAGAAGAAGATGTCGGCGAAGCTGGGGGCGATGACGGCGAGGAAGCCGAAGTCGGTGAGGGCCCAGGCGGCGTGTTCGCGGGAACTGCCGCAGCCGAAGTTTTTTCCGGCGATGAGGATCTTCGCGCCCTTGTGATGGTGTTTGTTGAGGACGAAGTCCGGGTGAGGCTCCCCCGCGTGTGGGCCATCCTGGATACGGCGCCAGTCGTAGAAGAGGAAGTCGCCGTAGCCGGTTCGCTCGATGCGCTTGAGGAACTGCTTGGGGATGATCTGGTCGGTGTCGACGTTTGGGCGGTCGAGCGGGACGGCGTGGCTGGTGAGAACGTTGATGGGATGCATGAGTTCCTCGTTTGGCAGAAGGCTCGGGGCTAAAGCCCTCAATTATTGGTTGATGTTTCGCGGTGCTAAAGCCCCACGCTCCCTTCGGCTATTTGTCCTTGAACTGCCAGGTGCGGATGTCGGTGAAGTGGCCGGTGATGGCGGCTGCGGCGGCCATTTGCGGGCTGACCAGATGAGTGCGGCCACCACGGCCCTGGCGGCCTTCGAAGTTGCGGTTGCTGGTGGAGGCGCAGCGTTCGCCGGGGGCGAGGATGTCGGGGTTCATGCCGAGGCACATGCTGCAACCGGGCTCGCGCCAGTCGAAGCCTGCTTCGGTGAAGACCTTGTCGAGGCCTTCCTTTTCGGCTTGTGCCTTGACGGACTGTGAGCCGGGGACGACCATCGCGCGAACCGAGGTGGCGACGTGGTAGCCACGAACGACAGAGGCTGCGGCGCGAAGGTCTTCGATGCGTGCGTTTGTACAGGAGCCAAGGAAGACGCGGTCGATTTTGATCTCTTCGATGGGTTCGCCAGCGTGTAGACCCATGTACTCGAGGGCACGCTCGAAGGCCTTTTGATCGGCCTCGCTGGCGGTGGGGTCAGCCAGGGGAACTGTGCTCTTGACGCCGGTGACCATGCCCGGAGAGGTGCCCCAGCTTACGGTGGGAGTGATATCGGATGCGTCGAGGGTGAGTTCGCGATCGAAGATTGCTCCTGCGTCGGTTACAAGTTCGGACCAGTGGGCTACTGCGCCGTCCCATGCGCTACCGGACGGGGAGAAGCGGCGGTCCTTGAGGTAGGCGAAGGTGGTGGCGTCGGGGGCGATCATTCCGGCGCGGGCTCCGGCTTCGATGCTCATGTTGCAGATGGTCATGCGGCCTTCCATCGAGAGGGCGCGAATGGCGGAGCCGGCGTATTCGACGACATAGCCTGTAGCGCCGGCGGTGCCGATCTCGCCGATGATGTGGAGGACGATATCTTTGGCGGTGACGCCGTGGGGCAATGCGCCTTCGACATTGATGCGGAAGGTCTTTGGCTTGTCCTGTGGGAGAGTCTGTGTGGCCATGACGTGTTCGACTTCGCTGGTGCCGATACCGAAGGCGAGTGCGCCGAATGCGCCGTGGGTGCTGGTGTGCGAGTCGCCGCAGACGATGGTCATTCCGGGCTTGGTGAGGCCAAGCTCTGGGCCGATGATGTGGACGATGCCCTGGTTCGGCGACTGGACATCGTAGAGCTCGACGCCAAAGTCGGCACAGTTCTTGCGCAGGGCTTCGATCTGTTTCGATGCGATCTGATCGACGATATGAAGGCGATCTTCGATGCTGCTGGTGGGGACGTTGTGATCGACGGTTGCTATGGTGCGATCTGGGCGGCGAAGCTTGCGGCCTGTCATGCGAAGACCGTCGAAGGCCTGCGGACTGGTGACCTCGTGGACGAGGTGCAGGTCGATGTAGAGGATGCTGGGTTCGCCTGCGGGCTCAGCGACGAGATGTTGCTGCCAGACTTTTTCGAAGAGTGTTTTGGGTGTGCTCATGGTTGTGCCTTTTGCTCTGTTGATGGAGGGAGGGTGAAGGTGTTAGCGCCGATGGCGGCCGGTTTGATCTGATGCGGAGTGCCGTCGGGATCGACGAGGATAGCGCTGGCGATCTGCTGGATCTGTGTGTTGCCCTGCGGCGGATGCGCGGTCCAGCGGGCGACGCTGTTGGTGAGCGCTGCCGGAATGTGGTCGGGGTCGATGGGGTGATTCGGGAAAACCCAAAGAGTGTACTCGGCCCCGGACTGATCGGGGGTCCTGCTGTCTTTGATCCAGTCAATTGCGGCGAAGACGATGAGCGGATGAGGGCCGTTAAGATCGACCCAGATCAGACCGCGCTCAGGACAGAAGCGGAAGACGCAGCCGGTGATGGAGAGGTACCGGTTGTTGTCGGCGAGCACCTTGTCGGGGACTGAGGTGAAGTCGAGTGCGGTCTCGGCGAGAGTCTTGTAGCCCGTCTTGGGATTGCCCCAGAAGGTTTGTGGAGCGGTGAAGTACTGCTCGAGGAAGGGACGGAAGCGCTGGTCGAGGACCAACTGTGTCTCGCGGCCGTCGGCGGGTGGAGGGGCGTATTGCCAGAGCCACTCAATGTTTTCCTTCGGCTGCTTCTTGTCTTTTTTGATTTGCGGCGAAGAGATTTGCGCGCGCGCGGCCGGAGCTGCGAAGAGCAGGAGAGTGGCGGCGAGTTGGATAGCGTGGCGCATCTTCATTTTGTTTAGCGACTGCGTCTGGGTTGATTGAACTGCCGTTGGCTGAGCCAAAGCAGACCGTTGACCAGAGGAAACATGATGATCGCCGTGATGAGGAGCACCATCGGCGGTGCTCCCCGCAGCCAGCGATAGACCAGCGCTGCGGTGATTGCGAGGTTTGCCAGGGCCGTCTTGAATCTCGGACTCATGTTGTTTAGACGGCGTGCATGGCCTGGCGGCGGTCGATGGACTCAGCCAGAGCCTGGTGAACGAGCTTACCCATCTCCTGCGTGCTGACTGGAGTTTGCCCGGGCTGCTGTCCGCGGGCGATGTCGGCGGTGCGATAGCCGGCGTCGAGCACTTTGTTGACCGCGGCTTCGACGGCGCGGGCGTCCTGCTCGAGGTTGGCGGAGTGACGGAGGACCATTGCGGCGGTAAGGATTGCGCCGAGCGGATTGGCTTTGCCCGTGCCCGCGATGTCGGGAGCGCTGCCGTGAACGGGCTCGTAGAGATTGACCGCGCCGCCGATGGTCGCCGACGGCAGCATGCCGAGCGAACCGGTGATGACTCCGGCTTCGTCGGACAAGATATCTCCGAAGAGATTTTCGGTCAATACGACGTCGAAGTTTCGGGGGATGTTCATGATGTGCATCGCCATGGAGTCGACGAGCTGGTGCTCCAAGGTGACGGAGGGGTAGTCTTTTGCGACTTCGGTGACGGTGGCGCGCCACAGCTGCGAGACCTCGAGGACGTTTGCCTTGTCGACGGAGGTGACCTTCTGGCGGCGATTGCCGGCGAGTTCGAACGCGACGCGGGCTACACGCACGACTTCGTCGCGAGTGTAGCGCATGGTGTTGATGGCCTCGTTGCTCTCGCGATCCCACCAGCGTGGGGCGCCGAAGTAGAGTCCGCCGAGGAGCTCGCGCACGAAGAGGATGTCGACATCTTTGGTGACCTCGGGGCGCAACGGGGAGCTCTCGCTGAGCGCGGCGTAGGCGATGGAGGGGCGCAAATTTGCGAAGCCTCCGAGAGCCTGACGGATCTGGAGGAGTCCGGCCTCAGGGCGCTTGTCGGGAGGGAGCGCGTTGAACTTGTTGTCGCCGACGGCACCGAGGAGGACGGCATCACACTCCAGCGCGGCGTCGAGGGTGGCTGTTGGTAGCGGCGAACCGGTCTCTGTGATTGCTATGCCACCTATGAGGCCTTCGACGAAGGTGAATTCGTGGCCGCCCAGCTCGGCTACAGCGCGAAGAATATTTGTGGCCTGATGGGTGACTTCAGGGCCGATGCCGTCGCCGGCGAGAACTGCAATTTTGAGGCGCATGACCGTCTTTCCTTTGGCGTTAATCTAGTGCGTGGTAACGGTGGACTTGTCCGGCTGCAGAAGGCCGAGGAGGTCCTGGTCGTAGATGGATTTTTTGCGGTCGGCGAGCTCGGTGAAGCGATGGTAGACGTCATCGAGCTGGGGCCGTGTGAGTTTGTGGCCGAGCTCGACGAGGCGTTGCTCGAGCAGGCGGCGGCCGCTGTGTTTGCCGAGCACCATGTTCGTTGAGGACACGCCGACCGACTCGGGCGTCATGATCTCGTAGGTGAGCGGGTTGGCCATCATGCCGTGCTGATGAATGCCGGACTCGTGTGCGAAGGCGTTGGCGCCGACGACGGCCTTGTTGGGCGAGCAGCCGAAGCTGATGAATTCGGCGAGCATCTGGCTGGTGGGGTAGAGCTGATTGAGTTTGATGTTGTTGGTGTAGGGCAGCTTGTCGCGGCGAACCATGAGGGCTGCGGCGATCTCCTCGAGTGCGGCGTTGCCGGCGCGCTCTCCAATGCCGTTGATGGTGCACTCGGCCTGACGGGCTCCTGCGTGTATGCCCGCCAGGGTGTTGGCGACGGCCATGCCGAGGTCGTTGTGGCAGTGGGTGGAGAGAATGACGTCGTCGATGCCTGGGACCTTTGCGATAAGCATGCGGAAGGTGGCGGCGTACTCGTCGGGCGTGGTGTAGCCAACGGTGTCGGGAATATTGATGGTCGTGGCTCCGGCCTGGACCGCTACTGTAACGATTTCGACGAGAAAATCGGGGTCGGTGCGCGTGGCATCTTCGGCGGAGAACTCGACGTCGTCGGCGAAGGTGCGGGCGAGACGGACGGACTCGGCGGCTTGATGGAGTGCCTCGGCGCGAGTGATCTTCAGCTTGGCTTCGAGGTGAAGGTCGGAGGAGGCCAGGAAGGTGTGGATGCGAGCCTTCTCGGCAGGCTCGATGGACCGGGCGGCGGCTTCGATGTCCTCGCGTTTGCAACGAGCGAGTGAGGCGATGCGCGGGCCGCGAACCTCGCGGGCGATCATGCGGATCGAGTCGGAGTCGCCCTGGCTGGCGATAGCAAAACCGGCCTCGAGGACGTCGACGCCAAGGTTTGCCAGCTGATGGGCCATGCGCAACTTTTCGTCGTGGTGCATGGTGCAACCGGGAGACTGTTCGCCGTCGCGAAGGGTGGTGTCGAAGAAGACGATTTGGTTATGCGAGGACATAGGATTTGGCACTTTCGATCTGGACGTTATCATAATGCATGCTTATGATGACTTGAAGGTATATCAGAAAATCTAATTGCGGCATTCGATCTGGAAATCTCTGCCGCACGGAGGTAAGGCTTGGACTTAGTCCAGATGGAGACATTTCTGGCGGTGGCAGAAGAGCGTAGCTTTTCGCGAGCAGCAGCACGGCTCCATCGTACTCAGCCAGCGGTGAGTCAGGCAATTGCCAAGCTGGAGGGGGAACTGGGAGAGGTTCTGTTTGAGCGCTCTTCGAGAGATGGGACACTGACCGATGCAGGGGAGGTTTTGCGGGAATATGCCGCTAAGTTACTGAATCTGCGGAATGAAGCGGCGGGGGCGTTGACCGAGCTTCGGGAGCTTCACCGTGGCAGGCTGAACCTTGCGGCGAACGAGTACACATGCCTCTATCTGCTGCCATTGCTTGACGAGTTTCGACGGCAGAATCCTCGGATCAAGCTGGCGGTGCAGCGCACCCTGGCGAGCCGGATTTCGGACGAGGTGCTGATGCACTCGGTGGAACTGGGGGTGCTGTCGTTTCGTCCTGACGATACTCAGGTGAAATCAATGGTCGTGTACCGGGATGAACTGGCCTTTGTGGTGAATCCACGACATCCATTGGCTGGGGCAGGGAAGGTATCGATCCGGCAGCTGGGAGGGCAAAACTTTATCGCACATAACATTCCTTCGCCCCAGCGGCAGAAGGTTATTCAGGCATTCAAGCGCCACAAGACTCCGCTTCAGATGGGGGTGGAGTTGCCATCGTTGGAGGCGATCAAACGATTTGTCGAGATGGGAAACGGTGTGGCTCTGGTGCCGGGACTGACGGTGCGTACCGAGCTTGAGAGCGGAGCGCTAGTGCGGGTTCAAGTGCCGGAGTTGCAGATAGAGCGCAAGCTGAGACTGGTTTATCGGAGGCAGGCCAGTCTGTCGCATGCGGCGCTGGCCTTTCTCAAAGTGGTGGAGGCCTATGCGGCGGCAAATGGCGACCCGTACTGTTTTCAGGCCGAACGGGGAATGTAAATGAGGCAACGAAATTTGCGAGACACCGGAACCTTTGCGCAAAAAGAGCGTCTGTACCGGTAGATTGACCACCGGAGAAACTCTTCCGGAAAATGCAGTATGAGAGTGAGAATCCGATGACGACATTATTTCGCAAACCATTATTGCAAGCAGTTCTTCTGGCACTATGCACCACGGCGTTGAGTGCACTTCCCGCGATGGCACAAGACCCTTCTCCGCCGCCAACGCAGGATCAGGCAGGCCCGCCTAACGGCGGCCACCGGAATCCTGGTCAAAGGGAGGAGCATCAGATTGAATTCCTGACTAAGAAGCTTAATCTGACGCCAGACCAAGTGACCCAGGTGAAGGCGATTGATGACGATTCACGAACTCAGATGATGGCTTTGCATCAGGACACGACTACTCCTCAGGCTGACAAGCGGGCGAAGATGATGGACATCCACAAAGCAGCGCAGGACAAGATACGCGCCGTTTTGACCGACGATCAGAAGACGAAGTACGACGCTTTGCAGGCCCAGATGAGAGAGCGTAGAGAGAGTCATGAGGGTCAACAGGGAGCAGCGCCGCCTCCGCCACCACAGTAACGCGTTGTCCACATAGAAGTAACTCGGGCCGGAGAGAATCACATCCTCCGGCCTTCTTGCGTCGGTAAGTACTCCTTCGGGCAGCGGTGCGGTTACAATGAAAAACAGTGATTACGGCGTCCTATAACTTTTGAAACGCGTTGCCTGCGGGACAGCGTAGGAAGTTATGGGCGAATTCGAAGGGATCCAGCGAAGAATGAAGAAAACGATGTTGTTGTTTGGCGCGCTGATGTTATCTGCGGCAGCCGGTTATGCGCAGGAGAGCCGGCAGGACGTGAGCGTAAGCGCCAGCGCTGCGTTTGCCCCACAGATTACCGGAAACAGCGTGCAGAAAAACACAAGCACGACTATGGGACTGGTTGCCAGCTACCGCTATTTGTTGACGCCTCGGAGCGGACTCGAAGTTAACTACGGATATCAACAAAACACGCAGTATTATCAGGTCTTCGGGAAGGCTAACGGCGGAATACATACGCTCCAGCAGGAGGTCAGCGCTGCCTATGTGTTCAACCTGAACTTCAAAAACTTTAATCCGTTCCTTGAAGCCGGTCCGGGTGTAATGTTCTTCTCGCCCTTCAAGGATGCGGGATCGACGAACCTTGACGCAAAGCGGAATACGAACATCGGAGCGCTCTTTGGCGGCGGTGTGGCCTATGAGCTGAGCCCGAGCTTCGACATCCGCGCGGAGTACAGGGCATTCCTGGTAAAGACTCCGACTTTTAGCCTTCCAGGCAATATCTTCAATACCAATCGTTATGAGATCATCTCGACTCCTTCGATCGGCATTGCATATCACTTCTAACGATTGGCAGCTTTAACTTGAAACGCCCCGGCGTTGGCCGGGGCGTTTCAAGTTTTGGATGACCAGCGTTGAATTAACGAGCTTCTACCGGAAGTGATAGGCTGCGCCCACCGTAAGGATGTTGGGGGTAAGACTGGATCCCTGGAAGCCAAACCATTCCTGGTATTCCCAGTCGGCGCGAACGTAGAGGTAAGGTTTCACTTTGTAATCGGTACCAATACCAGCCGCTATAAGGTTATAGGCGAGGTTCGCCCGAAATCCATCGGGGTTGACAGGGAAGTTGAAAACGCCGCGTCCATAGAGGATCTTGCCGTAGGGAACGAACCGGTGATATTCGCGAAAATAGCGTCCGCCTACCTCGTATGTCTTCTCATAGAGATCGTTCTGATCCTTGACGAAATGAAACTCCCCCGTTATTCCGATGTGGGGGAGAAAGTCGAAGTCGAAGTATGCTGCGCCACCATTAAATCTATTTCCGTAGTCGGAGTCAGCTGTGGAGAAGCCGCCGCCGATCTTGAGATCCCCTGCGCGAGTCGCCGTAGGAGTGGCCTGCGCGCTTAGTGTGGATGCGGCCCCCAGCAGGCCCAGAAAAACAACAACCTTTGTCAGCACGTGCACTCCTGTCGAACAGAATATTCCTCATCGCAGGCTTGACAGCGCAACGACAGGACATTGCGGTGAAGCAACATCTTCATCATGGGACGGACTCTTTGATTAACGCAAGGTATAAGCAACACCTATTGTGTAGGCGATAGGGGAAAGGCCATTCGGTGCGAAGCCTGGCCACTTCTGAAACTCAACGTCGAAGGCCCTGACGTTGATGTGTCGTGTTGCGCGTATATCCAGGCCGCCGCCAGGCGCAAATTGGAAGTAAGTGTAGGATGTCGGCACTGGGAAGCTACCGGACTGAAACCCGAAGCGGCCAATACCTAACAGCACCTTGGCGTATGGTTCAAAGCGCTTGTAATGCCATTTATAACGTGGCCCTACAAGATAAGAGTTTTCGCTTAGGTCGGCCGGCGTGATGACGGAGTAGTGGAAGTCGCCCTCGACTCCGAGGTGCTGGCCAATATCGTAGTTGCCGTAGATGGAGATACCCTTCATATAGTGCTGCGTATAGTCGGGGCTAATGAAGGTTACTCCGGCACCGATCTGGATAGCACCGGAGCGAGAGGCGGTCGGGACAGCTTGCGCATGCGACCGATAAGTCAGACTAAGGACGCAGACGAAACAGCCGATAAGAATATGCCGCTTCAACAGTGTGCCTCCTTGTCAAAAAATATTTTGATGCATAGGTTGTGTCAAGGGAGTGCCCGAGACAGTAAAAGCGTGGATGGTCTCAACGACCCAGATCCATCCACGCTCTCAGGGTTTAGTTTTGTTGTGCGTTGGTCGGTGGGGGAGTGGCAGCCGGTGCTGCGGCGGCTGGTGCTGCTGTGTTGTCGGCAGGCGCGGCGGTCGCCGGTTGGGCGGCTGGAGCGGCTGCAGGTTCTGCGGGTGCCTTGTAGTAGCTAAGTTTCAAATAAACCGGTTCAACCTCAAAGGGCATCTTGTCGGCTGCTGTGAGTAGAGGCTCGAAGGCCGAGTGCAGAACGAATACCTGATCGGTCCACGGGTCGAAGCGAAGGAAGCTGGCTAGCGGCATGGCTGCTTGCTGCTTCAGGTCCTTCATGTCCAGTTTGGGACCCTTTGTGGTGATGGCCTGCATCCAGAATGTTGGATCTGTGTCGCTCTTGACGAGACCGTCGCCAATCATCGGCTCGTTGAGTGCCTTCAAATTTTTAACTCGCTGCTGCAGTTGCTGGAGGTAAAGGCTGAAGTACTGCTGTCCGCCTTCCAACTCTTTCGCGTTGAGCAATTCCATAGCTTTTTTCGCTGCTGCCGCGTTGTCGGCGTCGGTGTGGTGCATGGGGATGCGGTTGAAGACCGTTGTAGAAGGAAAGAGCAGACGATCGTTGAAGGCGTACTTGGTGTCGAGACGGTGAGCAAGAATGATGTGTGCAATCTGGAAAGCCAGAATCGCGTTGAGGTTGCCCATCTGCTGTGCGCCATCCTGCGTGACAACGCCAGTGGTATCCAGTAAGCTCTTCGAGATAACGATGGTATTGCCGATTGCGAGAGATTCCAGCGGTTCGGTCAGCAAGGTGCGGCAGCGTATCGGTCTTGAGAGTGTGATGTTGTTGTACGCCAGAATGTTGCCAGCGAGCGCTTCAAGAGTTTTGTCGAACTCGCTCGGTGCATCGAGCAAGCCTGCCTGAAAGAGACGCTCGACGATGTTGTCCTCTGCCTGCTGGACCCAAGCACGCTGGGCTCCGAGAGGGCTGACGTCCTGTGCATCGTTGCTAACGTCGGTTGCTCCGACGACGTCCATTGAGGTGTTTTCGCTCTCTGGTGGCGGGACCTTCAGCACATAGCCCCAGATGTGGTTAATCGCTTTGAACTTGAGAGTGCGGGAGACGCTCTTCGGATCGCTCTCTTCAACGTAGAAGGAGGTCGGGAGCCAGAGATCGGGCTGGACGTTGGTCCGCCAGCTGTCAAAGTGATAGAACTCCTTCTGATCCTCCTGCGTTCCTGCGAAGTCGCCGTTGAAGCGAACAACGTTTCCGCTTCGCGCCTCGATCCAGATGCGGCCAAAGAAGCGACCAAACGATTTCTTGCCTTCAATCGGCGTCACGTCAAAGACCGCCGTGGGCGTGTTGCCGAGGAAGTCGTTGCGGACGTAGCCGAACGTGTAGTGCTGACGATCGAAGCTGTTGGAGTCCATCAGCAGCATCTGTACAAAGCCGGACTCGTGGAAGTTCAGGTGCAGGCTGTTGCCGAGGCCACCGACGAAAGAGACGGAGTGCTTGAAGAAGCCAAGCTTCCCGTCGTTGCTGGTGCCCTTTGAGGTCTCTTTGTTCACTGCATAAGAGTTGTCGCCGATGACGCTCTTGAAGTCGACGCGGCTGAGGAAGTGCTCATCAGACTCGGGAACCTGGCCCAGAAGGGGATCAGGTTTCATCGTCTGGATGTAGGTCTCCACGAGAGGAGCCCGCTCTTTGACCGTCTTGACGATGACCTTTTCACGGGCAATCGCCTTATCGATCAGCGCATTCTGCGCAGCAGTAGGCTTGCGCGTTGTGGAGAGGTCCTCATCCATCTTCTTCTTCTTGCCAGGATGTAGGATGCCTGCTCCAGCGGGGAGAGTGGTTGCGACTAGAAGTGCCAGCAGCAGACCGGCGGTAGACTGTTTCCCGAGAATCATGATTTACGGCTCCTACGGTGACCCCTGGGGTCATCCTGAGTATGGACTAGATGCTATTTCAGTGCTGCGACAACGGAACAAAATTGTTTCTTATCCAGCGAGCTGGAAAGCTACATTGACAACACCTTCCCAATCGATCGGGTGACCCGATGCATCGGTGGCGGGTTGAAAGCGGGTGGCCTGTACGGCATGGATGGCAGAGTCGCCAAGACCGTGGCCAAGATCGCTGGTGACGCCCAGAACCTGGACAGCACCAGAAGAAGAGACGCGGAGCCGAACTGAGACGACACCTTCGATATGAAGGTTGCGCGCCTCAGCGGTGTACTCTGGCTTGGGTTTGAAGAGAACCTTGGGTGCAGACTTAGCTGTGGGAGCCGCTGGGCCGCCGGGCTTCGGCATCGGTGGAGGAGTGTTTTGGCCGAGGTTGACGACGCCGGCCGAGCGGCCTGGAGCATTCATCGGTCCAGTGCCACCAGTGACTCCAAGCTTGACGCCAACGACGCCAGCTGATGCGTTATCTCTGCCGTGCATGTTCTGACTGCCGGCTGAACCTGAACCAAGATTGACAACGGTTGATTGTGCTCCCATGCCATTATTCGAAGCTGGCATGCCGGACATTCCCTTGTTGCCAAGGTTGATAGAAGTTGTTGAAGGACGATTCGATGGTGCTATGGGATTGGTCTGCGAACCCAGTGCAACGGCAGTTGGGTGGGGAGAGTTGTTGATCAACGCAGCGGGCTGGGCCTGGGCGAGGCTGACGACCTTGGGAGCCGGCGGAGGTTGAACCAGCTTGGGAGGTGCCGGAAGAACGACTGGCATCGGTTGCGCCATCTTGATTTCAGGTGGCTTCGGAACATCCGGCAACTTTACATCAGGCAGTTTAATTTTTGGCGGCTCAACCTTTACCACGGGAGTGGGAGGAAGTTTTGGCGGCTTGATCTTGATCGGTGGCGGCTCATCGGGCTTCTTCATCGGAATCGGCTCGGTCAACTCGGTGAGCTTGTGACGCGTGTCGATCGTCTTCTTCGCGGCGGCGCCGATGATGATAGCGCACAGCGCGAGGATGACGTTGAGAGCAATGGAAGTGAAGAGCGAGGACTTGCTCTGGTTGCCGTCGTTCAGGACGCCGAAGTGTGCGAACTGCATATTCTGCGGTGTGGGATCATCACTGCGAAGCGGCTTTGCCATAAAAAAGTCCTTGAAGTGCCTCGTGTCGAGGGCGGGAGAGTTACACCAGTACTGTCATGGAAACAGAACCGATGCGAAGGAGGAATAACTCCGAGGTGCTATGCCGGAGCGCCATAGGGTGATTCGAACCTGTGGTCTTTGACTCAATGCAAAATTTCAATATCACCAAGGGGAGGTTGGAACGCTGCGTCGGCCCGACTTAAGAGACGCAAACGACAAAGAAAAAGGTTGTAGCAGGCGCCGTGCTTTGGAGAGGTGTCTTTTTTTTCAGGGCCGGGGCTCTGCTCTTCTCTTACTGCAAGTATAGTGCCGTAAGCGTAAGTGATTGACACTGGCACTTTTGTGGTATCCAAGAAGGGTACGGGGAGACAATTCATGAGGATTCTGATAACGGGCGGAGCGGGCTATATCGGCGGCACGGTGGCGCGGATTCTGCTGGCTCAAGGCCATGCCATCACGGTGTTCGATAACCTTTGCCACAGCAAGCGTTCGGCAGTCGCTGAAAACACCACGTTTATCGAGGGTGATATAGCGGATCGGCCTTTGATCGAAAAAACCCTTCGCGAAGGCCGTTTCGATGGTGTGATGAACTTCGCTGCGCTGATCGAAGCGGGCGAAAGCATGAAACGCCCGGAGATTTATTTCAGAAACAACACGGCAGCAACCTTGACCCTCCTGGAGGCGATGCTGGCTACTGGGCATGATCGGTTGGTCTTCAGTTCAACTGCCGCGTGCTACGGGGAGCCGGAGAAGACACCGATTCTCGAGGACGCCAGATTGCAGCCAACCAACCCGTATGGGGAGAGTAAGTTGCTTGTAGAACATATGCTTCGGTGGATGAACCTCATCCATGGGTTCAAGTATGCGAGTCTGCGCTACTTCAACGTCGCTGGAGCCATTGAAGGGTACGGGGAGGCACATGAACCGGAGTCGCACCTCATTCCGCTGATTCTCGATGTGGCGCTAGGGAGGCGGGCGAATATTAAAATCTTTGGCCGTGATTACCCCACCCAGGATGGAACCTGCATCCGGGATTACATCCATGTACGTGATCTCGCCGAGGCCCACCTTCTGGCTCTTCAAGCGCTCAGCGACGCGAAGAGCCGGCTGATCTACAACATTGGCAATGGACAGGGATTCAGCGTTCTTGAAGTCATCGAGTCGGCCCGTCGCGTTACGGGAAGGCCCATTGCTGTCGAGGAGTGTGATCGTCGGCCTGGCGATCCTGCGGTCCTTGTGGCAGGTTCCGCGAAGATCAAAGCCGAGTTGGGGTGGGTACCGAGGTTCGCGGAGCTTGATCAAATTATGGCCAGCGCCTGGGGGTGGCATCAGAAACGATATGCGTAACAATGTTTGGAATTGGAGGGCGTGGGCGTGGCACGCCTCCGTTCTGTCTCTGATGTTGCAGGGGGTTAGAAGGAGAGCATCTTGATCGAGAGCATGTTTCATATGCATCTGCCGCTGCTGGAGAAGATTCTCCGACCAGTCATTGTCTACCTTTTTCTTATTGGGTTTCTGCGATTATTCGGCAAGCGGGAGCTGGCGCAGCTGAACCCGTTCGATCTAGTGGTGCTGCTTAGTCTCTCAAACACCGTGCAGAACGCGATGATTGGCGATGACAACTCGGTGTCCGGTGGCGTGATCGGCGCGTTTTCGCTGCTGACTATCAATTGGCTGTTGTCGAGACTACTGTTCAACATGCCAAGGCTGAACAAAGCCTTCGAGGGTTCCGCGTCGGTCTTGATTCGTCACGGGGTAGTCGATTGGGACGAGGCGAAACGTGAAGCGCTGACTGAGCTTGAACTGCGATCCGTGCTTCACAAGCAGGGATTCAACGACTTCAGCGAGGTAGAGAAGTGCGTCCTTGAACCGAACGGAAACTTCTATCTCGAAGGGATTAAGTCGATGAGTGACGACGCGCAGCGGGCGGAGTTGAGAAAGGCGATCGAGGAGCTGCATGTCGAGGTAAAGCAGATGCGTACCGAACTTGCGGCGCGGGGGGCGTTGCCGATTTGAGTTAGTAGTTTGCTGAGTTCTTTTCAAGCGCTTTTGTGTAGCGTTCCGGTGGGACTGGAAGTTGGGAGTCGCGTACGGCGGCCCGGTATCCTCCCAGGTAAATCGAGTACATCACCGCCAGCGCACAACCCACCCCGAAAGCGAAGCCAAGAAAGAAGCCGATCAACGATGGCCAGTAAAAATTCACGATAACTGGAGTCTACAGCGGCCAGCATTTACAGTTCAGTACAAACAAACGATCGACAACCTGGGAGAGTGTGATGCAGAGATGGCGGCGAATAGCAGCATACGGGATCACTGCGGCGGCAGTTGGTACGGCAGCGACCTCAAACGCGCAGGAAGTCCCGGCGATGGTCGAGAAGCAACTCCCGGATCTTTTGATGACCTACAAAAGTATTCACGCTGCACCTGAACTGTCTCATCATGAGGCGGCGACCAGCCTTGCTGGCAAGCGAGCTGCGCAAGGTGGGCTACACCGTCACAGAGCGCGTAGGAAAGTATCCTGACGGTTCGCAGGCGTATGGTGTGGTCGCGATTCTCAAGAATGGCGCAGGTCCTACACTGCTGGTCAGGACGGATCTTGATGCTCTCCCTGTGACGGAGAAGACATCGCTGCCTTACGCAAGCTCGGTTCGATCGAAGAATCCTGCAGGACAGGATGTCGGTGTCATGCATGCCTGCGGCCACGACATTCATATCACCACGATGATCGGCGTAGCGCGGAACATGGCTGCTCTGAAGAGTCAATGGCACGGGAGGCTGATGCTGATCGGACAGCCGAGTGAAGAGACCATCGATGGGGCAAAGGCGATGTTGGCCGATCATCTGTATGAGCGCTTCGGTCAGCCGGATCTGGCGATTGCACTCCATGATGCGAACTTTGCGGCAGGCAAGGTCTCAGTTGTGTCGGGACCGGCCCTGGCCAGTTCTACCTCGATCGATGTGGTGATGCGCGGTGTCGGAAGCCACGGTGCGGCTCCTGAAGCAGGCAAAGATCCGATCGTAATGGCGAGCGAGTTTGTTGTGGCGGCACAGACGATCGTAAGTCGGTCGATCCCTCCCGATCAGCCGGCAGTGGTGACCGTAGGGGACATTCACGGTGGCACAAAGCGCAACATCATTCCAGACGAAGTGAAGTTGGAGCTGACGACCCGCTGCTACAGCGAGGCTGTACGGCAGACGATCATCGAGGGTGTCCGACGCACAGCCAAGGGGATCGCCATCGCAGGCGGGGTACCTGACGACAGGACGCCAATCGTAACGGTGCTTGAGGGCGAGTCGACTCCGGCTACGGTGAACGATACGGCGCTTGCGGCACGACTCCAGAAGATATTTGTTGCGAAGCTTGGTGCCGAAAACGTGATCGAGAGAAAGCCAATTATGGGCAGCGAGGACTTCGGGATATTCAGCCTCGATCACAAGATTCCAGCGGTCATCTTCTGGCTCGGCGCCTATGATTCGGCGAAGGTGGCCGAGAGCGAACGCACTGGTGTGGCACTGCCTTCACCTCACTCTGCCTTCTTTGCTCCGTTGCCTGAGCCGACCCTCCGAACTGGTGTGACAGCGATGACTGACGCTGCGGTCGCGCTGCTGCAATAAAAGACTGACGCCGGTTGAGTGGGTCTCGGCGTCAGTCATGTGACTTAATCTGCTGAGAGATGGTTTGGTGATGCTCTCGCTACTTTGCTGGAACCGTAGGCGCAGGCGTGGTCGCAAAGATCTTCAGGGCGTTTTTGACGGTGTAATCCAAGCCCCATGCTGTCGGAATGATAACGACAATCCACGCGGCCGCGATGAGCAGGGGCGAGGATTTTTTGATATTGGTGGAATCTGCCATGAGAACTCCTGGGTGTGGAATTGGGGCGGATGCTAGGTACTCCGCCGGATGGGGTTAGTGAGCAGCACCTTCTGGGACCGCGACGTTCTGGTCTTTGAGCCAATACTTTTCAGCAACCGGGCGCACCATCAGGTTTGCCAGAAAGCCAACAACCAGCAGGCCGCACATGATGTGCAGGATGAGCGGGTAGGCTTCCTGTTTGTTCATGTGGTTTTCGACGTAGTGGTCGAGGATGCCGTTGACGATGAGCGGGCCGATAATTCCGGCAGCCGACCATGCGGTAAGCAGACGGCCGTGGATAGCTGAGACGTTGAAGCCGCCGAAGAGATCCTTCAGGTAAGCGGGAATGGTAGCGAAGCCCCCGCCGTACATGGAGATGACCAGCGCGGCGATAGCGACAAAGAGCGGAATGGAGTCGATCTTGTCTTGTCGCGAGAAGGGAAGGAAGAAATAGAGAATTGCGCCGAGTACGAAGAAGGTGAAGTAGGTTCCTTTGCGCCCGATGAAGTCCGAGACCGAAGCCCAGAGAAATCGACCGGCCATGTTGAAGATGCTAAGAATTCCTACGAAACCGACGGCGGCCGCGGGGCTGATCTGACCTTTGAAGAGATCCTGAATCATGGGCGCTGCCTGTTCCAGGATGCCGATGCCTGCGGTTACGTTGACGAAGAGCATGACCCAGAGAAGCCAGAACTGTGGCGTCTTCCATGCCTCGGTGACGGCGACGTTGTGACTCGAGATCAGCGCGGAGTGCTTGACCGCGGGCACCCAGCCGTCAGGCTTCCAGTCTGTTGGCGGGACGCGTATCGTGAAGACGCCGAACATCATGAAGACAAAGTAGAGGACGCCCATTGTGAACATGGTGTAGGGGATTGAGGGCTGTCCCGCGGCTTTGAAGTGCGCCATTAAGTTGTTGGCGAGGGGCCCCCCGATCATCGCGCCCCCACCAAAGCCCATGATGGCGAGGCCAGTGGCCAGGCCCGGACGGTCGGGAAACCATTTGATGAGGGTGGATACGGGAGAGATATACCCCAGTCCAAGGCCTATGCCACCGACGACTCCGTATCCCAGATAGATCAGAGCGAGTTGGTGCGTGCTGGCTCCAAAAGAGGCAATGACGAAGCCTGCGCCGAAGCAGATTGCAGCGTAGAACATCGCGCGACGGGGACCTGCCTTCTCAAGCCACGCTCCGAAGAGAGCGGCCGAGATGCCCAGGAACGCGATCGCGATCGAGAAGATATAGCCGACTTCCTTGAGGTTCCAGGCGGAGCCATCAGCCGCGTGCAGGGCCAAGAGGGGATTTTTGAAGACGGAGAAGGAGTAAACCTGCCCGATGGAGAGATGGATTGCAAGGGCTGCGGGCGGTACCAGCCAGCGGCTATATCCTGCGGGGGCTATAGAGCGGTCACGGTCGAGAAAAGCCAGGGCCATTGAG
Source organism: Tunturibacter gelidoferens (assembly GCF_040358255.1). Lineage (NCBI taxonomy): Bacteria > Pseudomonadati > Acidobacteriota > Terriglobia > Terriglobales > Acidobacteriaceae > Tunturiibacter > Tunturiibacter gelidiferens. Next base: position 3,120,358 of record NZ_CP132938.1, read on the forward strand.
AACCTCAGGAGTTGATAGGTCGTACATCGTCGAACAGAGGACAGCGGTAAGCTGATCGTTCATTGAATATCTAGATGCGCCAATTACCATACATGATTCCGACGGCGCAGGTGTCACCTAAATGTAACGGCGGGTTGCTCGGGTTGAGTTGTATAGGGTACCTTCACCTTGCGAGATGAAATCACGGAGGGTTGTGCTGGAGATGTCCGAAGAGAGTACGAATCTGGATTCAAGTCTGCGAGAGAATCGTGTATTTCCTCCCCCGTCGGAGTTTGCAGCGAAGGCTCAGGTGAAGAGTCTTGAGCAGTACGAGACGATGTACAAGCAAAGCGTGGACCATCCGGAGGAGTTTTGGGCCGAAGCCGCTCATGAGCTCGAATGGTTCTCCCCCTGGACAAAGGTGATGGACGGCGAAGCGGCGCACGCAAAGTGGTTTGTCGGGGGCAAGCTGAACCTCTCGCACAACTGTGTCGATCGTCACGCGCTGGGAGCCCGCAAGGATAAAGTGGCTCTGCTTTGGGAGGGTGAGCCAGGCGAGGTTCGCAAGGTGACCTTCGGGGAACTGCATGAGCAGGTGCAGCGTTTCGCAAATGTGCTGAAGTTGCTGGGTATCAGGCGGGGCGACCGGGTTGCGATCTACATGGGGATGGCCCCCGAACTGGCGATTGCGCTGCTCGCCTGCGCGCGAATTGGTGCGGTGCATTCGGTGATATTCGGCGGCTTTGCGGCCCACGCTATTTCGGATCGTGTGAACGACTCCAGCTGTGTCGCCATCATCACGCAGGACACGAGCTATCGTCGCGGTGCCGAGGTGCAGTTGAAAGCGATTGTTGACGAGGCGCTGGAGAAGTGTTCCACAGTCAAGCATGTTGTCGTCTTCCGGCGCTCGGGCTCCCCGGTAAAGATGCGGTCCGGTCGCGATCTGTGGTGGCACGAGGAGATGGGGAAAGCTTCGGCGGAATGCCCTGCGGAATGGATGGATGCCGAGGATCCGCTGTATCTTCTCTATACCTCTGGAACCACTGGCAAGCCGAAAGGGCTGCTACACACTACCGGCGGCTACGCAGTGCAGACTTATCTGACCAGCAAATACATCTTCGATCTCCGCGATGAGGATGTGTACTGGTGCACCGCCGACATTGGCTGGGTCACGGGCCACAGCTATGTGGTCTATGGTCCACTGCAGAACGGTGCAACCGTATTGATGTATGAGGGGGCGCCCAACTGGCCGGAGTGCGATCGCTTCTGGAAGATCATCGATAGCCACAAGGTCACCGTCTTCTACACTGCCCCAACAGCGATCCGGGCCTTCACGAAATGGGGGAACGAGTGGGTCGAGAAGCACTCTCTCGCCTCTCTGCGGCTGCTGGGCACGGTCGGCGAGCCTATCAACCCCGAGTCGTGGATGTGGTATCACCGCATGATCGGCAAGGAGCGCTGCCCCATCGTTGACACGTATTGGCAGACTGAAACGGGTGCCATCATGATTGCGCCAGTCCCTGGCGCTGTGGCAACCAAACCGGGCTCCGCTACGAGACCTTTTTTTGGAATTGTTCCCGAAGTGGTTACAAAAGAAGGCAATCCTGTTCCCGATGGCCACGGGGGACTTCTAGTTATACGCAAGCCCTGGCCTTCCATGGCTCGAACGATCTATGGCGACCAGGCCCGCTACGAGGCGGCTTACTGGAGCGAGGTTCCCGGCAGCTATTTCACCGGCGACGGCGCGCGCCGCGATGCAGACGGCTACTTCTGGCTGATGGGCCGCGTCGATGATGTCATCAACGTCAGTGGTCACCGGCTCGGGACGATGGAGGTAGAGTCGGCGCTCGTCGCCCATCCGAAGGTTGCAGAGGCGGCTGCGGTCGGTAGGCCCCATGAGATGAAGGGGCAGGCGATTGCCGTATTTGTGACGCTTGAAGGTGGCCACGAGCCCAGTGAAGAGCTTCGGCAGGAGTTGCGACAATGGGTCGCGAAGGAGATCGGCGCACTCGCACGGCCGGACGATCTTACCTTTACTCAAGCGCTTCCGAAGACACGCAGCGGAAAGATTATGCGGCGGCTGTTACGCGAACTCGCGACTACAGGCGAGGTGAAGGGCGATACCACTACGCTTGAAGACTTCACCGTGATCGCGAAGCTGCGCGAGGGCGATGAGTGACGCGCTTCTAACGCAGGTTGGTGCTGGGTTTGGTGGGTAGCGTGAAGTGGAAGATCGTACCCTGGTCGGGCGCGCTGGTAGCCCAGATTCGTCCGCCGTGCTGATTGATGATGCTGCGACAGATTGCGAGGCCGAGCCCCGTGCCGCCCATTGCGCGGGAGTCCGAGGCATCCCCCTGCTGAAAGCGGTCGAAGATGTGTTCGAGCTTATCGGCAGGAATGCCCCGGCCCTGATCGCGAACCTCGATCAGTGCTTCATTCTCGTCGAGATTGCGCGCTGTTAGGTGAATTTCGCTGCCCTCCGGGGAGAACTTGATTGCGTTCGAGATCAGATTGTTCAGCGTCTGCAGAATACGGTCGGGATCGGCCCAGACGTTGACACCATGAGCGGCGAAGAAGATGCGGATGTTGGGGCGGGGAGAGCGCGTTTGTTGAACGCTGGCGGCTCGCCGTAGCAGATCTTCGGCGCTGCACATCGTCGAATGCAGCTCTGTTTTGCCGCTGCTGATGCGCTCCAGATCGAGAATATCGTTTACCAGCCGCACCAGCCGATCTGAGTTGCTGATGGCGATCTCGAGCATCTGCTGGGTCTTCTCCGGGCGGTTGGTAAGCGCGCCTCCGGCGAGCAGCCCAAGCGCCCCACGCAGCGAGGTAAGCGGCGTGCGAAGCTCGTGGGAGACTGTGGAGATGAACTCATCTTTCATGCGGTCGAGGGCGCGGCGCTCCGTCGTGTCGGTGAACGCAACGACTACTCCGAGTGCCTTGAGGCCGTTCGAATCGGAGGACTGCGAGTCGACCTGCGGTCTTGCGACATACTCCACTGGGAAGCAGCTGCCATCTTTGCGCCAGAAGATTTCGTTCGAGATGCGGACGGTGGCGAAGTTGGTAAGGCTCTTGCGGATCGGTGAGTCGGCAGAGGCGTAGGGTGTGCCGTCGACGCGTGTGTGGTGGATCAGTTGATGCATGTTTCGGCCCAGCATCTCCTCCTGCTTATAGCCGAGCATCTGAGCCGCGGCGGAGTTTACGACCGTTACCTTGCCTTCGAGATCGATGCCGTAGATGCCGTCGCCGACCGACTCAAGGATGGAATCTGATTGCCGCGTAAGAGTGCGAAGCCTGCCTTCTGCGCGAACCTGTTCGCTGATGTCGACACCGAAGCCGAGAACGTACGGTGCACGCCCGGGCACGACGATGAGCTTGTTCCGGTAAGCGACCACACGCATGTCTCCGTCGCTGTGGGAGAGGTGGAGAAGGCCCTGTGCTTCGCCCGTCTCGCCTATTTTTTTCAGGTAGGCAGGCATCGCAGCTTTTTTCTCCGGCACGATGAACTCGTCGAGATTGTGACCGGTCATCTCCTCGACGGTACGCCCCAAGGTCTCCGCGCCGTGGGTGTTGATCGACAGCAGAGTGCCGCGGAGGTCGTGGGTGCAGACCATACCCAGCGAACCTTCGATGAGTTGGCGGTAGCGGGCTTCACTCTCGCGCAATGTGGCTTCAGCAGCGCGCTGGGTGGTTACATCGATGCCGGTTGCGATGATGAACGCGACCTGTCCCTGCGTATCGGTCAGTGCAGTCGCCGACCACGCGATGCGGCGTATGCTGCCGTCACGGTTGAGCCATTGATTCTCGTAAGCAGCAGGGAAGTGACCGGAGCGCAGACGCTCGAAGGTCTCGATGGCTTCGGGAATCTCCTGCCGCGGAATAAGCTTGTCCCACGCATAGCGGCCGACCAGGGTAGGGAAGTCGTAACCTGATGCGTTTTCGCAGGCGCGGTTGAAACGGACGATGCGGCCGGCCGGATCGAACACGGCGACCAGCGCTCCGACGGTGTCGAGGACCGCCGAGACAAAGTTCCGTTCCACGGTGAGAGCGGACTCGACGCGTTGGCGTGAGCGCGCTGCGCGGTCCATCTGTCGGATGCGACCGTTGAGTTCCAGCCGGGTGATGACCTGGCGGCTCAGGACGCTGAGCGCGGAGGATTGAGCTGGGGTTAGTGTGCGGGGATGGCGATCCAGGACGAGCAATGCGCCGATGGTCACACCGCCGGGTGTTGTCAGAGGAGCGCCCGCATAAAATCGGTAGAGACGGCCTTCGAGCAGAATGCCATCCGGAGCGTATTCGGGATCGCTGCGTGCGTCGGAGATCTCGTAGACGGTGTCGCCCAGGATCGTGGTTTCGCAAGGCAGGCTACCAAGCGCGACGTCAGGCGAGTCGATGCCAAAGCGCGAGCGCAGCCAGATGCGATCCGAACCGATCAACGAGATAGCTGCGACAGGCGTGTCACATATTTGGGCAGCCAGGTTTGTCAGGTCATCCAGGATGGGATCGGGCGCAGAGTTGAGTACCTCGTATTGGTTGAGGGCCTCGATTCGCAGCGCTTCGTCTTTGACCAGGAGAGCGTTCATTTCAACAGTTCAATCGTAGGTTATGTGCAAATGGTTGCGCACTCCTACTTTTGTTGCAGCAATGGTTTACGGCTTTGGAAGAGTGCAACACTCCCCTGTTGCGGGCGGCTCATCCGCACTCGCGTCCAAGGCTACCTTCCACGTGCCGTTGGGTAACTTCTTCCATACGGTGAAGTAGCGGCCCGAGATCACCACGGGCTCGCCATTTTTATCTTTACTACGACCCTCATAGTGACCCCAGGTAAATCCCATGTCGTTCGAAGGGCCCATCTGGGCACCCTGCGGAGTCCAGCTAAGCTGATAAGTCTTTGGGTCCCACTGAGCCTGTGCCGCGATAGCGGTGCGACCAAGAATCGCGGGCTTACCGTTGTTGAGAGTAACTCCGTCCTCTGCGAACCAGCTGCCAAAGGCCTTGCCTCCGCCTTCGGCAACCGCCTGCGAAAAGCGGCCCTCCAACTCCAGCAGAACCAGGGCTCCTGGCGTTAGTGTCGGCTGAGAGAGCGGATTAGAGATGATTCCGGGGGTCTGTGCAAAAGCGTCGTAGCCAGATGCGGCAACGATCCCGGGTCCGGTCTGTGCGATCAGTGGAGAGGAAGCGATAGCGCAAAACAAGATGCTGTTGAGGGTTACGCGATGCATAGAGAGTATGCTATCAGCGCTCGAAGATGATCTATAGAGCATTGGCTTTCTGTTGAAGACTGATATTCTTCGCACCTGATGTTAAAGACGAACTTTCAGCACATTCTGTTGCTTACGGCGGCGATTTTACTCTCTGTCGGAGTCTCGCTGGGCTTGATCCATGGACCCGAAGTGCACCATGCCGGAGTTGCTTTGCGGTGTGTCGCGATTGTTCTCCTGGGCCTCTTTGCGCTGCGGCGCCGCTCCCTGACGCCGTGGATCTTTGTTGCGATGGTTGCGGGGGCGGAGCTGGGATTCGATGCGCCAATGCTGGCGACGAGCCTTCGCGTCTTCAGCGATATCTTTTTGCGCCTCATCAAGACCATCGTCGCGCCGCTGATTCTCGCGACGCTGGTGACCGGCATCGCTGGCCATGGCGACCTCAAGAGCGTCGGACGGATGGGGATCAAGAGCCTGATCTACTTCGAAGTCGTCACCACTCTGGCGCTTGTCATTGGCCTCGCGGCAATCAACCTCAGTCGTGCCGGAGTTGGCCTCTCTCTGCCCCCGGCTACCTCCAGCGAGACGATAGCCTCGCCCCCCCCCACTCACTGGCAGGATTTTCTGCTTCACATCTTCCCGGAGAATATCGCTAAGTCCGTAGCTGAAGGCCAGATCCTTCAGGTCGCCGTCTTCGCGGTCTTTTTCGGGATCGCGCTGGCCAGCCTGGAGGAGAAAAAACGGACTCCGGTTTTACGCCTGTTCGAGAGTTTCAGCGAAGTGATGTTCAAGTTCACCAACGTTGTCATGTACTTGGCCCCCATTGGTGTAGGCGCTGCGATGGCCTTCACGGTCGGTCAGATGGGCCTTGGAGTATTGGTGAATTTAGGCAAACTTCTCCTGACGCTGTATGGCGCGTTAGTAGGCTTCGGCCTTCTTGTTTTGCTACCGGCGGCACTCCTCTTCCGTGTCCCCGTGCGTCGATTCCTCGCGGCTGTTGCAGAGCCTGCAACGATTGCCTTTGCTACCTCCACCAGTGAGGCGGCCCTTCCGCGAGCTATGGAGGCGATGGAGGCACTGGGGGTTCCGCGCCGGATTGTCGCGTTCGTCATTCCAGCGGGCTACAGTTTCAACCTGGACGGTTCCACGTTGTATCTTGCGGTTGCCAGCATCTTTGTAGCGCAGGCAGCTGGAGTTCATCTGTCGCTTGGCCAGCAACTTCTGATGATGGTGACTCTTATGCTGACCAGCAAAGGAGTTGCTGGCGTTCCGCGCGCAATGTTGGTCGTTCTGCTCGCGACTGCGGCAACCTTCCGCCTTCCCACCGAGCCAATCTTCGTTATTCTCGGCATCGACGCGTTGGCTGACATGGCGCGCACGACCGTCAATGTTGTTGGTAACTGCCTTGCCAGTGTCGTGGTCGCCAAGTGGGAGGGGGAGTTTGGCGCTGAGCCGATTTCGCCAGTAGTTTTGGAGGGTATGGCTGAGTGACACATCCTGATTTCAAAGCAACATAGCAGATGCCGGAGCACCTGCTACTCGTACAGATTGCAGTTCTGCCACGATTACATCGCTGGCGGATGATGTGGATCGATGTGTTCCTTGTCGACTGCCTTTTTGGAGGCTGTGGGTCTGGACTTCGCCGCCCCATTTGGGTTCACCGAGTCACGCAGCTCCTTCGATGGCTTGAAGAAGGGAACTCGCTTAGCCGGAACATCGACCTTGGCCCCAGTCTTCGGGTTTCGGCCGGTTCGGGCATTACGTTGTCGGGTCCGGAAACTTCCGAATCCGCGAATCTCGATCTTGTCACCGGTTTTCAAAGCTCCGATGACAGCGTCGAAGAGGGTATCGACGATAACTTCCCCGTCACGGCGGGTCAGGTCTCCAAGAGCGGTCACTTTATCAACAAGGTCGGCTTTAGTCATAGTGGGTTCCTTTCGTACTGGGGGGAGGGCGATAGGGCCGGGTGAAAGCAATCCGTTGTTGTTGATTGTAGACGGGATGGAGGCTAAAAGGTTGTGCAAGAAGTCAAAAGAATGAACACATTGGGCATTGCCCCATAAGATGCAAAATCTGTCCGAAAGGTCAAAGGATCAACAAAAAGAGCCCCATTTTTTCGGGGCCCTGGTCGTGTTTTGGCAGTGGTTTGGCAAGGTAAATACTGAAGGACCGTACCTTACTTCCACATGAAGTAGAAACCCGGAGCATGGTTCAGCATCTGGCTCGGGTTCGGGAACAGGTCTTCGCCGTCGTCGGTAAGCAGTGCAAACAGCCCTCGTTTATTTTTTGCGGGTCGCACCACATTTGGTTCCCCGGAGATTCCGGCCTCCTTGGCCGTCTCCATCAGGGCTACACGGTAGCCGCCGACCTTATCGATGAGGCCCAGGGGAAGGGACTGCTGTCCTGTCCAAACCTGGCCGGTCGCGAGCGGTTTGATCTTGTCATCAGAGGTATGGCGACCCGTCGCGACATCGTGCACAAACTGCGTATACATGTTATCCACCAGCGACTGAAAGTAAGCCTCTTCCTTAGGCGTCAGATCGCGGCTCGGATCGCCGGCGTCCTTCAACTCTCCGGCATGGATGACCACATTCTTCAACTTGGCCCATCGCAGCAGGTCACCGTAGTTTGTCCACTCCATGATTACCCCAATTGATCCGACAACGGAGGCATCGTTCGCGTAGATCCTGTCGCAGGCGGTGGCGATGTAATAGGCCCCTGAAGCGCCCACCGACTCAATTGAGGCGACGACCTTCTTATGACTCTCCTGCCGCACCCGCAGGACCTCATGGTAAATCTCCTGCGAGGCAGCCGCGCCACCGCCCGGCGAGTTGATATGAAGAAGAATCGCCTTTACCGACGAGTCATCCCCAAACTTGCGCAGCTGACTGTCGATGATTTCAGGAGACAGGATCGCACCGGAGATGTCGATCACGGCAATGCTGTCCGAAGCTAATCCCAAGCCTGCCGAATTTCCGGTGACCGAACGCGCCGTGAACCAGACCATGAGCGTTACAAGGAGAAACACCGCGGCCAAGGAGCCGGCGATGATCCCGATGTAGAACCATGCCGAGCGTTGGCGCGGGGGCGGGAAGCCTTGACGTTGCGGATAAGGGTAAGGCGGAGTTTGAGTGTAGGGAAACGATGGCGGTGGTGGAGGCGGTGGAGGTGTTGAAAAGTCTTCCGGCATGCTGTGGAGTTTAGCAGGACCGCTGATCGCGGTGCATAGTCGAGGCTCGAGCACGGGCCGCGAAAAGAAATGTAGACAAAGTGAAAAATAGAGCCAATCAGGGCGGTTCATGCGTCAAACATTGCAGTATGATAAATCGCGACACCGTCCGTGTATCTCTCAGTAATCAGTAGAAGAAAGAAAGTCTGTCGATCGCTATGGCACATCCACAGTTGAGCATCGTAATCCCGGCATACAACGAGAGCGCTCGTATCGAGCATGCTCTGGATAAGGTGCTGTCGTGTGTCGCGGAACAGGGCTGGGATGCGGAGGTTCTGGTCGTCGACGACGGTTCGATCGACGACACCGCTGCGATCGTACAGCGTTGGATGATGCAACATCCGCGACTTCACCTCGTCAAGAACCCGGGTAATCGCGGCAAAGGCTACTCCGTGCGCAACGGCCTTTTGCAAGCCGCAGGCGACATCGTCATGTTTACGGATGCTGACCTCTCGGCTCCCATGGAAGAGGCGGAACGCCTTATCGCCGCACTGAACGATGGGGCGGATGTGGCAATCGGCTCCCGATGGATGGACCGCACCCGTCAGACAATCCACCAGCCGCTCTACCGGCAGTTCTTCGGTCGCTGTTTCAACTGGGTCACCCGAACCGTTATGGGCTTGCCTTTCAAAGACACTCAGTGCGGTTTCAAGGCGTTCAAACGCTCCGCTGCCCAGGTCATCTTTCGCCTGCAAACCATCGAACGTTGGGGCTTCGACCCCGAGATCCTGTTCATCGCTCGCAAGCTGAAGTATGTCGTCCGCGAGGTCCCGGTCACCTGGGGCCATGACGAACGCAGCCGTATGAGCTACCTGAGAGACGGCATTAAAATGCTCGAAGACATGGCACGCATTCGCGGTAATTTCATGGCCGGCCGGTATGACAAGGCCATCGCGGCTATAAAGGATACGAGTGCAATGGTGACCCCACAGGTAGAGCAGGTCGTCAAGGCGGCCAGCGCTGAAGTCCGCTAACCGCTTGTGAGTCCTTCTTTCATACGTTAGATTGCCATGCGATTCTGAACCGACCGAGGGCCAACCTCGGCCTAGACTATCCATTTGGCTGGTCTTTTATTCTGAGCGCTCATCAATACTGTTCATTCGGTACTTGTTTCACACCCCGACCCGTTTCCTTTGTCCATTTCTCCCTCGATTTTCCTATTCCGTGAGTAGGCCGGCGCAGATATCAAACATCCTGGCGCCGCTGATCCGTCAGTTTCTTTCGCTTATGAAAGATCCGATGTCGGCTAATACTCCACAAAAGACTTGAGATGGTAATCCAGACAACACTGGCAGCTACGAGGGTGTGAAGCGCAACATGGCCGGGGAGGGCCATCCGCAGAGTCAGAGCGAACATTGCGAGGCCGATGCATCCGAGCGATGCGCCGGAGGCGTCGATACTTGCGGCAAGCCTACCTCGAATCGTTCCATTGAAACCATGTTCGGCCTTGCGTTTCTTTTCGTGGTTCTCGATCAGGCTAGCGCTGGCAGGAAAGATGGCTGGAAAGGCGAGAAAAAGCCCACCTATTCCCGGCCCATAACGCTTCGCAATGAGTCCAGCCGAGACCGTACACACGCCGCCGAACAGAAATCTTATGATGTATTCGTGGGGCTGAGTCTCTCGCAAAGAGGAAAAATCCATTCTGATCATCTTAGGAAAACCTTCCCCACCATCGCCATAGTCCAATCGATACTGCAAACCACACTGACATCAGAATGATTGTGGTCGGGAGTGCGGCTGTCTTGTATCGCGCCAATACTCTCGAAACAGAGATCGCATAGATGAAGAATGCGATCGCTCCAAAGATCATTGAGTGAGCTTCAGCTGCTGCGTATTGCGAACCCTGTTTGGAGGTAGTGAGACCAACTGTGGCGAGAGCGATTGACGGGGCAGCCCCAAACAGTCCGGCGAAGCTTTTTGGGCGCAGCACGTCGCCAATGGCCGCGAACAAGCTGACAACAGCACCGCCGATGAGAAATCTCATAACAAATTCACTCATTCATCGCCCCTACAATTTCAAACTGCTTTGCGAGCTTTTTCGATCAGACTGCGGGCTTTTTTGGCATCCTTACAACCCAGGAGCTTGTATTTCTTGCCCTCAAGTTTGTGATAGTTGACAAAGAAATCTTCTAACTCATCCAGAAACTGCTTGGGCAGGTCCGACAGCTTTCGAATGTTCGCGTAGCTATGGTTGGCCTCAGCCACCGCAAGCAATCTGTCATTCCGCACCTTCTTCTTGCCATCTAACTGCTCGCCTTCGATCACGCCAATCAAAATCGCGTGCACAGCACAGCCGGTAAAAGCGGGTTCGTCCATCAACAGGAGGACGTCGATCGGATCTCCGTCGTCCGCAATCGTTCGAGGCAAAAAGCCGAAATCATAGGGAAATACCATTCCCGCAGGCAACACCTTTTTCAGGGCAAAGATCCCCTGCTCGGGATCAAATGCAAACTTATTCCGGCTACCTTTAGGCGTTTCGACGATCACCTGAAGCATCCCGTCCTGTTTGCTTACGGGTTTCAACTTTGTTGGATCGACAAGCGATCTCATTTTCTCCCTCACTCTTCTCTAAACCGAACGACCACATCGCAACCAAAGAGAGATTATGGAGCCCGTCCTCTTCGTCTAATGGTGCGACATTGATGTGAGAGGAAACGACTGGTTAAAGTTGCATATTCTGAAATTTGAGTACGAAGGGCATTCAGATTTGATTGAAATCTGCCCGTTCAGATTCTCAAGAGGGTAAAGTGCGTTCTTTCGCCCGCCCGGCAAGCTGCCGGACCGCATGCCCCGTGCCAAAAACCGGGTCGAGCTACATACTGAAGCTCCAACAGCATCGACTTCAGCGACAACGGCGTCCTGGAAGATCGCTTCACTCGTGTGGTCTCGCTAGATGCCTTCGTCTTCCATCCTGTTTCGGATCCGCTATTTTGAATTCAGAATGCCTCAATAGGTGCTGAGGGTTTATCCCCGGTGTGCGGAATAGGAATATGGGTTTGCTTTAGGACGTTGGGGACTTGAGAATCTGAACCGAGCCGATAAATCATGCATGAAGAAGCCCCTACAGCCCCAGTTACTTGCCTTGAACGGAACCTCGATCCAACTGATCGCCAATCAACTAGGCCATTCTGGAACTCGCATAGCTGAGAAACACTATGCACACTTCTCACCGTCTTACGTTGCTACGACCATCCGGGCGAACAAGCCCAGCTTTGGGTTTGAGACAACGAGTGAAGCGCCGCGTCGCATAAGAAGACAAAAAGCATCTGATAAACACGAAGGTTCCCGGTGAATGCTCGCCGCCATCAACGTGAGGTATTCGGCTGTGTGGCAGAATTTCGTGGCGTTCTAAGAGTGTTTCCGATCAGAATGGACTAACGGCCTTCGTACCACATACCGGCGGGTGCGGCGCTGAGAAGCATGGTATGGACTGAAGGATCTTGAGAGGAATAGGCAGAAAAGCTCGACATGTCGTTCTCCGATTTCATTGGTGATGGTGCGAATGATGGCGCAGCTTGTCGGCATCCGCTCGCTCCCCGTCGGCGGCGACGTCCCCGCCGTCATCGAACGCATCAAGACCGTCAGGGTCCATCCACTCAAGCCCACTCCCGGCTGGCCTGAGTTCCAATGGCTCGACCTCACCCCCACCCTACCACGCCCCTCGCCTGGGACAACAACATCCAGTTCTGGCAACAGCTCTACAACGTCATTAGCTCCGAACCATCCAACCCGCGCGTCCATTACTTCTACGGCGAGCTAGCCGCCCTTGGCATCGAGCAAGGCAAGCCCTTCACCCCCGACGCCCGCATGACCGCCATCCTCGAAAAGGCCGCCAAAATCGGCAACGCCCAGATGCGCGTCGAGTCCTTCGGCGACAACCGCCCCAACCGCATCGTCTGGCCCGATCGCAAGTGGGAGTGGGCCGCCCTCCGCTTCGAAGACGGCGACTTCAACACTCCCAACTACGGCGACTTCTACGCCCGCGATAAATGGTTCTATCAGGCCATCGGAGCATCGCCTGCCATGTTCAAGCGCGACCCATTGCAAGAGCTATAAGCTCACCGTTCCGCAGCCGGTAACGGGTAAGCTCTTCTGGTCCGTCACGGTCTATGACACCGACACTCGCAGCCAGGTCCAGACCGATCAGGCAAGGACGTCTCCAAAACTCAGCCGACCGAACTCTACTTCGGTCCCAACGCTCCCCCAGGGACATGAGAACCAGTGGATCAAAACAATCCCCGGCAAGGGCTGGTTTGTCTACTTCCGCGTCTACGGTCCTGAAAAAGCCGCCTTTGACGGAAGCTGGAAACCAGGCGACGTCGAAGAGGTGAAGTAACCAATGCCCACAGTACTGACCCAGGACAGGATTGGTAACGAAAAACGCGCTTGTGTTGCTAATCCGTCTAGAATTCCTCGAAAGTCCGGTTTTCGGCAACTTCACATCTGTAATTGCCGCAAACCCCGTTTTGCAGGCACGACGCTTTTGTAGTCCGTCGCTGATCACTTCTCATAAGCCGCCCTCTCGGTACCGATTGTTTGAACCAGAAGCCCGGCTCCATCGAAGCGTCATTCGCTAAGGTGGCGTCGCCGTCTCGAAGCCGACGCCACTAGCGCTTACTTGCTCTGGATGAGGAGGCCAAGCGGCTTAAGCGTACCGACCGCAATGAACTCAAATTTGAGGAAGCCGTAGCCAGCAGCTCCAGCCCCTTGGATAATTTGAGTTTACGAAACGGGCCACTTCAGCGTGTAGATGATATGAATGAAAGGGAGGCGATAAGAAATCTCTTCACCTCCCTAAAACGGGCAATCGAATTAGAAATCGATTCTGAGCGCCGCCTGTCCCGTCCGATTTCCCGCGTTCTCAGCCGTTTGCGGTCCGGTCAGCTGCCCGAATAGCGAGTTGTCGATCGCCGTCACGGGTGGCGCAAAGTTGGTGTGGTTCAGAACGTTCGTGAAGGTTGTCTCGAACCGCGCATGCACCTTCTCGGTGATAGCGAACCGCTTTGCCACACCAAGGCTCACCGTAGCCGTGCCAGGACCCTGAATGGTCCCAACTCCTGCATTCCCGAAACGACCTGCTCCTGCCGGGGTCGCCAGGAAGGACAGGTTGTTGTAGGTCACAGCTCCGGCCATACCCTTCGGCACCACATCCGGACGCAGCACAGCGCTGCGATTGACGACGTTCGTGTTCGACTGATCGGCAGAGCCGCTGATACTGGGCGTAAGCCAGGGCCCCGTCTCAAGCAGCGTAACGGTTGTCAGATCCCAGCCACCGAGAAATAGATCCTTGGCTGTGCTGGTACTCATGTACTGTCGGCCCTTGCCAAAAGGCAGCTGATACATCCCCGTGAACAGCATGCGGTTGCGACGAGTGCCGGAAACATTGCCGAGGTTCTGTTTGATATGAAACCGATCGGCAATGGGAAGTCCGTAATTGACCTCACCGGCGAACGCGCTCGGTGCATCACCCTGATTGTCAGCCTCATTTTTTGCGTAGGTGTAGTTTGCATCCACGTAGAGCCCACGCTCCAAACGATGCGTCGCCTGCAGCTCGAACGCGTGATAGTTTGCCTCACCTGCATTGAACGTGCTGAGCAGCGTCGTCCAATTCTGATACGGCGCGCGGGAATCCACGAAAGCCCCAGCCGTTGCTCCCGTATTGTACGGAATCGTGCCGGCGGGAATCTGGTTAAGATCCTCGGTGATGCTCAACCGGTAGGTGTGCATGCCAGCGTAGCTCGCGCGAAGCGATGTTGCGTTAGATAGCTGCCGTTCCACGGTCACGTTCCATTGGTTTGACTGGGGGTCGCGGAAGTTGGGATCAACTCCCTGATCCAGTCCGCCGCCACCGAAGGTTGGACCACCGGAGGTGCTGGGAGCAGTATTCGGAAACACGATCTGTGGCGTGTTCGGTCCGGCGCTGTTGGAGTTGGAATACGTGTGCAGATTTGAGGTTGGGTTGCCGCTGTTGTTGAACGAAAGTGGCCCCAGGTTGGTCATCGTATAGATGCCAAATCCAGCACGCACCACCGTCTTGGTGTCGTTGAACGGACGATAGGCAATCGCGATGCGCGGCTGGAAGTCGCCTTTATAGGTCTGGCGCAGACTCTGCGGCAATCCATCCTGGCTGGCCGTGATATATCCAGTGCACGGCAACCCGTGAACGGTCGATCCGGCCGCGGTGCCGGACGGGCACGCATTGAAAGACTGCTGGAAAGCAACATTGGAAGAGGTGATGTTCTGGCTGCTAAGGTATCCCGCCAAAGCATCAGGAACGACAATCGAGTTATTTCGTTGATCGAAGTTTGCCAGATTGCCGCCGTCCTCCTGAAAGCCGGGAAGAATCTGCCAGCGAAGACCGTAGCTGAGCGTCAACCGGCTGTTCACCTGGAATTCGTCCTGAGCGAAGAAACTATATTGCGTGGCGGTCCCTCCGACATCCGGGCTCGAGACAGCGAAGTAAAGTGTGGTTGGCGCGCCTTCGAGGAAGTCACCAAAGGCATTGCCCGTAAATTGATCGCCTTGGGCGTTTCCATACGATGGTTGAAAGATAAAGGCCCCGAAATCATCTGAGGCGAACTGTGGGGCAAAGCTCTCCAGATCGAAATATCGAACCCGACGGATATCGATCCCACCCTTCACCGTGTGCTTGCCGAAGCTGTAAGTCAGGTTATCGCTGAACTGCGTCGTCTTCGACTGCGTGACCCCTGCCTTGTCTCTTCCAATCACTGGAAACGGAGTGCCCGCGCTGAAATTGAAGGTAGGGAATGCGTGGGTTAGCGGATGCTGACTGATATTCACACCAGTCAGATCCAACTGACTCAGCGCAGTGGAACCTTGAATCGGGAAGTTGACGTTGGTCGTAACGTTCGTGAAGCCGTAGCGGAACTCATTCAGCAGCTTTGGAGTAATCGTGTAGGTGTGCGAAATCAACAAGCTCCGATTGTGAATGGAATCCGAATCATCCGGCAGAAAAAGATTCGCGAAGTCCGTCGTGATGTTCTTGCGGCTAAAGCGCGCATAAACCGATTGCTTGGACGAGATCGTCTGATCGACCCGGATGTCCGCGCCGTCGGTGCTTGCCGGCGTCGCCTGAAAGTTCTGATAGTTGATGGCCCGCGTCTGGTTAGTAGCGCCTGCCACATTCGGCAATGGATAGTAGGCGAGGAGTGCCTTTGCTGTCTGGCTAATCTGGGTAGATGGAATTGTAGGGCCACCTATATCGGAGAGGTTGCCGCTCCGGTCTGCGACCGTCGGAACTACATATTGCTGGAACACCGCAGTGCTGCGCCGGTTGCCCTCATAGTCCGCAAAGAAAAACGTCTTGCTGTGCCCGTCATACAGATGTGGAATCACAATGGGCCCGCTCAACGAGAAGCCAAACGTATTGAACTTCTTGGGGGCTTTGCCGCTAGCGCCATACGGATCGGCATCCAGCGCCTGATTTTGCAAATATTCGAAGACACTCCCGTGATACTGGCTTGTCCCATTCTTGGTGGTGAATGTCACATCGCCAACCTGGGAAAACTCCGCACTGTTGTTGAATGCGGTCACTTTAACTGCAGCAATTCCTTCCTGTGAAGGATAGGCGTCCTGCAGCGCTCCATTCTGCCGCACGTTGGCAGTTGAAATACCATCGACAGAGAAATTCACCATTGAGGAGCTCGCTCCGCCGAGAGCGATATTGCCAGCACTATCTGTCTGAACGTTGGGAGACAGGCCAAGCGCCCCGAGCGGACTCGTAGTAGTCGCGCGGTTATTCAGGGGCAGCTGCGTCATTTCGATATTCGTCTTCGAATCGCTGATCGTTCCATTTTCCGTATTGATCTGGTCCGCCGCACCGGATACCTCCACAGTTGTCGACTGTGCCGCCACGTTGAGTGTGGCGCCAAGTCTCAAGTCCTGTCGCGCTTCTACTGAAATTCCCGACACAACAGTATCGGCAAAGCCATCGCGATGAGCACGTAGCGTGTACTTGCCGGCCTTTACGTTCTCAAAGACGAAGCCGCCTGAAGTATCCGTATTGACCGCGCGTTCTGTATTTTCATCTGAGTTGTGCAGCACAATCTGCGCATCTGGAATGGCCGCTCCGCTCGCGTCCACTACATTGCCTCTGACGCTTCCAAACGTCGACTGCGCATGGGCTAACGGCCCCGCAACCAACAACAGGCCGCACATAATCAGGGAGATGACGCTGCATGAAACGCGTCTCAGAACGCTCCGCCCCTCCCGCCTGTGAGTGTGCTGAACCTCGTTCTGCTGTTGAAGCGATACCGCCATATCCTCTACAAGGGACGTGCGTGCTGCTGTGTCTAGTGAAAGAAGGCCTCTAAGTAAGTTCATGTCGAATCACCTCGTATGCCGGAAAAGACCGACACTTTCAGTGAACCGTGAATACCATTAGCAATGCATAAGCTCCTTCTTAACGGTTTGTTTATGCCTCAATCGCTATAGTTCCGGCAGGGGCGACCGAATGATTGCCAAACCAATCCAGGTGGTCCTACGCAGGATTGCCGGTGGCTGTGCCGCTGGAATGCTGTTGACGCTTCTCTCCTACCGCCTTCACTTTAATCTCTCCGCCGCAACCTCCATCCAACTCTTTCTAGTGGTGGTCATCGCGCTTCGTTGGGGTTTATTCGAAGCGAGCGCCGTTTCAATTCTGTCCGTTGCCTGCCTCGACTACTTCTTCACCCAACCTTTGTTCCAGTTCTACATCACAGATTCGCCCGACTGGATCGCGCTGCTGGTCTTTGAAGCAACGGCTTTGGTCGTCAGTAGCCTCTCAGACCGAGTGAGCCACCACGCTCGTGAGTTAGAGCGGCGCCAGGCTCAACAGCAGAAGCTTTACGAACTCAGCCAGAATATTCTGCTCCTCAATCGGGACGACGCAGTCGATCAGCAACTCGTCGATCTCATACGCTCCAGCCTGCGAGTGAAAGGGGTAGCCCTTTGGAACGCGTATGAGGTGCATCAGTGGAAGAGTGGAGATTGTGATTTCTCCGATGACGAAGTGCGCTCCGCTTACTTTCTCGAAACAAATGACGATGACTTGAGCACAGGTGTTTCCCGGCGTGTCCTTCGACTAGGAACCCGGCCTATTGGATCCCTCTTCCTCTGCGGGCATTCGCTCGACTCTGCCTCGATCAATGCAGCCTCCTCGCTTGCCGCAGTTGCAATCGAAAGGGCACGCTCCTTCTCGACTGAAGCAAATGCAGAAGCGGCAAAACAAAGCGAGCAGCTACGCTCCGCCATATTGGATGGCCTGGCACATGCTTTCAAGAGCCCACTTACAACGATCAGAGCTTCGAGCTCCGGTCTGCTCGCGATGAACACCCTGTCGGGCACGGAAGAAAAGTTGGTTGGCTTGATTGATCGCCATGCGGGGCACCTTAGCGACCTCGCCACCCATCTGCTCCTTACCGCGAAGCTGGATAGCGGCGATCTAAAGATCAAGCGCGAGCAAGTCGACGTAGCTCGGTTGATACACAGCACCATTACGGAATCATCACAGGAACTGGATGGGCATTCCATTGACTTCCAGGTGAGCTCGGGGCACAACGCCGTATATGGAGATGGAAAGCTTCTTCAAATGGCCCTCTTCCAAGTCCTCGACAATGCTGCAAAGTACGGCCGTCCCAATTCTCAGGTGGCCATCGCGGTTCACGAAGAAGAAGCGGAACTGGTTATCAGGATCAAAAACGAAGGCTCGTTTATTCCGGATGACGAAAAAGAGAAGGTGTTTCAACGTTTTTATCGTTGCTCTGGGTCGGTGAAGACGATCTCCGGCACCGGGATCGGTCTCTCCGTAGTGAGGCGCATCGCTGAAGCGCATAGCGGGCGAACATGGGTTGAAAGCGATCAAGTGAATGGAACGACGTTCGCTATCGCACTACCCCGCATGGCAAAGGAGAAAGCGTGAATCAGAAAAGCAAGGTGCTCGTTGTTGAAGATGATGCAGGAATACGCCAGAGCCTGTTCGAAACCTTGGGGGCGCTAGGATTTGCAGTTGGGGAGGCTCATAACGGGGAAGAGGCCCTCGTGCAATTGCGCATGGTCAGCTATGACGCGGTCCTCCTCGATATCAACATGCCGGGCATGGGAGGGAAGGATACGTGTCGAAGAATCTGCCAAACCTTTCCGGGACTCCCGATCATCATGCTCACTGTTCGTGACGATGAAGAGGATATCGTCGAGTCGTTAGACGCGGGGGCTTTCGACTATGTCACGAAGCCGTTTCAGATTCGTGAGCTCACCGCAAGGTTACGATCAGTCATCCGGCGTCGCCATGCTCCGATGGGAGAACCAGATCTGATCAGCACGGTGGGCGACATCACGCTCGACGCCAATCGCCGCCTCGTCGAGAAAAAGGGTGAACAGATCCACCTCGCTCCAAAAGAATACGAGACCCTCCGTTGTTTGATGGAGCATGCCGGCAGACCCGTCAAGCACGAAAATCTGCTGCGATCTATCTGGGGACCGCCCTACAGCAACGAACGTGAATATTTGCGAGTTGTCATCAATCAACTGCGAAAGAAAATTGAAGACGACCCTGCACACCCCATTTATATCTTGACCGAGAGCCATATCGGCTATCGCTTCCGTGAAGAATAACGGACCGCGATGTCAACGCGGGTGCTCAGACACGTGATGACAGAGTGGCGAATCGTTTGGTTCCGTTATTGCAAACAGGCAATAGAGAAAACTCGAAGATGCAATTTCTAAGGACCAGAATGAATCAACTTGCTCAGATTGTCTCCACCCCGCCGGCACATTCGCCGTTCTTGCCCTCGCAGCGTATCTCGAGGTCCAGGGTGATGCTTGTTTTCAATCTGGCCTTTACTATGCCTCAGGAATGAGACACGCCGGGTGGTTTCTTGCAGGCGCGGCAGTGTCAAAGTTGTGATGCGTTGTTTTCACTGGAACGGTTGGAGATTGTGGCATGAATAACGGGCAACCACAAGATGTTGTGGTGTTTTGTGCCCATTTTGCGCCCTTTTCGAAGGGCCATAGCTTGTAACTAACTGATTCATATGGTGGGCACAGGAATCGAACCTACGACTTCCCCCGTGTGAAGGTGTGCTAAAGTTGGACGGCTAAACATTCTAAAGGGGTTAATAGCCGGTAGGGCCGGTAAAAACCGGTATTCCGGGCTCTGTTTGGCATCAAATTGGCATCAACTTTCTAACCAGTGGGCGTGGGCTGACCGTGGGGGTTCAACCCATTTCTTGGCCTTATTAACTTGGAGACATCTAGCGCTTTCGACGTGACTTTGCACCGCTTATCAAATCGACCACGCTTGCCAACGCGCCCGTTGGCTCGTGATATGTGGCGTCACTCGACGTTTCAACACTTCCGTCCTTTTTCACAACCCTAGGCTTAACAATCCGAACTGGTTTATTACCAGGCGGAGTAAGCAGATACAAGTCGTACATGACAACGAGTGCCACGATTGCAGTCTCGAGTACAGGGACGTTTGCCGTCGCTTCATCAAATGCCCGTTCGATTGCAGGTGCATCATCTTGTCGCTCCTGCAACGCGGAGTCCAAAAATGAGAAGTGATTCGTCTTCAAGGGAGGCTAAATCCGATTCGAGCTTCATAATCGAAGAATCTAGTTACGCAGCAGTGATCCAACTTTCCAGCAAAGTCTCTCGCATGCCAGAGGGAGGGACATCTCCGAATTTTTCTGCGACAAAATATCGTGCTGCGTGAAGGACCGAATCAGTATTTGGATTTTTTTCGTTCAGAATTTGTGTCAGTGTCAATTTCATCTCCAATCTCCCTTTGCCTCAGAGTGAAGGAAATTCTGACCAGTCGATTGCGGCTCGTATGAAGCGAGGCGTTCTCTTCACTCAGGGCTTGGTAAGCTTACTCGAATGAATAACCAGCGCCGCAGCATGCTCAAATTCGCTCCGTTTGCTCTCGCCGGGCTCACCAACAAGCCCGTTTTTGGCCAGACCGACTCAGCCAATCCTGTGATGACTCCTTTGTTCTTCGACGTTCGGGTTTATGGAGCGACCGGATCGGGCAGAACTCTGGATTCCCCGGGCGTTAACGCAGCGATTAACGCCGCAGCGGCTGCTGGGGGCGGGACGGTCGTATTTCCAGCCGGGACCTATCTCTGTTTTTCCATACGCCTCCGCAGCCAGGTGCATCTATATATCTCGCAAGGCGCAACCATCCTCGCTGCCGCCTCCCCGTTACCAGGTCAGACGACAGGTGAGATGGGAGGGAAGTACGACGCCGCGGAGGCGAAGACCGCATACGACGCCTACCAGGATTACGGTCACAACCACTGGCACAATTCACTGATCTGGGGAGAGGATCTCCATAACGTCGGAATCAGTGGTCCTGGCCTCATCTATGGCAAAGGGCTTTCGTTCGGTGGATGGATCAAGGGGGAGCGCCGCGGCGACTACCCGATCTACGAAGCAGAACAACCCGGCGTTGGCAACAAAGCCATTGCATTAAAGAACTGTCGTAATGTCATTTTTCGCGACCTCAATATCCTGAAGGGCGGCCACTTCGGCCTATTGCTTACCGGCGTAGACAATCTAACCATCGACAACCTTACAATCGACACCGATCGCGACGGGATCGATCTAGATTGTTGCAAGAACGTACACGTCTCGAACTGCATCGTGAATTCGCCCTGGGATGACGGGATCTGTCCTAAGTCGAGCTATGCGCTTGGTTATGCGCGATCGACGGAAAACGTCACCATCACGGGCTGCACTGTTACTGGCTACTACCAGCTAGGCAGTGTACTCGACGGAAGCTACAAGATCTTCCCGCCGGGCGAGAATATCTACCGTACCGGCCGTATCAAATGCGGGACCGAATCGAATGGCGGCTTCAGGAACATCACGATCACAAACTGCGTCTTCGAGGGTTGCAACAGCCTTTCGCTCGAGAGTGAAGATGGAGCTTTGTGCGAAGACATTACCATCTCTAACATCAGCATGCGCAATCTGATCTACGGGCCTTTGTTCTTCCGTCTCGGTGCGCGACTTCGTGGACCAAAAGATTCAACGAGAGTGGGCGTACTGCGTCGCATCCTGGTGTCCAACATCGTGTCCTATAACTCAGAAGCAAGCATCGGCAACATCCTCTCAGGAATTCCGGACTATCCGATAGAAGACATCAAGATCGCAAACTTTTACATGCAGCACAAGGGAGGGATTAGCCCCGAACAGGCGAAGATCGTGCCACCTGAGGATGTGGACAAGTATCCGGATCCGGGTGTATTCGGTCCCATGCCAGCGCATGGATTCTTCCTGCGACACCTGCGCCATCTTGAGATGAGCCATGTTGAGATCGCTCCTATGGCAATGGATGGGCGGCCCGCGGTCGTTCTCGAAGATGTGGAGCGTGCTGACTTTTTCGCGATTACCGCCCCAACTTCACCGCCCGCGTTCGCGTTACGCCACGCTGGAGATATACGCATCAGCCTGAGCCGCGCCGCCAAGGATGCGATTCTGGGCAGGGTAGTCAATGAAACACTCTAGGTGCTGCAAATCTGTTACCTCTGTTCGGTTGCTATAGGGCAACTGCGCCTTCACAACACCATCTTTCTCGTTTTTGAGACTGCGCGTCGCGAATCGTCGTGATTTCATTTTATGTTCAACAAGCGCGATTTGCAGGAAGCTGAGCTCTAAGAAATTTCTCTCTCCTGCCGCACTCAAAGCTGCTTTAAGTTTGAAAGAGATATGCCATGGACTTCGTATTTATTTTGCAGGTTTCCGTCTTTGCGATGCAAACGCTCGCATTAACGGAATGTGTGGCAGAGGGTTGCTCAGCCGCTACTGAGGGGCGTGGTTCCACATCTTGTCTTTCTCTTCTTTTTCGTGAATTTTGAATTGGGCTTTCTCTGCAGGGCTCATGAAGTTTGGACCGACGGGCCAAACGGAGAGATCCCGCAGCGCGAGTCGCTTTGGGGTCCCGTGCATGGAGAGGAGGGCATCCTTCAGCTCGAGCAGAGCGCCGCGTGAGAGTGCAAGTTCATGTTCGTTGGGCTGGTACATGGTGCCGACCGGATAGTCGAGATACGGGGTGCTGGTCTGCTCGATGTGATTGCCGAGGATCTGCGCCACTGGTTTGCCCGCGGTGAATTCGATCAACCTCTCCACGCTGGCTTGGAAGGCAGAGAAGTCTGCTATGTAGAGTCGACCTGGGTAGACGGTGTCTCCGGCGAGGAGGATTGCAGTGTTCCGATCGTAAAGGGCGACGCTCACGGCGCTGTGGCCGGGGATCGGAATGAGATCAATGATGCGGTCGCCAAGGTCTACGTGTCCGATGTCCGTGGGCCAGTGTTCGATACCGTAAAAGCGCTTCGTCGCTTCGATCTCCGAGGGGATGAACGTCACCGGCATCGCGGGGTTGTTCATCGCCTGCAGTTCCTTGTCTCCCCAGATGTGGTCTTCGTGTTCGTGAGAGTGGACCACGATCAGCGGGATACTGGTGCGCCCGTTGCGTGCGAGCCAGTTCTTGACCGTTACTTGAAGCGTCGGCGCCAGGTTGCCGTTGCGCGAGCCGGTGTCCATGAGAAGGGCCTTATCCTTGCCGAACAGGAGATAGATAAAGGGCTTCTCAAAATCGGTACAAGGGGATTGCCGGAGGATGTAGAGATTGGGGTTGTACTCATGGACCTGCCACTCGGGAATTTCCATGCACTTCGGCTCCTGAGATAGCCAGTGAGAGGGTAGAGTACCTCGCTCAATGGTTCCGCCATTTGGCTGCGGAAGCTGCGCCAGCACGGACCCAGACGAGAGAGACAGCGCAACGGTCAGTGCCGTTGCAGCCAGAGCAACTCGAAACATGATGACCTCGATTTTGGAGCTTGATAGTGGAAGAGGCAGATAGATCGTCTCACGAAAAGGGAGTCATCGCGAGTTATGGCGCGCATCCCTTTCGGTTTGCGCGCCATTGTTCCTTCATCGCTTCTAGAAGGTGTACTTCCCAGAGAACTGCATCTGACGTGGCTGTAGCAAGAGGGAACTGGGTGGGGTGGCGTTGCCGGTAGAGATGCTGTTCTGGTAGACCCCGAAGTTGCTGCTGGTTCCGTCGGTTTGCACAGTTGCGAAACGGTTTGTGTTGATGACGTTGAAGACTTCAACGGAGAGCCTCAGCTGTTGCTCGCGCCATGTGTGGAAGGATTTCGACAGACCGTCGTCAATGGAGAGGTAGCCGTCGGAGCGGAAGTTGTTACGCTGTCCACTCTCTCCGACGTAGGCGAATCGCAGATTGGCATGCGCGTCGGCGGAGGTGATGCCCTTGAGAGCTGTCTCTTCCAGGTTGACGGCGTCGTAGTGATGTCCGCCAGTTGGGATTCTACCAGTCTGAACCATGTTGCTGTTGAAGGCGAAGTTGGTTCCCCAGTTGCCGGAGGCCACAGCGCTAAAGGGAAAGCCGGTGCTGTAGTGGACGACTCCATTTAGCTGAAATCCTCCGACGATCCGATCGAGGATGCCGCCGCCGTTGAGGAACGGGGTGCCTCTGCCGAAGGGAAACGGTGCGGTGTAGTTTGCGGTGATGTTGTGGCGTACATCGAAGTCGGATGGGCCGTACCACTGGTGTGGGGAGAAGGAGTTGATGATTGGGCTGCCGGTTGTTCCGTTTCGTTCGGGATCGGAGCCCTCGTCCATGGACTTGGAGTAGCTGTAGTTGACGTCATACTCCAGGCCGTAGCGGAGAGCCTGACGAACCGAGAGCTGGAGAGCGTTGTAGTTGCTGACCCCGGTGCTGGACTGGGCGTAGATCGAGGATGTCTGAGGGTAGAAGAAGCGGAAGCTCTGATTTGATGGTGAGGCAGTGGGGTCAGTATCCGCAGCGAAGAGGGCGTTGGTTTCGTTGCCGCGGTTCGCAGCGAAGTAGGCGTAGTAGGCTTGCGCGCCAACGTAGCCGTTGAAGCTGAAGTTCGGAAAGACGTTATGGAAGTAGCCGCTATCCGGAACCGTTCCTGCGTCTATGCCAGCGTCAACCATCTTGTCATATGCGGTAGCGGCCTGGAAGTAGTTTTGGCCGCTGCCGGGATCGTAGAGATTGGTGGGCATGGCAACGTCAATGTTCTGGATGAGGTGGCGTCCAAGCCTTCCGACGTAGGATGCCGTGAACGCCAGATTGTGCGCGAACTCGTGCTGGATCGTGAGGTTGAAGGCTTCTGCGTAAGGAGTCTTCTGCTTGTCGTTGATGCTGTAGTCGAACGTAAACGCACTGTCGGCAGGGGTAAACGGCAGCTGAAGAGGAGTCGTAGCGCCCGCGATGGTTGGGACGTCATGGTAGCCGGTGAAGCGCGGGTTGGAGTTGATGTTGGTATAGGTAGCGAGATTGACCTGCGAGAGAGAGAGGAGCGATTGCGGGTTGGACTGGTAGGAATCGATCAACGCCGAGCCGAAGTGGTCGTAGGCGAGGGAGAATCCGCCACGAACTGAGGTCTTGTTGTCTGGTGTGGTGTAAGCGAAGGCGATGCGGGGAGCGAAGTTGCGCTTCTGCGCGGTCCAAAAATCGGGCTGACCATTCTTCGATCCGGCGGCTCGGAAGGCAACGCGGTCGGTGTACGCGTTGCCTGCAGCGGCAGCGGAGGCGCGATCGGCGAGGAAGGTATCGAGCGGGATGGTGGGTGCGATCTGTTGTCCATTTTTCTCGTAAGGTACGCCGAGATAGACATAGCGCAGACCGAAGGTGAGAGTGAGCCGCGACGTCGCCTTCCACTGATCCTGAACGTAGTATTCCTGTTCGAGATTACGGAAGGTGTGGGTGGGGACGATGCCTGCGCCCTGAGGCACGAGCTGGTTGTTTTGTACGAGGAATTCGGTACCGGTCTGCGCGGTTTCAATGGCTCCGACGTTCGAGATGACTGCATTGTTGTAGAAGTTGGAGAAGGAAGCTGAGACTGTTCCGCAGTCGGGACAGTTGAAGGCGGCCGGGTCGAGGCTTCCACCCTGATTGGCGATGGCGGCCGTTGCCAGAAGGTTCGGGCTTACGTTCGCGTAGGAGAGCAGAGGTGCGTCGAAGTACTGGCCGTTTGAAACGTAGTAGATGTTGGCGCCAGCCTGGATTGTGTGCCGGCCCTTGGTGTAGGAAAAGTCGTCTACAAAGTTGTTGGTGGTGAGGGCGTAGATGGTACTGGTTGTGGTTGCCGTGATGGTGCTGAAGGCGCCGAATGCGACGTAGGGTTCGCTGCCGGTGCCGCGAGAGGCGCTGCCCAGGCGGGTCAGACCATAACGGAAGTTGTTGGTCATGCGGTCGTTGATGGTCCAGATATGACCGGCGGCGATGCCTTTGTTATTTGAGAAGGCGCTCGAGGCAGGGGGCAGACCGGGAAACTGGAGAGCTGTCACCTGGTTATCGCTCTGCAGATTACCGCGCACGAAGAGGGATTGCCTTGAGGTCAGGTTGTAGTCGAGGCGGGCGATGTTGGTGATCTGGTGGATTGGTGCCGGTGAGACGAAGTTGTAGCCTCCGGTGTTGTAGCCGTCGCCTGCGCCGTTCGAGTTTGAGAGCGGGAAGGTTTTGAAGTATGCGATCGCTGCGGCGTTGGTGGAGGGAGCGAAGCAGGTGGTCGTGGCGCAGGTCGGGTCAGAAGACCGTCCATCTAGCTGCGCGATTTCGGCAGAGGTGAGCGTTTTATAGGTCGTGCCGTTCTGGCAGGTCGCGGATGTTGGACAAGCCTGATAAGTGACATTGCCGGTGACGAGACCACCACCGTTCAAAGTAGAGGGCACGGTTTGACCGACAGTAACGTCGCTGGCTTGTTTGAAGCCCTCGTAGGCACCGAAGAAGAAGAGCTTGTCTTTCTTGATGGGGAGGCCGAGGGAAGCGCCGTAGGTGTGCTCGAGAACCTTGGCTGCGACGTTGGGTTCTCCGGAGTTCAACTGAGCTTGTTTGTTGAACCAGTTGTTGGAGGTGGTGCCAGGATCGCGATAGTACTCGTAGGCGCTGCCGTGGATCGAGTTGGTGCCGCTTCGGGTGATGAGCGAGACCTGCGCGCCGGAAGACCTGCCGGAGTCGGCGTTGGCATTGGTGGTGGTGACGCGGAACTCTTCGACTGAGTCGCGTGTGGAGCGGAGTGCGCCGTTGAAGGCATAGCCGAAGATCTGGTCGTTGTTATCGACGCCGTCGAGCGTGAGGTTGGATTGATCCTGACGCGCGCCGTTGACGATGCCGGTGCGGGGATCGGTGTTGAGACCGCCGGTCTGAGCGCCGCTATCGAGTGCGAGGACGCCGGGCTGCAGGGAGAGCAGGTAGGTGATGTTGTTGGCGAGATAGGGAAGATTCTGGACCTGAGCGCGATCGAAGGCTTTGCCGAGTGTTCCGTCGGTGGTGTTCAGGTCTGCGAGATTTGTCTCCACACTCACCACTTCGCTGGTTCCGACGGTGAGCTTGATGGGCAGATTCGCAGGGGTGGAGACCAGGAGCTCCACCTTTGTTACCTGCTCCGAGAAGCCCGGGAAGACCGCCTTCACTTGATACGTTCCGGGCGGGATCTGTTGAAAGCTATATTCGCCTCTTTCGTTGGTCTTGTGGGTCTGCGTGAATCCGTTTGAACTCTCCGCGAGAGTGATGTCGACTCCGCCGATTACGCTTCCTTGCGGATCGACTACTACGCCGTGGAGCGAGGTGGTTGCGGTCTGCGAATAACCGAATGTTACAAAGGCCAGGAGAAGAAACAGAATCGACGAATGGCGAATACAACGCATAGAGGGAGACTCCAGAATTAGATTCGACTGACGGATGATGGCGCGTTCAGTTCGGCGTAGAACGGCTCAGGGGCGATAACCTGTTGCGTGGACACTTAGAAGGCGGCGGCAGATACACGTTTGCCACTGAAGCTAGTCAGGGTTTGCAGGACTCAGAATGATGCAGCTTGTGAGGCGGTGTAGAGCGATTATGCACAGGGGTTTTATCGAAATCAATCGAATGAACGTTCAGCTATGCTCCCAATAAAAGATGCCGATACTGAAGAGTTTGGAATCAAGGCTCATTCAAAATGAGAGCAGTGGTACGCGAGTCTCAAGCCTCCCGGATCCAAGTCGCTGAAGAGGTTCGATTCCGAGACAGCACAAGCCATCTGCTCCTCGTCAGAGGAACGATTGCATTTCTAACTTTGTGTCATGTCGTAGTCCAGGCCTCTTCTCTAGACGTTTGAGGCTGGCACTCAGCGACCAGCCGTCTACCTCCCAGGCGATTGAGGAGCTACCAATAGGGTGGAACTGATCCCCTTGGAGAGGCGTCGGCGGTTCGTGGCGAGCCAAAACTTACTGTCCGTCGTCGTGGGCTTCGGGATCGGGCGAAGGGCGGACGCTCCCTATAGCAAAGGTAAAGAAGGTGTTGCCGGCACGCGTCAGCGGCATGTCACGACGGGATATGAGCCCTAGGTTCCGCGGGATGTTGACATCTTTTATGGCGACCGTTTGCAGCCGACCTTGATTTAGTTCGTCAATGACGTTGATGCGTGGTAGAAAGCTGATACCCAAACCCGCTAGAATCAAGCGTTTCAGCAACTCACTCGAATCGACTTCCATGGCGATGCGTCTAGCTGTCTTGTTCTGAACGAACAAATGGTCGATTAGCTCACGGCGTCGGCCCTCTTTGGGTACGAGAAATCCAAACTTCGCTGCGTCCGACAGTGTCGCGCATTTGACCAACGTAAGCGGATGTCCGGCAGGTACTACAAGTACCAGGTTATCCTCGTGAATAATCTCCACATGAAGCCGTGGATCTTTCACGGGCAATGAGACGATCCCAAACTCCACTTCGCGGTCCAATACCAGTTCAAGCGTCTTGGAGCGTTCGGCACGAACAATGTTGAGCGCAACACGCGGGTATTGCTTCTTGAACTTGGAGATGAGGAGCGGCAAAACGTAAAGCGCCGTGGAGTCATTCGCGCTAACCGTCAGCGTACCTCGCGGCAGCCGTTCGGTGTCTGCGAGCATGAGGCTCACATGTTTCAGCCGCGACAGACAATCCTCCGCAAACGGCTCGAAGACTCGGCCGGCAGCTGTGAGCGTCACCTTACCGCCGCCTCGCTCCATAAGACGATAGCCGAGATAGGTTTCGAGGGATCTGATTTGGGCAGAGACGGAGGGCTGCGTGACATGTAGTTTCTCCGCGGCCCGTGAAAAACTCTTCTGACGTGACACTTCAAGAAACGTCTTCAGTTGATCTATATCCATTTCGGCCTCGGATCTTCTTCAACAATCTGTTCGGTTTCTAGAGGCGACTTGCGGGCGCGGAGATCTTTGTGGCCCATCTGTCGGACTGATTTGTGATCGTGCTGCTTCCTTTAAGGTATAGAGAAAAACCATACCTACAACACAGGATTGGCAATAGACGATTTTTTTATGAGAGGCATAAGGAAAATATATAGTGAGTTGGCTGTATCCCTCTTGGGAGCTACACTCCCGTTATCGTCCATGCGAAATGTAGATCTTTTGGTTTCAGTGGTGCCTTTGGCTGCGTGAAGGATTCAATATCAACGCAAAGGTGTAGGAGGCTGCCCTCCGC
This sequence comes from Tunturibacter gelidoferens, assembly GCF_040358255.1. Classification (NCBI taxonomy): domain Bacteria; kingdom Pseudomonadati; phylum Acidobacteriota; class Terriglobia; order Terriglobales; family Acidobacteriaceae; genus Tunturiibacter; species Tunturiibacter gelidiferens. Next base: position 3,149,270 of record NZ_CP132938.1, read on the forward strand.
TCCGACTCTTTACGACTTGACTAGACCTTCACGTATGCACAACTAAGGAGCGATCAGGTGCTAAATCCGTTAGTGAAGAAGATTTGCGCAGCTTATGCCTGCTCTTTTGTCTTCTTCCTTTTGATCGATGAGATACCAGCGTTCGGATATCAACCACAAGATGCGGGGCGGGCTACCGGGAATGATGGCAAACAGAAACACCCGTTCAAGGTCGGCGATACCGGGGGCAAGCCAGCAAAGCCTGATAAGACTGCGTACGACTACAACCTGCCGGGTCCAGATGGGAAGGATGTGCCACTCTCGAGCTTCAAGGGTAAATACATTTTGGTTGTGAATCTAGGTCGCAAATCGGAGTACCACGCTCAACTTCCAGCCTTGATCAAGGATGCGGAGACTTTCAAAGATAAGGGTCTTGTGATTCTTGGAGTTCCATCAAACGATTTCGGTGCGGCTGAGCCAGGTTCCGACGCGGAGATCCAGAAAGCCTATGCCGATGCCAAGGTTTCCTTCCCTGTGATGGCGGTTTCGAAGTTGAGCGGTGACGCAGAGATTCCTTTCTACCTCTACTTGACGAAGAGCAAAGGCGCTCCCGCCGGAGGCCCTGTCCATTGGAACTACACCAAGTTCTTTATCGACAAGGACGGCAGGATCATCGCGCGACTTGACCCGGACGTTACGCCGGACTCCCCCCAGATGATCTCAACGATTGGGCAGGTCCTCGAAGGAAGGTACAAGCCGAAGAAGGAAGGCGGAAAAGAGGTTGCGGCTGGGGACGATGATGATAGTGAGTAGTCCACAGCGGATCTTTCCCGCTGTTTAGAGCTATGACTATTTCAAGCTTTGCAGATACCGACGCCATCCGCCAAACTCCGTGATGTCAAGAGCTCCTTCGACGCCCGTTGGCTCGACGAGAAAGCCCTTTACCAGAGCGCCGTCTTCTAATTGAAGCGTACCGATTGCGAGTGGCTGCGGAACTCCTTCGACGAAGGTGCCGGCTGTGTCTGCAGGGAGAGCCCATACCTCGATCTCTATGCCCGGCCCCTGGAAGCCGGGGATACGGACGAGACCAGGCTTGGGAGGGGTTGTATTCTTCAGGGCGTAAAACTTGTACTGCGTGCCTGTTCTGCATGTTCTGACTAGTCTGCCGCCCCGCTGTGTTAACTGCCAGTTCAGGGGTTGTCCGGAGAGATGTGCCCCAACGACTGCCATGAGCAGACAACCATGCGGCGGCTGCGATGCGGCAAGTGCGGGAGCGTCCGCGAGACTGCGACCGGATCCTCCCAGCGTCTTCGCCAGCTTGCGGTGCAGTTTGTCGGCGATCGGAAGCAAGGCGGTTTCAGTGAACGCTTGTCCGATCAGGCTTACTCCGAAGGGCAGCCCATCCGGTCGCATACCCGCGGGGAGTGCGACTGCTGCCAGGTCCAACAGATTTACAAAGTTTGTGTACTGGCCAAGGATGCTATTTCGCTCGATGGGCTTTTCTGCGACCTCCTCGATCGTGAAGGTCTTTGGCGCGGTCGGGAGGAGCATCAAGTCCATGGTGCTCCAGAGGGGCTTGATTGCGAGCTTGAGCGTCTCCAATGCGTATACGGCTTCGAAGGTATCGACCGCGGAGTAGTTTGCTGCTCCCGAGATGATCTTTGCGACGGTTGGGTCCATCTCGTCTCTATGTGCGCCTATAAATGTCGAGATGGCTGCGTACCGTTCTGCGACCCAAGGACCTTTGTAGAGTAATTGCGCCACCTGAAGAAACGGCGTGAGGTCAAACTCGACCGGGTTGCCTCCTAGGGCTTCGAGTGCCTCAGCCGCGGCTTTGTAGAGTTGCGGATTGTACTGGTCGCCATAGAACTCGAGTGTCGCGGCGGCGGGGACGCCGAAGCGGAAGCTAGACGTCGCCGCCCACGGGGAAGCTCCATCCCCAGTGTCAGGTGCTCGGGAGTATGGATCTTGATCGTCGTAGGCACCGGCCACGGTTAGCACCAACGCTGCATCGAGTGCGGTTTCCGCAAACACCGAGACGCAATCGAGGGTGCGACACGCAGGCACCACACCATGCGTACTGACCACGCCCCGCGTCGGCTTCAGCCCGATGATGTTGTTGAACATGGCCGGCACGCGACCTGACCCTGCGGTATCGGTTCCTAGCGAGAAAGAGACAAGTCCACTAGCCACTGCGACGGCCGAGCCAGCACTCGAGCCACCCGAGATGTAGCGTTTGTCGAAGACGCTTGAGCAGATGCCGTAAGGGGTTCTCGTGCCAACCAGACCGGTGGCGAACTGATCCATGTTCGTCTTGCCGATCAGGATCGCGCCTGCTTGTTGGAGCAAGGAGACGACCGTTGCAGATTCTGCCGCGAGGTACGAATACGCTGGACAGGCAGCCGTCGTTGCCATGCCTGCTACGTCGATGTTGTCTTTGACTGCAAAGGGAATTCCGTAGAGCGGCAGCTTGCTTCTGTCTTCCGCAGGCAATGCCTTCGCATGTGCCAAGGCCTTCTCTCGAGGAACGATCGAGATCCAAACGGGCTGCAGACCCTCGGCCTCGATTCGGCTGTAGATCGCCTCGACTACTTTTTCGGGACTTTCGTCTCTCATTGCGTACGCTGCATGAAGAGCTGCAATGTTCATTGTTCTCCTGCGGTGTCTTATAAAGCTATGGGCTGCGTGGGACGCACCGAGAGCAGAAGCTGGCCCGCCTGAACCAATGCTCCCTGTGCGCAATATATCTCTTCGATTGTGCCGTCTATATGGGAGGACACGGCGATCTCGGTCTTCATGGCATCGAGTACGATAAGCTTTTTTCCGTCCGTCACCGTCTGGCCTTTGTCGACCACGATTTGAAAGACGCTGGCGGTCACTGGCGATGCGATGCCCTCGCAGCCGTCGGCTACCACTACGGTCGTTTCTTCTTCGGGCTCAGTCTCTGGTTCGGCGACGGTCATCAGTCCGGACTGCTGCCAGCGTTCGCGCTCAGCGTTGAAGGATTCCTTCTGATGCTTCTTGAAGGCTGCAGCCTCTACGCTGATGGAGTCCAAAAACTTTTGATACTCCTTGAGGTTGAAGGTGGTCTCCTCGACGCGTAGTTCGTATTGTCCGTGGGGAAACTTCTCCCGTGCTTCGAGAAGCTCCTCGGCGCTGACCGGATAGAAGCGTATCTGATCGAAGAAGCGAAGAGACCATGGAGTTCCAGGCGCAAACGCAGGTGTCGATTTCCACGTATTCCACACCTGAATTGTCCTGCCGACTAGCTGATAGCCACCTGGACCTTCCATGCCATAGACACACATGTAGGCGCCGCCGATGCCGACTGCGTTTTCTGGCGTCCAGGTGCGGGCGGGATTGTATTTGGTCGTGACCAGTCGGTGGCGCGGATCGACCGGTGTCGCCACTGGGGCACCCAGGTAGACGTCGCCGAGACCCAAGACCAGATAGCTCGCCGCATGCACGATGCGATAGACCTCATCGATTGATTCGAGACCGTTGATGCGGCGGATGAACTCTATGTTCGAGGGGCACCAGGGCGCGTCAGGCCGAACCGCCTGCATGTACTTCTGCTGTGCAAGCTTTGCCTGCGGGTCGTCCCAAGACAGAGGGAGATGAACAATCCGAGACGGCACCGTGATGTCGCTTAGCTCTGGCATGGTGCGGTCGATTTTATCGAGCAGTTCGATGAGCTTCGCGCGTGCTACTTTGCGGCTGTCGTAGTGGATGTGCAGTGAGCGAACGCCGGGTGTGATGTCGATGATGCCAGCGAGGTTAGCTGCGCGTAGATTCTGTTCCAGGATGTGGACGCGAAACCTGAGATAAAGGTCGAGCTCGAGTTTCCCGTACTCCACCAGAAGGTACTTGTCACCGTCCGTACGAAAGACCATCTTCTGTGGGCGGTCGACAAACGCTGCGATCACCGCGGGTTCAGGTAAAGAAGCGCTGGGAAGGGAAGGGGGCGCGGTGGAAAAGTTCTCGAGGAAGGCATCCTGGGCGCGTTCCATCGCTTCAGCCTCGGCGAGCGTGATACGCCTGAAGCGGATCAGGTCGCCTGCCTTGAGTTGGCCTAACTTCCAAAGCTCAGCCTGAACGATGGTTGCAGGACATACGAATCCACCGAGGCTTGGACCATCGGGGCCAAGCAGGATTGGCATATCTCCAGTGAAGTCGATTGTGCCGATCGCGTAGGCATTGTCGTGGATGTTCGAGGGATGAAGGCCAGCTTCGCCGCCATCGGGTCGAGCCCACTTTGGTTTTGGGCCTACGAGGCGTACACCGGTGCGATCGCTTTGGTAGTGGACCTTCCAGTGGGTGGTAAAGAGCGTTTCGATGTCTTCTTCGGTGAAGAAGTCGGGGGCCGCGTGCGGGCCAAAGAGTACGCCGATCTCCCAGGTTCGGGTCAGCGTCGGGATGAACAACGCCGGAAGGTGTGCGGGAGTCTGGAGTTTTACGGTGGAGTCTTTGGCGGCTGTAACCAAGTGCACTACGTCGCCTGATCGTAAGGCACGTCCTGCATGTCCGCCGAACCCACCCAGCAGAAAGGTGCTTCTGCTTCCCAAATAAGGTTGCGTGTCGATACCGCCTTGCAGTGCGAGGTACGAACGGATTCCTTCCTTCGATGATGCCCCCAGAGAGAGGACGCTGCCTGCTTTTACTTCAATGGCCGTCCAGCGGTTTATCGGGCTGCCGTTCAGCTTTGCGCCCATGTCGGCGCCCGTGAGGGAGATCAGTGCGTCGGAGTGGAAGCGGATACGTCCGCCCATCGTCGCGAATTCGATTGCTGCAGCGCCTTCGTTGTTACCGACCAGGCGGTTTGCGATGCGAAACGATTGGTGGTCCATTGGTCCCGAAGGTGGGACGCCGATGTTCCAGTAGCCTGTCCGTCCGGGGTAGTCCTGGATCGTTGTCTGGGTCCCGCCGTCGAGGATCTCAATTGAATTTCGCGTAACCGCAAAGTTGCTTAAAAATGATGTTGTAACTTTTCCAGATACAAATTCTGGAGATGCCGCGATCTCGCGCAGATACCGCAAGTTCGTCTCGGTGCCGTCGATAGAGCTTGCGTCAAGCGCGGCGCCGAGCTTCGCGAGTGCCTCAGTGCGATCTTTGCCGGTGACGATGATCTTTGCGATCATCGGATCGTAGTAGGGCGTGATGGTCGAGCCTGATTCGATCCACGTTTCTACTCGAGCCAGCTCAGTGCCGGGGAAGTTTACGAGGGTTAGCTTGCCTGGCGAGGGCTGAAAATTTTGCGCGGGATCTTCTGCGTACACGCGGGCTTCGATGGAAGCGCCGACCGGTCTGATAGTGAACGAGTCCAGAGGGGCGAGGTCCCCGGATGCCTGTAGCACCATCCACTCTACGAGGTCGATGCCAGTCACCTGCTCAGTTACTCCATGTTCGACTTGCAGCCGCGTGTTCACTTCAAGGAAATAGAATTCGCCGGTATCGTCGTCGTAGATGAATTCGACTGTGCCCGCTGACGCATAGTTCACTGCCTTGCCCAGCAGAATTGCCGAGGCGCACAGTTTTTCGCGGGTGGCGTCGGTCAGTCCCGGCGCGGGTGTTTCTTCCAGGACCTTTTGGTGGCGGCGCTGGGCCGAGCAGTCGCGTTCCCCCAGAGCGATCACCTGGCCTTTGCCATCGCCGAAGATCTGTACCTCGATGTGGCGGGCTTTAGCGACGTACCTCTCAAGGTAGACTCCGCTATCACCGAAGTTTGCGCGGCTAAGACGTAGGACGGAGTTGTATGTTTCGCTTAGCTGTTGGGCCGAGAGGCAGAACCGCATTCCGATACCGCCTCCTCCGCCCGAACTTTTCAACATGACGGGATACGTGAGCCTTTCCGCCTGGGCTAATGCGTCGTCCAGGCCGAAGAGCAGACCAGTGCCTGGCAGGAGAGGAACTCCGCAGTGCTTCGCTGTTTCCCGAGCGGTGTGCTTCAGTGCAAATGCTTCAATATGTTCCGGTTCGGGCCCGATGAATGAAATTCCCTGGGCTGTGCACGCTCGCGCAAACTGCACATTCTCGCTGAGAAATCCATAGCCGGGATGAATCGCGTCCGCTCCAGTCTGCTTTGCCGCGTCGAGGATTTTCTCGAAGGACAGGTAGCTCTGTGCCGCTGGTGCAGGTCCGATCGCAATGGCCTCGTCGGCTTCAAACACATGCAGGGAGTTGGAGTCTGCGGCGGAATAAACCGCAACCGACATGATTTCCATTCTTCGCAAAGTGCGCTCGATGCGGCAGGCGATCGCACCGCGGTTCGCAATCAAAACCTTCTTAAACATCCCACTCCTCTAGTTTTACTTTTGATCCATAGATTCATTGGTCGCGGCGTCCCATATCAACAACCTTACCGGCGTGGGGTTATACGCATTACACGGATTGTTCAACTGGGGACAGTTCGAGATGACGATAAGAGTATCCGTCTCTGCCTGCAGTTCTACATACTTGCCGGCGTTGGAAACCCCATCTTCGAAGGTTAACTTGCCTGAAGTAGTTACGGGTACGTTCATGAAGAAGTTGATATTTGCGGTGAGATCCCGCTTCCCAAAATCGCGCCCGGTCTTATCCGACCATTGGATCGCGCCTTTCAGGAAGCTTTGGCGGCATGCATGCATGGAGCGCTTTTCGATCGCATACCGGACCATGTTGCTCTCTGCAGAGCAGGCTCCGCCCAGCGTATCGTGCCGACCGCAGGTATCGGCCACAATCGTCAGGAGCACATTACGAGCGGTTGAGATCAATTTCGTTCCGGTCGTCAGATAGATGTTGCCTTGCGCGCGGATTGTGTCCTGCGCGCTATAGCGGTCAGCATAGTCATGCGCGTTGTAGAACAGCGTATCCACTGCCTGGTTGCCTTCGATGTCAACGATACGAACGAATTGGCCACGCTTGATCTCGTGGACAAATGAGGCCCCAGCCTCGATATCCACCATAAAGATGGCCTCTGTCGGAGTTCGTGGGCTTCTCGTTATCACTGCTTCTGTCATCCTCAATTACTCCTGCGTCTGGAAACTGATTTACGCCTGGGAGGCGGTTATTGGAAGTAGCGCTCGGTCAAGAGGAAGCCGCGCTCGTTCTCGGGCCGGAACTTGCGGCAGATATCCTCGCTTCCCGGCGCGGGTACTCGCTTCAACGTCAGAGTGACTGGCGTCTGTCTATATTCGCGATCGGAGTCCATAGGATGCTGACATGTGTTGAGGATTACCAGAGTGTTCATCTCCGCCCGCAACTCTACCGTGCTGCCGTCCTTCGCGTGTCCTTCGACGAACTGCATGCTGCCGTCCTCCTGCACTTCGACTTTGCTGAAGAAGTTCACGTTCATCATCAGATCGCGACGGTTGAGGCCGTACTTTTCCAACTCGAGCAAAAAGCCATCGAGAGCATTCTGGTGCCAATCGTTGTGTGCTTTCTGGTAGGTCAGAGCTCCATACTTCTCAGCGACCAGCGTCGCGTCGGAACACCCGCCTAATGGGTCGTGCCAACCGAGAGTGTCGTCCGTGATTGAACAGAGAATCCGACCCATGTCGGAGAAGAGCACCGCACCAGTCGTAAGCCGAGCAATATGCTGCGCCTTCAAGGTATCTGGCAGATTCAGACGTTCTGAAGGGTTATCGGCGTTCAGAAATATTGCACCTACGTTGGCGTGGTCGCCTCCGGCAGTGATGCGCAGCGCGGTTCCGCGCTTCAGTACGTGCGACCATGTGGAGGACCCGCTTAGCGTCTCCTCCCAAAGAACTTCAGAGCTCAAACCAACCAACCTTCCCGGCATTTATGCCGTTTCACTTACTTTAAAAGTGTGCGCGGTCTTTCATTTTTGATCCGGGGAGATTCTCCACACGGTGCCCTGCATCAAGTTCGAAAGCCACACTGAACCGAAGCCGAACCTTACGCCGTCTCCGCCCTTGCCTGCCCATTGCCTAACTGGGAGATTGTTCGTGGCGTCTACCTGGGTGAGGGGAAAGTCAAACAACGCCGTCCATACTGAACCTGCGCCAAATGTGATCTCGCCGCCCTCGCCGGGGATGCCGCATGCGATCGTGGCGACGAGTTTGTCAGTCTTCATGTCAACCCGCGAGATGGTTCCATCGCCCTGGTTCAGCGTCCAAACCGAACCTGCTCCAATCGTAAGAAAGCGTGGCTTTGGGCCGACCGGGATCGTTGCAATTACTTTGTTTAACTTCGGGTCGATCTTTAGCAGTTGATCATGACCAAAGGAGGAGATCCAGACGAACCCGTCCCCAAAGGCTGGGTTCTCCGAAGCTGTCGGCAGCTCTAGGTTTGAGACGACCGTGTTTGTGTTTGGGTCAACTCGTACCAACATGCTTGGCTTTACGACCATCCATATGGACTCATTCCCTACCGTGATACCGCCTTCGGAGTTTGCGGGGTCTGCAGGAATCTCGGCTATCACATTGCCGGTGGCTTCATCGAGTCGCACGAGTTGATGCGTTCCGCAGCTTGGAACCCACACCGATCCCCAGCCGTACGCAAGCCCGGAACAGGGCCGTTGCACCGTTGCGATAAGGCCGGGTTTGCCGGTCGAGGGAAGTAATTGCACAACGTGATTTACGCGCGCGCTCGATACCCAGACAGCATCCTTCGTCGCCACGGACCAGTCGGGCGATCCTTCGACGGTATATATCGTTTCCGGCTTGAGATCGCTGAGTGGACGAGCCACGCCTGATGTCGTCACCCCCGTCCGAACCACGTTCGGTGGCCGTGACGGGGCGGCTGCCGGCGGAGTTGCCTGTTGTCCCCGTGTGGAGATACCCGCTATTGCTCGACTGGCAATCAGACTGGCCGCAATCGCAAACCGGGCTCCTCTCGCTTTTCGATGATTGATTGAAGTCATGATCGTTCTAGACACTCCGCGTAGCACCCGCTGGTTTATGAGGAGAGGAACAGGTTCTGATTGAATTGGCTTCCTTCTACTAGAACAAAGGTTCATCGATTTTCTGTTTGACATGGGATTTCTCTATTCGTCGCATAGGAAAAATTATTTCCATAGCAATTCTCTATCGCATCAATCGACTGCTGCCATAGGCAGTTGATTTCGGAGAGATTCGGACTACACTCGGAGTCACTCAGAGCCACTACGCAGTACTTCCATAACAGTTAAATCACTCGGAAACGCATCTAGTGGTTGGGACCAACCTAACCTCCAGAAGAGGGCAGCTGAACCATAAAGGTCAGTGAACTATCGAAGTACAGGAGCCAATGAAAACGACGAAGCACCGTTTTTTCGCCCTAGTCTTTACTGTCTTTCTGCTAATCGGGTGTTGTTTGCCTGCAAGTGCGATAACAGAGCCGCCGACCTTCACCGTCGGGTGGTCGGTCTACGCGGGCTGGAATCCTTACTTTTACATGCAGAAGTCCGGCACTATGAAGAAGTGGGCGGATAAGTATGGGATAGTCATCAAGGTTCAACGGTTCGACTATGCCGCGTCTCTGGACTCGTTTGTCGCAAAGAATATTGACGCCTGCACGATGACTAATATGGAGGCATTGGACATGCCGGCCGCCGCTGGCGTGGACTCCACGGCTATCATCGTTGGGGACTACTCTAACGGGAACGACGCTGTCCTAGTCCGTAACGGGCTGACATTTGATAAGCTCCCTGGCCAGCGCATTATGCTGGTGCAAAAGACAGTGTCCGAGTACTTACTCGAGCGAGGGATGGTGCTCAACGGTCAGCAGGCCCAACTCTCCAAGCTTCGGTTGATTAACACCTCGGACTCGGACATCGTTCCGGCGTTCATGAATAATACGTCGAACCCTGCGGTAGTTACGTGGAAGCCTTTGGCTTCGCAGATTCTCGCTGACAAGAGCGTCCACTCCATCTTCGATTCTTCGAAGATTCCCGGCGAAATCCTTGATCTGCTGGTTGTTCGTACCGAAGTGTTGAATCGCCCTGATGGATCCGGACAGAGATTCGCCAAGGCGATTAGCGGGGCCTGGTACGAGACGGTGCAGCAGCTGGCCTCAGGGCAGTCACAGGCGATCAAGGTTTCAGCCGCCGCGTCCGGCGACTCGATCGACTCGTATAAGGAGCAGCTCAGGACTACTTCGCTTTTTGCCACACCAAAGTCTGCTGCCGACTTCACTACCGGGCCAAATATCAAGCAAAAGATGGAACTCGTTCGCCAGTTCTGCTTCGCACACGGACTACTTGGTCAAGGCGTCAAGTCCGTCGACGACGTTGCCATCGTTTATCCAGACGGCTCTGTCCAGGGCCACAAAGAACGAGTACGTCTGAGATTCAATGCGGCCTATATGCAGGCTGCGCAACAGGGAAAGCTCTAACATCCTATGGCAAACTTCTCTCCATTTGATATTCAGGCGAGGCCAAACCGACTGATGACGCAGGGACTCTCCTGTTTGTTGTTCTTTGTTTGCGTTGGCCTTTATATGCAGACATCGATCAGCCGTCATCGTGAAAATGTTGAAGACCGCGTGGTCCCGAACGCGCGTCAACTCGCCCTGGGCATTCACTCTTCTGTCTTGGAGCCGGCGGAAGAAGACGATTATGTTGCCCCTGACAACGCTTCGAAGTGGGAACGATTTCATCACTCGATGATATGGAAGGATACTGTCTCAAGCGGCCGTCGCTTTTTTATTAGCCTCTTTCTTCTTATTCCGGTTGTGCTCCTCGCTCTCCATATTGGTCTCTTCCCTTGGTTTGGCGCTGGATTCCTTCGCTTTGTTCTTTTCTTTGATAAGATCGTCGCGCTTTCTCTGCTTCCGATTCTGTTCATCGTCTTTGGAATCGACGAGTGGTCGAAGATTGCGTTGATTGTGATTGGAGTCGCTCCAACGATGATTCTCGATGTGACGCAGATGGTGAAGGCTGTCCCGCAGGAACAGATCGTCAAAGCGTTCACGCTAGATGCGAACAACTTCGATGTCGCCTATCGCGTGGTTTTCCGTCAGGTGCTGCCGCAGGTGATCAACAGCCTCCGTCTCAATCTGAAGCCGATGATGCTTTTTCTGTTTGCCGGTGAGATGATCGCGGCGTCGGACGGACTCGCTTACCGCATCGCAATCATGAGACGACATATGGGCATGGACGTCATTTTGCCTTATGTCCTTTGGGTTGCATTTCTGCTGTTTCTGATCGATCTTTCATTGCGAGTACTGAACAGGAGGCTGCATCCATGGTTTCAAGTTTGAATGCTCCTCAGATAGGCGAACTGACGGTCACGGCGCTCGGCGCACCAAACGCTATCCGCATTGAGGGCGTTTCGGTTTCGTATGCGGTTGGCAAACGAAGCCGCAGAACCGTTCTTGAAGGCATTGATCTTGAGATTGAAGAGGGCGAGTTTGTTGTTCTGTTGGGTGCGACTGGCTGTGGCAAGAGCACCCTGCTGCGCATGATTCTCGGCCAAGAGCGGCCGACCAGCGGCCGTATCTCTGTCTCCGGAAGCGCGGTCGAGCGGGTTGATGCACGATCCGGATACGTTCCGCAGAAGTATTCTCTCTTCCCGGACCGTACGGTTCTGAACAATCTGGCGATGGGGCCGGAGACCTCGAAGTACCATATTCTTGGTCGACTGCGTCCCAGCTTTCGAGCGTTCCGCAGACAGGTTCGAGAAGAGGCTCTTCGTCAGCTACAGCATATGGGTCTCCAGGCTTCGGACGCCGCCAAGTACCCTCATCAACTTTCGGGCGGAATGCAGCAGCGTGTTGCGATTGCCCAGTCCCTGATGATGAAATCGCGCGTGCTGCTGATGGATGAGGCTTTCAGCGCACTTGACCCTGCTACGCGCGCGAGTCTCCAGCGTCTGCTTCGTTCGGTGTGGAATGAGCTGAAACCGACAGTCGTCTTCGTGACGCACAATACCGCGGAGGCGCTTTTCCTCGGCAGCCGACTCATCGTTCTCGCCCGCGCCGGTCGAGAGGATCACTGCGGCTCCCGAGTAGCGCTCGATATAAAGTTGCCGGCATCTGGAATGAGTTTGCGTAAGAATGGCCAGGAGTTCCTCGATCTGGTCGACTATGTAGAGCGGTTCTCGCGAGGCGACCAACATACGACGTCCTCCCCGGATGCTTTTCCCATTGACGGAGAAGACGCGTTATGAAAAACCTCTGGATTCGCGGTCGGATCTCGGACGTGTGCATTTTCGTCGCCCTTTTTGCTATCGGTAGTTTCAGGATGCACGGTCAAGAAAAGACCCTGAATAAGGTCTCGGATAAGACGATCGCCCCAACGCCCTCAGAAGAAGACAATACGCAGTTCTTCACACAAAAGGTGCGCCCTGTGCTGGCGCAGAATTGCTATAAGTGCCATACCTCCGAGGGTGCCGGTGGGCTACATCTCGACTCACATGCGGGGGTGTTGAAGGGCGGCGAATCTGGTCCTTCCATCGTTCCGGGAGACCCCGAAAAAAGCCTTCTGATTGAAGCGATCCGTCAGACCGGGGATCTCAAGATGCCTCCGAAGGGTGACAAGCTGCCTGACGGCGATATCGCGAATATCGTTGAGTGGGTTCGACGTGGTGGCGTTTGGGACAGCGCAGAACCAACGAAGCCGGTTGTTGCCCTGCTCACCGCGGCCCAGGTGAAGAGCACTCCCGGCGATGATTTCTTCGAGAACAAAGTGCGTCCCGTGCTTGCGACGCAGTGCGGATCCTGCCACCAGGAGCGCACCTCCGGCGGACTTAGTCTGTCGTCACGCGAGGCGCTCCTCAAAGGAGGAGACTCAGGCCCGGCGATTGTGGCCGGCGATCCTGAGAAGAGCCTTCTGCTTACGGCAGTTCACCAGACCGGTTCGCTCAAGATGCCGAAAGGCGGCAAGCTCTCAGCCGGAGATATCGAGACACTTGCGGAGTGGGTCAAGATGGGCGCGCCATGGCCCAAGACCACAGCTCCGGTTCGTATAGCCGGTAAGCAGATCACTCCCGACATGCGCAAGTTCTGGTCATTCCAACCGCTGAAGGACTATCCCGTACCTGTGATCAAAGATCCAGCGCTTAGGTCGTGGGCAAAGACGGACATCGACCGCTTCGTGTTGGCCAAACTCGAAGAAAAGGGGCTCAAACCTGCCCCCATGGCGGATAAACGAACACTCATTCGCCGCGCTACTTTAGATTTGACCGGCCTGCCACCTACCCCTGAAGAGATTGTGGCGTTTGAAAAGGACCCTTCTCCCGACGCCTACGCCAAGGTCGTTGACCGTCTGCTTGCTTCTCCTCGTTATGGCGAACGATGGGGCCGCCACTGGCTCGACGTCGCCAGATATGCGGATGACGACATTCGCGGCCTCGATCCGCGTGGCCGGGGCTACATGCCGTTCGATGGTGCTTGGGTCTACCGCGACTGGGTGATCAAAGCAGTCAATGATGACGTCCCATACGACCGGTTTGTAAAGATGCAGCTCGCGGGAGATCTGCTGTCCAAGCAGCCCACGCCAGATGACTTGAAGGCGACAGGCTTCCTCGGCGGCGCGCCGTGGATCTGGGATCAGGCCGAGCCGATTCAGGGTCGTGCTGACGAACGTAACGAGCGCATCGACGCCGTTACACGAGGCTTCCTTGGTCTGACCGTTGCGTGCGCTCGTTGTCACGACCACAAATACGACCCAATCCTTGCCAAGGACTACTACGCGCTCGGAGGAATCTTCGCGAGCTCTACTTATAAGGAGTACAACTTCGTTCCTGAGTCCGAGGTCGATTTCTGGCGCGAGAAGTTTAAGGAAGCAAACGATAAGGACAAAGCGGCCCAGGACTATACGAAGACTGTCAGCTCGGAACTCGCCAAGGCACTCGCGGCTCAGACCTCTGCGTACATGGTCGCTTCGTGGCAGGTGGCAGGAAAGCCCAAGAAAAAGATCGAGGAGGCTGCGGATGCGGCGCGTCTGGATCCTGAGTTGCTTGATCGTTGGGTCAAGTTCCTGGCGAAGAAGCCAACGTTCTATCCTTACCTCAAAGACTGGCAGCTGATGATCGCCCAGGGCGGCACGGAAGACCAGGCCAAGTTTCTTGGAGACTCCTTCCAGCAGCGCATCCTCGATCTCCTGATCGAGAACAAAGCGGTTGAAGACGAGAATGACAAGATCAAGGCCAAAGCCGGGGTTCCGACCGAACGCGAAAAGGATGTTAAGCCCTCGGACTTTGATACCTACGATCAGTTCTGCCCAGGGTGCACGCTTGAGCTCAAGGTAATGACGCCGGAGAAGGCGAACCTCTACGAAGACCTCTTCATGCGCCAGTTAGGCACAGGAGTCTTCGACGAGCGCGGTGAGCCAGGCCTCTTCGTCTTTCGCGGATGGGATCTGATCCGTCGCCTCGGACCAGCCGAACAAGCTTATTTGTCCACGCTCCAGACTGAGCGGAGCCATGGCGGTTATGTGAAGTCGGTCGGTCAGATTTACCCCTTTGCGCATGGTATGGCCGACAAACCCCAGGCTGTGAGTATTGCTGTGGACCTTCGTGGAAACCCGCACTCGCACGGTGATATTGCGCCTCGCGCCTTCCTCACCGTGCTTGGCTCGCCCGACAAGAAGCCGTACACAGAAGGCAGCGGCCGGCTGCAATTGGCAGACGATATCGTCGCGAGTCCGATCGCCTCGCGGGTTTGGATGAACCGCGTTTGGAAGTGGCACTTCGGCACAGGCATCGTCAACACAGCCGACAACTTCGGCGCGGTTGGCGATCCACCGTCTGATCCAGAACTCCTTGACTATCTCGCGATTCAGTTTCAGAAGAATGGCATGTCGCTTAAGAAGCTTCAACGCATGATCATGCTCTCGGCCGTGTATCAGCAGAGCAGCAAAGAGACACCGGAGGAGCATGTCGCGGACCCTCTCAACCGCTTCTACTCTCATTTTTCTCTGCAGCGTCTCGACGCCGAACAGCTTCGTGATTCCGTACTCTTCGTCGCTGGCGACCTAGACACTAAGGAGTCGAGTGGGCCTTCGACGGAGCTAGGCATCGATAACCATCGGCGCACTGTATACGCCAAGGTGAGCCGTTTCCGTATCGATCCTTTCCTGCAGGCCTTTGATTTTCCCAACCCCACGTTTACTGCAGAGCAGCGCTTCTCTACCAACGTCCCGGTGCAGCGTCTTTACTTTATGAATAACTCCTTCATCTACGCGCAAGCTGGAAAGCTGGCCGAGCGTGTCTACGACAGGGGAGACGACACTGCACGCATTAATGAGGTCTATCGCTTGCTCTTCGGACGAGCACCAACGCCGGCAGAACTGCAGGCGGGACTTGATTTCTTGAAGAACACTCCGGAGAAGCCCGGCTACCTTGTGAATCAAGAACCACTTACCGCGTGGAAGCAATACTCGCGTGTACTCTTCAACTCGAACGAATTTGAATTTTTGAATTAGCAGTACCGATGGTTCTTTGACCCTTTACAGGCAGGTTCCAGGAACCACGAACAAAGGAGACACTCCAATGGCTTGTGAGAAACCAAAACCGATCAATCGCCGTGACGCCCTCCGTTGTATCGGCGGCGGATTCGCCATGATGAGTTTCGCTAGTATGGTCGGCGAATCGCTTGCCCAGGCTGAGATCCTCAATGCAAACACTCCAGGCGCCGCGGCCGCCACAACCACCGCCACCAATCCCTGGATGCTTCGCGACCCCAACTTCAAGCCCAAGGCAAAGCACGTCATCTTCCTGTTCATGAATGGCGGCCTGTCTCACGTCGACAGCTTCGACTACAAGCCGATGCTCGAGAAGTACCACGGCCAGCCGATGCCCGGAGGTGATCTCGGCCACGAACGGAAGACTGGCACACTGATGAAGTCGCCGTTCGAGTTCAAGCGTTATGGCAAGAGCGGGCTTCAGGTTTCGGAGCTCTTCCCGAACGTCGGGGCCTGCGCCGACGATATCTGCGTTGTTCGATCTGTTTTTACGGAGATCCCGAATCACGAGCCCGCGCTTATTATGATGAACACTGGCGCAAATGTCATCGGGCGCCCCTCGATGGGCTCCTGGCTTACGTATGGCCTGGGGACCGAAAACAAGAACCTGCCCGGTTTTGTTGTGCTTTGCCCGCAGGTCCCCACGACCGTAGGTCCGCCGCTCTGGAGCTCGGGATTCCTTCCCGCCGTCAACCAGGCGACCTACGTCACCACCGATACTCGCCAGAAAGATTTCGATCCTTACAAACTCATTCCGAATATTCATAACGACGGCTTCGATATCAAGCAGCAGCGCCACGAGCTGGATCTTGTGAAGAAGCTTGACGAACTCAACGAGACTGAGACTTACGGCCACGGACCAGCGGACCCGCAGCTTGAGGCCACCATTGGTTCAATGGAGACTGCTTATCGCATGCAGACCGAAGCGCCGGATGTGTTCGATGTGCGCAAGGAGAGCGAGGCGACGATCAAGATGTATGGCGAGGGCTCAACGGCACGTGGCTGCCTGACTGCGGCCCGCTTGATTGAGCGCGGCGTCCGCATGGTGCAGGTCTATTACTCGATGGGCGACCCGTGGGATGCTCACCAGGATATCCAGTCTCACCGCAAAAACGCCAAGGACTCGGACCAGCCCTTCGCCGCGCTCGTCAAGGACCTCAAAGCGCGTGGTCTTTTCGACGAGACCATCATCGTCTGTGGCTCGGAGTTCGGTCGTACGCCGGTGGTTGAGCTTGGAGGGGCTGGAACTCACGCTGGTCGCGACCATAATCCGCATGGTTTTAGCATGTGGCTTGCGGGCGGCGGGATCAAAGGCGGCATGACTTATGGTGCCACCGATGACTTCGGCTGGAAGGTCGTTGATAAGCCTGTCCATGTCCATGATATCCATGCGACGATTCTGTATCTCATGGGCATCGACCACACCAAGCTGACGTTCCGCTCCAGCGGCCGCGACTTCCGTCTGACTGACGTCTCGGGAAATGTGATCCACGACATCATTGCTTAACTGCTCCACCGAAAGGGAACACATGAAGTCCAGGAAATGGTCCGCTGCATGCGGTCTTGCAGTCATCTTTCTCTTTGCCAATACAACGAGTTCGCGTGCTCAGGATCCGGAGCCTAAGGTCATCGAGATCCACGCCAAGAAGTTCGCCTACGAACCTGCAGAGATTACGCTGCACAAGGGCGAGACGTATAAGCTGCACCTCACCTCTGACGACTCCCTGCATAGTCTCCGGATCAACGCGCTCAACCTGAATGCGAAGATGAAGGCTGGAGAGTTTAACGATGTTCTCCTCACTCCGGATCAGGTGGGCGATTTCAAAGCCGACTGCGGCGTGTACTGCGGTGCGGGACACAAGACGATGTCAATGACGGTGCACGTGATCCAATAGTGAGATGAGATCACGCCGCTTCTCTTCGTTGATTCTGCTTTCGATACTGTCGACTGGCCTTGCGGGATGCCGTGTCAGCATGCCGTCCGTAACCGAGACCAAGGTTATCAACTGGACGAAGCATATCACTATCGGGGGCAAAAAAGACGCCAATCCGGTGGCTGCAAGTGCGGAGAATATTGAGGATGGCAAACAGGGCTTTACCTCGTACTGCATGGTTTGCCACGGGCTTGACGGCCAGAACAGGGGCGTTCCTTTCGCTGCGTCTGTTTCTCCACCCATCCCCTCGCTTGCCAGCGCCGAGATTCAGTCTTATACGGATGGACAACTGAGTGGATTATCAAGAACGGAATTGCTCCTTCGGGTATGCCCGCCTCTGACAAGGATTTTTCCGATGAGGATATGTGGCGCATGGTGCTTTATATTCGGAACCTGCCGAGGGCAGGCAGCCTGGGTGAGCCTGCCGTATATGGCGGTTCAGCGAAATGATGAGGTGGCCATTGAAACGTGGGAAAACAGCCATTTCGGTCTAAACATATAAAAATATCGATGTAATAGCTTTGACTTTTCCAGCCTCAGGCTTGAGGCCGTTCTAGCTGACACCCGGAGTGGCCGCCTACGAAGGGAGGCCGTACGCCGGCCTTTGAAGATCTCAGAACCAGGAGTTGTGGCAGGGAGCCGCAGAAAAACAACTCCATGTTTGACAACCTCTCTTCGCATCTCTAGATCACGAAGGCGAGCGCTTCTCGTGCTCAGTTACGAGTCACTCCGTCGTTCCCGCTTCAGAAGCGCCTTTAACACGGTGCAGGATTAGAGTTCCGTGCCCTCGCCCGCGCAATTCTTAGTGCCGAGTGGAAACCTGTAAAGGAATGCTTCCTAGTGGCCGCAATCTTCGAGCCTATCGAGCTTCGGAGCTGTCTGACTTTTAATCGCATTCGATCTCTCCGAGGAACGTAGAGTTTTAAGCGCAGTCGTGATGAACGTTGTCCGCATTGAGTACGCCGTACAGCCTCAGAGGATACTCAATGCTCTAGCATGCCAGGAATTGTGGTTCATTTATCCTGCATTAGAGAACCAGTGCTTTATATTATGAGAACCTAGATGGACGGTGACGACATATCGCTCTATATCGGCAATCCTTCAATGATCTTCCCGCCAATAGTCGGGAAGACCCTGTTGATAGAGGCTTCTCCTGAAAAGAACGACAGCGGAATGGCAAAGAAGTTTATACGTTAACTGTAAGGTTTACGCAAACCTATTTACATGCACAATAAGACTTCTGTCAAGCAACGATTTGTTAGCCGAAGTTACGTTCAAATGAAATCGCATCTGCTACCCGGTGCACTGTAAGTTTGTGATATGGATCGTTCTTATGAGGGCTGGTAGAGTTATGTCTCCACGTAGCGTGATGTGGAGACGAATTGGTAGGGTTGTCGTGGGGGTGTCGAGCGAGGCATTCCATGACGGCAGCTCGTTGATTTTGCTTATTGGATGGCCGCGGTCTGACCCGGGACGCGATAGTAGGGTTCCGGGTCGAACCCGTTGAACTTAAATGAGTTGACCACGGAGCAGTTGGCGGCACCTTCCCCGCTTGCATCCGTTGCGCCGAAGATGTTTTGCAAGAGTCATTCCTACTCCTCCTTCCCCTATATTTCTTGTCAGTGGCGCGTCTGTTTACTCTAAGGGGCGCTGTGTTGGCCGGGTGTACACAGCATTGGTGTGCCATGATGGTGTGTGTTGGTGTGGTAGTTAGGGGCTGGACCTTTAGCTGTCCGTCGGGTGGCGCGTGAGCCCGAATCGCCGCAGCCGTATCGCACTTGAGTGAGTGTTTAGCGGACATGGCTTCGAACAAGGTGCTTATGGTGTTGAGCAGAGGTCTTGCTTGCTTGACCGTTCCAATCTCAAACGCAAGAACATATCCCAGAATCAACTTCAAATCGGCATTTGGGCTCAATCTTCCGAATGCGTTGATAGAAGATATATTCAATTCATGTTCGGCTGCTGTCAGCATCGGTCAAACGATGATTGCGAAAATCGGCTATGGCTAAATGCCGTTCTCGCGGGGATTTATGAATATTGAAGCTGTCGCCAGACGCGCCAACGTCTCAACTGCCACGGTTAGTCGGGTAATCAATCGACCAGAGCTGGTGCGGGCATCGACGGCTGCGGCGGTTCTGGAAGTCATTCGTGAGTTGAACTTCTACCCCAACCGGAATGCGCGAGCGTTGGGAACTGGCCGCAGTAACATGTTTGGGCTGATCATTTCCGATATTACCAATCCTTTTTTCCCTGAGTTGGTGAAAGCGTTCGAGACCATTGCGGTAGAACACGGACAGGAGGTGCTGGTTGCGAACACTGACTACAATCCGGTCAGGATGGAGCATTGCCTGAGCCGTATGCTGGAGCGCAAAGTGGACGGGGTCGCCATTATGACCTCCGAGATGGATGAGGCGCTGATAGGACCTTTCGGCAGACGTGGCATTCCGCTGGTGTTTTTAGATGGCGGGAAGCCGGCGCTTGGAGTCAACACTATCAGTGTGGACTACAAGACAGGCATCGGCCAGGCGATGAAGCATCTGAGAACGCTAAATCATCGCCGGATCGGATTTATCAGCGGCCCACTAAGGCTGATCTCGGCGCGGAAACGTCTGGACGCATTCATGAAGGGCATGGCAGTCGATAAGCCCCGCATGAAAGAGACATGGATTGAGGAGGGAGATCATCGGATCGAAGGTGGAAAGATTGCGATGAGGCGCATGCTAACTTCTAAGAAGTTGCCGACGGCCGTGATGGCGTCGAACGATCTCACTGCGATCGGGGCGATCGACGAGATCCATGAACAGGGTTTCCGGGTGCCGGAGGATATCTCGGTGATCGGCTTCGACGATATTCACATGAGCGCTTTTACCTATCCTGCGCTGACGACGATCCGCCTGCCCAGAACGCAGATTGCACAGATTGCCTTTCAGTCTCTGTTTGAAAGTTATGATGGGCATCAGATTGAACCGCGTCCGGGAAGAAACCGCGTGATCGAGCCTATGCTGGTGGTCAGGAAGTCGACGGGACCACCGAAAAAGTAAAGTTGGTTTTGTGTGAGATCTCTAGTGCGGCTCAGGGAAGGCTTCGGCACAGGGCGGTTTTTACTGCGGTCCGTGCTTTCGCACGAATATCCCACCCTATCGCGATGGGACTGCGAAAGGATCGGGCACCCAGTCTCTGTGGAACTAGCGTTGCGGCAATGAGTGAGTTGGTCAGGCCTGTTCGGGTGAGGCTGAGGAGCACTGGATGTCGATGGTCTGCTCGCCGAGGAACGGGTGAGTGGCGCGCAGGCGGAGACTGCCGGGCTGTTCTTTGGCGCGGATCCAGATTGCTCCGGTGCCGCCTATAAGGGCAAAGGGGTTGTCGCCTATGATCTCCCCGGGGCCTTCAAGTTCAAGGCGGATGGCGTCATTGGCGAAGGGGCGTATCTGGCCGAATTCATCGTTGACCCGTAAGACGACCCGTGTTGTGTCCGCGCCGTCTCCGATCAGTTCGCGATCGTCGGGCAACACCACGAACTGCTGGTCGACGCCCTTGCCGGAGTAGCGTTTGGATACGACTTGTTTACCGCCAATGTAACCCTCGATTCGGAGATCGCCCCAGGCGCGAAGACCTTCGCCGAGAGGGATGGTGAAGGGCGGATGTTTGAGGGAGGGAAACTGCTTGCGATCGGGATCTCCTTCGCCGACCAGGCGCTCGCCTTTGGCGTTCTCGACGAAGAGCTTAAGGTGGTCGCAGTTGGAGGAGATCATCGCGGTGGTGAAGCCTATCGACTCGTCATTGCGCGACCAGTGGAAGGCGGGCTCGAGGACGATCTCTTCGGAGGGTTCGCACATGGATTTATAGAAGCCTGCGGCGGACTTAGGAGTGCGGAAGATGTCCATGACGCCGTGGTAGCAGATGCGGTCGCCGGAGCCGAAGTTGTTGTGGGTGTTGTAGTCGAAGGCGCACCAGCCGATGCCGCCGGCGTATTGGGGGTTGGAGGCGAGGGTATCGTGGACGCGGGCGTGGCGGACGACAAACTCCTGCAGGCGCTCTTTGCTATCGATGGTTTTGGCGGGGAAGGTGTGGCCGACGAACTCCGTGTTGAGGTAGCGGGGATGGTTTGGGGCCTTCAGGGGCCAGCCGAAGTCGTTCATGGTGAAGACGTCTTCGAGGAACTCGGACTCCTGGAAGTAGCGGATGCCGCCGGTCTGGCGCTGCTGGTCGAGGGCGTGCGCGAGGGCGTTGGTGCGGGTGTAGAAGTCGTGGTTGTCGCGCGACTCGTTGATGCGGACGCCCCAGAGGATTATGGAGGGGTGGTTCCAGTCGCGCCGGATCATGCGGCGGACGTTATCGACGGCGATATCCTGCCAGGGCTTGTCGCCGATGTGCTGCCAACCGGGAATCTCTTCAAGGACGAGGAGGCCGATTTCATCACAGGCGTCGAGAAAATGCCGGGACTGTGGGTAATGGGAGGTGCGGACGATGTTGCAACGAAGGTCATGCCGGAGGATCTTTGCGTCCTGACGCTGGACGCGCGCAGGCATCGCCTGGCCGACGAAAGGAAAGGTCTGGTGGCGGTCGAGGCCATGAAGCTTGACGATCTTTCCGTTGAGCGAGAAGCCCTGTGGGGTGAAGGTGGCCTCGCGGAAGCCGATGCGGCGGCCGTCTTCGTCGATGACTCTGCCGTTCTCGAGGAGTTGAACGTGAACGGTGTAAAGGTGCGGGGTTTCAAGATCCCACAGATCGAGCTTGCCCAGTTTATCGAGCGTGAGAGTGTAGGAGCCGGGGACCGGGGTGGGGAGCGGAAGCGCGCCCAGGGTTTGGTCAGCATCGGCCTCGTGGTGATCGATGGACGTGGGTTCGGAGATCTTGCGGGTGGTCGAGGAGCAGACGTTGCCGTCTGGGTTGCGGCGGAGTTCGGCGCGGAGCGAAAGTGCTCCGAGACGAGAATCGGGAGCGCGGTCGAGGAAGCATTCGACCTCTACGGTGGGGGAGGCGCTGAGCACGTTGGTTGGGCGGGCGTAGATGTTTTCGAGAAAGGTCTGGGGGACGATGCGGAGCGCGACCTCGCGATAGATGCCGCCGAAGGTGAGGTAGTCGACCTCGTTGCCGAAGGGCGGGATGTCGGCGCGTTCGGTGGAGTCGACGTCGAGGGAGAGAAGATTTTTGCCGGAGGGGTCGAGATGCTGGGTCAGCTCGAAGGAAAACGGCGTGTAGCCTCCGCGGTATTCGCCGAGCTTCGTGCCGTTGAGGTAGACGGTGGATGCGGTCATAACGCCTTCGAAGTCGACGAAGACGCGCCTTCCGTGAGCGGCGGGGATGTCGAGCGGGCGACGGTAAAGCGAGATGAACTCATAGGTCTTGTCGTCAAAGCTGTGCCAGGGCAGGCGAACGTTAGTGTGCGGGACGACGACGCGGGTAAAGCTGGAGTCGTCGAAGCCGGGATTGTGACCTTCGCTTGAGGTTTTTGTGCTATAGCGCCAGCCGCGATTGATAGGCAGGATCATGCGGCTGCCACGCGTGGTGACGGGGGCGACAGCCTGACTTGTGGCTGCTGGCGCGATGACGCCGGCGGCGAGGACTGTTCCGGTGGAAGTGAGAAAGTGTCTGCGGTTCATGCTTGTCGGGTCCGTTCTAAGCGTTGGAAAAACGCTGGGGTGGGGAAGGTTGGGTTGAGATCGGAGGGGGCATTATTTGCGTTCGACCTTTTCGAAGACGATTGCGGTGCTATCGTAGTCGCCGATGAGATGAAGGGAGAGGCCTAGCCCCATGAGTTCGCTGCCGGTCATCTGCTGGGGCAAGCCTGTGGCCTTCGCTGGATCATGCGGGTTGACCTTGTAGAGGGCTGCGGGTTCGAGTCCCTTAGCGCGAACGGTTTGAAACGGTTCTCCGTAGTGCTGCGAGTGCAGGAAGGCGAAGAGGACGGCCTGATGCCCATCTTCGGCGACATATTCAAGCGCTGACTGCTCGTTGGCCTCTGGCGCGACGAGGCGATAGAGCGCGCCCTGCTGCACGGTGGAGCGGATGGTTTTGTAGAAGGCGAGGAGACGTGTTGCGAGAGAGGATTCGTCAGCAGTCCATTTGGTGACATCGCTGCCGATTCCGAGAGCCCCTGTCATAGCGACGGTGAACCGGAATTGCAGGGGAATGTTGCGGCGGTCGAGGAAGTTTGGGACATCGGTGACCCAGGCCACCATGACTCCAGGAGTATAGGCGTGGGAGAAACCGTCCTGGATGGAGAGACGGTCGAGGGCATCGGTGTTGTCGGAGGGCCAGACCTCGTCGGTGTAGCGGAGAATGCCGAGATCGACGCGGCCTCCTCCTCCTGAGCAGGACTCGATCTCGAGCTTAGGGTGTCGTTTGCGGAGTTCGGCGAGGACGTTGTAGAGGTTGTCGATGTAGCGAACGTAAATCTCCTTCTGCTCAGGCAAGGGCACCGCATCCCAGCCCGGTTCGGACCAGTTGCGGTTGTAGTCCCACTTGAGGAAGGCGATATCGTTTTCGCTAACAAGCTTGTCTAAAAAGCTGAGAATGAACTGCTTCACGTCGTCGCGGGCGAGGTTGAGCACGAGCTGGTTCCGGGCTTCGGTGCGCGGGCGGCCAGGGAAGCTCATGGCCCAATCGGGGTGCTTGCGATAGAGATCGCTGTCTGGATTTATCATCTCGGGCTCGACCCAGATCCCAAAGTCCATGCCAAGTTGATGGACGCGATCGATAACGGGTTTGAGGCCATTCGGGAACTTCGTCTGGTTGACGTACCAGTCGCCGAGACCGGCGTGATCGGTGGCGCGCTGGCCGAACCAGCCGTCATCGATGACCATGCGCTCGACTCCGAGGCTGGCGGCCTTTTCTGCAAGGGCAAGCTGGCCGGCCTCGTCGACGTTGAATTCTGTTGCCTCCCAGGAGTTGTAGATGATGGGGCGGGGCTTTGGGCGTGGTGCTCCGGGCAGAATCTGCTGTTGTTGAAAGTGGTGAAGTATTCGCGACGCCTCGCCGTGGCCCTTGCTGGTGTAGCCCACATAGAAGATGGGCGTGTTGAGGAGTTGGCCGGGCGCGAGGGGATAGGAGAAATCAAAGGTGTTGTAGCCGCCGGTAATCTTGATGCGATGGCTGAAGGTTTGTTCGACGTCGATCTGCCAACTGCCGCTCCAGCCGAGTTCGCCGAACCAGACCGGGCCAGCTGTCTCGGTGGTCTCCCCGGTGCGTCCTATGGCGAGCCATGGATTGGACTGATGCGAGGTGCTGCCGCGGCGGCTTTCCAGCACGTTGTGCCCAGGCATAAGGGCGACGGTTTGGAGCTGCCATTCGGCGCCCCATCGACCGCTGAGCGAGCTTAGTTCGTAGGAGGTGCTTGGCGGAAGGTTGAGGGTTGCGGAAGCGGCTTGCTCCACCGTGATGACTGCCTTGGTGCGATTCTCTATTTGTGACCAGCGAGCGAGAATACCGGGCGCGTACACCTTGTAAAAAAGATGGACATAGACCTCGGCGAGTCGGTCACGGAGTGTAATCTCCAATCGATCGCCGTTGGGGCCGTCGGTCTGTTTGCTGTCGAGATAGTCGAGAATGAGCGAACGGTTGCCGTCGGGGAAGCTGATCTTGAGAGCGGGTTGCGTTGGTAAGCCGTCGCCCCAAGCGGCGTATTCGAGTGGGGTTGTCGATAGAGAAGCATCGAAAGACGCGGCCTCCGGGTACGACTTTGCCGAGGCGAGCATCGATGGCCCTTCAAGGCGCGGACCCCAGTACATTGTTTGGAGGCCGTTCTGATCGTTGACCCCTATTTCGTAGGTCATCTCTCCTGCGGACAACTGCCAGACGCGTGAAGCAGCATCGTAACGAATCGCAGACTGAGGGAGTGCAGCCCCCGAGGTCACTAGCGCCGCAAGAAGAACGAGGCAGACTTTACGTCCAGGCAAGAAGAGCTCCTTAATTGGGAGAGTCAAAGTATCTGCGCGGCGCAGAGCTCTGGTTCGTTCGATCTTGTCCAATGTACGCGCATACATTGCAGGCTAGCAATCGTAATTTGTGGATGCTACAAGGGATCGTGATTGCAGTTCGCGTTTATATGATGATGGTGCTATTGCCAAGTCGAGAAATGCAATTCAAAACAAGGTAAACGCGATTCACCTTCCGCCTGAATGAGACGGAGTTATAGTTGCAGTCAAGTACATGAAGAAGCACACTGACAACCTGTTTAAGACGAGTGCAGCGAATTTACCGACGGTAATATCGCGCGAATTGCTTTCTCACTCCAAAACGAGTGCTGCTAGTTGGTTTCGCGGTGTTTTGGTGGCTGTCGCTATGCTTCTGTTTGTTGTCTCCATTGGCGTGGCGGTTGCGCAGCAGATCTCTGCTGACGTGACGGGGGTCGTGCAGGGAACTGTCCATTCTCCAAGCGGTAAGCCTGTCGACGGCGCAGTCGTGAGGCTCGAACAGAAGGGGGTTCATGGTGGTGTCGAGATTCAAACCAACGCAGATGGCACGTTCGCGTTTTCGACCATTCAACCGGGAATATATCGGCTGAGCGCAGAGAAACCAGGATTCCGCGGCCGCGCTGTAGCTGTCACACTATCTTCAAAGGGCACCCAACAGAAGGTTGATCTGGTCCTAGAAGATGGAGGTTCAGTTCAATCAACTCCCGGGGCAACCTCATCGCCTTCCGAACAAGCTATGGCTTTCGCCGATAAGCCGAACTTCACCGTTGCAGGAGTGACTGATTGGACGGCGGTCGGGGGGCATGGATCGGACTCTATGCTGCGGACCAGCGAAGCGCTCGCGAGTGAAACAGTTACGCTCAAACCATGGGATCAGGCAGGCAGTATTGGAACAGCCGATGCTGCTCCTGTTTGGAAGGAGACCGAAGGCAAGTTACGCTCAGATTTGGAACATTCTCCGGGAAACTTTGAAGCGAACCATAAGCTTGGTGAATTCTATCTTCGAACTGGCCGATACGGCGAATCGCTAGCGCCCCTACAAAATGCATCTCGGATTAATCCGGAAAATCTCAAGAACCAGTACGACCTTATTCAGGCTTATGACCGGAGTGGTCGTACTGCGGCGGCCCTCGATCGCGTCCATGAGCTACTCAAGCAACATGGGAACGGGAAGCTATATCGGCTTGCGGGTGAGTTGGATGAGACATCAGGCAATCCTCTAGCCGCCGTTCATGAGTATGAGGAGGCGGTCCAACTGGAACCCAGTGAACAGAATTATTTTGAGTGGGGTTCTGAGTTATTAATTCATCGAGCTGTTTGGCAGGCACAGGAGGTCTTTCGCAGAGGGGACGAAGCCTATCCGAGGTCGGCCAGAATGCTGACGGCCCTGGGTGCGGCTCTCTTCGCCGGCGCGCTGTACGAGGAGGCTGCCGTTCGCCTGTGCCATGCTTCCGATCTTGACCCGATGGACCCTGAGCCGTATATGTTTATGGGTAAGATGCAGACTGTGGCTCCCGATATATTGTCGTGTGTTGAGCAGAGGCTGGCACGGTTTGTGAAGGAGCAGCCTGACAACGCTCTTGCCAACTATTTTTATGCGATGGCGATCCTGAAGCGGCAGCAACATTCGGCGGAGACCCAGACCATGAATCAGGCCGAGGAGCTGCTTGCAAGAGCTGTCACTATCGATGCAAAATGCGGCGACGCTTACCTCCAGCTCGGGATACTGTCTGCGTCTCGATCCAAATTTTCCGAGGCGATCGATTTTTATAAAATGGCAATCGAAGGGGAGCCGCAGCTGGGCGAGGCCCATTACCGGCTCGCGCTAGCCTATGACCGAGTCGGAGAACGAGCGAAGGCTGAAGAAGAGTTCAAGCTTCACGATGAGATCAAGAGTCAACAGGCAGAGGCCGTTGAGAAGAAGCGTCGCGAGGTCAAGCAATTCCTGATCGTTCTGCCAGATCATCCTGTTCCTTCGACGGCACGATAAAAGCAAACAGGCTGATCCAGCAACTGTCGACGGCGGGTTCCTGATGAGAACCTATCTACCTTCTAAGTGGAGCGCGAGGAGGCGGCCTTGGAGATTGCGACGATTCCGTTGCCTTCGCGGATGGTGAGTATCTGATTCGCTTTGACCTGCATGAATCGTTCTATCTTTTGCGTCGTCGGCCACTTCACTTCAATGACATCCACTACATCTGCCTTGCCAAGACCGAAGTGAATGCGCAGATCGCTTTGCGACATCACGCTTGTACCGCTATGAACTTCGTCCATTTGAATGTGCTTACCGGTTATGACGCGCACGCGAGCTCCAATTGCGGTGCGATTGCATTTTACGCCTAGCAGTTTGATTTTGATCCAGTTTTGTTTGTTTCCTCCGTCGTTGCGAAGGAGCGATGGCAAATCGTTCATGTTCAAAATCAGCGCATCCAAGCCACCATCGTTGTCATAGTCTCCGAAGGCCGCGCCCCGGCTGGAAAAGCGTTCTGCAATTCCGGGCCCCATTGACGACGAAACATCCTTGAAGTGTCCATTGCCGAGGTTCTTGTAGACCAAGCGCGGATTCTTGAAGGTTTGATCGAAATGGTAGTTGTCGATCTCAGGGTAAACATGCCCATTTACCTGAAAGATGTCCGGCCAACCATCGTTGTCATAGTCAAGAAAAGCGCATCCCCATGCGACATAGCGGTTATTGATTCCTACGCCGGAAGGAAACGTAACATCGCTGAAGGTTCCATCGCCGTTGTTGTGGTATAGGTTGCAGGTGTCGTCTGCGAAGTTGGTCTTGAAGATGTCGAACCAGCCGTCGCAATCGTAATCGGCGACAGCGACACCCATTCCGGCCTGCTCATGACCGCCATCGCTGTAGGCGCAACCGGCAATAACGGCAACATCGGTGAACGTTCCGTCGTGATTGTTCTGGAAGAGAATGCTCGGTTGTGAGTCCACCGCAACATAGATGTCCGGCCAACCATCGTTGTCGAAGTCGTAAGAGACGGAGGTGATGGAGTATCGCGGGCCCGGTTTCAGAATGCCCGACTTTTGCGAGACGTCGGTAAAGGTGCCGTCTCCATTGTTGTGATAAAGAATGTTCGTGTCGCCGGGAAGGCCGCGGGGGCCGCACATGATGGGGACACCCTTCCACTGACAATAATGCGTTTCGTCTGCCGCTGGAATGGTCTCCGGATTCAGCTTGAGATAGTTACAGACGAAAAGATCGAGATGGCTGTCCCTGTCGTAGTCGAGAAAGGTGCAGCCAGCGCCCCAACGGAACTGTTCCTGATAGAGGCCGGCTTTGTGAGTAACATCAGTAAAGGTTCCATTTCCATTGTTGTGGAAGAGGATGTTATGCCCCCAGAAGGTGCAAAACAGATCGTCCCATCCGTCGTTATCGTAGTCGCCGATGCAGACGCCGGTCTGCCAACCGGTGACACCCAGACCCGACTTCTCGGTGACATCGGTAAACGTGCCATCGCGGTTGTTCTTGTACAGATGAGATATAGGCGCCTTTCCGGCAGACCATTGAGCGTCAAGTCGATTCCCATTGGTGAGATAGATGTCCAACCAACCGTCCTGGTCGTAGTCAAAAAAAGCCAGCCCACTTCCCTTGGCCTCGATAATGCTGCGCTTGTGGTCCATACCGCCCCACACGTTTGGGATTGTCAACCCGGCTCGCTGCGCGACATCCACAAACTGCACTGGGGGCGCAGGATTCGAGGTTGCGGCTTGGATCAGCGTTGGATCTCTCCATTGCCAGAGCGGGGTCGTTAGCGCGTCCATCAACGGGGTACCGAGCATAACAAGAGATGAGCAGAGGAAACGCCGTCGGGGAAGATTCATAGGTTGCGATTATAGAGGGATAGGATTGGTTCGGCGTTGGTTTTAAGACTTTGATCAAGGCACTGCGTTTAACATCTCCGTTGCCTTATTAGCACTCGGGTTCTGCGGCTGAATGCGCAGCAGATCCTGCAAAACCTCTTTGGCCTTTTCCTTGTCGTTGCGTAGTGCGTAGAGTCGAGCAAGATTGAGATAGGGCTGATCGAAACTCGGGACGGTACGGATGCAAGTCTTGAACTGCTCTTCTGCCTTCGCGTAGTCCTGTTCCCTCACGAAGAGAACGCCGAGGTTGTTCAATGCTTCAGGATAATCGGGACGCAGTTCGAGAGCTTTTTGCAGATAGTTCGATGCGTTTTGCATCTGGCTTTGCTGAGCGTAAAACATGCCCAAGCTGTAGTTGACTTCAGGATTGTCGGGTTCAATTTCACGTGCGTGGTTCAGGCAATCCTGTGCCTTCTCAAAAGCTCCCTGCCGCCGGTAGACATTTCCCAGGTTCAAAAGGGCAATCGCGTAGGTTGGTCTCAGGCGTAATGACTGTTGGAAGTTCTGGATGGCTTCGTCAGGCTTACCTTGCTGGGCAGCCATC
The DNA here is from genome assembly GCF_040358255.1 of Tunturibacter gelidoferens. Lineage (NCBI taxonomy): Bacteria > Pseudomonadati > Acidobacteriota > Terriglobia > Terriglobales > Acidobacteriaceae > Tunturiibacter > Tunturiibacter gelidiferens. Next base: position 3,178,904 of record NZ_CP132938.1, read on the forward strand.
ATTCCAAGATTGTTCCACGCCTCGGGATAGTTTGGTCGTAGCTTTAGCGTTTGTTGAAGATATTGGCGTGCCTGTTTAAAGTCATTTCTTCGCAGGCTAAGCGTTCCGAGGTTGTAATAGCCTTCCGGATCATCCGGCTTTGCGGCGATGACCTGCTTGAATGACTCAGCGGCCTGTTCGAGATAGCCGTGCTGAAAGAGCGCGACCCCGTAAGTAAAGTCATTGCGTTGGAATCCTGCCCGGTAGAGCATTCCGCCTAAAGGCATCGCCTTTTGCATGCGCCCCTCTGCTGTAGTTGGAACAGAGCTTACATCCTCGAGCAGACGCTCGGGGGCAAGCGGTCCCTGATAGATCTTTACGATCATGCCTTCTCTGTCCAGCAGGAAGGAGGTTGGAATCGCGAGGTCTCTGCGACGATCGAACAAGTAGCGGTAGATGATGTTATAGATACCGGCTACTTCTGCTGTTGCGAAGACAAGAGGGAAGACAAATTTTTCTTGTGCCGCGAAGGAGCGAGCTTTGCCGAGATCGTCCGGTTCGTCGACGCCTATTGCGAGAATCTTCAGTTGGCTTGCGGTGAAGGCTGACTCATATTGATGAAGAAGTCTCAGTTGGTCGCGAGAGAGTGGTGCTGTTGTTGACCAGAAGTTGAGCAGCACAAAATTACCCCGTAGCGCCTGGAGAGTTCGAATGCTGCCCGCGAAATCAGTTAGAGAAAACTCCGGGGCTTGTAAGGGCTCAATTAGCCATGTGTCTGTCTGGGATGGGAGAGGCTCTAACTTTGACGCGGGGCCCGCTCGAGTTAAGGAAGGGTTAGGGGCGGCGAAGGGCTTGGCGAGAAATGTGGTGGCGCCCTCTTCGATTTCGATACGATGGTTTACCGGTAGGTTCTCGAATTTCTGAGAGAGCCCACTCGGCCAGCAGATCGTGGCGCGGATCGGTCCCTCCAGCCTCCCAACGCCAAAGAACACCTCTTTGGAATGCTGAGCCAGAAACCCGGAGCCTGCTTGCAGATACTTTATCTGCCTGATAGTTCCAGCTTCTACTTTGATGGCAGCTCCGATCGCATCGCGATTGCTCTTGATCCCTCGTAAACGGAATGCAATCGAGGCGCCGATATCGTTCATAACGTTATGAAGGATCCGTAACTGGGGAGCGTTGCGGTTTTTGAGGATGAGCTCCAAACGTCCGTCGTGGTCGAGATCGGCGAGAACGAAAGAGCGGCCGTCCTCTGGGAAGTCCAAACCGAGCGTCCCCGAAACCTCAGAAAATGTGCCATCGCGGTTGTTGACGAACGCTACGTTTCTTTCCTGGCCGCTCCACGAGCTGTCCGATCGGATCAATTCGTTGAGAGCGTTCCATCCACGCTCGTAGGCCAAAGAGGGCGTGGCGTCTATGGGCGACTTCGCAACCACTTGCCGCCAGAAAAAACTGCCGAGATCACTTCTCGCTGATTGGCCTTCAGGGGCGGTGATATACCCATTGACGACGTAGAGGTCAGGGTAGCCGTCATGATCGAAGTCCCACAGATCCGAGCACCAGGCCCATCGGCCCATCTCTACTCCTGCTTGCCGGCTGATGTTTTGAAACTGCCCATTCCCCTGATTTCGATAGAGAGCATTTCCGCGCGCGTGCCGTTGATAGAGTGCACGGATGTCTTCCGAAGCTTTTTCCTGAAAGTGTCTTTGTGTTGAAACCCTTTGGCCCGCCGCCGACCACATATTGGCGACATAGATATCCTGATTTCCATCGTTATCAAAATCGGACCAGCAGGCACTCATCCCTGCTCCCACGTCCTCAACGTTGGCCGAGCTCGAGGCTACGGTGAACGTTCCGTCTCCGTTGTTCCGATACAAGTTATTGCGCCCGAAGTCATTGGCCACGTATAAATCGGGCAAGCCATTAGAGGTGGATTCACCCCAGGCGCACGCGAAACTGTATCGGTTGTTATCAACGTTCAATCCTGCCGCTTCGGTCTTCTCGACAAAGGTACCGTTCCCCTGGTTGTGCAGCAGGCAATTGGCTGGGCCATTACGGGCGTCGAAGTAGGGCACCGGATAGTGATACTGATCGAGGCCTAGGTAATAGCTGTACAGGCAAAAGTAGATGTCGAGAAGTCCGTCGCGATCGTAGTCGGCAATCGCAGCATGCGTGAACGATCCCTGAGGAGGATTCGTAAATTGGAAGGCGTCACGCTTGATCGCAAACGTTCCGTCCCCTTTATTTAGGAATAGCAGGGGGCCGCTGCCGCAAACCACCAGAAGATCCTGAAACCCGTTATTCCGAAAGTCGGCGAACAGAGCGCATGCGGTATTGTCCAGCACTCCAACTCCCGATCCTTCTGTTACATCTTCAAAGGTACCGTCACCCCGATTGCGGTACAGGCGGTTCGGCAGACCTGCCGGCTGACAGACATAAAGATCGTCGAATCCATCGTTATCGAAATCCCCCGCGGCTACACCGTTGTTGCCGTAAACGTCGATGCCGCATGCGCCATCCAAGACCGTACGCCAATAGTCGGATCCGCGAAGCATCTGCTTTGTATACGATTCCGTTCCAGCGAGAGCTTCATGGGTGACGTCAATAAAGGCGAGCCCGTCAGTGACGCTCAAGATCTCTTCTGTAGCCTCCCATCTTTGTGCCTTCCAAGTTTCCAATGCGTTGCGCGATTCGTCGTAGGACCACTCGGTGCGCCACGATCCAACTCGCTCCTCGCGGTGTCGATCCTTTCGACTGGCGACGATGTCGTATCGGATATCCAGGCGAACCGTCAGGGGAGCGCTCGACACTTCTTTGATATCAGTGATTTCGAACTCCGCGGTTTCCACGCGCGAGACCTGCCCTAGCCATCTTTGAATCTCCTTGAGAAATCGCTCACGTCCAGGGACAACCTGGGACGTAAACTGTCGCTTCACGACATGTATCGCATCAGAGGAGCCTAGCCTGATCTCTTTGGTGGGAGTCAGTGACGAGGCTTCCACGGAAGAATCCAAGGAGCTGGCTAAGGCCGAAAGATCATTGGCTGATGCCTCGAGGGCTCGGCTCCAATGATTGAGTTGTGACCCGATTTCAAAGGCGTATTTCTCGTTGATGTACTCATCTGAACCCGGAGGAACTAGACGGAGAACATCTTCCAATGGAGATTTTGTGGGGTAGTGGGGTTTGAGCCTTATGTCGGCATAGGAGAAATTTGAAGCTTGACTCGGGAGGGTCTCCGGGGGGGCGAGTAGGAATGAAGATGCATGGAAGGCAACTGGACGGAACAGGACAGGTGCCAAGCCTAAGCTTTTGAGGAGCTTTCGCCGTGAAAGAAAGTGACTTCCGCTTTTGCGATGCGACATTTCGGCTAGGTCCGTGTAGACGGCAATGTTAGCACCGGACAAGGACACAGCTAAAATCGTGCGCGGAAACACACTACTCACCGCGGCAGAAGTCCATCTATCTGCAGACGGCAGTTTCAACCTTTTGGTTGACAATAGTTATCCGGTTGTACTAGATTCCTCGTCGACAATGTAAACGCTTACTTTTACTCGGAAAAGCTTTACGTGTCTATCCAATCAGCCTTTCAGGTTCGGCGAAGCGCAATGACCATGGAACGAAAAAACTGAGGTAATTCGGATGGCTTTTGATCGCAATGCTATGAGCTGGTATGGACGTTTCGGCTTTATAACCCTTTCTTACTTGTGCCTTCTCCTGGCCCAGACCCAATGCGTCTTTGGGCAGGTCGACGAAGGAGCAATCAACGGCACGGTCGTAGATGCCGCAGGTGCGATTGTTCCGAATGCTCATGTGACTCTTTTGAATATCGACCAAGGATTGTCTCTGGAGACCAACACGAACGCGGCCGGAGTTTATATCTTTTCGCCGGTAAGGATTGGCAACTACACGGTAACGGTTACGAGCCCGGGTTTCTCTACGACCTCTCAGAAAAATCTGAACGTGTCTGTCGGCCAAAACCTGCAGGTCAACGTTCAACTAAAGATAGGCTCAACGACTACGACGGTGGAGGTCACGACTGCGCCTCCGCAGTTGCAAACAGACGAATCGTCGGTTGGACAAGTTGTGTCCGAACGTACCGTGAATGCCCTGCCTTTGAATGGGCGCAACTTCACCTTTCTTGCCCAGCTTGGCGCTGGCGTGAATACGTCACAGGCGGACACACGCGGAAACGCGGCCTCCGGAGCCTTTACAGCCAATGGTCTGCGGCCGGCACAGAACAACTACCTGTTGGATGGTATCGACAACAATTCCAATGCAGTGGACTTCCTGAACGGAACGAACTTTGTCATTCTTCCTCCGTTGGACGCAATTCAGGAGTTCAAAGTGCAGACTGCAGGTTTCAGCGCTGAGCTCGGTCGTTCGGCCGGTGCCGTTCTGAACGCCACGATCAAGTCTGGCACAAACAGCCTACATGGAGCGGTCTGGGAGTTCTTCCGCAATGACGTACTCGACGCGAAAGACTACTTCGAAGTCCAAAAGGGAACGTTGCGCTTTAACCAGTTCGGAGCGACCATCGGTGGGCCAATCATCAAGAACAAGCTCTTCTTCTTTGGCGACTATGAAGGTTTTCGGCGCGTCCAAGGTAATACTCAGTCTGGTATTGGCGTGCCGACAAACTTGGAGAGAAACAGCGGCTACACAAATCTCTCTGACCTGATCACTGGGCAGTCGGGACCGGCGCGTACAGACAATGTGGGCAGATCGATACCATTTGGCACGATCCTGGACCCGGCAACAACGCGTGCGGTTACGGCAGGTGTGCTTGACCCTGTCTCAGGTTTCGTAGCGTCAAAAAGTGGCTACGTTCGCGATCCGTTCGGCTCTTGCGCACCAGGTACCCTGTCTTTTTCACTAGCAGCTTGCAACCTGAACCAAATCCCTGGCTCCCGCCTGGATCCGAATGCAATCGGCCTGCTTAATCTATATCCATTGCCAACCGCTTCAGGCATCACCTCGAACTTTGTAACAAGTCCAAAGCTTTTTGAGCATCGCAACGCCTTTGACGTGCGCGGAGACTACAATCCCACGCAAAAAGAACAGATATTCGTTCGCTTCAGCTACGTGGATGACCCACAATTTATTCCGGGACCTTTTGGCGGTGTTGCAGACGGCGGCAGCTTCCAGCAGGGCCTCCAGACAGCGAAATCCGATCAGGCTGTTGCCGCTTGGACGCACGTGTTTACTCCCGACATCGTTAACGTAGCGCGTGTTGGCTTCAACCACCTGCACACCACTCGATTCGGCCCAGAGGGTACCACCCAAGGCATTCCTGCAAAATACGGCATCCAGGGCATCCCGCAGTCGTCTGAGAACGGCGGCCTTCCGGCGATCGTCATCGGCGGTTTACAAGAGCTGGGCAGCAACGACTTCCTGCCTTCCGATGAGGTTAGCCAGACCCTCCAGATCACAGATGACTTCACGAAGATCTATGGAAAACACAGCTTCAAGATGGGCATCGAGTTCCAGAATGTCCACTTCAACACGCTACAACCCGCGTACTCACGAGGTGAGTTCGACTTCAATGGCAACTTCGCAGGTGTTCCGGGCCAGTCTGGGGACCAGACCGGTCGTGCACAACTCCTTTTGACGCCAACGGCAGCAGCTTATCCAGGTGGAGTCGGTTTTGTGGGAGGCGCGAACGAGATACATGCATCGAATATCAGCAAAACCTATGACACAAGGAAGTACACCGCTCTCTACTTCCAGGATGACTGGAAGGTCACTCCGAGGTTTACCTTCAATCTCGGCCTGCGCTGGGATTACTTCAGTCCAATCTCCGAATCAAATGGCGCCCAGGCCAACTTTGTTCAAAACGGCCCTCCAAACGGACTGCCGACATATCTAATCCCGGCGTCAGGGAAGGCCGATAGGTCTCTGTCTTCCACCTCCAATAATCCTTCTCTTAACGGCAACGGCTTCCTTGATCTGTTGGCAAAAGACGGAATTGCGCTTGAGGAGACCAACAGATACGGTAATGCTCTCGTCAAGACACAACACGGCAACTTCGCGCCCCGCGCAGGCTTCGCCTTTCAGATTAACCCGAAGTTTGTCTTCCGTGGTGGTGTGGGGCTCTTCTACAACTCGTTTGAGAACCAGGGTTACGGACCCAATATCGGCGAGAACTATCCCTTCGTCTACAACTTCGACTACAAGGGAACGACAGACTCCGCAGCCTTCGGTTCCGGTTCCAACCCCTACGGGACGTGCGCGACCGCGGGTCCGGGCGGAAGCGCACCGATTGGCGCCGGTCTCAGCTGCAGTTCGTTTACTCCTCTTGCGGTAAATGCTAAAGGGTTGGGCCTTCAGGGGCTTCAGTTCAAATACATAACACCGGTCACCGTCAGCAGCAACCTCACTCTCCAATACGCGATCACCCCCACTATGTCCGCGCAGGTTGCTTACGTATTTACGAACGTCAATAACCTGCAGGTTGGTATCGGCAACAATAACGTCTCTCAATTGCTACCAGCCAACACCAGTGTGCTTCCTTTCCTGCCATTTCCAGATTTTGGTCAGAATGCGCAATATCAGCAAACTCTTGGACTCAGTAACTACAGCGGCCTGCAAACCAAACTTGAACAACAATTTTCAAGCGGATTGAGTTACCTGGTTACCTATACCTATTCGAAGACGCTTTCGGATGCCGCCGACCTCCTCAACGGAGGTAGTACAGGCAATTCAAGTGGATACCGGGCCGCGTATGTCCCTGGACTTGGTCCTAGATTTGACTACGGGCTGGCCGACTTCGATATCCGAAATGTGGTCCATTTGAGCGGCGGCTATCAACTACCGTTCGGCAAGGATAGGAAGTTCATGGCCGACGCTGGCAAACTTGGGAATGCAGTTATTGGTGGGTGGAGCGTGAACTGGATCGTGACCCTGCAGGGCGGCCAACCGATCACTCTCACTTGCCCAACCGCAACAACCTCTGGAACGTATTGCAACGATGTGCAGGTGCTTGGGCAGAGTCAGAAGCTTGGCCTGCATACGGACTCGAACGGAAAACTCAGCTGGTTCGGGAACCCGAACGCCTTCCAGCAACCTTGCCCGCTGGGAGCAGTTGCACCCGCCGGATGCTTCCCTTTAACCGGAAGTGCTATTTTGGGCGCCGGGCCGTCAACCACCACAGGGCCGGGATTCCATCGGTTCGACTTCTCAACGTTCAAGGCCTTCCAGCTTAGCGAGCGCTTCTCGATGCAGTTCCGGGCCGAGTTCTTTAACATCTTGAATCATCCGAACTTCAATTCGCCTAACTTCGGAGGTAACGGTGTGACAGCGATCGGAAACTCGGGCAATTTCACCAGTTCCACCTTTGGTGAAATCGGATCGACCCGCGATGCACCGTATGATCCAAGGCAGATTCAATTCGCTCTCAAGCTGTACTATTAGGTTGAGTTGAAGCTCGCGGGAAAGGCGTCTCGAGACGTGCCTTTCGAGTTCGAGGTATTCTAGTGGGTGTGTTGTTGTCCTCACGCGGAGGATTATGAGCAAGGCGCATCAATTGCGGCTTGTAGTTCTTTGCGGATGGTTTCTGCTTTGCGCGGCATTTGCAGTCCGTAATTCGAAGGCTGAGGCTTTAGCGGCCCAAGACGGCCCAAGCCAAAATCTAGATCGCCAGTTTCAGTCAGCGGTAGCCCAGTACCACGCAGGGAAGTACACCGAGGCCGCGGTCCAACTGGAAAGTATTTTACCCAGTGTCCCGAAGAGCTTTGAAGTTCGCGAGATTCTAGGGCTGACTTATGCTGCGCTGTCTGAAAACGAGAAGGCTGTAGAGCAACTGGCAATCGCGGTACGATTGAAACCGGATTTGGGGGCAGCAAGAACGAATCTAGCAACAGCTCTGGCTAGTTCTGGGAAGCTGGAGTTGGCCGAGGCGCAGTTTCGCAGGGCACTCGCTCTTGAACCTGGGGATTTCGGCGCGAACCACAATCTGGCTGACTTCTATCTTCAGACCAATAGGATTGCGAATGCGCTTCCTCTGCTCGAACAAGCGCAACGGATCAACCCTTCCTCTTATAGCAACGGCTACGATCTGGCTCTCGTTTACTTTCTTATGGGACGGCTCGAAGACGCGCGGCAGCTTGTTCAGAACATGGTGAAACAGAAGAACACCGGCGAACTGCACAACCTGCTGGGTCAGATCGAGGAGAAGGACGGAAGATATCTTCAAGCGGCGAACGAGTTTCAAATTGCCGCTCAAATGGATCCGAGCGAGGACAATCTGTTTGCCTGGGGAAGCGAGCTTCTTCTCCACAGGACGTATGAGCCAGCCATCGACGTCTTCCAGCAAGCTACCCGGCATTATCCGAATTCCCCACGTCTACTCATCGGGTTAGGAATGGCGCTATATTCACAGGGCAGGTATGAGGAGTCGATCAAATCTTTGCTTACAGCAGCGGATCTCGACCCTACCGATGCCCGATGTTATCTGTTTTTGTCCAAGTCGTACCTTAGCTCTCCCAATCAGGCGGATGATGTAATCGAAAGATTTCGGCGATATTCGGAGCTGCAGCCAGACAACGCGCTGGCCAAGTATTATTACGCTGTTAGTTTATGGAAGGGGAAACGGCTGGAAGGACCCAGTGTGGATTTTCGGGCGGTGGAGTCTTTGCTGCATAAGGCGATTGCATTAGATGGAACACTCGCCGACGCGCATTTGCAATTGGGCATTCTGTACGCAGATCAGCATGAGTTGTCAAAGTCGCTTCCTGAGTATCGGCGGGCACTGGAATTGAATCCTAGTCTTCCAGATGCTCATTACCGTCTCGGCCAGTATTATGTTCGCGCCGGACAAAAGGACCATGCACGGGAGGAGTTCGCCCTCTATCAAAGACTGCAGGCACAACATATGGCCGCAGTTGATAAGGAAAGGGCCGAGGTCCAGCAGTTTGTGTATTCGGCGAAGCCCGGCTCGGTAACCAAGCCTTGAATGCCGGCATCGGCGATCGCATGTCGAACCAAGAGAGAAGAAGTTGCGCATGATCGAAGTTAGGAGGACATAAGGTGGATTTGAGTTGAGGGCATCATCGTCATTCAGCGAGGCGACTCTTGTCCGATCTCGCACTGCACAGCGTCTTAGTCGCAGCAGGCGCGACTTTTTGCGCAGTACGGCTGGACTGGCGCTGGGAAGTGCGCTGATGGGAGGCAGCCCCTTTGTGCATGGAGAGGCTGCGGCAAAGAAGCGGAAGATCATTGTCATTACGTTTGGTGGAGGCGCTCGGGATCAAGAGACATTCGCTCCGGAAGGGCAGGAGAATATACCGCACATGCTCCACGAGCTGGCTCCGCAGTCCAGTTTTTTCACGCATGTGATAAATCAGGGGATATTGGGCCACTACGTGGCGACCGCAAGTCTGGCGACCGGCGTTTATGAAACGCTCAATAATTTTTCGGCGGTTCCACCTGAACATCCTACAGTGTTCGAGTATTTTCGCAAGGACCTGAATCGCCCGTCGTCGAGCGCATGGGTGGTCGCGCCCAGCAATGGGTTTAACCGAATTGGCGAAAGCGAGTATCGTTCCTATGGTCCTGGCCTGGGAGCGAAAGTTATTTTACCGAAGCATCTACTGAGTGCGGCAACATCTGGAGCGGGTGCGGATTTCAACCATTTGCTTCGTGATAATTATGAGACACCGCTATATGCACCGCAAATTAGAGGCGGCGAATTCGAACTGCAGCAAATGGAAAGAATATTGAAGCTCTCAGTCGATGATTTCATGGTGCATGCACGAACTGTCTCGAGCGCGGATGAGCTTTCCGTATACATTGCGAAGCGTCTAATGCCGCAGGAATCTCCAAGTCTGCTTTGGATTACGATGCACGATATCGATGTCGCTCACACCGGTGCTTACTCGCTCTATATTGAGGCAATTCGGCGCACAGACCGTCTTTGTGCGGAGCTTTGGAAAGCGGTTCAAGCCGAACCCGAATACGCGGGCAATACGACGATGTTTATCCTTCCGGATTTTGGACGCGATGCCGACGAGGATGCCGGCGGGAATGGATTTCAGCACCATCGCACGGGTGACGCGGCGTCACGCACGACCTGGATGATGGCCCTGGGCACTGGCGTTCGACAGGGGATGGTGTATGATCGTCCGCTGCAATCGATCGATCTTGTCCCCACTCTCGGCGCAATGATGGGATTCTCGCCGAAGCTGTCACAAGGCGTGCCGATCCACGAGTTGTTGTAGGTTATGCTGCCAAGGGACCTCAAAGCCGAACAGTTCGCTGGGTATCCGCCCGAGGCAAGAAAGCTCGTCGTGGCTCACCTGGGAGCAGTGAAGCAGCTGCCGCTGAGCTTCGTGCCAAGCTTACTGCGGGAGGTCATTGAATACGATTACAAGTTTCCCGCAGAGCATGCGGCAATCGATCGGGAACTTGCTGCTCTTAGTTCTCTAACGCCCGCGCAGATCCATGAATGGTTTCAGGCATTCTGGCAACTTTCTCTGTCGGGGAAACTTGAGAGCCTTGATTGGATCAACCAGCCAGCCCAGTTTGTCGAACAGTTATCGGCATACCTTTGGACAACTCATCAGCTAGATGCGTTCACGGACGCAGCGATCGCTTACGGCAACCGTACCCGCATAGGGACGGCGCCCCAACTAAATGCCATGCGCAGGCTTGGAGTTGCGGTCATCGGACAAGGCGTTTTGTCTTATGACGAGCCCCTGTTCCGTAATCTGCGCGAGCACGGAACTTATTTCAGGCAAGTCAAATCTGAGAACGGAGTTAAACTTCTGCTGGCCGCAGTTGAAGCCAGGGCAAAGACACATCCGGTTCCTTATGGACATTGGTATGTCGATGGAGGGCAGGCAGCGGAACACAGCCCATTGCTCACTTGCGTGTCCTTTCAGAGGCTGGAACCCGTACGCGCCGCATTGCTGAAAAATATTCAAATGGAGATTGGAAGGCCGGGAATGGGCCCTGAGGAACTGCGCACACACATGGCGCGTCTATCTCCAACGGACCTCGGTCTCGATAAAGGAGGAGACGAGGTGTTGCAGCGCTTTCAGGTCAAGCTGCTCACAGAGGGTTCCGGGACCCAGATATTCAGTACGACCTTTGCCCAGTGGACGGCTCGCGAAGCTTTGCGAAGGGCGCAACCCCTCACCTTATTCGTGCGTTTTGCCCCTCGGCAACGGCAGAAGCCAATGAATGAGCTGATGTCCGGTGGCGAGAGCAATCCCGAACTCGATCTCAGAGGCTCCTTGATTGATGCCGATATGGGCGCCTACTATCATTGGATCAACCAGCAGCGACTCCCGGGATCTGAACAGTCTTCGTTTTTGGTTTGGTTTGAGGACCACAGCGAGGCCCTCGTGATTGCTCCATCACTGCCTCGGGGCACAGAGTCGAACTCGATGCTTAATCTCGCGGAGTTGCTTTCAGTTGCCGGATGATCGCCGGGCAATCCCGACGGCGAGGCGTTGTACGGCCCAAGATTCTAAAGCGGCTCCGAATAAATGGCGCCCTGAATGACCAGCTTATCTCTGAGGCTAAGCCCATTTCACTGCAAGCAATTTCCGGGCACAGCTTGATGGCGTGCCCGTAGCCGGACCTGATTAGAGCCTGGGAACAGGAATATTTCTCTGCTTCCAGGCTTTCGACAGTTAGAACTCCGCGCGGAAGGTGAGTTGAAGCGAACGCGGGCTGTTGGCAGTGCTGCCGACCGTTCCGAAGCCAGCATCGTGCGGGTTGTTGTCGGGATTACCGAAGACGTGGCGGTTGAAGGCGTTGAAGGCTTCGGCACGGAACTGGAAGGCTACGCGTTCGGTGATGTGAGTCCGCTTGATCAAGCCGAAGTCTTCTTCGAGATAGCCGAATGAGCGATCGTCGGACTCATAGGCGGGTTTGTCGCCGAAGGCATAGGAGATAGTTCTAGTGACGTCGGCATTGGGATCGCGGACGCCGGCAGGGTTGTACCAGAGGTTCGATCCAGCGAGTGCAGGATTGAACGATCCGTTCCTCCTAGCACTTGAACGCAGATTCTGTCCGGGCACGAAGTTGTAGCGAATGCAGTTGTCGTATCCGGGGATCCCGGTTGCGCAGCCGAAGCCAGGTGGTTGGCCACTTTGATATCTTTGGATGCCGCTGACTGACCATCCGCCGACAAGGTAGTTGACTACGCCGCCGCGGCTCAGGAAGCTCTTGTCCTTGCCGAAGGGCAGGTCGTAGATGTAGCTAATGACGAAGATCTGCGGCGTATCCTGCGGGGAGATGGCCTTTTCTGCTTTTAGGTTGAGTGGGTTCTGAATGCTGGCGGTGTATGAGCCTCCGAGGCTGCCACCGATGATGTTACCAGTGTCGGTAAGAATCTTGGACCAGGTGTAGGAGGCAAGGAGGTTGAGTCCGTTGTGATAGCGGCGTTCCAGCTTAGCCGTCAGCGCGTTGTAGGAAAGCTGGCCGTGGTTTTCGCCATAGGCATCGGTGTTAACCAGGTGATATTGAGGGAAGGGTCTGAGAGCTTGTGCGACGGTTCCCTGAAAGCCAGCGTAAGGAGCGGAGACTCCGTCGACCGGCGCGCCGGAGCCCGTGAAGGGATCGCTGAGCTGGGAGCCGAGGGCGAAGTTCTGCTGCGGAATATTGTTGAGGTAGAGCAGGTTGGAGCCGAGGTGAACGGCCCGCTCACCGAGATAGCCAAGGTAAGAATCAGATCGGTTGCGAACTGCTGTTGAACGGTTGCGGTCCAGGTCTGGTCGTAGCCGGGTTTGCCGAAGTCGCGGCGGGTGTAGTTGACGTTTTGACCGTTCAACTGACTACGGTCGAAGCTGGGGTTGGTGGGTATGTTTGGTACACCGAAGGCTCCTGGGTTGGCGATACCGGGGCTTTTGAGCGAAGCGGGATCGAGCAGTTCGCCTGTGGTGAAAGGGTTCGCGTTATTGTTGATCTGGCTGATGGAGGAATAGCCAGCAGGCACTCCGCCGTAGATCTGTTGCCATTGGAGAATCGGAGCATTGAGGCCGCTGTAAGCAGCGGAGAAGACGCTCTTGTGACCGAGCGAGCTCGGAGACCAGGTAATGCCTACGCGTGGCTCGACGTTTTTGTAGTAGACGTTGGAGTAACGCGAGCTGATGCCATCCTTTCCTGCGCCGTTGCCGGCGAACTCCAAAGCTCCGGGGGTGTTGGTGCCCTGAGCGCCGGTGTTGATAGTCGTGGGGTTGAACTGCGACCCGAAGTTGTGGAGCTCTTTGAAGGGAAGGTCAACGTCATAGCGAAGTCCAAGGGACAGGTTGAGATCCTTGTTGGCCTTGAACTCATCCTGTACGTAGAGCGCGCTGTATTGGCCGACGTTCCGGATAGTGACGAAGTTCTGCTTGACGGTGGCCTGGGCGACCTGCCCGAGGAGGAAGCTGGCGAAACCGTCTCCGCTGTTGGCGGTGGTAGTGGCGGTTCCGGCTGTCTGTGCGCGGCTGAAGACAAAGCTACCGCTATCCACGTTGGTGAAGCTGGAGATGGAGACTGCGTAACGGTATTCGCCTCCGATGGTGAGATTATGCTTGCCTTTCGTCAGCGAGATGCATCGCTGACGTAATAGGAGTTGTCGGAAATTTTTGAGTTGAAGCCGTTGTTGTTTGGATCAACGTAATCGCCGAGATTTACCCGGCTGCTTTCATTGCCGGTGACGCTATTAAGGATGATGCCGGGAAAGTAGTTTCCGGTGCCTCCTGGAAGTCCGACGAGCTGAGAGTAGTCTTTGCCCTGCGATGGCGTGATGAAGCCTTCCTTGTTGAGCACGCGGGTGAAGGCGATGAGGGCGTGGTTTAAGAGGGTTGGCGAGAAGATGTGATCGTATCCGACGCGGACCAGGTGTGTGGGAAGATCCTGGGAGGTGAGGAACGAAGTTACCGGTAGCTGGAACTGCGGAAGATTGTTGTTGTTCCGAACGTTGTCGCGGACGTTGTAGGAGACGAACACTTTGTTGTTCTGCCCGAAAGCCTGATCGATGCGAATGGATTCCGCAGTGCTGATTATGGGATAAGTTCCGGCGAAGACGAAGTTATTAGTGAAGGCGTTGGAGGCCTGGGGGATGTAGGCTGAGATGGCGGTTGCGACAGGGCTCAGCGGCGAGGTGATGATGTTATTCGGATAGGCGGTGCGGCACTGCTGGCCATTGACGGTCCGGGTAGTGGCTTCAGCGTAGGCGGTTTGGTATGGTGCTAAGCAACTGTAGCTATAATGTTCGGGATGAAATCGCATGGAATTTTTCGGTGCACGTTCATTCGCTTTAAGACCTTTTCAGAAAATCTTTACTCGCAGGCCTCGACAACTAAGAGAAGCTGGAGCTGGCCCTTTTGAAGATCTTCGTTGATACAAAAGGTTCCTCGTTGAGATGGATTAGGTCCGTCGCTTTTCTGCCGCTGACGATTTCGGCGGTGGGTCAATCGCCGCCGATGCGGATGGTCTTGGTTGAGTTGAATGGATTTTCAGGTTTTTGGGTGTTGCATGGAGATCTTTTCGATCAAACCAGCGGAGCGGTGGCTAGAGCGGAGGATTCGTTGCAGCAAGCACGGGGTCAAATAAAACGGTCAGAGTTCGCTGCTGCAGAGCAAGTTCTGCGGACGTTTTTTGCAGCGCGAGCCTACTTCCGCCGATGGGCTTTATTTGCTGGGCGAGGTGTTGATGCGAAGAGATCAGCCGAAAGAGTCGTTGCGGGTTTTCACCGAGGCTGCTGCAGAACGCCGGCCTACGGGCGAAGAGTTGCGCATGGTGGGGCTGGATTACGTTCTGCTGCAGGATTACGCCGACGCAATTCGATGGCTGAAGCAGGCGACGGATCTCTCTCCGGACGATGCGGATACCTGGTACAGCTTGGGACGCGCGCAGTACAGCAAAGGAGATTACGGCGGAGCTGAAACGTCCTTCCGGAGGGTGCTTACCTTGGATAGCCGCAGCGTAAAGGCGGAGAACAACCTGGGGCTTACACTTGCGTCTCAAAATCAGCTGGAGAAGGCGATGGAGGCGTACCGCAAGGCCGAAGCGCTGCAGCAGGGCTCGGCGTCACAGAGCGAACAACCGCTACTAAATCTTGGGCTGTTGCTACTGGATCGAAATCAGCCGCAGGAGGCCGCTGAAAAACTAGCGCGGGCAGCCGCGATTGCTCCGTCATGTGCGCAGTGTCAAGAGGCGCTTGGCCAGGCCTTGCTGGCTCTCAACAGGCTGCCAGAGGCGGAAGCGGCGCTGGAGAAAGCGGTCGCGCTGGAACCGAAGAATCCGCGGTTCCACTTCGTGCTGGGGCGCGCCTACAAGCAGAGCGGCGAGGTGGAAAAGAGCAGAATCGAACTGCAGAGGAGTACAGAGCTATATGGTTCGCATTCCACTCCGGCGCAATAGGAGACAAGTGGGTTGGTTTGATGCGGTGGCGGCGGCTGGATCGGATCTGTCCGGGTGGGTTGGGCTTTGGGATGTACTCGCCTGGGTCAGTCGAGGGTGACGTTCTGTCTAAATTTACGTTGCGATTTTCAGAAGCTGCCGCCGCTCATCGAGCTGGAAGTGGGAGCGACGGTCTGTGGTGGCTGCAATCCCGGTTTGAATGGCATGTCTAATTCATGGGTATGCCATATGACGCTTTCATTTGCGATTTCAGTGTGCTGGCGGAGGTACTCAAGTGCATAGGTGCTGGCGGTGGGGTCGTCCTTCTGGTCGGCGAAGATCGCGGCCTGTTGCTGGGCTTTGTCTTTCAGGCCCAGACGGCGGTAGAGGATTGAAAGGTTGTAGTGCGCAGCGAGGTCATCAGGATCGATCGTTTGAACCTTCTCGTACTCTGCGCGGGCGAGGTCATACTGATGCAGCTGGTAGTAGGAGAAGCCAAGTTCGCGATGGGCGTCGCGTGACTCCGGGAAGCTGGTCACGACTTTCTGAAGGTCGGCGATGGCCTCGCTCATATTGCCCAGATTGCGCTCGACGAGAGCTTGATAGTAAAGGGCGCGGGCGCTCCCGGGAGCAAGCGTGAGAGCCTTCTGCAGATTGGGTCTAGCTTCGTCGTACTTTTCCCATTGAATTTGGACGATAGCGGTGTTGGTGTAGACGTCGGCGTAGTCAGGGCGGAGCCTGGCAACGTGCTGGAAGGCGTGAGCCGAAGCGGCGTACTGCTGCGCGTCCAGCATCGCGATGCCGTAGTTGTTCCAGCGCATCCATTCCTTGTTTTCAGTAGCGCCGGGAGCGATTGGCTTGTTCTCCCCGACGACGAGAGTGCGGGTCTCAGCGGACATATCAACGATAGGCTGCTCATAGTGCCTATTCATGCCGAAGTCGATGAAGTGCTGATCGAAGCGTCTGTATTTGACGGTCGCCGTGATCGTGATAGGGCCGCCGGACGCGGGCGGCATAACGAACGAGTAACGCACAAGCTGCGAACGGCCGGACTGGATCGTGTTGTTGTAGGCGACGACGCGGTTTGTCCAGACCTGATGCAGATCGTTGAGGCCGCCTTTGACGTTGACGAGGCGGTTGGTGAAGCTGTGAGCACGTTCGTCCAGATTGCCGTCCGGCTTGATGAAGCCGCTTTGATGAAGAATCCTGCCTGAGGCGTCCTTGACCAGAAACTCGACCCAGGACTCGTACATGTCGCGCTGCTCGGGTACGTGACTGTGAGCTATGCCCTTGTTCTGAATGACGACGTCTGCCGTGATGGTCTCACCTGGAGCGATCGTGAATGGGGTGAGACCGAGCGGTGCGACGAGCTCCTTTTCCGAGGCGCTGTCGACCATTTCGCCATGTTCCAACGCGAAAATGTCGACGTTGAAGACACTGTTCTGCAAGAACTGAACGATGCGTGTAGCCTGCTCATCGAAGCCGTAGATTTTGGGGATAAGCGTGTTGGCTCCGAGCCAGCGATGCGATGCGAGCTGACCCTCCTTGGCACCTGAGTCGGTAAGCGTCAGCTTCTCGCGCTGCATGTGACAGGTCTGGCAGGAGGAGACAGAATCTTTGACGTAGAAAGGCAAAGGAGACTGCTTTGCGAAGGAGGAATTCTGCCACTCGTCGTAGAGAGAGATGGCGCGCTGCCACTTGTAATCGTTCAAAGTCCGGGGCAGAGCGGCTTTGTGGCAGGTAGCGCAGAACGCAGAGGTGCGATAAAAGTCCTTCATGACGGCCTTGCTGTGGCGGTCGAGATGAGCAAGGATCTCGCCGTCAGACACCTTGCGTGTGACGGGTTGTCCGCCTTCGTCGACCAGCACGGCGGGAATGCCCATGACGTAGCTGCCCGTGCCGCGGGTGTCGATGGCCTGTATGGAGTGGCAAACCGTGCAGGTTACGCCGTCCTGATCGTAGGGACGCTTCTTCGGGCCTGCCTGCGTCAAAGCACCTGAAACGAGTGCGATTGGATCATGGCAGCCTTCGCAGTGCCGGGAGAACTCGATACCTTTGGAGTCATTGAGGAGGGCGACGTTGCGGAGGTAGTAGGGAACGCGGTTGGCGTTCGAGTGGGCAGATTCGCGCCACTGTTTGTGACTTTCCCGATGGCAATGGCCACAGTAGTCGGCGGTGGGAAAGAGTCTGGGGTCTAGGAACTCGCCGTTGACCGTGGTGGCATTCGACGGCAGGAACGGCAGTTCTTTTCCATAGCGATAGTTGTACTTTTCGGCGACCTTTTCCGAATAAGCATGGCGAGTAGCCGCGCCCTCCTCGACTTCGCTGCCTGCTTTTACTGCCTGCAGGTGAAGAGAAGCGGACGTCAAAACGCAGAAGCCAGCAACGAGGGCGAAGCATCCCATGCACTTTCGAGTCGAGTTCGTTTTGTCAGGTATCACCGGTCGTTCATCCATCTTTATATGATCAGACGATTTCCAGAAAATAGACTGCGGAAAAGCATTACTGAGTCTGCTTCGCGAAGCAAAATGTCGAACCGAGAAGAATGGTAGTCGTTTTGGCTCCTCTGCGCCACGTCTTGGCGCGGATATCGCTAAGTCTGCTCCTGCGATAGCACAGCTACTTGCTGACGTGCTCGTGAGGGTTTTGGATTCCCTTCCCTTCAACGATGGTGAAGATACGGTCAACCGCAGGCGGCACGATCTCCTCTTTGGCTCCGCTAGGCCAATGGATCTCTATCTTATCAACGCGGGCGGCAGAACCGATGCCGAAATGCGGACGCGGGTCGGAGGACGAGGCATAGCTGGCTCCGCTAAATACATCTTCACGTTGGCGTATGCCTCCTGCGGTCAGATAGATGGTTGCGCCGGTGGAGTCCCTAGGGCTTTTTGGGCCGCCGACCAGGCGAAGCTCGATCCAGTGGTTGCGCTGCTCGGCGACATTCTGCATGAGTGCGGGAACCGAGTCGATGTTGTTGATCACCGCATCGATTTTGCCGTCGTTGAAGATATCCCCGAACGCCATCCCGCGGGAGGTCATTACCTCAGCGAGGCCTGTACCTTCGACAGCTCGAACGAGATCGAACTTCGTACCCTGCAGATTATGAAACAGCAGCGGCCGCTGTGCCCAGGTGGTGCCCCAGGAAGTTTTGTCCACACCGCGATAGACGTGGCCGTTCACGACGAACAGATCCTTCCAGCCATCGTTGTCATAGTCGAAAGAAGGCAGCTTCCCATCCGAGGAACGGAATGGAGATTTCGCCGAGATTGGCTTCATAGCTGATATCTGTGAAGTTGGCATCGCCATCGTTGCGGTAGAGCGGCTTGTAGTCGTCGGAGAAGGTGGTGTGGTAGAGATCCAGCAGGCCGTTGTTGCGGTAGTCGCCAACTGCGATGCCCATGGAAGCCGTTTCGCGCCCCTCCTTGTTCAAGGCGTAACCGGAGGCATAGCTGATGTCCTCGAAGGTTCCGTCTCCCTTGTTCAGATACAGGTAATTCGGGGTAGAGTCGTTGGCGACGAGCAGGTCAGGGCGGCCGTCGTTGTTGATGTCTATGAACACAGCTCCAAGACCGTAGAAGGCCTGTGGATCACTGACCCCGGCTTTGACGCTGACATCGGTGAACGTACCGTCGCCGTTGTTGTGGAAGAGGTGGTCCCGTTCGCCGGGAAGGCCGCGTGGGCCGCACATCACCTTCTCACCGCGAAATTCGCAGAAGCTGAGCGCCTTGCCGCCGGCGTCGAGTTGATCGCGGATGTCGTAGTGGACATAGCCTGCAACAAAGAGATCGAGACGGCCATCGCCGTCGTAGTCGCCCCATGTGACGCCGGTTGACCAGTTTCCAACTGTGACACCTGCCTTCTCGGCTACATCTGTAAAGGTGCCGTCATGATTGTTGTGATAGAGCCTGTTCTTGCCAAAGTTCGAGACGTAGAGATCGGGCCAACCATCGTTAACTTAGTCGCCGACGGCAACGCCGAAGCCCCATCGGTCGTTTTCTACACCCGCCTTCGCCGTGACATCGGTAAAAGTTCCATCGTGATTATTGTGGAAGAGAGCGGTGTGGGGCGCGGGCTCTTTACCAAGAAGCGCTTCGTCGGTAGAACCGTTGACAAGATAGATATCGAGCCAGCCGTCGTTGTCGTAATCGAGCAGGGCGACACCCGAGCCGACCGTATCGAGGATGTACTTCTTTTCTGGGGAACCCATTTTGTGACGCTAGGTGGTGAGTCCCGCCTTTACTGCGATGTCTTGAAAGACAATGGAGCCCGTCTTCACAAAACCGCCGGCCGTGATGGGGCGTCTTTCTGCATCGAGGACTGCCGAATGCGCGGCACCGGTGCTGGCACCTCCCTTGGCAGGAGGTGAGCTCCTTCCTGCTGCTTGGCGTCCCGGGTTTCCAAAGGATTTTGAGCGGAGGCGCCGGGATGTACCCCAAAGGGGACTGCTAGAACCATGAACTGAATGACTCTTCGAAAAATCATAAGCGGGGTTGCACTCTTCCTGAAGACTGAATCGCCAATGTGGGTCTTCGCGATTCCATCGCATGTGTCAGCGATCAAGATGATATAACCTTTTCTAACACCTGCGGCTGCTACTCTCCATGAGATGTACTGGCTCGCGCTCTTTTCCCACGATTCGTGAACTGACGAACGCTCCTCGAAGATCAACGCCTAGAGGACTTTGATGGAGTGGTCTCCGCGGTCGATTGAAGAGGTTCGTCCACCTGAAGAATTCGGTCGGACTTTACCTCACCTAACTTCTGGACGACACCACTGGGCCACCGAATTTCAATCTCCTTTGCGACTGTATCCGTTCCGAGGCCAAAGTGCGCGCGCTTATCGTTAGAGGAGAGATAGCCCCCCGCGGTCGAGACGGTGACATATTGAGATCCTTTGGATGTTGTCAGCTTTATCTCTGCGCCGATGGCATCCCGGTTGCTGCAGTGGCCGACGAGGCGCAGCGAGAGCCAGTGATTCTGCGTCGCCGTTTCGTTATGTAGGATGTGGGCGGCTCCGCCGTTTGTCGTGACGACTGCGTCGATGCGGCCGTCATTGTCGAAATCGCCCACCGCCATTCCGCGACTGACCCAAGGCTGAGCAAAGACGCTTCCTGAGGCCTCGGACACGTCGACAAAGCCGTAACCAGTATTGCGGGCAAGAAGCATCGGCTCTTTGTAGTGAAGTTGCGGCGAAGTGAGTTCGATGGTGTCGAGATCATGTCCCTGGGCGATGAGTAGATCCTTGAGCCCGTCATTGTCGTAGTCGAGAAAGTGAAGACTCCAGCCGGAGTGAAGGAGAGTGATGCGGCCAATGCCTGACATGTAGGTGTCGTAAGTGAAGCTGCCGTCGCCGTTGTTTTTGTAGAGGGCGTATCTCTGGTTGGCAAGATTAGTGATGATAAGGTCGGGAAAACCATCGTTATTGTAGTCTTCAAAGTCGATGCCCATACCGGCGTAGGTGCGGCCATCGCCGTCGACTGCGATCTCAGCGTTGAGCCCCATCTCCTCAAAGGTGCCATCTCCCTTGTTGCGGTAGAGGAACTCCAGCATGGAATCGTTCGCGACGGCTATATCGATCTTGCCGTCACGGTCAAAGTCGGCGAGCGCGATCCCAAGACCTTTGCCGGGGACAGAGAGGCCGATTTTTTTAGAAACCTCGGTGAAGTGGCCGTTTCCGTCATTGTGATAGACCAGGGGAGCGATCGCGGGGAAGATGTCCGGATGGCAATAGGCGCGATAACCGTCGCGATGCTCGCCGCACCAGACGTCTTCAAAGTCCCATTTGACGTAGCGGAGGACGACGAGGTCGAGCAGGCCGTCATTGTCGAGATCGACCCAGGCCGCGCTGGTCGACCAGCCACTGCCCGCGGTTCCGGAGCTGTCGGTGATGTCGGTGAAGGTGCCGTTGCCGTTGTTGTGATATAGGCGATTGCCGCCATAGGCCGTCACGTAGAGATCTTCAAAGCCGTCATTGTCGAAGTCTCCCACTGCGACACCCATGCCGTAGCCGACGCCTTTGAGCCCAGAGCGCTCGGTGACATCCTCGAAGGTGCCGTCTTTTTTCTGGTGATAGAGGCGGTTCCAATCTTGGGGGCCGGACTTCTGCGGAATGGTGCCCTTTGTTGTTGGGTTGTCAAGGTGAGTTCCATTGACGAAGAAGATGTCAAGAAGGCCATCATTGTCGTAATCAAAGAACGCGACGCCAGAGCCCATCGTCTCGAGCAAATACTTTGTCGAGGTGTGAGAAGCGACGCCTTGAAATTGGACGCCGCTGCTTTGGCTGATATCTACAAATTTGCCGGGTATGGCGGGCGGATGTTGTGTGACAACGTGAGGAGGTGGTGAGGTCTGCCCGAAGACAACAGATGCAGTCAGGAAGCAGAGCGAAACCGCACTGCCGATGCATACGGATCGCGCAGCGAAAAGAATTGGGAATCGTGTTCTGAGTTTCCGGGCCTGAGATGAATCTGCTAAGGACACTGTTCGCTCTTTCTGCTTCTTTGATGTGCGATTTCGATCTATTATCTCGATCTATTTCTTTGACGATTGGACAAGACTCACCTGACAAAATCCCAGTCCTGGTCTACCTGTTTTCTTTCGCTTCGGGAGCAGGACACGACTGACTGCCGTCTTCCAACGCTGTGAGGGTATGGCGCACCTCCCCCATTCCAGGGCTGTAGACCAGCACAGTTCTGAGCGTGTCTTCTGCGGCTTCTTTAGATCCAAGCATGCACTGCGCCTTGGCGAGATTCTGTCCGAGGGCGGGGATGTCCGCGTTTTGACGGAAGGCTCGCTGCCACGAATTTGCAGCTGCCTGGAGGTTGCCCGCTCGAGCGAGGAGAGTACCTAGGTTCGTTGCGGCTGCCAGGTTCTCGGGCTCCTTTTTCAAGACATCCTGGTAATAGGTCTTGGCGTGAGCGTAATCCTGATTCAATTGGGCTATGATTCCGAGCGCGCGCAGCACTGCAGGATCCTCGGGATCAAATTTTTCCGCCGCAATGAGCATCTGCCATGCACGCGATCTTTCGGTAGTGAGTCCTTTAACCACAACGAGGTTGTAGTACGCCAGAGCGAGGTCGCGCGATTTGCTCGTGCTGGCTAGAATTGGAATCAGCTCCGGGGTCCGAGCCGGAACAGCTTCTAGATCGGGTTGGCCGGGATGCTGTCGGATGCGGTGATCGGTCCATGCTACATGGGGGATGTTCTGCGCTCCGGTTTTAGGCATATGGCAGCTGGTGCAGTCACGAGTTGCGACGTAGTGCTCGGCGACGTATTTGTCCTGAGTGTGACAAGTGAGACATTTGGCGCGATAGAAGTTGGTGCGCTCTTCAGCCGTTGGCGAAGCGTGAGGATTGTGACAGGTCATGCACGACATGCCGGGCCCGCTCACGATCCTGCACCTGCTGGACTGGAACTGCTCGATCTCGCTGACGGCGCGCTGGGTCGTGTTCTCGCCGGCATAGACGAAGTAGGACATGAAGGCGGTGAGATCGGCGCCCGGTTTGAAGTCGAGTACGGACCGGTCGCGGCGTTCGACACTTGTATCGCCTTCGAGATGACAGACACTGCAGATACTATCTCTCTTTACAGGCGAAAGCTTGACGGGGTTGACGACAGCGGTGCGTCCGCTGGAGGCAACATGTTCGCGGCTATCCCCGTGGCAGCTCTCGCAGGTTATGCCTACGTACTCGAAGGGCAGTCCGCGATAGAGATTGTCGGTTCCCTCTACCTGCTTGTTCACGCTGCTCATGTGGCAGCGCAGACAGCTTGGGTTAAGCGTGAGCGCTGCGGGGAGCTCCTGCGACCGCTGAAAGCCGGGCTTCATGGCGTAGCCTTTGAGTTTTGCGTAGTAGGCATTCGGACTTTCCAGCAGGTATCCGTTCTTCGAATAGAGGTAGGTCAAACCAAGGTGACCAGAGCCTAGGAAGTAATGAAGCCGCTCTTTGATTTCGATAGGAGGCGACGTGGGAAGGGTATAGTCAAGTGTATGGTGCGCCTGATTGCTTACTGTGTAAATGCCGCCGGATGGAGCGTGCCGAAACGATCCTGGGGTGAGTCGTTCGCCGGCTAGTCCGCTCGCGTTGGCCATAGGTGTCTTGAGGTAAGTCTTGAATATCGTACGGTGACATTGGCTACAGGCGGCGTCGGCGTCGCGCACTGGTGTAGCTGCCTTGTCCTGCGGTAACCCGCGCAGTGAGAATGCGGCAGCTAAGAAGAGCGGTAACGCCCGCAGCAATCTCCTTAGAAACATAAACTCACTTTCCATACAGCATGCTCGCCCAAGTCTTCAAACTGCGCTTCAAAAGTTGAACCACAGTTTGGGTAAAGGTTATCTCGACCTGAAAGCTAGAAGATGCAACGGCGTTTGTCAATAATGAGCAACGCTTTCGAGGCCAAAACGTATCTTGTATATTCACTCCATGGCTGTCCGAATGAAAGATGTTGCGCAAAGTCTCGGCGTCTCGATCGTGACGGTCTCAAAGGCGCTTAAGAACCATCCCGATATTGCGAAGGCAACACGCGAACGAGTGATGGCGAAGATCAAAGAGCTCAACTACCGGCCGAACCTGATGGCTAGGAGCCTGGTGACCGGGCGCAGTTCTCTCGTTGGTCTCATCGTGCCGGACCTAATTCACCCCTTCTTCTCCGAGATCGCGAAATCGCTCTCAAGTGCGCTGCGCAAGAAGGACTTCTTCCTGCTCGTAGCTTCCTCCGAGAGTGACGCTGTCCTCGAAGATGCCGAGATCGAGCATATGCTCGCTCACCGGCTGGATGCCCTGGTGGTAGCCACAACACAGTCGACCTCGGAGAAGTTGCGCAAGGTCAGCGAGAATGGGCCGCCGCTGATTCTTCTCGACCGCGACTTTCAGGATTTTCGCTCTAACTTCCTCGGATCGAACGACTACAAGGTTGGTGAGTTAGCAACGGAACATCTCATCGCCATCGGTCGCAAGAAGATCGCCCACATCCGAGGTCCGGAGAACAGGGTAGGGAAGAGCCGTTTCGAGGGATATCGAGATACTCTCGAGCGCCATGGGGTTGCCATCGATCCTCGGTATGTGATCGCACCGCTCGGCTCAGTCGATGTAGATGGCCGAACGCGAGGGGAGACGGCGATGAAAAACCTGCTAAGCCTGAAGATGCGTCCGGATGCGGTTTTCTGCTTCAATGACATGATCGCGTCCGGTGCCATAATGGCCGCTTTGGACGCCGGCCTAAAGATACCTCGTGATCTCGCAGTTATCGGTTGCGGAAACTATCACTACGATGAACTGCTTCGCGTCCCGCTTTCAACAATAGACCAGAGGATTGAGCCCCTAGGCCTTCGGACCGCGAAGATGATCTTCCGTCTCGTTGAAGCAGAAGGGCCGATTCGTCCCCAGCGCGTCATACTGGAGCCAGAGCTTGTGGTTAGAGAATCTTCCAGAGTTGTGAAGTAGGAAAGCAAAGTTCTCCAGAGTCTCGGGTCAATCCACATCTCATGCCGAGAGATGGTCGCGATTGATATGGTAAATGAATCCCGTGTGTGCTTAGACCAGAAAGATCTACAAACGTCTCAAGCCTCAGGTGGACATATTAAGGCGAGACACCGCAATCCGAAATGCGTACGCGATGTCGTTCGGCTTCTGTGTCGGCAGCTTCACAACCAGTTCGTTCGAGCTCCGCTCGAACGAACAAGGCTCTCCGACGCCGAGCATCTCGACTTTGCTGATCTCGCCTGGAAGCTCTTTCGATCCGCGAGCGAACGTCTTGATCTTAAGCTTGCCATCTGCCGGCCAACCGAGCGCGATGACGTAAAGACGGCCATCCTTCACGGTGAAGCGCATGTCCTCAGAGGTATAAGGTCGGCCATTTCCCTCGTTGAAGTTACCAGTTTTCACCGGGTCCGGTGGGCCTTCACCATAGACGGTGAAAGGCCGCGTGCCGAAGATAGCCTCTCCGTTTATCGGCATCCAGGCTGCTAGGTCAGCAAGGATTTGCCGCTCGTCGGAATCGATGGTGCCGTCACCCTTCAACGGGATATTCAAGCACAGATTTCCGTTCTTGCTGACGACATCCGCCAACAGATGAATCACTGTCTTTGCAGATTTATATTTGTGCTGCTCAAAGACTTCACGGCTATAGTGCCAGTCGCCGATGCAGGTATCGGTCTGCCACGGAAGCTGAAGAATGTCATTCGACCTGCCTCGTTCGAGATCGAGCGCTGCGGCTCCTCTATGCTGTGGAACAAACTCTTTCCCGAAGACAACTGCCTGATTGCGTCCTCCATGAAGGGCTATATTCGAGTTGTAGAAGTGGGTCGTAATATCGACACCGGTTTGGCCCAGCGGAAGCCCGGTATCGTCGAAGTAAAGCATGTCCGGTTTATAAGTGTCGAGAAGATCCCTGCAGCGCAGAAACCAGGTATTGGTAAAGTCGGGATTTTCAGCTGGAGGAAATTCATCCCAAACGCGATCGTTCGCATTGTGCCAGCCAAGCATCTTCTGGGCTGATGTGAACCCATCCGGGACGACCAGATTGGGTCCTACGTAGAGCTCTTGTGGATTTAAGCCGGCCAAGCTCTTCTTTGCGAATCCGTCATACCGCACGCCCGCCAGCGGACCTTCCGCATCGTAGCCGTAGGCGGTCTGAAACCAATGCCACGCGTGAGCCGAGTGGTTACTGACCCCGTATCGCAAGCCGCGCCTTCTGCAGATCGCACTCCACGTCCCGACGATGTCCTTCATCGGACCGACTCGCGTCGAGTTCCAATTGTGATACTTGGAGTTGTAGTTGTCGAAGTTATCGTGATGATTGGCAAGTGCCATGAAGTACTTTGCGCCAGCAGCCTGGTACAGGTCCATTAGGGCCTCGGGATCCCAGCGCTCTGCCTTCCACATGATGTCAATATCCTTGAAGCCGACCTTTGAAGGGTGACCGTAGGTTTTGACGTGGTAGCAGTAAGCCGGATCGCCCTGAAGGTACATCCGGCGGGCGTACCAATCCCCCTGCTCGGGCACGCATTGTGCCGTCCAATGGGCCCAGATCCCAAATTTCGCATCCCGAAACCAGTCCGGTATCTCGTAATGCGCTTTAAGCGACTCCCATGTAGGTTCGAATGGCCCCTTTGCAAGACTGCGCTCGAGGCTGGTCGCAACCCTGCCGACCGGGTTTGCCGGGGAATTGATAACGGCGCCGAGAAGTCTTGACGTGACGGCGGCTTGTCCCGCGCCCGCGAGAAGACCGAGTGCACCTCGTCTTGAAAGTTTCATGAACTCTCCTGCTGATTCCGTTTCGATGTTTGGCTATTTTGATCGTAATCGTCGTTACGATGAGTGAATTGATTGTTTGTCGGAGACCCCTGCGACCAAATGATATTATTGTCCCTTGCGCACACGCATCGTGACTATCTCCCCATCTTTGTCTGGAGTGAGGTCGACTGTGTCCCCCTTCGCGTTGGTCGCCCTAATAAGGCGCAAACCTCTCTGAACGCGCAGCCGGTGAGTGCCATCGCGCAGAGCAAGAAGTTCCGTGTCGACTAATTTGCCGTCCTTCCATCGCAGTGCAACCTCCAGTCCACCGCGCGCGCGCAGGCCCCTGATAGAGCCGTTCTTCCATGCGATTGGCAGTGCTGGTAAGAGTGCGACTTCTTTATCGTGGCTTTGTAGTAGAAGCTCGGCAATAGCAGCCGTAGCGCCAAAGTTTCCATCGATCTGAAAGATGCTGTGCGGGGTTCCAGCTGATTTCGAATGCACCGTCTTTTCGCCGGAGCTGGCAGCGATAGCCGTCTCCAAGGCTTCGCCCAACGGATGTGTGTCGAACAAATTCGACCCGGTGCTGTGCTCGATTAGCATCTTGAGAGACTCCCAAGCCATGTCTCCGTCTTCAAGACGCGCCCATAATCCGATGACCCATGCGCGGCTCCAACCTGTGTAAGCGCCACCGTGTGCAAGCCGCCTCTCAACCGATTTTCGAGCTGCCTGTGCAAGCTGTGGGTTGTTGCGCGGCGTGATCTCGGAGCCGGGGTAGACAGGGTAAAGCTGTGACATGTGGCGCTGCCCCGGCTGGTTTTCCTCATAATCGATTGCCCACTCCTGAAGCTGGCCCCATCGCCCAACCTGGTAGTCGGGCAGACGCTTGACGACGGCGCCGACTTAGTCGCAAAGGCAAAATCGGTATTCAAAATGGTCGCAGCTTGCTGCACGTTCGTGGAGAGTTCGCGAATCAGTGCGAGGTCCAGCGTGCATCCAAAGCTTGTGCTTGCCGGAGTGCCGTTTGGCGCAAAAAATGTGTTTTCGGTGGAGAACGACGGGCAGGTCGTCAAACCGCCTTTCCCGTCGTCGACCATCCAGCTCAGGCAGAACTCTGCCGAGCCGCGCATAATCGGATAGACCTTGCGCAGAAATGATTCATCGCCGGTGAAGAGATAGTGCTCCCAAAGGTGTGCGCACAGCCACGGCCCGCTCATGGCGAAGTTGGCCCAGGTGGGTGTCGCGAACTCCGTTCCCATGCCGACCGGCGCGGACTGCCTCCACAGGTCGATGTTGTGGTGCGAGACCCAACCATTGGCGCCGTAGTTGACCTGTGCCGTCTTCGCTCCATTCTGGCTGAGGTCCGCGATCATGTCGGCCAGCGGTAGGTGGCACTCGGAGAGGTTGCAAGTCTCAACCGGCCAGTAGTTCATCTGGACATTGATATTCGAAGTCCAGTTCGAGCTCCACGGCGGACGCAGCTCATCGCTCCAAATACCTTGCAGATTCGCAGGTTGCGTACCCGGCCGCGAGCTCGTCATCAGCATATATCGGCCTTGGTTGAAGTAGAGCGCAAGAAGCGCAGGATCGGGGTTCGCTGCAAACTCCGATACTCGCTTATCGGTCGAACTCGAGCTGGAGCCAAATTCCTTACCCAGGTCGATCGTTACTCGTCGATAGAGCGCCTGATGATCCTTCAGGTGCGCGGAATACAAGCTCTGGTACGAAGTGA
Organism: Tunturibacter gelidoferens; assembly: GCF_040358255.1. Classification (NCBI taxonomy): domain Bacteria; kingdom Pseudomonadati; phylum Acidobacteriota; class Terriglobia; order Terriglobales; family Acidobacteriaceae; genus Tunturiibacter; species Tunturiibacter gelidiferens. Next base: position 3,207,178 of record NZ_CP132938.1, read on the forward strand.
CTTTGGCACTCGCAACAGACCTCTCCGCGGCAGCCACAATTTCAGACAGCGGCATGTCGGGAATCTGCGCATATCCCTTGTAGCCGGTAGCGATGCCGACCAGCAGAAGCACGCTGGTAGCGTTCTTGATCGCAAGAGTCCCGTCCTGCGCACGCGTAACTGGGCCGTCCCTGGGACAATCCGATTCAATACAGCAATGTGGAAGGGGTTGGCATGCGGTTCGCTGCGGTACTGGACGCACAGCTGCTGGATTCGAACTCACATCCCTCAACCGTTGTGCAGGTAAGACGGTATCGAGACGCTGGGCGCTTTTCCGGTCAGACGAATGGTATTGTCGTCGATCGCCTCCGTTTTCGACTGCAACAGGCTTACGAATCTCACTATTCCATTGAGTGCCCCCTTACGGCTGCAGGTCAGCCGAATAACGATGACCTGTGCCGGGGCCGAAACAAAGACCTCACGTGTGTATAAATCCCCAACTTCCGCGTTCGCGCCTTCTGCGCCCAGACACACTGTAGCGAACGGTCGCCACGCCGCGATCAAGGTCCAGTTCTCGGCGGTATCCGCTCACGGCCGACGGATGATCGAGCGTAATCAGCACATCCCCCACAGGCTCGAAGGCCTGGTTGTAAGGACCCTGCATCTTCCGGCACTCCTGGTCGGCTGCCTGGTATTTACCTTGCTGCAGGATGAGCTTGCGAACCTCAGGCAAATGGTGCTCGGCGTCCGGATTGTTCCAATCGGAGGGGGCTCCGGACCAGAGCGTGTCTTCGTTCAGTGTAATCCGCTCCCTGCCCGCGTCCGACGTGCCACCGAGGCCGCCCCCGAGCACCATAGCGCCCAGGCGTCCATTACCGAGGGGGACGGCGTCCACCCACTGGCCGGCGGGCTGCTCAAACCACAGCAGTGATTCTGTGCTCGCATATTTTTGTATCCTCCGAGGAACTCTCTGCGATGGCGTTGACGGAACCGCTCGAAAGGTAGGAAGAAGCATAGGTGAGTCCAAGCAGACTCAGAAAACTGCGGCGTGTTGTAGAAGATCCCATTCGAGTCCTTAGCGCTCTCCAGCCTTCTCGGCTGCTTTGATATTGACAAGTGTGGGACTGTTTCCATATCTATGTACACGCAACAGTAAACGATTACTTGAAAAGCATGCAATGGCTTAAACGTACTAAACCTAGTCTTCCTCCCAAGGATTTTTACTCATGGTGCTTTCCGCAATCGCATCTCGCCTGACTGCTCTTTGTCTCGCGGCATCCTTTATTCCCACCCTAAATGCTCAAGATGCTCCCGGCACGATGCTGGCTCCCACGCCTCCCATGGGCTGGAACAGTTGGGATTCGTTTGGACCCTCCGTGCGCGAGGACGAGGTAAAGGCGAATACCGGTGTCATGGCGACTCGTCTTGCAAAGTATGGCTGGCAATACGTCACGGTTGACATCGAGTGGTACGTACCCGATGCTCACGCCAACGGCTACATCCCTCGGGGCAGGGTCGTGCTGGACCAGTACGGGCGCTTTCAGCCAGCGCTCAATCGTTTTCCGACCGCCGCTGACGGAGCGGGATTCAAGCCGCTTGCCGCCTACGTTCATAGCAAGGGCTCGAAGTTTGGTATTCACATCATGCGTGGAATTTCGCGGGAGGCTGTCGAAAAGAACCTGCCCATCGAAGGGTCGAAATACCATGCCGCCGATATTGCCGACAAGGTGAACATCTGTCATTGGCCCCAGATGGAAGACACCTACGGCGTCGATATGAGCAAGCCGGGCGCTCAGGACTACTACGACTCCATCGCACGTCTTTACGCAGCATGGGGGGTTGATCTGGTTAAGGCAGACGATATGAGTCGGCCCTTCCATGAGCCAGAAATCCGTGCCCTCAGCTCTGCTCTGAGGACCCATCGTTCTCAGTCTTTCGCCTGGACCCGCGCCTATTGCCAATTATCCGGAGCTCAAAGCCAACGCGCAGATGTGGCGCATCTCGGATGACTTCTGGGATCGATGGATCGATGTAAAGGAGCAGTTCGATCGGGCTCACCTCTGGGAGAACGACTCTCATCCGGGAGGCTGGCCCGATGCGGATATGTTGCCGCTTGGTCACATTGCGATTCGCGGCGAACGGGGGGCGATCGCAACAGTTTGCTAACGCATGACGAGCAAATCACTCTGATGACTCTGTAGTCTATCTTTCGCTCCCCACTAATCTTCGGCGGCGACCTTCCCACTAGCGACGCATTCACCTTCAGCCTGCTCACCAATCCCGAGGTGCTGGCGGTCAATCAAGCCAGCGCCCACGGCCACCAGACCTACCGTAATGAAGACATCATTGCCTGGACGGCGGATGCGAATGCATCCGGCGGCAAGAGACCGGCAAAGTTTGTAGCAGTCTTCAACACGGGCGACGCTGCCAGGAGCGTTAGTCTTTCCTGGAAGAGTCTTGGTGTCCGCGCTCAGGCTACCCGAGTTCGCGACCTGTGGGGGCAGCAGGCGGTCAAGAAAGAGATTGCCGACCGGGAAGCTCTTCACACCACTGTTGCGCCACATGCCTCTTTATTCTTCAAGGTCGACATCCTTGAGCAGAACCATTGAGCAGTCTGCCCCTCAGCCGTTGGTCGTGCCGTGACATTTCGTAGGAGCAGAGAGGATATCGTGATTCCAAGAAGAGACTTTCTAAAGGGTGCCGCTGCAACTGTGGCCTTCAGCGCCTCCAGGAAAAGTTTTGCTGGGATTGACCCAAAAGACGAACCTGTCGCTTACGACGAAAGGTCGGTCATCTTGAATGGGCACCGTACCCTCGTCATATGTGGAGAGATACATTACCCTCGGTCGACGCGAGCTATGTGGCCCCTGCTACTTGAGCGAAGTAAATCGCTTGGCCTGAATATGATTTCTACCTACGTATTTTGGAACGTCCATGAAACAAGCCGTGGGAACTATAACTTCACTGGCGAGCGTGACCTGGGCCACTACCTTGACCTCTGCCATCAGAACGGGCTTTCTGTCTTCCTCTGGGTCGGGCCTTATATATGCGCAGAGTGGAACTACGGAGGATTTCCTTCTTATTCTGCGCGACGAACCCGGAATCACCATCCGCACCATGAACGCGGCCTATATGGCACGCGTGGAGGCGTTCTTCTTCAAACTCGCTGCGGTGGTAAGGCCGCATCTCGCACCCAATGGCGGTCCGGTGGTGCTGGTCCAGGTTGAGAACGAATACACCAACGTCGCCAAACGGTACGGAGAAGAGGGACAAGAATACCTTAGGTGGATTGTTGAATTAGCTAAGCGGGTCGGTCTTACCAGCGTGCCAACCACAACCTGCGAGGGCGGCGCTCAGGGCGCTATCGAAACCTCGAACGGATTTACGATCTCGCCGGAGCGCATTGCGTCTGTGCGCAAGTCTCACCCAGGCACACCACTTCTCTGGACCGAACTTTATCCAGCCTGGTACAAGGTGTGGGGAGGCCGCAACCCTATACCTCGTGACGCCCAGGGAGATTGCCGGTGCCATTCTGGATTTTGTAAGCCGCGGGGGCTCAGGTTGGAACTACTACCCGTGGCAGGGCGGAACAAACTTCGGACGCCATTCCATGTATCTTCAGACGACCTCTTATGACTTTTCCTCGCCCATTGACGAGTACGGAGGCATTACGCGGACCGGAGTTTATCTCGGTCAGTTCCATTCTTTCATGCAAGAGCACAGCTCTGTGTTTTTGGAGGGAGACCGCTCGGATAGTTCCGATGGTGAGCAGCGGACCACCACCTGGACCAAGGGAAGCGATCAATTCCTACTGGTCCGGGGAAATGACCTGAAGGATGCTCGTATTCTGAACACCAAGGGCGAAACCCTCTTTGATCTAAATGCTGCCCACTCCAGGGTCGAGCACAGTTACTCTGAAGCCAACTGGACCACAGTGTCAGGAAGCGACGAGGCAAACTCTTGGCAGATGTGGAAGGAGTGCCCGAAGCGACAAAGGCGTTGTTTCGGTAGAACCAGTTGAGCAACTGCTTTTGACAAAAGACAAAACAGACTACTGCTGGTACAGCACGACATTGCAGGTCGCGCAGGCAGGCCCGCAAGAAATTGTCATTCCTTACGGTGGGGATCTTTTCTACGTGTTCCTAGATGGTGGCCTTATCGGCTCGTCCATACTGCCCTTCAAGAGGACCGTGGACCCATACCACGATCACCAGGTAGGCGTAGAGAGGGAGTTGATAGCTTGCGGCCGTGCTATGCGCGCTGCTCCGCCTGCGTGATCCCGTAGTAGGGCGAAACGTCGAACAGATTAATGCCGCGGTCAACCGAGTGGCGGACTGCACGCTCTCCACTCGAGGCACCAACTTTTCCGAATACATTCCCCAGCGTAGAAGCCCCAAAACCGAGCACTGAGACGCTCAGACCGGTCGTTCCAAGATCACGATAGCGCAAAAGAAGTCTCATTCCCGAAAGGAGGTATTAGCCCGAAAAGCATAATATTTAACGTTAACTATCTGCAACGCCGGAGGTTCTCGCCGTCCTGATAATGTGGTAAATCTAGAGTCTGACGGCGCCAACCGCCTTCAGGCTTTTTCCGAATAGAGGAGTGAATCATGAAACGCTTCTGTCTTACGTTGAGTCTTCGTCCTGACCCGGAACTCATTGCCGAATACATTGAGCATCACAGAATTGGCCGCCCGGAAATTCACAAGAGTATCCGCGATGCGGGTGTTCTAGATATGGAGATATTTCATTTGGAAGGAAGCCTCTTCATGATCATGGATACGACAAACGACATCACGTTCGAGCGTAAGGCAGAGATGGACCGCCTTAATCCGGCAGTGCAAGCATGGGAGAGCTTGATGTCGAGCTACCAGAATGTCTCCTCCGGGTCAGACCCCACCACGCGTTGGAGGCAGATGGAGAGAATCTTCAAGCTGGCACACACAACCGACCAACCCTCGCCTGTAGATCGCAGGGAATTTTAAACAGGTGGTATCCCGAGAAGCTATCAACCAACTCGGTCAAAAGGCGCGCACCTAGTGAGCCTCCAACTCAAGCACTTGCACACTGTACGGTGGGATGGTGTGGGAGAAATTCGGCCCCTCGATTCGCGTGGACGTCTTCACCGGCACGATCTGCTTCGGAGCGCTGATCGAATTGGTCTCTGCGTTCGTCTTGCCGCTGAGCGAGATGAGCATGGCTTCTGGCATGACCTTGTTCATACCGGAGAAGTTGATGTCCAACGCTTGTGGAAGGGATGAAGCGTTGACCATTTTGAGGTAGATTTTTCCAGTACGCGAATCACGGGTGACCGAATAGAAGAAAAGTTTGCCCTCGCCGGTAATGGAAGAGGTGGGAACTTCGTCGCCCAGATACTCTCCGAACATGCACTGCGCGTAATAGCTCGGCGCGCCGTAGCTCTTCAGCGCGTCATAACCGATCAGATCTGACTCCCACTGCATGCCCCCTGGATTCACATTCACGAACAACGGCGCGTAGGAAGCCATCACAATCAAGTCGCTGTTCCTCTCCATGCCGGTCATCCACGCCGCGTCTCCCAAGGCGGCGCCCATGTTTGTCGTGGGTGAGCCCTCCCGAGTCGCCCATTCGCCGACGAAGATCTTGGGTCCGTTGCGGTCAGTCTGGTCATAGTGCTTCACATCGTCAAAGAACTCGTCCGCGCGCCTATAGTAGTGGTCGTCGACAACATCAGGCCTCGTTCGTTTGAGTGGAGTTGTCGCGATTAGTTGAAGCTGTGGATATTTTGTTTTGATGGCTTTGTAAAACTGCGCATAGCGACCCTCATAGCTGTCGGAGTGATCGAACTGGTCTTCGTTGCCGATCTCGATATAGTTCACGTGAAACGGTATTGGATGACCGAGCTTCGCGCGCAGCGCACCCCATTGAGTCGAGGTATCACCGATCGCAAACTCGATCTCGTCGAGCGCATCTTGCACATACGGTACTAGCGCTGGTCCTGCCTGAATATGGTCCCCCTTGAGTGAGTAGCCGGCATAGACCGCGAGCACAGTCTGAATCTTTAGGTCCTCAGTCCACTCCAGAAACTCTAGCAAGCCCATGCCGTCTGACGACTGGTAGTTCCACGGACTGCGATGGGTAGGTCGATCAACCAGCGGACCAATCGTGTTCTTCCAATCGAACCTTTCATCAATCTGATCTCCCTCAAGATAGTTGCCGCCGGGAAGTCTGAGGAAGGTCGGATGCATGGCTGCCATCTTCTCCATCAGATCAGACCGATTGCCGTTCTCCCGATTGTTGAAGGTTGGTGGCATCAGCGAGATCAGGTCCAGCCAGATCCTGCCCGTATGGCCAGCAGTCAGCAGCAGATGATTTTCAGACGACGTCTCCAAGTCACCCGTCTGGAGCGTGAATTCATATCGCTTCCACTCTCTCGTCAATGCTGGAGTGTCCGTCGACGCGGCTGCCTTTCCCGTGTCGTCGTTGATCAACGCTAAATTCAGACTCCCCACAAACGTCGAGTCAGCCTTGGCATACAACGAACCCTTATATGTGGTGTTCGGTCGGAGCGCCATACCCCAATAACCTTCGTTCCGCACCCCCGCTCTGTTCGCGGCGTCGGCCTGCGTGATCGTCAACGCCAGACTATGAGAGAGCGCTGCACTCGGCCCCTCTGCCGGGTCGATCTCCATCGAAGCTCTCGAACTTCCATAGTGTTCGATATTCCAGTGTGCGATCCCTTCGAATCCATGGTCCTGAAATGTCCGGTTTCTCACAAGTTCTGCATACAGGCCGCCGTCGTAGGAGAAGTTGATCTCCTCGGTCATCAACCCGTACAGTGTTTGGCTTACGGCATGAACAGGTTTGTCCAAGGCAATCTTCAAGGATGCGGGTGTTGTTTGTGCCGCGCCGGTCGAGATGAATGACGTGGCAACGATGAGAGCCGCGGCCTTCAAACCTAAGAGGCGCGCGAGAACTGGTTTTTCTAAATGGATTGACTTCACTGGGACTCCGGCTTTCCTCTGTTCCTGCAAACTTATAAGAGTTTGGTACCTGACAACCCGCCTCTCACGCTTCCGTATCAGGTTTATGCGGCGCGGTTGCTATGTCGTGTGCGAGGCCCAATCAACCGAGACGGGCGATTTCAGCGCAACAAACACGTTTTTAGCTGCACTCTCCCGCATGATTTGGGGAGCCTAACTGTAGCGTTAACTGGAAACAACAGAACGGTAGCCAATATTTGTCCTAATTGTCAAATCCACCGGCGGCAGAAGCGAGGGGCTCAGACCGATGGCAGAAAAAGAAAATCACAAAATTTCGCGTGTTCTGCAAAACCACACCACTAGACTCCCAGAAACACGGGCTTGATATGCCGAATAAAGAGGTTTTCTGTCACGTTCTTTGCGATAACTTCTTCGTTGGCTTCGAGTGCCATTAGATACCTGTTACCCATCTTTGCCGCGACTTTGAAGCCTACATGCAATAGCTGCCTGAAGCTCTCGTTGTACGAGCTATTCCCTGGGTCGTGCCGCAGCGTCGAGGTAAACTGCTCGCTCGTCCACTCATTAACCTTGTCCGGCATTGGCAGCTTCGTCGGGTGGATATCGATAATAGCGGCGTAAGGCGCACAAAGCTCCTCGCGGTGCGCGTAGGCCCCCCCATATATCTCTTTCGCGATCTCGAGCCCAGAGCCACCCGACTCAGCGAGGCCGATCACCTCTTCCAACCAAGTTGTTCCGGCGGTCTTCAAGTGAACTCCTGCATCGAATTTCTTGATCCCTGCGTGAATTGCTTTGTAGATCGAAAACTTGTCTGATCCGGAGTGAACGCTTAACTTCAGATTATCCGTTAGATCGTAGGTTTTGATCGCAAACGCGATCGTCGCCAAATCCTCCTCGAACTCTTTTGAAAACTGCATCACATCGCCAGCGTAATCAACGCCTTTATTGAAGCGGCCGGTGAACTTCGGCGCCACCGTCTGGAGCGGGATATTCTGGTCAGCGATGGCCGCGAGAATAATCAATAGCTCCAATGGTGTCTGAGGAGAGTCCGTCTCGTCCATCGAGATCTCAGGCACGAAGTTTCCTTCGCCCTTCTTCTCCACGAGCAGACGGTAAATCTCCCCTGCATGTTGGATGGCCGCCAGAAATTTGTTGGCCACGCCCTCAACAAACCCTTTATCCGTCTGGAACGGTTCAGCGATATTCGTGATCGTTACTGCTCCCACAAGCTCTTGATGCCGCCTAACAAACGCGGCTACATCCGCTGGCCTTGCGGCTTCTCCAATCAAGTCCGCGACGTCCAGAGTAAAAAAGTCGCAAGGCTGAATGAATCTCTCAACCGTCTTCTCGTTGATATGGTCCGCGTCGAGGAAGTATGGCTTGACCCATCCCAACTCCTTTACGGCAGCGTCGGCCGCAGCCCGCGTCTGGAGTGGCTCTGACCCAATAATCAGGTGCTCTCGATTCGACTTATTCCACACCGGCACCACATCGATTCCGGCCTCTCCCGCATTGACGCATGCTTTCAGCTGCGCTTTTGCCTGGTGAGCAAATCTGTCACCGACTCCGATCGAAAACTTTGGAAGCCTCAACTGCTTGTTCATCGCAACATCCCTCTCCTGTTCCACAAAGCGGTTAGTCCAATAGATCGATCACGTCGTTTCTACCTGCAACGCGGTCATGGCGCCAAGGCTAGATTGCAAAAGCTCGATACGAGCCGTGGAGCGACTGAAGCAGACGCCCCTAGCCAAAGCCGCCGAGAAACTCGAACCTACCCTTGACAGCCCTGTATGTATACCCTACGATTCGTCCCAGTGAAAAGCTTTTCATACTTCCGCATAAAACGGTAACTTACAGGAGTCGATTTGTAAAATTTACGGTTGCTAAACAACATGTCTTCACCTTGTAAAAAACTCGCCTGTTGAACTCGGTCAGTCTCTGTGCCAACCACCCTCTTGAACTCGCAAAGTCGCTTTTGCCGAGCAACCTGGATTATGCATGAGCCATGGAGCAAACCATTGATGCGGATAGTTGCAGGAGTAGATTTTGGAACGCTGAGTACCCGCGTAACCCTGCTTGATAGCAAGACTGGCCGGATAGGTACTGCATCTGCCCCATATCCTTTACATCGCAAGCGTGAGGATCGCGATTTCGCCACTCAGTCCCACGACGATCAGATGAACGCCCTGGTTCAAGCAATGCACAAGGTGCTTTCGGAGACCGGAATTGAGGGCAATACGGTCGAGGCGCTCGCTCTGGACACAACAGGCTCAAGCGTCATTCCAGTAGATACCGAGATGAAGCCACTAGACGACTATTATCTATGGTGCGATCATCGTGCTGTCAAAGAAGCGCAACAGATCACTAAACTGGCGCATGCACGCGGGCTTGAAGCGATTCAGTGGTGCGGTGGCGTGTACTCGCACGAGTGGGGCTTTGCTAAGTTACTCCACTGGCTGCGGAATAATCCTGAGAAGCGAGCGCTCTTTGCATCCGCCTTCGAGCATTGCGACATGGTTGCCGCCACTCTGTGCGGAATCACAAGTCCGCAGCAAGCAAAGCGCAGTGTATGCGCGCTTGGGCACAAATGGCTCTGGAACCCGAAGTGGGGCGGTTTTCCGCCGCAGGAGTTTTTCACTGAAATCGACCCCCTGTTTGCAGGAATCCGCGAAAAGCTAGCAGGTGAGGTGCTCACCTCCGATCACTTGGCCGGGACCTTGTCTCCAACGTGGGCTGAGCGCCTCGGTTTGAGCGCAGGCATTCCGATTCCAGTCGGAGCATTTGACGCGCATTGGGACGCGATCGGTGCAGGATGCCGCGAGGGAGACGTGGTCAACGTCGTTGGCACCTCCACTTGCATAATTGCAATGCAGAGCCGCACCCAGATCATCCCCGGTGTATGTGGTGTCGTACCTGGCAGCGTTCATCCAGCGTACACAGGGGTGGAGGCGGGCCTGTCCGCAGTGGGGGACATCTTCGAAGCGATCGCACGTAGGGCCTGCACCGACGTGCAAACTCTGTCCGAAGGACTTGAAGAGTACCGCGCCGGCCAGACCGGATTGATGCGGCTGTCCTGGGACAATGGCGATCGTACCGTGCTCGTCAAATCAGAACTTGGAGGCATCACGATCGGGTGGAATCTTCTCCACACCGCGCAAGACGAGCTATTTGCCGCCATTGAAGGCACCGCCTTCCATACGCGCATCATTCTCGATCGCTTCGCCGAGAACGGTGTTCCAATCAAACGAATCATCAATGCCGGGGGCATCCCGCAAAACAACGCCACTCTCAATCAGGTCTACGCGGACGTGCTCAACAAGGAGGTGCTGGTTCCCGACGGCATCCCAACCAGTATCGGGTCGGGCATCTTCGCCCAACTCGCCGCGGGTATCTTTCCAAGCATCGAGGACGCACAGAATCATATGTGCCTGAAGCACAAATCGTTTCTTCCCAATCCCAGCAACGTTGCGCTCTATGAGCAGCTTTATCGTCTCTACCGCGGCGTCTACTTCGCGTTCGGCGATGATTCCACATCCCCCTTTAGGCTTGCCGAGGTACTCCCCAAGCTCCGCGAGTACGCATCCAGGACCCACTTAGAAAACTTCAAACTTCCGTCAGCTATCGAGAAACCATGACCGCCTTGGCCATCCTGCTCACTACGCAACTCACCCATCTCGCACCGATCGACATTTTGATACTTGTCCTTTATTTTGTCGTCGTACTCTTCATCGGCTTTTATGTGAAGGGGTCTACCAGGACAAGCGAAGAGTTTTTCCTGGCCGGCCGCGAGATGACTGCTTGGATCGCCGGACTCAGCTTCGTCTCGGCAAATCTCGGCTCGCTGGAGTTGATGGGATGGGCCGGCGCTGCCTACCAGTACGGAATGCTCGCAACTCACTGGTACTGGATTGGGGCCATTCCTGCGATGTTGTTTCTCGGCATCGTCATGATGCCCTTCTACTACATCTCTAAAACGCACTCAGTGCCCGGCTACCTGCAGCTTCGCTTCGGTGAGGGCGCGCGTGGAGTCAGTGCCGTCAGCTTTGCCTTCATGACCATTCTCATGTCGGGGGTCAATATGTACTCTATGGCACTGGTCATGAAAGTCGTGCTCGGATGGAATATTAGTTTCTCCATCTGGATCGGCGCAGTCACAGTCGCCATCTACGTCATGCTTGGTGGGCTGCGGTCGGCCATTATCAACGAGGTGTTGCAATTCGTTCTCATCTGGGCAGGAGCCGCGCTGATTCCGATTCTCGGCCTGTGGGAGGCGGGCGGATGGACAAAGCTCAAAGCACAGATTGCTGTAAACGTCGGGTCGAACGATTACACGCACCTCTGGACCACTCTGGGATCCTTCAAAGACAATCCCATGGGCGTGCACTGGACAGGCATCGTCTTTGGGCTCGGCTTCGTTATCAGCTTCGGCTATTGGACGACCGATTTTCTCGTAGTACAGCGCATTCTGAGCGCCAACAATCTTCGCGCCGCAAAGATGGCGCCGGTGATTGGCGCTGCATTTAAAATGGCAGTCCCATTCATCGTCATCATTCCCGGTCTTCTAGCGCTCGCAGTTCTGCGCGACCCTCATACCCATCAGATCATTCGGCTTGTTGGGGAAAATCAAGTCGATGCAGCCCATCCTTACAGCTACAACGAAGTTCTTCCTCTCATGCTGATTCGCTATTGCGGTCCTGGCCTTCTCGGCTTGGGCATCACAGCGCTCATCGCCGGGTTCATGAGCGGCATGGCAGGCAACGTCAGCGCGTTCTCCACAGTCTGGACCTACGACCTCTACGGTGCCTTCTTTAATAAGAAAGCAAGCGATAAGCACTACGTCTCCATGGGCCGATGGTCAACCGTCGTTGGTATGATTGCATCGATCGGCACGGCCTATCTAGTGATGCATGCAGCTTCCATCATGGATTACGTCCAGGCGCTCTTTAGTTTCTTCATTGCACCGCTCTTTGGCACAGTTATTCTGGGGATGCTCTGGAAACGTGCCACAAGATCTGGCGGATTTTGGGGACTGCTTGCCGGAACCGTCTCCTCGATAGCAATGTGGCTTTACACCACATACGGCGGGCAGCAAGCTCTGGCACACATCGCATTGTCCCTGGACGCAAAACCAATGGCAGAGAATCTCTACCGCGCCTTCTGGAGTTGGCTCATCTGCGTCGTTGTCACGGTCTCGGTGAGCCTTGTTACGCGTCCTGTGCCGGAAGCTCAGCTCGCAGGCTTGGTCTACGGCGCTACGACGATCCCTGACGACGGAGCAAGATCCCTCTGGCAGAAACCGATCTTCTGGGCAGCGATCGTCATCACGATCTTCTTCCTTTTAAACATTATTTTCTTCTAAGGTTCGGGCACGCAAGTATCGGAGATTTTCTTATGGCGGAAGGTACAGGACGTGGCGAATCACTCTCGATTTGGTTCTTCGTTGGAGGCCTCACTCTGCTCTACGGCATCATTCTTTTGCCGTATGGCGCGTATGAGTGGTTTAGTGGACATGAGAGTTCCTCCGTACTCAGCAACCTTCATCCCACTTTCTGGTGGGGTCTGCTGCTGACACTCTTTGGCGGGTTTTACACCATCCGCTTTCGCCCGGGAAAGGGATGAAGCTCGAAGCGACAACTGGAGACAGGACATGCGACTTACACAACTACGCGAGGAAGTCCTCGAAGCAAACCTGGAACTGGTCCGTGGAGGACTCGTGCTCTACACCTTCGGCAACGCTTCGGGCGTCGATCGCGAGCAAGGCCTCGTCGTCATCAAACCCTCCGGTGTTGACTACGACGAACTCAAGCCCGAACACATGGTGGTAACCGATCTGGAGGGAAACATCATCGAAGGGAATTTGCGGCCTTCGTCCGATCTCGATACCCATACCCTGTTGTATCGGGAGTTTGGAGAGATCGGAGCCGTCGTTCACACACACTCTGAGTTTGCTACCAGCTTTGCGCAAGCTGGACTGCCCATTACGGCATTCGGCACAACCCACGCGGACTACTTCCACGGGCCGGTTCCTGTGACGGCACCACTCTCCGACGAAGCGATCGAAGGGCAATATGTTCGCGAGACAGGTGTGGCGATCGTGGCCAGATTTCGCGGAGAGGAAGACCGCGCCGCTATCGATCCTCTTGCAGTCCCTGCATGCCTCGTCCACGGACACGCCCCCTTTGTATGGGGAAGAACGCCACACGAAGCCGCCCATAACGCTGTAGTGCTCGAAGCGGTTGCGCGCATGGCATACCGCACTCTCTTACTCGAGGCGAACATGCAGCAGGTGTCACAGACCCTGCTGGATCGACATTACTTTCGAAAGCACGGTGCCAAAGCCACCTACGGACAATCAAGGAAGGAGCAGGACCTTTGAGCGGGCCAATTGAGTTGACGCATCTCCCTTAATGCTTATAACTTGTCAGGAAAGCTTTTCCGAAGAAATTTTGGTTTTTCTTCACTTCAGCAAAATTGAACGTCTCGAGCCGCAAGCCTTAGAGGGGGAGCTGTGAAAGTCTCAAAGAGTCTTAAGATCTGGTTTGTTACAGGCAGTCAACACCTTTATGGAAAAGAGGCGCTCACGCAAGTAGCGAATAACTCAAGAGAGATCGCCGGTTCCCTCAACGCCGGATCTGTCATTCCCTACGAGATCTTTCATAAACCGACGGTAACAACTTCCGAAGAGGTTAAAGCTCTCTGCCGGGAAGCAAACGCCGATGAAACCTGCCTTGGTCTCGTGCTTTGGATGCATACCTTCTCGCCGGCAAAGATGTGGATCGCCGGCCTGATTGCGCTCAACAAGCCGATCCTGCACCTTCACACGCAGTTTAATCTCGCTTTGCCTTGGTCTTCCATCGACATGGATTTCATGAATCTCCATCAGGCCGCGCATGGAGACCGCGAATTTGGCTTCATCACGGCACGATTGAAGTTGGCCCGGAAGGTGGTCGTAGGTTTCTGGCAGGATCCCGATACGGTGCTTGAGATCGCCGCCTGGACGAGAGCGGCTGCGGGCTGGCATGAATCGCAAAGTCTGAAAGTCGCTCGCTTCGGGGACAATATGCGGGAAGTCGCAGTCACCGAAGGTGACAAAGTCGCGGCTCAAGCCCAGCTGGGATACAGCGTGAATGGTTACGGAGTCGCCGATCTCGTCGATAGGATTCAACAGAGCTCCGAGACGGAGGTGGCAAAACTTGTAGATGCCTACCGCGAAGATTACTCCATTGCCAAAGAGCATGATCGTCCGGAGGCTCTGCGCGCTGCTGCAAGAATCGAGCTGGGACTTCGCGGCTTTCTGACCGAGGGCGGCTTCGGTGCGTTCACCGATACCTTTCAGGATCTGCATGGCCTCGACCAACTGCCCGGCATCGCAGTTCAGCGTCTGATGGCGGATGGATTCGGTTTCGCTGGAGAAGGGGATTGGAAGACAGCCGCGTTGGTACGTACCATGAAGGTTATGGCCCTAGGCCTACCTGGAGGCACCTCCTTCATGGAGGATTACACCTACGATTTCAGCGGCACGCCCAAGGTCTTGGGTTCGCATATGCTCGAGATCTGTCCTTCCATCGCAGCTGGGAAGCCATCTCTGGAGGTGCACCCGTTAGGAATCGGAGGCAAGGCCGATCCTGTCCGGCTCGTCTTTACTGCTCCCCCTGGTCCTGCCGTCGTCACCTCTCTCGTTGATATGGGCGATCGTTTCCGAATGATCGTCAACGAGGTGGACGTGATCCAGCCTGAGCAGCCGCTTCCGAAGCTGCCAGTAGCACGTGCCGTATGGGTGCCTAGACCAAGTCTCAAAATTGCTGCTGCAGCCTGGATCTATGCGGGAGGAGCCCATCACACAAGCTTTAGTCAGGCCCTTACTCTCGAACACCTTGAAGACTTTGCAGAGATTGCAGGCATCGAGCTGGTCATCATCGACTCGGAGACTCGCATACGAGACTTCCGCAGCCAAATCCGGTAAGCGATTTTTGAGTCTCTGATCGCCCAGGGCTCCTAGCGGAGCTTGTCTTCTGAAAGACAAGGATCGTGGCGTAGAGTACTAACGTAGACGGAGGCTTACTGACTTGCCCGCATCGAAGAGCATCTCTCGGCTGAAAACACCTATCCCAGCATCCTCCAAAGGGACCAAACGGGGCATCCACGCTGTTGCGGAGCGTGCTGGCGTTTCTATCGCAACGGTCTCAAGAGTAATGAATGGCGTCACAAACGTCGATGCAAAGCTCGCGCGTAAAGTTTGGAAAGCCGTTTCTGAAACGGAATACGTTCCGAATCGCCACGCTCAAGCTTTAATCTCCGGCCGCACCCGTCTCATCGGCCTTCTTGTCCCCGATATCATGAATCCGTTCTTCCCCGAGCTCATCCATGGATTCGAACAGGCAGCGACCGCTCAGGGCTTTGGAATTCTCATTGGCTCGACTCACGATGTAGCTAGTGAGACCGAAGATTGGGCCCGACGCATGTTGGAGCACGGTGTCGAAGGACTGGCGCTGCTGACCTTCAAAGAAGAAGATCCCCATCTCTACGATCTTCTAAAGAAGACGCCGATGGTTCAAATCGAAGCTGGTAAAACACCAGACGGGCCCGAAATCATCGCAGTAGATTACGAAACTGGCATTCGCCAAGCCGTGCAGCACCTAGCCGCGCTCGGACATCGCGACATTGTCTTCGCGGCCGGATCGCCCGATAACTTCACTGCCGAACTTCGTCGAACCTGCTTTAGGAAAGCGATGCGCGAGATCGGAATTGTGGTTACCAACGCGATCTTCGACGAGGAGCACACCCTTGAAGGCGGCATCGCTGCAGCGCATAAAATCCTTGGACGAAAGATCCTTCCCACCGCCATGATCTGCTCCAACGACCTCATGGCTATTGGAGCCCTTAAAATTCTGCACTCCAGAGGTCTCGACGTCCCAAAAGACATGTCCCTAATTGGTCTCGACGATATTCATCTTGCGGAGTTCACTTCGCCCCCGCTCACGACGGTTCGAATTCCTCGTACACAACTTGCCGAAGCATGTTTTGATCTACTCTTCCGAAAACTAAGGCCGTACGAGGACGCGCCCACGAGACAAATTGTGTCTACATACCTCGTGATTCGCGAATCGACAGGATTCCCTCCTCATGCTTTACAGGCTGCTGCCGCCAAGGGTAAAGAACGATCATAAAGAAAAAAATCTTGTGCGGTTTTCCCGCGATCCTGGTCATTTGTTCTTTGCCTCTCTATGTCGGAGTCATTCCGGTTTCGTACCACTCGCTTACAGTCGCGATGGTGATGCTCGCGTAGGCGCCCGGTGCCAGCAGGATATGTACCGGTTCAAGCCAAGAATCGGGGCGATCACTGCCAGCTATCAGTTGATAAACGCAAAGTATTGGACGTGATGCGATTGGCGTCTCACCCTGAGAGTTAGCATTCGGCTCGAAATCAGTGCCGAATCTGACCACTCGAATCGGAGGCGACATGCCACTGACTGAACCAAATTCTTCGCTGTCGATTGCTCAGGCTGAAATCAGTTCCACCGTTTCACCCGTAGATTCTGCTCACACGATCCGAAAGCCGCCCAGGGGAGCACAGGGAAAGCGACATTGCAGTTGAGCCTCTGTTGACTGCTGATGACGTTGCAAAACGCCTCAACGTAAGTACGGATTGGGTCTGGGACCACTCGTCGCGGAAAAAGCCACTTCTTCCGGTTATTCGCATGGGAGATGGCACACTTCGTTACCGGGCAAACCGGATCGAAGCGTTCATTGATGAACGCGAAAGAGTCTCTTCCATGGGTCGCCGCGCCAGCTAAAATGGAAGAGCCCACTGTCTTCCCCCACAGAACTTGAGGAACGATGGGCATCTCGCATCAGACGGGCTCGATCATCCAACGCGGCAAGGCTTGGTATGGCTTCTACCGCAAGGACGTGATCGACGCCACAACCGAAGATGTCCGATCCGTTCGCGTGTGCGTTCGGCTCGGCCTGAAATCGCAGATGACGAAGCTTAAGGCGCGAGATGCGCTGAAAGCTGAGATCGCCAAGCAGACTGGCCAACTCGCGGACGGCAGAATCCTGAAGGATGGATCTGTCACCTTTGAGTGGTTCGTTCGCAACCGCTACTTTCCGATTAGGCAGGGAGACTGGCGGCCAGAAACGGCGAAGGAAAAGACAGCTCAGATTGAGATCGACCTGATCTCCAAGTTCGGTTCCAGAGCTTTGGACTCGATCGACAAGTTTGAGCTGCAAACGCATGTGAACCATCTGGCAAGGACATACTGCCAGGATCGGGTGAAACAGGCGCGCTCCTATCTCAAGTCCATCTTCGATGAAGCAATTGAGCAAGAGTTCCTGGTCAAAGATCCGACCCGCACGCTGAAGATTCCCAAGAATCTCCGGCCGAAGGACAAACAGATTCTGACCTGGGAGCAATTGCGAGCGGTACTGAAAGCGGCATCAAAGCGGGATCGCATCCTGCTTATGCTGGACATGACCGACGCGCTTCGCCCCAGCGAACTCTTCGCTTTTCGCTGGAAGTCCTTCGACGACGTGAATACGTTGTCGATCACCGAAACGATCTACCGAAGGAAGATTCGGCCCTTTGGCAAGACTCCAGGGAGCATGACGAAGGTTCATCTGCCGGATGGACTTGCCGCCGAGCTCAGGCAGTGGAAGTTGGAATGCCCAGACCCATCTCCGGACGCGCCGATCTTCCCGAACGCGGACGGCGGATTCCTGGACCCGGCCAACTTCCGGTACAGAGTTTTGAAGCCAATTCGGGAGGCGTTGGAACTCCGAAAAGCTGAATTTTCAGGTGCTCCGGCGGACCATCGCCACCCGGGCACAGAAGCTGGGTTCAGTGAAGGATGTTCAATCGCACCTGCGGCACTCACGAGCAGATACCACAGCAAACGAGTACATGCAGGAGCTTCCTGAGAGTGTGCAGCAGATGGTAGGAACGGTCTACGCGATGCTCACGTCGACGGCAACCGAGCAGCAGCGGGCAGGTAGGTTTGAGCCGGTATAACCGGCGCAGTTGATGCCAGCCGGTAAAGTTTGGCATCAAATGGCATCAAACCACTTCCGCCAATGTCGCTATGTTGTTGATTATATGGTGGGCACAGCAGGATTCGAACCTACGACTTCCACCGTGTGAAGGTGGCACTCTACCGCTGAGTTATGCGCCCGGAACGGCTTCGGCTGACTACGCGAGCCGCTCGCCTAAGCTTTTGTATAGAATAGCATTCCTCGCTTCTCAAGACCAGATTCCAACTAGCCAGCCATTAGTTATGGGCAATACTTGGGTACGGCCTTTCGATGACGGTACAATCGACCAGCAGATGTCCGCTCCCTCTCCGAATTTTGGTCACCGAGACCCCCATGATCCCCTTGAGCAAGAAGGCTCGGAGGAGATTCCGGCGAAATTTGATCAAAAGGCGCAACCCCGCGAGAAAGATGGGGTTGAGGATGATATGGCTACGCTGGCGATCAATCCGAGACTCTTTGAAAACCTTCAGATTGCAGAGACGCATCGTGCGACCGGCGACTTTGGACAGATGGATGACGCCGCAATCATGCTCGAGTTGCGCGCCGGAAACATGGCCGGGTTCGATTTTCTCATCCAGAAATACCGCAAGCCCATTGTTCACTTCATGTATCGCATGGTTCACAACCAGGCGGTCGCAGAAGAGCTGGCTCAGGAGGTCTTCCTCAGGGTCTACCGTTCGCGCGAGACCTATCGTGCCGAAGCTCGGTTCAGTACCTGGCTCTACCGGATCGCCACCAACCTTGGCGTCAACTATGCACGCGACACCAGGCACGAACGGACCGCTTCTACCGTCTATCTCGATGAGGCGGATTCCGAAACCGGGACAACGCCCGATGTCGCGGACTCTACGCCGGATGTTGAAGCCAAGCTCCTGAGACAGGAACGTCTCAATGCTATTCGCCAGCATGTACTCGCGCTTCCGGAACGGCAACGCATGGCTGTACTCATGCACAAGTATGAGGGTATGGATTATAAGCAAATTGGTGACGTTCTCAAATTGAGCGAGTCCGCCACGAAGTCGTTGCTCTTCCGCGCCTACCAGACGCTGCGCGACAAGCTGAAGGCTTTTGTTTAGGTTCGCTGGAGTTTTACGCGCGCATCTTTGACGCGCTGCCGAAAAGAAATTGGAAAGGTTCACAATGATCTGTAAAGACTGCCAATCCGCAATCGTCGATCTTCTTCTGGATCCGGGCGCGCCTGCGAGTCGAGACATGCAAGTCCATATTGAGTCGTGCCCCGCCTGCGCTCAAGAGTTTCAATCGATGCAGGCTACCTTCGCACTGCTCGATACCTGGCACGCTCCAGAGCCGTCCCCGTACTTCGATCAAAAGCTAGCTGTGCGACTCCGCGAAGAGCAGACACTTGCGCCGGCCGGTTGGTTCGAGCGGCTTAGGTCTCGTCTGCTTTTCAATACGGGGCGTCAGCTTCGCCCGGCGCTTGCTGGAGGCCTTGCGTTGGTTCTCTTGTTGGGCGGCGGAGCTGTCGCCAATTTCACCGGATTCCCTCACTCAACCCCCGAGACCTCGGCGACGGTTCAAGACCTGCAGATCCTCGATAAGAACGATCAAGCGCTGCAAACGATGGATCAACTCTTGCAGGACGACGCTCCGGCCGATGATTCTACCGCCCCGCCCAGCAGCTAGTCTCCCGGGCAGGATGTTCGACTTCAAGAAAATTCGATTGAAGGGAGATGGAACACGATAAGCTGCTCTGAACACAAAGTCTTATGAAACTGCATTTCTTTTACACGTTGAAAACATGCCATCTTTCTTTCAGTTACGGCCTTCTGCTCGACTAGTTTTTGCCGGGATGATCCTGTCATCCGCGACGATGATTGCTTTGGCCCAGCCGGGACCTGCGCATAGAGCGGGGGTGGCTCTTCGTGCGCCTATTGGTCAGTCGCGTCCAAGCCCTCCTGTGCCGGCGCCAGCGCCGAAGAGGAATCAGGAACACCTGGCCCAGTGGATGGACCGTCATAGCAACCTTCCTCTTGCGGAACAACAGCGTGCTTTGGAAAATGAGCCTGGCTTCCGCGATCTTCCCCCGCCGACTCAGCAGCGCATGCGCGATCGTCTGACGCAACTGAATAACATGTCACCGGAGCAGCGCCGAAGAATCCTTGACCGCACCGAAGCGATGGAGCGTCTCACGCTGCCGCAACGACAGCAAGTTCGCGGCGCCATGCAGCAACTTGGTGGGCTCCCTGAAGACCGTCGCCGTCTCGTTGCGCGGGCCTTCCGCGATCTTCGCGAGATGCCTCAACCTCAGCGCCAGGCTATCCTCGACTCTGACCGCTTTCGTGGGCAATTTTCAGATCAGGAGCGGAGCACACTCTCCAATCTTCTCGCTGTCGAACCATATCTTCCGGTTCGGCGGCCAAATGACGGTACTTCCTACGGAAAATGATTCGGTAGCGCATGTTTTCTACAAGGAGGTAGCCGCCCGAAGGCGGCTATTTTTGTTGCAGGGAAGGGGCAGGGCTATGGGTGAGGGACACCGTCTGCTTTTTGGCCCAGCTTCTAGAGGCTATCTCCGGAGGTAGACGATCAAGCCAATCAGGATTGCGGCGAGGTGATCGCAAAGTCCAAACAGATCCGAGATATCTCCTGAACGGTCTCCCTCCCCATAGTGGATACAGTCTGCGCTGGTCCCGGTTTACTATCCATACAACTTTGGAAGAAGGATTGTGGTTCCTTTGCGCAAGGCGCAGGGGGTGCCCCTTGACCTGGTTGCTCTGCCCGGCCTAACCTATGGGTATGCACATGCAGCACAGCTTCTGTTGTTGTCGCCACTCCCCGCTGGCCTGACACCTGTGCTCCGGGTCTGCTGTTCAAGCCGACTCCGATTTAGACTCGTCTCACATAAATCTAAGAAAGAATCGAGATCTTCCATGAAGCTCTTCGCCAGTCTTTTTCTGGTCGCAGTCTCTGCCGTCGCTCAGGGTTCGAAGCAAGGTGCAATCGTCGGTCCGTGGGTGGGCGATGCTACGGTCCACGGACAGCAGGTTCCTGTTCGTCTCGAAATTACCGGTAGCGGTAATGGTCTTCAGGCGGCTCTGCTCAACGGCCCGGAACGCAGCCCCGCGTCTGGCGTCAGTTATGTTGGCAATCATCTGGTGGTCACGTTCAACTACTACGCGAGGACGCTTGACGCGACGGTAGCTGATGGTCACTTGACGGGGACGTTCGGCACGATTGCTACACGCTATCCGGTCAGTTTGAGTTTGCATGGGGCGGCTGCTGGCGCGGTTGGAGCGGGGGACCAGGATATTCACGGGGATTGGGAGGTCGAGGTTAAATCGTCCAAGGGCGAGTCGGCGTGGCAGCTTCGCATTGAACCTGCTGCTCAATCGAACCAGGTGAAGGCGGTGATTCAGCGCATCGATGGAGATACTGGCGCTCTTTATGGAGGCTGGACAGGGCACGAGTATGTGATTGGGCACTTCACTGCTGCTGGGCCTGCGCTTTATAGCGTGGCTCCGCAGACGGATGGGACGTTGCTGGTTTCGAATATGCTGCGGGCGGATGTGAATGAGCAGCAGAATCTTGTCGCTCGCAGGCCTGCACAGGCGCGGGCTGCGGCGCTTCCCGGGATGACGGATCCTACGCAGCAGACTACGGTGAAAGACCCGTCTGCGCGGTTTGCATTCAGCTTTCCGGATCTTAGCGGGAAGTTGGTTTCTAATACCGATCCGCAGTTTGATGGGAAGGTTGTGATCGTTGCGATTGGCGGGTCGTGGTGCCCTAACTGCCACGATGAAGCGCCTATGCTCGAGAGCCTTTATAAGCAGTTTCATAACCGGGGATTGGAGATTGTGAACCTGTCGTTTGAAGAGGCGGACCAGTTGAAAGATCCGACGAGATTGCGTGCTTTTATTGAGAAATATGGGCTTACTTACACGGTTCTGGTGGCGGGTGAGACGGAGCAGTTGAACGAGAAGATTCCGCAGGGGGTGAACTTGAACTGCTGGCCTACTTCGTTTTTTCTGGGAAGAGATGGGCGGGTGAGGGAGGTCCATGCGGGGTTTGCCGGGCCGGCGAATCCGCCGGCGCATGAGGCGCTGGTGAAGGAAGTTACTGAGCTGGTGGAGCGGCTGCTTGAGGAACTGGTTCCGACTCAGTCTGCTTCGCGCTGATTTTGCGATTGTTTTTAGAAAAAAGTTTGACCCCGGGGAGACCCGGGGTTTTGCTGTTTTTGCTGAGGTTTTTGAGGGTATTTTGGAAAAACGTGGTGGCTGGACGTGGTTTTTTGGTGGTGAGAACGTGGTGGATTGCGTGGTAAACGTGGTGGGAAAGATGTCGTTTTTTTGGCGATGAAAAATACGCCAAGTTTTTGAACTTTATTTTCGGATGGCCCGCCTAGGTGCGGTTCAGGTTGTGATGGGTTCGTTGTAGACTCCGAATTCGGCTATGCCGGGAGGGCGGCCGATGCCTTCGAGGGTGAGGCGAACGCGTTGCGCGGTGACCCGGCGAAATTGGTGGAGCTGGAAGGTGGAGGGGGTTCGACCGTTTAGGATGTCGGTCCACCTTCCGTTGCCCGTTTCATTGCCCGTTCCGTTGTTCCAGAGTTGCAGACGGTAGGAGGCGATTCTGCTGTCTGGTCCGTACTGCTGGAGGTAACGAGGTTCGACGATGGAGATCGTGTTGAACGCGGTCGGTCTTTCGAATGCGATCTCGAGCCAGGACGAGTTCTGGTGCTGGTCGCAAACCCCCTGGTCGCAGATCCAAAAGCTGTCGAACTTGTTATCGTTTGCGAGGTCGGGTCCGATGGTGTCGGGGCTGCTGCTTGCGAAGGATGGCTTGGCGAAGGCGAGGTTGGGGGTCGTGATGGCCACCGACGGTTGCAGGCGGGGCGCGGTGCCGGGGTGCTTCCAGAGTTGGCCAATCTCCGCGAGGCGCTTGATTGCGTTGTCGTCGAATCGGCCGTCTGTGTTGGGCGCGACGTTGAGGATGAGATTGCAGTGCTGCTCGTTGAACGGGATGAGCCAGTCGTTCACGATCTGCCGGGCGGAACGAAGTTCCTGCGTGGGGTAGTCGCGCTTCCAGAACCATTCGCTTTGCAGGGTCGTGGCGGATTGTGAGGGGACGAGGCTGTCGGCGGGAATCTTCTGCCCGGCGTGTTGCTCGTATTGGCGGATGTCGGTGTAGTAGAGCGCGGAGCCTGGATACTGGCTGGCGTTGTAGTCGGTGACGAGGCAGTTGGGCTGGAGATGTTTGACGTGATCGTAGATTTCGCGGAAGGGAAGCTGGTCGTAGGTGATGCGCGTCCAGGGGGCGTTCCAGCCGTCGAAGATCATGGCTGTGATCTCGCCGTAGTTGGTGAGGAGCTCGGTCAGTTGTGCTTTGATCAACTCGACTTTGCGGGGAGTGATCTGATATGGGCGGATGTCGGCGCGAAGATCGAAGATGGAGAGGTAGAGGCAGACCTTGAGGCCGTGACGACGGAACGAGTCCACGTAGGCGCGGACGATGTCGTGTTGGAAGGGAGCGTCTTTGACGCTTGGGCTGGTGGTTGCGGTGGGCCAGAGGCAGAAGCCGTCGTGATGCTTGGTCGAAAGACACCCGTAGGTCATTCCGGCCGAACGAGCTGCCTGCGCCCACTGATCGGTGTCGAGATGCGCGGGGTTGAAGAGTTGAGGTGAGGCTTTGGGGTCTCCCCACTCGCGCTGCTCGAAGGTGGCCATGTTGAGGTGGATGTACATGCCGAATCGTAGGTCGAGGAACTCCTGCTGGAGCTGGAGCATCGGCTTGTGGGGCTTCGCCTGTGTTTGCGCGATCAACTGAGTTGCGCTTGGGATCGATCCAGCTGCTGCGATTACGCCGTAGGTGAACTGACGCCGATTGATTGCTGACAAGGCGGGGCTCCTGTTTTCGATAGCTACGGCTTTTGTCCTGCCGGACGGGCCCACTGCGCGTGGGGCGGTCACTTCGTGACTTGTGTACCGGTCTTGGTGAGTGAAGTGCTTGGGGCCTCCCGTTGGTCGGCTGAGAAAGAGGCTAGTTTTTGAAGAAGTTTTTGGCTAAGAAGATTACGTTGGCGGGACGCTCTGCCAGGCGGCGCATGAAATAGGGGTACCACTCGGGGCCGAAGGGGACGTAGACGCGGACGCCGAAGCCTTCGGCGGCGAGACGGCGCTGGAGGTCGCGACGGACGCCGTAGAGCATCTGGAACTCGAAGGCCGACTTGTCGATGTTGTGCTCACGGACGAAGGTTTGCATCTGCTCGACGATGGCTTCGTCGTGGGTGGCGATGCCGCAGAAGACACCTTTGCCGGTGGTTGAGCTGGAGAAGGTGACCATGCGTTTCATGAGTTTGACGTAGTTGGCGTCGACGTCTGATTTGGCGGGGAAGGCGATCTCGGGGCCTTCCTTGTAGGCTCCCTTGCAGAGGCGGATGCGGATGTTTTCGTTGAGGAGGCGTTCGGTGTCGGCTTCGGTGCGGAAGAGATAGGCCTGGAGGACGGTGCCGACGGCTCCGGGGAATTTTGCGGCGAGGTGCTCGGTCATGACGATGGTGGCTTCGGTGTAGGGGGAGCCTTCCATGTCGATACGGACGAAGGATTGGACGTGGGCGGCGTGCTCGACCATCTCGCCTACGATGCGCTCGGTGAGGGCGGGGTCGAAGTCCATGCCGACCTGAGAGAGTTTGACGCTGACGTTGGCGTTGAGGCCGCGGGTGTGAATGGCGTCGAGGAGCTGGTGGTAGATGTCGGCGGACTTGCGGGCTTCGGCTTCGGTGGTGACGGATTCGCCGAGGGAGTCGAGGCTGACGGCGATGCCTTCTTTGTTGACACGCTGGCAGGCGGCGAGGGCTTCCTCGACGGACATGCCGGCGACGAAGCGGCCGGACATCTTTTTGCCTACGGTGGAGCGCTCTGAGAAGGAGCGCAAAGACTTGTTTTGAGAGAGAGCAATGAAAGCAGATCGCAGCAAACGTGGTACCCCTGAATTCGCCAATTGGCGCGAGCTCTATTGTTTCACGGGATGAGTGCGAAGGGCGAGGCGGGGGTGGTGCCTCAATGGCGTCGGGAGGGATCGTCTATTCGGAGGGATGAAGGGGCTGCTCGCCCCAGTGATCGGAGTGGATTGGTTTAACGTTCTGCCAGTCTTTGAGGCCGCCGGCCGACGTTACCTTCGGCGTCACCAACTGCCGTATCCGCGCCGCGGTTTGGATGGGATAAAGAAGTAAGTAGAGCAAAGCGATGTGGCCGGTACCGGATGTACGGGCACTGAGAATTACGGCGACTGCTGCAACGCCGATCAGGAGCCAGCTGGTCCAACTCCAAAGTGGCTTGGCGACCAGCACGCGCACCGGTTCGAGTTCAGCCTCGCTCCAGATTTCACCCTTGAGGCCACGCTTGAATCGGTGTTCTGCCCAGAGGGAGAGAGCTAATCCGATGGCAAATGGCGCGAAGTATGCGAATCGCAGACGATCAGTCCACAGGACAGCCCAGAAACCTTCCCCGTTTGCAGTCAGGCGTGGGATATGTACGAAGGACAGGAACCATGTGCTCGCTGCTATCACTGCGCCTGCGATGGCCCAGGTTACGAGCTGCTTCGGGTCTGGGCTTCGCTTCGCCATGGCGAGATTATCGACAGCTGTGAGGTGCTCTGAGACCCGGGCGCCAGTAAATTCAGTTATCCATTCTTATCAGGTATCGGCTTTCGCGGAGGTGTTGATGCAGGTCGGCGAGATGGGTGAGGTACTGATTGAATCCTGTGGCTACGCGTTTCATCATCTTCTCTCTCTTTCCGACGGCTGCCATGAGATAGCACTCTTTGCCCATGGCCGAGTAGAAGTTGATGTTGTGGCGGTGCTTGTTCTGGGTTTGAAAGAATCCGGCGTAGAGAAGAATGTGTGCGCCGGCTGATTCCATCCATAGCGGGTTCTTCGCGCTGGTTAGCTGTCGCATCATGAGCTCGGCGATCTGGGTGAGGTCCGCGAACTGGCGAAATTCGTGATCGCCGGGGTTGTAGTCAGAAGAGAGGAGCTCGGTTCGGTCGACCGACTGGAGGCAGAAGTGACCAAGCACGCTTGCGAGATAGACTCCGGTCGAGTCTGAGATCTGGGACCACTGCTCACTTCCTATCGCTTCGTGGAGATGGGAGGCCCAGAAGTTCAGCGCACGTTCTTCGGTGACCCCATACAGCTCGTCGAAGTAGTTGGTAGATGACATATCCGAACCCCCGGCCCTAGGTTTGCGAACAGTGTGTCCTTGTTATCGGCTATCTCTCGTGCGCGGAGAGTATTTAATTGGTTGGACGTAATCAAGTGATTACCTCCTCCCTCTATTTATTTGTTTTTGGCGGCAGCTTGATATCGATGGCTGGGCTGTGTGTTAGCGGCTCCGCGGGGAGAGGCGCTCGCGGCGTAAAGGGTCGGGTGTGATGATGACGTTGGTGATTCCGGTCTCGTTTTCCATGGAGAGAAAAATGAAGCCCTTTGCGGTGTCTGGTTAGAAGCCGGGTGGGTTTTCGTGGGCTACGTTGAAGTGGCGCTCGAGGGCCAGGCCAGCTCGGGCGATGGTGCCCTCGTCGAAGAGGCGGCCGATGAGGGTGACTCCGTGTGGGACGCGGCGGGGTGGGTTGAACTTGGGGAGGGGCTTGGCGGGGTCGGGTGCCCAGTCGCTGCGGGCCTCGGAGACTTCGACGAATCCGGCGCGGAGAGTGAGGGAGGGATGGCCGGTGAAGTTGGTGATGGTGAGGATCTCGTCGCGGAGGGAGGGGACTAGGAGGAGGTCCGGTGCGTTGGGGCCAGAGCTGAAGATGCGGGCCATCTCGAGGGCGACCATGCGGCGGAGGCGGTCGGCCTGGACGTAGTCGACTGCGGAGAGAAAGCGGGACTGGCGGAAGGTGTTGGGCCAGGCGTCGGGGACCTGGGCTTTGAGCTGGTCGAGCTGATGGTTGAGGGTGATCTC
The DNA here is from genome assembly GCF_040358255.1 of Tunturibacter gelidoferens. Classification (NCBI taxonomy): domain Bacteria; kingdom Pseudomonadati; phylum Acidobacteriota; class Terriglobia; order Terriglobales; family Acidobacteriaceae; genus Tunturiibacter; species Tunturiibacter gelidiferens. Next base: position 3,234,083 of record NZ_CP132938.1, read on the forward strand.
TTCGAAGGCGGCGGCGGCTTCGGCGAAGAGGATGAGGTCGAGGTTGTCGTAGGGCCAGTCGGGGAGTGTGACTTCGACGGGGGTCATGCCGAGGGTGGAGATGGCGGCGAGGGCGGCGCGGTCTACGTCGGTGGCGGGGGCTTCTTTCATCCACTGGGGGAAGTAGCCGATTTTTAGATTTTTTATTGGGGCGGTTGCGTCGAAGTCTAGTTTGCTGGGGACGCAGGCTACGTCTTTGCCGTCGGGGCCGGTGATGGTGTTGAGGACGAGCATGGTGTCTTCGACGCTGCGGGCCATGGGGCCGAGTTTGTCGAGGGACCAGCAGAGGGTCATGGCTCCGGTGCGGGGGACGCGGCCGTAGGTGGGGCGAAGGCCGGTGACTCCGCAACGCATGGAGGGGCTGACGATGCTGCCTCCGGTTTCAGAGCCGATGGCGAAGGCTACGAGGCCTGCGGCGGTGGCGGCTCCGGGACCTGCGCTGGAGCCGGAGGAGCCTTCTTCGAGGAGCCAGGGGTTCATGGTTTGGCCGCCGAACCAGACGTCGTTGAGGGCGAGAGCGCCGAGGGAGAGCTTGGCGATGAGGACGGCTCCAGCTGCGTTGAGGCGTTCGGTGACGGTGGCGTCGGCGGTGGGGATGCGGTGCTGGAAGGGCTCGGCTCCCCAGGTGGTGGCGATGTTGGCGGTGTCGAGGAGGTCCTTTGCACCCCATGGGATGCCGTGGAGTGGGCCGCGATAGTGGCCGGCGGCGATTTCAGCGTCGGCGGCTTTGGCTTGCGCGAGGGCGTGATCGCGGGTGAGGGTGATGATGCAGTTGATCTTGGGATTGAGGCGTTCGATGCGCGCGAGATAGATCTCGGTGAGGCGCGTGCTGGTGAGCTTGCGAGTCTCGATCCAGCGGGAGAGCTGGTGGACGGGGGCGAAGGCGATGGCTTCGTCGGTGGTGGGGAGTGGGGCGTCGGATTGGGTGCGGAGGAACTCGTTTTTTGTGGGGAGGGTGGGCTGGCCGGGGAGGATGGAGTTGACGAGGGAGTACGGTGCGGTGGTGTCGGCGATGGCCACTTTGCGTGGACCGGTGCGGCGCTCGTAGAGAGGAGCCATGGCGGCTCGCCAGTTGCCGGCGGCCTGGGCTCGGTCTTTTTCGGTGAGAGGGAACTGGACGAGCTTTTCGGCTTCGGCGAAGGTGGCGGGGGAGACCTCGGGGCCTACAGAGGGCGAGGTGCCGAAGGCTGGTGGTGCGCCGGGAGTGGTTGGGGTGGAGGGGGTTTGGGCGAGTGCGGAGGCGGAGGCGGAGGCGGAGGCGAGCAGGGTGAGGGTGCTTTGGGTCAGGAATTCGCGGCGGGATTTCGACATTGGTTCCTCTGGGGAGGATTGTAGCGGGAGAGGGCTGGACACCGAAGAGACTTGTCCTGCCGGACGGGCCCACTGCGCGTGGCGCGGTCACTTCGTGACGGGTATACCTTGTCTTGGTGCGGTAATGTGCTTGGGTCCTCCCGTTGGTCGGGCTAGTCGGGGACCTGCCAGCCTACTGGGCTTTGGGCGAGGGTGATGGTGGCGGTGGCCTGGCTGGTGGTGGCATGGGCCATGGCAGGGAAGGCGGCCTGAACGTCGTGACTCTCCGCCCAGACGGGGACTTCTTTCATGGTGTAGCTGTAGGTGACTGTGGTCTCTTTGAAGCCGTTGGCGACTGCGACGGGGGTGAAGCTGCCGATGCTGGTGACTTCGCGGTGGCCGTAGCAGAAGCGCGGGGCGTAGCGGGTTCCGGCAGGGGCTACTGTGTAGCGGCTGACGTGGATGCTGGTCTCGACGGACTTCTCGAGGAGAAGATTTTTGACGAGGGTGTCCATCTGCTTTGTTTTTTCAGGGTCGCTGGTCTCAAAGGGAAAGCGTGTGTCGGTGAAGAGGCACTCGGGATGGTCGAGGTAGTGGTTGTTGATGCCGGTGGTGAAGTTGGCGGGGGTCGCGGCGGCTTTCCCGGTGTTGTTGCATCCCGTAAAGACGAGAGGGGCAATAGTTAGAAGGCTAAGTGCGGCGGCGGCGAGTGCGGTTGAGGCGGGCTTGCATTGAACGATTTTCATCGCTTCTCCTGTCACTTTTACTAGTTGGATGCAGCTGAGAGGGATGAGAGAGTTGTGGGAGCGTTTGTAACTGAGAGTGGTTCAGGTTTTTCGATGTGTCAGCGGGTGCGCGAGTCGGCGTACGCTTATTCAACCAAGGGGACAAAAGAGAGCGAAGGAGAGTGCGATGAAGCTTATGAAAGGGCTGTTGATAGGTACGGTTGTTTTGGGAACGTTGAGTGCGCTGGGCCAGGCTCCCGCCGATGCGAACACAGGACGGCCGACGACGGAGGATGATATTGCGGTTTTGCGGCAGGATATTCAGGCGGATAAGACTGAGATTATCACTCGCAGTATGCAGTTTACGGACGACCAATCGAAGGCCTTCTGGCCGGTGTACCGCAACTACGCGCATGATCAGCAGGTCATCGGGGATCAGCGGGTGTCGTTGATCAAAGACTATGCGGCGAACTATGACCATTTAGACGACACCCAGGCGCAGTCTTATATCGAGCGGGTGTTGAAGTTCGATGAGGACAGCCTGAAGCTGCGAAAGAGTTACGTGTCGAAGTTCGAGAAGGCGATCGGAGCGAAGCAGACCGCGAAGTTCTATCAGGTCGATAACCGGTTGAGTCTGCTGGTGAGTGTGCAGCTGGCAGCTTTGTTGCCGATTATCAAATGACGCGATCGGGAGAATAGGAGGTACCTGCTTCTTGATAAGCCGCTTGTGCAGGCTAGTCTGCGTCCAGGATTCCATCGGGGACGGGATCGAGCACGCCGATGGTCTTCATGGTGTCGAGTGTCTTTAGATTGGCCTGGACTGCAGCCCACTTCTCCGGGTCCTTTTTTGTCTCGATGGGGGATTGCGGGTCGGCGTAGTAGGCGATGAGGTCGTGTTTGACCTGGAAGGGAACGACGTTGTCGGGGTTCTTGGTGATCATGGCTAGAAGCTTTGCGTAGGTGATGTCGGTGAGGCGGTAGCCACCGGGTCGAATGACTTCGCCGGTATCGAGGTCGCGGTTGGCGATGTAGTGATCGATGGTGTCGTAGTTGGTGAGGACGAGACGCATGGCCTTGATGGATCGGTTCACGCTCTTGATGTAGAGGTCTTCGGTCTGTTGATTGGGGCCTTTGATAGCGAGGAGCTTGAAGACCCCGAACTTGGGCAGGATGTAGATGAAGCCTGCATAGAGATGGCTGCGGACGCCGGGCTTTTTGCGGTAGGCCTCCCAGTTGTTGTCGGTCGCGGCCTGGCGGAGGTCCACGGTGAGGGCGTCGAGATCGGGGCTGGGGAGATCGTCAGGGAAGTTCTTTTTGTGGAGGATGGTTTCGGCGCGGGCGATGTTGGGAAGGAAGCGGCGGACGGCGTAGCGGTAGACGCGGATGGAGGTTTGTTTGCTGCCGATGATGTCAGGGAGGCGGAGGCCGTAGGTCTCGAAGAACGCCTTGCGGAGAAGGACGATGGGAACCTCGAGGCCGACGAACTTGGTGTAGGCGGAGGGCGCAAAGCGCGCCTTGCTCAGCTGGTTGATGTCGAAGGCGAACTCTGTCTGGACGTGGGCGTGGGGATTCTCGGCGTAGTTTACCGAGCGACCGTATCTCTGCTCGAGCTTGGGGAACTCGATGGGGACAGATTCGTTGACGGCGTACTTGTGGCCGATGTTGTCGCCGATGTAGTGGGAGAGAGAGCCGATGGCGAAAGCCACTTCATCGGGCGTGTTGGCGTTGTGGATCAGAGAGAGGACGAAGTCGCCGGAGCGGACGTAGTGGGTGAGGTCGGAGAAGAAGGCGTTGCCGAAGGGATAGTAGCCGAAGTCCTGGATGGCGCTGCCACCGTAGGCGTAGGCGTGGGCCTCCTGGAGCTGGGCATCGGTGAGGGTGGGGAATTTTCTGAGCAGGAGCGGCCGGATGGACTGCTTCCAGGCCAGGTCGATGATCTCCTGATGGGTCTGCACAGAGTAGGGAACGGCGGGGATTGCCGTGAGAAGCAGAGCCGCGAGGGTTATTGTTTTGAGCAGGGTGGTACGGCGGTGGGTGGGAATGATGGTGTTCGTCCCTTCTGGCTTTTGGTCCTGCAGCATCTCTCACACTGTACATAGCTCGGGGGACGGAGGAAAGAGTTAGGTTGGTGGAGGGCGGTGGATGATGCGGTCGAAGTGGATACAATATGGGGCTGGACTGATTGCGTTCGCCGTGCTGAGTTGGGCGTGGTACTTTGCCACGGGGAAGTCGGGCGGAATCGCATCAATGGTCGATAGGAAGGCGATGCCGGAGCTGGTGATGACACAGCTCGATGGCGGCACGTGGCGAATGGCGGAGCATCGGGGCCAGGTGGTGCTGGTGAACTATTGGGCGAGTTGGTGCGGGCCCTGCTGGGAGGAGACGCCGGGGTTGATTCGATTGTCGAAGGAGATGGGGCCGCAGGGACTGGCGGTGGTGGGAGTGGCCGTCGATGAAGGTGGAACGGCAAAGGTGAAGAAGTTTGTGGAGGAGTTTCATGTGCCGTATCCGGTGGCGCTCCCGGAGCCGGGATCGCAGATGGTCTACGGGATGGCGGGTGTGCCGACGACGGTGTTGGTTGATCGGCAGGGGCGGGTGGCGAAGACTTATGTTGGGGCGGTGAGGCAGGGAGATTTCAAGAAGGACGTGGAGGAGTTATTGGCAGAGGGAAGGTAGAGTTCGGTGTCTGGCCGATTGGTTGATTGACGGTTAGCCGGGCTACTGCCGAATGCGATGCTTTTCATCGTCACATGACCCGATAAAGCGTAATGTGGCGTCCGAACGATATCTCTCATTGAAAAAGGAGGTCTATGAACTTCGACAAGAACGACACCGCAGTAGTCTTTATCGATCCTCAGAATGACGTGTTGAGTGAGAAGGGCCTGAGTTGGCCGCTGCTCCACGAGAGCCTTAAGGAAAACAACACGATTGAGAACATGGAGCGCATCTTCAAGGCCGCGAAGGCCTATGGATACGAGGTTTTCATCTCTCCTCATTATTTTTATCCGACTGACAAAGGGTGGAAGTTCAACGGCCCTCTTGAAACCGACGAGGTCGTTCATAACGAGTTCGGTCGCAAAGGGGTCTTGACTCTCGATGGCTTTGAAGGATCGGGTGCAGACTGGCTGGAGCGATTCAAGCCATATATCGAGGATGGCAAAACTATCGTAGTTTCACCGCACCGAGTGTGGGGGCCGGAGAGCAATGACCTCGTTCTGCAGCTACGCAAACGAAGGATCAGCAAGATTATTCTTGGTGGAATGCTGGCCAACATGTGCGTCGAATCTCACCTTCGCGAGCTGGTCGAACAAGGCTTCGAGGTCGCCGTGGTGAAAGACGCGACAGCGGGGCCAAAGCACCCGGAGTGGGGCTATGGCTATACGGCGGCACTCATTAATTATGCGTTCATTGCACATGCGGTCCCGACTACGGAAGAGGCGGTGAAGGCGATGGAGCGCGGTCCGCAGTAGGCAGCTTTTTCGAGTGAATCGCCTTCATCATTTGGCGAGATTTAGTACGCGCCCTTGCGGAGGTTGATGCCGTATTCGAGGAAGGCTTTGAGGGCGCAGCTCATCTGGGTCCAGCCCTGGCAGTTTTCATAGGAGCCGTCGAGGCCTGCCTGCGTCTCGCGCCAGCCGGATTCGATGATGCGGACGAGGGTGTTGGTGGGGTCAAGCTGCTCGAAGGCTAGTTCGATGGTGGTTTTGTAACCGGCGGAGGGCGGCAGCTTGTTGAGGAGAAGATCGACCTTCTCGTGGGCGTCCCACTCGAGGATGATCTGTTTGCCGGGGACAACTTTTTTACGGAGACGGGGACATCGCCGGGGAAGTCGGCGAAGTGCCAGAGGACGCTGGTGCCTTCGTCTAGGGGGCCGTTGGCTCCGCCGGTGGTGAAGTAGGCGCTGAGTTTTGTGGGATTGTAGACGGCGTCAAAGACCTCGGCGATGGGCTTTTGAATTTTGGTCTGGACTTGAAATTTGAGTTGCATGGGCTGGTTCACCTCGCGATGGATTGGCGATATTTATATGTTATGTTTTTATAACATGTCAAGAAAAGATTCTCAGGGCGCGGTGTTCAAGGCGCTGGCCGATGACCGGCGGCGGGAGATTCTGGATCTGCTGCGGGATGAGCCGAGGACGACGGGGGAGCTCTGCGCGCACTTCAAAAAGGTCGATCGGTGCACGGTGATGCAGCACCTTGGGGTGCTAGAGGGGGCTGGGCTGGTGATTGCGAAGAGGGAGGGGCGGGTGCGATGGAACTATTTGAATGTGGTTCCGGTGCAGGAGATCTACGACCGGTGGATCAGCCGGTTTGCGCGGCCTTCGGTGGAGTTGCTGACGCGGCTAAAGCGGGATCTGAAGTAGAACTATTCGCTGAGGATCTGGTGCTTGTGGTCGAGGTCGTGGCCGAAGGCGAAGCGCTCGACGAGCATGCAGAAGATGTGCTCGAGGGCGAGGTGGGACTCCTGGATGTTCTGGGTGATGTTGGAGGGGATGACGATGCTGTAGTCGCAGAGGGGGCGCATCTTTCCTCCGCCTGCGCCGGTGAAGCCGATGGTGGGGATGCCGATGAGTTTGGCCTGGGTGATGGCGCGGAGGATGTTCTTCGAGTTGCCGGAGGTGGAGATGGCGAGGAAGACGTCGCCGGGTTGGGCGAGGGCTTCAAGCTGGCGGGAGAAGAGATGGTCGAAGCCGTAGTCGTTGCCGGCCGCGGTGAGGATGGAGGTGTCGGTGGTGAGGGCGATGGCGCGGAGGGCGGGGCGATTGACGGTGAGGCGGACGACGAACTCGGCTACGAGATGCTGGGCGTCGGCTGCGGAGCCACCGTTGCCGGCAACGAGGAGCTTGTGGCCGGATTGCATGGCTTCGGCGGTAAGTTTGGCGATGGAGACGAGGGTGTCGGAGATGATTTCATCGGCGAGGACGGCTTGCAGTGTAGCGATGGACTGAGCGAGTTGCTTTTGGACCAGGTGCTTCATGAAGTCTCCGGCGCGGCCTTAGTTGCTGATGCAAGGGTACGGGATGGGTGGGTGTGCTGTCGAAGCAGGTATGGTTTGCTGAAACTTATGTCCTGCCGGACGGGCCCGCTGCGCGCGGGGCGCCCACTTCGTGGGGCGTGTACCTTGTCTGGGTTGGAAAGAGAGTATGGGGGCCTCGCGTTGCTCGGGCTGAGCAACGCGAGGACAAGGATTGACTAGCGGAGGTAGCTGTCGTCTTTGTCGATCCAGTCCTGACGGGGTGGGGCGAAGATGTCGAAGTCGATGGTGTCTTCAAGGGCGGTGGCGCAGTGGGGGAGGTTGCCGGGGATGACGAGGACCTCGCCTGCTTTGACGGTGTGCGAGGTGCCGTCGTCGTAGTCGAAGCGGAGTGCTCCTTCGGTGATGAAGGTTATCTGCTCGTTGGGATGGGAGTGACGCGGGACGATGCAGCCTTTGGCGAGCACAACGCGGGCGAACATGGCGAGGGTTCCGGTGACAAACTGGCGGGTGAGGAGGGGATTGAGTTGTTCGGGTTCTATTTCATTCCAGCGGTGAAGAGTTGCGGTCGACATGGTGAGCGCCTTTCGAAGGGTGGTGAGTGCAGGGTAGCGCAGCGGATGAATTTCTTGCTTTGTGATGCGCGCCGCCTTGTGTAGAGTAAAGCGAACCGGAGCGGTGCAGAGGTGCTTCGCTTCTTTGACGTTTGAAGATTGGGTCGTAGGTTGCCAGCGTGGCGAATTGACGGCGTATCTCTTCTCTTCCTGATGGCTTCGTTTATTTTGAAATGACTAACTTTGAAACGGGTGATTGAACCATGCGTCTTCCAGTGGCGAAGGTGTTTCTGGCTTTTCTGTTTGCGCTGATTGTCGGCGGATCGGTAGTGGGTGGATCGCGGGTGATGGCGCAGACGGCGGCTCCTGCAGCGTCAACAGCGACGCTGGGTCAGGCGGACCGGATTGCGGCGCTGGAGAAGCAGAACGCCGATAATGCGGCGCTGATCGCTGCGGCGCAGACCTCGGGGGATAACGCCTGGATGCTGGTTTCGGCAGCGCTGGTGTTGATGATGAGCGGGCCTGGGCTGGCGCTGTTCTACGGCGGTCTGGTGCGAAAGAAGAATATTCTCGGCACGATGATGCAGACCTTTGCGATGATGGCTGTGATTACGGTGCTTTGGGCGTTTGTGACGTATTCGCTGGCATTTGGCGAGGGAAATGCGTTTATCGGCGGGTTGCACAATGTGTTTTTGAAGGGTGTGGGGCTGGCCCCGGATGTGAAGTATGCGGCGACGATTCCGCTGCAGACGTTCATGGTGTATCAGCTGATGTTTGCGATTATCACGCCGGCGTTGATTACGGGCGCGTTTGCGGAGCGGATGAAGTTTTCAGCGATGCTGGTGTTCATGATGTTGTGGGCGCTGATCGTTTATAGCCCGATGGCGCATATGGTCTGGGGCAAGGGTGGGTTTCTGAATGCTTCGCTGGGTGGAAAGTTTCCTTGCCTGGACTTTGCAGGCGGGACGGTGGTTCATGTGACTTCGGGGGTCTCGGCGTTGGTGACGGCGCTCTACCTAGGTAAGAGGTTGGGGTATCCGAAGGTGCCAATGCCTCCGCACTCGGTGGTGCTGAGTTTCATTGGAGCTTGTCTGCTGTGGGTGGGTTGGTTTGGGTTCAATGCCGGTTCGGCGCTGAGCTCGGGGACGCTGGCGACTTCAGCGTTTGTGGCGACGCACTTCGGCGCGGCTGCTGCGGCAATCGGTTGGAGCGTGGCGGAGTGGATTCGGCAGGGTAAGCCTTCCGCGTTGGGAGCGATCTCGGGCGCGGTGGCGGGGTTGGTCGCGATTACACCGGCTTCGGGTTTTGTGACGCCTATGTCAGCGTTGTGGATTGGACTGATCGCCGGGGTGTTCTGTTACCTGATGGTGGTAAAGGTGAAGGCAGTGTTTGGTTATGACGATTCACTGGATGCGTTCGGCGTGCATGGTGCGGGCGGGACGATAGGCGCCATTCTGACCGGAGTCTTTGCCAACAGCGTGATCAATCCGATCTTTGGAGTTGGTAAGGCGACGGGGCTTCTCGAAGGAAATGGACACCAGTTGCTGAACCAGCTGGTTGGCGTGGCCATTGCCTGGAGTCTTTCGATTGTGGGAACGCTGGTGATTCTGTTTATCGTCGATAAACTGATCGGGCTTAGAGTGAGTGAAGATGCAGAGCGCGAGGGACTCGATCTTTCGCAGCATGGCGAAGAAGGATACGATTGGGCGCACTAAAGTTTTCGGCGGTAGAACGATCGGCTCGAGAGGAAGATACAGATATGCAGAAGATTGAAGCGGTGATTCAACCGTCGAAGCTGGACGCGGTGAAGGATGCGCTGGTGGAGATTGGCGTTGAAGGGATGACGATCACCGAGGCTCGGGGGCACGGGCGGCAGAAGGGGCACACGGAGTTCTACCGCGGGCGCGAGTACTCGGTGGATCTGCTGCCGAAGGTGAAGCTCGAGGTGGTGGTGGCGGACGAGATGCTGGATAAGGCGATTCTGGCGATTACCAGCGCGGCTCGGACGGGAACGATTGGGGATGGGAAGATCTTCATTTCGAAGATCGATGAGGCGATTCGAATTCGTAACGATGAGCGTGGAGAGATCGCGCTCTAAGTAATTCGGGCCAGATGAATGTGGTTGGCGCCTTGGCCGTGTGGGGATGGGCACGGCTGTCGGAATGCTTAAAGTTCTTTCGAGCAAAATGGTCATGCAGGGAACTGAATACCCAGGAAGTTTAGGGCGCGGGGTCTACCAGCGGAAGATGCTGGAGATTCGTGGCGCGTTTGAGGCGGGTGGTGCTTCAGGGGCAGTGACGATTGCAGCTCGGGCTGCGGCGTTGGACGAGTTGGTGCGCGGTTTGTGGGCGCAGGCAGTTGAGCGCGATTCGCGGTTGAGCAATGGGATCTCTGTGGTAGCGATTGGCGGGTATGGGCGAAGCGAACTGTTTCCTTACTCGGACGTGGACGTGCTTTTCCTGCTGGATGGGAAGCTGGCTGAGAAGGATGTCAAAGACGCAATTCGGCGCGTGAACCAGGAGATGTGGGACTGCGGGATTCGAGTTTCTCCTGCGACGCGGAAGCTGGCGGAGTGTGAGAAGTTCGATGCCGAGAATGCCGAGTTTGCCTTGTCGTTGATGGACCATCGCTGGGTGACCGGAGATGCAACGCTCTATGACAAGCTGTCGGAACAGAGTGCGCCGAAGCTGCTGCAGCGCGAGCACAAGGCCTTGTCGGTTCGTCTGTTGGAGCTGACTCGGGCGCGCCATGCGAAGTACGGAGATACGCTGTTTCACCTGGAGCCGAACATCAAAGACTGCCCAGGTGGACTGCGGGATGTGCACGTGTGCGGTTGGATGACGAAGCTGGGAGCGGCCGCAGCGTTGGCACAGAAGAAGGGCGGCGTCGAGGCCGATGGCGGGCCGGTCGCCGACGCCAAGGAGTTTCGTAAGGCGGTGGATTTTCTTTGGCTGGTGCGATGTTTTCTGCACTATCGGCACGAACGGGACGACAACACGCTGGATTGGCAGGCTCAGGATGCTGCGGCTGAGACCGCTGTGGGAATGACGGGTCGCAAGCCGAAGAAGGCGGATGCGGCGTATTGGATGCGGCTCTATTTTCGACATGCGCGCAGCGTGGAGCGCCGGGTGACGCAGATGCTTGATGAGGTGCCAGCGGTCACCGCGTCCCGGCTGCTTGGATTGAAACGCGATCGGAAGCCGGAGGTGGTGCAGCATGGGTTCCGCCTGGAGCGCGGCCGGGTGGTGCTTGAGACTTCGGCTGAGTTCGGTCATGATCCGGCGGAGGATCCGGATGTAGTGCTGCAGGTGTTTGCGGCGATGGCGCGTACGGGGGTGACGCTGGGGGGAGATGCGGAAGAGCGCTTGTCGCAGGGGCTGCCGTTGCTGTCGGCGCAACTCGAGGAGGGGCCGGCGCTGTGGCATCATCTGCAAGGGATCTTGAAGGGGGCTTATGCCGGCGATGCGCTGCGGTCGATGCATGCTCTGGGCGTGCTGGAGCTGCTGATCCCTGAGTTCCACGGGATCGATGCGCTGGTGATTCGGGATGCGTATCACCGATACACGGTCGATGAACACACGTTTGTGCTGATCGATACGCTCCATGGATTGGAGAGCGCACAGTCGGGTGGGATGGCGGAGTGGGCGACGCGGTTTGGTGGAGTACTGCGGGAGCTGCCGCACCCTGAACTGCTGTACCTTGCTGCGTTGCTGCATGACACCGGCAAAGGACGAAGCACGGGCGATCATACGCGGGAGAGTGCGCGGATGGCTGAGAGTGTCCTGGAGCGCCTGAATCTGGATACGTATGAGAGCGGGCTGGTGGTGAACTTGATCGCGAATCACCTGGAGATGTCGGCTGCGCTGCGGAGAGATATTTTTGATGAAGAGACGGTGCAGGCGTTTGCGGGGAAGATGCAGACGCCTGAAGCTCTCCGGATGCTGACGTTGTTTACGTATGCGGATATCAATGCAGTCCATCCGGATGCGTTGACGCCGTGGAAGGCTGAGAATCTCTGGCGGCTCTTTATTGCGACGGCGAATTATCTGGACCGCAGCGTGGATGAGGAGCGGTTAGGTGCTCAGGAGGAGAGCGAGCTGGTGCATCGTGTGGTGGCGCTGCTGCCTGGCCAGAAAGCCGGGGTGCTGGAGTACCTGGAGGGCTTTCCGGAGCGCTACGTACTGACCCGGACTCCAGAGCAGGTACGAACGCACTTCAAGATGGCGACGGGTTTCGCGAGCGACCCGGTACAGCTTGATTTTCGGTATGCGACTACAGTGAGCGAGCTGACGCTGGTGACGCGCGACCGGCCACAGCTGTTTGCGACGATGGCCGGAGTGCTCGCGGCGTGGGGAATGAATATCGTAACGGCGGATGCGTTTTCGAATCGGCAGGGCGTGGTCGTGGATACGTTCCGGTTTACGGACAGCTTTCGGACGCTGGAGATGAATGCCTCCGAGCACGAGGCGTTCGTGAAGAGCGTGCACGATGTGATGACGGGGGCTGTGTCGGTTGAGAAGCTGCTGAGCGGGCGGCGGAGAGGGAGGCGAAAGGCGCCGCTGATGGTGGTGGAGACCCGGGTGGAGTTCGACGATGAGGCTTCGTCGCACAGTACGCTGCTGGAGGTGGTGGCTCAGGATACGACTGGACTGTTGAGAGCGTTGAGCCTGACGCTGGCGGCACAGGGTTGCAATATCGAGGTAGCGCTGGTGGATACGGAAGGGGAGACGGCTATCGACGTTTTTTACCTGACGCGAAGTGGGGCAAAGCTGGACGATGAGGAAGAACAGAAGCTGCGGGAGGCTCTGCTGCGGGCCATGGAGGAGAACGCGCGCTAGGTTTTGGAAATGGTTCACGCTTCCGATGCCTGATCTCGGTCTAAGCAACCTGGCGAGGGATGAAGCGCATCTCAACCGCGACCTTGAATTTGCTCGCCGGTAGGCCAATCGAAAGCGCGGAATAAAGCTATGCGGCGCTTGTATGGAGTTTTATATTAGAGACATGAGCACAGCTACCAGCGACAACACAAGTAACGGCCGCCCGACAGCCACTCCGCAAAGGACTGATCGCTACCTCTTCGGCAACCTAGAGAGCTCCGGCAAGAACCACGAGAAGGTAACCGAGGTGAGCTGGGGAGACGAGCAGCCAGAGGGGATTGTGCTGGCTTCGATGGACGCAGCGATCAACTGGGTGCGCAAGAACTCTATCTGGCCGATGACCTTTGGACTGGCGTGCTGCGCGATCGAGATGATGTCGATGGGCGGGTCGCGGTACGACATTGCGCGGTTCGGGGCGGAGGTGTTTCGACCGTCGCCACGGCAGAGCGACCTGATGATTATTGCGGGGCGGGTTTCGCAGAAGATGGCGCCCGTGATTCGACGGCTATACGAACAGATGCCGGAGCCAAAGTGGGTGATCTCGATGGGGGCGTGTGCGACCTCGGGTGGGGTTTTCAATAACTACGCTCTGCTTCAGGGTGTCAACCAGATCATTCCGGTGGATGTGTACGTTCCCGGGTGTCCTCCACGGCCAGAGCAGCTGCTGTACGCCATCACGCTTTTGCAGGAAAAGATCCAGCAGGAACGCGGATCTATGCGAAAAACGCTGAATTTGAGTTAATGCATCAACAAAAGTGCAGTTACTGGATGGGTTCGCCCTTCCCAGCCAAAGACCGTTTTTACCTTTCTCGCTGGTAACCTATTGAAAATAGTGTCATCGAAGAGTATTTTTTTACCGGATGCATTAGCAACTGAAGTAAGCTGTAGAGAATCGAACCAACAAAACGACCCCGTAGATGATATGAAGGCTCGTAAAAACGCAACACTTTGAGTGGAGGAACTCGAATGGTTTATCGCCCGTTTCGTAGTACACGCCGGTACTTACTGGCTGCATGTGCAGTCGGCCTCGGAGTTGCCAGTGTCAGTGCACAGACTCCCAGCACAGCCGCCCCGGTGGGGCCGAACCCTTCGCGCGTCGACGTATTTATGGGGTACTCCTACTTTGGGGCTCACGGTCAGGTAAAGCCGGCGGGTATCAATTACTCGTCAATTGACACGGGCGCGATGGGCAGCGGCGCGTACTACTTCAACAAGTACGTTGGTGGCGAGATCATCTTCGCGGCGCATCCGGACGGTCATAACGACGGGTTGTACACGGCATCTGCTGGACCAATCTTCCGTGCTCCGATGCAGAACTTCACGCTGTTTGCGCATGGTTTGGCGGGTGGTGCTCGACTTGGTGGACCGAACCAGTCAAATCCATTTATCTATCACGAACCCTACCAGTGGGGCCCGACCCTTACGGTTGGCGGCGGTATGGACTACGATCTTCCCTTCTTGAACAACAGATTCTCTCTGCGGCTGTTCCAGGTTGACTATCGCTACGTTCATGCGAACTACGGTCCACCAGTGCCGATTCCGACTAGCGGTGTGCTAGGTGGCCGAGCGAACCTGAGCGGAGCTGAAGTGAGCACGGGCATCGTGGCTCATTTTGGCCATATCATTCCTCCTCCGCCGGTGACCTACTCCTGCGCGGTCTCTCCTGCGACGGTCTTCCCTGGCGATCCCATTACGGTCACCGGAACGCCTCTGAATCTAAACCCCAAGAAGACGGCGACCTACAGCTGGACTGCTGATGGCGGTACGATCTCGGGAACCTCGACGACAGCCAACATCGATACGAAGTCTGCGAATCCCGGCACCTACACGGTGAAGGGCCATGTGACCGAGGGTCCCAAACCCGGCGAGATGGCGGACTGCTCGGCCAGTTATACGGTGAAGGCGTTTGAGCCGCCGACCTTGAGCTGCTCGGCCAATCCTTCGACGGTTGCCCCGGGAGACTCCTCAACGATTACAGCGAGCGGGGTAAGCCCACAGAATCGTCCTCTGACGTATAGCTACAGCTCGTCGGCTGGAACTGTCTCAGGGAACGGCTCGACCGCGACGCTGACCACGACTGGAGCAGCACCTGGCACGATCACGGTGACCTGCAACGTTGTTGATGACAAGGGTCAGACGGCTTCCGCGACGACCACTGTTACGGTCAACGCACCGCCAGCGCCTCCAGCACCAACGACCAGCCAACTCTGCTCGATCAACTTTGATCGCGACAAGAAGCGCCCCGCTCGTGTAGATAACGAAGCCAAGGCCTGCCTGGACGATATCGCTCTCAACCTGCAGCGCACTTCCGATGCGAAGCTAGCTGTGGTTGGCGATAAGGACAGCGCCGAGAAGAAGGGTGACAAGCTCGCTGCAGAGCGTGCCGTCAACGCCAAGGCCTACCTGGTAACGGAGAAGGGCATCGATGCCGGACGTATCTCGGTCTACACCGGTTCAGAGAACGGTAAGACTGTGACGACGACGTTGATTCCTGCCGGCGCAACCCTGAGCACGACGGGCATAACCCCCGTGGACGAAAGCGCAGTCACCGCCAAGCCCCGGACCGCACCAGCCACCCGTCACCACAAGAAGCAGCAGTAACCATTAGCCGTAGACGTGCACAAAAGCTGACTGGGAATATTCCCAGTCAGCTTTTGTGTTATAGACATCCTTTCGCGTAAGTTCGATAATTCTCTACAGACTGGAACCCCTCCCTTGAGCCGATTTCTTCGTTTCCCCATCACACTCGTAGTCTTTTTGATCGTTATATCCTGCCTTCAGTTACATGCGGCAAGCTGGCTGCCGTACGGTCCGGATGGAGGGGACGCGCGAGCATTCGCGATCGATCCTCATGATCACTCTCATCTGTATCTGGGCACAGCAACGGGCTGGATGTATGAGTCGCGAAATGGCGGCGGCGATTGGAAGCGGCTCTCGTGGATCGGCAAGCGGGATGATCTTGTGTTGGATTCGATCGTGGTCAGCGGTGCCGATTCGAAGCAGATCGTAGTGGGTGCCTGGGTACTTGGCAGTCCGGATGGAGGGATATTCCTTAGCAAGGACGGTGGTGCGACGTGGGAGACTGTGGGCGATATGCAAGGTCAGTCCATTCGCGCGCTTACTCCTTCTCCCTCCGATCCAAAGCTTCTGGTGGCGGGCACGTTGAAGGGAGTCTATCAATCCACCGACGGCGGAGAGCGCTGGAAGCTGATTAGTCCTGCCGGAAGCCAGGAGCTGCACGAGGTCGAATCAATTGCAATCGATCCAGTGGATCCGCAGATTATCTACGCGGGGACCTGGCATCTTCCATGGAAGACAGTCGATGGTGGACAGCATTGGGCCAACATCAAACAGGGCGTTATCGATGACTCGGACGTGTTTTCGATCATCGTGGATCCAAAGGACCCGAAGACCGTGTATGCGAGTGCATGCTCGGGAATTTATAAGAGCCAGACCGCTGGACAGGTCTTTCAGAAGATCCAAGGAATTCCCTCGACGGCGCGCAGAACGCGTGTGTTGATGCAGGACCCCACCAATCGGAATATTGTCTTTGCGGGAACCACGGAGGGTCTGTGGCGTACCGTGGACTCGGGCGCTACATGGCAGCGAACTACGGGTCCGGAAGTGATTATCAATGATGTGTTCGTCGACCCGACCAACACGAACCGGGTAATGCTTGCGACGGACCGGGGTGGAGTGCTGGCCAGCAACGATGGAGGAAACTCCTTTGTACAGTCGAACAACGGGTTTTCGGCGCGACAGATTACTTCTTATCTCGCGGATGCTTCCAATCCCAGCGCTGTTTATGTAGGAGTAGTGAACGACAAAGCACTGGGGGGCGTGTTTGCCAGTACGAATGGCGGCTTGAACTGGTCGCAAACAAGTTCCGGACTGAACGGGCACGATGTATTCAGCCTGGCCCAGGGCCCTGATGGCACATTGCTGGCGGGGACACGACATGGAATCTATCGGCTGCAGGGGGCTACCTGGAGTCGTGTGGACAATGTGACGCTGAACCCCCCGCCTGCGCCGCCTGCTAAGACGGGAAAGAGGACCGCGCATACCGGTGCTGCTGCTACGGCTGCGCATAAATCGCCTGAACCCGTGGCACACAAAAGCACTGCCTTGCAGACCGTTCATTCTTTCGAACCGGCGATCAACGCTTTTGCCCGTGGAGGAGACACGCTCTATGCGGCAACCTCGGCTGGCCTCTTCGAGAGTGCTACGTCGGGTCAAAGCTGGAAGGAGGTTCCTGGCTTCGAACCAAGGAGCTGGAACTTTGTTGCTGCCCGGAAGTCAACTGTTCTGGCGTCAAATTTGAACTCCGCGGTGCTTTCCTTGGACGGTGGTCAGCAATGGACCCCGATCAAGCTTCCGGAGACCCTTGATCAACTGTCTGCGATGGCTGTCGATGATGCCGGTGGACTTTGGGTCGGAGGGCGGCAGGGCATCTACGTGTCCGACGACAAGGGAGCTTCATGGCAGACGGTGAAGAACCTGTATCTGCGAGATGTGAACAGCATATTTTATGACGATGCTTCTCAACGTGTACTGATTGCCGCGGGTAGCAAAAATACGATCGCATTCGCGGTCCATCTGCCTGATCGGAAGATTCAGTACTGGAATACCGGATGGAATCTCAGGCTGGTGCGTCCAATGGGTGATCATCTAGTTGGAGCGACCTGGTTTGATGGCGTAGTGATCCAACCGCGGATGGTTGATTCCAAGGAGATGGCTAGCCACTGAGATGTGCCTCAGCGACCGATGAGGACTAGAATTGGAGTATGAGTTTGCAACCATCCAGCTTGCCCGCGCGACACTCCTTTCAAACAGACGATGCTGCACTTTTGCCGATCGCGACAAAGGTGCAGCAGGGGGAGCGTCTCAGCTTTGACGATGGAGTCGCGCTGTACCGAAGCGGGGATATTCTGGCTGTGGGCTGGCTGGCCAATCTCGTGCGGGAGCGGATGCATGGGGATATTGCCTACTTCAATGTGAACCGGCATATTAACCCAACCAACGTCTGTGTGGCCTCCTGTCGGCTGTGTGCGTTTGGACGGAAGAAGGGCGACGCAGGCACCTACACGATGGCGCTGGAGGAGGCTTGGGAGACCGCAGCTACGGGGCTTACGGAGGCGGTGACGGAGTTTCATATCGTAGGGGGGTTGCATCCCGATCTTCCGTTTGAATACTTCATGGATCTGGTGCGGGGGCTGAAGGTTCGGTTTCCGAAGGTGCATATCAAGGCGTTCACCATGGTGGAGGTGGCGTTTCTGGCCAAGCGCGGAAAGATGACGATTCCTGAGACGTTGGAGCGTATGAAGGCAGCGGGCGTGGATTCGATGCCGGGTGGGGGCGCGGAGATCTTTGCGGATCGCGTGCGGCATATCATCTGCGACCACAAGATCGACGGCAGCGAATGGCTGGACACGGCTCGGATGGCGCACCGGATCGGGCTGCGATCGAACGCGACGATGCTGTACGGGCACGTGGAGAACGAAGAGGACCGCGTGGACCACCTGCTGAAGCTGCGCGCGGTGCAGGACGAGACCGGTGGCTTTCAGACCTTCATTCCGCTGTCGTTCCACCCGGACAATACTGCGCTGGCGCATATCCCCAGGACGACGGGGATGCTTGATCTTCGTCAGATCGCCGTCGGCCGGCTGATGCTGGACAACTTTCCCCATATCAAGAGCTATTGGCAGATGGTCTCGCCGAAGATGGCCCAGATCTCGCTGCGATTCGGCGCGGACGATATCGATGGCACGGTGATTGAGGAGAAGATCTATCACGACGCTGGCGCGACGACTCCGCAAGGAATGCGGCGGGCCGACCTGGTTCGCCTCATCACTGAGGCGGGGCGTGAACCCTTTGAGCGCGACACAATGTACCGAGCCGTGACCCGCAGTGAAGATAGTTTTACCGTTGCAGTTTGAATTGACGAGATAAGCAGCAGATTCTGATCTAAGAGTCTCTCGCCTCTTCCTATGGGAAGGGGCTTTCGTTTTTAGAGGCGCGCTTCTGACCCAGTCCCTCTTGCGCCTTGTGTGACAGCCCAGTTAGCACACGTTCGAGGGGCGGGCTGAGCTGGGCTTGATCAATTGAAAGTCGAGTCGGGTTGATCAATTGCAGTCCTTCAATCCTCTCTCCCGGTCGCCGGACGATCTGTCCCCGTCTGATCGACTTATTTTCGTGACAAATCAACGCATGAGACCCATGCGAAAGATTGCAGACCCAAAGTGGAAAAGATTTTCATTTTGGGCAATCTTTTAGCGTTCTGCAGTCGAAGGTTTGCGCACTCTGTCTCTGACGACGGTAGAAAACTCCCAAAATTGCAGAATTTTCTAATCCTTTGTGAATGGTTCGCGACTTGCAATGACGAAGGGCGAGGTAAGCATTTCGCAATGAATGGCCAGAAGTCACGGACCAAAACGGGAATGGACGCTGGCTCAACTAATCGATATTTCTGCAGATTCGAATGCCCGAACCCGGGTGGGATTTGCGGAAACAGGGTGCGGTACGGCTCTGCCAACAGTTTTTTCCGGGAGTTTTCTTGATGAAATTTGCATTGCTTGTTCCAATCCTCTGTCTTGGTGTTGCTTCAATGGCCGCGAAAGCCGACACACTCACTCTCAACAATGGGACGGTCAATCCTTCCGGCGGCAGCGCGGAGATCTATCCCTATTCGTTTCAGCTTGGTACTTCCTCCGGCACGTCGACGGTGAATCTGATGTGCCTCAACTACAACCGCGAAATCTCCGCCGGTGAGACCTGGAGCATCACCGAAGAGAGCATACCCACGGGAAACTCCGTGACGGATCAGGACTACCGCGCCGATGCGATTCTCTACTCCGAGATTCTTCATCCACAAGCGGGAGTGAGCGCAAGCGAAGTTCAGTACGCCGAATGGAGCATCTTCGATTCGGCCGACCTGACGGGAAATTCGTTATTTGATTCTACGGCGCAAATCCTGGCCAGCAATGCATTGAACGCGGCCAACAACCAGCAGTTGATCAACTCCGGCTACTTCAATCAGTTCACTCTATACATTCCTTCGGACGACACGTCTTCGGGGCCACAGGAGTTTATCGGTACAGCGACGACTCCAGAGCCCTCAAGCCTGATGTTGTTCGGTTCGGGGTTGATCGGAATGGCAGGAGTGCTCCGCCGTAAATTAGTTCGCGCATAAGTTGAGTCAAAATTTTTGGCCTTCCAGTTGCTCTTACACAGTCGTCTGCTTCGCTGTTGGAAAGCAAATGTTCAGCGGTTACACCAGGTTAAGAAATCTATTTCAGTTACATACCCACTCTTTGGGGAAGGAGGCAATATGTATCTTTTGTTCTCGCCAGCGATGGCAGCAGTTCTGGTCATCGGCGTTATTCAACTTCGCGATCATTTTGTAGCGGCAGCCAAATAAGTTCGTAGCGCGTAATCCCTCACGGAGGTCAGGCTTAGCCTGGCCTCTTTTTCCAGGCTCTCGAGGAGCGATGTTCTGACCGCTCCGAAGTGGCGGTCTCGTCTGCGACGCTGAGGGTCGGTCAGCTCACGAATTTGTTTCGAAAGGCGTGTTAGCTTTGGCCGTGACGATGCCGGAGAGAAGAAGAAGAAGAGCTGATCCTGCGGCTGGTACAACCAACCCGACGCGAAGACCATGGAAGTAAGTGGAACACACGCCGGTCAGCCAGGGCAGTACTGCTCCTCCGACAGAGGCGCTGGCGAAGAGAACGCCAAGTCGTTTGTGATTTCCGGTGCGGGCAAGCATGAAGGAGACCAAAAGCGGAAAGACCGGGGCGAGGGTGAATCCACCGAGAATTGTAAGCGCGATGACCCCGGACCCCGAAGGATGTGCGATGGAACAGAACAGTCCTTCGGTGATAAGAAGCAGCAGCAGGCAAAGCCTGTATAAAGCTCTCTCGCTGAGGACGGTCATGAGGGCTGCCACGAGCAGTCGGCCAATCAGCTCTGCGATCCAGAAGTAGGTAGCGATAGAAGATGCCTGGAGCGATGAGCTGGAACGAATGGCGTAACTGGGTAGCCATCCGCCGAGCGAGTTCTCGACGCCGACGTAAAGAAACATTGCAGCGGCGAAGGAGATCAACGGCAGCAAAGGCAGGGGGAATCGCGGATCTGCCGTTGCATATTCTGATCCCGACCGTTCCGATGCTGCGGAAGACACGAAAGAGGTTCCTGCACGAGGCAATGCGATTGAATACAACGAGGCTGCGACAAGAAGCGTTGCGATAACAAATAAGAAGCGCCGCATGCCGCCGGCTGCTGTGACGTATATCAGTAGAGGGCACGCGATTGCACCTAGCCCCCATGCGACGTTTAAGACGGCAAGAAGCTTCGCACGGATGGCAGGAAGTGTGGTTCCTGCGATGATATTCCCGGCGGTGAGACCGGTCCCGAGGCCGACTCCGATACAGAAGAGGGCGATGTGCGCCGCCCCGAAGCCTAGCCAGGTAAGTGCAATGCATCCAGCTGCGGAGAGGATCGATCCGTAGATCAGGCTTGCGCGAAGATTGCGAGCGGCGATCCACGCGCCGCAGAGTTGGCCGATAAAGTCAGCGGTGAAGAGGGTGCCTGCCTGCGCGTCCTGAATCTGCCAATGCTGGATGAGCTGCGGCAGCAGAGGGCCCAACATAACCGTGACCGTGCCAGCTACGAGAAAATAGAAGTAAGCTGGGCCAAGCGTGCGAAGGATTATCGGGCGGTTCGGGCTCAGTTGGGAGGCTTCCGACTGGACTAGTTGCAAAGCTCTCCTATCGACCATCGCCTCGCCGTGACCGGGATGTGCTTGGAATGGCTGCGGTCGATTCTCTCACGACCAGCTCTGGTTCAAACCATACTTCATGTGGATACGGTTCGTCTGGGCACTGAATCCGTTTGATAAGCAGTTGTGCGGCCGCCCAACCCATCTTATGGAGAGGCTGGCGAACGGTGGTGAGGCGAGGGTTGAAGTATTCAGCAACGATAATATCGTCGAAGCCGATGACCGAGATGTCGCGCGGACAGGAGAGGCCGGCGTCTTGAATTGCGCGAATGGCCCCGATGGCGGCGGTATCGTTGAAGCAAAAGAGGGCAGTGAAGTCATGGGTGCGAGCGAGCAGCTCTCGCATGGGCGGGTAGCCAAGCTCGGGCGACCAGAGGTTCTTCTCCAGATAGATGCAAAGCTCAGGGCGTATCGTGATCCCAAGGTCGTTCGCTGTGCTGACGATGGATGCCCACCGGGCTTCGGAGTCCAAAGAGTAACGCTGGCCCTTCATGAAAGCGATCTTGCGATGGCCGAGGTCGTAAAGGTGGCGGAGAGCTTTTTTAGCTGCAAAGTCGTGATCGAGCATGATGTTGGAGACGCCCGGTTCCTGGCTGTGGGAGGAGACTCCGACGACGGGGAGGGAAACGTTGACTGAGAGTTCCGTGTTGACCAGGAGAAAGCCATCGACGCGGCGGCTCATGAGAAGCTCCTGATACTCCTCCCGCAAGTCGGCGCGGCCGAGGTGGCTGACGGTGAAGTAGAGAAAGCCCTCCTGAAGGAGATATTGCTCGACGCCGAGCATAACGCCGGTGAAGTAACCTTCGCTGAGTTCCGGGACGATCACACCGATGGTGTTGGTAAGGCGAGTGCGGAGCATGCGGGCATGCAGGTTGGGACGGTACTCGAATTTCTTTGCGGCGTCGAGAACTCGCTCCCTGGTTGCCGGTGAAATCGACTTCGCGACGGGGGAGTTATTGAGAACGATCGAGATCGTGGCCGGGGAGAGGTCGAGATACTCTGCCAGAGTCTTGAGCGTTACGGGTTTGCCGGCGTCCGGCTTGCTGTCCTTACTTTGTACTTTCATCATGCTCCGGCAAATCTTCCTTTTACGTACGGCAACAGTTGTACACCCTTGATCCGAAAGCGGGGAACAGGAACCTGACAGGTTGAGAGAGTAGTAACGAACCATACCCAATTACAGAAAAAAGACAATTCAGGGATTTCGGGGTGACAAAGCTGCAGGGGTATCCTAATAAATTTCTCTATATCGACCGCTGTGGATCTCTTTTCGCGAGCGGAAGGACGTCGGGATAGCCGTCGGCAATCATCGCCCATCGGTTCGTTAGCACATGGCTCTAACCTTCGTCTTAGAGAGCGCTGAGGCGGGAACAAATCGTTCTCGGAGGGCGATACTGCGTAGAAATTGTCGCCTGACACGAGATTTTTTAGAAAAGAAATATGAGTGTAATGACGCTGAAATATTGACAGCTTTCAGCTGGCATGAAACTTTATATATCACACAATAGATTCCATCGTGGGATCGGTCGCAGCCCCGGTTTTTGATAGATAAACAGAGGGCAAACAAGACCGGACCACCGGCGTTGCTTAGGGCCATCGGGTGTGTTCTTGCACACTTACAACGATCAGAAGCTCTATTTCATCAGCCGTATTTCTTCCGAGTGAGTTGCCGGAGGGGATACGTGTATCCGCAGGAGGCTTGAAATGAATGCTTCACGGAAGTTCTCAAACAGGTTGTTCATCCTGATCGCGTTACTGACGGTGAGCGTTGGTATCTGCTCTGCGCAGTCGACAGCGACCTTGTCCGGTACGGTGACCGATCCAAGCGGCGCCGTAGTGCCGGGAGCGCATGTGAAGGTCCACTCGGTTGCGACGGGGCTTGATCGCGTGGTCGTGACCGATGGATCTGGAATCTACGGGGTTCCGTCCCTCCAACCTGGGATATATGACGTGCAGGTTTCTGCGGATGGGTTCAGTCTCTATACCCTGCAAAGGGTCAATCTGGAGGTCGATCAAAAAGCTTCGGTCAACGCTCAACTCTCTCTGTCGTCGGCAGGGGCGATTGTTCAGGTGGATAGCGGCGCGGTGCAGATCGAGACGCAGACGATGACTGTTGGACAGGTGATCGATAAGACCACCGTTCAAGAGATTCCTTTGAATGGACGTCACTTTCTCGATCTGACGGTGCTAACCCCTGGGGGTGTGGTCGCCCCCACTGCAGGAAGTTTGACAGGGGCAAGCCGTGGATTGGGAGCTAACTCCTTCATCACCGCAGGAAATCGAGAAGACTCGGTGAACTTCCAGATCAACGGCGTGAACCTCAATGACATGAGTCAGAATCAGATCACCTTCCAGCCCTCCATCAATACGACCTCTGAGTTCAAGATCGATAACTCGACCTTTAGCGCGGAGTATGGCAGAAGTTCTGGTTCGATCGTGAACATTAGCACGCGGTCGGGTACGAATGAGCTGCATGGGGAGGTGTTTGACTACTTCCGCAACGAAGCCCTGGACGCACGGAACTACTTCAATCGGCCAAATGGTACGTCGAGTGGCGATAAAGCGCCCTTGAAGCGAAACAACTTCGGAGCTGCCGTTGGTGGACCCATTTGGAAGGGTCACACATTCTTCTTCGCGAGCTACGAGGGTCTGCGTCAGCGTCAGGGGATTCTGCAGAACGGCACGGTCTTCTCGCCTGCGGTGCGAAATACAATCGCGACGAGCGGTGCACCGGCTGCACAGTCCCTTCTGGCTCTGGTTCCTGCCCCGAACAACGGGAACCAGTACGTTGCATTTACGCCAGGACCGGTAAATATTGATCAGGGCACCATCGACATCCTTCATCAGATCAGTTCGAATGATCAGTTGCACGGGTTCTATGCGTACCAGAAGGACGTTCGCACGGAGCCAAACCTCCAGGGCAATACGATCCCCGGCTTCGGCGATCACCGTACCGGAAGCCGGCAGATTTTGACTCTAAATGAGACACACGTCTTCAATCCGAACTTCGTGAATGAGGCGCGTCTCGGATTCAACCGGATCGTCATCAGCTTTACACCCGCAAATCAACTGAATCCTCAGGACTTTCATATTGGCGACGATATCACCACCGCGATAGGGATTCCGCAGATCACCGTGACGGATGTAGGCACCGGTCTGAACTTCGGTGGTCCTTCCGGCTTTCCGCAAGGCAGGTCCGATACATTCGGTGTCTTCTCCGATGCTGCAACTTTTCTGAAGGGGAGACATAGCATCAAATTCGGCGGTGAGTTCCGTCGCTTTCTGGGGGCGAGTTTTGCCTCCGACACCGGGACCATTACCTACGACACGACAGCGCATTTTGAACAGGATCTGGCTACAGGCTTCACGATCACGCCGCAAACCATCGATAGCCGTATCTATGTGAACGCCGCAGGTCTTTTTGTTCAGGACAACTTCAAACTGACGCCAAGCCTGACCCTGGAGTACGGCTTGCGGTTTGAGTGGAACGGTACCCCGACAGAAGGCGCGAACCGCCTAGTCATCTTCAATCCTAGTACCGTGTCGCTCATCCAAACTGGAACGAATGGTGTGGGTGGCATCTACCCGCAAAATTACAACTACGAGCCTCGGCTGGGCTTTGCGTGGGACGTCTTCCGCACCGGTAAGACGGTCGTTCGTGGTGGCTACGCCTACATGGCAGATCAGCCTGTGTCTGGCGTTGTAAGTGGTCTAGCGTCGAATCCACCGTTCAGCACCAAGGTTAGCTATGCCAATACGAAGGCGCCTATTCCAGTGGAGTCGCTTTTTGCATCGGCGACGGCGGCTGGTATCGCGATCAGCTCTACTAATCCGAATCTGAAGAATGCTTACACCCAGACCTACAACCTGAACTTGCAGCAGGAGTCACCCTGGGGGATCGTGACGTCGATTGGCTACTACGGATCTGTCGGAAGACATCTCCGTGCGCAGACCAACGAGAATCAACCGAATGCCGCGGGTATCCGACCATTCCCAGTTCTCTCCAGTACCAGCCCGATCAAGCCGGGAATCTCGTCGAACTCGAACATCGCGGAGATCAATGACGTAGGGTCATCGAGCTACAACGCGCTTTGGCTGGTCGCGACGAAGAATGCCGGCCACGGATTGCAGTTCAATATGAACTACACATGGTCCAAATCGCTCGATACCAATTCGCTAGGATCGCAGGGAGGCTATACGTTCCAAGACAGTAATAACCCCGCCGGCAACTATGGTCCCTCCGACTTCGATACTCGGAACCACTACGCTGGAAATGCGATCTATAACTTGCCGTTCAAGGGGAATCGCTTTGTTGAAGGTTTCAGTCTATCCACGATCGTTCAGTATCAGACTGGCAATCCTATCAACCTGACCTACAACACATCGACCTTCACTGGAGTGGCTAACGTGATTCGGCCGAATCTTGTGGGTCCGGTAGCGACAAAGAAGATTCAGACCGGAATCGCAAATGTCACTTTCATTCAGTCCAAAGTGTGTCCAATCGGTCCGACCCTTGCGGTTCCTGCCGGATGCAGCTTCCAGAATCCGGCGACGCGGGCTACTTCTACTTCCGCGGTCGTGTCAACGGGGTTAGGAGATATCGCTCGAAATGCCATTACGGGGCCTGGATTCGCGGATGTCGATATGTCGCTTGAGAAGAATACGAAGATCACGGAACGTGTGACCTTCAAGCTTCGCATCGATACCTTCGATATTCTCAACCATCCGAACTTTGGCCAGCCCTCGGGGAATACCGCGGGATCGACCTTTGGGCAGATCTCCTCTACTCGCTTCGCGACGAGCGACGGCGGATCTTCTCGTCAACTTCAGCTAAGCGGCAAGGTCGTCTTCTAAGGATGACATCAGCCACCACCCGCCTCGCTGAGACCACTCAGCGAGGCGTTTTTTATGCCTGTGTCTCGCACTTTGAGCGGTCCATGGAATTATTGCCAGATGGTAAGGTCTGCTGCCGTTAGTCTGGATATCTGATGATTGATGAGATCTCTCTTTGTGATTATCGTCCGACTTATCTCGATGCGATGCATCGCTTGGATCAGGACTGTTTCTCGCCGGAGTTTCGGTTTGATAAGGAGTGGATGAGGGTTTTTGCCGAGGAGCCGGATGCCGTCGTTCGTGTCGCGGTAATTACGAATGGGGAGATTGTTGGTTTTGTAATCGTTCACATCGAGCAGATTGAAACGGAACAACGAGCTTATGTCGTGACGTTGGATGTGGCAGAGGGGTACAGAAGGCGGGGATTGGCTGGGAGACTTTTGCGGGATGCCGAGGAGCGCGCAACCGCTAGGGGAGCGCGGTGGATGGAGCTGCACGTGTTCTCAGGCAACGAGGGTGCAATCCGGTTCTATGAGCGCTCAGGGTACGGGCGAACCGGAGTAAGGCGCAGGTTTTATGGCAAATCCGGACTGGACGCTTTTGTATATCGTAAGTATCTGAAATTTGTGTGACTCCATCGGTTACTTTCTCCCGAAGACGTCTCCCATGCGGCGGATCTGAGCACCGACTCCGCGGAGTTTCTCTTCGAAGTGCTCGTAGCCGCGGTCCAGGTGATAGACACGGTCGAGGATGGTCTCGCCGTCGGCGACCAGAGCGGCCAACACAAGGGAGGCGGAGGCGCGCAGGTCCGAGCACATGACCGCGGCCGACTGCAGAGGAGTTTTGCCGCGGACGGTTGCGGTGCGGCCTGAGATGGTGATGTTCGCGCCCATGCGAATCAACTCCTGCACGTGCATGAAGCGGTTTTCGAAGATGTTTTCGATCACGGTGCTGGTGCCTTCGGCCTGGGTGGCCAGCGCCATGTACTGGGCCTGCATGTCGGTAGGGAAGCCGGGGTACTCCTCGGTGGTGATGTCGGCGGCTTTGAGTTCGCCGCCGGAGCGGACGCGGACGTGGTCGGCGCCAACGTCGATCTTGACTCCGCACTGTTCGAGCTTGGAGATCAAGGCGCCGAGGTGTTTCGGTTCGCAGCAGTCGACGTTGAGGTCGCCACCGGTGATGGCGCCCGCGATGAGGAAGGTTCCGGCCTCGATGCGATCGGGATTGATGCGATGGCGTGCGCCGTGGAGCTTAGCTACGCCCTGAATACGGATGGTGCCGGTGCCAGCGCCTTCGATCTTCGCTCCCATCGCTATGAGCAGAGCGGCGAGGTCGGTGACTTCTGGCTCGCGGGCGCAGTTCTCGAAGATGGACTCTCCCTCGGCAAGAGTCGCGGCCATCAAAAGGTCTTCGGTGCCGGTGACCGTGATCTTGTCGAAGACGATGTGCGCGCCCTTCAGCCGGTCGGCACGGGCTTCCAGGTAGCCGTGATCTTGCGTGATCGTGGCGCCCATGGCCTCGAGACCGTTGATGTGAAGGTCGATAGGGCGGCCGCCGATCGCACAGCCTCCTGGCATGGCAACGCGTGCGATGCCGGTGCGTGCGATGAGCGGTCCAAGGACCAGGGAACTGGCGCGCATCGTCTTCACGATCTCGTACTTTGCGACGGGATCGGACAGAATGGCGCACTTGATGTGGGTACGGTGTTGGGCGCGGCCATAACCCAGTTCAACCTCGGCGCCCATGCTGGTCAGAAGTTTGCGCTCAGTCTCAATGTCCTGGACTTGAGGGATGTTTTCGAGGATGACCTCGTCTTCGGTGAGGATGGCGGCGGCCATGCAGGGGAGAGCGGAGTTCTTTGCTCCGGAGACTTTGATAGTGCCGAGAAGGGGATTGCCGCCGCGTACTACGAACTTGTCCATTTTGACAGTCTACGGAGATTCGACGTGGAAATGAGTAACGGCGGTGGTTCGGCCGCTCTTCTGACGAGTGAGAGACTCTTTTTCTTGATCAGATCATTGTCGCTAAATCAGTAAGCATCAAGGGTGCCTGCATTTAAGTGGCTCATTTCAAATAGCTTAACTGTGAGGCTTTCGATCGGAAAGCTGACCAATCATTGCGGATGACAGACGCGAAGCTCAAGGGCACGCGAAAATCCACGAAGCTGACGGTTCGCTAGAGCCCGAAATTGTTTATGTGAAAAGTCTTTCAACTTCGATGGGTGTCGTAATCGGCCATTCGATTACCAATCGAATCAAATTCGAATTTCACGATTACCCGTGCCAAAAAAGTTGAGTTACTCGCATCTTCTCTTAACTGAGCGGCTAACTTTTCGCGTACACCTTGCATATCACGGGACGTAAGTTGATCCTGCAAGGAGAAACGATGCGACTCAAATCTCTCATGCTGTGTGCTTCTTTGTGCTCTTTCAGCGCGGTCTTATGGGCTGCCGGTCCGGCAACTTCCACCGCTGATTTCACGATCTCCAACCCGTCACATATTCCCGGGGCTACGCTGGAACCCGGCTCCTACACGATCCACATTGTGAACCGTCTGTCGGACCGAGTAATCCTGAAGGTTGATTCGGTGAAGGGCGACGTGCATTCAACCTTTCTTGGTATTCCAAACAGCGAGATTCAGAAGCCGGCCGCCATTGGTCCTGTAAAGTGGGCCAACCCGGCTGACGGCTCTCTATATCTCAAGGGGTGGTATTTTGCGGGCAGCTCTTCGGTCGTAGAGTTCGTCTATCCAAAGGCTGAGGCCGTTGCGATAGCAACCTCGAATCCAGCCAAGGTGCCTGCGGTTGATCCCGCTTCCGAGGGAAAGGTCACTGATAACACGCTGTCTCAGGACGACATGCAACTGCTGACGCTATGGCTTCTGTCGCTCGAGCAGGTTAGCGGAACGGGCGACGCCGCAAAACCAGGCATCAAGGCGGAGCGATACACGCAGGTGGCCAGCGTCCAGAAGCCGGTGATCAAAGCGCTGCCTCATACCGCCAGCCCGGTTCCACTGGTATGGCTGCTTAGCTTCTGCTCCTTGATCGCTGCAGCGCTGCTGCGGCTGATCGCATCGCAGAGTCGGGTCTTCGGTCTCAATCAGAAACTGTTGCTCCGGAAGTAAGTATGCGAGTGCTCGCATACGCAGAGCGTCTTCTTTGGACGTGTGGTCTCCTTTGCGCCGGATACTGCCTGATTCTGGTTGTCCAGGCAAAGGGGACCCAGAGGTTCGCGGACCGGATCGACCAGCCTGTGCCAACCAGAATCGCCTCTTCCGCCGCGCACACGACTGAGGATGTGATTGGCAGGATTGAGATTCCAGCACTCGCGTTGTCAGCACCGATCACGGCCGACTATGATGGGAGTAGTTTGCATCGGGGAGTGGGACATATTCCCGGGACCGCGGTGCCGGGTGGCCTTGGAACGGTGGGGCTGGCAGGTCATCGCGATTCGTTCTTCCGGCCGTTGCGCAGGATCGCCGCGAAGATGGAAGTGCGGTTGATCGATAAGAGTGGCACCTATCACTACGTCGTGGATTCGACTGAAATCGTGAGTCCCGACAAGGTAGAAGTGCTGAATATCGCCGCCAGGCCAGAGCTAACGCTCATCACCTGTTTTCCGTTCGACTATGTGGGCGCAGCGCCGGAACGTTTTATTGTTCATGCCCACCTTTTGTCGGCTTCCCCAGACGGGGTTTCTGCCATCCATTAAGAAGTCGGGAAGAGGTGCTATGAGATTTGAGATCCACGAAACAGTGCAGACTCCGGATCCAGAGATGGTTTTGCGCGCATTGGAGATGTGTTCACGCGAGATCTCCAGCGAGGTGGTCCGGTCTGGCGACCGACTTACGTTACGAGGTGTGGGACCGTCGCCACGATCGAAGAACAAACACGACACTACGGTGTTCCATGTGAATGCCCAGAACAACGAGACCGTAATCCAGGGAGAGGTGAACTTCCAGGCGTCGGCGCTCCTGGGAGATACGTCGCAACAGGAGGTTGTGCGGTCGAAACTGGATGATCTGTTTGAACAGATGAAGGCACAGATTCATCTCGATTCCATGCGTGTAGCTGCTTATACAGCAGCAAGAAGATCGGCCTCATCGTCAACAACCGTTTTAGACAGGCCCGATCAGAGCGCGGTCAAACTGCGGGACTTGGATCCGTCTGAAGAAAAACTGTTGCCGTCGGAAGAGAAGATTCCGCCGGTTGCGGTTCCAAAAACGGTGATTGAGGCCATTACGGCTGCTCCTGATGCAGGATGGGGTGCGGCTGCTCTCATAGGAGAGCCGGAGGAGATTGTTCTGCCCGAACGAAGTGGCGACTCTAGCCATGCCCGTATCGCGGAGCCGACCGCTGCCCCACCGGTGGAGCACCCTCTTGCAGATGTACCGAATGTCAAAGATGGTCCAGAAAGAGCCATCGATTCGGCACAGACCGTAACCCACACTGCAGAGTCAGTGCGCCCGACGGAAGCGAAGCAAACTCCTGCGAAGGGGGCTGCGCGTAATCGGGCGAATAATCCAAAGCCCGACGCTGGATCGGGACTCGAAGAAGAACTGTCATGGGAAGCTCGAATACCACCTTACCGACTTCAAGTGGAAGAAGATCGGACCCCGGGCTGGAAACGGCTTGCGTTGGGAACAACTGTGGTGGTCATGCTGTTGGCGTTAGCAGCAGGGACGTATCGTTTGTATTGGTTGCAACGGAAGGTCACCGTCAATCCCGTCTCAACCGCAGCAAAGTATGTTCCGGCTCCAGCGATTGATTCGCCGGTCGTTCCGGCACCCTTACCAGTCATGCCGAAAGCGCCCGAAGCATCATCTCCAGGCAGTACGCCTCCTAAATCAGACACAAATGCCGAGACTCCCGCCAGCAGTGTGGAAGTAAAGCGATGGCTGCAAGGATGGGCTGCTTCGATGCAAACCAGAGATGCAAATGCTCAAGCCTCTTTCTACGCAGATAAGTTGGATCGCTATCTCGATCAGCGAAACGTCGGACGAGGTGCAGTCTTGCGGGACCGCGAGGCCACAATCCGCATGCGGAAGGGCCTGTGGACCGTGAAGATGGAGGACGTTGTCATAGAACGGCAGACAGATTCTGAGGCTGAAGTTCGCCTTATGAAGCACTTCATCGACGAACCTGAACAGTCGGAGATTTTAGAGTCCTATGTGCCGACCCGTCTCACGCTCAAGCGCATTAACGGGCAGTGGAAGATCACATCGGAGCAGGATCAACCTACCATTTCGGTCAGTCCGTGGAAGGCGCAGGGCGGAATATTGAATGAGGAAGATAGGCCGGAGATCAGGGACGAGCAGGGAAACGCCGCATGTATGGGTGCCTGCGCTTCCTGACAATCGATGATCCGACGACTGACGATCAATCTTTGAGCAATCAGAGTTCGAGGCGAGAGTCGTCAATCGCGAGCCGAACGTTGCCATCGGATTTGGTGAGGCGGCGTACTGCCTCCATCTTGTCAACATTAGCCTTGAGCATAACGACGGCGATGGGAATCGATTTACCCGCGGACTTGATGGTGCGGATCGCCGTATCGCGGTCAATATCGCATACCTTCATCAAGACGCGAATGCCACGCTCGACCAGTTTCGCGTTCTTCATATGCACGTTGACCATCAGGTTGTCGTAGACGTAGCCGAGACGTGTCATGGCGCCAGTGGTGATCATGTTGAGCACCATCTTCTGCGCGGAAGCGGACTTCATGCGCGTGGAGCCGGAGATGACCTCCGGCCCGACCTCGGTGATGACGGTGGTGTCAGCGACATCGGAGAGCGGGGTGTTGAGATTGCAGGTGATTGCGGCGGTCTTTGCGCCACGGGCGCGGGCGTACTCTACGGCACCCACCACGTAGGGCGTGCGGCCGCTGGCGGAGACTCCAATGACAATGTCCTTGCGAGTCGGGCGCCGACGGGCGATGTCGCGCTGGCCGATCTCTGGTGAGTCTTCGTTCACATCGGAAGCGGAGGCAAGAGCCTTGGGGCCGCCAGCCATAATGTACTGGACTTGCGAAGGAGCCGTGGAGTAGGTTGGTGGGCACTCCGAGGCGTCCAGGGAGGCGATGCGGCCGCTGGAGCCGGCTCCGACGTAGATAAGCCGGCCACCATCGCGCAGGGAGCGCGCAACAGTATCGATGACGATGGCGATCTCAGGCAGCGCTTTTTTGACTGCGGTTGCGATTTTAGCGTCTTCGTGATTTATGATTCGGGCGATCTCGAGAGCGGACTTGGTGTCGAGTCCCTCCGAGGCGGCGTTGGCGGTCTCCGTGGTGAGATCGTTGTAGTCTGCTGCGCCACGGTTGACGGGTTTGGGTGTCGGGGCCTGCTCAAGCATGGTAAGGGTTGCCATAGGTATCCTACTGTTCTGCTGGGGCAATTCTAGTCCTAACCTTCTCGAATGCGTCAAGAAAGGTTTGCCCTATGCGAGTTATCATAAAGGGTCGGGTCTATGCCGGATGATGATTGGGATGGCAAACTAAGTCGACCTGTGATAAGCAAAGTATTCTGGTTCAAGCGTGGAGTTCTCATAAATTTATGAGGCTGAACCTGGAGCCTCTGCTGGATATATGAGATGCATCTCCGCTTAATTGGTTACCCGTGCCGGGCGCTTGCGGACGGGTCGCCGGCGAGTAGGCTAGTGATTGCAACTCTTTGATTGGTGCGTCTAAATGTTAGAGGATTCAGAAGATCGCGTGGAGACCAACGGCAAGCTTCAGCCGGAGCCAGACAATCGACAGCAGATGGAGCCGACAGGCCAGCGGAAGGGAGTGATGCACTCCTGGTTGCGCGACTTGGTGATCTCCGTGGTGGTGTCGGCCTTCATCATCATCTTCCTGTATCAGCCGGTTCGAGTGGAAGGGACCAGCATGTTGCCTATGTTGGAAGACCAGGACAGGCTGTTCATCAACAAGATGGCGTACCGGGTCGGGGAGATTCATCGCGGTGACGTGGTGGTATTTCTCTATCCGCATGACCACGAAAAGAGCTATATCAAGCGGGTGATCGCGCTGCCAGGGGATACGCTTCGGATCGATCATGGACAGGTAATCGTGAACGGAGCGCGGGTTGCGGAGAGTTACGTGCCAAAGCGGTTTGCCGATGACAGATCGCAACCGGAGATGACCGTTCCAGGACACGAATATTTTGTGATGGGGGATCATCGGTCGATCTCGAGCGACAGCCGCGACTTCGGGCCGGTCGATCGAGATTTGATCTATGGTAAGGCGGCGTTTGTGTACTGGCCAATGGACCAGGCTGGGGTCGTCCGCTAGACAGAGCAGTACTGCGCAGAATCTTCAGGCAGCGGTGGAGTTGTGGATGATTTCGGCGAACGATCTGGCTTGCAGGCTCGCCCCTCCTACCAGCGCGCCATCGATCTCGGGCTGGGACATCAGGCTGGCGACATTGTCGGGTTTAACGGAGCCGCCATAGAGGATACGCATGCCGCTGGCGCAGGGAAGGCCGAGATGTGTGGCAACCTCGCGTCGGATGATGGCGTGGGCTTCGTTGGCCTGCTCCGGCGTAGCGACGCTGCCAGTGCCGATCGCCCAAACGGGTTCGTACGCAATAACGACGCTCCCGCAGGAAGCTCCCTTGATGCCGTTGAGCGCGCAGGCGATCTGCCAGCGGAGAACGGCTTCTGTCAGGCCCGACTGTCGCTTGTCAAGCGTTTCGCCAACACAGACGACGGGGATAAGGTCGTGATCGAGGGCGGCCTTTAGCTTGAGATTGACCATGTCGTCGGTCTCGTGGGCGTAGATGCGGCGCTCTGAGTGGCCCAGCAACACGCGGGTGCAGTCAATGCTTTCGAGCATGGTTGGAGAGGTCTGACCGGTGTACGGTCCTTCGTTCAGCCAGTGCATCGTCTGTGCTCCGGCGGTAACGTTCGTGCCCTTTGTCGCCTCGATGACATAGCCAAGTGAAGACATCGTGGGGAAGATCGCGATCTCGCTGGCGGTGTGGTCCTTGACCAGGGGAAGGAACTCGTTAAGGAAGGCTAAGGACTCTTTGGGCGTCTTGTACATCTTCCAGTTGGCGGCGATCAATGGCTTTCGCATGTGCGAATCAGTATTCCATCTTCACGCCTTCAAGGGAAGGGAGGGAGAGCCTGAACGGGTGGAGCTTTATGTCGGTAGGCATGGCCAGGGTTGGTGAGGTCATTTTGAATCAGCCTCAATTTGGATCGAAACTGGACAACCTTCCATTTCTCGCTCGGATATGAAGGTCACAAGATCGAACACGAAGGCGCGAACCTCGGAGTTAGCAGACTTTAAATTGCGGATCAACAGCGTGTAGGGAATCTCTACGGCGTTGATGCTGCCCGTAACGATGCTGTCATTCAAAGCGCTAAAACTTTTTCCATGCCAAGATGGAGAACCTAACACTGTAAAGAGTGATTCGTAGATGTCGTCCTTCTTTTTCCAGTTAGAGGCGTCAAGGTGCAGACGTGGAACGTTCCGCAGCATGTCAAGGGGTCTGCGAAAGGCAATCGTACCGGGCCATGTTGCCATTGCCGGAATGAAGTCGAACTCATTTACTCCGGTGCGAAGGGAATCCGAGTCATCGACGCCGACGAAGTTCAACTTAGCCATTTTCGGGTGGTGCAGATCGACTGCACTAAGCTCACTCAAACTGTTATATTCGCGAGCGCTCAAGTCTTTAACTGTGAAGGTCGTACAAACTGCTTCAGGCAGCCACATTTCGCCGACAGCTTTTCGCACCGACAGCGCACGTTCCTTATTCTGTGGGGTGTCGACCATCCAGATAGGCATATATCTGGCAAGAGTATCGACCGCTGATTCGCTGCAGTCAGGATCGACGATAACCGCTATTTCCCATGCCATTAGCGGAATCCCTACTTATTCGTCAGCGCGGCGACGCCGGGCAGGGTTTTGCCTTCGAGGAATTCGAGGCTGGCCCCGCCGCCGGTGGAGATGTGGGTGATGCGGCTCGCGACTCCAGACTGCTGGATGGCCGCGACCGAGTCTCCCCCGCCGACAATAGTGGTCGCGTCATGATTGCGTGCAACGGCGGCGGCAATCTCGTTGGTGCCGCGAGCGAAGGCGGGCATCTCGAAGACTCCCATGGGGCCGTTCCAGATGATGGTTCGAGCTTCGGCAATCTCTTCTTCAAAGAGCGCAATGGATTTGGGGCCGATGTCGAGCGCCATCAGATCTTCTGGAAAGGAGCCATCGCCAGCAAAGACCCGGGTCTTTGCGTTAGGAGCGAACTTGTCGGCCAGAATGTGGTCGACGGGGAGAAGGAAGCGGACGCCCATGGTCTTTGCCTTCTCAAGCGCGGCCTTGGCAACGTCGATCTTGTCGGGTTCGACGAGAGACATGCCAGTGCTCTGTCCCTGCGCGTTGAGGAAGGTGTAGGCCATGCCGCCGCCGATGATAATCGCATCAGCTTTTTCCAGCAGGTTGTCGATGACCTTTATCTTGTCCGACACCTTCGCTCCGCCAATGATCGCGACGAACGGTTTGTCCGGTTCAGCAAGGGCTTTTCCGAGGTAGGTCAGCTCTTTCTCCATCAGCAGCCCGGCCGCGGATTGCTGCACGAAGTGAGTGACGCCTTCGGTGGAGGCGTGAGCCCGGTGTGCGCTGCCAAATGCGTCGTTGACGTAGATGTCGCAGAGCGAGGCGAGTTTTTGTGCGAAGACGGGATCGTTGGCCTCCTCCTCGGCGTGAAAGCGGAGGTTCTCGAGCAGGAGCGGCTGGCCGGATTCGAGATTGAGCGCCATTTCGCTGGCGACGATGCCAATACAGTCAGGGGAGAATGCTACGTTTTCGTCATCGCCCAGGATGTGGTCGAGTCTGGTGCGGAGATGATCGACGAGAGGACGAAGGCTCATGGAGGCCACGGGCTTGCCTTTGGGGCGGCCAAGATGGGAACAGAGGATGACCTTGGCCTTGTGGCGGAGGGCGTACTCGATCGTGGGCAGGGTCTCCCGAATGCGAGTGTCATCGGTGATGATGCCGTCTTTGAGAGGGACGTTGAAGTCGACGCGAATGAGGACGCGCTTGTCGGTGAGGTCGAGGTCGCGGATCGATAGCTTGGCCATGTCAGTTAGAGGATACCCGAGATGGCGGCGCGAAGCGTCGGTTGGCCAAAGATATGGGCAGCCCAACCAGGAAGACCATGGCGGCGATGCTGTTGATGAGAACCGCGAGAGTGGGGTCGTTCCTGGGGTAGAGGTTCGTGTGTGGAAGCACGAGATAGTACATAACAGCGTAGATGAAAGCTCCGTAGAGCAGCCCGGCTACGATGGCGTGACGAGCAAGAAACGGCAGGGCACGGGCTGCCAGGACGAAGAGCGTCGCCCAGACAAGTGCAATGAAGAGATGCGCTGCCAGGCCGAGTAGAACGCTGGGGATGCCGTCGGAGTATGAGGCGCGGCCAAGGATGCCGCTCGCGATCGCCTGCGGTATCTGCCTGGGAGGTATTCCGCGCAGGCCATAGAAGATGATCGGATCGACCATGTCGAGGAGAGCGGCCACCATCGCGCCGATCAGGATTGCCTTCGGGACGGAGCGGCTCAAGTCGTTTGGCATGGGAAATTCTAAAGCATCCCCAGAAGATTATTCGGGGATGAAGGCGTCGACTTCGATCTCGATGCGCCAGGCTGGGTTGAGCAGCGCGGCAACGACCACCATGGTGGCGGCGGGAAGAATCAGGCCAAAGAATTGGCCGTGAACACGGCCAGCGGCCTCCCAGTCTTCCGCGCGGGTGAGATACATACGGGTGCGGTACACATGATCAATCGAGCTACCGGCGTTTCTGAGCGCGGCGGCGATTAGGGTCAGGCATTGGTCAGTCTGTTCCGCGACGTCCGCCGCGTCTGCGCCTACGGGGCCGGTGCCGGAGACGTGGACATGGTTGCCGATACGGACGGCGCGGGAGAAGCCGATGACTGGCTCGAAGGGTGACGTGCCGGGGATATTTTTTCTGATCATATTGTGCCTGCGATGTCCTTTCGAGGCTAGACGGCCACTTTGGCCTCGGTCTTTTTGCGGAAAAGCAGATTACGAACGACGTCGCGCATCGGCTCTTCGTAATATAGAAAAATCAAGCAACAAAGAATAATGAGGACTAACGGAGAGAGAGCCGCGTCGAGACCTGGGTGGGAGCGGCTTAGCAGGCGGTGAACGCCTTCGCGGACGAGTGCTTGCAGAAGATAGATCGAGAAGCTGGCGCCGCCCAGCAGAAGCATTGGCCGGCTGGAGAGAAGATTGGTGAGCCATCCACGGCCATTGGCGAGACGATAGATTGACCAGCCGAAGCAAAGGACAGCAGCCAGCGAAGTCAGCAAATCTCCGACCCCGCTGGCAATCAGGACGCAGCACGGAAGGATACCGGCGGCCGTGATCCAGTCGTTGGTTGGGACATCAGGTTCGCGGTTGCGCTTCTCCAGGAAGAGCGCCCCAAGAACCATGCCAAGCGCAAACTCTGGCAGACAGAGGACGGGGAGGATGATTGAGCGGGTAAGCCATGTCGCCGTCATCAACGGATGGAAAAGGGGGGTGCGGAGGGCCACATTGAGGAGAAAAAGCGCTGCCGCGCAAAGCCAGAGTGTAGCCGTGTTCCGGGCGCGGCGCAGGGGGAACAGAAGTAGCGGGAAGCAGATGTAGAAGAACGCCTCCACGGAGAGCGTCCAGGCTTGAATGATCCACGCGTAGCCAGTACCCGAAACCGGAGGCACCCACGATTGCAGCATGGGGAAGATCAGGAGTTCCCCGCGGTCAGGAAGACGCCCATGAAGGGGGATACTGATGGCGATGGCCAACAGATAAACCGGGTAAAGCCGGGCGACACGCGCCACGAAGAACTTGTAGATGTCGCGAGGAGTCTGGAGATTGCCCTGGTACGTGTAGAAAAGAATAAAGCCGGAGAGCATGAAGAAGAGCGCGACGCCGAGCTCGCCGTGCTGCAGGAAGACCGTGATGGGATGCGGCATGTGGACACGTTCGGTGAAGGCCGCCCCAAAGTGAAAAGCCAGGACCCAGATTGCCGCGAAGAAGCGAATCCCGGTCAGAGCGTGAAGGCCGCCCCGCCGAATTCGCTTTCCGGGCGTTGGAACTAGACCCTCGTGAAGCAACTCCGCAGTGGACATGGCGCCAAGTATATAGGGAGGCGGATCGTGACGGGAGCCGCTAACAGAGGCGCTTCAGGTTCGTTCGATCTTCGATCGGGCGTGGAGCTCCTCACGTAGCTTTGCGTTCTCTGCATCGAGCTTAGCGAGTCTTTGAGAAAGCGGTGCGATGACCTGCTGAATCTCCTCCGCCGTGTAGCGAGGAGTGATGTGTTGCGGACAGTTCCAGTCAAACGCTTCAACGTGGACGAGGATGACTCTCTCGATGACCGAAGACCTGTCCGCAGGTCGGAAGGATTCGATCAGCGCCGGGGCTTCGGAATCATGCTCATGCACCTCGACGCGGCCAAGAACTTTGAGACGCGTCTGGTTTGGATAATCCATGAAGAAAAGTGCGACACGTGCGTCGTGGTCGAAGTTTCCCAGACTGATGTACTGCTTATTCCCGCGCAAATCCGCGAAACCGAGGAGGCCCGGCTCGATGACCCGGACGAAACCCTTCGGGCCACCGCGGTGTTGCACGTAAGGCCAGCCCGTCTCGCTGACCGAAGCCATGTAGAAGCTGTCCCGCAGCGCGATGAAAGCCTGCTCATCTCGGCCAAGAGTATTGCCCGACGGCGAATGCTCCGTCATGCGCTCATACTGGCGTCTGCTGCCGTGCTCCTGCTGATGTTGTTTGACGAGTGGGGTGAAGGCTAGTTCTTGAAAGCGACCCATAGTGCACGCTCGATCCGGGCAGGTGGACTCGCTGCCAAGAGATTCGATTCGAGATGGGTTAGAGATGATGCAGAATGTGCCCAGGCAGCAGCGGGAACTGCCACTACCCGGGCGTCCTCATGTCTAGAGGCCTTTTTTTACAAGGAAGGTAATGAGATCTTTCACGCGGTTGGAGTAACCCCACTCGTTGTCATACCAGCTGATCACCTTGCCGGTGTTCTGGCCGACGACCTTGGTCAGCTTGCTGTCGACGATGCTGCTGAGGGGGTTGCCCTTGAAGTCGGAGGAAACAAGTTCCTCGTCGGTGAAGCCCAGAATTCCCTTCAACTCACCATCAGCGGCCTTCTTGAGAGCTTCGTTGATCGACTTATCAGTGATGGGCTTCTCGGAGACGAACGTGAGGTCAACCACAGAGACATTCGGGGTCGGAACGCGCATCGAGAAGCCGTCGAGCTTCCCGTCCATTGCAGGAACGACGAGCCTCAGGGCTTTGGCGGCTCCAGTGCTCGATGGAATCATCGAGAGGGCGGCAGCGCGGGCGCGACGCAGGTCCTTGTGTGGGGTATCGAGAATGACCTGATCGTTGGTGTAGCTGTGGATCGTGGTCATGATGCCGGAGGCGATGCCGAAGGTGTCGTGAAGCACCTTGACGACGGGCGCGAGACAGTTGGTCGTGCAGCTCGCATTCGAGATGACGTTGTGCTTCGCCGCCTCGTACTTGCCGTCGTTCACGCCGAGCACGATAGTGATGTCCTCGTTGGTCGCAGGGGCAGAGATGATGACCTTCTTCACTGTGCTGCCAAGGTGAGCCTTGGCCTTTTCGGCGTCTGTAAAGAAGCCGGTGGACTCAACCACAATCTGCGCTCCGACCGAGGCCCAGTCCAGCTTGGCCGGATCGCGCTCAGCGAAGACTTTGATCTTCTTCCCATCGACCGCGATGAAATCGGATCCGTGGGTGATCTCGTTCTTCAGGTTGCCGAGGATGGAGTCGTATTTGAGGAGGTGTGCCAGCGTGGCGGGGGTAGTTAGGTCGTTTACGGCTACGAATTCAATGTCAGGGTTTCCTAAAGCGGAGCGGAATACGTTGCGTCCAATGCGGCCGAAGCCGTTGATGCCTACCTTTACAGCTGCCATGATTGTCGGTTACTCCTGTCGTGTTTGCTGCGTTATCTATCCGTATGACCATTGTAGAGCGCGGCGAACGGCTCTGCACGCCATCAGAGCGGGATGCTACCACTCGAGCCGATGCGGCGCAAACTTCGGCGCGGCTTCTCGCGACCACGCAGCAGTGACAGACGGCGAGACGAATCGCTCATCAACCATTTATTTAGAAGTTGAAAAACTTTTCGCGAAGGGCGTCTTCGTAGTTTTTCTTAGCCTCTTTTGCCTTCTCTCGAGCATCTTCCTCACGCGAGTCGGCGGCCTCCCAGGCATCAATCTCTGCCTCGGAGTGATTGACCGATGCGAGCGCCTCTTCTTCGCGGATGGTGGTGACCCATTGATCGACAGCTTCTTTGTATGCGGCCTGCATCTGGTTCAGATCGGACACTTCAACAGCCATGGTCCACCTCTTTTACTTGCGACACTACTGCAGATATGTGAAATGACGATGTAAGCCGCTGAGAAAAAGAGAGATGAGAGTGTCAAGTTCGGATCATCGGGGCGGTCGGCGGAGTATCGCAAGAGGTGCGAGGGATTTGCGGGAGGCTTCGGCGCTGTGTTACAAGCGTCCTATGCGCGAATTGCGCGAATGGATAAGCGAAAAGATGAGACGACGCCCTAGACGTGGACCGAATGATTCGGAGTCCACGGGGAAAAGTGGGCAGGAGTTGCCCTCGAACCAGCCAGCTCCCCTAAGACCAACCTACCCGGAGGCTGCGCCGGTACGCGCCGCAGAGTCCGCGCCAGTCAAGGCTGAACAAGCTCTTGAACCAACCACCGCAGCGGAACCCATAGTCGCCCCGACCGCAACCGCGGCGGAGCGTTCAGAGCCTGCTGAGCCAAAGATGGTAATGGAAACCCAGCCAGAGTCGCTCGGAACACCGCCCGCAGAGTTGACAGCGACCAAGTCGCCAAAGGGGTACGTTGTACTTGCGATCGGTCTGCCCGGCTCGGGTAAGACGACCTGGTATAAGCGTCGGGGCGTAACGCCTCTATCGAGCGACCTGCTGCGCACTCTCCTATTCGACGACATCACCGAACAGCGCTATCAGGGACTCGTATTTTCGACGTTGCGAAGCTTGCTGCGCGCCCGTCTTATCGCCAAGATGCCGTGGAACTACGTGGACGCGACGAACCTGTCACCTCACGAGCGCCGACAGTGGATCAAGATGGCCAAGAGCTTCGGCTACGAGGTGCAGGCAGTATTCTTCGACGTGCCTTTGGCCGTATGCATGGAACGCAACTCGAAGCGCGATCGCCAGGTAACCGACGAGGTGATGCAGAAGATGGCCGAGCGCCTCAAACCGCCCACCTTCAAGGAAGGCTTCGAAAAGATCACGGTAGTACGCGTGAAAGGCCAGCCCGGCACGGCAGGAGAGCCAACGGCTGATACAGTCCCAGTCCCGGAGACTTCAGAGTAGCGTCGCAGCTCGCCACAGCAGGTTAGAGTAAAAGACATGCCCACGGTTGGCGTTGAGTTCGCGAAGGTGAGCTATACGCTGGCAGGTGGGCGTGTTTTATTGCGTGACGTCTCTTTGCAGCTCGAGGCGGGAACGACAACAGCCCTGCTGGGACGCAGTGGATCTGGCAAGACCACGCTGTTACGCATGGTAAACAATCTGGTGACGCCCAGCGCGGGTGAGGTGACCGTCGCAGGCAGTCAGACGCAAAATGGCGACATCATAGCGCTGCGGCGCAATATCGGGTACGTCATCCAGGAGACGGGACTGTTTCCACACATGAC
Source organism: Tunturibacter gelidoferens (assembly GCF_040358255.1). NCBI lineage: Bacteria > Pseudomonadati > Acidobacteriota > Terriglobia > Terriglobales > Acidobacteriaceae > Tunturiibacter > Tunturiibacter gelidiferens. Next base: position 3,275,873 of record NZ_CP132938.1, read on the forward strand.
GGTGGAGCGTAACGCCGGGATGGCACTTGAGCTGGCGGGACGTTCGAAGCAGGAGATCGCGACACGGGTTCACGAGGTCATGTCGCTGGTGGGATTGGACTATGAAGAGTTTCGCGGACGGTACCCGTGGCAGCTCTCAGGCGGCCAGCGTCAGCGAGTGGGCCTGGCACGCGCGCTCGCAACCGACCCGACCGTATTGTTGATGGATGAGCCCTTTGGCGCGCTCGATCCAATAACCCGCGCCGAGATGCAGACCATGCTGCGAGATCTGCTGAAGAAGGTAGGGAAGACGGTCTTGCTCGTGACTCATGATCTCGATGAAGCTCTCTACCTGGCCAGCCGAGTAGTGTTTCTCTCCGAAGGCACAGTGGTTGCAGATCTTCCTGCGGGAGAGGTTGCGCGATCAGAAAACCATCATGTAAAGGATTATGTTCTTGCCGTACACCGCAGGGTGCACACATGATGAACTTCCTTCGTCAAAACGGGTACGACATCGGTCGACTGACCTTTGAGCATCTCTGGCTAACTCTATCCGCGATGCTGTTGGCTGCAGCGATAGGGTTGCCATTGGGCATCCTGCTAACCCGAAGACAGAAGCTCGCCAAGCCGATCATCGGGTTTGCGAACATATTGCAAACGGTTCCAAGCCTCGCGCTGTTCGGGTTGCTCCTACCCGTCCCATGGCTGGGAGAGAACGCGGCCCGGCTGGCGATCCTTGCGCTGACCGGGTACGCACTCTTACCCATTCTGCGTAACACCTATGCTGGGATAGGAAGCGTAGACCCTGCGTTGGTAGACGTAGCTAACGCGATGGGGATGACCTCCTGGCAACGCCTGCTGAAGGTGGAACTGCCGTTGGCCGCGAGCGTAATCCTTGCCGGCCTCCGAACCGCGACCGTAACCTGTGTCGGCGTCGCGACCATCGCCGCCGCGATCGGAGCGGGTGGCTTAGGAGAACTAATCTTTCGCGGCGTGGCTAGTGTCGACAACGGGCTGGTACTGGCAGGTGCGATTCCGGCAGCGCTCTTGGCCTTGGTCGCGGATGCGGGACTGGGCTTATTGGAAAAACGATTGGCCGTGAGGAGAGTCTGATGGATGCCGATTGCATTCTGCGTCGGCTGGCTTCGAGGATTCTATCGTTGTCCCTCGTCGGATTGATCGCCTGCGCCCCCCCGAGGTCCTCACGAATCACGATTGGTGCGAAGAACTTCACCGAGCAGGTGGTCCTGGGGGAGATGCTCGCACAGGAGATCGAAGCCGTGACCGGGGAGCAGGTGGACCGGCGTTTCTACCTGGCGGGCAGCTACCTCTGCCAGCAGGCGCTGGTCAGCGGACGCATCGATGGATACGTGGAGTACACAGGGACGGCGTTGACCGCGATCTTGAAGCAGCCACTTCCTCCAGTGGGCCAGCGGGATGAGGCGACGGTTTTTCGTGAGGTCAGCAATTTGTACGCATCAAAGTATCGGGTGAAGGTAGGTCCCGGGCTGGGGTTCGAAGACACGTTCGCGATGGTAGTGCGCGGTGACGATGCGAAACGGCTGGGCGTCAAGACGATCTCGGACGCTGTAAAGACGACTCCCGACCCGAACGGATGGAGGCTCGGGGTGGGCTATGAATTTCAGTCACGGCCGGATGGTTTGCGCGGCCTCGAGGCTACCTACGGACTAAAATTTGCAGGCGACCCTAGAACGATGGATCTAGGACTGCTCTATCGCGCACTGTCGAGCGATCAGGTCGATATGGTGGCGGGCAACTCGACCGACGGGCCGATACGAGCTCTCGGATTCGTAGTGCTGGAGGACGACAAGCACTACTTTCCGCCCTATGAAGCGGTCCCGCTGATACGGCAGGATTCTCTGCTGCGGCATCCAGGAATTCAGGTCGCGATGGAGCGGCTGGCAGGCAAGGTGAGCGCGGACGAGGTACGGGGAATGAACTACGCGGTGGACTCCGAGCACAGGGACGTGGCGGACGTAGTGAGAGAGTTCCGCAAGTCGAAGGGGCTATGAATGGAGGTCCATCGCAGTGTCGCAGAGAGCAACGGGAGGAATCTAGATGGTTGAGCCGTGGTTGCGAGGGACGTTGACTGAAATCGACGCGGTAAGGCGACAGGTGCTGCACGCTCTGGAACTGGCGGCGGAGGACGTCGAGCGTTGGTGTGCAGGATTGGGCGATGAGGAGATGAATGCGCGGCCGTTTGGCATAGCTCCGGTGGCGTTTCATCTCCGTCACATCGCGCGAAGCCTCGATCGTCTGCTGACCTATGCGGAGGGTGGGGCTTTATCCGGGACACAAATGGATGCGTTGGCCAGTGAGATGCAGGATGGTGCGTCTGCCGAGGTTGTGCTCGCTGAGGTCCGGGCTGGATTGGCTGAGGCACGACAGCGCGTATTGATGGTCTCGCAGGGAAGTTATGAAGATCCGCGTGGAGTGGGCCGGGCGTTGTTGCCCAGCACGGTAGGCGGACTGCTTGTCCATTGCGCGGAGCATACGCAGCGGCACATCGGACAGGCTGTCACAACGGCGAAGATCGTGACGGGAGCGCGTGTCTAACTGTCTCACCTCTCGTTAGAAGGGCTATGTCATCCGATAGGTGGAGCGAAAGATCCTCCGTTTGCATGGTTGACTGTTCCCAATGGGCCGCGTTGAATCGCTGCGAGGAAGAACATGCCACAAACGCAGGAGATACAAGCGGTACGAAACAAAACCGGATATTTTTTTGCTCTGGCGTCGGTGTGTGCCCTCATTTCGGCTGCCTGTGTCGCCATTCCGATGTTTGTCATTCGCCCATTCCGCCCACAGGGCGCGCGAGAGTTGGAGATTGCTCTGACCGTTCGCCACGCCGGCCCATGGCTTGCGGGCGTGTGCGTTGCGGTCGTGCTGCTGGTGGTGTTTCTCCTCTGGAAGGCAGCACGGATTGGCGCTCGGATCGCACTAGTCTGCTTGCTTGTGCTTGCGTTCGCGAGCGTATCTTTTACGCACGTCAACATCTTCGAAAAGATGTTTCACCCCTACGATTCGCCCTCATTCGAAAGCGCATACGAGGCAAAAGTCGACTCCGACGACAAGGTGCTCGCTGTCAGAGTAGGACAGGAAGCACGGGCCTATCCGATACGGACCATGGGCTATCACCATATTGTGAACGACACGATAGGCGGTGTCCCGATCGCCGTGACCTATTGCACGTTGTGTCACACAGGGCTGGTGTGGAGTCGCGTCGTCGACGGACAGCTACTGCATTTTCGCCTTGCCGGCATCAACAACGGCAATGCTCTCCTGCGAGATGAGCAGACCAGCAGTATCTGGCAGCAGAGCACCGGCGAGGCCATCTTCGGTCTGTTGAAGGGGCAGCAACTGAAGCTCGTTCGGAGCAACGAGTTGACCTTCGCCTTGTGGAAGAGCGAGGAGCCGCATGGGCAGGTATTGAAGTCGGACCCACCGTATGCGGCAGAGTACGACCCGAAAGACTGGGAGAAGCATGTCGCCAGGACAACAACGGTGGTCGACACAACGCGCTCCGGGATTGGACCGCATCAGCTGATGCTGGGAGTCGCCGTGGCGGGACAGAGCAAGGCTTATCCGATTGAGGCGATCCTCGCCGCAAAACTGATTCAGGATCGGGTTGGAAGTCTGCCCCTTATCGTAGTGGTGGGGCCTGATGGCGCATCCATCAGAGTATTCGAAGGAACCCTCGAGAATAGGCCCCTGACCTTTGCACGAAGTGCAGACGACCAGGGAATAAGCGACATCGATACAGCCAGCGTCTGGAACTTCCAGGGTTGCGCCGTAGAGGGATCGCTAACCGGACGCTGCTTAGCAGAGATCGACGCGCACAAGGACTACTGGTTCGACTGGATGAACCATCATCCCGAATCAGCGGTATTCAAGAATTGAGCTAGCTGACGAGGTGGCCCATCTTCTCGCGCTTGGTCTGAAGGTAGCGCTCGTTGGTAGGTTCGCTCGGGACCTCGGCGGAGATGCGCTCAACCACCTTGATTCCGGCAAGCTCCAGGGCTTCCACTTTCTCCGGATTGTTGGTGATAAGCCGGACCTCAGTGATCCCCATCTGCTTGAGGATCTGCGCAGGCAGCTCAAAGTGGCGGCAGTCGGCCTCGTAGCCAAGTTCAAGATTTGCCTCGATCGTGTCGAGACCCTTGTCCTGCAACTCATAGGCACGCAACTTCGCCATCAGTCCTATTCCGCGCCCCTCCTGCTGTTCGTAGAGCATAATGCCCGTGCCTTCGTCGGTGATCAGGGCCATGGCGAGTTCGAACTGCTGACGGCAGTCGCACCGCAGGGAGTGGAAGACATCGCCCGTAAGGCACTGCGAGTGGATCCGCACAATCGGAGGTGCTGCGTGAACGTCGCCCATCACCAGAGCGACCGCTCCCTCTACGCGTATGGCCGGCGGAGGGATGTTGTCGTTGCAGGCGGCTGGGTTTTCGATCACACCCTCGAAGCCGAGGATACGGAAGTGCCCCCAGCGGGTTGGAAAGTCGGCGTCGGCTACTTTGGTAACACTTGCGAACGGCATCTCTTGATTATACGTTTCCTGCTTCATGGACATTAGATTGCTCAGACAGGCTGCTGGATGCGAAGTTGCATTAGGGGCGTAAAGTAGTGGTGTGACTCAGCCCGATCCCAAGCTGATTTTGATTACGCTGTTGATAGAACTGGGCGTGGCCGCAGCGGTTTCGAGCTCGCTGGCGCGATCGACCCGTTTCAAAAATCTCCTCCTGTTGCCGCGTCGAACTCCACGGCAGACGGCCTGGCTCGTCATCATCATCTGCGTGCCGCTAACTCTTGGCGTATGGGTCCGCACCGCCGTCCCCAACTTCCTGGCCGCCGATCTCTCCTTCGAAACCACGATTTTATTGGGAATTCTAGTGGGGCCACTCGCTGCAATGGCGGGCGGAGCGACGCTTGCAATTCCAGCCGTACTTCACCATGAGTACTGGACTCTCCCGGTAAATCTTGCGATTGCCGCGATCGCCGGAGCCTTCGGCCGCTTTGCTGACCCCGAAGACGTGTGGTCGTTCTCCCCCATGATCGACCTGAGCATCTATCGCTGGGTCACACGTAACCTGCGACGGCCGCAGCTCGATCGTCAGATTCTGTTGCTTCTCCTGGTAGCCGGTATGCAGCTCGGGACTAGTGCGCTATCGCATTACTTCCCGAGGCACTTCTTCGAACTGAACTCCAGAGAGTGGTGGGTGCAGTTGTTGATCTGCGCCACCGCGCCAATCGTCGTCGGAATTCCACTCAAGATCTGGAATGCGATTCGTGTCGAAAGAAAGCTGGAGGAGCAGGGAAGGCTGCTGCTGGAGGCCCGCCTGGATGCGTTACAACGACAGATCAACCCACACTTTCTGTTCAACACGCTGAATTCGATCACCTCCCTGGTTCGCTCGCAGCCGGAGTTGGCGCGAGAGATGATCGTCAAGCTGGCCAACATCCTGCGCGTGCTCTTGAAAGACCGCGAGGCCTTCCTGCCGCTCAGCGAGGAGCTGCGCTTTACCGACGATTATCTGGACATCGAAGTAGTGCGTTTCGGTGACAAGCTGAAGGTCGTCAAGGAGATTGCCAATAACACACTGGACATCGTGGTGCCCGGAATGCTCCTCCAGCCGCTTATTGAAAACAGCATCAAACATGGCCTCGAGCCGCGAATCAGCGGTGGCACTGTTACGATCCGCAGCCGGATTACGGAAGAAAGAAGGCTGATGGTCGAGATAGAAGATGACGGCGTCGGAATGGCTCCAGAGCGCATCGACGTCTCTCTGGTGAGCGGCCTGGTTCGTCCCGGAAACGGCATCGGGGTACGCAACGTACGCGAGCGCATGCAGGTTTTATACGGTGAACTGGCGACCGTCGATATCAACAGCCGTCCGGGTCGAGGGACAAAGGTGACGCTCCTTATGCCGATTCTGGACGCAGGCGCCGAAACCTGGGGACCGATAGGAGGCGCGGCGGGGCAGGCAATTAGTCACATGGTCGAAGACGCCGTGCGCGCAATGACCCGGTCGTAATAGTCCTCGTAGAGCGGAATCACTCGAGAGGCGCAGAAGTGATCCTGCGCAGTCTTACGGCCCGCTCGCGCCATGGCGTCGAGACGCGGCTGATCGCTTAGAAGTGAGATCGCGGCGGCGGACATAGAATCGACGTCGCCCACGTCAAAGAGGAGGCCGTTATGTCCGTCTTGAATAAGCTCCGGAACTCCGCCGACGCGTGTCCCGATGGTGGGAACGCTGCACGCCATGGCTTCAAGCGCAGCCAGTCCGAACGACTCCATCTCGCTGGGCATCAGCATTAGGTCAGCCAGCGGCAGCAGCTCGTTGACGTTATCCTGTTTCCCGATGAAATGAACCCTATCCTGCACGTTGTGCTCACGTGCGAGATACTCGGCGACGCTGCGGTCAGGCCCGTCGCCAATCAACATCAGGCGAGCCGGCATCGCTCTGGCGACGCGGGCAAAGACCCTCACGACGTCCTGAATGCGTTTGACTGGCCGAAAGTTGGAGAGATGCACCAGAAGCCGTTCGTTCGGCTCAGCGAAGCGCGGACGCATCGCAGCCACTAGGTCCGGATCACGAAGGTAGACATCGCAGTTCACAAAGTTGCGGACCACCTCGATCTCGGAGGTGATCGCGAAGGCCTCGCGTGTGCGGTCGCGGAGGTAGCTCGATATGCTGGTGACCCCGTCCGACTGTTCGATACCGAATCTTGTTATAGGAAGATACGAGCGATCCAGTCCGACCAGCGTGATGTCGGTGCCGTGAAGCGTCGTGATAAAGGGCAGATGAATCCCCCGCGTGGCGAGCATCTGTCGTGCCAGCAACGCACTCACCGAGTGAGGAATCGCGTAATGAACATGCAACAAATCCAGCGAATAGAACTCAGCAACCTCGGCCATCCGAGTTGCGAGCGCAAGATCATACGGCGGGTGTTCAAACAGCGGGTAGTTTGAAACCGCAACCTCGTGAAAATGAATATTCGACTCCCGGCCACTGAGACGAAAAGGTTGCGAGTAGGTGATGAAGTGAATCTCGTGTCCACGAGCAGCGAGTTCGATGCCAAGCTCAGTAGCAACGACGCCGCTGCCGCCGTAGGTGGGATAACAGGTGATGCCGATCTTCATAGTCTTCCCATACTTTTCGGCTGCATGCATTTCTCCTGCTATTGGACGAAGCAAAGGTCTCATTGGACTCCGCCGCGTCCGGCGGTTCATCGGCTTTTCGCAAACAAGCACCGCTAGACTGCAAGGTCCCCGTAGTTGATGAGCTGCGGCGCATTTGGTTGCAAAGACCTCGCGGGAAGCTCGGTGAGCAAGGCATTTCGCTCGACGTCACGATGAGTGCGCAGTCGAGTGGTGACGCGATCTAAGTCCCCGTCGTTGTAGCCGGGATGGCAGCACAGCTCGAAGGTTCCCTCCGCAGGCAGAGCAAGCAAAAGTTCGTGAAGGGTTTGGGAGTCCAGATGGCCTGTCGCGGAGATTCCAATGGTTCCGTCCGTGGTCAGCACGCGGGCCTCGCGAATCTGCGGTTGGCGCCCGAACCTGCTTTTGAAGCTCCCGAGCAAATTTACCTGCAAACGGCGGAGGCGGTTCCCGTGGCCAAGTGCAAGACTCCAGTTCTGCTCGAAGGGATTGCGAATCGCACCGATGGAGCAGCGTTCAGCAACGCGCAGAAGAGGGCGCGTGACAGCAGGGAAGAGATGCGTGTGTTTGTGCGTATCGAGGTGAGTAACCTCAATGCCCGCGTCGCGCAACTTTTCCACCTGTGCAAGCGCCTCCCGTTCAATCTCCGCTTCGCTGATCTTGCCGCGCAGGAGTGCCTGTACGAAATCAACCAGCGAAGGACGAAGTGTTTTGCCATCGGGCCCCAGTAAGGTAGAGATACTCTGCGGCGGCGAGACCGGGATCCCGTCTGTGAGTGTGACATGACAACCAACGCCAAGGGTTGGGTTAGCACTGGCTATCGCGACAGCGTCGTCGAATGCGGCGCCGGTCGCCATCAGCGTTGCAGAGGTCAGCGACCCAGCCCGGTGAAGCTCTGCAATCGCGCGGTTAACTCCACGAGTGACACCGAAGTCGTCCGCATTGATGATGAGTCGCGCATGCATAAGTACTTATCATAGTGAACGTTCAAGGAGAACGTCCGAGCGGTCAGCGCCTGAGCCACCATCAACAGGCTCAGGCACGGATCCCTACTGAACGTGCAGCGTAGCCTTCAGCGGAGTATCACTGGAGGACGGCCCCGCCGTCACCTTGTACTCTCCCGGAAGCAGTTGCCATCCGTTCTGATCCGTATTGAAGACCGTAAGCGAGAGCGGATGCAGCGCGAGCGTGACCTCCTTCGACTCGCCAGGAGCCAGCTTCACCCGATGCCATGCTGCAAGCCGCTTATAGTCCTCCTTCGCAGCGGCAGGCAGCGCAACGTAGACCTCGGCGATCTCAGTGCCCTCATGCGTTCCCGTGTTGCGAACCGTGAAGTGAACCGTGCGCTTGGCATCATCCACAGTCAGGCCAGAGTAAGCATAGGTTGTGTAAGACAAGCCGAAGCCGAATGGGAAGAGTGGCTGCTTGTTGGTCGCCTCAAACCACTTGTAGCCGACCTTAGCGCCCTCTGAGTTGTAGTTCACGTCGAACGGTTGAACTTTATGCTCTTGATTTGGGCCAGGTGGCACGCCCTCAAGACCCGGTACCACCGGATGCGGCAACTGTGCCTCATCTTTTGCGAACGTGACCGGCAGCTTGCCGGAAGGATTCACCTCGCCGAAGAGGATGTTTGCCAGAGCCTGCGCACCGCCAATGCCCGGATACCACATCTCGACCACGCCCTTCACACGTTGAACCCACGGCATACTCACCGGTCCGCCGTTCTCAAGCACAACGATGGTGTTCGGATTCGCTGCTGCGACCGCCTCGACTAGAGCGTCCTGATTGTCAGGCAGCGACAGTGTCACCGCATCCATCCCCTCCTGCATCGGCTGGTTCACAAAGACAATGGCCACAGAAGAAGACTTCGCGAGCTTCACCGCCGCGGCAGTATCCAACCCATCGGCGTATCGAACTGACCCCTGAGGCGAGTGCGCCTGAATGTTCTTGAGCGGCGAAGAAGGGAAGTAGACATGCTCGGTCCAGCCGGAGCCGCCTGCCTTCGGATCCGCAGCATTACCGCCCGGCGCATCTACCTGGGCCGATCCGCCGCCCGAGAGAACACCCACATCTGCATGCGAACCGATGATCGCAATCGAACTCGCAGCCGTCGCCTTCAGCGGAAGAATATGATCCGCGTTCTTCAGCAGAACGATGCTCTCTTCAGCAATGTGCTGCGCGTCATCTCTTCCACGGAACGGATCGACGACAGTACGGACCGGCGGATCATCCACCACGCCCGCTGCAAACATGCTGCGGAGAATGCGATGAACCATGTCATCCAGTCGAGCCATGGGGACCTGCCCCCCTTCAACAGCCTTCTTCAACGGCGCATTGAAGTAGTTTTCGTCGCCTGGCATCTCCTGGTCCATCCCGTTCAGCGCTGCTTTGACGGTGCTGTGGGTCGCACCCCAATCCGACACCACCCAGCCCTTGAACTTGAAGTCCTTCTTCAAAACTTCGTTTAACAGGTAATCGTTCTCGCAGGTGTGGTCACCCTCATAAAGGTTGTAGGAGCACATCACCGCCGACGGCTCCGCGATCGCGATCGATACCTCGAAGGCAAGCATGTCCGACTCGCGTAAAGCCTTCTTGTCGAGCAGCGCATTGACAACAGTCCGCCCCGTTTCCTGGTCGTTCAGCGCGTAGTGTTTGATGTCGCTCATCACATGCTGTGAGAAGACTCCCTTTTCGAGATTGCCAGTCATCGTCCCAGCGAGGATCGGATCTTCTCCGGCGTACTCAAAGTTGCGACCGTTGCGCGGTTCACGCGTAATGTTGACACCGCCTCCGATCGACATATTCGTGCCCCAGGCGCGAAGTTCGCGGCCAATCACGGAGCCGTAAAGAAAAGCCGAATCAGGATCCCAGCTTGAGGCAGCGCCAAGCGTCGATGGCAGCAGCGTCGCATAACGGGACTGATACGCCGCCATGCGGGCTCCGACCGCGGAGTCCGCAAGATCGATGCCAGGAATACCCAGCCGGTCAATACCCGCCATATACCCCGCGGCGAAGTTCGATTTCGCCGGCACCGGGTCGCCCGCGCGCAGAACACCCCAACCCGTTCCGTGAACCATCTCAATTTTTTCATCAAGAGTCATCTGTCCGAGCACCATGCTGGCGCGCTCATCGGGCGAGAGAGCCTTATTCATCCACGGCATCTTCGAGATATCGGGTGTGGTCTGGGCCTGTGCTGCCGGAGAGCTAAACGAAACCACTGTAACCAAAGCAAAGATCGACAAAACGCTGAACCGTTGAAAAGATAACATCCATGCTCCTTCAAGCTGAGTGGCGACGGTCTCCCAATAACAGACCGTCGCTTGTTTACTGACCGTTAGAGAGTCTATATGAACTAAAACGTTATAGGTAAGGGCTTTCGCGCTTTTTGGGGCCAACGCCACCCAACTGCCAGGCAAACAGGAACTTCTCAGTGTTTCGCGCGAAGCTGTCCGATTGATCACTTCGCAAAGAGTTGTCCAATGTCCGCGAATGCCTTGAACTCAAGCGCATTGCCTGCAGGGTCTAGAAAGAACATCGTAGCCTGCTCTCCCACTTCCCCTTTAAAGCGTATGTACGGTTCAATCACAAACGTGACCCCCGCACGCCGAAGCCGCTCAGCAAGGGTCTCCCACGTCTCCATCGGAAGCACCACACCGAAGTGAGGAACTGGAACGTCGTGTCCGTCGACGGGATTGTGGTGAGCCTTGCCGTTCGAGGAGCCGGGCTTCAGATGCGCGACGATCTGGTGGCCGAAGAGATCGAAGTCGATCCACTGCGCCGAACTGCGGCCCTCCGCACAGCCAAGGGTGATTCCATAAAAACTACGGGCAGCGTCCAGGTCGTCGACTGGAAAGGCAATGTGAAAAGGTGTCAGCGTCAAGGTGGTCTCCTGCATCGATCATACGACTCGAGCAGATCACCCGTCGCACGCGGCTACCCGCGATGGAATCCCTGGTCGTAGCCGCGCAGGTAGGCTCTCTGGAACGCATCGCGAATAAGGCTCAAAGGGTCCGAGCGCGGAGTCGTAACCAGGAGTGGTGTGAAACTTCCGATCATGCTGCGGATGGTAGCCGAAGCCGTTGTAAGAGTCGCGCGCTCCGTCCTCGTTGCCCGAGCGAAACCCCACCTGATCTGCCCTTGCGATCAGCGGAGGAACGCTGGTGTAGCCGGCTGGCGGCGGAGGTGGTGGCGGGGCGTAGTAGGCGGTGTGTGACGCGCAGCCAGCCGTCAGCAGACAGGCGGCGGTGACAACAGGTAGAGCAAAATAAGAGAGCTTCATAGCGTCCTCACAATTCTGTTCGCGCGCAACCATCGGTGGGCGCACGTTCGAAGGAGTAAACGCTACTCAATGAAAAATGTTGTCGTCGTCGACGGATCTTAACCAGCAGCGATTTCTATTCGTTATCGCTCGGAAGTCGCACAACAAACTCTGTATTGCCGGGTTCGGAGCTGAAGCGGATGACCCCATGGTACTGGTCGACGATGCGCTGTACGATGCCCAGACCGATCCCTGTTCCCACGCCCACCGGCTTGGTTGTGTAGAAGGGATCGAAGATGTGTTCCTGGCTCTCCAGCGGAATGCCCGAGCCGTTGTCGCTCACGCTAATGCAGAGATCCATGTGTGGATTCTTCGCGTCCGTCTTCGAATTCTCCGCCCAGGTATGCACGCTGATCCGTCCGTGCTGCGGCACCGCGTCGATCGCATTGTCCAGTAGATTCGTCCAGATCTGGTTCAGTCCCGTGCACTCGCTATGCAGCGGAGGAAGATCCGTGGCGAAGTTCTTCTCGAGCACAATCTCCTTTTCGCGCAGCTTATGTCCGAGAATGATTAGCGTCGCGTGAATGCTGTTGTTGATGTCGATCGTCTGCTTCTGGCCCTTGCCTTCATAGGCGTACGACTTGACGGCGTGCACCAGGTCCGTAACTCGCCCGATACTCTCCTCGATGGTGCCTACCAACTGCATGCTTGAGGCCATCGCCTCCAGCCAGCCCAGTGCCTCTCCCAGCAACGGTCCGTCAAAGTCGTTCTTCACGCGCTCCAACTCAGCCGCGTTCATGCCGATCGAGACCAGCGTAGGAGCCATCTTCCACGCGTTTTCGATGTTGGCTGACTCCATCCACTCCGCCAACGCCTCTTCGGCATCGCTCTGGTCCAGCGAGTTCATCATCAACGGTTGCTTCATGGCAAGCGCCTGCTTCTGCATATCGAACATGCAGTGCTTCTGCTCTTTCGAGAGATCGCGCTCTTTGAACTTGAGAGACAGCTCATGCATTCGCATTAGATTGTCGCGCAGCTGAGACGCGGCACGGCGCGCGGCAGAGCCGGGATTATTCAACTCATGCATCAAACCCGCAGCGAGCGTCCCCAGCGACGCCATCTTCTCCTGCTGTACCGTCGTACTCTGAAGCTTTTGAAAGCGATATGCCATGTTGCCCAGAATTGCCTTCCGAACCTGCGGGCAACTGGTCATCAAACCCCAGAACTGCTCTTCGTCGAGCTCCAGCAGGTGACTTGGCGTCGTCGCCTCGACGCTCCCGAGGTTCGGAACGTTGGTCAACAGTGCCATCTCTCCAAAGGCGCTGCCGGCTTCGATCTTGGCCACAGTGAATTCATTTTGTTCGGCTGTCTTCTGACTCACTCGAAGCTCGCCGTCAAGCAGTATCCAGAAGGAGTGCGCCAGCTCACCCTGCCGTGTGACGACTTCGCCCTTACCGATGTGGAAGTCCCGCACGCCGTCAAGACAATGCAGCTCGTCATCTCGCAACGAGGACAGAATGGGAACCTTGCGCAGAAGCGCGACTAGATCCTCACTGACTTTTTCCATGACGTGACTTTGGACGATTTGGGTTTGTTCGCTCATCGGGTTATTGGTTGGTTGCCTTTCAAAGCGTAGCTAAATACTGATGCACAAACTGGATTGCGATCGAACCTTCGCCTACGGCGGATGCGCATCGTTTGACCGAGTTGAATCGTACATCGCCCGCGACAAAGATGCCGGGAACGCTCGTCTCCAGCAAATAAGGGTCGCGCTCCAACTTCCACGACTTGGGCGACTGCGCCTTCAAATCAGGACCGGCAAGAATGAATCCCTTGCTGTCGCGGCACAGCTCCGCTGGCATCCAGTCCGTCTTCGGCGCCGCCCCGATAAAGATAAACAGGGAGCTGGCCTGTCGAGCCTCTTCTCCGCGAGGTGTCTTGAGAGTCAGGCACTCCAGGTGAGTCTCTCCCCCCATCGCAACGACCTCTGTACCGGTCTCGACCGTGATATTCGGGGTCGCCTCGATCTGGTCGATCAGGTACTTCGACATGCTGCTTTCGAGCGACTTCCCGCGGACCAGCATGTGAACATGATCGGCATAACGGGAGAAATGCATAGCAGCCTGCCCGGCCGAGTTTGCCCCACCAACAATGTAGACTGCCTCTTCCTTGCACGACATCGCCTCAGTCAGCGCCGCGCCGTAATAGACCCCCGCTCCGCTCAACTTGTCTGCTCCCGGCACATCCAGCTTGCAGTAGTCGACACCTGTAGCCAGCAGGCACACATGGCAGGTCACCTCCTGCCCATCCGCCATCGTAAGAATGCGGTACTGATTCTCGGCGCGGATGCAGGAGACCTTCTGCGTAAGGAACTCGGCTCCGAGCCGATTCGCCTGCAGAAAGGCTCGCTTGGCCAACTCCTCGCCGCTGAGTCCCTCCGGAAAGCCCAGGTAGTTCTCGATCTTCGAGCTGGAGCCGGCCTGTCCGCCAGGCGCCGCTGCCTCGATCACCAGCGTCCGCAGCCCCTCAGAGGCCCCATACACGCCCGCCGCAAGCCCCGCAGGACCCGCGCCTACCACGACCACATCGTAGAACTCCTGCTGAGCCTGGGTGCGAAGCCCGACCTTATTGGCCATCTCCGTCGAAGTCGGCTGCACCAGCGCCGTGCCATCTCCAAACAAGATGACCGGCAGTTTGGTATCGTCGATGCCCTTTTCCTTCAGCAGCGCAAGCGCGTCCGGATTCGTCTCCGGGTTCAACCACTGGTAGGGAATACGGTTGCGCGAAAGGAAGTCACGGACCGCATGGTCCATCGCCGACCAACGCACCCCTACGACTCGAATCCCCTCAAACGGCGGCCTGTAGCCTTCCTTCCAGCTTCCCAGCAGATCGTCGAGCACCGGATAGAGCTTCTCCTCCGGCGGATCCCAGGGCTTGTTCAGGTAGTAATGAATCTTGGCCGAATTAATGGCTCGAATTGCCGCTTCCGTGTCGGCATAGGCCGTCAGCAGAACGCGTTTTGCGTTGGGATAGATGCACAGCGCCTGCTGGAGAAAGTCAACCCCGGTCATTCCCGGCATACGCTGGTCGGAGAGAAACAGCGCGACCGTGTCTTTTCTTTCCTTTAGCTGGTGGCAGATATCCAGGGCAGCAGCGCCGGAGGCAGCACGGACGATGCGATAGTCCTGACCGTAGTGACGGCGCAGGTCCTGGACCACCGCTTCCAGCACGCTGGTGTCGTCATCGATAGCTAGCAAAATAGGCTTAGGCATATCCCTTTATACTTCGTTGACGAGCTTTGAGACACTCCACGTATGATTCGATTGTGGTTAATGCCCGCAAGGTTCAGAAAGTTACTTGCCCGGATGGCAGAGTTTCTCCCTCCAAAGTGGCATCGACGGCCCAAGTTGTCCGAATTGAAGACATTGCCTCTTCTCCGCTGCAATCCACCGATAAGGGAATAGCCAGAGGGATTGCGGGTCGTTTGCGCCCGGCAGGAGATTACGACACTTATGAACCGAATTATTCTCGCTGATAACCAGGCAATCTTCCGCGCAGGCGCAGCCAGAATGCTGTCGCTCGAGGAAGACATGCGGATCGTCGCCCAGTGCGAGGACGCGCCCAAGCTCTTCGCCGCCGTCGACGGGCTGCGCGGCTCGGTCGTGCTCCTCTCCTCCAGCCTGCGTCTGGAACTGAAGGATCTTCTCGCCCGCACCCAGGCGGCAGGCAGCCGGACCGTTCTGATCGCCGAGAACGCCGAACTCGTGCCCGAAGAGATCGCTGTGCTCTTCGACGGGATTCTCCACCGCAACGTCGCCGGCAGCGTGTTGGTCGACTGTATCCGCCGCGTCGCTCGCGGCCAGCGCTTTGTGCAGCGCGCCAACGTCACCACCATGCAAAGCTCCGACAGCGTCGGTACGCGCGTCCGCGACCGGCTGACTCCGAAAGAGATGCAGATCGTCGCGCTGATCGTTCAGGGCTGCAAGAATAAAGACATCGCCCAACAGCTCGGCACCAAAGAGCAGGTCATCAAGAACTATCTCCGCAGCATCTACGACAAGTCAGGCGTCTCCGACCGGCTCGAACTGGCCCTCTTCACCATCCACCACCGCGTCCTCGCCGAAGCTGCGGCCAAGGCCGGCCATCTCATCCAGATGAAGTCTGCCTGACAGCCGCAGGATAATCAGCAGAACAGCGTCAAGTTGTAGCAGTAGGCTTTGCAAAGCCTAATTGCCTTTTTCTTGTTCTTCAATTCGTTTTTTGAACTCATCAATATCTAGGCGCGTTTGACTATGAAACGGCTTGTCCTTAGATACAGACCAGAGTTCATTATTAGCTTGGTCGCGTACAGAGAAAACTACGGGGGTAGGCGATACGTCTATATCATTGCCTGGTGGGGTGGGTCTGCCATTGGTGTTTGCTGTGAACCGAAGGACCAAATCGGCGTCCTTTGCGTCCTTCAAGATTTTGAATCGCCCCCACTTACTTAATGCATCGTAGGCACGGTCTGTAATCTCTGAGTGGCCCGTTTGATTGTCAATGTACACGGTTTTTGCAGCTATCACGCTGGCCGGGAGCGGAGGACGTTTGTCCTTCGCATGAATCGGGGACACGATGAGAACGAGGGCAAGTGCTACTTTGCTTGCTGCTTTCATGCGATCTCTCCTTAGAGAACTATAATCCACAGATTTGTGCAGCACACTCACTGCAACCACATAGCAGGCGATATCATTGGGGCCCGCCATGACCAAGGCACAGATACCAGACTCGATTCCGTACACCGCGCCACAGTGCGGACAGCGGGAACAATGCGGACAGCGGGAGTAGTCGCGGTCTAACCGGACGTGTTCTCGCGGGTGGATTTCCTTCTCACAGGTCCGAGGCCCCCGTCTTTACATCCCCATCTGCTCGCTCTGTTTCTCATCCGCCGCACTCGCATGCCCAATCTTCTCCGCAATACTCTTGGCCTGCGTAAACAGCAGCAGATAATCGGGACCACCTGCCTTCGAATCAGTCCCGCTCATATTGAACCCACCGAACGGGTGAGCACCAACCATGGCACCGGTGCACTTCCGGTTGAAGTACAAATTGCCAACGTGGAACTCCTCGCGCGCCCGATCCAGCTTCTCCCGCGAACCCGTGTAGATAGCCCCCGTAAGCCCATACTCCGTGTTGTTCGCAATCCCCAGCGCATCGTCGAAGCTCTTCGACTTGATCACCGCCAGCACCGGCCCAAAGATCTCTTCAAGCGCAATCCGCGCCGTCGGAGCCACATCCGCAATCACCGTTGGAGCGATGTAATACCCGCCCTCCGGCGTTTCGATCGCGTGACCACCGTTCAGTACAGTGCCTTCTTTCTTGCCGATCTCGATGTAATCCAGCGTCTTGCGGTACGCCTTCTCACTGATCACCGGCCCGGTATAAACGTTCTCCGCGGGATCGCCCGTCTTGATCTTCGCCACCCGCTCCTGCAGCCGATCGCAGAACACGTCATAGATATCCGCCGCAACGATCGCCCGCGAGCACGCCGAGCACTTCTGCCCATTGAACCCAAACGCGCTGGCCACCACACCATCCACCGCGGCGTCCAGATCGCAGTCCGCCTCAACGATAATCGAGTCCTTCCCGCCCATCTCCAGAATCGTTCGCTTGATGAACACCTGTCCTGGCTGTGTCTTCGCCGCCCGCTCATGAATCTCCAGCCCCACGGCCTTCGATCCCGTAAACGCAATAAACCGCGTCTGCGGATGCGCCACCACCTCACTGCCAAACTCCGGCCCTTCGCCCGGGCAAAGATTCACAACGCCATCCGGTAGCCCCGCCTCTTCCAGTAGTTCAAAAAACTTCGCAGCAATCGTCGGAGCATCCACCGAGGGCTTCAAGATCACCGTGTTCCCAGTCACAATCGAAGCCGCCGTCATCCCAGCCATGATCGCAAAAGGGAAGTTCCACGGCGGAATCACCGCACCCACGCCCAGCGGAATGTACCGCAACTGGTTGCGCTCACCCGGAAACTGGATCGGCGTCTTCGCCTCACTCAGCCGCAGGGCCTCGCGTCCATAGAACTCCAGAAAGTCGATCGTCTCGCCCACATCGGCGTCTGCCTCGCCCCAGTTCTTACCCACCTCGAACGTCAGCCAGGCGCAAAACTCAAAGCTCCGCTCGCGAATCAGCTCCGCCGCCCGAAACAGCAGCGCAGCCCGCTCAGCCAGAGGCACCTTGCTCCAGCTCAGGAATGCCGTCTGCGCAGCCTTCATCGCACCTTCCACATGCTCGGCAGCGGCGCGTTGATGAATCCCAATCACCTCAGCCGGCCGCGCCGGATTCTTCGAGACGATCTTGCCCGCAGTCTTCAAGCGCTTTCCGCCGATGACAATGTCATACTCGCGGCCAAGCTCGCTCTCGACCTGTGTCAGCGCCTCCTGCATCCTGCGCTTGTTTTCTGCCGTCGAAAAGTCGACAAACGGCTCGTTGGAAAATGGTGTCTTCGGCGAGGTCGCCGGGGCGGAGTGCGTGAGATTCATAGTAGCCATAACGCGTCGATTCTAGCGCGAGTCTTACTCCCTCGTCGCTCGTGAGATAGGGATAATCACAGTGCGTCTCCTATTGGATGCACTGCACAAAGACTTCGATGGAACCGCTCAAAATCAGCTAAGCGCCTTCCGTAAGCTTCTCCGTTGCCTTCGACATCTGCGCCGTCCGTTCCAGTTTGTCCCAATTAAACGGCTTTCCGTCGATCGCGCGCTTCACCGTCTTGAACAACACCACTGAAAACAGCTGCCGATAGGTAAACCGCTGAATCCAGATATGGAACAGCAGCCACCCATCGCCCTTGCTCGCCGGATGCTTCCGCTCCAGCGCAAACGCCAGCGCCGAAGCCGCAAAATCGATCACCAGAAACGCAGCAAAGAAGGCCAGAAGTTTGTAAAAGCTATCCGTCGAGGCCGTCTCCGGATGAAAGTGTTTATCGATGATGTAGTGAAAGACGCCAACCACAAACATCAAATCAATCAGCGGCGACACCAGCGGCAGAACAATCTGGAAGATCAGAATATTCGGCAACGCAAACAGTCCCATCGCCCTGTGTTTGCTGATAGCGCCCTTGTGTTTATAGATTGCCTGCAAGATCCCGAACGACCACCGGAATCGCTGCCGAATCAGTCCATCTGCATTCACGGGAGCCTCAGTAAACGCCAGTGCCTGATCCTCGTAGATCACGCAGTACCCCTGCTCGAGCAGGTTCATCGTAAGGTCGGCGTCCTCTGCCACAGTGTTTGAGTGGTACCCTCCGCCAGCCCTCACCGGCGCAGTCCGCCACGCTCCAATCGCACCCGGAACCACCATAACGACATCAAACAAATCCAGCGCGCGCCGCTCGAAGTTCTGGCTCGTGATGTACTCAAGCGCCTGCCACCGGGTCCACAGATTCACCCGATTGCCGACCTTCGCATTGCCCGCCACCGCCCCGATCTTCGGATTCGCAAAGTGCGGCACCAGCCTCGCAATCGCATCATGCGCAATCACTCCATCCGCATCGATCCCGACGTAAATCTCCTCGTCGAGCCGCTCCAGCGCATAGTTCAGCGCATCCGCCTTACCCCCGTTCGGTTTGCTCATCACCGTCAGCCGACCCGAGGCGATATCTGCCGGATAAGCTTCGCGCGCCACATCAAACGTATTGTCCTTAGAACCATCGTCAATCACGATAATGCGAATGTTCTTGTAGGTCGACATCATCACCGAGCGAATCGTCCGAACGATCACCTTCTCTTCGTTGTACGCAGGAATCAGCACCGCAACCCTCGGCTGATACTCCGGCGTCGCAAAGTTCTTTCTCTTCCGAAAACGGTCGATGATCGCGAATACGCCGATGATGATCAACCGCGCACTCATCAGAATGTCGCCGACGAAGAACACACCCACCACAAAATAGTGGAAGAAACTATAAAAAAAGAATGTGAGCGAATCGGCGCGAGCCTGCCAGCGCTGATGCGGCGTCAACTCCGGCATTACCTCAGCACGCGTCTTACCCACCAGTTCCGACACCGGAACGATCTGGTATCCCTTAGCCTTCAGGGCTTCGATCAGCACAGGCAATGCTGCAATCGTTGCCGAACGGTCCCCTCCGCCATCATGCAACAGAATCACCGAGCCCCGATTCCACGGCTTCGTCTTCATGTCCTCGATCTGTTGAAAGACGCTATCGGTAATCTCCTGCGGAGACTTCCGCGGATGTTCATCCCAATCATTCGTGTCGATCTTGTTGCCGACGATCACATAGCCCAGGCCCTGAATCTTCTCCACCGGCGCAGCCTGATCATTGGTATCCGGTTCCTGGTCGATTGAATAAGGAGGACGGAAGTAAAGCGGCTGCACCCCAAGCTTCGACGCAAATAACCGCTCCGTCAGGTTCAACTCCAGATCCACCTGCCGGTTCGAAATCTCGCTGATGTCCGGATGCGACCATGTGTGATTGCCGATCTCATGGCCCTCGCGAAAGACACGCTGCATCACACCTACATAGTCTTCGGCCACCTCGCCAATCATGAAGAACGTACCCTTCACGTTGTACTTCTTCAGGATGTCCAGAATCTTCGGCGTCCACTCCGGATCAGGCCCGTCGTCGAAGCTAAGCGCAACCTTCTTGTCGTTATAGCCATACTGCTCGACCGTGTACGAGAGCGGGTACGACTGCATCGACTCCTGCGTGACCATCCGGTACTCCAGTGGCACGGAGTCATCATCATCCAGCGTCACCACGCGATCCCCAACCTGCGGCTTACGCGTCACGCGAAGAATGTCGCCCTGACCCTCCGTATCGACGTCGTACCCAGGCTCAACCTGCGCCAGATCCTTCACCGGATCCGAATGCTGCGGATGATCCCAGATCTTCCACATGGAGTTGTCTTCCGAGCCCAGGCGCCACAGCGCATACGTCTGGATGCCCAACTCGCGCGCCGCCCTCATCTGGTTCAACATCGTGACAGAGTCGAGAAACCACACCTGATGACGAACCTGGGCATCCTCGTCGTCGTACGCAAAGTGCACGTTCATCGAGTCGTCGTCGAGGTCAATCTGCGAGTCGGAGTCCGATGCCGCTTGCCACGCATCCTGCGTCGAAAGGTCGTGCGCAGACAAAATCTTTTCAGGAGCCGCCTTCTTCTTCGGCGCTACCTTCTTCGCTCCCGGCTTGCCTACAGGCTCCGGCGGAGGCAGCGCTGTCGTCCAGTCATAGCCGTAGCTACCCAGCGCGCAGATGATCTTCTCCTTAGGAACCGTCTTGAGCACGTTCTTCAGGTTGTCGATGAACCAGTCCTGCGAAGCGATCGGCCCTGGCCCGCTGTCGGTCTGGTGCTCGTCATAGTTCATCAGCAGCAAACCATCGGAGTGGTCCGCCATGAACTTCAAATCCCAATCATCATCGCCTACAGGTGTGTTCACGTAGAGCCGCAGATTACGCGGATGAAAGTCCTCGTACAACGCCGCGATCAAAGCTCTGAAGCCGGGCTGCGCGTTCGTAGGAATCTCTTCGAAGTCAAGCGACAGCCCGCGATAGCTGGGGTTTCCCGCCAGAAAATTATGAATCTGTTGAACGAAGGATGCTCGAGCCGTGTCGCTTGAAAGAAATCCTCCGACCTCCGGCACCCACAGTCCTCGTCTCGGGTCGTAGTTATTCACCAGCGGAAAGATATCAAGGTTTACATGGTTGGCCGCTACCGTTCGCGCAACCTTGCCCTCGCGATCGACTTGATGCACTCCAGTCTTATCCACCACATCGTACGCACGATTGTCCTGGGTATAAGAGACCACCTCGCCGCTCGTCGTAACCACATGCAGCCACTCAGGAAACAGCAGGTCCACCTGGGCAATGTGCTGCTTTAATGAGGAGTAGCTCGCCGGATCATCCTCCACGTAGTAGGCCGCGCGCAGACCTTCGCCCGAGTTCAACGGAACGTCGCCCGGCTTCAAATCGGTCTTCCGATGGGCGGATCGGTGCAGCTTCTGCCCCGGCTTCAACAGTGGAGTCGTCTGGTTCGCCAGCGCCCGGTAGTTTCGCTTCTGCGCCTGCAGAAACAGCTCCGGCAGAGGCTTCATCCTCAGTAGGCCGATGACAAAGACAGTCCCCAGCACCAGTCCCAACAGGGCAAGTACGTCAAAAATTCGGCGCAGCCGCTTCCAGCGCTTGCGTTGTGGATCGTAGAAGACTTGTCTATTCATTGAGTAGTACTGGCGACTCTGCGCATGCGGCTGTGTCCCATCGTATGCAGGTCAAACCCCCGAGTCAACGCATCCAGCGAGAACCTCCTCCCGCAGCAGTATGATGCAAAAGACATGATCAAAGGAAAGCTGAGGACAGTTCTCTGGGCTGCGCTCCCGCTCGCAGCAGGGCTCACCCTGCGCCTTTGGTATGTGCTGCATGCAGGCCGCGTCGAAGGCGACACACTCATCTACGGAAGCATCGCCAAAAACTGGCTCCAATACGGCATCTATGGATTCACCCTTGGGCAGGACATCCCCAAGCCGACGCTGATCCGCCTCCCAGGCTACCCACTCTTTCTCGCCGTCTGCTTTCGTCTCTTCGGCTTCGACCGCTACGTCGCCATCATGTACCTTCAATGCGCGATCGATCTCTGCACCTGCCTCTTGATCTCCGCGCTCTCAGGCAGACTCTTCGGACATCGCTCCGCCAAAGCCGCACTGTGGCTCGCCGTCTTATGTCCCTTCACCGCGATCTACGCAGCAGCCCCTCTCACTGAAACCCTCACCCTCTTCACCATCGCCCTCACCTGGTACAGCCTCGAGCGCTGGCAAAGCACTGGCGCAGCGTTCAACCGGTGGCTCCTCGCGATTACCGTCGCCATGGCCTACTCCGTTCTACTCCGTCCCGAGCAGGGCCTCCTTCCCGCCACAGTCGTCCCGGCGATGATCTGGATCGTCTGGCAAAAGTCCGCACGCCGTCTCTCCCTCCGAAGCCTGCGCCCCATCGCAATCTCAGCCATCTGCGTAGTGCTCCCGTTAGCGCCCTGGGCCATCCGAAACTGGCGCACCTTCCACGTCGTCCAACCGCTGGCCCCACGCAACGCGACCGATCCCGGCGAAAGCGTCCCAACCGGCTTTCAGCACTGGTATCGCACCTGGGCCATCGACTTCGCCTCCACCGAGCAGTTCTACTGGAACTACGACAGCACGGACCTCCGCATCGACGACCTCCCCACGAGGGCCTTCGACTCCGAAGACCAATACGAACGAACCGCCGCTCTCTTATCCGACTACAACCAGAAAAACAACGCCACCCCCGCCTTCGATCAGCGCTTCGAGGCCCTCGCCGAACAGCGCACTCACACCCACCCCCTCCGTTACTACATCGCCCTTCCCGTCGCTCGTCTTACGAACATGCTCTTCCGTCCGCGCCCCGAGATGATGCAGATTGGCCTCGACTGGTGGAACTGGCATGAATACCGCGGCAAAACCCTCCTAGCCTACGCCTCCGCAGTGCTAAACCTCGCCTACTTTCTTCTGGGCGGCATCGGACTCTGGCTCTGGCGAAAGAACCCAGGGACCTACCACGCACTCGCCTGTGCGATGACAGCCTTCTTCGTTCTGCGCTGCGCCTTGCTCCTCACCCTCGACAACTCCGAACCCCGCTATACCCTGGAGTTCTTCCCCCTGCTAATCGTCTGGGCAAGCTGCATCTTCCGCGAGGCCGACTCCAGGCAGCCGGCAACGCCCAGCTGAAATCGCAGCCCGACTCAGCCAAACCCTCAATCCCTGCACCTTACAATCCGAACAGCGGCTACACTAGCTCCCATGCTTCAGCCCTATCGCGACCGCTTCAACGCGCAGTTCACGTCGTCCAAATACGAAGAACTCCTCGCCCACCTCAACCGCCGCACCCGAACCAGCGTAGACTTCCGCGTGGCCGAAACGCCCTGCTTCTTACCAAACTCCCTCATGGAAGAGTTCTCGCAAACCGGAGCCCAGCTCACCCATCAGCTTCTCGACAACCCCGCCTACCTGCAGGCCTCCGAGCAGTGCGTCCCCGCGCGATACCGCATGCCCAACGAGAACCCGCAGCCCAACTTCATGACCGTAGACTTCGGCCTCGTCCGCAACTCCGACGGCACTTTAAGCCCGAAGCTCGTCGAACTCCAGGCCTTCCCGTCCATCTTCGGCTATCAGGACATCCTCTGCCGCCAGTACATCGAAACCTACAACCTCGACCCCACCTTCAGCTGGCACCTCGGCGGCCTCAACGAGCAGACCTACTGGCAGCTTCTCAGCAAAGTAATCCTCAACAACCACGCCCCCGAAAACGTAATCCTCCTCGAGATCGACCCCGACCACCAGAAGACTCTCCCTGACTTCCACATCTACGAGGACAAACTCGGAATCGCCACCGTCGACATCACCACCCTCATCAAACGCGGCAATCGTCTCTTCTACCATCGCGACGGCCGCGAGATCCCCATTCATCGTATCTACAACCGCGCCATCGTCGACGAGCTCGAGCGCAACAACATCAAGCTCCCCTTCGACTACCGCGACGAGCTCGACGTCGAGTGGGCCGGCCATCCCAACTGGTACTTCCGCATCAGCAAGTTCTCGCTCCCGTACCTCGACCACCCCTCCGTCCCCAAAGCCGTATTCCTCGACGACTGGTACGCCCGCCCATCTCTCTCAGGCCTCCCCAAAGACCGCGATCAGCTCCTCCTCAAACCTCTTTACTCCTTCGCAGGGAAGGGAATTCAGTTCGCTCCAACCGACGACGACCTCAACGCCATTCCACCCGACCAGCGTCACCTCTACCTCTTACAGCAACGCGTCTCCTTCGAACCCGTCATCGACACTCCCCACGGCCCCACCCAGGCCGAGATCCGCATCATGTACCTCTGGCCCGACGGCGGAGCCCTCCAGCCGGCCATCGCCCTCGTCCGCCTCGGACGCGGTCTGATGATGGGCGTAGACCACAACCGCGACCGGCTTTGGGTAGGAGGCTCTGCCGCGCTGTGCCCATTGGGGTAACCTTCCATTCATAAAAATGCTGCCGCTTGGGAAAAGCTGGGGTAAACTCCACAGTGTCAGTCATTGGCGGGTTTGCGCGTTTATGTCCTATCTGCAATTCAGGTCCGGAGGAGGTCGAGTGGCTCAGTGGCAGATGCCAAATGGGGAAAATCCAGTTCGTACCGCAGTACGTTTCCCTATGAGACTCCCGATTAGGGTACAGACGGAGAACGGCGAACTGGACGCGATGACCGAGAACATCTCGGCCAATGGGCTGCTTTTTGTAAGTGATCAGTTGCCGCGGGTGGATAGCAGAATTGAGTTCACGATAGCAATGCCCGCTGCAGTCATGGGCGCCGCAAACGATGTCACCATTCATTGCATTGGCCGCGTCGTACGCCACTATTTGCAGAATGGAACGAAAAAAGCCGCCGCTGTGATCGACGAATATTCTTTAAAGGCTTGATCTATGACCGTAGTTAATTTTGACCCAATCCGAAGCAACGATGACCTTCCAGAAGAGGAGTCCACTCCTACCGCGGGAATTCGTGTCATCCTCGCAGACTCGCAGGCGATCTATCGCGTGGGAATGAAGAAGGTCTTTGCGCTCGAAGACGACATCCGCGTCGTCGCCCAGGTGGAAACGCTCCAGAACCTCTACGCCGCTCTCCAGCGCTACCCCACCGACGTCGTTCTCCTCGAGGGCCAGCTCATCTCCGGCACCATCGACGCCATCCCCGAGCTCGTCCGTCAGGCCCCCGAAGCCAAGCTCATCGTTCAGGTCACCGAGTCCGACGAGTCCAACACCGTCGAGCTCTACCGCCGCGGCGTTCGCGGAGTCGTGCCCCGCTCCATCTCCCCCGATCTCCTCGTCAAATGCGTCCGCAAGATCGCCGAGGGCGAGACCTGGATCGACAACCAGTCCATCAGCTGGGTCATCGAGGCCTACCGCTCCCAGGCCACCAGCCTCACCGACCCCAAGGTCCAGCCCAAGCTCTCCAAAAAAGAGCTGGCCATCATCAGCTGCATCACCCGCGGCATGCGTAACAAAGAGATCGCCTACCAGATCGGCACCACCGAGCAGGTCATCAAGAACTATCTGCGCAAGGTCTACGACAAGCTCGGCGTCTCCGACAGACTCGAGTTGGCCCTCTACTGCCTGCACCACGAGCTGCTCAAGAAGTATCTGGGCGATGCCGAAGGGCAGATGGCGCCCCACACGGAGCCCTCGCAACCCCTCCGCGCCAAGATGTAAACCAATCACCGGCCCTGTTCGGACCGGGCACTCCTAAGGTCGGTTCGCGGAAGAAATTGTCCGCGCGCGTTTCTCGGCACCAACCATCATCTGCGGCAACGCTGTTCAGGTTAGGGGGAAATCCCTGAAAATCTTCGCCACCTTGCCCGGCTTCTCGAGACACTCCTCTACGAAAAAGCAGAACTCGGGTCAGCTAAACTAGAACTTCCCCTCACGGGAAGCCGCATGCCAGCCGAAATCATTCTCCAGCAAACCCCGGAAGACGCCGCCCTCCTCGACAAACGAGAGCAACTTGCCATCGTTCGCACCACGCTCGCCGAGCGCGAATCCGAGCTTGCCCAAATCCGAGCCCAGCTCAAGACCTTCGAAGGTCGATACCTCCGCCAGGTCGGCATCCTCTACGCCGAACTCGACGACCTGGAAGCGCGCATCGCCGAGCGCGAAGTCGACCTCTACGACTCCGACTCCGCCCGCCGCCACGCCGAAGAAACCCGCCAGCGCGCGCAGGAAACCCACGATGCCGCATTTGGCGATGCCCGCGAAGCCGAAGAGTTCGACCCACCGCCCAGCCTCAAGACCCTCTTCCGCGATGTCGCTAAACGCATCCACCCCGACTTCGCGCGCGACGACGCCGAGCAGAACCACTTCACCCTGCTGATGGCTCGCGCCAATCAGGCGTACAGCCGTGGCGACACCGAAACCCTGCAGCGTCTGCTCGACGATCACCGCGAAATCAACGCCTCCATCGCCGGCGAAGGCGCCGCCGCAGAGCTTCTCCGCATCACGCGCCAGCTCCAGCACGCCGAGCGCGACATCGCCACCTTGGACGCCGAGAGGCGGACGCTGCTCGCCAGCGAAATCGCTCAACTTCACCTCGACGCCGAAGCCGCCGCCCGCGAGCACCGCGACTTCCTCACTGAGCTAGCCACCAGCCTTCGTGAACAGATCGCCGATGCCCAGCGCCGCTTCGAGCTTATCGACCGCCAGATCAGCGCTCATGGAAGATAGCGGCCATGGACGATAGACCCAAGGCCGGCCTGCAGCACATCCCTACCGGAGCCGCGTTGTCGCTCCATTCCACGCGTTCCAGCATCATCGCGCGCGGCCGCCGCGACGCTGCCAACGCGGCCTCCAACCCGCACTATCGGCAGGCCGTCACCGACTTCAACGCCGGCAACTTCACCGCAGCCGCAGCCGGCTTCCAACTCGCTGCGGAGCAGAGCCACGCCGAGTCGCAGTACCTCCTCAGCACCATGTACGACGCGGGTCAGGGCCTCCCGCAAGACAACACCCAGGCCGCCTACTGGGAGCGCAAAGCCGCCGAGCAGGGACATGCCTACGCGCAGGCCAACCTCAGCTTCCGTTTCTACGCCGCCGCCAACTTCCCGGAAGCTTTCGCATGGTGCGAGCGCGCCGCCCACAGCAACCTCGCCTGGGCCCAATACAACCTCGGCCTCATGTATCGCAAGGGTGAAGGGGTCCAGCAAAGCGATCGTGAAGCCGCCCACTGGTATCGCCTGGCAGCCACCCAGAACTTTCCCGAAGCCCAGCAGAAGCTGGCCGACCTCTACTACACCGGCCAGGGACTCCCACTCAGCCACACGCAGGCCGCCGCGTGGTATCGCAAGGCCGCCGATCACGGAAACGCTGAAGCCCAGTTTCAGCTTGGCCACCTCTACGCCATCGGCCAGGGCGTTGAGCACGACTACACTCAGTCCCGCCATTGGATTCGTCAGGCCGCGCTTCAAGGCCACGAACAGGCTCTGCGCGAACTCAAGCGCCGCGAATACCGCGACCCATAACTCTCGCTTCAACACTCGATGATCTTCACCGCCGTCCGCCCACCCGCAGTAGTCAGGCGTCCTAATTTGACGCGGCTTCTGCAGCGTTCCTATACTTCATCACGCTCGAAACGGCGGTTCAAGGAGGAAGTCTATGTCAAAGCGTTTGCTGTTGGTCATTCTCTTGATTGCCGCCGCTACTGGCGGGTATGCACAAGACGCATGGAAGAAAGGTCATCAACCCACTCTCGTTCCGCAACAGAGCGGCACGACGCAGCTGCTGATTGCCGTCAGTCCGGTGAACTCCCGCGTCGTCTGGGCAGCCGGGACCGGCGGTACGTACGTGGTAACGACCGACGGCGGTTCGACCTGGAGATCCGGCGTAGTGCCGGGAGCCGAAAGTCTGCAATTTCGCGATGTGCAGGGCGTAAGCGATCGCGTCGCTTATCTCATGTCGATCGGGAACAACACCGGAGATTTTCGCATCTACAAGACGGAAGACGCCGGCGCGAACTGGACCATTCAGTTTACGAATAAGACGGCGAACGCCTTCTATGACTGCTTCGCCTTCTGGGGGCCTGATCGCGGCGTCGCGCACAGCGACTCAGTCAACGGAGTATTTCCCGACATTCGCACCAACGATGGCACGACCTGGCTCTCCATCGCCCGCGCTATGCCACTTGCCTTGCCAGGCGAAGCTTCGTTCTCCTCCAGCGGAACCTGCATCACTACGGAAGGATGGCAAAACGCCTGGATCGCCACCGGCGGCTCAACCATCGCTAGAATCCTGGCGACTCGGGATGGCGGCTACACCTGGAATGCGTATGACACTCCGTTCGTGAGCAACGCCAATGCTGGCGCCTTCTCGGTAGCTTTCCGCGATCCATGGCGCGGCATTGTAGGTGGCGGCGACTTGACCAACGACAGCGCCACGCAGGCGGCCACCTCGGATAATGGCGGCCAAAAATGGACCCTCACCACCAAACCGCCCATTTCGGGAGCGATCTTCTGTCTCGCCTATGTGCGCGGCGTTGAACACAACGACGATTGGCGTCATCGCGACGACTTCGACCATGAACACGACCGCAGTGTGGTGATCACAACTGAGACTCAGCCGAACTTCTCCTCCGGCGCAGCCGCCTGGAGTCCGGATGAAGGACAAACCTGGATCGCACTGCCGACCGTGAGCGGATATTGGGCAGTCGCTTTTGCGAATCCCGAATCCGGATGGTTCGTCGGTAACAACGGCCAGATTTTGAAGATCAGTTTCTAGTGCCCTGGTCTCTTTCACACGAGACAACAATGCGTTGCATTAGCGTGATCTCTTCGCACGAGGGTGATCCCGTCTGTCAAGTCTCAAAACATCCTAACTCGTTGACACTAAAGGATATCCACGTGGCGCATGAGTTTCTCTCCGCCAGCTATACTTAAAAACAGAAGAAGAATGCGAGCGAAATTTGGGATTTTGATTTGTGCCAATGATGGGCATCGCTAAGTAGCTCAAACAAAGTATTTTAGCCGCAACCTCTTTATAATGAATATTTTGCACGGATGCACCCCTCGTAAGCTGCTGAAAAGAAGTATTTTACGCGCAAAATAAATGATTATATGTTTCACGTAGGACATTGAAACTAAATCAGATAAATACTACGAATAGTTTTTGACCCTGCTTAAACCACTTATCTGAAAGGGTTTCCTGTGTCCAAAAACGATTTCCTGAAACTCGAAAATATTACTTTGCCCCCATCCAGCAGGTTTTTTGGCCACATACTGGTGGGAGGATGCCTTCTTTCAAGTTCCCTTATTCTGAATGGTCCCTCGATATCACTCCAGCCTTTCCAGAAGGACAAACCGTTTTCAGACCAATCGTCGGAGCGAAGCTGAGGAACGAGTCCAAAGAAACAGATGCGTTCTTTGGTTTGGTGGACACAGGTGCGGATTATTGCATGTTTCCTTCGGAGTTCTTAGAGTCGCTGGGGCTTAATAAAGATAAGTTGCCATCAGGCACCGCATCGGGAGTTGCTACCGACCGTACTATAAGATTCGCGACTATCACGCTTGAGATTGACCAATTAGGACTTCTCCGCGTGTACGCAGGTTTTTCCGATAATTTGAACGGACAAGGTCTAGGAATGTTGGGCCACGTGGGGTTTCTGGATCGTTTCAGACTGACATCCGACCCTCAGTCACGGGTATTTGAACTTGAGGAATTGCCCAATGTCTGAAGACATTATGTTCGACAAAGACAAGTTTGAAGCCGTTCTCAAACGGATGATTGACGCGAAGCCGACCACGTTCAAAGAGGCAGTTGCAAAGCCTAAATTGAACAAAGATGGATCGCCGCGCAAGAAGAGATTTGTCCAGAAAATGGACAAACCCCTCCCTAGAGATGCAGACAAGGTTTAGAGGAGGATGAGTCTTTAGGTTGAAAGCTTCAGGGAAGTAGGCGGGAATGTGTCGCTAAATTTTTTATTGGCCTCAATCCAGTCACACCACACCATACGACGCTGGAACTGATCGTCTCCGATTTGGTCAACAGTCATTTTTGGCCCACCAGATTTCAAAACAACCACGTCTCCAGGTTGAAATTCTTCACTCATTTAGATTTCTCCGCAATTAGAAGGATTAGGGAACAACACATGATAAACACGCCAAACGAGTTCAGCATAGGGCAAAAAGTAAGGCTCAACAGCGGCAGTCCAGATCTCACTGTGATTGAAACAGGCGAACGAACGAAGGTTGAATGGCTAGATGGACCAAACAAGCAGACGAGTACATTCCTGCCAGTTTGTCTCACTGCACTCTAAGGCGCAATCCGTTTAGAAGATCAGGTCTTTGTATGGCAATGGCTTTCTAGTTGCCATGTTCTCAAGCGTCATGTTGAACAACCAAGGTTGTAGGCCGCGACGGTTATAACGCCAGCAGAACTCACCAAGGTATCTATCAAGGTGATCGGCTGATAGCTGGTGATAGTTGCCGACCAAACCCCGTTTGAACAACGAAAACGCATTCTCTACCGTTTGTGTTGAAGTCCAGTTCTTCTTGTAGAGTTCGTGCTTGTGGATGCCGACCACATGCCGATCTTTAGGAAACATCGACTTGTACTTGCTATCCCCGTCGGTCACAACCTTCTCAGTTTTCTTGTCTAGTTTGTCCCTGAGAACATGTCGTACATGCCAGTCTTTGGAAGACTTCACACGCTGTAGATGAATGCTCCCGTCACGTTCCGCGATACCCACAACAACGGTTTTAGCTTTCTTGCCACCCTTTACGCCTTGACCACGTCTACGGCCACCCACATAAGTCTCGTCAATCTCTACTGTGACCGACTCACCACCAAGTTTCATTGATTTAGGCTCTTGCATGGCTTCTCGGATTCGGTGGCAAAGATGCCACGCTGTCTTGTAGGTAATCCCGAGATGCCGTGCCACCTGACTAGCAGAGATACCTTTCTTAGCCTCAGTCATTAGGGTGATCGCCATGAACCATTTAGTAAGCGGAAGATGTGAGTCATGAAAGATCGTATTGGCTGTCGGGCTAAAGTGAAGGCCACAATCAGCGCATTCAAACTTTCGGTATACCTTGCGTGTTGTGCCTTTGGTTTCAATCAAATAGCACTTGTCATGATCGCAAGCTAAACACCGCACCCCATTCGGCCATCTTGTCTTGATCCAGAACGCAAGGGCCATCTCTTCATTAGGAAAAGTCTTAGCAAGGGAGTAGAGATTCATGATGCGCCTCATCAGTGACAGCAACGGAGAAATTGATTGGAAAGAGACGATTATTGCCAGTCTTCTTTTAGAGCGGCAGCAAATTGCTTGTTCGCTTCCACGCGACATTGCAAGAAAGTCTGGGATGGCTTCTGACCCTGAATTATGTTGGCAAGGATTAGATTCGTACTGATACGGATCAACTGGGCGAGTGCATCGGTATCTTGAACGGTTGCAAGTTTCGGTGCCTTCATTCGGTCGTCTCTAAAAGACAAAACAATTATGTGCTCTGACTCAACCTACGTCAAGCATATAATCATTGCAAAATACCCCACCCCCCCAGGGGGTACTCGGGTACCCAAGCTGACACAATCATCGTCATAAAGATGTATTCTTCTGCTGGCAGAAGGAGTCGATAACACAACCCATGGGAATCGCAACCTCAACGCTGAATCTGGCACAAGGCAAGCTGAACGTCGCCGCACCCTACCTCATCGAACAAACCTGGGCGGGCTATACCCCGGAGCAGCACGCCGTCTGGAGCGAACTCGTAACGCGCCGCATGCCCCAGCTTCGCGAGCACGCCTGCCAGGAGTATCTCGACGGCTTCCAGCAGATTGGACTCCGCGAAGACCAGCTGCCCAACCTCTCCGAGGTTAGCGCGCTCCTCCAGCCTCGCACCGGCTGGCAGTCCACCCCGGTCAGCGGCTTCCTCCCCGCCGCCGCCTTCTTCGAGATGCTGGCCGCCCGTATGTTCCCCACCACCACCTGGCTCCGCTCGCGCGACTCCATGGAGTACACCCCAGAGCCGGACATCTTTCACGACGTCTTCGGCCACGTCCCCATGCACGCCCACCCCGTCTTCGCCGACTTCCTCGAACACTACGGCAAGGTCTGCGCCCGCCTCACCGACCCGCAAGCGCTTGAGCGCATGGGCCGCCTCTTCTGGTTCACCGTCGAGTTCGGCCTCATCCGCCAGAACGGCGAGATCAAGGTCTACGGCAGCGGCCTCATCTCCTCCCACGGCGAGTGCTCCCGTGTGCTCGCCGGAGGATGCGAGGTCAAGGACTTCAACCTCGACGCCGTACTCAACCAGGAGTTCCAGACCAGCGAGATGCAGCCCGTCCTCTACGCCGTCGAGTCCTTCGATCAGATCTACGAGGCAACCAAGCAGGCCGAAAGCAGGCTGGCCTGAGACCATTGAGATCATATTGGTGTAATTGACGGGGAGCGTCCGGAAGACATGCGGTCCTTCATCATTCAAACAAAGAGAAGCGGCTGGGGCATATAGCCCAAGCCGCTTTTTATGTATCAACGTACCAACCGTTACCGGTGTCCACCACCACCGTGACCGCCTCCGCCACCGTGGAATCCGCCACCACCACCACCGCCATGGAAGCCTCCTCCGCCTCCACCACCGTGGTATCCGCCAACGGAGGCGCCACGATATCCGCCGCCATAGCCGCCACCGTGGTATCCACCGCCGTAGCCGCCACGGTATCCGTAGCCTCCGCGGTATCCAACACCGCCACGATAACCGTAACCGTAACCGCCGCGATATCCGTATCCATAGCCGCCACGATATCCGTAGTAGCCACCCCGATACCACGGACCGGCACCGATGAAGAATCCGCCGCTAAACCACGAGGGGCCATAGTAGCCGTAAGGAGCGCAGGCATAGGGGTAGTAGCCGTAGTATCCGTACGAGCATACCGGCGCGGCATAGCCGTAGCCTCCATATACGGGGCCACCGATGCCGACACCAACTGAGACTTGGGCGTGGGAGTAAGCCGCTGCCGGAACGATCAGAATAGCGAGCAAAGCGAGGTAGCGTAGAAAGCGCATTTCAATCTCCTGAGCGAAGCCCAGTACGCCGTCAGGCGTCAGTGGCCTTGCGGGATCCGGTACTTTGAAGACGGCCCGGCATCCTGATCTATAAGAACGCAAAACTGGAGAAAATGTTGTGTTCAAGCGCAATTTGGTGGCCGGCGTGCAATCAGGGGTGCAAACAGTTGCGGAACCACCACGCACCGTTCTTTTTCAAATCGGCCGAGGTCAACTGGTGGTCCAACACAACTACGCCGTGACCCGATCTATGAAGAATGAGGATCGGTCTTGATGGAATTCTCCCATTTGATAAATAAAAAGAGAGAAAAAGAGAAAACAATTCCCTAGTACAGGGTAATATATTCCCAACTGTGCAAAGGTTTTACTGGAATACTGCAATATCTAGCAGGTTGAACGAATCCATCTGCTTTGGCCCACTGATTGCACTAGCATCAACGTTCGTCCAAGCCTTATTACAAGGACGAGAACTTCCCTAGGGTGAACTATGCGTCGCTTTGCCTATCTTCTGCTTCTGGTGATCTTTGTCAGTGTATCTGCATCATGCGTAAGCGCATCGACCGACTGCGAGCGGTGGTTTGTCGCTTATCGCCACGAACTGGCGCACTCCCGTCAGCTCCAGCGCATCGCTGCTGCAAAGCGTCGCGCCAAGCTGTACGCCCAGGGCAAGATCCAGGTTCAGCCGAAGCCGAAGCTTGTTCCTGCCGTCGCAAGTGGTCCCCGCATGACCCGCCCGCAGACGCTCCACCGCATCAACCTGGCGTGCGGCGTTCTACCCGACGGTGGCGGCGATGAGCCTCTCGTGGCAGAGGAGACACCTGCTCCCTTCCACTCCAAACTCCGTCCCAACGACGGTATAGATCTGCTGCCATCCGGTCTCGGCGAGATGGTTGCCGCCAATGACGTTCCACCTCCTCCTTCCTATGAAGGTGTCTCCCCGGAGACTCCATCGCAAGGCGGCCCACCCGTCTACTTCCCAGGCTTCGGCGGCGGTGGAGTCGGACCCGGCACTCCCGGAAAAGGGGTGACGGTTCCTCCCGGTACCACCGGAACTCCCGGTACACCCGGAACACCAGGAACCCCCGGAACCCCCGGAACACCAGGCACACCCGGGCTGCCTGGAACTCCCGGTACCCCGAGTGCGCCTCCTCCGACGATTCCGGTTGTTCCAGAGCCTTCCAGCTACGTCCTCGTGCTGACCGGAGTAGTCGGCGCAGCCGGTGCGATTCGCCGCAGATTCAAAGCCTAAGATTGTCTCTCAACTGCCTGTGACCTGCTACGGTACCTGAATGGCATTGCCAATCAGCAGGATTACCGGCGCTGGACCAACAGCCCCATCGTCGAGTCGGGCAAGGGTCGTACTGTAAACATGCTCATCGAGAGTGGTCGCCTTGCTGATCGCAACACACGGTGTCTCGCCAGCGATCCCGGAGGAGATAAGATCCTCAGCCAACGCGCGAAATCTGCGGCCCGGCATATAGATCACCAAAGTAGCGTCCTCAGGGAGAGCTCCCGCCCACTTCGGCGTCAACTCCAACTTCTCCGCTGCATGGTGCGCCGTAGCTAGAATCAACTTTGAA
Source organism: Tunturibacter gelidoferens (assembly GCF_040358255.1). Lineage (NCBI taxonomy): Bacteria > Pseudomonadati > Acidobacteriota > Terriglobia > Terriglobales > Acidobacteriaceae > Tunturiibacter > Tunturiibacter gelidiferens. The sequence continues at coordinate 3,310,463 of NZ_CP132938.1, forward strand.
GCTGCGCTACGATCCGTCAACGGCGTCTTTAGCCTTGCGGCAGCAGCAAACGCAGTCGTAATGCCGGGGACGATCTCGAACGGAATCTTCGCCCCACGCAGCGCACCAATCTCCTCACCCGCCCGCCCGAAGATCAGCGGATCCCCTGACTTGAGTCGCAGCACGGACCTGCCACTCCGCGCCGCTTCCAGCATAAGAACGTGAATCTCAGCCTGCGTAATACGCGGCTGCCCGCACCGCTTCCCGACCGGTATAACCTCAGCCCGCGCATGAGCCAGGGACAAGATCTCAGCAGAGACTAGATCGTCAGGCAGTATCAGATCTGCGGTTTCAAGCAGCCGAAGGACCCGAAGTGTAAGCAGGTTCGGATCACCGGGTCCTGCACCTGCTAAGTAGACGGTTCCAGGCTGGGCAGCAACATTCACGATTTCTTCTCAGGTAATGGATTCTTCAAAGCATGTTCGCGGGCAATCAAACGAGACGGGCAGGCCTCATAACCGCATACCTCACGCTGCGCGAGTTGGTGAAGCAGCAACTTCCGTTCTTCATTTAGCGGCTCTACCTGTGTCACCTCGCGCCGCAGATTACCGAGGTCGGTAAGCCAGTCGCCAACGTCGAGCGGTAGTTGCGCATTGATCTCTTTGCGCAGCCTCTGGGCCAGCGCGGGACTCGCCCCGGCGGTCGAAATAGCGATTTGCAGATCGCCTCGCCGCACCACAGAAGGAAAATAAAAATCGCAGAACGGTGGATCGTCCACTGCGTTGCAGAGGATGTCGTTCTCGATCGCCTCCTCAAAGACAGCTCTGTTTACCGCAGGATTATCGGTCGCGGCGACCACAAGGAACTGCCCCGATAGGTCGCCTGCAATGTAATCTCGGCGCAGCCATTCGATCTCGCCTGCTGCCGCCATCTCAACGACGCGAGGACGGGCTCCCGGCGCAATCACCGTCACCTTGGCGTGAGCTGCCAGCAGTGAGTCGATCTTGGCTTCAGCAAGATTTCCGGCCCCAACCACGACGCACGGCCGGGCAGCAATCTTCAGAAAGATAGGAAAAAGATCCATGGAACTAGGCTACTCCCCCGGCGCGTGACGGCCCGCACCGACCGGCGGAGCGTCGCGTTCCACTGGATCGACAACCGTACCCGCAAGTTGAGCGCGAAGGCTGTCGTCATCTGTGCGGGCAAAGTAAGCTCGCAGATCTTCTTCCGGCCGACGAGCCTCAAGATATCCGCGTAACAACCGCTCGATAGCGTCCGGAACATCTTCCGCGGCAGCGCGATAGCCTAAGGGTCGAGCGGTCCGGGCAAACTTACCGACCGCTCCACCGACGCAGAAATAGAAGGCATCCACCGATCTCCCGTCTTTCTTGATCTTCTTGCCCTCAAGCCCAATATCAGCAATCCAGTGCTGTCCGCAGCTGTTGGTGCAACCGGTCACGTGGAGCTTGATCTGTTGGTCGAAGCCGGGAAGTCGCTCTTCCATCTCACTGACCAGCCATTGCGAAAAGCCCTTCGTCTCCGCAATCGCCAGCTTGCAAAATTCGGTGCCGGTGCAGGCTATCGCTCCCCGCCAAAAGGCTGAAACATCCACGTGTAGTTCCATCCCATTCAATGCCAGTACCAGAGCCGCCGCTTTCTCGTTCGGCACATTGATGATGAGGATGTTTTGCATGATCGTCGTGCGAAGTTCTCCGCTGCCATACTGATCGGCCAACTCAGCCAGTTGATGAAGTTGCTCACCCGAGATGCGACCACGCAATACACTGGCTCCCACCGACGACAAACCAGCCTGACGCTGTGGCGCGATGCCAATGTGATCGCGATAGACATCATCAGGGATCACATCTTCAGTGACAGGACTAGGATCCAATTTATAACCCAGCTTGGCCTCTAATGCGTCCAGGAAGGACGCCGCAGTCCAGCCATGCCACATAAAAAGATACTTGATGCGAGCTCGAGTGCGGTTTTCACGAAGCTCCTGCTGCTCACGGAAGATCTCAGCCGTAGCATGCACAGCCGCGTAGGCCTGATCTTGCTGGATAAACGCCGGAATACGTACTGCAAGATGCGGCTCTGTCGACAGGCCTCCCCCCACCCGCAACGTGTAGCCAATCTCTTCCTTGCCATTGACAGTACGCTTGATTGCGGTCAGCGCAACGTCATTGATCTCCGGGTACGAGCACCACAGTGGGCAGCCGGTCACAGAGATTTTGAACTTGCGTGGCAGGTTGTAGAAGTCAGGATTCGCCGTGAGCTTGTGCGCAATCTCCACAGCTAGCGGTGAAGCGTCGATAAGCTCGTGTCCATCGATTCCGGCGAGCGGGCAGCCGGTCACGTTGCGAACTACATCACCACACGCACCCTTTGGGCTGAGCCCAACTGCAGTAAGCGCATCAACCACCTCAGGTAATGCCTCAATGGTCAGCCAGTGCAGTTGTATATTTTGCCGCGTCGTAATATCCGCTAGATCTCGTGCGTACTTCTTCGTAAGGTCTGCAATGACACGCAACTGAGCACTGGTCAGAATGCCGTTCGGCAGGCCGATGCGCATCATGAAGTACTCGGTGGCCTTACCCTCGCCGCCGACACCTCCAGTAACTCCCACACCATCACCCTGTGTATAAATCCCCCACCATTTGAAGTAGAGGTTCGCCCACTCCGGAAGCACCGATTCTCTGCCTTCTTTGGCAAACCGGCGAACCTCCTCCCACGCCTCCCACGGATTTTTCTCCAGCTTCAGACGTTCGGACTTTTGTGCTTTGGTCTCTTTGGCGGCGGGTATACCGGCGGTGCTCATGATGAATGTCCTTTGTTGGGGGGCAGAAACAAGAAAGCCCACTGTGTCAGTGGGCGCTGGTGGCTTTGCTAAGAAAAGTGGGGACTTATCAGCTAAGTCCGCCGCTCAGGCAAAGACAACAACGCACGCGGTCGCGACAACATGCCCGACAAGCGACTGATACATGCGGAGTCAAACTCACCATAACTCTAAGGTTAGTTGTCATAGAACCACACGTCAAGCAGGCGACCACATATCAGCCTGCGATCGCTTGGGAGCGCCCCTGCTGCAAATTTCAGCCGGGCTCAGAACCTAGTCTGCTTCCGCGAGTGAAAGCTTGTGCCGGACATCCGAACCACGAATCCAGAAAATTACATCCTCGGCGATGTTGGTGGCGTGGTCTGCTGCGCGCTCCAGGTTACGCGAGATGATGATCGCATTCAAAGCCTGTCCACTGACCACCGGATGCTGTTGCATCACCTCGATCAACTCATTCTGAACGTCGCGGTTCATATCGTCGATCTCATCGTCCATTGCCAGCACAGACTCCGCAAGCCTGGCGTCCGCCTCCAGCAGCGATTGAATCGCCCGGCGGATCATAACTCCAACTTTCTCGCCCATATCGGGGATATCGATCGGCAGGGAGATCTTCGGCGAGTCATGCAGGTACTGGGTACGAGAAGCAATGTTGGTCGCCTGGTCCCCGATTCGTTCCAGGTCGCCGTTGATCTTAATCACTGACAGAATGAAGCGAAGGTCGATCGCCATAGGCTGCTCTTTAGCCAGCAGGTCATACGCCATCTCATCCACGTCACGTTCCGCCGCGTTGATCGCCGCTTCGATCTCCTTCACATGGTCGCAAAGGCTCAGATCTCCGGTCAGATAAGCCTCTAACGACAAGGAGAGAGCCTGCTGCGAGAGCGCCGCCATGGCGAGAAGCTTGTCTTTGAGAGCTACCAATTGCTGTTGAAAATTTATGCGGGGCATCGGGGTCCCTCGATCTAAGGCCGTTCTACTATTGTGACGTAAATAAAGCGAAGAGACCAATGAATATTGCGACTTCCGGTTGCGCGCGTGGTACACAATTCGTGTCACGAGCGGACTACTTGTAAAGCAAGTAGCTTTGGCGATGGCGCTCAAAAGTAGCCAGGTCCGCCGCCCATCCAGCTGCGATCTTACTTGGATCGTCCATGTTCGTCAGCGCCTGCATCGTATCCACGTTCGTCACCAGATACGCAGCCTTTGCCAGCTGAAACTCTGGATAGAGGTGATGCAACGCGCTGATCAGTTCGATTCCCATCTCAGGCGAGTTGAACGCACTTCGGTCGGTTACGGTAAATGCGATCCCAGAGATAGTCTTCCCATGAGATGGATAGTGGTTGGAATCCTCCGCAACCGCAAAGTTAGTCGGCGTGAAACTCACACCTGGAATCTTTCGCGCGGTCAGGTAAGCTGCCAACTCTGGCGCATTGATGTACGGTGCGCCAATATGCTCATACGGTTTGTCCGTTCCGCGACCAACAGAGATGTTGGTCATCTCAGCCAAACCCACGGCGGGATACAGTATAGCCGCCGTCGGACTGCGTAGATTTGGGCTCGGATTTGTCCACTTCAGCCCGGTCTCATCGAAGTACTGTGCCCGAGACCAGTTCTGCATTGGCACAACGATGAGCTGCGCATGAATGGGGAGCAAAATGTTTGGAGAAGTTGGACCCGGGATTCGTCGTTCGCTGTTGAAGTAGAGAGCAAGCTCCCCGAGAGTCATGCCATTACGAACGGGCATCGGCATGTAGTTGTTATAGGACTCCGCCCCCGCATCAGACACCGGTCCCTGTACCGCTATACCGCCGTTTGGATTCGGACGATCGAGCAAAATAATCTCGATATGAGCCTGCGCCGCCGCCTCGAGAAAGTATCCAACCAACGTTTCATAGGTAAAGAACCGAACTCCCACGTCCTGCAGATCAATCACCACAGCATCAAGATCTCTCAGGGACTCGAGGCTCGGGCGGCGTTGTTCAGGCTTCGCGCCATACAGACTTAGTATCGGAAGCCTGGTTGCAGGGTCCACATCATTGGCGATCTTCACAATATCCTTGGTCCCCAGAAGGCCATGCTCAGGAGAGAACAACGTCTTCAGCTCAACCTCCGGCAGACTGTGCTGCAGGATGTCGATTGTCCGTCTGCCTTCGCGGTCGAGTCCGGTCTGGTTCGTCAGCAACCCCAGCCTCAGGTGATCGCCATGACGTTTCGCAGCCTGTGCCAAAACCTCGAAGTGACTGGCCTCAAGCACATCAACTCCGGTCAGCGTCTGGGTGCTTGCAATCGTGGTCGGACTTTCCACGCCAACTCGCAACGCCCGAGCCGCAGCAGAAGCCACTTGTCCCCGCAGCACCGAGATTGGCGGCTCCCCACGCGGATGAATCGCATTCGACAGAATGACGACGAAGCTGTCGCTCTCCGGATCCATCCAAAGAGATGTCCCCGTAAACCCCGTATGCCCGAAGCTCCCAATCGGAAACACCTCGCCCCGCGGCCGCGAAAACGCCGAGTTGATGTCCCAGCCAAATCCCCGCGCCGCTACACCGGTTGTAGTCTTTCCATCTGGCGTAAAGATCGTTGCCCCAGTCACCGCGGTAGACGGCTGCTCCGGCTGCGTCATCAGCTTGAGTGTCGCCTGACTCAAGGGAAAGTTGCTCGCCCTCCCCGCAAGCCGGTCCAACAGAGCCTGCGCAAACAACGAAACATCCGCCGCCGTAGAAAAAACTCCCGCATGCCCCGCAACTCCACCCATCCGCCGAGTCGTCGGATCATGCACAGTCCCGCGCAACATTCTGCCAAAGTCAGGATTCGTAGCCGCCGTACCCTGATCGTCATAAGCCGTAGGTGCTGTCCTTGGAATCTCCACTCCAGCTATCCATGGCGCAGGAGATTGATTGTAGCAGTCTAGAAGGGCGGGTTGAGCCTTCGGCATCAACACCGCAGCTCCAAGTATTTCTCCATGACCACACATCGCAGAGAAGGCATGAAACCGGGTATGAGTCATCCCGAGTGGAGAAAAGATATGCTCCTGCGCATACTCTTCGAGCGGTCGCCCACTGATCCTCTCTACCAGCGCCCCTAAAGTAATGAAGTTAATATCCGAATACTTGAAGTGCGTTCCCGGCACAGTCTCCAGCGCGGCATTCATCGCCCGCCGAATCCCCTCCGCTTTATCCGGAGCAGCCAACCCCCACGCATCCTTCAGCTCGATATCCTCCGGCAAACCCGAGTAGTGCGTCAGCAACTCCCGAATCGTAACCGCCTGCTTCCCATTAACCGCGAACTCCGGTAGATACTTCGCCACCGGATCGTCGAACTGAAGCTTATGCGCCTCATAAAGCTGCATCACCGCCGTCGCCGTAGCCAGACACTTCGTCAGCGAAGCCATATCGAAGACCGTATCTTCCGTCATCGGCTCCACAGCAGGTTCAAGCGCACGATTCCCATAAGCCTTCTCGAACACAGTTCTTCCATCGTGATTGACGAGCACCACTGCACCCGGCAGCTTCTTCGCTGTGATCGCCTCATTCACAAGCGTCGAAACCGCGCTGAACTCGTAGGTTTCGTGCGCAGCAGTCTCCTGAGCGTCATCGGCGGCTGCGCGCGAACAAAATAAAAACGGAATGAAACACGCGAGCACCAAGCCGGCAACCTTCGCGATGCGCGTTCTTCGCCCCTCTGCGGTCCTGCCTCCCTTAAACAAAACGCTGCCAATCGAACCAACCACGAACGTAACGATCGAGCCGATCAGGACATACCAGGTAAACGCGATATGCGGAATCGTGATCGGTCCAACCTTGATCACGCCCGGAGAGAGCCACAGCAAAAGATTCAGCGCGAACCCGCAGATCATTCCTAGAATCGCTCCCGTCTGCGTAGCGTAGCGAGTCAATGTACCCAGCAAGAACACGCCGAGCAAAGCACCATAGGCTACAGAAGCAATCGACAATCCCACCTCCACCACGTGGCCCTTCCCACCAGCGAACACGCTATACATCGCGACTCCAAACAGCACCAACGCCCATACAACAGTGCTGGAGCGCGAGATCATCATCCGTTCGCGGTCATCCGCCGCCGGCCGCCAGTGCATATAGAAATCCACCACCGTCGTCGAGGAGAGTGAGTTCAACGCCGCGCTCAAGTTCGACATCGCAGCCGCAAGAATCGCCGCCACCAGCAGCCCCGCAATCCCAAGCGGCATCTCCCGCACGATGAAAGTAGGGAAGATTCGATCTGCCGAAGCGAACACTGCCGGATGCAGCCCGTAGAAGACATACAACCCCACGCCAATCAGCAGAAAAAGCGTGAACTGCAAAAAGATCACAGCTCCGCTCGCAAGTAGCGCCAGCCGTGACTCGCGCAGGTTCCTCGCCGCCAACATCCGCTGCACCATCAACTGATCGGTGCCATGCGACGCCATCGTCAGAAACGTTCCCCCCAGTACACCGGCCCAAAAGGTATAGCTCTGCGTCAGGTTCAGCGCGAAGTGAAAGAGTCGAAACTTGCCTGCCGCGGCTGCAACTTCGTGGATCTGCGACCATCCCCCCGGTACATGCGTCCCCAGCGTAAAGATCGCAACGATCGTTCCCCCAATGTAGATTGCCATCTGCACCACATCGGTCCAGATCACCGCCGCCATTCCGCCCTCGAACGTATACAGCAGCGTAAGCGCAGAGATAATCCCGATCGACAGCACATCCCGCGTCCCAATCGCGATCCCCACCACGATGCTCACCGCGAACACCCGCACTCCCTCTGCCGCTGCTCGCGTCAATAGAAACAATCCTGCCGTTACCTTGTGCAACGTATGCCCGAAGCGTTGATCGATCAGCTGATATGCGGTTAGCATTCGCCCTTCAAAATACTTCGGCAGAAAGATCAACGCCACCACCACGCGGCCCAGCATATAACCGATAACAATCTGCAGAAATCCGAAGTCCCCTGCAAACGCCACACCCGGGATACTGATGATCGTCAGCGTACTCGTCTCCGCAGAGACGATCGACAGCGCAATCGCCCACCATGGAATCGTCTGGTCAGCCAGAAAATAACTGCGCAGCGATCTCGCATTCGGATCTTTACTACTCCGAAAGCGAAGCCCAAACAGCGTGATACCAATCAGGTAGACGACAATCAGACCGAGGTCGAAGGGATGAAGGCGCGTTGGAAGTGCGGCAGCATGCATTCGTGCAAGTGTATAGCGACGGCGCGCCCGCACGCAGCATGCCTCTTCCATCGGATGCTCCGAACGAAGGTTGCACCCGGAGAGGCGTCGGCGGCCCGGAACCTGACATATCATTTCAGGCTATGGCTCTGTTTCTGGCGATCGATGCAGGCGGTACCAAGACACGATGTCTCCTGGCAGATGAGACGAAGATCCTGGGCCGCGCCGCCACCGGAAGCGTTAAGCTCATGCGCGTCAGCGAAGCCGAAGCCTCTTCTCGACTTCGAGCGATGCTGGCAGAGATCTCTCAGGTAGCCAGCCTAAGCCTGGGCGAAGTCTCGCACACCTGTGTCGGACTCGCTGGTCTATCCATCGACGCCGTTCGCGAGTGGGCCGAACGTGAGATCGGAGCCCTCGTCGGAGGCGACCTGCATCTCGTAGGGGATGAAGAAATCGCCCTCTACGGCGCCTTTCGCGGCGGTCCTGGCATTCTCATCATCGCCGGCACAGGCTCCAACATCATGGGTCGCGCGGCGGACGGAGCCATCTATCAGGCTGGCGGGTGGGGACCGGCCCTTGGCGACGAAGGCTCCGGTTTTTGGATCGGGCAGGAGGCTCTGCGCGCCGGATTTTGGGCCAAGGATCGCGGCATCGCGACCACCCTGCTCGCCGACATCGGTGAATTCTGGGGACTCAAATCTCTCGGCGAAATAGTAGAGATGGCCAATGTCCGCCCCGGTCCAGATCTTCCAGCGCTCGTTCCGGTCATCGTACGATGTGCGGAGGCCGGGGATGAACTCGCCATCGCCATCCTCGAGCGCGCAGGCGTAGAGCTTGCGGAGCAGGTAGCTCTTGTCGCCTTGAAGATGAAGGAGTCCGGTGGCAGACGCAAGATCGAAGCAGCCTACACCGGAAGCATCCTCGAGCACATCGCACTTGTTCGCGCAGCGATGATAGCGGCCCTCAAAACATCCTCGCCCAGTGTCAAAGTCATGGAAGGCGTTGTCGATTCTCTGGAAGGCGCGCTCTGGCGGGCAAGGGAAGCAGGGAAGCTGGTTTCCTAGTGCCTTTTCCCAAGTAGCGACCCGTCTCAGCAACAGCATTAGAGTGCCGTTAGACGAACCTCCTCAGCTCGCAGCGCTAGCCCCCGCGCGACTGACGTAAACTCATTCCCACTTCGCACACGCGATGCACCAAACCGTGATTCGAAGATGCGACGAACCGCAGGCACGAAGCTGGTTCCTCCAGTCAGGAATACTCGGTCTACCTCGAGCGCAGCAATGTTGCTGGTCGCCAGGAGCGTATCGACGCACCGCTCAATCGACTGCAGGTCTTCCGCAATCCAGCCTTCAAATTCCGTGCGCTCTACCGTCGCAACAAGATCCATGCTGCCATCGCGAAAACGAAACTCAGCAGATTCATGATGCGACAGATCAACCTTCAAACGTTGGACAGCCTGATGAAGCTGGTATCCAAGATCCTCTTCGATCAGATTGATGAGCGCTTCGATCTTCTTTGGCTCCTGCGCCCGGGCGCGTGCACTCTTTAGGATCTCCGCCACGTTTCGCGTCTTCAGAAATGAAAGATAATGCCACCGCTCGAGGTTGGCGTAGATCCAGGCCGGCGCCGCCGGAATGATGCTTGCCGGACGGTCCGGAGCCTGCGCGTAGGACCGTTCAAAGCTGTCTGATCCCAACGCTGGAGACACTAGCTTGCGAACAATTCGTGCATCGAAGCTATCGCCCGCGAGTCCCAATCCACTGTTACCCAGAAGATCCTTCGCCGTTCGACCTCGCGCGCGAACGCCTGGCCCAACATGGAGCAACGAGAAATCGCTCGTACCCCCGCCGAAGTCTCCAATCAGAATCAGCTCATCGTGATCTAGCGTGGACTCGTACGCGTAAGCCGCCGCAATCGGCTCCATCTCGAACTCGACCGACTCAAAACCAGCATGAACAAACGCTTTTCTAAGTCGCTGCACGGCAAAATCGTCATCTTCCACACTCTCCGCACCGACGAACCGAACCGGCCGACCCACGGTGGCCTGGCGCACAGGACGCCCGAACTGCCGTTCGGCAGACAATCTAAGATCGGTGAGGATGCGAGCGATCAGGTCTTCAATGGTATAACGCCGTCCAAAAACTTCAGTCGCAGTCAACGTTCGGCTGGTGAGATAGGACTTGAGAGATTGAATCAGCCGGCCCTTATGCTCGGCATGAAGATAGTGCTCGATCGCCTGCGGCCCGGTGAATCCTTTAATCTGCGTGCGACTCGCATGTCTCTGTTGCTCCAAATACAGTACGGAGCGGAATGACTCCGTTGTGGCGGCTCCCGAAGGGAAGGAGACCAGCTCCACCTCGCTACTGTCGCAAGTAAACGCAATGGAGCTGTTCGTAGTGCCGAAATCAATACCGAGTGAGGGGCCGATGGAGTCCGTCGAAAGCATGATCTTCTAGATTGCCAGATATTCCGACCTCAGCGCTACCGCCTCCACAGATACTTACTTTGCAGCAGGAGCTGGTGGAGGTATACCCAGATCGGCGGCCGGCGGAAGCGTGTGAGTGTCCGACCACTGACGTTGCGCACTCCGAAGTCTGTCACTGCGGCCTTCCCAGATTCCAACCGTATAGTCGTAGTGCTCCAGCACGGGCCGCAACGCATACGCGCGATTTGAGCGATACCAAGCCTGCTCGTACAAATCCCGCAGCAAGGAATAGGCGTCAATGAAATCCTGAATCCGGCCATTCACCCCGTTGATATCCGAGAGTTCACGACTTACGTTCAAGCGCTGCTTCTTGTCCGTCGTGTTCTGCATTGCATAAGCGCGTTCATAACCCTCCGCAATCTCCTCAGACAGCTGAAACTTCAACCCGATCAGATCCATGCGCCGAGCGCCGAATTCAAGCGCGTCGATCGCTGCAGTCTCCCGGAGCGTCGTAGCCGCGCTGGGATAAGAGTCCGCAGGATCATAAGTCTTGGGCCCCGTCGAAACTCCTGGCGCCGCGGGCGCGGCTGCTCTCGCCTGTGCAATCAGAGTCAGCGCTCGTTCCGCATGCAGCCGCAGCTCATGCGCAAACGGAAGCACCTGCGCCCCAATCCTCAACCCATCCTTCGACATCGGGTCCAGCCAGAAGATGCTGTTGGTTCCATCCCCCTCCTTCGCCTGGTCCTTCAACACAGAGTGCGCCAGCATCATCTCCTTCTGCGCCTCATTCAGATCCCCCGTCGCGTCTCCATGAAACACCTGGGCGTAAGCGTTCTGAAAGTCAGGGATGGAAGACTCTCCCTTCTGCCACGCCGCCGCCGCGCCGAACAGAATCCCATACCAATCCTGATTGAAGAGCCCCTCCCCGTCATCATTCCAGATCGTGTTCAGCTGTCCCGTCGACCCCAGCCGCTGCCCATCGGCCGTAAACCGCTGAATATTCGCCAGCGCATAGTTGTTGTTCGGATACACCTTGCGAAAGTTGTTCACACTCGGAGCCACCCAGGTCTCCATCCCCGCATTCGTAAACGGAGTCAAAAACCGGTCATAGCCACGAGCCTCCGGGCTGTACACCCACGCAACCGCAATCGTGGAATCCTTGAACGACTGCGGCAGATCCTTCAGCAGATCGGGCGAATCCTGCGCGATATCCCCCCAGAACAGGAACCTGCGATTCAGCGGTTTCAACTCGGCCACAATCCGCTGCAGAAAATCCAGATAAACTGCTCCAAGCCCCCGAGAATCCACGTCCGCCTTAGTCTGCCCCAGTCCCAGATCAACTGTCTCATCCGCGCCGATATGCAAAAACGGCCCCGGATACAGTGCCGCTAGCTCGGTGAACATCTGCTTGATCAGCTCAATCGACCCCGGCTGTCCCGGCGCCAACACTGCACCATGGGGAGTCTCCGCCAGCGGCTGATACTGCTCCCACGTCAAATTATGGTGCAGATGCCCGAACGCCTCCTGCTCCGGCACCACGTCGATGTGGTAAAGTCGCGCATACTCCACCAGCTCTCGAGCCTCCGCCGCCGAAACACTCCCACCCGGCGGGGCCATCAGCGGATTCGAAGCATACTGCTGCGTATGTTCAAAGTAACGCGAGTACAAATTCACCTTATAAGCCGCCAGCGTCCGAATCAGATGCTTCTGAAACTCCAGCGTCGTCACCGGCCCTCGCGACAAATCATCATCCAGCCCGCGATACTTCATCGCCGGCCAATCCCTCACGTTGGCCCCATGCAGCACCGCGCTCTCCCCATTCCCCTCGATCAGCTGCTTGACCGTCTGCGCCCCATAAAACACCCCCGCCGCCGAGTCCCCAATCACCGTCAGCGTCTTCCCGATCTTGGTGATCACATACCCTTCGGCCCTCATCTCATCGGTGAACTTCACCTCCGGGTGAGCGCTCGCCCGCGCCAGCTCGATCACAACCGCGCCCGGCGAACCCACAATACCCCGCGCCAAAAGCGACGCCGTTAGATCGTCCGCTGCGAAACGGTCTTCCACAGCACAAGGAGCTGTGCAAAAAACGCCCACGCCATGAGTCAGCGCCTCCTCCCCCGTCGCATGAATCTCGCGCGGCATCGGAATCAACTTAATAGAAGACTGTGCCGAAGCGACAGCAGCAAAAAGGCCAAAGCCCACCAGTAGAGCGCCAAGACGGGAGAAGTGCATGAAGATAACGGTAAATCAGTTCTGCCACCCCCGTGGTTTACCTATCCAGTTCAACCAAAAACAAAAAATCACCAAAGTTCATGAAATATCCACAGAGAAACGTATTTTCTCCGTGAATACCGCACAAATTATTCCTCTGTTCACACGACTTTGTGAGCATTACTCAAAGAGCAAAGGAAGAATGTGGAGTGGGCTGAAACGCCCCGCACCCTTTCTTGTTGTCCTTACGCCTTTTCATACTTTTGCGAGGTTCCATGACGAAGCAACTACGAGCGACTATGGCGGCGATATTGGTTATCAGTTCAATATCTCTCCAGGCGCAAACCAGCACGGCAACGAAAAAGACGACCAGCAAGACGCCAGTTCACAAAAAGGCGCCCGTCGAGACCCCGCTGGCACGCCAGATCCGCGAGCTGCGCGAGCAGATGCTGAGCCAGCAGGCCCAGATCGATGCTCTCAAACAGCAGAATGCCGATAAGGACGCGAAGCTTGCGGCCGCTCAGCAATCCGCTCAGGATGCCCAGACAGCCGCCGCTAGCGCTTCAGCCAAGGCTGACAGCCTCAGCTCCAGCCTCTCGACCAACACCGAAGCCGTCTCCAGCCTCAACAGCACCGTGACCGACCTCAAGACCACCAACGTCGGCCTCGCTCAGACCATTAGCGACACGAAGAAGCAGATGACAGACGCCATCGAGTCGCCTCTGGCAATTCACTACAAGGGAGTCGAAATCACTCCGGTTGCCTTCTTCGCGATTGAAAGTGTCTACCGTCAGCGTTCACTCAACTCCGACGTCAACACCCCTTTCAACGCCACCCCGTACCCCGGCGCAGCCCAGGCCCACACCAGTGAGTTCAACTTCTCTGGTCGTCAAAGCCGCGTCGGTGCACTCTTCGTCGGAAACCCCGGCCCCTTCAAGCTGTCAGGCTACGTAGAGGCTGACTTCCTCTCGGCCGGCGCCACCAGCAACGAAAATCAGAGCAACAGCTACACCCTGCGCCAGCGCCAGATCTGGGGCCAGGTAGCCACCAACAAGGGCTTCACCCTCACCGGCGGTCAGATGTGGTCGCTCGTCACCGAAACCAAAAAAGGAACGGATAACCGCACCGAGGTTCTGCCCGCGACCGTCGACTCTCAGTACCATGTCGGCTTCAGCTGGGAGCGTCAGCCCGGCGTAAGGTTCCAGCAGAAGATCGGTGGACTTACCGCCGCAGTCGCCGTCGAACAGGCTGAGATCATCTACTCCGCAACCAACGCCAATGCGAACTTCTTCATCGGCAACGCAGGCGCAGGCGGCGGTCTCTACAACCTCACTGCCAACTACTCCAACAACGTCGCACCGGATGTCATCGTCAAGTTTGCCTATGACGCGAAGTACGGTCACTTTGAGGCCGGTGGCTTGGCTCGCTGGTTCCGCGACCGCTACTACCCCAACCAGACCCTCACCGTCCCATCTGCTGTAGGTGGCAATAACAACACCAAGGTTGGTGGCGGCTTCTTCGCCAACGCCCGCACGCCCATCACTCACTATGCGGACTTCGGCCTTCACTTCCTTGGCGGCACCGGAGTAGGCCGCTACGGTACCTCTACCTTGCCCGATGTCACCGTGCACCCCGACGGAACTCTGGCTCCCATCAAGAACTACCAGTTCCTGGGATCGCTCGAGCTTCACCCGCAGAAGAAGCTCGATCTCGACCTCTACTATGGTACTGAGTACGCGCAGCGCACCACCTACCTCAGCACCGTGGGTGCAGATGCCGGCAAGCTCGTCGGTTACGCACCCATCAGCAGCTCCAATGCAGGTTGCGGCATCGAGACACTGCCTACCTCTACCGGCAATGGACTCGCCGGTGCCGCTCCCTACAACCCTGGTACGCCTGCAAGCTGCCTGGGCGCAACCCGTCAGGTCTCCGAACTTACCGGAGAGTTCGTCTACCGCTTCTACAACAGCCCCAAGTACGGCCGTCTGCAGTACACCGTGCAGTACAGCTACCTCCAAAGGGTCGGCTGGGCCGGTTTGACCAGCGGTACCTTCGGTTCTTCCACCGCAACCTACGGCGCTCCCAAGGCCAACAACAACATGGTCTTCACCGGCCTCCGTTACTACATCCCGTAACGGCTGCCGATTCACGAGAAAGGCACCCCTCGGGGTGCCTTTTTTTCGTTCGCAACCTGTAGCGACAATCGACCGCCAATTCAAGCTTTCATAAACTTCATCGAAGCCGAGTTCATGCAATACCGCAGTCCCGTCGGTGCCGGGCCATCGTCGAAGACGTGCCCTAAATGCCCCTCGCAACGCATGCACTTTACCTCGGTACGATCTATGCCCAGCGAGCGATCCGCCACCTCCGCGATATTCTCTTTCGCAATCGGCGCCCAGAAGCTCGGCCAGCCGGTGCCGGATTCGAACTTCGTCTGCGAGTCGAACAACGCGGTGTCACAGCAGATGCAACGAAAGACACCTTTTCCATGCTCGTTCAGGCTGACGCCCGAATAGGGCATCTCGGTATCCGCCTCCCGCGCGATCTCAAATGAGTTCTTGCCCAACTGTCGAAGCCACTCTCCGTCGGGCTTCACAATCTTTGCAACCGTCTGCTTCCCAAGGTTCTTCCCGTCATTGCCAAAGTTGACGATCGTGACCTCACCCGGTGTCCCATGCACCGCCACGCTCGCCTCGACTCCGGGAGCCCTCCGCATCACAAGCACAGCATAAGAGGCCGCAACCGCAGCGCCGCCGGCCACAAACACTCGTCTTGTCATCTTCCTGGAACCATCGTCGCGGCTGACATCCGAATCAAACATAAGGAGACCCCAGGCTTCTACTATGCGACGGGAGCAATCAAAAAAGGTTACAGGCGACCGATTCCTACCTTTTGTTCGAGCTACGGCTAAATCTTTGGTACGCTTCAATGTGCCGGTATCTTCGGATGCCTGGAGCTTCTGAAGAGGTGATGAAGGATGATTCTCGATCCAAACCGGCTTTTCCCTGCGGACAGCGAGGCGCGGTCAGTCGCCGCAAGATTGTATGAAACAGTTCGCGACCTGCCAATCATCTCCCCGCACGGTCACACCGACCCGCGCTGGTTCGCCGAGAACGAACCCTTTGCCAATCCCACGGCCCTCTTCATTCAGCCTGACCACTACATCTTTCGCATGCTGTACTCGCAGGGAATCTCGCTGGAGTCGCTAGGCATCCCTCCGCTCGACGGCACCGCCGCTCCGGTCGATCCGAAAGAGGTCTGGCGTATCTTCGCCAGAAACTACTATTTCTTTCGTGGTACTCCCACTCGTCTATGGCTCGACTACTCGTTTGAAAATCAATTCGGCCTGACCAAACGTCTTAGCCCGGAAAATGCGGATGAATACTACGAAATCATCGCCAGGAAACTCCAGACGCCTGAGTTCCGTCCGCGCGCACTCTACGAGCGGTTCAATATCGAGGTCCTCTCCACCACCGACACCCCCCTCGACACCCTCGAATACCACAAGGCCATAAAGGAGTCTGGCTGGAAGGGCCGCATACTGCCAACCTTTCGTCCGGATCCTGTGATCGACGCCGACTACACCGGCTTCCTCGCCAACATCCAGAAGCTCGGCGAGATCACTGGAGAAGATACCGCCACATGGAAGGGCTATCTCAACGCACTCCGCAACCGCCGCGCCTTCTTCAAGTCCATGGGAGCCACCGCAACCGATCACGGCCACCCCACAGCCTTCACAGCAGACCTGGACCCTGACACCGCCGCCTCGCTCTTTGGTCGCATCATCTCCGGCCGCTCCGTACCCCAGGAGCAGGAGTACTTCCGCGGCCAGATGCTCACCGAGATGGCCGGCATGAGCGTCGAAGATGGCCTCACCATGCAACTCCATCCCGGCTCGGTCCGCAACCACAACCGCCAGCTCTACGAGAGATTCGGCCGCGACAAAGGCGCCGACATCCCCTCCCAGACCGAGTACGTCCGCGGTCTTCAGCCCCTGCTGAACCGCTACGGAAACGACCAGCGGCTGACCTTTATTCTCTTCACCCTCGACGAATCCACCTTCTCCCGCGAACTGGCTCCCCTGGCCGGACACTACCCCGCGCTCAAGCTCGGTCCTCCCTGGTGGTTCCACGACTCCGCCGAGGGCATGATGCGCTTCCGCGAGCAAGCCACCGAAACCGCCGGCTTCTACAACACCGTCGGCTTCAACGACGACACCCGTGCCCTCCTCTCTATCCCCTCTCGTCACGACGTAGCCCGTCGCATCGACTGCGCCTTCCTTGGACGTCTCGTAGTCGAACACCGCCTCGACGAAGACGAAGCCTTCGAGGTAATAAAAGACCTCACCGTAAACCTGGTTAGAAAAGCCTACAAACTATAAAAATTCGCCGGAACAAGAGGGAGGGATAACGCAGCCGCAAAATCTGGATAGCCCTGGCCAACCAATGAAAAAATAATTCAAAATCTTGGCGTATTTTTTGTGGTCCAAATCAACGCTGTTTTTTCTCCACATCAGCCACACATCTCACCACGTTCTCACCAGCAAAACACCACTACAAACTCACCCATTTTCCATCAACCCCTACAAAAAAACGCAGCAAAACCAACAAAAAGTACCCCATGCAGACCGTCCAGATTTTTTTTCACGACACCAGCAAATTTTCGACTTCGTGCATCCCATCGACTCAACGAATTCGCACCAGTACCGGGAGTAAGATCAAAGCCCATGAGCCTATTTTTCGCCGGTGGCAGCGCGACAACGGAGATGTCCCTCCAGGAAGTGCAAACAAACCTCTTCCAGGCCCTGGACAAGCTGGGCCCACGCAGGAAAGTCCTCGCAATCCCACCAGATTTCACGCGCATGCACTCCCAAAGCGGCGTCCTGACTGAACTTGCGTGGCAGTACTACGGAGATAAACTCACCGACATCCTCCCCGCCCTCGGCACTCATAAGCCGATGTCCGATCAGGAGATTGCAACAATGTACGGCGCTACTCCGCGAACTCTCTTTCGCGTGCACGATTGGCGCAACGACGTCGTCACTCTAGGAGAAGTTCCCAGAGAATTCATGTACGAAGTAAGCGAAGGAAAGCTCGACTACACATGGCCCGCACAAGTAAACAAACTGCTACGCGACGGGGGACATGATCTCATCCTCTCGATCGGCCAGGTCGTTCCCCATGAGGTTGTCGGCATGGCGAACTACAACAAAAACATCTTCGTAGGCACTGGTGGCTCCATAGGAATTCACCGCAGCCACTTTCTCGGCGCTGTGTACGGTATGGAGCGCATGATGGGACGCGCCGATACTCCTGTTCGCCGCGTACTCAACTACGCGAGCGAGCACTTCGCCAGTCAGATGCCGATCGTTTATGTGCAGACGGTAGTAGGGAAAAACGTCGACGGAAAGCTAGTCATTCGCGGCCTCTACATTGGAGATGACGCAGAGTGCTTCAAACTCGCCGCAGCTCTTAGCCTGAAGGTCAATTTCAAGATGATGGATCGCGAAATCAAGAGGGCAGTCGTCTTCCTCGATCCCCACGAGTTCAAAAGTACGTGGCTCGGTAACAAAAGCATCTATCGCACACGCATGGCTCTCGCGGATAACGCTGAACTTGTCGTCCTTGCTCCAGGCGTCCACGAATTTGGCGAAGACGCTGCCATCGATGCTCTAATCCGCAAGTACGGCTACTGCGGAACTCCTAAAACACTTGAAGCTGCTAAGGAAGATGCACAGCTTGCTGGAAATTTGAGTGCTGCCGCCCACCTCATCCATGGGTCTAGCGAAGGTCGCTTTACTATCCGTTACTGCCCGGGCCACTTGACCCGCGAGGAGATCGAAGGCGTTCACTTTGAGTATGGCGATCTCGCCGAGATGACCTCGAAGTACAATCCTGCCACGCTGGAAGACGGTTGGAACACAGTGGATGGTGAGGAGATCTTCTACATCTCCAATCCTGGTCTTGGGCTTTGGGCCTATCGTGGTCGCTTCGGGAGCTAGTTACAGGAATACTGTCTGTGTCGGTCGGTTGAGAGGATGTTGCTGGATGGTTGTTGTGTTGATGGGAGTGAGCGGATCGGGCAAGACGACGATCGGGACGTTGCTGGCTGAGCGCTTGGGCGCTGTGTTTGCCGATGGCGATAACTATCACCCGCTGGCGAACAGGGAGAAGATGGCTGCTGGACATCCCCTCGATGATCGAGATCGTCAACCGTGGCTTGAGGCGCTGAATCGGCTGCTGCGGAACTGGCTTGCAGAGGGGAAGAGCGGTGTGATGGCGTGCTCTGCGTTGAAGGCGCGTTATCGGGCTACGTTGCAGGCGGGAATGCCGAAGGGTGCGGTGAGCTTCGTTATGCTGGAGGCGTCTAAGGAGATGCTTGCAGCTCGTCTGGCGGAACGAAAACATGAGTTTATGAATCCTGGGCTTTTGGACAGTCAGCTTGCTACGCTCGAGATGCCGAGCGATGCTGTCCGAATCGTGAACGATCGAGCGCCGGAAGAGATCGTGAGTCAGATTCTGGCTCAGATTTCGTCAAGGAAGAACTGAATTTTTGAGAAGATGTTGAAGCGGGAAAGAGGACGTTTGATGGGGCATCCGTTGTTTGATTTGAGTGGGAAGTCGGCTGTGGTGGTGGGGGGTACCTCGGGTATCGGGTTGGCCATGGCGGTTGGGCTGGCGGAGGCGGGTGCTGATGTGGTGGCGAGTTCGCGGCGGCTGGAGCAGGTGGATGAGGCGGCGAAGGCGATCGAGGCGACGGGGCGGAGGTCTCTGCGTCTGACTTCGGATGTGGCGGACCGGGCGAGTCTGCAGGCGCTTCTGGATGGGACGGTGAAGGCGTTCGGTAAGGTCGATATCCTGATCAACTGCGCGGGGAAGATCAAGCGGGAGCCTACGCTGACCGTCACGGAGGAGACCTGGGACGGGATCATGGATACGAACGTGACCGGAACGCTGCGGGCCTGCCAGATCTTCGGCAAGCACATGCTGGAGCGCGGTTACGGTCGCATCCTCAACATCGCGTCGCTGAATACGTTCGTGAGCCTAAAGGAGGTCACGGCTTATGCGGCCAGCAAGGCGGCGGTTGGAGCGTTGACCAAGTCCCTGGCGGTGGAGTGGAGCGCGCAGGGTGTGACCGTGAATGCGATTGCTCCCGGTGTCTTTCGGACGGCGTTGAACCAGAAGCTGCTGGACGAGAGTGATCGGGGCAAAGAGTTGTTGATGCGGACCCCGATGGGGCGCTTCGGCAAGACTGCGGAACTGGTTGGCGCGGCGATCTTCTTAGCGAGTGATGCTTCAGCCTTCGTGACGGGTGAGATTCTTGTGGTGGACGGGGGATTCCTGGCTAGCGGTGTGAATCAATAGCTGTTCCATCCTCCCCCACCCCCCGGGGGGTATCTTCGTGTAAGTCATTTATTTGCTTTAACTTGCTAAAATTGGTCTCTCGCAAAATCTTCATAATAAAGCGGTTACGGGCAAAAACGTCTAAACAAACGACTTAGCAGCTTTTGCGTCATTTCGCATGCAAAAACCCGGTTTCGGCCGGGTTTTTTTATGCTTGTACTCATTATATCGGTTTCGTCATAACTAATACGCCAACGGTATGTTGTTGTCACTGCGCGGTTTACCCGGTTTGGGGGCTTGACAGGTTTGCGGGGGGTCGTGCTCGAGGGCGGAAGCGAAGCTGGCTTCGAGGGGTTTTGACGTGGGATGGCGAAGTGCGTCGCTTTTGGGTGACCGGATTTGAGTGTGTGGAGAGGCTAACAACAGATTCCTCCCCCTTCGACTACGCTCAGGGTGCGGAATGACAACAAAAGAACAAACAACGGCAATGACGGACAAGAGGCAGTGACAACAAACCGAAGAGGCCGCTTCTCAGGTGCTGGTAGGCGAGGGGTCTATCGAACGGTGGATTTGGTGGCGCGGTTACTGTTGGATTCGTGGTGGGTTGGGAGAATCCAGGGGTAGAGTACGGCCAGGTTGGGTGGGACGATGGTCAGGAAAAGAAGGAAGATGCCGACCATCTCTGGGATGTGAAGCATGTTGCGGCTGTCGAGGAACAGCGCCAGGCAGACCAGGGCAACAATTGTCAGACAGATGACGGTTCGTGCAAGGGTCTTTGCCCAGGGTTTGTCGTCGTGCGGGAGCATTTTGGGGCCGCCTTTCGTCACGCTTTGATAGCGAATTTGCTAGCAATGCTCCGTTCCTTCAACTACGAGGGACAGAGGCACGTGCGATTAATACGGCAGTGTAGGCTGCGCCGAAGCCGTTGTCTATATTTACTACGGTAACGTTGGGGGAACACGAGTTGAGCATTCCCAAAAGGGCTGCGGCGCCGTCAAAACTGGCTCCGTAGCCGACCGAGGTGGGGACTGCGATGACGGGGACGCCGACCAGGCCGCCGACGACAGAGGGGAGGGCGCCTTCCATTCCGGCGCAGACGATGACGACGTCTGCCCGGGTGAGTTGATCGCGGACCGAGAGGAGTCGGTGGAGTCCGGCTACGCCTACGTCGTAGAGTCGGGTGACCTTTGCGTTGAAGAGTTCGGCGGTAACGGCGGCTTCTTCTGCGGTGGGCTGGTCGCTGGTGCCGGCGCTGAGGATGGCGATGTGGCCTTTGGGGTCTGCGGGTGGTGATTGTTTGAGGGTGATGGCTCGAGCTGAGGGGTGATGGGTGGCTTTTGGGTGGGCCGCCAGAACCAGGGCGGCGGTGGCTTCGTCGGCGCGGGTGGCCAGGACGTCGGTGCCAGCGGCGGCCATGCGAGAGAAGATCTCGGTGGTTTGTTGCGGGGATTTTCCCTGGGCGTAGATGACCTCAGGGAGGCCGGTGCGGAGGGTGCGGTGGTGGTCGATGCGGGCGTGGCCGATGTCCTCGTAGGGCATGTCGGCGAGGCGCTGGGAGGCGGCGGCTGGGGTGATGGCTCCGGTCTGGACGGCGGCGAGGAGTTCGAGCAGCTTGGTGGGGTTCATGAAATTATTCGGCGTTCCTTGATTGGGCCGTGTGTATCGGCTAACCCATGCTTCGAGATTTGCATGTTTGCGGTATTTGTCGAGGAGCTCAAGAGAAAATACGGGGGTCTCTCCACTACGCGGTTCACGATGAGGCTGTGAACCGCTTCGGTCGAGATGACGATATTGGTGGTCGGACTGATGATGATTAGTGGTTCTTTCGTGGTGGATTGGTGGTTGCTTGTGGTGATTTTGCGGTCATTTGATGGACTGCTCGTGGTTCTTCGCAGTCACTCGGAACAGCGTGGTTCAAACGCGAACGTCGCTCCCCCTGCTTTTCCTATCCTAGCCACTTTGGGTTTTGTGCGGTGCCGTCGTAGTGGTTGGTGGTTTTGAAGAGTTCGAATTTACCTTCGCTGGCGGCGGTGGCGGTGCGGGCCAGCAGGGAGCTGATCTGGGCCTGGTCGAGGGGTTTGAAGGTGCGTGTGGCTTCGAAGGCCTGGTCGAGAGTCTGGGTGTTGTCGATGCCGGTGATGACGACCGAGACCGGCTGGGTGAGGCCGTAGTGGAGGGCTTCGATGGGCTGGACCGTGTTGCTCTTCAGGATGAAGGGATCGCCGAAGGTCTTCATGGCGAGGATGCCGATGCCTTGTTTGAGCGCGACGGGCATGACCTCTTTTTCGAAGGAGCGGAAGTGTGCATCCATGACGTTGATGGGCATCTGTACGGTGTCGAAGTGGAAGCTGTGTTTTTGTGCGACCTCAAGCATGCGGAGGTGGACGGCGGGATCTTTGTGTCCGGTGAAGCCGATGTAGCGGATCTTTCCTGCGCTGCGGGCGGCGACGGCGGCTTCGATGGCTCCGCCGGGGGCGAAGATGCGGTCGGGGTCCTCCATGCGGATGACCTCGTGGAACTGGACGAGGTCGATCACGTCGGTCTGGAGGCGGCCGAGGGATTGTTCGAGCTGCTTGTTGTACTCGTCGGCGGTTCGGCCGTCCATCTTTGTCATGAGGAAGACTTTTTGACGGTAGCCGTTGCGCAGGGCCTGACCCATGCGGACTTCGGAGATGCCGTCGTTGTAGTCCCAGCAGTTGTCCATGAAGGTGATGCCGCGGTCGATGCCGGCGTGGAGGAGCTGGATGCTCTCGGCGGGGTCCTTCTGTTTGCCGAGGTGATAGCCGCCCATGCCGATGGCGGAGACGCGCTCGCCGGTAGTGCCGAGTTCGCGGTAGATCATGTCGGGGGATTCGGGGCGTTTGATGGGCTGGCTGGCGGTGGGAGGGGTTTGCGCGTTGAGCGGGATGGCTGCGCTCACGCCGGCGACGGTTGCGGTTTTTAGAAAGTCTCTACGCTCCATGCTGTGCTCCTCGGGTGAGAGAGTTGACTTGTCGATTTGATGCAGGTTTGTGGGCTATGGGCGGGGTGCGGATTATTTGAGGTAGGCTGCGATGGCGGTTTGTTGAACCAGCTTCAAGGGGACGTTGTGTTTTGTGGCGGCGGTGCGGCAGTCTTCAAACTCAGGGGCGATGTTGCACTGCTCACCGTTGAGGGTGCCGATCTTTACGCGGATGTCGCCGTAGGGGGTGGTGACGGTGGTGTGGTGGCGGTCGACGCAGACGCGGGTGTCCTGACGGATGCGGAGGCCGAGGGTGCTGGTCTCGCGCAGGATGAGTTGCTGGAGGGCGAGGCTGTCGGATGGATTGCAGAGGATGGTGAGGAGGGTGCCGGGGCGGCCTTTTTTCATGATGACGGGAGTGAGCATGACGTCGAGTGCGCCTTGTGCCAAGGCGATCTCGGAGACGTAGGCGAGGATCTGGGGGGAGAGATCGTCGAGGGCGGCTTCGAGGACGGTGACGGTCTGTGAGTCGTGATCGTGATGGGTGTGGGGTAGTTCAGTTGGAGATGGGATGGAGTGTGTGGAGTTGTCGGCTTCGCCGATGCTGAGGCGGAGGACGTTGGGGAAGTTCTTCGGGTTGCGGGTGCCGGCGCCGTAGCCGATGTGCTCGACTCGCATGCCTGGTTGGGGCCCGAAGGTTGGGGCGAGGGCTCGGATGAGTGCTGCGCCGGTGGGGGTGACGAGCTCTTTTTCGATGTGCGCGGAGTAGGTGGGAAGGCCGCGGAGGAGGTCGGCAGTGGCGGGGGCGGGGACGGGGAAGCGGCCGTGGGCGCAGTCAACCATGCCGCCGCCGACGTTGATGGGGGAGGAGAACCACTTTACGGGATGGCCGGTTTCGGCGAGCGCCGAGGCGTTGAGGGCGTGGATGCCGGCGGAGGAGGCGACGATATCGACGATGGCGTCGACTGCTCCTACTTCGTGGAAGTGAATTTTTTCTACGCGGACGTTGTGGCTTTTGGCTTCGGAGGCGCCGAGGAGTTCGAAGGTTTGGATGGCGGTTTGTTTGATGGCGGGTGGGAGGGATGCGGCGGTGATGAGGTCGCGGATGACGGTGAGAGAGCGGTTGTGGGCGTGTTCTTGGTCGTGCGTGTGGGGATGGCCGGTCTTGTGCTGGTGCTGGGTTTTGGGATGGTGCTGGTGGGTGTGTGTGTGTTGGTGGGTGGGGTCTGCTTCTTCGTCTTCGTGGCGATGTGCTTGCTCGGGGAGTTGAGTGCTCTCGGCGAGGTTTGCGCCTTCGTAGACGTGGACCTTGGTGGAGGAGATTCCGCTGCGGTCTACTTTTTCGATTTGGAGGGTTGCGTTGAGGTTCAGGGCGGCTACGGCGTTGTGGAGGATCTTTGGGTCGACTCCGGCGTCGAGGAGGGCTCCGAGGAACATGTCGCCACTGATGCCGGCGAAGCAGTCGAGGTAAGCGATACGCATGGGTTTATTGTTTCATGTTCGTGGTGCGGCGTTTATCGGGCGGCGGGAAGGATGGAGGAGGCGGCGAGGAGGGTGTCGTTCATGGAGCCGGAGCGGTAGCCTTCGGTGTCGAGGGTGACGTAGAGGAAGCCGAGGGGCTTGATGGCGGCGGTGATGGCTTCGAGCGTGGGGAGGGAGAGGGCTCGGGGAAGATCTGCGCGGGCGATTTCGATGCGGGCGAGGTCGCCGTGGTGGCGGACGCGGACCTGGGGGAAGCCGAGGGCGTGGAGGGCTTCTTCGGCTTGCTCGACCTGGGAGAGATTCTCACGGGTGACGGGACGGCCGTACTCGATGCGCGAGGAGAGGCAGGCGCTGGCGGGTTTATCCCAGAGGTTGAGGCCGGATTGCTGGGCGAGGGTGCGGATCTCCTGCTTGGTGAGGCTGGCGGTGACGAGGGGGGCGACGGCGTGGTGCTGGGCGGCGGCTTGCTGGCCGGGGCGGAACTCGGCGCGGTCGTCGAGGTTCATGCCGTAGGCGATGTGGGCGAAGTTGCGGGTGGCGCGGGCTTGCTCCATTTGCTGGAAGAGCTCGTCTTTGCAGTGGAAGCAGCGGTGGGCGTCGTTGCGCTGGTATTCGGGGTTATCGAGCTCGTTGGTGCGGAGGATCTGGATGGGGATGTTGTGATCGGCGGCGAAGGCGAGGGCGGCGGCGAGTTCGGCGCGGGGGAGGGAGGCGGAGTCGGCGATGACGGCCTGCATGTTTTCGCCGAGGGCCTGGTGGGCGGCGTAGGCGAGGTAAGCGGAGTCGGTGCCGCCGGAGTAGGCGACCAGAACGCTGCCTAGTTGCTGCAGGGTTGAGTGGAGCTTCGCGGATTTGGCGGCAAGGTCCATCAGCTTTATTGTAGGGCAGGTTGGACTGCTCTGGTATTTCGGAGGAACTGGGAGTGCGTTGGTTTCAGCTTCTAGTGGCTGGCCAGCCGCTTTAGGTCTGAGAAGAAGGGAGTTCTTTTGTTGCGACAGTTGCTGCCGTTTCG
The DNA here is from genome assembly GCF_040358255.1 of Tunturibacter gelidoferens. Taxonomy (NCBI): domain Bacteria; kingdom Pseudomonadati; phylum Acidobacteriota; class Terriglobia; order Terriglobales; family Acidobacteriaceae; genus Tunturiibacter; species Tunturiibacter gelidiferens. The sequence goes on from NZ_CP132938.1 coordinate 3,335,862, forward strand.
AAGGTGCGGCTAATCTTTGGAGATCTGGAAGCAAGATGAAATTGAATTTGATTTTTGACGTATTCCTCGTAACTACGGATCGTTGGCCGCATCGAAAGGGTTATGAAACGCACACTTCTTCCTGGTCGACCGTATCCGCTTGGTGCGACTGTATCGAGCAAAGGCACAAATTTTGCTATTTTTTCAGAGGGTGCGACCCGGGTTGATCTTTGCTTCTTCGATGCTTCGGGGAAGCAGACTGATTGTGTGACACTGCGTGAACGAACTGCTTTCGTGTGGCATGGACTTGTTCGTGACATCAAAGCCGGGCAGCTTTATGGGTACCGGATCGACGGGCCTTGGGAGCCTGAACGCGGTCATCGGTTCAACCCAAACAAGCTGCTGGTCGATCCCTATGCCGAGGCGCTTTCGGGACAGGTTGACTGGAAGAAGCCGATCTTCGCGCATGACGTTGCCTCTGGAGATGATCTGAAAATGGACACGCAGGACAGCGCCGACGGTGTTCCGAAGTGTGTCGTGGTCGATAGCAAATTTGACTGGGGGGATGACCGCCCACCTGAGACTCCGCTTGCTGACTCGGTTATCTACGAGATGCATGTGAAGGGCTTCAGCATTCGAAATCCCAGGGTTCCGGAGAAGCTTCGCGGGACCTACGCGGGGCTCGCGTGCGAGCCAGGCATCGACTACTTGAAGAAGCTTGGCGTGACCGCGGTGGAGTTGTTGCCGATTCATCATTTCATCGATGAGGGGCCCCTGGTGGATAGGGGACTGGTGGACTACTGGGGATACAACACGCTTGGGTACTTCGCTCCGATGTCCCGCTACAGTTCGTGCGGGGATACCGGTGGTCAGGTGAACGAGTTTAAACACATGGTGAAGGCGCTGCACGCCGCCGGCATCGAGGTGATCCTTGACGTGGTTTACAACCACACCTGCGAGGGCAATCAGCTTGGTCCGACTTTGTGCTGGAAGGGAGTTTGTAACACGACCTATTACAGAGTGAATGAGGAGAATCCTCGTTACTACGTGGACTACACGGGTACGGGTAACACCTTGAACGTGCGAAATCCGCAGGTGTTGAAGATGCTGATGGATTCGCTGCGCTACTGGGTTACAGAGATGCACGTCGATGGTTTTCGCTTTGATCTTGCGGCTACCCTTGCGCGGGAGCTTCATGATGTGAGCCGGTTGTCATCTTTTTTCGACACGATTCACCAGGACCCTACGCTCGCTGATGTGAAGCTAATCGCGGAGCCGTGGGATGTTGGCGAAGGGGGTTATCAGGTGGGGCAGTTTCCTGTTCTTTGGGCAGAGTGGAATGGGAAGTATCGCGATACGGTGCGCCGGTTCTGGAAGGGTGACGGGGGCCAGCTCTCGGATCTTGGAAACCGGCTTACCGGATCAAGCGATCTTTATCAATACGACGGACGGAAGCCATATGCGAGCATCAACTTTGTCACGGCCCATGATGGATTTACGTTGTGCGATCTGGTGAGCTACAACCAGAAGCACAATGAGGCCAATGGAGAAGGCAACAAGGATGGCTCGGACAGCAACGACTCCTGGAACATGGGCGTGGAAGGCCCAACGGATGATGAAGGGATCAACCTGTTGCGAGAGAGGCAGACGCGAAATTTTATGACTACGCTGATGCTCTCGCAGGGCGTGCCGATGCTGAGCGGAGGCGACGAGATTGCGCGGTCGCAGAGGGGAAATAACAACTGCTACTGCCAGGACAACGAGCTTACCTGGCACGACTGGAATCTGGATGAACCACGTAAGCGGGTGCGTGACTTTACGAGTCAACTGATCCACTTCCGTTTGAAGCACCCGAATCTGCACCGGCGGAAATTTTTCCAGGACCGTGAGATTCGCAGGAAGGGCGAGGACCTGATTATCAAGGATGTCGCATGGTTTAATACCGACGGCAACCAGGTCTCCGACGAGGTTTGGAATACTGAGTGGAACCGCTCAGTGGCTGTGCTGCTGAACGGACAGACGCTGCAGGTGACCGATGAGGACGGCAACCCGGTCATCGACGACAGTTTTTTTCTGGTTGTGAACGCGGCCGAGGGCGGCGTCGTCTATATGCTGCCCGCATCGCCTTCCGGGAAGCCGTGGTGTCAGGTGATCGATACCGAGAATATCGACAATCCTTTTGCCCGCATGGAGGTTGAGGAAAAGATCATCGTTGGAGGTCGAGCACTGAAGCTGTTCAGCGATGGGTCTATTTCAGCGAACTAAGGTTTGGGCGTAGTGGGTTCGGGGCGTCTCTTTGGGGCAGCTTTCTTTTTAGCGGATGATTTTGTTTTGGGAGCTGACTTCTCATTCGGAGCGGGGGCCGGTGTCAGCTCGGGGGAGCTGGCTTGTATCTCTTCGCTCATTGCGATTGGTTCAGGACTGAGATAACGGTCCAGATTGTAACCAGCTTTCTTTGCGGAGACGCAGGAGTCTATAGCGGCGGCTTCCAGCTTCGCGAGCGAGTCGACAGAGACAGGGGTCTGTTGTGCAGTTTTTATTAGCGCGGGAAGTTGGAGCCAACCGAGTAGTTCTTCAAATCCTTCCTTGTTGAAGTAAGTAGCGCCAGAGGACTCGTTGACGCCTGTGAGCCATCGAACGTCTGGATCGGACCAGAATTTTTCGGTCTTGGCTGCGGCTGGAGAGATGTCAGTTTGAGACAGCAGAATTCTTACGCGAGCAGCAGCGCGCCAGGTGTTTTCTCCTTCCATCCCGATGGCGCTGAATGTCTCTGATAAAGCAGAACGCAGCTGGAGCTTGTCGAAGAGATCCGCCTGATCTTTATGAGGAAGACTACTCAGAGTGATCCAAGCCAGAATAGGAGCCCAGATTTGTTCCGTATGATTGGGTGCTTTGCTAGCGGGTAGAAAGCTGGTCACTGCAGGCGGCAGGGTAGATGAGAAGTCTTTGACGATTGAGATGAGATGGAGGGCCGCTTTCGTCAAGCTCTCGCAGATGTCCTTATAGGTCAGGGGCGGAGGGGGTTCGGTTGTGAGGGAGGACTCGGCCTCGGCCTCGGCTGCGGAGGCGTGCGGGGTGGGATCTGCGTTTTCGACGGGTAGAGTGTGGAGCACATTTTCAAAGAAGCGCTGACTGCATTTCACGAATGGCTGCAATCGGGGGTCAAGGGCAAGTTGTTCGGGGTGCGTGGCAGAGGCACTGTTGACTTTTTCTGTGGGTGATTTGGCGTCAAGGAGTTGCTGTTGAGCTTTCTCCTTATGGTTTGCGAATGATCTCTCGCCTGCTTTCGGTGCAGCGGGCTTCGTCGCGATCGATACGGTCTCGTTAGCTGCAAGCTCCGAGGCAACGGTTGCGAATGCGCGAATGTGGCTTTCGCTGAGAGCCTGGCGGAAGGCTTCGTGCAACGGGCGCAGGCGAAGTTTGGAGAGCGCCTCTTCGACGCTGTAGACGCCGGCGCCGTTGAGTGCGTCGTAGAGCTGATCCCAGGGTTGATCGACTGTGGCGTGAAGCTCGCGCCAGTTGAGCAGGACTGCATATTGATATCCGCGGAGATCGACGGTGAGGCCGGTGTGGTGGAGATCGGTGCTGCGGCGGAGATATTCGAGACCGTGGGCGGTGTCGCGGTAGGCGAAGAAGGTGAAGTAGTTGTAGGGGAGGTCGAGTCCTTCGGAGAGACTTCTCTGGCGAAGGTGGCCGGTGGCTTTGTCGACCGAGGCTGCGGAGAAGTGGATGGTGCCGCGAGTGCTGCCGTAGCTGTTGTTGTAGAGGATGATGGCGCGCTGGCCGTGGGAGCGGTTGGAGTAGGCGAAGACGTTTTCGTCGACGGTGCCGTGGTCGGTCCAGAAGTCGTAGAGGACGAAGTTGGTGCTCTCGGCGAAGAGACGCCGATTTTTTAGCAGAGGTGCGATCTCATGTTGGTGGCGGGCTACGAGGTGGTCGTTGGGCCACTCTTCCATCTTGGCTTGTTTGAATTCCATGCCGTAGCGCTCGGTATAGCCTTCGATCTGGCCGTGACCGAACATGGGCAGGCCGGGGAGCGTGGCCAAGAGGGTGCAGACGCCGAAGTACTTGTCGCCGGAGCCGAACTGGTCGATGGCGGTGCGCTCGTCAGGATTGCTCATGAAGCTGACGTAGCGTTTGAGGATGTCGGGGTCGAACTCGATTGTCTTTTTTAAATAGGAGCGGTACTTTGCGTTCTCTTCATCGCGGAGCATGTTCATGAAGGCGCTGTTGTAGACACGATGCATGCCAAGGGTGCGGACGAAGTAGCCTTCGAGGAGCCAGAAGGCTTCGGCGAGGAGGAGGGTGCCGGGGACCTCGACGGCGACTCGGTCGACGACCTCGCGCCAGAACTCGTGAGGCATGAGGGAGTCGAACTGTTCCTGGGTCATCGCGTTTTCGGCGCGTGAGGGGATGGAGCCGCCGGTGCCGGGAAGAGGGAACCAGAGGCGCTGGACGTGGCGTTTGGCGAGGACCATGGCGGCGTCGAAGCGGATGATGGGGAAGAGGCGAGCGACGTGAAGGATGACCTGGATGACGTGCTCGCGAACGGCGGCTTTGGAGTAGTCGAGTTGCGCGGTGTCGTTCCAGGCGAAGGTGGTGCCGTCGTTGCCGTGATACATGTAGCGGGTGGCTCCGTCGCGATGATGGCGGAGGCGGAAGACTACAGCGGCGTCGGACTGGTCGTAGTAGTGGTCTTCGATTTTGATTTCGACGCGGCTGTCGGTTGAGAGGTCGGGGCCTTCGAAGCGGTAGACGGGGAAGGGGCTCTCCCAGCGGTAGAGGAACCAGTCGGGATTCTCGATGACCCAGTTGGAGTCGATGCCCATGTGGTTGGGGACCATGTCGCTGGCGAGGCGGATGCCGGTTCGGGCGGCACGGTCGCGGAGGTTTTCGTAGGCATAGTTTCCGCCGAGGTCTTCGGCGATCTGGTACTCCTTGAGGGAGTAGGCGGAGGCGACGGCGTCGGTGTGTCCGCGCAGGCGCTTGATGGTTTGGGAGGCGACGCTGCGCTCCCACAGGCCGATGAGCCATAGGCCGGTGATGCCGCGGTCGGCGAGTAGGCGCAGCTCTTCGTCGGGGATCTGGTCGAGGCGGTGAATGTGGCGGAGGTATTTTTTTGAGAGCTGCTCGAGCCAGACGTAGGTGCTCTTGGCCATGAGGACGACGGTGGGCATCCAGGCCTGGTCGGCGCTGAAGGCTTCGTACTCGTTGAGGGGGGCCTGGTAGTCGTGGCCGTAACGGCGTTGTCGGGTGCCGTCGGGGCCGGTGATGTACTCGTCTTCAAAGCCGATGTACTCGTCGCCGACGAAGCCTTCGCCGCCGCGGCCGGGTGCTCCGTGGCGGTATTGGTCGGGGCCGGGGGGGTGGAAGCGCATCCAGATGGCGAGGTCTTCTTCGCGAAGGACGTCGATGGCGAGGAGGACGCGGCGGAGGTCTTCGCCGAGGTATTTTGGCCAGTGCTCGCGGATGTAGTCGAGTTGGCCGGTGAGGGAGTCGGGCGAGGCGAGCAAGGGAGCGCGGAGGGCGTCGAGGAGGCTCCCGGCTTCGGGCGAGATGGGTGGGCGGGTGGTGAAGTAGTTGGGGAAGGCGGCGGTGACGGTTTGGTAGATCGTCTGCTGCTTGAGGGGAGTGTCTTCGAAGAGTTCGCGGAAGGGAGTGAATGCGGGGTTGATGTTCGCCAGCCAGAGGAGGAGGAGCTCTTCGAGGGCTGCTTCGCGATTGGGCAGGCCGTCGGTTGTGCCGTTGAGCCATTGGGCCGGGGTGAGCTCGCCGCGATAGACGGCCACGTTGGGAAACTGGCTGGTGAAGGTGAGGAGGAGGCGTTCGATCTCGGCGGGAGTGGCGTGACCGGTGAACCAGTGTACGGCCTCGGCGAAGACTGCGGGATCGATCTCCTTGCGATAACGGGCGATCATCGCGTGGTTGAGCTCGTCGATCAGGCCCATCGCGAAGAGAGCGCCGGCGTTTACGACTCGAGTTGGATCAGTCTGTTGGGTGCGCAGATCCTGGAGCTGTTTTGCCAGTTTTCTGCTTGCAGCGACGTTGCCGAAGACGATGTTGCCCGTGAAGTTGAAGAGCAGATCGTCCATGTCCAGTTTTTCTCGGAGAGCGCGGGAGATGTGAAATTCCATGCAGGGTTCCTCGTGCAGATGCCTTAGTCGCGCTTCAATCCTAACGGACCGGTTTTTTGTTATTTAGAGAAAACGACGGCCACAAAGATTGGCCTGTATCGTCGGAAGCCAGCTGCGACGAAATGGATGCCTCGTCAACAGTTTGGAATAAGGATGACAGGCTTCCTTACGTGTCGCAACCAGCGTAGGTTATTGGCACGGAATTCAGCGTCCGTATGATACGCGCTGGATGATGGAGATGGGTATTTCACGCAGTCTTCGGCTGTTAGATGCCGGAGAAGACGTCTCTCGCGGTTAGATTGCGAGCCTACTTGAGTGTTTGAATCTGAGCTCACAACGCACAAAATGAGTTCGGGTGCGGCAACGTCTTGCGAGGGCCGATTAAGAACAGACGACGGCTTGAAAGGCGTGGGTGAAAAGGGATGAGCGGTTTGGGCAGGACGGAGTTCGTCGGGTCCTTCCCCATTCGACTTCGCTCAGGGTCAGGATGACGGCAAAGGCTATGACGGGGGTTCGTCTCAAAGGCCTCCTACTGGGTTTCTCCGGCGAACAGCCTGTTAGGGGGCTTCGTCTGCAAAGAACTCATAGGTTGTTTGCGGGTGGTTTGCAGAACCAGCCGAGTTCCGAGGCGTGGGCGAAGTACTCCTGAATTTTCGCCGCCTGATCTTCGGGTGAGAGGGAGCTTCCGCGGAAGGCGGCTTCGAGTGCGTGGCCGAGCAGAGTACCGCTCTGAAGGGCGGAGAGAAGGCGGAAGGCCTCGTGGTCTATCCGCCGGTAGTAGACGGAGTTGTCGTAGCGATGGACTGCAAGGTGGATTTGAGAGCGGCGCATTGCGGGAAGACGGGTTCGCCTGGCTTGCTTGCGCTCCGTGACGGCGTTGCTCATGATGTCGCTGGGTGCGGTCTGGCGGTGAACGGCCAGGACGAGCTCGTCGACGGGATAGCGGAGGTCCAGCAGTTGGAGATGGGGCTGAAGGAAGAGAGGGGAGGCAGCGCCGAGATCTCCGAAGTCAGCAGCGGTGAGGGGAGCGAGGTCGGCTCCGTCGAAGGCTTCTACGTAGGCCCACTCCAGGCGGGCTATGTCGAGGAGGAGATCGTGACGCCGGGGAGAGAACTCGGGGTGCGATTCGAGCCACTTCGGCAGCTTGGAGCCGAGATTGCGAAGGGTGAAGGAGGTGGATGGATTCTCGCGGAGATAGGCGAGGATCATCGTGTCAAACTTTTTGGCTCCGAGGATGGCGCCGATGGCGGGGAAGTCCTCCGAGACGGCTCCTATGACGCGGAACCAGTATTGGCGGTTGTAGATTTCGAGGCGATCGAAGGAGGAGAGGCGGTCGTTGGGTTTGATGTAGGTGCTGGCGAGGTCTTCGGTTGATTTGCCGTCGGAGGTTGCTGGCTGCATCTGAAAGTCGGGCGTGAGGGGACGCGTTACGTCTTCGGCCATGCGGCGTTGCAGTTCGAGAAGGTTCACGAGTGAACCACCTCTCTGACGTCTGCTTCTGCTGCTCTCTCCGAGGGGATGAGAGATTCTGCTGGTGTGAGATATTGCGTGGCCTTGAGGGCTTCGGAGTGAACCTCGTCGAAGGTCGGGATGTTGTCGTCCCATTCGAGGAGAGTTGCGGTGGGGCCGACACGCTCAATGGCCCGGGCGTAGAGATGCCATACCGGATCGAGTACGGGATGATCGTGGGTGTCGAGGATGTATTTCTCGAACTTCGAGTGACCGGCGATGTGAATTTGCGCTACACGCTCGGCGGGAACACTGTTGACGTAGTCGAAGGGGTTGAAGCCGTGATTCTGAGAGGAGACGTAGATATTGTTGACGTCGAGCAAGATGCCGCAGTCGGCGGCTTCGACGACTTCATTGAGGAACTCCCACTCGGTCATCTGGGACTCATGAAACTCGGCGTAGCTGCTGACGTTTTCGACGGCGATGGGTATTTCGAGGAAGTCCTGGACCTCGCGGATGCGCGCGGCTGTGGCCTTCACCGCTTCGAAGGTGTACGGCATGGGGAGGAGGTCGTGGGTGTATCGGCCGTCTACGCTACCCCAGCAGAGGTGATCGGAGAGCCAGGGTGTTTTGGTGCGACGGGTGAGGGTCTTGAGGCGCTTGAGGTGCTCGCGGTCGGCTGGCTGGGCGGAGCCGAAGTACATTGAGACGCCGTGCTGGACCACGCGATAGCGTTCGAGGATCTGGTCGAGGATCTTTAGCGCGCGACCGCCGTCGACCATGTAGTTTTCGGAGATGATCTCGAACCAGTCGACGACGGGCTTTTCGGCGAAGATGTGGTCGTAGTGCGGGACGCGAAGGCCGATCCCTACGCCGTAGTCGCTGAAACCGTTGAAGCGATTGGCTGGCATGTCTCCCCTTTTGTTAAATGATAGTGAAGATGACTGGAGGCTTGAAGGGATAACCAAGCCTCCAGACAGGGGAGGTGCTTAGGCGAGCGAAGGCTTGGAGCCGTCGGTGGCGCATCCGCCCTTGCCCTTGCAGTCGTTCTTGCCGGGGTGCTTTCCGCCGCCCTGGCCCTTACAGTCGTTCTTGCCCTTGCAGGAGTGCTTCGGAAGATCGGGCTTGTCCTGGGCGATGAGGACGCCGGCGTGAACGGTGGTCGTGGGGGTGTTGTTTGGCTGCGCGGTCTGGGCATTCATACGGACAGCGGTGCCGCCCAGCAGACCTGCGAACGCGGCGGCCAAAGCGAGAGATTGTGCTGAATTCTTCATATTGATGAGCCTTTCCTGGTTGAGCCGCACGCGAGAACGCGCCGGACGTGGATGGTGGCTACGCTGATCGTAGCAAGAAGTTAACGGCGAAACTCCCTACTTCGGATTGCATTCGCGGCAAAGATCGTTCGCCGATTTTTTCCTTGCCGCTGATTCGACTACGTCAAGGCACAAAGGTTACAGCGACAGTGGAACATCGGAAGCCTATCACTCTCTGTAACCTTTTGGCGCGAGGGTACTCAAACCGGGACACGTTGGATAAATCTGAAGGACGGCGACGCCAGAGCGTGGCGCGTCGTAGGAGTTGAAGAATGATTGCCAGGAATTTCTTGGTATTGGCTTTAGGTGTATTGATGATTGGTATCGCACCGCTGGCGACTGCGGAGACGCCGGAGGTGGGACAGAAGGCGCCGGAGTTCAGCCTGTCGACTCCGGATGGACACCCTCTGAGCCTGTCGGAGTTTACTTCGAAGGGGACGGTGGTGCTGGTTGTGCTTCGGGGATTTCCCGGTTACCAGTGCCCGTATTGCCAGAAGCAGGTGCATGACTTTGTGACGAACGGCGAGAAATTTGTGACGGCAGGCGCGGAGGTGATGCTGGTCTATCCCGGACCTCCGGCCGCCCTCGATCAACATGCCAAGGAGTTCCTGGCGAAGGAAAATCCGCTACCGGCTAATGTGCACCTGGTCGTCGATCCCGACTATGCTTTCACGAATCAGTATGGACTTCGCTGGGACGCGCCGCACGAGACTGCTTATCCTTCAACCTTTCTGATCGATCGTCAGGGCGCGGTTTTCTTCAAGAAGGTGAGTCACGAGCATGGTGACCGAACGACCGCGGCGGATGTGCTCGCTCAACTCGAGCACGAAAAGTCTGCCCACTCACATTAATGCTTTATTGACGGCTGATTCAAGACGCCCGGGGAGATATATTGTCGTTTTGAAGCGATCTCTCTTCGAGTTCCGGTGGAGACTGTAACCAATTCCATCGTCGTGGTTCTAAGTACATGCAGGTCCCAACAGGTTCCTGGCCGAGCCTGCATTTATTGGGGGCCTGCGCAAGATTGCTCAGATTTATTCACGCTCGCTGGAGTGGAGAGAAGAGGTTGTGATGAAAAAACTGCTTGAGGTGTATGCACGGTTTGCAGCATTGGCTTCTTATCTCCAGTCCCCATTTCTCTTGGTGGTGCGTCTCTACTGGGGATGGCAGCTTGTCCAGAGCGGATGGGGGAAGCTGCATCATCTGGATAAGATCACCGACTACTTCACGAGCCTGAATATTCCGCTTCCTGCTATAAGTGCTCACTTCGTGTCGGGGTTGGAGTTCGTTGGAGGACTGCTGCTGATTGTGGGGCTCGGCTCGCGGCTTATCGGATTGATGCTTACGGTGAATATGCTGGTGGCATACTGGACTGCGGATCGAGAGGCGCTCTTTGCGGTCTTCTCAGATCCGGGCAAGTTCTATAACGCTGATCCATACACGTTCCTGTTCGCGGCGGCGATGGTTCTGGTGTTCGGTGCTGGGTTGTTCTCCTTAGATGCGTTGTTGAAGAGGCGTTATCGAGGATGGATCGAGAAGCAATGACCGCAATCTCCGAGAACAGGAATGAAGCTCAGATGATCGCCTCCATCCTCGCAGGCAATACGCACGAGTTTCATGATCTGATCCAGCCGTATGAGCGAAGCGTCTACAGCATGGCGCTGTCGATGTTGCAGAACGAGGCGGATGCAGAGGATGCGGCGCAGGAGTCGTTCCTCAAGGCGTTCCGCAACCTTGAGAAGTTCCGCGGCGAGGCAAAGTTCAGCACATGGCTGATCAGCATTACGCTGAACGAGGCTCGGAGCCGGCTGCGGCGGAAGAAGACCGCGAAGACGGAGTCGCTGGATGAGTTGCAGGAAGGCGGGCATGTGTCGCCGGCGTTGCTGCGAGACTGGCGGGAGATTCCCTCCGAGGCCCTGGAGCGGCAGGAGGTGCGGCTGTTGCTACAGGATGCGATTGGCGATCTGCCGCTGATCTATCGGGAGGTCTTTGTGCTGCGTGATATGGAGGATTTGAGCGTCAACCAGTCGGCGGCGGCGCTTGGTATTACTGTTGCAGCGGCAAAGGTGCGGTTGCATCGCGCGAGGCTGATGTTGCAGAAGCGGCTGGCTCCGCAGTTGAGACAGGTGCTGCCGAAGCGGAGGTGGTTCCCATGGTTCTAGAGTGCAAGCATGTGTGGGAGCATATCTCCGGCTATCTGGATGGGACGCTGGATGCAGCGGTGCTGGAAGAGGTGCAGAAGCATCTTGAACACTGCGAGATTTGTTCTGCGATTCTGGATTCGACGCGCAATATTCTGATTTTGACCGCAGATGAGCGTGTCTTTGAACTGCCGCTGGGTTTTAGTGAACGGCTTCATGCGAGGTTGGAGGCAGAGATGCGGGGTTTTACTTACAAGCCCTCCGGGTCGGGCGAGGGCGATACCTAGGAACCGCGATGAATCATGGAGTGAGTGATCCACTCGGCCGCCACCAGGATGAGGGTGATGACGGCGAGCGCGATCTGGAGGTGTTCCGAGCGCCGTTGGCTGGGAGTAGCTGGCTGGGTGCGCCACTGCGAGGAAGGGCGGGTGCGCAGGGAGCGAATGCGCCAGATGACGTAGAGATTAACGAAGGAGCCAAGGGTCGCGGCTATCATCATGGGGATTCGGATAGCGTCGCGATGGAAGCCGGTAGGGGGTGGGTGGATGCCAAAGGTGGCCGACGCGAGGGCGCTGAGGCCGATGGCGACTCGAACTCCGCTGAGGGCGATGACGGCTGTGCAGGCACTCTGCAGAACGATGAAGACGAGGCTGGTGGCGGTGACGAGCCAGGTTTTTCTGCTCTCCGGTGGGGGAAGGGCCGACGGTGGCTGGGGCGAGACAGTTCGGGAGGTTGTCTGAAGGGCCATCTGTTCCTCAAGTTATAGACGTATCAGCGTGGTTGTCGAGGGACCGGGAGATATAGTGTCGGTATCTTTTGTGCCTGGAGTCGGGACAGGGGTCACCACGGACGGCTTAGAGGGAAGATCAGCTGCCTGACTGGACAGTCGGGCGACTCGAGTGCGATTGCTCCCGCGGCCTCGATCCCTAAGGATAAATCGCTGACGAAGAACAACTTCCCTTGATCATCTGGTGATTCGCTGATGCGAACAGGGTGCAGGCTTACTGATTCGAACGATATATCGAAGGAGGCCAGGGAGGCGATGAGGCCGCGGCCGTCCGCTTTGAGAACTGCTTCCTTGCGGGTCCAGTAGCGATAGAAGGTCTTGATACGAGCCTGTGGGTAGGAGATTGCAGCCAGGGAACGGCTTTCTTTCTCCGTGAAGTTATGGTGGGCGACCTCCATGATGTCGGTCGACCGGTCGAAGTACTCCACGTCCACTCCGACGGAGCCGCTACGGGTTAGCGCGATGAGGATTGTGTCTTTGGAATGAGCTACGTTGAAGGCGATACTGGGGCCGTTGCGATGGGAGAGCTGAGGTTTTCCGTGAACTCCGGTTGTGATCGATAGAGAGAGGGGATCAAGCCCCGAAGCGTTCCCGAGAAGGATTCTCAGACATGCCCGTCCGACGGAGAAATGTTCCTGGACCCGTCCCGTTCGGCGACGGCTGGCTTGGAGCTGTTCGGCGTGAGTGAGAAGCGGGGCGAAACGGTCGTGCAGTCCTGTGGCACCGGCCAGGTCGATCCGCCAGAGTTGCACTTCGCCGGCCTCCAGTGGCGGGAGGGTATCGACCTGTTTCCAATCACTCGACATAAGAGACAAAAGGGGCGCGATGCAACCGTGTTGCCATCATAACCAGTCCGTTGGGTACTTTAGTTCTCGTGCGCCCGGGAAGACGGTGAAATACTGGGAAACATACAACTTTCAGGTATTTTCGAGCACGATAGTCTTAATCGGTTTTTGGAATTATGCGTACAATTAGGCAACATGAGCGGGTTGACTTCGAGAGCTTCTGGCAGTACCTTTCGCTCCAGTTGCATCCTTTATTTAAGTATTGAGCGATGTCAGCGAATTAGCGATCGATTAGCCAATGCCGGTAGGGCACTCTGAGTCAATTTCGTTTCTGCTGCGTTTCTGATCTGCGTGGGGCTCGATGGAGAACGATGGACATGTTAAGAATTCGGCCACTGAGGGCGAGCGACTGATGGGTCTTTCCCAGACTCCCGAAGCTCCGGAGTTGAACGGATTGGACGGGAGGGCTCTCGACACGATCGTGAGTGTCTTTGAGCGAGTGGCTGCGGCAAAATCCGACGCGATTGCGATCGTCTGCGGAGAGACTCGCTGGACTTACGGACTGCTGAACGCGAAGGCGAACCATCTCGCGAGGAGGTTACGAGAGCTCGGGGTTCGAACCGACTCCTTTGTTGCGATCTATCTCGACCGTTCGCCTGAGATGGTAGTGGCGATACTCGGCATCCTGAAGGCCGGGGGTGCCTATCTTCCCATCGACTTTGGGTATCCGAAGGCCAGAGTGCTAGAGATGCTGGAGGATGCGAGACCGGTTGCGATGCTGACGACTGCGGGTCTTGCTTCGGGGGTATCTGAGCAGTTAACTGCTTTAGCTGTGTCGGTTGTGGAGATGGATGGGGCCGCGGCGGACTCTTCCAGAACGGACGATCCGCCACCTGCATCGACAGGGGAAGATTTAGCGTATCTGATGTACACCTCGGGTTCGACCGGGAAGCCGAAGGGCGTGATGGTGACGCACAGGAATGTACTGCGCCTTCTGGAGCAGACCGATGCGTGGTTTCACTTCGGAGCGAACGATGTGTGGACGATGTTTCACTCCATTGCGTTCGACTTTTCGGTGTGGGAGATTTGGGGACCGTTATTGACGGGTGGGAGACTGGTGATCGTACCGTTCGCCGTGAGCCGCTCGCCAAGGGATTTCTACGAGCTTCTCTCGATGGAGCGGGTGACGGTGCTCAATCAGACCCCATCGGCATTCTTCATGTTGATCCAGGTGGAGCAAGACAGTGCTGTTCTTCCGCTGTCACTGCGCGTTGTCATCTTCGGCGGTGAGGCTTTGCAGTACCGCAAGCTGGCTCCGTGGTTCCAGCGACACGGAGATACGGCCCCGCGGCTGGTGAACATGTACGGGATCACGGAGACGACGGTTCACGTGACGTACCGCCCTATCACTGCGGGAGAGGCGGAGTCGGTGCAAGAGAGTCTGATCGGGACGCCGATACCCGATATGCAGCTTCATCTGCTCGATGAAGCGAAGAGGCCGGTGCAAGCGGGTGAGGTGGGTGAGCTTTATGTAGGCGGCGGCGGGGTTGCACGCGGATATTTGAATCGTCCGCAGTTGAACGCTGAACGTTTTATTGCTGATCCCTTTGAAGGGCCGGCTGGCGCTCGGCTGTATCGTACTGGCGATCTTGCGCGGATTCGCCCTGATGGCGAGGTTGTCTATCTCGGCCGGAACGATAGCCAGGTAAAGATCAACGGATTTCGGATCGAACTAGGAGAGGTTGAGGCGGCTCTGGCCCAGGTTCCAGGGGTGAAGCAGTCGTGCGTGGTGGCGCATACGGATAAGACAGGAAATCAGCGGTTAGCAGCCTATTTTGTTGCGACTCCGGGCATTGAATTAACTGCTCGGACGCTCGGAGAGTTTTTTGTCGCCAAGATGCCTGCGCACATGAGGCCATCTTCTTATACCGCTTTGAAAGAACTGCCATTGACGGTGAACGGGAAGTTGGATGTTGTCGCCTTGCCTGCTCCTTCGATTGGGTCTGGTGCGACGACGGCGGATTCGGCGTCACAGTCGCTCTCTGAAACAGAGGAGCAGGTGTCGCGGGTGTTTACCGATGTACTCGATCTCAAGGGAATTGGGTTGGACGATAACTTTTTCGATTCGGGAGGTACATCGCTGCTGCTGATTAGTGCTCACCTGCGGTTGCAGGCTCACTTTGAGCGGGTGATTCCCGTTACGGTGATGTTCGAGTGTCCGACCGTACGGTCGTTGGCGAAGCGGCTTTTGGCGAATGGATCCTCCACATCGGAGAAAGATGCGATCCGGCAGCAGGCACAGAGGGCGAGAGGTGCGTTCGCACGAGCCAGGGCAACGAAGGGTGTGACGTCATGAGTGAGCGACTGAACCATGAAACTCGTATGGTGGACCAGAATGCAGGCGACGATCAGCTGCTGGACTGCGTCGCCATCATTGGCATGTCGGGACGTTTTCCGGGAGCGCCAGATGTGGAGGCGTTCTGGCAGAACATTGCAGCCGGCAAGGTCTCCATCTCTCACTTCTCTCCGTCCGAACTGGAGGCGAGAAACAGTGCGGGACTCGAGAACGGCTCGGATTATGTTGCCGCGCGCGGAGTGCTCGATGACCCCGGGATGTTCGATGCTGAGTTCTTCGGGATATCACCTCGCGATGCTGAAAGCATGGATCCGCAACATCGGATCTTTCTGGAGACATGCTGGAATGCGTTGGAAGATGCGGGCTATGACCAGTCGACCTATGCGGGGCAGATTGGCCTCTTTGGCGGGTGCAGCCTCAATACGTACCTGTTGGCGAACTTGTGCCGTGATCGAGCGTTTATCGATGAGGTGACGGGAAGTTATCAGGTTGGCGAGTTCCGGTCGTTTATGGGGAACGATAAGGACTTTCTGACGACTCGCGTTGCCTACAAGCTGAACTTGCGCGGGCCGTGCATCAGCGTGGCGTCGGCGTGTGCGACCTCTCTGGTTGCGGTTGCTCAGGCTAGTCAGAGCCTGTTGAACTATCAGTGCGACATGGCGTTGGCCGGCGGTGTTTCGGTGACTTTTCCGCAGAGGCGCGGGCACATGTACTCCGAAGGAAGCATTGGATCGAAGGATGGTTTTTGCAGACCCTTCGACGCTGCGGCCACTGGTACGGTGTTCAGTCACGGCGCGGGCGTGGTTTTGCTGAAGCGGTTAGAGGATGCCGTTGCCGACCGCGATCATATTACCGCTGTGATTCGCGGGTTTGGAGTGAACAACGACGGGTCCATGAAGGCTGGATACATGGCTCCGGGGGTGGACGGTCAGTCGGGCGTAATTGCTGCGGCGCAGGCTATGGCTGGGGTCGATGCGCGCACTATTACTTATATTGAGGCACACGGAACGGCGACGCCGCTGGGTGATCCGATTGAGGTCGCGGCTCTGACGAAGGCGTTTCGTTTGAACACCGACGCTTCAAGCTTCTGCGCGATTGGCACCGCGAAGGCAAACGTTGGGCATCTCGATGCGGCTGCGGGCGTGGCAGGGGTTATTAAGACGGCGCTCTCTCTGCACAAGGCGACGCTGCCTCCCTTGGCGAAGTTTGAGACTCCTAATCCGAACATAGCCTTTGAAGGTTCGCCATTCTACGTCAATCGCGAGCTAAGCCCATGGCGATCCGATGGGCCGCGACGAGCGGGTGTGAGCGCCTTTGGCGTTGGCGGTGTGAATGCGCATGTGGTGTTGGAAGAGGCGCCCGGCTTCCAGTCGTTGAAACCTTCCTTGCGCTCGGCGCAGTTGCTCTGTGTTTCGGCGAGATCGCAGAGTGCGCTGCAGGTTGCCATCGACAATCTTGCTCGGTATGTCAGAGAGCACCCTGAAGTTCCTCTCGAAGATGTGGCTTACACGCTGGCGGTAGGAAGAAAGGCGTTTGATCATCGTGCTGCGTTTGTGTGTGCGGGATCGGAAGATGCGATCGCGAAACTTTCGTCTGCCGGGGCGCAGGCGCAGCGGGTAATCCCTGCGAAACGGCCGGAGGTAGCCTTTCTGTTTCCGGGGCAGGGGTCGCAGTTTGCGGGTATGGGTAGCTCGTTATACAAGAGCGAACCGGTGTACCGCCGCGAGGTTGATGAGTGCTCCGAGATTCTGCGGCCTTTGCTCGGCCTCGATCTCCGCGACGTTCTCTTTCCGGTCGATGTGGCTGCGCCGGAGGCTGCGGAGAGGCTTCAGCAGACCCAGTTCGCGCAGACGGGAATCTTCGTGACGGAATTTGCGATGGCCAGGCTCTGGCAATCGTGGGGGATTGAACCGCGTGCCTGTGCAGGCCACAGCATTGGGGAATATGTGGCAGCTGTTCTTGCAGGAGTTATGAGCCGCGAAGATGCTCTTCGGCTGGTGAGCCTTCGGGGCCGAATGATGCAGGAGATGCCACGCGGAGCCATGGTGGGCGTGCGGCTTAGCGAGTCGGAGCTTCAGCCGTATCTTGCTGCCGACATTTCGGTCGCTGCGTTGAACGCTCCGAAGCTGAGTGTACTGGCGGGTCCGCTTGAGGCCGTGGAGCAGCTGGAGAAGAAGCTGACGTCGGATGGAGCGCTCTTCCGTAGGCTGCGTACCTCACATGCGTTTCACTCGTCGATGATGGATCCGATGTTGGCTGGGTTCGAGGCCGAGGTTGCCAAGGTTACGCTGCACCGTCCCGTTCGCCCGTATGTTTCGAGTTTCACGGGGACGTGGATTGAGCCAGAACAGGCAACGAGCCCGCGCTTCTGGGCCGATCAGGTTCGTAACCCGGTTCGCTTCGCCGATACGCTCAAGACTCTGATGTCCACTCCGCAGATATTGCTCGAGGTTGGACCAGGAAATACGCTGGCTACACTCGCGCGTCAACAGCCGAATAGTAGCGTGGCCGTTATTATCTCGTCGCTTTCGCAGCGCGATGAACAGTCCCCGGTCGAGGCGGGTTCGCTCCAGGAGGCGCTTGGGCAGCTGTGGATGGCGGGCGTCACGCCGGACTGGACAAAGGTGTACGCCGAGGAGCAGCGGGGACGAGTCTCCCTGCCGACCTATCCGTTTGAACGCAAGCTGTACTGGGTTGAGCCCCCGCCGTTTACGGCTGGCTCGCAGAGCAAGGAACGCCCAACTGTTCCTGGAGCAGAGATGTTGGATACACCACGCGGAGGCCAAGTTGTTCCCGCCGTGATTGAACCGTTGAAAGAGGCACCAATGCAAGAACGCAAACTGCGTCTGCAGCCGATTGTTGCAGAAGTCTTTACTCAGCTGAGCGGGATTGAAGTCACGCCGGATCAGGTCGATCATCAGTTTCTGGAGCTTGGTCTCGACTCACTGTTTCTCACGCAGGCTACTCAAGGAATTCAGAAGAAGTTTGGAGTGAAGCTGACGTTCCGCCAGATTATGGAGCAGTACTCCACGATTGCGAGCCTTGCCGGCTATCTGGACAGCGTGCTTCCGCCTGATGCATTTCCAGTAGCGGCGCAGGTACAAGCTGCTCCAGTGAATGGGGCTGTATCTCCGGTGGACTTCTCCGCTCCGTCTGCGAGTTTCACGAGTGCTGGTTCGCCGGGGCCTGCGGGGTCAGCAGCGGAGCGGCTGTTTAGTGAGCAGATGGCGATGATGTCGAAGGTGTTTGAGCAGCAGATGGCAGCGTTGCGCGCAACAACGGGATTGCCGGCGGCAGCTACTCAGGCGTCGTCCGCGACGATATCTGCGGCGACACCCTTGTCCGCTCCTGCGTCGCCATCAGCGGCACCGTTACCGACGGGCGAAACCTCAGAGGTTAAGCACGGATCTTACAGACCATTGCAGCCGCGGGTTCAACAGGATCTTAATAGCGATCAGCAACAATACCTCGACACGCTGATCGCGAAGTATGAGAAGAAGACGCCAGGGTCCAAGCGTTTGACCGATAAGGCGCGGCCTCATCTTGCAGATCCTCGTGCGGTCGCCGGTTTCCGTCCGCAGTGGAAGGAGATGGTGTATCCGCTTGTGACCGAACGCGCCAAGGGTTCGAGGATCTGGGACGTCGATGGTAACGAATATATAGACATCGTGAATGGTTACGGCGCAATCATGTTCGGGCACTCTCCGCAGTTTGTGCTGGACGCTGTTCATAAACAAATTGAAGAAGGAGTTGCCATCGGACCACAGTCTCCGCTGGCAGGGGAAGTTGCGGCGCAGATCTGCGAACTTACGGGAAACGATCGTGTGACCTTCTGCAACACTGGGTCCGAAGCGGTAATGGCGGCTATACGCGTGGCTCGCACGGTTACAGGACGAGATCGCATCATTTACTTTGCCGGCGATTATCACGGAACGTTTGACGAGGTTCTCGTTCGCAATACGCCGCGGGGAACGGTGCCGCTGGCGCCAGGAATTCCACTTGCGAATACAGGAAATGTGGTTGTGCTGGAGTATGGTGCGGACGCCTCACTCGACTACATTCGCAAAAATGCGAGTGAGATCGCGGCAGTTTTGATTGAACCGGTGCAGACGCGCAACCCGGGCCTGCAACCCATTGCTTTCATCAAGACAGTACGGCAGATTACCGAGCAGGCCGAGATTGCTCTCATCATTGACGAGGTTGTCACCGGCTTCAGGCTTGCGCCGGGTGGTGTGCAGGAGGCGTTCGGAGTTCGCGCGGATCTGGCAACTTACGGCAAGGTGATTGGCGGTGGATATCCGATCGGCGTTCTCTCGGGCAAGGCGCAGTTTATGGATGCGCTCGACGGAGGAGCGTGGCAGTATGGCGACGCTTCAATCCCTGAGGTCGGCGTAACCTTCTTCGCGGGGACCTTTGTTCGACACCCACAGGCTCTTGCAGCCGCTCGCGCGGTGCTCAATCATTTGAAGGCCGCTGGGCCGCAACTTCAGCTTGATCTGAATCGAAAGACTGCTGAGCTAGCGACGCGGCTCGATAATTTCTTTGTGGAGCGCGGCGTTCCGAGCCGGATCCATCACTTCGCGTCCTGGTTTTACTTCACCTTCCACGGTGACGCTCGACTTGGCAGTCTTCTGTACTATGCGATGCGGGAGAAGGGAGTTCATATTCAGGAGGGGTACCCCTGCTTCCTTACCACAGCGCATTCGGAAGAAGATTTGCAAAGAGTTGAGGCCGTGTTCCGGGAGACGGTCGAAGAGATGCAGTCAAGTAACGCGCTTCCCAGCCATGGGGAGCACCACAGTCAGGCGGTTACGGCGCCAGTGTCCGCGATGCATCCTGCGGCTCTGAAGGATACTCCTGCGCAGGTTCCAATCACTGAGGCGCAGCGTGAGATCTACTTTGCGGCCGCGCTAGGCGATGAGATGAACTGTGCCTTCAATGAGTCGGTAACGCTTCGACTGCGCGGCCATGTCGACGAAGCCGCGCTGAAGCAGGCGCTCGAGTCAGTGTTTGCTCGACACGACGCCCTGCGCAGCACCATCAGTGAAGATGGCGAATCGATATTGATCGCTCCAACCTTTCATGGAGTTGTTGAACAGACGGACCTCTCTTCGATAGCAGCCGGGGATCGAGAGCAGACGCTGCACGAGGCGATTGAGAGGGAAGGGAAGACGCCGTTCTCGCTTACAGAGGGGCCGCTTGTACGCGCAACGATCTTCAGGATGTCCGTCGATGAGACGGTGCTGCTCTTTACCGGACATCATATTGTTCTCGATGGATGGTCCGTGAATCAACTCTTCGAAGAGCTCAGCAAGTTCTATAGCGCAAAGGAGAGCGCAAGCGAAAAATTGCTTCCTCTGCTTCCGTTCAGCAGTTATGCCGTTCTGGAGCAGACCCGTCAGAAGTCGGGTGAGTTTGCGGACAATGAAGCTTATTGGGTTAATAAGTTCTCCGGCCTGACGCCGGTGCTTGATCTGCCAACCGACAGACCTCGTCCGATGAATAAGACTTACTCCGGTGCGACTCTGAATGGTAGTCTCGGGTCCTCACTGTATACCGATCTGAAGGGTGCAAGCGCGCGGTTGGGTTGCACGCTCTATGTCACGCTGCTCTCGGGCTTTCAACTTTTGCTGCACCGTCTGACCCGTCAACCGGAGGTAGTAGTTGGGATCTCTACGGCAGGGCAGGCTCTGTTTCAGAATGCGAGTCTCGTCGGACACTGCGTTCACTTCTTGCCGATGTTGAGCCAGTTAGCAGAGGCCGAGACGGTAAAGAGCCATCTCGCCGCAACTCGCAATGTGCTCTTCGATGCGTTCGATCATCAGGAGTTTACCTACGGCAGTCTGCTCCACAAGCTTTCGATTCCGAGAGATGCGGGGCGCCTGCCGTTGATCGAGGTGCAGTTCAATCTCGAAAAGATCGGGAGTCGCATCGGCTTCGACGGTCTGTCGGCGGAGATCAAGGCGAACCCGAAACAATTCGTAAATACGGATATGTTCCTGAACGTGATCGAAACCGAAGATGATCTCAAATTCGATTGTGACTTCAATACGGGCCTCTTTGACGGAGAGACGGTTCGCCGCTGGATGCGCCAGTATGCCAACCTGTTGAGCAGTGTAGTAAGAGATGCGACGGTGCGGGTGGATGAACTGGAGCTGCTGGGTCAGGAAGACCGTTTGGAGATAGTAGAGGGTTGGAACCGGACCGAGGTAACGTTCGACCGAGAGTTTATTCCGATCCATCGGTGGGCCGAGACACGAGCCAAGGAAAAGGCGGATGAGTTCGTCGTAGAGTGCGGCTCAACGAGATGGACGGGAAGGGAACTGGATCAATATGCGAATCGTGTTGCCCACAGACTGCATCGGGAGGGGCTGAAGGCGGGCGATCTGGTGGGACTCTGCGTTCCGCGGTCAGTCGAGATGCTGGGAGCGCTGCTCGGAGTGTTGAAGGCTGGGGGTGCCTATGTACCGCTGGATCCACGGCATCCAAAGGAACGATTGGAGATGGTGCTCGAAGACGCAGGCGCGGGGCTTCTGGTTGTGGGGAGTTCGTTTGCCGCTGCACAACCTGGATTCAAAACGTCGGCGAAGGTAGTGACGTTGGATTCACGGATAGCCGAGGAGAGCGATGCGCCTCTTGAAGTGCCGGCCGCAGCGGACTCGTTGGCGTATGTCATCTATACCTCCGGCACAACCGGCCGACCGAAAGGCGTAGCCATTGAACATCGGGCGCTGATGAACTTGTTGCGCTCCATGGAGCGTGAGCCTGGACTGAATCGAGCGGATGTGCTGGTGGCTGTGACGACGCTTGCCTTCGATATCGCAGGGCTGGAACTGTTGTTGCCGTTGTTGACGGGAGCGCGACTGGTGATCGCGAACGAAGAGGAGGTGGCGGACGGCTACTTGTTGCTGCAACTGTTGCAGCGCAGTAAAGCGACCGTGCTGCAGGCCACTCCAGGAACGTGGAGAATGCTGATCGATGCGGGATGGAGCAGCGAGTTGCCGCTGAAGGTACTGTGCGGTGGTGAAGCGCTGCCGCGAGACCTGGCAGATCAACTGGTGGAGAGAAGCGAGCAGGTTTGGAACGTCTACGGGCCAACGGAAACAACGATATGGTCGTCCGCAACGCGGGTCACCGCTGGGACAGGACCGTTGCTGATCGGGCCTCCGATTGCGAACACCCAGTTTTATGTGCTCGATCATCGGCTGCATCCGGTGCCTGTTGGAGTTGTGGGAGAGCTCTATATTGGAGGCACGGGACTAGCACGTGGATATTGGAAGCGTCCCGACCTGACTGCCGAACGGTTCCTGCCGAACCCATTTGCTGAGGGGCGCATTTACAAGACTGGAGATCTGGGTCGCTGGCATGTCAATGCCGAGGGACAAGGACAAGTTGAATTGCTCGGTCGCACCGACTTCCAGGTCAAGATTCGCGGCTATCGAATTGAGTTGGGAGAGATTGAGACCGCTCTGAACAGACACCCCGCGGTGCGCGAGGCTGTGGTGGTTGCGCACACGAGCAAGAGCGCTGGAGCGGCGATCACACGACTCGTGGCTTATGTCGATGCCGGCAATTCGGCGGAACACGCTACCGCGCTCACAGAAGATCTACTTACGATGTTGACCGGTGCACTGCCTGAATACATGATTCCTGCGGTGATCCTACCGTTGCCGCAGCTTCCGCGATCTCCGAACGGAAAGATAGACCGCAAGAGTTTGCCGGATGCGGAGATGTTTCTCAAAGGAGGTTTTCATTCTGGACAGCGGCCGTTCACTGCGCCTAAGACGGCTGATCAAAAGAAGCTTGCGGAGATTTGGTCTGAGGTGCTCATGCTCGATCGCGTTAGCATCACAGATAGTATCTTTGAACTTGGAGCAGACTCTTTGCTCATCTTCCGAATTGCCGCACGCTCTCAGAAGGAAGGTTTGAACGTCACAGCAGCGCAGATATTCAAGCATCGGACTATTCTGGCCTTATCCGATGGTTTGGGGGGGCAAGCGGAGACGAAATCCAACACGATCAAGGTAGCACCGCGAATTGCCGTAGCTCCACGAAAGGCCTATCGCGGTGAAAGCGGGACGCGCGGATGAAGCAACATTCCCAGGCTGCGACGGGGGTTACCACGAATACTCCTGAGGAAACGCCTGTCGTAAGCTCGATGGCGCCGCCGGCGGACGAAGTGTACGTCATGCCTGCCACACAGGGACAGGTTCGCTTTTGGTCACTGGATCAGATGCATCCTGGAAATCCTGCGTTGAATATGCCGCTGATGTGGCAATGCCGCGGCGAATTGAATGTGGATTTGCTGGCCATGGCTTTTACCCTAGCGGTGCGACGACATGAGATGTTGCGAACGACCTTTGCGATGGTGGATGGAAGACTTTCGCAGATCATCGGGGGACCGTACAGTGTTGCGCTGCCGGTCAAAGACTTGCAGGACGTGCCTGATGCGGCAAACTCACCCGAGGCAGGCAGACTGATCCGTGAGCATGCGGCCTACCGCATGGACTTGTTCAACGGGCCGCTTCTCGCTCTCAAGCTGCTGAAGTTTGCTCCGCAGCATCATCTGCTGCTCGTCACGATGCACCACATCATTTGTGATGGCATCTCTCTTGGCATTCTTCTGCGCGACATTGCGGTCTTCTATGAAGCTCTGATGGAAGAGAAGAAGCCTGTTCTGCCGGAGCTGCCGATTCAGTTTGCAGACTTTGCCGTCTGGCAGGAGGAGTGGCGAAAGAGTGAAGCAGCCGAGACTTCGCTGAATTTCTGGCGCAAGACTCTCGGAACAAACTTTGGGCGACTTGAACTCCCACACGATGCGACTCCCGAAGGCAGGCGAGATGTTCGTACGGACTCCGAGTCAGGAGACATCGAGACGCTTCTCATTTCACCGGAGCTTACCGCGTTAGCTCATGAGTTTTGCAAGAATCAAAATGTAACGCTGAATATCCTGCTATTCAGTATCTTCTGCGCTCTGTTGCACCGGGTAACCGGGCAGCGGGATCTTGTCATTGGATCTCCGTGCGCAAACCGGAACGAAGATACGGAGGAGCTGATTGGGCTCTTCATGAATATTCAGGTACTTCGCGTGGGGATCGAACCGCAGGAGACGTTTCGATCTCTGCTTACAAAGGTGCAGGACTGGACGCTTGGCGCATACGAAAATCAGGAGCTTCCGTTTGAGGAGCTGATCTATGACTCACATTTCTCGCACAACAATACTTCGTTTGAGATTCCGATCTTCTTTCTGTATCAGAAGTCGTTCATGGTGATTCAGCGGGTTGCCGGACTTGAGATTACGCCGCTGCGATCAATGAGTCCGGGCGCCGTCTTCGAGTGGATGTTCGCCATCGTCGATCGGCCGGAAGAAGGACCGCGGCTGCAGCTTGAATACAATCCCAACTACTTTCGTCCAGGAACAATTCAACGATATCTGACGAGTTTCATTGCACTGTTGGAGTCTGCAGTGCGGGAATCCTCAATCCAGCTGGAGAAGATGGCTCCGGCAGACGATTTTCTTCCTGCCAAGCTGCCCGATAACCAGAGCCGAATCGTATCGCGCAGAAACGCGCGGCCTCTCCAGGAAAAACAATTTGATGGTGGCGCTGCGATCATGGAGAAGTTGGACGACCAGGTCGCGACTATTAGTGACCCGATCGAGATTCAACTGCTTGAGCTTTGGCGCTCGATGCTGGGTGTTGAGGAGATCTCCGCTGATACGAACGTCTTTTCTCTTGGAGTAAGTTCGCTTTCGATCCTTCGCCTTGTCACGCGAATGAACAGCCTGTATTCCATGGGTTTTGGCCTGGCCAGTTTGATCTCTGCTCCGACGATCAAGATGGTTGCAGAGCTGGTCCGCAGACGCTACGCGCCTAACACGGTGACCTCGTTGGTGCCGATTCAACCTGTCGGCACGAAACGGCCTCTTTACATCGTCCATGGTGCGGGAGGGAACGTAGTCAACTTCTATGGCCTTACGACAAGAATTGGTGCGGATCAACCAGTTTACGGGGTGCAGGCACAGGCGCTTGAGCTCGATCAGCCGGCGCTGCTTCGCATCGAGGATATGGCTGCTCACTATCTGAAAGAGATTCGCCGAGTTCAGCCAGAGGGACCTTATCATCTGCTTGGTTATTCCTTCGGTGGAATTGTGGTCCTTGAGATGGCCCATCAACTACTTGCTGCGGGCGAAACGATTGGCCTGTTGGGGATGCTGGACACAAGAGCGAGAGATTACATCGAAGGATGGCCGGCCGAACTATCGTCCAACAATGGGCGGACTCAACGCGGCGGTCTTGCGGGATTTTTTCGCAGCCACGCCGGTCATGGAAGCGCCAAAGGATGGTGGGATTTTTTTCTAAAAGATCTTGGGGAGCGCAGAGTTCGCTACACAATTACGATCGCTGCGCGAATGTTCTCTACGTTGCCAGCCTTCCTCAAGAATACCCACGAGATCAACTCCGTTGCTGCGCGAAACTACAAAGTGAAACCAGTTTCACAAAAGTTGACTCTATTTCGAGCTGCGAATCAGGCGGATAGCAGCATCCCTTCTGATAACGGTTGGTCGCCAATCTTCAAAGGTGGAGTCGAAATTCATGAGATTCCCGGAGATCATTGGCAGGTTTTGTCTGTGCCGGGAATCGACGTGTTAGCGAGGTCGATCCATGGGTGCCTTAGTCAATTTGATGAACCCATGGGGTAGGGTGTTCTGGTCCGCAAAGATGCTCTATCGAAACAGAGTCGGCTTTAGAGCTGTCTCGACTGATGCTGCTTTGGATTCTGGACTCCAGTGCTCTATCTTGACCTCGCGAAACGGGCTAGAAGTTCCTGATTCAAGTAGAGTCGGCTTTCTTTCTCGGATAGTCTGATCGAAGAAGGCGAGCGCGTAGGCGCGAACGATAGTTTCTATGCGTCCCGGTGAAATATGGCTGGGTTGTGTCCATCTGCGCCACGGACTAACGAGAGGATGGTCTGTAAAGTCCATGTGTGAGGTGTTGCTGATGGATACCTTATACCCGCCAAACTGCCGGAGACTGGTATCGACTACTTTGTGGTCGGTTGCGTCTAGTTCAGCCTCGGCCCGTGCGGCAGTTCCCAGCGTTGCCGGATCTGGGGGCGGAGCGCCGTTTCCTACTCCGTAGAGAAACATTGTTGACTGGTTCGCCGCGCGCTGCCGGAGATCTCCGAACGTCCAGCCGTCCATATTTATAGCGGATTGAATTCGTGCATCCACGGAGCACACCTGTATTGCGGCTGCGCCACCGAAGGAATGGCCCAAAGCGCCGGCTCGCTGAGTATCGAGTCGACCATACCAGGGGCTCTTTGGATCCAGATTGTCGTTCTGCAGCGTGTTGAGAACAAAGACCTCATCGGCCACCCATTTATTGAGCTCTTTATTCCAGGTGTCAATAATTTCACTGGCGGAATGCAGATTGGTATCCAGAGCGTCGCCGCCATTGATATCTTCGATGATGCGATCTCCAGGCAACGCGACCCGACTGGAGTTGTAGGTGTGGTCGATCGAGGCGACTACATACCCATGGCTGGCAAGGTCTTCTGTAAGAAATGTATCCTGCGTACGTCTTCCCGCCCAGCCGTGATTGAATAGCAGGACGGGAAACGGACCACCCTGGCTTGCCACGGGTGCATCTTCTCTGGAGTTGGTCCAGAGGACGCTTCGGTAAGAGGTAATGAGAATCGTCTCGGACGTGGTCTCGTAGGCAGCCAGATGATTGTTCGAAGGATCGGCTGGGTACCATAGTTGCACCACGAGTTCTCTGGACATTCCGGGCTTCTCCGCCCTGTCTTCCATGCGACTCGAATCCTTGAGATAAATGATGCGTGTTCCGACCGGGTAGGTTCCCGTTGGTTTCGGAAGAGTAAACATGGGCACGATCAGGAGCAGTCCGAACGTCGTGATTGAAAGCAGCGCGACGGCGATGGCCACGGGGTTTCTCATCGCTGGATAGCGTGAAACTCGACGAGATGCCGGTATCAGTTGCCAGACCACGAGTAGCATGAGTCCTGCAAGGACAGGAAACATCTGCCAGTGTGTTCCCTCGTGGATTACGTGCCAGGTAGCGACGAGCACACCAAAGACTGTAAGAGGCCTCGACCAGTGAGCG
Source organism: Tunturibacter gelidoferens (assembly GCF_040358255.1). Lineage (NCBI taxonomy): Bacteria > Pseudomonadati > Acidobacteriota > Terriglobia > Terriglobales > Acidobacteriaceae > Tunturiibacter > Tunturiibacter gelidiferens. The sequence goes on from NZ_CP132938.1 coordinate 3,362,931, forward strand.
ACCGATTTCGTCAACTGCGCCACGGCGGCAGCAAGCAGGGTTGCAATCAAAATTACTTCAAATAGTCGCATAGCCTGTCGAGTGCGCTCATCCGGCGGCATGATGAAGCGGCTCGGATAACTCCGAATCGAACCCAAGTGCTGCCAGTCGGTTGAAGCAAACCAGGATCATGGCAGGTCGAAGGTCAGAAACGATCTTTATTGAAATGGAGAATGCATTTAGTGCAAAACCAAGTACTTCAGGCCATGAGAATCCACGCCTGCTCTAAGTTGCTCGACACTCTTACGAAGACTTTCTCAAAGAAGACAGCTTATGCAAAGCAGCCTTCGCAGCAACTACAGCAACCATGGAGTGAGATTTGAGGTAATCCACCGTGAGAGATTGGCCTGGCGGACGCGGAGTCAGGCCAAGTGTTCGAAGAGCATGGTTCGCCCGGTAGGTATTGGCGCGAAGAGTGTCTTTGAACTGAACGTTAACATTGAGCGAAACAGAGACGTTGTCGTCGTTTTCCACCCAGTGAGGACAATTCACGGGGATATGCACACCGTTTCCGGGCCTTAGTTTATAAGAAGTAGCGCGGGCCTGAAACTGTGGTTTGTAGACAGGCGCGTTGTTATCGACTGTCCAGAAACGTTCGATCTCCTCTTCAGGAAGAACCTCTCGATCCGCACGGTCAAAGATATGAATCGTCTTCGTTCCCTTAATCTGGAGCAGGAAACTGCACTCTCGATCGATGTGGTAGGTTGCGATGCGCTTCGGGGAAGTGACAAAGATGAGAGCGTCTTCGCGGAGAATTCGAGACTTCAGGTCTTGATCAATCTTTGATTTGATCTTTTCCCATCCACTGCCCAGAAATATCTTGTATTTCGGGTCCTTCTGAACGTCCTTGAATAGTAGCCACGCGCCACAGGTCTCGATACGTTCCATGGTCTCGACGACCGAGAACTGCTTTGCAGGCATCTGATCCCAACGCTGGTCGACCCGGATATCCTTCCCCGCATCGTAGTAGATGCCTCCTGGTCTGTCCCTTTTCGTACGATCCGCTAGCTCCATAAGTTCCGGAATCTGCAATAACGGATGTTCCGCTAGGGAATGAGTGATCTCGAAGTGTTCGCGATCGAATCCACGGCTCAGCCGAGCACTATCGGTCGTAATCCAGCACTCTTCAAGAAGGTCGTTTGAGATGGTTTGAGTTGACATAACTAGCAGGTACTCCTAGGCCAGAAATTTCACGCAAAGTCTATTCTCTAGCTTCGCGTCCGCACAATGAAAATGTAAGTACAGTTTTAGTAACTTACTAAAGTAATTTTTGGAAACTCAACCTTGCGTCGGTTTGTCACTATCTCAGAGGTACAGGGTATAGCTTTTTCTCAGTGGAATCACTCAAAATCTTCGATTGTGATGTGGTTTCGTCTAACGGCCTATCCGCGGGCCTATGGACCGGAACCACCGACAGGCGGTTAAGTGACGAGAGTCGCCGGAACGCCCAAACTCTTTGAAGCTTTGGCTCATGGCTCGCGTTCTAACTCCACAGGGATAAGCTACCGTTCATGAGCGGGATGGATTTTAGAAGGCTCTGCTGGCGGCACAGTCGGCAGCCCCGCTGCGCGCCACGCATGAAATCCACCAACTATGTCCGTCGCGCTCCAGAGTCCGAGATCCTGCAGGGATGCGGCCGCGAGGCTTGAGGTGTAGCCTTCCGAACAAAACACGATTATCTGGAGATCATGATTGGACGCGACCGGCAACCGCGCGCTCGATGCTGGGTCGAACCTCCATTCGAGCACGTTACGCTCGACAACCAATGCGCCCGCAATACTGCCCTCGATCGCGCGCAGGCCTTCGGGGCGAATATCGACGAGTATCGCCTCTGGTTTGATCATCGCCCCATAGGCCTCATCCGGAGATAGCCGTTGCAATCGGGCCCGTGCCGCTGAAAGCACCTGCTCAATGTTCGAGGCACCGGTCCGGTCTACTGGTTTCCGCCTCTGCACTGGCCACTCCTGATCGAGCGTCTCAGCATTCTCAGAAACGCGTTCACGCGGAACCAGTCGACTCCCATCCAGCTCGTACTCGTTCATCTCGTCGAGCGGAGGCGAATAGGCGTGGATACTGATGGCCGGTGCAAGGGAGATATTTCGGACGTCATGCGCGTAGTCGGGACCGAATGCACGCGGCTTACCCGGATAGATCACATGGCTCCGCTCACCAACACGATGCTCTTCAAGAATCCCAGTCGCCACTACGAAGGCTCCTGAAGACGCGCCGTGATCGTGGAAGCCAGTGGATTGTCCCGGCATCCAGCTGATCACCCATATGTCATAGTCCTGATCGTGATAGAGCCGCTCATACCATCGCCGTTCGGCGCGCAGTCGCACTCGATCCAGCCATTCATCAGACGCCGCGAACAGCGAGACGATATTTTCTAGCTGCTCTGGCGTTCTCGAAACCACGACGGGAAGGCCTTTCGCTGCTATCAATGTGTTGCTAGCGTCATGGGCAAGTCGTTTGTCTGTTGCAAGTTGCATGAGACTTCTCCTGTAGCAAAATCTTCGCCAACAAGCCATGCACGGATGCCGGCTTCTCGACGGATGCTATGGGTGGACGATGAGGTTTTCGGATGAGCTTTGGGGAGGGCGCTTCAGGTGTATCTGGGGATGTTGCCGCTCACCCAACGAAGGGCTGGTCACAGCAACAACAATGAAATAGAGAAAACGCCATGTTTGACGCTAGCATGGCATGAAGAATCGGGTCAATGTTTTAGGAACCTTGTTCAAGCAGCTTGATCCTTCGGGGGTGGCATTTTGCGGTCAGAGGCGTGCGACTTCACCGACGCTTACTGGAGGGGCGACCTCGACGGCCTCGGCTAAGTTGCGGCAGGTGCTGGAGTGGATGAGATAGATCTTACGGTTGCACAGAAGTCATCGAAACTGAGACGCGACGAAGCCCCAATAAGCTGAATCTCGAGTTTCCATCGACATCTCTCTCGCGCCCCAAGGCTTCGGGCGGTGCCGTTATGTACCGCAGAGGCGAGGGAGTCGACGTTTGAAGTAGTGGGTTCGAGCGCCACGGTGTATTGCTTCTCGACTCCGGTTGTAGGCCACGTTCCTGCACAGATCCACATGCCTAAGAAGGGAAGGGCGTTTGGATCAAACCGCACGACGAGCCCCTGGCCCACTTTTTCCCGGTAGAGTGCACCCCAGCCAGACTTTCCCATGCGGGCAAAGAGTTTGTGTGCCGTTCTTCCATCCTTGGCTCCAACTCTGCTGAGGTCCACTACAGCTCCCGAGGACGACTGCGCTCGAGGCCACGCGACGGCACTATTTCGCATGACCAGATCGGCGGCTGAATACTCAACCGTGACTTCTTCGATCTCGCTCGGTAGGACGATACGGTCTCCCGCGTCGACTCGGAGTAGCGGATGGGCGGACCAGAGCCAGGTTGTAGGGGAGTCAGACGGATTGAAGAGGTCGTACTCGAGAACGAGGGAGGACTCCTGCAAGGTGGCGCGTCGGGTTAGGCTCAATGGTCTCGACGTCGCATCGGCGTGAAGGACAATGCCCTCATCGTGAGAGTCGACATTCCAGTTGATCCGCCATAGGTCGCCGTGGTCAGGTACTGGCGCTTCGCATGCAATACTCTCGCAACTCGCAACACTCGGAAGGCACTCGTCAAAACCGCCGCCGTCACTCTCGTCGAAGTTTGCTGTCGACGAGACTCGATGGTAGTTCTGCAACGGTGGCAATAAAAACTCCTCTCCCGTCAACGTGCTGCACAGAGACGTGATCTTGCCGCCAAAAGCAGGAAGAATTCGAACCTGCAGGAGGTTGTTTTGAAGCGAAAGTGTTTGTTCCGTGTTCCTCTCCATAGGTCAATCAGCCTTCATGGTAGACCGTATCAAAAACATCTTGACAATCAGGAATTGACTGTGACACCTTCTGTAGCGGTAACGTTCACGATATTTACACCATTATGTAAATACCGAATTGCTAACGTTGCATCGTGTACCTACACATTTTATTGCGCTTTGCCGCTTTTGCAGAGGATACGCATCTGAAATGCGATCACACTCATGAAGCTTCGCGCTTCAATCGAGTAATAGTAATAAGGAGAGGGGTTATGACGGCGAGGATGACAAGCTCCATTGAATCAAAGATATCGAACCTGAAGCATCAGCACGGCGAGGCAGGAAGTAGATACTTGCGAGTTGTCTTCGCAATCTGTTTTGCGGTCTTCTTCGGATGTGCTTTAGGTGGACGCGCACAGACGCCTGGAATCGCCGAAAAGCCTTATCAGGGTTGGAGCAGCTTTAGTCAGCAGACGATCTCGAGTAACTTTCTGACTCAGGCAAATATGACTGCGCAATCGGACGCATTGTTCGCTTCTGGGCTGCAGGGCCACGGCTTCAACTACATCAACATGGATTCAGGCTGGCAGGGGAGCTTCGATGCTAATGGGCGTCCGATTCCGAATTCCACGATCTTCCCCGATATCACTGCGCTCGTCGCGCACATCCATACAAACGGGCAAAAGGCCGGAATCTATTGGATTCCCGGCGTGGAATATCCGGCTGTGGTTGCGAACTCGACAATCCTTGGTACGCCGTACCATATCCAGGACATTCTGGCCGTCCCTTATACGGCTGGGAATGCCTTCGGTGCGCCTGGAACCTCGCCGTATCACTACAAGATCGACTTCACGAAGCCGGGAGCGCAGGAATATATCAATTCTGTTGTAAATCTCTTCGCTTCGTGGGGTATCGACGCGATCAAACTCGATGCTGTGACGCCGGGCTCGTATAGCGATGACCTGTCGATCGATAACCGAGCGGATGTGGCGGCGTGGGCGGAGGCAATTGCACAGAGCGGTCGGCCAATCTGGTTCACTATTTCGTGGGCACTCGACCAGGACTACCTGAGTGTCTGGCAACAGTTTGCGAACGCACGCAGAATTGAAGGCGACATCGACTGCGAAGGAAACTGCTCCACAATTACGAACTGGGCCATGGCCTCCTGGCGTTTTTACGATCTAGTGGGTTGGCAGAATGCTGCCGGTCCTTTGGTTGGCTGGAACGACCTTGATTCGCTGGAGGTCATGAACAACACCACTTCAGGCTTGAGCTATGAGGAGCGGCGATCAATAGCTACCCTGTGGGCGATGGCCAATGCGCCAATGTATCTGGGTGGCGACCTGACGACTCTGGATGCTTTTGGGAAACAGCTTCTGACAAATGATGAGGTAATTGCTATCGATCAGTCCGCGCATCCAGCGAAGCAGGCTTTGGGTGGTGATACACCAGTCTGGGTGTCTGACATGGAAGATGGGAATTACTACGTGGCGTTGTTCAACTTGAACGCGTTCCCATCCCGAGTGGTCGTCCCCTGGAACAGTCTTGGCTTTGCTCACGCGAGCCGAGTTCGCGACTTGTGGAATCACATTGAGCTGGGAAGCCTAGACCACGGATTCGATACGACGATCCTGGGTCACGGCGTGCGACTTCTGAAGGTTACAGGTGAGGGACGCCCCAGACCAACCGAATCGCAGAGCTATGAGGCCGAGGCGGCGACATTGAGCGGCACCGCCGTTATTGCCGCTTGCTCAGCCTGCTCCGGCGGAGAAAAGGTTGGTGGTCTTGCACTGGGTTGGAACAATGCGGTCACTTTCAACAACGTCGCCACGAGCAGAACAGGGGTCTATCAGATGCAGATTGACTCGTTGACCCAGGGTCCACGGTCGCTGATCTACCAAGTGAACGGAGGGCCACTTCAGACTCTTAATGTAGGCGGTGGCAGCTTCTTTCTCCCGTCCAGCACCACAGTCTCAGTTGCTCTGAATAAAGGTATCAACAGTATTAAATTCGGAAGTCCGACCAGCTATCCGCCGGACATGGACCGCATCGTCGTTAGTGGAGATGGTTCCGGAACTCCTCCTCTTCCGAGCTCGACGACCTTTGAGGCGGAAAACGCCACGCTGGCAGGAACCGTAACTCCGCCCTATTGCGAGTACTGTTCCGGCGCGGACGAGGCGGGAAACATTGGCGGTGGCAGCGGAAATACAGTGACCTTCACGCAAGTCAATGTCGCCAAGACTGGGACCTATCTGATGGAAGTTGACTATCTCACAGCCGCGCCACGCTCGTTCTTCATCTCGGTCAACGGTGGTGCCAACACGGAGCTGGATTTGAATGGAAGCAGCTGGAATCTGCCAGCCAGCACGGTGATTCCTGTCCAGTTGCAGGCTGGATCCAATACGATTCAGTTCGGCAACGATTCTGGTTATGCGCCGGCTCTGGACCGCATTGCTATTGCACCAGCCGTAGAGTCGCCGACGCTGACGGGAGCGATTGCAAGCAAAACAGGTGGAGAGAATCTGCGCGTCTGGAAGATTGCATTGACCAATTCGGGTAGTGGCCGTGCTCAAGGCAGCCAGCTCAACACCTTCTCGGTGACACAAGCGGGTGGCGACGGTGCTTGTCATCCAAAGGTAATTGAACAGCTGCCTATTGAACTGAACGGAATCGCACCCGGTGGCCACGCTGTTGTTGATGTTCCGATTGATTTCTCCAAATGCGGCAAATCTGCAACATTCAACGTGAACCTTGTCTTCTCCTCGGACAATGGCGCTGATGTCGGAGATTTAGTGGGAACTGCGGAGCCGCGATAGCGACTGCGAGCGTTTCGTTTCTCAAGTCAATCAACCGAAGTGGAGTTTGCATGCCGCAAGATGCCAAGGGAGCGCTGCAGAATCATCTGCAGCGCTTTGGGCGGTGGGAAACTGCTGGATTGCCGGTCGCTGGAAGTTGAGTTGTTGAGGTCGCCGGCGGAGGTGAGGGTGTTGGTTTGCAACTCGATGGTGAAACATGCGGTGACGACGGGGGAGTATGGCAACCGGCGCGGCGGTTCTGCGGCAAGCCGGAGCGCGGCTCCCTGGTAAGAATTCAGAAATGCATCCTCAACCGTCTGAGGGACGGATGTTGCTAATTCTGCGTGTACGAGCACGACAACCGGGGTTTGGTGGCGCATTCCAAGGACGAACTTTGATTCTAAAATCCGAATACGCTAGATTTCATATCGCTGAGGAGCGATGGAAATATCGGCGAGACAAATGAGTGGTGACATCTTTTCTTGACAACGCTGAACTAGCCGCCTAGAGTTTGATTTGCGGTAACGTAAACGTAAATGTAAACGCATGATTCATAAGGCGCTCGCCGGCTCTCAATCCGCACTCCAGTCGCGCAGCCGGCACGTTATCGGGGAATAGGACATGGCACAACAGAAAGCTTGTAATGTGGACGGGGACATCACTGGCGAAGGGCAAGGTTCTGCGCGGTTGCAGTTACCAGACGCGCCGCTGACTGAAAAAAATGCTGTGAAGGCATGGGAAGAACCGGTGATGATTCGGTCTTACATGCCAGCCGCACCAGACCTCAATCCGCTCTTTCTCGAAAAGCGTGTGTATCAGGGCAGCAGCGGGCGTGTATATCCTTTGCCTGTCATTGATCGCGTTGATACAGAGCCGCAACTTCGCGAGTGGAAGGCAGTTCACATCGAGAATGAGTTTATACGGCTCATGGTTATGCCCGAGATTGGCGGGCGCATTCATGTCGGTTTAGACAAGCTGAATGGCTACGATTTTTTCTACCGTCAGAATGTGATTAAGCCAGCCTTGGTTGGTCTTGCAGGCCCCTGGATCTCGGGAGGGGTGGAGTTCAACTGGCCGCAGCACCATCGGCCCGCGACGTTCATGCCGGTTGAAGTGATGATTGAGCGTGATCCGGATGGGGCTGTGACGATCTGGTGTAGCGATCATGATCCCATGGCGCGCATGAAAGGGATGCACGGAGTATGCCTGAGACCAGGCAAAGCCTACCTCGAACTCCGCGTCCGCCTCTACAATCGCACACAAGATACTCAGACCTTCCTGTGGTGGGCAAACGTTGCCACACGAGTGCACGAGAAGTATCAATCCTTTTTCCCAAAGGATGTGCGATTTGTAGCCGACCATGCCAAGCGGGCAGTTACGGAGTTTCCACTCAGCGAGGGTTGTTACTACGGCATCGACTATAAGCAGCGTTCGGTTAAGGGAGTTCCGGAAGACGAAAAGCCAGCGAATTTTGTGCCAGATGGATCGTACCCGCCAAACGACCTGAGTTGGTATTCGAATATCCCTGTTCCAACGAGCTATATGGTCGCAAACTCGAAAGGGGATTTTGCAGGGGGATATGACCACGCTGCCGAAGCCGGCATGGTCCATGTGGCCAATCATCACATCGCTCCCGGAAAGAAGCAGTGGACTTGGGGGAATCATGAGTTTGGCTACGCGTGGGATCGCAGCCTTACAGATTCCGATGGACCTTACATTGAGTTGATGGCAGGCGTCTACACCGATAATCAACCTGACTTCTCTTTCCTCGCTCCGGGGGAGACGAAGGTCTTCAGTCAGTATTGGTATCCTCTCCGTGAAACTGGAGTGCCTGATCTGGTGAATCTTGACGCAGCGGTTCGCTTCGAGAGAAAACCTGGCAGAGTGATAATTCATCTTCTTGTTACTCGCGAGTTGCCCAATGCTAAGGTCTCTCTAAAAAATGATGGACGGGAGATTTCAGCTTGGCGGGGCACATTGAACCCTGCATCTGGGCTGGATACGGAATTCTCTGTCGCGGACGATCAACAAGACCTGGAGCTTTTGCTTCTCGTCGACGATCTAACGGGCGAGAATGTCGTTTTGCGATACGCCCCCTCAGAGATGGTTGCGGCTCCTTCGCCCGCTGTTGCCGAGGAACCGCTACTGCCAGAAGAGATTCAGTCAAGCGACGAACTTTACCTGACGGGGCTGCATCTAGATCAATATCGTCACGCCACAAGAAGCCCTGAGGGATATTGGCGTGAGGCAATCCGGCGCGACTCCGGAGACAGTCGGTCAAACCATGCTTTGGGGCGTTGGCATCTAAGACGTGGTGAGTTTACGACGGCAGAGCAATACTTCCGCACTGCGATTAGCCGTCTGACTGCCCGCAACCCAAACCCCTATGATGGCGAGCCGCACTACAATTTTGGACTGGCGTTGAGCTATCAAGGAAGGATTTCTGAAGCATATGAGGCCTTCTACAAGTCCACGTGGAATGCCGCCTGGCGGGGGCCGGGCTACCACCGGTTGGCTGAGATCGACAGCAGTCGCCGGCTGTGGACACAGGCGTTGGATCATATCGAGCGATCACTCCTGGCCGACGGCGACAATCTGAACGCGCGGAATCTGAAAGTTGTCGTACTACGTCGATTGGGCAGGCAGCCCGAAGCTGAAGCGTTCCTCAAGCTGACTTGTGAGCTCGATCCTCTCGATAACTGGAGCCGGTATCTTGCAACGGGTAGTGTCCCACTAGATGGTCATCAACAATTGGATCTGGGTTTCGACATGCTGCGCTGCAATTTGCTGGAGGACGCGTTAGCTGTTTTTTCCGTCGGTTCTACAAAAGCGAAGGACGGATCCTCCGCTATCTTGCTTTATGCGCTCGCCCGCACCTTTGCTCTGCTTGGCCTCAACGAAGATAGCGCCGTGACATATCAGTTAGCCGCCACAGCGGACGCCGCATATGTCTTTCCTAGTCGTTTGGAGGAGATCGCGCTCCTTGAAGCCGCAGTTACACGAAATTCGAAGGACGCGCGAGCGCCATATTATCTAGGGAATTTGCTCTACGACAAGAAGCGTCATGAAGACGCCATAAGATATTGGGAGCGGGCCTCGGAACTTGATCCTACCTTCCCTACGGTCTGGCGCAATCTTGGGTTCGCATATTACAACGTTCGCAAAGATGAGAAGAACGCGCGTGCCGCCTTTGCTCAGGCACGGCTATTTGCTCCCGCGGACGCTCGTATCCTCTATGAACAAGATCAGTTGCTGAAGCGAACCGGTGAGAGTCCTGGACATCGGCTCGCTGCTCTCGAAGCAGTGCTGGAATTAGTGGCATCGCGAGATGATCTGTCCGTCGAACTAGCCTCACTCTATAACCAGGTTGGTCGGCCTGAGGACGCCTTGAAAGTTCTGCTCTCGCGTAAATTTCAGCCTTGGGAGGGGGGCGAGGGATTAGTGCTGACGCAGTATGTGCGCGCCAATCTACTGCTTGGCCAGAAGGCCTTGGCAGAGAGAGAGACATCCACTGCGATTCGGAGATTCGAGGCAGCGCGGGACATTCCACCTAGCCTCAGTGAGGCCAAGCATTTGTTGATGAATCTGAGCATGATTGACTACTGGCTCGGAGTGGCGCATACGGCAAATCTCGACGAAACGACAGCGAAATTGCATTGGGAGCGCGCTGCGAGCCACCGCGGGGACTTTCAACAGATGCAGGTCCACTCGATCTCGGATACAACCTACTGGAGCGCGCAGGCTCTCGTCAGTCTCGGGCGACACGAAGAGGCGAGGAAGATACTTAAGGGCATTTACGACTACTCGGTCGACCTTGAACATAAAGTTCCTAAGATTGACTACTTCGCTACCTCATTGCCTACCATGTTGCTTTTTGAAGAGGACTTGCTCAGACGGCAGGAAATTTCAGCGAAGTTTCTGCGTGCTCAGGCGTTGTTGGGGCTCGAACAGACAGAGCAGGGATTGATCTTGTTGAACGAAGTGCGCCGACTCGACGAGAATCACGCCGGGGCTGCAGATCTGTTGGCAGCACTCGAAACGGCAGTGAACTAAGCCATGCAGACCACCCATGTCCCTCTCGATGCGGCCGCTCCGGGATCGCAGGCGCAACAAACTTCATATCTGTGGGCGATCACACTGGTCGCCGCAATGGGTGGGTTGCTGTTCGGATATGACTGGGTAGTGATCGGCGGGGCGCGTCAGTTCTACGAAGCGTATTTTCAACTTACGTCGGAGCAACTTGTTGGATGGGCTAACAGCAGTGCGCTTGTCGGCTGTTTTTTAGGATCATTGGCTGCCGGGTATCTGGGAGACCGCTTTGGCCGCAGGCGTTTGCTTTTGGTCTCTGGGATCCTGTTTTCCATCTCTTCAGGGCTGACTGGCTGGGCATCCTCTTTTTCGATGTTTATCCTTTGGCGAATCGTCGGCGGCACTGCAATTGGGCTCAGTTCCAATATTTCACCTCTATATATTGCTGAGATCAGTCCGGCGTCCGTACGCGGCCGACTCGTCAGTTTGAACCAATTCGCGATCGTTGTGGGCATTTTGCTAGCGCAAATTGCGAACTGGCAGATTGCGAGACCGATTCCTGAGCATATAACCCGCATCGACTTTCTGCAGACCTGGAATGTGCAGTACGGTTGGCGTTGGATGTTCTGTGCCGTTGTAGTGCCGGCAGTTGTGTTTACCGTCATGTCGCTATTTATTCCTGAGAGCCCTCGCTGGCTGCTGACTAAGAGCCGCGACGATGAAGCATATAAGGTTTTGAAACGTGTCGGGGGGTTACCCTATGCGTTGAGTGAACTTCCTGCCATCAAGAAAAACTTGCAGTTGGAAACAGGGATCCAAACCTCCTGGAAAGAACTCTGCGTGGCTGGAATGCGGAGGGTTGTTTTCATCGGTGCAGCTCTTGCCGTACTCCAGCAGTGGACGGGCATCAACATCCTCTTCAACTACGCTGCCGAGGTGTATCGCAGTGCGGGTTACGGTGACAACGACATCCTTCTGAACATCGTGATCACAGGAGCCATAAACCTAGTCTTCACGGTTTTGGCAATGTTGATTGTCGATCGCGTTGGGCGTCGCCCTATGATGTTATTCGGTTGTATCGGGATCGGTCTGTCACACTTGCTATCCGCAATGGCGTATCACGCAAGATGGCACAGCGGCGCCATTCTTGTCCTGACGCTGAGTGCGATCGCGTGCTATGCCCTCACATTGGCTCCCGTCACCTGGGTTCTGATCTCCGAAATTTTTCCTAACCGGATACGTTCACAAGCAGTGTCATTCGCTGTGTGCGCACTGTGGATTGCGTCGTTTGCGCTAACCTATACCTTCCCTCTAATCAATCGAAAACTCGGGAGCTCTGGCACTTTCTTGGGCTATGGAGGAATCTGCATGCTGGGGGCGATCTTTGTTTTGGCATTCGTGCCCGAGACGAAGGGGCGAACACTCGAAGAGATCGAGGCGAGTGTGCTGTCTTCAAAGCAGTAAGACGGCTGCTTAATTGAAGCGGGCCTAAACTGATCCCGCCTGCGTGACTGCACTCCGTATGGAATTCCGAGTCAAACCGTTGTGATGCCAATTTGGTGCTGGCTCCTGGCCGCGTGCGAGCACTGGTGAGTGGTGAGTGGTGCTTATATTTAGGCTAACGTACACGTTATCGAGGTAAGCGAATCTGGTGCGCGGCTAAGCGGATAAGGCGTTAGTGAAAGTCTAGATTCCAAAAAGTTCTTGACAGTCTTTAGAAATGAGGATTACTGTGTTTTCCGGTAACGTACACAATAAATTTTCAATTTGAACCTTCCGGTGAAAATCTATTGCTGGCGCGTTCCACTTTTTGAGGGGCCAATGGAAGTAGGACCACAGAGATTGATAGCTAGAAAGGACACTAATATGAAGACCGAACTGCATAGGATTTTTGAACGGAGTGCACGTTATTCGATTCTGCTCCTAAGCTTTTGTGCGCTTGTATGCTGCTGCGCACGAAGCGCGATAGGTCAGGTGGATCAGGGAGCTATTACGGGGGTCGTACAAGATAGTTCAGGAGCGGCCGTTGCGGGCGCACGGGTCACGGTGACGAACGTCGACACTGGACTGGTGCTGGAGGGGTCAGCGAATAGCAGCGGTGTTTATGTCTTCTCTCCCTTGAAGATTGGCAATTACATTGTGAGTGCTACGGCGAAGGGATTTCAGACGACTAAGCAGGAGAATCTTCACCTTGATGCGCAGCAGCGGTTGAACATTGTCCTATCCCTCAAGCTTGGCTCGGTTTCCGAGGTTGTGACGGTAACCGAGGCGCCGCCTCTACTCGAGACGCAGACGAGCGGAGTCGCTCAGGTCATCAGCAGCGAGACCATCAACAATACCCCTTTGAATGGCCGCAACTTCGTATATATCGCTCAATTGACTGCTGGCGTCGCCCCTCCACTCGGGAACACCCGAGGTTCGGGCACGGGTGACTTCGTGGCGAACGGACAGCGGGCGGAACAGAATAACTTCATCCTTGATGGAGTCGATAACAACACCAATCTTGTCGACTTTCTGAACGGATCGAGCTACATCATTCGACCTCCACCCGATGCTCTGTCGGAATTCAGCCTTCAAACGAGTAATTTCAGCGCGGAGTTTGGACATTCGGCCGGCGCGGTCCTGAGCGCGAGTATTAAGTCAGGCACGAATCAGATTCATGGAAGCGTCTGGGAGTACGTTCGCAACACAAGTTTGGATGCGAAGAACTGGAATGCGTTGACCATCCCTCCGTACCATGAGAATCAATTTGGAGCTACGCTAGGCTTTCCGATTATAAGAAACCGACTCTTCTACTTCGGCGATACCGAGGCTAATCGCATCGCCTACAGCAATCCGGGCACATACAGTGTGCCTACTGCGCTTATGAGGCAAGGGAATTTTTCTGAACTGCTCAACGCGGGTCTTAACGGTCAGAGTGTTCAGCTCTATCAGCCGAATTCAGGCGGGGGCGCATCCAACAAGTTATCGTGCAACGGCGAGAACAATGTTTTTTGTACCAACCAGATCAACATGGTTGCCCAAAATATTCTTAAGCTTTATCCATTGCCAAATGCTAACGGTGGGAAGACATTCAACAATTACGTTGTCAATGTGCCCACCCACAACAACACGTTTCAGTGGGACCAGCGGCTAGATTGGAACATCAGCGCAAAAGACCAGGCTTATGTTCGATACAGCTATGTGCATCAGATCGCTCAGAACGGTCTTCCGCTTGGCGATCCACTGGACGGAAGCGGATACGGCGGTGAATACGACGTTAACCTAGCCCAGAACTTTGTAGGGAGCGAGACTCATATCTTCAGTTCGACTCTCACCAACGAGTTCCGATTCAGTTTCAATGCAGGCAGATTCTCTTTCCTGCAGCCCAATGCGAATGTCGACCTGTCGCCTACTCTCGGCCTGGGGGGCATACCCTTCACGCCGAATGAAGGTGGGCTTCCATTGGGGATAGTCTACGGCATTGCCAACTGGGGCTCGCAGGGCACATCAAATGAATCACAGAACGTCTATCAGATACTGGATAACGTATCGAAGACGCTGGGAAATCACTCATTGAAGGCCGGCGTTTCTTTCCAGGCCATCCGCTTCTTCTATCGGTATGCGCCTTCCAATCTCGGCAATTATTACTTCACGGGGCTATATACGAGCGACCCTACAGTGAGTGCCACGACGGGTTCCGGCGTCGCAGACTTTCTCGCGGATCAGATGAATACCGGCGCGATCTCGAGTGCACCGAATGTGAATGACGCCCAATGGTACGACTCAGTGTATTTTCAGGACGACTGGAAGGTGTCACCGCGGCTTACACTTAATTTAGGCGTACGCTACGACTATTACGAGCCATTCAAAGAGAATTCGGGAAGTCAGGAAAATTTCATTCCCGACGTCAACTCGCTCGGAATTGGAACCGGCTCTGGCACTGTCATTTTCCCGAAGAAGATTCAGGACACGGTCGCTCTCGGTAGCGTCTTTCCGGGGATTTTGGCCAAGGATCATATCGGGATCCAATACGTCGATAACCAACGCCTCACAAGTGCACAGCTGAGTAACTTTGCGCCACGTGTGGGTGTAGCTTACCAACTGGATCCTCAAACGGTAGTTCGAGCCGCTTACGGGATCTTCTACGGAGGATTGGAGAGCAACGGCGGTACAAATATCGGCGATAACTTTCCCTTCCGTGGCCAGATCAACATCAACCCAAAATCCTGTTCTCTGGGGAATTGCCCCTCGAATGGGATCACTTTGGAGTCTGGAATGTCGGCTTACCTGGGCAATGGCATTTTGAATGCAGTCAGTAGTCCTGGTTTCCACGCTGTCGACAGCCAGATCAAGACGCCCTATACGATGAATTACAACTTGTCGTTTCAACGTCAGCTGACTCCCAATCTCGCGGCGACGATCAGTTACGTCGGCAATTCCTCACGCCATCTGGGAACGTACGCCGACCCGAATGCAGTTCGCGCTCTCTATCCTGCGGGGACCAGCACTCAGCAATTCCAGCCGTTCCCGGATCTGGGTGGTATAGGCACCATCCATTACGGTGGTGTAAGTACGTACAACTCGCTACAAGCTAAGGCTGAGAAACGAACGTCACATGGCCTGAGCTTTCTCGCCACATACACTTGGGCTCATGCGATGGATGACACCGGCTCCGCTGGTGGCCTCTCAACCGGAATCGGCGATCGGCAAAGGGCTCTCATTCCGCTCATTGATGAATTGACGAACTCGGTCTACGACATTCGCAATCGCTTCACGTTGAACGGCAACTATATCTTTCCTTTCGGTAAAGGGCGTACCTATTTGAACCACTCTGAGTGGGTCGACCTGATAGCGGGCGGATGGGCCTCGAGTCTGACGTGGGTGTCTCAGAGTGGGACTCCTTTCACGGTTGACGCGAACAACTCAGGAGCTGCTGGAGCGACCGACAACAGGAGAGCGAACGTGGTGCGCGATGCATTCTCCACTGGAGGTTCGCCCGACCCATCGAATACTTCGCTAACACCTGCTGACTGCCCGACGTCGGTGAGAAATCGTACGAACTGGTACAACCCATGTGCCTTTGCCAACCCCCTGCCCGGTAACTTGATCACTACACCGGTGACCGATACTGCGACTGCGATCGAGTATTTAGGGGGGAAGTCCAACCAGATCTACGGGCCTGGATACTATGGCGTAAATATGTCTCTCTTCAAAAACTTTACAACGTGGCGTGAACAGTACCTTCAGTTCCGTGCCGATGGTTTCAACGTGTTGAATCACCCTACGTTGGCTAATCCATCTACCTACAACATCAATTCCAATGGAGGCAATATAACGGGTCCAAAATCGTTCCAAAACAATACACCGGACGCCCGCTTCTTCCAGCTGTCATTGAAGTACGCCTTCTAGGCTCATTGCGGCGTGGCTCGTAAATCCAGTTTCCAAACGGTGAATGAAGCTACAACTTGTAGCTTCATTCACCTTGATTCACCTCAACGACTGTAATGCGATTGAGCTCGATACCTAAAGCGATCTCGTCTTTTCTGGAAAGGCTATTCCCTATGCGTCGGTGCTTGAGCGGGCCTCTCGTTTTGTCAGCTCTAATGTTGATTTGCAATCTTGAAGGATTTGCGGACCCAGACCCGGTTATTCTTTCTTCTCCCGATCAACAGCTCATCATTCGGTTCGCGACGGTTGCCGAAAACGAATCAAGTGGATCAGGTGGCAAGCTCGTTTACTCTGTAGACTTTCACGGAAAACACGTAATTGATGCATCCTCACTTGCTCTGGAACTGTCAGGCCAGCCTACTCTGGGAAGCAACATGGAGATCTCCGAAAGCACTCCCGCAAAGGGGAGTGATGACTACAACCTGATCGGAGGAAAGGTCAGCAACGTTCACGATCTATATAACAGTGTGCAATTGCGTGCCGTCGAAAGGAGCGAACCGAAGAGGTCGCTCGTGATTGAGGCGCGAGCCTATAACGATGGAATTGCTTTTCGGTATGTCCTACCTGAGCAAGACGCGATGAAGGACCTTCGTCTGAAACAGGAGGACACCGAGTTTCGCGTTAGTACCGATGCCACGACCTGGGCGCTTGCGCTCCCTAACTATCGCAGTAGTTATGAGAGCGAATACGTGAAGTTGCCCACTACAGCCTTTAGTAATCAGGGAGGGGTATCAAGTAGTTTTCTGATCGGCATGCCGTTGCTTATGCATCTGCCTGGTGTGGCCTGGGTAACGTTAACTGAGGCAGATCTTGAAGGCAATCCCGGGATGTACGTCACGAATCCTTCCGGAAATTGGGCAGGCCATTGGTTTGTCTCAAAACTCTCACCGCGGTTCGATGATCCAGGCTTAGCGCTCACAACGACCTTGCCACATCACTCTGCGTGGCGCGTTCTGCTGGTTGCGGACAAGCCTGGCAAGCTCATGGAGTCTAATGTCATCTCGGACTTGAACCCACCGAGTCGAGTGCAGGATACGAGCTGGATTCACCCTGGAAAAGCGTCCTGGAATTGGTGGGCGGGCGACATCGGACCGGATGGAAAGTCGGCATATACTACGAAAAACATGGAGTACTACGTAGATTTTGCTGCACAGTCGGGCTTTCCTTACATGCTGCTCGACGCAGGTTGGGCCGATGGGCGCGACATCACCAAGCAGCGCGGTAACGTCGATGTACCCGAATTGGTGCGCTACGCCGCGGCCAAGCAAGTCAAGGTTTGGATCTGGCTCTACTCCACCTCGGTGATGGATCAAATGAAGGAAGCGTTCCCGCTTTTTGAGAGCTGGGGGGTCGCTGGCGTCAAGATCGATTTCATTAATCGCGACGATCAGGATGGAATAAAGTTCTACTATGACGTTGCTCGCGAAGCCGCGGAACATCACCTCATGGTGGACTTCCATGGAGCCAGCAAGCCCTGGGGCATCGAAAGAACCTATCCGAACGTGCTTAGCTATGAAGCCGTCTTGGGAGCGGAGAACAACAAAGTCGGCAGACGCGATAGTCCCGTAGATCGAACCGTCTTTCCATTTACCCGCATGGTTGCCGGTCCCTTGGATTACACACCTGGCGGGTTCACTAATGCCACAGAAGACGATTTTGTTGCCCGCGATCAGAGCCCTATGGTGATGGGCACTCGAGCGCAGCAGCTTGCGCTTTATGTCGTCTTCCAGACTCCATTTCAAATGGTGTCGGACCGACCTCAGGCTTACGCTGATCAGCCTGCTTTTCAGTTTATTCGCGATGTTCCGACGCAATGGGACTCGATGTACGTTCTCAATGGCGAACCAGGAGAGTTCGTGACAATCGCTCGGAATCACGGGAACGAATGGTATCTCGGCAGCATTACCAACTGGACTCCACGCGACCTTCATGTGCCCCTAAACTTTCTCGGTAACGGACGATACATCGCCGAGATCTATCAGGATGGGGCCGATGCAGGGGATCATCCCGAGCATGTCACGATCAAAAAACAGATCGTGGACAGAACGGAGCAGCTGACCTTGCACTTGGCCGCGGGAGGAGGATGCGCGATTCGGTTCATTCCCAAGAGCAAGAAATAGAGGGGCTGGTCCAGCGGAAATTCGGCGGCTTACACGGGCCTAAGACTGCGACGTGTCCGTCAGGTCGTCCAAGCGGTCAGTGAAGAGAGGAAGGTTGCTGCGAAAAATAATATGCGGTGCGAGGCGGATCATAGGAGAGGCCTTCTTCTCTTCGAGAAGATAGGCGACGAGGCTTTCAAACGCAACCTTTCCTTGAGTGAAAGGACGTTGATAGAGCGTTGCGAGAATTTTGCCCGTCTCGATCAGAGGGACCAACTCTTGGAACAGATCGGTAGTGACGACTTGAATCTTCCCAAGCAGGCCTTCCTCTTCAAGCGCCTGGAGAACCGGAATGCTGTTCGCTGTGCTGATATACAGGCCTTGCGGCTTCGTTTCACCGCGGAGCAGAGCGATTGTTTGGCGATACGCTTCCTTGGGACGTTCATGCGACTCGACCGCCGGAAGCAAGCTGAGATGAGGAGCAAGCATGGCAAGAGTAGCCGCGAAGCCGCGAAGTTTGTCCGCGTGATCGAGAGTCGTGAGTTCGCCAGTGATGGTCGCCACATGCGCTTTCCGCGCGAGCTTATGAGCCAGAAGTTCCGCCGCCAACGCACCGCTGGTATAGGCGTGCGCAGAAACGAGACCGATCCGCTCGCTGGAGGGTGCATCGCTGGCGACACAGAGCATCGCGGTGCCATGCGCGGTCAAGCGATTGATGATCGAATCAAGTTTCCTCGGATTTCCAGGGGTAAAGATGATGCCGTCGCATTTCTCCTTCAGCTTGGTCTCGAGCAACTCGCCGTCTCCCTGTCCCAAACGCGGATACTCATGAAAGGTGACTTTGACGCGCATTCCGACGGTGGCTTCTGCAGCGGAGCGTATCCCCGCGCGCAAAGGATCGAAGAAATGGGAGATCTGCTTGGGAAGAACGACTGCAATTTCGATCGTGCGGTTGAGCTTCAGCGCCTGCGCGGCAAGATTGGGTTTATAGCCCAACTTCTCCGCCGTCTCAAGCACACGGGCCTTGGTCTTCAAACTGACGCCAGTACGGTTATGCAGGACTCGATCGACCGTGCCAATCGAGATCCCGAGTGCTCGAGCTATGTCTTTGATTCCGGCAGATCTGGGTGTGCTATTCATCGGGTCAGAAGTTGTGCCACAAAGCACAAGACTCATGTTACGGTGGTTTCGCATCCGCCGCACAAGCCTTTTGTTTTACTTTTATGCCGAGGCTGCCGAGACGTACGTGGTCAGTCAATCCCACAAACGATGAGAGGCATCGAATCTGCCGGTTTTGATCGAGCAGATGACCGTAGATATTGCCCTCTCCCAGCGGGCAGGGACTTTAGTGGCTCTGCAGAGGGTGTCTGTGTCTCCTACTAGGCGGGAATTTGTTCGGGCCGGTCTGGCTCTCGCTGCCGTTCCGGTCAACGCACGCCTTGCACTCGGAGAGGAGGCGGGGGCTGACCAGGTTCTTTGGTACCGCGGCGAAGCGAGGCGTTGGCTCGAGGCCCTTCCTATAGGGAATGGAAGGATCGGCGGGATGGTCTACGGGGGCGTCACGAGGGAGCGGATCGCCTTGACTGAGTCAACGGTTTGGTCCGGCGCGCCAGGCGTATCCGATATCAATCCAGGAGGAGCGTCGCATCTCGATAAGATGCGCTCCCTCCTCTTTCAAGGAGATTATGTTCAGGCACGAAAGCTCTGTGAAGAATGTCTTCTCAGTCACCCAACTTCATTTGGCACAAACCTACCGCTGCTCGATCTGGTTTTAGAATTGACTCATCGCGGTGACCCAAGCCAGTACCGGCGGACCCTCGATCTGGACGAGGGAGTTGCTCGTGTAGAGTATCGGGCCGACGGGAATCGCTTTACGCGAGAGGTGTTCTCTTCAAATCCAGATGGTGTACTTGTCGTTAACCTGCGAAGCGATACCCCTGGGCATGTCAGCCTCAAAATGATCTTCGAGAGTATCAAATTACCAGGAAAGATCGTTCGGTTCGGATCTGACACTCTTATTTTTCGAGGACATGCATTCGAATCGATGCACAGTGATGGGAAGCAGGGCGTTGAAGTGGAGTGCAGCGCCCGTCTATTCCACGTGGGGGGAGTGATTACGAGCGGGGAAGAGCATCTGCAGATCAATAATGCAGATGCGGTGACGTTAATTGTCACGATTGCCACCAGCTACGGTGGTCACGTTCCGGAGATGGACTGCGCTAAGGCATTACAAGGCACGACTTCAAAGAGTTACGCTGAGCTTCGTCGAAACCATATCGCGGACCATCAAACCCTGTTCCGTCGTGTTCAGATCGATCTCGGATCTCGAGCGGGAGCTAAAAGGATTCCAACCGACCAAAGGCGACGGTCGTTGGAGGCAGGAGTCAGTGATCCTGGATTGTGTGCGCTTTTCTTTCAGTACGGTCGTTACCTGACAATCGCCGGTTCGCGAGCGAATTCACCTCTTCCACTTGCATTGCAGGGAATCTGGAACGATGGACTTGCTTCGAGTATGGGTTGGACCGACGACTTTCATTTGGACATCAATACCGAGCAAAATTATTGGCTAGCCGAGGTTGGCAACCTCACGGACTCACAGCTTCCACTCTTCACTCTGATCGAGCAAATGATTGGTTCAGGCAGGCGCACTGCGCGGAGTCTCTACGGTGTGCGCGGGTGGGTCAGCCATGTGGTCACAAATCCGTGGGTCTATACGGCACCTGGCTGGGGGTTGGGATGGGGAATCTTCGTCACCTCTGGCATCTGGATATCGCTCCAGATGTGGGAGCACTTCCGTTTTACGCAGGATATAGAGTTCCTTCGCGAACGCGTGTATCCAGTATTGAAAGAGGCTGCTGAGTTCTTCATTGCATATATGGTGGAGCATCCGAAACATGGATGGCTGGTCACTGGGCCATCCGACTCACCGGAGAATTGGTTTCGCACTACCTCTGGTGCCGAATGCAGCGAATCGATGGGACCTACGTGTGACCGTGTCCTCGTTTATGCGCTCTTTAGTATCTGTCTGGAAATTCAGGGGAGGCTCGCAATCGACTCTAGCTTCGGCAGCGAGCTTCGACGGGCGCGAGAGAAGCTTCCCCCATTCCAGATTGGGCGTCACGGCCAGTTGCAGGAATGGTTGGAGGACTTCGAAGAAGCTCAGCCGAATCATCGGCACACCTCACACCTAATCGCCCTCTATCCGGAGAATCAAATCTCCCCAGAAAAGACTCCTGAGCTCGCCAACGCTGCGCGCGTCACACTAAAGCGGCGTATCAATCAACCGGATTGGGAAGATACAGAGTGGAGCCGCGCCAATCTCGTGAATTACTACGCCAGACTCTGGGATGGAGAGGCGGCACACCGTCACCTGGTCGGCCTCATCGGCAAAGCGACCGAAGACAATCTCTTAACTTACTCACGCGGTGGCGTTGCTGGCGCGACGCAAAATATCTTCGCGGTCGATGGCAATACCGCTGGAGCTGCCGGTCTTGCCGAGATGCTGCTGCAATCGCAGGGTGACTTCCTGCACCTCTTACCGGCCCTGCCGGTAGCATGGTCGGACGGGCGGGTAAGCGGACTTTGTGCTCGGGGTGGCTTTCAGGTCGACATGCGCTGGCGTTCAAAGCGACTGATCTCTGCGACGATTTCGAGCAAACGCGGTGGGACTTGCAACGTTCGTTACAGAAGTACTGTGCTATCGATTCGGGTAGAGCGGGGCGGTAAAGTGTGCTTGACGGAGATGTCCTTCCGAAGCAAAGAGAGTGTAGGAACACACGAACCGATTGTGTCTTTGTAATACAACTGATCAAACCATTGGATGGAGCGACGAATGAATGCTGGGATAACGGTGAGGATTGAACGAGGCACGAACACGAGACCTTTCTGTGAGGAGTCAACGGTCAAATTGAAGCTTCGCTTTATATTTTTGCTTTGCATTGCGTCGATGAGCCTGCTCCGTCCTCGGCTTGCGCGAGGTCAATCGATCGCAGCTTCGATTCATTTTGACGGTCAGACGCAAGTCTTTCGTATTGACGCGGGTGACATGTCCTATGTGCTCGGAATTAACGAAAAAAAACAACTAGAAGCAATTTATTGGGGAAAACGTCTGAATACATCGGATGCCTTCGCGATACCGCATTCCGATCCTGGCCTATCTTCCTTCGAGTCTTCGATCAACACGACGCAACAAGAGTTCGTTGGCTGGGGCGGAGGACTTTACGTTGAACCTGACCTGAAGGTTACTTTCCCAGATGGAAATAGGGATCTAGTTCTGGAGTATGTTTCGCATCGCATAGACGGGAACCAGCTCACTATTCTGCTGAAGGACGTCTCGCGAGAGGTCTATGTCGAATTGCAGTATCACGTCGATGCAGCTACGGGCATTCTGAAGCGATCGGCACAAGTACAGAACAGAACCTCCGCCCCGCTCACAGTTGAGGAGATTGCTTCGGGCACGTGGAACCTGCCGCGCGGTACTGATTACCGCTTGCGTTACCTCACCGGTCGTTGGGCAGGTGAGTGGAACCTCCGCGAGCAAATCATTCAGCCTGGAAAAACGATTCTCGAGAGCCGTCGCGGATCGACAGGCGCCCAGAACAATCCGTGGTTTGCTATCGATCGAAACGGCTCAAATGACCAGGACCACGGCGACGTTTGGTTTGGCGCCCTGGGGTGGAGCGGCTCCTGGCAGATCAGCATTGAACAGGATGCCGCACAGCAGGTTCGTGTAACAGGTGGCCCCAATCAATTTGATTTTGGCTATCGTCTATCCCCAGGAGAGCACCTGCAGTCACCCGACTTTTATGCTGGCTACTCGCATGACGGCATCGGAGGTGCTTCAAGACTTCTACACCGCTTCGAGATCTCGAGCATCTTGCCGCACGCACCTAATCCGAAGCTTCGTCCCGTTCTGTACAACTCCTGGGAGGCGACAGAGTTCAAGGTGGATGAGGCTGGACAGGAAGCCCTCGCGGAGAAGGCAGCAAGCATCAGTGTCGAGCGCTTCGTCGTAGATGACGGTTGGTTTGGGCAACGCTCTACCGATCGAGCCGGTCTCGGAGACTGGTACGTGAATCCGGAGAAGTTTCCGCATGGCCTCAGGCCGCTGATCGACAAGGTTCACTCTCTCGGCATGGATTTTGGACTATGGGTTGAACCGGAAATGGTCAATCCGGACAGCGATCTCTATCGCAAACATCCTGACTGGGTGTTGAACTTTACCGGTCGGCCACGAACCGAGGGCAGGAATCAGCTGATGCTCAATCTCGCTCGGCCGGATGTACGCGAATATGTCTTCGAGTTTCTCGATAAGCTGCTCAGGGAAAACGACATCGCATTTTTGAAGTGGGATTACAACCGCAACTGGTCCGAACCGGGCTGGCCCGCGATAGCGCCCGAGGACGAGAAGAAGGTTTACATCGCCTATATCCAAAACCTCTACTCCATCCTCGAGGAACTGCGCACGAAACATCCACATGTCGAGATTGAAAGTTGCTCCGGAGGTGGGAGTCGGGTGGATCTCGGCATCATGCATTACACCGACGAGGTTTGGCCGTCCGACAATACCGATGCGTTCGATCGTCTATTGATACAGGACGGCTTCACCTATGCGTATGCTCCAGGTGTGATGATGGCGTGGGTCACGGACTTGCCGACCTGGGTCAATCAACGAACTCTGTCGCTCGAATACCGTTTTCTCTCTTCCATGCAGGGATCACTCGGCGTCGGTGCAAACCTGAACAATTGGAAGCCGGAGGATTTTGCAACTGCGAAAAAGATGGTGACCCAGTACAAACAGATTCGGGAGATCGTGCAGCGGGGATCGCTCTACCGCTTGATCTCACCACAGAATGGAAGTGAGCAATCTGTGACTGAATCGGTGTCGGAAGATAAGCGACACGCCGTCGTTTTCGCCTTTCTGCACTCCAGCCAGATGCTATATCCCTTTCCAAGAATTTATCTCCGCGGATTGAACACCGACGCGAAGTATCGGATCGCGGCACTTGACGGGAAGCTGTCCGCAGGCTTGGCGGCAGTTGCCAGCGGGGCTTTCTGGATGCAGCATGGCGTTGATGTTGACCTCCGTGGAGATTTCCAGGCTGCTGCTTTCACATTGGAGATGGTAGATCGATAGCTTACGGTGAATGCAAACTGGACCAAGACGTAAATAAGTTACCGTCAAGTCCACCGTCAACAATCCCCTCCTTGTGAACTGGCCCGTAAATGGCTTTCTGAAAATCACTGACGTGCCAGAAGCACGTGTTATACAACAAGTTAGAACAGGGCGTTACCACGCTCATATTTCGTTGGAAACTCTGAAGGTGTGATGAGCGGAAATTCCAGAAGAATTCGTGTCGGTCTAATCGGCTATGGGTATGCAGGAAAGATCTTTCATGCGCCACTTATCCGCGCGGTTCCGGGGCTTGCGCTAACGATGGTGGGCTCAAGCAGGCCGGAGGTTGTGCGGAAGGACCTGGGTGAGATCGCGGTTTGTTCTCCTGCGGAGGTGGCGATACATCCCGATGTCGATCTGGTGGTGATCGCGAGCCCTAACGACAGCCACTATCCGCTTGCTTCGGCTGCGCTGCGAGCGGGGAAAGATGTGGTCGTCGACAAGCCGTTCACGGTGACGCTGGCCGAGGCGCGCTCTCTGCTGCAAATCGCGGAGGAGCAGGGAAGAATGATTTCGGTCTTTCACAATCGCCGATGGGAGAGCGAGATTCAGGCTACACGCGCGGTGCTGCAGTCGGGCGCGCTTGGTGTGGTCTCACATTATGAGTGCCACATGGACCGCTACCGGCCTCACGTTCGTCAGCGCTGGCGCGAGGATGAGGGCCCAGGTGCCGGATTGTGGTTTGACCTGGGGCCACATCTTATCGATCAGACGCTGTATCTCTTCGGCCTCCCACAATCTATTAGTGCAAGCTTTGCCACTCTGCGCGAAGGCGGAAAGACAGACGACTGGGCTCATGTTCAGCTGAACTATGAGCGCATGCGAACTATTCTTCATGCGTCGTTGCTGGTATCGAAAGGCGGTCCAAGGACAATCGTGCATGGGACACGAGCGAGCTGGATGAAGTACGGTGCGGATGTGCAGGAGGCGCAGCTGAAAGAAGGCATGGTACCTGGCAGTCCTGGTTTCGGCTACGACCCTCACCCCGGCCTTCTGTATGACGGCGAGACTGGCAGGCGCACAGAGATTCCGGCGCCGTTAGGCAATCAGCAGATGTACTACATGCAGATTAGGGACGCGATTCTCGGAGGGCAGCGGGAGGCTTCGATTCCGGGGATCGATGCGGTTGCGGTGATGGCTGTGCTGGAGACAACATTTCACTCGGCCAAGCAGGGAAGGGTGCTGCCGCTCTCGATGAGCCCAGATGAGATTGCGCAGTAGCGTCGAGCTCATCCTGCTCTTTAGTGGCGCGAATCTGAGGACCCGTGAATTACATGGAGAGTGTCGCGATGCTGAGTGGCTCAGGGACCTCTGCTGCCAGTATGGGACCACTGAGACGTCCGTCGGCGGGATCTGCTGTAAAACGCAGCACGCCGTCGAAGGTCTCGCTTACGACATGGAGGGTATCGCGCTCTGCTGTCATGGCGACGGATCTTCCGGAGTGCAGGTGCCAACTCTGGAATCGATTTAGTATGCCGGGGGGGCGATCGATGTGCCAGACCTGAAGGACATCGTCCTCCCTGCCGCCGATGGTGTAGAGGGCGCGGCCTGATGGATGGAGAGCCAAAGGTCCGCCGGTGTCTTCGGCGATGCGTTGGATGCAGTGGAGAATTCTTCCATGTTCAGGGTCGTATTTGTAACTGCATAGGGAGCGATTTAGCTGGTTGGCAACGAAGAGAATATCTCCTTTGGGATGCAGTACGAGATGGGCCGGTCCGCTGCCTGCGTCTGTGGCGAATCTCTGGTGCACTGTGAGGCTGGTTTCGCTGACTGCCAGGACGCTGATTTGGTCACTGCCTGTGTCAGATGTGAGGACGCGGCCATGTGTCGTGTCAAAGAGAGCCATGCTGGGATGGGCGGAGAGCTGATGTAGTGCATCGGGTCCGCAGCCAGTTTCCTTGAGAATTCCAGCTACCTGTGGGCACTGGCCGCCCTCGAGGAGGGAAAGGAGGTTGTAAGCTCCGCCCCCGTGGATTGCTACGACAGCGCTTTTGCCATCGGGCGATAGAGTGAGGTGCCGGGGGAGGGTAGCGGAGAGCGAGAGGGAAGTTTTACTGAATGCGGTAAGTGTGCCATCGGGTGCGAGGGTGAAGGTTTCGACTGAGCCTGTGGGCAGGTGTTGGTGGTCAGCGACCTGGTTGATGGCGTAGAGAGTACGGCGATTCGGATGGACTGTGAGGGAGGCGGGAACTTTGCAGGCTACGATCTGCTTGAGGGCCCAGTTGAGACCATCAACCTGGAAGACGTGGATCTCGTCGTGGCCGCTCCCGACGTATGCAAGATGAGGAGACGACGGAAGACCACGCGCCATGCTCGTTCGCAGCGCAAGGGAGGCGGTGCCCACGATGCGAAGGAAGTGTCTGCGATTGAGGGAGGAGCGTTGCTTCATCGGAGTTCCTTGTTGGTTCGGCTCTTCAGGGTCGTATCGACATGGCGTGATGAAAGATGTTGTTGGGGTCGTACTTGCGCTTTACGGTCTGGAGGAATGGGTATAGTTTTCCGTGGCCATAGTAGAGCTGAGGCCAGTAAGTGTAGGAGAGCATATCCCGATCGGGGTAGTTGATGTAGCAACCCTCATAGCGGGGGCTCCACCAGGGAGTTTCTTTGTGGTCGGGGTCGGAGTCGGGGCCCGAGTAGAGATCTTTGTAAATGTCACGGATCCACTGAAGTCTTCCGGCGTCGTCTTCGGGATTTCCCCAGAAGGACATGAATTGGAGTTTGAGCACCGAGGACCGTTGCGCGACGGAGGTCGTTTCGAGGAGTTCTTTGCGGTTAATCGCTCCGCCGTAGGAGTCCATCTCGATCACTGAGCCCCGAAGATCAACGTTCGGGATCGTCCGGGTCATGTGTTTGTAGATGCAACGAGCTTCAACCTCAGTGAAGCCGCGTTTCATATAGGCAGATTTGTACTTGGCGCGGGCGCTGCTGCCGGAGCCGTTGTTGCCACCTGTTGCGTCGAGCCAGTTTCGTCGTCGGACGGTGTGGACTCCAGAGCAGAGAGATTCGCCTGCGTCTTTTCTGGCTGAGAGTCCTGCATGGCCAGTGCCATCTGCCGGAGATGCTGGGGAACCGCATTGAAGGAAGCAGTCCAGATAATCGTTGAGCGCAGCCAGATCGCGACATGTGCCGTCGGGGTTACAGAACTGCACGGACATTCCCATGTGCCCGCCGCGCGACTGATGCGAGACCACCAGGACCGCGAACATACCCCAGGCGTCTGGTTCCTGGCCACGAGTCTCCCAGTACTCTCCGAATGTCTTCAAGAGTGATACGAACTTTTCTTCTGTCATACCCTCCCACGGAAAGGAGATGTAAGCCTCGATGACCTCCGCTGGAGGGTGCGGAAGTTTGTTGAATTCGTAGGAGGTGATGACACCCAGGCTACCGCCTCCTGCACCTCGGCAGGCGCGAAAGAGGTCTGCGTCGTGGTGCGCATTTACTCGGCGAGGAATGACCTTGCCACTTCCATCGACCGTCAGGATCTCTACGGCAGTCAGCCAGTCGGAGGAGAGACCATGGAGCCGCGACAAGAGGCCATATCCTCCGCCGCTGATGTGGCCACCTGCCGCGACGGTTCCACAAGTCCCTCCTGGAAGCGTTACACCGTAACGCTTGTACAACTCGAGGTACCCGTTCCAGAGCTGTACTCCGGGACCAATCCGATAGGGCGGGGCACTTCTGCCGTCGTTGACGCCGGAAAGAAGGCTCAGATCCAGAATGGCGCCGCTGGGATTATTTGCGACGAAGTCCTCATAGCAGTGCCCTCCGCTGCGTATGGTTGGCCGCAGGCCAGCGCTCACAATCTGCTGAAGCGCGTCAGCAGCGTCGGCAGAGGATTCACACAGGAAGATCCGTTTTGCAGCGTCGGTCTCTTTCTCCGGGAATCGCGCGTTATGGCCTTTTTGCAAGCTCGCATATCGCGGGTCGTCGCGTGTGATGATAATGGGCATCGTGCTTATTCCGTCTCAGCCGCATATAGGAGGCAACGGGCAGAAGAGTATGTATTAGTAACTAGAGCGAATTCGACAACAATGCCTGTAAATTGTCATCGGACGAGCGCCAGATTTCCAGATAGGCTAAATGACCTAGCCGTCAGATTCCAGTTTTGTTGACTATAGAGAGGCAGCGTGAGCTTTATCCGATGAAGTCTCTGCGAGTGATATAGGTCATAAGTCCTAAAGAGAATTGCTCAAGGCATTGTTCAATAGAAGGTCAAAGCGCTCTGTCAGAAATCGATTGCCAAGATCTGTCCGGGCACGTGTCGCGGTAGGAGGAGCACCAGTGTATTTCGAACGCCATACCCGAGTCAGGTTTCTGCTTGCCTTCTGGCTCTTCGTCCTGAGTGGCGTCGCCTTTCTCGATCGAACCAACATCTCGATCGCCGGGATACAAATCAGTAAAGAGTATGGACTGGGGAATCAGCGTTTAGGCTGGATCTTCAGCGCATTTCTTATTGGGTATGCGGGTTTTCAGCTTCCGGCGGGATGGCTTGCGGCTCGCTTTGGCCCGCGCCGGGTTCTTACCCTTGGAGTTTTGTGGTGGGGCATAGCAACTGCGCTAACGGCGATGCTGCCTTCAGGGATATCCCATGCGGTGATGTTGCTCATTGCGATCCGGTTTGCTCTGGGCGCAGGCGAGGCTGTAATTTACCCCGCGGCGAATCAGTTTGTTGCTCGATGGGTTCCGATTCGTGAGCGCGGCTTCATCAACGGGCTTATCTTTGCGGGAGTCGGCGCCGGCAGCGGGCTAACTCCACCTCTGCTGACGTGGTTGATCACACATCACGGATGGCGGGCGGCCTTTTGGTTCAGTGCGATTGTGGGTCTGATTGCGGGAAGCATCTGGTGGCAGTACTCACGAGATACCCCCGAGGAGCACCCCGAAGTTGGACCGCTAGAGCTAAGCGAAATTCATGCCGGAATCAACGGAACCGTTCAGGAGCACCGTGCACTCAGCTCCGAAACGGTTGAGATTTCGTGGCGTGCGATCTTCCATCGCCGTGATCTTCCAGCGCTGATGATCGGCTACTTCAGCTTCGGCTACGTCGCGTGGATCTTCTTTAGCTGGTTCTTTCTTTACATGGCACAGGTGCGAGGCTTCGATCTCAAATCGAGTGCGCGCTACGCCATGCTTCCATTCTTGTCGATGACGATCTGCTGTCTCGCGGGGGGTGCAATCAGTGACAAACTCACGGACCTGTACGGTCTGCGTATCGGCCGCGCCGGTCTGGCGTCGATGGCGCTTCTTGCAACGGCGTGTTTTTTGGTGGTCGGATCGATGGTTCATAGTCCGCAGCTTGCAGGAGTCATCCTCGCGGGTGGGGCCGGCGCACTGTATCTGTCGCAGAGCTCGTTCTGGTCTGTTTCCATTGATATTGCAGGTCGCAGCTCCGGAGTGTTTTCGAGCATGGTGAATATGGGGGGGCAGATCGGGGGTGCGGTGACAGCGTCACTGACTCCGTGGATCGCTCAACGCTTCGGCTGGACGACTTCTTTTGCACTTGCTGCGATTTTGGCCGTGATTGGGGCACTTTGCTGGTTGACGGTGCATCCAGAGCGTCCGCTCGACGCCTAGACGGATCCGTTCGGAGCGGATTCCCTTGCAACGAACAGAAATATGTGTTCGCCTTGAGATCTATCTAGATATTGATCAGGCGATTCCATCCCGTTCGAGTGGAGCGTGACCCTCACGCCACGCCGACAGTGTGTCTTCCGCGGGGTGTGGGTCTGGTTTCGGTCGCGAGCCAGTTTCGTCGTAGAAGCGGACTGATTCTGTCTGTTCTTCTTTATGTGGCTGCGGGGATGTTTGCTTGCGGGGCAATGGCGCAGACATCCTCTCCGCTCAGGCTTTCCGAGTATCAGAAGCAGGACTGGCAGATAGAGGATGGACTACCTGACAATAATGTCCGAATGATTGCTCAACGGCCGGATGGACTACTCTTGCTTGCTACCGGATCGGGGCTCGCCACCTTCGACGGACAGCACTTTCACAGTCTTCCCATCGTGGTCGGTGGCCTCGCCGACAATGAAGCTATCAATGCGGTGCTTCCCGAGGGCAACGACGATCTCTGGATTGGAACGGACGGCAGCGGGATACTGCACCGTACAGCATCCGGAACTGTTGCGATCAGCGAACAGGCCGGATTTCATAATGAACGCATTCGAACGTTTTATCGGGATGCACAAGGGGTGCTATGGATCGCTACTCAGAACGGGATCGAGCGATTCGTTAGCAATCACCTCGAGGCGGTTGCGGGTGCCGGAATGATCTCCGGCGATATCACGACGCCCTTCGCCGAGGATGGCCATGGAGGGATGTTCTTCATTACGTCTTCGGGGCTTTATCACTGGCAAGGCGGTAAGGTCCAACGCTATCGGGTTGGAACGTCGGCGTCTGATACTGAGGTCGCGGTGTATCGCGATGCGGCACAGCGGATCTGGGTGGGAACGATGACTCACCTGATGCAACTTGTTCCACGCAAGTGCGCATTATGCGGCGAGGCGCCTGCATTTGATCCCGTGGTGCGTGCAACCCTCGCAAGTCCGATCACTACCCTGCTCGGCGACGCCACCGCCGGGAATCTCTGGATGGGAACCCGCCACGATGGTGTGTGGCGTTTTGGTGCAGACGGCCTCTCGCATTGGGGCTCGCGCAATGGACTATCCGATGACGCCATCCGAACTCTGTTTATGGATGACGAACAGAACCTTTGGGTCGGGATGCTCACCGGCGGCCTGAGCCGATGGCACAAAGGAGCACTCGCGCCGTTTGGAGAGCCTGAGGGTTTCCACGCCTCCTACGCCGCCAACGTGTTTGCCGACAGCCGCGGCGATTTATGGTTTGGCACATGGGGAAATGGTTTATTTCGGCGGCACAACGGCCAGCTTATTCCTTCTACTCCTCCAGGCATGCCGATCACTACGGCGATCCGAGCGCTTGCCGAAGACCAGAAGGGGCGAATGTGGATAGGAACGTGGTTCAACGGAATTTACAGCTACGACGGCCACTCGTATCGTCACTATCTGCTTGGCAACGAGTCGCCAGGCAATGCTGTCAGCTCTATTCTTGCGGACAGTCACGGAGGGCTGTGGGTAGGGACTTACACAGGGGTTTTGTACTTTCCGCAGGGACAGCCGGATCGACAAAATCGTAGGCAGTTCGTCGAGACGAAGCTGATTACATGCCTGATCGAGGATCGGGACGGCTCCATTCTCGTTGGGACGAGTAGTGGCCTCTACCGTGTTCGAGACGGAACGGTATCGGCGGTCTCCGGCCTTCCTCATCCGTATGTGCTCTCGCTCGTGCTCGATAGCGGAGGGTATCTCTGGGCGGGCACCAAGGCGGGCGGAATCGTTGCGATTAGACAGGATCATGCGGTTGCGCTGCCTGGCAACGTCAACGCGCCCACGCAACCGGTAAGCACGGCGACGGAGGATCAGGACGGCCACCTGTGGCTTGGTACCTATCGAGGAATTGTGCGCCTCACCGTAGCTGAGCTGCATGCTGTGATCGAGGGACGACAGCATCCGTTATCAGTTGTGATACTGGGGAAGGCCGATGGGATGCGGTCCTCAGAGTGTGGTGGGCCTTCGAAGCCGTCTTCTACGCTTCAGCCTGATGGTACTCTCTGGTTTGCGACGACCAAGAGCTTTGTGCATACAACGGATGTGGCGGAGAGGCTAGGCACGATAAGTCCGGCCGCGACAATCACGGGCTGGACACTGTCGAGCGATCCCGACGCCGCTGATACCGATACGAGGACGGGCGATTCGCGGATCGAATTGGAAGCGGGGCAGCCCGACATTCTGTTCTTCTTCAACGCGAAGCTGCTCTCCAATCCGGCGCATGTGGAGTATCGCTATCGTCTCGCTGGGTATGACGCGGAGTGGACGAATACTCGCGCTCATGCTGCCCGCTACCGCCGCCTGCCGCCGGGGACCTATAGGTTTGAGGTGCAGGCCCGGGCCGGCGGAGAAGACTGGACCTCTCGGGTGAGCTCGGTTGAGGTGAAACAGCGGCCTTATTTCTACCAGACCTGGTACTTCGCTGCTGGCCTTTGCCTTGTCGTTCTTGCTCTTGCGACGCAATTGTTTCGACGTCGTCTCCAGTTGATGAAAGGGCGGATCGGTATCGTACTGGAAGAGCGGAATCGCATCTCCCGCGAGTGCCACGACACGTTGATGGCTGGGTTTGCCGCGATCTCATGGCAGCTGGAGGCCACGTCGAAGTTATTTCGGGACAGCGATTTGAGTTCTACTCCTGCCGCTCAGTCGTGTGAACTGGCTCGAAGCATGGTCTCTCACTGCCAGGCGGAGGCGCGGCGAATCATCTGGGATCTGCGGGATGCAGACGAGATGACCAATCTGTTGTCACGAGCGCTCAGTCGCGTCCTTGAAGCTAATCCCTTACAGGAGAACTTCAAGACGACTTTTGAGATTGAAGGTGAGGAGCAGCCGCTTGCTCCGGGCTGCGTCCATCATCTGGTTTGTATTGGTCAGGAGGCGGTCTCGAATGCGATTCGTCACGCCAACCCTTCACGGATTCTCATTCTGCTGAGGTATGAAGCAGATTCGCTAAGCCTCTCTATCTATGATGACGGACACGGTTTTCAAGGCTCGGAGGAGAACAGCTCGCGCCGCGGCCACTTCGGCATTCCCGTGATGGAGGAGCGAGCGCGCAAGATCGGCGGCACGTTCCGGCTGCAGACCTCAGCCGAGGCCGGTACTGAGGTGACGGTGAAGGTGTCCTTCAACGCAGCACAGCAATCGCTAAGGCAGGAGCATCATGTTATACGTTGGATAGGGATATGAAACAGATTCGTGTGTTGCTGATCGAAGACCACTTTCTTGCGCGCATGGCGCTGCACTCGGTGCTCTCGGGTCATTCACAGATTCAGATTATTGGTGAAGCCAGCGACGGTGAGACAGGTGTTGAGATGTATCGAAGTCTGCGTCCGGATGTGGTGGTGCTCGATCTACGCTTGCCACGGCTCAGCGGCTTCGAGGTGATCGATCAAATTCGCAAAGAGTATTCTTCCGCTCGCATTGTTGTGCTTTCCAACTATCAGGGTAGCGAGGATATCTATCGTGCGGTGCGAAGCGGCGCGATGGCATATCTGAATAAAGATGCGAGTGGAGAGCAGCTTTTGAACGCTATCCAGAATGTGGATCGAGGATTAAGGTATCTTCCTCATCTCGCGCTCGACCGCCTGGCCGAGCGCACGCCGGTTCTGGAGTTGACGCCACGCGAGAGCGAGGTGCTCGCCGGAATTACGCGAGGACTTAGTAACCGGGAGATCGCGGAGGATCTTCATATCGCTGAGAAGACGGTGAGAATTCATGTCAGCTCACTGCTCGATAAGATGGGTGCACGCGACCGGACTCAGGCGACGATTTACGCCTTTCAGCGCGGACTTGTCCACCTGAACTGACTAGCCTAGGACATTTGTCCTAGCTAAAGACATGGCAACAGCCTAATGACAATCAGATGACCCCGTAATCAAATCCCTGTTAATCCTCAGCCTGGGATCTGAATCGCTGTACCTGCCGAATCAGCCGACGGTAGGCTACCGCCGTCGCTCTGAAAGCCAGGCGAGTGGACTGTGAATAAATCAACGGACGTCTTTCGGAGGTCATGCTGTGAACAAAGTTCTTCTACGAATTTGTTTGATGTGTCTTCTTGGTGCTTCGGGCGCATCCGCGCAGATCGCTAACAACACAGCTCTGGTGGGGACGGTCGTTGATGCGAGCGGAAGCTCAGTAGCGGGTGCTCAGGTTACCGCCACAGAAGAGGCCACGCAGCTGAAGTACACGGCGACCACCAACTCACAGGGCTACTACTCCATTACCTTCATCAAGAGCGGCGTCTATGATCTGTCCGTCGAAAAGGGTGGATTCAAGAAGGAACAGACGGTGGGTGTTCCCGTATCGGTCGACCTCGCAGTGCGTACGGACTTTGATCTGAAGATCGGGTCCACAACGGAGACCGTTACCATCACCGCCAGTACGGCTCCGCTCTCCACCGACGACGCAAACCTCGGAGAGACGTTTTCGACCAAACAGGTTGAGGATCTTCCGGTTCAGGGGCACAATGCGCTCGAGGTGGCTGCGCTCGCCTCGAACGTCACGATTGGATCGAAGACCAGCTACAGTGGAAACCCTCCCGGCGTCGACTTTATTGGAGCGGGACAACGTGAGACGCAGAACGATCTGACTCTCGATGGCGTCTCGATCATGAACAACTTGGGGAACGTCACTCCCGCGCGGCCCGGCACGGATATGATCTCCGAGGTTCAGATGCAGAGCGGAAACTATCCTGCACAGTATGGCGCCTACCTCGGCGTGCACATCAATCTCGTCAGCAAGGTTGGTACTAACGACTTTCATGGTGTGGTCTACGACTATGTTAAAAATACGGCTCTGAACGCGCACAATTTCCTTGATTCTCCTACGCAGAAGAAGGCGCCTCTGAACTACAACCAATATGGGTTTACCTTGGGTGGGCCTGTCTGGATTCCGAAGCTTTACAACGGCCGCAATAAGACCTTCTTTTTTGGTTCCTACGAGAAGCTAAATCAAAAAGCACAGAGCGCTGGTACTTCTACTGTTATGACAGCAGCCCATGAAGGCGGGGACTTCTCGGCTTTAGGCACCCTGAATCCTAACGGCAGTTGTACGGGCATCTGTCTTAAAGACCCCTATAACAATAATGCTTACTACCCGAACAATCAGATTCCGGTCAGCGAACTGTCGACTCCTGCAGCGTTGATCGCAAAAAAATACGAGGCTTATGTGCCGCTGCCGAACGCCGCTGGGATAAACAACAACCTCAACAATGTCTACTTCCCGAACAACCTGTTTATCGCGCAGACGCTGGAGCGCGTCGATGAGAACATCGGAGAGCGGGTGCGGATCTTCGTGCGCTACCACTGGCAGAACCTAACCTATGCCAATGGAAATCAAGTTCCAGTAGCCGGCGGATACGGGCCTGGCAATAGCCGAAATCTGGCTGTCGGATACTCCCACGTCATTACACCTCGACTCGTCAACGACTTTCACTTCGGCATCAACAAGTTTCTGACCGACTCTCTGAACTACTGGTACGTGAACAACCTTAAGGGAGCAGGCACCTCTCTCGGTATCCCCGGATTCAACTACGACACCACAACGGGAAACCTTGGAATCCCCAATGTTCAGCTGACTAGCGCAAGCGGTATGAACATTGGAAACAATGGAACGAACTGGTTTCAGGATGACCGTACGCTCGACGGATATGACCAAGTCAGCTACACCCGCGGCAAGCACAACATTATGGCTGGTATAGAACTTCGGAAGCTGACCTTAGGCCGCGCTGCAACCAACGAATCCCTCGGCTTATTTACCTTCAATGGAACACTGACGGGTGACAGCCGGGCCGACTTTGCGCTGGGCCTGGCGGCGACTGATCAGACGCCTGTAAGTACTATCAAGGGTTCGGTGGCCGAATGGCGCGACGGATTTTTCGTCCTGGACAACTGGCAGGCTACCTCGAAGCTGACCATAAACTATGGCCTGCGTTACGATCTGCCGACCGTCCCTTACAGTCTGAACGGCTACGCACGTTTGCTGAACCCAACGGAGACCGCGCTGATTCCGCCAACGAGTGCGCTGACTCCGAATACCTTCACTCCTACTCCGGGATTCAAACTCGCAAGCGCAACCCACGACAACTGGGGACCGCGTCTGGGAATCGCATATCGCGCGACCGACAAGACTGTGATTAGAGGGGGAGTGGGTTTCTACTACAACGCCAACCAGCTCAACAGCTTTACCTTGCTCAGCAGCAACTACCCGCTGGGAGCCTTCATTGGATACAGCACGACAGCAGCAAATCTTCTGTCCTTCACAAATCCAACTCCTGGGGCGGGCAGTGCTTCTCCAATTGCCGGTACTCCTGGCACCTTTCAGAGCGCAGTTCAGTATGATCCGAAGAACAAAACGCAGCGCAGTTATCAGTGGAACGTCAGCGTTGGGCAGGAGTTATGGAGGGGGGCGGCTTTTGAGCTTCAGTATCTGGGGTCTCACTCTCTGCATTTGGATATCAGCGACTACAGAAATCTGCCCACGAATCCTAGTGGAAACGGGATTGCATCGTATGCGACTAAGCCCACGCTCAACTCTTTGCGGCCAAACCCGCTCTTTGGTTCGATACGCGATCTTAACAACATCGCCTACTCCCACTACAACGGTTTGACCACAATCTTCCGTCAGCGGCTCTTGTATGGTCTATCGGGACAGGCGAGCTATACATGGTCTCACGACCTGGACATTGGCTCAGACTCGAACGGTGGCGGAACAGCGTCGCAGCCATTCAACATCAAAGCCGACTATGGCAACTCCAACTGGGATATCCGTCATCGCTTCGTCGGCGTATTGACTTACGATCTGCCGTCCTTCAAAGGAAGAAACCGCTGGGTCCGGGAGACGCTTGGCGGCTGGCAGCTCAATGACATCGTCAATCTGCAGACGGGCATGCCCTTCAATGTGGTGCTGGGCTATAACAGCGCGGGGTTCGATCAAGGTACGACGCGGCCGAGTTTTGTCCATCAGGCCAGTGCTCACTGCAGTCTGCACAATTACATTACGGGCAACAAAACGTCGTGCATCGATGCAACAGCTTACACGCTTCCTGTAGCTCCACAAACGCTGAATTCCTCCGGAGCCATCGTTGCTTACAACTACGCGTTCGGAAACACCTCAAGAAATACCCTTCATGGACCTGGCTTCTCGTATGACAATCTGTCGCTCTTCAAAGATTTCGGGCTGCGTGAGCGGATGAAGATTCAGCTTCGTGCAGAGGCTCTGAACGTGTTCAACCACCCGAGTGCGGCGAATCCGAACTCTTCCAACGGAAGCGGGAATCCGACGCTCAACGCTGCGTCTCAATCGAGTACTGCCGTGAGTACTAGTGGATTCGGTCAAGTTATCGGGGTCCAGACACTTCCCGGTGAGTTGAGTGGAGCTCGTTCGCTGCAACTAGCAGGTAAGTTCATCTTTTAGCGGCCTGTTCGCTTCGGGCGGCGGCCGGTAGTGCCGCCGTCTGCTGCACGAAGTTCATCGAAGGAAGAGCCGGAAACCTGGAAAGATCGGATCACAGTTGAGATACGAAGCCTATTATTTTGAGGAGGAGAGTTTTCTATCATGACCTCGAACAAGACCAGTTGGATTCGTCCCATCACCGGTACGGTTGCGGCCGTTTTTCTTTGTTGTACGGTGCTTACCCTTATGCAGAAGGTGAACGCCGACGCGCAGAAGACCTCAGCAGAATATGCCGCAGACCCGGCGGCTATGATCGACGCGTATCGTCATGTCGAAGCTGCTTCTGTTTCCGACGCGATCGAACAGCTGCTGCATGAAAAGCGGTATATGTCGCATCGCATGCAGGCAGTGTTTCCCACGAAGTTTGCCGGTGCGGCGCTTACCGTCAAGCTGACTAAACAGGAGAACCACGACCCCGCAGCGTTGACCGGGATGCTTCAGGCGATCGACTCCGGCAGCGCTGGATCCGTGTATGTCATGCAGGTAGAAGACGGGGCAGATATCGCCGGCATGGGTGGACTTATGGGTACCGCTATGTTTGCCAGGGGGTTCGCCGGCGCGGTCGTCGATGGAGGGGTGCGCGATCTGCCGCAGCTCAAGCGCATCGGCTTTCCAGTCTATTCCACGGGACCGGTGCCCTCCACCTCGGTGAGTCATTATCGCTTCGGGGGAGTGAACGTTCCCATCCTTTGCGATGGCGTCGCGGTTGCTGCCAACGATATCGTTGTTGCTGATCAGGATGGCGTCGTGGTGGTGCCGCGTGAGCATGCCGCTGACATTCTTGTTCTCGCACAGAAGCTGGATAACAGCGAACACTCCATGTATCCCTTTATCGAAAAGTTTCACTCCATTACGGAGGCTGTCCGCCAATTTGGCAGAATCTAATAATGCGACCTTCACAGAACGATGTTGCTACTGGAGGCTTTGTTGACGCTCTCTGCACAGGATTCACACCTTTTTACGCGAAGACGATTTCTTGGCTGGTCACAGGCCGCACTGGCAGTTCTGGGTGCGGCATCAATCCTGCCGTCGAAATCCAACGCTCTCTCAACCACTTCTGAGGCGCAATCTGCGGATGACTACTACGCAAAGCTCGGCGTCGAGAAGATCATCAACGCCGCCGGAACCTACACCTATCTCACTGCTGCAGTTATGCCTCCGCAGGTGCAGCACGCTGTCGCGCAGGCGGCTCTGCATCCCGTTGTGTTGAAAGATCTGCAAAAAGCCTCGGGAGAATATATTGCCAAGCGGCTTCGATGCGAAGCAGCTCTCGTGAGTTCCGGGGCTTCTGCGGCACTCACGCTTGCAACTGCAGCCTGCATCGCCAACGCGAACGGTGTTGCAGCTAACCTGATTCCGGAGAGTGTCGGCGGCATGAAGAATGAAGTGATCGTTCAGAAAGCGCATCGCTATGAGTACGACCACGCGATGCTGCTCTGTGGAGTGCGCATCGTCGAGGTTACAACGGTGGACGAGTACAGGCGTGCATTCTCTCCAAAGACGATCATGACGAACTTCTTCAATTCAGCCGAA
Source organism: Tunturibacter gelidoferens (assembly GCF_040358255.1). Taxonomy (NCBI): domain Bacteria; kingdom Pseudomonadati; phylum Acidobacteriota; class Terriglobia; order Terriglobales; family Acidobacteriaceae; genus Tunturiibacter; species Tunturiibacter gelidiferens. The sequence goes on from NZ_CP132938.1 coordinate 3,401,915, forward strand.
GGGGGTGAGATCGATCGCCGGACCTGGCTTGAGGTTGCGCATCAATATAACGTGCCTTGCCATATGGATGCTGCAGCAGATATGCCTCCGATTGAGAATCTGTGGAAGTACACGGGCATGGGCTATGACCTTGTCTGTTTCTCCGGCGGGAAGGGAATACGCGGTCCACAAAATGCTGGGCTGCTACTCGGCAAAAAGCATCTTATCGATTTGGCAATGGAGAGCAACAACCCAAACTCAGACGCTGTGGGCCGCGGCATGAAGGTTGCCAAGGAGCAGATCGTCGGCATGGTCGCTGCGGTGGACTGGCTGCTTGAGCAGAACGACGAGACGGACCAGGCCGAGTATGCGCGCCGTGCCGATGTGATCGTTCGCGAGGTGAAGGACATTCCCACAATGAAGACGGAGGTCTTCGTGCCTGAAATCGCCAACCATGTGCCGCATCTGATGCTCGCGTACGATCCGCAGGTTGTTGGCATCACGCCAAAGCAGGTCCAGGAGCGGCTTCGCGCACAGCGTCCTCGGATTGAACTCAATCCTGCGACCGGTTCATCTGGCCGTTTTGGCTCTCACTCCAACGAAAACACTATCGTCGTCGGAACCTGGATGCTGCAGCCTGGTGAGGCCGAGATTGTTGGCCGCCAGCTTCGTGTAGTCCTCTCTCACCCAAACGTCTGAACAACACGCTACATTCGATCAGCCCAACAACAGAAAAGGAGTCAGCCATGGAAAAGCAGTCCAGAAGAGGCCTTCTCAAAAACGCTGCCAAAGCCGCCGTCATTGCAACAGGAGGCGCGGCTCTTGCGGGGACGACGAAGGCACAGGTGACCGGCAAGCTCGAGAAGAAATCCTATCCAGCCAAACCAGCTTCAGAACCAGCTCAGCTGTTCTCAAGCGCCGTTTCGTACGGCAACCTTCTCTTTCTTGCGGGAGTCGGAGCGCACTTTCAAGGAACAATTGAAGAACACACGAAACATGTCCTTGATGAACTTGATAAGAATCTGACTGCAGCGGGTTCTTCGATGGAGAAGGTCCTCAAAGTCAACGTGTATCTCAACGACATCAACGACTGGGCAAAGATGAACACCGTTTATGGGGGCCGCTGGGGCAAGATTCCTCCGGTACGTACTACGATTGCGCCCGCCGGCGGCATTCCGGGAAATTCGCTTGTAGAAATCGACCTCATTGCCTACATCTGAACTTTGATCTAGGTCATCAGGGCACGTTCACAAACACGTCTTACTTCAGGAAAAAGGGAACGGGTTCATATGTCACTCTTTCGCACGACACGGTGGTCACGGCGGGAAGTCCTCAAGCAGTCTGGCATGCTCTCTGCTTTTGGAGCTGTGACTTCAATATCACCTCTGGCTGCAATGGCGCAGCAAAAGGCATCTGCTCAACAGACGATTACGCATGAAGGCACAGAGACCGACAATCTCTTTACCCGCATCGGCGTACGTCCTATCGTGAACGGCCGTGGCACGTTCACCATTATCAGTGGCTCACGATCTATGCCTGAGGTGAAACAGGCGATGTACGATGCATCGTTTTACTTCGTTCATCTCGACGAGCTTATGGATGCTGTCGGCAAAGAGCTGGGGCAGCTGACAGGAGCGGAGTGGGGGATTGCTACGACAGGATGTGAAGCGGCCATTGCACTCGCTACGATTGCATGTATCGCTGGAACCGATCCGGAGAAGTCTCAGGCACTTCCTTACATCAAGGCGCGCGATCAGGTCATCATTCCTAAACATTCCCGAAATCCTTACGACTTCGGCGTTCGCATGACGGGAGTAGAGATCGTTGAAGTGAATTCCGCAGAGCAGCTTCGCAGCAAGCTTTCAGAGCGAACTGCGATGATCTATATCCTATCCGGACCTGATGCAGAGCAGGGCCCGCTGAGTATCCCCAATATCTGCACAATGGCAATGGAAAAGGGCGTTCCCGTCTTCGTGGATGCCGCCGCTGAGGAGCCGCTTGTTCCTAACATCCATATTCAGCATGGTGCTTCGCTAGTCGGCTACTCGGGAGGCAAGTGTATGCGCGGACCACAATCTTCCGGAATGCTTATCGGACAGAAAGATCTGTGCCGGGCGGCTTACTTTCAGGCAGCGCCACATCATAATTACGGTCGTGCGTATAAGTGCAGCAAGGAAGAAGTGATGGGCCTCCTGGCTGCGGTGCGCCAATGGTACAAACGCGACCATGCGGCAGAACAACAGGAGTGGCTCTCCTGGCTTCAGTACATCGAGAGACGAGTGAAGAGGCTTCCTTCGGTAACGACCGAGTACCTGCAGCCGGAAGATCTCTCTAACCGCTCACCGCGTCTCCGAATAAAGTGGGACGCAAACGTTTTGAAGATTACGGGTACTGAGCTTGTTACGCGTCTTGATGCGGGTACACCAAGAATTCTTGTCGATGGCGGCACCGGCACTCGCCCTGCTCACATGGCCAGTTCGATCACTATCATGCCGTACATGATGGATCCCGGAGAAGACCACATCATCGCGGATGCGATCTACGAAGGCCTTACCAAACCTGGCCACTATGAAGATCCCGTGATTCCGACTGGAGCCCCTGCACAAGTAAATGGGAAGTGGGCCATTGCGATTCAATATTCGCGTGGAGTCGGGGAGCAACACTTCGTTCTTGAACAAAGCGGAGAGACGCTTACGGGTAGACAGCAGGGTGAACTCTACAAAGCCGATCTGAAAGGTACTATTCATGCCAACCAGCTTGAGTTACACAGCAATATGACTGTTAGCGGAAACACAATTCCGTGGGCATTTCGTGGAATGGTTGAGGGCAATACAGTCTCTGGAACTGTCAGTATGGGAGAGTACGGAGACGCAAGCTGGAAGGCTACTCGGGTCTGACGTTCGTCTCGTCGAGCATGAAAAGCTTTCATATTCCAGCATAGAAACCAAATGAGTATCACGCATCCAACTTTGTCTGCGTGGTCAACGCATAGATTGGGGAGTCATGAATTTGTATTTCTGGAAACAAGTTTTAGCGCTTTCCTGTCTCGCATTAATCCTCACGACAAGCGACAGCTTATCGGCTCAAAAGGCTTTGCCGGCCTACGATCTGCTACTGAGCAACGGTCATGTCCTCGATGACAAGAACCACCTCGACGCCATTATGGACGTCGCAATCAAAGACGGTCGAGTTGCAAAGGTTGCCGCGCACATTCCCGGAACCGATGCGCTAAAGACCATTGACGTTAAGGGACTGTATGTCACCCCCGGACTCATTGACCTTCACGTTCATGTCTACGCGGGCACGGGTGAGCGTAACTCCTATGCCGGCGACAACAGCGTTCCGCCGGATGGCTTCACCTTCCGTGTGGGCGTAACGACCGTGGTCGACGCGGGTTGCTCTGGCTGGCGTAACTTCGAAGACTTCAAGGACCGCATCATCGATCGTTCGAAGACTAGAGTCTTTGCGATGCTCAATATCGTCGGTTCAGGAATGCGCGGGGGTAAGTACGAACAGAACACCGCTGACATGGACGGAGTGGCAACCGCGGCGATGGCTCTCAAGTATCCCGACACGATCGTCGGAATCAAGACCGCACACTTTGAAGGCCCAGAATGGACGCCAGTCGAGCAGGCTGTTATCGCCGGGATCCGCGCAAACATTCCCGTTATGGTTGACTTCGGTGTCGATCGCCCAAGTCGTCCGATTCTCGATCTAATGACCCAGAAGCTTCGTCCTGGCGATATATACACCCACATGTACTCTGGCCTTCGCCATGAGCAGGATCCCGTCACGCTGGGTCCGAGCAAAGCTCTCATCGAGGGTCGCAAGCGTGGTATCTACTTCGACGTTGGCCAAGGAGGTGGCAGCTTCAAGTGGTCGCTCGCAGTTCCTATGATCAAGGATGGATTTATCCCCGATTCCATTTCGACCGATTTACACATCACCAGTATGAACGCGGCTATGAAAGACGAGCTGAACGTTGCCGATAAGATCATGGCCGTGGGCGTGCCTCTCAAGGAGGTCGTTGCGGAAATGACCTCTCATCCTGCCCGGGAGATTCGCCATGAAGAGCTCGGGAATCTCTCTGAAGGCTCGATTGCGGACATCGCGGTGCTTCGTCTGGAAAAGGGAAAGTTCGGATTCACCGACATGGTGGACAAGCGCCTCGATGGCAACCAGAAGCTTGTCTGTGAGCTCACCATCAAGGATGGAAAGATCGTGTACGACCTAAATGGAATTAGCGCCACGCTATGGACGGCGAAGCCGGACGCTAACGAAAAAGAGGCGTACCGCTGGAGCACCTTCGCACCTCGCCACGCAGAGGCAAGTACAGACACCGAACATTAAGCGTTCGATTAGATTATCAAGAAACAGCTGATCAGGTTTATTGTCTCTTTGGATCGCTTGATATTTGAGAAGACAAAGTGGTGGACGCGGCAGGGATCGAACCTGCATCCGGTCAACTAAGGGGCGTTAGGACCAAGACGCCGGCTTGACTCATGGTCAGGCTTTCCGGCCCATTCGAACAATCCTCACTGAAGAGTCACCGCGAGGGAGCGACAAGGGGAGAGGAGCATGAGAACCTAGACTGAAGAGGAGCTGAAGAGGATCGCTAGCACGGACGATCTGCATATCTCGCCTTTTCGAGAGGATGGGGTGACGTATGGAACGCCGACGTGGATCTGGTCGGTTTCGTCGAGAACAAACTGTACGTCCGACCCTACAACGGAAGGTCACGTTCATCGACTCGGTCTATGTGACGAGCTCATTTGGGAATCAGACGCTCAAGAACTCTCAAGGCACGCGAACGTTAGGATCACGTTGGGCGGTGAACTCCACAAGCGTTCGGCTCGGAGCAAGGTTTGCTAAGATGATGATTCCGAATCTGGATGAAACGAAGGTGCGGTAACCTCAAATCGCTCAATAGGTTTCTTACTAAATCCATATTTAGCGTGGAAGCGTTAGCGTACCTTGCACGCTGAAGGCTGCGGTTTTTACAAGACGGCTGTCAGCAGGTTGAGCTCCGCCTACCGCAACAACATAACTACCAGGAACAACAGCTCGATTGCCCTTATCGTCTACTTGGGAAAGGATGCGACAATCAAGAGTAAAAGTGACATGCATCGTCTCGCCGGGTTTTAGGTGTAGGCGCGTGAAACCGGCGAGGGCAAGGTTGGGGGACACCGAGGAGTGAGGTGATATCAGATAGAGTTCCGCAACTTCGTCCCCCTCTCGAATGCCTGTGTTCTTTACATCGGCTTCAGCTGTAAGGGAGTCACCGGCCTTGAGGTTTGAACTAGAGAGCCTGAGGTTTTGATAAGAAAAAGTGGTGTAGCTAAGGCCATACCCGAAACCATAAAGCGGTTTGCCCTTGAAGTAACGATAAGTTCGGTTGGCCATGGAATAGTCATCAAAGGCGGGCAGTTGTTCGACCCCAGCGTAGAAGGTCACGGGAAGACGCCCACCGGGGTTGTTCTGCCCGCTTAGTGTTTCAGCAATTGCTTCCGATCCGGCTTCACCGGGGTACCAGGCTTCGAGGATGGCTTTGGCATGCTCATGAGCCCAATTTACGGAGAGAGCAGACCCGTTCATGAGAACGACCACCAGCGGCTTGCCGGTTGCCGTGAGGGCTTCCAGAAGTTCTTGCTGCGCAGCGGGAAGCTTGATGTCGGTGCGGTCTCCGCCCGAGAAACCTTCGACATGGAGAGGCATCTCTTCACCCTCAAGATTGGGAGATAAACCTACAAACGCAACAATGACTTCAGATTTCTGAGCGATAGCGACGGCTTCTTTTCGTAGATAGGAAGACTGTGGGGTCCACTCGAGTGAGAGGTCTGCGCCACGGAGGGGAGCATGATGAATGTACTCGACCTTAAAGTCATGTGGATCGGTGTCCACGAAATTCAACCGAAAGTGCAAATCCGAATTCGAGTTACTCCCTGACAGAGAGTCACCTGCAATGAGTTTTCCATCGACAAAGATCTTAAATTGCTCATGTCCCGTGCAGGGATAGCAGTCACCAAAGTGCATAGTGAGCGAAAGGTCCCCCGTTTGAGGGGCTGTGATGGTTCCGCTCCAGCGGACGGCAAAGCTGTTGGAGGGCACACCGGGCGTCGGTGAGGCGGAGTTCCAATCGAAGTCAATTGCTTTGTCAATACGGGTCGTTACAGGGTTACCTTCAAAGATGTCCCCGGAAAAGTACTCACCCTTTAGTCCGTTTTCTGTGGCTGATTTGCTGGGATGAAAGACGGTGCGAGGAATAGGCAGAGGCACCTGGTCTGCGTACGGCGAGCCCTGAGCGTAGAGAATCCTTGAGTTTCTAAACTCAGCGGCGATGGCGTCCACCGGAAGTTTCGCGTCTTCGGCAATTGCGTTGTAGTTGCCTTCTATGGCCGCCAAAGAAGCCGCATTAGGTCCTACAACGGCAATTGTGCGAGTGTTCAGGTTGAGCGGTAGAAAAGAAGAGTCGTTCTTTAGTAGCACCATTGACTCCCTGGCCGCGGTTTTAGCCACTTCTTTGTGGGAGGGGGAGTTCACTTCAGAGAAGGGAATTGCAGCATAAGGAACCTTGAAAGCGTCATCGAAAAGGCCGAGGCGGTAGCGCGCAAGGAGCAGCCGCTTGAGGGAAACATCGATTTGCAATTCGCTAATGAGATGTTTTTTCAGAGCTTCGGTGAGGGCGAGATAGGTATCGCCGCAGTTTGTGTCTGTGCCGGCTTCAATGCCTGCGACAGCTGCTGCCTCCTTGCTCGGCGAGGTATGATGTGCGGTCATTTCATAGAAGTCGTCGATGGCCCCGCAATCAGAGGTGACGAAGCCTTTGAAGGACCAGTCGTCGCGAAGAATGCTTTGGAGGAGGTACTTGTTTGCGCAGGCAGGATAGTCGTTGATCGAGTTATAGGCGCACATGATCGAAGCGGCTTTGGCTTCGGTAATGGTGGCCCGGAAGGCGGGAAGATAGGTATCCCACAGATCGTGAGGTGAGGGATCAACGTTGGCGCTGTGACGTGTGGATTCTGGACCGCTGTGTACGGCGTAGTGCTTAGGAGTAGCGATTGCCCTCAAATAATCTGGATTATCTCCCTGTAGACCTTCGACGAACGCTACGCCCAGACGCCCGGTAAGGAAGGGATCTTCCCCGTAAGTTTCCTGGCCGCGGCCCCACCTCGGATCGCGGAAGATATTGATATTCGGCGACCAGATAGTGAGACCGTAGTAAATGGAATGAATGTTAAGGCGTACGGCTTCGTTGTATTTAGCGCGTGCTTCGATGGATATGGCTGTTGAGATCTGGTGTATGAGTGGAGCGTCCCACGTGGCGGCCATACCGATAGCCTGAGGAAAGAGTGTGGCGTATCCGGAACGGGCAACGCCATGAAGACCTTCACTCCAATAGTCATAGGCAGGAAGATTAAGACGTGGGATTGCTGGCGCAGTGTTGATGAGTTGAGCGACTTTCTCGTCGAGTGTCATGCGTGACACGAGGTCGTTGACTCGCTCATCGTTGGAAAGGTAGGAATCCAGATAAGGAAGCTGCTTTGACGATTGCGCGAACGAGCCAAAAGGCATAAGACTTAACACGAGAAAAAAAGCGGAGACCAAGCGCAGCCACATAGAACGAGTTTCTCCAAAGACATTAAGCAATCCTACCCTCTTGGTGATCGGTTCCATCCCAGTTGCTTATTCGACTGAATCCTCCGTCCGTATTTCATTGGAGAACTTCCGAGCGATCATCGAGATCCCATAAGCTGCACTAAATCGATGCAATCCAATCATGATCTTTCGCTCATTCTGGGGATTACCTCCCTTGCTCCATTGTTGGATTTTGCTGTGCTTAGCTCATGCGGGAATTCGACATGTGCTCCCGCATTGAAAAGTGCAGCTTCCTTTGAAGAATGATGAAGCTATTGCGGGCCGTGCGGACGTATACTTTCCGACATCTGTTGATGCAAATGGTGTGGGTTTGGAGGCAGTTTATGAAGATCCGATCCGGATGCCGGTTACTCCTCGCAATGGCGTTTCCGATGGTGGTCTGCGTTGCGGCAGGAGCGCAAAGTGGAGTGGTTGGGACACAGGCTAGTGAAACTGCCATTTCACGTGCTGTGCCGGAGGCGAAAGTCGCGAGGGACAGCAACGGGGCGCTTCCAGGCGATTCGCATGTGAGGATCGTCCGACTGAGCGATGTGAAAGGCACGCTGCAACTGGATCGCAAGACTGGCAATGGCTTTGAGGCGACGATGCCAAATATGCCTATTGTCGAAGGCGAGAAACTCCGAACGGCCGAGGGTTACGCGGAGGTGGAGTTCGAAGACAACAGCACTTTGCATTTAGCCCCAAATTCGCTGGTCGAGTTCCCGCTGCTGGCGCTGCGCAGTTCTGGGACAAAAGCCTCAACGGTTAACGTGGTAAGGGGGACAGTCTATGTGAATCTCGAAAGCACCAAGGGCAATGAGTTTCTGCTCTGGGCTTGCGGCAGGAAAATGACGGTTGCGCCTGCAACACATCTGCGGGTGACAGTCGAGGGGGAGAAGACGGTCCTGTCAGTCTTCAACGGGAACGTCACGGTGGAGCGCGGTTCGGAGACAACTCTGGTCAACAAGAAACAATCGCTGACGCTAGGCGCCGATCAGGTGACTGTCGCCAAGAAGATTGATCAGGGTCCCTATGACGCTTGGGATAAGGATTCGAACGACTACCACGCACGATATTCGCGAGCCAATACATTCGCCGGTTCAGGATCCTCGTATGGTCTAAGCGACCTCAACTACTATGGGAGCTTTATCAACGGTGGGGGGTATGGTAGTTTCTGGCAGCCTTATCTTGTCAGCGCAGGCTGGAATCCCTATCAAAACGGGGTGTGGGCTCTGTATCCCGGGGCGGGCTACTCCTGGGTCTCGCCCTATCCATGGGGATGGCTGCCGTATCATTCGGGCACGTGGTCCTTCTACCCGGGGTACGGTTGGGGCTGGCAGCCGGGCGGCGTTTGGAACGGGTTGAACAACATAGTGGTCACTAGTGGGCAGACGGCTGGTACACTCGCTCAAAATCCTGTGCGCTCGCCGCTGCGGCCTGCTGTTCCGCAAAAGCCTGGAGACGGCGCATCTCCATCTTCGCTGGTGCTCGCTGGTGACAAGCCGATAGTTTTTTCCAAAGAAGACAAGCCAGGAAACTTTGTGTTTCAAAAGAACTCAGCAGGGTTGGGGGTTCCGAGGGGATCGCTTGGGGACCTGAGCAAGATTTCGAATCATGTTGAGCAGCATGGATCCGCAAGCATGCCAGTGTATGCTTCTTCGCCTTCTCTATCGACGGGCGGGTCCGACCATGGGGCGAACGTTGGGCCAGTAATTCTGAAGGCCGGATCGCCTGTCTCAAGCGACAATTCGTCTTTCCCTTCCGCGTCGCGACCGGGGCCTTACACAGGGTCTTCGTCGCAGACAACCCCGCTGTCGCACAGCGGAGCCGCTTCAGCATCTGGAGGTTCAAGCGGTGGCGGCAGCCGCCCCGGCTCGAGCCCCAAGTGAAGTGTGGAGAGCATAGCGACACTACACCTCTGTAGAGCTGATGGATTTGCGCTTGCGGATATCCGTCCAGACTGGCTCATTTCCATGTCCCGGACTGGTGTACAAAAGAACGGCAACTGAGAAAACCCTGTCCTGCCCTGTAAGAACAATGACGGATATCTTCAGTCTTGTGGCTCACAAGCGACTGAGACCCGTCCTTTGCCTACCCATCCCGGGACCACGCCCTCATCCTCTTCCATAGGCGCCTGATCGTCGATGAGTGCCGTGGCGGTTTGGCAACAAAACCCGCTTCTGCGGATCATGACCCAATTGGTTCGGAGAGCGATTGTCTGTCACCAGGGAAGGCTACATTAGCTCGGAAATTTGACATTAGAAGTTTTGCCAGGACGTCCACGAGTTGGGGGTTTTGGCTCGATTGCTGCCAGCAGGTGTGCACGGTTCCCGAAACACCCAGATAGAACACCTGCAACAGTCCCGTTGGCAGTTGCGCTGCGCTGATTACGTTGTGAGGGAATCCATCCTGGTCCGTTAAACTTATCTCCGGTGTGGGAAATGGCATGAGCGGACTCCACGATGTGGCGTCGTTTGGACTGCTGTACGAGAACGCCCAGTTCGTTCCACGGTTAGCAACCTGACTGCTGCCCCAGTTGGCCCAAAGATAGACGCGCCCCTGACCGTAGCCGTCGAGTCGTGGCTCGATTCAATCTCATTCGCGTCGGGTACCTAACGAGCCTCAACCAGTACATCCGTCCAAGATGGAGTGACACGCTGCTAACAGAGGTCAAGCCCGCTGCTGTAGATGAATGGTTGAGGTCGCTCACCAAGCTTCCGAAGCCATATGACAACAGCACGACTCAGCTGGTCTCACTGTCTCCTAAGACCAAAGGAAACATCAAGTCGATGATGTATCGCTTAATGGAAAGGGCGATGTTCTGGGAACTGGTGCCCCTCGCCAGGAACCCTATCGGCCTTGTCGTGATTAGAGGGGTCAGCAAGCGCAGGAAAACTCCCCTATCCTCACAGTGCAGCAATACCATTCCGTGGTTGAACAGCTAGAAGAACCGTATAAACAGATGGTGCGGGTTGCCATGTGCTTAGGGTTGAGAGTCAGCGAGGTTCTGGCTCTTAAATGGTCAGACTTCGATTTTCGGAGCCTGACTCTAGAAGTTGTTCGGGGCGTGGTTCATGGTCGCATTAGTGATGTGAAGACGGAATATAGCGAGGATCTACTCCCGTTGGACTCCGCTTTCGCTGAAGTCATGCTCGATTGGCAACAACGCTGTCCAAAGAGTGAAGGGAACTGGGTCTTCCCAAACCCAAACACTGGCAAGCTGTACCATGCTTCACCTATCGGCCGGGACTACATCCGTGCTGCTGGCAGAAAGGCGAAGCTTGAGAAGGACATTGGCTGGCATACCTTCCGACACGCATACAGATCGTTTTTGGATGACGCTGGTGCGCCTGTCGGGGTGCAGCAAAAGCTGATGCGCCATGCTCAGGTAAGCACGACCATGAACACGTATGGAAATGCCCAGATGCTGTCCAAACGATCAGCCAATACCAAGGTTGTTCAGATGGTTTTGCCCTCGAAAGGAAGGCTCGAAGAAGCAGGTTAAACAGGGAACCCCACACTAAAGTGGGGTTCTGTGGGGTCCTAAACCCCTAAATGGTTGCGGGGGTAGGATTTGAACCTACGACCTTTGGGTTATGAGCGACCCCCGCCTAACCTATGTTGTTGACTCTACGGCACGAATGGCGACTCAAGAGTATCGAAAAGGACGCACTAAACAGGGTACCGGGAGTCAGATGGGAGTTTCTTCTCTTCGTATTTTCTTTGCCGTTAAGGGTAATTGATTGCACCTTGCTGGTGCAGTATTTGGAGAAGAAAAGGCGTAAATGGTCCGGCGACCTTTGGGCGGAATTCCCAAGGATGCAGCATTCTAACCGCGTGACGCGCGACCTTGAGCAAAAGTACAAATTCTTAATTGAGCGCTATCGGGAGTTTGTGGTCGCTAGCCAGAGCTGCAAAGAGTACATTTTCATTGGGGATGGGATCACTTTGCTACTTGCGAACGTTGGGTCCGCCACACAACTGTAGTGCTGGGCTTTGACGCGATTCGCCCCGGGAGCTCCCGCGGGTATCTTTAGGAGTGAACCTTGAATAGCGCTGCGCACTATTCAAGGTTGGAAGGGCGAGCAAGGATGCCATTGGATCGGCCACGGCATCGGCCAATCCAGGTCGGCGTTGGCGGTTTTTCTTTGCGGAACCAGAGCATTGCGCACATTGAGTTGGGCCAGTTTCCCAATGACACCCTTTAAGCGTAGGACTCGTAGCTCTCCACCCAACGCAGTAGAACCTTGAGGCCCTACCTGTATTGGGTCGGGCCGATGGCCTGGACACGATAGTGGAGTTGAGTGCCCCGAAGGCTTCACACTATGGAAGCCCGATGAGAAACTAGATCGCCACTAGCCGGAGAGCGAATTGTCGCTACGCTGTGGCGACAATTATGCAGCGGCCTGCCGCAGAATCGGCTTTGACGATGGACGGTGAGGTGGGCAGCCCATGACCAGCGCGCTGGCTCAGGTCGAACAGCCGTCTGGAGAGCGGCCTCTCACCCTCACCGAGGCGCAAACGATTCTCAGTCAGCTGGTTTTAGGCTCCGTCCTATCCATCCAGTCCAAGCGCATTCACACCAACGCCCTCGACGATCTGTTCGCTTTTGTGATGTCCAGCGCGCTCTCGCATGCTCTGTTGATGGACTACCGCACGACGATGGATCATCTACGCCCCCCTCGACCATCAATGTCAGGCTGTCGTCCATTTGAAAGCTGGTCGGTGAAGCCCGTTGCAACGGCATGATCTGAACGGAAGAAGCGGCAACCTGACCGACGTCTCCAATGTCCAGCAGCGGGGAACTCGACTGGGCAACTGGCTTACCCGTGAGCAGGCGAAAGAGCCCCTGCTGGTATCTGATCGGTCGACAACCAAGGGAAAGCGCGATTATGTAATTCTGGCCCTCCCGGTCGGCTGCGCCCTGCGCCGGAGGGAACTTGCCTCTGTATATAGAGGACATTCAGGTCTGGGAAGCGAGGTGGGTGTGATTATCGACCTGCGCGGCAAGGTGGACGCATGAGCACCGTGGCAGTTCCCATCTTGGCAGTCGAACCGGCTCGGCATTTTTGCGATTTTTCTACGGCAATGGTCGGCTGCGTACTAGGGTCGCCACTGCACGATCAAAGGTACTGGCGGGTGCGTACCGGCTGTATCTAAAATTCTTCCTGTTAGCCCAAGGGTATAGTCTGCTAGACTTCCGTAATTCCATGCCGCTTCCCTTGGAATCAATTCGAATTCAACTTGCTGGATCCATCCCGGTCTCAGCGTCACAAGCCAACTCAAGTGGCATCCTTGAGTTCGTAGAAAGGTTTGCGAGCGCAGTGTTTCGGGAAGGCGGGACACTAGTTCACGGTAGTCACCCCACTTTGCTGGAGCCGCTCGAACGAGCCGCACGCCGTTTCATTGATGTGGGCGGTGCACGGGGCGCTCTGACACTGGTTCGCTCAGATCAGTTCACAAAGACAGACTTAAACCTAAAATCCATGCAAACCCAGCGCGAGTTTGCGGCAGTGGAGGTGATCCCCGCACCGGTTGGAGATGGTGCTGCAAGCCTGATCACGATGCGTGAGTGGATATCAGACCGGTGTGATGTCGTTGTTGCGATCGGCGGCAAATGGTATGAGGACAATCCAGCGCGTTCAGGCGTGCCACTAGAACTTGTCGAGGGTTTGAACCGTGGGATTCCAGGTTTTGCAGTTGCAGCGTTCGGGGGCGCTATTCAGGGATACCTCGCCGACAATCCTTCAATCTTCGCGCGGTTACACAATGGCTTGTCTGAGAATGAGAACCGGCGCCTTGCATCAGAAGTTGCTATAGATGCTACGGTCGGCAAGATCGTTTCGCAAATCAAGCTCCTTCCTCTGTCACGGAAAATTCGTGCCACTGGCGGCCTTTTCCGCATTCTTGCGTTGGATGGTGGAGGCATTCGGGGCGCCTTTACCGCGGCGGTTTTGGCGAAATGGGATCAGATGCTCGGGCCGGATGGTGGGGTCGCACTCGTAGACCATTTCGACCTGGTCGCCGGTACTTCTACAGGAGCGATTCTGGCCATCGGCCTCTCGCTTCGGCATTCCCCGGAAGAGATTCTCAGCTTCTATCGAACTGAAGGCACGAGGATATTCCCTCCCGGCGGAGACGTGCGCCACTGGATTAAGTCTAAGCATCAATCGGGCACCCTCCGATCCTCCCTTACGACAGTTTTTGGCGAGAACGTGCTCTTGCGCGATGCTTCGTGCCGGCTAGTGATTCCAACCGTGCGAGCCTTGCATGGGGAGTCAGAGTTGATCGTCACGGGGCACAGCCCCGATCGCACGGCTTTCCGAACAATCACCGCAGTGGACGCTGCCCTAGCTTCTTCCGCAGCGCCCAGTTATTTTGACGAAGCCTGGATTAACGACACGATTGCGGACCAGTGCTATCTCGATGGCGGGCTATGGGCGAACAACCCCGTTCTTCCGGCAATTTATGAGGCCGTCCATCATCTTTCAATTCCGCTGAATCGCATTGACGTCTTGAGTGTCGGCACGTTGAGCAGCGAGAAGAACTTTGAGGCGGAACTTGGAAAGGGCAAGCTTGGTTGGGCAGCCAGTACCTCCGATCTTTTCTTTGCGGCACAAGAGAACGCCGCAGCAATGCTTGCCGATGGACTCTTGACGAGGGCCCGTCACCTTAGGGTGAATCGGATGACTCCAACGGAAATTCCTCTCGACAACTTTGCGGCAATCGATGAGCTTGCGAGGCGAGGCGATGATGTGGGCAAGGACACCTTTGAGCCTGTGCGTTCTCGGTTTCTAAATGGTGTCCGCGCCCTGCCGTGGCGGAACTCTTGAGCGAAGATTTTGGGAGCAACGAGCAGGAACGCTTTAACTACACAGCGATAACTAACGTTTTTACTCGTATGCAAAGTGAAAACATCGAGTGGCGCAAACGAATCGAGCGCCATCTTTGGCGCACTGCTACCGATGCTCAGAACAAGGGCGACTGGAACGCCAATATATCAATCATCTCGATAAGGCTGGAACTGTGCTCCTTCTTTTGAGTGACAACTTTATCTCCAAGGACTATTGCAACCTGGAAGCGGAACGAGCGGTAGACCGTAATCGCGACCATGAGAGCGAGGTAATTCCGTACCCCTCAATCATTCCAGGGCCGAAGGGGCTTCGTTTCACTTCCTGCAGGGCCCGTCACCTGACAAGCCGATTGCTAGCTGGCCGAATCAAAATTTGGCGTTCGCTACCGTTGCGAAAGTTGCGGCAACTGCTGCCGTACTGGAGGGGAGGAAGAGCGGGCCAAGGCTAGAGCATAGAAGAGAACGGCAGTACAGCCTGAAGCACAGAACGGGAGTCAGATCAGAGGCTCCCGTTGACCGCACAGAGCGGGTCGGGAGAGCCATGAACGATACCAAGTTCGCGTTCTAGTCCTCCCAGCACAACTCGGATCGGTATCTGGATCACACTTTGGCAGTAAACCGTCTCGGTCGAATCGAATCGTCCATTTTCGAAGTATTTGTTCGACGGCGCACCGCCTCCGCACAATGGGAAATATTGGCAGGAGTTCGAACAGAGCTTTCGGCCCGCCTCAACTTCGGCGGCGATCGCGACAAATTTAGGATTCTCCATCAGGTCTTCCAGATCGCCCTGTAGGATGTTCCCAAAAATAAAAGATGCATGGTCGCGACTCTTCGCATCAATAAGTTCCGGGGAAAACGTGGTGAACGAGCCATCCCACGCAACCGTTAGGATTGCTAGTGGTTCTGTTTGATTGTTCATCAAGTCCCCACTATTTTCCGGATTAAGCTCGCAACCCGCGATCGCCGACAGAGCATTATCGAATTCGCGAATATGAATCCGTTTGCCTTCCTTTTGGCGGCAGTTTGCAAGCACTTCGAAGAATGTCTGCACTTGGCTCAAATGTCTCGAAGAAATGCTTGAATCTGTATGCGCGGACTCGAGTTCCTCGATGTTGAAGCCGATGCGGTCCACATCCATCGCCATAAAGAAGGCGAAGATCTCATCGGCGTGATCGAGGGAGTTTGCGCTCAAGACGCTGATGACATGAAACGGGATATCATTCGCACGCAACACCCGAGCGCCCGCCATAACTCGGTCATGAGTTCCTCGTCCTGCGCGATCTTTTCTATGCGAATCATGAATCCAGGCCGGTCCGTCGATGCTGACTCCAACATTGACATTCCATTGTCTGAACAGACGGCACCACTCATCGTTGATGAGCATCCCATTGGTTTGAAAAGAATGCTTGAAGTGTATTTCCGGATGGGCATTAGCCACGCCCGCAAATATGTCCCAATAGTATGAAGCGGGTAAGGTCAGGGGCTCACCGGCATGCCAAACGATGCTTAGTGAATCGCCCACCAACCCCGAAGAGACGACATGCCGGACCAAGGAAATGGCGTCGGCGATGGACATCCGCGATCGATTGGAGCGATCCGCAAGATAGCAATAGTCGCAATTGATGTTGCAGAAGGGAGTGGGCTGCACTATAAGCAATTTGATGCTCTTACTCACGCGCCCAAGATACAATTTGGCCTCCACGGCAGTCGCTCTAAGTCGTCACGACTTCGTCGCTCTAATAGTTACGCCAATTACCGAAATTGCCCCAGTTATTAAAGTTACGGAAATTCGCCCAATTGTTCCAGTTGTTAAAGTTCCCCCACTGCAGCGCCACAAATCGGAGGTCATCTGTGAGTGTCTTCTTGATTGGCGTGGACTGTTCGAGTTCGGATATTCGCTTGCGGACGACGATCAACCGCTCTTGAAGAGTTGGAATATGGGTGGCAGGGGGAACCGGGACAATTGGCGACGGCATGGCGGGAGCACCCCACAAAAGGCCGAAGGCCAGTGCGAGGACAGCCCTAATTCGTGATATGAACGAGTTCGGTGACTTGCCAGTCGACTTGAGATTCTCGACCATCTGGTGTGCTGCTCCCGTCCCGATCAACAGCCATAGCTTGTTGAGCGTGCCACAGCCACATGTCCGATCAATACTTTATCTCATGCACGAGGAACTGTCAACGAGAAGCGAATTTAGTACGAAAAACGTTCCTTGGTAATTGCCTGTTGGCAAATTCGATTAGACTTTCAGCAGAGTCATCGACCGGATGAGATAGCTATACTGAGTTGACAAATTGCGAGCGCTGAGTCATTGCTGGCGTTCGCGCAGACATTCAGTCGCGAGGCTCACATGAGTGGCAACAGCCCAGGTGGCAAAGTCGTCATTGTCGGACTAGGCGTCATCGTCCCGGATCACGTCACGCTCCAAGCGCAGCGGGCTCTGTCAGCCTGCACTAAGATATTCTCGATCGTGCAGGAACCGACGTTGCTCTGGTTGCCGGCAGCGGCTCATGCCAATATCAGCGTCGTCAACCTGCTACGTCTGTACAAAGAAAATGTTCCTCGGGGCGACAATTACGAAACAGCAGCTCAAATGATCCTCAGAGCGTGTTCCAGCGGTGCCAGCATCGGCTATGCTACCTATGGAAATCCCATGTGTTATGACAGCGTGTCGCAGGAGTTGGTGCAACACGCACCCGGTCTCGGAATCAAATTAGAGGTCATCCCAGGGATATCGTCCCTCGACACGATACTGTGCGACCTGCGGGTTGACATGGCTCCCGCATTCCAAATCTACGAGGCCTCTTGGATGCTCGTTAGCGAAATAAGGCCAGTTCTCACCGCCGCCGTCTTATTATTGCAAATGGGCACGTTCGGCTCGTTCCGGACGCACTACAGTGAGCGGCGAGACGGCAGTTCGCTTGCGCAACTGGTGGCATACTTGACGATGTTCTATCCGCCCTCGCACAAAGTGACCTTGGTGCGATCCACGGGCGACATATCCATGCCCGCGCGAACGAGAGAGTTTAGCATCCAGGATTTGATACTCTCGACCTCGGAAGATCTCAGCGGCGCATCCTTAGTGATCCCTGCGCTGTACGCGCCGCAGACACGAGTCGATCTGGCAGCAAGAATGCTAGCCGTCTGAGTGACCTCCAGCCAAACTGACATTTCACCATCCCGCAGCCCATTGAATCCAAGTGATCGAACTGCACAAGACGTTTAGGAGTCCAAAATACCTGACACTTGCGGCTTCAAGGCAGATTCAGAGTTCTCCAAGCTCGCAGGAGCCGAAGCGAAGTTGAACCTTGATCTTGCTTACTAGCCTCGATTTTACCAGCGTAGAAATCTGGAATAAGGCTCCATGTGGCCTCTTCCAGGCGGCCGTGTACCAGGACAGTAGTGATTACCTGGATGGGAAACCCGCCGAGTTGCTTCTCGCCAACGTTGAACTTCACACCGAAGACGGGTCCATCTGCGTTCATGAGGACGCCCGGACCGAGGGCCGCTTCTTCCGGCTCCGCGAAAAACATCGCTTGTTTCTGCCAAGCAACGGCAAACGACTCTGGCTTCCCTAAATCTGCTGGCTCGGGGTGATAGCCTGAAAATATCCGTTCCGGATTGGCAGGCACTTGCTGTCGATTCTCCAACTGAAGTCCTTTTTTTAGGTCATGCGACCCGAACCTTGCGATGTGGCCGTCGAGTTGGACAGTGATCAGGTGTTCGGAATCGTACGCCCGGGTGAATGCCAGCAGGACGATCTGCTCGCGGCCGGTCAGATCATTTTCATTCCCTGCGGGGACTGCCAACGAGTTGACCCAACTGGGGGTCGAGGTTGAATCTTGATAATCGTCTATTTTATTGATGACTGTTTTTGGGTCCCACACCATGATTTCGCCCTTGCAGGACCCCGCCGCAACTTTCCCGTCCGGCGCAACCGCCAGCGCCGTAA
Organism: Tunturibacter gelidoferens; assembly: GCF_040358255.1. Lineage (NCBI taxonomy): Bacteria > Pseudomonadati > Acidobacteriota > Terriglobia > Terriglobales > Acidobacteriaceae > Tunturiibacter > Tunturiibacter gelidiferens. The sequence goes on from NZ_CP132938.1 coordinate 3,420,335, forward strand.
TGGTATTACATCCAGTCGCTGCCCAACTTCCGATAAGTTTCTTGCGGTCCAATGCCACGTCTCCAGCTGTCCCCGTATCAAACCTCCAAATCTGCCATTGTTGTTTGTTTTGGGCCCATGCCGCAGCAAGGTACCTTCCGTCTTCGCTCATGGAGATGATCGGCCGACCCGGCCGCGCGATCTCTTCAGGAAAGGTCCATGGCGCGGGCTTATCTTCCTTACCAGAGCGAAATTGTCGACGATGGACCTGAATGGAGTTGATGGAACCGGGCGCGCCGATCAATTCAACCCAGGTAAGCGAATCCTTGCCCACGGCCAATTGCAGAACAGTATTTGCCGTGCCGATTTTCTTCGTAGAGTTGTTTAGAGATTGCCCTCGAAGTGCTGCGTCATGTTGCTCGCCTTGACCGATCTTAAGCGGCTCATTGGTGTTTCCCTTTGCAGGACAAGGCACCGGCGTCTGTCGCGTACCTTGGTTCGTCGCGACGGACTGGCAATCTGGCGGTGGGCTCACTTTTACCGTTCCGGCGCAGCTCCAGGCGAGACGGCCATCCGGGCCTACGGGTGAGGGGCCGACAGGTGACAAGGTTTGGTTGTTGGGGCAATTGCCTATCACTTGGCGGGTGACCACATTGCTGGGTGCCACAATAGCCGCCGTGGCAGAGCCCTTTTCGTTAACCAAGAGCCATTGGTCCTTGAATTGATCCTTGATAGGGGGCAGTTGAGCCTCACTCAGACGCAACTGAGCCGCATAGATGAGCGGGACGTCTTTCGATCGACCGCGGTATACCTCCCGGCCTGTTTCGATATTAAATCTCCTGAGATGCTGATCCGTGCTAAGGGTCACAAGATAATCATTTTCGTTCGAGAATCGCAGCCACGAAACCTGCGCGTCGTGAGGAATTGGATACGTGTCGTAGTCAGGTATTAGGCATGGCATGGGTCGTGGTTTCTGCGCTTTTTGTGGCTTCGGCAAATTCGTTTGTACGTTTCGCTCCTTGAACACGAAACCATCCCCAGTTCGACTCCCGGCTGCGATGTTTTTTCCTCCAACGGTCAACGAAGCGACCGCAGTTGAGAGTTGATTCGAGTCTCCAATCGGTGTGCGTGTCGGTGTAGTCGGATCCACGTCATTGACGCATTCCGCCTGGATTCGACCATGCGAATCGCCGAGAATCAAAATCTCATTGAAAATGAACGCGGCGGCCTTCACCGAAACTGGATAGTCCGGAAAGTTCTGGTCGACCAGTCTAGCTCTCCTTGTCACTTGGGTCTCGCCATTGGGAGACAGCTTGATAGTCTCCAAACAACCGTTAAGGTAAGAAAGAAATAACTCGTCACCCTTGTCGCTGAACTGAGCTACGTCGACCTCCGCTTTCTGGAGGGAGCAATAGGTGGATTCGAGCCGTCGGGTTTGATCCACGGACGATCCATCATAAAGAGCGAGACCTTCCGAGGTCACGACGGCCAAACGGTTCGACGGCTCAACGAACGCCATCGCCTTCACCGGACCCTTCAAGTCGGCAAGATGCACCGGAACAGGTTCGCCGCGCATATCTTTGCTCGGCAAAGCGATGGAAAGGAGTTGAGAAAGAGTTGGGTCAACTTGCGTATTCTTTTTAGTAACGACCAGATATTTGTCGTGAGGACCGAAGAGCACACGGTCGACCATTGGCAAAGGGATGATCGTATTCTTTTCGACGCCTGTAAGTATCTCAATCTGCCCGTCATACGCAATTGCGGTCTTGTCACTTTCCTTACTTTGCGCAACATTCGTCGAATTTGCCCTTGTGTGTTCACTAGGCGACATTCCAGGCTCGTTCTTTCTCTCGGAAGGAACCCTTGGCGTTTCAGTGGAAAGCGTGGAGGATACGCTTAAGAGTTCCCACTCGTCGAGCGGAATCCGGGCTTCCAAGTCGCGGCCCCAGGGCAACGCTTCCGCCAGTAGATGCGCATGGCGCGCTCTGTCTGCGCGTTCGTCAATTAGGGAATGGGGATTGTTGGCCGCTTCGATATCAGTTACGAGTTCCGTGGTGACATGTGACATCTTGGCAGAGTGCCACGAAAAGCCAGCAACCACAAGCAGGACGACCGCCGCACCGATCCCGATCGCGCGCCACTTGCGAATGGTTATCAAACGCGCTTCATCAATGCGCTCCTGCTCTAGCTGTTCTTCCGTCGCGATGCGCTCCTGCTCTAGCCGTTGCTCCTCGGCAATACGCTCTTTCTCGAGCCGATCTTTCTTGGCGTCTCGCATCTTGAGGAGTCGCTCGTTCACCACACTCTTGTGGAGAAACTCCATCGTCGCCGCGAAATCCCGCCGATCACGTTCAAGAACAATATTTGGAGGCCCCTTGTATCGTTGAGCCCACGCCCGAGTCGGACCGAACTTCGACTTCCAATCCTTCAGGGCGTGCAGCTTTGGCCCGGCCAGCAGCTGACCTCTCCCTTGTGCGAAATCATCACACTCATCGGCCAGCCAAATATATTGACGTGCGTCCTCGGCTTCCTCGTCCAGCCATACACGATACTGTTTCCACTGGCGCAACAGGACTTCGTGTGAGATGTCGAGCGCGTCCTCGGGATCGAGCACCCTCTTTTTCTGTATCGAGGGAACGAGGAACGTTCGCCCACAGTCGTTGTCGCGGAAGGCGTCCACGACTCGTTGGAGCTTGTTTCGATCGGCTTCAACCTGGCAGACGATGCTCCACTTCCTTTGCGTGCGGATGGGGAGTCCTTTCAGGTTGCGATCGCCAAGCAATTTGAATACCTTGGCTGAGAGCCTTTGCTCATCGCCGTTAAGCTTTAAAAGAATAGAGTCTAGATTCTCGTTCAGACTCCACTTGACGAAGTCTCCTGCTTCTTCTTCTGGTGCGCCATCCGGTAATAGATTTACCTCGTCTTCCTGATCCTGCTGATTTGGCTCTACTTCACCGCCGTAATCCTCGCCGTTCCGCTCATCGTCGTCGAGGTTTCGAATGATGGAGTCTGGATTTCCGTTTGCACTCCTCTCTACAAAGTCTCCTTGTAGTTCTTCGGGTGCGCCATGGAGTGAGGAATTCACTGCGGCTTCGCCATTTTCCGGATCAGTTTCCACTTCACGCCCGTAACCCTGGTCCCACATGCGTCTCAGCGCATGCTGCAGGAGTGGCAGTCCATCTTCGCGATCACCGGTCTCGTTTAGGAGGCGCTGGACCACGAATTGCGAGAAATGGATGCCGCGCGCCATCGCCGGCTTTACGATGGCCTCCTCGCATTGCACGCGCCCCATACGCGGCAGCAGAAACAATCCATCGCTGATCTTCTCAGCCAAGCCGGAAAACTGTGACGCCTGACCCAGATATTCAGACCGCATAGTTATAAGGACGAAGCATAGCGAATCGGGATCGTCAGCCGCTTTGATCAGAAGCTTCACGAAAAGCGCCGCTTCATCCGACGGGTCAATTGCGTTTCCCGCTGCCGGGTTCCCCGCAAAAGTAAACATTTCTTCGAACTGGTCGACAAAGAGTAATAAGGATTTTTGCTGGTACACGGACGTGTCTTCTGTGCCTTTACTCGGGCGATGAAATGTCGATGTTTTTCTCAGATCCTCGATGATCTCGACAACAGCCTCTGGACCGCATCGCAATCTCGCTTCATAATCAGCGTGCAGGGGCCCTGGGTCTAAGTTGGATAACCGGGCGAGTGCCGAAGCCAGGTTCCGAATTGGGCTCTGCTCCGGCCGGAGTTCAATTGCCTTCCACGATACATGGGGGCCGTCCTCAAAAGGCAGCAGTAACGGGAGCAGGCCCGCCCGCACCAGCGATGATTTACCACAGCCGGAATCGCCTAGGACGGCAACGAAGCGCCCGTCCAAAAGGCGCTTCAAGAGGGCGTCTCTCGTTCGATCCTGCCCAAAGAATATCGAGCTCTCTTCGCGCTCAAAGGAACGCAGTCCGGGATAAGGATTCACGAAAATGCCTCGGAGCGGTTATTGCAGGAGAATAGCTTTCAACCTCTGCTCATCTTTACTGCCGGGAGGAGCCGGGAAGGCGATTTTCGTGAAGTCCGGATGGCCCCTTGTCAAGCGAATAGGTTCGTCGGGAGGATCGACACCGAGGACACGGCCCTTAGTAGCCGACGCGTCCCCCAGTTGTTGGATGGTCTTATCGCACAACTGATAAATCAGTTGCTCTCCAAAGCTACCCCAGTAGATGACGGTACTGTCGGATTGTGCAAGGGACCTCTCGTCAGCCGAGTTGCCCGGAGCCAAGAACCAAGGAGTACGAATTTCGATTCCCCAATCGATCATTCTGAGGAATTGCGGCATCAGTTTGTCGACGTCGCGCTCGGCACATTGCACAAATACTAGTTTTGCCCCAGTTTTCGCGATCGGTTTTTGTTCGGAGGACGGATCCTCCAAAACTAGGGGTTCGATGTCGTATGCGAACTTTTCGAGGCTAGTTTTGATGTTGCGCACCGGTCCTCCGTTGGACGGTTTGCGGGCGCGCTCCAGAAGTGATGCCAGCGCGGGATGCCTTACCTTTTTCGCAGGGCTACACCACAGAAACACCCTAAACCCCTTCCTTCTGATTGACATTGCCGAGATGAGTTGTCGTTCGAACACAGAACGCGTCCAACCTAGTGGTGGAGTATGCTCCGCGTCCGGATCCACAAGGTGGATGGAACAGTCGCATTGCTCAAGCAGTTCTTCGACCTGACGGACCCATTCCCTTTCAGGTAAAGCCGGCGTCGGAAACAGAGAGACAATTTCATGCCTAAGAAGCTCCCCACGCACGCGTCCTTCAGCGATTCCTGCAGTCGTCTCTGCCAGAAAGACGGTTCGGGCAGGATTATTTACTTGAGTAATCTTTTGCTCTTTAAGGAAAGAGCTCAGATCGCTCACCAGCTTCCTGAATCCGTCTTCTTGATCCAAGCCTCCTGCGTTATAAGGAATCGTGTCCCCAGGACTCTGCGGGTCGGGCTTGTAGAAAATATATGGAATATGTCCAGCTATCACGTCCGGAACCATGTCGGCCGGATCCTGATTCCGGGGGTCCACGATCCTGACGGGGTCGCCGGGAACGGGTCGCCGGATCACCCGAAACAATCGCCGGGCTATCTTAGGACCTCTTGTGGAGATTGGGCGCGGCCCGTCGCAGAACCACTTCAGCTCTTTCCGACAATAGCTGTCGGAGGAACAGAATGCGGGAGAAGTGATCGCAACGAGGGTTGCCGACCGCCGGACTTCTTCCCTGAGCTTATCCTCGGCGATATCATGGTACGGGAGCTGATTGTCGAGGAACACTTGGACCGACTTATGTACGCGCTCTCGGAGTATTAGTTCGAGTTCCTTCTGTAACGCTGTCATAAACGCCCGGTCGCCGGCGTAGACATCCTCGTTTCCTGCCCAGCCGTGACTCAGAAATACGTCCCATTTGAATCGCTGCAGATATCCCTGATCGTTGATTCCGGGCATGTATGGCTCCTGATCCCTGGCCGACCGGCCACCCAATCTTCAGGTGACTGCAAGTTGTACCTAACAGGGAATATTTACAGCAGATATCAGTTGCAGTCAACCCTAATCGGCACAGGGAAGATTCCACGGCCACTGGCGTAGCCGACTTGGTCTTCGATACTGGCGCGGAGGTAAGAAAGCCCCGGCGTGATCTGGGACATCTCCGCCCTGACTGCCGGAGCGGCGGCTTCCGGTCGTCCGCCACAAATATGCGACGAGCTCCTACCAACGTGGATCAAGGATCATGCTTAACTGATCGTTCAAGCAGGACTTGAAAAGGTCGGGCTTGGAACCTGCGGCATCACCGAAGATTGCATCTTCATCGACTACCCTCCTGTGACGGCAGTTTCGCGCTATGCTCTGCCGAGAGTCAAACTCGAATTCGGAGCGCGATCCACCGGCGAGCCAAGCACCATCCCGCCCGTCCGGTGCGACCTCGAAGAGTCTCTTCCTGAACTGGAGTTTCCCAGCGCGACTCCGCGAGTCATGAATCTTTGGCTTCTATAGCAGAGGCTAGATAGCCTCCAGTCGAGCGAGGGTCATGGAAGTGTCTTGAAAAGCGTTCACTCAACCCCTGTCCACCCTGCAGACACTACACCTGAGCTGCGGTCCCCTTTTTCGAGAAGATCCGGCTGACAGATGTTGCGGAAGCGGCCGCCGTTCACAAGAACGCATTCTTCGTTGATAAAAGACTCCGAAGGCCAGCGGATCGACTAGCTTGACGCAATCCGAACGGGTTTGAAATTGGTTCCGGAAAGAAGAGCTTACGATGCCATGAGCGAAGACTACCAACGGACGATTGCCGATGGACTGCTGCTTGACGATACCGAGACGTTTGAAGACTTGATGGCACACTGCCTCGTCATCCAGCAGCAAAACCGCATCGGCTGATTCCAAAGTCCGCGCTCCAAAGCCAAAACATTCGTATCTGTTCACTCCATGGATCGAACCACCTTTTCATTCCGACGGGGCTGATTCACGTCCGTCGAAAGGTTTGAGAAGTTAGGACTCCAAGAGTCCTCCCCTGCGCGCAAGAGCCTCCAAAATACTGCATAGTCCAGATGTGCCCTCATGCTTCTTATGCGCGAACCGCATAAGTAAAGCCGGGAAAGTCATTGGACGCGCGGCTTCGGCTGCCTCTAAGGTCTCGCTATCGCAATTGAATAGACCGTTGCTGGAGGTTACCATGCATCACGAAAGCCACGCCGTTCCCCGCCAAAACTATCTCGCCAACCGCAAGGCTACACAATTCTCAAAGCAATCTTTGGCCCACGCGGTTCGCGTGTTGGCTCCAACCCTATTTGCTCTCACCTTCGCGACTGTTGCTCACGCACAGGGAACGATGGACTTCTCTGGCGCCCAGACCCTTATGGGCACCTTCAAGACCTTTGCGATCTACGCGGGCGCGGTTATCTGTTTCGGCGGCCTTATCTTCGCCGGAATCCGGATGATGAGCGGTCGCTTTCAGGATGCCATTCCCGGTCTCTTCGGCGCGCTGTTTGGTGCTGGCGTTCTCGGCTGGGGCGCGGGCTGGATTGGTTCACTCACCGGGCAGTCGATGTAGGGGTTGCCATGCATGCGACCAGGCGGGGAGAACCGCTACCGATCAATCAAGCGTTGAACAGGCCGAGAGCCAAGCTCGGACTCGATCTCTCAGCGTGGATGGCGATTGTGTTCGTCTGCGTAACGGTTTTCCTCGTTGGGTTCCGGATGCTGGCGATCCTCGCCTTCCCAACACTCGCAGGCGGCGCATGGCTCATGGTCCGCAATCACCCGAAGATGTTCCAACTCTGGGGACTTAGCCTCAGCCAGAAGAGCTACTATGACCCCCGCAAATACTGAACAGCTCAAACACACTCCGTGGTTTGCGAAAGCTGGAGCTGCGTCCAGCATCGTTCCGATCTCACGCTTCGTTGGGCCGAACATCTTTGCGCTCAAGGGCGGAGGCTACGGCTACCTCTTCTCCCTGACCGGCTTGGATGAAGAGGGATTGACTGACCTGGAGCTGGAATCGCGTGTCCGTTCCATCGAGGGAGCATTGCGCGGACTTCCTGAAGGTTCGTGCCTCTATCAGTACACGCGCGTGATGTCCGGGTTCGATCTTCCTCGGCGGAAGCAGTACACAAACGAAGCGACGGAGACTTTCGTGAGCGACCGTCTCGCGTTCTTGAACAAGAGCGCCGCCTTTCGCCGAATTGACCTTCACTGGTGTTTGACGCTGGAACCGGCGCAGGCCAAGTCCTTCGAGCGGAAGCCGAAGGAGAATGCCGTCGAGACATCGCGGATGCTCTCAGATCTCGAGAAGGCAGCAACCTTACTGGAGGGGCATCTCGGCAACTCGCTTGGATTGAGACTGCTTAGGAAGAATGAAACCTTCCAGTTCTTTAGCTACTTATTCAATCTGGAGGAGTGGGCTGGCCAGGACGGACTCCGCAGCGATACTGGCGTAGATCGGCAGATCGTGAAGAGCCCGGTGGCGTGGCACAGCGACCACGTACAGATCGGCAGGCGGCACGTCCAGATGTTTTCGTTGAAGACGACGCCGGAGGCATCGCGCCCGTACCTCTTCTCCAATTTGCTCACGCTCGACTGTGACAGTGTTCTGTGTACGACATGGCGGGTGAAGTCCGCTTCCGCAGCTCGCAGTGAGATCGACGCGCAGGAGAAGTTCATCTCGTTTTTCAAAGTCGGCGTGCTAACGCGCGTAATGAGTGGGCGTGACACGGCCTCGCTGGAGACGGGCGCCGGAGCCAAGGCCGCCAATAACAACGTAGACGATCTCAGCGATGTCATCCGTTCGCTCGACAAGAAGGCGCAGGGCGAGTTCTCACTTCGGCTGTTGCTCGCCGCTCGTAGCCCCGAGCAGCTTCGCGGGATCGCTCCCGCTGTGCATCGCGTCTTCGTCGATGCTCACGCTCAGGTCATGGAGGAGACTCTTGGGAACCTGTCCGCGTTCTACGCGATGTTCCCCGGCAATCACAAGTTCAACGTCTTCCCCATGTGGCTGGCCGAGGATCACCATGCGCGTCTCTCCTCTGTATTCGCGCCGCACATCGGGCATCCGCACTCCGAGGACCTCGACAGCGAATACCTGAACATCTTCGAGACGCGCACACGGACGCCGTTCTTTCAGGACGTATATGTGGACGGCGTTCGGGTCATGCTCATCATCGGCCCGACCGGCACAGGCAAGTCCGTCCACGGCAACCAGATCATTTCTCTTGAACAGAAGTACGGCGGCTTCACCTTCATCTTCGACATCGGCGGCAGCTACGAGAGCGTCGTCGAGCTCTATGGCGGCAAGGTCGATCGAGTCGGGAAGGACGGTCCGCATGTCAATCCGTTCGCGCTGGAGCCGACCGAGACCAACATCAAGTTCCTGTACTCCTTCGTCAAGTTGCTGCTGACAAACGGGGGCGCTGAACTGGATCCCGAAGACGACGACGTAATCCATAAGGCCGTGCAGGATATGTACCTGCTCGACACAGCCAATCGTCGGCTCTCGAATCTCTTTCTCCCCAAGAAGCTTGACCGCTACCTGTCGAAGTGGGTTGGCAAGGGCATCTACAACGCCGTCTTCGACAATGTGGAAGACAGCCTTTCGCTCTCCCGCCTCCAGTGCTTCGACTTCCAAGGTGTGAACAACGAACAATATGCCGACCTGGTCGAACCCCTGATGGTCTGGTTGCTACGGCGAATCAATGACGTGCTGTACAACCCGGCCAATCTGGGAGTTCCGAAACACATCCTGATCGAAGAGATCTTCTCTTCGATGAGGAACAAGCAGTTGCTCGACGGCGCGCTCGCGTCCATTAAGACCGTTCGTAAGAACCTTGGCGGTGTGACGATGATCGGCCAGTCAGCGGATGACCTCGGAGCGAATGCCGATAGCATCGTGAACTCCTGCACGTCCTTTCTGTTTCTCAAGGACGCGACGTTCAACCGGAAACGGTATGCCGAGCTCTTCAAGATGAATGAGCAGCAACTCGCTCTTTTTGAGAGCCTGCAGGACCGCGAAGGGCTCTACATGCGGCGTGACGGGCTGACGAAGGTCGTCACCCTGAACCTCGACAGCCGCAGCTACGCGACGTTTTCGACCAAGCCGAAGGACCGGGTACGCCGGTCGAAGCTGATCGAGAAGTACGGACTCTCTGAGGGCATCGCTCGCTTCGCCCAGGGCGAGGCTATGTAAGTAATCCAATACACGACCAAAGGGACCTTATGAAACCGCCTATGATCCTCGCCGTTACATCTCTTCTCTCGCTGGCCTGTGGGCTCGTCCGGGCCTCCACCCCTCCCGATCCACACCACCTCCAGCCGAACGCTCCGCGCTTGGTCACGGTCTCCGAGGCGCAGACGCCGCCCGTGATCCGCGCCGGTCTCCTACAATCGACCCTCATTCTGCTTCCGACCGAGGAGAAGATCGCAACCGTGTTCGGTGGTGACACCGTGGACTGGGTATTCGATGCAGGGCACGTTGCCAGTCGGTTCATCAGCGTCAAGCCGAAGCTCGCGAATGCGACGACCGACATCCACATTGTTTCGGACCATGGCAACGAGTACACCCTGCAGCTTCAAGAGATCTCAAGCGAAGCTGATGGCCACTTCGATTCGAAGGTCTTCATCGTTCCCGGCGACAAGGCTGCGAAGGACAGACTGACGGACATGCCTGTCTTCGTGCCTGCCGCCGAGTTGGAGAAGGCCAAACAGGAGGCAGCGGCAGCAAAGGCCGCGCAGACCGGTGAGGTGAAGGCGGAAGCGACTAAGGCCGAGACGTACCGGAGCCAATATCCCGGTAGCCTCCATTTTGACTACGCGTGGGACGCGAAGAAGGCCAAAGAACTCGGCCTGCAGCAAATATGGCGTGATGACAAGTTCACCTATCTGCGAGGCCAGTTCCAGGAGACGCCTGCGCTCTATGAGCTGAAAGACGGCAAAGGCTCGCTCATCAACTTCGACTACAGCGCCGGCCTGTATACCGTGCCCAAGCAGCTCGACAACGGCTATCTCACGATTGGCAAGAAGCGTGTAGACTTCCACCGCACCGAGGAGAAAAACTAGCCATGCACGAAATCAATGAAAATCCGCCCGCTACCGTCCCGGTGCAGCGTGAGGCTATTGGACCGCTCAAGAAGAGCACGCCTGTCGTCATCGCGCTGATTGCCATCGTCGCGCTGATCGGTATCGCAAACGTGTCCAGCCTCGTCAGCGGAAAGAAGAAATCCGCACCGCAAAGTGCGTTGCCCATGAGGCCATCGACCGCTAACCCGCAGCAGGTTACGAGCTTCGAGACCCAGCAGCAGATGCAGGCTCGCAAGGATGCCGACGACCGGCAGCGTCAACAGGAGCTTGCGGCCGAGATGCAGCAGCTTCAGCAACAGCAGGCCGTGCCCGGTCCCGAAGCGGATGGGACACCCAGGATGACCGTCGCACAGCGGGAGGCCATCTACGGCGACAGCCCGAACGCTCCCAAGCAAACCTCGAATGTCTCCCAAGCTCAGGCAGAAGCGAAACAGAAGACTCTGGAGCGCGAGAAGCTGCATCAGGACGCCTTAAACAGCGATACCGTTGCCATTGACTTTAGTCACCCCAGTGTCGCCGCTCCCGCTGTGCCGCAGACTATCGCTGTGCTTGGAGAGCGAGAGGAGGCGTCCTCTAAGGCGTCAGGGGAGGCCATCGCCCCCACCGCGCCCGAGGTGCCGAAGCCTGCCGAACAGCAGCAACCCAAATCAGCGGCCAAGACAGACCCGATGGCTCCCTATGATTTCGACGGCTATCAAGGCCGACTGTACAGGGTCTTCGAGGGAACGGTCTTTGAAGGCGTCGTCACGAATCACATTGACGGTGGATTGGCCGGGCCGATTCTCATCATGCTCACCACGGACTACTATTCCCACGACCATCAGCAACTCCTCATGCCGCAAGGGACTCGCTTGATTGGGACAGTCCAGAGTGTCGGCAACGCCCAGCAGCGGAAGATGTTCGTCACGTTCCATCGTGCCGTGTGCCCGGATGGGTTCTCGATCCAGTTAGACAAGTATGTCGGTCTCGATCCTGTAGGTACCACTGGCCTTGCGACGAAAGTGGACCACGGCTACTTGCAGGCATTCGCGGCGGCGGCGGCGGTGGCAGGCTTAGGCGGACTTGCCCAAATCGGCAACAACGGAAGCGTCCTATCCCCATCGACCCAGATACGGAATGGCATCTCGGCGCAATCCGCCACCGAGGGTGAACAGATCCTTAATCACTTCCTCAATCGCTTGCCGGTCATCACGCTCAAGGAAGGCTCCCGTGCCCGCGTGTACATCGGCACGGACATCCTCATCCCGTCTTACGCAGAACATCGCGTCGATCCGACCCTGTGACGGCGTCGCTGGAGAACACCATGAAGAGCGGCATCCTGAAGGGCCACATCCCAGCCGTCGCGGTGCTTGCAACCACCCTCGCCTGTGGCCTCGCTCATACGTCCGTTTCGGAAACTCTGAAAGACGTTCCGAGCTTCGTTGAGTTGGTCGGTGATGTAACGCGGTTCCCGCATCGAGTAGCGACCAGTTTCAACAAGCTTTCGGAGCGGATGGACCCCACCTGCTCTGAGTGCAACCAACCCTAACCCTTCAGGAGCCGTTATGAAGTTCAATCTGAAAAATCGGAAGAAGTACCTGATAGCAGGCGGCCTATTGCTTGCGACGGCTACGCCGAGTTTTGCGCTCTTCGGCATCGGCGATATCGTCTTTGATCCGACGAGCTACGCCAGCCTCGTCTCACAAGCGACGACCGCCCTCAACCAGTTCAAGACCATCGAGAACAACGTCACCCACTTTTCCTTCAAGCAGCAGTGGCAGACGACGCTCAATGCTCTCAAGAGCGCAAACGTCGCCAATATGTTCGGGGAGACGAATGGGATGAGCATCGCCCTCAATACCAACGAGCCGAGTGCCTCGACGATGGCTTGGAAGACGGCCAGTGTCCCGGTGAGCAGCACCACCAGCACCTACCTCCAAGGTCAGGCTGTCGGGAACAGCGCACAACTTTCCCAGCTTGCCATGGTCGAGATGTCCGATTCGGTCTCGCCGGACTGCCTAACGGCAGTCGGACAGTACCGGGCGACGCGCGGCCAGAACGCAACCGCAAACAGCGCGCTTTCGCAGCAGCAGTTCGATGCCACGTCAGCGACGAACAGTGAGGTGCAGCAGTTGAACCTTTTGAACGCGGCTCAGGCTCAACAGTTGTCGGAGATGCAGTCCCAGGCGGCCATGCAGGTTTGCCTTGCCTCGCAGATGACCGTGGCGAACATGCAACAGCGGAATGCCACCGCACAGGACTTGAACACGGCGGCGGCGGTTCAGGCAGAACGGGCCGCAAATGACACGAGTGCGGCGAATGAAGGCAGTACCTGGCGGACGTACCTGCCCTAACTTGGAGACCCAATGCTGAACGCAATCAATACGAAGCTTCTCCTTGCAATTCTTGCGGCACTGACCGTCATTGGGGGTGCCGTCCTTTATCACCGCAATCAATCGGAGAAAGCAGCCGCCAAAGCCGCCGCAATTCTTCAGCAACAACACAACCACGCTCAGGAGCAAAAGAAACGAGACGAAGCATTTCGGCAGCAGGTCGAGGCGGACAAAAAACGGCACAACACCGCTGCAGCCCAGGAAGGTAAGACCTGGAAGACCTACATCCCATAAACCATAACCGAGAACCCCTGAGAGCGACATTGTCATGGCTTCCATTGTGTTGTTAGCACAGGCCCTTCCCAGCGCAAGCTCTGGCGTCGACTGGCTGTATGTGTTCACCAACAACCTGACCAACCTCACAACGCAGAATGGTGGAGCTCTCACTCAGCTAGGCATGACGGAGCTAAGCTGCATCGCGCTTTTCACCCTCGTCAATATGGTCGTGAACTGGAACACGTCCAGCATGACGTTTCGGCTTCACAATCATCAGGTTCGTGCGGGCGACCTAACGAAGTTCCTGCTCCAACTCATCATCTGCTGTCTGCTGGAAAACTACTGGGTTGCCCCGTTCCCCGGCGCGAGCTTTGGCATCAACCACTTCTTTTCCTATATCGCCCAGGCGATGGTCGTCGCGTTCGATCAAAGCTCCCTCGATTCGTTGCTCCAGTTGCTCAAAACTGCGGGCGACAACACGTCAATGCCGAGTATTACGGCACCCGTTCAAATCCTCTGCTATTTCTTTGTGCAGGCCCTCCTGGGTCTTGCTTCCGCGATCCTATTCCTCATCAACTGCAGCGCCTTTATCCTTTATGGAGTGACGGCACTGTTCGGACCGATTTTCGTGCCCTTACTGATGACAAGAACTTTCCGAGCTAAATTCTTCAGTTTCCTGGATGTGCTCATCAGCTTTGCCATGATCCGGGCAGTCGCAGCGGCCTTCATCTTCGTATGGGCGGGATTCTTGAATGCCTTTATTCAACAGACCTTCAACGGCAACTATTCGATGGAGATGTGGCTTGCAAACCTCATCCCCTGCACGATGGTATTCATCGCGTTCATCATCAACATGCTCTTCATTCCGAGCATGACCCAGGCCATCTTTGGAGGAGCAGCTGGGCTGGCTTCAAGAGCGGCGGACGTAGGAGCGGGACTGGCAACAGTGGCCATAAGGGCCGGAGGAGCGTGAGCTTATGTGGGATTTTCTGTTTGGGTATTTCTTTGGCCGGGCAACAGGCATCGGACGGATCTTGCGACCGGTCCTGTGGCTTCTTTTGGTCGGCTTGGTAGTCGCCGCGTTCGTCTACGCCGGAGTTGTTCTCAACGCAGTCAATGAAAGGAATCGGGCCCCTCATGTCCAGCCACACTCTACACGCTGAAATGCCGCTAACTCCGCAGCAGTCCATCTTGACTGACGAGATCGGCAACGAGGTCTACTCTTCACACTATGCCGAGCGGAAGCTAAGCCGATTTGTGATCGGAGCGGAGACGATCCTACTGTTAGGAGCGTTCGGCATAATCCTATCTTTGGCTCATCGGCCGATCGCGATTCGGTACATCCGAATTGACGAGATGGGGCGCGCTCAGGCGATTCAATACACCGACCTAAACTACAGTCCCCGTGAGGGTGAGGTCCGTACTTACCTGACCGATTGGGCGAACTATCGCTACACCATCGCCCGCGAGACGATTGCCAAGAAGTATCCGCTGAACTACTACTTCCTGTCGCAGACTCTCGCCTCGCAACTGATGAGCCAGGACAACCAGAGTCACCTTGTTTCGCAGGTTATTGGGGGACAGGTTGAGCAGAGCGATGTAGAGGTCAAGAACGTAACGATTACCTCCATGTCCGAGGAGACGGTTCAGGGTGCAACGATTGCTCGCGGTACGGCTCTCGTGACCATCGACAAGCTCTACGCCTCACGGAACTCACGGGAGCCGAGGACCGAGCATTGGCTTCTCAGCGTGACGTACTACCTCAACCCAAAGCAGGTCAGCGATCAGGCCCGGATCTTTCCTCAATTCGAGACGATCAATCCACTCGGTCTGACCATCACGGAGTTCCACGAGAACCGGATGTCCGTTGATCCGATTGCGCCGGGTGCTAACGCTGCTGCTTCGCCCCTTGCGCCGCAGGCAGCGACGGGAGAGCCGAGATGAGCTACCAGCTGATTCTTCCGTTCTTTCCCGAAGAAATTCGCGAGCTTCTGCTAGACCCGTCCATCTCAGACCTCATGATCAACGGGACGACTGGTGTTTATGCAGATCGGGGCGGCATCGTGCAGCATATTCCTCTATCAAACCCGTATACGAACGAACGACTCCAAGCGGCGATTGAACGCGTCGCACGCATCCTCGGCCAGGACCTCACGACCCAGAATCCGATCCTCAATACCCGTCTGCCAGACGGCTCCCGAGTTGCCGTCGTTGGAGCGCCATCGTCGATCAATGGCCCGACCCTAACCATCCGCAAATTCAACCGCTGGTATACGACCGATGAGCTAGTTGGATCAGGCAGTATGCCGAAGCATGTGCGAGACACTGTGGTTGAGCTGATTGGCAAGAAGATGAACGGCATCATCAGCGGTGGAACAGGCTCAGGCAAGACGACCCTGATGAAGGCGTTCCTTGACCACATTCCAGAGAACGAACGGCTCCTTATCATCGAGCAACCGGCGGAGCTGAAGGTTGCTCATCCAAACGCCGTTCGTTGGGAGGCAGTAGAAGAGATTCCAGGGCAAGTTGCCATCACTCCAAGCGAACTCTTGGCCGCTGCTCTACGCCATCGTCCCGACCGAATCATCATTGGCGAAATCCGCAATGAATGCGGCTATGACCTCCTGCAGGCGATGAACACGGGGCATGGCGGAACACTCTCCACAATCCATGCCAAGTCGGCTTGGGACGCGCTGAATCGCCTATCCAATCTTGCGCTGAGTGCCAGACCAAATCTGAACCATGCCTTCATGCGGTCGGAGACCGCAGAAGCCATCGACTTCGTGCTCTATTGCGAGCGTGACCACACAGGCCGGCGTCGCGTTCGCGAGTTGATTACCGTGAGCGGTTACAGCCACGCTGACCAGAGCTTCCAGACAGAAGAGGTCTATCGGGCAGCCGCCTAGACCAGCTAGAGAACCAAACCCGAATCGAGGTCTTACCGATGCACCCTCATGCTCCCAATCCGGCTGCACAGCCCCACCTGTCTCTAAATGCCTTCAGCGTGCTGTCCCAGAGCCGCGAAGAACGCAACGGCGGTGGCGAAAGGCCGTCCTTTCCAGGAACTCTAGCCAGCAGTGATGAGCAGCGGTTTGGGCGAACATTCGCCGCCGAGAAGCGAAAGAGTGACTTCGGTACAGAGGGAGTCTGCCGTTCCGTATCCCGCCCTCTACTCGGGGTCACGCTTCGGGGCTATCCGGCGCCCTGCGGCTCGGCGCTCTTCTGCTTCGACTTCGTCGCCCTTCGGGTTACGGTTTCCAGCTTCGCCGGACCCTCCGCAAATGCAGAGCTTGGCACTTGGGAGCCGGGCCCTCTCGCTCGGCTTCGCCAGGTGTGACCCGAGCAGGATACGGGAAATTCAATAAAACGGAGACCACCACCATGTACTCAAACAAAGTCACCCTCATCGGCTTCCTTGGCAACGACGCAGAAGTTCGCACCAATGACAACCGCAGCTTCACCACTCTCTCGTTGGCAACCAACAGTTCCTACAAGAAGGATGGTCAGTACATCTCGCACACCGAATGGCACCGTTGCGTGAACTTCGGCAAGCTCTCAGAGTTCGCCGGCACGCTGAAGAAGGGTGCTCATTTGCAGGTGGAAGGCGAACTGCGCAGCCGGGAGTACGAGACCAAGAAGGTCGGCAAGAAGCCAGCCCAAAAGAAGACCATCTGGGAGATCCGGGTGAACTCGATTCTCAAGCTGGACCGGGCCGAGAAGGCTGCCGCGGAAGAGCAGGAGAACGAACCTCAGCTTTCTTTGGAAGCGGCCGCATAAGCCGCTTTCCTCCTGTCAACTCGGAAGCTCGGCTGACGCCGGGCTTCCAGCCCTGTGAGACGCGCCATGAACACGAAGATTGCCGAGGAATTCCTAACTCGATGCTTCCGGCCAGACGAGACGATTGCGCTGTTACTCAGACGTGAGAATCCGCTTGCGACAACCCAGCGCGTTGTTCGACTGGAACAGGTGCTTGCGCCTCGTCATCTTGCTTGGCTCCGGCACGAGAACGTCAACGGAGCCAACGTTTACGTTGCGGTGAATCCGCTACGTCCCGGCAGTCGCAAGCGGACGAAAGACAGCATCGCGGAAGTCCGCCATCTCTATCTGGATATCGACGTGGATGGTGAGAACCGGCTGGCCGCGCTCCGCGCATCCGAAGTGATTCCATCCCCGAGCACCATCATCTCGACATCGCGTGACAAATACCAGGTCTTTTGGCGCGTCGAAGGCTACGACTTCGACCAGCAGGAATCCACGCTAAAGCTGTTGGCAGTGGCTTTCGGTGGAGATCCCGCTTGCACCGATCGCAACAGAGTTCTCCGTATTCCAGGATTTGAAAACCGCAAGTACGATCCCGCGTATGCAGTGACCGTTGAATACCCCAATGATTCGGTCTGGCAGCCGGGTGACTTCAGGCTTGGTCAGTTCGCAGGCATTGCAATTCCATTGGGCGGTCAAACCTCGCTTCAATCCTCGGGCGGACAGCACACTGATTCCGAGGCGGATTGGGCATGGACTCTTCGCCAACTCACGCTTGGCAATGATGCGATAGCGCTCACCTTGGAACTGGCGAACCGGCGTCCCGATAAGCCGAATCCTCTTTACTACGCGCAACGCACCGTTGACCTTGCATCTGCTCGAATCGCGCTCCTTGATGGAACTGCTATCGAGAGCGTGATCGCCCTGCTTGTCCGCCGCCGTTCCGATGAGATTCCTGAGTTGATTTGCGTGTCGCGGGCACGTGAGATTGCGACCACGGCTCAGCGGATGATTGCCCGCCACAAGTTTGCCTCAATTCACCAACCCAAGGAGAACCACAATGCCACTGCTTGAAGTCGTCCAAACCCGTCAGATCAGCGCATCCATTCGCCTCACTGACACAACCGCTACGCAGGTCGATCAGTATGCCGCGTTCATCCGCGCTTGCGCAGATGATGTCGTCGAACAGGCCCTCGCCTATGTCTTCAGCAAAGACCGTGACTTCCAGGACTTCCTGAAGACTCCGGAAGCCCGGAAGGTCGTCTCCACGCTGCGCATCCGCAAGGCCCCGGCTGCGGAGGCTCCTGAGCCTATGTCTCAGAAGCCAGTTCCAGCATCCGTCGCCGCTCCATCATCGCAGGCGAAAAGCGCATGATCCTCCATTTCATTCCGGGGCAAAGCCACTGCGGTGCTGCGCACCGGAAGAATGTTGACACTCCATCCCTCGGAGGGTCATGCAAAGCAGCGAAATGGTTCCATACGGAAGCATGCAGAAACCGAACAGCTTATGAGGCACGGCGGTTCCAGTTGCAACCAAGGTGGTTGCAACTGGAACCGGCCAGAAAGGAGCAGCGATGAAGACACCAGTCGGTATCTCAAGTCATGCCCAATCAGACCAAAGGCCTGAGTCCAGAAGTCAGAGTTTGGCAACCCGTTTTACCAAATCAGAAGTGACCGCGCTCGGCAACGCCGCTGCTGCTGCAGGGAAGACAGTTCGGGCTTGGTCGCGCGATGTTCTCTTGCGCGAAGCCAAGCGCGCGCAGGACGACATGCTGTTCACGGAACTCATTGCCACGCGCATGATCCTCCTGAATCTGCTGAAGCCGCTGGCTATGGGCCAGCCGGTTACGCCCGAGGACTTCGCACGAATCAGCGCGACTGTCCGGAATGACAAAAGGAAAGTGGCTCAGGAGATCCAACAACAGTACCTACCCGCAACACCGAAGGAGTCTTGACATGGCAAACCAATGGGGACGAAGGGAGACCATTATCTGGCCTCCCCATGTACCAATTCTGAGCTATACCGCTCTCGCTACCGCACTTCTATGCACCTGCTTTTTCGTCTGGCAAAGGCTCAACTTCTCGCTCGCGCCTCTGCAGAAAAGCTACATCACCGAGTACCTTCGCTCGCAGGTTGGGAGTACGTTCAAGGCCCACCAGAGCTATCGTTTGCTCTATCTCGGAGATGGCAGGGTCAAGCTACGCCTCGCCCTTCCGGCGGACTTTACCGATGGCACCACCATTCTCCCTAACGGGAAAACACTCCCGGTTGAGCTTTCCGATGTAGCCAAGTTGCAGGGATATCGCTGGTTCTTTCGAGGGCCAGCAGAGAAGCTAGCGGATGTGTCCATGCACCGCTGGCTCCGTACCGCCGTGTACGAAGACGAAGGCTTGCTGAGGCTCTTCGCCGTCAGCCTGATTGAAGGGACAGCCTGCCTTGCTGTGATGCTTTGGTTCGCAATTCCGCGCGACATACGACGCTTCAAACAGATGAAGTATGGGCGCATCTTGCGCGGTCCTCAGATGTTGTCTCCGGAAGAATTCAATAGGCAGCAGAAGGGCGATGGCATCGGCTTGAAAACGACTGAACTCGGAAAGATGATGCGGATTCCGCTGCGGAAAGAAGCACAGCACTTCCAGATCATGGGTGATACCGGCGTCGGCAAGACCCAGCTCATCATGCAAATCCTTCGTCAGATTCGAGAGCGGGGAGACTCCGCGATCCTCTACGATCCCGCCTGCGAATATCTTCAGCGGTTCTACGATAGCAAGCGGGGAGATGTCGTTCTGAACCCACTCGACGAGCGTTGCCCCTATTGGGGACCAGCGCAGGAGATGGCTTCGAATGCCGAGGCCGACGCCATTGCGGCTTCGCTCTATCAGCCGTCCACGGATGTGAAGGATGAGTTCTTTCACCAGACGCCTGCCCAGATATTCGCTCACCTTCTGAAGAAGGGACCGACTGCCCATCAGCTTGCCGAGTGGATGGCGAACAGCGACACGTTGGAGACTCTGGTAGCGGGTACGGAGATGTCCTTCTATATTGATCGCAAAGCAGGACCGCAACGAGCCGGCGTCCTCGCGTCGCTTGGTTTGGTTGCGAAATGCTTCCGCATTCTTCCTGAAAAAGCCCAAACCAATGGCACTTGGAACGCCCGGACTTGGTCAAAAGAACGTAAAGGTTGGGTGTTCATCACCTCTCGCCCCGCAGAGCGGGAAACGCTCCGTCCCTTGCACTCGCTGTGGATTGATCTGCTCGTCATGCGCCTGCTTACTGCACCTCAGCCGGGACAGAAGCCGGTCTGGTTTGTGATCGACGAGTTGGCAAGCCTACTACAGCGAACAAAACGGCGATCTGATGCGGCGTCCAGAAATGCTTTTTGAGCTGGGAATAGCTGATGACGGCTCGTCCTTACTCAATCCCTTCTACTGGCGTAATGACTTCGTTGGCACCGAACAGCACTCGCGTCTAATCGCTGATGGACGTTACATCGTCAACACAGAAACCTACCAACGGCACACTCGCTTTGCTCAGGAATGGGATGACGCGCTCAGGGCTCAAGACCTAGTTGATGCCTTCGTGAGCAGTAGCGACCTAAGCTAACCACCACTTCCTAGGGACGGAGCTACTTCCCAGTCCGCTCCACAACCGCAAACGCAAGTCAAACCGCCAAGGAGAGCAGCCATGCAGGATAGCAGCGCATTCCAGTTCATCGCCATCGACCAAATTCACGAGTCCACCACCAACCCCCGCCGCACCTTCGATGAGGCCAAGCTGTACGAACTAGCAGAGTCCATCAAGCACAACGGCCTGATTCAGCCGATCACCGTGCGACCCAACAACAAAGGGTTCGAAATCGTTGCCGGGGCCAGACGCTACCGGGCCACGCTGCTTACCGAGCTGCTTTCCGTTCCCGCCCGTATCGTCGAGGTCGACGATGCGAAGGCGCTTGAATGGCAGCTAGTCGAGAACAGCCAGCGTGTAGACGTTCACCCATACGAGGAGGCGCAGGGTTTCCAACGCTTGCTAGACATCCCCGGCTACGACGTAGCTGCCTTGGTCGAGAAGTCCGGCAAGAGCGCAAGCCATGTCTACGCTCGTCTGTCTCTCTTGCAACTCATCCCCACCGTGGCTGAGGCCTTCACCCAGGAACGCATCACCGCCAGCCATGCCAACCTTATCGCCCGTCTTCCGCAAGAGAGTCAGGCCGAAGCCTTCGAGCAATGCTGGCGCAAGGACTGGCAGGACAAAGAACCTCACCTCCTACCCGCCAAGCATCTTACCGGGTGGATACAGACGAACCTTTACCTGTCCCTCGCGGATGCGCCATTCGAGCGCGAAGACTCCACCCTCAACCCCACTGCCGGTGCTTGCACCACTTGCCCCCGTCGCAGCGGGTACAACACGTCACTCTTCTGCGACATTCAGGGCGACCAATGCCTTGACTCTATCTGCTTTCGCAGCAAGGTTGAGGCATTCCTTGACCGGGAGATTGCAGCGCATCCCGGCCTCGTCCAGATCGAGAACGGTTGGCGAAATCCCAAGGAGCAACGACCCGGAGCGGTGCAGCGCGGTCACGTTCGGGAGCTTGACGCCGTGATCGACAATCCGGACGCCGAACCGGTGATGCCCTGCGAAGCTGCCAAGCCTGCCATCGTCGTCTATGGCAAACAGCTGGGCCAAAAACTTACGGTTTGCACCGACAAGCATTGCCCGGTGCATGACCCACAGGCAGCAGCCGAAGCCGCCGCCCATCCTGTCCCGATCATGGCACCCACACCAGAAGTCGAAACAGAAGAGGAGGCAGCGCAACGCCAAGCCGAGCACGAACAGAGGATGGCGGAGTACAGGGCCGAACAGGAGCGCAAGGCGGAGGAGCGCAAGGCGGAGTTCGATCGTCAGCAAAAGGAGTATGAGGCCGAGCAAGCCCGCCGCGACAAGCAGCGCAAGGCACGAGGTGCCATCTTGGAGCGCATCATCGAACAGGCTCCCACAACCTTCAACCCCGCACAGTTGCGCGTATTCCTTCGGTTGCTCATCCATCTGGACTATAGCTTTCTTGAAGACGTTGTCACTCACTTCGCAAACGACGATGAGAACTCGCAACAGTCGGACGAGGAGATTGTGCTGGCAGCGTTGGACGGCACCGCAGACGAGAAGCTAACCAGCCTCGCCTTGCGTCTCGTCCTCTCAGATCACATTGGCATCCCGCACGAGAACCAACCGGACTTGCTCACTGAAGCCGAGCAAGTGTTCGCTCCGAAGAAACCTAAGGCTGTCAAAGACAACGCCGACCGTTCGAGCAAGCCGAAGCCAACAGCCGCGAAGGTGCCAACAGTGAAGGAGACGAGGCGAAAGAAAGCTGCTTAGAACGTTTTCCGCTTCGGCCTCGGATTCGTCCGGGGCCGCTTTGTCTTTTTAATCGCGCCGGGAGACACCCTTTCGGCTTCTCCCGGACTCTCATCCCGCTTTCCTAGCGGCCCCTCGCTCGCCGGCAGCGCGGCAGAAGACGTTCCCCCTTCTGCACTTTCCCCTACCATCCCCGCGGCGATTGTGACGAGTAACGTCTTTATCGAGAGTTCTCGTCTGACATCAATCTTGCCAGCGGATCTCAAATCCTTGGATCGAGACCCGAACGTTAGGAGGTTTCACGCCTGTCAACAGCCACACAGAGGTGCCACCCCCTCCAATAACGAGCACTACTCCTGACGCAATCAGCAGCCCCAGCTTACTTGTTGGCTCCGGATCGAGGATGGCTGCAACGATTAGGTAAGCCCCGAACATACCGATTCCAAGCGATGTGGTCACTCCTAGCCATTGTGTCTTGCTGAGTTTTCCTGAGCGCCCCATTTGTACTAATGTCTGCTTCGTTGGGTCGATAGGCAGACCGGCATCATTCTTAAGAAGCACCGTTCGATGTTCTTTGTAGAACTCCGCCAGCTTTTCCAGCCACTTCGGATCAGTGGTGCGGACTTCTGGAAGTTCGATCAAGGCTTTTTCTCTCTGTGGTTCTTCTTGACTCATAGCCTTCCTTGGATTCTTCATGATTCAGTTTTACCTATCGGGACAAATTTGCTGTGTTCTAGTGTCCGCTGTAATAAGGGATCAACGGAGGATGTTCAGCGTCCCCAGCGATCATTAGGCGGTCTGTGTAGTCCAGGTCAATTGTCGGCGTAGAGAGTTCCGTGTCGATAATGATGAACTGAGTCTTTGTCATCGTCGTAGAAAGGAGACCATAGAGGTGTTTGTAGAAAGCTATAAAGATGTCCTTATTTACCTCAGTGCCAATGTTCTTCATCGGGGAATCGATAATGACGAAGAGCGGCAAAGGAAGATCTAGTTCTTCCGCCAATCTGTGCAATGCAACTGCGTAGCAGATGTTGAAAAGAGTCTTCTTGCCTCCCGAACCCGCGCCACTGAGGGTGTACGAAAGGCTCTCATCACCATGCGGGAAGATGTAAGCCATCCAGTTCTTTCTGTTGATGTACAAACTATCGGAGGTACTGAGCGCTGGGAAGCCAGAGGACATCAGCGCATCGAAGACGTAACTCTCTAGTTGACCGACAAGATTGTCTCTGTCAGCGATTCGGTCTCGTTCGGACTTCAGTTCTCTGCGAATTCGTTGTGCGTTAGTGAGGTGTTGATCCGCTTCGTATTCGAGTTCTAAGAGGGCTTGAGGTAACCGCGCATCGCGCCGCAAGCCGATAATCTCTTGACGACCGCTCGCCAGTTCTCGCTCCAAATTGCGCACTTGTGACAAGAACGCTGAATCGTAACTTCGCATGAGTCGCGTCAGTTCAGAGTCCCGAAAGCTCTTTTGCTCCTTTAGGACATCTAGCTCACGCTGCTGTTTGATTAGGGATTTCTTTCGTGTGGAGATCGACTGCTCAATATCGGCAAGGCGGGCGTCCAGATCAGGTTGCTCAACGTTTGTTTGACGCCGCTCATAGTTGCTCTGCGCTTTCTCAGGCGCGCCGCATAAATGACAGTCAGTGGGGTGTCTGGCGAATTCCGCTAATTCTGTGCCACACCTCGGACACGCCGTGTACTCGACTGCTCCTAGAATCACCGTTGCACTGCTCATTCGATGGAGCTTAAATTTGGCTGAGATCAGTTCTCCCCTTAACGCAGTTTCTTCGGAAAGAATGCGCTCCCCATTTGCAATCGCTTCAGTCTCTGCCTCGATGCGAACGGCAAGACCGCGCAACTCCGTACGCAGATCGTCCGAGAAATGAGTATCCGCCTCTTGATTCTCTTGAAGCTCTGCAAGCTGTCGGTCTCTTCTTTCTTGAGATCGTTCGAGTTCGGACAGGCGAACATTCATTTCGAGTTCGCTCCCGTACCCGAGTTCAGTTAGGAATAGCTTCATACGCCTGGCCGATTCGGTTTTAGTGCGATTGTCTTCGACTTCCCTCGCAAGCTGTTGTTCAAGCTCATTCAATCGTTCCGTATAGTAGCCGAGCACAAAGCGCATTACATCTCGACTCTTTGGGGAACGGGGATCTTCAGCTTCCAGATGGAAGAACGTTGAATCAAGTTCGTCTTGATCCAAATAGCAATACCACATTACGTCTCTAAAGCTGAGAGGAATGAGAGGGGCGTCTGGGTCAGTCTTGTTTCGCCGCACACGCATTGGACCAACACCCGCCAATTCGAAGATAAGGTCGCTCAGGCCAAAGACCTTGTCTCCCCAAATGGGAGAGGGGGCATTCTCAATTGGTGCCATAAGTGACGCACCGTCGCCGCTTTCGCTCGTCCAGGAAACTTGCACCTGCCGCGAGCCTGCATTTCTTTCAAAGAGAACGTCGTATCGTCCAATCCGTGCGGATAATTCAGCCGAAACAAATTCCTGTTTGATTGCAGGTACCTGCGGAAGACTGCCACCCAGACACGCATCGATGAGTTTCGCGATCGTGCTTTTGCCAGAAGAAATCTTGCCATGAAAGATCGTCAGGTGATGATCTAGCCCAATCTCCTCGCGGGACCTGCCAAACTGAATAACCAGTTTCTGAAGTCTAAAGTTCATTGATCGTTTCACCGTAAGCGAGATTGATGAGTTCTGGGAAGGTCCGGTAGATAAACTGCATGAGGGCCGTCGCGCCGAGGTCAAGGTGGCGTTTTAGTAGTGTCGATCGCTCACGGAGAGTCGTGAATATTTCGTCAGCAGCAAGGAGTCGGGCAGATTCCCGGCCTGCCGGTGTGATCCCTAGATGGACGGTTCGTCCCCTCAAATAGACGTGAACCAAGCCCTTGGCAACCAAGAGATTGATGAATCGGCGATAGCGAAAGTCCCAAGGACCATATTTGAAACGAACCATGCTCGCTTCGACACTGGTTCTTTCAAAATCGAGGACTTGCGCTTCCTCAGCCTTTGCTCCACGGGCGGACAGTGCTCGCTCAAGGTTAGCGGGATATCGGAGCAGAAAGTCCAACTTCGCTAGCTTGGTCAGTCCTTCAATTGAGCCGTCTCCTGATGGCGTGGCGAAAACGTCAATCAACAGCAGAAGCCTACTCATGTGAAACAGATCATTATTTTCCACAGAAGCGGTCACAGAAAACAGTGACATTTATGCAGTCCCTCCCCGCAGGTCGAAGGGTTCGGACCACCATTGGCGGCATTCCTGGGTGGCCACGCTTACGAATCCGAGCAACTGCTCATAACTCAAGCCATACGTGGCGTCTTTGTCTTTGGCTAAGGCCTCAAGCTTGGCGCGAACAGACTTAAGCATTGCCTGTCCGAATGGGGCACCAGAACCACTCACTTCGTCGAAGGCTTCGGCGCAGCGAGTTCGTACTAGAACATCTAGGTGTTGAAACCGTTCAGTTGCTGTCACCGTGCCCAAACTATGAACCCAGCGCTGAAGAAGGTATTCAGCCGAAACCTGATGATCCTTAGCGATAGCAATGCTAGGGAATGAGATCCCACCTACCGCCATCTTCTTCTCTAGTACATGATGGCCCGCTGGCAGGTCGATTGCCTTCAATGGCTGACTTGTTTGCAGTGCGATCAAGTCAGCCAAGTGTGATGCCAGCAAAGTTAAGATAAGGTTCCGACCTATTCGTTTGGTTTCGATGATCGCTATGGACTTTTCCTCGGCCGGCGAAGAACTAAATACAAAATGGTGGCGCAGAGGTTGATCGCAGCTAAGCCCCGAAGAAATTTGTACGTGGTTGATAAGAGAGACGGCACAACTGTTGAGTTTTTCCAGCGAAAACGACCGGTATGCCTCCAAACCCGCTATCTTGGTGGCGACATTCATCGTAATGTCTTCAAATTTGGGAAGGCTTCCGTCCAATTCCACCTTGGCGAGAACCTCACGGATGTGCTTCTTGGAAGATCCTGTCGCCGTCTTGATTCCGTCTATGACGCCGCCCATTGTGCCAGTGAATTGAGCCGTAGGTCTCGACCGCAGTCTCCTGAGAACATGGGGAAGGTTCGTCTCCTGCTCTCCGGTATCGAGGAAATCGCAATTTGTTACGAGTACAAAGCCCTCGAATGCCGCTGGAAATTCTTTATCAAGCTCAACGAAACGCGTCAACGCGGTCGTCACGGGGCCGTCGTTTGATCGAAAAGCGCCTAGGTGCGTTGCACGAGTCTTTACCTGAACCCCCACATAGCTTCCAGATGCCTTGCGGACCAGGAAATCCTCGTGATGTTCGCAAAATACTTCGGAGAATGTCTCGTTGTCCAAGCATTCAAGACAGAGCAGTGCCCCGTAGGCGGCCTGATAACGCAATCTGCGTTGCATATCGTCGCCAGGATCTCTCTCTGATAGAACGTGCTCGGGACCGATCATTTGAGGTGCACCCAGTCTATAGCACAACACTTGGTGCAACTTCCTCTCACAAGTCACGATTTAGTCGTGGATCGCGTTACAAGGGCAACGGAAGCATTTGCTGCCTGTTGAAGCAATTCAGGTCCGTTGTTGCGGACGTAAGGAAGTCAGTTTCGCGGCACGGTCAAGATAAGAGATGCACGAATTCTCTGAAGACACGAAAGCCTGTTCCCACAGCGCATAGTGCCGATTTATGAAGGGGCAGCCGAGGAAGACAACTCACTCTACAGCAGTCCTACCGGGCACGCAGAAGGCGACCCGTTGGTTAGTCCGCTATCTTGTGAGAAATTGGGATGTCCGGTGTCGCTTCATGGCAGTAGCGAGCGTCAACGGTCTGACGAACGCTGACTGCAATTGATAATTGCGTCCCGTCTGAAAACCTCACCAGGACCTCTTTACCGACCTCAGGGTCGTCCAGAACAGACACCTCGGCAACCGACTTTCCTACGACTTCCGGGAATTCCAGCTTCGATTCTGACATCCCTCTCGCCTCGCTTCGATCGATCCATGATGTCCCTTATTAGGGGATCCGGTCAACCGTTCACCACACTTCAAATGTGGCAGGAAAAGCGAAACCGGAGGCTCGTAAATCTCGGAAGGGGCGCAGTCCCGCGATGAGAGATTACTACGCCGGAGTCTTGTCCAAACTAATTTC
Source organism: Tunturibacter gelidoferens (assembly GCF_040358255.1). Taxonomy (NCBI): domain Bacteria; kingdom Pseudomonadati; phylum Acidobacteriota; class Terriglobia; order Terriglobales; family Acidobacteriaceae; genus Tunturiibacter; species Tunturiibacter gelidiferens. Next base: position 3,447,753 of record NZ_CP132938.1, read on the forward strand.
TGCGCGGCAGGAAGCCGGTCTTACCCAGCGTGAGGTTTCCATCCAGCTGGGGATGGCGCACTCCTTCATGAATAAGTGCGAATCAGGCGAAAGGGCTATCGACGTAGCCGAGCTTTGGGCTATTGGAAAGCTTTACGGCAAGCCCATAAGTTTCTTTGCTCCGGACGAGTCCTAGCTGGTCCAGCTAGCTCGGTACGCATTGGGTCAGCGAGCCCTTTGCTCCAATCGGAAGAGTCATCTGTAGCGGCTGCAGAACAGTCTTGGATTTTGTGACGAACGCTCGGACGAACTCGCTCACAACCTTCGAGCTGTCGTCCGAACGGGCCACGAGCCATTCGTCGAGACAGAGTGCTGCTTCGTCTAGTGGCCTCGCAACCAACCGACCTCCGTTGAGTTTCATCGCGTTTGCCATCGTCAGGAACGCAACGCCAGGAGCCGCTGTGAGCATAGTTTCCGCCTCATCCGCAAAGAGGATATGATCCAGCCGTCTCGGCTCAAATCCCGCGTCGTGAGCCCGCTTCATGATTCTGTCGTAAAGAATTGGGTGCAGTCGTTTCTGGAAGACGATCCAACGCTCATTGCGGAGATCGGAGAGTTTTACCGATGCTTTGGAAGAGAGCGGATGTTCGCGTGGCAGGACGATATGGAGTGGCGTTTCGATCAGTTTGTTCATGGTCAACTTCGGGTTCTTGGCGGGATCGCTGATGATCGCCAGATCGAGATCCGCACTAAGGAGATCGTGAGCTAGATCTGACGACGGTTCACTGTGGACGCTAATTTCCAAATGCGGGTACAGAGGAAGGCGAATGGAGTAGAGGATTTCGATCAGGATTGGGGCTACGTCAGGGGCTTTTCCGACTTGCAGAACGCTGTCAGCCCCGACGCGGCTGGCCTTCGCCGACTTCATCGCTCGTTCGCCATAAGCGACCGCAACTCGGGCATGTTCGACGTAGGTTCTCCCTGCGTCCGTCAATTCCATCTTGTTTCGGTCGCGGTCGAAAAGCGTGGTTTTTGCTTCGCGCTCTGCGCTCTGAATGCACCGGCTCAGTCCGGATTGCGACAGCCCAACCCGTTCGGCTGCCCGACCGTAATGCATCTCTTCTGCGAGGGCAATTACGGCTTCGAAATGCCGCATCTTTAGTTTGCTCTGCATGGCCGTCCCTCATCTCTACTCAAGTAGGGATTGCTGCGCCAGCAGGCAGGTAAGAGCGTGTTTCTCCACCGCCGGTATCAGATTATCCACAGACATGCCGGGGCGTGTCAACCTTGATTCTCACGCTAATTTCCAGCAAACCAACTCGACTGCCGAGAAGTTCATATGTGCAAACCCGGGCGCTTATGCGTTTGGCGCATAACCGTCGCTCTGAAACTCATTGGACTTCGCTTCAAGAAAACGTCACCTTCAAGGCACGTATTTGGAGGTTCCGATGATGGACCAGAAGAAGCCACCGGCTTCAGAGCGCCTGCTCCCCATTCTGGGGAGGCCGGGTATAGAGCCATTGCTCGACAGTCATGCCGCTGCTGCCTTGCTTGGCGTTCATCCCCGAACGCTGCAACGGATGGTTCTGAGGGGCGAGATCGCCGGGGTGCATGTCGGCAAGCTCTGGCGATTCAGGCCTTCGGCGATAGACCAATGGATCGAGCGCCAGCTCGTTGGTTAGGACAGTCCACCTCCGTTTTCCGCATGGCAAAACGGCACGTCCTCGGCTACCCTTAGGTTAGCCATTCGTGCCGTGAATCGAGGAGGAATCTTGATATCACGAGCGCGTTACCAGTTCGGAAGTCTTACACGCAAGAAGCGGGCGAAGGGATCAGACGCCTGGGAGTTTCGGTACTACGAATCGACCGAGAACGGCACACGGCAGCGGAGAACTGCTACCGTGGGTTCGGTCGAGAAGTACGGTACCAAGGCTCTCGCACAAAGGGCGGTCGAAGCTCTTCTCCTTAAACTCAACTCTGAAACTCCACAGCAGTCCATGGCCGTGGTGACGTTCGGCGCGATATGCGACCGCTACCTTGAGGAAGAACTGCCAGAACGTTATTCGACGGCGAAGTCTTACCGCTCGAATATCAAGAACTACCTCAAGCCTAGATGGGGCGACTATCTGCTCGAAAAGGTCAGGCCGATGGCAGTCGAGGATTGGTTGAAGAACCTCTCTATGGCTCCGAAGTCGAAGGCCCACATTCGCAGCGTGATGCACCTGATGTTCGAGTGCGCTACGCGGTGGGAACTCTTCAACGAGCGTAGAAATCCGATCGCTTTGGTTCGCGTGAAAGGTGGCAGCAAGCGCCGGCAACGCCCGACTTCACTCACTGTGGAGGAGTTCGAACTCATCGTTGCGACACTGCAGGAACCGTGGCGCACGATGGTACAGATAGCCCAATGCCTCGGTCTTCGCGTGAGCGAGATCGCGGCGCTTCAATGGGACGACTTCGATTTCGACAAAAACCAGCTTCTCGTTCAGCGCAGCTTTGTGAACGGCAGGGTGGATGACGTCAAGACCGAATACTCCCAGGACTACGTCCCTCTGCATCCGTCCTTGACCGAGATCGTTCTGAAGTGGAGCACGCAAGCTGTGCCCACCGAAGAAGGCTGGGTCTTTGCCAACCCGAGAACGAACCGGCCCTACTATCCCACCGAAATCCAGAAGCGGCATCTTCGCCCCTCGGGTTGCTGTGTGGTGGAATTTCCGACGTGCGGGGCAGCACCTGGTGTTTGGTGTAACCAGGATCAGAAAACCGGTAACGGCGTTCGAATGCTTTTGCACGAGACGCGCGTAATAAACTCCGGCAAGTATGGGACGATCGGCTGGCACACGTTCCGCCACACGTATCGTTCGTGGCTGGACGAGACCGGAGCTCCGATGAAGGTGCAGCAGGAACTGATGCGACATGCTTCCATCCAGACGACGATGAACGTCTATGGGCAAGCAATGTCGTCATCGAAGCGGGAAGCGAACGGGAAGGTCGTGGAGATGGTGCTCAAGCCGATGAAAGCGAGCGCCTAAACCCCGATTTTTGTTATTGGGAGTTTATGGGAGTCTGCCGGTAGTTTCAGACTTTTGTAAATTGTTGATTTGATTGGTTGCGGGGGTAGGATTTGAACCTACGACCTTTGGGTTATGAGCCCAACGAGCTACCGGGCTGCTCCACCCCGCTCTTTGAATATACCGTTACTTTTAGCCAAGGTCAAACAGGCTCGAAGTGAAAGCTACGAACGCCTCTTACATCTGCACCGAGGGGATTCAGCGTAACTTTTTTCTGAAAACCGAGTCTGCATCAATAGGATGTTCGCGTGGCGATAAGTGTCGCGCCGGAGGAGCGGAGGGCGTATGTGTCAGTGGATTCAGCGCAAGTTTTTTTCCAAGGTCGCGATGACTACATTTCTGGCGGCGAGTCTGGCGATGTATAGCGGTGTAGGGTCAGCGCAGAACAAGCCAGCGACCGTGCCCGATGCCCAAATTGAAGCAAGTGTTTTGAAGGCTTTGGCTGGCGCGCCGGAGTTGGCCGATCAGGCGATCACCTCGACCACTGTTTACGGTGTAGTGACGCTGAGTGGCACTGTCCGGGATGAGCCGTTGCGTGATCTGGCGGACCACTTGGTTTCGAACACAGCCGGGGTACAAAAGGTTGTGGATCAGTTGGTCATCGGTGCGGTTCCGGCGGTCGCAAACAGCAATTCTTCGCAGCAGCAGGACCCGTCCCAAGGCACGAATCCGAATCTCCAGTCTGATGGTTCGATTGCTCCTCCGCAGACGCAGAGTCCTCCCGCACCGAACAGTCCAAATTCACCTGCTGCGCCGCAGGGTTCGCAGCAGGCCGGTCAGTACCCTCCCCCTTATCAGGGAGGACAGGGTGGTCAGTATCCTCCTGCTTATGGTTCGCCGCAGCAGGGTGGCCAGTATCCACCGCCTTATCAGGGGCAGCAGCCCGGCCAGTATCAGGGGTATGGTCAGCCTTACCCTCCGCAGTATCCTCCGCCCCGACCGTATGTCGCGCAGCGGGGTGGAGATGCTGTGGTGGTGCCGATTGGAACCAACCTTCGGGTTCGGATCAACCAGGGGATGAACAGTAAGAGCACCACGGTGGGGACCACGTTTGATGGAGTGGTTCTGAACGATGTCGTGGCTGGTAATTCGATTGCGATTCCCCGTGGGGCTTCTATTCAGGGAACAGTGGTTGCCGTGCATACGGCGGGTGAGTTGAAGGGTAAAGGCGAGTTGAAGTTGCAGCTCAATTCTGTTTCCTTGGGCGGCAGGGTGTACCCGATCTCTACGGATTTCTGGTGGCACCAGGGGGTGGATAAGACCGGCAGTACGGTAGGGAACACTGTTGGGCTGGGCGCGGTTGGCGCGCTGATCGGTGCGGTTGCAGGCGGCGGTGTGGGAGCTGCGGTTGGTGCAGGCGTTGGCGGCGTGGCTGGACTTGGCGTATCGGCAGCTTCGGGTCGGGGCGAGGCTTCTTTGCCTCCTGAGGCGATCCTGGTCTTCCATCTGACGCAACCGGCGGATATTACGACTGTGTCTCAGGCTGAGTTGAACCGGCTGGGTGCTGGGGTGCCGGTGGGAGCAGATCCGCAGTTTCGTCGGCGGTATCCTCCTCCTCCTCCGCCTCCTGGCTACTACTACGGGCCTGGTTATTACCGGCCTTACTAAGTTGTCGTTGGGAGAGAGTCGGCTTTTGGCTCTCTCCATCTTTTTCGTCGCAGATTTTGATCCGCCCGTGAATCAGCTTGGCTGGTTTTCGGGCATTTTTTCGAGATGAATGGATCGGACACTACCGCAGCTTGTGGTGAATTTGTGGTGTGAAGCGTGGTCGGGGTGGTGTTTTCGTGGCTATCTTTTGCTGGCTTCGGGCGGCTCGGGCTAGGGGCTGAAGTCCCCCTTGGCTGAGGCTCTGACCCTCCCCCTACCCCCTGAGGTATCTTGTGCGTAAGTCTATTGTTGGGAATGGTTTGGACGGGGGTGCTGTCTGCAAAATATTACAACGAAAGTACTTACTTGCAAAATATTGTTTCTAAACGAGTTGTGGGTGAGCCGACGGCTCGGGTAAGCTTCGTGATCTTTTTATTCGCTACTTCTAGTTTATCTGGTTGGAGGTAACTCATACGCCACGCGATTATCCTTGTCTGGCGCGGGTTTTCGTTGTTTTGGGGCTTGACAGGTTTTTTTGAGGATCGGCGGAAGACGCAGTTTGGGTTCCGTCAGTTTAGAGAAATTAGAGAGTGGATGGCGACCAGAGGCGAGGCCTGCCCAATGTCTTCTACGGGCTTATAGAGGAAGAACAACTGCAAGTATAGAGACGAATACGGGGATCCTTCGACTGCATGCTCACGAGGTGCCGTGAGCAACTTCGCTCAGGATGACGACTATCTTTGATTAGCGGCTTTGATGAGCAGCGAGTTTTTTGCAACCGCAACTGCAACTACAACTGCAACTGCAACTGCAAAAACAAAAACGAATACGGGGATCCTTCGGCTGCGTTTGCTCACAAAGTGCCGTGAGCAACTTCGCTCAGGATGACGACTATTTTGGGTATGCGGCAAAAAAGGAGCAACTGCAACAACAGCGACAACAACAATAACAACAGCAAAGGCAACGCAGATCCTCTTCGGGGATGACAACCAGAACGACAAAGTCAAAGGACACCGCAACTGCAACTGCAAAGACAACAGCAAAGACAAAGAGGATTGCGAGTACAACGGGCGGCGGTGCTAGGCTGCTGAAGGGTACTAGGAGTAAAGATGATTTTTGATGTTGAGAAGATAAAGGCGCGTGAGACCTATAACCTGCTGATCGGTTTGGTTGCGCCTCGGCCGATTGCGCTGGTTACGAGCATGAATGAGGAGGGCAGGATGAATGCTGCGCCTTTCAGCTCGTACAACTACCTTTGTACCGATCCGCCGATCATCGGGATGGGCGTGATGAATCGTCCGTCGGAGCATTTTGTGCCGAAGGATACGGCGCGGAATATCCGGCGGACAGGGGAGTTTGTGGTGAACGTAGTGACCGAGGATATCGCGCAGCAGATGAACATCTGCGCTACGGATTTTCCGGCGGAGTTTGATGAGTTGGAGATGGCCGGGTTTACGACTGCGCCGTCGCAGGTGGTGAAGGTGCCGCGGATCGCGCAGGCGCATGCTGCGCTCGAGTGCAAAGAGTTTACGACGATGGAGATTGGGCGGTCGCGGATCGTGCTGGGGCGGGTGGTTTCGATTTACATCGAGGACAAGTTTGTCGATCCGGCGGGGCCGTATGTGCTGTCGGAGGAGCTGCATGCGATTGGCCGGATGAATGGGCTGGGGGCTTATGTGAAGACGCGGGATTCGTTTTTGAATATTCCGCGGATTCCTTATGAGGAGTGGAAGAAAGGGAAGAGATGAGGCGCTGGTTGGCAGTTGGCTGGCTTGCGATCGCTCTGAGCTTGACACCACTTGCGGTTCCGGCTGCGCCCTTGCAGCTCAGGTTGTTTACAACGACGCATCCCGCGATGGGCACAGAGTTCATGTTGTACCTCTACAGCACGAACCCTGCGGCTGCGGCTGCTGCGTCCGAGGAGGTCTTTGAGGAGATCGACCGGATTGAGCAGTTGCTTTCGAACTATCGCGACTCCAGCGAGTTGTCGCGTATCAATCAGAACGCAGGTGCCGGTGCGGTAACGACTGATCCCGAGATGATGGATTTTTTGCAGCAGTCCGAACACTGGAGTCGAGCCAGTAATGGGGCTTTCGATATCACGGTGGGTCGCCTGATGAAGGCGTGGGGGTTTTTCCGTTACGATGGACGTATTCCGATGGACGCAGAGCTTGAAGATCTTCGTACTGTAACGGGTTGGGAGAAGGTGAAGCTTGATCCGGCTGCCCGGACGGTGCAGTTCACCTCGCCGGGCATTGAGCTCGATCCGGGCGGCATCGGCAAGGGTTTTGCTGTGGATGCGGCGGTTCGCATCCTGCGAGCCGATCACATTACGGCGGCGATGCTTTCGGCGGGCAGCAGCACCGTGTACGCGTTGGGTGCTCCGCCGCACAAGACCGGATGGCGTGTCGTGGTTCCGGGGCCGTTGCCTTCGAAGAAGACGCTCTCGGTGATTACGCTGCGTGACACCTCTCTCTCGAGTGCCGATTGCAGTCAGAAGAACTTCACGGTGGCTGGTCATCGTTACTGCCACATTATGAATCCGCGCACGATGCGTCCGGTTGAGGGCAGGATACAGGTGAGTGTTGTAGCTCCTTCGGCGACTGTGAGCGACGCGCTCTCGAACGTAGTTTTTGTTGAAACACCGGAGCAGAGTGTTGCCACGCTCAAGGCCTTTGCGCCCGATGCTCACGCACTGATCGTCTCCGGCGGCGCGGAAGCCGCGCGTTGCACCGCCTTTCAATGGACAAGCTCGGTCGACCGAACTCATTGTGCTCTGAATTGAACTCGCTCAAAAGGAACTAGCTCCAAGGCCAACTATGAACCGTCGTGATTTTCTGCAATCCGCCTCCGTTGTTGCACTTGCCTCAACCACGATCGCCCGCGCCGCGGTGCCGGCGGTCAAACCTATTCGACTTGGCGTAATCGGCGCGGGCAGCAGAGGACAGGAGAATCTTCGCCAGTTCCTGCGTGTGCCCGGAGTCTCCGTAGAGGCAATCTGCGACATCTACCCTCCACGCTACGAGCAGGTGAATCGGCTGGTTGGGAAAGATGTGTCGCATACGGCCGACTTCAACGAGTTACTGGCGCGGAATGATATCGACGCCGTGATGATCGCCTCGCCGGTGGCATGCCACGCGGAACATGTGATTGCCACGGCAAAGACAGGTCGGGCGATCTATGGAGAGAAGGCGCTGGGGTTCACGGTGGAAGACAACCAGAACATTCTCGACGCGGTGATCCGCAACAAGACCCTCTTCCAGATCGGTCACGAGTATCGCTATGCATCATGGGTGCGGGAGGCGATACGCCGTGTTCATGCAGGCGAGATTGGAACGCCGACCCACGTATATGCCTACTGGCATCGCAACGGTGATTGGAGGCGCAGCGTTCCTTCGCCTGATCCCGACGGGAAGCTGGAGCGCCTCATCAACTGGCGTCTGTATCGAGAGAGCTCGGGAGGGCTGGGCACGGAGCTCGGCTCGCATCACATCGATATGGCGAACTGGATCTTTGGCGAACAGCCGGAGAGTGTGATTGGGACTAACAGCATCTGCCGGTACCACGATGGACGTACGGTTGGCGACAATGTGCAGACGGTTTTCAACTACTCCCAAGGGCGGCGGCTGGTGTTCTCGTCGATCACCGATAATGCGAAGGTTGGGTGTGAGTTCTGGATCTATGGCACGGCAGGAAGCGTGCAGATCACGATCGAAGACGCCACGATGTACTACGAAAAGGATCGATCGAATAAACCGACTACGGACAAGGCAGAGGGCAAGACAGTGGTCGAACGCGGGGTGGTGACCGGCGCGTCGTATTCCACCGCGGGCGAGATGCCGTATCGTGGCCCGGGCGAGAAGGTTGTGGTTGCCAGTTCGGAGGATCCAACGCTGGCGGCGGCTCGCTCATTCATTGAAGCAGTGCGTGGGGAGCATTCGATCTTTGCCGATGTGCACTGTGGGTTTCGGGCAGCGATTGCGTGCTCGGTCGCACATGATGCGGTCTTCACGGAGAATAAGATGCTGATCCCGACGGCGGCTCACCATGACAAGGGTTAGTCGCTTCTAGGTTCCGCTCGATCAGGGTCAGATCAGGAGAGGTATTCCTTGAGCCAGGGATCGTTGGAGTGGACGAGCTCTTCGGTGGTGCCGTCGAAGACGACTTTGCCTTCGTTGAGGACGAGGAATTTTGTGCTGTCGTCGATGCCGTTGTTGGGGATCTGTTCGACCTTGCCGGTCTCGGTGTTGAAGCGGCTTCTGGCGAGGAGGTAGGCGTCCTGAATGCGGTGGGTGATGACGAGGGAGGTGGTTTGGGTGACGTCGCGCTGCTTGATGACGAGGTCGATGATGGTGGTGGAGGTGATGGGGTCGAGGCCGCCGGTGGGGGAGTCGTAGAGGATGAGGTCGGGGTTGGTGATGATGGCGCGGGCGATGGAGACGCGGCGACGCATTCCTCCGGAGAGCTCGGAGGGGAACTTTTCGATGGTGTTCTCGAGTTCTACGAAGCGGAGGGCCTCGAGAACGCGGGTGTGAGCTTCTTCTTCGGGGATGCGATCTTCATGGAGGCGGTAGGAGACGTTGTCCCCGACAGAGAGCGAGTCGAAGAGGGCTGATTCCTGGAAGACCATGCCGATGCGGCCGCGTAGCTTGAAGAGATCGGGCTCGGGCATGGTGGAGACTGGTTCGCCGAAGACATGGATGGAGCCGGTGTCGGGACAGAGGAGGCCGTTGACGAGCTTCATGAGGACGGACTTGCCGCCGCCGGCAGGGCCCAGGATGATGCGGGTTTCGCCGCGCTGGACGGTGAAGGAGACGTTTTGGAGGACCGGTTTTACGTCGAAGATGATGGAGACGTCGTCGACGACTACGATGGGCTCCTGCGAGTCAGGCTGCTGCTGGAGGGTTGCGGAGCCGGATTGGGCGAGGTCTGCCGTCATGATGTGAGATTCCTGCCTTTACCTGCCGAAGACGCCGATCATGGCGCGCGTGACGAGGAGGTCGACGATGATGATGAAGACCGAGGAGATGACGACGGCCTGGGTGGTGGCCTTGCCGACGCCCTGGGTGCCGCCCTTGGTGTTCATACCGAAGTAGCAGCCGACGGTTGCGATGATGAAGCCGGAAAAGAGAGGCTTCGCGAGACCCTGTACGACGTCTCCGTATTGGAGAGCACGGTAGGAGTTGTGAAAATAGGATGAGCCGTTGAGTCCGAGCAGGGCGATGCTGATGAGAGCGCCTCCGGCGATGCCGCATGCGTCCGACATGATGGTGAGGAAGAAGAGCATGAAGATGGTGGCGTAGAGGCGCGGGGTGACGAGTTTTCGGACGGGGTCGGTGCCGAGGGCGCGCATGGCGTCGATCTGCTCGGTGACCTTCATAGAGCCGATCTCGGAGGCCATACCGGAGGCGTTGCGGCCGGAGACCATGAGGCCGGTGAGGACGGGGCCGAGCTCCTTGACCATGGAGAGGGCGACGAGGTTGCCGGTGAGGCTGACGGAGCCGAAGGCCTCGAGCGAGGTGGCGGACTGGAGGGCGAGGACGCAGCCAGTGAAGAAGCCGGTGAGAACGACGATGGGCATGGAGCCGACGCCGATGTAGTCCATCTGGGTGTAGATGTCGGCGAGATAGCGGGGGCGGGTGAAGAGATTGACGACGGCGCGCCAGGACAGGATGGAGTAGTCCTGGATCGAGGCAAGTCTTTGCTTGGCGAAGATCTCTGGGGAGACAAAGGGCATGTTTATGTGGCTCAGATTATCAGATGCTGAGGTTACGGGGAGGATTGCATGTTCTTGAAGGATTTGAGGGATGGCGAAATGTGCACCAATCAGGTCGGGAATGAGAAGATAGAAGAGTGAAAGCTGAGATGACGGCGGCGGTGTTGTACGGCAAGGAAGATCTGCGGCTGGAACGCGTAGCGATACCGCAGGCCGGCGCGGGAGAACTGGTGGTGCGGGTGGGCGCGGCGCTGACCTGTGGGACGGATTTGAAGGTCTACAGGCGAGGCTATCATGCCAAGATGCTGAAGCCGCCGATCCCGTTCGGGCACGAGATGGCGGGTGTGGTGGAGCAGGTTGGGGCGGGGGTGAGGGCGTTCAAGGTTGGGGACCGGGTGGTGGCTTTGAACTCGGCTCCGTGCGATGTCTGTTTTTTTTGCACGCATGGGCAGCAGAATCTGTGTGAAGACCTTTTGTTCAATAACGGGGCTTACGCGGAGTTTATGCGGATTCCGGCGCGGATCGTCGAAAAGAATACGCTAATTGTGCCGGAGGGGGTTCCGTTGGAGTTTGCGGCGCTGACGGAGCCTCTGGCTTGTGTGGTGCGCGGGCTGGAGGAGAGCGGCGCGAAGGCCGGGGACACGATGGTGGTGATCGGGGCGGGGCCGATTGGGTTGATGTTTATGCACGCGGCAGAGATTGCGGGGTTAGAGGTGATTGCCGTGGTGAAGCGCGAGGACCAGATAGGGGCGGCGAAGCTGTTTGGCGCGCGCAAGGTGGTTCATGTGGGTGCTGTAGAGGATGTGGTTGCGGCGACGCGCGCCCTAACCCCTGCGGGAAGAGGCGCGGATATTGTGATCGAGGCGGTAGCGGTTCCGGCGACCTGGGAGTGGGCCGTGGATATGGTGAGGAAGGGCGGGGGTGTGAATTTTTTTGGTGGTCCGCCGAGCGGGACCAAGGTGAAGCTGGATACGAATCGGCTGCACTACGGGGACATTACGTTGAAGGCGAGTTTTCACCATACGCCGGCGACCTGCAGGACGGCGTTTGAGTTGGTGACGAGTGGGCGGTTCAAGTGCGCGGAGTACATTACCGGGCGGGCGGGGCTGGAAGAGGTGCCGGCGGTCTTTGCGGGGATGATGCACCGGAATGGGAGCGCAAGGGATATCAAGACGGCGGTGTTTCCGGAAGGGGGGCCGCGGTGAGCGAGATGACTGCGACACAGCACGCGCTGCTGGGGGCTCCACCCGAGTACCTGACGCCGCTGGAGAGGCCGACGCTCGCGGAGGCGCGGGCCTGGTGCAGAGAGCTGGCGACGTCGCACTATGAGAACTTTCATGTGGCGACATTTTTTCTTCCCGCCAAGGTGAGGCCGCACTTTGAGAGCATCTACGCGTACTGCCGGGTGGCGGATGATCTGGGTGATGAGGTGGAGGATCGCGAGGTGGCGACTCGTCTGCTGAATACCTGGGGGACGATGTTGGAGGAGTGTTACGACGCGCCGGAGCGGTCGATGCATCCTGTTTTTGTGGCGCTGCGGGAGACGATTCGCGAGTGCGATCCGCCGCGGCAGCTCTTTCTGGATCTGCTGCATGCGTTTCGAATGGATCAGAACAAGACGGAGTATGAGAGCTGGGAGGAACTGCTGGAGTACTCGCACTACTCGGCGAATCCGGTGGGAAGGCTGGTGCTTTGGGTGTGCGGCTATACGGATGAGGCACGGGCTTTGATGTCGGACAAAGTTTGCACGGCGCTGCAGCTGGCAAACTTCTGGCAGGATGTGGTGGAGGATAAGGAGCGGGGGAGGCGGTACATTCCTGCGGAGTCGATGCTGCGGTTTGGGGTGGAGGAGGGGCAGATTGAAGGGCGGGTTTTTACGCCGGAGTTTCGTGGGATGATGCAGGACCTGGTGGTTCGGACGCGGGCGATGCTGATCGAAGGCGGAGAGATCAGCCTGCATGTGGATAAGGAGCTGAAGGTGGTGCTGGATCTGTTTCGCAAGGGTGGAGAGGCGATTCTAAACGGCATCACGAGGCAGGATTTTGATGTCCTTCGGGGAAGGCCGGTGGTCTCGAAGACACGCAAGGTGGGTTTGCTGATCGAGGCGCTTGTTGGCAAGCTGAGCTCGGGGATGGCCTCGTGACGATTGTCGAGGCTTATGCCGTGTGCGCGGGAATCGCGCAACGGGAAGCGAAGAACTTTTATTACTCGTTTCGCGTGCTGCCGGAGCATAAGAGGAACGCGATGTGCGCGGTTTATGCGTTCATGCGAAGGGCCGATGATATCTCCGATGAGGAGACGATGCCGGTGGTTGAGCGGCGCGTGGTGATGTCGCAGTGGCTGGAAGCATGGCGTGAGGCGAGGCGGAGTGGGTCGTCCGATGATCCGGTTTTTCTAGCGTTGATCGACACGCAGAAGAGGTTTGCGATTCCGGATGCGTTGCTGGAGGATCTGGTGCGGGGCACTACGATGGACCTCGAGGAGTCGCAGGCAGATGTGGTTACTGTAACCGATACGGTTGCAGATAAAACGCAGACGCTGCAGGTGTATGAGGATTTCGAGGGACTGTACCGTTACTGCTATCTCGTTGCTTCTGTGGTGGGGCTGGTTTGCATTCGGATCTTTGGATATAGCGATCCTCGAGCCGAAGGGCTGGCGGAGAAGACCGGCGTTGCATTTCAACTGACAAACATCCTGCGGGACGTGAGTGAGGATGCGGAGCGTGGGCGGATCTACCTTCCGCTACAGGACCTGACTGCGGGCAGAGTTGAGGTGAAGCAGCTGCTTCAAGTGGTTCGTCGCGAGTCTGAGACGAAGGTGGTGCGGAGCCTGCTGGCGCAGGAGGCTGCGCGGGCGCTGGTTTACTATGCGGCGGCGGAGGAGTTGCTGCCACTGATCGATAAGGATAGCCGCGCGGCGCTTTGGGTTCTGGTGACGATCTATCGCGGACTGCTTGAGCGGATTATGGCGAAGAACTACGATGTGTTTTCGGAACGGGTCAGTGTGCCGACCTCCAAGAAGCTCCTGATTCTGGCGCAGGGGATGGGGATGGCTGTGCGCAACCGGATGGTCTCGTGAAGGACGCGGAACATAGCGATGTGATTGTCGTTGGAGCCGGGGCGGCGGGCTTAGCGGCGGCGAGTGCGCTGGCGCGGGCGGGTAAGTCTGTAACCGTGCTGGAGCGTAAGCCTTACGTGGGCGGAAGAGCTTATTCGTACGAACATCCTGCGCTCGAGGAGGTGGTGGACTCGCAGCATGTCTTGCTGGGGTGTTGTACGAACCTGATTGAGCTTTGTGAGCAAGCAGGGACTGCGGGAAAGATCCGTTGGTATGACGAGCAGACTTTTCTGGAGCCGAATGGGAACGCAAGCACGATTGTGACGAGCGATCTGCCAGCACCGTTTCACTTCGCGCCCAGCTTTGCAAGTATGTCGATGCTGGGATGGAAGGACAAGATTGGGATTGCGCGTGGTCTGATGGAGTTCTTTCGTGGATATCCGGCTGACGATAGCGAGAGCGTCGAGCATTGGCTGAAGCGAACGAAGCAGACAGAGCTTTCGATTCGGCACTTTTGGCGCCCAATTGTAATGGCGACGTTGAATGATCGTCCGGCGCATTGCTCGACGCGATATGCGGGTAAGGTGTTTCATGAGCTGTTTGTGAAGTCGTCTACGGGTGGGCGGCTGGGGATACCTACGGTTCCGCTGAGCGAGTTTTATGCGGCTGAGGCACGGATGATCGAGGCCCATGGGGGAACGGTGCGGCTTCGGGCGAGCGTGGAAGGGTTGGTGCAGGAACCGGATGGAAGTTGGCGCGTCTACACGGCGGATGCGGGGTATAGAGCGGACGCTGTCATTCTGGCGCTTCCGTTTGAGCAGACGCAGAAGCTGCTGCCGGCGGTTCGAGTGAACGAGGAGTATGCGGGACGGTTTGAGCAGACCAAGGACGATCTTGAGCTGAAGATGGCTCGGCAGATGCACTCTTCGTTTACGTCGATTCTGCTTTGGTATGACCGTGAGATTACCGACCTTGACCATGCCTGGCTGCTGGATACCACGATTGAGTGGTTCTTTCACAAGTCGCGAATAAGGCGGTATCCGAAGGAAAAGGGAAGCTACGTCGAGTTGGTGATTGCGGGGTCGAAGGCGCAGCTGAATATGACGCGGGAGGAGATTCTTTCTTCTGCTTTGCGGGAGTTGGAGATGTTTTTTCCTGAGGTACGGAAGGCGAAGCTGGTGAAGAGTGGGGTGTTGAAGGAGGCTCGCGCTACGTTTTCGGTGACGACGGGGCTGGATCAGTTTCGTCCGAAGCAGGAGACGGAGTGGCCGGGCCTTTTTCTTGCTGGGGATTGGACTGCGACGGAGTGGCCTTCGACCATGGAGGGTGGGGTTCGGAGTGGAAGGCTGGCGGCGGGGGCTGTGGTGGGAGATGTGAAGCGATTCATGGCGGCGGAGACGCCTGCTAGTGGGCTGATGCGGTGGCTTAGCCGGGACTGAGTTCAGGAAGGTATCCTGCCGGACGGGCCCACTTCGCGTGGCGCGGTCACTTCGTGACTTGTATACCTTTTCTTGGCGAGTGAGCGGCGCGGGCCTCCCATTGGTCGGTAGGGGCATGCTGCTTTGCGCTTTTACAAAAGCTATTTTGCTAGTAAGGCTACGCCGGCGCAGACGAAGAGTGCGGCGATCCAGCGGCGACGGTCTACGTTTTCTTTGAGGAAGAATTTTGCTGCCGCCGCCGTGGTGATGAAGGTGAGAGAGGCCGTTGCGGGAGCGATCAGGCTGAGGTCTGCGCCCGAGAGCGCGAAGAGAAGTGAGAAGAAGCTTAGCGCCATGCAGGTGATGCCGATGAGGAACATGCCGCTCGAGAGAACGGCTTTGATAGCGCCAAGGAGGCCGGACTTTGCTCGGATGTCGTCGAGGTCGCCGAGTTTTCGCATGCCGCCCGCGATGAGGATGTCGCCCGCGGTGGCGGTGAAGACGACGGCGGCGATGGTGGCCCAGGTGTGGAGGGTGGTGGGGTTCATGGTAGGGCCTCCACTTCTATTGCGGCGTATTCGGTGCGGGACGGGCCGTTGGCGACGAAGCCTACGCCGATGACGATGAGGGCTACGCCGAGCCAACGGGAGCGGGAGACGTGCTCGTGAAGCCAGAAGCGGGAGAGGATGGTGACGATGACGTTGCCGAAGGCGGTGGCGGGGAGGACGAAGGTGATGTCGGCCCAGCTCAGGGCGGTCATGTAACAGGCCATGAAGCCGAGCAGGACGAGGATGCCGGAGATGATCCAGGGGCTTTTGAGGGCCAGGAAGAGCGCGCCAAGGTGGTGAAGGGAGACTGGGCCGAGCTGCTTCATGCCGATGCCGAGGAGGGCGTCGCCGATGGAGGCGCCCAGCATGACCGCGATGAGAACGAGCCAGCGGCGGGGGGTGAGGGTGTGCTGCATTTCGTGATCGATCCGTTCGAGTGGTGACAGCGAAGAGAAAGCGGCCAGCATTTGTATGCTGACCGCCTTTTTAGATGCTGCGAAGACAGGATAGTTACGCGTTCATGCTGACAGATTCCTGGGCCTTGGCGGCGTTGGCTTCCTTGACGGCGCGGACGGCTTTGTTGCGCTTGGAACGGAGTTCCATAAAGGACTTGGCTTCAGTGTAGAGACGGGGCACGTCGCGGTTGACGATGGCCTGCCAGACGACGCGGAAGGCAGCCTTGGGGCGGAAGTAGTACTCGTCGTAGAACTTGTGCACCATCTCCATGACGTATTCGACGGGCAGGCCGGGGTACTCGATGTGGGCCATCTGGTGGCCGCCGTCGTCGCTCATCGCCTCATTGGTGATGAAGCCGTTGTCTTTGGCGTAGTCGAAGAACTCGGTGCCGGGGAAGGCGTGCGCGATGGAGACCTGGATGGTCTCGCAGTCGAGCTGCTTGGCGAAGTCAATGGTGTTGCGGATCGACTCGCGAGTTTCGCCGGGAAGGCCGAGGATGAAGTCGCCGTGAACGACAAGGCCGAGCTTGTGGCAGTCGCGCTGGAAGTCGAGCGCGCGCTGGACGGTGGCACCCTTCTTGATGTTCTTGAGGATCTGGGGGTCACCGGACTCGTAGCCGACGATGAGGAGGCGGCAGCCTGCTTCCTTCATGGCTTTGAGGGTGTCGTAGTCGGTGGTGACGCGCGAGGTGCAGGACCAGGTGAGGCCGAGGGGCTTCAGCTTTTCGCAGAGCTCGATGGTGCGGACTTTCTGGATGTTGAAGGTGTCGTCGTCGAAGAAGAACTCTTTGACGTGGGGGAAGAGCTCTTTGGCCTGCTTCATCTCGGCCGCTACGTCGTCGGTGGAGCGCTTGCGCCAGGCGTGGCCGGAGAGGGTCTGGGGCCAGAGGCAGAAGGTGCACTGGGCGGGGCAGCCACGGGTGGAGTAGAGCGCGACGTAAGGGTGGAGGAGGAAGGGGACGTTGTACTTGGTGACGTCGAGATCGCGGTGGTAGATCTCGGTGGCCCAGGGCATCTCGTCGAGTTCCTCTGGAGTGACCTGAGGGCGGTCTGGGTTGTGGAGGATCTTGCCGGTGGCCTTGTCCTTGTAGCTGATGCCGAGGATCTCGTTGAGCGGCTTGCCGTTGGCGTACTCGACGACGGAGAAGTCGAACTCGCGGCGGCAGATGAAGTCGATGGCTGGGCACTCGTTCAGGGCCTTGTCGGGGGAGGTGGTCACCGGGGGGCCAACGAAGGAGATCTTGATGCTGGGGTAGGTCTGCTTGATGACCTCGGCCATCTTCTGGTCGCCGTCCCATCCCATGGTGCTGGTGAAGAGAACCAGGAACTCATAGTCCTTGAGGATCTCGACGACTTCCTGCCACTTGATGTGGTGAGGTGGAGCATCGAGGAGACGGGAGCCTTCCAGCATGCCTGCCGGGTAGGTGAGCCAGACCGGATACCAGTAGGACTCGATCTCGCGGGTTGCGGGCCAGCGGGAGCTGGCGCCACCGTCAAACTTTTCGAAGGAGGGCGGGTTCAGGAACAGGGTCTTAAGAGGCATAATGATATCTCGATTTTACCATTCAGTTAAGGGCTTGAGGGGCTTTTCTGACGTTTCCTGCAGGTATCTACGCCGATGCTTTGGTCGGCCAGACGATTCATTTCAAAAAAGATATTCGCGAATTTAGCTTAGGGCTTCGCGGGGGTGGCGGGTTGGGCCTGAAGCGCTGCGGAGATCCAGCTCTCCAGGTCGCCGCTCTGTCGCATGAGATTGATTTGAGCTTGTTGCAGCTCGAAGTTGGCGTTCAGGACCGCAAGGAATTTTTCCCGTTCGGCGATGCGCGAGGTCTGCTCGTCTTTGGGGGTCATCTGCGTGCCAGCCATGTTTCCATTGCCTGTGTTCAGTTGAACGGTGAGGGCGTCGAGATTCTGCTGGGCGAGCTGCTGATCGAGGGTGGCGATCTCTGCACGAACGGCGAGTTCTGCCACGGCGTGCTGGATTCTGATCCGGGAGTCGAAGAATTGATCGCGGATTGAGTCGGCTTCGTGCTCGGCGTGGGCTGCGTCAGCGTCCGCCTCGCGGGCTTTCGCCTTGTGGGCGGCGTCGAAGAAGGGAATAGTGATCTGGACGCCGATGGCGGCGTTGTTCTGCTGGAATCGGAAGTAGTAATCCTGCAGATTGTTGAACTTGGCGTAGCGGCTGTACTGGCCCTCGAGAACGATCTGCGGTCGCCAGAGGTAGCGGTTTTCGCCGAATGCGATCTCGCGCTTCGCACGTGCATTCGCATAGGCAGACTCGACGGCGGGACTGGTTCCCACCAGCGTTGCAGTGATGTCGGCGGGCTTGTCTTCGGCCAGGGCGGGGATGGTGCTGCTGGATGTGGCAATCCCTTGCGGGGGAAGACCGAGAAGGCGCGCCAGGTGAGCCTGATCTGCAGCGGCATCGTCGTCCATCCGAAGACGGGCGAGATGAATCTGTGCAGCGGTGAGGCGGGCGGAGGTGAGATCGATGGGGGTGTCCTGACCGGCGGCGAGACGGTCCTGCACGATGGCTACGAGATGGTCAGCGAAGCCTTGTTGATCATGGAGGACGGTCTGCCGCTGAAGGTCGCGATTGAGTGCGAGGTAAGTGACGGCTGCATCCTCGGCGACAGCCTCGCGAACGTCCTTCAGGGAGAGGGTGGCGGCATCGAGCGAGGCCTTGGCGCCGCGAACGTAGTCGCGTTGTGAGTAACTGAAGACGAGAGACTGCGTCGCGAGGTTGTAGATGGACGGTTGGCCGAGAGGGAATCCATAGGAGGGAGGACCGATGGAAGATGCACCGACAACATTCGGGATGTAGGCGTCTTTGAGTTCTTCAAGGGTGGCTCGTGCTTTATCGACGTCCGCCTGGGCGGTCAAGACTTTTGGGTTGTTCTTCAATGCGAGACCTATCGCGCTGGTAAACGAAATCTGCGCGATGGCAGGTGTCACCGCACAGGCCAGAGCAGAGCACGCGATCAATAGGCGAAGAAGACGGATCATACTTGCTGAGAGATTCCTTAGGACCGATTAGAGATCATGGTATCGCCTTTTTTCTACGATCCCTGTAATGCTTTGCGGGCGGGTACATAGTTCGATGCGAGGGATAGAGCTGCGAGGTATTCGTTATGCGCTCCCGCGACGTCTCCACCTTGAGCAAGAAGGCCGCCTAGTTGGACGTGAACTTTGAATGCGGGGGCACCATCGGTCTTTCCGGAGGAGGCGAGATAGGTGCGAAGGAGACTGATGGCGAGTTGGGGCGAGCTGTGAGCTTCTGAGAGTGTGCTGGCGGCATCGACCAGGGGAGGACCCTTGCGATGGTCAGCCGCCAGGGCCGATTGAATGGCCTGGAGCATCTTGTCTGGCTGATTCTGACGTTTGTAGAAGTCGCCGAGGTTGATGTAGGCCTCGGTTGTTTTGCCTGCGGCAACAGCAGCCTGAAATTCGGCCTCTGCGGCTGGGATGTCCTTCTTCTTTTCGGCGACGAGCGCCAGCAGACGGTGAGCCTGAGCAGGGAAGTTGGGTTGCATTCTGGCAGCGAGGGCCTGAGCTTTATCGAGGCCACCACCGATCAAGGAGGGGGCTGCGACGTAGTATTCGCCAAGGTCGCTCATGGCCTGAAAGTTTTCGGGATCAAGCTGCACGGCGCGCTCAAACTCGTTGTGAACTTTGATGGCGAGGCTTAGCGCCGAGAAGGGACTGGCGTGCGAGGCTTTGAATCCGTAGGCGCGAGCGAGCCACATGTGGTCTTCGCTACTGTCGGTCGCGTTAGCTACGGCTAGTTCGCACTCATGGATGGCGGAGTCGGCCTTGTCCTGGGCGTAGTAGACGCGACAGAGGAGCTGGTGGGCATGAGCGTTGTTGGGTTGGGAGGCGAGAAGATCCTGGAGGATGGAGGCTGCTTCGTCGACGCGACCCTGCTGTAGGAGCGCGTTTGCCTGAGTGTCGTCGGCGAGGAGAAGCGGAGTCGCGAATAGGAAAGCAAATAGAAACGCGTGGTGAAGGCGAAACGGGTGTATCGAAAGGGACATGGCTACTCGACTATTTTGACGGGAAGCCCATTGGTAAGTTCACGGTTGTTGATAGCGCTGAGGGCAACCGTATCTTTTTCGGTGAGGCCGCTGACGATTTCGAGGCGAGTGAGATTGACTCCTGCTCCTACCTGAACGGGGGTTCGAACCAGCCTGTTGTTAACTACGCGAAAGACAAAATCTCCGCCCTCTGTGTGGAGGGCCTCGCGGGGGACGCTAAGGACGTTGAAGCGCTGCGAGGTGGTAACGGTGACGACGACGTTGGTGTTGGGCAGGAGGTCGCCGCGCGCGTCGTCGACGGTGATGATGCACTCCCCGACGTTGCGTGTGCCGTAGGTGATGACGGTGGAGGGTGCGCGGCTGATGTGTCCGTGCCAGGTCTGAGTGGGCTTTGCATCCCAGACAATTTTTACAGCCTGGCCTACTGCAAGCTTGCCGATCTCAGGCTCGTCGAAGTAGGCGCGGACCTGAATTCTGTTGAGGTCGGCTACGTCGAGGAGATTTTCGCCGGCGGGGACGAAGTCGTAGTTGGAGACGGGGATGGAGTAGACAGTTCCGGCGAAGGGGGCGCGGATGTTGTCGTTGGCATAGCTGGCTTTTGCAGCGGCGAGAGCGGCGCGCGCATCGGCGAGCTGGGCTTCTGCGCGGGCACGGTCGGTGTTGCTATAGCGTTGAGTGGTGCGCGCCTGAAGGCCTTTGACGGAGCTTTCCGCGGTGAGTAGACGCTGTTCGGCAGAGGCTACCTCGCTGGCGGAGGCTGCGCCCTTTTGCTGGAGGGCCTGAAGGGCTGCGAGATCTTTTGTTGCCTGTTGTTGTTGCTGCTGTGCGCGGCTGAGATCGCCGGAGAATCCTATGCGCTCGTCCTGAGATCCTCCCTGGCCGATGTCGTGAAGAGTGGCCTCGGCAGAGTGCACGGCGGCGTTTGCGGTAGCTATTTTGGCCAGGGCATCGGCATCGTCCATCTTGATCAGGAGGTCGCCTGCTTTAACTTTTTGCCCAACGTCGACATACACCTTTGCGACGACGCCAGGAGCAGCCGCGGAGGCAGGAAACTCTTCGATGGGCTCGACTTTTCCGTTGGTCGATACAGAGCTGACGATGTTCTGGTGATCGACGACTGCTACGCGAACGCCAATCAAGTCGCGGGTGGAGGAGCGCACGATGATGAAACCGATAACGATGATGGCGAGGAAGATGCCCCACAGCATTACAGGATTCAGGCGTCTTGTCTCGGTAGTAGGCATCAGTCGAAGGTTCAGTATATAAGACGTCGCATAGGGTCAGATCGGACCAGAAACTTTTGAGGATAAGGTAGTTAACGGGCGCGATGGAGCGAATCAGGCGAGTCTGAGATCGACTAATTCCAATTCCAGGCCGGGGAACTGGGGGTTGGTTTTGGCCTTCAGCCTGTAGGCAACGTCTACCAGAGAGCCTGTGTCGAGGGCCATTTCCACGCAGCGGGCAGGCCAATCCGTGGTGCGGCTCCAGCCCAGGGCGCTGATATGCGTGGTTTGGCCAGACCTCTGGAGTTGAAGACAGATGTGTCTTTCTTTGATGAACCGCACTGGTGCACAGAGGGTGAGTGCGCGGGTGAGGAAGATGGGCTCGCGGTTGCCGATGCCGAAGGGTTCGCAGCGGGTGAGCCAATCATAGAAGCTCTGCGTGAGGTCGCTGAGGAGGAGTTCGGCGTCGCATTCGAGCGGAGGCGTCATGATCTCAGCGGTGAGCCTGGGGGCGCCGTAACGCTGCATGCGCTCCCGGAGGAGGTTGGTGCGGTCGGAGGGCATGGAGAAGCCGACGGCGTGGGCGTGTCCGCCAAATCTTGTGAAGAGCGGGGTGTTTGATTCAGACACTGGTTCGTGAATCGCGCTGAGGGCATCTAGCAGATGAAAGCCGGCGATGGAGCGGCCGGACCCGTGGGAGTGGCCGTCTTCGTGGGTCATGACGATGGCGGGTCTGCCGGTGCGGTCGACGACGCGGGAGGCGAGGATGCCGAGGACGCCGCGATGCCACTCGGGGTCGTCGAGGATGATGCACTCGGCGAGGTAGTCTCCGAGGGTGTCGCGCAGGGCGGTGAGTTGGATTTCGATGGCTTCGAGAGCCTTTGCTTCGGTGGCGCGGCGCTCGTCGTTGAGGCGGTTGAGCTTCTCTGCGAGGTGGGTGGCACGGGCTGCGTCTTTGGTGAGGAAGAGCTCGACGACATCGCCGGCGATGTCCATGCGTCCGGCTGCGTTGATGCGTGGGGCGAGTCGAAAACCTACTTCGGTCGCGGTGGGGGGCCGATTGATGGGGATTTGAGCCACTTGCATGAGTGCGCGCAGGCCTGGCTGTACGGGGTTGCGAAGTTCTCTCAGGCCCAGGGTCGCGATGACTCGGTTTTCGCCTTCGAGGGGAACCGAGTCGGCGATGGTGGCGATGGCGACCAGCTTCAGGAACGAGGGAATCAGTCCGTGTTTCAGCTTTGTGCGCTGCTCTTCGGTCTCGGTTGCGGCCAGCAGGAGAGCATGGGCGAGTTTGAAGGCTACTGCTGCGCCGCAGAGATGTTTGAACGGGTAGGGGCAGTTTTGTTGTGCGGGATTTAGGACGGCAACTGCTTCCGGGATGCCGATGGCTCCGTCGGGGAGGTGGTGGTCGGTGACGATGAGGTCCATGCCGAGAGCTGTTGCTTCCTCGGCTGCTGCGAAGGCGCGAATGCCGGTGTCGACGCTGATGACGAGGCGAACGCCGGAGGCTGCGGCCTGGCCGAGAACGCCGTTCTGCATGCCGTAGCCCTCGCGGATGCGGTGAGGGACGTGATAGGTGACGGTGGCGGGGGTCTCTTTGGGGGCGATGCGCTCGATGGCGGTCTTGAGGAGAACGGTGGCGGTGGTGCCGTCGACGTCGTAGTCGCCGTAGATGAGGATGGGTTCGCTGGAGCGGACGGCGTGCTGGATGCGGGCGACGGCGATCTCCATGTCGAGCATGAGCATGGGATCGAGAAGATCGTCGAGGGTTGGGTGGAAGAAAGTTTGGGCAGCTGCGGCGTCGGAGATGGCGCGCGAGACGAGTATTTGAGCGATTGCGTGCGGGCAGCCGAGGGCGTCGACCAGATTCTGAACGGCAGTCTCGTCTGCGGAGCGGGTACTCCAGGCTGGCAGCCCAACGTGGGCGGTGGACATTGGTTTTGCTTACTCGTCGCTGTCGTCGACTACGATGCCGCCGAGGTCGGTTACGGTCTCCATGAGGTTCTGGAAGCTGTCGTACCAGTCGGTTGCGACCTCGAAGATGAACATGACGCCCTGGTGGGCGAAGCCGAGCTGGAGGTAGCCGACTTTGCCGACGTGGTTGACGAGATACTCAGCGTCGTCGAGCTCTTCGGAGTTGTCGTCGGGGAAGGTTTGATCGCGAAGCTGCTCGAGCAGGATGGCAACGTCGGATTTTTCGAGGATGACTTCGCTCATGGTGACGAAGGGGGAGCCGGCCGCTTTGGCGTGCTCGACGAAGTCCTTCCATCCGTCGGGGTTTTCTTCTTCGAAGATGACGGTCGGGACGTCTTCTGTAACGTAGGCATTGAGGCGACGCATGCCGTGGCCGGCGATGAAGGCCACCATGTCGTCTTTGAGCGAGATAAGATTGTCAGGTTGCATTCGATAGTTATTGTCTCAGAAACGCCGGTGCATCGCACGGGAAAGACTCCGCGGCACGCTCGGCAAAGGGCTTCTGGAAGGGAATCAGGATTGGCAAAGTTCAAGCACCACGTTTTTATCTGTACCAATGAGCGGGACCAGAGCGCTTCGCGGCCCAGTTGCAGCAACGAAGGAGGCGGGAAGCTGAAGTCGGCCTTCAAGGAAGCGGTGAAGGATGCTGGGTTGAAGGGGCAGGTTCGGGCTAACGAGCTTGGTTGCCTTGACCAGTGCGAGCACGGCCCGGTCGTTGTGGTATATCCGGACGCGATCTGGTATGGGTCCGTTCATGCGAAAGATGTGGAGGAGATTGTGAACCAACATCTGTTGCATGGGCGTCCGGTGGAGCGGCTGCGGCTGGCGGATACATGTCTGAATACAGAGAGTTGCCCGCATAAGCCAGCATCGAAACGCAAGTGATGGATATAGGGCGAGTGCGCCGTTTCGCGTGGTATATTCGAAGGAAAGTCAAATGATTTTTTCAAAAGATTACGTTGGATACCTGGCGCGCCAGACGATTAAGCATTTAGTCGCCGAGAAGATGATTCACACCGACAAACCGGCTTTGGTCAACGAACGCGTTGCTGCGGGAATGGTGGATGAGCTGGCTTTGGAAGATCGGATCAATGATGAGGTTCGCGTGATCCTTGAGGCCTTCCAGGATGACATGCGCAAGACCGGCGCGAGCTATCCCGAGATGTTCAAAAAGGTGAAGAACGAGCTCGCCCGCAAGTACAAGGCGGTGCTGTGAGGATCTCTCGCGACAAGCTCAACAAGCTGGCTCATACGGTGGCCGACACCTTGGCGGAGATCCCGGAGGTCGACTTTCTGGAGGATCGAAATACGATTCGGCAGGAGGCTCGGAAGGCTCTGGAGAAGCTGCTGATGGAAGAGACGAAGATCGACGCAGCGGCGCGGCAGAAGATCGCTTCACAGCGAAAAATCATCGTGGAAGGGTCGCAGGAGTGGGACATTCTGTACCGCAAGTACTACAACGATGAGGTGAAGAAACTGGGGCTGTAAGGGCTTCTTTTTCAGAGGGGCGCGGGTCGCTCGGCAGCGCCGTTAGCTGATATAATTTGTTTATCGCAGTGGAGAAGTTCCTCTCCTGTCTGGTTTCTGGCGTCATGGTGTAACTGGTTAACACGCCGCCCTCTCAAGGCGGAGAGTACGGGTTCGATCCCCGTTGACGCTACCAATCCTTTCCTTCTGCAACTTCGTGTTTTGGCGCCATGGTGTAACTGGTTAACACGCGGCCCTTTCAAGGCTGAGAGTACGGGTTCGATCCCCGTTGGCGCTACCAAACTTTCAACAACTGAGACGTAGAAAGCGGACCTAGCTTCCGCATGTAGTTGGCACCTGTTGGGGTTGCGCAGGCTTGTCGAGCAAAGCCGAAGGTACGCTTCGTCGTTGAATGAATCCAGCATGAAAAGTCAGGATCGTGGGCTCTGAAAATTAGGAAATTGGATGAGCGCCTGCGTCTAAAAAGAGAACAGGGGAAACGTTCTTGAACCCGCAGTCACCATAGGTAGAGGGCCGTCGTGGCTCCGCTAACGGCAGAATGGTAATGCAAATTGAAAGGGTAGGTTATAGCAGATGTCACTTAACCAAAGTCAACTTCTCTCCTCCTGGCCAAACCTTGAGAAGAGGTCGGCGTGCGATGAAGGCATGGAGCTTGCGGGTAGTTTTCTGAAGGCCGCCCGTGAGTGCGTGATCACCTTAGGTAAGGGCAGGACAAGCGGCAGCCGTGCAGACCTTTTGTGGACCTATAACGCGATGGTGCAGCATAGCGACAGTTGTAAGAAGTGTAGTGAGAGCTGATTCCATTGATTCGATCCTGAGAGGCGAGATGGGCACACGGCGAGGTGCCCATTGACGCTTAAGCGGCGAGCCGTTTCACAAAACTTCAAATCTCATGGCGGCAAGCGGTATTGAAGGTTCGGGTGTACCTGGCGCCCTACCAAACCCTTGTCAGTCGAGACTTAGCGAACGGCTATACTGTAGGGGTGAGTAAGACTTTTTATATTGAGACGTTTGGCTGCCAGATGAATGCCCATGACTCGGAGAAGGTCATCGGGACGCTGGAACAGCAGGGGTATGCCCGGGTTCAGGACGAGGATGCGGCTGGGTTGATTCTGTATAACACCTGCTCTATTCGCGATAAGGCAGAACAGAAGGTGTTTCACCGGCTGAATGAGTACAAGAAGCTGCAGGGTGAAGGTAAGAAGTTCGCTGTGCTGGGCTGCGTCGCCCAGCAAGAGGGCGAGAAGATATTCGAGAAGGCTCCATATGTGTCGATGGTGGCGGGGTCGGCGTCCTATAGGAATCTGCCGGAGATGCTGCGGCGGCTGGAGGCGGGGGAAGAGCGGATTACGGGGCTCGATGACCGGCAGACTGATCTGACGTTTGAGACGGAGTTTACGGTGCGGTCAAATCCGCATCGTGGATACATCACGATCATCGAGGGCTGCGACAAGTTTTGCGCTTACTGCGTGGTGCCTTACACGCGTGGCAAGGAGCGCAGCCGGACTGCGGCTTCGGTGCTGGTTGAGGCGAAGAAGATGGTGGATCTTGGGTTCACGGAGATTCAGTTTCTTGGGCAGAATGTGAACTCGTATCGCGATCCTTCGGGGAGGATGTCGTTCGCGGAACTGCTGGTTGCCGTCGGAGAGTTACCGGGAATTCGCAGGGTGCGGTTTACGACGTCGCATCCGCGGGACTTTGCGCGGGATATTGTGCAGGCGATCGACGATACGCCGACGCTCTGTGATCATATTCATCTACCGGTGCAATCGGGGTCGACCGCGGTGCTGAAGGCTATGTCGCGGGAGTATACGCGGGAGTGGTATCTCGAGCGTATGAGCTGGATCAAGGAGGCGAAGCGCGACATCAGCATCACGAGCGATATGATTGTGGGTTTCCCGGGTGAGACGGATGCGGACTTTGAGGAGACCATCACACTGGTGGGCGAGGTGAAGTATGACGCGGTGTTTGCGTTCAAGTTTTCGCCGAGGCCGAATACTCCGGCGGTGACGATGGCGGATAGTATCCCGGATGAGGTGAAGTCGGAGCGACTGCGGATCTTGATGGACCGGCAACGGGAGATTCAGCGAGAGCACTATGGACGGCATCTGGGCGAGGTGCAGGAGGTGATGGTGGAGAGCTATAACCCTTCGCGCAACCAAGTTGTTGGGCGCAGCTCGCAGAACAAGACGGTGAACTTTACTGTTTCCAGGATTGCTCAGCCTCCGATTGGGAGTTATCTGCCTGTTCGGATTACGCAAACGCTGCCGAATTGCCTGGTGGGTGAGGCGATTGCCGATGTAGATGCTGTGCCGTTTGTTTCTGTACAACGGGTTTCGGATTTTGTGGTGCTCAACTGATGAATCCCTCTTCGGTTCAACCGGCCGTACAGGCTCCAGATGAAGTGGAGATGCAGATTCGCGGGCTTATGATGGACCCGATTACGAATATGCCGATCATTGTGCTGAAAGATGTGGCGAGCGATCTGGTGTTGCCGATCTGGGTGGGAATCTTCGAGGCCAATGCGATTGCGCTGGAGTTGGAGAAGACGGCGACGCCCCGGCCGATGACGCACGATCTGTTGCAGAACATGGCTCGTGGGCTGAATGCTGAAGTGCGTAAGGTTGTAGTTTCGGAGCTTCGGGACGATACTTTTTTTGCGGTCATCTGGATGGATCATGCGGGCGAGACGGTTGCGATGGATGCGAGGCCGTCGGACGCGATTGCGCTGGCGCTGCGGTGGGATTGCCCGATCTATGTCAATCGCTCGGTACTCGAGAACTCGAAGCAGGCTGCGAGCGGCTCGCCGAATGTGAATGCCGAGGAGATGCGGCGGTGGCTCGAGAATCTGAATGACGATGATATGGGCCGCTACAAAATGTAACTCTGGTGGTTACAGCCAATTGCAAAGTGTAGCGACGCGTTCGGCCCACTCGTCTTCCGTGGGAAGGTGGGGCTGCGCGACCGCGTGATGCTTGCCCTCGAGGATGCTTTCGATTGCTGATTGCAGGGCGGGGGTCATGTTCTCTTCGCCGCCGGTGAACACGGTTGCCCAGGGGGTGTCGAGCAGAATGTCGCTGACGCCTGATTCGCGGTGCAGCAGGACTGGGATGCCTCGCTGTAGCGATTCGATGGCGGGGATTCCGTAGCCTTGAACGGCGGGCATGAGGAACAAGTGGGTCTGAGAGAACAGACGTTCGAGATCGTCATCGAGAACGAAGCCGTGGAAGTGAATGCGATCGCCGATGCCGAGTGCTTGGGCCATGTCGCGGAGAGTGGGGATGAGAGAGCCCTTGCCGGCGAGGTCGAGGCTCCAGTCGATGATGGTGGAGAGTGGTTTGTCGGCGCGCTCCAGCTCTGCGAGGGCTCGGATAATCCAGTCGATTCGCTTGTTGGGCTCGATGCGGCAGACGGAGAACATCTGGAGTTGGCCGTTTAGCGGGTGGGAGGGAGGTGTTGAGGGGCTGGTGCCGAGACCGCCCATGCGGGCGATCTTTGCGTCGATGTTGAAGTCCTTGCGGCATTCGCTGCGGAGGTACTCGCTGGTGACGATGGTGTTGCCGCCGGAGCGCAGGCCGTAGCCGATGATGCGATTTGAGACGGCGATGCGCAGTTTGGTGGGCAGGCGGCGGGTGTCCTGATCTCCGAAGAGAGAGGGCGTGTCGTGCATGAGGGTATGGAATCCGCGCTGTCCGGCGAGGGTTGCGTGAAGGGCAGGTTGATAGCCGGAGGCAAGCGGTTTGGGTGAGTTTGGGGACTGCTGGTTGAAGTAAGTGCGTAGGTAGGCGATCTTGTTGCGTGCTCCTGGTGCGGGATTGAGCTCGACGACCTGCAGGGGGTGGGTGGCGTATTGCGCGAGGTTGCAGCGGTCGAAATAGGTGACGACGTGATTGGGCAGGTTGCGTTGATAGAGCCAGCGGGAGAGCGCGAGGACGCTGCGTTCGGAGCCGCCGAACTGCTCGATCTCGGTGATGATGATGGGGCGGGAGCCGCTTGGAGGTGTTTGCATGGACCCAGTTGGGAGATTGAAGTCAGCTTAGCAAAGTTGCAAGGTTCACGAAGGCGGCTCAGCGTTGGCAGAGATTATCGAGATGGGTGAAGAACTCTGGGAAGCTGATGGCGGCGGATTCGGCTCCGTGGATTTCGGTGTCTCCGGTGGCACGAAGGGCTGCGATGGAGAAGGCCATGGCGATGCGGTGATCGGTACCGGAGTCGATCTGCGCTCCGTGAAGACGCTGGTTGCCGGGGATGACCAGGCCGTCCTCGTGCTCGGTGAGTTCGGCTCCCATGGCGCGGAGATTTTTTGCGACCAGGGCGATTCGGTCGGATTCTTTGACGCGGAGCTCTTTGGCGTCGCGGATGGTGATGCCGTCGCCGGTGTAAGGGGCGATGGCGGCGAGGACCGGAAGTTCGTCGATGATCTGGGCGGCGAGGGCTCCGCCGATGTGCATGCCGCGGAGGCCATTGGGCGAGACGTTGACCTGAACGGTGCCGACGAGTTCGCCATGGTGCTCTTCGACGTTGAGGACCTTGATCTTGCCGCCGAGGGCGGTGATGACGTCGAGCAGGGAAGCGCGAGTGGGGTTCATGCCGACTCCATCGAGGATGAGGTTGGAGTCGGGAAAGAGAAGCGCGGCGCAGAGAAAGAAGGCCGCGGAGGAGATGTCGCCGGGGATGGTGGCGTCGATCGCTTTCAGGGTTTGATTGCCGGGGATGCTGAGTTTTGCGGCATCTCCCGCCGCGGCGATGGTGCGGTTGAGGGTAGCGCCGAAGGCTCGGAGGGCGTGTTCGGAGTGATCACGAGTGCGGATGGATTCGGTGAGGCTGGTGGTGCCGTTGGCCTGGAGGCCGGCGAATAGAACCGCGGTTTTGACCTGCGCGCTGGGGATGGGGGTGTCGAAGTCGATGGCGCGGAGCGGGCCGCCGTGGATGGTGACGGGGGCGTGGCCTTCGACGAGGTCGATCTTCGCACCCATCTGGCTGAGGGGTTTGCGTATGCGTTCCATGGGGCGGAGGGTGAGGGAGTGGTCTCCGATGAGAGTGAAGGTGTGATGATGAGGAGCGATGAGGCCGGCGAGCATACGCATGGTGGAGCCGGAGTTGCCGCAGTCGAGCGAAGCTGCAGGTTCCTGGAAGCGGCCGCCGGTGCCGGTGATCTCGATGGTCTTGTCTTCTTTGTGAACGACGGTTGCGCCGAGGGCTTCCATGCATGCGAGAGAGGAGTGGGGATCGGCCCCGGTGGAGAAGTTGGAGAGGCGGGTGGTGCCTTCTGCAAAGCCGGCCAGCATGGCGTAACGGTGCGAGATGGATTTGTCGCCGGGTAGGGTGAGGGAACCCTGAAGGGTGCGGGCGGGGCGGATCGTTTGTGTGGTTGAGGAGGAAGACATTTGCTTTAGCTTAAATGCTTTTGGGATCCCTGAGAGGAAGAAGTGAACAGGCGATCAATAACGAGGTGCGAGAGGGAGATGTGCGATGGGCTTGCGGTTGAACCAAGGTGAATTGTTTTGCGTATTGATAACTTGAGAGGATTGCGGAGCATCCCATGTGAGAGTGAAGCGATGCGCGGCAGCGACGTTCGTGTTATTCGTGCGTCCATCAGTCGATAGAGTTAGCGGCGGCTGGTTTCGTAGCGCTGAAGGCAGTTTGGGTAGGATAACGGAAAAGGACGAGAGATGACTCCTCAGGAACAGGACATGATCGGCGGTCTGATCGACCGCATTCAGAAGACACAGCTTGCAGAGAAAGATACGGACGCGGAGCAGATGCTGCAGCAGGGATTGGGACGCAATCCAGATGCGCTATACATTCTGGCGCAGACTGTGTTGGTGCAGAAGTATGCGCTGGAGCAGGCGCAGGCACAACTGACGCAGGCGAAGGCGCAGATCGAGCAGATGCAACAGCATCCCGAGCCGAAGCATGCGACGAGTTTTTTAGGGAGCTTATTGGGACGGCACGATGAGCCTACTCCCCCGCCACCGCCTCCGCCACAACAGGCTTATCCGCAACAGGCGGGGCCGGTATATCCGCCGTATGCTCCCGTGGGGGGCGGGTATGGCGCTGCTCCGGTGCAATATGGGGCTCCGCCTCAGTATGGCGCGCCGCAGGGAATGGGCGGAGGTGGGTTTATGCGGGGTGCTCTGCAGACGGCTGCCGGGGTTGCAGCGGGAGCGTTGGCGTTTGAGGGGGTGGAGTCGCTGATGCATGGGTTTGGGCATGAGGCGGGGTATGGCGGCGGCCAGGGATTGGGCGGCTTCGATGGAGGGCAGCGTCCGACCGAGGAGATCGTCAATAACTACTACGGCGATGATCGTGGCGGACGCGATGTCTCGGCGGATGAGAGATCGTTGGGCCAGCAGGAAGATCGGGACTTCGGATCGCGTGGTGCTTCGGATACGTCCTCAAACGATCGGGATTCGCTGTCTGGGTCTGATGACTCTGGCTCTGGTGATGATGCCAGCTTTGATTCGGATAGTTCTAGTGATGACGCTTCGTTCGATGATGGTGGCGATGATGGATCGGGTGGTGGAGACGACAGTAGTTTCGCCTAAAGTGCAGCGCGATTGAAGTGAGGAGAAGAGGTCTGCTCGGTGCAGGCCTCTTTTCTTTTTTTCGTTGATACTGTTGTCCTGCCGGACGGGCCCGCTGCGCGCGGCGCGGTCACTTCGTGACGGGTATACCTTTTTCTGGTTTAGGTGCTTTGCTCGGTGGCGCGGAGGACAACGATGGTCTCGTCGTCGAAGTGGGCGGTGCCGGCCTGGAAGTCGGTGACGGCCTGCAGGACAGTGTCGACCGTGAACTGCGCGGTGGGATGGTGTTGTGATTCGAGGAGTTGAGTGAGGCGTTCGTCACCAAACATGTCGCCGGTCGCGTTGATGGCGTCGACGATGCCGTCGGAGAAGAAGACGATGAGGTCGCCGGGGCGAGTGGAGAGGGTGAACTCTTCGTACTCGGCGTTGGGGAAGAGGCCGAGGGGGAAGCCTTCGGCCTGAATGGTGCGGACGCTGGGTGGCTTGGTGGTGTCTGAGTTGGCAGCAACGAAGAGAGGCTGGACGGAGCCGGCGTTGGCGATCTGGAGGGTCTGGTTGCTGTCGTCCCAGACGGCCATGAGCATGGTGACGTACTGGGAGTCGAGCTTGCGCTCCTGGAGCTGGTCGTTGAGTGCGACGAGCATCGCTGCGGGCGAGAGGTGTTGTGGTGCGAGGGAGCGCAGGATTCCGCTGACCAGAGCGGCGTAAAGGGCGGCGGGGGCTGCTTTGCCGCTTACGTCTCCTACGGCGATGGCGATGCGGCCAGAGCCATAGTCGAGATAGTCGAAGACATCGCCTCCGATGGAGCGGGCGGCGACGAAGCGGGAGGCGATCTCGGCGCGCTCGAGCTTGGGCGGGTGCGAGGGCATGAGGCGGAGCTGGACCTGACGGGCCATGTCAAGGTCGCGCTCCATGCGCTGCTCCTCCTCGTGAATGCGTTGGTAGAGACGGGCGTTGGCGATGCTGATGGCGACCTGCGAGGCGAGGGTGGAGAGGGTGCGGAGGTGGTCGTCGTTGTAGTAGTTGACTCGGGTGTGTTCGAGGTCGAGGACGCCAATGACCTCGCCCTTGTAGACGAGGGGGATGGCGAGTTCGGAGCGGACCTCGGGGTTGGCTTCGACGTAGCGTGGATCCTTGCGGACGTCAGGAGCGAGGATGGGTTCGCGTAGCTGGGCGGAGGTGCCGATGAGGCCTTCTCCGAGGGCGATGGTTCGTGCGCGGGTGACGCGTTCGCCGAAGCGGGAGGAGAAGCGGTGCTCGAAGAGCTGGGTGCGGTCGTTCCACAGGAGGATGGTGAACATGTGGAAGTCGATGACGCGCTTGAGGAGCTGGCCAATGCGCTCGAGGAGGTCGTCGGGATCGAGGATGCTGGTGATCTCGCGGGAGATGTCGTTGAGCACGGCGAGGGTTTGGGCCTGGCGGGAGACGCGGGTGTAGAGGCGGGCGTTCTCGATGGCGATGGCCATGCGGGAGGCGACGAGCTCGAGGAGGCGCTGGTGCTCCATGGTGAAGTAGCCGATGGTCTCGGATTGCAGATCGAGGACGCCGATGACCTTGTTCTTGACCACGAGTGGGACTGCGAGCTCGGAGCGGACGGCGGGGTTTGCGTCTATGTAGTTTTCCTGCGTGGTGACGTCTTCGACGAGGAGGGATTTTCGGTGGAGTGCGGCTTGACCGGAGACGCCGCGGCCGAGCTTGATGCGCATGCGCTCAACCTCGGTGGAGTGACCGATCTGGAAGCGCATGCGAAGGTCCTGTGAGCGGTCGTTGATGAGGAGGATGGCGAATATTTTGTAGTCGATGACGGCGCGGACGAGGTCGGCGACGCGGTGCATGAGGGTGTTGAGGTCGAGGGTGGTGTTGAGGGCGTCGGCGAGGTTGTGGAGGAATTCGACCTGAAGGGGCTCGACGCGAATTTTGGGGTCGGCGGCGTGGGAGTGGAAGAGTTGCGGTGTCGGGGGGCGGTAGTCACCTTCGTATGGGTGCTGGGGTGCGGGCGCTTCGGGGGCGGCTGGCGGAGCGTTCGGTTTGATGGGGGAAGGCATTCTGCTTTGCGTTGATATTACCGGGTGAGGTTGGGTTTGGGGAGTGCGCGATTGGGATTGCGGGTCGTTGGGGACGACCGGCTTGAAGAGTGTGGGTTCTTCTGCCGGGTGCGGGTGCTAACTTTAGCGGCTCCGTATTGGGTTATTCCTTCGCTCCTGCCGGTCATGGAATATCCCCCCATATTATTGTCGCGGAAGTAGTTTATTTTTGTTTGATTTGCAAAGACGGGCTACTCGCAAAAACTTCATTGCAAAAGGTTTAGCTGCAGAATCTTCATTCCAAAAGGGTTAGGGCTAATTCTCCTTCGACGGCTTGCTTAAACGAGACGACCCCGATGGCCGGGGTCGTAAGAACGAACACTGTAGTTATTATAGCGGAGTGTGTGGAACTGATACGCCACGGCTATGTTATTGATTTTGAGTGGGATGGATTGTTTTGGGGCTTGACAGCGAATTGATGGTTGGTTTGCGGGCTGTTCACGATGAGGTGGTGAACAGGCGTTGAGATGAGGATCTTTGAGGGGAGAGCGGCAACGTTGGAGTGTTTGGGCTGGAAGGTTCGAACGGTATGCATGGGGTGGAATGTGTCGGGATCCTTCACTCCGTTCAGGATGACGGCGAAGAGCAGACAACGGCAAATGCAAGGGCAAAGGCAACTGCAACTGCCACTGCAAATACGGGGGTCTCTCCACTGCGCAACGAACGATGAGGCTGTTCGTTGCTCCGGTCGAGATGACGCTTCTCTTAGACGGTTCTTCGCCCGACGTCGCTTCGCTAGATGCCTCTTCGCTAGATGCCTCTTTTCTGGTCGTCTCTTCGCTAGATGCCTCTTCGCTGGACCACTCTTCGCTGGTCGTCTCTTCGCTAGATGCCTCTTCGCTGGATGTCTCTTCGCAGATGCGTCTTCGCTAGATGCCCGGGTCTTTAAGGGCCTCGTTGCCTCAAGGCGGGTGGGCTTAGTAGCTGGGTACTGCGGCGGCTGGGTCGATCGCGTGTCCGGCGAGTTCGTTGAGGATCTTGACGCTGGCGCTGGCTCCTATGCGCGAGGCACCGGCGCGGAGCATGGTGGTGGCGTCGGCGAGGGAGCGGATTCCGCCGGAGGCTTTGACGCCTGCGCGGGTGCCGGCTACGCCGCGGAGGAGGCTGATGTCGTCGGCGGTGGCGCCGCCGGTGGAGAAGCCGGTGCTGGTTTTGAGGAAGTCGGCACCGGCGGAGAGGGCCAGCTCGGAGGCGCGGAGCTTTTCTTCAAAGGTGAGGAGGCAGGTTTCGAGGATGACCTTGACGATGGCTCCGGCGGCGTGGGCGATCTCTACGACGCCGTGGATGTCCTGGCGGATGGCTTCGTAGTCTGCGGTCTGAGCTGACTTGAGGAGGCCCACGTTGAGGACCATGTCGATGTCGTGGGCACCGTGTTTGAGCATGTGGGCGGTCTCTTCGCGCTTGGAGACGGAGAGGGTGGCGCCGAGGGGAAAGCCGATGACTACGCCGACGGGGATGCCGGTGCCCTGGAGGGCGGCGGCGGCGAGCGAGACCCAGGTGGGATTGATCATGGCGCAGGCAAAGCGGTGTTCGGCGGCCTCATTGCAGAGCTGGAGGACCTGGGTGCGGGTGGCGTCGGGCTTGAGGAGAGTATGGTCGAGGACGGCGGCGAGGTTGTGAGGGGAGGAGAGGGTGTGGGCGGCGAAGGCTTCGGCATCGAATTGCTCAGGGCCGTGGGGAAGGGGATCTGTGATGGACAGCGTGTTCAAAAAAGTGCTCCTTCGGCGGGGGAGGTGATCGCGCCGGGTTACTTTCTATCATACGAGGGTTGCGGCTGGTTTAAGGGGGGCAGCCTGGGCTTCGCTGATTGTTATGGCGAAATATAGGGATCTCTCCATGGCGGCGGCAAAGTTCGTCGCCTTCGGTCGAGACGGCGCGATTTTTAAGGGTGGGATTAGACGGCTTTCTGTGCGGTGTGCCAGGCGAGGGCCATATCGTCGCGGAGGAAGTTGTAGAGTTGTTCGCCGGATTCTTTGTCGCGGGCTCTGAGGACTGCGCTGGGGTGAATGGTGGCGATGACCTGATTGGCGTAGGGAGTCTGGAGGATCTTTCCGTGGTCGCGCATGAGGGCGAAGGTTCCTCCAAACAAAGACTTGGACGCTGAGGCTCCGAGGCAGAGGATGACGCGGGGGTGGATGGAGTCGACTTCGGCGAGGAGCCAGGGGCGGCACGCGTTGATCTCGGACATGCGGGGATTCTGGTGGAGACGGAGCTTGCCGCGCTGAACGAATTTGAAGTGCTTGACGGCGTTGGTGACGTAGATTTTGGAGCGGTCGATGTTGAGTTCGGCCATGACGCGGTCGAGGATTTTGCCGGCGGGGCCGACGAAGGGTTCGCCCTGGAGATCTTCCTGGTCGCCGGGCTGTTCGCCGACGAGGATGAGTTTGGCGTGGGCTGCTCCTGCGCCGGGGACGACCTGCGTGGCGTGCTGGTAAAGGTCGCAGCCTTTACACGCTGGGAGCGCTGCGCGAAGAGTGGGGAGCGAGTGATTTTCCGGTACGAAGGGTTGGGCGGAGGGCTGTTGCTGCTGACGTGTGACCATGTCGGAGACTCGGCTTTGAGATTTGATGATGAGGTCAGGCAGAAGCGAGATTTCGGGAAGGTTCTTCCAATAGCGAACGGGCATTTCGCTGCGCATCATCTCGGGGTTGAGGCGCGCGGGGTTGTAGATGCTCGCGTAGTAAGAGCGCCAGAGATCTTCGAGTTCGTCTTCGGCGGGGGCGGACTCGCGGGGCAGGCCGGGGGCGAAGGTGAGTTGCTTGCTGGTGGGATCCCAGGAGACGGAGGCGTCGGGAGTGAGAATGGTCCAGCGCATGACGCTGAAGCGTTCGGCGAAGAAGGGCGCGGCGAGAGGGAGGATGCGGTGGTCGGGTTGGTACCAGGCGATGAAGTGCTCGCAGGTGTCGGGCTGGGAGGGGGTTGGGGTGACGTGAGGATCGGGGTCGCAGTGTGGGAGTGCGGTGTGGTTGAGCCCGAAGGGCGTGGGGGTGGCGAGGACGAGATGATGGGGGCCGGGTTCGTTAGGCAGGGACTCGTCTACGACGATTGGGCGGCCGCTGGGGTCGCCGGGTTCGAGGACCATACGGAAGCGAACGAAGGCGTGCATCTTGTGGAGGTCGCGGCGGACCTGGGATTCGAGGCGTTCGAGTTCGGCGATGTCGGGGTCGACGGAGATTTTGAGGAGGTTGCGGTTGGTCTGGAGGCGATAGAGGATGCGGTAGAGGAGATTCCAGCGTTGGGGATCGCGATGGACTGCGGCGTACTCAGCGGCTTCGAGGAAGACTTTTGAGGTGTGGGGCGTCGGAATTGGAAGGCCGGTGGGTGTGTCGGAGGATTCGAGGGTGAGGTCGAGCGTAGAGGGAATGGTGGAGTCTTGAAGGTCGAGTTCTTCGGGGCGGTAGCCGAGATGAAGGGCTTCGCGTGCGGCTTCTCGCCAGGCGTTGAAGTCGGGTTCGAGGGGGATTCGCTTCATTAGATGGAGCCAGTGAGTGCGCTGACGGATGCGAAGAGGTCAAGCTGTGTGGTGAGTTGCGATTCGTGGGTAGAGGGTTGCTGGCGCGGCGCGTGATCGATGGTGATGAGATAGGGTAGGGCGCTTTTGATGCGGACGCGGAGTTTCTTCAGGTCGTCGAGGAGAAAGAGATGATATTTGCGGATGCTGAGGATGCGTTCGACGTTGCGGTAGCCGATGCCGGGGACACGGAGGAGGGATTCGCGGGGGGCGGCGTTGACGTCGACGGGGAAGAACTCTGGGTGGAGTTTGGCCCAGGTTGTTTTGGGGTCTTCGGTAAGGGAGAGTGAGGGGTTCTCTTCGGAGGTGAGTTCGGCTGCGTTGAAGCCGTAAAAGCGCATGAGCCAGTCGGATTGATAGAGGCGGTGTTCGCGCATCCTGGGTGTGGGCTTTAGTGGAAGACGGGCGTCGGCGGCGGGGTATGGGCTAAAGCCGGTGTAGTAGATGCGGCGGAGTTTGTACTGGCCGTAGAGGTGGGTGGCGGTGGTGAGGATCTCGCGGTCGGTTGCAGGGGTGGCTCCGATGACCATCTGTGTGGATTGGCCAGCGGTGGCGAACTTAGGAGCTGAAGGGAGCTTGCGGCGGTCTTCGTCGGCCTCGTCTTTGCGCAGGGCGATCTTGTTCATCGTGGATTCGATGACGGTGGTTTTCTTTTCGGGGGCCAGTTGGACGAGATCCTGCTGGGTGGGTAGCTCTATGTTGGCGCTGAGACGGTCGGCGAAGAGGCCAGCCTGATCGATGAGGAGTTCGCTCGCTCCGGGAATTGCTTTGAGGTGGATGTAGCCGCCAAAGTGATGCTCGGTGCGGAGGGCTTTGGCGACGTGGATGAGCTGCTCCATGGTGTAGTCGGGGGACTGGATGATGCCGGAGGAGAGAAAGAGGCCCTCGATGTAGTTGCGCTTGTAGAAGTCGAGTGTGAGTTTGACGACCTCCTCGGGAGTGAAGCGGGCGCGCTGGATGTCGGAGGAGATGCGGTTGACGCAGAAGATACAGTCGTAGGTGCAGAAGTTGGTGAGGAGGATTTTGAGCAGGGAGACGCAGCGGCCGTCGGGGGTGTAGGAGTGGCAGATTCCCATGCCATCGGAGTGACCCACGCCCTTGCCGTTGCCGCTGCGCCTGGCTCCGGAGGAGGCGCAGGAGGCGTCGTATTTTGCGGCGTCGGCGAGGATCTCGAGTTTTTGCTGGGTGTTCATGCAGGAGCGAAGATGTGAGTCACGGGGTAGTTCGATGCTTTATTGTAGCGAAGAAAAGACGAATATTGGTTTATGAAGTTGATTCGATTTCAGCGGTTCAACATCCAACAGAGGTGAACGTAGATAAGGTAGAAAAAAAGCTTCGACTTTCGGTTTTGGATCAGTCTCCGGTGCCGGCGGGAAGTATGCCGGGACAGGCTTTGCAAAACTCGATCGAGCTGGCGCGGCTGGTGGATGGGTTGGGGTACGGCCGGTTCTGGATGTCGGAGCACCATGCGATGGATACGCTGGCGTGTACGGCTCCGGAGGTGATGCTGGCGCGGATCGGCGCGGAGACGAAGCGGATTCGCATTGGGTCGGGTGGGATCATGCTGCCGCACTACACGCCGCTGAAAGTGGCGGAGTGTTTTCGTTTGCTGCATGCGCTGTATCCGGGGCGAGTGGATTTGGGGATCGGGCGTGCGCCTGGCGGCGGGCCAATCGAGGCGCTGGCGCTGAAGCGTGATCGGAAGACGAAGATGCTGGATGATTTTCCAGACCAGGTGAGCGAGCTGCTGGCGTTTCTGGGGCGTCGGTTTCCGGAGGGACATCCGTTTGCGGGGATTCGGGTTTCGCCGGAGATGCCGGGAACTCCGGATGTGTGGATGCTGGGGTCGAGTATGTGGAGCTCAGCCGCGGCGGTGGAGTTTGGACTGCCTTATTCGTTTGCGCACTTCTTCAGCCCGGTGAATACGCGGGCGGCGATTGAGACTTATCGACGGAGCTTTACCGGGAGCATCTATCGCAAGGAGGCGGAGGCTACGGTGGCGGTTGGTGTGATCTGCGCGGAGACGCAGGATGAGGCTGAGTTTCTGTTTTCGAGTGTGCGGCTGCTGCAGCGGCGGATCAGGCAGGGGGATCGGCGGCCAGTGGCGTCGCCCGAGGATGCGGCGCGGGAGTTGTACCTGTTAGGCGATATCCCACAGGAGGAGGGCGAGTGGCCGCGGTACTTTGTAGGGACTCCTGCGGTGGTGCGGGAACAGCTGGAGTCGATGGCTGCAGAGTTGGGGATTGGGGAGCTGATTGTGAATACGATTGTTTGGGATCAGGCGAAGCGGCTGCGTAGTTATGAGTTGTTGGCGGGAGAGTTTGGGATGATGGGAGCGGATCGGTTGAGCTCACTTGAGGGTCGTGAGCTGAGAGAAGCTTCACCTATAAGTTGACTTTGATGTACTTGAGCGGTCCAGCGTTAAGGTACATAAGCGATCTCGGTAGGGCTTCGGTATATCTTGACTCGGTATTGCGCCAAGTAACGCTGCATTGCGCCAAGTAGCGCTGAAGTTTTGCGCCCAAAAACCTGAAACAACACTCAAGCCCACTCTCTCGAGATCGGGCGAGATTTCTGGATGAATGAGCCGGGCGGTCGATGGTTGAACAGTTGTGCTCAGCGTATCCGCCGGAACTTCGTGTCGGCGAGAATTTCTTGTCTCTGAAACCGCGCTGTCATTTTGTCTCGGAAAGGCTGCTGTTATTTTTGCTAATATACGCGATCGTTCGGATCGATTAGCTTCGCAATAACGAGCGTCGATGTACACACTGACCTCGGTTGGCAGGTAGCACAACGACAGGCGCATCCTAACGGAATGGAGGTTTTATCCATGAAATGCCGACTTGTTTTCGTCTCCGTCACAATGCTCCTTTTGACCAGTATCGCGGTGTTTGCACAGAGAGGCACTCTGGGGTCATCCGCTGATGTTGCCTTTTGGGTTGACTACTGGGGAAAGCCGAGAGTGGCTCTCTACGGTCCCGAGGAGCAAGCCTTCAATCAGAACGTGCACGAGATCATGTTTCCCGTGAATGTTTTTGATCGTCCTTTGGACCCGAACACACTGAACGAGAATGTTCAATGGTTGAAGGATCATCCGAATGCTCGCTTTTACATCGATGGGTACGCCTCCTCGGATGGCCAGGAGGGCTACAATCTGAATCTCTCAAGACAGCGGGCGGATTGGGTGAGACGAGCGCTGATACGCAAGGGCATTGCGGAGAATCGGATTGCGCTGGCGGTGCCATGGGGACAGTTGTATCCAACTTGTGCCGAACGTGACCATGAGTGCTGGAGTAAGAACCGGGTTGTCAGGTTTGTTTACTCTGCCAATTGAAGTCCCGCGCCCAGGATGCGTCCAAGCCTCATGATCGACGCTCGTCTCGAGTGTCAGCGGCAGAACTGTGACCGCGGTTTGCATGAGTAAATTTCCGAGGAGCCGTCTGCCCAGATGCAAAGGGTTGCATGTGTCACGGAGTTGTAAAGAGTTTGTCATTAGTTATGCTCTCGACAGACATTGCTGATGTGGGTGGGCTATCGTTCGTTTGCTGCTGAGAGATGGGTGCTGCTTTGGTCTCACTCGAGGCAGAACTATCTCGCTTCGAGGTAAACGATATGCGAATCTACGAATCTTTCTCGCACCGTGAAACTGATGCGCCGCTGCTTCGCCAGGGAAG
The DNA here is from genome assembly GCF_040358255.1 of Tunturibacter gelidoferens. Classification (NCBI taxonomy): domain Bacteria; kingdom Pseudomonadati; phylum Acidobacteriota; class Terriglobia; order Terriglobales; family Acidobacteriaceae; genus Tunturiibacter; species Tunturiibacter gelidiferens. Next base: position 3,488,096 of record NZ_CP132938.1, read on the forward strand.
CAGGTCTGGTTGGAGCAAAACTCTTACAGCCGTTACGCTGCTGGCCTGTGGGACTGGAGTGGTACTAGCGCAACACCATGACAGTGACGATGCATTTTTGCCGAGCCCGGTGAGAAGTGTCTCGACGGTACCGGGTAATGGGGATGTGAATCCGTACGGAGTTGCGTTTGTCGGAGACAATTTTCAGACTGGGTCAGGACCGTTGAAGCATGGGGACATTCTGGTCTCGAACTTCAACAACAGCATGAATCTGCAGGGTACGGGAACGACTATCGTCAGGGTTCCGAAGAGTGGATCGCCGACTGTGTTCTTCCAGGGTAAGGTACCGCTGGGGCTTTCTACGGCGCTGGGAACGCTGCAGTATGGGTTCGTGGTTGTCGGGAATGCGCCGACGGTGGACGGTACCGCGGCGACAGCAGGGCCGGGGTCGTTGCTGGTGATCAACAATCAGGGCAAGCTGATACAGACGTTCACGAGTGTGGAGATACAGGGGCCCTGGGACATGGCGCTGGTGGATTGTGGAGACACGGCAATTGCATTTGTCTCGAATGACCTGACCGGGACCGTGGTCCGGTTGGACTTCAAAGTAAGCTCCAGCGGTCTGACGCTGCAGCGTACGAAGACGATTGCTTCGGGGTATGTTCATCGCGGCGATCCGGTGACGCTGTTTGTGTCGCCTACGGGTCTGGTGTATGACGACCGACGCGACGTGCTGTACGTTGCTTCGACGGGAGACAACGCCGTCTTCGCGGTGCGAGATGCGGCGGATCGTCACACGGATGGCGGACTGGGAACCATTGTTTACCAGGACAACGTTCATCTGCATGGGGCGCTTGGGCTGGCTATGGCTCCGAATGGACACCTGCTGTTGACGAACAACGATGGCATCAATCCCGATCCCAATCAGCCGAGCGAGATCGTGGAGTTTACGAAGGACGGGAGGTTTGTGAAGCAGATCCCCGTGGATCCGGCCCAGGGCGGATCGTTCGGCTTAGCGGTGCGCACGACCGAAGACAAGGCAATCCTTGCGGCGGTCGATGACAATACTGCGACGTTGACTATCTGGACGCTGAACTTCGAGTAGACCGGGCAAGGGCAGCTTCTGCTGCGAGTGGATGAGTTACGTACGGCTGCCATTGGCGTGAGGAGGGTCAGAGGGCTGGGATCGCCAGCCGTTCGAGAATTTGTGCCTAGTGGCCGGCGACGTCGGCGGGGAAGATGCGGATGTCTTCTACTCCGCGGTAGCGCTCGGCGTAGTCCATGCCGTAGCCGATGACGAATTTGTTGGGGATCTTGAAGGCTACGTAGTCGGCTTCGATGGGGACGAGGCGGCGCTCGGGTTTGTCGAGGCAGGATGCAATTTTTAGGGATGCGGGTTTGTGTTGCAGCATGAGGCCGCGGAGGTAGCTGAGGGTGAGGCCGGTGTCGAGGATGTCTTCGACGATAATGACGTGCTTGCCTTCGATGGGATTGTCGATGTCCTTGATGAGCTTGACGGCGCCGGAGGAGACGCGGGCGCGGCCGTAGCTGGAGACGGCGACGAAGTCGAAGGTGTTGTCGACCTGAATGGCGCGGGCGAGATCGGCGAGGAAGATGGCTGCGCCTTTGAGTACGCCGATGAGGACGATGGATTGGCCTTTGTAGTCGGCTGAGATCTGGGCTCCAATTTCGCGGGTGCGGTCGGCGATCTGTTGTTTGGTGAAGAGAATCTCCATCTCTGCGGCGGGGGGAAAGACGGGCGTGCTGGTGGACATAAAGGATAGGCTAACCCGAGTAGGGGGCTAAGGCAAAGGCCGCTATACTTTATAGAGCGAGGATTATGTTTCCCTATATCGATATTGGCCCGATTCATCTGGGTACCTTTGGGTTGTTGTTGTGGCTGGCGGCGGTGGCGGCGACGGTGGTGCTGCACAAGAACTTTGTTCGGAACGGTGTGGATGCCGATGCGCTGAACGTGGTGGCGTTGGTGGTGATCGCTGGAGTGCTGGGTGCGAAGGCGTGGCATGAGCTGCAAAATCCGGCTGATCTTTATGCGGCGTACCGGCAGATTATCGCTCCGGGATGGCATCGGCCATTTGCCGTGGCGATGGATTTTCTGCACTGGTTTCAGGCTGGGTTTGCGTGGTTTGGCGGAATGCTAGCCGGGATTGCGATGCTGATGTGGCAGGGCAGGATGGCGAGATTCAAGGGGGCTCTGGAAGGCACTCAAGGCGCGGTGGTGGGACCCCTGCGAATGCTCGATTTGGCGGCTCCGGCAGCTGCGATAGGGTATGGCGTGGGACGGATCGGCTGTCTGCTATCAGGCGATGGGGACTACGGAATCAATACGACTCTGCCGTGGGGAGTACATATGGCGAAGAATGCGCTGGTGCTGCCGACTCCTCCTGATGCGCTGGTGCAGCCTACGCCTGTGTATGAACTGATTTTCTCGTTGGTGTTGGCGTGGTGGTTGTGGCGGCGTGGCACGAAGAACCTGTCGGTGGGTACGATCACGGGCGAATATCTCGTGTTCAGCGGAATCGGGCGGTTTCTGGTGGAGTTTGTGCGAGTGAACCCTCGACTGTATTGGGGTATGAGCAATGCTCAGGTGGCGGCGCTGGGATCGGTCGTGGTGGGATTTGTGCTCATCGGAGTCGCGAAAGCAAAAAAAGTGCAGTGGGCTCCTGAGCTTGCTGCTGATCCTCGAACCTGATGAGAGAGCGAGACGGTGAGTTCGTAGGGGATTGGGTCCTGCCGGACGGGCTCGCTGCGCGCGAGGCGGTCACTTCGTGACTTGTATACCGCTTCGCCTGGTCCTCCCGGTGGTCGGAATTTTGATTGGGTGAGCGGGAGGACCAGCTTAGGGTGTTTAGGGTTTGTCGCGGGCCATCTCTTCGCGGAGGGGTGGTTGGGGGGCGGCGAAGAAGGCGGTAGAGATGAGGCCGCCCAGGATCGCTCCCAGGATTGGCGCTACCCAGAAGAGCCAGAGCTGGCCTAGCGCCCAGCCGCCGACGAAGATGGCGGGGCCAGTGCTGCGGGCGGGATTGACCGAGGTGTTGGTGACGGGAATGCTGATAAGGTGGATCAGCGTGAGGCAGAGGCCGATGGCGATGGGGGCGAAGCCTTTGGGGGCGCGCTCGTCGGTGGCTCCGAGGATGACGAGAAGGAAGAAGGCGGTGAGGACGACCTCGGCTACGAAGCAGGCTAGGAGGGAGTAACCGCCGGGGGAGTGGTCGGCGTAGCCGTTAGAGGCGAAGCCCGCTGCTAAGGAAAAGCCGGCCTTGCCGCTGGCGATGAGGTAGAGGACGCCGGAGCCGGCGATGGCTCCGAGGACCTGCGCGATGATGTAGGGCAGGAGCTCCGAGGGGGCGAAGCGTTTGCCGACGACCAGGCCGATCGAAACTGCGGGGTTCAGGTGGCAGCCGGAGACGTGGCCGATGGCGAAGGCCATGGTGAGGACGGTGAGACCGAAGGCCAGGGCTACGCCGACGAAGCCGATTCCCAGGTTGGGGAACGCTGCAGCGAGGACGGCGCTGCCGCAGCCGCCGAAGACAAGCCAGAAGGTACCGAAGAACTCCGCTGCTGCGCGTTTCGAGAGATCCATAAGGGGTTACCTGCTCTTTCTCTTGATCTGAATTTTTCGCTGACCGGAAAAGATAATTGGATGATGGGCCCGTGCGACTGGTGGAGCTGGCGGTGCGACAAGATTCGGTGATTCATGCTCTTCCGATGGCGGGAAGGCTGGTGTTTTGCGTAGCGGAATCGTAGCACGGGATTTTGTCCCTGCGCGTGAAATTTTAGCTTGGAGGGATTGCAGTGGAAGGATTTAGAGGCGCTTGAGATAGGCTTTGGCGGCTTCGAGCTCGGGGAAGAGGCGCTCTTCGGCCTGGAACTCGCGGGAGTGGACGCAGCGGCGGCCGGCTTTGACGCGGACGGGATGCTTGAGGTGGAGCATCTCGTGGTAGAGGAGGTACTCGATGGCGCAGCGGGGTGTGTCGGGGCGGTCGAAGACGCGACTGACGACGATGGTGTTGTGGGCGGCGTCGTAGTGGCCCAGCATGCGGCGGGCGTGGTGAGCAGACCAGGTGAGGGTTGGGCGGCCAAGAAGGCCGTGGAAGAAGCGGGTGTTGAGGGACTCGAAGACCTCGTTGAGGTCGTAGTGATGGCCGGAGGGGGTGGAGAGGCGCTTGCGGCCGCGAGTCTGGCGGATGTGTTCGGCCTGGCGCGAGATGGCTTCGGAGGAGACGTGGCGACGGTAGCGGTCGGCGTGGGTGGGGGCGATGGGCTTCTTGTAGAGCTTGGCGAGGAGGATGTGCGCGATGGCGTGGTGGATAGAGTCGGGCGCAGACTCGAGGAGGTCGGAGAGGCGGACGTGGAGACGGCCTTCGCGCAGACGGATGGTGGTGTTGAGGGAGGTGAAGCGGCGGAAGCGGATATCGAGCGGGGGAATGGGAGCGCGGGGGCGGAGTTCGCGGTACTGCTCTTCGAAGACGGCAACGAGCGAGGTGGGGGCGGTGGACTTCGATTTTGCGGTGCGGGGTTTTCTGGGGAGGCGGGGTTTGAGAGGCGTCGCGAGGGATTGGTGAATCTCGTGTGCGGGGAAGAGTGACGGAGTTGCGGACGAAGAGAAGATCTGCAGGAACTGTCGCAGGGGTGAGGGGCCGGGATGCTTCGGTGGGTTCAGGGCTTGTCCTTTGTGTGGAGAGAGTGCGCAGGCAACTCCATACAGAACGATTGTATAAGCACCAGTCGAAGAACGAAACGCTCAACTTGGATTTGCACAGATGAGAGGGATTAATGAACAAACAAAGGCAAGAGCACGGACCAAATACAGGGATCCTTCGACTGCGTGGCTCACACAGTGCTGTGAGCCACTTCGCTCAGGATGACGGCGCAACCGGTGGAGTGCGGGCTAGCGTGGATCGACGAGGCCCATGCCGATCATTCCGAGCGCGGTGATGCTGGGGAGAAAGAAGTAGTCGCCGCCGCGTAGCTCTACGAAGTTGGGTAGGTCGCTGCAGACGAAGGGAGGGTTGGTTGGGGTGGTATCTCCCTGCACGAAAAATCTGCCGTGGCCGGTGTGATTACCCATGAGCATATCTTTCTCGTTGCCGAGGCGGGCGTCGTTGCCGTAGTTGATCCACTGCTGCTGGACGAACTCGAACTGTCGCGAGATGTTCGCGTTGAGGGCGATGAAGATTACGCCGCGTTCTTCGTTGTCGTTGACGGGCTGATCTTCGGGGGTCCATGTTCCGTAGGGAAGGCCGCGACGGGTGATGCGGCGGCGATTGATGAGCTTGCCGTCGAAGCCGAAGGCGTCGCGCGGATTGACACGTCGCACATGCGCTCCCATTGGGCAGCGGGTGCCTGCGGGGTCTGCGGCGAAGGTGAAGTTCGTGCTGCGGGCGGGGTCCTGAGTGATGGATTGGTCCTGGGTATCCGGAGAGAGTTCGATGGGCGTGCCGTCTCGCCAGCGGCCGATGAATTTTGCTGCGAGTTTTTCTTTGCCTCCGGCGTAGAGAGCGGCGTGCTCATCGAGGTAGGCGCGGAAGGTCGCGAGGTTCTGATGGAGCTTGCGGTAGACCATGAAGGTTCCGTTGCTGGCGAGGATGTGGGGGACGGGTGCTACGGGGAGTTCGCCCGCTTCGTCGGCGTAGCCAAGGAGTAGCTCGCCTGTAGCGAGAGGGGCCCATGCGCCATTTTGTGTCAGCTTGCCCTGGCCGGGCTGGGAGCTGCGCTCGACGCCGAGATAGTCGGGATTGCCGAATCCGTCTGTGTAACCGAAGTGCTCTTTGGTGGTGGAGACGCCGTTGACGACCAGCGAGGCTGCGTCCTGCGCGTCGAGGAGGATGGCACCGTTGGTCTCGCGCATCACGTTGAGCATGTCGGCGCAGCGGGCGTTGAGGGCTTCGGGGGACGATGCGTTGACCCCGAGCCATGCGTGGACACGATCGTCGCGCCAGAGTTCGTCCCAGGAGTCGGGAGAGTTGCGCCCGGTGTCTCCGAGGATGGCAGCGCGTTTCTTCATGCCTTGCTGGAACTCGACGGGAAAGCTGAGGAGGGTGGCATCGGGTAGTTCGAGAGCGGAGAGGCCGCGGTGGGTGAAGGCGACGTTGACTGTGCTCGGAGGTTTGCCGGCGTCCCAGCGCTGGCCGGTGGTGACTTCGCGCATGAGGCGGTGAATGAAGGTGGCAGCACGGCCCGCGTCTTCGAAGTGCAGGAAGAGATATCGCGCGAAGGGCATGTTGTAGCCGCGGAGGACGAAGCCCTGGATATCGGTTTCGTTGAGTTTACTCATTGCGGCCTCCGGTCTTGATGTCCCGGTCGGGAGCCATTGCGCCTGGCTTTTGAACGGGCATGGCTTTGAGGTCGGCGAGGAGTTGATTGAAGTCTGATTGGAGGAGTGCGGGCTCGGCGCCCTGATGGTTCGCGATGAAGTCTGCGACGGCGTGTTGAGTTTGCAAGGCCCGGAGGGTTTCGGGAACTGATTTGTCGTTGACTGCGGCGAAGAAAAAAGTTGTTTCGATCTGGCAGGACTTCATGTAGTCGAGGAAGGCTTGTAGATTCGCTGCACCGGGGTAGCCGACGCAGTGACTCCAGATGGCGTCGAGGTGCTGGGGGATGCTGGTGGCGAGGCCGGTGAGATAGCTGGTGAGGTTGCCGTCGCAGTTAGATTCGAAGATGAGGTACTTCGACTTGAGGTGCTCCTCGCAGGCGGGCATGCCGACGTAGATGACATCGTCCATGACGACGAGACGGGCGAGGTGAGTTGCGGGTGCGAGTGCGAAGGGACTTCTTTCGTCGGTGGGAAGTTTGGCGAGGTAGTTTCGGATTTGCAGGTCGTGAGAGGGCGTTGCCTTTTCGTCGTCAATGATGGGCGAAAGGATCGTGAGTCCGTAGACTTTGCCGTTCTGGTTGGGCATGGATGCTTGCTCTCGCTGTTTTGTTATGAGACGACCGGCGCTTCGCCCGTATTTCCGAGATGTGCCTGTACCTGAAGGACGAAGCGGAGGTAGGCGTCGGCGAACTGTTGTGGGGTGGAAGTTTGTGCCTGGGCGGCTAGTTGATCGAGAGACGATTGGACGATGTGAGCGGCCTTGAGATCGTTGGCGGTGGCGTAGGGATAGGCGGTGTAGTAGTAGTCGGTGTCGAACTGGACTTGCGCTATGTATTCCTTGAAGGGTGTGACGGGGACTGAGCCGGGAAACTTCTCGCTCCAGCGCCAGATGAGATTTAGTCCGCGACTAAGCACAGAGGAGAAAGCGTCGATGTACTGGTTCCAGGTGCCGTTGAAGTTGCTGAAGAAGAGCAGGTAGTCGTATTGAAGATCTTCCTGTGCTTGTCCGTTTCCGAGGAATGGAAATCGACGGCGCGGGACGATGACCCAACGAGCGAACTCAATGAAGGAGAGGTTGATAAGGTCCTTCTGCTGGGATTTGATATTCCAGAGAATGAAGAAGAGCAGGCGCAGTATCCACGTCTTCCATGGCTTCATGGGAGTGACGACGTTCATTGCGTAGACTTTGCCGTTGATGTTGCTCATAGGGCTCCGATGCAGAGGGCGTCTTCGTTCGATGCATGGGCCCGGTCTCTTCTACAGCGCTACTCCAGAATGACTCGGCACTCGCAGGGGACAAGAAAGTCAGTGAATTATGCCAGAAAGACCACGCGACACACACGATATTTCTTGCTTGAGTGCAGTTGCGGAGGCTCCCGCGGGATAAGTGGTGCGGACGACCGGAGAGGAAGCCGAACAACACTGGTTGTCAGCGGGGCAGGTCGATGGGAGCGTTCTTGTTTTCTTTGGGCGGAGGATGCGCGAGGAACCAGGCTTTTTGCTCTTCGATGAGTTGAGTGGCCTGGTCGTGGAGGTCGCGGACGGCTTCGAGGGCGAGTCGGCGGGAGACGTTGTAGGTTTCGTTATCGGGTGGGGACTTTAGATTAGAAGACCAGCGCTCGGTGGCGTCGACGAGCTTGGGAAGAGCTTTGCGGATGTCGCGGTGGCGAGGACCGTAGTCGTCGAGGTTGTCGTTGAGCTCGTCGGCGATGGCGGTGAACTCTTCGAGGAGATCGTGAGTGTCTTGTTCGCGGCCGGGTTTGCGCGGGCGGGCGAAGAGATCCTGGATGGATTTGTTACGAGCGTCGAGGAGTTTGATGAAGACGAGAACGCGGTCGCTGGGGTAGTAGGCGACCTCTCGGAGCTGTTCGACTTCGCCCTCGGAGAGTGCGGTCTCGTTGCGCTGAGCGCGAAGGTGCGGAGCAAGGAAGAGCAGAAGGAGGACGAACGAGAGTCTGCGGGGCATCGGTTCCTGGTGTTTGGTTCCTAGTGTTTGAAGACCTGAGCGAGAAGTTCGTCGTGGACCTGGTCGAGCTGCTTGAGGGTGGCTTGCAGCGTGTCACGATCTTCATTGGAGGCTTTATGGAGATACTCCCCAAGACGGTAGGAGGTGTGATGCATCAACTCTTCGGCGTTCTTGAGGCGCTTGGAGTTATTGGCCATGTCCATGTGGATGAGCATCGCGTAGGCGTTGACCTTCTTGAGGGTCGCGGTCGCCTGATCGACGTCGCCGTTGAGCATCTGTTTGCCCGCGATCTCGGTCATGACGTGGACCAGTTCGGTGTAGAGGAAGCATTGATCGCGGGGATTGGCCTGCTGGGCGCGCAGCTCGAGCTGCATGAGGGCCTGGGCATTGGGAAGATTGTCGTCGACGGAGGCGGCTCGGGAGGTTGTTGGGAGCGATAGAAGCGGCAGAGAGAGAAGGAGAGCGAAACGAAGGATCGATTTCATAACGCACCTCGAAGGGAGCGCTTGCCTACTTCATGTGATCGAGGGTGAGGAGACGGTGGCGGGCCTCCCACTCCTCGTCCGGAAACTGGCCGTTTGCCACGGAGAGGAACTGTTTGTACAGGTCGGTCGCCTGTTTGGTGTGGTGCAGTTTGTCGTGCGCAGTTGCCGCAAGGAACAAGGATGACGGCGACTGTGGCAGCACTTTATCACGAATCGATAATGCTTGCAAGGTTGTTGTCGGGTCATTGTTTACGGACGCTGCGAAGGCCAGATGGCTGGCGGCCTGGGCGAGGTCGTCTTTGGTGGGGAAGTTGTCAGGCTGGGCGATGGCGCGTTTGAGGAGGGCTTCGGCGTCGGCGAAGTTTTTGAGGTGGATCTGGACATCGGCGCTGTCGTCGAGGAGGGTGGGATCCTGCGTGGATTTGACCAGGAGAGCGGCGTAGAGGGGGGCGGCCTGGTCGTACTGCTGGTTGCGGCTGTAAAGCCGGGCCAGGAGGCGGGTGATGGCGGCGTCTTCGGGGTGGGCGGCGTGGAGTTTGGCGGCGAGGGGGATGGCCTGGGTGGTCTTGCCCTGCTGCTCGTAGAGGCTGGCGAGCTGGGCGTTGAGGGTCGGGTTTTCGGGATCTTTGGCGAGGGCGGCGGTGAGGAGGGATTCGGCCTGGTCGGGGCGCTGCTGATGCAGGAGGAGATGGGTGAGGGCGGCTGTGGCGTCTTGATTTTGAGGGTCGACGGCGAGGAGGCGGCGGTAGGCGAGTTCGGCGGAGGTAGTGTCGCCGGAGGCCTCGGCGAGCTCGCCGGAGAGGAGGATGTCCTCGGGGGTCTCGGGGGTGATTTTGATCGCGGAGAGGAGTTCGTCGCTGGCTGCGGCGGGGTTTGCGGTCTGGTCGATGCGGGCGAGGGCGCGGAAGGCGCGGCCTTTGAGGGCGGGGTTGTCGGTGGTGAGGGTGGTGGCTTTGAGGAGTTCGCTGTGGGCATCGGTGAGGCGGCCGCTTCGGGCCAGGAGGAGGCCGAGCGCGAGATGGGGGTCGAAGTAGGTGGGATCGGCGGTGATGGCGCGGCGGTAGGTGGACTCGGCGGCGGTTGTCTGGTTGAGGGCGTCCTGGGTGAAGGCGAGGTCGTAGAGGAGATGGGCGTCGTTGGGGGATTTTTCGGAGAGGGTGGTGAGGAGTTTGAGGGCGGTGGGGTAGTCCTGCTTGTCGAGGGCTTCGTTGGCCTGGGTGCGGAGGGGGTCTTGGGGTGCTGTCTTGGGTGCGGCGGTGGTGTCGATGGCCCCTGCCGGGAGCTGGGCGGCGATGGGCCGGGAGGTGAGCAGGAGGGCCAAAAATATATAGGCCGGCAAGAGAGAGAGGCCGCCATACAGCAAAGCCAGGTGCGTCGGTTTGTTGCTTCGTGCGTCTTGCATTGCCGGTACTCCCCCTCCCACCCCAAAAGTGTGCAAAGTCTTCGATCCTGATGGTTTAGGTCTGGACTTTGTATAACTCCTTAAGTGCGGAAGCCCGGCCTGGGATGGCCGGGCTTCAACAGCTTTCTCTGAATCAAGAATAACAGACGAGTCAAGAGGGTGCGGCTCGAGAATGCTACGACTCTACGTGTAGACGTATCTCATCTCCTGGCTGGTATACCCTCCAAAATCCGACAAAGCGGAAGTCGAAAACATGTTTGATATCGCACTTCAATAAGTGACTCGCCCTGTTGGCGTCAACCGAGGATCACGCCTGGGAAAGGTCGCCGGACACTGGCCGACTTACGGCTAGCCGTCTTGTTCAGTGAGTAAATGGGCGATCTATCAAGCGTCGGTCTAAGGGTTCAGAGACCAGGGAATGGAAATCCGACTCGCGACAATACCAATTGACATTCAACGGAAATCCACTACCATATGGTTGTGGATAGGTTAGGTACGACATTTGCAGCTTTGTCTGATCCGACGCGGCGGGCGATGATTGAACGGCTCTCGCGTGGGCCTGCCTCAGTGCATGGATTGACGGAACCGTTTGCGCTCTCGCAGCAGATGATTTCAAAACATATTGCGTACCTGGTGCGGGCGCGGATTGTGATCAAGACCAAGCGTGGACGGGAGAGCGTATGCACGCTTAGGCCCGAGGCGATTAAAACAGTCAGCGACTGGGCGATCAGCTATCGCCGGTTCTGGGAAGAGAGTTTCGACAAGCTGGAAGCAGTTGTAAATCAGATGAAGAAAGAGGAGGTCAGAGATGACAAAAAACACGGTTAACGAAGTTGAGCGGATGGTTGTCACAAGAGTTTTTGATGCCCCACGCGAGTTGGTTTGGAAGGCGTGGACAGACCCGAAGTACATCATGCAGTGGTGGGGACCGAAGGGTTTTACTTCGCCTGTTTGCAAGATGGATTTTCGCGTTGGAGGAAAGCTTCTCTGCTGCATGAGAGCGCCGGATGGGCAGGAGGGCTGGAATGCGGTTGAATACCACGAGATTGTTCCCTACGAGAAGATCGTTTCCCTCATGTACTTTTCCGACTCGAAGGGAAACAAGATTGACCCTGCGGAATTAGGACTTGAAAATGAGGCCATAGACGGTGCGTACGACGTGACCCTCTTTGAGGATCTCGGAAACGGCAGGACGAGACTCACCCACATTGGAAATGAACCCATGGAGAGCGCGAAAAATAGCGGTCAACTGGAGGGCTGGAACGAGATACTCGATAAAGTTGCTGCAGTTGTTGCGGGGCTGACGCAGGCGAAATAAGAAGCTGAAGGTTTGATTCGCGAAACTCAATCGTGGAGGAAGAAATGAAAAGACTACCGTTTCTCGCTATCGTCCTGCTGGCATTCGCATTTGCCGCCCATGCCCAGGACACGATGAAGAAAGATGCAGCCGTCAAACCTGCCGATCCGGAATCGAAAGTCGTGCTCGATTCCTGGAATGAGATTGGCCGCAAGCTGACGGCGATGGCTGAAGATTTTCCCGAGGACAAATATGACTTCAAGCCGACACCTGAGCAGCGGAGTTTCGCCGAGCAGTTGCTGCACGCGGCGGGCTCATGCTACTACTTCACGAATCCTGCGATGGGGCAGAAGCCTCCCGCGGCAGAAGATCCGAAGCGCGACCAATACAAATCCAAGGCCGACATCGTTGCGTTCGTCAAGAAAGCCTTCGCCGATGGCGCAACCGCCATCCAGTCGAAAGGCGAAAAAGGCCTGATGACGGAGGTTGTTTATTACCCTCAGCAGAAAGCGCGCGTTATCGACATTGCATACGGCATCATCGAGCATAGCGGAGAACACTACGGCCAGCTCGTTGTGTACTACCGCCTCGCAGGGCTCGTGCCGCCGGAGTCGCGGCCCAAGAAGTAAAGCTCAAGTTCGATCCTTCGATCTTCCACAGGGTGTCAATGAGTGCATTATCGCCGAGTCACTCATCGAGCACTCCAGGCCTTACGAGGCCCGTTCAATCCTCCAAGTTCCGGGCGGATTACGGGCAACTCGGAAGTTTCTCCGGGGCGCTCTAGTAAAGGCTACTTGCAATAACTGCTAATGCCTCGGCCTAGAGGTTGCTGCTGGTGTTCTCAGGAAGGGTTCTTCGTTGTTGGACAGTGCTTTTTGGGGTTGGAGCTATTTCTTTGCGCGTTGCTTTGATGGAGGATGGCTTCGTGTCTCGGCGATGGCTGCAAGATTCTTCTGCATCGCTTCGAGACGCTTGCGGCCTGGCCTCGATCCTTCTATGAGATGTTCAACGTTTATCAGGAACTCGGGCAGGTTCATCGCTTCGCGAAACTGCGCCAGATAGGGCTGAATTTTGGCGTATTGGAAGTACATCTCGGGGCAGGTGTTGTAGAGCAATTCGGCGTCGAGGGCACCGCTTGTTACAAAGGCGGCGACCATCTCCCAGTATCCGTAGACTTGAAGAACGAAGCTGCTCTGCCTGTTACCTGCACTGACGATCTGGATCAATTCGCTGGGTAGAAAATCGCCGCCGACGTAGGAGCGGGCTTCGCGCATGACCGTCTCCCGCCGGAGCTCATAGAGCTTCAGAATGAGTTCGGCCTGCTGAATGGCGTTGGCGGTCGCTGCGCTCTTTTTTTTCATCGGCTCTACGATAACAGCTGTCTGATTGCTGAGCAGGGATGATCCTGCGGAGGTCTGGTTTGTTCAATTGACCGGAGTTGCGTTGCGCTGATCCAGCGAGAGTGTGTTTGGCCCGGGCTTTAGTTGTATCGGGTGATCCCAGACGAGGGCCTGGTTGTTGTAGCGGGCTGAGATCATCAGATAGTAGGTTCCGGGAGAGACGCCGGGGAAGGTTCCGCTGCCGTTGGCGTCGGCGCGGATGGCGGAGGCGGCGTTTGCCTTGACCGCATCTAGAATCTTCTGGCAGTCGGGGGTGTGATTTCCGCAGGCGATGCCGAGAACTTTATAAGGGTTCGAACCCTGGGGAACTGCGATGCCTTGCTTGGCGAGTATGTCGGCGACGCTGTTGCGCAGAAGGGTGTAGGGATGTCCGGCGAGAGGGTTGGGAGCGCCGGGTTGTGGGGGGAGCCCGGAGACGATGGACAGAGTGGCGTTGCCGAGGGGCGCGGCAGAGGTGGAGAGGTTGCCGCCGCCGTTGGCTGGGGTTGCTGCTGGATTTCCAGCGGATGCTGCCGGACTTGCGGCCGATGCGAGCATGGTTGAAGCGCCGCCGCCCGAGGAGGGGATGGTCTTGCTGGGGGTGAGGGTGGCGAGGTTGCAGCTCTGTTCGAGCGGGGCGAAGGTGAAGTTGTCGTTGTTGTCCTGGCCGGTGACGATGCGTCCGTGGACCTGGTAGGGGCCGGAGTCGCCGGGGTCGAGTGAGCCGTCGGGCTTGATGATGAGGGCGAGGGGGTGATCGGGTGCGGCGATCTTGATGGCTACGCCGGTTGAGCCGGGCTCGACGGTGTAGGGATAGGCGCGGGCGGCATCGGGACCGCAGCCGAGGATGACGGCCTCGGGGAAGAACTGAACACTGAAGCCGGTGGAGGCCGCGAAGATGCCGTGCATGCGGATTCCGGGAGGGGTGGGTGGGCCTTTTTCGCCGCCGAACGCGGTCTTGAGGAGATCGGTTTGCATGGTCTGGATGCCTGTGCCGGCGCCCCTGGAGGAGAGGTTGATGGCGGGGCAGGTGGCGCGCTTGGGGACGAAGTTGGTGTAGCCGGGGGTGGATGCGCCTGCGACGTAGGTGCTGTTGGTGTGAGTGGTGGCGGCGTCGTATTGGCCGTTGCCCTGGTAGGTGAGCTGGGATTGGCCGTAGTTGCCGGTCTGGCTCTTATCGACCATTTCGTGGGTGGTGGTCTGGGAGGTTTCGGTGTGGCCGGGGGAGGAGCTACCTGGGGTGTAGCCGCCGGCGACTACGCCGTCGATGGTGACGGGGCCGGGCGGCCCGGTGATGGTTTCAGTACCGTGGAGGGTGAGGACGAGGGGCCTGGGCCTGGTGTTGATGGTGAGGACAGCGTGACCGCCTTTGAAGTCGAGGGAGTAGGCCTCTTGATTGGGTGAGAGGAAGGAACAGTTGACGAGGACGCCGCCGTCGATGAAGTCGAGACGCCAGTGGCCGGGGCCTTCGAAGACTCCTGCCATGTCGGGGCCGGGGGTGGGCTCTTTGTTGGCGCCGGGGAGGACCTGGGAGAGCATCTGGCCGAAGGCTCCGAGGAGTGAGTTGCCGGTGCAGGTGGCGGGAAGTCTGCCGGAGGATACACAGCGGCGCATGGCGCGTTCTTCGGCGTTTTTGGGGGGAGCGGGTTGACCGTAGCCGCCGCCGGACTGGGCTTGTTGTTGCTGGATGGCGTTGAGCTGGTCGTTGGCCTTCTGGGCGTTGGCGTTGTAGGTGTCCTGCTGGCGCTTCTGGAAGGCCTGGGCCGCGGCGACCTGTTTGGCGGAAGGCTGGGTGCAGGTGGGGAAGAGCTTCTTCAGCGCTCCCTTGGTGACGTAGGTGTATTGCATGATGCCGTTTGCGAGGACGTGATCGGGATGGCCGACCATGCAGGTTGCGTTGTCGGAGGTGTCGCGGATGTTGCAGTTTTCAATGAACATGCGCTCGCCGCTGCAGACGTAGATGACGCCGGGAAGGAGTGGATCGTTGGTTTGAGCGACGGCGACAGATAGAACGCACAAGCCAAATAAGGTTGCTGTGACTACTCGAAGGCTATGACGACGTCGGTTCGGACAGGACGGACCCATAATATCCCCCTGGGTTTTCTGAGGTGCGTGGCCCGGAGCCTGGGGAGGAGAGGAATCTGATACTAGACCGATGGAACGCGAAAGAGCAAGCGAGGGATGCTGTGGGCTACGCGGTGGTCTGGAGTTCTGGTTCGGCTTTCGGGGCGGCGAGGTTGAGGACGCGGGCGAGCCAGTGGCCGGTGTGGGAGGCGGGGTTGGCGGCGATCTCTTCGGGGGTGCCTACGGCGACGATCTGGCCGCCTCCGCTGCCGCCCTCGGGGCCCATGTCGATGACCCAGTCGGCGGATTTGATGACGTCGAGGTTGTGCTCGATGACGAGGAGGGAGCCTCCGCCTTCGATGAGTTTTCGGAAGGCGGCGAGGAGTTTGGCTACGTCGTCGAAGTGGAGGCCGGTGGTTGGCTCGTCGAGGATGTAGAGGGTGCGGCTGCGTGCTTTGGCGGCGGTGTCGTTGACGCTGCGATTGGTGATGGAGCGAGCGGTGGCGAGGTGCGAGGCTAGCTTGACGCGCTGGGCTTCGCCGCCTGAGAGCGTGGTGGCGGACTGGCCGAGACGGACGTACCCGAGACCGACTTCGTCGAGGACGTAGAGCTTGTCGACGATCTTTGGATGGCCTGCAAAGTAAACAAGAGCTTCTTTGACGGTCATGTTGAGAACGTCGTGGATGTTTTTGCCTTTGTAGCGGATGTCGAGGATGCTGGATTTGTAACGAGTTCCGTTGCATTCTTCGCAGGGGAGTTCAATATCGGCAAGGAACTGCATCTCGACGGTGACGGTGCCGTCGCCTTCGCAGACGTCGCAGCGGCCGCCGGGGACGTTGAAGGAGAAGTGGCCCGGGCCGAAACCTTTGCGCTTGGCGTCGGGCTGCGCACTGAAGAGGCCGCGGATGTCGTCGAAGGCTTTGATATATGTAACCGGATTGGATCGCGGGGTGCGACCGATGGGGGACTGGTCGACGAGGATGACGTCGTTGAGGTGTTGGGTGCCAGAGAGTTCGCGGTAGAGATGCGCGGGATCGGCGCCTTCGGTTTGGCCGAGAGCCTGCATGAGGGCGCGGTACAGGACTTGATGGACGATGGTGGATTTGCCGGAGCCGCTGACGCCGGTGACGCAGCAGAGCAGGCCGAGGGGGATGTCGATGTCGACGCCGCGGAGGTTGTGGATGCGGGCTCCGGTGAGCTTGAGGTGCTCGCGGCCGGGTTCGCGGCGGTGCTTCGGGATGGGGATGGTGAGGCGGCCGGAGAGGTACTTTCCTGTGATGGAGTTCGGGTCAGCGGTGACTTCGGCGACGGTGCCTGCGGCGAGGAGATGGCCGCCGAGTTCGCCTGCGCCGGGGCCGAGGTCGAGAAGGTGATCGGCGGCACGGATGACGTCGGGGTCGTGCTCGACGACGAGGATGGTGTTGCCGAGGTCGCGAAGGTCTTTCATGATGCTGATGAGCTTGGCAGTGTCTCGGGTGTGGAGGCCGATGCTGGGCTCGTCGAGGACGTAGAGGGCTCCGACTAGGCGGGAGCCTAGCGAGGTTGCGAGTTGAATGCGCTGTGCTTCGCCGCCGGAGAGGGTGGAGCTTAGGCGGTCGAGGGTGAGGTAGTCGAGGCCGACCTGATGGAGGAAGTGAACGCGCTGCCGGACCTCTTCGAGGATCTTGCCGGCAACTTCTAATTGTGCCGGTGTGAGTTGCAAATTATCGAAGAACTGCTGGGCGCCGGTGATGGTGAGGGCGGAGGTCTCGCAGATGTTCTGGGCTGGACCATTTTGAGGCGCGATGAGGACGGCGCGAGCTTCGGCGCGGAGGCGTTGGCCGCGGCAGTCGGGGCAGAGGGCGTAGCCGCGATATTTGGAGAGGAAGACGCGGACGTGGAGCTTGTATTTTTTGCGTTCGAGCGCGGCGAAGAAGCCGCGAATCCCGGGGAAGGTGCTGTTGCCGTCTTCGATGAAGGCTTGCTGTGCGGGAGTGAGGTC
Organism: Tunturibacter gelidoferens; assembly: GCF_040358255.1. NCBI lineage: Bacteria > Pseudomonadati > Acidobacteriota > Terriglobia > Terriglobales > Acidobacteriaceae > Tunturiibacter > Tunturiibacter gelidiferens. Next base: position 3,504,986 of record NZ_CP132938.1, read on the forward strand.
GTACCAGGGGACGTCGGTGGGGATGCCGGCGGCTTTGGCAGCGCGCTTCATCTCGCCGTGGTGCGGGCGATATTTGGTGGTGGTCCAGGGGGCGATGGCGCCTTCGTCGAGGGTCTTGGATTTGTCGGGGATGATGAGGTTGGGGTCGAAGTCGATGGTGTTGCCGAAGCCCTGGCAGCGGGGGCAGGCGCCGTAGGGATTGTTGAAGGAGAAGAGGCGCGGCTCGGGCTCGCGATAGGCGCGGTGGCAGGTGGTGCATTCGAACGCGGCGGAGAAACGGAGGTTGGGTGAGGTGCTCAGCGAAAATGCGGGGGTCTCTCCACTCCCCCTCGACTCCGCTCGGGGTTCGGTCGAGATGACGGCTTCAGGGGAAGGAACGGTGTGGAACTGGACTTCGCCGGATTCGCGGTAGCCGGTCTCGATGGCGTCTACGATGCGGGCGCGACTGTCGGGGCTGATGGAGAGGCGATCGATGAGAGCGAAGATGGGTTGGGTGAAGTCGAGTTCGAGGAGGGATTCGGGGGTGGAGAACTCTACTATTTTGCCGGACTGGTAGAGGCGGTTGTAGCCGCGGCGACGGAGTTCGGTGAGGCGCTCTTTGAGGCTGTCGGTGAGAGTGAGGGTCTCGGGTGCTGCGGATTTTGTGTTTTTTGAAGATTTTTTTGTTGCGGTCTTCTTTGATTTGGGGACTTCGGCTTCTGGCTCCGGGGTTGCAATCTGCATGGGCTCGAGTTTGACCTCGGCGCGGACGATGGGGAAGAGGACGTAGGTGCGGGTGCCTTCGGGGAGAGCGAAGAGGGTGGTGACGATTTCGTCTACGGTGTCGTGTTTGACGATGCCGCCGCAGTGGAGGCAGGTGACGGTGCCGCAGCGGGCGTAGAGGAGTCGGAGGTAGTCGTAGATTTCCGTTGCGGTGGCGACGGTGGAGCGTGGGTTGCGGGTCTGGTTTTTTTGCTTGATGGCGATGGCGGGGGCGAGGCCGTCCATGTGGTCGACGTCGGGTTTTTCGATCCGCTCGAGGAACTGGCGAGCGTAGGCAGAGAGCGATTCGACGTAGCGGCGCTGGCCTTCGGCGTAGACGGTGTCGAAGGCGAGGGAGGATTTGCCGGAGCCGCTGACGCCGCTGACGACGGTGAGGGCGTTGTGCGGAATGTCGACGTCGATGCCCTTGAGGTTGTGGGTTCGTGCGCCGCGGATTGTGATCTGGTCATTCATGGAGAGGGTTTTCAGTTTGCAGGTCTCAGTTGTCTGATGGTTGTGGGCGGAAGATTTCGATGAGGAGAAGACATGCGCCGATGACGATGCAGCTGTCGGCTACGTTGAAGTCGGGCCAGTGATAACTGCCGATGTGGACTTCGAGGAAGTCGACGACGTAGCTGTAACGGATGCGATCGTAGAGGTTGCCGACAGCTCCGCCGAGGATGAGTGCGAGGGCGACGGAGCTGAGCGTGAGGATGCGTCCCGCTCGCCAGAGCATTCCGATGAGGACGATGGCGGCGATGACGGAGAATGCGATGAGGATGTTGCGGACGGTGGAGGGGGAGGCGGATTCGGCAAACATACTGAAGGCCGCGCCCGTATTGTGGACGTCGGTGATGCGGAAGATGCCCGGGATGACGGTGTGGGCCTGACCGTCGGGGAGTTGATGGACGACGATGCGCTTGGTGATGCGGTCGAGGAGGACGACCGCAGCGGCGATGAGGAGCGTGAGGCCGCGCTGATCGCGTCGGCTCGTCTCGATGGCCGGGGTTGTTGTTTCGTAGGTCGTCTTGTTCGTTGAGGACATCAGGCTTGCTGCTCCGTGGCGTTGCTTGGCGATGCTTCGTAGGGCTGGTAGTGGATGGCTTCGAGGGCTTCGGCGCAGCGAAGGCAGACGGTCGGGTAGTTGGGTTGATGGCCCACATCTTCGGTGAAGCGCCAGCAGCGTTCGCACTTCGAGCCTGCGGCTGGTTTGGCCTGAACGTAGAAGGCTCCTTTTTCTACGTTGCCTTCGGTGACGATGGCGTTCGAGATTTGGACCTGCGCTACGCCGAAGAGCTCGGGGAGGATGGATTTGTACTGCTCGAAGACTGGGTTGGGCCGCTCGGCGACGCTGTTGAGCCAGCCGAGGACGATCTGGGTCTCGGAGGGTTTGTTGCTGATGGTCTTCGCGGTGCGTTCCTCTTCGAGGACCTTGAGGACTTCGTCGCGGAGGGTGAGGAGATGGTCGAAGTCTTCTTCTAGTTTGCGGGTGCTGCCAGGGATGATCTCAGACATCGCGGGGAAGAGGGCGAGATGAACACTGGACTCGCGGTTTTCTACTTTGGGCAACAATGCCCAGACCTCGTCTGCGGTGAAGCTGAGGATGGGTGCGATGAGGCGGGTGAGAGTCTCGGCGATGCGCCAGAGAGCGGTTTGTGCGCTGCGGCGTCCGGGGTGGTTGGGCGCGAAGGTGTAGAGGCGGTCCTTGAGGACGTCGAGGTAGAGCGCGCTGAGGTCGGTGTTCACGTACTCATTGAGTGCGTGATAAGCGCGATGGAACTCGAAGCTGTCGTAGGCGGCGCGGATCTTGGCGTCGAGCTCGGCGGTGCGGGCGAGGATGTATTGGTCGAGCGGTTGAAGGTTGGCAAAGGCGATGGCGTCGGTCGCCGGGTTGAAGTCGTGGATGTTGCCGAGGAGGAAGCGCAGGGTGTTGCGCAGCTTGCGGTAGTTGTCGCTGACGCGCTGCATGAGGTTTTCGCTGGCGGCTACGTCTTCGCGGAAGTCGACGGAGGCTACCCAGAGGCGGATGACTTCCGCGCCGAGACGCTTGGCGATGTCGACGGGATCGACGCCGTTGCCGAGGGATTTGGAGAAGGCGCGGCCTTGTTCGTCGAGGGTCCAGCCGGAGGTTGCAACCATCTTGTAGGGGGCGTGATTGCGGACGGCGACCGAGGTGAGCAGGGAAGAGTGGAACCAGCCGCGGTGCTGGTCGCCGCCTTCGGTGTAGAGGTCGGCGGGGGAGTGGAGCTCGGGTTCGAGGTCGAGGACGGCGTGCCAGCTGGAGCCGGATTCAAACCAGACGTCGAGGATATCCATCTCTTTGCGGAACGCCTGGTGGTGGCAGCTTGCGCAGGCGGTTCCGGCAGGGAGGAGGCTGGCGGCCTCGTGAGCGTACCAGGCGTCGGCACCATCTTTTTTGAAGAGGTCGACGATGCTTTTGTTGACGGAGGGTTCGTTGAGCGGCTCGCCGCACTTGTCGCACAGGAAGACGGCGATGGGAACGCCCCAGATGCGCTGGCGAGAGATGCACCAGTCGGGTCGAGTGGCGATCATGTTGGAGATTCGCTCTTCGCCCCAGGCGGGATCCCAGACGACGTGCTTGATCTCGTCGAGGGCGCGCTGGCGGAAGGTAGTGAGGGTGCCTTCGTCGGTGATCATTGGCGTTTCCATGCCGATGAACCACTGCTCGGTGGCTCGGACGATGACTGGGTTGTGGCAGCGCCAACAGTGCGGGTAGGAGTGCTCGAAGCTGGTGTCGCTAAGGAGGGCGCCTTTTTCTTTGAGGAGTTCGATGATGACGGGATTGGATTTGAAGACGGTGAGGTCTTCGTAGGGTTGGGCAACTTCGCCTCCGCCGTTTGTGCCGGTGTGACGCTGTCTTCCGGCGTTGTCGACGTAGTGGATCTCGGGGAGGTGGTAGCGCTGGCCGGTGTAGAAGTCGTCTACGCCGTGGGAGGGTGAGGTGTGAACGGCTCCGGTGCCTTGCTCGGCAGTTACGTAGTCGGCGGTGACGCCGAGGATGCTGCGATCGAGGAATGGGTGTTGGAAGGTGGCGTGCTCGAGATGGTTGCCGGTGAAGACGGCGACGATGTCGGCCTGCGACGCTGGCTCGGCGGGGTTCTTCGCGCTCATCAGACGGCAGTGGGTGATGACCGAGGACATGAGCGCCTGGGCGATGATGTACGTGCCGCCATCGCATGCGAGAGCGACGTATTCGAGATGCGGGTTGAAGGCTACGGCTTGCGAAGCGGGAAGGGTCCAGGGTGTGGTGGTCCAGATGATCGTGTAGAGATCTTTTATTCCAACGAGCGACGGGGCGATGACAGCTGGGTCGCTGGTGAGGGCGTAGCGGACGTAGACGCTGGGCGAGGTGTGCTGGTCGTATTCGACCTCGGCTTCTGCGAGCGCGGTGCGGTCGTGGATGCACCAGTAGACGGGTTTGAGACCTTTGTAGACGAATTTCTTCTCGAAGAAGTCGTAGAAGGTTTCGACGATGCTGGCTTCGTAGCCGAACGACATGGTGAGGTAGGGATCGTTCCAGCGGCCGAAGACGCCGATGCGCTCGAACTGACTGCGCTGAAGGTCTACGTACTTTTGTGCGTACTCGCGGCAGGCGCGGCGGACGGCGATCGGATCCATCTCGAGTTTTTTGCGGCCTAGCTGCTCGTCGACTTTGATTTCGATGGGGAGGCCGTGGCAGTCCCAGCCGGGGACGTAGGGGGCATCGAAGCCGGCCATGGTCTTGGTTTTGACGACGAAGTCCTTGATGCACTTGTTGAGCGCGTGACCGAGGTGAATGGCTCCGTTGGCGTAGGGAGGACCGTCGTGGAGGATGTACTTGGGCTGGCCGGCGCGCGCGGCACGTATCTGCGCGTATAAGTCACTTTGCTGCCACGCCTGAAGGCGCGCGGGCTCGTTCTGGGGCAGATTGGCCTTCATCGGGAAGGTCGTCTGGGGCAGATTTAAGGTGGACTTCAGCGCTTTGGATGCTGGATCTGACGCGCTGTCTCTCCCGCCAGTGGGCTGGTTCAAAGTGGACTTCAGCGCTTTGAGCTCGGGTTTTGCCTGGGTTGCTTCCGACATTCGGTCCTCTTGGTTGCTGATAACAAAGTTGCGGTTTGTGGCAAACCTCTATTGTAGACGGCGAGGAGGGGTGGTACATAGGATGCCAAGGAGACATTCGCATGGTGACGTGCGTCCAAGGGAATAAGCGCCGGTTGGTGAATGTTTGTAGAATGTTTTAATGACCAGGCGATATTAGCCAGAGCCGGGAAGAGAACCGACCTGGCATCTGGCACGTATGAAAAGAAGCAGGTTGAGGCGGGCGAGATTTTTGGAAGTGGTGTGCGGAGGCTGCGGCTTACTGCACCGAGGCGAAGCAGCTTATGGCGAATAGTTTATTGACACCACCACCGCAGATAGATCCGGAAAAAAAAGGCCCGACACTGCGTCCGGCAAATGCCCCGAATTTGAACGAAGAGACCGACGGGTCTATGTGGTCCTCGTTTTTCGCGAACCTGCGGGATGCTTTCAGCAGGTCGGACGAAACGCCGTTGCACCTTGATTCGAGGCCGGCCGAGAACGATCTGATTATCGAGGAAGAGGGCGTCTTTGCCTCTCTCTGGAACAGCGTGCGGGATGTGTTTTTCCCGGTAAAGCTTCCGCCGCTGGTTCTGGAATCGAAGCCGATCGCTGTTGTCGATCGGATGAAGACGAAGCAGAATCCTATTGCGATTACGTCTGCTGTCGTGATCTACGGGCTGATCATTCTGCTGATCGCGTTTCTGCTGGCGAAGAAGGTTCAGTTTGCCGCTCCTGTGAGGACGCTGCAGGTGACTGAGCTTTCGGTTCCGCCGCAGGCTCCGCCCAGGGCTCAGGCGATGGGTGGAGGCGGCGGACAGCGTGGGCCTACCCCGGTGACGAAGGGAACCCCGCCGAAGGCTGCGGATACGCAGATTGTGCCGCCGAGCAAGCCTCCGCTGGTGGAGCCGAAGATCAAGATTGACCCGACGGTGGAGATGCAGAAAGACATCAAGATGGCGACCAGCATTCCTCAGATCGGTGTGGCGAACTCGCCGCTGGTGGGGATGTCGATGGGAAATGGGAGTGGCACGGGACTCGGGTCGGGCAATGGCTCGGGGATTGGGCCGGGGTCAGGCGGCAACACCGGTGGTGGACCGAGGCGGATTGGCGGCGGTGTTTCGGCTCCGGTGCTGATCTTCTCGGTTGAGCCGGAGTTCTCTGAAGAGGCTCGGAAGGCTAAGGTTGCCGGGAATGTTCTGGTCAACCTGTGGGTCGATACGAATGGAAATCCCAGCCACGTCCACGTGATTCGCGGTGTCGGTATGGGTCTGGATGAGAAGGCGATGGAAGCGGTGAGACAGTACAAGTTCAAGCCGGCGATGGAGAACGGTAGGCCTGTTCTGGTTGAGCTGAACGTTGAGGTTAATTTCCAGATCTTCTAACGATGGTTCTTTCAAAAGGAGAGGCCCGCTGTTCGCGGGCCTCTTTGTTTGGAGAGTGATGGTTTGGTTATGCGTGTTGGAAGGTGGCGTGACGCTCGGGGGAGTTTCCGACGCGAACCAACCTTGAGTCGGGGGCTGTGCTGAGGCTGAAGCGCTCGACCTGCTGCTCGAGCGTGACGGCGGTGGTGCGGAGTGATTCGATTCCGGCTGCGGTGGTGGCCATCTCGGTGAGATTTTCGTGGCTCAGGGAGTGGATGGAGTGCAGGCTGGCGCTGGACTGGTCCGCTGCGGCGGTCTGCTGGGAGGCGGCTATTGCGATCTGGGCGATCATGCGATCGACACGCTCGGCCATGCCGATGATGCGCTCGAGGGCTTCGCCTGCCTGGTTGGTGGTGATGACACCCTGCTGAACCGTGCCGGTGCCGCTCTCCATGCTGGCGATGGCGGTGAGGGTGCGGTCCTGAATGCCTTGAATCATGCTGGCGATCTCGCCGGTGGCCTGCGCGGTGGATTCGGCGAGACGGCGGACCTCTCCGGCGACTACAGCGAAGCCGCGGCCCTGGTCGCCTGCACGCGCGGCCTCGATGGCGGCGTTGAGGGCGAGGAGGTTGGTCTTGCGGGCGATCTCATCGATGACGGTGACGATCTGCGAGATGCGGCGCGAGTCGTCGCCGAGGAGGCCGACGGTTGCGGAGGTGTCGCTGACGGCGGTGGCGATGGAGTGCATGCTGCCGAGGACCTGCTTGACGATGGTGCCGCCTTCGCGGGCGGTCTCGGCGGCGCTGCGGGCGGTTTCGGCGGCGGACTGCGTGTGGCGGGAGACCTCGGCGATGGAGGCGGACATCTCCTGCATCGCAGTGGCGGCCTGCTGGGTTTGCTGACTCTGCTGGTCCATGCGGCGATGGATCTGGTCGCTGGCCGAGCCCATGGTGGCGGCGCTGCCGGTGATGGTGGAGACGGTCTGAGCGAGGGTGCCGATGATGCCGGCTAGATTGGACTGCATCTTCTGGACGGCGTTGGCGAGGGCGCCGGTCTGGTCGGTGGTGTCCAGGACCAGAGGCTGTCCGCTGAGGTCGCCGGCGGCGATGGCATCGGCACGGTGCATGACCATGTTCAGGGCGTAGGTGATCTTGCGAGCCAGATAGACAGATACCGAGATGCCGATGAGAGAGGCGATGATGGTGCCGAGCCAGAGGATGATGAGGGTGAAGTGATTGGCTTCGCGGAGGTGCGCCTGCTCCTCGTTGGCGAGGCGGGTTTGCGACTGGGCGATCTCGGTGATGTTGGAGAAGAGGGTGTTTTCGAGTGGCAGAATCTGGTTCTGCAGGGTGTCGTAGGCTGCGGCCGAGCCCTGTGGGGTCTTCGATTCGTTCAGGGTTTCGACCTTCTCTTCGAGGGTCTTGAGTGCTGCGAGGTCGGTGTCGAGGGCTATGAGCCGCGGGGCATCGGAGCCCAGGTCGAAGTGCGAGGTCTGCTGGTGGAGTTGGGCCAGCGAGGCCTCGGCCTGCTCGAACTCTTTGCGCCGGGCGTTGCGGTAGGTAGCCGAAGCGTTCGCGTCGATGCCGAAGAGCATGTAGGACTCAAGCAGACGAACGGTGTCTGTGAAGTGGGAGCGGATGTCGCGACTGGACATGATGACGGGGATGCGGTTCTCCGTGACCATGTTCGAGAGAGCGTTGGCCTCGTCGATGTAACGGTGAGCGATACATGCGCTGAGAACGGTCGTGGCGACGATAGCGCCAGTCATCAGGAACATCTTCGACTGCAGTTGCATGAGGACCTCGGAGCAAAGTTGAAGGGAGGATTATTTTCAGGGTTAAGTGTCACCGCCAGGATTAATCCCGACGGTGGTTTCGGTCGCGATGAAGTTTTTGGTCTACTGTCCGTCGATGTTGAAGTTCACTTCAATCTCCGATTCGGAGGCCTCCGGGTTCGGAGCAAAGCGCCAGTGCGTTACGGCGTCTTGTGCGGCGGGAGCGAGGAGAGCGTGGCCTGACTCTACCTTGGTGCCTGAAACAGTGCCGTCAGCTTTGATGGAGACGAGAAGGATGACCTTGCCGCCGACGTGCATACGGCGCGCCAGTTCCGGGTAGGCCGGGGATGTGCGGGAGACGATTGCGCGGTGAACATCGCCTGCGAAGGCAGTGCCAACGCAGAGGGCAACGCTTCCGGCAAGAAGAAGGGGGCGCGAATAGCGAAGTGGGATTGCCAAGGAAAACCTCCGGGTACAGAGGTTGTATCGGCGGAGACGGGAGAGGCTTTAGCAATTTCCCTGTTGCTGTGGGGCGGAGGATTTACCGCAGTGCCGTTTTCCTTGATAGAAAACGGCCATGAATGCATTGGCTCACCTGTACACCCACATGGAAATGGCTTTAGCGGAGGGAGAGTACGGGAGAGGTGATTTCGGCGAAGGTGAGGTGTTCGGCGGGGCTGGCGGTGCGCTGTTTCCAGTCGAGGAAGAGCTTGCCGTAGCTGTCGGTGAGGCAGGTGGCCGGGTCTATGTTGAGTGCGGCGAGGGTCTGGTCGATCCACGCGGTGGGGCCCTCGAGTTCGGCGTAGGTGCCGATGGGGGTCTCGTCGATGACGAGATGGGCAAGAGTGTTGGGGTCGAGGCCTGCGGAGTGCGACCACTCGGTGCGGTACTTTTCGTAGATGAAGGCTGGAAGGTAGCCCATCTGCTTGAAGATTTCGGCCATGGCCTCGCATTCGGCCACGATGGTTTCGGTCTCGACGCGAATCTTGTAGCGGGTGGTGTCGACGGGGTCCTGCTGGTCGGGGAGACGCTTGTGAGTGACGGTGCAGAGAGTGCCGTACTTGCGGAGGCGGAGGATCTGTTTGCGGGCGCGAAGGTCGCGGTTGGGAGTGTCGTAGAGGGTGTTGTGCTCGAAGGTGCGTGGGGTGACGAGATGAAAGCCAAGTTGGGAGAGGCGGGTCTGGAGAGCTTCTGGATCAGGGACGGGAAACTTTAGTTCGATCTCAGAGTTCTGCATGGATGAAGTATACGGCTGACGCGGTGCAAAACGAGGACTCTACTTTGCTCTTGCGGCTTTTTTCAGGCGGTCGCGGATGGCGAGGCCGAGGCCTTCGGGTTTGGGCATGGGGCAGAGGATGATGGCTACGCCGCGGGAGTCCAGTTCGCGCAGGCCGACGAAGAGAGTTTGAGCGAGGGCCGTGGGGTCTTCGATGGAGTTCCAGGGGAAGACTTCTAACGAGGTGGTTGTGATGGTCCACCCTTGAGGGAGCATCACGCCGATGCGGTCCTTGGTTGTTGCGTGGGTGGCTGCGAGTTGTGATTTTAGATCGGCTTCGCTGTCGACCAGGATGAGGCGGGCGCGGGGGGCGTAGTGGCGGATGCCGACGCCGGGGGAGGGTTGGCTTTGAGGTTCGGAGGGTGTCTGGTGTGGCGGCTGATAGATGGTGACTGGGCCGGCGATGGGTTCGAGCATTGCGGGGGTGATGGCTCCGGGACGGTAGAGGATCATCGGGGATTGGTTGGGATCGAGAACGGTGGATTCGACGCCGACCGTGGTTGCGCCACCGTCGAGCACTGCGTCGATGCGGTGGTCGAGATCCTGAAGGACGTGAGCTGCGGTGGTGGGGCTGATGCGGCCGAAGCGGTTGGCGCTGGGTGCTGCGAGGGGGAGACCTGTGGCTTCGAGGAGCGCATGGGCGAGCGGGTGGGCGGGCATGCGAACGCCTACGAGTGGGCGGTTGGCGGTGACGGCGTCGGGGATTTTTTCTGTGCGCGGGAGGAGGAGGGTGAGGGGGCCGGGCCAGAAGGCTTCGATGAGGAGCTCTGCCTGCGCCGATACGGTGGCTACTTCGTCGAGCATGGTGCGGTTGCTGACGTGGACGATGAGGGGGTCCCAGTGGGGGCGGTCTTTGGCGAGGAAGATGCGCTCGACTGCTGCGGCGTCTAGTGCGTTGGCTCCGAGACCGTATACGGTTTCAGTGGGAAAGGCTACGGTGCCGCCGTTGCGGAGGATCTCGGCTGCGCGGGTGATGTCCTGTGGGCTCGAGGTCAGGCGCTCGGTTGTTCGGGTCGGGACGGGTTGGTTCATCTTGCGGCGAGTTGTCCGGCGAAGGCGTCGAGGGAAAGGCTGCGGAGGAGGTTGCGGCGCATACCGCTTTGTACCTGGTCGAGGCCGCGGGAGGCGGATTCGATCCAGGCGAAGTTGAGGGTGGAGCTGAGGCGGTCGAGTTCGGGGCGCAGATCGGTGTTGCGGAGAAGTTCTGGTGTGCCGGCGCCGAGGAGGAGGAGATCTTCGAGGAGGAGGGAGAGGCTGCGGAGGAGGGCTGTGGTTTTTTGCTGGCCTTCGGCTCCGGCGCGGTAGGTTTCGGTCATCTTGAAGAGGGCGGTGTGGTCGGGTTCGGCGGAACCACTGCTGGAGGCGGCGGCGTTGCGGAGGAAGAGGAGTGCGTCGGCGCGGGAGGCGGTGTAGGCCTCGAGGTCGAATCCGAGGGCCTTGCCGGCGGCTCCCTGGGCGAGGCGCGCGATGAGGGTGCGCTGCTTTGGCGGCACGTCGGGGCGGCGGTCGGTGAGGAGCATCTCGATCTCTTCGACTGGTAGAGCACCGAGGCGTACGGTGGCGCAGCGGGAGCGAATGGTGGGGAGGAGTTCGCCGGGATTCTCGGCGAGGATGATGATGTGGACGGTGTCGGGCGGCTCCTCGAGCACTTTGAGCAGGGAGTTGGCGGCCTCCTTCATCATGTTTGCGGCGGTGAGGATGAAGATCTTGCGCGGGGCCTCGTTGGGGAGGTAGTGGGAGCGCTGGATGACGGTGCGGATCTGGCCGAGTTTGATGAGGAGCTGCGGGGGGTCGGGTGGAACGATGAGGACGTCGGGGTGGGGCTGGATGAGGACGCGGGTGTCTTTTTTGTCGACTTCGCGGAGCTCTTCACGGGCAGCTACGGCTTTGTCGACCTCGTGTTCGAGGTTGGCGGCGGAGGCGATGCGGGTGCAGTTGTGGCAGACACCGCAGAAGCTGGCGAGCGACTGGCCGTTGGACCAGAGATCGCGGGGCTGGCGCTGGCACTCGACGGCCATGGCGAGCATGAGGGCGAGGGTGTACTTTCCTGCTCCGCTGGGGCCGGCGAGGATGAGGGAGTGGGGGAGACGGCCGGCGGCGATGGCGGTGCGGAGGTGTTCGATGGCGGTGCTGTTGCCGAGGAAGTCGTTGAAGGTCGCGGGTAGAGCGATTTGTGCTGTCACGTCTTACTGACTCCTCTTCGGCTTCGTTCGGTACGGTCTTCGTACTACCACCCGGGGGGTACTGATTTGGTGCTAAAGTCTTCCATTGAGGAAGGTTAAGTCTGGACCTCGGCTGCTCCTCTCCCGAAAAGGAATGTTCCTAATGGGACGTTCTGTTGAGTTTGAGTCCTGTCTCTATGATACCCGTTTGAGGAGGGGTAATACGCCAAGTTGGCGATGCGCGAAAAGGTGCGTGGTTAGCGGGCTTTGTGTCGTGTCTGAGGATTTGGGGGCTTGACAGGACAGACGCGTTTCGCCGCTTGAGTATGAGATCAACGCGAGGTGTATGGCGCATGGAGAGAATACGGGGGTCTCTCCACTGCGCAACGAACGGTGAAGCTGTTCGATGCTTCGGTCGAGATGACGTGTTCTAAAAGGTCGAGATGACGTGTTCTAAAAGATTGAGTTTATGGTGTTCTCGAGTAGGGGGGGTTGGAGTGTCTTCCCGGAACATTACGTTCGGAGGCTCCTGGCGGTGGGCGAGGTTGTCAGCACGAACATTCATGACGCCAAAGATGTTGATCGGGCATCAGTTTTCTAGTTAAGGACAAAGGGAAGTTCGGCAAGGAGTTGTGTGAACCTCAGGAAGCACGTACGTAGGACAATCGCGTTGACTCTGATGGGAGCGTCCACCACTCTTTTGGGGCAAACCACCAAAACATTCAGGCCGGGTGCAACGTCTGAGACGAGTCAGAACCAGCCACAGGCGGAGCCTGCGATCGACGAACCACTGCCGAGGTACGCACAGGAGCTAGACTCCGCATCGGCGGCGCTGGGGACGGTGCCGGCAGATCCGCTCTTTCAGACCGATCCTTTCCGGTTCGTTACCAAGGCGGCGGACATGGGTGGAAGTTGGCTGGAGAGCAGTGCGCGCCTTCGATTCGGAGCGACGTATACGTTTCTCAATCAATATGCGACGGTGGTGCCGGATACGGCCACGCGACATGACCAGTTGAGTGGACGGCTGGACTTTACGGGAAACTGGGCGGTGTATGGAAGCAAGAGCACTGGTGGCTCGATTGCGCTGCTGGTGCGTTCGGGAACAAATATCGGGATGAGTCAACAGTTCAACCTGAGCGACCAGATGGGTTCGGGGATTTTCCTGAATTGCCTGCAGGGGGGCGGGGCGCAGCGGCCGATTACGTTGAACGTCCTCTATTGGCGGCAGGATTTCATACATAAGAGGCTGTCGTTTTATGCGGGCAAGCTGCATCCGAATCAGTTCATCAGCCTGAGCTTTTATAACAACGATGAGAGAACACAGTTTTTGAATGGAGAGAACGACGGCAACCTTGCAGTCGCTTCGGATGGGACCTATGCGGGCGGGGGAGCGGTTGATTTTCAGGTGACACACCATCTCTACGTGCATGCTTTGGCGATCGACACCATCGGTTCGCAGTACACGGGGATTGGAACGCTTGCAGACAAAAAATATCTGGAGGCGGTGGAGTTCGGCTGGTTTGCTGGTGCGCCCGGTAGCCGCTATTTTCACATGCGGGTTGGTGCGTGGCGTGACGATACGAAGAATCTGGGAAGCGGGCATGGTGTCGGCATTGGCTTCGATCGTGAGTTTTCGAACGGCTGGACACCGTTCGGACGCTATGGGTTCTCGACCGAGACGGGCACGGCGATCAGACAGACCGATACGCTGGGACTGACGAACGTTCGACCGTTTGGGCGGACTGGGGATATGTTTGGCGCGGCGTACAACTACATCCAACCGACTCGTACGGGGAAGCGGCATGAGAGTATCTTCGAGACTTTTTACCGGATTCGTATGACGAAGAGCATGGAGATCGGGCCGGATGTGCAGGTGTCGATCCATCCGATGTATGCAGCGAAGAGTTATACGAGTGTGTTGTTGAATGCGAGGATGCGGATTATTTTTTAGATACTTAGTGCGCCCTGCGCGGGCGGCGGTCACTTCGTGACTCGTATACCCCTTCGGTTGGCGCTCCCGTTGGTCGCGATTCGAGTGACTTAGTAGAGGAGCACGGCTACGTTGTAGGTGGTGAATTGAGGGTTGGGTTGTTTGCTGGCACAGACTCCTACTTCGGCTGAGGTGTATTGGCCGGTGGCGATTACGCGGAGGAGCGCTTCGGGCAGGATGGTCGGGTCGGGGCCATCCCATTGGACTACTAGTTTTGGAGAGCCTGCGGCGCCGCGTGGCATGGTGCAGGTCTGGCGCGCGTCGGCGTTGGAGGGAGCGGGGGCGATGCCGTGGGATTGGAGGGTCTGAGATACGCGTTTTTCGAGGCCGTCGTAGGACTGGACGGGAGTGCTGTGGGAGAACTCCTCGACGGCTGTGAGGAGGCCATTGTCGGCGATGACAGCGATTCCTAATGCGTTGAGGTTGGGGTCGAGGATGTTGGCGCGGTGGGTGGGGGTGCTCATCCAGGTTTGATGGAGGGTGGCGGGGTCGGGGCCGCGGCCGATGTTTTCGGCGATGGTGGTGAAATGCGCTCCGGCCTGAGCGCCGCGCGTGGTCATGTCGGGCTCGCCTGGGTACTGATGTTGTAACTCGCCTTGCTCGTGCACGACTCGCTGAGCGTGGACTCTGGCGGCGTGGGCGAGGTCGCTGTCCCAGTGGAGGGGAGGAAGATTGTGAGCGGCGCGAGTCTGATTGGTCAGTTGGAGGATAGTCTGCTCGGCGCGGGAGGGGAGGGTTTGAGCGATAGCGGCAGATGCTGCGAGGGACAGAGCAGAGAGGAGGAAGAGACTTCGTGCGTGGCTTGCTTTTTGCATGTGTTTGTTGGAACCCCTGGTGTTGGGAAAGTTGGCTGCGTGCGCCGGGCTTTCTCAGTTGAGTACGATAGTGATGAGGAGAATGTACATGAAGACAAGTGCGCGGAATACTCTGGCGGGAACGATCAGCCGGATCACGAAGGGTGCGGTGAACTCCGAGGTTTTGCTGGCGACTGTGGGTGGCGATGAGATAGCCGCGATCATTACGAATGGCAGCGTGGATGCCATGGGGTTGAAAGAGGGGATGAAGGCTTATGCGCTGGTGAAGGCGAGCTGGATCATTCTGGGGAAGGATTTGGATAAGGGGAAGATCAGCACGCGGAATATTCTGCGTGGTGTGGTGGAGAGCATTCATGAGGGCAGCGTGAATGATGAGGTTTCGATCAGGCTACCGGGCGGAGAGAAGTTGACGGGCGTGATTACTGATGGGAGTGTGCATCGTTTAGAGTTACATTTAGGCGAGAAGGTCTGTGCTGCGTTCAAGGCTTCTAGTGTGATTTTGGCGGTGGACTGATTGCTTGTCCCTGCCGGACGGGCTCCCTGCGCTCGGCCACCCCACAAACGAAGACCTGTTTGTGGGGACCCCGGTTCAGGCGGTCACTTCGTGACTTTTGTACCGGTCTGGGTTGGGTGAGGGTTGGGTGTTAGCGGGGGATTAGCTGCATCATGAGGGGGTCGCGGGGGCGCAGGGTGATCTTTGCCTGGACTTCGGGTGGCGCGGAGCCGAGGTAGGTCATGCGCCAGCGCTGGGCGAGAGTGGCGATGCTGAAGACGCCCTCCATCCAGGCGAAGCTCTCGCCGATGCATTGGCGACTGCCTCCGCCGAAGGGGAAGTAGGCGAACTTTGCGCGAACGGCTTTATTCTCCGGGGTGAAGCGGTCGGGGTCGAAGCGGAGTGGGTCGGGGAAGTATTGCGGGTCGCGGCCCATGATGTATTGGCTGAAGAAGAAGTGCGCGCCGGAGGGGATGGTGTAGGGGCCGAGGGTGACGGGTTTGGTGGACATGCGGCCCATCGCCCAGGCGGGCGGATAGAGGCGCATGGATTCGGCGAAGACCTGTTCGGTGTAACGGAGGGCAGGGTAGTCGGCTAGTGTGGGGAGGCGTTGGGCGGGGCCGGTGCCCAGGACGGCGTCCAGTTCGGCGTGGAGTTTGGCTTCGATGGCGGGGTTCTGGCTGAGGAGGTACCACGTCCAGGCGAGGCCGTTGGCTACGGTTTCGTAGCCGGCGAGGAAGATGGTGAGGACTTCGTCACGGACCTGCTCGTCGGACATGCCGGTTTGTTGGGTGGGGTCGTCGGACTCGTATTTGCTGGCTAGCAGCATGGAGAGGAGATCGCCGCCTGTCTTTTCTGCGTCGCCGGCTTCGGCGTGGGCTGCGGCTTCGCGATGCTCGCGAATGAGGCGGTCGACTACGGCGTCGAGACGAGCTTTGGAGCGGCGGAACTTCGTGATGCCGGGGATGGGGAGGTGGATGAAGGACTCTATTTTGGGGAAGGCGACGATGAAGTTGTAGAGGTCCATGATGGTGTTGACTTCGTCGTTGATGCTGCGGATGTCGGCGGTGACCTCGGTGTTGAAGAGGGTGCGGGCGACGATCTCGAGTGAGAGCTTCATGCTGGCGGCGGCGATGTCGATCGGTTGGCCGGAGGGCATTTCTCTCTGCCAAGTTTGGCGCTGGTGGGCGGCACAGGCCACGATCTGGTCGCCGTATGCAGCGATGCGCTGGCGATGGAAGGCGGGTGCGGCGATCTTGCGCTGACGCATGTGGATGGGATCGTCGGAGGTGATGAGGCCTTCGCCGAGGAGGAGTTTCATGCGGCGAACGGTTCGCTCTTTGACGAAGCTGGTGGCCTGGGTGACGAGGATCTCGCGGATGTATTCGGGGTCGTTGATGAAGACGATGGGTGTGCCCAGGAAGCGATAGCAGGCTATGTTGCCGTAAGTCTTGAGGAGGTGCTCGAAGAGGAGGATGGGGCTGCCGAGTTTGACCCAGGGCTTGAAGGCGTAGAAGGGAAGGGAGTGCTTGAGGCCTGGGGGCATGCGACCCGTGTTGCTGACTGAAGATGCGACGGATGGGGCGGGTTCTGGGGGAGCTTCGAGGGTGGGGGGAGGGGTGGTCATGGTGTCGTCTTAGGTGGCTTTGCCTTAACTGCCTTAGAAACTGTCCTGCCGGACGGGCCTCCTACGCGGAGGGCGGGCGTTCGCACGCCTTTTTACTGCTTCGCCCGGTCCTCCCGTTGGTCGGAGGAGAAGTTGATTCCGACCAACGGGAGGACCGGCGCCGATAACCTACCAAGACACGATATACGCGTCACGAAGTGACCGCTCCGCGCGTAGCGGGCCTGTCCGGCAGGACAGCTTCTTAGACGAGGAGAACATACTTCGGGAGGGCGCGGTGGGCGGCGTTGACGCGGTGGAAAGAAGCGGGATCAGGCTTCGGTGGCGTCGAGTCGGGAGAGGACGATGTTGCGAATGATCTCTTCGATGTGGTCGATGGAGGAGTCTTCGCGGATGGTGGCGACGCGTTGAGGTTCGCGGGCGGCGATCTCTTCGTACTTGTTGTAGATGCGGCGATAAAAATCGTCGGGTTCGCGTTCGAAGCGGTTTTCGTCGGTGCCTTGCTTTTCGACGTGGCGCTGATTGCGGCGGCGGGCGCGGCGAAGGGAGGATTCCAATGATGGGAGGAGGAGGAGGGTGAGGTCGGGCTGGAGGTTGTCGCAGGCGGCGGCGTGCATGGCGAGGATGCGTTCGCTGCCGAGCTGACGGCCTCCGCCCTGATAGGCCTCGGAGGAGTCGGTGTAGCGGTCGCAGAGGACGATGGAGCCGGCGGCGAGGGCAGGGAGGATGACCTCTGCGATGGACTGGGCGCGGTCGGCGAACATGAGGGCCATCTCGGCTGCGGGGGCGATGGGGCCGAGTGCGGCTTCGGAGCGGGAGTCGAGCAGGATGCTGCGGATGCGGTCGCCGAGGGCGGTGCCTCCGGGCTGGCGGAGGGTGATGACGGTGTGGCCTTCGGACTCAAGTGAGGTAGCGAGGCGGCGGAGCTGGGTGGTCTTTCCGGAGCCGTCGAGGCCCTCGAAGGTGATGAAATATCCGCGGGGCATGGTCTTCAGCTTACCGCAGATGAGGAAGATGGAATCTTAGCGAGAAGGCAGGTGCGGCGGGTAAGAGAACGCTGCGGCTGTTGCGCGCCTGCCCCGTAAGCGGCGAGGTTGAGATGCTTATCGTTATTTTTCTTGTCGCGGTCGTCCCACTCTTAGCAGTGGGAGGGGTGTTTGCTTTTATGGCTAAGGATCAGAAGCGCAAAGGACAGAGCGGTACTGTTAGAGCCGGAGAGATTACGCAAGGACGGGCATCGGGGCTGGACTAGCAGCAAAGTGGCTGTGCGAGTTCTTGCCAGTGCTGATTGGGAAAGCCTATGATGTTGCGCGCTGCGGAAAGTGAGTGCAGCAGAGGGCCCCGACGTATGATGATGGTCGTGATTTTTGCAATGGTGTTTGTGCTTCTGGCATTGGGTTTGGTGATTACTCTGATGATTCGGTCTCACGGTCGCCAGTTTCATCGCGGATCTTTGAAGGCCGGGAGTGGGACACACGGAGTGAAGTGAGCCTGCCGGGCTCGAACGGATGATGGGATCTACCTGGCGCTGGTGACGGTGGGCGCGGGTTGCCAGGTGACCCCGATGGTCGTAATGGCGATGGCCAGAGAGCCTTCTGCTCCTTCTTTGAGGAAGGGGCCGTCGGACTTGTGTTCCTGGTGGGCGCTGTCGGTGTAGAGGAGCTTGGTGGGGCCGGAGCCGAGGACCTTGAAGCGATAGTGGAAGTCTGCGCCGGGGGCGAGGTTTTGCGTGCCGAAGCTGGCGCTGGGATAGTCGATTTCGAGGAGCTCGATGGGCTGGCCGGTGTGATTGCTGACTGTGGTCTCGACGTAAGGGGAGTGGCAGCCGGTGGCGGTGAGGCTGGCGAGAAGGGCGAGCGCAAGCAGGGAACGCATAAGGTTCAAGGGTATCAGGGTGGATGGGGACCGCCGTTTTGCACCAACTCTGATTCTGCAAAAATCTGATTCTGCAAAAAAGGTGGTTATCCTTTTGGCAGATGGAGATTCCAGAAACTCATGAATAGCAAACGGAAACTACCTTTCTGCACCGTCTTTGGGTTGGCGGTTTTGTATTTAAGCGTTTGCAAATCTTCTCTCTCACAGTCTGCTCCAGTGTCAGTAGCGACGAGTAGAGATGGAAGATTCAAGTATGAGATCTTTGGAAAAGATGACCCTGGGAAGCCGCTATTGATTCTTCTTCATGGCGCGAGCGGGCCAAGTGTGGGGTTCTATCGCGAGCAAGCCGAGTATTTCTCGAGCAACGGCTATACCGTCTTTCTACCTCATTATTTTGATGCGACAAAGTCCAGCGATCCGACAATGGACAATTATCATGCCTGGGTGAACGTAGTGAAGACGCTGCTCAGCGAGCAGAGAGCACCTACCGGATCCGCTCACAGAAAATCAGTATTGGTTGGCTATTCTCTTGGTGCATCGGTCGCCCTGGCGGCGGGCTCTGAAGAGGTACCAGTAGATGCGATTGCTGAATGGTACGGGAGCCTTCCGGATGATTTCTTTTACCATCTGCAGGGGATGCCACCACTTCTAATCCTTCATGGCGAGCGCGACTCTAACATTCCCGTTGAGAACGCCCAGCAACTTATAAAGCTCTGTGGAATAAAACAGTTTCAGTGCGAAAGCCATATCTATCCTGATCAGGGTCATGGATTCTCGGGAGCAGCGTTGAAGGACGCGGATTCAAGAACACTGTCGTTTTTCTCTCGTTCTGTACAACGTGAAGAGGCTCAGAATGACAACGGAAAAAGCAGGAGAATGCAAAACCGCTGAGGCAAAGGCGAAATACGGGGGTTTTGACGGATACCGCGGCATGAATCGGTTCGCTGCAACTTAGAGCTATGGCTGCAATCCACTGCGTCGCGCGATGAGACTGCGCGACTTTGGTCGAGATGACGCGTCACGCGGGTTGACCAAGTGTGCTTAGGGGCGCCGATTGTTTTGGTGGGGAGAACGAACGATGCAAAAGCAGATCCCTGCGGGATGACAACAAATGAACGGACAACTGCAAAGGCAAAGGCGAAATGCGGGGGTCTTGACGGGTACCGCAGTATGAATCGGTTCGCTGCAACTGAGAGCTGTGGCCGCAATCCACTGCGTCGCGCGATGAGACTGCGCGACTTCGGTCGAGATGACGAGTCGTCAGGCAACAGCAGATCCCTACGGGATGACAACAAAAAGAAAACGGACAACTGCCGAGGCAAAGACAAGCAAAACTGTTTTAGAGGAAGGGTAGGAGCTCGGAGGTTCGGGTCGGAGGCTTGTCGAGGATGCGGGCGGTGAGGACGGCTCCGGAGCGGTTGTCGTGGAGGGTGATGGGGAAGGCGAGGACGCTCCAGGTGAGCTGCGGCTCCTGTGGGCGGGGCACAGCGAGCAGGCCGCGATGGGTGCGGTCGATGTAGGTCTCGCGGGTAAGGCATACGGTCTGGAGGACGTCGCTCCAGTCGCGCATGAAGGGACGCATCTCCTGAAAGACGCTGCGGCCGATGAACCACTCGCGGGGTTGGCCGAGATACTCGGCGACGCTGTCGTTGCAGTACTGCCAGACGCCTTTTTCGTCGAAGATCTGAACGAGGACGTCGGAGCCGATGGCCATGGCGATGCGGGAGTAGAAGAAGTCGCGGGCGTCGACGACGACGGGCGCGCCGCGGCGCTTCGCCTCCAGAGAGCTGAGGGCGTCGAGGAGGTCTTCGACGGAGCTGTGGCCCTTGAGGAGATGCATGTCTTCGACGCCGCCGAAGTAGCGGTCGATGGTGGCCGAGAGAATGATGATGGGAACGTGGGGGCGGCGGCGGCGGAGGAGAGCTGCTACCTCGGTGCCGAACTGGCCTGCTCCGAGATGATAGTCGAGGACGGCGATGTCGATGTTGTTGAAGAGGTCGGTGGCCTCTTCGATGGTGGAGGCCGGGACGCACTCGTAGCCGTGTTGGCGCAGTATGGCGGAGCGGAGATGGAGATTGGTGGGCTCGTCATCGAGCAAAAGGACGCGAACGGGTTGGGCTGTGGTGCTTTGCATCTCGGTGGAGCCGTTGCGGAGACTTTCAGGAGGTTCCATCATGTCCTACCCCCAAGTACCTCTATGAGTTATATACGACGAGGGTCACCACATGAATGGTTATTTTAGTTTCGACTTTATGTCGCGTAGGAGTTCGGGAAGTCGATTGAAGAGCGCGACGGAACGAAGCCACTGCCGGTTGTCGATGGCGGGGTAGCCGCTGACGACCTTTCCGGGGGCGACGTCGCTGGGAATTCCGCTTTGGGCTGTCGCGATGGCTCCGTCGCCGATGGTGCAGTGTCCGGCGACGCCGACCTGGCCGGCGAGGATGACGTTTTTGCCGATGATGGTGGAACCGGCGAGGCCAACCTGGGCGCAGAGGAGAGTGTCTTCGCCTACGGTTGAGCCATGGCCAACCTGGACGAGATTGTCGATCTTGGCTCCGGCGTGGACGCGGGTTTCGCCGATGGAGGCGCGGTCGATGCAGGCGTTGGCCTGGACTTCGACGTTGTCTTCGAGGATGGCGGGGCCGGATTGGAGGATCTTGTACCAGCTGCCGTCGGATTGGCGGGCGAAGCCGAAGCCGTCGGCCCCTACGATGGCACCGTTCTGGAGGGTGACGTTGTCGCCTAGCTGGCAGTGTTCGCGAACGATGGCGTGGGCGTGGGCGAAGAAGTTGTCGCCGATGCCGGCGTGGGGGTAGAGGACGACGTGGGGGAGGATGATGGCGTTGTCACCAATGGTGACGTGATCGCCGATGACGGCGTAGGCGCCGATGTGGGCGTTGGCGCCGATCTGTGCGGTGGGCGCGATGGCTGCGGTGGGGTGGATGCCGGGGGCGTAGGTAGGGGCTTGATAGAAGAGTTCGATGGCGCGCGCGAAGGCCAGGTAGGGATTTTTGAGGCGGAGGGTGGCGGCGGAGAGCTCGGGGAAGTCGGGTTCGACGAGGACGGCGGTGGCCTTGGTGGTGTGGGCGAGAGAGGCGTACTTCGGGTTGGCGACGAAGGCGAGGGCACCGGGAGTGGCGGTCTCGATGCCGGCTACCTGGGTGATTCGGGCGGCAGGATCGCCGTGCAGGGTGGCGCCGAGATGATCGGCCAGGGCGGCGAGAGTTACCGATTTCGGACTGGATTGCATGGGGTGGATTGTAATGGACGAGACAACGAAGGGTCTGTGAGGGAGCTAGTTGGGGCGGCTGTTGGGTGGGATGAGGTTGGTAAAGAGGTCTTCCTGCAGGCTGGGGACTGAAGAGGCAGGGAGGGGTTTGCGGCGCGACGGGCTGGTGATGACGGCAAGAAGCTGGAGGTCGGTGATGGAGGTGCGGGGGACGAAGATGCGCTGTGTGTTGGAGCGGACGTCGGGTGGGGTGAGCTGGAGGCCGGTGTCGTTGATGAGGTCGTCGGCGAGGGTGAGGTCGATGGGAGCGAGGCCCTCGAGGAGGTCGCCGGAGCGGAAGGTGAGGCGGAGCCAAAGGCCTTCGGTGCGAGGCTTTGCGAGGAAGGTGCGGCGGGTGAGGCGTTCGGGGTTGGCCGTGTCGTTGAGGTTGTAGTCGCGGACGTAGCAGATGTGCTTTATGTCGTTGATGGCGAGGGAGATGACACGACCGCTGAGGTCGAGGAGATCGATGGCGCGGTTACGCGCGAAGCCGGAGAGCGGCAGATAGCCGGGGAGAGTATCTCCTGTGAAGCGGCGGACGATGACCTTCTTGTGCGCGGAGGACATAAGGACTCGCGGATTGTCGCATACCAGGGGTTAGAGCAACGAAAAAGGTGCAACCGGAGTAGTCAATTCGCTAATGCTGTGTTACATTGGCCTTTTGCGTTTACCTGTGCTCACCATTATAAACGCTTGATTCGTCGGAGCTTAGCCTGGAGTTGGAGGGGCTTCGATGGGTTGCGGCGGTCCGGTTTGAACCGGCTTGGAGTAAAAGTACCAGTTATGGCCGACTACATCTACCTGCTCGAAAATCGTCTCTCTCAAGCGCAGCGTGACTCGCTGCTGGCAGTGCGTGAAGTGGCTCGCGCCAAAGGACTTACCGTGTTTCTGGTGGGTGGCGCGGTGCGGGATATGACCAGCGGATCGCCGGTACGGGATCTGGATGTAGTGGTTCAGGGAAACGCTCTCAAGCTGAAGAAAGATATAGAGAAAGCGCATGGCGTGATCACTGGCGAGAATGAAGCCGGACAGGCGCTGTTTGTGCGGTTTCCCGGTGGTGTGAGGATGGAGATTGGCAGCACTTTGACGGTGACTTATCCGAAGCCGGGTAAGGCGGTGGTCAAGGCTGCAACGATCTTGGACGACCTGCGGCGGCGCGACTTCACGGCCAATGCGATGGCGCTTTCGCTGAATGACGGATCGTATGGCTTGTTGATGGATCCTTTGAATGGGGTGGCGGACATCGAGAATCGTGAGTTGCGGCTGGTGAGCAACTACGGGTTCATCGAAGATCCGGTCAGGATGATCCGGGCGGCAAGGTTGATGGCGCGGCTGGGCTGGCAGATGGATGAGAAGACCCAGGCGCGTTACGAGACGGGCAAGCAGGAGGGGTACATCTCGGCGATGGGGGAGTTTCATCGCGGGTATGAGACCGAGGAGATCTTCCACGAAGAGGATCCGCTGCGGGTGTTGCGCAAGCTTGAGGCTGAGGGCTGGATGAAGGATCTGTTCCCGGCGCTGTCGTCGGCCAAGGCGAATGTGACGGAGTTGGAGAAGCTGCGGGATGTGCAGTCGCAGTTGCAGATGCAGGGCATACAGCCTGAGGCGGCGGTCGCGAACTTTCCGTACCTGACGGCGAAGATGGCTCCGAAGGAAGTGGCGGCTCTGAAGAAGAGCTTTGCGCGGCAGGGGTTCGTGCATGAGATCGAGGCGCTGGAGGACGAGGCGAAGGCGTTTGCAGCGGAGTTCTCGGGCAAGGGCGCGGCTACGCCTTCGCAGGCGTGGAAGCTGCTGCACTCGGCTAAGCCGGAGTCGATCTTGTGGGTGGCGCACACCTCGAAGAATGCCGGAGTTCAAAATAAGTTCAAGGGGTTCTTTACAGAGTGGTCGCAGGCAAAGCAGAAGCTGCCTTACGCGTTGATGCAGGAGATGCGGATTGTTCCTGATCTACCGGGGTATGGCGAACTGTTGGACAAACTCTTCTTCGAGCTGATGGATGGCAAGCTGGGAACGGTTGAGGAGATGAAGGCTTACCTCGAGCCGTACTCTCCGCCGGCTCCGCCGCCTCCGGTTCATCTGCGCAGACCGCGGGTGGCGAAGAAGGATGCGAAACCTGCCAAGAGCCGCAAGAAAGCCGCTGCCGGTGAAGAAGGCGGTGAGAGTGCGGAGGCGTTGGCCGCTTCGGATACGAGTGAGGTTCAGGCGATCGCTCCCGTGCCTGCGAAGAGTGTTGCTGCGAAGAGCGGAGCTGCAGGGAAGGTTGCCGCGCCAGTGAAGGCAGTTGCGAAGAAGGTTGAAGAGCCGAAGAAGACTCCCGTCACGAAGGCGGCTGCTGCTCCGGCGAAGGGCAAGGCTGTTGCCAAGGCGCCGGTGAAGGTTGCGGCCAAGGGCGTCGTTGCGAAAGCTTCGGCGAAGAAGGCACCCGCGAAGACGGCGAGCAAGACTCCGGCGAAGAAGGCCGTCAAGGCTGTGGCAAAGAAGGCTCCAGTAAAGGCCGCGGCTAAGAAAGCTCCCGCGAAGCCGGTGAAGAAGGCAGCAGCGAAGAGTCCTGCCAAGAAGACTGCGCCTGCCAAAAAGCCAGCAGCTGCGAAGAAGGTGGCGGCGAAGGCTGCTCCGGCGAAGAAGAGTGCGGTGAAGCATGCTCCGGCGAAGAAGGCAGTGAAGGTGGCTCCGAAGAAACGCCGGTAACGGGTTTCTGGTCCTGTGGATACATCTATGCTGAATCTTCTTTAGACGGAGGTTCGGAGACCTTTTGGCGGAAATGGTCGGAGGGTTGTGATGGGTGGGGACCTTCGGGATCCTTCGCTGCGCTCAGGATGACAGCAGAGAGCGGAACGATGACAGGCGAGGCATGGGACGATGACCTGCCGCGGTGTGGAAGGTTCGGGAGTCTTAGGCGGAAAGGTTCGGAGTGTTGTGACCGGGTGGGGACCTTCGGGATCCTTCGCTGCGCTCAGGATGACAGCGGAGAGCGTTGACAATGGCGGCCGTGGCGTGTGGCAATCGCCGGACCACTGCGTGGACGATGATCTGCCGCGGCACGGGACGTTGCGCCGGCAGAGACGTGGGGCGATGAACGGTTGCGGCGGGACGCAAGAGGAGCGGCAGGCTCGGAGCGACAAGCTATGGGGAAGGCAGAGGCATGTGGGTTCGGCCAGAGTTTGATCTCGAAATTTTGATCACTGTTAGCTCTTCGTAACGTGTGGACGCATCTCACGGGGTCGAGGTGGTTTTCATGGTGGTTGCGGTGTTGCTGGGATCGGTGCGTCGTGATCGAATGGGCGATCGTGCCGCGAAGTGGGTTATCAGGGAGTTGGAGAAGCGAGGGCATGAGGCCGTGCTGGTCGATGCTGCGGAGTTGAAGCTGCCTTTGCTGGACAAGATGTGGAAGGAAGTTAAGAAGGATCCTCCGGCGAAGTATGAGAAGTTGCGGGAGAAGCTGGCTCCGTTGGCGAAGCTGTATGCGCGGGCCGATGGTTTTTGCATCGTGAGTGCGGAGTATAACCACTCCGTTCCGCCGGGAATCACCAATCTGATCGATCATTTTCTGGAGGAGTATTACTTCCGGCCTTCTGCGATTGTGTGCTATTCGGCCAGCCAATATGGTGGAGTGCGCGCGGCGATGCAGCTGAGGGCGTTGCTTCCTGAGGTTGGGATGCCGTCGATTCCTTCGCTGCAACCGATTCCCTCGATTGGAAGTGCTCTGAGCGCAGATGGAGTTGCGCTGACGCAGGAGCTGGCGGAGAAGAGTGGGAAGTTTTTTGATGAGTTTGAGTGGTATATGCGGGCGATGAAGGCGGAGCGGGCGAAGGGTGTCCCGGATTAGTGTCCAGGCGAAATTTTCAGATTTAATCCGTCGCCTTTTTTCGCGGTCGATCTCCAATGATGCGCCAGGAGACTTGGACGGATTCGTGAGGTTCGATGTCGACTATCTCTTTTGGCTGGTCATGTAACTGGTGACCTCGGAGGTCGGGATAGCGTCGGCTGCGAAGTTGAAAGTTCCGTGATCTTTTACTTCGCGTGCCGCTCGCAGAAATGCTCCCAGGGCAGCGCGGGCGAAGGCGCCTCCTACGCTGATTCGCCTGACTCCTGCGGCTGCGAGCTGTTCTACGGAGAAGGTTGCGCCTTTGAGACCCATCACGACGTTAACTGGCCTGGAGACAGCGGCGCAGACCTCTCGGATCGCTTCGAGGCTGGGCAGGCCCGGTGCGTAGAGAACATCGGCACCGGCGTCGGCGAAGGCCTGCAGGCGGCGGATCGTGTCGCCAAGATCCGGTAGACCGTGAAGAAAGTTTTCGGCTCGTGCGGTGAGGAAGAATTGATGGTGGCTGGCGGCCTCGGATGCTGCTGCGATCCGCTCTATAGCCAGTTGCAGGTCGTAGATAGGATCGGCCGGATCGCCTGTTGCATCTTCGATCGATCCTCCGACAAGTCCGGATGCGGCAGCGAATCGAATGGTCTCGGCGCAGCTATCAGGAGAATGGCCGAATCCGTTCTGGAGATCGGCTGAGACGGGGAGTTCGGTGGCTTCGACGATCTCCTTTGCGTTTTGCAGAATTTTATCGCGCGTGACTTCGATCGTGGAGTCAGGATATCCGGCGGAGAAGGCGTAGCCGGCGCTGGTGGTGGCGAGGGCTTCAAAGCCTAATGCGGAGAGGATCTTTGCGGTTCCCGCATTCCATGGATTGGGAATCACGAAGGCACCCGAGCGCGCATGGAGTGCTTGAAACGCTTTGTATCTCTGCTCGCGAGTCATTCTCGGAGTCTCCGTAGCAAAACAATTTTATCCAAAGGTTAGCGATGGCGTTTGAAGAGAACGAGAGTACCTACGAAGAGGCCGCCAGCGGTGAGAGTCATCAGGATGATCGCATGGCGATAGGCGGCCTGGGTCCCGGTTGGTGTAGCCGCGGTGTTGTCCTGACACTGGGTGCAGCCTTGCGCGTGAGCTGGCGGCGTGAAGGTCAGGATGGCTGCGATTACAGTGAGCTGCGACAGGTGGGACAACTTCATTGGAAGAAGACGAGCAGGGTGAAGAGGAAGAGCCATAGGATGCCCATGGCGTGCCAGTACCAAGCGGCACCGTCGACCAGGATCTGGCGGGTTTCGAGCTGACGGGAGACGTAGAGGCCGGTGAAGGCGGTGATGAGGGCTGCGATGCCGAAGAAGAGATGGATCGCGTGAACGCCGGTGATGAGAAAGAAGAAGTGGCTGCTCTGATTGGTCTTGAAGAAGATGTGCTGGAGGGCGAGTTGACGCCAGGCTATCCACTGGCCGGTGAGGAAGAGGGCGCCGAGCGCGATGGTGGCGGCGAGCCAGGGAAGGGCGCGGCGAGTAATTGGTTTACCGAGGCCAAGCCACTCGTCCATAACGTCGGTTTCGCGGAACATGTTGCGACGGGCGAACTCTATGGAGGCGGAGCTGAGGAGGAGGACGGCGGTGTTGAGCCAGAGGATGGGAGGGATGGTGGTGGGGAGCCACTCGTTGACGTAGCGGTTGTAGGCGTCGAAGTGGCCGGTGGACTGGTTGACGAAGAAGGTGCTGACGATGGCGACGAAGAACATGAGGTCGCTGGCGAGGGCGAAGAAGATGCCCATGCGATAGCGATGGAGGCGCTCGTAGGGGCCGCGGCGACCGTTGGGGCGATCGTTCCAGTTGTCGTTGTCTCCGCCACCGCCAGTGCGTTTGTCGGTTGGCGGACGTCGGCCAGAGCCGTTGTCGTGATCTTCTACGCGGCGTTTTCGTTCTTGCTCGGTTTTATTGGGAGTGATGGTTGCCGGCATGAAGTTGCCCCTCTGGGTGCTCGCGTAATGGACAGCTTACTCCGGTTTTGTGTCTGTGGCGTCTTCGATTTCATCTTGCGCGAGTGGGATGGGCTCCCATTGCGGCAGGAACGAAACTTCGGACTTATTTGATTGATAGTGGCATGGAGCGCGATGAACTGACATCTCTGGAGTATCGGATGCGGTTAGTAGGGTGAAAGGATTCATGGTGGGGTGCCATTCGAGTGTCGTGGCTCGCCATGGGTTAGACGACGCAAACTTTCCTTTGCGCAGGCTGTGGGTGAGATTGAAGAGAAAGACAAGCTGGGCGGTGGCGAGGAAGATGGCGGCGTAGGTGATGAACTGGTTGAGCGGGAGGGTGTGGGAGAGGAGAGCTCCGGCGGGGCTGAGGGAGCCGCCTGGGCCGGGGATTCCGGTGAGCTGGGCGTAGTGGCGGGGTTCGCCGGCGAGGCCGGTGAGGTGCATGGGGAGGAAGACCGCGTAGGCTCCGAGCAGGGTGCACCAGAAGTGGAGGTGGCCGAGAGGTTCGGAGAGGAGCCGGCCAGGGTGGTTACGGGTTGCGGTAAGGAGGGGGAACCAGTAGTAGGTGGCGGCGTAGAGGCCGAAGACGCCCGCCATCGCCATGATGAGGTGGAAGTGGGCGACGACGAAGAAGGTGTTGTGGAGGTACTCGTCCAGAATGGGCTGGGCGAGGATGGGGCCGGTGAGTCCTCCGGTGATGAAGAGGCTGACGAAGCCGAGGGCGAAGAGCATCGGGGTTTTGTAGGACGGGCGGGAGCGCCAGGTGGTGGCGAGCCAGCTGAGGACCTTGGCGGCGGCGGGAAGAGCGATGGCCATGGTGGAGATGGAGAAGGCGGAGCTGGCGAAGGGGTTGAGGCCGGCGACGAACATGTGATGTCCCCAGAGGAGGATGCCCAGGAAGCCGATGAGGAGTGTGGTAGCGATCATGGTGCGGTAGGTGAAGACGCGGCGGTGGCTGAAGTTCGCAAGGAGCATGGAGGTGAGGCCCATGCCGGGGAGGATGGCGATGTAGACCTCGGGGTGTCCGAAGAACCAGAAGAGGTGGAGCCAGAGGAGAGGGCTGCCGTTGCCGCCTTTGTGCAGGATGCCGTTGACGAGGTCGCCGTTGGGGAGGAAGAAGCTGGTGCCGGCGTGGCGGTCGCAGAGGAGGAGCAAGATGGCGGCGAGCAGGACAGAGAAGGCGATGATGCTGAGGAGGGCTGCGGTGAACCATCCCCAGACGGTGAGTGGGAGACGCTCCCAGGTCATACCGGTGCAGCGGTTGCGGATGATGGTGGTGAGGGTGTTGATGGAGCTTGCCGTGGAGGCTATGGCGAAGAGGGCGATGCTGGTGAGCCAGAGGTCCATCCCGAGAGCCTGGCCTGGGCCGGCGCTGGTGATTGCGCTGAGGGGTGGGTAGGCGGTCCAGCCGGAGATGGCGGCTCCGCCGGGGACGAAGGTGGAGCCTAGGAGTACGACGAGGGCGGCGGCGGTGAGCCAGAAGCTGGCGGCGTTGAGGGCAGGGAAGGCCATGGTGCGAGCGCCGATCTGGGCGGGCAGGATGAGGTTGCCGAAGCCGGATTGAGGCGCGGTGGTGAGGACGAAGAAGAGCATGATCGTGCCGTGGATGGTGACCAGGGCGAGGTAGTCTTCGGGGAGGATTGGACCGTGGAGAGGGAGGGGCCAGTTGGGCCAGACGAGGTGGATGCGCATCAGGAGGGAGAGGAGCGTGCCGATGACTACCGAGATGAGCGCTAGGACGAGGTATTGAATGCCGATGACGCGGTGATCGGTCGTGAAGACGACGGCGCGGAGAGTTCGGATGTTGACGGTCGTGGGATGCGGATGCGCTGGTGGGGTGTTGAAGGGGGGAGTCATGGGGCCGCCTTTTGTTTTGCGGCCAGCCAGGTTGCGAATTGGTTGGGTGGGAGGATGAGGAGTGTGGCGTTCATGCGGTAGTGGCCGAGTCCGCAAAGCTGCGTGCAGAGGATGGCGTAGGTGCCGGGGGTGGTGGGGGTGAAGTGGAGGTGGATGGTCTGGCCGGGGACTGCGTTCTGCTTGAGTCGCATCTCGGGGATGGAGAAGCCGTGGATGACGTCCTGGGCGCGGAGGCGGAGGTCGACCTCTCGGTTGGCGGGAAGGACGAGTTGGGACGTGACCTGGTCGTCGGCGGAGTGAGGATCGGATGGGTCGAGGCCGAGGGGATTGCCTTCGCCGGGGGCTACCAGGCTGGGGCGGGTGATGCCGAAGGTGGCGTCGGGACCGGGGTAGCGGAAGTACCAGGCGAACTGGACTCCGGTGACCTCGACCTGGAGGGCTGTGGGGGATGCTCCGGTGTAGCGGGAGGCAGCCCAGAGGCGCTCGGCCTTGAGGGTGAGGGAGGCGAAGAGGAGGGCGAGGACGGTGAGCGGGAGGTACTCGATGCGCCAGAGGCGCGTTGGTTCGGAGTGGCGTCGGGCGAACAGGCCGATGAGGAGGATCAGGTGGGCGAGAGTCAGGAGCGCGAGGGCGACCCAGAGGTTCAGGAGGAGGTGGTGATCAAGTGCGGGGCCGTGGGCACTGGCGTCTGCAGGCAACAGCCATGGACTGTGGATTGCGGCGCGATCGATCCAGAGGCTGGGAAGACAGGCGCTCGTAAGGCGGGAGCAGATCACCTATGCAGGATAGCGTGTCCGCGAGGTGAGAGGAGAGGGGTGCCTCAGCCTAGCTTTCCCAGGAGGAAGGCGTAGAGGACGACGACGAGAATGGCCGCGACCACTCCGACGAGAAGAGGGGCGAGCATATTGATGTCGATTGTGTTGGCTGCGCCGTCGAGCTGCTTCCTGTTGCCTTTGAAGAGGAGGAATTGCGCTTCGGATCTTCCTGACTCGAGAGTATCCGTTTGGATGGGCCTGGAACTCATATGTGGAAATGTTAGTTACGAAGGCATAAATAAGTCATAAAGATTCGGCCGTGGAACAGGTGGGCGGCGTGGGTTTTAAGGACCTATGTCCTTAGGGAGTCTGCGCTGAGTTGATTTTGAACGAGTTGGAGGAAGAGCTGGTGGACGCGGGGGTCGTGGCCGAGTTCCGGGTGAAAGGTGGCGGCGAGGAGGTTGCCCTGGCGGACGAGGACGGGGAAATCGTCGCGGGTGGCAAGGGTTTCGACCTCCGGGCCCACGCGGGTGATGCGGGGTGCGCGGATGAAGACCATCTCAAGGGGAGCGCCGGGCAGTTTGGTGGGGGCGGTAAGGATGGTGGAGTCCAACTGGCGGCCGTAGGCGTTGCGTTCAATGGTGATGTCGAGGGCGGCGAGGGAGATCTGAGGGGGATTTTGGACGTCATTGGCGAGGAGAATGGCTCCGGCGCAGGTGCCGAAGGTGGGGACGGTGCGGACGAAGGTGGTGAGGGAGTCGAGGAAGCCGTTGCGCTCGAGGAATTTGAGCATGGTGGTGGATTCGCCGCCTGGAATGATGAGGCCGTCGATGCTGGGGCGGTGGTCGGGGGTGAAGAGCTGGTCTGGGGTGCGGATGAGTCGGGTGGTGACTTCCAACGTTGCCAGGATCTTCGCATGGGCCTCGTAGGCTCCCTGAAGGGCGAGGATGCCGATGGCTGGCGGTCGGTGTTGTGGCGATGATTGTTCCGTCATGTACTCTTTGGATCTCGCCTCTGTTATGAATGAATTACGGATGACTGAACCGGCAAAGCCTTCTAGAAGCGGCTTCTATTTATATGATTCAGACAGTCGACCAAAGTTGTTGTTTTTGGTCTTCGGCCGCCGTCGGAACGCGGCTATCTCAAGTATAGAAGACCCTACGGAGTAGTTTTATGAGGCGAATGACTCCGCCGTGCGTATGCGCAATTCAGTCATTTTCTGCATCTTTGGCCGCTTGGCGAATGTCGTCGTTTCTTTCCAGGTTCAGACCACTGGGCACGTATGGCGTTCCAAATGTCGGCGGCGTACTCTCCGATCGTTCGATCACTCGAGAACCTGCGTGAGCCCGCGACATTCAGAATGGCTTTGTCTATATGGTGGATGGTGGGATTATCCTTATCAAACGTCTTCGGGACTTCACGAGTCAGTCCGGTATCTCTGGAATCGGTTGTTCGTACCAATTGGAAAAGCAGGAGAACATTGTGATTCCTTGGGGGCTGACCATCAGGTTCTTGAAGCATCTGGCGGTCGGCCTTTGGCTGTTCTCGCCTCTGTTGTTGACCTTGATGCTGGTAATCATGCTGCTTGGATACCTTGCCGGTAAGCAGGAGGGCTGGTCGCGCTTCGACAGCTTCTATTGGGCATTCGTCACAGCAACGACAGTCGGTTACGGTGACTTCCGTCCAACCAAGAGACGATCAAAGCTTATAGCCATTCTCACAGCCGTGCTGGGATTGCTGACTATGGGCATCATCATCGCATTGGGAGTGCATGCCGCGACAAAGGCTTTTGATAGAACCTGAGGTCCTGGACGGTCTGCGCCTCTCGGAGAACGCATCGCCGCAAAACGTCGATATGTACGGATTAGCAGG
This sequence comes from Tunturibacter gelidoferens, assembly GCF_040358255.1. Taxonomy (NCBI): domain Bacteria; kingdom Pseudomonadati; phylum Acidobacteriota; class Terriglobia; order Terriglobales; family Acidobacteriaceae; genus Tunturiibacter; species Tunturiibacter gelidiferens. The sequence continues at coordinate 3,536,733 of NZ_CP132938.1, forward strand.
CCGACTTCTGATGACCGCTTCGGATATTTTAAAGAAGTGAGGCGGATTGTCGGAGTGATATGGAAACCAGCGGCGTTGCGGGTTCTCCTGTACGACTGTGGGTAAAAGCGATTCTTGCTTTTGCGGTTTTCTGTTCCGTGTGGAAGTTCTGCCCGTAAAGCGATTGATACTGTCTCACCGAATGCTGCGGACTTTGGGAAGAGACGATGAGACACAAGCGGAGATAAGACGCAGCTACTGGTCCGATCGTATTCGCCAACGATCTCGTCTTCCTCTGCAGTGAGCCATCGAAGGACTATCGGTTCACACAAGTCACGCAAGTCACGCAAGGGCGATCGGTTGATAGTTACTAAATTTTATTGTGTAACTGCGGAGGGAACAAATCCAGGGAGAGGAAGGAGGCGATTTGGCAAGGCCTCCTTCCCCTCATGTCTGCTCGGGGCTTCCGAGCGCGAGGGAGCTATGCGCGGAGCTTAGTGGGCACCGCTCGCGTGGAACATCTGGTTGACGGTACGGATGAAGTTCAGGGAGTCAGGCTTGGGTTTTACGCTGCCCGACAGGATGGACTCGTAGGTGACATCGCTGCCGTAGTAAGCGGTGGTGTCTTCGGTGTTCTGGTGGACTACATCGCCGGTAAGGTCGATGCCGGCGAAGATGCCCTTGTTGCGGGAGTAGGTGAGGAAGGCGGCGTTTGCGGTCTCGGTCGTGGAGGCCTGAGAGTCGCGTCCGACGGGTCCGGCGGCTACTGAGGCGTCGCCGCCGAGCTTGATCTTGTCGTGGAGAAGGCGCTCGAAGGAGTCGTGAGTGGTGCCGACGAGGACGAGATCAGTGGATTGGCCCCCTGCCTGAAGGCCGAAGCTAGCGCCGGTGAGTTGGATGAAAGCTGGAGCGCTCCAGCCATGGCCGGTGCGGCAGCTGACTACGCCCTGGCCGTACTGGCCGCCTACGATAAATGCTCCTTTTTTGAATCCGGGTATGACGGCAATGCAGGTGGCCTTGGCGGCGATGTCGTTTGGTATGCCCTTGTCCGGGGTGGCCATGAGATCGTGCAGGACCGCGTGCGCCGCTTCGATGCGTTCATCGAGCTTTTGCGTGTCAGCCGCGGAGGCGGCGATGGTCATAGACATGGTCAGGGCCGCAGTGGTGCAGAGTGTTTGAACAAACTTTCGTATCATCATCATCTCTCCCTTTGTACCGCTGGTTTTATATCGCTCGTTGTTTCAGCGTCTGTAGTGCGATGCGTATGTAATGGGCTAAGTTGTGCAGGAAATGATTTGGCAAGCGAGCCTGTTGAAGATAAATTTGCGGAAAATTGCAGGGGCGAGGCAACGCAGGTCGCGTGATCTCGGACACGGCGGGGAACTTCACGAGATCAACCCGGTATGCATCGTTTGGGGGATGGCCGCAGAGGCGCAGCTCAGCTATAGGTAAAAGGGTGCGAGTTCATCGGGCCAGAGTTTATTTGTGCGCAATGCCTTTGCTGACCGGGTTATATGCCGAGGCGTCGGTTGTGCCGTTGCTCCGGCCTGACGTGGTTGCTTCGAGAAGGATAGTCGTTGCAGCGCCCGTGGACGATGCGGCCGCGATGCAGGAGAGTCTGCGGCGAGATGTTGCGGAGCATCCTGAAGAGTTCGTCGTATTTGCGACTGAGGCGGGAGCGAATCAGTTCATGACGGAACATCGCTTTTCCGTCGAGACGGAGACCAGTGGCAGGATTATGTCGCGCGGGGTAGTGGGGTACTGGCAGGGGAAGACGATTGTGGTGCTGCCGTGGGAGCCGCTTAAAAACTTTCAGTAACTTTCCGTAAATGACATGGAAAGACTCGTCCTGCCGGACGGCTCCCTGCGCGGGAGGCGGTCACTTCGTGACTCGTGTACCCCTCCCGTTGGTCGGCAAGTGGCGGCTCTACCAGCCGCGGGTTTGCATGAGGTCTTGCTCTTCGATGGCTGCTGCGGCGAGACCCTTCATGGAACCGATGACGGCTTCGCTGGCTTCGGCGACGATCTTGGGGTCGTTGAAGTGCGTGGTGGCGATGACGATGGCGCGGGCACGGCTGACGGCTTCTTCGCGCTCCTTCGGATCGTTCTCGACATCGAGCGGGGTGGCGCGTTCCTTCATGAAGATGCCGGAGCCTACGAAGACGGTCTCGGCGCCCAGCTGCATCATCAACGCCGCGTCGGCGGGGGTGGCGATGCCGCCTGCGGAGAAGTTGGGGACGGGGAGTTTGCCAGCTTTGGCTACCATGCGTACGAGCTCGTAGGGCGCGCCATGGACTTTGGCGGCGTTGTAGAGCTCCTCGTCGCCGAGGACGGTGAGTGCTTTAATCTCGCGGACGATCTGACGCATGTGCTGGACGGCGTGGACGACGTCGCCGGTACCGGGCTCGCCTTTGGTGCGGATCATGGCTGCGCCTTCGGCGATGCGGCGGAGAGCTTCGCCGAGGTTGCGTGCGCCGCAGACGAAGGGCGTGGTGAAGGCGTGCTTGTCGATGTGGTAGGTCTCGTCGGCGGGGGTGAGGACTTCGGACTCGTCGATGAAGTCGACGCCGAGGTGCTGGAGGACCTGGGCTTCGGCGAAGTGGCCGATGCGGGCCTTGGCCATGACGGGGATGGAGACGGCGCCGATGATCTGCTTGATGAGCTTGGGGCTGGCCATGCGGGCGACTCCGCCTTCGGCGCGGATCATGGCGGGGACGCGCTCGAGGGCCATGACGGAGATGGCACCGGCCTCTTCGGCGATGCGGGCCTGCTCGACGTTCATGACGTCCATGATGACGCCGCCTTTGAGCATCTCGGCGAGGCCGAGCTTGAGGCGGAGGGACGGGGTGCCGAAGTTTCCGTTTTGGGTGTGGTCTGACATGGGGCTCCTTATGCGCGGCGGTGGGCGCACTGTGATGCGTGGGTGTCCGCGAGACTTTTAAGTTTAGCAGTTTTGAGCGGTGGTGACGTGAGGTATTGGCTGCCGTGTTGCCGACCTTGTGTTTCGCAGCCATGCAGTCGAACTGGTGCGTATTCGCGCAGAGATTGGCTGACGATCATTCCTCTTCGGGTGCAAGGGAGAAGTAAGTTAGCCAGGTTGGTTCAGGGCGAGGCATTTTGGCTGAAAATTCAACTGGGGTTTATTCGGAATACGGCCCTGCGGCCTCAAGCTGCGCTTACGGGGCGGTGTGTGGGCCTCGACGGAGGGGTCTGAATGGTTGGTGAACTGACGATCGTGATTCCTGCCAAGAACGAAGTGGCGATGCTGCCTAGACTGCTGGAATCTCTTTGCAGGCAGGACTATTCGGGGATGGCGCAGACGCGGGTGCTGGTGGCGGATGCGGGTTCGACTGACGGAACGGTGGAGGCGGCGCTGGGCTTTCGCGACCGGCTGGCAGTGGAGGTAGTGCCGGGTGGGTTGCCTTCGGTGGGGCGCAATGCGGGGGCTAAGCTGGCAACTACGAAGTATGTGTTGTTTCTGGATGCGGATGTGGAGCTGCCGGAACCTACACTGTTGCGGCGAGCGCTGTGGCGGATGGAGCGGCGGGAGCTTCATCTGGCGACGACGAACATTGCGTGCCGGCAGGGTAGCTTTTTTGATGATCTGCTGTATGCAGGAAATAATTTGATGCAGAGAATTGGATCGTTTACCAAGCCGTTCGCTACGGGGATGTTTATGTTGTTTGACAGCGAGGTCTTCTGGGCGCTGGGTGGGTTTAATGAGCGGGCTTTGTTTGCAGAGGACTATCTGCTGTCGAAGGGCGTGGCGCGGCAGCGGTTTCGTATCGTGCGCGGTCGGGTGCTGACGACGAACCGACGATTCCAGAAGCTGGGGCACTGGCGCATGGTTTGGATGTTCTTCAAGACCATGGTGCATACCTGGGATGAGGAGTATTTTCTCGAGGACCAGGACTATTGGGGTGAGGCTGGGTAGAGTTGTCCTGCCGGACGGGCCCACTGCGCGTGGGGCGGCCACTTCGTGGCGAGTATACCGGACTCGGTAGGTTCGGCGGCTTGGGTCCGGCCTTCGGCCGGGAACTATGGGGTGATGCCGGCGGCGAAGAGGAGTTTTTCGTCGATGGCGATGAAGAGGCCTTTGCTGCGGGCGAGGACTGTGCCGTCGGGGTGTTGAATTTCGGCTTGATGGAAGAGCTTGCGGCCGGGTTTGCCGTCGGCTTTGTCGGGGCGGTTGAGGTGGCGGCCTATGAGAACGAGAGGCTGGTAGAGCGGGACGGGGCGGAGATAGTCGATCTCCATGTGGCGTGTCATCGCGAGGACGTTGAGGGGGCGGTTGAGCTTGCTCATGGCTTCGTCGAGCAAAGCGGCGACGATGCCGCCGTGGATGTGGCCCGGGGGGCCTTCGTGCATGCGGTCGAGCTGGAAGTTGCAGGTGGTGGTGATGGCTTCGGGGTTTGAGGTGTCGGTGGTGAAGGACAGATGGAGGCCCTGGGGGTTGGCGGGGCCGCAGCCGAAGCAATGGTTGGCGCGCTCGTCGATGGTGGGGTTGCCGTCCATCGAGGCGGGGGTGTGGCGGGCGGTGTCGGGTGTGGGCTGGTGTTCGCTCATGAGTCGCCTGTGCTTCGGACGTTAGCACAATGAGGGGTGAAATGAATAGCGATTCAGTTTTACGGTGAGCCTGAGTCGGTTTGGTGGAATGAGAGCGTACCGCAGGGGAGACCCAAAGCTAAAGCATTGGGCTACCTAGAAACACGGTGCCAGTGGACGTTGTGTCTGGTGTGACGTCGAGCCGGGGGGTTACCTGGAGGAGGGTTCGCCGACGAAGACGAGGCAGTCGTTCGGGTCGGAGATATGAAACTCGGTCATGCCGTAGTCGCGGTCGAAGAGGTCTCGGATGCGGTAGCGGTCTTTGAGGGTCTTTACATGCTCCCATAGCGGGTGGATGTTGGAGACCTCCAGATAGATCTCGGTGTGGCCGCGAACGCATTGCATGACCTTCTCGGAGGCTGCCTTTTGGAAGTGAATGGTTTGGCCGTCACGCTCGACGATGGAGTAGTCAGGGGAGTGCATGGTGAGGGTGAAGCCGAGGACGTCGCGGTAGAACGCGAGAGTCTCATCCATGTCGGCGACGGCGAGCATGGGGCTGATGCGTTTTGCGGTGGTTGCAGGTGACATCGACGGCTCCGTGAGGAGGATTTGGCGAATGAAGACATGGTGCCATGGAACGTCGCGGTTGGTGGGAGTTCCGTCCTTATCTTTTGATTTTTTTCAAGCGGTGCAGACAGCAAGAATGCCTGGGCCGAATTTTTCGATCTTGTCGAGGCCGAGGCCCTGAATGGATTTGAGCTGGGTGAGGTTTTGTGGTCGGGCGAGGACTATGTTGCGGAGCGTGGTGGAGGCGAGGACGAAGAAGAGCGGGAGGCCTAGGCGCTCGGACTCGGATTTGCGCCATTCGCGGAGGCGCTCGTCGAGGGCTTGTTGTTCGGGCGTGAGGGAGTCGGCGGTTTCGCTGGTGATGGCGCGTTGGCGGGTGAAGGTTTCGGTGGGATGAGAGTTTGGTCCACCACTCTCTTCGCTGGTTGAGAGAGTGAGGGTTGAAGAGTGGAGTGACCTCGATGCAAGGCCTGAAATAGAGGGTGCATTGTGGGTGACTCGGGCAAAATGTGGGGGTCTCTCCACTTCGCTGCGCTCCGGTCGAGATGACGATTCTTTTCTGTCCGGGATTGAGGACGAGGAGGGAGCTTCGGCACGGCAGAGGGCGACGATATCGGCTCCGTAGCGATCGGCTTTTTCTGGGCCTATGCCGGAGATTGCCATGAGGGAGGGTATGGTTGTAGGCCGAGCGACAACGATAGCGTGGAGGACAGACGCTGAAAGTACGAAGAAGTCTGGTACGTGCGCTTTGGCGGCCTCCTTTTTTCGCCACTCGATCAAATTGGATTGGAGTACCTTCTGGGCCGCAGTGAGCTCACTATCGATACGCTCTGCCTTTCGTTGGAGCGCGCGAGGATTTGTGCCTAATGCGCGCGGATTAGTTCCAGATGCTCGAGAACCTGTGCGTTTTCGTGTTCCAGTGGCGGTGGAAGCGGTGGTGTCTTTGAGGAGGAGGTCGGGTGGGAGGGGGCCCGTGAGGGTGCGGCCTTCGTGGGTGAGCGAGGCTTTTTTGTAGGTGACTAGGTTGCCTTCGGGGTTGGTCCACTGGTCGGTGTTGAGCGCGATGAGGCCGGAGCGGGTGAGGGCGTCGAGGAGGGTGTCGAAGACTTTGCGGTCGGCGGCGGGAGTGTTGCGCAAGGGGCCGGTGGAGAGTTCGGTGTGGAGTTTGCCGGTGGCGCGGGTTTGTCCGTCTAGTGCGCGGAGGATGGCGCGAAGTTGGCGGTCTTCTTCTGTGGTGGGTGGGCGGAAGGTTTGTGCCGTTGCGTTTTGCGGGGCGCAGAAGTCGCAGTGGCCGCAGGGGCGGAGGCCGTCGGCGGTGTCGCCGAAGTGCTGAATGAGAGCGGCCATGCGGCACTGTGCGGACTCGGCGAACTGGACCATGCGGTCGATCTGGGAGCGGCGGAAGTTGATCTGATCGTCGTAGCCTTTGCGCCAGGCTGCGCTGCGAGGGGCGTCTTCGGCGGCGCGGACGTTGCCGGCCATGTCGATGTTGGCTGCGCCCTGGGCGATGAGTTTTTCGACGGCTTTGTCGAAGGTCTCAGCATCCATCTTGAGGCGCTGGCGGAGGAGGTCGGGCATCTGGTAGTCGTCGGAGAGGAGAGCGGCAACGCGGGTGAGGTCGGTGATGGCGGGGTAGTCGCGCTCGAGGAAGAAGTCGTGCATCTTGCGGTCGGCGAAGGAGTGGAGGAGGACGGTGCGGGAGGGCTGACCGTCGCGTCCGGCGCGGCCAATCTCCTGGTAGTACTGCTCGACGGAGCCGGGGAGCGCAGTATGAACTACGGTGCGGACGTCGGCTTTGTCGATGCCCATGCCGAAGGCGATGGTGGCGACTACTACTTCTAGTCTGCCGGTGAGGAAGTGGCGCTGGACGCGTTCGCGGGTGGCGGGGTCGAGGCCAGCGTGGTAGGCGGCGGCAGATCCGCCTAGTGAGGAGGCGAGTTCTTCGGCGGACTTGCGCGAGGGCGCGTAGACGATCGCGGGGCGGTTGGATTTTTCTTTGAGGAGATTGGCGGTGAACTCGTTGCGGCGGGGTTTAGAGAGCTCGACGACCTCGATGGCGAGGTTGTGGCGGCGGAAGCCGTGGATGAAGAGCTCAGGTTGGGTGAGCTTGAGTTGGGTGATGATGTCGCGTTGGACGGTTGGCGTGGCGGTGGCGGTGAGGGCGATGACGGGGGCGGGGCGCAGGGCAGGGAGGAAGTCGCCGAGGGTGCGGTAGTCGGGGCGAAAGTCGTGGCCCCAGGCGGAGATGCAGTGGGCCTCGTCGATGGCGATGAGAGACGGCTTCTTCTTTGCGAGCATCTCGGGGAAGTTGGGGACGCGCATGCGCTCGGGTGCGATGAAGAGGAACTGGAGGGTGCCGTCGAGGTAGTCGCGGCAGGCTTGACGGGCTTCGTCGCGGGAGAGACCGGAGTGAATGCGGGCGACGCGGAGGCCGGCGGCGGTGAGCTTGGTGGCCTGGTCGTCCATGAGGGCGATGAGGGGGGAGATGACGAGTGCGGTACCGCCGCGGGCGATGGCGGGGAGCTGGTAGCAGAGGGATTTTCCTGCTCCGGTGGGCATGACGAGCAGGACGTCGCGGCCGTCGGTGGCGGCGCGGCAGACGGCCTCCTGGTTGGCGCGGAACTCTGCGAAGCCGAAGGTTTGATGGAGGAGAGTTTCGAGGTTCATTCTGCTAGCTTCGAGTTTCGCATATTGTTCGCGTGAGGGCGAAGTGGCTTGTGAGGAACTCGAGGTGGACAGTTTGAGTCCTGAAATGGAGTTGCGGGTTAGTGAAAAGAGCTAGAAGATCTGGTAGTTCACTTCGACTGTCGTCCGATACGGAACAGGTGTGCCGCGGTAGGTTGCGGGAGTGAACCGATACTGTGCTACGACTTTGACAGCATTTTCGTCGAGGGTGAGAGCTGCTCTCGTTCCTTCTTGGACAAGGGTATCAGCGATCGACTTCGCAACGTGTATGTCGGTAGTGGTGCCGTCGATGCGAACGATGAAAGAGACGAGGCAGTTGCCTCCAATCTTTTTCTTTCTCGCCTTTTCGGAAAATTCTGGCTCTACCGAGTAGATGAGCTTCGGAGGCGTAACTCCGTCTCCAGCGTGATAGATGCCGAAGAAGTCTGGATTGGGAAGCGACTGTTTGGGATTTGCTTGTGGGTCCGGTTTCTTGCTCTCCGCGGACGATGCGGCGGGTGGAGCTTGTTGCGAGAGAGCCAAAGTTGGATTCGCCAGGACGGTTGGAGTCATGAGTCCTACGACGACGGTTATGACGCTGAGCTTGGTACGGTCATGATTTGTTGTCCGAAATCAGAGAGAGAGTAGCATGTATCGCGAATCCAAATGTTTTCAAATTTCAGCTCTAGGTGACACTCGCGGTGCGAGTGGGAAGGAAGAGTATGTTGAATTCGCGGCGGGAGTTTTTGGTGAAGAGTGCAGCGGCGGTCGGGACGATGCAAGTGGCGCGGCCTGCGATGGCTGTTGAGGATAAGGCGACACCCGATGCGATTTTGTCCCTGTTCAAGGGGCTTCCCGGAGATGTCGCAGTGAAGATCTATGCGCCGGCGGTGAATGGCAAGCCCGAGTTTCTGGTGGAGTTGAACTCGGCTAAGACGATGTTTGTGGGAAGCGCGATTAAGACTTTCATCTTGTGCGAGGCGTTGCGGCAGGCGGATGCGACGGATGTGGTTCAGAGGCTGAAGGCTCAGCAACTGAGCCTTGACGCTAGTGTGTGGTCGTTGGATAGCGCGATGTTCAACCCGCCAAACCTGATTGGTAAGGTTTCGGAGAGAACTGCGCTGGAGGCCATGATCATGCATAGCGACAACACGGGGACGGATATCTGTTTGAAACATGTTGGCCCCGAGAAGGTTCGGGAGTTTGTTACTTCGGCAGGATTGAAGAGCTGCATGATTCCCGAAAGCACGCGGTCACTCTTTGGTTATTTGCTGGGAGCGAAGGACTATAGGACTTTTAGCTGGGAGGATTTGGGGGCGGCAGCGAATCAGACGATGGTGAACGTGCCGATGAATAACGTGCAGACGATGGCTTGTTCTGCCGATGACCTTGTGTCGTACTATTCGCGAGCGCTGCAAGGAGGTTTCTTCAAGGCTAAGGAGACGCTCAATGAGTTTCGCCGAGTTCTTTCGCTTGGGGATGCGATCTGGCTGCTTCCGCTACCGCTGGGAGTGAGCGCGTTCGTGAAGGGCGGGAGCATCGATGTTCCGGGATTTCATGCGCTGTGTGCGCCGGGAGCGATGCTGTTTGACGGGCGGTGGGTATACTTCTGCCTGACGATCAACTGGGAGGCAAAGGATGTGGCCGACCCTGCTACGGCGGGCGCTTTCGCCGCGGCTGCCAGCCGGGCGCTCTCTCTGGTGAAGGATAAGCTGTCTACCTGAGCCCGGCGGAGGCGGTGTCGCTGGATATGAGGGGTGTTGGGCAGGTGGTGTAGCTGTAATTTCCAGCATCTTTCGATGCAACGGAATGATCAGATAAAACGGAGATGCATGGAGGAGGCTGTATGTATCTGATTGCGATTTGTGTGGTTGGGTTCCTTGTGTTGCTGTTTGGGTTGTTGAGGATCAGGCAGCTGCGGTGGAGGCGTGAGCTAGAGGAGCACAGTATCGAAGCAGACGCGCTTTATGAACTGCTCGAGAAGAATCGAGAGATTCTGCTGTTCGATGTTCGCCAGCCGCTGGATCTGCTGGCACATTCGGAGATTATTCCCGGTGCGAAGAGGATTCCACCGAAGGAGGTCCTGGAGCAGGCTTCGCTGATTCCGAAGGAGAAAGATTCAGTGATCTACTGCACCTGCGTGAGCCAGAGCACCAGCCGGATGATCCTGGAGAGGGCGCTGGCGTTGAATTTTACGAAGATCAAATTTTTGAAGGGCGGCTTGGATGCCTGGAAGGCAAAGGGGTACCCGGTGGAGAGATACACCACTCCGTTTCATCTTGATACGGCTTGAGGGGTCCTGCCGGACGGGCCTCCTGCGCGGAGTGCGGTCACTTCGTGACTTGTCTACCTTAAAACCTCTCTCGGTCGGGAGGATGATCACGGCTATGCCTGCATGATCTTGTCTATGGTGATGGGATAGTCGCGGATGCGTTTGCCGGTGGCGTTGTAGATGGCGTTACCGATGGCTGCGGCTGCGCCGGTGATGCCGATTTCTCCGATGCCACGTGCGCCTAGAGGATTGAATTTTGTATCGGGAATGCCGGTGACGGTGACATCGATGGTGCCGATGTCGGCGTTGACGGGGACGTGGTATTCGGCGAGGGTCTCGTTGACTGTGCGGCCGTGGGTGGGGTCAATGTGCGCCTCTTCGTGGAGAGCGGAGCTTACACCCCAGACGATGCCGCCCTGGAGTTGGTTGATTCCGGTTTTTTGATTGACCAGGGTTCCGATGTCGTAGGTGGCGACGATGCGTCGGACCTGGACCATGTGAGTGTCGATGTCGACGGCGACCTCCGCAAAGACTGCACCGAACGACTGCGCGGTGTAGGCGGTTCTGTCTTCGCCGGGTTCAGCGCTGGCGGTGGCTTCGATGGGCTGGCCGCCTGCGCGCTGCAGGATAGCGGTGAAGGTGTCCGACTTATTGGGTGACGATTTAGCGAAGACTTTTCCGTCTTGTGTGTCGAGACTTCCGGCCTGGAGGCCGTGAAGGGGCGACTGCGAGTCGTTGACGGCGAGTTCGAAGAGCTTGAGTTTGGCCTGTGTTGCTGCTGCTGCGGCGGCGGGGCCGATGCTTGCGGTGGACTGTGAGCCGCCGGAGACGGGGGCCTTCGGGAGATTGGAGTCGCCGAGTTGAACATCGACTAGCGCGGGATCGATGCCGAGGCCTTGCGCGCAAGCCTGCGCGAGGACGGTGTAAGCGCCGGTGCCCAGATCCTGCGTGCCGCATCCGATGTAAGCTCGGCCGTTCGGGAGGATACGCACAATGGCGGAAGCAGCAGAACGGTTGGCGCCGTAGGTTGCGGTCGCCATGCCGTAGCCGATGAGATTATTTTCCTGGCGTAGTTGTCCTGGCTGTGGATTGCGTTTGGACCAGCCGAAGCGCTCGGCGGCGTCGGTGTAGCACTGATGAAGGCTCTTCTCGGTCCATGGACGATCTTTGCTGGGATCTTTTTCCGCGTAGTTGATAAGACGCAACTGGACAGGGTCGATGTTGAGTTTGTGGGCGAGCTCATCCATGGCGCACTCTAGGGCGATGGTGCCGGTGGCCTCGCCCGGCGCTCGCTGGTAGGTACCGACACCGAGGTTCATCTCGACCATGCGGTGACTGGTGACGTTGGACTCGCTGTTGTAGAGGAGCCGAGTCTGCATCGCAGAGGGCTCAAGGAAGTCCTCCATAAGCGAGGTATGGACGATGACGTCGTGCTGAATGGCGAGCAGCTTGCCGTCGGCGGTGGCGCCTAGTTTCACGTTTTGTGCGGTGGTAGGGCGGGAGCCGACCGGGCCGAACATCTGTCCGCGTTCGAGAGCGAGCTTGACGGGTTTGCCTACGACCTTTGCCGCCATCGCGGCGAGCACGACGTGACTCCAGGTGGAGCCTTTGCTGCCGAAGCCTCCGCCGACGAAGGGGCATTGCACACGTACGTCATCGACGGGGATACCGAAGGTGCGGGCGAGAGTCTGGCGGTCGCCGGTGATGTACTGAGTGGCGTCGTAGACGTTGAGCTTGGGGCCGTCCCACCAGGCGATGGTGGCGTGGGGTTCCATGGGATTGTGGTTCTGAATGGGTGTGGTGTAAACGACGTCGATGGTGACGGCGGAGTTTGAGAGCGAGGTGGCGATGTCGCCGCGTTTGCTGTCGGCGGGTTCGCGGCCGGGTTGTTTGGGGGGGCGGGCTTCGGCGAGGCGACCTTTGAATTCGAGTTGTGCAGATTGGCTCTTATAGGTGATCTTGAGCAGGGTCGCAGCGTGCATCGCCTCTGGGAGCGAGTGCGCGACGACGACGGCGATGGGCTGGCCGTTGTAGAAGATGTCCTTCTCCTGCAGGACGGTGATGTGGCGACGTGTTGGAGGCTGAGGAGAGGCTATGGGGAGTTTCGGTGCGTTAAATGGAGTGAGTACGGCGAGGACGCCTGATGCTTTGCCGGCTGCGGTTTGGTCGATGGAGACGAGGGTGCCCTTAGGAATCGTGCTTTGAACGATGTAGGCGTAGGTGACGTCGCTGACCGGAAACTCGGCGGAGTATTTCGCTTTGCCGGTGACCTTATCGCGGCCATCGTAGCGGTTTTTGAGCTGGCGCTGCGGGGTCTTGGGGGCTTCGTCTTGAAAGAGAGCGGGGGCCGTCATGCTTGTGCTCCTTGTGCAGCGAGGGTGAGGGCGCGCACGATGCTTTGTTTGGCGAGTTCGATCTTGAAGGCGTTGTGTTCGTACGGTATGGCTCCGGCAAGGGCGAGGTCCGCAGCTTTTTTGAAGGACTCTGGGCCTGTGGTCGCGCCGATGAGAGATCTTTCAGCTTCGACGGATCGCCATGGCTTGTGGGCGACTCCGCCGAGCGCGAGGCCAGCCGATTTGATGGTGCCGCCTTCCAACTCGAGACCAGCGGCGACGGAGACAAGGGCGAAGGCATAGCTCTGACGGTCGCGGACTTTGAGGTACCAGGAGTTCTTCGCGAACTTCGGTGCCGGGAGCTCGACTGCGATGATGAGCTCGTCGGGCTTGAGGTTGGTGTCGAGATGTGGGGTGTTGCCGGGAAGGCGATGGAAGTCAGCGATGGGGATTGTTCGTTTGCCCTTCGGTCCTTGCGCGTGGATGGTGGCGTTGAGGGCGGCGAGAGCGACGTTCATGTCGGATGGGTTGGTGGCGATGCACTCTGCACTTCGACTGCTGCCGCTGCTTGCGCCAAGGATGGCGTGGATGCGGTTGAAGCCTTTCATTGCAGCACAGCCGCTGCCTGGAGTGCGTTTGTTGCACTCGGAGAAGGCGGTGTCCATGAAGTAGTAGCAGCGGGTGCGCTGCATGAGGTTGCCGCCTGTTGTGGCCATGTTGCGCAGTTGCGGGGAGGCACCACTGAGAAGGGCTTGCGAGAGCAAAGGATAGTGGCTGCGGATGATCGGATGATTGGCGAGGTCGCTGTTGCGGACGCATGCTCCGATTGAGGTGGCGTCTCCAGATGTGGTGATCTGGGAGAAGTCGAGATGGGTGACGTCGACGAGAGTGGACGGGTGCTCGACGTTGTACTTCATCAGATCGACGAGGTTGGTGCCACCGCCGAGGAACTTCGTGCCTCGCGCGGAGAGCGCGTGAACGGCTTCTTCAGGAGAGGCGGCGCGCTGATAGTTGAAGGGATTCATGAGCGGGCTCCGAAGCTGGTCGATGGTTTTATTTCGAGCTCCGATACCGAAGGACCGCAGCCTTCATCAGGAACGAGAGCGCGGACTGCGGCAACGATGTTGGGGTAAGCTCCGCACCGGCAGATGTTGCCGCTCATGCGCTCGCGAATCTCCTGATCATTAAGGCTTGGACGGTCGCTGCAGGCACTGAGGCGTTGCTCGAAAGAGACCGCACTGAGAGTGCCGTGTTTGTGTTCCTCGAGAAGAGCGACGGCGGAGCAGATCTGGCCTGGGGTGCAGTAGCCGCATTGAAAACCATCATGCTCGAGGAAGGAGGCTTGTACGGGATGAAGGTTGTCTCCGTCGGCGAGACCTTCGATGGTGATGATGTCGGCTCCGTCGGCGGTGACTGCGAGGGTGAGGCAGGAGTTGACGCGGCGGCCGTTGAGGAGGACGGTGCAGGCTCCGCATTGGCCGTGGTCGCAGCCCTTCTTGCTGCCGGTGAGGGCGAGATGTTCGCGAAGCGCGTCGAGGAGGGAGGTGCGAGTGTCGAGGGAGAGCGACTGCGAGGTGCCGTTCACCTTGAGGGTGAGATCCATCGTGTGGGGCGTAGTGGCGGCTGCGGCGTGAGCCTCTTCTGCAGCCGCCGCGATACGCGGGATGCCTGCTGCTACGCCGGCTCCGAAGATGCCGGCGGCTTTCACGAAGGTTCGGCGGGAGAGTTCGACGTCAGAGGACTGCTCGGAGAGCGTGTGCTGATCGTGTTCCTGGATGTCGTCTTCTTTTTCGGTGCAGGGAGGAAAACTCATGGAGGGCCTCAGTGTGGTTGGCGATGCGTGGTTGTTTGACGCGGTGCACCAGTAGACGTAGACGTGAAGGCTTGGAAAAAAGATGCACGCAGATGGCGTGTGGTCAGGGGTGATCGAAAAGGTATGATGATCGCGTCCACAAAGCCGTAAAGTAATTTACACGGCGTCGGGTTTAGACGACGGTACGGGAGAAACGAATTGATTCATCTCGAAGTTTCGAAGGGTTTATTGGTATCTCGCATACCAGGTTTGATTGCTACGCTTGCTTTGGTTGTGATGGTGATGCCCGCGCTACCGCAGGCGCGAGCGGCGGGGGATGCGGAGGCGAAGAAAGACGAGACGACAGTTCCAATTCCCGCAGAGACGAGTTCAGTGACCAGGCATGAGTGGGCCGCCGGGGGCCGGTTGGTGCACTACACGGCGACCGCTGGGAATCTGCTGATACGGGACGATCAGGATAAGGCGAATGGGAGCATCTTCTATGTGGCTTACACGGAAGATGGAGTTGAGGCGAAGAGCCGGCCGGTGACCTTCTTCTATAACGGTGGGCCGGGTGCGGCGACTATCTGGCTGCACATGGGATCGTTCGGGCCGGTGCGCGTGGTGACGCAGAGTCCAGAGGCCACGGGGCCCGCGCCGTTTGAGTGGGTGCAGAATCAGTACAGCCTGCTGGATAAGAGCGACCTGGTGTTTATCGATGCGCCGTTGACGGGCTACTCGCGCGCGGTGGGTAAGGGTACGGTCAAAGACTTTGCTGGGACCGATCAGGACATCAAGGCATTCGAAAAGTTTATTGTGCGTTACATTACGGCGAATCAGCGGTGGAACTCTCCGAAGTTTCTGTTTGGTGAGTCGTATGGAACGACGCGGTCGGCCGGGCTGGTGAACGCTCTGCAGAACGATGGGATTGAGTTCAATGGCGTGACGTTGCTGTCGTCGATTTTGAACTACAACCGACGGAGTCCCGGGCTGGACTATGAAGCGATCGGGTACATGCCTTCGTTCGCTGCGATCGCGTACCACTATCACAAGGTGAAGACGAATGGGAGTCTGGCTGAGTGGGTGGAGCAGGCGAGAGTCTTTGCTCGCGGACCCTATGCGGAGGCTCTGCAGCAGGGAGATAAATTGTCCGTGGCTGAGTTCGACACGATGGCGGCAAAGGTCGCGGCGATTACGGGGTTGAGCGTGGAGTATGTGAAGGAGGCGAAACTGCGGATTTCGGCGACGCGGTTTCGCAAGGAGCTGCTGCGTGGGGATGAGCGGACTTTGGGTCGGTATGATGCGCGGTTCATGGGATGGGATGTGGATTCAGCGGGGGAGAATCCGGGTTATGACCCATCGGATACGGGGATCAGTGGAGTGTATGTTGGGGCATTTCACGACTACGTTCAGAGGGAGCTGAAGTATTTGAGCCAGGAACCGTACTACACCTCGGGTCCTGGGCTGAACGAGAATTGGGACTTTAAGCATAAAGCTCCGGGCGGCGGGCCGGGGAGGGCTGGGGAGCAGACGGCGCCGGATGTGGCGGTAGATCTGGCGGATGCGATTCGCAAGAATCCGAAGCTGCGGGTGTTCTCGGCCAATGGATACTTTGATCTGGCTACCCCATTCTTTTCAACGGAGTACGACCTGAGTCATATGGATTTGCCGGAAAAACTGGTGAACAATGTGCAGTTTGGCTACTATCCGGCGGGACACATGGTCTATCTGAATGTGGATGCCTTGAAGGAGATGAAGGCGGATGTGGCGAAGTTCTACGCTTTGGCTCAACAGCGCTGAATAGCCTACGCCTGGTGAGCGCAGGGCTGAACACGCCCTTGCTTTTGCTGCCTAAATGCCTTAGAATGAAGGTTGCGTTTATTTCCCAGAGTGCATAACGCGAAGTGCGGAAATCAAATTTTGAAGAGGTACTGATAAAGATATGGCAAAGCGTCGTGGAAATCCCAATTGGGGCAAGCCTGAGCCGATCGGGCCGGTTGTTCCGACGGTAACATCGTTCGAGCAGGTTGTGAAGGAGTTCAAGCTCACGCCCGACCAGTACATTCGCTCCACAAGACTTCGTGAGTGGGCCCGTAGAAATAAGAACTCGAAGTACATTCCTGAGGCGCTGCTTGAGGCGTGGGGATTCGAGATCGAATCCACACTGTAAGTGTTTGATTTGAATTTTGTAATTCGGTTGTAAAAAGAGAGCGCTGCCCCTTGCGGGTGGCGTTTCTTTTTTGCGACGGACGTAAGATGGGATGCGTCGAAAGAGATGCATGTAGGAGGCGGGATTATGTTTGCTGACGTGACAGAGGCAGTTGCGGAGATCAAAGCGGGTCGGATGGTGGTCGTCGTGGATGACGAGGACCGCGAGAATGAGGGCGACCTGACGCTGGCTGCGGAGTTTGTCACGCCGGAGGCGATCAACTTTATGGCCAAGTATGGGCGCGGGTTGATCTGCTTAACGCTGACGGAGGAGCGTGCGGATTATCTGCGGCTGGGGCCGATGACGCAGGAAAATACGTCGCGGTTCGGGACTGCGTTTACGGAGAGCATTGAGGCTCGGGAGGGCGTGACGACCGGGATCTCGGCGGCGGACCGGGCGCACACTATCAAGGTGGCGATCGATCCGCGGTCTACGGCGCATGATCTGGCACGGCCGGGGCATGTGTTTCCGCTACGCGCGCGCAAAGGTGGCGTGCTGGTGAGGGCCGGGCAGACGGAGGCTTCGGTGGATCTGGCGCGGATGGCGGGGCTGGTGACGGCGGGCGTGATCTGCGAGATTATGAACGATGATGGCACGATGGCGCGGGTGCCGGACCTGGTGAAGTTCTGCGCGGAGCATGGGCTGTTGATGGTGACGGTGGCGGATCTGATTCGCTATCGGCTGCAGCATGAGCGGTACATTCATCGGGTGGCGGAGTCGCTGATGCCTACGGCGCATGGGGAGTTTCGCATGATCGCTTATGAGAGCGAGGTGGATGGTGGGGAGTCGCATATTGCGCTGGTCTTTGGGGATGTGAGCGGCTCGGAGCCGGTGCCGGTACGGGTGCATACGCATTGCCTCGCGGGAGATGTTTTTTCTACGACGCTGTGTGATTGCAGGGCGGTGGTGGAGCAGTCGCTGAAGATGATTGCGGAGGCGGGCAAGGGCGCACTGGTGTATCTGCATAATGGCAGCGCGGGTTTTGGCGTGGATCGAGGCGTTACGCCAGCGCGGATTGTGCTGCACCGGGAGCAGCGGGCTCGGGAGGGAAGCGATGATCGGGCGCATAGGACGCTGCGGCAAGTGGGTCTGGGTGGGCAGATTCTGTCGGATTTGGGGATTCACAAGATTCGGCTGCTGACCAATACACCGACGCATGTGCCGGCGCTGCAGGGGTTCGGGATCGAGATTGTGGAGCAGGTTCCGGTATCGATCGAGCCGGTTCGGCGGTAGATTTTTTCAGAAAAAAATGCTGGTGTGGCGGCGATGGGGAGAGCTCCGCATTATGGGCGTTTTTGAGGGGTATTTTGCGAAAAGGCTGTTTTGGTTGTGGTGTTTTGGTGGTGAAAGTGTGGTGGAATGTGTGGCTGGCGTGGTGATTAGGCCGCGTGATTTTGGGGGCAAAAAAATACGCCACGGTTGAAGAAGATTTCGTGAGTTTTTTGGGGGACGTGGATTATTATCGACTGTACCTCCCTGAACGTTATGATTGATGATCCCGGATCTGTTGAGAACCGGTTCGATGTGGCTGACGTCATGTCGGGGATTTGGCACGGGAGCAACGGGACAGGGAAGGATTTGAGATGAGCGCGCTTACTTCGATGGTAGCTGACACCGGTTTGGAGGTGGTCGACCTTTTCGAGGATGCGTCATTTGCGGGCAGACGGCTGCATGATCGCGATGTCGCGATGCAGATGGAGGGGATGCATCGGTTGGCGCGCGCGTTCGTGGAGAGCCCTGACACGATTTTGCAGGAGTTGGTGAATTCAGCGGTTGACCTGTGCGGCGCCGACAGTGCAGGCATCAGCATTGAGCGGGAGAATAAGAGTGACGCGGAGTTCTATGAGTGGGTGGCAACGGCGGGCGAGTATGCGGGTTTCCTGAATGCGACGCTGCCACGGAGTCCCAGCGCGTGTGGGGTGTGTCTGGAGAGGGGCCGACCTCAGCTGTTTCGCGTCACGCAGCGGTTCTTCGATCTGATGAGGATTGAAGCTCCGACGGTGACCGATGGCATTCTGCTGCCGTGGGAGGTAGGGGAGACGCGGGGCACGATCTGGATCATGGCGCATGGACGCGGAGAGGCGTTTGATGGGAACGATCTTCGTATGATGCTGGTTCTGGCGAACTTCGCTGCGATGGGCGTGAGACAGCAGCGACAGCAGAAGTTGCTGATGGAGCAGGCGATGGTGGGCGCCGCGTCCGGGATGGCCAATGAGCTGGCGCACCGGATCAATAATCCGCTACAGAGCATTACGAACATTGTGTATCTGGCGGGTGTGGGTGGGTTTGCTGGGGATGCGAAGACGCTGGCGGAGGAGTTGGCAGAACCGATCAAGAGACTATCTGTTCTGGCGGCTCGAATATTGGTATTGCCGACGGCGGCGAATCGTCAGGAGTGAGTGAGTGTCTGAGGAGAGGACGATTTCTGACGGTTTTTCGGGGAGATAGAAAACAGACAACGGCTGGAGAGGGGGGGTTGAAGGGACGGGCGGTTCGGGTAGGTCTGAGTTCTTCGGGATCCTTCGCTGCGCTCAGGATGACGGCAAAGGCTTATGGCGATTTGCCTGATGGTGTATTGACTGCAAAACGCAGATTCCCTTCGGGAATGACAAACAAAAAAGCGAAATCGACTCTACACCAACTGCGGCGTTGCTCAATGCTATTCGCCTCCGCTTTCGCCTCTTGTGGCTATGCCGGAAGCGCATCGACGATCGACTCTGCAAGGTAGCTCTTCATCGCCTGGCTGAGCTGTGAATCGACTTCGTCGGCGATGGTCATCACTCCGATGAGCACTACGCTGAAGTCTATGTTCGCCAGGTTTTTCTGGAGGGTGTTGAAGACGCTGACCTGAAGGATGCGCGACTCCTCGACCATCATGGCGGCGCTGTAGCCTTGCTTGCGGCGGACGGTGCCGTGCTCTGTGGCGGCTGCCGAGAATAACTCTTTGCTGCCAAGACTCTTTGAAGAACGGAGGCGGAGGACGAGGTCCCGGATGACCTGGGGGAGATGGCCGGAACGTTGTTGGAAGGTCATGGGAATTGCCATCAAGGTCTCTTCTTTTTCGACAAGTTCGTACCAATCGTTGATGGTGCTGTCTGAGGAACGTTCGAGGATGGCTGCGACACTCTCAACGAGGCGGGCACGAGTGGGGCCTGCGGCGAGCCGCTGTTTGATGGCCTCCACCAACATGGTTACGTCCATTGGCTTGACGAGAATTTCGTCAGTCTGCAGCAGGATCGCCTGAGCGGCGGCGTCCATATGGGGAAACGAACTGAGCAGTATGGTGACGGCTTTTGGGTTGGCATGACGCATGGCGCTGACGACCGTGAGGCCGTCTCCTGCACCGGGCATGTGAAGGTCGCTCAGGAGGACGTCGAAGGCCTCCGAACTGATGTGTTTGAGAGCTTCGGTTACCGTTGCAGCGACCGTGACGTTGAAGCCGTGTTTTCTGAGAATGATGCCGAGGGTTAAACGTATCGTCTCGTCGTCGTCGACTAGTAAGAGCTTTGCAGGTGCCATCGTTCTTCCCTCCAGGAGCTCGCGACGGACTGGAGCTCGCGGACAGATGGTATCTGTATCTTACTCCTATGTGCTTTGGCCGACAGAGCGCGCTGAGAGAACGCGGAACTCTGAGCTGCTGGACGGCGTATCTACGAACTCGGGCATTGGATCGGTCTTCGTCTTCAGGAGGAAGAGGTGAAAAGAGGTCTGGTTGCTGCGTTCGTCATCGTCCTAGCCGTATGCTCGACGGCACGCGGCGCCGACACCCCGAAGATAACGGAGTCGAAGCTGGTGCAGCGGACCCAGGAGCTGTTCGATGCTGTGGCTCCTGGCAATCAAGCGCCGTGGAAGATGTATGTGGCAGAGGATGCGATGTTCTTCGATGAGAAGGGCAGGTCGATGGACAAGGCTGCGCTGCTGGAAGATCTGCAGCCACTGCCTGCCGGGTACTCCGGTACGATTCGCGTGATGCGGGCGAAGTCCCGGTTTGCGACGAATGTTGCTGTTCTGAGTTACGACTGCGATGAGGTGGAGACGGTGTTTGGGCGGGAGCTGCATGCTCGCTATCACACGACGGATACGTGGTTGTATCGGAATCAGGCATGGCAGATTGTTGCGAGCCAGACGTTGCGGTACTACGAAGACCCGGCTGCGGGTGCGGTTTCAGATGCGATGCTGAACGACTATGCAGGTGCGTATGAGCTTGCTGCCGGAAACGTCGTCACGGTTACGCGGCAGGGTAGTGAGCTGTATGCGCAGCGTAACTCGGGTAAACCGTACCAGCTTCTGCCGGAGTCTCCGGATCTGTTTTTTCGTGCGGGAGTTGAGGGGCGGCGGCTGTTTCATCGCGATGCTTCGGGGCATGTGGACATGATGATCGATCGCAGGAATAACGAAGATCTGCTTTGGAAGAAGATTCGATAGTGCTCTGAATTTTGGATAGGGAAGAGGTGTTTGTGCCGCCGAGCTCTAATGTCTGGATATGTGCTGCGGGAGTGGTTGTTCTTGTTGTCGGGTTTGTTGCCGCGAGAAGAGAGTTGCAGGCGGCGGCGGGGCTGGACAAACTTGTTGCCGTTGGAAGAGTGCTGTTTGCGGCGCCGCTGGCGGCCTTTGGGGCGGAGCATCTGGTGCTCGGTCAGGTGATCATTGGGGCTGTTCCTGTGTGGATGCCGGCGCGTTTGTTCTGGGTGTACTTCGTTGGCATTGCGTTGATTGCTGCGGCTCTGAGTCTGGCGCCTGGGATACGCGTTCGGTTGACTGCGACGCTGCTGGCTGTCATGTTTTTTCTTTTTGTGCTGATGATTCATGTGCCGAATGTGGTGGCGCAGGTGCACGACAGAGTTATCTGGAACGTGGCGTTGCGGGATCTGAGTTTTGGTGCGGGAGCGCTGGTGCTTGCGGGATCTTTGGGGAGTGGGTCGCGGAAGTTCGGTGAGAATGTAGCGGTGTGGATTGGGCGAGGGATTGTTGCTGTTGTGCTGATGGTGTATGGCGTGGAGCTAATTCTGTATCCGCAGTTTGCGCCGGGGGTTCCGCTGAGTAAGTTGACGCCATCGTGGGTGCCGGGGCCTCATGTGTGGGCGCTTTTGACGGGGCTGGTTTGTATTGGGGGCGGGGTGGGGATATTGATTCGGCGATATTGCCGCGACGGGGCGACGGCGGTGGGTTTGGTGATGACGCTGCTTACGGTGGTTCTGTATCTGCCGATTCTGCTGATGGCGTCTGGGGTGCCGGCGGTGTTGGAAGGGGCGAACTACGTCTGGGATACGCTGCTGTTTGGTGGAGCGGTGTTGCTGGTGGCGGCGGGCGCGCCGAAGCTACGCTCGTGAGATGGTATGCACTCTTGCTGAGGATGCGGAAGAAGCAACCGCAGATCCCCCGTGGGGATGACAACAAGAAAGGCACGGCAACAGCAAAAGCAAATGAACAAAAAGCGAGTCTTGTCGCGTGACTGCTTAGTGGCGGGCGGTGACGACGAGGTTGAGGGTTACGGTCTGGCTGAGTTCGACGCCGGTGGTGGAGGTGGCGGTGACTTGATATTGGTAGGTGCCGGGTGGGGTGAAGCGGAGGTGGGGGTCGGTGGCGCCGCTGCCGCAGCCGGAGAGCCAGAGAGCGGGCAGGGTGAGGAGGATGGCGAATAAGAGCAGGCGGATGGGGTGGGATTTTTGCGGGCTGCGGGATGTTGATTTCCAGAAGAAGAGGAGCGAGAGAGGGAGGAGGCAGAGCAGGGTGCGGTTGCGCGTGTTGTGAGTGTCTTGGGAGGTAGTGGGTGGGACGGACTCGGCTACGGTGTTGAGGTTGGCGATGGAGTTTTGTGCGCCGCTGTTGAGGGCGATGCTGGAGGGCAGGAGAGAGCAGGTGGCGTAGGCGCCGGGGTTGATGGGGGTGCAGTTGAGGATGACTGTGCCGGAGAAGCCGGACTGCGGGGTGAGCTGGAGGGTGTAGTCGGCGGCCTGCTCGCTGGGGATGGTGAGGGTGGCGGAGGAGCCTCCGTTGACGGTGAGGGTGAAGGTGCCGCCGGAGACGCCGGTTCCGGTGAGGGGGATGTTGAGGTTCTGGAGGCCGGTGTTGGGGTCGGTGGAGGTGATGGTGCCGTTGCGCGGGCCGAGGGCGGTGGGCGCGAACGTGACGGTGATCTGGCAGCTGTTGCCGGGGGCGAGGGTGGTGGAGGTGCAGGGGACGGTGATGTTGTAGTCGCCGGTGATGGTGAGGGCGAGGTTGGTGATGGGGGCGGTGCCGGTGTTGGTGAGGGTGATGGTCTGGGCGGCGGAGGCTCCGAGGGCGATGCTGCCGAAGTTGAGGGTGGAGGGGGCGGTTTGGAGGTGGGACTGGATGCCGGTGCCGGTGACGGGGTATTCGATGGGCAGGGTTAAGGCGGAGGAGCGGATGGAAAGTAATCCGTTGATGGTCGCTGCGGTGGTGGGGGTGAAGGTGACTTGCTCGGTGCAACTGGTGGAGGGGGCGAGGGTGTTGCCTTCGGTGGGGCAGTCGCCGGTGGCCGTGTAGGGGCCGATGGGGGAGATGGATTGGATGGCGATGGGGACGGTGGTGATGTTGGTGATCTGGACGGGGAGGGTGGCGGTGGTGCCGACCTGGACGCTGCCGAAGTTGAGCGTGAAGGGGGAGAAACTGAGTGGGGATGGATTGGCGACGCCGAAGAGGGAGATGAACTCGAGGGCGGTGCTGGAGTCGGAGGTGATCTCGAGTGCGGAGATGCGGTTGGAGATGGAGTTGGGGAAGATGGGTTGCGGGGTGAAGCTGATGTTGATGACGCAGCTGGCGGAGGGGACGAGGGCGCCGAGGCAGGTGGTTTGAACGGTGAAGTCGGGGGTGGGCAGGATGCGGGTGATGTGGATGGTGGTGGTGCCGGTGTTGGCGAGGGTGATGGATTGGGTGTCGCTCTGGTCGCCTACCTGGGTGGCGGGGAAGGTGAGGGAGCTTTGGGAGAGGGCGTAGGAGACCAGCGGGGCGGCGTTGCTGGGGGCGGCGACGGTGATGGGGGCGGCTCGGCCGGTGAGGGTGAGGAGGTCGGGGCCGGTGAGGGCGTCGCTTTCGATGATGAGGGTGCCGGAGTCGGGTGTGGCGGGGCCGGGGGTGGTGCTGGTCTGGTTGATTGGGGTGTAGGTGAGAGTGGCGGTGCAGCTTCTGTTGGCGGCGAGGGTGTTGCCGCAGTTGGTGGCGGTGATGAGGAAGGGCCACTGGCTGGTGAGGCGGCGGATGGTGAGGGTGGTGGTGCCGGTGTTGGTGAGGGTTACGGTTTGGGTGGCGGTTTGGCCGGAGGAGACCTGTCCGAAGTCGAGGACGGTCTGGCCGGGAATGATGTTGCCGGAGATGGTGAGGGTGGCGGCGCCGACGCCGAAGCCTTCAACGTAGGCGAGGCCGTTGAGTGTGGCGGAGCCGTCGGTGGGGGTGGCCTGGGCGAAGAGGGTGCCGGTGATGTCGCCATTGGTGAGGGGGAGGAAGGTGACGTTGAAGTTGCAGGAGGCGTTGGGGGCGAGGGCGGCGCAGGCGGGCCCGTTGAGGACGAACTGGCGAGGGAGGGCGATGTTGAGGGCGAGAGATTTGGCGGTGAGGTTGGTGATGGTGAACTGGCGGGTTCCGCCGAGGGTGCTGGTGGGGGCGGAGCCGTAGTTGGCCTCGTTCGGGAGGATCTGGAGGCCGGCGCTCTCGGTGGTGTAGGCGCCGGTGAGCGGGACGGCGTAGTTGGTGGTGCCGGTGGCGGAGCTGGTGACGGGGATTTGGAGGGCGTCGGTGACGGTGGCGGTGGTGGGGATGAAGTTGACTGTGATGCTGCAGGCTGCGGCGGGGGCAAGGGTGGTGCAGTTGTTGGTGGAGGAGAAGCTGGCGGTGGTGTTGGTGGGGGTTCCGATCTGGAGGACGGCGGTGCCGGTGTTGGTGAGGACGATGTTTTGTTGGGTGGCGGTGGGGCCGGGGACGTTGTTGAAGATGAGGGCGGTGGGGTTGAGGGACAGGCCGGGGTCAGGGGCGGCGAAGCCGGTGAGGGCGGCGGTGATGGGGCCGGTGGAGGCCTGGAGGGTGAGGGTGCTGGCGCGGGAGCCGGTCGTGGTGGGGGCGAAGGCGACGTTGAAGAAGCAGGAGGCGTTGGGGGCGAGAGGGCCGTTGCAGGCGGAGCCGCCGGTGGGGGCGGTGCTCAGGGCGAAGTCTCCGGTGAGGGTGGGGGCGGTGAGGGTGACGGGGTTGGGGGTGAGGTTGGTTAGGGTGAAGAGCGTTGGAGGGCTGGTGCTGTTGACGGGGACGGTGCCGAAATCCTGCGTGGTGGGGCTGAGGATGAGGCCGGAGAGGGCTATGCCGGTTCCGGTGAGCGTGAGTGGCGATGGGGTACCGGAAGAGGAGGAGGTAAGGGTGAGAGAGGCGGTTTGGGCGCCGGGTGTGGAGGGGGTGAACTGCACTCCGAGCCAGCAGTTGGTGCAGGAGCCGGTAAAGGTGGAGACGAAGGCGGAGGTGGGTGGCTGGCCGTGGCCGAAGCCGATGTCTTCGATGAGGATGGTTTTGAAGTCCGGGGCGGAGGTGGTGGCAGTGAGGGTGCTGAAGGGGGAGGTGATCTTGTACCACTGCACATCGGGCTGGCCGACGAGGACGCTTCCGAAGGCAAGGGTGTTGTTGGGGGCGGTGACGATGGGGGAGCCGGTGCCGCTGAGGGTGACGTACGCGGGAGTAGAGTTTCCGGCCGTGACGGAGAGGAGGCCCTGACGGGTTCCGGGTTGCGAGGGCGCGAAGGTGAGGACTACGGTGCAGGTCGCGTTGCCGGCGAGGGTGGCGGGGCAGTCGGTGGCGTCGGTGAAGTCGCCGGTGAGGGCGAGGGCTAGAGGGAAGGCGACGGGGCCGATGTTGCCGATGGTGACGGTCTGGGTGGTCGAGGAGGTGCTGGTGACGAGGACCGCGTTGGGAAAGCTGATGGTGGCGGGGGTGACGGTGAGGTTGGGGTTGGCGGATTGTCCGATGCCGGTGGGTTGGGGTTTGGGGTGCCGGTGATGAGGACGGTGAGGCCTTCGTCGAGGGTGAGGGTGGTGGAGTCGGCTGAGGGGGCGACGGGGGACTGGTAGTCGATCTCGAGCTGGCAGACGGTGTGGGGGTTGAGCGTGGTGGGGCAGCGGTCGGTGAGGGTGAAGGGAGTCTGCAGGGTGACGGGGGTGTGGGTGACGGCGTTGGCGGAGTTGTTCGAGAGATAGAGGTAGCGGGGGAGGCGTCGGCTGGGGCTGCCTCCGACGCCGGAGGGCGTCCCGAACTGGGTGCCGAAGTCAATCTCGGTGGCGGAGAGGTTGAGGTCGGTGGGTTGGGTGTAGGCGGTGAGGAGGACCGCGTCGGTGCCGATGATGCGATAGGCCGTGACGAAGCTGCCGGTCGCCGTGGCCGGGGCGGTAAGGGCAAGGGTGAGGTGACAGACTCCGCCTGGAGGAAGGACGTCGTCGCCGGGAGTGGTGGAGGCCGGACAGTCAGTGGATTGCACGCTGAAGTCGTACTGCGGGGGAACGGGTTGCAGGGTGGCGTCGCCTGCGTAGAAGGTCTGGGGGAGCTGGCTGAGATTACTGATGGTGATGGTTCGTGTGGTGGCAGGACTGGTGGCGGTTTGAATGCCGAAGTCCAGCTCTTTGGGAGAGACGACAATGGGGTTGGGGGAGGAAGCTGTGGCGGGAAGATTCACGGTCTGCGTGATGGCGTTGGATGCTTGCGCGGTGACGGTACCGGGATTGCTGCTGGTGCTGGTGAGGGCGATGCTGCAGCCTGCGCCGGGGGCTAGGGTGGTGGGGCAGTCGCTGGCTAGGGTGAAGTTGGTGGCGGTGAGCTGGAGGTTGGTGGCGGCGATGCTGCCGAGGTTACGCAGGGTGAGGTTGGGGGCGTCGTCGGTGGAGAGGGCAAGGCTGGGGGCGGCGGTGTTGGGGTTTAGTTTTGCGAGGTAGGCGGCGGATCCGGCGCAGAGGCTGCCGGTGCAGGAGGCAGCGGGGAGTGCGGCGGAGCGCAGGGTCGATGGGAGAGCAGAGGTGGGAGTGTTGGTGAGCGGGAGATCGTAGGTTTCGGTGGCGAGCAGGCTTGCGCTGGCGGTGGGAGATGCGCTGCCGGCGAAGGTGGGTTGGCCGAGGGAGTCGACGGTGAGGCCGGTGAGTGTGACGGGTGCGCTGGCGAAGGGGAGGTTGGTGGTGGGAAGGCCGCCGAGGCGGATGGTCTGGTCGATTGTGTTCTGCTGAGTCACGCGGAGGGCGTAGCTGTTGCCGATGTTGGAGAGCGCGGTGAGAGGGAGCAGCCATGCGGGGTTGGCTGTGAGTTCGCCGGTAAGGGTGCCTGCGACCCATGCGGCGCCGGAGGGTCCGGGTGCGACGGCGGATTGTGTGCCGGGTGCGAGGAGGTCGGAGGTGAGGAGGGTGCTGCCGTCGAGGGAGAGGCGGAGGAGGGTTTGATAGTTGGTGTTGACCAGCGGGGAGGAGACGGTGGCGATGGGGAACTGGCCAGGGGCGATGGAGCCGGTGAGGAGGAGGGTCTGGGTGGCGGGGTCTTGCGGTGAAGGAGCGATGACGAGCGAGGAGATGCCCGGGCCGGGGATGAAGGTGGAGAAGACGATGCCGTCGCCGGCGGGGGTGAGTTTGGTGAGGAAGCCGGAGGTGGCGGTGAGGAGGTCGGGGATGATGGCCGAGAGGGTGGGATAGCCGCTGGAGGTGGTGTAGCCGGCGATGTAGGCGTTGTCGGATGTGTCGGCGGCGATGGCGGCGGGGGCGGTGTTGCCGTTTTGGCCGCTGAGGTAGGTGGCGTAGAGGAGGGTGGTTCCGGTGGTGCTGAATTTTTCTACGAAGCCGTTTTGCAGAGAGCCGGAGGCGGGGGACTGGATGATGCCGGAGGGGGTGACGGGGAGCGCGGAGCTGAAGATGCTGCCGGTGAGGAAGACGGCGTCGGCTGTGGCGGCGATGGCGGCGGCTGCGGTGCGCGGGCTTCCGGCGTAGGTGACGAAGAGCGCATTCAAGTTTTGATCGAATTTGCCGATGTACGAATTAATAGACGTATCCGCCGCGTTGGGAAAGGCTGCGCCGGCGGTTGTGGAGAGGGTGCCGGAGGTTGTGGTCCCGGTGATGTAGAGGTTGCCTGCGGGGTCAAGCGTCATGGCCAGGCCGATGTCGCCGCTGGAGCCTAGATGAGTTTGTGCGAGGATGTTGGTCGCGGTCGGATCGGTTTTGAGGAGGCGGATGCCGTCGCCCTGGTCGAGCAGGAGGTAGAGGTTGCCGGCGGAGTCAGATTGGATGGCGTTGAACTGCGCGTGGTGCGAGTTTGCGGGATCGGGGTTCGATGAGCCAAGCAGCCCGGCGAAGAGTAGCTGCTGCGGGCCAGTGGCCTGTGCGGCCAGGGGCGGGGAGGCGACAAAGAGTAGAGCGGTGACGCCGCAGAGACCGGCAAGTACACGTCGGAGAGAGAGCGGTGTCTTCATGTTTTGTTAGCTGCGGGCGGTACGCTGGTGCAGCCTGACCTTAAATATTCCTTGTGGCGGAACTGTTGTGATGGAGGAATTTATCGAAGACGTTACGGAAGTACTATAGCTTCCCGTTTTGGGAGTCCGTATGCCGCTCAAGTTGTAGGAGGTAGTTGAGTCCGCGGGCTCGCATCTCCTGCTCGAATGCGGGGTGTGTGGAGTACTGGATGGCCTGCATGCCGGTGGCGATAGCAGCGGCGATGTTCTCTGATTTGTCGTCGA
This sequence comes from Tunturibacter gelidoferens, assembly GCF_040358255.1. Classification (NCBI taxonomy): domain Bacteria; kingdom Pseudomonadati; phylum Acidobacteriota; class Terriglobia; order Terriglobales; family Acidobacteriaceae; genus Tunturiibacter; species Tunturiibacter gelidiferens. Next base: position 3,564,789 of record NZ_CP132938.1, read on the forward strand.
TGAAGAGGATATTTTCGGGCTGGGTCTGGAGGCCCTCGGCGGCGTGCTGGTAGATTTCGGGCTCGGGCTTTGCGCGATTGACGGCGTGGGACCAGGTGTGGTGGTCGAAGGATTCGATCCATGCGTGGCGGGCGCGGAGGCCGGTCTCCATGGCGTCGGGCATGTTGGAGAGGATGCCGGTGCGGATGCCGGCGCGCTGGAGTTGGTCGACCCAGTCGAGCATAGGCGGATTGAGGGTGGACCAGAGGTCGGTGTCGGCGGCGATGAGTTGGGCGAGTTGCGTGGGCGTGATGACGATGCCAGCGCCTGCGGCGGCTTTGTGCCAGAAGGATTCGGCGTTGAGGTCGCCGCGGTCGTAGGCGTGGCGGTGAGCCCAGTACTCGCGGTGGAGCACCTCTTCACTGAGGCCAGTGATGGTGCGCAGGCGGGTCCAGGCATTGGGATCAGGCTCGCCGGAGAGGACCATGCCGTAGTCGAAGAGGATTGCTTTTACTGATGCCATGAGAGGCCATTGTAAGGCAGTGGTTTGAACATCGGCACATCCGCCTGGTGATGGGATGGGAGGATGAGGTTGAAGTGGTAGGGCCATTTGGAGCGTCCGAGAGATCTCTTCGAGCGTGTTCGAAGCGCGTGATTTCGATAGGAAATAGGTGTCTATACAGAATAAAGATGGACTTCAAACAAATGTCTTGACAGTGCTTCTTGCTATGCGGTCTTATAACTGAGTTTCAAACGTATAAGCTCGATCGCCCAAGGGATAGCGCTTCTTGCGAGCCGCCTTGCAGAACCAGGGAGGTGGTCTTGGGAAGTAGGAAAACCGCCCTCGAGAGCTGGCCATACACAAAGACAGACGCCGTATTTTTTAGGAGAGCCGTTCCATGAAAAGCAGAGTGTTGCAAAAGAGTTCGCTCTTCGCACTATTGATCGCGACGATCCTGGCTGGATTTACCGGGCCGAATGCTTCCGCACAACTGAGTACTGCGACGATGTTTGGTATCGTCACAGATTCGACGGGGGCAATCGTTCCCGGTGCCACGGTTACGTTGACCCAGACGCAGACGAACTTCGTTCGCGTTACGAAGACCAATGACCAGGGCCAGTACCGCGCTGAGTTTCTACCGGTGGGACAATATACGACCAAGGTGAGCGCAAGCGGATTCAAGGAGATTGTCCAGAACGGCATTGTCTTGACGGCGACGCAGCAGGCCGCGGTGAACTACGCGCTTGATATTGGCGGCGAGAGCACGATTGTGGAGGTGACCACGGAGATTCCACTGGTGAACGTTGGGAACTCGGTGCTTGGACGCACGGTTGATAACCGTGAGGTCGACAATCTGCCGATTGTAGGGCGCAACGTTTATCAACTGCTTAGCCTGACTCCAGGAATTCAGAACAGCCAGACGGAGAATACGATCGGCTTTCCCGGACAGCACGTGATTATCAATGGCTCTTCTGACAATATGGTCGGGCAGGTTACGTATTATCTCGACGGCGGCCTGAATATGACCGGGGTGCGTAATACCGGCAACGTTCTGCCGAATCCGGATGCGATCGATCAGTTTGCGGTACAGACGAGCAACTTCAGCGCGGAGTATGGGCGCACGGGTGCGGGCGTGGTTTCGGTACTGACGAAGTCGGGGACGAATCAGGTACATGGTTCGGTCTTCGAATTTCATCAGGAGACGAACTTCAACTCTAACGCGTGGCTGCAGACGACGAGGACGCCGCTGCACATCAATCGCTTTGGCGCTACTCTGGGCGGCCCGATCATCAAGGACAAGACGTTCTTGTTTGGCAGCTATGCCGGGTTGAGACAGGTTAGTCCGATTGAATTCAATACGGTTGTACCTGATGCTCTCCAGCGAGCCGGCAACTTCTCTGAGAACCTTCCTACGTCCACGACGATCGCGAAGGGGCTGGGTGCGTGTGCGACGGCACTGTCGGCCGCGGATAAATCGGTTACGGCTTATGGCGGAAGGTTTATCGTCTGCGACCCCGTGACGCATCAGCCTGTACCGGGCAATCGTCTCGATCTGGACCCGAACTATCATCCTGATCCCGTTGCTGCGGCGGTGCTGGCGAAGAATGTTCCGCTGCCTACGCCAGGTAGGACAGACAACAGGTTTATCGGAAATGAAGGGCTGCCGAATCAGACGGATGAGTTTCTGATCAAAGGCGATCAGCAGCTGACTGCGGCGCATCGATTGACGCTCGACTACTTTCAATCGAATGGAGCGCAGAGCAACCTTCCTTCGGGATCGAACCTGCCTGGATGGGCGGTGAACAATTATGTGTACAGACAGCAGACGGCTAATGTGAGCGATGTCTGGACGGTTTCGGCGCGGTCGGTGAACCAGGTGTGGCTGAGCTATACGCGGATGAATGCCGGCCGTGACAGCACGCCGGGAACTTCGCTGGCGGCTTATGGGTCGGACCTGAATGTGCAGGGGACGCCTTCGTTGCCGGATATCAGCGTGGCTAACTTCTTCCATCTTGCCAATGCGATCAGCGGCCCGGTTGCCGGGGATAACGTGTACGGGTTGCGGGACGTCTTCAATACCACTCGCGGAAAGCACTCGATCTTTGTGGGCGCCGAGATTTATCTGGAGAAGGACCGGCTTGAGACGCTGCTGAATAACTATGGCACCTTCAGCTTCGCAAACTCTACGGTTCCAAATACGGCATCCGGGCAGGCTACTTATGTGAAGACTGGAGCGGCGATAGCTGATTTTCTGATCGGTCACCCGAATACGATGGGTCAGGATTCGCCGGACGATGCGAATGCGAATTATTGGAACTATGGGTTCTTCGGGCAGGACGATTGGCGTATCACCCCGAAGCTGATACTCAATCTTGGGTTGCGCTATGACGTGCAGACGGCTCCTACCGATACGCAGCGTCGGTATGCCGTCTTCAAACCTGGTGTGCAATCTACCGTTTCGCCGAATGCGATTCTAGGGCAGTTGTTTCCTGGAGATCCAGGAGTACCGCAAGGCGGTGTCGATACGAACTACAACCACGTTTCGCCGCGTGTTGGTTTTGCGTTTGACCCGTATCGTGACGGCAAGACCGTCTTCCATGGCGGCGCTGGATTGTTCTTCGACACTATCGGCGGAAACGAGTGGATGCTTTCGCAGAACTTTCAGCCGTTCGCGGTGAGAGAGACAGCGGCGTTCAGTCATGTAACCAGCTTGCAGAATATCTACTCGACCGACTGCCAGGACTTCCAGGGTTGCACTTCGCCGTTTCCATACCTCTACGACAAGGTGAATCCACGGTACGTGTCTCCTGCGTCGCTGGTGTTCCTGCAGCAGGCGATGCGTTGGCCTTACAACGTCCAGGCCAACTTTGGGGTGCAGCAGCAGTTCACCAAGGATCTTGCCGTCAGCATCAATTACGTAGGAGCCTTCAGCCGGAAGCTGCCTCTGTACATCGATGCGAATGCGCCGATCTACAACACTGCGAATCCCGCGATGAACACGGCGACTAACTATAACTGTCGTCGTCCTTTCGACGCACTTCCGTTCGGGAAGGGAACATCCTGCGCGAATCCTGCGGTGGGCTCGAAGTACATCAGTAATGCGTATGTGATCGAGGATGGACAAAACACGAACTACCATGGCCTGCAGGTCACGGTGGAAAAACGTCTGAGCCAGCACATCAGCGTCAATGGCTTTTATGTGTTCAGCAAGGCATTGTCGAGTGCTTCGCTTCAGACGACGGGCAACATTGGCAACAGTGGACCAACCGAGCCAGAGGATTACTACAATCTTGGGCTTGAAAGACAGCGCACGGACAGCGACCAGCGCCATCAGGCTGTGATTGCTGCTGTGTGGAAGCCGGATTACTTTGGCAAATCCAACCGGGTGGTTCAGAACCTGCTGAATGGATGGTCGATCTCGACCATTGTCACGATGCGAAGCGGGGTTCCGTTCAACATCACCAGCGGAACCGATGACAATATGGATGGAAACAACAACGATCGCCCTAACGTTGTGCCTGGAAAGATAGAGCGGGTGAACAGTTTTGGCGGGTCTCGCGTGCTTGAGAAGAAGCAGTGGTTCGATACGAGCGCGTACTGCAGAGTGGGTTCCGCAGGATGCTCTGCCGGTACCGGAGCAGGCAACGTCGATGGCACCGTGAGCCCGAACTCACTGAGCGGCCCTGGGTACAAGGACATCGACGCGGCGATCTTCCGGGACTTTGCCATCTACGAACGCGTGAAGTTCCAGTTTCGTGGCGAGGCGACCAACGTTTTCAACTTCGTCAATCTGGGTACTCCCGGCGCGGTGCTGAGCAGTCCGAGCAATTTCGGTGTCATCTCCGCTCAGGCGACCACTCCACAGGGTTCAGGGATGCGAGTGATACAAGTGGGAGGACGAATCCTCTTCTAACGCAGTTTGGAGAAAGCATAGGCGGGCGATGCGATTGCGTCGCCCCCTTTTGTTTGCGCGCCTATGCAGTAGCTTGGACTCGATTGATGGAGAGGGGCGTTACTTCATTCATAGATGAAAAGGCTTTTGTCTATGGGTAAGGGAGCGTTTTTTTGCGCCGATCAGGATTGGACGGCTTCCTTCACGTCTACCTGGCTGGGTTGGGCATCTTTAGCGCGCATGTAGTAGTGCAGGCGAAGAAACTCCTTGCCCCAGAGGTGAAGGACATGGTCGGCGCGTGAGGCACCGTGCTCTGCGGCGTAGACGTGAATTGTCTCCTGCATGCTTTTGAGGTATTTCGTCCAGATGGTTCCGTCCCCTGCGTGAACGACGAAGTAGAAACCAGGGTCGCCGAATGTGTTTCCGGCCGAGGTGAGGAAGAATGATCCGTCAGGGCGTACCTCAGGTCGCATGACGACGACTGCGTTGCCGTTGGGCAGAGGGAAGACAACCTTGATACACGGAGTGGGATGACCGGGGATGGCGCAGATGGAGTAGGTGCCGGCGTAGATGACATTGCGGGTGGCATTCAGTTCGCGAACCCATGCGGTTTGAAGGAGGTCGCCGGTCGGCGTGTCGCGCAACTGGATGACGTTGCTGGTCATTCCCCTGGCGCTGTCGAGCGGGGATAAGGGGATGTTCATCTGTTGCAGACGACGGCTGAAGATAATTCCGAGAGCTTCTCCGAAAGGTTTGAAGAGTCCGTGCCACTGAGACCAGGCATCGATCGTGTACTCGGATGTGCGTTCGTAGAAGTTGCGAACTGGCGCTTCGACTTGGGTGATATCGGCAGAGCTTCCGGAGAGAAGAGTTAGATCGTCGACCAGGCCTCGGCCTCCGGTTTGAACTACTTGGAGGTTGTGTTGCCGGGCGTAGTTGAGGAAGAAGTCTTTGCCGATCAGGCGAGTGTTGCCTATGGGGCCGTCGAGCCAGAGATGATCTTTGAGGAGGAGACGGCGGCCAGCGATCTGGACCCATCGCTGAGTCACCCAGTCGCTTAGATTTCCTCGTCTGTCACCCAGCCAGATCACGCCAGATTATTACACACGGCCTTGAAGTTGGTGGCTGATGGTGGACGGACAGCGAGCTGGGTTCGCTGACCGATTTAGCATGGGAGGGTGAGCTATCGGTTCTCGGCGCGGACGGGTTGGGATGTGGGGGAGAGTGGGTTCGCGGCTGCGATTCGCGAGGCGCGGGCGGCGGGGCGGGAGTTGGTGGATCTGACGGTGTCGAACCCTACGATTTGCGGGTTTGACTATGACGCCGAGGCTGTTCTTGCTCCGCTGGCGAGCAGGGAGGCCATGACGTACGATCCTGATCCGCGAGGGATGCGCTTTGCGCGGGAGGCGGTGGCGGGGTACTACGGGGATCATGGTGCGGCGGTTGATCCTGATAGCGTCGTGCTGACGACAAGTACGAGTGAAGGGTATGGGTTTCTGTTTCGGCTGTTGTGCGATGCGGGCGATGAGGTGCTGGTGGCGCAGCCGAGTTATCCGCTGTTCGATTTTCTGGCGGACCTGGAGGATGTGCGGCTGAAGCCTTACCCACTGTTCTATGACTACGGATGGTGGATCGATTTTGCGGAGCTGGAGCGTCGGATTGGGCCGAGGACAAAGGCAATTGTTGTAGTGCATCCGAACAATCCGACGGGGCACGCTACGGGGGCAGGGGAGCGGGGACGGCTGGAGGAGATCTGTGCGCGGTTTGGGTTGGCGCTGCTTGTGGATGAGGTGTTTCTGGATTATCCGCTGGAGGAGGGTGCGAGGCTAACGAGCTTTGCTGCGGGTCCGCACCCGGTGCTGACGTTTGTGTTGAGCGGGATGAGCAAGATTGCAGGGCTGCCGCAGATGAAGGTTGGTTGGATTGTGGGGTTCGGGCCGGAGGGGGATCGAGGTCAGGCGATGGGGAGGCTGGAGGTCGTTGCGGATACCTTCTTGTCGATGAACGCGCCGATGCAGAGGGCACTGCCGGTGTGGTTGGCGAGAAGGCGGGGGATTCAGGGACAGATTCTGGATCGGGTAAGTGGGAATCTGAAGATTGCGGTTGGGGGTTTGGTTGAGGTGCTTAGGGTGGAGGCTGGGTGGAGTGCGATTCTGCGGTTGCCCCAGCGTCTCGGCGAAGAAGATGTTGCGGGGCTGTTGCTACGGGAGGCGGGGGTGGTGGTGCATCCGGGGAGCTTTTATGGGATTGCAGAAGCCGGCCGGATAGTAGTGAGTTTGCTAGGGCCTGTGGGCGAGTTTGCGGAGGGTGTTTCGAGGATCAAAAGGGTAACTAGGTAGAACCACGGTAGTTACTAGTTCATGTGATGCATGTAAAGCTGTAATTTCATTGCTGTCTATAATTCATTGTTTTTATTAGGTTTGAAGGAACGGGTTAGAATCCTTTTCCACGCCGATCGTTGTTCTGGAGCCGTGGCCGGGAATGACAGTGACGTCGTCGGGCAGGGTGAGGAGGCGGTCGTGGATGGAGGCGATGAGCTTGCGCATGTCGCCGCCGGGTAGGTCTGTGCGGCCTACGGTGCCGGCGAAGAGGGTGTCTCCGGCGAGGAGGAGGGTTTGGGCTGGAAGGTAGAGGCAGACGCTGCCTTCTGTGTGGCCTGGAGTGTGGATGATGGAGCCGGCGAGACCGGTGATGGCGATGAGCTTGCCGTCTTCAAGTGTGTCGTCGGGGGTTGGAACGGTGGGGGTTGGGATTCCGAGCCAGCCTGCCTGGATGTCCATCATTTTGACCAAGGGGAGGTCTTGCTGGTTGTAGAGGATGGGAGCGCCTGTTAGCTGCTTGAGGCGATGGGCTCCGGCGATGTGGTCGATGTGGGCGTGGGTGATGACGATTTTTTTGACGGTCAGGTTGTGGTTGGCTAAGACGGCCATGATTCGTGGGATGTCGTCGCCGGGGTCTACGACGATGGCTTCGTGAGACGTTTCATCTCCCAGGATGGAGCAGTTGCATTGCAGCGGGCCGACGGCGAGAATCTCGTGGATCATGGCGGGTTTGAGCCTTCATGGGGAGTTTTTGGGAATGAAAAATGCGCAAGCCGAGGCCTGCGCATCTCTGAAGATTTATGAGCTACTTCTTGGCGGGCGTCGTCTGGCTGGTGGGGTGAGCGGTGCCGGAGAGGACGGAGTGGTCGCCACTGGCGCGCGAGAGCAGGATGGTAAGGCCGATGGAGGTCAGCATGAAGACGATCGCCGAGTAGGTGGTGAGCTTGGTGAGAAGGTTGGCTGCGCCGCGAGGACCGAAGGCGGTCTGCGATCCCTGGCCGCCGAAGGCTCCCGCGAGGTCGGCGGACTTGCCCTGCTGCAGGAGGACTACGCCAATGAGAAAGAGACAGACGATAACGTGGATGATGACGAGAAGAATAACCATCGGAGCTGCTTGCTACCTCTTGAGGCCCGGAGAGTTGATGTCCGGAGAATGTTCGGGATCGGTGCGGAGCAGGAGATGAGCCCCGCGCGCCTTGCGGCGTCGCACCTAAACCTAAGACCTAGTGTATCACCGGGTATTGAGGAAAGCCCAGCTGGCGCTGGCCTTGGGGCGCTGGCTTTTTAACGGATTTTGTGTGCGTCCTGACCTATAAGACGGCGGCTTCTGGCGGAAATGGGTTGATACGGGGGTGGTGTTCTGAATCGAAAGTTCACAACAGACCGAATGGGGTCGGTGGCAGCAGAATCTTGCCGGACGATAAGGAACAGGCAACGGCATGAAGAGAGTGGGTCGGAAAGGGACGAGCGGTTTGGGCAGGATGGAGTTCATCGGGGATCCTTCCCCTTCGACAGGCTCAGGGTCAGGATGACAGCAAGGGCGTGATGCGGGCTTGAGTCAGGTCGTCGGGGTCTTCTCCTTTGAGAAGATCAGGGCAGGTGACAGCAGGGGCATGATACGGACTAGGCGGTTTTGATGATTGCGATTTTGTTGGAGGCTGGCGGGTGGGTGGGTCGATGTTGTATCGGATGCGTGTCGCGAGGGGTGAGTGCATACAAGACCGCTTCCATGCGATTGGAGACGCCCAGCTTGTCGTAGATGCGGAAAAGGTGATTCTTTATGGTGTGTTCGCTGAGCTTCAGCACGGTTGCCAACTCGGAGTTGCTGAGGCCGTCCGATAGAAGATGCAGGACCTGTTGCTCGCGGGTGGTGAGCAGCGGCTTGCCGTGGCGGTCTATGACATTGGTAGATCTGGGATGAGAGAGGGAAGACACGAGGTGGGCGAGCAGCTCGTTTTTTGCCCATATCTGCCCCTGGTGGACGCATCGGATGCACTTGCAGAGGAGTTCGAAGCGCAGATCGGCGCTGCCAAAGATTCCTTTCGCTCCAGCACGGAATAAGGAGATGACTTCGGCGTAGTCGGGATCCTGCGTGAGAACGACTACGCGTGCACTTTTGTAAAAATCGGGGAGGGATTGAAGAATGGAGACGGCTCCTGGCGTGTTGTCCATTCTTGAGGAGCCGATGAGGATGACGTCGGCTGGGATGGGCCTGGTCGCACTGAGGAGATGCTGGACGTCATTAATCGGGGTAACGATCTCGATATCGCGAACCGCTTCAAAGGCACCCTGCAAAAGCTCGCAAAGCATTACGGGCAGGTTCGCCACAATGACTTTAATGACATCAGGGGAGGTATTGCTTTCAGTAACTCGCTTCATGAGTCTCTCCAGCACGAGGTTGGTCGCTCAATTGAGAATATCTTCTCACTATCAGAGATGATCTCCAAACGAAAAAGTTACATGATTCGCTACATTCAATTTTGAGGTAAGTGCTCATCAAGCGTTGCTTACGGCAACTCAATTACTCGGAAAATTAACATTGGAATCGTTGGAGTCTACTGCTGTCGCAAATCTAAGTTCTTTGTTTTGCGCAGAGACCTATTTACTAAATTTGCTATGAGAAGAACCTCTCATTCTTACGAGTTTTGAACCAATCCAGTTTCCGCGTGCGCCTGAAAGTAGGCTAACGACATCTCGAGTCCCTGACGCAATTGAATCTTGGGGGTCCATCCGAGAAGACGGGTCGCTTTGCTGATGTCTGGCCTGCGACGGGTGGGATCGTCCTGGGGAAGCGGCTTGAAGACGACTTTTTTGTCCGATCCGATGAGCTTGAGAATCTCTTCGGCACAGCTCAGAATGGTCCACTCCTCCGGATTGCCTATGTTGACGGGAAGATGCTCGTCCGAGTCTGCGAGTGCGAGGATGCCGGCGATCAGATCCGAGACGTAGCAGAAGCTTCGGGTCTGCATACCGTCCCCGTAGATGGTGAGGGGCTCGCCGCGAAGGGCCTGCGACATGAGGTTGGAGATGACTCGGCCATCGTTGATTTGTAACCTTGGTCCGTACGTGTTGAAGATTCGCACCAGGTGAGTGTTGACTCGATGATAGCGGTGGTAGGCCATGACCGCGGCTTCCGAAAATCGTTTGGCTTCGTCGTAGACGGAACGCGGTCCGATTGGATTGACATGTCCCCAGTACGTTTCCGTCTGGGGATGAACCTCGGGGTCTCCGTAGCACTCGGAGGTAGAGGCGTGCAGGTACCCGGCGTGGTACTTCTTCGCGATTTCCAGTGTGTTGATGGTTCCGGCCGACCCGACGAGCAGGGTTTCTACGCCGAGCCGGGCATAGTCCACAGGGCTTGCGGGTGAAGCAAAGTTGAAGACGAAGTCGACTTTACCAGGGTCGAAGGACTGGCAGATATCGAGGCGATCAAAGTCGAAGCGGGGCTCGTTGCGCAGGTGAGCCAGGTTTGCTTCATTGCCCGTGCTCAGGTTGTCAACGCCGATCACACTGTTTCCGGCGTCCAGCAGGGAATCGCACAAGTGCGAACCGAGAAAGCCTGCCGCTCCTGTTACAAGAATTCTTTTGGCGTTCATATCTCCCTCGGATGCGAGATTCAGTCGGGCTTATCTTAGGGAAACCCAACCGGCTCGCGCAAAAATGTTCAGTGGATCGAAGAAACGACTTGAGTAAGGATCGGCTATCGGGAGCGAGATGCGACGGTTGCGAGCTCCTGAGTGTGATGTCGAGTGGGTCTACCTACGCTGAAATAAGTAATCTCATTTTCCAACATCAGTTCGGGATCATATAGATTGCGGCCATCCAGGATGATCGGAAAACGCATTGCTGCGCTGAGACGTTGAAGATCGAGACGTGCAAACTCCGCCCAATCTGTGAGGATTAAAAGAGCATCTACATCGTTGGAAGCGTCGTAGGGGTCAGACGCGTATTGAATCTCGGGACTTGGGGGGAGTATCTGCTCAGCACGCGGCATTGCGGCGGGGTCGAAGGCGCGAATAGAGCATCCTTCCTCGATCAACATTCGGACCAGCTCGATAGCAGGAGAGTCGCGTATATCATCAGTTCCGCCCTTAAAGGCAAGACCGAGGACGCCAAGTTTTTTGCCGCGGAGGGTCCAAAGCGCTGAACGAACCTTGTTGAGGAATCGCCGCTTCTGGTCTGCATTGATGTTTTCGACTTCGGTGAGGAGCGCAAAATTGACTCCGAGCTGCTCGGCGACGGAGCGGAAGGCGGCTACGTCTTTCGGAAAGCAGGATCCCCCGTAACCGATGCCGGGCCGCAGGAATCTTGGACCGATGCGACTATCGAGCCCCATGCCCTGAGCAACCTGTTCGACGTCGGCGTCTGCGGCCTCGCAAAGATTGGAGACAGCGTTGATGAAGGAGATTTTGAGAGCGAGGAAGGCGTTTGAGGCGTGCTTGATGATCTCGGCGCTCTTGGTGGAGGTACGTAGCAGAGGCGGTGGCGTGTCGTGATTGCAGGCACCGTCGATCGCTCCTGCCTTTGCGTAGTACCTGCCTGTGGTCAGGGGTTCGTAGATCCTGGACATGATGTCGGCGGCACGGTCACTATCAGTTCCTACGACGATTCGATCGGGATGGAGGAAGTCTGAGACGGCCGTTCCTTCGCGTAAAAACTCGGGGTTCGAGACGACGTCAAACATCTCTCGCGAGACGCCGTTGCGTTCCATCACCCTGCGAATCCACTCATTCGTATAGACGGGAACTGTGCTTTTTTCCGCTATCACCTTATAAGTTGTGATCGAGCGCGCTATTTCACTGGCGACGGCCTCGACGTAGGACAGGTCCGCATCTCCTGTTTCGCTCTGGGGTGTTCCTACCGCGATGAAGATTGCTTGTGCTTCACGTGTGGCAGCAGACAGGTCGGTGGTGAAACGTACCCTGGCATTGCGATATCGCTGGAGAAGTTCAGGCAGGTGCTTCTCGTGAATTAGACTCTCTCCGTCTTGCAATGCGGACACTTTTTGCTGGTCATTATCCACGCAAACCACGCTGTGACCCATTTCGGCAAAACAAACAGCAGCTACTAATCCGACGTAGCCGGAACCGACGACTGCAATGTGAATCGAATCACTCATAGGGTCTCCCAGGATCTATTTTTTATGCGCAAAATCGAGCTTGGCGATGCTGCTCGCCTCTATTCTTTTTCTGTGTATGAACTTGGTCCGTACAGGCTTCTGCCATGTGTAGGACGATGGAAAACGTGGAGGAGTTGGCTGGATCACTGAGATATCTTAGATATCGGGAAGGGCTTCGCGTTGTGTCCTCGGAATCGTGGTACGACGACCACGGCAGGTCGAGATTCGGGGTGAGGAGGGGGATGGCACCTGCAGGAGCCATTTTCATTGTTGAGTCTATCGTTGAGTCTATCCATGAGCCCTCCAGCACGGATGTTTGTCGCCGAATGAGAATTTTTCTCATGTTTGATATCGCTCTGCTGCAGAAAAACCGTCAAGTCTCCTTATACCGCAGGTTGCAGTGTGGACGCTATTTTTATTTTGTACTCGGTACCTTGTTCACGAACAAGTTGAGGGACCCAACGTCGGGTATTCGACGAATGTCTGACTGTCGAGCGAGATGACGACACTCCGGTTAACGGTGAGAATTTACAGTTTTGCAATCGTATCCTCTCGCGTGAGAAATACTTCTCGGGTATTTTTCATCATTGCCTGCAGGTGTCGAGACAGGTTACTCTGGGGCCTAGCACATTCGGGCTCAACTTGCTGCTCACCAGTTCCACCAACTTTGCGAGAAGGCACTCTCAGAAGGGGCTTCCCCAATGACACCTTCCAACAGAACAACCATTTTAAAGCTTGCTCCAATCGGCGATATCGGGCTGTTGTTCTGCTGTCTCGGCCTCTCTTATGTCACAGCGGTTCACCAGCGAGTATTTGATGTCTTCAATTCGTTGGAGACCCACTATCCCATTCAGGTTTTTGTGGCGACGCTCGCGCTGGCCGGAGGATGGCATGTGGCACTCCGGTCCAATGGGTTTTATCGTTCACGTCGATTGAACGGCTCTCTTCGAGAAATACTGGATGTCTGCACAGCCAGTTCGCTCTGCGCGTTGTTGAGTTGCGTCTGGCTATGGCTGATCGGCTCGCGCTCCATACGCAGCTCGGTAGATATGGCCGTTGTCGCAGCTCTCTTCGGCATTATGAGCTTCGCGGCATTTCTTACAACGCGTCTCGTCGCTCGAGCGACGATGCAGGCGTTTCGGGCCCGGGGACACAATCGCCGACATGTCCTGATCGTGGGCACCAATCGCCGAGCCAACAGCTTTGTCCTAGAGTTGGCCAGCCACCCTGAATGGGGATACTGCGTACAGGGTTTTGTGGATGATCAATGGTGGAGTAAGCAAACGGCTGACTCCCAACTAGGAGCTTTAGTTGGTGGCCTGGATTCCGTTCCAGAACTACTGAGAACGCTGCCGGTGGATGAGGTAATTGTCGCTCTGCCTCTGGCGTCGTTCTACCAACAGATTGCGAGCATCATCTCCTCATGTCGCGATCACGGGATCGCTGTCCGCTTTCTTGGTACTTTTTTCGATCAGGACGAGTCCAAGCGGACCGCTTTTTTGCGCGGAACCATTGGCACCATTACTCTGCATGATGAATCCTGGAATGCGTGGGCGTTCATGATCAAACGTGCGACCGATGTCATAGTTTCCATGCTGTTGCTTGTGGGGCTGGCTCCGCTTTTTCTGCTGATCGCGTTGTTGATCAAGCTGACATCTTCCGGCCCGGTCTTCTTCAAGCAGGTCAGGATGGGATACGGCAAGCGGCCTTTCGAGATTTTGAAGTTTCGGACGATGGTTCAAGATGCGGAGCGTCTTATGTCGCAGGTCGAACATCTGAACGAAACCCAGGGGCCCACGTTCAAGTTGAAGAATGATCCGCGGATTACTCCGGCGGGAAGGTTTCTTCGTAAGACGAGTCTGGACGAGATCCCGCAGCTACTGAATGTGCTGGTCGGAGATATGAGCCTTGTGGGGCCGCGGCCGCTTCCGCTTCGCGACTACGAGGGATTTTCGCAGGACTGGCACAGACGACGATTCAGCGTCAAGCCTGGAATTACTTGCTTGTGGCAGATTATGGGCCGGAGTTCGATTGGATTCGATGAATGGATGGCTTTGGATATGCGATACATCGATCAGTGGTCGGTGTGGCTTGATATCAAAATTCTTTTTCAGACGATCCCCGCAGTGTTTCGTGGATCTGGTGCTGTCTAGAGATTGATCATCTGCGAGATCGAGTGAAAAGGTCGCAATAACAGGTGAACAGGTGGCAGCACCGGCTGAATCGAGAACACCCAACTTGCACCGAGCGATCAAACGCTCACATCGAGTGCGGATGGAAGGGTGGCACAGTATTTACTCGGCAGCACATAGGACCGTACTAATCACAAAGGAGCGTTCGTCGTTTTCCTTGCAGACACAAAGCCAGTGTGTATGGAATCATAATGCACAATTGGACAAGGGTCGCCGTCCGACAGTTCGTGAGAACGAAACGGAGCATCGGATAACAAGTTTTTTCTTCGCCTATGCTGTAGCGCGATCAATTGTGCGGCGGCAGACTATCAGCCTCTTCCACGATCTCCAGCCGGCCATCCGGTGCAAGGGTAAGCGTGGGTGAGTACTGGCCGAGCAGAGTGCGCCGCCACCACTCGCCCGTGCTACGCTTCTGTTCTATTGACGTAAACCAATACTGCCACAGGACAGTGCGCACAAAGCGCGGTGCACCCTGTGGAAACGGATTGCCGGCAAACAGTCCCAGCACATCGCTGTCCCCCTCGAGCAAGCGTTCCTGTGTTAGAGGAACAAAAGAGTTCTGCTTCCAATTTCCCAATGATGCGAACCAAAGGTTCCAGTCAAAGCGTGGCTGGTACGGCGCGTAGATGCGCGGGCGCTCAGCCAAAGCCTGTGGCTTGTATTGGAAGGCATACGGCTTCCAGTGAACACCATTCTCCGAACCCTGAAACTCGATCTCGTACCGGCCGTGCGTCATCACGGCGAACAGTCCATATTGGTTTGCAATGCGAAACGGCTCCAGAATCGCTACGGGGCTTTGTGGGAGCGGATTGCGCGGAGCAACCATAACAATAAGTTCGACTGTCGTGACATAGCCGACCAGCAGCAGGCAAGGGGTCGCAATAACGAGCTTGAGATAGCGCAGGGCTGAGAGTCGCGCTGGCAATGGCACAAAACCCTGTTCCTCCTTTGCCTCATCCAGGCTCTGCGGATGCCAACGGCGAGCCACCAGGCGCAGCAGTTCGAAGTCAGACAGCAGAAGAAATCCAAGTGAAAGCACGATGTAATTTAAGAAGGCATAGTTGCCGGTGAGAATAACGCCAACCTGCCAGGGCGTCACAATGAAGAAGCAGATCAGCCGTGCGCGTCGCCCCGCAAACAGCAGAAATACCACTACAAACTCCATCACCAGAGTGCCGTCTGTGGTGGCAATCTGAAACCAGCGCGGCGCGTGTCCCAGGTACCATCCTACCCAGGAGGGTAGCGGGCTGTTCTGATAGTACTCGTACATGGCTGTGCCGTTGTGCCACCCCGGGTCACCGGAGAGCCACTTCGCCAGGCCTGACTCGAAGTAGATGCGGAACCATTCCCATTGCAGCAGCCACAAGCTCAGCCGTGAGGTAGGTCGTTCGGCTCCCCAACCGGGGAACAGACCAGGAGGAGCAAAAAAGAGCGAGAGAAAACCCGCTTCCAGCAGCATGCCATCGGACTGATAAGCCGAGAAATCCTGCGCAGCGACCACAAAACTCAAGAAACACCAAAAACAGACAAACAGGTTCAGTCGCGGCCAGAGGTTGAGGAGCGCAAGAACAGACGCTACAAGACCAAGCCACATCAGAGCGATCAGCAGATGTGACTCTGGAGCCAGCCAAAGCAGGGTAGGCGCAAACCAGAATCTGCGCGCCCCGGTCATCTCAGCGATCTGTTTCAGATAAGATCCGGCAGGAAGAATACCGTTCGGCCCAACCAACCCTTTCACTTGAAAAAGTAGTGCGAAAAACGCTGAGAAATAGATGCCGGCGATCGCGCGGATAAACAGCCACCGGGCTACAAGCATGTCTCGCGGGCCACACATCGGATCCAGCACCCAGCGCAGCGAATGGCCTGCGCGTCCCGAAAGCCGCCGGGTATCGAGCTCCACCATGGATTCAAACATAACCCAGTTGGGAGCGGGCCAGCGCCTAGCGCTCACACAGAGACTGATAAGTCCACTATTGAAATCGGAAAGATGAGCGTTGGGGCCAACCGAAGGACAATTTCTTGGAGATTTTCGCTAATTGCAGACCGAAAGGATCATCCTCTCCTTACGACGCTTCTTTACGCCTTCGATGAGATTGGCATTCACGAAAAGTGGAGGATACAAATCCTCTGCGTAATGAGGGAAGGGCCTGTTCGTCTCGGTCAACTCGGATGGCTGATTCCGTCGGCCTCTAAAGAGGTTTTGACGGAAAGCCTCAGAAACCTCGAATCGGCTGGGCTGGTTGTTAGGACGGATATGAGCCGCCAAGTTCGGCACGTCGGATATGATTTGGCCGAGTCCTCTAAATTGGCAACGTATGAACTCCTGGATCCCCTGGCGAAGTGGGGAGAGGTTTATAACGTACCGAGGCGGAGGCATCCGAGGAGACCGGTAATCTCCTAAGGTGAGAGGCTATCTGTTACGGCGGGAAAATCAGGATCGCAGACTCATCTTTAGTCAGCATGACTAGCGCCCTAGGTGATTGTCTTTTTTTTGCAACCGTGACAGTGACAAGAAATAAGGCCAGCCGGTTAGGGCTGGCCCTCTCGTATCTGATTGATTCTTTGGATTGGTGCGGAGGAGGGGACTTGAACCCCTATGCCTTGCGGCGCTAGCACCTCAAGCTAGTGCGTCTGCCAATTTCGCCACCTCCGCGCCTTATCTCGACGCTGGTGAGCGCGAGGTGCGGTAAGCAATCCGAAGGTAAGTATAGCATTCGGGGGCGGGGATTGGGAGTGTGGATTTGAAGCGCGCCGAGAGTCATACCGTCGGAGCGAAGTCGGACGGGTCTCAACAAAACTGCCTCTTCCGATTGAGAAGAGGCAGTTTGTTAAGAAGAGGCAGTTTGCTGGTTGGTTTCCGTGCCGATTACATATCGCGCTTCGGTGATGCCTTGTTGAGGACGCCGTCCAGGGCTTTTCCTGAAGGGGTTATGGTAACGGCACCATCTCGGACGATCTGAGAGGCGGTGACGTCCTTGCCATACACGGCCTTATTGGCATCATCGTCGGTATCCATGGATGCGCTGGCCAGAGAGGCGCCGGCAAACAATCCACCCTTGGCTCTCGAGTAGGTCAGGACATCGACGTTTGGATCGTTTGCTCCCACGGCCTTCGCTCCGGTAGGACCAGCAACGGCAGTCGCGTCCGCACCCAGCTTCAGTTTGCCGGAGAGGATCTTCGAGGCGCCTACGTTGGTTTCGACCACCAGCACATAGTCTGTGGAAGAGCTGCCGAGCTGCACGCCGAGGCTGCCGACGTCCAACTTGTACATAGCGGGAGCCGACCACGGGCCGCTAAAGTCGGCGCCGGAGCGGCAGGCGATCACGCCTCGTCCATAGGTCACGCCGAGGCCGATTCCAACCTTCTTGACGGACGGGAAGACGAGCACGCATGCGGATTTATTGAAGAGGTGTTTCGGTATGCCGTCGGGTCTGGCGAGAAACTGTCTTAATACCTCGGCTGAAGTTCCAAGGCGATCATCAATCTTGTTTTGCGCAACAGCCGGTAAGGTAGCCCCAATGCACACCAGAGCGAGTAGAAGTTCTTTTTTCATCATTGAACCTTTCTTGGTTTTTTCTGATTTAGTGCCGGTTGCCGCTTTGGCGTTTCTCTGTTCGCAAGGAGTGGCCAGATTCAACCGGTGAAACTATCGAAATACCAGGCCGTGATGCAGAGGAGAGTGAGAGATACGGGGACAGGAGACAGAGATCAATCGCGAACGACTATGGTGGCAAGTTAAAGGGAACGGCCTATTCTGTCAATAGAAAAAGGCCATTCGAGTTGACTTAGAAGAGCTTTGTGAATCACCTTTCGGAGGAAAGGCCGTTTCCAGGGACGACGGGTGCGGTCGCTGGAGTGCGCTTTTTCTTCTGGACTGGTGGCGCTGCGTTTGGTGGGCGTTGCTTCCCGTGGCCATTGCCGTTCTTCTTCTTCCCGGGAGTTTCGACAACGGCGCGCATCCAATAATTTCCTTCGGCGTCGGCCTCGATGCCGTGGACCTCGCGTTCGAAGCCTGGGAAGCGCTTGCCGAACTCTTCCATGGCGAGGATGAGCTTGATGACAGGGCTTTCGGCGCTGCCGAGACGTTCGCCGGGCATCGACATGGGGATGCCTGGAGGGTAGGGAACGAGCATGACGGCGGCGATTCGGCCGGCCATCTCCGAGAAGCGGATCTTCTCCGTTTCGTGGCGGAGGAGCTTCTGGTAAGTCTGAGCGGGAGTGAGGATGGGGTCGAAGTCTTCATCGCAGGCATCATTGACGAGGCCGGAGAGGTTGAGCTGAACCATTGCGGCGTGCATCTCGTCGGAGAGCTCTTTGAGGGTGACGTTGCGATAGCGATGAGGATAGCGGGAGACGAGTTCAGGGAGGGCCTCTTCGAGGGGAGCTTCGGAGTCGTAAAGGCGTTTGAACTCGAAGAGGTTTTCGAGGAGGGCACCCCACTTACCTTTAGAGGTGCCGACGGAGAAGAGAACCAGGACGGTGTAGTCGCCGGTGCGAGCAATCTCGACGCGGCGTCCGTCGAGGAACTCGGTGACGATGGCTGCGGGTATGCCCCAGTCGCTGACTTTTCCCTGAGCGTTGACGCCGGGGGCAAGGATGGTGACCTTGGTGGGGTCGAGCATGCAGTAGTCGTCGGAGATGTCTTCATCCTGGAAGCCGTGCCACTCTTCGCCGGGCTTTAGGGTCCAGGCGCTGGAGCGATTGGTAAGGAGGCCGTCTGCGGCTTCTTCTAGGAGGTACGTCTTTTTGTCGAGGGGATCGAAGACGTACTCGGGTTGATAGAGGCGGAAGAACCAGCCTTGTTCGGCTTCGCGGAGACGGTGACCGATCGAGGACATGGCCTTGCGGAAGCTGATCGCATCTTGCAGGGTCTCGCTCATTAGGGTGGGACCAGCTGGCTCGTCCATCATTGCGGCGGCCACGTCGAGCGAGGCGATGAGCGGGTAGAAGGGCGAGGTGGTGCCATGCATCATAAAGGACTCGTTGAACTGATCGAAGTCGAGGTTGGCGCGAGGGCTTAGCTTGACGTGGATCATGGAGCCCATCGAGAAGGCTGCGAGCATCTTGTGTGTGGATTGCACGGCGAAGATGGTGGGGCGATCGGGCATGTCGTCGGGAACGCCCATGGCGAAGCGACCCTGGTAGATCTCGTGGAACTTGGCGTAGGCGTACCAGGCCTCATCGAAGTGAATGCGTGGGACGGACTTCGAGAGCTCCGTGACGACGCGGTTGACGTCGTAGCAGAGACCGTCGTAGGTGGAGTTGGTGACGACTGCGTAGGTGGGGTTCTGATTGGCGACGCCGGTCGTGAGCGGACTCTTGTCGATGATGCCACGGATGAACTCGGGGCTGAAGCGCTTGAGAGGGACGAGGCCGATCATGCCGTAGCCGTTGCGCGTGGGCTTCATATAGACCGGGCGGGCGCCGGTGACGGTGAGGGAGTGGCAGATGGACTTGTGGCAGTTCGCGTCGGCGAGGACGATGTCGTCCTGCGCGATGACGCCGTGGCCGACGATCTGGTTGGAGGTGCTGGAGCCGCCGAGGACGTAGAAGGTCCAGTCGGCTCCGAAGATGCGGGCGGCGTTGCGCTCGGATTCGCCAGGAGGTCCGAGGTGATCGAGCCAGGAACCGAGCGGCGAGGTAGAGATGCCGAGGTCGGAACGCATGATGTTTTCGCCGAAGAACTTGTGAAACTCCATGCCTACGGGATGCTTGAGAAAAGCGACGCCGCCCATGTGGCCGGGAGCATCCCAGGAGTAGGCGCCCTGATCGTTGTACTTCTTGAGTTCGCGGAAGTAGGGAGGGAGGAGTTGCTCGTGGTAACGCTCGACGGCGAAGTCGACACGGTTGGCGATGAAGGCGGGGGTGTCGCCGAAGAGGTGGATGTACTCGTGGACCTGCTTGACCACTTCGAGGGGGAGTTCGCTGACGAGAGTACGGTCGGCGATGAGGAAGATCGGAATTTTCTTGTTGCGACGGCGTACGGCACGGAGGATCGCAAGCGCCGCTCCTTCGGCGAACTGGTTCTCGCCTTCGAGGTCCCAGTCCAGAAGGATGGTGCTGTACGACGGGTCGGATGTGACCAGAGACAGACCGTCTTCCGGGGTAGAGGTGCGGACGACCTCATAGCCTTCGAGACGAATCGCTTCGACGAGCCGCTCCATAGCGCGGTCTGATACCGAATCCGTGCCACCAACTTCACTCGCAATCAATAAAACCCAACGACCTTCGCTCATACACCTCTCACTTCTTGTGTTAATCCTCTTAGATGTTACAGGGAAGTTTTGCGGGGTGTTTATCGCGTGTGAATGTTGGGCAAATTGTTAGGCAGATGAGGATAGGTCAGGCGCAGGTGCAGTTGACGCAGCCGTAGCGAGCGCAGAGTTTGCAGACCAGGATCAATTGCTTCTTCAGTGCCTGACGGGCGCGGTGTATGCGGACAGCGGCGTTGCCGGCCGTAATACCAATCTTCTCTGCGAAAGCCTCCAAACTGGCTCCGGCCAGGTCAACTTCGCTGAGAATCTCGCTGTAGGAGGGCTTCAGAACGGGGAGTACCTGATTGATGCACTCACACTCGATCTCCTCTGACTTTGGAGGGCTGCATATCTGTGGAGTCACGAGCCAAGCGTTCCAAGGCGCGGTCTTCGGCGGAACGGTGGCGATAGTAGTCAATTATGGCGTTACGGAGGACACGGTAAAACCATGCGGCGGCAGACTCCTGTTGCCGTAACATCGAGACATTTTCGATAGCTCGGATATAGGCGTTCTGAACGATGTCTTCAGCGGCTGCTGCAGAGGCGACGCGCCTCTGCACGAACTGCAGGAATTGTTGCCGGTTGAGGACGAGTTGTGCGATAGCTTGAATTTGCATGGGGACTGTTAAAGGGACGTGGTGCGGAGCTTTGTACCGCACCACGTCTTAGTCATTTGGATGCGGGACATGTGCAGCTGGAATCGCAGGGGCAGGGGGGTGTGCATTCGCACTCCGGGCAGCACGGGCATATAAGGCAAGTTGTCATGTGATTCTCCTTTGATCGGGCGTTTTGCTCCGAACACTACTGCTGACGGATGAGGAAGGCGCAAATTACAGTCCAACAGACTGTTCACAGACAATAGGACGTGAGAGCGCATCGAATCCCATGCCCTGCTAGAGAAGGTAAGGGTATTAGATGAGTAATAGTGTCGCGATGCCTCGTATTCCTGAGATACGGGCTGATCTAGAAATGACGGGTGAGGTCGGCGAAGCTCGCAAGTTCGAGTAACTGCTGCCCTGCAGGAGGCTGGTTCACGACCTCATGCTCGAGGACCCAGGTGAAATCGTGCGGAATGAAGATGGCGTTTAATCCGGCTGAGAGCGCTGGGTTGACGTCCGAACGGGGACTGTTGCCGACCATCCAGGTATTGCATGCCTCGCAACCGTGGTGAGAGGCAAGCGAGAGGTAGGCCTGGTGGTGTTTTTCAGGCAGTACCTCGACAGCAGCGAAATGAGGAGCGAGGCCGGAGCGATGCAGCTTGTCGGTTTGCTCGTCCTGGTCTCCCTTGGTGACGAGAATGAGGCGGTGACGCGTGGCGAGTTCGCTGAGCGTGGGGCCAACGTTGGGGAGAAGCTCGATCTCCTGCTCGGCGATGGACTGGGCGAAGCTTTCAATGCGACGGTGCTTTTCGTCTGTCATGGGGACGTCGCTGAGCTGTTCGAAGCAGGCGACCAGCGACCTGCGGAAGCTGTGAAGCCCGTAACCGTGGGCGCGGATAGTGTCGTGTTCGACTCGGTTGAGGTGGCCGCGGACCTCTTCCGCGGTGTGAATTCGGTGATCAAGGTAGGAGATGAAGCTGGTGATGGCACGCTCAAAGTAGATGTTGTTCTCCCAGAGAGTGTCGTCGGCATCAATCAGCAGGGTCTGGTTAACAGGATGGCGGACGATTCGGGTAGGAGGGTTCACACACTGATTATAAAGTGCTCCCGACAGCGCTGGATGTGTGGAAGATGGGTCATGAACGACATGCCACGCTTGGGGGATGTATTCCTCGAACTGGCTATGCGAGAGTTGGAAGCGATCACGAGTCCTGGTCTAGCGCCGGGTTGGAGAGGTTGCACGAGGCTTGTCCCGTCGTCAGCAGATTTGTTTATCGAGTATGGAACCCTTTCGAGGTGGTTCTGCGATCAAGTGGTGATGGACATTATGATCAACTCGCACAAGGCCTTACGCTCGCGACTCCGGTTACGAGGATGATCGCAAAGCGAAGATATTGGTTCCGATCGACGCTGGGAGAATAGAAGGCAACCGAGGCATGATTCCAGAGGCTGGCCAGAGGTTCGGTCCGTACGAGATCCTGGGTAGACTGGGCGGCGGAGGTATGGGCCTCGTCTTTCGAGCCTGGGATGAGCGGCTGCATCGCGAGGTTGCGGTGAAGCTGCTGCATGAGAGCTACAAGATGCCCGGGATGCGAGAGCGTTTCCTGCAAGAGGCGCGGGCTGCTTCTGCACTGAATCACCCAAATATCTGCATGGTGTTCGACATCGGCGAACAGAATGGCACGCCTTATCTAGTGATGGAACTGCTGGAGGGCGAAACCGTAAGGTCCCGAATCGAACACGGCGCGCTCTCTCCGGACGAGATTGTTCGCTATGCGCTCGAGATATCTGACGCGTTGGCAGCCGCGCATACCAAAGGGATTGTGCATCGAGATATCAAGCCGGCAAATATCTTCCTGGTGAAGATGCCGAGTGGAAAGAGCCAGGCGAAGGTGCTGGACTTTGGCCTGGCGAAGATCGGACTCGAAGTGCGCGGAGGGTGGGAGTCGCGAACGCTTGATATGACGCTATCGGGGGCGACCGTTGGGACGGTGGCGTATATGTCGCCGGAGCAGGCGCGGGGCGAGTCACTGGACACACGATCGGATCTGTTCTCGCTGGGGGTTGTGCTGTATGAGATGGCGACGCGACGTGTGCCGTTCGAAGGAACGACGAGTGCGCTGATGTTTGTGCAGCTTCTCAGTCATACGCCGGACTCTGTCCGTAACTGGAACGAATCGATTCCGCGTGACTTGGAGCGGATCATCCTCAAACTGATGGCGAAGAATCGGACTGAGCGATTCCAGAGCACGCAGGAGTTGCAGGAGGCCTTAACTAAGGTCGGGGGAAAGCTGGGTCGAGGAGGATGGCTACACAAGGGATCATTGTCAGCAGTTCCTCTCGTTCGTGCTTATGATCCAGTCGCTCTGCATAAGGGACCGAAACGCAAATCTGATTCAAGCCAGGGGAATACGCCGGGTGGGAGGGTGCCAAGGCTCCAGGCCAGAGGGTCACTTGATAGCAAAAAGCTGACCCGCCCCGCGGTCGGTCCGGGGGGCGATTTTGGTCGCGCTCCAAAGCGCTCGCATCTTGTACAAGCGGGCGCCTTGGCATTTGAGAGCGAGGGCTCTCAGCGGTTTCGGCGCTCTGTATATGATGTGGTGCAAAGTAACGCTCAAGATGCAACTGTCCAACAGGTTGGTCATAGCCCGTTGACGGGAGTGAAGATATTACCTTCTCAACCAGAATCGATAAGATCTCGACGGGGGTTGACGCGTTTTGAAGAAGATCGCGATGACATGGCTGAGCGGGATGTACCGGAATGGCTGGTATCTGAAGACGATTCTTTAGCAGAGTTGATGGTGGAGCAGAGAAAAAAAGCCTGGGTGCGAATGGCGGCCGCAGTGACCCTAACGCTCGGCGTCGCGATGGCAATCTCTCTATTGATTGGCAGAAGCCTCTTTCGACCGATGGTGCTAAAGCCCACTGATCGTTTGCTGCTAACTCTTGTTCAGAACAAGACTGGAGACAAGACACTCGACGGAACGGTGATGGAGGGGCTTGAGATCGCGCTGCATCAATCGAAGACTTTGAATGTTCTGGGTGGTCAAGCGTATCGCGCGGGCCTAATGCAGATCAATCCGGAGAGCGCTGTAGCGATGATGACAGTCCCTGTGCAGAGTGTCGCGCAGAAGATTGGCGCCAGGGCTTATTTGTATGGTGAGATCAGTGGATCGGAGGCTCCCTATACGATCAGCGTCGACGTGTTGAGGGCTGATTCGAACGACAAAGTGGCCAGCCTCGATGAGATTGCTGGGAGCAGGGAAGAGATTCCCGCGGCGATCGGCCGACTAGCGTTGGCCGTGCGGAGAGAAGTGAGTGAAGACAGTAAAGCCGACATGCGAAGAACAATTCCGTTTGCCGATGAGGCGTCAGGAAATCTGGATGCGTTGCATGCTTATTTTGTAGGGGCGACAGCAGAGCGGAATGGCCGAATCCCCGAGGCGTTAGAGGCGTATCAAGAAGCGGTAAATTTCGATCCGAAGTTTGTTCAGGTGCAGATGCGGCTTGCGTGGCTTTATCGTGAGGAAAAGGCTGAAGTGGCATCCGCGAAGGCCGCCGGGTTTGCACGCGATGCCGCAGTTCACGCCAGCGAGGCGGTCAAGTTGCTGGCGAAGTTCTGCTTTGAAATGAATGGGAGTGGGGATTTGGTTCAGGCTACCAGAACGATCCGCGAGTATGTGTTGCGATATCCGCTCAGCGTTGACGGGAGAAGAGGGCTGGCGCTGGTGTTGCGAATGCAGAGGCTATTCCCGGAGGCTTTGCAGGCTGCGCAGCAGGGATATGAGGAGAATCCGTTCGATGCGGAGCCTTATGTCGAGGCAGAACGCGACCTGGTCGGGATGGATCGATACGGAAGCGTCCTTGAAGTGGCGTCACAGGCTGGTCACATCGGGGTTGCGAGTAGTACCAACGTCCTGACCGCGGCATATCTGGACGGGAGGGAAGATCTTGTGACAGAGCAGGTAAAAGAATTGCAGGATGCGCTCGCCGGACCAACGATTGGCAGTCGCGCGCAGGTGACGTACGCAGACTTGAATAATTACGGCCTTTACCTGGATAACACAGGAAAGAAGGGCGCGGCTTTGGATCTGTGGCGGACGGCGGCTGCAAAAGCTGGTGACGACGCCGAGCTATCTGGCACCCAGGCATCTTTGTTGGCGCAAGGCGCGCTTGATCAGGCTCTGGCAGAGAGTTGCTCCGCTGCACTCGCGATGGTTGAGGAAGTGAGAAGCTTGCCGAAGGGACCAGTTGCAAGCTTCAACGCAGGAATGGCTGCGGCTCTCTGTGGAGATCAGCCGTATGCGGTGAAGACTGCCGGCATACTGCAGCAGCATTTTCCGCGAAATACCGCAGTGGTCCAAAACTACGCACCTGAGTTGAAAGCTGCAGCCGAGATTGGAATCAATGAACCTGGGAAAGCCATCCCGAGACTGGATATTGCCGCACAGTACGAGGAGACGGTGTTCGCGGCATATTTGCGTGGCATGGCTCACGCAGCATTAGGTCAGACGTCTCAGGCCATCCTCGCTTTTCAGACAGTATTGGCTCGGCGCGGCGAAGCATCGATGCAGGAAGGAGATCTATATCCGATGGCGGGGATAGGAGTAGCGCGGGGCTACAAGAACAGCCGTAATCAACCGGAAAGTGTCGAGGCTTATCGGAAATCTTTGAATCTATGGAAAGAGGCGGACCCAAAGCAACCTCTGATGACCGAAGCATTGGCCAGAAGTAGATAAAGCCAACACAATTGATTCATATGGATGGGCTATTAAAATATCCCGTTACACTCGACGTATAGAAGGCCTTCAGTTGGTTGGGTTATCACTGACTGTACTGTAATTCAATGAACATACGCATCGCTGACAGATTGGGTTGGTTTCTACGTTGAGCGATGCTCGGAACTCTTTGGCCACTTTCCCGTTAACTACGTCTTCCAGTGCAGAGTGAGTCATATTTCCTATTGAGTTATGAAAGAAGCAGGGGCGGACGGCACCATCGATTTCAAGCACGGCCGAGACCCAGGGGGCGTTACATACGGGAGCTTTAGGAGAGAGTTGTCCTAGGTGCTCGCGGAAACGTCGCGAGATTTTTCGCAGCTTTGCGGCCGACTCGACTATGAATCTTTGGTCGAAGTCTACTCTATATTCGAGGATCAGATGTTCGATTTCAACTTCGAGAACCGTTATCTCGTCCGCGCTCAGACCGATCTGGCTCTGTCTCTCAATAGGCCATACTAGTGGGCGATTGAACGCTTCGGAAGTGAGATCGGCTGCTAAAAAGGAGATTGAGTTTAGCCCCATAGCCTTAGCTGCATTGACTGTCTCGCGTAAATGATTATGGTTGGCTTTCTGCACAGTGGTTCGGCAGGTTATCGGGAGATATGGGTTGTATTGGCGAACAGCGGCTATGCCTTTATCGATGAGGTCGAAAGCTCCGCCGACTTTGCGGATGTTGTCGTGAACTTGTCTTGGGCCATCGAGGGAGATGATGATGTCATCAAATAGATTGGCAACCTCGTTCGCGCGTTTGAACAAAAGTAGACCTGTGGTTAGAAGAGTTAAGCGAATTCCTTGATCTCGAAAAAATGTGCACAGCGCCGCGAGATCGTTATGAAGCAGCGGCTCGCCGCCGGTGAGAACCACTTGTCTAACTCCAAGATTCTGCAGCGAGAGTCGGTGGCGTTCCAAATTCTCCACTTGGATCTGCTCCCTGGTATCACGCTTCCAGATGTCACACATGACGCAGCGGCAGTTGCACAGGCTGTGCACATTCAGGATCAGGATCGGCATGTTTGTGATTGCCGATACGAGCGAAGTAATAGATTGCGGAGTTGACACCTCATGCAGCACTGACACGCTCCACCCTCTTTCCGCCGACTCGGATGTCGTTTCCGAGCGTTTTTCTTGCACTACTTAAAAGTTCATCAATCGGTGCCCGGAGCCACCGCTTGTGACCCTCGATGAGCAGGGGACACAGGCCGGCCTGAAGTGGTTTGGCAAGGCAGGCGTAAAGAGCATCGCTCGCAAGTTGGATTCGCCCCCCAAGGATGACAAGTTCGATCTGGTCGAAGGTAAGCTGCGAAACAGTCTGTGCCGGAGTAAGACCTTTATCGCGCACGGCGATGACGTCGCCTACAGAGCCTGGACGGAGCCGCCCTTCTCCGTTGCGCAGACGCAAAACACTGGCTGATCTTGTAGTAACCATTTCAAAGAGAGACTGGTCATCGAGGCCAATCTCGCGACGCGCAAAACTTATTTCATCGAGCAGATCGCCGGCCGAGGTAAGCGGAGAATCGCTGCCAAGGACCACCGCGTTGAGAGACTTGATCAACGTCGCGGAAGGCGCGGAGGAAAAGAGGAACTGATTTGAAGTGGGACAGACGACGAGAGCTGAACGACGTTGATTGATAAGCGAGACCGCCTTCTTATTTAGAGCGAGGCCATGCACAAGAACTGTTCGCTCGTCGAGAACTGCCAGTCGATCGAGATCAAAGATCTCTTGGGCACTCTTTGCGTCGACTCCTTCGGCGGCATGAAGCAGGAAAGGTAGATGTGGCGGTGTGTGATCGAAGTTGTGCAAGAGGTTGGGATCCATCGTAAGGGAATGAGCCCAGCCAAATCTGGACAACACACGAACTGGAAAGTCGGCTGCGACTAATTCGCGCGAGAGTGGGTTGTGATGGCAGACAGTGGTCACACCGCAGAGCAGATTGCGGATGGCTCCCCACACTAGCCGAGTCGGCTTTGGGACCTTGCGATGACAGGCGATGACTGAAGCGTAAGTCCGATGGATCTCTCTTGCCCACTCGATCGAGTTCAAATACGGTCCTGTTCCCAGGTTCGGGAAGAGGCTGAACTCAAGATGATCATGTGCGTTGATGAGGCCTGGGAGCAGTAAATAGTTAGATAGGTCGATTGTTTCGCTCGAACTAGATGACATCCCTGTGCGACGTGGCATCTTGTGCGAGACGAAGGATATTTGTCCGCGTTCGATCTCAATCAGAGCTCCGGTTGCTGCGCAAGGCCCGAAAGTACATCTTCCCGCTATAAGACGTAGAGTTCCAAAATTCCCGCTTGGAGCTTTCTGCAGGAGCACTTTTTTTTGCAGCTGTAAAATATAAATGGCAGGGAGCTTCGCACAAGCTTCGTACAACTCCGGTCTTCCGTTATCTTCGAAGACCTTTTTCTCCTCTGAATCAAAATCCGGCTGGATATTCGTAAGTAACTCGAACCCGTACGCCTGAAATATGTCAGTAATCTCCTGGAGTGAGTATCTGTGGGCAGGGACGGTTTCAGTCGAATCCTCGTGAGTAAAAGATCTTTTCCAGTCACATAAAGCTGCCGTCTCTGGATGCATGTCCGTCAAAAAGACAGTGGCACCAGGCCGGGTAACTCGGTGCAGTTCCCGAGCGAAGTTCTGCAGGCTTTCCAGGTAGCTCAAAACGAATGATGACACCACGAGGTCCATCGCGGCGGTTGGTATAGGTAGAGCGACACAGCTTCCGAGTCGTAAGGAACACGCTGCCCCAAGCTTAGTTGCAGCACGGTGCAGCATTTTGTGAGAGGAGTCAACCCCAGTTAGACTCGCGGGTCCACGAGATGCCAAGAGTTGAAGCCATCTGCCCGTGCCGCATCCAGCGTCCAACACATCAAGGCCGCTGACATCCGGGAGTATCTGACTGAGAAAACGTTGCTCCAGCATGAGCAGCGGATTGGGCTGCTCGTCATAGACCTGCGCCCAGGTATCGAATACATCAGACGAAGAATAGGCTGTCGCAGTCACAAACTTTCTCGCTTTGGCTTGCGGAGGCTGATGAATTCGTTGGCCCAATGAAGTTCAATTGGGAAGTGATAGAAGCGAAGTGCATATCGCCATGAGCTGAGACTCTTCAAGAGAAAGCGACTCCACCTCGGCGCACGGATATCCTGTACAGTCGGCCATCGTGAGCCGACAACGATCTCGAAGTTGTCGATGAGGTTTTTGGTCTTACGTTTAAGCCACGGAGCTTGCGTGTCAATGCGTAGAGTAAAGTCCATCCACCGCTTCGAAGCCCACTCTGCGGGAGTAGACGGCCACGCGATCTGGCCGTCAATATTACCGTACATATTGTCAGGTTGAGGCACCGGCGTGTAGTGATAGATGATGATCTCAGAGTCGGGATTAATCTTCTTCAGTTTACGTATGAAGGCAAGGGTCTCACGGGTGTCTCGTTCCGGGTCTCCCGGATTTCCGATGACGAAGGAGAACTCGGGAATGATACCAAACTGTTTTATCCGCTCTGCAATCGTTATTGTCTGCTCTGTTGTTATGCCTTTTTTCATCTCTTTGAGAGCCCAGTCGGAGCCTGACTCAGCACCAAAAAAAATCATGGTGCATCCTGCCCGTTTTAGCGCCGCGAAGGTTTCGTCGGTGTAACGTGACATGACATCGACTCGGGCCTCGCACCACCAGCGAAGGTTGAGGTGTTCAATTCGCTTCGCAAGCTCCAGGGCGTGATCCTCCCTCAGGAAAAAGTTCATATCGTAAAACTGAACGGAATCGGCTCCGTACTCTGTTACGAGATGCGAGAGAATGGCAGCCGTGCGTTCTGGCGACTCCATGCGTTCTTTGTTCCCATAAGCAGCGTGAACTCCACAAAAGCTGCAGTTAAAAGGACAACCAATACTGGCGTGATGGACAGCAGTGCGCTTGCCAAAAAAAGAAGGCCGAAGATATTTGTTGACGGGCAATTTGTGAAAGGGCGACCAAGGGAACTCATCGGGCCCCTTCATGGGCCGCTCGGCGTTGTTTCTAGGTAGGCCAAAGATGTCTTTGTAGGATAAGCCGAGAATGGACTCCAGTGTGCGTTTCCCGCGCAGTGCATCCAGGAGTTCCAGCAGTGTATCTTCGCCCTGACCCCTAACAATGTAGTCTACGTACTTTGCATTGAGTGCAGCGTCTGGATAGACGGAAGGGAAATAGCCTCCCCACACGATCTTCACGTGAGGATAAGCGCGGCGAACATCCCGTGACGTTTCCATCGCGGCAACCATCTGTGGCCCTGGCATCACAGAGACGCCGAGAAGTTCGACGTCGTGTTGTTCAATTAGCCGCAATACGGCTGCTGTCGGGTTGTCGTCTACATTGCCGTCGATAATCTCATATTCTTCTCGTCCCTCAAGAACTGCGGCAATAGCCAACACAGCGAGAGGAAGGCGGCGGTTGCGTGGTTTTGTGGCACGTGGATTGAAAAGGATGATCATTTCTTGACTCTAGCGGTATAGATTCGGAATTGAGACGGTTCGCGTCTGCCGAGCATGTTCGCAAGTAGCGGCCGCATAAGCCAGCGCATTCCGTAATTGGGGGTGTGTGCTTGCCAGCGAAGACTAAAGCAGGTCTCTATTCTTCGCAGACGTTCGTCTGTAAGGAATTCAAGACTTCCGAGGCCGTCGGACGGAAAACCGTAGCGTTGAGTGAAGGTCCTACGACGTTCAATGACCATCTGTCGACCGCTCGCTTCGTTGCTATACCACGGGGTATCAGCGATGAGAATCGTTCCCCCGGTGCGAGTACAACGTAAGGCTTCGGCTATGGTCTTCTCGTAGTCTTCGGAATAGTGAAATGATGCGTTATAAATAACAAGGTCAAACGAATCGTCCGTAAAAGGGAGGACGTCAAGCTCTGCCTGAAGACGAGGGAAGAGTGCAGCAAGCTGTTTCCGATAGTGAATTGCGGCGCCTACGCCATCGCGATCATTAGTAAGCAGATCTACCGCGACAGGCGCATGACCTGCAAGAGCCAGGCGATAGCTCATCCATCCATTACCTGCGCCGAGGTCGAGAATTTGAAGCGGTCTTTGGTTCTCGATCCGTAAATTATGAAGAATATTCTGTTCGATGTAATGAAACGTTCTGGCTCGCATGGTCCATTGCTGACTGTTGTTCCCAGACAAGTCGCGATAGGGAAGCGCAAGATAGTAGTCCGCACTTATGCTGCCACGGCCTTCTGCAGAACGAATGAACTCATAGTCTTTGATGAAGCGGGAGAAATGAGAGACCCGTTCAGGAAGTAAAGCTCTCCAGATGCCTTGCTCCCTCGATAGCTTCAGGCAACAATCCGAGCATACCAACATCATGTCACCTTTACTCGTATGCGGAAGAACTCCTATCTGTCCGTGACAGCGCGGGCATTGAAGGCGAATCTCGCCGTCTTCGGTAGCACTGCAAGAGATCGATCTAAGATGAGTCGTCACCATCATGCCTGGGCTCTTTCGAAGCGAATGAGCATGTGATCGCCAAGTACGCGAAACCCTGGACGGCTTGAGAGAACTTTATCGATCGCCTGTAGGATATTTAGTGATTTTGGATATTTGCGGATCCATGGTTCAACGTAAGACGGTGGAACTGTGATGCCGATACCCACACAGGAACGCATTATGAATGCAGGTGAAAATGATCTTCGCAACTGGCGTAAAGTCGGGTAGTAGACGTTGACGGCAAACTCGTCGACCTTGGCTACTGTTCGACCCGAGCATCTTCGAAACGCTTTACTGAGCTTCCCGCGAAGCGAAAACCAGATCATCTCTGAGATGCAAAAGCGGGTGGAAAGGCAGACAATAAGTGGAGCACCCGGAGGCATAAGAGCTGCCAGGTCCTCTGCTGTATGGTTTAGATCGACGACACAGTTAAGGCCGGAGAAATTTGAGAAGGCTCCGTCAAATTGTCTTTCCGGTCGGATCTGATGTATCAGTTCAATTGGCAGTTGACTGAATCGCACGAGAGGATTCGGAGCCTCAGGGCGAAGACGTTGACTTGCGATCCGTATCATTTGTTCGGAGGCATCAAAGGCGGCCACTGAGATTCCGTTGCGGGCGAGGAACATCGCATCTTCCCCCGTGCCACAATTCAACTCGAGAACATAATCTCCAGGTCGGAACGTCTGACTCAATACATTCCACACGATGTCTCGTTGAGCGCGGCCAATAAGAGACTTGGTGAATAGATCGTCGTATCTTTCGGCTAAATGGTCGAAGGCAAGTATGGCTTGAGGCTGGACGGTAGCCATGTTAGTCATGCTTCCACCTCCATAGAAGTGGAAAGCAAACCAGCGCGAGCGGCCATGATGTCACGACGCAGACTGGCCGCTCGGTCGGATTCAGCCTCCGATGTGTCGGCTATGCGTGCGAGTTGGACCTCGTCTTGAAGGAGTTTATCCGCATACTTGTAGAACTTTTGAGAGTGGCGCCCCTTGATCTTGATGTCACGGTCGGAACTAACACCCCATGGCTTTAGTTGGACTAGACGGTCGGCGATCTTCTTGTAGTAGGGTGTTCCCTTGATGGGATAAGACACAGTTGTAAAAAAAATGTCGGGCTTCGTTATGCTGACATGCTTGATCGTGGCTTCGATGTCCTCTAGCTCTTCGCCTTCATAGCCCCACATAAGGAACATTCCGCTTTCTATCCCTCTTTCGCGGCTCATAGCGACGGCCCGTTGTACCTGCTCGATTGTTACACCGCGATCCATGGAATCGAGGATGCGTTGCGACCCGCTTTCAGAGCCGATCCAGATCCGAAAACATCCAAGCTCAGCGAGGAGATCGAGCATCTCCGGATTCAAACGATCCGCCCGAGAGATGCATTCGAACGGGATACGGAGATGACGACGACGCATCTCGCCAACGTAGACGCGAAGCCACTGATGATTGATCGTGAAAACGTCGTCAGATATCCAGACCATGTCCGGGGAGTAGGTGTGGAGTAGCCATTCAACTTCATCGACGACAAGCAGCGGATCGCGACGGCGGTGGGTTTGGCCGAAGACCTGATGACTACACCAGCGACACTTGTAAGGGCATCCGCGCGCCGTGATGAAGTTGACCGAACCTTTACCATGCGCGTCTCGCCAGGTCTTGACGTAGCGACCGACATCAATAGCATGGCGGGCTGGCCATGGTTGACTGTCGAGATCGGCGATCTGATTGCGCTGCGCCGTTTCATGCATATTGCCAGCCGCATCAAGATAGGCGAGCCCAGGGATGCGGGTGCATGCGGCTGTATCGGTAGCTCGAAAGGCTTCGAGCAAATCCTGTGTGGTGAGTTCGCCCTCACCAAAGACTACATAGTGTGCCCCTGCCTGGAGATATTCGAGGGCGTACGCGCCAGGCTCCGGGCCACCGACGATGGTCTTCCAACCGGCCTCGCGGGCCACTTTCAAGATTTCGACGACATTACCACGTGTCATAAGATTGGCATAGATGCCAACGACCGAGGGCGTCTCAGTACGCAGATGTTTGAAGAGGGCTTCGCGACTCGAAAACGTGGTGTCGAAAACATCTACTTTAAAACCTTGTTTCCGTAGATGAGAGCACAGGTACAAGATACCGAGCGGAGCGTAGGGCTTCAAGATATGAAGCTCTTTGGGATCTTCATATAAAAAATAGCCGTGAGTAAGTAGAAGCTCTACCATCTAAACCTGCCTCTCAGCCGGAATAATGTTCTGCAGAGGAACAAACTTTCTTTTGTCGGAACGACTGGTGATTTCGTCGGCGAGGAATGCTGTGAGCTTAGAATTTCTGCTGACAACTTCAAGTTCAAAAACATGTTGCCAAAGAGAGACCGGATCAATCTGACTCCCGAGCTTGTTTGCGCTGTTCCAGGAGTCGACCTCCGCATGGAGCGCGTTTCTTAGTGCTACGTAAAAATCGTTCTTATAGGCTGCGAAGAACATAACGCACAGGTCGTCGCTATCAGTCCAATTTCGTTTGGTTCCAATCTGCTCCTGAACGCGCTCGAAGAAACCTGTTCCAGGCAGGGGGTAAGAGAAAGAGATGCCGATATCATCTGGACGTGTGCTGCGTACGAGTTCGATGGTCTGTTGAATGTCTTCCCATGTCTCTCCTGGATAGCCGAATTGCAGGAAAAAGCACGCACGAAGCGCTTCGTTGGCGAGGAGAGACCGCGCGGTGATGATATCGGTTACGCGTAGCCCCTTATCCATTGCATCGAGCACCTTCTGTGAGCCAGATTCGACGCCCATCCAGATTTCCGTACATCCTGCTCGCTTGAGTCCCGCAACAGTCTTAGGAGTCATCAGATCAGCACGAGACTGAATTTTGAAGGGGAGAGCGCACTTCATTGCTTCAATTTCGTCTGCGAAATCCTGCACCCACTGATGATTCAGGGCGAAAACGTCATCACCGAACCAGATGTGCTCGACTCCGTATACTTCCTTTAGTTCGCGGATCTCCGCTGCCACAGATTTGGCGGAGCGGATCTGGAATTTGTTTCCTGAGATTGGCTTCGCACACCAGTTGCACCTATAAGGACATCCGCGACTGGCGACGATATTGGTTGAAAAGCGACCATGCGCGGTGGTCCAAGCTTGACGGTAGGGGGCTAGATCAATAAGTTCGCGGGCCGGTCTTGGCAGAGCACTCCAGGATGCGTTCTTCGGGACTTCTCTCGAACTTTTGTGAAGTTTCCCTGCGGCGTCGAGATATAGGAGACCAGGTATGTCCGAGTACGGCCGTGCAGAAAGAACGGCGGAACATAGCGTTACGAGTGTCTCTTCGGCTTCTCCCAGCAGAATGAAATCAACCTCGTTGCGGAGGTACGACTCGCCTTGGTCGGTCATGTCAGAGCCATGTGCAATGACAACGGATCCTGCCTCCTTTGCCAGTCGAGCGAGTTGCCAAGCCAGTTCGCGCATACGCGTTAGGCACATCTTTGAGAGAAAATTGAAGTCGTCTTCGTAGATCACCACAATCTTGGGACGATGTTGCAGTAAGGCCGTTGAGAAGCCAAGGTCGGGGTCCCCGAGCATCGTGTCGAACACGGCAACAGAAATGTTCCCAGCTCTCAGTGCAGACGCAGCGTATAGCGTACCGAGGGGAGGATACGGCTGCATCTTTCTTACCTGCTTGGGATCATAAGGAAGGTGATAAGAATGGGTTAATAGAACATCAGCCACAGATTACCTCCTCCCTTTGTCTGATTAGCACGCATTGACGGTCTCCTTAGGGAGTTCCTGACCAGTCACCAGCGAACGGCGAAGTACGATGCGTTCAGAGAGATTAGAAAGCCAGAGTTCCCATGGAAATGAGTAGTTGCTTGAACGGAGCCGCCAACGGATTGGCGTCTGAACGATGAACCGCACGGCGTACCGCAGCCGGGAATAGTTTTTTTGCTGACGATCGATCTGATTATTGAGTAAGAAGTACTTGAGCATACGTTGCAGTCGGGCGAGTTCGTTGCCCTTAAGCCAAGGCAGCATGTTTGCACCCAAAGGCATCTCCATCCATTCATGAAGATTTTTCGGCTCAGGGACACCCAGTTCGCGCAACTGGGGCCAGATAGGAATTCCTGGATAGGGGGTAAAGATATTTGGCGAGAAACTAACATTGGCAAACTGACGACCGATGTCGCTCATGGTCTGAAAGGTCATGATTCGATCTGCTTCTGTCTCGCCCGGATACCCGAAGATTAAGTTGAAAGTTACGCGAATTCCACCCAGTTGTGCCTTGCGCGCAGTTTCATACATCTCGTCGACACGTTGATGACGCTTATTCATGAGCTTGAGCACGGAGTCTGAAGTTGATTCTGTGCCAAAGCCCATGTGTGAGACGCCGCTGGCGCCGAGCAACCGAACTTCATCCTCACTCATGCGACAGAGAAAGTCGGTAGAGGCCTGAAACGTCCACTTAAACTTCACTCCGGAATCAATGATGCCGCGGGCGATCTGAAGAGCTCGCGGCAACTGAACAGGAAAGTTAGAGTCAAGCAGTGCCACTTCTTCAATGCGGTAGCGAGTGACGAGCTCGATCATTTCCGCTACTGTCCGATCGGCGGAGAGAGCATTAAATCTCCGTTTGTAAAAGACCATGTCTGTACAGTAATTGCACGCATAGGGGCAACCAACGCTGGTCGCATACGCGAGTTTGCGAATGCCGGCGATTTCTTCGTAAGCATCAAAATTAGTAAGGTCGAATGCGGGGAGCGGAAGCGAGTCTAGAGATTCAATCTTCCGATCAACGTTGTGAGTATGTTGCCCGTTGCTCTTCCAAGAAAGCCCTGCAATGTTACGAAGAGATTTCTTATTAGCCAGGGCTTGGGCGGTTTCGACAAGTGTTATTTCACCCTGACCGCGGACAACCATATCTACAAAGCTTTCACCCAAGGTTTCATCGGGAAGCAGCGACGGGTGCCATCCCCCAAAGATGACTGGAAGCCACGGCGCGTGGCTTTTGACTATGCTTGCCACTTCTATAGCGCCGCGAATCATTGGGCCGGTCAGAACGGAGATCCCAACGCAAAGAGCATCCACGCTCTCGCACTCTATACGGGTTAAGTAATTCGGTTCGATAGCGGCATCAATCATGACGACATCGAAGTTTGCTTCACGCAGACTGGCTGCAAGAGTGAGTAGGCAAAGCGGTGCACCAAGCGGAGGCCCGTCATATGGCGGATAAAACAATACGACTTTGCCCTGACTCAGCATGTAACCTCTCCCGGTTCTGGGTTCGGTTCTAGTCGGCGAGCATCCACAACTGGCTTGAAACCCGCCGTCCGCTCCTTGAGCTTGTCATTGAGCCAAAGCTCGACGGGGAATCGATATAGGCCATAATCAAGTCGGAAGCGAGCTGGAAAAGATATGCACTTCTGAGCAAGGCGAGTCATGCGAGTCCGACGGTCAATTCCGATCGGAATGCGATCGAAGGCAATACGTAGGTAATCGCGCATAACCTGTAACTCTTCGTGATCATGTCCGTTCAGCCAAGGGAGTTTGGTGTAACGCGGAAAGAACTCGGCCCATTTTTCAAGCGAGTCAGGAACCTCAATACCAAGCTCGGTAGCGTTGTTCATTACATTGGTGGCTGGATAGGGAGTAAAGATATTAGTCCAGAATTCCGTGCCCGGAAAGCGTCGGCATACATCCATAATGAAATTCATGGTCTCTCGACGCTCTTTTGCTCCCTCTCCAGGGTAGGCAAAGATAATGTTGAAAGAGGGACGCATTCCTGCGGCTAAGCACCGCGCCGCGCTTTCGTAGATATCTTCGAAGTTTTGAAAGGTTTTGTTCATGGCCTTCAGGATCTTTGGAGATCCGGAGTCGACACCTTGGCAAATTTGATGCAAGCCGCTGCGACGCAGCAATTTCAAATCCTCCAGCGAAAGCCTAGAGGTCAGATTTGTAGTTGCTTGGATACTCCACTGAAACTCTGCCTCGGCCTGCACTAGGCCCTCGCTGATGGCTCGCGCACGATCCAAGTCAACTAAAAAGTTATCGTCCACAATCCAAAGCATACTGAGGTTGTACCTACGGCTTAGGTCAACAGTTTCTTCAACGAATTGCTCCGCCGGAAGAGCGTTCCATTTACGCTTATAAACCGCACCGTTGGTGCAATAGGCGCAATCGAAGGGGCAGGCAAGGCTGGAGGTGTACATTGCCCAGCGCCTTCCACACATTCGCTCATAGGCATCAAAGTCCGCAATCTGATAAGACTTTGGAGGTTGTTCCACAATAGGCCTTAGCGCGCGCTCGGGGGTAAATATAAGTTTATTATCTCGCTTGAAACCGATGCCGGAGACAAAGTCTGGAGAGGACTGGTTCTCAATGTGGCCAACCAATTCGAGGAAGGATTCTTCTCCCTGTCCACACACTACGTAGTCGATGTACCACGATTGCAGCGTCTGTTTTGGCAAAAGAGAAGGGTGCCACCCCCCAAGGACAATCGGGAACTCGGGGTCTCGAGCCTTAATAGCTTTGGCAATTTCAACGGTCTCACGGATCATCGGCCCGGTCACTAAAGAGATTCCGAGACAGATAGAGTCACGCACCTCTTCCAACACGCGCTGCTTATAATTTGGGGTGATAGTAGAGTCGATCAGAACGACCTGATAGCCGGCTCGGATCAATGGAGTGGCTACGGCGAGGATGCCTAGAGGTGCGGTCGCGTCAGAACTAGCGAAAGATGGGAAAAAGAAGACAATTTTGCGGGCCTTAGGCAATGCAATCTCCTCGCTTATTTTGGACGATATGACTTGCGATCGATGCAGTTGTCACATCCCTGTCAGCAATTTGTAAAGTTTCTAAGAGAGGCCGGAATTCTTCCGTCCATTGAGATAAAGTGAGATCCGACAGGTGTTCCGATGACTTCATTTTCAACAGATGAAACAGTTTTACCCCATAGCAAGGAGCTTAATTTCGCAGGTGCGAGTTGCGATCTGCACACAAACTCATGTGAACTACTGAGTTTGTTGAGTAATATTTCGATTCCCACCAATCCCATCCTCACGAGCCGATTCAGCATGCGAGTTTTGGTCAACGAGTCTTCACCAAAACCAATGGGAGAGCCGCACTTCCGGGGTTTACATCATGTGGTAACAGCTTCGTTCGGCAGTGACAACATTTTTGTCTTCGATATCTTACGTCGAACGGTTAACGCCAGTATCTCGACGGTAGCGGCTAGAAACTCCCGATTCTGGAAGGAGAAGCTGGTCCCAATTTCTCTTGGCGTTCTAGGTGCCGCCATGGGAATGGTTCCCATGCACTGCGCATGTCTGGAGTCCGATGGTGACGGGTTACTAATCGCCGGCCTCTCAGGGGCTGGGAAGTCCACGTTATCTGTCGCACTCTCACAAGAAGGCTTCAGTTATGTCTCTGATGATTGGACTTATATCTCACAGTTCCGCAGTTCGCTGGTTGCACACGGCACATCAGCTCCAGTAAAGCTATTGCCCGATGCTGTCAGTCATTTTCCAGGCCTGACAAGATATAAGCTGCAGACATCAATGAATGGCGAGTTAGCTTACGAAATAAACATCGCCGAGACATTTGGTACGCGGATCGAGAGAGCTTGTGAGCCGCGGTGGCTGATCTTTTTAGAAAGAACGCGACAGTCTGGAGCGAAGTTCACCACGGTGACATCGTGCAAAGCCCATAGCTACCTTGATTCGAGCATGGAAAGATTGCCTGTTCAGCTGTTCGAAGCCTCGGCGATGCGTGACCTTACTGTCGAAGCCGTCTCACGGTTGCCGTGCTGGCTATTTCGATATGGAGGAACTCCCAGGTTCGCCGCGAGGCATCTCCGGGCGTTTGTAGCCAATCGCAGGGAGAAAGTGCTCGTTTGATGAGAAATCAAAGCCGCCCTCCTGATCTTCTACGACGTTTCGTCGCCACGCCATATCTGTTCACAAATGGCACCGGTCCCGATCGACTTTCTGTCCAATCGAATGACTTAGAGATCGCCATAGCCATTCGACGTCTCTGGATTAATGAAACCCATGGAAATAGACCGGCCGTCGTCTCCTGGAAGATTCTTCGAGACATAGTGCCCCCCGATAGCCTCGCAGAGATATCCATTCTCCACGATAAGAAACTGCGGACATTGATGATAGGTACAGGAACAATTCTGCTTTTTGACCTCGAAAGGGCAGAGTTTTTTGGGTTCATCTGTGCAAACATCACGGTCCAGCAACTAACTTCATCACTAATTCCCTTGCTGTTGGAGCCCTAGAGAGAGCCAGAAGAATATCTTTCGGGCTTTTACAAACAAGTGACAAACAACACATTGCACAATGACAACTGATTCACATAGCTCTACTAACCTATGGATAACGCGGTCGTCTGCGAGTCGGCGCGAGCTTTGTGTAAGCGGATTGTTAACCCTTGCCTCCAGCCTCGAAAGGTCGTGGTGTAAATGGAACTACCGGTCTCGGCAAAAGTGTTCATGGTTGGCATATTCACTCTTGGCGCTTTAGCACTGTCTGGATTCACCGCAGCCTCGGATGCACCAAAGACAGTTATTGTTTCAGTAAAGCGGTATGCGTATGAGCCGTCAGAGATCACCTTGAGAAAGGGCGAGCCGGTCATCATCGAACTAAAAACTCAGGACGTCGCTCATGGTGTCAAATTCAAAGAATTGAACCTTACCACCAGGATTGACAAAGGGAAAACTGCGGAGCTCGCTTTCACGCCA
Organism: Tunturibacter gelidoferens; assembly: GCF_040358255.1. NCBI lineage: Bacteria > Pseudomonadati > Acidobacteriota > Terriglobia > Terriglobales > Acidobacteriaceae > Tunturiibacter > Tunturiibacter gelidiferens. The sequence continues at coordinate 3,604,607 of NZ_CP132938.1, forward strand.
ACCCAGACCGGAGATTTTGTAGGCCACTGTTCAGTGTTTTGCGGGTCCGGGCACGGCTCGATGACCTTAACTCTTCATGTGACAGAATGACGATGCAAAAGACAGCCCTAGTAAAAGTGTTAGCCTCTCTAGCTGTAATCACAGAATAAACGCAAATAGGAAGGTTATGCCGCGAATGAATTACCGATTGGCACAGGCCGTGATTGCGACGTTCCAAACCGAGGATTCGCGGATGCTTGGCGAGCGCATTTCCAAATTTAGTTATCGGGCTTGGAAGGGAACTTATCCCTGGTTGGATGCTAGTGGTCTGGCAATTTATTTTTTAGACCGGCTCCATGTCCTGCACATGAACGATGCGATCCCTCCGCGCGTGTTGCTCCGTCTCAAAAAAAATGCTGCGGATAACCAGGAAAAGACGAATCGCTTGTTCGAGGAGTTTCTGAAGATTAATAGGGATTTCAAAAATGCAGGGATATCCTACGCCAACCTTAAAGGTTTCACTTTGGCTCCCGATGCGTTTTCGGAGGCTGCGCTGCGTTGTCAGCTTGATCTCGATTTTTTGATAGCTAATCACGACATCTCTCGTTGCGAGCAGATAATGCGACGACACGGGTATTTATTAACTGGTATCGGGAGTAATGTAAGGGAGTTCAAAGCAGGCGGTGAAGGTATGCCATGTTTGAGAAATCTCTATAAGGTGAAACCGCAGCGTTGTGTAGAAATACATTTTGCCGACGACCGTGGTTGGGACTGTATCCATTTTCAGGATGACCGACTATTCAGGCTGAGCTCTCGGCGTTGGCGAGATCTGGAATTACCAATTCTTTCTGATTCTGACAAATTTATCGCGCAGGCAGTCCATCTTTTTAAGCATCTGAAGGGAGAATGGACACGAGCTGCGTGGATTCTCGAATTCGTGAATTTTGTTAAGTTTAATCAGGAAAACCATACCTTATGGATTGAAGTACAAAGACATGTATCGAAGAGCGAAGAGATTGCCCTTGCAGTGGGAGTTGCGACACTCGTTTCGCGCGAGAATTTTGCCATGCCCTGCCTGCCGGAGGTGTTAACGTGGGCAATCAGTCAATTACCTCGGCCCGTCAGTCTATGGATCGAACGGTACGGAAAAAGAATAGTGTTAGCAAAATTTCCAGGAACGAAGCTCTATCTTTTGCTCTGCAGAGCTTTGTCACACGCGGGGCGTGGGGAGCTCTGCGAAGTTAGCGATAAACTGTTTCCTCTGCGTCGACCCGCTAAGATTACGGTCACCAACAGGGAGACAAGATTATCGCTTCGGTTGCGTGGAGCACTAGATGAAATTGGATATTTTTTTTTCGGTTGCGCTTTCACCTGGAACAGGGTTGCTGTTACTTAATCGAAGCAGCTCGTTGGAGGAAGAGCAACACGTCTTCGGAAAGATAGGCTTCAGCTCGCCGTCATCGCCGCTTGGCGATATACCCACTGCTAATCTATTTAGAACAATCGTGATAGAGCGATTCAGGTAGGGAGTTGTAGACCTTGGTCGCATTTTTATCTGGATAGTGTTTACGTAGTTTGTGTCGTGGCCACTAATCGTTCTGTCTGTCGGGGCCATTATGAAAATGAATGTAGAAGATGGTGGCTTTGACTCCAAATTTTGTAGAAAACCTGTGAAGCACGTAGCCGGAACTGATCGGCGACGTATTCGAGTGCAGGAAGGAAGGCTACAAGTCTTTTATATGAGCTTTTTTGAGCTGGGTAGGAGACGGTGGTTCGCTATCTTCTTTTGCTGTTTGCTTTCATCAACGTCCGTCTGGTCACAGCAATTACAGGCCCCGACTTTGCCGGCCGGCCTGCCATCTGGTTCGCCTTCGTTGTCACCATCTCCAAGGACTCCCAATTCCAACCCAACCGATGATGACAGTGCAGGCCGCACAAGATTGAGTGCCGAAGGGGATAATACAAGTCAGGGAACAAACGGCGTCCTGACCACAGATCAAGTCCTCAAAGTCTTGCAGTCTCGACCAGAATTGATAGTGGACATCAAAGAGGTAATGGCCGACTATCTGCAACAGCAGGGAACTACAACGCAGTCAGATGCTATTACAGATGACATGCTGTACAAGGGCATATCCACAGATACGGGACTACGCGCCGTAATTACAGTATGGCTGAGGGCGCGTGGCTACTTGTCCGGTTCAGATTTAGATAGACAGAGTTCAGATATGCAAGAGTTCGACGAGTCTCTCAACCCAACGACCTCACTCGGTTCTGGAGGTCCTGATTCTTTGAGGGGCGGTGTAAAAGATGCAAATTCTCCTGGTTTCGACCGGCCGGATAATGTTAGTTCCGATGTTGTCCGGAAAAAAGGTGGATCAGGTTCTTCGGAACGGGGAGATCTCTCGCCACCGATCAAGTCTGATCGCAACAGTGGTAATTCGACTGAGGTAATTCATCAGACAACTCCTTACAACCTTCAGTCGCTTCGCGATTTATACTCCCAAATTCCGGAGCAGACTTCGAAGCTCAGACGCTTCGGGTCGGATATGTTTCTTGAGAGGGGATTGACTGCCAAACAGATGTCAATTGATGTGCCGGTCGGCCCGGAATATATTCTGGGGGCAGGCGATGGACTGATCATTAGTCTTTGGGGAGGAGTGTCACAGACCTTTCCAAGGAACATTGATCGTGAGGGGACAATTGTACTGCCCGACGTCGGGGCCGTCCTAGTCGCGGGACTGCCTCTCGGCCGCGCTCAGGAGTTAATTCAGCAGGAATTGGGGAAGCAATTCAGAGACGCGAAGGTTTCGGTAACTCTTTCGCGTTTAAGAACCATACGAGTGTACATAGTTGGTGATGTTCAACGTCCTGGAGCATACGACCTTAGCTCGCTAGCGACTCCGCTCAACGCGCTATATGCAGCCGGTGGACCAACCAACCTTGGCTCATTACGTATAGCTCGCCAATATCGCGGAAAAGAATTGGTGCGCGAGGTAGATCTCTATGACTTTTTACTTCACGGTGTTCGGCCGGACGGGGAAAGACTGGAAGCGGGCGACACGATTTTGATACCGCCCGTCGGACGACAGGTTGCAGTAGCAGGGATGGTTAAGCGCCCCGCGATCTATGAACTAAGAGGCGAGAGAGAACTATCTGAAGTGTTGGACGAAGCCGGTGGTTTGCTGGTGGCTGCTGCGATGAGCCGCATAACAATCGAAAGAATTGACGAGCAAGGGCACCGGGCGACGCTGAACCTGGATATACCGGAAGGAAGTACGAGAGAGGCGTCGCAGATAAGGATCGAGCAGTTTGCCGTTCTAGACGGCGATCGCGTTAACATCAACCCGATACTGCCTTATAGCGAAAAGGCGATCTACGTTGAGGGACATGTTGTCAGACCTGGAAAGTTTCCCTACCACGATGGAATGAAGTTGAATGATGTTCTTCGGTCGTACCAAGACCTCCTTCCAGAACCCGCGGATCGCGGGGAAATTGTTCGTCTGATGCCACCTGATTTGCGTGTTGAAGCTATTTCATTTAGCGTGCCCGACGTTTTTGTCGGGAACGAAGAACTTGACTTAAGACCTTTCGACACAATCCGGATCGCAGGTCGCTATGAAGCAGACGCTCCCAAAGTTCAGGTACACGGAGAGGTAATCCACCCCGGAGAGTATGCGCTTTCTCAGGGAATGACCGCCGCACAACTCGTTCGGATGGCAGGCGGCTTCAAGCGGAGTGCACTACTTGATGCCGCCGATCTTGCTAGTTATGACGTGAAAGATGGACGACAGGTTATAAGCCGTAGAGGGGCAATCCGAATCGGAGCGGCAGTCAACAATTACGATTCGGCCTCAGACGTAATACTCAAAGCCGGGGACGTGCTGACAATCCATCAAATATCAGGCTGGAACGATATTGGATCTTCAGTAAGTGTGTCCGGTGAAGTTGCTTATCCCGGTTCCTACGGTCTGCAAGAGGGGGAAAGATTGAGTTCAGTTTTGAAACGCGCAGGTGGGTTTCGATCTTCGGCTTACCCCTCAGGGGCAGTATTGATCAGACTTCAGGTAAAAGAGCTTGAAGACAAGAGCCGAAATGAGTTGATCCATCAGATTGAGACAACATCCGCTGGTGCGAGGCTGGCTCCGAGCCTCTCCGCACAGGACGATGCGGCGACATTGCAGTTACTCGTCCAGCAACAAAAAGAAGTGGTTTCTCGATTGCGCAACCAACCAGCAATTGGACGTTTGGTAATCAAAATTAACAGAGATATTTCAAGCTGGGAAGGCACATCCGCAGATGTCGAACTGCGTAATGGAGACGTCCTCACTATACCTAAAAGGCCAGGTTTCGTTTTGGTCACTGGTCAGGTCTATAACGCGTCTGCAATCACGTTCGTTCCGGGGAAGACCACGGGCTGGTATCTCCAGCGAGCGGGGGGTAGCACCGAAGGCGGTAACCGAAAAGAAATTCTTGTCATCCGGGCTAACGGCCTCGTGGTAGGGAGACGTTCGAATAACTGGCATGAGCCAGGGGTTCTTGATACAAAGCTTGATCCGGGCGACGTCGTTGTTGTTCCCCAGAAGGTCTTCGGTGGGTCGGCCTTGTGGAGAAATCTGTTCGCTTCAGCGCAGGTATTCTCTTCGGTGGGATTCGCAGCAGCGTTGGCGCTTCACTAGGAATTATGACGTGAGTCCAAAAGTGCTAGTTTCAGGTCTTTGTATAGACTAAATTTTATTTTATCGAGCGACACCTAGTATTTTAATATGACTCTTTATCTAAGACAAGCAGTTGGTGGTTCACGGAGTCCAGACTCATCACTGTCGAGGTAGCAATGCAGGCAAGCTTATCAACGCCCACGTCTCAAGCGCCCTCTCCGAGCCGCAACAAGCAGCAATCGGATGGTGTCGAGAAAACCTGGGTGACAAACGCGTCACTGTTCTGGGATAACCGGCGTATTTTTCTCCGCACAGCTGGAGCCACCTTCGCAATTAGTATTTTAGTCGCGTTCTCACTGCCTAAGCAATACGAGTCCGGAGCACGAATCATGCCGCCAGAACAGGGCGGCAATGGTGCTGCCATGCTTGCTGCTTTAGTGGGTAAGAGCTCAGCTAGCAGTCTCTCAGGTTTAGCTGGCAGTCTCATTGGAGTAAAAAACAACAGCGCCCTGTTCGTTGCGTTGTTGCATAGCGGAACAGTATCCGGGCATCTTATCGATAAGTTTGACCTGCAACGGGTCTATCACAGACGTTATCGAGATAGTACTGCAAAGCGATTAGCACATCTGACCAAGATTACTGAAGATTCGAAAAGTGGCGTGATCACAATCGTTGTAACAGATGGTGACCGCGAGCGTGCGCGAGACCTGGCTAACGCTTATCTAGATGAACTGAATAGATTAGTCGCTCGAGTTAATACTTCCGCCGCTCGTCGCGAACGCGAATTTATTGAGCAGCGCCTGAATACTGTCCAAACTGAACTAGAGCGCGCACAGCTGGAACTGAGTGACTTCTCCAGGAAAAACACCACAATTGATCTGAAAGAACAGACCAGAGCCACCGTAGACGCTGGAGCCAAGCTCGAAGGGCAACTTATAGCTGGCGAAACGGAACTGAGCGCTCTGCGCCAGATTTATGGCGATCAAAATGTCCGGGTACGCGCGGCGGAGGCAAGAAATGCAATCCTGCAACACGAACTACAGCGCACCAATGGACGGAGCATTCAGGGAGTGGAAGAAGATAATCTTGATTCAACTCATCCATATCCAGCTCTACGAGAACTCCCTCGATTGGGTGTTCAGTGGGCCAATCTTTATAGGACTGTTCGCATTCATGAAACCGTCTTTGACCTACTTTCAGAAGAATATGAGACGGCTCGTATCGACGAAGCCAAATCCATTCCGACAGTCGGAATCATTGATTTTCCCGGTCTTCCCGAGCGAAAGTCTAGCCCGCATCGCTTCCTCATAGTCTTAAGCTCTACTGCACTCTCAATTGCCATGACAGCAATATACCTCTTGGTGACGCGATTTTGGCTCGAACTGGAGGAGTGTGATCCACGCCGAGTGCTGGTCGCTCGAATCAGAATGACGATGCACAACGGATGGGCTTGAGGATTGGTATGGGAACGTATCGACAGCACAGGCGCATAATTCTGCGTCTCCGAATGTCGTATTTGCGATCGGTGCGAGACGCAGGGCGACCGCTGGTTCACGGGCGGAGACTATCTGGTCGCTGCCAATCAGCTCTATCTCCGAGCACAAATTACACAACTAACATTAATGACGTCAAGTAAAGGATAATCCGCCACCATCGGAAACCATATCTTTCATAGTGACAAATCAATGAAAAGTTCCCTGTCAATCTCGGTTGTCACACCATCATTTAATCAAGTTAGCTTCATTCAAGAAGCTTTGGAAAGCGTACGTCTTCAAAATTATCCGGTCTGCGAACATCTAATAATCGATGGAATGTCGACTGACGGCACAATCGACTTATTGCGGAGTCTCCCGAGCGACAAGAATTGCACCAACATTACTTGGGTTGCCGAGCAAGATAGCGGACAGAGTGAAGCTCTAAACAAGGGGTTCCGCTGGGCTCAGGGCGACATCATTGGTTGGCTAAACTCCGATGACCGTTATCGACTCGGATGCTTTGAGCATGTAGTGAAGGTGTTTGAAGAGAACCCAGACGTTGATGTTTTGTATGGAGACTACCGCGTAGTAGATGAGTCGGGGCGGCTTATTCAAGTTCGTCCGGAGATCAAGTTCAGTAAGTTTGTGCTTTTTTACCATCGGGTGTTATATATCCCGACAACAGCTACGTTCTTTCGAAGACGAATTTTTGATGATGATAACTGGCTTGATGAGAATCTTCAATATGTCATGGACCTCGAGTTTTTTATACGCTTAACCTCGAATGGATATCGTTTTAGACATCTTTCAGAGATACTTGCAGATTTCAGGTTGCAGCCTGCCAGCAAGACGTGCCGCAATCCAGATAAACAACGTCGGGAGCACGAGCAGGTAATCTTCACATCTGTGCCATTGCTTCGAAGTATTGAACCAAAGTGTGTTAAGATCTGCGTTCTTTTGTTATTTCGACCATTAGCTGCTGTAAGACGATACGCAGAAAAACTACTCCGCGGTTCCTATCTGAGACAGTTGTGGTCGACCTACGTTAATGCCAATTCAGAAATGTAAAGCGAAGCTATGAATATATTGATTACTGCGGTTTCGTCATCTACTGGCCCATCAGGTATTTGTAGACACGCATACAGTCTCGCGTGCTGTGCGGCTAGCCGTAAAGAGATCTCTCAGGTCACCTTGGTTGTTGGAAAGTGGCAAGAATCGTACTTTAAACACTCTTTTCAAATGGAAGACATGAAACTGAGCGTCGTAGTTGTCGATATACACAATGACGCTTTTGCACGAAATCTTTGGTACCTATGTGAGCTGCCAAGACTTGCAAATGCCGTGGCTGCAGATATCATTCATCTTTCGTTTCCCGTTCCCATCCGACGTGCCACCCTAAATCGACCCGTGGTGGTTTCGTTACATGATCTTTACCCATATGATGAACCAGACAATTTTGGATTCCCGAAGGTTTATTTTAATAGAGTATTTCTTCAACAATGTCTGGGGGAGGTTGACTTAGTCACCTGCGTTTCTGAAACTACCCTGTCGCGACTGAATACAAGGTTCCCTGCGGTTGCGAAGAAAAAAGGAGTAGTCGTTTACAACTGTGTAAACATTAAATCCAGCAGACACAGCTATTCCGTCATCACAGACCGACCGTTTTTTCTGATGGTCGCCCAGCATCGCGCAAACAAGAATATTACAATGGCACTCCGGGTTTTTGGGGAACTCTTGAAAAGAGAAAGAATTGACAGGCGAACGCTGTTGCTTTTGTTAGGTAATCATGGCCCTGAGACTACTACGATCAAGTCCGTCATTGAGCGAGAAGCTCTGGGAGACAGCGTAAAATTAATAGATGGCGTAAGTGATGAGGAGTTGATATGGCTTTACAAGAGCTGTGACATATTATTAGCTCCTTCTTTTATGGAGGGGTTTGGTCTACCGATCGTCGAGGGACTGCTGTGCGGAAGTCGTGTCGTGTGCTCCGATATTCCTACGTTCCGTGAGGTAGGCGGTAAGGCGTGCTATTATTTCGATCTTTATTCCGACAAAGGATCGTCTGGGTTGGCAACGGCAATCTGTGATGCATTGACGAAGCCGAAGCGTAAAGCAGAAGATCTTGAGAGGTTTTCCTTAGAAGAAATCGCTCGAAACCTTATGACTGTTTATTTTGGACTCCAAGAAAACTCGATTGAGGAGACGAATAGAGGTGAAACCGTAGCGCTGCATCCCGCTGGTTCTTGATTCAACTCTCAGTTTCGGCTCTCATTTATGGTTAGCCGCCAATCTAGATGTGTCGGTTTTACAGGATTCTCGCTTGCCGCGTTTTGTTGTTCTGCGGCGAGAGTTCTGGTGATGGTGATCGTCAACATCATGCAGAACGTCTGCAACAGACAGTTTGGTCACGCGTGTTATTTTCGGGCTCCCGGCGTCCTATGCCACATAAAATAATCTGCCGGAGAAGGCAATATTTATGCGTTCCTCGTTTGGAAGTGAATCTGGGAGCTCTGAATGTCTCCAAGTTGTCAGAGCTTTGTCATTTGATTATACGAATCAAACACCTAGGTGTGTGATCGTCAGAGAAACTTGACGTCTCTCGATAGAATATAAGAATCAGGAATCGGTGGGCGACCGAGATTCCTCGAGGAGCGAAAACAGTGAGCTTGATCTTGGTAATCGAAGACGATCCTAGAATTCAAAAGGCGCTTCATCGGCAGTTCACCACCGAGGGTTACGACGTACATGTGACCGGCGACGGCGCGCAGGGTTTGGCGACCTGTAAAAGCTTAAGGCCTGCCGGTGTTGTACTCGATCTGATGCTGCCAAGCATGTCAGGCCTGGAGGTGTGCAAGGGGATCAAGAACTGGTCAGCTAGTACTCCAGTTGTGGTTCTCAGCGCAGTTTCTGAGGTCGCAGATAAAGTTTTGCTATTGGAGTTGGGCGCAGACGATTATGTCACAAAACCGTTTAGTCCGCGCGAGTTGATGGCGCGGGTGCAGGCTGCAATTCGACGAACCCGCAAGCCGGTAGCGAACACTCGCGTTAGCTTTGGAAACGTGACTGCAGATTTCTCTGGCATGGAAGTTTTTAAAGATGGTGCGACTGTAGTTCTCACCGCACACGAGATTAAGCTTCTCCAGTATTTTGTCGAACACGCGGAACGTGTAATTACTCGAGAAGAGTTGCTGAACGATGTCTGGAACTACACGTCATACCCGACGACGCGCACGGTGGACAACCACATCATGAAGTTACGGCAGAAGTTAGAAATGGATCCGGCAAAGCCTGTATACTTCCGCACTATCCATGGCATTGGCTACAAATTTGTACGCGGAAGCTGATATCCCCACCGATCATGGGAGACCGAAACTGATGGACAGGCTGCGGATGAGGACGACGCTGCTGATCCCTTTGCTCATTCTCTCGTTCGGTTGCACACTGCTGAGTCTTCTGGTGATCCGCACCATCGTTCAACAGCAGACTCGGACGGATCTCGCATCTGACCTCCAACACTCAGTCAAGACCTACCAGAACCTACAACGTCAGCAGCGTGAACTCTTAGCGCGAGAGTCTGCACTTCTAGCTGACCTGCCAAGTCTGAAGTCTCTAATGACCACCTACGATCCCATAACCATCGAGGATGGCGGAATTGAGTTCTGGCAGGTGAGTGGATGCGACTTCTTCGCGCTACTTGATCAAAACGGAAGACTCATCGTTTCCTACAATCGCGGCGCGGCGCTCGACCATTCAGGGGTAGCACACGGGCTCGAGATGGAACGCTACAAACCTGGAGAGCCAATCTTGCTTTCCCTAGACGACCGCATATACGAAATCTCGACACAGCCACTCTACTTTGGGCTAAAGGAGCACGGAACTCTCCTCGGATTTGTCGCTGTGGGATACCCCATCGATGAACATGTCGCCCGCGAGGTTAGCGAAGCAGCTGCGGCGCAGGTTGCCTTCTCCGTTCACGGTAGAGTTGTGGTCAGCACATTGAGTCCAGTGTTACAGCAGGAGCTCGTCGCTCGGGGCGGGGACCTGTTGGAGATGCCGACGCAGAACAAGAAAATTCAACTTGGGAAGATGGACTATCTCGCGGCATCTGAGCGACTCACCACCTCTGCCAGACAGGAGAGCGCAATGGAGATACCTCAGCTTGTTGTCTTGAAGTCATTCGAAGAAGCCACGCAGTTGGTGAATAGAGTGAACCGCTGGGTCCTTGCGCTTGCTCTTGTGGCTCTAGTTGTCGGATCGGGAATGTTGGTTTCCATCTCACGTACCCTCACCCGCCCTATAGAAACCCTTGTAGAGGGTACTCGGGCGCTAGCTCAAGGTAACTTTGACTATCAACTCAATGAGGACGGAGCAGCGGAGATAAGGGAGCTAAGCAGAGCCTTTGAGCGTATGCGGATTCAGCTGCGTCGCACCCAACATGACCTGCTCGACGCAGAGAGACTTGCAACAATCGGGCGAATGGCGAGTTCCATTTCCCATGATCTAAGGCATTATCTTTCGGCGATGTATGCCAATGCCGAATTTATGAGTGGCGTAAATATATCTCAGCCGGAGCGTGAAGAGTTAATGCTCGAAGTGCAAGCGGCCGTTCAAGGGATGACCGATCTTCTTGACTCGCTGCTCCTCTTCACTCAAACCGGCCGAGCACTCCATCCCGAGTTTGAATCAATCGCACTTATGATCCAGCGAGCGGTGAGCATGGTCCGTTCCCATCCTGCGGGTCGAGACGTCAAAATAACTCTCATCGGTCTATCTTCACTCGAAGCATGGATCGACGCCAAAAAACTGGGCCGCGCCGTTTACAATCTGCTCCTGAATGCCTGTCAAGCTGCAAAGCGTGGCCAAGGTCCTCCTACCGTTACTCTGACTCTCATCGAAAACGAGCGGTCGATTCAGATCAGAATTGTTGATAGTGGACCGGGTGTGCCGGCCGCTGTTCGCCAAAAAATATTCTTACCATTCGTAAGCGAGAGCAGGGAAAGCGGGACGGGGCTTGGCCTGACTCTTGCTCAACAAATTGCGCAAGAGCACGGCGGCGGGATTGAGCTCGAAGAAACCGCCGAAGGCGATACCGTGTTCACGATCAATCTACTAAGAGCGTCGTTACTCGCACTCGGTGCCGCGGTCGAAAAGAAGACTTCCCCCACATATATCCCCGTCCATGAAAAAGGTTGAGGAATGAGAGAGACCGGTTTCTGCTTTCTCGCTTGTCTGATACTAACCGGATTGCGCGCCTCGTTGTACGCGCAATCGACCGTTCCTGTTTCGGCTGCAGCATCGTCGTTGTCTTCGCCTGCTGATGCGCGCTCCGCCAAACTGGAACAGAGAATCGAGACGATATCGTCATCCCTTGATGAGGCCCATCAGCAACTCGAGCAGTCTCGGAAGGAGATTCTGCAACTACAGCGAGAGCTCTTACTCATTAAGGAACAGCTGGCAGCCACTCAGCCTGTCCATTCCGAACAATCCAGCGCCGATAATAGTAATGTCGACGTGGCAAAGACGACTGCTTCAGCGATCGAAGATCTGCAGGAAAGGCAACAGACTCTGGAGGAACAGGTCAAGCTCCATGAGCAGACCAAAATTGAGAGTGATTCGAAGTACCCGGTTCGCATCACTGGTCTGATCCTCTTCAACTCTTTCATCAACAAGGGTATCGTTGACAATATTGACCTTCCGGAAGTTGCTCTGAGCGCGAGTAACGATTCAGGCGATGGCAGTGGCGGCGCAGGTTTTCGTCAGACCATTCTCGGCTTACAGGGGTTCGGCCCCAGAATCGCCGGGGCAAAAACCTCCGCTGACGTCAATTTGGACTTCTTCGGCGGGCTCGCTTATGGCAGTTCTGCGACTTCGGCTGGTATCGTCCGCATGCGGACTGCTAGTATCAATCTGGATTGGGAGCATGATTCAATTCAGGCGGGAATGGTTGGGCCGTTGATCTCACCTCTATCGCCTACATCTTATGCGACGGTCGCCGAACCCAGTCTGTCCGGCGCAGGAAACTTGTGGACATGGTCGCCACAGCTACGCTATGCACACCAAACTCCCCTTCAGTCTGGTAGGCAGCTGCAGTTTGAATTTGGACTATGGGATCCGCAGACTGCGGGTTACAGTACAAATCTTCTCTTTCGCTCTCCCAGCCCAGGCGAATATTCCAAACAGCCAGCCTATGAGTCGCGGATATCCTATGGGACTGCGAAGGACTTCTACGGTAATTCTGCCAGCGAGCATCCTCTTCAGATCGGTCTAGGTGGATACTACAGCAGGCAGAGTTATCCCTACGGAGAGAGCTTGGATACCTGGGCGGTCACGGCGGACTGGCGCGTGCCCTTAAGTAATCACTTTGAAGTCAGCGGTGAAGGATATCGCGGCCGCGGGTTAGGCGGGTTGGGCGGCGGAGTCTATAAGGACATTGTCGTCGGCATCAATCCTGTTACCGGCCAAGATTCCTACCGCGGCTTGAACGCGATCGGCGGCTGGGCCCAATTCAAAACGCGCTATAACCGATCGATCGAGGTAAACACGAGTCTGGGTCTCGATGATGGCTTTGCGGGCGATTTTCACGCTCTCCAGTTTCCGGCGGCAGCAACTGCAGTGCAACTTCGCGCTCGCAACGAGATGTTTGTTGCCAACCTGATTTATAGACCAAAGACCTATATCATCCTCTCGCCGGAGTACCGAAGAATTTGGACCTGGCCCATCTATGGTTCTGGCTCCACAGCGGACATTTTTACGCTTTCAGCGGGATATCAGTTTTAGGAGAATTAGATAGTGCTGAGGCTGCCGAGGTCGATGACCCTACGATGCTGGTTCCTTCTGATGGGAATTGCGGCGCCGCAGCTATGTGCCCAGGGTGTCGAGGTCTCCGCGAAGGTGCTTCTGCGTGCGTCATCACCTTCGAATGATAGAAAAAACCATAACTCCCCCAGCGTTGAGAACGTAGTCTTATGGCTTTCACCCTTGAAGCCTGGAACAACGGTGCCTCCGTCACCGGCGCGTCAACCTCTATATCGTTTGGTCCAAAAAGATAAAATGTTCGCTCCACATCTGCTCGTTGTCCCTACTGGCACCTCCGTACAATTTCCTAATGAAGATCCCTTCTTTCACAATGTATTTTCGCTTTTTAACGGAAAACGTTTCGACCTTGGTTTGTATGAATCGGGTACAACCCGTTCTGTACGCTTCGACCGAGAAGGGGTCTCGTATATCTTCTGCAATATTCATCCCGAGATGGGAGCAGTTATCCTTGCGATAAGTACTCCCTACTATGGGGTCTCGGCAAAAAACGGAGTCGTCTCGATCCGCAACGTCCCACCCGGAGGCTATCGTCTAAGCGTATGGAGCGAAAACGGGGAGCCCGTGGATCAAACCGCGGGTGAGCAAGTCATCCAAGTTTTATCCGAACCGGTGAATCTCGGGAATATCACGCTGCAAACTACGGCCGATGCGCTAGCACGTCATGAAAACAAGTTTGGTCAGGACTATAAGCCAAGTCACGACCTCCACTATTAGTTTTTAAGCTGGCTGAGGTATAAGAGCATACTGAGGAGCGTCCGGTCTACGCGCACAATCTACTTCTACGGAAAAGGCCCAGGCTTTCGTATTTACATCCGGTGGATTCTTGGACAGATGGTTCGCACGCGCCGGCAGGTTAATCCGTCCTTCGATGATCCAGAGTCTTTTGTCTCTCCGCCCGACGCTCCCCTCAAGAACATCTCGATTCAACTCGAAGGCGACCGACTGAAACTGCACTGCACCATACACAAGGTCCTTTCCATGCCTATAGAACTGGTTGGCACCCTTACCCTACTTCAGACGGACGCGTGCAGTTTCACGTCACAAAACTAGACGTGCTGAAGATCCCGTTGAAAGAACTTCTTTGGGGATTTCATGTTGCACTATCCGAGTGGTCTCCTCCGCGGCAATGGACTGTGCATGCTCAGCCACGGCAGGGTCTCACGAGGAAGCCATGCCCAGGGGTACTGGGAACTCCGTATCAAATCCGTGGATAACATCGAAGCCAAACAAGATGGGTATGTGCAGGCGCTGCTCAGTCATCGCAGATCTTCTGCAGACGATTAATCTCTTTCGGGTCGGTTAGGAACAGAAACGATCCCACCTCGCCATGTCTAACGCGGTCTTCATAGCTCACTGGATCGGTCTTAACACCAGGGATTGGAAGTTTTATGTAGAAGGGCTGATTAAGCTGCCCTATCTTTTCTGCGGTTGTCATCTGTTTCAGTAAGGCATCTGCGCGATCCACATCGTCGGGCAATGTGGGAGTTTGGGTTTGCGCTACTCCACAAAGAAGCAGACCGGCGACGCTTAGGGAAAGACAGACTTCCAACCTGACCATGAAGACCTCTCGAAATTCTGTTGATCGGTGTCTGAATCAAGCCGCCCACAGCAACACAAAAATATAAACGCTTAGAAATAACAAACTGAACGGCACCAGTCGTAACAATCGCAAATGCGTCCAGACAGATGCAGAGAGGCTAGCACGTTTGCGCCAAATTGCTTTGTGCGGTCTCCATATGAAAGTAATGAGCTTCTGCTACTCTAACGTTTATCAAGACAGGGCCAGAAATTCTCAAGTTACCTTGGAGAGCGCCATGCCTTTCGATCTGATTTCACGCAAGTCTACTCATTTTGTCCTGTGGAGTCCCGGGACAGTGGCGAACGCTCCCGTCCTGATCATCGGCCAATTTCAGCAAGGCAATCCCCCTACCTTGGCGGTCGCAAACCGCTTTCCTATGACACCCGCAGCAGGGGTCACCGGTCTGTGGGAGATCGCCGCCACTTCTTGCGGGCTCGTGGATGGCTCTATCTACCACTACTGGTTTGCGGTGCAGAGCACCAACCCCAACCGTCCCGGCGGTCCCATCCCCTGCACTGACCCCACGGCTTGGACCGTTGACTGGCGGCTCCTTCCGCCGCCGCTCGCTTCCCCCTTCATCGACGAAGACCGGCAGCCTGCGGCGGTCGTGCTATTCCGCGACGGCCTCCTGCAGCCGAGCGATCCGGGCGGTGAGCAGTTGACCCTCTCCGATGATCCGCTCGCGAACACCCTCCCGCAGAACAATCAACTCGTTATCTACGAGTTGCCCACGGCATGGGCTCGCACCGCGACAGGGAGCGTTGGCATAGGCACGGGGAGCTTTCAGGACGTCCGTGCGCTCATTGAAGCGGGTGCAACGGGCAAGAACCTCAGCGATCTCGCCGTCACCGCGGCCGGTAACACTTATCTCACCGATCTGGGCATTAACGCGCTCGAACTCCTTCCTCCCGCCGACAGTTTCTTCAAGCGAGAGTGGGGCTACGATACGGCACATTATCTGGCGGCGGACTCCGAGCTTGGTCAGCCCGATGGCAACAGCTGGCCGACCACAAACAGAGACCTTTCTGACCTCGTCAAGGCATGTCATCAACAGCAAATCCGATTCTTCGTCGATATGGTGATGGCCTTCTCACGCAACGAGGCCTACCAGCACATCGCGTTCGATCAATTTTGTATCGACGACCCCGCACACAATCAAAGCGATCCCGACGCGCTCACATCCCGCTCGACGTCCGGAAATCCACAGATCAGAGACGGCTTTGGGAGCACACTCTTCCGCTACACTCGCCCACTCACCGCTTCCTTCTACGACCCCGAATCTGGTGTGGACCAGCCAGCATTGGTTCCTGCCCGCCAGCACATGTACACCCAACTCACCCGCTGGATGACTGACTTTCACGTCGACGGCATTCGCATCGACAGCGTGGAGAACGTAGCTAACTGGGACTTCGTTCAGGGCTTCAAAGACCGAGCCCGCGCACTCTTCGCCCAGCGCTGGGCTACGCAGCGTCTCGGCGCGGGTGCAGACTCTCACTTCCTCGTGGTCGGCGAAGAGCTCTCCGTGCCTCTCGCCCTGCTAACGCAGAATCGCCTCGATGGCCTCTGGAACGATCACTTCCGTGTATTGGTGCGGGCCGCAGTTCGTGGCGTGAATGCCGCCGCAGAGGGCGAGCCGACCTTCGAGTGGACGGTGCGCAAAGCTATCGATTGCAGAAACCTCGGGTTCACCGACGGCACGCAGGCTGTAAATTACATCACCTCGCACGACGTTGAGGGCCCGGGACGGGAACGCCTCTTTACCTCATTCGCCAAATTTGCCGGCTTCGCGCCTGCTGATGCGGTCCGTCGCATCAAACTCGCCTTTACCTGCCTGCTCACAGCGGTGGGCGTTCCAATGATTCTGGCAGGCGAAGAATTCGCCGACCTGCACACTCGCTTTGACGTGAACGGCAATGTCTCACAGGATGGAGGCAAACAGGTGGCTCCAGTGCACTTCGAGTTGCTGGACAACGTCAACGACCCAATTCAGCAGGCAGTCGTGTTATTGCGTCAGGACCTTCTGGCTTATGTCTCTCGCTTGGTGCATTTGCGCACTAGCAGTCTGGCGCTCAGCGTCAACGACACATCTTTTCTCCATGTAGACTTCAACGACGGCAAGCGCGTCGTGGTGTGGCAGCGGGGCCCCGGCTCAGACGGCTCCCTCGTCATTGTGCTTGCCAATTTCTCCGACTTCAACACTGATACTTCCATTGGCTCCTCAGCAGAATATGTTGTGCCCAATTGGCCAAGCGGGCAGTCGTGGCGCGAGATCACACAGGAGAGAAACGTTCCTGCTAATTTTGCCGGTCGCGAGCCAATCTTTGCCTGGGAAGCAAAGGTGTACGTTTCGTAGACACTGCGGGCTGTCTTCTATCGGAACATTGAGTGATTGGTAACCAGCGAACAGCCACCTTCTGTTTCTGGATTGCGTCCACGCTCTAAAACGCGGCCGCGAGCGAAGACGCCATAGCAGCAAGTAACAGAGAACCAAACTGAATGCTCGAAGCCGGCAACGGCTGCCGTTATAGACGGGAGAGGTGGGATCGAGCAAAGGCGTGAGCTGACTCTCAGCTTGAGACGGACAGCAAGACTTCACTCGAGATTCTAAGAGGAAATACCGATCAAAACGTGATAATGCTTTATTCACCTGTAGGCGTGTGGGTGGTCTGAGTTGCACGTTGTTGATTATGGATCTGACGGGAGACGGGGAATTCACGTTAGCAGGTAAATGCGCTTTTCTGTGCACTTTATGTTGTGAGCGGGAAAGGTTCGCCATTCAATCGGCAGGTGTGGACTCACTCGCATCTAATTCAAGATGACCTGTTGGCTGCTACTAAATTCAGCCATCCGCTCTTGCTCATCTTTAGTCTTTGTCCACGTGTTAGGGTCACCGATCCCTCGCTACGACCTTCTCGCGCCACCTCACGGACATAGTCCATGTTCACAATCGTCGAGCGATGAATCCGCACGAACCGATTGGGATCAAGTGTGTTGGCCAACTGCTTGACTGTCTCCCGCAACATGAAGCTCTTTGTCCCAACATGCAGGCAAGAGTAGTAGTCTGCGGCCTCGATCCACTCGATCTCTTGAATATTGACCACCATGTCTTTTGTGCCGTTCGGTACGAGCAGGCGCTTCGGATACTCCTTCCCGCCGACTCCGTGCATTCCCACTTCGGTGAGCACCTGTTTCAGACGCTCTTGGTTCAGTAATGCGGTGTTCGAAGCGACCCGCTCCTTGGCGCGGGCCAAGGTGGCTTTCAGCCGTTCAGGCTCTACAGGTTTGGTCAGGTAGTCGAGCGCATGCACCTCAAACGCTTGAAGCGCATGTTGGTTGTGGGCTGTCACAAAGACTGTCACCGGCATTTGGGTTGGACGCATCTGCTCGATCACTTCGAAGCCTCCCCTGCCTGGCATCTGAATATCGAGAAACAGAACATCGACCTGTTGTGCCTTCAGCGAAGCCAACACCTCGCTGCCGTTTCTGCACTCGCCAACCACTTCTATCTCGTCGTCTCCGGCGAGAAGAAAGCGCAGCCGTTCGCGGGCTAGTGGTTCGTCGTCGGCAATGAGTGCTCTGAGTGTCATCTTCGCTGGGGCTCGTACGGTATGGTGATCGCAACCTCAAAGCCGCCCTCGTCAAGCGGCTGCGCCCTCATCGCGAACTCATCGTTGTAGAAGTGCATAAGTCGCTCTCGCGTATTTTTTAACCCGATCCCGTGTCCGTCCTGCGCCGGTACGGCGGCTTCCGCTCCTGTATCCCGTACCTTCAGGTGCAGACTTGCTCCATCAAGCCTTGCAGAAGCCTCGACCTTTCCTTCGCTCACACAATGCGCTATCCCATGGCGTATCGCATTCTCGACGATGGGCTGTAAGAGAAAACACGGCACCATGCCATCCAGTGCTCCGGGGTCGACCTTGATTTGCACCTGCAGCCGGTCTGCAAATCGGATCTGCTCGATTGCGAGGTAGTTATCGATCATCTCCAATTCCTGCGAGAGGGGGACCTTCTCAGGTGTTGTCCGCTTCAACGTGCTCTTCAGGATCAGGTTTAAATGGGACAGCATCTCGACAGCCTCGCTCTGTCGTCCCAATTCCACCAGCGTCGTAATTGCGTTGAGAGTGTTGAAAAGAAAGTGAGGCTCCAGTTGCATCTGGAGCGCTCGCAGGTGGGCGGACGAGAGCTGTTTCTGGAGCTCCAGCGATCGCATAGCATCCTCCTGCGCGCGCAGCTTGTACTGAACGGTTCCAGCGATCCCAATAATGAATCCATAGATCAGAAGCTCGATGCCAAATCGATTTATGTTGAACAGAATCGCCCACATCTCGTGTTCCCCCACCGGACCCCACCCAAGCGGAAAGCCGACACTCCACAGCATCAGCAGATGAACGAGCGCGAGCACTGATCCAGCAACCGCGTGCAGAAGAATTGTCTTCACTGAAAGGCTAGACACAATCGGCAGACGCGGAGCCAGCTTCCAAAGAACACAGGCAATCGTGCCCCACCATCCCCACAGGACTGTGCCGTATATCAGTGAGGCCGGACGCATTATGGACCCGCACTCTCCTGCCGTAGCGAGCGCCAGTATCGCGGCGAGCGATAGGATCATCACGTAACCGTTGAGATGCCTGCTCACGGGCGTAGCAGCTTCGCCCGCTGTTTTCTCTTGAGAGATCGCTGGCGCATGTTGGTATTCCAAGGAGGTAGTGAAAGCGTTCATGGCGTCCTTTCTTTCTCCCTGCGACGGCTGCTTCTTTCTAGGAACAATCTACCTCGTTCCGTCATTCATTCACCAGAACATTCAAGAATCAGGATCCACCATCCGCCCGATACCACCAAGATGTTTGCAGCCAACCCCCATTTTTCTGCAGGCAAACGTGATCCATTCCACTCTCCGGCATCGCTAGTCCAGGCAGGGAACTCCCTCGAACCGATCTAACCGTGGCAAAGTTGACCATGGAGAGATCTCTTCCGCGGCAGATTCAGCATTTCTCCCTGCAGCTTTTGCGCTTTCGGCTGCATATCAGTTTTCCTGTGCAGGGGAAGGGGAGATTCTGGAGACTGAGGTACGACAGCCATGCAGGCAAATGGAACGCTCTCGCTTCTGTGCATTTTTTTCTGCATCCCTCTTGCGTCGTGTTCGCGTGTCGTGGCCCACGCCAATACAGCCGCCCCGGAGGGAGTCCCCATTCATGTCGCCCGCGTCTTGTCGCAGGATGTTCCACTTGAGATCGCGGCGGCAGGAAACGTTGAGGCCGGCGAACGGGTTGACGTCAAGCCGCGCATCGCAGGGCAGATCAGAAACGTTGAGTTCGCCGAAGGGCAAAACATTACCAAAGGCCAGCTTCTTTTCTCCATCGATCGCGACACGATGAGTCGCCAGCAGGCGCAACAGCAGGCCGAACTCGAACGCGATATCGCTATGGAGCAACAGGCCGTCGCGGTTGCGGCGCGAGATGCAGCTTCCCAGAAGCAGAGCCAGTCCGAGGCCGATGTTGCGGTCAAGTTGGGCGACCTCGGCGTGCTCTCGGGTCAGTCGGTGAAGCAGGCGATCACGGCGAGCGACACCACGCGTTCCAGCCTTCAGGCCGATCAGGCCGCCATCGCCGCCGCAGCCGGGGCGGTTCGGGCCGACCATGCGCGCCTGTCGCAGATAAAGTTACAACTCAACTTCGCTGATGTTGTCGCTCCCATCGCCGGGCGCGCTGGCGCCGCTATGGTCAAGGCCGGCAATGTGGTTCTTGAGAACGATACAACCCTCGTCACGCTTCTTCAGCTCGCTCCTATTCGCGTCGTGTTCGGGGTTCCTGAACAATCGCTCGCGGAAATACAGCGTCTCAGCGCCGCGGGCTCCCTAGAAGTGGAGGCTGGTACAGGTGACAACCGCCTTGTCGAGGGCCATCTCGATTTCATTGACAATACTGTCGATCCCACTACCGGCACCGTTCGCATGAAAGCAACGTTTTCCAATAGCGATCAGGCGCTCTGGCCGGGCCAGTTCGTCAACGTCCGCCTCCGTTTACGGGTGGATCCCCGCCAGGTCGTTGTTCCACAATCCGCCATTCAACAGGGACTCGAGGGAAAGTACGCGTGGCGGATCCAATCAGGCTTTGCAACGATGGTGCCGGTCACCGTGCTCCGTACCTATAGGCCCACAACCTCATCGCAGCCGGGCAGCGAAGTTGCAGTTCTTGGCAGCGGTCTTAGTCCCGGAGACGTCATCGTAACCGAAGGCCAACTGCGCCTCACTCCTGGTTCACGGGTTTCTCCTATCGATACGCCGTCTGGCCCGTAATTTCAGGTTCATCCGTCAAGAAGGGCGTACGCCACATCTACATGCGAGGTGTTCCTCTTGCGCTTTTCAGATTTCTTCATCCATCGCGCTACCACCACCACTCTCCTGATCTCTGCCATCGCAGGTTTCGGCTTGCTCAGCTATCTCTCGCTTCCGGTCAGTAACCTGCCCGAGGTCGAGTACCCGACGATCCAGGTATCAGCGGCACTGCCCGGCGCCAACCCGGATTCCATGGCCGCTACCGTCGCGACGCCGCTCGAGAGCGAGTTCTCGCGCATTCCCGGCATTGAGAATATGACCTCCAGCAGCTTGGTCGGCGAAACGAACATTACGCTTCAGTTCACCCTTAGCCGCAGTGCCGATGCGGCCGCGCAAGACGTTCAGGCCGCCATCTCCCGCGCCGCGGGCAGCCTCCCTGCGGGCATGCCGGAACCGCCCTCCTACTCCAAGGTCAACCCCGCGGATGATCCCATCATCTGGCTCGAAATGCACTCACAGACGATGTCGTTTGAGGATTTTTCGCGCTATGCCACACAGATCGTTTCTAAGCAGATCTCCATGGTGAACGGAGTTTCGCAGGTCGAAGTGTACGGACCCGAGCGCCCAGCGATCCGCGTCCAGGTCGATCCTGCACGTCTCGCGGCCTACAGCCTTGATCTCGAGCAAATCCGCACCGCGCTTACCAACAACAGTGCAAGTCTTCCCACAGGCACGCTCTACGGTAAAGCTAGGGACTACTCTCTGCAGGCGAACAGCCAACTCACCACGGCCGATCAATTCTCGGATCTGGTGGTCGCTTATCGTAATGAGCTTCCGCTGCGTCTCAGCCAGATTGCCCACGTCCTGAACAGCTCCAGCAATGACAAGCGCACCTTCTGGATCAACGGACAGCGCAGTGTGATCCTCGCTGTACGCAAACAACCCGGTGCGAACACAATCGAAGTCGCGGATCGGGTGAAGGCCGCGGTCCAGACTCTGCGCGACGTTTTACCTCCCGGTGTAGCGTTCGGCAAAGTCGCCGACAACGCCGACATCGTCCGCGGCTCCATCGCAGAGGTCAACCATACGCTCGTCCTCACCATCGTGCTCGTCGTGCTGGTCATCTTTGCCTTCCTTGGGACGCTCTCTTCGACGCTCATCGCCAGCGCCACCATTCCGGTCTCGATCTTCGGCTCCTTCATCGCCATGCATCTACTTGGCTATACCGTGGACATGTTCTCCATGATGGCCATCACGCTTTCGGTGGGCTTTGTCGTCGACGACGCCATCGTGATGCTCGAGAATATCGTCCGTCATCGTGAGATGGGTAAGTCTCGTCTGGATGCCGCGGTCAACGGCGCCGCTGAGGTAGGCTTCACGATCCTCTCGATGACTCTTTCGCTTGTCGCAGTCTTTCTTCCGATTCTCTTCCTCAACGGCGTACTCGGACGGCTTCTTCGTGAGTTCGCCGTCACCATCTCGGTCTCCATCCTGCTCTCTGGCTTCTCAGCGCTTACCCTCACCCCAATGCTCTGCAGCAGGTTTCTCAGCGAGCGCGTTCATGGTGACAACTGGTTCCTTCGCCGGACGGAGGGTATCCATGCCGCACTCAAGAGGGGCTATCAGCGTTCACTCGATTTTGTTCTGCGCCATCCACGAGCGACGATCGTCGCCAGCATCGTGATGACAGCAACCACCGTCGCGTTGTTCGCAATCGTGCCCAAAAGCTTTATGCCTGCTGTCGATACCGGTGGATTCTCCGGAAGCATGGAAGCCTCGCAAGACAGCTCCTTCGCCCAGATGATCTCCTACGGCGAACAGGTCAACAAAGCACTCGCTGCGGTTCCATGGATGGAAAGCAACTTATCGGGTGTTTTCTCACAGAATGGAGGCTGGCTCTGGGTCAATCTCCGTCAGGACCGCCGACGTCCAAACGTCAAGGTCATCATCGCCGACCTCCAGAAACAGCTCGACCGCATACCCGGGCTCAAGGTTTATCTCCGCCAGCCCGACTTCGTCGACCTCGGACAGACTGAATCCCGGTCCCAGTACTCGGCTGCACTTCGGAGCCCCGACGCTGACGAGCTTTACCGCTGGGCCCCTCGCCTCAAGAGCAAGCTGGACTCTCTTCCCGAACTTGCTAATGTTTCGACGGACCTGCAGATGAGCGCGCCGCGCGTCAACGTCGACATCCGCCGAGATCTTGCAATGTCTCTCAACGTCGACCCTGAGAAGATTGCCAACACCCTCTACGATGCCTTCGGAAACCGCCGCGCCAACACCATCACTGTCGCATCGCAGCAGTACGATGTCATCCTCGAGGTCGCCCAGCAGTATCAGCGAGACCCTGAGACGATTGGTAGTATCTATCTCGCATCCAATACGGGCAGCCTCGTTCCTCTCTCGGCCGTCACTACACTCAGCCAGACCGTCGCTCCGCTGACAGTCAATCATCTCGGGCAGTTTCCAGCCGTCACGTTTCACTTCGATCTCAAGCCCGGCATCTCGCTCGATAAGGCCACATTCGAGGTGCGTCGAGCTGCAACCGAACTTGGCATTCCCGCCAGTATGAACTTCACCTTTCAGGGGACCGCGGCACAGTTCCAGGGCTCCCTGAAAGGTCTTGGACTCCTGCTCATAATCGCGGTGATGGTCATCTATCTCGTCCTCGGTGTTCTCTATGAGAGTTTCATTCACCCCATCACGATCCTCTCTGGTCTTCCCGCCGCCGCTATTGGTGCGCTTCTCACGTTGCTGCTCGTCGGCCAGGATCTCAACCTCTACTCATTCCTCGGCATCATCCTCCTGATAGGCATTGTCAAAAAGAACGCAATCATGATTGTCGATTTCGCCATCGACGCCGAGCGCAATCTAGGTATGACGCCTGAGCAGGCCGTCTACCGAGGTTGTCTCCAGCGCTTCCGCCCCATCATGATGACGACCATGGCAGCGCTACTGGGCGCGGCTCCAATCGCATTGGGCCAAGGCATCGGGGGTGAAGCCCGCCGCCCGCTTGGAATTGCAGTATGCGGTGGTCTTCTGCTTTCACAGACCGTAACCCTATATGTGACACCAGTGATCTATCTCTTTCTGCACCGTCTCCAACGGGGGAGACTCCAGAAAATTACCGGCGGAGAAGCCGTTCCATCGACTGAATCTCTAAGCGTCAGTTGAAACTCCCTATCAGTTTCAGACACGGCTAAGATGGAACATGCAACCAAACCAACGTTTCCTTTCGGGTCTTCCAACTTAACTATCAGACGGAGGGGGTATTTCATTGGCGGTTCGAAGAAGCTGGAACCGTCGACGCGGACGTGGACAATGCACCCCTTAGACCGGATAGACTGTGACCGTATGTGACGCAGCAAATCTCAACTAACGATCCATCGCCGAGTCCCTCAGCGAGAACCGATTAGTACCGATATGTCAGCTTCTCGTCAGTGATCGATTAATGACGCGAAGCGCGTTTGTCGGGACATATCACACAAGGCGAATCGTTGTCCCTCCTGGGAGCAAAACCTGTCTCCCGCCCGTTGCCGATCCCACCGTCAGCTCACGGCTCCTTTGTCAACCCGTCTACACTACCAGTGGCGGCCAACCCCGCCGGACATCCTCCGGCCCGGCCCGCCCCGGAACACCCAAGGACCACCCACCCATGCCGCAGCCCCTACCCACCGGCGTTTCCACTCTTACCGCTCCCCACTTCTATATCACCGGCCGCCAGCCGCTCCGTCCCGGAGCCATTCTGCTCGCTACCGTAGCCGCCGTCGCGACGCTCTCTTCGGTCCTCTATGCTCTGGGTCACACCGAACATGAACATTTCATCTCCGGCAGCTCCAGCGCTGCCCGTTCCGCCGCCACCACATCCGGAGCCGCCTCGGCTGCCGACGAGAAAGACGATCCATCCCAGATCGACACCATCGTCCTCGGTGATCCTGCCGATGCTCCTGTGCCAGCCCGCCGGGGAGACCACGTCAGCAACGTTCACCCCACCATCCTCGTTCACCTACCCCGCTTTGGCGACCAGGTGGGTCTCATCCCCGACACCCCCGCTGGCCGCCTCCTCTACGGCTGGCTCGCCGCCTTCAACCAGGCTAGCTACCCCGCGCTTGGCGACGCTCTGCCCAATGTCGCGCTCGTCTCCGCGACCACTGCACAGATCGAGCTCCGGCAGCGAACCGGCGGCTTCAACCTCCTCTCTGCCAAGGAGGTCCAGCCCGGCGTCCTTGTCTTCCGACTCCGCGATCAGACCCCTTCGGCGATCGAGGCCCTCGGCACCCTCCAGGTGAGTCCGAACTCCGGCCCCGCCGCCATCGCGAGCTTCAGCCTCCGCGCCATTCCCTCACTCCGCCAGGACGCCACCGCGGGGACTGCCACACTCTCGGAAGCCTCACCGCGATGAGCCGACAATCGCCCGCGCAAGCCCGACCTCTAGACCTGCTACACGCGAACATCATGGTATCGGACGAAACCACCGAACCCTATGTGCGAACATCCTTTTGAGTGCGAAGCATCATAGGCCTGTTCGGCGGCCTTTGCGTTTGCGCCAAAAGGCGCAAACACTTCCTGCACGAGAAATGCCCGTGTCCATGCTTCCTTACGGTGATTTTCCGTTGTACCACTCGAGTGCCATCACTTTCGTTCTAGGAATCATCAGAGCGCCATCAGCGAGTCTGAGATTCCATGATACCTAGCGAGACTATCCTGGACTACATCGCGTTGATTGTGTTGGGTTTTGAGAGCCTTCAAGGCCATCTTGGACTGGATGAGATCAGTCTATGGCGGAGAGACAGGGATTCGAACCCTGGATACCTTGCGGTATACACGCTTTCCAAGCGTGCGCCTTCAGCCACTCGGCCATCTCTCCGCAGTATTGCGGGCCTTTTTGAATCTAACACAACTTGAAGGCTTCCGATGCCCGGCACTTCCACTTACCCTTATGGAGTCTGGGCAATTACGTTCTGTTTTACGGTTGCAGACGGCTTCAGCTCCATCGGCATGCCTTGCGTCAGATAGCGGCGCAGCGTAGATCGGTCTCCCCAGTTGATCTGCCACCCACGATCGATGGCTAACAAAATGTATTTGCCCGGGATTACGTTATCGATGTCGAAACTCCCATCTGTATTCGTCTGGTCCTGACGCAAAAAACCAATGGAGTCAGGCTCTTCAATCGTGATAGGAACCAGCAGGACCATTGCCCCCATCACAGGTTTTCCTTCAAGCGTCGCGATTCCGCTCAGGTTAGTACGGCCATTCGCAACATGCACCGTAAGTGTCGTCTCACCCGCAGGCACCGTCACATACCGTCCCGAGACGTCGGCTCCCTTGGTGGTTAATCCAATCAGGTAGACGTTCGGTCCTCCCTGCAAAACAACTTCGTAGCGCCCTGGAGGAACCTCAAGGGTGCGGTCTGTGGTTGGTTCTTTCGAGACGCGTCGGCCTGCAAACCGGCCTTCATTGCCCATGGAAGAGAACGTCCCACGCTGCGTATCAGTATCGATCAGGTTGACGCGAAGCCCACCGCCGCGTCGGTTGCCTGACTCTTCGGCAGTCCCACCAGTAAACCCATCGATGTGCATCGTAATTCTAGCGATATCGCTCGCCGGAGCACCCAGATCGAGTGTTCGAACAGAGTTGGCCTTCACGTCGACCATCGTGGAGCGCGCCTCCTCGCCTGGCATCAAAAGCCGCACCTGGTATAGCCCCGGCGTTAATCCGCTAACATCAAATTCTCCTTGTGGGTCGCGACGAGTCGTAACCGAAATTGCGCGTGGGCCGTTTGAACCCGGAGTAATCTCTTCCACCATCGGAAATGCTTGTCCTTGGCGACCGTTGACCGCCCCCGACCCAACAGTTCCTGTCGGTGGGATGATCTTCAGATGGATCGAGGGGATCGGAACCAGATGAAAGTCTGCCTGACGTGTATCACCGGCATGGAGAACAATCGTCTCAGAGGTCGAAACGTCGCTGCTTCCTGGAAACCAGGTTGGCGGATATGCGACGTCGAAAGACGGATCGAGCGGCGGCTCGTCATCAAGCGATGATCCACTTTGCTGCGTGGCCTCAGCGTACCAAGGATGAGCCCGAACCATCAGGCGATAGCTTCCCGGCGACAGATTCGCCAACTCATACATGCCACGATCATCGGTTTTAGCGTTCGCTCCCGCGCTTCCGTTAGCTGGCGGACCTCCTGGAATTGGCGGTGGCACCAGTGAAAGAGAAATCTGTGCATCTCTCACTGCCTCCCCGGCTTCATCCAGAACGAGGCCTTTGATGCTGGCCTCGGGACTGAGCGTGAAGCGTATATCGATCGTCGGCGAATCGGCTGTCAGTACAACCGACGATGAAAAAGCACCGTGTTCTTCATAAGACTGCGTAACGTAGCCGCGAGCACTCGCCATCAGGTTCCACGCTCCCGCCGAAGGTACCGGAATCGAGAAGCGACCATGGTCATCGGCCGCAAAACTGTCAGTCGAGGCAGGGAAGCGGCGATTCCCGAAGCTTCCATGCACCTCGAGCTTCGGTGTCAGCCTACAGTGAGGAACTGGGCTCTCATCAATACTGCTGACAACGATACCGGTGATCGCATAATGTGTAACGACTGTACTGTGCTTCATCTCCGGTTTCGTCTGCGCTCGAGTTTGTGCCCGTCCCATCTCTCCGCACAAAGCTCCGGCAAAGAGCAGCGACAGAGGCCCAACAAGACTCCATCTCATGGAATCACTCAGTCGCCGGCACGACATCAAGGTTCAACGTGGATTTATCGCCGGCATTGACCGTAACCGATTGCACGTGATCACCAAACGGCGTCAGGCTCTCGGGATCACGGTAGTCGGCCGAGTGCCGTCGCGGAAATGCAATAGCCTGATAACTTCCGGGCGGGAGATGAGAAAAACTGTAGCTGCCTGTCGAACTGCTGCGGGTACTGTACTCCACCTGTGCGCTTGGGCCTCTCGGAATCACACACACCCAACTAGCCACAGGGGCGCCGTCGAGGTGCACCGTTCCCTGCAAAGCCCCTGTCTGATTGCTGACTAGAACGCGTATCGGAGTGCCGGAGGCTCCCGGCGCTACGACCAGTTCCTGTTCCAGCAGATCAGAGTCGCCATAGCTGGCAGACTTGATATACCAGGCGCCGCTATTGCGCCCCGCCAACCGATAACTGCCTGGAGGAGCCGAGAAGAAGAAGGCCTGATTAGCCCGGGGAGACAACCCCAGACTCGCGTACCCGCCGTCCAGATCAGTCTGCCCGCTTTGCAGGCTGAGGCCTAGCTGCTGCAGTCCAGGCGGAGTTATGTCGGACGAAGAAGATTCATCGATCAACAGCTCCACCGGAATAGACGGCACAGGCGAGAACCGCAGAACCACCCCAGAGATATCGTGATCCGGAACCGTAACCGTTGTCTCCGCCATCTCGGCACTATCTATATCGGCCACCGTTCGGACCGTCAACGCATAGGTTCCCTGAGGAAGCTGTATCTTCCTCTCGCCGCCATTCTCCAGCATCGAGTTGACCTGCAACGCGTCTCCATCGCTGGCGCGGGCAGAGACCCTCATGAAACCTCGATCGGCCGAAGATTGCGAGATTCCGACGGTACGGATCGGACTGACTGTTGGCCTCAGCTCAAAAGTTTGTTCTTCTCCACTGTGAATCCGAACTAACGGTGAAGCGTTACTTGTGCTTCCACTCGGAACTGCAACTGGAAGCACAGCTTCGGCAATGGGCGTATTTAGTAGAGAGTAGTGCGTTTGCACTCGATATTCGCCTGCTGGAACAGGAATTCGGAAACGTCCATATGAGTCTGTTTGGCGCTGATCAACGGGAATCCAACGACGCCCCAAATCGTCGTACACACTTCTGATCGCATTCACCGAAATACCTGGAAGCGGGGTTCCATCGGGAGCCAGCACTACGCCGGTGAGCAGTGCTTCCGGAAAGATTCGAAGTTCAAGCGGTGCGGCTAGTTGGCTGGACTGGAGATAGAGATTACCGGCATCGCCATACTCCGCGCTGGCATAAAATCCGGGCTTGGTAACCAGAATGTTGACGCTGCTTTCTTTGTTCTGTTCGAACCGAAACCTGCCCTCGCTATCGGTTAGTACTGCCCGGTTGTTCAACCGAACCAGCGCTCTCCGAACCGGTTGGTCGGTGGCAGCATTTATCACCGTCCCGGAGACCAGGTCGGGAGCCCCTGAACTCGCAATCGACGTGCCTGCTCCTGCGGTGCCGCCAATCTGGGCGGGACAACGCATCTGCTGACCCAGCAGAGTACAAACCAGAATCACAAAAAAAGGTATCGAATCGTTGCGTCGAACGCTGCAGACGATTCGGTTTGTGTACACGAAGCGGCACCTCGCCAGAAATAAGACGTCTCAGATTCAGATTAGTGAGAACAGAATACTTCTGCCGAACCCGTGCCCCAATCTAAACCATCCAGTCCCGATGCACGCAACCATCGAGTCCTGGCGCTAGCCAAAGTTTTTGGATTCTGCTGTAGGCAGATCGAAACAAATCCGACGTCTTAGTTTGTCTACGTTTTTTCGGACTCGACTTGAGAGTTCGCATCGCTCCGTGAAAGCGATTCCAGCAGATGCTTGGTATACAAACCACTTGCTACGAACTTAGCTCTATCCCTGATCATCATGAGGAGGACCTGTTCACCGTCTTTATCGATGCACGTAACCTCGTCGAGATCAACAACACGGTTCAAAGTTGGTCGACGATCTCGATTGGCGCGCCAACTTGCTATCAGTTCCTCCAGAAACGATGCTGTCAGCCGACCTTGAAGCACCCACCGCTGCTCCGACTTGTCCTCGGTCATCGTGATTCGTAACATCTTGCTCGTCCTTACAATCCGATGTGTCGGTGAGTGTCTTCCAGATTCACTACATCACTGATTCTCCCATCCGGATCGCATGCTCAAGAGTCGGCGACGTCCCGACACACCTCATCCCCGGCCTCGCAGGGTATACCTGGCATCTCTCTCTGCAAGCAATCCGCATACCTAAAATGCGACCAGTCTATTGATGTTGGTAGTTGAGGCGATTAGTAATAAATCGATGTGCCGAACACTGTCGGGTAGATGCCGATAAGTTGGCAGGATGCCAGATCGTTGGCACGTTTCTCACCGCTTCTTTCGTGCCAAACTTAAGTTTCAAAGTTTTCTAGGGCGAGAAATTCCCAGCTTTTGCATCCTAAATTGCAGCGTGGGACGCTTAATTCCAAGCCTTGCGGCAGCTCCGTTCGGCCCCGCAAAGACCCAGTTAGTCTGCTCCAGAATCGAGAGAATATGCTTTCTTTCAATCTCTTCCAGGGTCGTAGCTCCGTTCAACTGACCGTTCGCATCGGTGGGTTTCGTCTTCAGTCCTGCGAGCGGCACCTGAAGCTCAGGCCCCTTCGATAAAATGACCGCCCGTTCGATGACGTTTTGAAGTTCACGAATATTCCCGGGCCACGGATAACTGACCATCGAATTCATCGTTTCAGTCGAGATCGTATCGATCTCCTTCGACATGTTGCGAGCAAAATGCTGGGCAAAGTGCCTGACGAGAAACGGGATATCTTCCTTGCGCTCTCTCAGTGGTGGCACATAGATTGGGAACACGTTCAACCGATAGAACAAGTCGGATCGAAACCGTTGTTCTTCCACCATCGCATTCAGATCGCGGTTCGTGGCTGCAATGAGACGGGCGTCAGTACGCAGAGTGCGCGAGTTTCCTAACCGTTCGAACTCCCGCTCCTGCAGGACACGTAAGAGCTTCGGCTGAAGATCCAGAGGGATCTCACTGACTTCATCAAGAAAGATGGTCCCTTGCGACGCTAGTTCGAAACGGCCCATCCTCTGAGCGATGGCGCCGGTGAATGCTCCCTTCTCATGCCCGAAGAGTTCGCTCTCCAGTAAACCCGTCGGAATGGCAGCGCAGTTCAGCTTCACAAAGGGGTGGGTGCGACGGCGGCTGAGGTTGTGGACCGCACGAGCGATCAGCTCCTTTCCGCTTCCCGTCTCTCCTTGGATAAGAACGGTTGAGTTAGTTGGCGCAACTGCTTCAACCTGGCGTAGCACCTGTCGGAGCACAGCACTGTTCCCAATGATCTCCTCGAAGTTAAGCTCGCTGCGGATCTCATCTTCAAGGTAAAGCTTCTCCTGCCTGAGCTTGTCGGAAAGCTCGGTAATGCGCTGATAGGCAAATGCATTGTCGATGGCAATAGCCACTTGGCCTGCGATTTGCGAGAGAAATTCAATATCTTCCCTCGTGAATCCGCTCTTCTGCGCCCTCGCTAAACAGAGGACGCCCAATACATTCTTGCAACGGATCAGCGGGATCATGCAGATGGTCACCGTGCCATCGCCCAAGCTGGCCCTGTTCTCAGAACTAGATATATTCCACTCTTCGCGATCACCCACCCACGGCTTCCCGGAGCAAAAGACCTGCCCCGCGAGTGAACCTTCGACTGGCCCCGACATGTGCTGGAAAAGATTCTCTTTACGATCTGAAAAATCCACGGCATAGAGTTGAAGATGTTCGTGTGCAGTATCGGGTAGCATGACAGCTACGCCTTCCAGCCGCATGGTTTTGCGAATATTTGGCGAAACGGACCGAAGCACTTCTCCAAGTTCCAGGTTGGAAACTACGCTGTTATTCAGATCGAGAATGAGATTAAGCTTGGTCTGTTCGCTCTCCAACTGGGCTCGAACGGCCTCCGAATGTGCCAGGTTGAGTCTGTCGTCAATCGCCAAACCAACATAGTCCGATAAGAAAGAGAGAAGGCCGACCTCTCTTTCCGAGAAGCCATCAGGTTCCTTTCGTGCAAAGCAGAGAGCCCCCGCGCGACCGCCTGCCTTATTTAGAGGAAGTACACAAAGCGATTGATTTCCGTGCGTGCGGAAGAATCGAACAATCCCAGGAAATCTGGCCTCCCTATCAAGCGATGCCAAAACGACTGGCTGCTGATGCGCGGTTAAAAACTCACTGATCTCATCTCGCCTTTGCGGCAGATCGGTTTCCAGGCCGATTGCAGATGTCTCACCGTCTACCGCGTACCAGGAAAGATCCGTACCGGTCATCTGAATCAACGCAGTCGTATTGGAGACCACAACAGACGACAGTTCCGCCGGCAGACAACGCAAAAGTTGTTCCGGATCGCGATAAGCATCCAGGTTGTGCGCGAAGCGTAAAAGATCCCCCATTTGTTCGACGTTTGTAGCGATATCGACCGGGGAAATATGGTGGAGAGGCGAACTCCTCATACCCGACTGATAACCTCCCTCCTTCCATCGATTTCTGATAGATGAAAATTAGAGGATTAAAGTGGCAAACATTGATAGATTCGGGACTTCCCGTTTGCGTCAACCAACAGCGTAACTCAGATCGGCATATGGCTGCCAATTGATTGGCACCCAGTCAACAGGCTGGCATACATCGTCGGATCCCTGCGTCTTCCATAGAGTACGACAGACATTGCCTCTTTTGTCATCAAGAGTTTACGGTCGAAACAAAATTGTAGATCGTGTGGCCCTGCGGTTGCTCTGGGTGGGTCGTACCTGCGACTAAGCGCTCCATCTTCCAGTATCTCGGAATAGTGTCTCTATCTTTCAAAGGGGGGCCCGGATGCACCTCGAGGAACACACCGAACCACCACCGAGCTTTCGGCTTGATGTCCCATTGCACGACCTACTCACCAAATCCACCGCAAACACACCGGGCTTGCAGCCCGTCGGAACACCACAAACTTTTCCCGACCCTGTGTTTCCGCAGCATCCTGAACTTCTCGGACCAATCGATTGGAATGATGGGTGGGTCACACCTGAAAAGCGCAAATGGGCTCCCGGCCAGATCTACCATGCAATGCAGGGCTGGCTCTTCCCTTATGTTCGTTCGAGAGTCACTGCAGGCGACTTCCATCCACTCATCGCATACCTCTTCACTGAATTCAAGTGCAATCTCGACTGCCATTATTGCTGGGCTTTCGACAATCAAGTGAAGGGAATGACTGAGGATACGGCGAAGCGGTCCATCGACTGGCTTCACGGTACAGGGTGCCGGGTACTTGCCTACATGGGAGGCGAACCCCTTCTCCGGCCCGACTTGATTCACCGCATTACCTACTACGCGGCGAAGAAGAACTTCTGGATCTATCTCCCCACCAACGCGCGCCTTTTGCGCACCGATGTGATCGACAAGTTGGCTGACGCAGGCATGTCGACGTTCAACATCGCCGTCGACGCAGTCGACGTAAAACAAGGATTGCCGAAGGCGCTTGTTCCGATTCGCAAGCAGTTCGACTACCTCGTACGAAAGCAGTACGGATACGGATACTCCGTCTTCCTCAACATCAACATCTGCCGCAACAATTTGGACGATGTCCGAGAGCTGACCGAGATAGCTCATGACAACGGTATCGCGACCGACTATCACATCAACGAGTCTCCGCTCCTTGAACAGGACGAGCACTTCAAGCACGCAGCCAACAACGTCACCTACATCACCAAGGATGACTGGCCCGCTGTCGAAGAGACGATTCAGTGGTTGACCCAGAAGCAGGACGCCGGGTACAAGATGGTCAACTCCAACTCGCGCCTCTGGCAGATGGTCGACTTCATGAAAGGGAACCACTTTCCCTGGAACTGCCGCGCCGGTCAAAACTCAATGATCATTCGCGTCGACGGAACATTGGCTCCTTGTTTCCCGATGTACACAGCGAGTTATGACTGGGGCGTGGTCGGTAATCACAAATTCGAAACCAAGCAACTCGATCATCAGAAAGAGACCTGCCAGACGCACTGCTTCTCAACTCTCAATCACATCCTGGGCTGGTGCTACAACGACCAGCGTGTCATCAAATATTTCTTCAAACAGCTGGCTCACGGATTCCAGGGAGTGAAAGGCCAGATGTAGCGCCGAAGAAATCCCGAGATCCGACCCATCGAAAAACCACAGAGTAAGTATAAGGAGACGCAAATGCCGGAAATCGAAGAGATCGTTCAAACCGACTTCGAAGTAGAGATCCAGGCTCGTATCGACGCCGAACGTGCCCGTCTTCGTGCCGAAGCTGGATTGGCGCGCATGCGCGAGTTCAAAAAGCCGATAGAGCGCACATTCAAGGCGGACGAACGCGACTACGTTACGATTCTCTTTGGCGGACTCACCTGGAAGCACGAGGAGATGATCAAGGCGGTCTTCCACGGCAGCGGCTATCGCTGCGAGAACATTCCCACACCGGTCGTCGCTGATTTTCAGGCAGGGAAGGAGTTCGGCAACAACGGACAGTGCAATCCGACCTACTTCACTGTGGGCAATCTGGTGCGCTATCTTCAGATGCTGGAACAACAAGGCCAGACGCGTAAACAGATTATCGATAACTATGTCTTCTTCACGGCAGGATCCTGCGGACCTTGCCGCTTTGGCATGTATGAAGCTGAGTACCGATTTGCCCTTCAAAATGCGGGCTTCGAGGGCTTTCGCGTGCTGTTATTTCAACAAACCGACGGCATCAAGGCCGCAAGCGGAGAGCCCGGTCTAAAATTTTCAGTCGACTTTGGAATGGGAATGTTGAATGCCCTCAATCTCGGAGACGTAATCAACGAACTGGTCTACCAGGTGCGCCCCTTCGAAGTTAATAAAGGCGAGACAGACCGCGTCATACATGATTCGGTGAAGGTATTAACCGACACTTTGCGTGACCGCAAGCGGTGGCACATCATGGAGGCGGCCCCAGCGTGGGCAAGACCATACATCGAGAAGAATAAGATACTATCCGGCATTGGCTGCACTCTTGGGAAGGTCGGTCATAATCTATACGGCAAGGAGTATGTGGATGCGCTGCACGCATGCCGCGACAGCATCAACGCAATCCAAGTAGACCGCCTTCGCGTAAAGCCAGTCATAAAGATTACCGGAGAGTTCTGGGCTCAGACCACCGAAGGGGACGGCAACTTCAACATGTTTGCCTTCCTTGAAAAGGAAGGCGCGCAGGTGTTGGTCGAACCGATCGCCACTTGGATCGCATACATGATGTACGTCGCCAAAGAAGGAGCGAAGGCCCGCGCCGACGCCGAGGCTCCCTACCGCGACCCCAAGTGGTACGAACTTAAAAAAAGGCTCGCAAACGACTTCAAAGTATTCAAAAAAACCGGAGGCCTCAGCGCCGGCAGCGCCATGTGGACTTTCTTCTATCACCGCACGATCAAACATCTGGGAGACACGGCCCACCATTTGATCCCGCAAAAAGAACTCTCGCGCCTGGCACATCCCTTCTACCATCAGCTAGCTCGCGGTGGAGAGGGCTACATGGAAGTTGGCAAGAACGTCTACTACACCGTGAATCACCTATGCCACATGGTCCTCGCTCTGAAACCCTTCGGTTGCATGCCCTCCACACAATCGGACGGAGTTCAATCCAGAGTCGTGAATAAGTACAAAGACATGATCTTTCTTCCAATCGAAACCTCCGGCGAGGGCGAGGTGAACGCGCACAGCCGAGTTCAAATGGCACTCGCCGAAGCCAAGGCTAAAGCGCGCGCTGAATTCGACGGTGTTCTGGAGCAGACAGGGAAATCACTCGAAGAACTGCGAGCCTACGTCGAGCATCATCCCATCCTGAAACAAGCGCTCTATAAGGTCCCGCATCGGAACGGCATCGCGGGGACTGCAGCCCAGTTTGCCTTGCACGTCAGCGACCTCATCGACAAAGATAGCGCTTATCGTCGAACGGCCCGCACGTCTGCGCCACTGCAGCAAGTGGCGTAAGCAGTCTAGCTCTCCATTCAAAGAATCGTCATAGAGGAGAAGAGAATGGACCAGTTTCTGGTTGGCCTGGACGTAGGTTCTACAACCGTTAAAGCGATTGTGGTCGATGCCGCGTCTGACAAGACCATCTGGCAGGACTACCAGCGTCACGAGACACGCCAACCAGAAAAAGTCCTCGAGTTCCTGCGCCGCATGGAAGCGGACACCGGAATCTCACCGGGTAATACACGCATCTTCATCACAGGATCCGGCGGGGGAACAATCGCCGAGATGATCGGTGCGAAGTTCGTCCAGGAGGTCCATGCTGTCTCACTCGCAGTCGAAAAACTTCATCCCGAGGTGTACTCCGTCATCGAGTTAGGCGGACAGGACGCGAAGATCATTGTCTTCAAAGACGACGAAGAGACGGGCCGCAAGAAGAAGATCCCATCGATGAACGACAAATGCGCCGGCGGCACAGGAGCGGTCATCGACAAGATCAACGCCAAGCTGAAAATTCCTGCAGCAGAGCTCGCAAATCAGGGATACCACGACATCAAGCTGCACAAGGTAGCAGGGAAGTGCGGTGTCTTTGCTGAAACCGACATCAACGGCCTGCAGAAAACCGGCACCCCTTCGGACGAACTGATGGCCTCGCTCTTTGAAGCCATCGTGCTGCAAAATCTCAGCGTCCTAACTCGCGGGCACACGCTCCGTCCCCACGTCCTTCTGCTTGGTGGCCCGAACGGTTTCATCCGCGGCATGCGCGAAGCGTGGCAGACCAACATTCCGCGTATGTGGAAGGAGCGCAAGGTTGAGATTCCCGACGGCATGACTCCCGAAGAGTTGATCAAAGTCCCTGAAAACGCCCAATACTTCGCGGCTCTGGGATCGGTCGAGTTCGGTAGAGAGGAAGAGTCAGAGGTAGGACGATATCTTGGCGCCGACAAGCTTGTCTATTACATCGACTACGGTCGCGCAGAAGAGAAGGCCATATCAGGAGGAAAGGGCCTCGTCGCAGAGGACGCAGAACTCGTTGCCTTCAAGTCCGAGTACAAGAGAAAGAAGTTCACCCCGGCGGAGTTTCTGCCAGGTCAAGTCGTCTCCGGATTCGTCGGAATCGATGGCGGTTCCACTTCGACTAAGGCAGTCGTACTCGGTACGGATGGAGAGATTCTCTGCAAGACCTACCAGCTTTCAAACGGCAATCCGATTCAGGATACGATCGAGATGTTTGAGCATCTCCGCGAACAGATCGAGAGCAAGGGCGCAACCCTCGAGGTGCTCGGCGTCGGCTCAACCGGCTACGCAAAGGACATCATCAAGGATGTCTTAAACGCAGATGTGGCGCTCGTCGAAACCGTGGCCCATACAGAATCAGCGCTGAAATTCTATGAAGATCCCCACGTCATCGTGGATGTGGGGGGCCAGGACATCAAACTCATCGTCCTAAAAGACGGTCGCGTAAAAGACTTCAAACTAAACACTCAGTGCTCAGCAGGGAACGGATACTTCCTGCAATCGACTGTCGAGGGATTCGGCATGAAAGTCGAGGAGTTCGCCGATCTGGCCTTCTCCGCAAAATCAATGCCATCCTTCGGCTACGGTTGCGCTGTCTTCATGCAGTCGGACATCGTTAACTTCCAACGTCAAGGCTGGCGCTCGGAGGAGATCCTCGCAGGTCTAGCAGATGTGCTACCCAAAAATGTCTTTCTATACGTAGCCAGCATCCCAAATCTGGCAGCTCTCGGTTCACGTTTCGTGCTTCAAGGCGGAACGCAAAATAATCTCGCCGTAGTCAAAGCCGAAGTGGACTTCATCAAATCAAGCTTCCGCGCCAACGGCAAAGAGCCGGAGATCATCGTGCACGAGCACTGTGGCGAATCCGGCGCAATCGGTGCGGCCCAGGAGTCTCTGCGTCTCTGGCGCAACGGTCGGAAAACCACATTCGTCGGCCTCGAAGCTGTCGCGAACATTCGCTATCGCACTACGCGCAACGAAGACACGCGCTGCTACTTCTGCAAAAACAACTGCCTTAGAACCTTCATCGACGTCGACGTAACCGGACAACAAAACTCCGAACACTCTCACCCCCATGCTGTCCATGAAGATCGTGCTGCCACTCCGGCAGAAGTTGCGGAGGTCATGAATACTCTGCCGCCGCTCGAACAAATCGAAGCCAATCTCCCTCCCGTCGAATCTCACGGGTCATGCAGCACAAGTGGAAGCCTCAGTTCGCCATCTGTGTTCAAGGCCAAGATCGAGCCTCTCGTTCAGATCCAACTTGCGCCCGGATCAAGCAAAGTGGTCGAACTACCAAAGCCCGTAGAATTCCAGCCTCGTAAAACCAAAGTTCCTCTACGAAAGGGTGAACAGCGTCTGATCATCGCAACCTGCGAAAAGGGAACCGTAGAAGATCTCGACGAGATGAAGGACATCAAGGCCGACATCGACGAAATCAAAGCCGTCAATCCGAACTACGTCGACATCGCGGCCCACGATGTCTTCCGTCAACGTGACGTGGGGGTTGTCTCGGACCCATTGCCGTCCACCAAAGGTCTGTTCATCTCAAAGGCCACTAAAGAACGAGTCGCTCGAATGACGCAGCGTAAAGATTTCCGCGTCGGGATCCCACGTCTCCTGAATACCTACACCTACGCGCCATTCTTCAACGCATACTTCACTAGTCTAGGACTGAAATCCGAAAACATAATCTACTCCGATTACACGACTCCCGAGCTATACCGCGCGGGCGCAAGTCGAGGCGCCATCGATCCCTGCTACCCATCGAAGATCGGGATCGCTCACGTCTATAACTTACTAGCTGCCAAGCACACGAAGAAGCCTCTTCACGCAATCTGGTTCCCAATGTACGACGTACTGCATTCGCATCTCGTAAATCTAACCGGTTCGAACGCCTGCCCGACCGTGACCGCAACACCGGAGACGGTCAAAGCTGCCTTCACCAAAGAGAGCGACATCTTTGCCGAAAACAATGTCCTCTACCTCGATCCAATCCTGAACCTCCAGGACGAAAAAATCTGCGCGGACCAGATGTTCAAGACCTGGGGCCCCATCCTCGGCCTCACCAGGGAAGAGAACGAGCGGGCCATCGCCGTAGGCTTCAAATCTCTGCACGAGTGCGAAGCCGACATCCGGCGACAAGCGCGTGAGACGCTCGACCAGCTCGAACGCGAAGACCGCATTGGCATCGTCATGCTGGGTCGCGTCTACCACCACGACCCAGGCCTGAACCACGAGATCATGGAGGAGTTTCAGAAGCTCGGCTACCCGGTCTTCTCACAGAGCACCTTGCCTCTCGACGAAGACCTGCTTGACCGTCTCTTCGGAGAAGAGGTTCGTGCAGGTCTTATCACCCATCCCCTCGACATCAGTGATGTGTGGAAGAATCGCTACTCGACCAGCACCAACCATAAGGTGTGGGCAGCGAAGTTCACGGCTCGCCATCCAAATCTGGTCGCTCTCGAGGTCTCAAGCTTCAAATGCGGTCACGACGCCCCGATCTACGGGGTCATCGAAGGCATCATCGAACAGTCAGGCACACCCTATTTCTCCTTCAAAGATCTAGATGAAAACAAACCCTCTGGTTCAATCCGTATTCGCGTTGAGACGATCGACTACTTCCTGCGTCGTTATCGCGAAGACATTGTCAAACGACGAAACGCGGAGTCTAATATCGAAACACAGATCGCCGCCTTCGAGCAGTCCCTCCGTAGTCAAACAGGGAATCACTACGAGATGGCAGTTGCAGGAGACTGATTCCCGCCAATCACCCAGATACGCTCGGCAGATCCTGCACCTTGAAGTAAATTTGAGGTGTTGGTTCCAGCCAAATCGAAGGCGTTCTGGTTATGGCACACAGACACACAAGTCGCGTCGCCCGCAGCGGGAGAAGTCTATTCCTGATGCTGGCGCTTCCCTTGACGGGGACGGGACAGACTTCACCACCTCAAACTCCCGCACCGAACCACGCTGTCGTCACCAACTCGTCGCCGGCCAATTCAGGAAGTGACACAGACAGCTGTTTCGTTCATCGAGTAACCAGCCTTCCAGGAAGTCATCGGTTCGCAAGTGATTTTATCGAAGCCATAGCCAGCGACCCCGATCCTGACGCCAGCGATCCCGACGTAATTTGGGGTCTTACTGCAGACCTCAGCAGTGAGGTCCCGTCCCAGGATCGAGCCATGTACATCTCGAAATCTACCAATGGCGGCGCGACATGGACTCAGATCGCACGAGTGGATTCCAGATACTTCGATGCGCGCATCGGTGAAGGGCTGCGTAACGGATTTATTGTGTCTCCTGGTGGAACCTACTTTGTGATCACAACGCAACGGGGAGCCTTTCAGGTATTTCCTCAACCAAATAAATCGGATAGCTTGGTGAAACCTATTGTCGGTCCTCGCGTTCCTGATTCACCTCCCAAGACGCCCATTACGAAAAAAGCAGGTGATCCCATCAGGGCAAATGTGGTCGAACTAACGGCCGACGGAAATCATCTCATTATCGGTTATGGCTACTTTGACCGCGAGCCTCAGCTCTTCCGCTACCACAAAGATAAAGATGAATCATGGATCGAAGAAGGGCCCATCCTTCATCTTCCAACCAAGATGGATCTTCTCTCCGCCCAGTTTGATGATTCAAAAAAACTGGATCCAGGCTTCCTCTATGTGGGAACCGGCGATCAGGTCTATCTTCTCAACCTCCACTCCATGAAATGGAGCCGCATCGAGGGAGTGGGCCCTGACTCTGCGATCCATGGAATGAGTGTCGTGGGCGGTCTTCATTTAGCTGCATGCTGGGGTGTCTATAACCCTTCAGGTCCGGGCACCGTAAGGAGAGTCACCAATGCAAGATTTCTACTGCACAGAACCACAGATGAAACAGGTTCCAACGTTCGGGCCTACAGCATAGAGGTCGACCCGTCCAAACCAAACCGAGAGGTCGTGACCTCGCTCACAGGCGTCTACACCAGTCAGGACAGTGGTGAAAGCTGGAGGAGGCTCAACGATCTCCCAGAAGAGGAGTTCCGCTCCGCACACTTCAACTCCGACGGAACCATTCTTGTCTCTGGAATAGCGGGTACGTTCCTGGCTAATCCATTCTCAGACGCTTGCTCGCCCCATCTGAAGATCCGCCAGTAGATAGCTCTATCCGCGTTGCTCGCCTTCGAATCATCATTCTCGCTTTCCCGAGCAAGATCTCTCAAACACAGGGATTGCAGCAAGCTAAGGATTACGCCAGATTACATATGAGCAAGCCGACCGGTTGGCAGCGCTGAAGGGTTTCACTAGGACATACATCGTCCATTCGAACAACAATCCCTACGCCGCTGCCGTGGAGGCGAAGGCGTTTCTCTGAGGAGAATGCCTCAGAACTTAACCTTCAGAGCAAACTGACCGAAGCGACGCTCATCGTTCGCACCACCATTGACGCCACCTTTCTTTGCCTGGATAGGGATGGTTGCGCCATCATAGCCGTAGTTGGCAACGTCGTTATTGGACTCAGTAATGTAAAGGTTATGGTGGTTGAAGATATCAAAGCCTTCTGCTCTCAATTCAATCTCAATACCTTCTCTAATCAGAAGGCTTTTACTTGCCGCAAGATCGAAGTTCCACGCGCCAGGTCCGGAGAACGCGTTCCGATGAGTCATTGCAAAGGGATATGGCCCGAAGTCGGATATCCCACCCAGAGCCGGATTTCCGTAGCTTACGGCTGCCGGTAAAGAGACCAGGTCGTAGAGGTTCGCGCCGGAGCCATTCTTATCTTTCGCTTTTGTGAAACTGTAGTTCGAGATGGTTGTGCCCGGCGTGTAGCGAGGTATGCCGACCCCGGCGCTGCGGTTCAGCGAGTTACTGCTATCTGAGACCGTGAATGGCGTTCCAGTGCGGACAGTGTAAATACCAGTCACCTCATATCCTCCCAGGAGTCTCCCGGCGAAGGAGTGATTATTTTTAAACCACTGGGTTCTGTAAATCGGCGCCAAAACGAATCGCTGACGGATGTCAAAGTCAGATGCCCCATGGTCCAGTCCAGGATTGAAGGGATCGAGATAACCAAGATTCCCAATGCCATTCACCGAGCTATTGCTCTCTGAAAACGTCGAGCTCAGATTGTCAGTCGAATGCGCGACTGTATAGTTGGCCGTGATAATGAGCCCCGTGCGTTCGAGATCTGTCATCTGAAAACCAAGGTTCAAGCCGTTGTAGTAAGAATCTCCCTCACTCCCACGATTATTGATCGACCCATACTGATTATTAAGCCGCGAGTAGATGAAGTTGCCGCTAGCGTCCTGAACAAGGTCGCCGAGATAGACGTTCCCGGCGCCAAGCATGTTGTAGCCCTTCACGTCGTAAAGATGTGTCCCCCGCGAACCGACATAAGCGACGGATGCAAC
This sequence comes from Tunturibacter gelidoferens, assembly GCF_040358255.1. Classification (NCBI taxonomy): domain Bacteria; kingdom Pseudomonadati; phylum Acidobacteriota; class Terriglobia; order Terriglobales; family Acidobacteriaceae; genus Tunturiibacter; species Tunturiibacter gelidiferens. The sequence goes on from NZ_CP132938.1 coordinate 3,646,530, forward strand.
GACGTTATTCGCGAGCTGCCTCTCAACCGTCAGGCTATAAAACTGCGTTGCCGCCGTACGAATGTTTTCATCTACATTTCTCAAGCTGGTTGGCGGAAGCGGGACCGTTCCGCTGGAGCCGCCAATGGGACCAGCGTTGTTCGTCGTTATAGGCGAGGGTGTCGTGATCTGGACCACGGCGTAGTTGGGAGGATTCTGGATGACATTGAACGTCACATTTCCAAAGTTCCTCTCGTAAGCTATTCCATATCCGCCACGCAGACTTGTCTTGCCATCACCGTTGATGTCGTAAGCAAAGCCGATACGAGGTCCCACAGTGCCGTACTGCGGATTCCACAATTTACCGATCGGACTATTAGGAGCCGTGAACACCTGGCCACTACGAATCTGTTCTTGAAGCGTAGCACCAGGGCCGTAGTAGAAGTTGGCATCGAGGTCCTGCTTATTGTTGTGCTGAATCCCGTAGTATTCGTAGCGCACACCATAGTTGAGCGTGAAGCGCGGTGTGATCTTCCATGCATCCTGCGCGTACACCGCCCAGTCCTTGAACCGGTCGCTACGGGCAAAGTTCGGTTGCGACGCGGGTAGAGTGATCTGGCATTGCGGCGTCTGGACCAGATCGCCAGTCGCGTAGTCCCGTACACAAGGCAGCGCTCCTTGTGGGTCAACGGCGCCCTCAAAGATCGAGAGCGTGCCGTTCAAAAAGTTATCCAGTCCCGTTGGAGCACTTGTACCGATCCCCTCAACTGCCTGCGCATAGGCGCCATAGGTGATGTTGTTCTGGATATAAAGCAATTGAGTACCGGCCTTGAAGGAGTGTTGACCCTTCGTCCAGTCGATGTCCTGGCTTATCTGGACAGTATTCTGTGGTCCTCCGGATGGAAGTCCTCCTGTTCCTTCAAACTGACTGTAGAAGCCAGGAAACTGAACCAGATTTCCTCCAATCGTCGCATTGTTATAAAGAAATAAGGTAGGGGTGTGCTGCTGCGACGTATCGAACGGTTGACTTAGCGTGTGACGAGTAAAGCTCAACTTCGTGCTGGACACCAGGGAACCGGAAAACTCGTGCGTCAGACCGAAGAGAGCGGCGTTATCCCGCTCGGAACTCCCAACGTTATATTGCGAGTACGGCGTACTGAACATGGCGCCAGTCTCATCCAGCTCGTTGTAAAAGACATACCGCCCGTACATCTGAGTTCTTGGGGTTGCATTAAAATCCACACGTCCAATCAAGTAATACGTGTTCTGCGGAGAGCCACCTCCGGCGTTGGTAGGAGAAGTGAACGGAGCTATTCCGAACACCGGCGTGCTTCCCGACAAAAGATCAAACGGCCCACCAGCAGTCGGAGTCACACCCGAAGCCACTACGTCGTCCTTGCTCAACGTCTGGGTAAAAGCCGGAGCCGGAGAACCATATTGCGTGAAGAAGGCCTGCGTGGCCGAATTGGAGGCCGCCAAGAACTGCGGCGTCGGCACCAACGAGATCTGATTGCCCGCGCTACGCACCCTCACCCACTCAGTACTCTGGAAGAAGAACAGTCGATCTTTCAAGATTGGTCCACCGACGTCGTAGCCAAACTGGTTGCGCGTATAGCCGCCCTTCGGCACCCCACTCTGCGCATTCTGAACAGTATTGGCAGTATAGGCCGCCAAGCGATTGAACTCCCAGGCGCCCCCATGAAATCGATTGGTCCCCGATTTGGTAACGACGCTGACGACACCGCCTGACGCGCGACCGTACTGTGGCTCAAAGTTGCTGGTCGTAATGCGATACTCCTGCACCGCATCGATCGGCACCGTGACCTCGGGGCCGGTCACGTAGGAGTCAACATTCTCAACCCCATCCAACAGGATCTCTGTGCCACTGGACCGTTGGCCGTTGAGCGAATATCCAACGCCACGCGTCGTGTCATTCTGATCGCCGGTGGTCTTTGTCGCGCCACTCTGCGCTACTTTGTCTCCAGAGCTGATATTGCCGGAGATCGAGACAAAATCGTAGGGATTGCGAGTAAGGCTGGGCAGCTCCGAGACCTGGACACTGCTCACGATCTGCGACACTTCCTGAGTCTGCGTATTGACGGTCGTCCCGCCCTGATCAATCACGGTCACTGTCTGTTGCGCACCACTGAGAGCGAACTTTATCGGAACCGTCGCGTGCCCACCAACAGTGACTTCGACCCGCGCCTCAAACCGCTGAAAGCCTGGAGCGTCCGCCCTGACCGTATAAATGCCGGCAGCCACAGGAGGAAACGTGTACTCGCCACTATGATTCGTAGTCACCGTCCGTTCAGCGTTTGTCCCCGTATTGGTGAGCGTTACCGTAGCATCGGAGACGAGAGCCCCACTTTGATCGACCGCTAGTCCCGACACGATGCCGGAATCGGTCTGCGCTGTTAGCAGAGCTGGAGAAACAGACAGGAAAAGCAGGACGAAAAGAATCGACGCGTGAACCGAGATGCGTTTGAACATGGCTGGACTCCTTCAAGTGTTGATGCGAGCCGGCCTTCCGTTCCGACTCCGAATCATCGCAAAATGGAAGGCTTCAAGGCCTTCGTATCGTTGACTTCAAGTCACATCTGAGCCACTCGTAGCGAAGGCAGTTACTGCTCGTGCCGCGTGCTGTTTCGCACTCTCCCGGAGCATGGATCGTCTTGCAAGGCAAACAGATTCACAACCCGCAACCCGGTGCAGTGCATTATGTGCCTAACTTCTGGGTCAACAACAGCGTTGTGACGAGTGCCCCGCAGAATGTGACAAACGGCAGAATCTGCGGGTCGATTTGCAGGTGACGAATCTCCGCGCACCGAGAACTGATTACTGCGACTGATGACTGATGGGAGACGCCGCCTGCGGAAAGGATTCAACAGTTCATTTATTCTCCGCCGACTCACATTCTTCCCGAATTTAGCTAGCTTCGTCACTCCGCGCCGCTATCCGTCACATGTCAGCTAGTCAGCACACATTTCAGATGTATGGTTGCACAGTAAGTTCCTGTGTCGAGGCCAGTGACTTATTGTCAGAAAAATTATTCAGCGGAACCGATAACTACACTTCCGCCTCTCAACGAAATTGCCAGGCAGACAAGAGCGGCGCGATTACATTAGTTCCAATTATGTGACGAGTTGCTCCTGGCCACGATCAACAGCATGCCAGTGTCGTTGAGTTGTCTTTGCAGGTGACGAGTGATCCCATAATCATGAAACCAACCGATCACCCGCCCGTAATCGCGCAAGTCTATGTAGCGCCGGCTACGCTTCATGGGATGTAGTTAGTTGAAAGACCCAGAGACATGGCCAGATCCCACAAGCTGGAGGAAATCATGGTTCGAACAACTAGCAACCCTCTCTTGGTCTCCGTAAAACTCGTAAGAGCCCTGTTACTCGCTATCGGTGTAACCCTGCTTGTAGGCTACGCGGCTTCAGCAGAGGGAATAGATATCACTCAGCTAAAGGCAGATGCTCAAAAGGGCTACGCTTCTCGACAAATTGAACTGGCCGCGGCTTACTTCACAGGCAACGGAGTAACGCAGGATGCGAAGCAGGCCGCGTACTGGTACCAAAAAGCCGCTGAAGCCGGAGATCCTGAGGCGGAAAATGAGATCGGCTTCTTCTATCAGGCTGGCATAGGTGTTCCGGTCGATCAAGCACGTGCCTTGCACTGGTACCAACTCGCCGCCGCCTCTGGCCTCACCAGAGCCAAAGTGAACCTTGGCGTAGTGTACGTATGGGGACTCGGTGTGGCTAAAGATGAGGAGCTGGCCATGCAGTTCTTTCGCGAAGCGGCCAGCAGGGGAGACGGAGCAGCCGCCAGTTATCTGGGCGACCTCTATTACTTTGGGATCGGTGTGAAGCAGGATAAAGCAGCCGCCGAAACCTGGTACAAAACCGGCGCGCAGTTCCATGATCCTGTCGCCGCCTACAATCTCGGCACACTCTTCTCGGTGGATGCCGACCATCCCCACGATCTTCGCAAAGCCGAGGCTTTTTTGCGCTCATCTGCCGCCGATGGGTACATTCCGGCCATTCACTCGGTGGGCCTGCTCCTGGTCAACCATCCTGATCTAGCAACGTCTCCACAGGAGGGACCATCCCTCCTGGAAACCGCAGCGAGCGCAGGTTACTGGAAATCTTCCGTAGTGCTCGGAGCCCTTGCACGCGACGGCAAAGGTGTTCCCGCAGACAGCAAAGCTGCCTACCTTCACTTCCGTACGGCCGTTCTCCAAGGTGGAGAGTTGGCGATGAGCCTGGTCAAATACGACCTGGCGACGCTGGCAAAAAGGCTGGGGACTCAGCTGGTCGGAGCGCTCGACTCGGATGCAAATACCTGGTACAGGCTGCACCGCACCCCTCTTCTCTTCGTCAATAAAGACAGTGACAAGCGGCAACGCTTTCCCGCATCAGCACTTGCAGTCTCGACGGCTGGTCTTCACGCTGGTCAACTGCTCTACGTGCCCGCCTCGTGACAAGGCCGGGGAATAGAATGTGTGGTTGCATTCCTATTCGTCCGTAAAGGAAGAAGGCAGAGGATGATTACCTGAACCTTCCGCCAACAAGTCGCACACGCGCACAACCACTCTTCATGCATCCGGTAATCTTTGTGGGCGCGTCGGTCCTGCTGGGCACCCTGTTCGCCCTGCAGGAGTGGATGACTATGCGCCTATGGAGCTACCGTATCGGCATAGGCATCCTTTTTGCAGCATGGTGGGTGCAATATTTTTTGTGGGGTGTCATCTGCTGGTTGCTGTGGAGATGGTGTGGGCCCCGGATTCAACGGGTAAAAACATCCTGTATTGTCACGCATGTGCTTCCGCTCAGCATAGTTACCAGTGTTGTGGAAGAGATGATCTGGGTCGCTTGCTTCCCGCAACTCCCGCTCAACCGCCCGCACATGACTTATTGGCACAGGCTGGCGTTTCATTTAGACGCAGAGTTTGTCGACAACATGGTCATCTTCTGGGGTGCATTCACCCTCTTTCGCGGCGTAGGCTACTACCATAAATTCCGTGAGAAAGAGGCTGCGGCCGCTCAATTGTCGGTGCAACTGGCTCAGGCCCAGATAGCCGCTCTCCGCATGCAGTTGAATCCGCATTTCCTCTTCAACACCATGAACAGCATCTCCAGCCTCATGCGGACCGACATCGCTGCCGCCGACACAATGTTGGAACAACTCGGCAGCCTCTTGCGTATCACCCTCGAGCGCGGCGCAGTGCAGTTCATTCGTCTCAATGACGAAATGGAGTTTGTGGAGATGTATCTCGCAATGCAGGAGCGCAGATTCACAGGCCGTGTCCACCAGCAACTATGGGTACATCCGGAGTTGCATGATGCTCTTGTGCCTGCAATGATTCTCCAACCGCTCATCGAAAACGCCTACACTCATGGCCTTTCCAGGCTCGACAGCAATGGCCTGCTTCACATCGAGGCATCAAGAAAAGAATCGCGCCTGAAGCTGAGTGTTCTCAATAACGGTGCAGGCTTGAATTCGAATCCCTCCAAACCCTCTGACGGTCAAGGCGTCGGGCTGGCCAACATTAAGAGCCGCCTGCAGCTGCACTATGGAGATCAACATACATTTTGTATACGCGAGGTCGCACGGGATCAGGTCGAGGTAACTATAACGCTCCCACTACAGTTCTCTGCTAGTCCTACAGAGACGCTGACAAGGTTTGGTGCATGATGATCCACGCTATCTTGGCGGACGATGAAGTCTTAGCGAGACAGAAGCTGCGCCAGTTGCTTCGCGACGAGCCTGAGATCAAAATTGTTGGTGAAGGAGCGTCAGCTTCCGAAACGATCGACCTAGTGCGTGCTACTGCACCGGAGTTACTTTTTCTCGATATTCGAATGCCAGGCATGGACGGCTTCGATATCATCGGCAAACTCTCTGTCGGTAGCGACTCCGTTGTGCCCCGCATCATCTTCACCACCGCATACGACTGCTACGCATTGCGCGCGTTCGAGATACACGCAGTCGACTATCTGCTAAAGCCCTTCACCTCCGAGCGTTTGCATTCGGCAGTGCAACGCGCCCGTGAAGAGATTTACACCTCAAAGGAAAATGCCGGGCGAAGCAATGGCCGCACCCAGTATCCTCCCGCTTACACGACACGCATCGTCTTCAAATCTCACGGCCGTATTTTGTTTCTTCCTGTCTCGGATATCCGTTGGATCAGAGCGGAAGAGAACTATGCGCGCATCTGCACCGGAACCGAAAAGCACCTGCTGCGCGAGACCATGAGCCATCTGGAAGAGAAGCTTGACCCGCAAATGTTCCTTCGTGTGCATCGTTCCGCGATCGTCAATTTGCAGTATCTAAAGGAAGTGCGGACTGAACCCAGTGGAGAGTTTACGGTCGTGCTGGTGGACGGTCAAAAAATTGCGATGAGCCGCAGCTTTCACGCTCGCATCAGCGAATGGATGGCTCGTAGCTGAGTGGACTCGGAACTTTTGTACGGGACAGACGTTTTGCTCGAATTAAGTTTTTAACAATAAACACCACGCATCTAGCTTGGCCAAGGAAATGCCCCCGAACAAGCTTTTAATCCGACCAAAGAGTTACCGGGTTGGCCGTATAAGTCTGCAGTTGCTTCTGCAAGAACTTCGACGCACTAAACCTGTCCGGAAGCGATCCTAGCGCTGGGGGACTTGTTATAGAGTTCTCGAACCAGTTCATGCGAGCCGGACTCGTTCGCCCGCGAAGGGAATTGACGTAGGATTCTGCGACGAGGATGGCGTTTTACTGCCGATGGGCAGGAAGATCGTGCCATCAGCCCAAGGATAACAAGCGGCGAGCCATTTATCGCTGGGCTTTGGCGCATGCAAAACACTATCCGGTCACAGGCTGCGAGGAGATTACGAGATGCACCGATCATTTTGTGGTCTCCAGAGCGGGAGCCGAGATTGACCGTTTCAGGTAACCGTGTGTAGCAAGGTGCTCGCGCATGTCTTGCGCTCTAATGATAGTTTTCATCCGTCCAAAGCAACAAAAGCAAAGGACTGCAAGCAATGAGCACCAAATCGACAATACAACACGAAACCGACAATGGTAACCAACAGCGTTCCATCTATACAACGAGGTATTCGACGAAGAGAACGTCTATCTGGAGTTGCAGGGCTTCCAGTTCGAAGGCTCAACCTCAGTCGAACTCTCTGGAGGTGTTGTGCCAAGTCTGACCGTAAAGCTGCCCCGGACGTGGGCGGAGAAACTGGGGCTTATCACGCTGCCCAGGAACGAACCAGCTATTGGTAAGGCGACCACCGAATCCGTATAAGATGTGCATCAATCTATATATCCTGGCTGCGCGACGACCTCGGCATCCACGAAGACTTCTCGAGCCCACGACCAGCGATCCGCAGCTTCAAAGCATTATCGATCCTGCTCACCTACATACACCGTTCATCAGCGGATAAGGCAATTTGACCGGGCATCGCAGGAGGCTGGGGGTTGATCGGAAACGGATAGCCAGAAGCGTTTTCGTAACTTATCGCGCGAGTGATTCTCAAGCGGCTGAGAAACCGGAGTTATCAGCTGAGCGGCGCACCTTCGCGAATCTCATCGGAAGCCCTTTTGACGATCGATTGGCCAGCAAAGATTTGACCTCGGACGGGAACATTGTCCCCAATAGGCGGGCCCTTTCGCACATCAATCCAGTGTGCTCGACCATTAACCGACGCGATCACGAACGTTCGCTCAGTTGTGGTTACGACGCTAGTCGCGGGAACAAGGAGAAGATTCTCTCCAATACCTCCTACCGGCCAATCAACGGTTGGGTACATGCCAGGAGCCAGGCCTCCGTCTTTGTTGTACACATCCAGTTCAACCATCATGGCCCGGCTCTGCTGATCGAGAGCATTTGGGATTCGTGCAACTTTCGCTGAATAACTTTTTCCAGGATGTGCCGGAACATGGAAGACCGCCGATGTTCCCTTGACGATCGAGCCGGTATAGGTCTCCGGAACGGGCACAATCAATCTCAGATGCGCAACCTGCTGGAGTCTGAACATCGGAGTATGACCGCCATCAATCAGCATTCCAGGATTCACGAATCGGTCGGTAATCATTCCATCGAACGGAGCGATCACTCGAAGATACGACTCCATTGCTTGGCTCGCCTGGAGACGTTCTTTTGCGGTCCGAACCGCGGCCCTTCGGCTATCGACTAATGCCTGCGCCGCATCCCGCTGCTTTTGGGCCTGCAACAGTTCATTGCCCGCTACGGCACCGGGAGTCTTAGCAGCCTCTTGCAGCTTCGCCGAGGTGCTTTCGGCTGCGGCTTCTTGAGCTTCGGCCTGCGCAGCTTCGGCTTCCGCCTGATGGAGGTTTGCTTCTGAAGCTGCCGTCTGCGAATTGATTTCTGGCGCGGAGAGCTGAACCAATAGCTGCCCCTTGTGGACCTGGCTGCCCCGATCAACTAGTACTTTCTCCACATATCCAGGAGCGCGGGCTTCAATATCAGTCTGCAGGAATGGAGCGAGCTCCGCCGTCAGAGGCACCGTTCGAGCGGATGGACGGCTCTCGACCTTTACCATCTCCACGTGCGCAAGACTCTGAGAGAAGGCGGAGAGGCAGCACACCAAAGGGAAGACAAGGCAGATGCGTTTATGGATGAACATAGTATCGGCTCGATGGATCTTCGGGATTGAGTGAATTTGAGGTGGTGGACGCTTTGCGTTGCAGCAACGCGTAGATAGCCGGAAGCACCGTGAGGGTCGCCAATGTAGACAAGACAAGTCCGCCTATAACAGCCCTGCCAAGCGGAGCGGATTGAGCACTTCCTTCTCCAAAGCCAATTGCCATGGGAATCATGCCGCATATCATGGCGGTCGCTGTCATCAAAATTGCCCGAATGCGGCTCGTTGCTCCCGTCCGGGTCGCGGTTTCGACATCTTCATTCTGGTGCCTTGCCTGTTCTGCGAAGCTGACCAGGAGGATGGAGTTCGCGACCGAAATGCCGACTGCCATGATCGCTCCCATGAAGGACTGAATATTGAGTGTGGTTCCTGTGAAGAGCAGCATAAGAACCACACCGCAGAGGACACCCGGGATTGTCGACAGTATGGCGAGAGGAAGACGAAGAGATTGGAAGTTCGCCATGAGCAACAAGAATATTGCAGCGATGGCCAAAAGGAGCCCTGTGCGCAGGCCCGATATTGTCTCTTCAAGAGCGGGTATTTGTCCTCGTACCGCAATGGTTGAACCCTTGGGAGCCGCCGGAAGATTCTTCAGAAGTACCGCGATGCGATTCTGAGCTTCACCGAGAGGCATTCCATGCAGGTTGGCAGTCACGCTGACGATCCGCTGCCCGCTCAAGCGTTCGATCATCTCGGGCATCGTCCCGTATTCCAGCTTGGCAACCTGATCAAGCTGCGGCTGAGATTGTCCATCGCGCATCAGCGGTAAGGTAGAAAGCGCGCCGAGACCCTGCATCCGGTTTGGAGGGAATTGCACTTGAATCTGGAATGCGTTACCCGTCTTGGGATCGCGCCAGTAATTGGGCGCAGTGAATCGAGACGAGCCTGTAGCCGGCGTCAGGGAGTTCGTCACGTCGGCCATCGTCAGACCGAACTGGCCAGCATAATCGCGGTTTACCGTCACCTCGACCGTGGGATAAAGGTGAGGCTGAACGGTGGAGACGTCCCGCAGGAAGTCGAGCTTGCGAAGCTCGGTTTCCACTTTTGCGAGATACGTGTAGTCCTGGTCGATATCTACTCCTTGAACGTCGATCTGAATGGGAGTGGGCGATCCGAAGCTCATAACCTGAGAAATGATGTCCCCTGCTTCGAATGCCACTGTCAGTTTCGGCATCTCTTTGTGAAATGCGGCGCGGAGATCCTCTCGTAGCTTCTCGTCGTCGGGATGCCCAGGTCGGAGTTGGACCTGCACCAGAGCTTCTTCCGGGCCGCTTGTGAAGAGATGAATGAGATTGACTGGATAGCTCGATGGTTGAACGCCGACATAGTCGGAGGTGATCTCTACGTTATCCTTGCCTACTGTCTTGCGGATAAGATCGAGAGCCTGCATCACCATAGGCTCCGTCTCTTCGATTCTCGTCCCGATGGGCGCCTTTAGCCGCATCCGTAGAACGGGTTCATTGGAATCCGGAAATATCTCACTTCCGATGCGAGGCGTGACCAAAATGAGAATGAGTGCCGTCGCCGCGAAGTATCCGATGATGATGGGCCAACGGCGATCCAATACGGCATTCAGATACCGTTCATAGCGTGTTCTCAACTTGCCGAAGCTGCCTTCTTTCTCTTCTCCCTTATGTGACTCCTTCATGATCCAGGTGGCAAAGACCGGCACCAGACTGCTCGACAGAAAATATGAAGCGACCATCGCGAAGCCCAGGGCGAGAGACAACGGGACAAAGAGTTGTCGTCCCACCCCTTTCATGAAAAAGGACGGAACAAACACCGCCAGCACGCAGAGCATCGAAAGGAGACGCGCCAGAACAGTGCGGCGGCAAGCTTCGAGAACCGCTCTTGCCCGATAGACACCTGGAAGCAACTGCGTGTGGATGTTCTCGACTTCGACCGTTGCCTCGTCCACGAGGACTCCAACCGCGAGTGCCAATCCACCCAGGGTCATGATGTTGATCGTCTGGCCTGTGGCCCATAAGAGGAGTACGGCAGTAAAGAGAGCGAACGGGATGTTCGCCACGACAATCAGAGCGCCGCGCCAGTCTCTGAGAAACAACAGGACAACTAGTCCGGTAAGGATCGCGCCAAGCGCCGCTTCTCTGACGAGACCACTGATGGCATTCGATACATAGCCGGACTGATCGAAGGCAAGCTGCACTTCGACATCATCTGGCATAACTTTTTTAAAGCTCGGGATTGCTGCCTTCACCGCCTGAATCACTGCCAGAGTCGATGCGTCCGACCGCTTCGTAACCGGGATGTAGACGGTTCGGCGGCCATCGACATGCGCGTAAGCCGTAATGATATCCGTCCCATTTTCGATAGTGCCGATGTCACGCAGATAAACGTTCACTCCAGAGCGGGGATGGATCGGAGTACTCATCAAAGCGTTGAGCTCCGGGCCTAGCGTCGAGTTTGTTTGAACGATGCGATTCAGAGTGCCATCGTAGAGATTGCCTGAGGGCGATACGACCGTACCGTTGGTTACTGCCGCGATCGCCTGTTCAGGGGAGACACCATATTGCTTGAGTTTGTCAGGATCGAGTGTGACAACGATAGTGCGCTGGTTGCCGCCAAAAGGGGGAGGCGCTGAGACGCCGGGGAGGGTCGCAAAAAGCGGGCGCACTTGATTCAGAGCGATATTTTGCAGCTCGCCTTGCGTGTGACTGTTGCTCGTAAACAGGAGAAGACCAACGGCGACACTTCCAGGATCGAAACGCGTGATGAAGGGTGGAACCGTACCAGGCGGCATGAAGGCGCGCGCGCGATTTACATAGCCGACTGTCTCAGCCATAGCCTGCTGCATGTTCGTTCCTTCGCGGAACGTCAGTTTCATCAGAGCTGCGCCTTGAACACTCTTGCTATCCACCGACTGAATGCCTGTGATGTAGAGGAAGTGATACTCGTAGTAGTAGGTAAGAAATCCTTCCATCTGCGCGGGCGTCATGCCGCCATAGGGCTGGGCGACATAGATCACAGGATTGCCAACCTCTGGAAAGATGTCCATGCGCATCCTTCCAACTGCCAAAAAAAATCCGGCGATGATCGCAATCAACGCGACGATCACGGTAAGCGGACGACTCAGAGCTGCGAGGACTAAACGCATGTCAAATAATCACCTGAACTACTGAGCTGCCCGAAGAAAGGACTGAAGATCGCCACGTACTGACTGCAATTGGAGGAACGCACGCCAGACGTTCAGGCGGGCAATCGAATCATCCATCTCTGCCTGCACTAATAGCCGTTGCGTCTGCGCCACATCATCAATCGAAGTCAGCCCCGCTTTGTAACGAGCCGTAGCTTGAGCAAGAGCGGTTCGAGCAGCCTCGACCTGGATAGGAGTATTCTTCGCAATGCCGCGCATCGCCCGTAAGGCGGCTCGTGCTTGGCTGAACTGCTCCTGGAGCTGTCTGCCAACCAATGTCTCGCGAGATTGCTCGGCCTTCAACGTGGCCGCTTGCGAGGCTTCACGGGCGTGGATATTGGCAAAATCAAGAAAGCCAAAGGTAACGTTCAGTCCGACCGCGTAGTTTCCTACGGTTGGAGCGAGGCCGTTGGCTCCGTTCAGGCGCTGTCCGTTTGTCGCCGCGCCGGTGCCTCGGCCGTACCCTGCCGCTTCCAGATTGAACTGTGGCACCCAACTTCGGTCTGTGGCGCGAAGTTCCGAAGCGGATTGAGAGACGGCTGCATGTTGCTCCAGCATCGCAGGAGTGCTTTCTGGATGAAATACGCCGTCATCTTCGACTCCCATTGGGAACTCTCCAAGAAGATGTTCGGAATTGAGTGGTTTCGTTATGTCATCCGGCTTCGAGAGAAACTTCGCGAGAGTTGCCTCGCCCATTTCGACCGCTTCTGTGGCTAGAGCCAATTGAGTGTTCGCAGCCGCCTTCTCCGCTTCAACCCGCGATTCGTCGGCGCCGGGACGCAGCTCCGCAGCCGTGAGAGCGTGGATGCTTTTCCGTAGGATTTCCCAATTGTCGACGGCAGCCTGAGCGGAATTCTGTATCTGACGAGCCGCAAGAACCGTTAGAAACGCGTCCGCCGCCGCACTGGAGACCTCAAGCTGGCTCCTCTGAACAGACGCATTCGCTCGGTCACGTGCTGCTGCGGCCGCTTCCACTTTGGCGTTCCGGAAACCGAAGTCGAATGGCTGCCAGTTGATCAGAAGCCCTGCAGCGCTCCCCCATACGGAGCCGGCATTATTCGTTCCAATGACTGGCCCGGACATGCTTGGCAGCGTGCTCTGTGGAAGCAGAGTGCCGAAGACGTTGTTTCGTGTAGCCCTGTTGATCTCTACGATCCCGTCGAGACGTGGAAGATAGGCAGTCCTTGCTAACCGGATATTTGCCACAGCCGCGTTGAGATCCTGCTCAGAGACATGAATCGCAGGATAGTTCTGCTCGGCATCCTGAACGACTTGAACAATCGTGAGATCAAGCGTCACAGCGGGAGTAGCTGTGACCGAGGATTGCGCTAAGGCAACGGTAGAGCCACTCGCTGCGAGGAGGCAGCCGACAACGATCCCTCGAATTCTGCGGACATCTCGCGTGAATGGGCTATTTGCCTTCAATCAACTCTCCAAAAAGCTCGCGGACCCGGAGCTTTGCTGTCTTAAGCGCGCGCCGACCGGAAGCCGTGATCTTGTAGAGGCGGCGAATACTCCTACCGGACCGCTCTTCCTCTGATGTGAGATAGCCGCGCTTTTCTAAACCGTGGAGGATCGGATAGAGAGTTCCTGGGCTGATCTTGTATCCATGCCGGGCAAGCTCCTCCGCCATTCCCGCCCCAAAAATAGCTTCATGTTCCGCATGATGAAGAATGTGAAGACGAATCATGCCGGAGTACAGATCGCGGTTGTTCGGATCATCCTTCATTATCGAACCTCGTTATCGAGATACGATATCAGAAAAAATATTAAGCTAGAATGAAGCCTCATCAAGATCTAAGGCCCGGCTGAATTTAGGGGCATCCTCTACCGGCCGGCGACCAATCTTAGAGAGTGCGGAGCATCAACCGTCTCTCCTGCAGCGCGAGGCCAGTTTATTGTCAGAAGAGCCCCTCCCTGTCGAGGGTTTGACGCCGTTACACTTCCTCCATGAGCGCGCACCACCGCTTCAACGAATGCAAGCCCCAACCCACGACCTTTCGAATCTCTCCCCTTCACGCGCTGCTCGAACATCTGGAGGCCAATCTCCGAGGAAAATCCCGGGCCATCATCCTCCACAGTCAAGATCACGGTGTTCTCACTTGCTCCAAGTCGTATGGAAACAGTGCATGCAGCGGGCAGGTGGTTGAGTTCGTTATCGAGCAGGTTTGCGATTACTCGATGAAGAAGGGCAGCGTCTGCCTGGACCATGACAGGACCGGCGCTGCGCAGATCCACACGAAGTCCTTTCTCCGACATACAAGGCTCGTACAGATCGATCATGACTCGAAGCAGTTCATCGAGATCGACTTCCGTGCGCGACAACCTCAGCGCGTCAGCTTTCGCTTCCGCAACATCGAGCGAAGTATTCAGGAATTCCGTTAGTCGATCCAGTTCATCAATGGCCGAGACAATTGGCTCACTCTGCTCGACTTTCAGATCGCCCGACAAAACGATCTCCAGTTTCCCCCGAATCGCCGTCAAAGGGCTACGAAGATCGTGGGCAAGCGACTCGGTAATAGTGTGCAGCTGGTGCATTGAGCTTTCTATCCGGTCCAGCATGTGGTTGAGCGTTAACGCCAGATGTCCTACTTCGTCGTTGCGCTTGTTGGTTGGAACTCTACTGCTCAAATCAGATTGTCCAATTCTGGATGCGGCCTCAGTGATCTCGCGGACATAGTTGAGCATGCGTCGGGTAGCGTAGAAGACGATCGCAAAGCCAAACAAGACGATGAGCAGCCAAAGGCAGAAGAAGCGGAATCGGAGGTTCCTGAGTACACGCAATTCGTCTCGCTCCGAGAGTCCGAGGTAAATGTGGCTTCCATCCTCCATGCGCACCGACGCCACCCGAAAGGGGTGCTTGAATCCCTTGACATTCAAGTCGTAAGGCACATCGGAAACGACCTTATGTGCGCGAATGGCTGCTAAGTGCGGCGTCCCGTCACCAACACCAACCCAAAGTTTCAGACTACCGTCGTCTCCGGCCTGAAGAAAGAAGACCGAGTCGTTCTCGTTGCCGTTCGAGCGCAGTTTGTTTGGCACCTCTCTACTTGCAAGTTCCGCGACTTCTCTCACTACCCGACCGTAGAGGCGGTCCTTTGGCGTTCGCCCGGCTACATCGCCGAGTACTGCCACCTCACCAGTAAGCCACGCGTCGCTCCGACGCTGAATGTCGTTCGCTACGAAGCGATGGAGCATCGCAAAAACCAGCATTGTTCCAATGGCAAAGGCTAGTGTTGCCCAGAGGGAGATACGCCATGCGGCACTGTGCATGATGGGATTAGCGGTCTTTGAGGACATAACCAATACCTCGTAAAGTCTTGATTAGCGGCTCGCGGCCTTCAATATCCACCTTGCCGCGCAACCGGTAGATATGGACGTCGACAACGTTAGTGTCCGGCTGAATTCGCATTCCCCATACCTCCGAGAGAAGCATGGATCGAGTGACAACTCTCCCGGCATGGCGACAAAGGTACTCCAGGAGAACAAACTCCTGTGGGCTTAGATTCAGGACTTCGCCCCCACGGGAGGCTCTACGCCTGATGAAGTCCAATTCCAGGTCGAGTACACACAAACGTGAGGCTTCTTCGCTCGCAGCCAGGTTTCGTCTCAAGAGGTTGCGCAGTCGAGCCAACAATTCGGCGAGAGCAAAGGGTTTGGTCAGGTAGTCGTCGCCACCTTGTTCCAGTCCCTTGACTCTGTCGTCGACTGATCTTCTGGCCGAAAGTATCAATACAGGGCTGCTTACGCCAGATTGTCGAAGCTGAAGAATCAAGTCAATGCCATCTTGATCCGGAAGGCCAAGGTCGACGATCAGAACGTCATACTTCTTTCCAGACGCAAGTTGAGCGGCGGCTCGCCCATCCTTGGCGGCATCCACCTCGTAACCCGCATCAGTGAGCGATTGCTTGAGGAAGCGCTGGATCTCGAGTTCGTCCTCCACGAGCAGGAGCTGCATGAAGTGATGGTAAGCCATTTTGATTCACGATTCGCACACTTCAGGAAGCTGCAAGATGACGATTCGGTCATCTACGTCCATTCAGCGGTGGACGAATCGGGAAAGGCTAGACAAAGAAGAAGATAGCCGAATAACGACTCCTGACGTAAAGGTGAGCAGAACGATCGATTTCCGGCCCCATTATGAGGCCCGTACACGTTGATACCGCAAGTGCAAGTGCTGTGGCGGCAAAGAATCGATGCATGGAGCGATGGATTGGAGCGATGCTGCAAATGTCATTTCGGAGTATCGACCTCGCAAATTTTAGGCGCTGGCAGAGCGCCGAATGCCGATTCCGAAGAACACTCGTGGTCGTGCATCTTGCCTTGCTCTTCCGTAACTTAGCATGTGGAAGGACGAAATTGAGGGGACGCTCCGGTGATTGCGCCCTCCATGAACAAATCGTCATCCTATCCCTTCCTGCAAAGTGCTATCAAAAGAGCAAAGGTCTCGTCTCAACGAGTAGCCGTTGTATTGAGAATACGGGGCCTGTTCTCTCAAGTAGTCGACTGTCGCTGGATTGTCGTCTCTTCGTGGTCCAGCTTCCCAAACACACACACGCGACATTTAATCCCCGATGATCCGGGCTGAGGACATATTCCGCTTGACTACGGCTTACCTGAACCGCATCGCTACTGCCGTACCAGAGCACGACGTGCATGACACCTTCGTTGTCTTCGCAGAGAAGATGCTCGCCGACCCGCGGCTACGCACGGTCTTTCGCCGCATGGTGAGCCGCGCCGACGTCGCGCATCGCTATTCCTTCCTCGATCCGCAGAAAGACTCCGCCCAATTTTCGTCGCATTACGCGCATGAGTTTTACCAGCTAGGCAATTTTCCCAACACGGCGCGCCGTATGGAGTTGTTTGAACAGAGCGCTCCGGTGTTGATGAAGAAGGCCGTGGATCGGCTTGCGCTCAATGAGAAGGAACGCTCCGGTATTACGCATGTGCTGGTGACCTGCTGCACGGGGCTCTATGCGCCGGGATTGGACTTTGAGATCGTCGACCATCTCGGACTTTCGGCGGGCGTGGAGCGCACGATGGTTGGATTCATGGGATGCTATGCCGCGATCAATGCGCTGAAGCTGGCGCGGCACATTGTGCGCTCAGATCCGAAGGCGGGTGTTCTGATGGTCAACCTGGAGCTGTGTACGCTGCACTTCCAGGAGACGCAGGAGCTGGAGCAGGTGCTCTCCTTCCTGGTGTTTGCCGATGGCGCAGCGGCGAGCCTAATTACTGCTCGCGAGCAGGGTCTCGCGCTGGACAGCTTCAAGGCGGTGATGGTGCCGAAGACACGCGGGCTCATCACCTGGAAGATTCGCGGGCTAGGTTTCGACATGCTGCTCTCCGGGCAGGTGCCCGGAGAGCTGGGCCGCGCGCTGCATGAGGGCGAACTGATGGCGGAGCGCGACGGCATCGACCTGTGGGCGGTGCATCCCGGCGGACGGTCGATTCTGGATGCGGTGGAGAAGGGACTGGAGCTGCCGACGGATGCGCTGGCAGCGTCGCGCGAAGTGCTATCGTGCTTCGGCAACATGTCGTCGGCGACGGTGATGTTTGTGTTGCAGCGAATAATGCAGCAAGCGCGCCCGGGGCAGCGTGGGTGTGCGATGTCGTTTGGGCCGGGCCTAACAGCGGAGACGATGCGCTTCCATGGGGTCTAGTGCACAGATCGACTTCAGTCGGCGGGCCTCTCCGCGTGAGTTGCCGGAGCTCATGGATGGTGACTGTAGTTATGAAGATTTCCGTGACTGCCTGCGCAGTCTGGAAACAGTCAATCGCTGGCTACTGGGCTATCGGCCGACGCTGGCTTGGCTGGAGCGGTTGCCGCATGGATTGCGTGATCCGGTACACATCGTCGATGTGGGCAGTGGCGGCGGCGATCTACTGCGGCAGATTTCAGGCTGGGCACGGAGACGGGGCATTGCTGTGCAGTTAACGGGGATCGACTTGAATCCTTATGCGGCACGTGCAGCAGCGGAGTCCACGCCAAAGGAACTAGAAATCGAATGGGTGACCGGCGATGCTCTGGAGTATCGACCGAAGAAGCCGGTCGATATCGTCGTGAGTTCGCTGCTGGCACATCATCTGGAGGACGAGGAGATCGTCGCGCTGCAGAGGTGGATGGAAGCGACCGTGCAGGTAGGTTGGTTTATCAATGATCTGGAGCGGGCGGAGTGGAGTAGTCGGATGTTTGGGTGGGTGCGTTGGCACTGGCTTGTGCGGCATGATGGGCCGGTGTCGTTCCGGCGGGCCTTCCGGAAGGAGGATTGGGTACGCCTGCTGGCTGCGGCTGAGGTCCCGCGAGAGGCAGCGACGGTGGAGAAGTGGCGTCCGGGACGGTTGTGCGTGGGGCGGTGGAAGTGAGATCGGTGATTCTAAAGCGTCTCGTTAGACTAAGAGATATGAAGCCTCTCGCCCCAGTCGCCCTCATGGCGCACCTCATCACGTCTAACCATCTGAGAAGCGAATAATGCCAATTTCCACTCTGCCAGCACCCAGCTCCGCCGGTTCCAGATTCAAGACTATTCTCTGGGTTTCGCTTGGTCTCACCGTACTCTTCGTCTTCATTACCTCAGAGCTGCTCCTCGTCACTGACTATCCGATGTACCACGCCTACCGTCTGCAGGTCATTGCCGACCGCCATCTCCTCATCCCGCATACACTCGCCGGAATCTTCGCTCTTCTGATCGGCCCCATCAATTTCTCCTCGCGGATCCGCCAGCGTCACCTCCAACTCCATCGCATCCTCGGCCGCATCTACGTCATCTCCGTGTTTGTTGGTTCCTTCACGGGGATTGCTCTCGCAGCTGGCCGTCCGGGCCTTCCCGGAACCTCCATGCAGGCCGCCGCCTGGATGGTCTGCACCACCGCCGCTTTCATCACCGCGCGCAACCGCCAAATCACACAGCACCGCCAATGGATGGCCCGCTCCTATGCAGTTACCTTTACCTTCGTCTCCAGCCGCGTGCTCAACCTCTGGCCGCGTTACTGGAGCCACCTGGGCGACGTCTTATCCGCCGTCGGCGTGATTGCGTTCACACTTGCCTCGCTGCTGGTCGTGGACCTCGGCCTCAACTGGCGCGAACTCACCACCCGTCGTGACTGATCGTCGACTAGGAGGCCATCAGACTTTCAGGGCATCGTCATAAATGCGGGCGATCCACAGCCCACCCTGGTGATTTGGGTTTTGCAAATGTCCTATTTCGCGAAGCTGATTCCTTCGAGATCCGAGCTGACCAGAGGGCCGTAACCACCTAGCTGTCCGACAATCCTCATTACGGCAGGCTCCTGACCTTCCAAAACCCATACCATCACATCTTTGGGCTGCAGGCCGATTAGCCGCGCGATCACGCCCACGATGCCGCCCAACTCCGGATGGATGCGAAACACCGTCGCCTTGAGTGTCTGTCCTGTCGTGTGAAACGGCTGCTCGCCCTCCGAAGAGATGAGGAGCTGAATCAACCGCCCTCCGGCGACTGGCGCAAGCATCCCCACCCGAAACGGCGTCGTATTCTGCGGCACATTCAGCAGCAACGTTCCAACGAATCCATTCGCCAGATCATCCGGCAGGTCAATGCGGTGGCTCTCGACGTGTATGTTGCCATTCTTGTCCGCTGTGCGGCTGGTCGCTATACCGGTAGCAGCTTCCACCGTAAAGTCGACCGGCTTCATAAAGAACGGCCCTTTCTGCATGTGATGGTTGCTCACCAGCCGAAATGTGCCCTGCTGCCGGTATGTCGTCGTCTCATCGTCAATCGATCCATCCACGAAGTGATAGGTCAGGCGCATCGTCACTTCATCCCCCTGCACGACCTGCGAAAACTCACCACTGGCGATGATTTTTCCAGCCTCAGAGCGCGCCACCATAAACCGATGCATCGGGCTTTGGATATGTCTCACTGAAATTTGTTCTGCTGGCGCTGCGGTGCCCAACATTATCACCAAGAAAGCGGCTACAAAGAAATTGCTTTGCTCCATCAAATACCCCGTTCTAACAACTTAGACGCCTTCCGATCCCCCCGGTGAACCCGGCATAATTTCACGTCGACATGTGCATCCGTCCAGCCAGCGCTCTACCGGCTTCAAAATGACGATTTGTACAGAATGAAGTGCCGAACTGTTTTTTTGGACGTCTACTAGAAAGATGGAATCCCGCTACAAATTGATTGAACATCCAGTGAATTAGGAGGGAATGCTTTGCAAGACGAAGTACTGATCCTCGGTGGTGGAGTGGCAGGCTGTGCGGCTTCGATCGCGCTCGCTCGAAAGGGAAGAAGCGTCACGCTGATTGAACGCGAGCCCACACCGCGCCATAAGGTCTGCGGAGAATTTCTAAGCGGTGAGGCGCTTGAAGACCTGCACGCACTTGGTATCGACGTGGCCTCGCTTGGCGCGGTGCCTATCGATTACGTTCGCCTCGCCGCAGCCAGACGAGCCGCGGAGGCTCCGTTGCCTTTTCCCGCAGCCTCGCTCACGCGCAAGGCGCTCGATACAGCGCTCATCGCCGCAGCCATCGCCGCGGGAGTCCGCGTTAAGCGTGGTCGCAGTGTGCAGTCGCTCAGCCACGCGACCGCCAACCTCTGGCAGGCTACACTCGACGACGGCACCACCTACGAAGCTCCAACCGCCTTTCTCGCCACGGGCAAGCACGATCTGCGCGGCCACGGTCGCCCGAAGGACCCTCACCAATGGGTCGCCTTCAAGATGTATTACCGACTGTCCGCCGCCCAGACCGCAGACCTGGCGGACGCCTCCGAGTTGACGCTCTATTCCGGAGGCTACGGTGGTATCCAACCCGTGGAAGACGGCATTACGAACTTCTGCTGTGTGGTGCAACGGCGGTATTTTGCACGTGCGGGTCTTCGCTGGGAGGGCCTCCTTGCAAGGATGCAGCAGGACTGTCCCCATCTCGCGATGCGGCTTGACGGTGCGGAGCCGCTGCTCGGCAAACCGATCACCATCACTCATATCCCGTACGGTTACCTCCGCCGCGCAACCGAGGATGGGCTCTACTGTATCGGCGATCAAGCAGCCGTAATCCCCTCGTTCACCGGAGATGGCATATCCATCGCCCTGCATACTGCCCGCCGTGCAGCCGCCGCCTATCTTGCCGCGGAGCCAGCGCCGGTCTTTCAGCCAAAACTACGCTCCACACTGCTGCCCCAGATGCGTCTTGCCGAGGTCGCCGCCAACGGCTTGAACAACGCACTCGCGCGCGCGGTACTGCCGTTCTGCCTCAGGGTCTGGCCCGGCGCGATGCGCGTAACGGCTAGACTCACGCGTGTCACCCAGCCCGCCGCTGTTGCTCCACAGGCGTTCGCCAACTGAAGTCGAGCCCCGCCAAAACAACTCTCGGCAGTTAAACCTTAGGGGATGTGATGCAATGAAATCCTTCGCAGTCGTAGCCCTCGCGCTCATATTCGCTCCAGCCGCACTCGCCCAGTATCAGACCTTCGCCGTCAACCCCGATGCCAGCGACGTCAAGATGAAGCTCAACACGACCCACGAGGTAGTCAACGGCACGTTTCACATTCAGTCTGGATCGATCAATTTCGATCGCACTGCTTCCCATATATCGGGGATAGTCATCGTGGCAACGGGCAGCGGTAAGACGGGAAACGATAGTCGCGATAAAAAGATGTACAAAGATATCCTCAAGGTGGACCAGTTCGCCACCGTCTCTTTCGCGCCTAAAGCGTACAACGGAACAATTGCTGCTTCAGGCGACTCGGCTATTCAGGTGAGCGGAGTATTCACTCTGCTCGGCACTGCTCACGACCTGACGATTCCGATGCAGATTCACATGGACGGATCGAAGGCAACGGCGAGGGCGCAATTTGTCGTTCCCTATGTTCAGTGGGGCCTCAAGAATCCAAGCTTCATGTTCTGGAAAGCTGAGAATGACGTTGCGATTGATCTTAATCTCGTTGGCCAGGTTTCCAACTAGCTGACCGTCTTGCTCGTACGTTGAAATAGGCCCATTTCGGTCTAACTGCTTCGCATTTCGTTGAACTCAGTCGGAGCTACAAAGAACTATGCCCAATTCCGTGTCTCCCCATGCACTGACACGCAGACGTTTCACTCAACTTTCTGGAATGGCGGTCGGATCATTCGCGCTGTCCGGCGCGGCCGCTGCGGCGCCGGACGTGACGCTTGAGATTGCGCCATACACCCTAGAGGCTTCGCCGAAACATCACATACGGACCGTAGCTTACAACGGGCAGATTCCCGGACCGTTGTTCCGTATGCGTGAAGGAGAAACGCAGTCTGTTGAGATTCGGAACCTCACGAAAGATTCGGAGGTCGTTCACTGGCACGGCCTCTACTTGCCGCCGGATATCGACGGAGCCATGGAAGAAGGCACACCGATTGAAGGGAACTGAGTTCGAACGGTTCAAGTACCCTATCGCAAACCTTCGCCATTTGTCATAGGCTTTGGTTCGTAGATTCAAGTACATACAGTTTCTTTATGAAACTAAAACTATCGCTCTTCGTTCTCGCCTTCACCTGACTATTCGTGCCGAGCATTCAGCCAACCCACAAGAACAGCCTGCGTCCGTCAAACTGTAGCCCCAACGATCCAACCTGTACTCTCGGGAATGGTTGTGGCGGCGCTCCTTGCCTGGTTCGATAGCTTGTGATCTCACCACCCCGCTGGCGTGATCACAAATCGCGCCAGCGTTTTTATGCACTTCTGTAGCGAAGTGTCAGGAACACGACAGAGTCATGAAGTAAATATCTGAAATAAAAGAGTATCGCTGGCAGGAGAAACGCATAGCCTTTCCGCACACCACAGAAACACAACGGAGATATGAACCGCAGAGCATTCCTGACTTCAGCCTCCAGCTCCGTAGCGCTCGCAGCTACGGTCGGACTATCCCCCCGCAGAGCAACCGCACAATCATCGAACCCCATCTACTCGACCTCAGCCGGAGTCGCATGTCTTACAGCTGGCAACACAATTGTTTCACCAACAACGAGCGCAGGGAACTGGAACGCCTATCGAAACACGCTCATCTCAGCTGCAAATGACTGGCAGGCCAATAATATTGATGGTCAGCTCGCCTCGTACTACGCCAACCTCCAGTCCTATGACTGCAAGAGCTCTTACCTCAACCAGAATCAGATCCTGGCGAACATGCAGGCCTCTTACCCTCAGGTGACGTTAGCTCAGTTGCAGGCTGGATGGGCCATAGTTGATGGGATGGCGACAAGTGACGTGAACAACTTTCTCACGAGTATTCGTCAGGGAGGCATCGTCCAGTACTTTACGGCTGCTATGCAACAGGCTGCCAGGTACGCGGAAGCGGCTAGCGGAACTACGATCACTCTGAAGGTTCCCTCACCGGACTGGTTGCTGCCACCACCTGTCGGCGGTGGTGGTGGTGGTAAAAAGGGAGCCTGTAGCGAATCGACCACCTTTGCGATAGATACTATGTAGTGTGGGGCGGCGGATCGTCAGTCGCGGCGACCTGGGGACAGCACGTATTCTGCTAACTGGAGAGGTTTCATATGACATGGGTCTTCGAACATAGTTCCAATATCAGCTTGTGGGTAACGACCCTGGCAGGTCTTTATGCCGTGTATATGGGGATTCAAATTCAGCGGCGAAAGAATATACCTTCGCCGGTGAAACTCAAGCCGGCGGAGATTTCAATTGGGATCATTCTTCTAGTAATCGGTTGTTTTATGTTGGGTATCCGGGCAGTCAGAATCTGGGCCTGAAATAAGCAACCTCCTGGTCTGAATAAGAAAGTTTTCTCCACCCGCACAAAACCACTCCGACCGGGACATTAACAACGGTAGGAGGCTGTCTTATGAAACGCACACGATTCGCAGAGGAACTCGATCTCATTCTGTCCATGATCTCGATCGCCGAGGCCGGGCCGGGAAAACTGTTTTTGTGTCCGATAACACATATTATGTATAGTGGCACTGCGGCGGTGGGCACAGCACTTGGCTGCCACCCGCCCAGAACACCCTTTCCCTAGTCCGCCAAAGACCTTTGTTACGATGAACCGAGGTCAATCGCCCACCGGCGCTATGCAAATCGTTCAGACGGTCTTCGGTGTCTTTCATCACTTTGAACTCGCCCGCCAGCTGCATCGCCGAGGTCATCTCCAGCGCATTTACTCTACCTGGCCTTGGACACGCCTCAAACGCGAAGGCCTCCCCCACGAAATCGTCGAGACGTTCCCTTGGGTCCACACCCCTGAAATCCTCATGCAACGCTTTGGTATCCACCATCCATGGCTAATGGATCAAATAAGTTATGCGAATGCGCTCTCATTCGATGAGTGGACCCTGCGCAAAGTCCGCGCCGCCGCAACGCCCGACGCCGTCATCGCTATCTCCGGCTCCAGCCTCAAGACTGGTCACGAGATACAGTCCCGTGGCGGCCGCCTTATCTGCGACCGCGGCTCCTCCCACCAGCGCTACCAGGAAACTATCGTCTCCGAGGAGTACCAGCGCTGGAACGTAGACCGCCCCGTCACCGACATTCGCGACATCGTCCGCGAAGAAAAGATCTACGCCCTTGCCGACGCCATCACCGTCCCATCCAGCTTCGCAGCCCGTTCCTTCGTCGAAATGGGCATCCCAACCGACAAGGTCCACGTCATCCCTTACGGCGTTCGCCTCGAAAAATTCACCCGCACTGGAGAGTCCCCCACCGATCGCTTCGAGGTCCTCTTCGCCGGCTCCGTCACCCTGCGTAAGGGAGTTCCCTATCTGCTGGAGGCCTTCGCCCAACTACGCCACCCCGCAAAACGCCTGCGCCTGGCCGGCTCCATTCATCCCGACATGAAGTCCGTTCTCGACCGCCTCCCTCAACAACAAGTCGAGTTCCTCGGCCCGCTCCCGCAGGAGCAACTCCCCCACCTCATGAGCACCAGTCACGTCATGGTCCTCCCCAGCATCGAAGAGGGTCTGGCACTCGTGCAGGGTCAGGCCCTCGCCTGTGGCTGTCCCGTTCTCTGCTCCACCAACACAGGCGGCGAAGATCTCTTTACCAACGGCGTCGAAGGCTTTGTAGTTCCTGTCCGCGACGCAGCCGCCCTCACCGAGCGCATGCAGCAACTCGCCGACGACCCCGCCCTCCAATCGCAGATGAGCGAGGCCGCCCTTCGTCGCGTCCAGCTTCTCGGAGGCTGGGACGACTACGGCGACCGCTGGGAGTCGCTTCTGAAGCATCTGGTAGCAAGAGAGACAGCGAACGAACCGACCCATCACACCCCGCCGCCGACAAAGTGAACCACCTCGAGCCGATCCCCTCCATGTAAAGCTGTCTGGGACCAACTCGACCGAGGAGCGATCTCGCCATTGTGTTCGATCGCTACCCGGTCGCCCTTCAATCCAAGCTCCACGACAAGCTGTTCAAGGTTGGCAGCTTCCTCAAGTGCGTCAAAGCTGCGGGACTGGCCGTTCAAAATCACCGTAAGTGCCATACCCATCCAGCCTAGCAGCATCGCCGTCTAAGCCAACAAACGCACCACCCGTTCGATCAACCAGTTCCAGATCCGGCGTGTCAGCGCTGCTGGTTGGGCAAGGTCTTCGAACACACTCCGGCTCAGCCCCATCAGGATGTGGATCGCCTCATCGTCAGATTTATTGTCGAACGCCTGGATCGAATAACGCCGCGAGTTCGCAAGGTACTCGGCTGCATGTCCCAGCGTCAGCAGCGTGCGCCCGTGATGCGTCTGGCTGATCCGATGAATCGTCAGGTCTGCGTTTTTCGGCTGGGGGTTCCCAGGCGAAAGAGTTGGAACGCTCGAGGCGTTCTGGTTTACGAGTTCGGGTCGAAAGACCCCGGGAAAAGCTACTGTGGACATGGACCTGAATCCTCCGTCCTAATCCCTATCGGCGAACCCCACCGCGGCATTATCCGGAATGTTCCGATGACGACAACTCAACCTGAAAACCCTCACCGATATCGAAACAGTCCAGGAAGAACGTCGCAATGACCCAATCGATGTAGTTTCTGCACTTAACTGTCTTTATTCCCCGCCATCGTCCACCCAGAAACCGTACCGCCACTCCACGGTTCCCGATTCAGCACAATGGAAATCTCGACGCGACGGAAAGCCCACCCCACCACCCGAAGACCACTACTCATCCCGCAGCGGCCAAAGCGAATTCACCGGCCCCAGCCCCTTGCCTCTCGGCTCAGCCGTCCGAATCGCCTCCGCAACATACCGCTTGGCCATCTTCGCCGCGCCCAGCGGATCATCTCCCAGCACCACCCGGCTTAGCAGAGCGCTCGAAAACGCACACCCCGTCCCATGGGTGGACCGGCTCACAATCTGCTCCCCCTGCAGCCAGTCCAACTCACCATTCGCTCGCAGTAGCAGATCGTCCGGCGGCATCAGATGCCCACCCGTCGCCACCACGTTCAATCCAGTCCACATCGCCTGCAGATCCCGCGCCGCCTCCGGCAGATCTCCCCGCTGCATCACAATCCGCCCCGCCAGAATCCCCAGCTCCTCAAGATTCGGCGTCACCCAATCCACCAGCGGCAGCAATCTCTCCCGCAGCACCCCCACCCCCTCCGCATCGAGCAGTTCCCTTCCCGAGCTCGACCGGATCACCGGATCAAGCACCACCGGAACCCGCAACCCGCGTCCGCGCAGCCCCTCCAGAAACTCCGCCACTGCGACCACGTTCTCCGCAGTAGCCAGCATTCCAATCTTGATCCCCGCCGCCGGCAGATCGCTCTCCAGGCAATCGAGTGTAGCCCTCACCATCTCCACCGGCACCGGCAGACTATCCCGCACCCCCTGCGTCGACTGCACCGTCAAACTCGTAATGCACGAAGTCCCAAACAGCCCATGCGCCGCAAACACCATCAGGTCCGCGGTCACACCCGCACCCGAAGACGGATCAAATCCAGCGATCGTCAAAACTGTCTGCATCATTCGCTTCCCTTCAGCATAAAGGAAGAAGCGCGCAGCTTCCGACTAACCGGAGATCCGGGAGTCACAGTGGCGTAAAGCGCGCGTTCTACCGATAATTCTGTGACGAAGCGTAATTTTTTGAAGGAGGACCATGAATCATGGGTCACCATACAGAACGTCAGAAATCGTACGCCAACGATCAGCGAACCTTGTGTTTTTTGGCACTTACGCGGTCGGCGACAAGCACAGGAACGCAAGCAGAACGTGAATTAATAAAGCCTTATAGAGTTAGCGGAATTTCCGTGCGTTAACGTACTATTTTGTCGATTGGTTTCGCTTGACAACGCCTAAGTAGAAGGCGTAGCGTCAGCGTCCGGTAGGTAACGCGATGCGTTCTGGACGCCGTGGAGAGGGCTAGCAGGCAGGCCAATTTTCCATCGAAAATCGCGCCGGGCTAGTCCCAAGAAGCCTTTCAAAAATACATCGGGAGGTGGAAGATGGCAGATATTTCGGGCGGCATCCTAGCTCCTTGGGTTTGGTATGATCCCCCGCCGGGGGGCGGTCTCGCGTCGCCGACGAATGGGACGATGGTAAGAGGGGACCGGCTAATTTCGTTCGACCGACAATTTTATGTCGCCATGCAGACGGACGGCAACTTTGTCATCTATGGCTCAGCTGGGAATTTTTCAGGTTGGGCTGTCTCGAACTTTTACGATCAATACCATTTGATCAATAAGGTGGTCATGCAGGGCGACGGCAACTTAGTGTGGCAGACGTACGACGGCTGGCCTCTTTTGGCGACAAACACGCAAGGCCATTGGGGTGCTTTTGCGGTGATGCAGGATGACCGCAACTTCGTGATTTACAACAGCGATAACAGTTGGTCCGGCTGGTCATCCGGGTCACAAGTATGAAGATGTGCCACTCACCACAGAGATCCCAGTACAAATGATCGACGCGTTGAGAGGATACTCCTTAGCATCCAACAGAGTAGAATGATGAACTCACCACACGGCAGCGGAGCAACAAAACGTGCACCCATTCATGTGGCTCGCGGTTTGGGCAGCCCGCGCGGCATGGCTGAGCCTCAGTTCCTCCCCTCTGGTTCAAGCGCACCGCCTCCAGGCGGTTTTGGCTCCGTTGGCCTAAATCCCCGCCCGCGCGCCATGGTTGCGCCCCTTTTCGTCCCCTCTGGCTCAAGCGCGCCGCCTCCAGGCGGTTTTGGCTCCATTGGCCTAAATTCCCGCCCGCGCGGCATAGTTGCGCCTCGGTTCGTCCCCTCTGGCTCAAGCGCACCGCCTCCAGGCGGTTTTGGCTCCGTTGGCCTAAATCCCCGCCCGCGCGCCATAATTGCGCCCCGTTTTGTCCCCTCTGGCTCAAGCGCACCGCCTCGAGGCGGTTTTGGCTCCGTGGCCTAAATCCCCGCCCGCGCGCCATAGTTGCGCCCCGTTTGTCCGCTCTGGCTCAAGCGCACCGCCTCCACGGGGTTCTGGCTCCATTGGCCTAAATCCCAGCCTGCGCGGGCGCGCCGCCTCCAGGCGGTTCTGGCTCCGCCCCGGGGGCTAGCAGCTGAAAAGCACCGGGAAATCTCCAGCGTTCACCATTCTCTTGCCCCGGTTTGTCGCATCTCGGACATTGCCGAGCGAAAGCAGCAGCGGGTGCTGCGCTTTTCCTCCATGGGGAAGAAAAGGGGACGTTCCTCGATGGCCTTCCGGACATGCCGGAGTTCCTCGTCTATGTTCTCTATGAGATCCAAACGCTGTTACATTCTCTCCATCTCATAGGACGATGCCGGCGAGCACCGGTCAACGATCACGCCATGCTTCGCCTCGAATCGGCTCTACTTCGCCTCTTTGAGCAGTTCGGTTCGGTACTTCGGAGCCAGTTCCACCGCTTTCTTGAGGAACGCTGCTCCCTGCGCCGCATCGACCGCGGGAGGCGGAGTGGTACGCATCGCAACCACTGTTCCCAACTCTTTGAAGAACTCCTCCTGGCCTGCCGGCGAGCAGATGCAAAGCATCCTCACCGGTTCCGGCGAGCCATTATGGAACTGGTGTGGAGCGTTCGCTGGAATGTGGATAGTCTCTCCAGCGCGCACAATACGCTTCTCCCCTCGGAAGGTAGCCTCGAGTTCACCGTCGAGAAGAGTAAAGCTCTCCTCGAAATCATGACGATGCGGGGGAGGTCCGCCTCCGGGAGGAACATGCATATCGATCAGGGTGAATCGACCTGCAGTATCTGCTCCGGACAGCAGGATCGTGTAGGTGTCGCCCACGACTCCGAGATGCTGCGCATTGCTGTTATCCGGATTTGCCACCACAAGACTCCGTCGCAGGTCGTCGGCTGGAATCGCTACCGTGTTGGACATCGTAGACATCTTCTGCTCCTTGTTTTGAAATTACGGTTGAAGTTGCGTTTTGTGAACCTGACCAACGTAATTACGCTGCTATTCCCCTACCTGCAAACAAAAAAAAGCGCTCCGAGCTTCCTTCCAAAGCCCGAAGCGCTCTTCAGCAACTCCCCTTATCGCATCCCACCCGCGGCCTGCAGCAGAGAACCGGTCACCCACTTGGCATCGTCCGAGGCCAGGAACGCAACCACGGTGGACACATCATCCGGCTGTCCGATACGGCCGAGCGGCGTGCCCTGCAGCATCTGCTTTTCAAAGTCGCTTCCCTCCACACCAGCCGACTTGAAGCCCTCCGTTACAACAGGCCCAGGATTCACCGCGTTGACGCGAATCTTCTTCGGCCCCAGCTCCTTCGCAAACACGCGCGTAATCGCATCCACGGCGCCCTTCGTGCTGCTGTACACCGCCGACATCGGAGGCGTCTGCTCACTCGCGACCGACCCAATATTGATCACGCTGCCGCCCTCTGCCGGAAACAGAGCCACTCCAGCCTTGGTGGCGAGCAACAATCCCTTCACATTGATGTCAAGCATCCGGTCGATCGACTCTTCCGTAATCCCCTCCAGCGGAGCGAACTCATACACCCCGGCGTTGTTCACCAGAATATCGACTCTGCCATAAGCCTTCTTCGTCTCGGCAAAGAGCGCATCAATCTCCGCAGCCTTCGCGACGCTGCCCCCTACGGCAATCGCCTTCCCGCCCGCCTTCACAATCTCTGCGACCACCTTGTCGGCGCCCTCTTTGCTCGATGCGTAGTTCACCACAACAGACGCACCCTGCGCCGCCAACTCCTTGGCAATGGCCGCGCCAATACCCTTCGACGCACCGGTCACAACCGCTACCTTACCTGCAAGCTTTCCCATCTCAATCTCCTTTATTCGATATCTATCGAACAGTGCAGCTCTCAAATAGATGCGGAGACGGTCGAATCTGATTCGCGATTTACCGAAACTAAATAGAAGCAAGCCGCCTGACATAAGCGTCGAACACTGGCCGGCGCAAATAAAGGTTCGCGCCTCGACCCACGCGTTTTATCTCAATCAGCCCTGCCTCGCTTAACTCCTTCATATGGTGCGACACCGTAGCCGGACTAATACACTCATGCTCCTGCAGCGCGCTGCACTCCATCCCCTCAGAGGCGCCCACCTGCTGAAGGATGGCAAACCGCCGCGGATCACTCAGCGCGCGAGCGATCGCCTGAAACTGATCATCCGACAGGGTCATCTCCGCGCTGGAATTCTTCTTCTTCATACTTAAACCAGATGTCCCTCTCGCTGATTTGATGCAAATGCCGAAGCGACACAGCAATCAACCAAAACCCCGGTACTCCGGCCCTTCCCGCTCTTACTGCTGCTGCAACAGACCGATCACATTCGCGCTTTCAACGAAATGAAACGTTTAGTCCGTCAGCCCGCACGTCCTCGGAACGGAAACGCGTGGCGGCTGCCTGCACCCACAGCCGCCACGAAACACCCTAGACAGAAAGATTCAGAACACGATTAAGTCGCTGCACAAACGCCGCGGGGTCCTGAAGCGCCACGCCTTCCATCAGGAGAGCCTGATCAAACAGCAGCCACGCCGCATCCTGAGCCACCGAATCATCCGACCGCGCCAGCAGCTTCTTCACAATCTCATGATCAGGATTAATCTCCAGCGTAGGCTTCAGTGCAGGAATATCCTTCTGTCCCATCGCACGCATCATCTGCTGCATCTTCAGCGACGGCTCCTCTTCATCCGACACAATGCACGAAGGACTATCCGCAAGCCGCACCGAAGCTCGCACGTCTTTCACGCGGTCCCCAAGCGTCTTCTTCAGCATCTCGATCAGCGGCTTCAGTCCCTCTGCCTTATCCGGCTCTTCCCCGCCCTTCAGATCTTCGCTCGTAGAAGATTTATTCACTGCCTTCAGATCGATCTCGCCATACTTGTCTACACCCGAGAAGATCACCTCATCAAAGTCATCATCAAGAATCAGAACCTCAACGTCCTTCTTCTTGTAGATCTCGAGCAACGGCGAAGTCCGCAGCAGAGACTCCGCGCCCCCCGTGATGTAGTAGATGCTCTTCTGATCATCCTTCATCCGCGACTTCACATCCGCAAGACTCGTCAGCCCATCCACCTTGGTCGATTTGAATCGCACCAGCTCCAGCAGAGTCTCGCGATTCGCATAATCCCCGTACAGGCCCTCTTTCAGAGGACGGTTGTACTCCGCAATAAACTTCAAATACTCGTCCGGCTGATTCGCAGCAATGTTCTTCAACTCAGAGAGAATCTTCTTCACGCTGGCCGTACGAATGCTCGTCAGCACGCGATTCTGCTGCAGAATCTCGCGGCTCACATTCAGCGGAAGATCTTCGCTGTCGATGATCCCCCGCACAAAGCGCAGGTACTGCGGCAAAAGCTCTTTTGCATCATCCATAATGAAGACGCGCTTCACATACAGCTTCACCCCCACCTTGTACTCCGAGTTGTACAGATCCAGAGGAGCCTTCGCCGGAATATAGAACAGCGTCGTGTACTCGAGACTCCCCTCCGCTTTGGTATGGAACCAGAACAGCGGATCATCCCACCCACCCGACACGGACTTATAAAGTTCCTTGTAGTCCTCATCCGTCAGCTCGCTCTTCGGACGTCGCCACAGTGCACTCGCCGCATTCACCTGCTCGGTCGTGCGAACCTTATCCGACTTCTTCTCTGCCTCATTCCACTGGCTCTTGTCGTAAGTCAGAAAGATCGGAAACGCAATGTGGTTCGAGTACTTCTTAACGATCTCCTGCAGCCGCCAGCTATTCGCGTACTGCTTCCCTTCTTCGTTGAAGTGAATTACCAGCGTAGTGCCAGCAACGGCTCGCTCCGCCGGTTCGATATCGAACCCGGTCTTGCCATCGCTCACCCAGCGCCAAGCCTGCTCCTCTCCAACCTTACGCGATACCACTTCGACGCGATCCGCAACCATGAACACGCTGTAGAACCCAACGCCAAACTGCCCAATCAGGTTCGAATCCTTCTTCGCATCGCCCGACAGCTGCGACAAAAAGTTCTTCGTACCCGACCGCGCAATCGTACCTAGGTTCGAAGTCAACTCCTCCTCATTCATTCCGATGCCCGTATCGCTGATCGTAAGAGTCTTCTTCTCCTCATCCAGCTCCAGCTCGATGCGCGGATCGAACGGCAGCGCCTTATAGACCTCATCCGTGAGCGTCAGATGCCGAAGCTTATCCAGCGCATCGGAAGAGTTCGAGACCAGTTCACGAAGAAAGATCTCAGGGTGAGAGTAAAGCGAGTGGATGATCAGTTGCAGCAGCTGACTAACTTCAGTTTGAAATTCACGTTTCGACATAGACCTCTATTATCGCCAATATTCCCTCACAAAACGAGGCCCCCGGCACCGCGAAGGAGGAGAAGTAAATTTCCGCCTTGGCGCACAAGTTCCAGAAGGTTATCTACTACTCGACATTAAAATTAAGAACAGTTGGGTTTTGGAAGGCTTTCCAGGCTTCGTTGTGGCGTCTTGAACACAGGTTACAGTTACGAAGTGAGGATATAACTCTCTGCGGGAGAAACATCATGAAGAAGGGCCTCTTGTTTAGCATCTTTACATCGATGCTGACTGCCGTATCCTTTGGCCAGACTTTTGCTACCCCCATTCAGAAACCCGTTGGTACGCCCGCGAGCAGCGTAAACCTTACACCGTCCGCAACCCAAAACATCGTCAACACCCCTGGCACCAATACAAACTTTAGTTCACCGACAGGATGGAAGCATGCCAACCTCTACCCTGGAACAGATGCAGGCGCAAAGATCAACGCGGCCTATGCTGATCTGCCAGCGAACGGTGGCATAATTTTTTATCAACCAGCGGTCGGGGGAGAGAAATTCGGCACCTCAATAGTCTTCGACAATCCCCACAAGCCCGCCATTCTCCAGTGCTACGGCGCATCAGGAAATGGAGAGGAGACGCTGACATATACGGGAAGCGGGACAGGAATCTTGATCAATACCGGCCCAGCGACCGTTCCCAGCGGACCAGTAGGCTCAGGAATTCGGGACTGCGACTTTGCCGCTTCCAGCTCTTCCGCGACACTCTTGTTTCTTGGAGGTTCGAATGGAGCTGAAGGAGCTGTAATTCGTGACAGCAAGTTCTTCGGTGGCGCGCTGACGATGGGAATCGGCAATAACACTTGGCACGTGCTCATGTCTCACCTCTATCTCCAGGGTGGAGTTCAGCAGTTTGCTACATCGGGTAGCATCAATGCTGGAGAGAACATCGACATCGAAGGTGTAGTTTTCGGTGGTGGCGGCTTTGGTATCTTTGCAAACGGTGTTGTTTTCGGCGGGGGGGCTTCAGGGCCCGGTCTCAATCTTAAATGTGGTTCGTGCTCCTTCGACAATACGCAATTAGTTGTCGCTGGTGGCCAGATAAAAATGGACTCCACCCACTTTGAAGATCCAGGGGCAATCCCGTGGCCAACCTATCCGCTGGTTGTGAGAGGAGGCAACCTATCGCTTGATACGCCTAGCTTCTTTGGCAATCATAAGACGGCTCCTCTTGACGCATACATCAGTGTGACATCTGGAATTTTAATCACGGAAGCCGTAGACGCCTTTGGGTGCGATTGCACCTATATTTATTCCTCGTCTGGAGATGGAAGGATTATAGGAGGCCCCCCCTTATCGCTAAGCGGGCCCTCTGGGTCCAGAGTAACCCTGATTCACGACACGAGTTCTGAGAAGTCTGTAGTTGACGGTGGCAGGAACTACGCGTACCACGCTGAGAGCCCTACAGCGGTTCAAGGCTATTACGATTTCCTGCCTGGAGGCGGCGTTCACGTTAGGGACACCGCTACCTCTCAGGCCGGAACCGGAATGTACCTGCGGTCCAGCGATTTGATGTCAGTCACTACACCAGATTTGTCGGGTTACACCCACGCCAAGTTCATCGGCAGAAACTGCGACAATACAGCCTACAGTTCATCCATTGACTTCTATACAGAGAAGAAGACTGCAGCGAATCAGTCCGACACAAGCACCGTGGCTGCGACGATCGACTGCAACAAAGTACTAAGTGTTCCAGCCGTCGTATCTGGCGGATCAACCTTCACTATAGCCGGATGCGGAGCCACAAGCGCCATCGGTGGCTCTACTGCAGGGCAATTTGTCTCAGGTGCTACTGGCACCTGTAGCGTAACGGTAACAATGGGCGGGAATGTTAAAGCCCCTCATGGGTGGGTCTGCCCGCAGCCGATTAGTATTTCCACGGGTACTTCGGCATGGATAGAAACCGGCTTCACGACAACCACCGCCACATTTCAAGGTAAGACCACACCAGGACAGTTGATTATTTTTTCCTGTACCGGCTACTAGATATTTAGGCATGACCAGTCAGACAGCCTAAGCAACTTTTCCACACGAAGAGGATAACGCCGGAATTGTCGGATCGATGATTTGGTCAGTGTGTCGATCTCGTGATGAAGCAAAGGAGATCCTGCGCTCTCTTGAAGTCATCACGAATGCGCCCCAAATGCCTCTCGTGTACAGATGTGATCATTCGCGCCCCGCGCGGACGGTCTTCTTAAATCAAACCCGCGCATCCAACCCAGAGCCCGCACAAATCGTCTGCTCTTAACTTTCTCCACGCATCCAACGAAGCAAAAAGTTACACTCACCTCATGCCCGGTCCCAAAGCTCGCCTTGCCGTAGCCCTTGACTATCCCGACGCCGAGCAAGCCCTCAGACTAGTCGACACTCTCGGCCAGACCTGCCAATGGTTCAAAGTCGGCATGGAACTCTACTACGCCGCCGGCAACACCATCATCTACCAACTCCGAGACCGTGGCTTCAACGTCTTCCTCGACCTCAAACTCCACGACATTCCCAACACCGTCGCCGGCGCCGTCCGCTCCGCTACACAGGCAGGAGCAAGCCTCCTCACCCTCCACGCCAGCGGAGGAGCCGCCATGATGGTCGCCGCAGCCGAAGCCGCCTGCGCCCCCGGCTCCCCCCGCCTCCTCGCCGTCACAGTCCTCACCAGCATGGACGCCGCACAACTGGCAGGCACAGGCATCACCGCCTCTCCAGCCGACCAGGTGCTCCGCCTCGCAAAGCTCGCAACGCAATCCGGCATAGATGGCGTCGTCTGCTCCGCTGAAGAGGTCGCCGCCGTCCGCGCAGCCACCGGCCCCGACACACTCCTCGTCATCCCCGGGATCCGCCCCACCGGCACCGCCATCGGCGATCAGAAGCGCATCGCCACTCCCGCCCAGGCCATCGCCGACGGAGCCTCCATGCTGGTCGTAGGCCGCCCCATCACCCAGGCCACAGCCCCCGCCGCCGCCGCCCAGGCAATTCTCGACGAGATCGCCGAAGCCATCCAGAATTTGACTCACCCATAACAATCGGGTGCCCCATCCTTCGCGCGCTTGCGAAGGGTGGGGTGTAGAACCTCAATCGACGTGAGGGTCTAGAACGAGAGCCGCGCACTGACCTGAAGCGACCCTCCAACGCCAGGAATTCACTTGACGCCCCCCAAACCAAGGCGCACCCTTATCTCACTTAAATTCGAGAAGGGATCCACTTATGCGCAAAACTCTCTTCGCTCTTGCCCTCCTTGCCTCTGCCTTGTCCATCCCCCTAACCGCTCACGCCGACACCATCGACCAGCTCTCCTTCGACTTCCCCCACATCTCCGACGGCCACCCAGGCGTCCTCACCATCGACCTCCCCGCCTCCCCTCAACCCTACCTGCCCTTCGTGAGCGGCCTCTTTCTCGGCCAGTCCGGCTCCGTTGACTACCTCGTCCAGATCGGCGAGCTATCGCCCACCGAAACGTTAATCGGGTACGCCTTTTACGTGGGCGGCCCTATCCCCCCGGCAAGGGCTTTCACGCAGATCTACTTCACAACCGCTCTCTTGACCGGTCCCGTTGACGCTCCTACCTTTCTCACCGGAACCTTCAACGGCGTGTACAAGATCGACGTCCCATTTCTCCCACCTTACCCCGGTACCCTCACCATCGAACCTCTCACCAACTCAACCGTTCCCGAACCCTCCTCCTTGGCCCTGATGGCAACCGGAATCCTCGGAGCAATCACCACACTCCGACACCGCAAATCCATGAGCAGACCCATGAGCAGATCCAGAACGAGCTAAAGCCCGGCTGCCCCTCCAAACTCTGACTCACCCATAACAATCGGGTGCCCCATCCTTCGAGGCCATGGGCTTTGTAGCGCATACGGATGCGATCATCTTCGATCTACGGCAGAACGGCGGCGGCCAACCGGCGATGGTCACGCTGATTGCGAGCTACCTGTTCGATAAGCCGACGCACCTGATCGACATATACAACCGCAAGGAGGACTCGACCACGCAGAACTGGACCCTGTCATACCTGCCGGGACCGAGGCTGACCAGGCAGCCCGTGTTTGTGCTGACGTCGAAGCGAACATTCTCAGGAGCCGACGAGTTTGCATTTGATCTGAAGAACTAAAAGCGCGCAACGATTGTTGGCGAGACGACCGGCGGCGGAGCGCACCCGGTATCGGGCACACGGTTGCCGACTACTTCACCATTGGTGTGCCGTTTGCCAAGTCGCTCGATCCAGCGACGAGAACAAACTGGGAGGGGACCGGCGTGGAACCGGATGTGAAAGTGCCGGCGGCCGATGCACTGACGACTGCAGAGAAGCTCGCGATGGAGAAGATTCAGGCGAAAACAAACAGTAAATAGGCATCCTGTTCGGACGCCACCCCAACACAAGCGGTGCCCACCTAAAATCTGACACACCCAAAACGATCGGGTGCCCCATCCTTCGCGCCCTTGCGAAGGGTGAGATGTAGAACCTCAATCGAGGAACGGGTTCGGTTAGGTGGCTGGGTGGGGCGCCCGAAAAAAAAGTCTAAAAAGTTGGCGTATTTTTAGCAGCCAAAAAGAGCGCTGCTAAAACACCACATCCACCACGCAAAACACCACAACTTCACCACCAAAACACCACATGAAAAAGGCGTTTTTCTGGAAAACCCCCAGCAAAAACGCCCCTCCACCACACTCAGGAAAAATTCGCGCCTACCGTAGAAATCAGATCGCCGATTCGGTCCGAACCTCCCCCAAAGCCAACGCCGAATCACTCAACCGCAGTGCCAGCGACTTCGCCGACCCGCCCCCGCGCTGAAACTCGCCCAATGGCATCTCAGTCACATCGAACCCGCTCTCCATCAACCGTTTAGCCAGGTCCGTCTCCACCGCCCCCATCAAAATATCCCGGCCGACATTGATCACATTGCATCCAAATTGTGTAGCCTCTAACTCGCTGACAATAATCCGCTTATCCGCCCCATACGCCGCATGAATCTTTGCCAGCGAAGCCGCATCGAACGCCCCGGGAAAGTAAACCAGATAGCCCCCGCTAAGTGGCGCAAAACAAAGATCCAGATGATAAAACCGCGGATCCACCAGATGCAGCGAAGTTACGCGCGTATGCCAGGCATCTGCTACATGCTTATGGCTATATCGGCAGGTTCGAACCCCATGCGCAGCCCACAGATGCCCGCCATTCGCATCGAAAAGCGCATCCCCCTCACCCTCGAACGAAGTCTCCCGCGGCGTCTCCCACAGCAGAAAACCTGCTTCCTGCAACCACTTTCGCAGATGCCCCTCCTCCGTCTGCCGCTGCGGATGTGCGAAACTCGATACCGCCGCCACTCCATGCTGAACCGCCGCCGCATGCGCCACAAACACCATATCCGGCGAGCCTTCCCGAGCATGCAACAGCCGAACATCCGCCACCCTCTGCAACTGCCGATAGAGATTCTTCCACTGCATAAACGCAGTATCCCGCGACGGCTGGTGCAGATTCCCCGCCATCCACGGGTTGATGACGTAGTTCACGTCATAAAACTCAGGTGGACACATCAGAAATGTTGGGCGATTGAAGTGCGGGAGAGGCGCAAAAGCAGAGGAGGTCAGTGCAGAGCTGCTGGTCATCATAAAACGGGGTTCCTACTTTCCAGCGTCGAGTCTGCCCGTCTCAAGCAACGATCGTCAAGTCCTCGCCTGTAAATTATCTGTACAACTTTGGTGCATAGTCCGCTACGAAACTTAGCTCTTGGGAAGACACTGCAAAAATGCAGGCCCACACACGACAAAGAGCCCACGTAGGGCTCCTTATCCTGTGATTTTGCGTGGAATCGCTCGCTTAAAGTTTCTCGAAGAAATCGCACGCTGAGCAGGAGATATACACTCCGCCGGGGGTACCGCGCTCGCGATCCTTCACGCGCTTCACAATGCGAGTTGGTTTGGAGCACTTCGGACAATCCGTGCTCTTGTTAGTATCCATGACCTTCTTACGGTCGCCGGTCTTGGCAATCTTCGCCATAATGCTTGCTCTCCCTAATACGAACGTTACGAATATCTCGGCCCACGCATTGGATGGCTCGATCGGCTGCCACCCTTGCAGGCAAGCAGAATCTCATCATCCGGTGCTTCTCGTAAAGATTGTCCGGGACGAACCACGGCGGGAATCGGAGGAGAAGAACTGCGATTGAAGCTCTCCTACAAGTCTACACGACGACGGCCTTACCGTGGCTACTGGGCCAACGCAAGGTTGTTCGACGGAGGCGGCGTGGGAGATGCGGGAGCAGACGCTCCCCCCTTGTTATCGTCGGGAAATTGAACCTTATTGTCGGAACGACCGGCGGATACTGCCTCTCCAGGCTTTAGCAATGTTGGAGGCCCATTCGTCTTCTCAGTTCCATCAGCGGGCTTGTCTCCCATCGCAACCTCACGCGTCGGCGCAGTGGAGTTATAGCCGCCCATCTCATCTTTGTCATGAATATCTATCGGCTTACCCAGCGCAGCAATCTCCACGACCGTCACCCTGTCCCCTACAAACCGAACAAACCGGATGGTCTGCGGAACATGCCCATAGATCCACTCTTCATATCGGCCGCCGCTAGCATCCCCGCTCGGCTGGTCACGCATCTTGTTTTCCGGTGCGCCCAGCGCAGCCAGCACCATTCGATGGTTCATTCCTACTAAAACCTCATGTGCAGCGATTGCTTCCTTCAACACGGGTGGCAGCGTATCCGCGTACGCCTGTTCGGAGGTCTTCACTCCAAAATCGATCACCGGCTCCAGCAGAGCCTTTACCTCTGGCGCGGAGATCTCCGGAACATGCCCCTCGAAGATCAGCGTAATTCGCGAGCCGCTAGCCCGCTCCGCGTTCGTTTGTGCGACGGGTGCATCGTTGATCTGAATGTGACTTAGAAAGCGATGCTTTAGATATGGACCGCCGTTGAGATCCAGTACAATCCGATCGGGCTTGATCTCCATCGATGTAATGATGACGCGATCCCCGAGTGCCGCAGCCTCCCCCTTTTGATAGATCAACTTTCTGTACTCCGCCCCGCCGGGACTAATCGGTCCGTTCGCTCGGAGCGTCACACTCGCACTCACCGGCAACGCACGATGAGCAAAGCCTTGCTCCGCCTCAAGATTTCGAACCAGTTCTCGACGTCCACGCTCCGTCATTGGAGTATCTGGAAGCGAGACATGCGTAGGGGAGAAATCCGTGGAGATATCAGCAGTCGCAGTGCCTTCCCCAACCACAAAGACCTGACAAGGAGCCGTCCCTAGCGACAACGCCAGAGTACCCAGGAGGAGAGCCGATCTGTATTCGAAAAGTGCCATGGGAAGCACCTCAGATACACACCAGCTTGCGCCTTCTCTTCCCCTTTGACAAGAGCCGGTTCACGAATTTTGATCAGACCACATAGAACCGGCCTTTGTGTCTCAAAAATTAGAACAAAAGCGGCTTAGTCTGACGCCATCAGAGCTTCGGTTCCTCGCCAACCGAACGCGTCTGAGGGGTCACAGGAAGAATCTGGACAAGAGAGGACGCAGGCGCCGATTTCGCTTCCTGTTCCATCGCCACATGCGCTGGCGGCGGCTGAACTTCAATGGCATAGCCACCCGCGACGATCGGTTTATGGGTGTAATTCCACGCATAGTCACGGGTAATGGGTATCAGAACCCCGACCCCAATCAGCAAAACTACCACCGTGAAGGCCGCCCCCTCAGGTCCGTAGCTCCCTCCAGTCAGCCAGAGGGGTCCGAAGGCCCGCGTCTGCACCACGCTGGCGAAGTCACTGATTCCGCTGATTGGAAGGCCAAACAGAACCCCAATGCTGGCATTCCAGGCAAAGTGAAGTCCCCAGGATAGCCACAGCCCATGCGTTCTCAACCACGCCACCGAGAACAGCAGACCAGCCAGCATCGTCACAAAAACGCCAGTCCACGTTGCCCCCGGATTCAGTGCGTGTCCAAGCCCAAAGAGGATAGACATTCCAATGGTCGCCGCGACCGGCCCAATCGCTTCAATCAGACGCCGGAAAGGGTAGCCGCGAAACGCGACCTCTTCCGCAAGCGCCGCGATCCCGAGAGTCAGAAGATTCAAAAGCAACAGCCAGATCGCCCGCGGTTGCATCCATAGTTGGACATCCAACTTTCCGGTAAGCGTCATCGGGAGGACGGCCAGCACCACGCAACCCCAGCCAACAGCCGCCCCAAGGGTCCATTCCCGCACCGATGTCGGCCGCTTCGGGAGGCCCAAAACCTCGCGAAGGGTTGAGTGTCGATGCGCAATTGCCTGGAGGATCGAAAACCCCACAGCCAGCAAGAAAAGAAGAAATAGCGCGGCAAGCAAGGGTCTCTCTGCGTCAAGGCCAAATCGCTCCGAAAGACCACGCGCTGAGCGTCCCGCCAGGACATCCGAAGCGACGAACCAGGTCGCAGATGTTACGAAGAGCGCCAGTTGCAAGGTGCGCTCAGAGCGGCCTGAGTGTGTCGAATTGAAGGCTTGCAACGCTGGCTACTCCAGAAACGGTCGTACCGTTAAGCGGTGGTATAAAACTGGGCAATATTACGAAACTTGGTGTAGCGCTGCTCCAGCAGCAACTCGAGCGGCAAGGCGCGAAGATCTGCGAGATTGTTCCGCAGTCTTTCGTCGACGAGCACCATGGCCTCTTCCGGATTGTTTTGCGTCCCACCCCACGGCTCAGGCAACACCTCATCGACACAACCAAGTAATTTGACGTCCACGGCTGTGTACTTCAAAGCCGCTGCAGCTTGCTGCTTCTTGCTGGCGTCCTTCCACATGATCGACGCACATCCTTCAGGGGAGATCACCGAGTAAATTGCGTTTTCGAGCATTAGCACACGATCGGCAACCGCCAGTGCCAGCGCACCCCCAGAACCGCCCTCGCCGGTAATGGTGGCGATGGTCGGTACCCGCAGCCGAGACATCTCTAATAGATTCCGTGCGATTGCCTCCCCCTGCCCGCGCTCTTCGGCTCCGATGCCAGGATTCGCCCCTGCCAGATCGAGGAACGTAAAGACAGGACGCCCAAACTTCTCGGCGATCTTCATCGCCCGTAGAGCCTTACGATATCCTTCAGGATCGGGGCTTCCAAACTTTCGCGCCACCCGCTCCTTCAGCGTCCGCCCCTTCAGGTTCCCCACCACCAGCACCGGTTCGCCATGAAATAGCGCCATGCCACAGCTCATCGCGGCATCGTCGCCAAAGGCCCGATCGCCGTGGATCTCGCTGAAATCGGTGAACAATCCTGCAATGAAATCCATCGGGTAGGGACGTTGGGGGTGCCGCGCCAACTCCGTCTTAATCCACGCTTCGGGAGTCGGTGCGGATACTGCCTGGGAATGCGCTGTTCTTCCGGTTTCGTGTTCTGCCATTGTCTAGGTATGCTTCGCTAATTTCTATAACGATTGTATGGCATCGAGGGCTAGTCGATGATCCGAACCCCTCCTCGGCCAACCAGTTCCTCCACCTGATCGATGAAAAGCCGATCTGCAGCTACCAGACAGTTGTGAGGTTCCAGCACCGCACAAAACTCCCCCGGCTCTTCGAGATCGAGCAGCAGCTTTCCTTTCCCGGGAGCGCCTATTAGGATGGCATGCAGCTTCTCAAGCAACGCCGCGTCCGGATTATGCAGGGGCACCTTGATTCGCAGCGAATCCGGCAGCTTGATCTTCACGTCCTCCAGCGCCTGAATACTCGAGATCGCCAGCTTCGGCGCCGAATCTTCTTCCCCACGCAGTACCCCCCGGACCACCACGGGAACATCAATCTTCAACTTCTCCGCGAGCTTCTCGTACGACTGCGGAAACGCGATCAACTCGATCTTGCCCACGGTGTCTTCGAGCGAAGCCTGCGCATACATCTCCCCCGAGCGCTTGGACTTCGCGACCTTTAAGCTTGTAATAACGCCCGCGATGGATATTTCATTCTGAGGCTCTTCATTTCGTCCGCGTCGAAATACCTGCGGCTCAGGCTTCATCTCGCAGGCTGTCACTGTATCGACGACCTTCATGTTTCGAAGTTTCTCCCGGTACTTGTCCATCGGGTGCCCCGACACAAAGAATCCCAACACCTCTTTTTCGTTCTGCAGTCGAGTGTGTTCGTCCCACTCAGCCACGCTGGGCAGCGCCTCCTCTCCGTTATTCGAAGAAGGAGAATGGATATCTGCATCGAAGATCCCAAACAGTCCGTGCTGCCCCGCCGCCTCATCGCGCTGAGACTTCTGCGCTCGCTCCATTGCCTTATCAAGAGCAGCGCACAGCGCCGCCCTACCGCCAAAGGCATCCATCGCGCCCGCTTTGATCAACGACTCCAACACGCGTTTATTCAACAGTCGCAGATCGACCTTCTCGCAGAACTCCCAAAGGCTGGAGAACCCCTTCTTTCCCGTAGCCTGTAGGGCTGTCCGCGCCGCGATGATCGACTCAATCGCGTTATGACCCACGTTTTTGATCGCTGCCAATCCAAACCCGATCGCCCCGTTGATCGGCGTGAAGTTCGCATCTGATACCTGCACATTTGGCGGCACCACCGAAATATTCATCTCGCGGCACTCTGAGATGTACTTGACCACATTCTCCGGCTTTGACGTTTCGCTCGTCAGCAGCGCCGCCATAAACTCCACCGGGTAGTGAGTCTTCAGCCACGCCGTGTGATACGCCAGCAGCGCATACGCAGCCGAGTGAGACTTATTGAACCCATACCCTGCAAACTGCGCCATCAGGTCGAAGATCTTCCCCGCCGTATCCTTTGGATGTTTATTCGCAGCAGCGCCACTCATAAAGCGATCGCGCTGTTTCGCCATCTCCGCAGGATCTTTCTTACCCATCGCTCGACGCAGCAGGTCCGAGTCGCCCAGCGAGTACCCAGCCAGCACGTTTGAAATCTGCATCACCTGCTCCTGGTACACGATCACACCCAGCGTCTCGCGCAGAATCATCTCAAGCTCAGGCAGCTCATAGCTCACCGCGCGCCGTCCCCACTTGCGCTCGATGAAATCATCAATCATTCCACCCTGAATCGGCCCCGGACGATACAACGCGTTCAACGCCGTCAGATCCTCAACAGTATTCGGCTTATAACGCCGCAACACATCACGCATCCCGCCCGACTCAAACTGAAACACCCCGGAGGTCAACGCCTTGTGATAGACCTGCTCATACGTAGTCGCATCATCGAGCGGAATCGTCGACATATCGACATCCGTCCCCGTCGTCGACTTAATCAGCTTCAGTGCGTCATCAATAACAGTCAGCGTCGTCAGGCCAAGAAAGTCCATCTTGAGAAGTCCCATCTTCTCGACGGCCTTCATGTCATAAGCTGTGACGATATCGTCGTTCTTCGCACGGGTCACCGGAACCAGCTCTGTCAGCGGCTTCGGCGCAATCACAACGCCTGCTGCGTGTACGCCCGCACCGCGAACCAGTCCCTCCAGCCGCAGCGCAGCATCGATCAACTCCTTGATCTTTGGATCGCCCTCATACGCCCCAGCCAAGGTCGGCGAATCCTTCAGTGCCTGATCGATCGTGATCCCAATCGTAGAAGGAATCATCTTCGCAATCCGGTCGACCTCGCCATACGGCATATCGAGCGCCCGGCCAACGTCTTTGATCGCAGCCTTCGCTGCCATGGTGTTGAACGTAATAATCTGCGCGACCTGATCCCGACCGTACT
Organism: Tunturibacter gelidoferens; assembly: GCF_040358255.1. NCBI lineage: Bacteria > Pseudomonadati > Acidobacteriota > Terriglobia > Terriglobales > Acidobacteriaceae > Tunturiibacter > Tunturiibacter gelidiferens. Next base: position 3,690,661 of record NZ_CP132938.1, read on the forward strand.
TACGATTGACGTACTCGATCACCTCGCCGCGCCGGTTCATACAGAAGTCGATATCGATATCGGGCATCGACACGCGCTCCGGATTCAAAAACCGTTCAAACAGCAGTTCATTCTGCAGCGGATCAATATCGGTGATCTGCATCACGTAAGCCACCAGAGAACCGGCAGCCGATCCACGCCCAGGCCCCACCGGAATTTTCTGCTCACGCGCGTATCGGATAAAGTCCCAGACAATCATGAAATAGCCAGGAAACTTCATCTGTTTGATGATGTTTAGCTCGCGATCCAGACGCTCATGATATTCAGGAATCGTTTTCTTCAACAACCCGCGAGAACGCAGATGAGCAACCGCGGTCTCCAGTCGCATCTCCAGGCCCTTGCGGCATATCTGCTCAAAGTAGGTGTCAAGCGTCTCTCCCTCCGGCACAATGAAGTCCGGAAACGGGTTGTCGACCTTCATCATCTTCACGTTGCAGCGCTCGACAAACTGCATCGTTCGAGTGCACACCTCGGGATTCTGAGAGAAGGTGCGAAGCATCTCCTCCGCGCTCTTGATATAAAACTCCTGCGTATCGAACTTGAATCGCTTTGGGTCGTTCATGCTGCCCGCCGTCTGCACGCACAACAAAATCTCGTGAGCCCGCGAATCATCAGCGGCAACATAGTGACTGTCATTGGTCGCGATCAGAGGGATATCAAGCTCGCGCTCCATCTTGAACAATGCATCGCATACGCCCTTATCCGGTGCGAGTCCGTGGTCCTGAATCTCGAGAAAGTAGTTGCCCTTCCCAAAGAGATCCTGGTAAAAACCAGCGGTACGCTTAGCCTCGTCGTACTTGTCCTCCATCAGAAACTGATTCACCTCACCCGCGAGACAACCCGAGAATCCGATCAACCCCTCCGAGTGCTTCGCAAGAAAATCCTTTGACACGCGAGGCTTTCGATAGAACCCATGCAGGGCCGCCTCGCTCGTCAGTCGAACCAGATTGCGATAGCCTTCCTGATTTTCAACCAGCACCAGCAGGTGGTTATACTTATCTCCTTCAGGCGCAGCGCGATGATCGTCGTTCTTACAGATATAAAGCTCGCAACCAAGAATTGGCTTGATTCCCTTCTTCTGCATCGCATCGAAGAAGTGCACCGCCCCATAGATATTTCCATGATCGGTCATAGCGGCCGCAGTCTGACCAATCTTGCTCAGGTGCCCGGCAAGCTTATCGACGTCGCACGCGCCATCAAGAAGGGAGTAGTCAGTATGAAGATGAAGGTGGGTAAACTCTGCTGCCATCTCTCTAGTTTAGAACCCGCGACGCCGTAGGAAAACGCGTCCCAAATTGTCGTATTAGAATCGTTACCCAAGTATGGCTGGCATCTTTTTCATCGACGCAATCAGTCGCAGACTCCGCCGCAAAAATCGCGAGAAGAAACTTCGCCTCGCCGCCCAATGGCCGCTCGCCCTGGCCGAGATCAACCACTGGCAAGTCCTCTCCGCCGACGAAGACGCGGCCTCTCCTGGAGCCCCCTACCAAATCGAAGCTGGTTTCCACTTCAAGATCAACGGGGAATACTACGGCGGCTATCTTCGCAGCGTAGCTCTCACTCACCACGAGGCAGAGTCGAAGTCCGTCGGCAATCCCTTCGTAAATATCCGCTACAACTCCGCCAATCCAGACGAGACAGCCGTGTTCGCCGAAGACAACCAGGGCAATCTACCCTTCCGGGTAGTCTCTGGCTAAAAATCTCAAATGGTTGAATCAGTTCAGCGAATTAGATCTCTCAGCTCGCCTGGTGTATAAGGCGGGTTCTTTCTGTGAAGCATCGCGTGACAATTAGGACATACGGGAACCAGGTCGAGAATAGGGTCAACCCTCCTGCCGCCTTCTGACAACATTCGAAGATGGTGAACATGAATGAAGCCCGTCCCAATCTCTGAATATCTGATCCGGAAGTCGAAGCTACAAACAACACATATTCGACCGTGCTTAGCTAGACATGCTTCGCGTGCTTGCGAGTCTCGTTCAAAACGATCAACAAAAACTTTTGTTTTCGATCCCTCCCAATGATCCGTTGTCGCCTGATCGGATGAACTATCGAGTGCCTCTTCTCCGCTCGAGGTGAACATCTGTCCAGAAGATCCCGATAAATGACCGAGCCACTCATGCAGGATTCGTACGATTCCGTATGCGTAGTTTTCCGTCGAAAGATGCTGTCTTCTTTTCGCGGCGATGAGAACAGGCTGCATTGTTCGTTGGATCGCTCGTGGGTCAATCTTGTCGAAGCCGTCAGAGATATCACTGAGATAACTGAATGTGAAGTAGTTTCCAGACTTATTTTGCAGAGACTTGATTCTGATGCCTTCCTCAGCAATAAGTAAGATTTTTAATTGGGCGCGGAAACCGCCAGATGGGATGATTTCACCTGCATGAAGCACTGTCTTGACCTGCGCCTGGTCAAATCTCAAGCATTCTCTCCTACGTCTCTCATGCAGTTAGTAAAGTCGCAAGATTGAAATATAAATCAACAGCGTCCAACAGTTCTTTCTTTGCAATCCTCTCCTGAGGAGTATGCGCCACGTGAATCGACCCAGGCCCCAGCAGAAACGGCTCACCCCAGGCCGTCAGCTTAGGAATATCCGTCGTAAACTTCGCAATCATTGTCGGCAGATTCCCAACCTTCCTCATCCTTACAAACGGCAGATCAAGGCTGAACTCAACATCCGCCCTGCCACCCACTGTTGCAACGATCGATCTCCTCACTTCGTCCGACGGCCCCACCAGACGAACCAGAATATGCGCCTCTGCTGTGTCCGCGATCACGTTCGGAGCACGCCCACCATCGATCAATCCAATGTTCAACGTGGAAGGGCCGATCTCCGGCTCGATCGGTAAAGGCAGCGCTAAAACATCATGCAGCGCTTCTATTAACTTATCGATAGCCGACTCACCCAGTTCAGGATAAGCAGAGTGCGCCATGCGCCCCTTCGCCCTGAGTTCAACCCGCAACGCGCCCTTCGATGCTAGCGCCAGCCGATTGTCAGTCGGTTCCCCGTTGATCAGAAACCGCGATCCCTTCGGAGACAGGTTAGCCTTGGCCGCACCCGCCGAATCTCGTTCCTCACCCACCACAAACAGCAATCCAACCTTCACACCCCCGTCACGAAGCCGGTCCGCTGCAGCTACCTGCGCCGCAATGATTCCCTTCGCATCGCAACTCCCGCGGCCATATAAAAACTCATCGTCTTCTATGCACCCAAAGAAGGGAGGGACAGTATCCATATGGGTCGAGAGCACCACATCCGGAGTAACCCCGGGCATTGCGGCGTACACATTGAAACGCTCGCCGCTGCCCGCTCCCGGCGTGCTGGCGCGGTCCGGTTGCTCGACCGCCGTCCGCTCCACCTCGTAACGTTGTGCCCCGAGATACTCATAGAGAAAATCACCGGCAAGACCCTCGTGATACGTAGTGGACTCAATATTTACAAGCTGTTTCGTCAGTTCGATAGGGTCAATCGCCATGCCCTCCAGCATACGGTATCTCCCATAAAGAACGGATAACGAACACACCCGATAAACTGAAGAAGATGACGCAAACCACTACCTCCCAGATCCGTTCGATCGACGATCTTCGCGGCCCCGCCGGTCGCCTCGAAGCACTTCTCAACACCGGCCGCGACGACGCCCCATACGCTGCGCTCGTCTGCCATCCCCACCCCTCGGGCGGCGGAACCATGCATAACAAAGTGGTCTATCACGCCATGAAGGCCTTCTCATCCTTCGGTCTTCCCGTCCTTCGCTTCAACTTCCGCGGTGTAGGTCTAAGCGAAGGCGCTCACGATGACGGGCTCGGAGAACAGGACGACGTTCTCGCAGCTCTCGACTGGATGCAACACAACCTCGACCGACCAATCCTATTTGCCGGCTTCTCCTTCGGCTCCAACGTCGGTCTGCGCGCATGCTGTGGAGATCCCCGGGTGAAGGGTCTAGTCGGCCTCGGCGTTCCAGTCCACGCAGAGGGTCGCGACTACACCTACAAGTTTCTGCCTAAATGCACCCAGCCTAAGCTCTTCATCAGCGGCGACCACGACCGATACGGTCCACGCGACACTCTGGAAGGCGTCTTTGCCAGAGCGCCCGAACCAAAGCGTCTGGTTTGGATCGCAGACGCTGACCACTTCTTTCAGGGAACCGAGTCCCCCAACCCAAAGCTCGATCTGATGCAGGCCGAGATTCGTCTCTGGTTGCAGAGCGTGTTTAGCTTGAGTTAGCGAGCTAAGCCGCGCCTCGTTTCGCCACGTGATTGGCAAACGTGGCAGGCTCCGCATGCCGGCTCACAGTGACGCGCGCTTCGGAGGGCAGCGGCTTTAGCAGCCAATCTCGCATCGCCTTGTTGCAGATCTCAGGCATCTCTTCAAACGGGATGTGGCCTACGCCCGGAAGCACCATCAGACTCGATTGCGGAAGAATCCGCTGCAACTCTCGCGCAGAATTCAATCCAACCGCTCTGTCCCGATCTCCCCATATCAGCAGCATAGGCTTCGCCACCAACCGCTCAAGGACAGATCGCAGCAACCCCATGTCAACGAACCAACGCTGCACAATCTGCAGCACGTGATCCATCGTTCCCGGAACATGCAGACCTTCGATATACCCCTCAAGAGCGCCGGCCGAAACCCGAGAGGGATCCCCATACATGCGGCTGAGCGCGGTCGCCTTCAACATCCTCGGCAACGAAGGGATCTGCCGAGCGACCCAAATCCCGAATCTTGTCTGATAGAACCGGATCAACTGGTGTCCCAGGTCGCAGAACGGATTTGCTGGTGCGAACAGGATCAGCCTGCGCACTCGATCCGAGTGCCGGGCGGCAAACATCATCGCCACTGCTCCACCGTGCGAATGTGCTGCGATATCCGCCTGTTCCAAACCAAGCGCGTCCATATATGCGGCTAACCGGTCTGCCGTAGCTTCAAGCCCAGCATCGAGTCCGGGAACCCTCTCCGACTCCCCCATATTGAACAGGTCGATCGCATATACTTCGGAATTCTGCGCAAGAAAGCTGATGTTTCGCCGCCAATTCCTGGCCGATCCCACGAGGCCGTGAAGCAGCAGGAGTGGCCGTCCCGAACCCGCACGTTGGTAGTGGACCTTCACCCCGTCCACCACGACAAACCCGTCGGCAATTTGGTTAGGATCTCTTCGTGTCACTGTCCGACGGCCTCGATCACCAGAAAATTCATCCTAGCGCAATCTCACAATATTACAGGAGTATTAATTCTTGCTCAGGGATTTTTCTCCCTAAATCCATTTCCTCTTGCCCATGTTCATTTTGGAAAAATAGCCGGTCAATCACATAGATGCGCAGGATGTGAACAATTTCCCGATCGCGAGCGTAAGCTTTCAAATATCTTTGACTATTACGGAATAGGTTATGATTTTTTGTAGGCTCTGAGACCGCAAATGCCTTCGCCGTGGTGCATAAAGGCCTAAATCGTTTGGTCCTTGATGTGCTGATGATGTTCCAGATTGTCGGATTTTCATGAAAAACGCCTCCCAAACTCGCATTCTGGCAATCGTGCTCGCCGTAGCGACCGTCGCCGCCTGCGTCCTTGCAGCCATGAACTTCGATCGGGAGAGTGGATTCGACGTCCCAACTGATGGCATCTGGTGGGTCGAAGCTGCCACTGGCCTCCGGGCCGAGCGTGTTCCAGCAGTCTCCCCGGGTCACCGGGCCGGCATACGCACTGGCGACATTCTGGTCAGCGTTGACGACCAGCCGACCCCCCGTGTCGCCTCTCTCACCCGGGAGATGTTTCGCAGCGGCATCTGGGCCCACGCCACCTACTCCATCCTCCGCCCGGTTCCCCAGTCTATTGATCTGCATGGAGCGACTAAGCTCGACATTCAGGTCATCCTCGAACCCAAAGACCGCACCATCAATCAGGGGCTACGCTTCATCGCTCTGGTCTATCTCTGCATCGGCATCTACGTCCTGTTCCGGCGCTGGACCGCTCCAAAGTCTGTCCACTTTTACGTCTTCTGTCTTGCCTCGTTCGTCCTCTACAGCTTCCGATCTACCGGCGAGCCGGGCACCTTCGACTGGTATATCTACTGGGGCAACATGGCGGCGCAGGCGCTTCAACCAGCGCTCTTTCTGCACTTCGCAGTCAGCTTCTCCGACAACTTCGCCTCCGACCAACGCAAACGTTTGGGTCGCCGCATTGCCTGTGTGCTGCTCTACCTCCCGGGGGTCTTTCTCATCGGTCTGCAGTACACAGCTATCCGCTCCTGGTCTGCGACTGAGGTCCTACTCCACCGGCTCGATCAGATCGCCCTCGGCTACCTGGCCCTCTACTATGTAATCGCCGCCATCGTCTTCCGCCTCCGTTATCGCTGGGCCGAGTCTGCTCTGGAGCGCCAGCAACTCAAATGGCTCACCCGCGGTACCCTCATCGCGGTCACGCCGTTCACTCTCCTCTACGTCATTCCCTACCTGGCCGACTGGTCGGTCAACAGCCAGATCGCCAAGATCGCTGGTCTCTCTCTCGTCGTCCTTCCTCTCACCTTCAGCTGGGCCATCGTCCGCTATCGGCTCATGGACGTCGATCTCATCTTCAAACGCGGCGTCACCTACACCCTGGCCACCGCCTCTCTCGTCGGCGTCTACTTCGGCATCATCGCGCTCACCGGCGAGATCGTTCACACACGGCTCTCCAGCCTCGGCGTCTGGGGACTGCTCGCCGCCATCATCATCGCCGGAATCGTCTTCGATCCGCTCAAGCGCATGATTCAAGCACGAGTCGACCGCGTCTTCGATCAGAAGCGCTTCGACTACCGCGAGACCCTCGTTGAATTTGGCCGCGGCATCAACGCCCAAACCGATCTTCGTGCCCTGCTGGACTCCATCGTCGAACGTCTTCCCCAGACTCTCCTCGTCACTCGCGTCGCGGTCTTTCTCGCCTCGGAGAGTGAAGGCAGCTCTACCCCGCGTCACTTTGATCTAGCAGCCTCCCACGGTCTCACCAACCTCCACTCCGCCGAACTCCGCAGCCTGGACGTTCGCTTCCTGGACTTCGACCGTCCCGGTGCAAACAACCATATCTTCCTCGAGAATCCCCAACAGGTCCTCCGCCTCCCCGAAGCCCAGCGTCAGAGCGCCGGACGCCTCGATCTCAACTACTACCTCCCCTGCCGCGTCGCTAATCGCGAGGGTGGCGGAACCCGTACCGTCGCGGTCATCGGTCTCGGCCGAACCGACGATGGAGACTTCCTCTCCAGCGAAGACATGGAGTTGCTCGAATCCCTCGCCGGGTACATCGGTATCGCGATTCAAAATGCGCAGCTCTACCGCCGCCTCGAGCAAAAGATTACCGAGTTCGAAAGTCTCAAGGAGTTCCACGAAAATATCGTCGAGTCCATCAACATCGGCGTATTCGCCGTCGACCTAGACGACCGTATCGAAAGCTGGAACACCCAGATGGAGGGCATGTACTCGAAGTCCCGCACCGAGGTCCTGCGTCAACCGCTCTCGGCCGTGCTCCCGCCGGACTTCGTAGCCCGCTTCAACAGCGTGCGCGAGGAACATGGCACCCACACACTCTACAAGTTCCGCCTCGTACTGCCCGACGGAAAGGTCCGCATCGCCAACATCGCTATCGCCCCACTCGTCACCCGTAACTTCGTCGCCGTGGGTCGCATCATCCTTGTGGATGACATCACCGACCGCATCCAACTCGAGGCGCAACTCACCCAGGCCGAAAAACTCTCCTCCATCGGTCTGCTCGCCGCCGGTGTCGCCCACGAGGTCAACACGCCTCTTGCAGTCATCTCCAGCTACACCCAGATGCTCACCAAGCACATGCGCGACGACGAACGCCTCGCGCCTGTTCTCGAGAAGATCACCCAGCAGACCTTCCGCGCTTCAGAGATCGTCAACGGCCTGCTCAACTTCTCCCGGACCAGCGGCGCCGAGTTCACTCCCCTCAACCTCAACGAGCTTCTCCGCGACACCGTCACCTTGCTCGAGCATCAGTTCAAAACCGCGCAGATCCGGGTCGAGACCAACTTCGACCCGCACCTTGCCCGCATTCACGGCAACCAGGGCAAGCTCCAACAGGTCATTCTGAACCTCATGTTGAACGCAAAGGACGCGATGTTCGGAACCACCAATGCAACGCTCAAGATCGCAACCTTCAATGGCGCCGGCCGCGTCGTCGTCCGCATTCAGGACTCCGGCAACGGCATCGAAAAGGAGCACCTCCACCGCATCTACGATCCCTTCTTCACCACCAAAACCAAACCCCAGGAGGGCGAGCATAAGGGCACCGGCCTCGGCCTCGCTGTCAGCTACGGCATCATGCAGGAGCACGCCGGCAAGATCCACGTTGAGAGCGAAATCGGCGTTGGCACCGCCTTCCAGTTGGAGTTCCCCACCTCAGCCGCCCGCCCCGCCGTGATAGCGGATGGATCGAAGAGCGAGTCTGCAATTGTTGACAGGAAGGCGATGCATGTCTGAAACCTCCGAGCTCGCCGCCGAAACTCTCCATCTGCAACGAACCGCCCGAATCGTCGGCGATCCCCGCATCCTCATCATCGATGACGAAGCAGCCATCCGCGAATCGCTCGATACCCTGCTGACCCTCGAAGGCTTCACCGTCAGTGCCGCCAGCGATGGCCCCTCCGGCCTCGAACTTCTCTCACGCAACGAGTACGACCTGCTCCTCCTTGACCTCGCCCTGCCAGGCGAAAGCGGATTGGATCTACTCCCCCGCATCGTCGAGATGCAGCCCAATCTTCCCGTAATCATGATCACAGCGTATGGAACGGTCGGCAACGTGGTTGACGCCATCCGCGCCGGCGCAGAAAACTTCGTCCAGAAGCCGTGGGACAACGAGAAGCTGCTCGCCGATATTCGCGCCGCCGTCGCCCGCCATCGCGCCGAAGAAGAGGTCGTTCAACTTAAGCGCACCCTCAAGCAGCGCTACAACTTTGAAAATATCGTCGGCAAGAGCGAGCCGATGCTTCGCCTCTTCGACCTCATCGCGCAGGTCGCACCTAGCCGCTCAACCGTTCTCATCCAGGGCGAAAGCGGCACAGGTAAAGAACTCATCGCAAAAGCCATCCATGCCAACTCCCCACGCAGGGATCGCCCCTTCGTGCCCGTCAACACCGGCGCCGTACCATCCGAGCTGCTCGAATCCACTCTCTTCGGGCACGTCAAAGGCGCCTTCACCTCCGCAGTCACAGCGAAAAAGGGCCTCTTCGAAGTCGCCAACGGTGGCACCCTCTTCCTCGACGAGATTGGCACCATGGGCATGGACATGCAGGCCAAGATCCTACGCGTCCTTCAAGACCGCCGCTTCATGCATCTCGGCGGTGTGCAGGAGATTCAGGTTGACGTCCGAATCATCGCCGCCACCAACGTCAACTTACAGGATGCAGTCCGCGCAGGCCGCTTCCGCGAAGACCTCTTCTACCGTCTCAACGTCATCAGTCTCGAACTCCCACCACTCCGTTCCCGCCGCGAAGATATTCCCCTCCTCGCTGCGCATTTTCTCAAGTTTTACGCAGAAGAGAATGGCACTGAGACTCGCTCTCTATCACCCGAGGCGATGCGAATCATCATGGACTACGAGTGGCCCGGCAACGTTCGCGAACTGGAAAATGCGATGGAACGCGGCGTCGTCCTCTCCACCTCGCGCAGCATCAATCCCGACCTGCTGCCAACTCAACTCACCGGCAGCACCTACTCGGCCAGCCTGCTCGATCACCAGCCCAACGCCAGCCTCTTCGACCTGATGGAGGAGATCGAGCGCCGCATCATCTCCGACCGCCTCGAGCGCTGCCACTGGAACCAGACCGAAGCCGCCGAATACTTCAAGATTCCGCTCTCCACTCTCAACCAAAAGATCAAGCGTCTCAGCGTAGAGGTCAAGAAGCGCACCCGCGACTAGCTTCCGGGCTGAATCACAATCTTCATCGAGTCAGCCTGGGGATGCGAGGCCAGATCGATGGCCGCGACCGCATCCTCCAGCGAAAACCGGTGTGAGATCAGGTTGGTCAGGTCGAACCCATTGCGGTAGCCGTCGAACACCAACCGCGTCACCTCATCCTGTATCGCCACCGACGCACTATAAGACCCCATCAACGTCTTCTCGTCCATACATACAGCCGCAGGATCGAACGGCGCCTCTCCATGCTGCGTCGAGGCGAACAGCATTACTCGCCCGCCCGGCCGAATCGCCTCCATGGCAACCTTGATCAGCGCATCGCTTCCAACCGCCAACAATGCCACATCCGCACCGCGCCCTTCGGTAGCCGCCTTTGCAGCCGCAACCACATCATTGCGAGCGTCAATAGGACGATCAAGCCCGAACTTTGCAGCAACCGCATGGCGCTCCTTATAGAGATCGCTGGTCAACACACTGGCACCCGTCCGTCGTGCCAGCGCAGCCAGCAAAATCCCAATCGGTCCCTGTCCAATCACCAACACCGTCTCATCCGCCTTCAAATCGAGCAACTGAACGGCCTTGTAGCACGTGTTCACGGGCTCCAGAAACGCCGTCTGCTCAAACGGAACATCGTCCGGAATCTTCACCAACCCACGCCGCACAATCCAGTCCATCACGCGAATGTACTCCGCAAAGCCGCCGCCGGAGGGCGCAAAACCCGCCGTACACCCGACCTTCTTATAAACCTCACACTGCGCGAACGTCTGTTTCCGGCAGTAATAGCACTCGCCACAAGGAATGTGATGATAAGCCATAACCCGGTCGCCTAAAGCGAAGCCCTCGACCCCAGCGCCCACTTGCACAATCGTTCCCGCCATCTCATGTCCAAAGACGCGCGGCGCATCATGCGAACCACTATGGATCTTCTTCAAATCCGTCCCGCAGATCCCGCAGGTGTGGATCTTTACCAACACCTCACCGTCACCAATCTCCGGCACCGCGATCGTCTCAACCCGAACATCATCTACACCGCGATAGACCGCAGCACGCATCGTCTCCGAAACCATTTGTGACATCAACCGATCCTTACCTATCCATGTTTCTCAGTGTAATCGTCGCTCGATCTGCGCACCGAACCGCTCTCATCCAACCATCCATAGATCCCCTCTGCCAAATTCTTAGCAGCAGCAGAACTATGTCTTCCCAACTTCATCAAACCCGACCACGAGCCCGGCCGCACCGCAACATGCGCGAGAAACGGCAACATCTTCAACCTCCCATTTTCTGCAACAAACGGATTCAAGTCAGGCAACTGCGCATCTGCATCATCCGAGACGGCCTTGAAGCAGTAGAACGGGATACCCTTCTTCAACGCCATCCGGGCAATCGTCGCCGCCTCCATATCCACAAGCCCCGCCCCGTAACTCGCTGCTAACCGCTTCTTCTCTCGTTCATCAGCTACCCACGTCGTAGTCGCCAGTACCGGCCATGCCGGCTGAAAGTCCGCCGGACGAAACCGTTCTCCCGTCTTCGTATCGACGACCAAAGAGACACCGGAAACAGACTCTGCCGCAATAGCTCCATCCAGAGCACCCGCCCATCCCACCGAGCAAACAGCGTCAACCGCAGCAACCTTCTCAACCTCAACAAAGGCCACAGCAGCCCTCACTTCACCCATGCCCGCACAAGCGGCAATCCAACACCCATCCGCGTGGCGGTACTCCCACACCGAACACCCTTTACCCGACTGTCTGCGCTTCCAACTTTCTGCGCCTCGGCCACGAATCAGCGGCTTCAGCTCGCCTTCCAGAGCAGCAATAATCGCAATGTTTCCCTTCATGCCACCAGCCCATCCAGTGGCGGCGCATAACCATGTGCAACGAACCACTCGATCGCCGCTCGCAGCGCACTATAAACAGGCAGCACTTGAAATCCCAGCTCCCGCTCCGCCTTGGCCGAAGAAGCAAACATCATCTTCTGCCCCATCCGGACGGCTTCTACGGTCGCACGCGGCTCCTTGCCCCTCAACTTGCCGGTAAAGTTTTCATCGAAGAACGCAAAGGCCATCGCCACTGCATGCGGCACCTTCACAGTCGGAGAAGGCAGTCCAGTGATCGCCGACATACGATCCAGAATCTGCTTTAGCGTAAGATTCTCCCCGCCAAGAATGTATCGCTCTCCCGGAGTTCCACGCTCGAGCGCGACGACATGCATCCGCGCCACCTCGGCCACATCCACCAGGTTCAATCCGGTATCCACATACGCAGGAAAATTTCGATTCAGGAAATCAACGATGATCCTTCCCGTTGGCGTAGGCTTCGAATCGCCAGGACCAATCGGCGTTGTAGGATTCAGGATCATCACATGCTGGCCAGCCTTCGCCGCTTTGATGGCCTCGAACTCTCCAAGAAACTTAGACCGCTTGTAATGCCCAATCATCTCCGACAACGAGACCGGAGACCCCTCGTCTACGATCGTCCCATCTTTCTTGAACCCCATCGTCGCCACGCTCGAGGTATAGACCACACGTTGCACCCCAGTCTCGCAAGCAAGCTTTAGCAACTCCCGCGTACCAGTCACATTGGCTGCATACATCTGGTCCGGATCACGCACCCACAGACGATAATCCGCAGCGACATGAACCAGAGCATCGCAGCCCACTAATGCCGAGCGCAGCTTCTCCGGCTCCCGGAGATCCCCGGTCACCATCTCTGCATCAATGCCAGCAAGGGAGTCCAGCCTGCTCGTCTGTCGAGTCAGCAGCCGAAGGCTGGCGCCCTCTGCCGCATAACTCCTCGCCACATGGCCTCCGACGAAGCCCGTCGCTCCCGTAATAAATACGCGCACTCTCACTCTTTCCAGCCAAACTGGCAGATAACCCTGGAAAAACACCAACCTGCTACCCGGCAAACTCTACGCCCGACAGCGGTCTTAGTCCAGCTTCTCCGGCTCGATCTGGATGTTCTGTTCGCCGGCTGCCTTCTTCTCCCAGTACTTCTTCACCCAGGCTTCGAAGGTCTTGCCCGCCGCCGTATCGCGGCCGCTGAACGCAAGCGCAGCGATCTCAGAGTAAGCAATGCTCACCTTCGCCTTTGCGTCGTTGGATGGAATCACACGAACAAACGAGTCTTCCAGAGAAGCTCCCCGCTGTCGATCGAACAGATACCCAACCACCTGCGAGCCATCCTTCTGCGTGATCGTAATATCGCCGCGATAGTCGAATGCCTTCTCCAGCGCCTCACGAATCTCCGCGTCACTCGCCAGCGCCGGAATCCAGCCCTCAAGCTGTTCCCTCTCACGTCCCGCCGCTACTTCAATCTCGTCTGGATTCTCATGCGCCAACTGCGCCAGCTTTGCGGACTCCTGTGTCTCGGTCGCCATCGTTAGTCTCCTGAAACCTCTTGAAGTTCAGACGCGCTATTGGTTACAGGCGCACCGATCTGTACCAGCGGTCCATAGCTCGCAGGCTTCCACTCATTCAACAGCTTCATCGCACCTTCGTCTTCATACTTGCTGAAGAAGATTCCCTTCGCAGTCTGCAGCAGCCCCTTCAACGAGCTGAAGGTGTAATTCACACCGCTGGCCTCATAGCCAGAGTGCACCATGCAGTTCGCGCACTGCGGATTCCCGCTCTCGGTCCCGTAGTTCGACCACTCCACCGTCTCCATCAACTCCTTGAAGCTATCCGCATAGCCATCCTGCAGCAGGTAGCAAGGCTTCTGCCAGCCGAAGATACTGAACGTCGGCATCCCCCACGGCGTGCAGGTCAGATCCTTCTTGCCCATCAGGAATTCCATGAAGATGGGCGAAGCATTGAAGCGCCATGTCTTTTTACGATTCGAGAGGATCGACCGAAACAACTTCTTCGAGCGCGCGCGTCCAAGAAAGTGTTTCTGATCAGGAGCTTTGTCGTAGGTATATCCCGGCGAGACCATCATGCTCTCCACCCCGGCCACCATCAACTCATCGAAGTGCGCGCGAACGCTGTTGGGATCGGCTCCATCAAACAAAGTAGTGTTCGTCGTCACGCGGAAGCCGGCCTCAACCGCAACCCGCACACCCTCCATCGCAATGTCGTATCCACCCTCGCGGCAGACAGAAAAGTCGTGATGCTCGCGCTGACCATCCACGTGAACCGAGAACGAAAGATACTTGCTCGGTTTGAACAGGTGCAATTTTTCCTTCAACAGCAGAGCATTGGTGCACATATAAACGTACTTCTTCCGCGCGACCAGGCCCGCAACGATCTCCGGCATCTGAGGGTGCAGCAGCGGTTCCCCACCCGGAATCGCGACCATCGGCGTCCCGCACTCCTCAACCGCCTTGAAGCATTCCTCTGGCGAGAGCTCTGCCTTCAGAATGTGTGCGGGATACTGAATCTTTCCGCATCCGGCGCAGGCCAGATTGCAGCGAAACAACGGTTCCAGCATCAGCACGAGCGGATACTTCTTCCGGCCCATCATCTTCTGCTTCAAAACGTAAGTTGCAACCGTCCAGGCTTGCGAGACTGGCACTGCCATCGATGTCTCCTCCAGATAACTTCCAGATAAATTCTTGCCAAGCGGCTTACTGGGTTAGTGAGCCGTACCGCTCTTCATCGCACGTTCGTAGGTCGTCAATGCCAGCAGCGGGAAGTACTGTTTGTAAAGGTGGTATCCGAGATAGAACACACGTGGGAAACCGGTACCCGTGTAGTAGCTCTCGCCATTGCGTCCGGGAACCAGCTCATCCCAGCTTCCATCTTCATGCTGACGATCCACCAGCCAGCGAATACCTTTCGCCACGGAATCAGAGCGTGTATCCCCCGCAGCCAGCAATCCAAGCACAGCCCACGCCGTCTGAGAGGGCGTACTCGGTCCAATGCCACGCTGATTCGGATCGTCGTAGGTTCCGCAGGTCTCGCCCCACCCTCCGTCAGCGTTCTGCACCATGCGAATCCACTCGGCTGCCTGTTGCACGGCTGGCTCATGATTCCAGAAGCCCATCGCCTCAAGCCCGCGCAGCACCAGGAACGTTCCGTAGAGATAGTTGACGCCCCAGCGCCCGAACCAGCTCCCGTCCGGCTCTTGCTCCTTCAAGATGAACTGGATCGCCTTCTCCACACGTGGATCGCTTCTCGTAACGCCATACAGCGCCAGCATCTCCAACATGCGGCCCGTGATATCGACCGTCGGCGGATCGAGCATCGCGTTATGGTCCGCAAACGGGATGTACTGAAAGATCATCTTGGTGTTGTCGCGATCAAAACTCGCCCAGCCACCGTTCTTGCACTGCATCGCCCAAATCCAATTCAGGGCGCGCTGGCAAGCATCATACTGATTCCGTTCACGCGGATTATCTACGCAATTGAGCGCAAGCAGAACCTGTCCAGTATCATCCACATCCGGATAAAACTCATTGTTGAACTCGAAGTACCAGCCGCCCGGCTCAACATTCTTGACCTTCTCCGCCCAGTCGCCCTTCTGGCGTACTTCTTTGGACAGAATCCAATCCGCAGCCTTCAACATACGCGGATCATCTCTGCGAACGCCTGCCTCCCCAAGGGCATACATCGCCTGGGCCGTATCCCAAACCGGCGGAAAGCAGGGCTGCATGCGAAATGTAGGCGTCGAATAGTCGTCCGTTCCATCAGGACAATCGATACCAAGCTTCTCAAACTCATCAAGCGCACGAATCAACTGAGGATCATCCACCGACCGTCCCAGGCACCGCAGAGCCACGATCGAGTTCAACATGGCCGGATAGATCGCACCCAATCCATCGGACTTCTCGAAACGCTCCAGCATCCACTCTTCCGCCCGCTTCAGCGCAATCTTGCGCAACGGACGAATATGAACCCGTTCCGCCAGGTGCGCAATCCGGTCGAGAGCAAGGAAGACGTTGCGCCAGCCAAATGGCTTTTTCTTATCCCAGCGAAGATGCAGATTGGCATTCTCGCGCCCACCCACGAAAAGCTCCTCAATCCCCTGCTCCGGAGCCAGTTTCTTGAACGGCTTCTTCGCATAAATGATCGACAGCGGAACAAGAATGCCGCGCGACCACGAAGAGATCTCATAGATGTTGAAGTAGCACCAGTTTGGAAAAAGAACAATCTCCGGTGGAATTGCCGGTACTGCGTCGTAATCGTACTGCCCCAGCGCGCACAGATAGATCTTCGTAAACGTGTTGCACTCGACGACGCCGCCGTGCGCTAGCACCCACTCACGGGCCTTCACCAGCACCGGATGATCCTTCGACCATCCCATCAGCTTCAAAGCAAGATAGGCTTTGACCCCATAACTGATGTTCGACGGCCCACCTGGGAACAGTCCCCAGCCCCCGTCGTCATTCTGATGACGAAGAATCTCATTGATCGCGCGTTCCATCCGGCCCGGTTCGCCGGTTCCCAGCAGCGTATGCATGAAGATGTAGTCAGACTCCAGCATGCTGTCTGCTTCGAGTTCGCCGCACCAGTAACCATCGGGATGTTGCTGTTCGAACAGCCACTTTTTGGCGCGCGTCACACCTTCGGCAATGCGCTCCAGGCCAACATCCATCCGGCCAAAGCGTGGCTGGGCCAGCTGATCGGCGCCCTTCGGATTACTTGCAGATATCCCCATGAAAAACAAACTCTCTGTCTACAAAACTAGTTACCGATACGAAATTCGTTACCGGTTTACTGGTGGAGCAGATGCAATCGCCTGAACGATCTCCGGCGGCAAGCCAAAGCGAACGTTCTCCGGCATCACTTCAACTTCATCGACCGAACCATACCCCATCGTCTGCAGATACTCGACAACGTCCTTTACCAGAACCTCTGGAGCCGAAGCACCAGCCGTCACAGCAACCGTGTCAACCCCATCAAGCCACTCCGGACGAATAGCATCTGCCGTGTCGATGAGGTATGAATTCGTATCCAGATTCTTGGAAACCTCGACCAGGCGATTGGAGTTGGAGCTGTTGGTCGACCCAACAACCAGAACCAGGTCCGCTCCGTGAGCAACATTCTTCACCGCAACCTGCCGGTTCTCCGTCGCATAGCAGATGTCCTGCGAGTGCGGCCCAACGATGTTGGGAAACTTATTCTTGAGCGCCTGAATCATATCCCGGGCCTCATCGAGCGATAAGGTCGTTTGCGTCAGATAAGCCACGCGATTCGGATCTGGCACAACAAGGTCCGCAACCTCCTGCACCGTCGAGACAACCTGAGTCACATCCGGAGCCTCACCCTGTGTACCCTCTATCTCGTCATGGTCACGGTGACCAATCAGCACCAGCGAGTACCCCTGCTTCGCAAATTTAATCGCCTCAACGTGAACCTTCGTCACCAGCGGGCAGGTAGCATCCACCACCTTCAGGCCGCGTTCCTTCGCCCGGTCACGGACCGCCGGCGAAACTCCATGAGCCGAGTAAATCACCCGCGCTCCCTCCGGAACCTCATCAAGTTCGTTGACGAAGATCGCGCCCTTCTTCGCCAGGTCGGTCACAACATAGCTGTTATGAACAATCTCTTTGCGAACATAGATCGGAGCGCCAAAGGTCTCCAGCGCAATCTGCACGATATCGATCGCGCGCACGACGCCGGCACAGAAGCCGCGAGGCTTGAGGAGGAGAACCCGCTTAGTTTTCGTTTTGTTGCCGCTATCGGTTACAACGGCGTGATCAAGGGTGGTTGTAGTCACGTCCCTAGTATACCGCGTTCAACCCCATCTAAGCACAGAATTGAACCATTGTAGGTGCAGCATCACAAGTCGAGAAAGCAACGAAAGTCGCACAAATAATAGAACCTTCTCGAGGTCTCCGGCATCGTCTTGGCGTCGTCCTATGGGTCCGAAACCTAGAGCTTCTGGCCAGCACAGGCCGGGTGACCGCAATCGCACTGCAGCTTCGTCTCACCCTTTGCTGTTTCACAGTATGCTGAACAGTACTTCTGTCCTGCAGGTGGGGTGCATAGACAACCTTTCATAGCGCATTTCTTGGAATCGTCCGACATCTCATCCTCCTGGATAGCATCTCCTCACTCGGATGCGTATGCGGTCTCACAAGATGTGCGGCAAACCATCATCGACTGCTTTCCAATAGGTGTTCTGCGTGTTTGAGACTGGTTTCCGTCAGCTTCGCCCCACTCAACATGCGTGCAATCTCGTGGGTTCGCTCCGAATTCTCCATCCGACGAACCTCTGTCTGCGTGCGGCCGCGTTTCTCCGTCTTTTCAATCAGGAAGTGCTGATCCCCAAACGCCGCAATCTGCGGCAGATGGGTAATACACAGCACCTGCTGGCCCTTCGACAAGGTCTTCAGCTTCCGCCCAACCGCCTCCGCCGCTCGTCCGCCGATGCCAATATCGATCTCATCAAAAACCAGCGTCCGCGGAAGAGCCGACTTCTTCTTCCTCCCCGCCCCTCCCGACGCTGCTTCCTCCACCGTCACCTTCAACGCCAGCATCACCCGCGACATCTCACCACCCGAAGCGATCTCATGCAACGGCTTCATCGGCTCTCCGGCGTTGGTCGCAATCAGACACTCCACCTGATCCCATCCATGCGCGGTCCAGTTCTCCGAAGACTTCTCCGCCGTAACCCGAACATGAAACCGAGTGCTCATTGCCAGGTCATTGATCTGCGCCTCGGCCAGCTTCTCCAGCCGCTTCGCAGCCTCCGCACGTCCACCGGTGAGCTTCGTCGCGACAACTTTGTAAGCCTCCGCATCCCGCTCCTGCTTCGCCTTCAGTTCAATCAGCAGCGCATCGCGATTCTCAACCTCAGCCAGCTGCCGCGCCGCCTTCGCACCAAAGTCGATGACCTCTTTCAAACTCTGCCCATACTTCCGCTTCAACCGATCGAGCGCAGCCAGCCGATCTTCAATCTCTTCCAGCCGCCCCGGCGCAGCGTGAACATTGTCAGCAAAATCCCGCACCTCGGCATCGACGTCTTCAACGATCGCCTTCGCAGCCGCTAACTGTTGCGCAGGCTCCTGAAACCGTGCATCGTACCGAGCCAGCTCCTCCACATGCTTCAACGCCGCACCCAGTGCGCCCTCCGCAGAGCTCTCCGATTCATAAAGCAACTCATGCGCGCTCATGGCAGCCGTATAAAGCTTCTCCGCATTCCCCAACACGCGTTTCTCTGCCTCAAGCTGCGTGTCTTCATCTTCCGCAGTCAACCCAGCCTGGTCGATCTCCTTGCTCTGAAAGCGCCACAGATCCGCCATCCGCAAACGGTCCTGCTCGGCAGACTGCAGCTCGTCCAGTTTGTCCGTAGTCGCACGCCACGCAGCAAACGCCTCCGCCACACTATCGATATTCACTCCACCAAAGCGATCCAGCAGAATCCGCTGCTGCGCCTGGTCAAACGAGCCCATCGTCTCCCCTTGCGAGTGGACCAGCGCAAGCTCGGGCGCAAGCTGTCGCAACACCCCCACAGTCGCTGGCTGATTATTAACAAACACCCGCCCCTTGCCATTCACCAGGATCTCCCGTCGCAGCAAAAGATGATCCGACTCACTGTCGATCCCATTCGCCTCCAGAATCGCAGCCGCCCCCTGCGTCAGCTCGAAGACGCAGCTAACCACCGCCTTCTCTTCCCCATGACGAACAAAGTCCGCCGATGCCTTTCCTCCCAGCAGCAGCGCCAGGGCGTCGATCAAGATCGACTTCCCCGCGCCCGTCTCGCCAGTCAGCAGGTTAAGACCAAGCCCGAACGTAGCGACCGCACGGTCGATCACAGCATAGTTTTCCGCGCGCAACTCCAGCAGCATAAGGCCCTCAGGCAAACACGTATCGCGAGAATAGCAAACCTCGCTCCCACCCACCATTTCCGCCAGAAAACAGGGCACACACTCGCACCACAGCAGATGCCCCGCCCCGATTGCCAGCCACATTGCCCCAACCACGATTTACACTAAGTTCTGGTACACAACAACTATGGTCTGGACCCTTTCCTTAGCTCTCTACTTTTTTCAGGAAGACCCCTCTGCCGCCGCGCCCCCCGCGGCCTCCAACACCAGCGCCCTGGTAGAGATGATCCATAACAGCGGCCCCGTTGCCTTTGCCGTCCTGGTCATCCTGCTTCTCGCCAGCATCTTCTCGTGGGCCATCATGTTCTCCAAGTGGTCGAGCTTCAGCAGAGCCCACACTCAAAGCCAGCGCTTTGTCCGGGCCTTTCGCAAATCGACTCGCCTCAGCGAAATCGCCGCCGTAGCCGACCAGTTCAGGCCCAGCCCACTCGTCGCCGTCTTCACGGAGATCCACGACGAGTATCAGCGTCAGAACGGCGGACGCGGCCTCCCCCGCAATCCAGTCGCCCTCGAACGCGCCGCTCAAACTGCCTCAAGCGAAGCCCTCACCGCGATGGAAAGCCGCATGACCTGGCTTGCCACCATCGCCGCCATCGCTCCCTTCATCGGCCTCTTCGGCACCGTCATGGGCATCATCGACGCCTTCCACGGCCTCGGCACCGCTGGCGCCGCGACCCTCCGCGCCGTCGCCCCCGGCATCTCGGAGGCCCTCATCACCACCGCCGCCGGCCTCGTCGTCGCCATTCCCGCCGTCGTCGGCTACAACCAACTCACCGCCCGTCTCCGCGAGTTCGGCGCGCGGATGGACGACTTCGGACGCGAGCTACTCAACGCCATCGAAAACGCAGCCATGATCAGTCCTCCCAGCCCGCCGCAGCCGCAAGCCGAAGAAGTTCGCAGGAGAACCTTCTAGCCATGGCCTTCTCTGCAAAGGGACGCACCCAGACCGCGCTCGCCGAGATCAACATCACTCCGCTGGTCGACGTCGTTCTTGTCCTTCTGCTTATCTTCATGCTCACCGCCCCGGTTCTCCAGTCCGGTGTCGAGGTTGCCATCCCCAAGACGCGCTCCGTCAACCAGCTCACCGAAGAACGCATGGTCGTCACCATTGACCGCGAGCAGAACGTCTTCCTCCAGGACAAGCCCGTCAACGTCAACCAGCTCCCCACGCTGCTGAGATCCACCGGCAAAGCCGAGCCCTCCAAGCGCATCATCTACCTGCGAGCCGACGAGCGCGTGCCCTTCGGCGCATTCGCTTCGGTTATGGATGCGGTCAAGCAGGCCGGCATCACCAACATCAGCATCGTCACCCAACCAATCCAGAAGTGAGGAGGGTGACATAAATACGTCTCTCACAATCGGTCGCGACAGCGATGGCAATCCCGATAAGCTCGGCGCGAACTTCGTCGGCTCCATCGTGCTGCACGGCCTCATCGCTGCGGCCATCCTGGGCTGGGCCTTTCTCTTCCACACACGAGGCCACGACTGGGGCGAGAACGCCTCCAACGCAGGAGCCATTCAGGCCACCATGGTCTCCTCGCTCCCGCTTCCACCCACACAACGCACCCTCGACACCGGCGTCCTCACATCGGAAGCGCCAAGCCCCGCGCCCGTCATCACCAAGGAAAGAACCGAACCGCCGCCTACACCCAACGAAGTAGTGATCCCTGAAAAGATCACCAAACCAATCAAAGAAGCTGAAAAGCCCACGCCAGCGCCACCAAAACACATCCAGCCCGTCACCCCTCCGCCAACCAAAGCAGTCACAGGCGAAACCGCAGGCGTCCGCATCGCGCAATCGACGCTGGAGGTAAAAAACGGGACCGCAAGTGTCTCCGTCGAAGACCGTACCTTCGGCCAGCGCTTCGCCTACTACGTCAACATCGTCAACAGCAAGGTCGCGCAAAACTGGTACACCGCCGAGGCTGATCCGCGTACCTCCATTGGGAAAAGCACCACCATCATCTTCGATATCAATCGCGAAGGAGTTCCCTCCAACCCCCGCGTCGAATCCCCCAGCGGCTCACCCTCGCTAGACCTCTCCGCCATGCGCGCCGTGCAGCGAGTCGACGGCTTCGGTCCTCTGCCGCAAGGCGATCACATCACCGTCGAATACACCTTCCACCTTCATCCCCAGTGAAAAAAGTTGCGCCTGTTGGAGTGCTTCCCTTGATTCCGCTGAGCAACCTGCGCCAAGCACCCCATCAAGACAACTTTGCGTCTAACATAAGACATAATGCATAGACCGAAACGAACGCCAGTCAGTCGGCACTCTTATTGGCACAATATAGTAGCTCTGCTCTTTCTTCTTGCATGCGCCTTCGCCCTACAAGCGCAGGAAGGCTTCAAGACTGAAACCTCCAGCGGAGTCTCCAACATCCGCATCGCAGTCGCCGACTTCAAACCCGCCTCCGCAGATCCGCAAACCTCCGCCTTCAAACACACCTTCGACGCGACCCTCTACGCGGACCTGGCGAACGCTGGCATCTTCGACATCGTCTCGAAGAGTCTCCTCCCGGAATCCACTCCAGGCGCACCCGCCGAGATCAGGATTCAGCAGTGGGCCGATGCACCGACGTCCGCGGCCATGGTGGCCTTCGGCAACTTCAGCGTTCAGGGCAACAGAATCACCTGCAACGGCTTCCTCTTCGACGCAAAGAATCTCCAGTACCCACAGGTCCTCGCCAAGCAGTACAACGAGGACGCCACCGACGACTCAGCCCGCCAGATCGCCCATCGCTTCGCCGACGAGATCATCTTCCGTCTCAGCGGAGGAAGTCAGGGTATCGCAGAATCCAAGATCTACTACGTCAAGCTCACAGGCGCCGACAAAGAGATCTGGCAGATGGACTACGACGGAGCCAACCAGCACCCTCTCACACACCTCGGCACGGTCTCCCTATCTCCTCGCATCTCGCCCGACAACTCCCGCCTGGCCTTCTCCTCACTAGGCCGCGATGGCTTTCAAATCCGCATGTTCTCTCTCGTCCTCAACCGCATGGTGAACTTCTCCGCAACCGGCGGGACCAATCTCTCGCCGGCATGGTCGCCCAACGGCAAGGACATCGCCTACTCCTCCTCCCGCAGCGGCGACCCTGAGATCTGGATCTCCGACACCAACGGAGGCACCTCCCGCCGCGTCACCAGCTTCCGCGGCCCCGACGTCTCACCCGTCTTCAACCCCCGCACCGGCTCGCAGA
Source organism: Tunturibacter gelidoferens (assembly GCF_040358255.1). Classification (NCBI taxonomy): domain Bacteria; kingdom Pseudomonadati; phylum Acidobacteriota; class Terriglobia; order Terriglobales; family Acidobacteriaceae; genus Tunturiibacter; species Tunturiibacter gelidiferens. The sequence goes on from NZ_CP132938.1 coordinate 3,713,578, forward strand.
TCGCCTGGATCAGCGGACGCACCAATCTGCCCCAACTCTACGTCATGGACGTTGACGGCTCCAATATCCAGCGCATGACCGACGGTGGATACGCAACGTCCCCCTCATGGTCTCCCAACGGACAGTTCCTCACCTTCGCCTGGGATCGCAAGTACGGCCCAGGCGCTCCCGGTGGACAGGATATCTACGTCATGGAGATCGCCACTAAACGCTGGATTCAACTCACCCACGACGGCGGTCGTTGCGACTTCCCCTCCTGGTCTCCAGACGGGCGTCACATCGTCTACGCCAACTCACCCGATGGCAAAGCCACCCACATGAAGATCATGACCATGCTGGCCGACGGCACGCAAAAACATGAACTCACCGGCGCTGGCGCAGACATGCCCAACTGGAGCTGGAAGTAAACATTCTTATCGTCTCTGCGGAAGCGCTTCGCAGGCAACTTGATCTTTGATCCACTAACGTTGGCAGGAGATATCAAATGAACGCGATGCAAATAGGAATTCGCAAGACCTTGGTGATTGCAGTAACCCTCATTTCCATCGGCGCCGTCACCGGCTGCCACAAGAAGGCCAGCGGCATTGACCCGAATGCGCTCGGCCCGGCGCCTGCTCCTCCAGCGGCCGCCCCCACTGCCACCATCACCGCAGATCCGCTCTCCATCGATGTCGGCCAATCCGTCGTCCTCAACTGGCGCACACAGAACGCAGCCTCTGTCACCATCGACGGCATCGGCGACGTGAGCACCAACGGCACCCAGACCGTCGCTCCGTCCACCTCCACCAACTTTCATCTCACTGCCAAGGGTGACGGCGGCACCACCGAAGCCAGCGTGCGCGTAACCGTCCGCGTACCTGCCGCCCCCACTGCGCCTCCTCCGGCAGACACGGACATGGGCACCGAAGCCGCCTTTCACCAGAACGTTCAGGACGTCTTCTTCGACTACGATAGCTTCGATCTTCGTCCCGACGCGACGTCAGCTGCATCCAAAGCAGCAGCGTACCTCACCGCTCACCCCGCCATCCGGGTAGTTATCGGCGGTTACTGCGACGACCGCGGCTCCGCAGAGTACAACCTCGCCCTCGGCGAGAACCGCGCCAACGCAGCTCGCACCGCTCTGGTCTCCGCTGGCGTGCCGGCCAGCCGTCTCCGCGTCATCAGCTACGGAAAAGAGAAGCAGTTCTGCACTGAAGAGAACGAGAGCTGCTGGCAGCAAAACCGCCGCGCCCAGTTCTCCCTCGACCGCTAGCCTCAACGCAACCAATCAAAAACCATCCCTTCCCCTGTCCTGATTCAAGGACAGGGGTTTCTGCTAACCTGACCCCAACTCTTTTTAGTTCCTCGCGCAGCCCACCACGCTGAGGGTCGATGGAAGACAGAAAGCCGAGTGCCTCTGACATGATCAAACCAATTCAACCCGTTCACCGTAAATTTGCCATCCCGACGATTCCATTAGCCGCTCTCCTCGCGGTCATCCTATTCTCCTCCGCCCCAGCCTTCGCCGTAAGCAAAGACATGGTGCAGCTGCAGACCCAGATTCAGGAGCTGCAGGACGCGGTAGCCCGGCTTCAGCAGTCCAACGATGAGCGCATGGGCGTCATGAAAGACCTCATCCAACAAAGCGCCGACTCCATCAACAAGATGGGTGCAAACGTCGACGCAATGCGCAAGCAGCTACAGACCCAGCAGGAGGCGCAAGGCGGAAAGGTCGACCAGGTCTCCGGCCAGATTCAATCCCTCAACGACTCCGTCGACGAGATCAAGGCACGCATCGCAACCCTCCAGAAGCTCATGCAGGATGTCCAGAGCCAGCAGCAGTCCATGAGCGCCGGAATGCCGCAGCCGACAGGCTCAGCGGCCCCCCAACCCTCGAACTCCGCACCGATCACAACCGCGCCTCCAACGGGCCCGGCCCCCATCGTGAGAAAAGGCAAACCCTCGGCAAACATCCCCCAGGCAGCCGACACTCCCGGTCCCGCCGTCCCTCCCGCCGACGAGCTCTACAAGACCGCCCTCGGCGACTACATGGCCGCCAAGTACCCCCTCGCATCCTCTGAGTTCGGCGACGTCGTCAAGTACTACCCCGACAATCCCCTCTCAGGAAACTCCTTTTACTACCAGGCGGAGATCGACTTCCGCGACGGCCGCTACCCCGCAGCCATCAAGTCCTACGATGCCGTCCTCGAGCAGTATCCTGACAGTAATAAGGTCCCCGCCTCCCACCTTCACAAAGGCATCGCCCTCTTCAACCTCAAGGAGAACGAAGCCGGCACCCGCGAGCTCCGCGCCCTCATCCAACGCTTCCCCAATGCGCCGGAGTCGATGCAGGCTCGCAGCAAACTCAGCGGCATGGGCATCCCCGTCACACCCAAGCACTAACCCTCAGTTACGTATCCCCTGCATCAGAGCCTCAATCTCGGCCCGTTCTTCCCCGCTAAGCGGCAGCCAAGGCAGACGCGCCCTCCCTCCGAAGTACCCATTCAAATCACACCCAAACTTGATGCCTCCAACCCCCATCTGGTTCTCTATCCTTGCCGCCACATCCTGCAACCTCATCTGCTTCTCCTGCGCCAACCCTTCATCCCCATCTTTCCAGGCTGCCAGCACCTCATAGCAGGCCTGCGGAGCCGCCGCCGCAAACGCCGGCATCGCTCCCACTGCGCCACTCTTCAGGCCTTCAAACATTCCATCAGTCCTTCCAGCCAATACTTGAAATCCCACCACCTTCGTTCGCGTCTTCGCCATAGTCTTCGAAGGTGTAGCCACCGCAGCTCCCCCTTCCGTCAATGCAGTCGCCAGAATCAAATCTTTCGCCTCGGCGCCTTCACTCCGACTCTGCATCCTCCCAGTCACGGCCGCGAACACTGCAGTCACCGTGACATCGCGTTTATAGCTAGCAGTGCCCGTCATGATCGCCTTCATCCGCTCGCGGTCGCCCGAACCATCCACCATCCCGAGAACCTTCGAATGTCCCGCGAGCTCGATGACAACCTCCGCGGGCAGCACAGCGCCACCCTCCGCAGACGAGCTGTACAACACCACCGGCAGCGCCGACCGGTCGCCCACCGCCTGGAAATAAGCCATCAGCTCTTTCGTCCGTTCTCCAGTACCCCGAAGCATCGAAGGACACTTCATAAGCACAGCATCATATCCAAACTCAGCAGCGGACTCCGCCAAATCCAGCGTCCCCGCCACGCTATCGCGCGACACACCTGCAATCAGCACCTTCTCCACCGCAGCCGACGCAACAACACTCCGCAACACATGTCGCGTCTCTTCTTCCGACAGCAGAGTCGGCTCACCTACATCACACAGCGCGACAAGTCCGGCGGCCGGCGTCTTCGAGTAGCGAGCGACATTGTGTTCCAGCTTATGGAGATTAAGGCGTCCGTCGGGATAGAACGGTGTAGTCAGCGGCAGTTGAAGTCCATCAAGAAGCATCTCTCTATTCTAAGAGCGAATGCCCAAACCATGCGAAGCCGTGCCCCATACCCCGAAAGACGTAACCACAGGCCGTCTCGACGAAACCCCATTGAAGTAATCTAACCCTGATACCTATGACCAACGGACGAGACATCTCGCAGGGCAAATCTCTCGGCGACCTTGGCCGCGAAGCCTCCTGGTTTCTCACCCACACCCTCATCGCCGTCCTCATGCTCGCCATCGTCATCGTAGTCATCTCGCTCAACCACCCAGACCCAGACTCAGCGACTCCCAAAGTGCTCGCCACCATTCTGGCCGCCCTGATCCCCCTCTTCGGCGGAGCGATCGTCACTCGCCTCCTGCAAAACGACATCGCGCCCTACACCTGGATCTCAGGTCTGGTCATCTTCTCCATCGTATGTGTCTGGGTGCTCGACCTGCCCACAGGCAAAGGCCTCTGCGAAGGCTGCGGAGCAGTGGAAAAGCTCTGGCGCACCTTCTTCACCTTCCGCCATGGCAGCGGGCTCATGGGTGGGGACGGCCTCCTCATCGGCACCTGGCTCCCCCTGTCAATGATCAGCTACGCCATCGGCGCAAAGATCGCCCGCGAGCCCTACTAACCCACCTGATATCTTCTAGTCGACCACCGCAACCGCTTTGACCTCGCCCGCAATCCTGTTCGCGTGAAGCGTCTGCAACGCCACAACACTCAAGGTACCGTCCTGCAACGCGGAGATCCCCTCGGCCGCTGCCCGTGCCGCTGCCAGCGTCGTAATCGTCGGGATCCTCGCCATCACCGCCGCGCGCCGAATCGCCTTCTCATCAAAGAACGTATCCTGCCCATGCGGCGTGTTCACGATCAGCTGAATCCGATCTCCCTTGATCAGGTCAACCACATTCGGCCGACCCTCCTTCACCTTGTAGACGCGCTCCGGCTGCAGCCCAGCCTGTTCCAGCACAAGAGCCGTGCCATGCGTAGCTACCAGGTGAAATCCCATCTCCACAAAATCCCGCGCCAGCAACACTGCGCCTTCCTTATCGTGATCATTGACGCTCAGAAACACCGTCCCCTGCAACGGAAGCACCTGCCCCGCGGCGATCTGCGCCTTCGCAAACGCCTCGCCAAAGTTATCCGCAACCCCCATCACCTCGCCCGTAGACTTCATCTCCGGTCCAAGCACCGTATCCACGCCCGGGAACTTGCCCCACGGAAACACCGGCGACTTCACAAAGTAATGCGAGCCCGTCTCCAGATCCTTGCCACTGGCAGTCTGCTCCGGCAGCAACTCCTTCAGCTTCCGACCCACCATAATCCGCGAAGCAATCTTTGCCAGCGGAATCCCGGTCGCCTTCGAAACATAAGGCACCGTCCGCGAAGCCCGAGGGTTCACCTCAATCACGTAGACAATCCCGCGCTGAATCGCAAACTGAATATTCACCAGCCCGCGCACGCTCAACGCCATCGCCAGCTTGCGCGTGTACTCGCGAATCATCCGCAGCACGTCATCGCTCAGATCAACCGCAGGCAGCACGCAGGACGAGTCGCCCGAGTGAATCCCCGCCTCTTCAATGTGCTGCATGATTCCTGCGATCACCACATCGTCGCCATCGCACAGCGCATCCACATCGCACTCGACTGCGTCTTCCAGGAAGTGGTCGATCAACACCGGCCGCTCCTGCGAGTACTCGATCGCCGTCGACATATACCGCACAACTGCCTCATCGTCGTACGCGATCACCATCGCGCGTCCACCCAGAACATACGAAGGCCGCACCAGCACCGGATAACCCACACGATTCGCGCCAGCCACAGCCTCTTCCACGCTCGTCGCCATCGCGCCCTCAGGCTGTGGAATCTTCAACTCTTCAATCAGTTTTCCAAACCGTTTTCGGTCTTCCGCTAGATCAATCGACTCCGGCGACGTCCCAATAATAGGAACACCAGCCTTCTTCAGCGGCAGCGAAAGATTCAGCGGCGTCTGACCGCCAAACTGCACGATCATCCCGATCTCCGCACCCGAAGAAGCCTCGTGCTCATACACCCCAAGCACATCCTCCAAAGTCAGCGGCTCGAAGTACAGCCGGTCGCTCGTGTCATAGTCGGTCGACACCGTCTCCGGATTGCAGTTCACCATGATGGTCTCGTAACCATCCTCACGCAGCGCAAACGCCGCATGGCAGCAGCAGTAATCGAACTCAATTCCCTGCCCGATACGATTCGGCCCACTCCCCAGAATCAGAATTTTCTTCTTCTTCGTCGGCGCCGCTTCATCTTCCTCGTCATAGCAGCTGTACAGATAAGGCGTGTAGCTCTCAAACTCACCCGCGCACGTATCCACCATCTTGTACACCGGCACCACGTTCAGCTTCTTCCGCAACGCCCGCACAGCCGCCGTCCCTTCAGCGCCAGTCAAACCCCAACTCGCAGCCAGCCTCTCATCCGAGATCCCCATCCGCTTAGCCGCGCGCAGTTGCTCCGCCGTCACCTCCGCCATCGGCACTCCGCCAACAGCCTTGATCTCATCCGTAATCTGCTTCATCTGATACAGAAACCACGGGTCCATCGAGGTCATGCGTGCAACCTCACGCACCGTCATCCCCCGCTCAAACGCGTACCGGATGTAGTTCAGTCGTTCCGGATGCGGCGTCACCAATCGCTGCGTCAACCGCCGCGGCTCAATCTCATCTGCCGTCGCCTTCTTACCCGTCTCCAGCGACCGCACCGCCTTCATCATAGCTTCCTTGAAGGTTCTGCCGATAGCCATCACCTCGCCGACCGACTTCATCTGCGGTCCCAGAACCTCATCCGCGCCAGGAAACTTCTCGAACTGCCACTTCGGAATCTTCACCACGACATAGTCAATCGTCGGCTCGAAACAGGCAGGCGTCGCCTTCGTAATATCGTTCTGAATCTCATCGAGCGTGTACCCGACCGCCAACCGCGCCGCAATCTTCGCAATCGGAAAACCCGTCGCCTTACTCGCCAGCGCCGACGAACGCGACACACGAGGATTCATCTCAATCACCGTCATGCGCCCGTTCAGCGGATTCACTGCGAACTGCACATTGCTGCCGCCCGTCTCCACACCAATCTCACGAATCACACGAATCGCCGCATCCCGCATCGCCTGGTACTCGCGATCGGTCAACGTCTGCGCCGGCGCCACCGTAATCGAATCACCAGTATGCACGCCCATCGGATCGAAGTTCTCAATCGAGCAGATGATGATGACGTTATCCTTCAGGTCCCGCACCACCTCCAGCTCATACTCCTTCCAACCCAGCACGCTCTCTTCCAGCAGACACTCATGCACCGGCGAGAGATCAAGCCCACGCGAAAGAATCTCCATCAACTCCTCGCGGTTGTAAGCAATTCCTCCACCCGAACCGCCCAGCGTAAACGAAGGCCGAATCACTACCGGAAATCCAATCTTCGTCGCAAACTCCAACCCATCGCGAATATTGTTGATCAGCGCAGACCGCGGCATATCCAGCCCGATCTTCGTCATCGCATCCTTGAACAGCAGCCGATCCTCAGCCTTCTTGATCGCCTCCAGCTTCGCGCCGATCAGCTCAATCCCCAACTTATCCAGCACGCCCGAGTCCGCAAGATCGACCGCAAGATTCAGCGCCGTCTGCCCACCTACCGTTGGCAGTACCGCAAACTTCCCCTTGCCGCACAACCCATCCGAATCAAGCATCTCCTTCTCAACGCGGAGAATCTCCTCGAGATAAGCGGCATTCAGCGGTTCAATATAGGTTCTATCCGCAACCTCAGGATCGGTCATGATCGACGCCGGATTCGAGTTCACCAGCACGACCTCATAGCCCTCGGCCTTCAGCGCCTTACAAGCCTGAGTCCCCGAGTAATCGAACTCCGCCGATTGACCAATCACAATCGGCCCCGAGCCGATCACCAAAATCTTCGCAATGTCATTCCTGCGTGGCATTCATCTTCTCCGCTTCTTGCAACGAACCGCCACAAGGCAACGATTCGATAGTTCTGTAAATCGGTACATGACTCAACTCTGCCGCATACTCCTCGGCATCATCCGGATGGCTGATCAAATCCCGCGAATCCGGCTTGTAGTACTTCACGTGAAAACTTCCAACCGTTCCATCGGCCTCTGGGTAAAGATTAGCTTCACCCAGCCACTGACCCCACATCTCCACACTTCCAAGCAACGCGGTCAGCCTTCCAGCGCTGTCGAACTTGTAATCAAAAACAACTTCATGATCCGGATAAAACTGCCGCAATCGAGCCGCTTCGAGCACGGTTCCCGCAAAGGAAAGCTCCGCAAACACTGTTCCAGCCCGTGGATTGATCAGTGGCTGAAACCGTTGCAAGCTCCACGCGCCGTTCATCGCGTGTGTGCAGTACACAGCTTTTGTCTTTCTCTTGACTCCAAAAACAGAAGAAGAAAACAGAAGCAGCACCATGAGAAAAGTGCCACCTCGCAAAATCATCTACTTCTTCCACTCTTCCATCATCTTCCGGAAATCCTTGAAGAGATAATGCGAGTCGTGCGGCCCCGGACTAGCCTCCGGATGGTACTGCACACTGAACATCGGGTCCGTTTTATGCTTCAAACCAGCCAGTGTCTGATCGTTCAGATTCGTATGCGTCTTCTCCACTGTCTTCTCATCCAGAGACTTCGGATCGACAGCGAAGTTATGATTCTGCGCAGTAATCTCAACCTTCCCCGTCTGATGATTCATGATCGGGTGGTTTCCGCCGTGGTGCCCGAACTTCAGCTTGTAGGTCGTACCGCCCAGCGCCAGCCCAAAGATCTGGTGGCCAAGACAGATCCCGAAGATCGGCGCCTTCCCCTGCAACTGCTTCACATTCTCAACCGCATACTCCAGCGGCTCAGGATCGCCCGGCCCATTCGAGAAGAACACCCCATCCGGCTCCATCGCCAGCACATCCGCAGCCGAAGTCTTCGCCGGAACCACGGTCACGCGGCAGTTCTCCCGCGTCAGCATCCGCAGGATATTCTCCTTGATCCCGAAGTCATACGCGACCACGTGCATCTGCTTCGCGTCTTCACCGAGTGCGGCCGTCAGCAACGAATCGCCCGTCTGATTCTTCGGCTCATTCGCATCCCACTCATAAGCCACCTTCGTGCTCACGACGCTTGCGAGATCGGTTCCTTCCATCTTCTTGATCGCCCGTGCCTTCGCGACCAGCGCATCCACGTCCAGATTCTCCCCCGAAGCAATCACCCCGCGCATCACGCCATTGGCCCGCAGATGACGCACCACCGCACGCGTATCGATCTCCGCAATCACCGGCACGCCATAGCGCTCGAGGTACTCATCCGCCACCTGCGTCGAACGCCAGTTCGAACTCATCGGCGAAAACTCGCGCGTCACCAATCCTTCAATGAACGGCTTCTTCGACTCCGCGTCGCTCGGCGTCGTCCCATAGTTCCCAATATGTGGATTTGTAAGAACCACGATCTGACCCGCATAAGAGGGATCGGTAAAGATCTCTTGATAGCCGGTCAGTGATGTATTGAAGACCACCTCGCCCGAGCATTCCGCCCGCGCGCCAAAACTCTTACCCCGAAAAACGCGCCCATCTTCTAGCGCCAGTATTGCCTGCATTGCCTCTCCTGCCTGGAGTGGATTTAATAGATTCTATCAGCATTACCGCTGCAAAACGCCGATCGCAGGCAAATCCCTTCGCACGCAAAAAGGGCTCGGCACAATCGCCGAGCCCTTTCACAATCTGTTCAAACTCTAGCTGTGGTGGTGATGATGATGGTGACGATGATGATGATAGGTAGACGCGTTAGCAGGTATTACAGCACCGGCAAGAACAACGAAGGCAACCACAGCAAGAAACAACGAACGCAGCTTCATGACAGAACTCCCTTTCGATTAGCCACTCTTTCGAATGGTTTGTAGCTAAGTGGCAGCGTAACCCGTCCTCCAGTAGGTAAGGGACATATTTTTCCTCAATCGAAGCGATGTTCCGACCTTGATTCCCCAATCGGTCCGCTATTCGATATCCACCAGAACGTCCTCACCCTCCACCCGCAGCGGAAACACCTCCACCCGCTCATGCGCCGGATACTCCGCCAGCCCCGTCTTCACATTGAAAGCCCACGAGTGCCACGGACAAACCACGGCCTCACCCTCTATCCAGCCCTGCCCCAGCGGCCCCTGCCGATGCGGACACACGTTATCCAGTGCCGACAGCTCCCCATTCACATTCGCCAGGCAAACCGCGACACCCTCTACCTCGGCCTCCATCACCCGTCCCGCCGGAGGAGCCTCCGCCACCCCGCACAACCTCACCCACTGCGCCACTCGAAATCCTCCGCCATCTCCATCTTAGAGGCTCGGGCTTCCCAAACAACTCATCACCCCACCTCGAATGCTAAAGTCGATACAGAAGCCCGACTCATGCCCCGCCCCACTCCGAAGTCTAGCAAGCGCACCCAGCCAACCAACGCCCAGCCTGAAGTCGTAAGCCCTCTCTGGCTCGTCAAGGCCATCGCCGTCACCATCGTTGCAGCCCTCTTCTGCGGCTATCTCACCCTCTGCCTGCTCTTCTACCAGGGCCAGTGGCAGCTCGTCCTCCACCCAATCCGCACCTTCGCAGCGCCAACCTCTATAGCAGGCATCCCTTACGAGCTCATCCACTTCGGCCCCGACGAATCCGCCACCCCACAGCTCACCGGCTGGTGGATCCCCTCCTCACCCGGAGCCCGCTATGCCCACGCCACCATCCTCTTCCTGCCCGGCGCCGACGGCTCCCTGGCCGACTCCATCCCCACCCTCGCCAGCCTCCACAACCTCGGCCTCAACGTCTTCGCCTTCGACTACCGCGGCTACGGCCAAAGCGCCGCAACCCGCCCCAGCCAGCAAAACATGACCCACGACGTCGACTCCGCCTGGCAATACCTCACCACCTCCCGCGCCCTCCCACCGCAACAGATCATTCCCTACGGAACCGGCGTAGGAGCCTCCCTCGCCACCCAGCTCGCCGCATCTCACAACACCATTCCCGCCCTCATCCTTGACTCTCCACGCGCCGACCTCCTCGAACTAGCCCAATACGACCCCCGCGCCCGCCTCCTTCCAGTCCGCCTCATCTTTCACGAGCACTTCCCCCTCGCCGCACCGCTCTCCGCCCTCAGAACTCCCAAGCTTCTCCTCACCCGCGCCGCCTCACCCGACCAAAGCTTTCGCACCGCCGCCGATCCCAAACTCACCGTAGAACTCCCGTCACCCGCCGACGCACTCTACAGCCAGAGCCTCGCCCGCTTTCTCGACCAATACCTCCCGCCCGCCCCAACCCAACAACTCGTACCTTCCCCGGCACCCACCCAATAAGATCCCCTCACTTCCTCATCGCCTCCGCGATAACCTTTTCAGAAGGGATCTCTATGACGAAATGGCTTAACAGCCTGCAACCCACCGGCGCGCTCCTCATGCGCCTCATTCTCGGCGTCTCCATGGCGGTCTACGGCTACCACAAGGTCCTGCCTCTCAGCGCCCTGCACCACTACGCCCACTACGTCACCACCCTCGGCCTGCCTTACTGGCTCGGATACGTCTCGGCCTACACCGAGTTCATCGGCGGCATTCTCCTCATCCTGGGTCTTCTCACCCGCCTCACCGCAGCTCTGGTCGCAATCAACATGCTGGTAGCCTTCGTCACCGTCGGCATCCATCAGGGCTTCGACTTCTACAACTACATCCTCGCCCTGGCCGTCCTGGCCATCATGCTGCTCTTCTACGGAGCGGGAGCCATGGCCCTCGACCGCAAGATCGGCCTCGCCTAGCGGAAACACTTACAACTGAAACGCCTTCATGAGGTCAGAAACAGTTGCCCAAATGGAGAGAAGGCTCCCGGTATTCTGGGAGCCTTACATTGTGGTGGGGAGTTCTTTTGTTGCGGATATGGGAAGCCGGAACTGTGGGAACTGCAAGCCCGACTGTCGTGTGTTACATCCAATAAGACGCAGGATCTAAAGAAAAGTTGCCGTCCTTTTTCCACTATTTTGTATTTTGTTGATTTTTACATTCCATAAACAGAAGAGTGACACACTTGATACATACACAACCCAGAGCCACGTTACGCCTGAGAGAAGTTCAAAAACTCACTCGGATTCACACGCGCTCCCGGAAACACCAGCTCAAGATTCCTCACCCCTAAAGTCTTATTTGCTGCCTCGCCCAGCACACGTCGGAAGTCTGTCGTGACCGTCAGATCCCGACCCTCGTTCAACTGCTCATTCGCCAGCCCTGGCCACTTGCCGTACACCTTGCCGCCCCTCACCCTGCCGCCCAGCACAAACATCACATTCGCATGCCCATGGTCGGTACCACCCGTCCCATTCTGCCGAGCTGTCCGTCCAAACTCCGACATCGTCACCAGCGTCACATTCTCCGCATCGTCTCCCATGTCCTTCCAGAACGCCGCAATCGTGTCCGAAAACTCCTTCAGCCGATTCGCCAGCTGTCCATTCACACTTCCCTGATTCTGATGCGTGTCCCATCCGCCAACATCGGAGAACGCCGCCTCCACCCCCAGGTTCGCTTTCATTAGTTGCGCCACCTGCTTCATGCTGTTGGCGAACGGCGTGTTCGGATACACCACCCCCGCCGCCGGCTGATACTTCGCCGGGTCCGCCGACTTCAACATCTTCACCGCCTCGAACGTCTCCTGCCCCGTCCCATGCAGCACCGCATCCGAGCTCTCGTCGTACATCGCCTGAAACGCGTTGCTGATCTGCGAAGTCTGCGGTCCCTTCCCAGCCACGGAAAAATCCGCCAGATTACTCACCGCGATAGCCGGCACCTTACCCTGCAACGTCCGCGGCACCTGCGTTCCCAGCGCCACCGCACGAAACGCCGAAGTCTTTCCCGTCAGGATCTCTGCCTGCAACGCGCGATTCAACCATCCATCCGACGTAACCTTCACCCCCGGCGTCCCGCTCTCCATATAATCTTGCGCGTCAAAGTGTGACCGCGTTGTATCGGGCGAACCCGCCGCGTGAACAATCGCAAGATGCCCCTGCTCATAAAGCGGTTTGAACGCCGACATCGCCGGATGCAGCCCAAAAAATCCATTCAGATCCAGAACGTCCTTCTCCTGAATCGCAATCGAAGGCCGCATCGCATAATAGTTCTTCTCCTTGTAGGGAACCACGACGTTCAACCCATCCGCCGCGCCCCGTTGAAACAGAACCACCAGCTTCTTCTTATTTGCCGCCGCCGTCGTCACCTCGGCCAAAACGCTTCGCGACAGGAACTCCGGAATCGTCGAAGTCCCGATCAGCGCCAGCGCCCCACCCTTCATAAACCCGCGCCGAGTCACCCCACGCCGCGCTCGATCCCGCCCATGAAGATCGCAACCCCAATCGCTCTGATCCGCCATATTCTTCATGTTCGCCATCTTAGACCCCTATCTAAAGCCGTTGTCTTCTTTTGTCTGTACTTTTGTTTGTCATTCCGCATCCTGAGCGAAGCCGAAGGGGAAGGAATCTGCTTTGTCCTTGCTTTCGCAGATCAACTGCGCTCTCCACATCTCTGCATTTACAAACGCGATTGCCGTCAGGAAGTTGCACAATCTCGTTTTCACTCAAAGAGACCGCCGTTTCGTGAGCAATCAGCCTACCGCCGCTGAAACTCCGGCGATCCAAGCAGCAGTCCCGCCATCCCAGCTGCCTCGCGGTCCAGTGGCGGCCTCACCCGTTGCTTCGGCGAAGAGATATTCAACACCTGCGCCATCGGTTCCTGTTCGTTCGCCCGTATCCCAAAGCTCTTCTCTGCCTGCTGCTGGGTCGTCTGATCCTGAAACTGCGCCAGCACCGTCTCGCGGGTACGGTCGCTCACCGCCTGACCAAGAAGCACCGCCTCCAGCTTCCTCTCTTTTTCTGCAGCCGAATCGCCCGCTCCCGAACTCTGCGCCGCTCCAGGCTCTCCCAGCAACCGCGTCCAATCCGTCTGCACTCCCCCGATGCGGTCATTACTCAACGACACTGCAAAATTCAGTCGGTTCACCAGATCACCCGAGTTCACCCACGGCTCTGCCATCCAACTATAACCATTCGGAGTCTGCATCCCATACATCGGCATCCCCAGCTTCTCCAGCGCCTGGAACAACGGAATCGCCGTCGTCACCTCGGCCCCGCTCGCCCGCACGGCAGACACCACAAACTCCTCCGGCGTCTTCACCTTCGCCCGGTAAACCTCCGGCGACCAGAACTCAGGCGAATCGAACATCGTCCGCAGCACCGTTTTGATATCTCCCCCGCTCGAGACAAAAGCGTTCGCCATCCTGTCCACCAGCGCCGGCGGAGGCGTGTCGCTCACAAACCGCACCGCCAGCTTCATCGAGATAAACTGTGCCGTCGCCGGACTGGTCGCCAGCATACGCAGCACCTCCAGCCCCTCGGCCTCGCCATGCTCCCCGATCTTCTTCCCCAGAACAGTCTTCGTACCCGGCTCATGCCGCCGCTCCTCAAACCGATACGCACCACTCCGCGCTGGCTGATCGATCGTCCATCCCGTCAGCACCTCCGCCACCTGCGTCACGTCCTGCTGCGTATACCCGCGCCCGCACGCCTTGTCCAGCATGCTCACCGGACGATCCGCGCTCACCTCGCACTGCACTCCCAACGTGTGCAGCTCCATCAACTCCCGCGCATAGTTCTCATTCAACCCGCGATCCTTCAGCGCCTGCTTCACCTGCGGATTTTGCGCAAACTTCGCAAACCTCCCGCCATTCCTCGCCGCCACAGAATCCGGCCCGATGCTCTGCCAGTTATCCAGATACATCAGCATCGCCGGGCTCTTCGCCGTCGCCACCAGTAGGTCTTCGAACTTCCCCAGCGCATGCGGCCGAATCGTATCCCGCTCGTAAGCCGGCAGCAGAAACGGCTCATTCTGATTCTTCTTGATATACACATTGAAGTGGTTCAGCCAGAAGTCGGTCATCACCGCCTCCAGCTGCCGCTCGCTGTAGACATCGCGCAGCATCCGCGACTCCAACAGCTCCGCTCCAATCATCCTCGGCGAACCCTGCAGCGCAGCCAGCGTCTCCCGCTGCATCGGAGACAGATCATCCGCCGCCGCAAGCAGCTCACTCCTGCTCAGGCTTTTGCGAAAGCGCACCAACTCCTCCGGCGGCATCGACAGAATTCGCTGCATCCTCTGGTCCGGAGGCAGATTGATCACCCGCACCGCATCCAACCCCGAGTAAAACTGCTCCTCATGCGTAGCCATCGCCGGTGTCGCCGGATCAACCCCATCCCCTGGCAGCGCCGCACTGCTCTTCATCTCCTCCGCACTCTTCGCCATCGAGCCATCACTTGCCGTGGCCATCCCATCCTCGCCCCCACCGTTCTTAGCGGCAGCAGCCTGCTCCGCCTCTTTCTTAGCCTTCGCCGCCTTATAAAACGCAATTTGATCCGCATAGATAGCACGCTCCACGGGATCACCCGGAAGCGGCTCATTCTTCGCAATCATCTGCCGCAGCAGAGCAGGACTCGGATACCGCTGCATCAACTCCGCCTGCTCCATCCTCATTGCAGGAAACGCAGCCAAACGCTCCTCCAGCGCCGAATCATCGATGCTCTGCGGATTCAGCTGCCGCTCGAACCACGCCTTCACCCCAATCGCCCGCACCGCAGCCACATCCCCCGGCCGCGGCCCAAAAGTAAACCGGTTCAGCGCATGCAGCACCCGCTGCTCACTCTGAATCTGCTGCACCGATGGCGCCACCGCTTTCTTCGTCAAAGCCGCCGCCACCATCGGCTGCTCCACCATCAACACACACAAAACACCCGAAACTAAAACCCTAACCCCACCGATAAGAACTCCGGCTCTCTGTCCAGATCGCATCGCCACTCCTCACTAAGCGCCGAAAAAACCAACAGCGCAACCAACCGCAGATTTACACCTGCAATAGGAGACACCAAACCAGCGCATCAGTTGCGAAATCCGCGCACACCCATCCAAGCCTTACTTCTGACCAACGGGAAGACCCACGCACCACCTCCAGCCACGACCGGTAGACACGTCACGAAGTGACCGCCCCGCGCGTAGCGGGTCCGTCCGGCAGGACGTCCTTTTTCGGCCGCGTTTAGAACGCCGCCAACTCCGCCATCGCGCGATACAAATCCTCCGGCTGCGGCAAAATCGCATCCTCCAGCAGCGGCTGATACGCCACAAACGTATCCATCGCCGCAACACGTCTCACCGGGGCATCGAGATCATGAAACAGCTCATCCCCAATCCGCGCCGCGATCTCCGCCCCGTACCCCCAGCTCAACATATCCTCATGCGCCACAATCACGCGGCTGGTCTTCCTCACGCTCTCCGCAATCGCCTCCCAGTCGTAAGGAGTCAAACTCCGCAGATCGATCAGCTCCACATCCACACCACTATCGCGATGCAGCTTCTGCGCCGCCTGCAGCGCACGAGGCACCACCGCGCCATACGTCAGCACCGTCAGATCCTTCCCCGGCCGCACAATCTTCGCCTTCCCAAACGGAATGCAGTAGTCCGGCCCAGGATAAGCCGCCCGCCCAAACGTCTCGCGATACAGCCGCTTGTGCTCCAGGAACAACACCGGATCATCGCAACGAATCGCCGTGCGCAGCAAGCCCAGCGCATCCAGCGCATTCGACGGCATCACCACACGCACACCCGGCGTATGCGTAAAGATGCTCTCACCCGACTGCGAGTGATAGATCGACCCACCCGTCAGATACCCGCCAATCGGCACCCTCATCACCAGCGGGCAGCTGAAGTCGCCATTCGACCTCCACCTCATCAGTGAAAGTTCATTCCGCATCTGGTGCATCGCTGGCCAGATGTAGTCGAAGAACTGAATCTCCACCACCGGCTTCATCCCGCGCACCGCCATCCCAATCGCACGGCCTGTAATATTCGCCTCAGCCAGCGGCGAGTTCCAGCAACGGTCACTGCCAAACTCCGTCTGCAGCCCCGCCGTCAGCTTGAACACACCACCCTTGCCCTTGATCTTCCCCGCCCTCAGCGCCCCATCGCGCGTAGCATCGGCCACATCTTCACCGAACACCACCACCCGCTCATCCCGCCGCATCTCATCCTTCAGGCAGCAATTAATCAGATCCGCCATCGTCCGCTCGGTCGCATCCGCAGTAGGCTTCGTCTCCGTCGCAAACCGGTTGTCCTGCGAACTCAGATCCTCCGAGTAAACATGCTTCATAATCGAAGCCACCGTCGGCAGCGTCGCCATCACCGCACGATCCGCAGCCCGCTGCACCTCTTCATCCACCTGCCGCTCCAGCTTGTTGATCCCGTCCGCATCCAGGATCCCCTCGCGCAGCAGCCACATCTGCATCCGCGAGATCGGGTCCCGCGCAGCATCCGCGTCCAACTCCTCCACCGACCGGTAAAGCCTCTCGTCGTCACTCAGCGAGTGCGAGTAAGGCCGAATCACATGCCCATGCACCAGCGCCGGCCCCTTACCCGAGCGGCAATAAGCCACCGCCTCCACCATCGCCTTATAGCTCGCAATCGGATCGGTCCCATCAATCTCAGCAAAGTGGAAGTTAGGAAAGTTCGCCACCAGCTTCGAGATGTTTCCCCCCGGCGTGTTCACCTCCACCGGCGTCGAGATCGCATACCCATTGTCCTCGACCACATACAACACGGGCAGCTTCCCATTCGAAGCCGTATTCAACGACTCCCAGAACTCTCCCTGGCTCGTCGACCCCTCGCCGATCGAGACATAAACCACTTCATCGCCATGAAACGTCACATCCTTGAATTCGCGATAGTCCCCGTCATGCTTCTTCGCGGCCTCAGGATGCTTCGTGAAGAATCTCCCCGCCTCCGCACAACCCACCGCATGCAGGCACTGCGTAGCCGTCGACGAAGACGGCGAAACAATATTCAACTTCCTGCTCGACCAGTGCGAAGGCATCTGTCTTCCGCCGCTCGCCGTATCGTCCGCCGCACCCACCGCCTGCAGCAGCTGCTCCTCCACCGTATTGCCCAACGCCAGGCAGATCGCCCGATCCCGATAGTAGGGAAAGAACCAGTCATACCCGGGCTTCAGCGCCATCCCTGCAGCAACCAGCAACGCCTCATGCCCCGCGCAGGAGATCTGAAAAAAAATCTTCTGCTGTCGCTTCAAAACAATCTCGCGATCATCGGTACGCCGCGACAGATACATCAACCGATAAAACTCCACCAACTGCTCGCGCGTCAGCAAGCTCTCCGCCACATTTCCCGCCGACTTCTTGCTCTCCTGCACACCCGATCCAGACTGTCTTGCCATACACCCATCCTTTACATCGAAAAGCCGCAGCTCATTATCACTACCGTCACAGATTGTACCGGGAACCCGTCGCTCTTGGCTCCCCTTCGCAGCGCTTTCCAGCTACCCGGCGACAAGCCGGCAATCCACAAAAATGGGCAGCCCGAAGGCCACCCATCTTCATGCATCCTCATCGCTAAACAAACAACGGCGCAAGCACCAGCGTAATCGTGGCCAGCAACTTAATCAGCACATGCAAGCTGGGCCCAGCCGTGTCCTTGAAAGGATCACCCACCGTATCTCCCACAACCGCCGCCTTATGCGCCTCCGACTTCTTGCCGCCATACTGTCCCGTCTCGATAAACTTCTTCGCGTTATCCCACGCACCGCCGCCGTTGTTCATCAGCATCGCCAGCAGCACGCCAGAGATCGTTCCGACCATCAGCAATCCAGCCACAGCCTCAGCTCCAGCCAGATTCACCGGTACTCCGCCAATCGCAGGCACCGGCAGAATCGCCCCCGGCGCATACAACGCAGAACTGGCCTGATAGCTCGAGCTCAAGTGCCTGAAGATCAAACCCACCGCCACCGGCAAACCAACCGCCAGCAACCCAGGCACCACCATCTCCTTCAATGCCGCGCCAGTCACGATGTTCACGCACCGCGCATAGTTCGGCTTCGAGGTCCCCAGCATAATCCCGGGATTCTCCTTGAACTGATCCCGCACATCCTTCACCACCATCTGCGCCGTTCGTCCCACCGCCTTGATCGCCAGTGAGCTAAACAGGTAAGTCAACATCGCACCCAGCAGTGCGCCCACAAACACCGGCACCTGCGCCAGATTGATATTCGTAAAACTCCACCCCACCGGCATGTACCCACCGGCAAGTGCAACCTTATCGGTTACAATTGTCTTAATCTCCTCCAGATAAGCCGAGAACAGAAGAAACGCTGCCAGCGAAGCCGACCCGATCGCATATCCCTTCGTCAGCGCCTTCGTCGTATTCCCCGCCGAGTCCAGCTTGTCCGTCCGGTCACGAATCTCATGCGGCTGATTCGACATCTCGATGATTCCGCCCGCATTATCCGTAATCGGCCCAAACGTATCCATCGCAAGAATGTAAGCCGCGCAGCTCAGCATCCCCATCGTGGCAATCGCCGTCCCGTAGATCCCCTTGGCATAGTCGCTGATCCCCGCCACTCCCGCCAATCCCTGCACGCCGAAGTAGTAGCTCAGCAGCAGCGCCGCCGAGATCACCACCACAGGCATCGCCGGCGTCTCCATCCCCACCGCCAGCCCGCTGATGATGTTCGTCGCCGGCCCCGTCACCGAAGCCTCCACAATCGACTTCACCGGGCGATAGATCGCCTCCGTGTAGTACTCCGTAATCCACACAAACAGAAACGCCGTCACCAGCCCAATCACACCGCACCCCAGCAACCAAAGCGGCTGCACCTGCGGCCCATTCAACATCGTATAAACCGCACCCGCAAACCCGGCCAGCGCCAGCGCTGAGGTCACATAGAATCCCTTATTCAGCGCGTGCATCGGATCCTCATCCTCACGCGTCTTCACCACAAACACGCCGACGATGCTCGCAATTAAATTGATCGCATGCACGATCAGCGGAAACAAAATCCCCTTCACTCCAAACACGGGATAAAGGGCCGCACCAAGAATCATCGCGCCCACATTCTCCGCCGCAGTGGACTCGAACAAGTCCGCACCTCGACCCGCGCAGTCGCCCACGTTATCGCCCACCAGGTCCGCAATCACAGCCGGGTTTCGCGGATCATCCTCGGGAATCCCCGCCTCCACCTTACCCACCAGGTCCGCGCCCACATCCGCAGCCTTCGTATAGATCCCGCCGCCAAGCTGCGCGAACAGCGCCACCAGCGACGCTCCGAACCCAAACCCCACCAGCTGATACGGAACCGCCTGCGGATGCTCCAGGCCGCCAAAGAACAGGAACAGCACCCCAACACCAAGCAGCGACAGCGCAACCACCACCAGCCCTGTCACCGCCCCTCCACGCAGCGCCATCTGTAACGCCTTGTTCAAACTCGTTCTCGCCGCCGAAGCCGTCCGGATGTTCGCCCGGATCGAGCAGTACATCCCCGTGAATCCTGCCAGCCCAGAGCACACCGCGCCCACCAGAAAGCTCACCACCGTCTTCAGCGCATACGGCGAAGTCCTCGGCGACAGCCGATACCCCACAAACACCACCACCGCCAGCACCAGCGCAATCGCCCCAATCGTCTTGTACTGCCGCCGCAAAAATGCCTCTGCACCCTCCCGAATCGCATCCGAGATCGCCCGCATCTCCGGCGTCCCCGTATCGGATGCAATCACCGCCCGCGCCAGCATCAGCGCCGCAACCAGAGCCAGCACACCAACCCCCAGAGCCACCCACAGATAAATCCGTCCATCGCCACCGTCGACAACCGCAGGGGTCAAGGGAACCTGCTGAACGGCCATCGCCAAAAAACTTACTCCAACCATGCAAGGGTCTCCTTAGAACGCAAACTTTCTCTCAGCTTCACAAAGGCGGCAATTAGAGCACGCGCGATCAAACAGGGTCAATGCGTCCGTTAATCGAGCAGGATCAGTCAGATTTGGCTCGATCGACAGACCAAAGTAATAGCACACAACTGTTCTGGCACTAATGCAAATTCTCGCGGTGCCGATTCATACCTCAGCGCAACAATGAGGTGCCCCGTGTCCGTGCTCAACGAATTCGCTTCCCCAAAGCCAGATCTCCAAGCGGCCCGCACCCGTCTGTTCTGCCGAAGTATCTCGCTTCTCGCAGCGCTCTGTCTCCCTCTCCTTCCCCCAGCCGCCGTAGCGCAAATCGATACCTCCAGCGTCGCTCCCCATCGCTACCTCGTCGTCTACCGCAACGCAAGCATCCCCGGCGACGCTGAGGCCCACCTCCTCGCCACCGGCACCCGCCTCACGCAACGCAACGAGCACCTCGGCATCGCAGCCGTGCAATCCCCCGCATCACAAGACGACGCAACCAGTCTCCGCCTCCTCTCCGCCCAACCCAACGTAAGCTACGTCCTCCACGACCGAATCGTCTCCGCATTGCGTCTCCGTCTCCGGCCTCTCGCCATCACCTCGCGCGTCAACAACGGAGCGCAACCTCTCACGCCAACCACCACCATAGGCCGACTCCCCACCCACGGTCCCATCACGACCGCTCCCCCATCCCTCCCAACCCCACCGCCGCCACCCCCTCCACCGCCTCCTTCCTACGACACCTACTACACCTCCACCCCACAGGGATGGGCCGTCCAGCAGGTCGGGGGATACGGAAACAACGTCCCCGGCGGCCCCGCGCGCGGCCCCTGGGACACCACCATGGGCAAGGGCATTCGCATCGCCATCATCGACAGCGGCATCGATAAAACCCACCCCGACCTCTCCCCCAACCTCGCCCTCAACCTCACGGAAGTCGACCAGACCGCCTATCCCAGCGCCTGCGACGACGGCACCCCGCAGGACCAGCAGGGCCACGGCACCTGGACCGCCTCCCTCGCCGCCGGAGCCATCGGTCCCGGAACCGGCAAGATCATCGGCGTTGCCCCCGCCGCGACCATCCTCAACATCAAAGTCCTCCAGCGCATGCCCGCCTCCATCACCGGAGACACCAACCCCGCCGATCAGTGCGAAGCCGGCGAGGCCAGCGGCCTTCTCAGCTGGGTCATGAAAGGTATCGAAGACGCCGTCACCAACCGCGCCGACGTCATCTCCCTCTCCGTCGGCGCCACCGCCGACCTCACCACCGGAGACGGAGCCGGCCTCCTCGCCGCCTTCAACCAGATCACCTACGCCGCAGCCCAGGCCAACATCGTCCTCGTCGCCTCTGCAGGCAACGACGGCATCGACCTCTCCAACCCCCGTTACGTCGAGCTCCCCGCTCAGTCCCGCAGCGTCCTCGCCATCGCCGCCTCCACCAACCCCGCCTGCGCCCAGAACACCACCCCAGGCGCCACCTGCACCCCCGGCCCCGTCTCCCTCGCCTACTACACCAACTATGGAGCTCCGCTCAACGCCCTCGCCGCCCCCGGCGGCAGCTACCCCGACGGCCCCGACACCGGCGTCAGCGGATGGATCGAAGGCGCCTGCAGCTCCGGTCTTCCCAACACTATCGACGGCCTCCCCGCCGACTCCGCCCACAGCTACGGATGCTTCAACCTCGGCCACACCACCTACGTTCAGGCCATGGGCACCAGCGCCTCCGCCCCGCTCGCCGCCGGAGTCGCCGCCCTTGTCCGAGCCGCTCACCCGGACTGGAGCGCCGCAGCTGTAGTCGCCGCAATGCGCAACTCAGCCGTCACCCTCCCCGGCGTCTCCATCCCTCTAGTCAACGCAGCCGCAGCTATCTCCCAGCTCACCCCGTAGCCGCAGCAGCGGTCATTGCGACTAGAGCAGAATGCGCATTGGTCTAGAGCTTGATCTTCCTTTTTCGTCTGTCATTCCGCACCCAGAACATACGGGGGAGGAATCTGCCGTACGGGGTAGCCATAAAGCATAGTGGGCATCGCGATAAATGTTTTCACATCTACTGTCTAAGGCTAACCCTTCATCCGTTCCTTTACGCTATGAGCCAGCTTCTCAATCTCATCTGCCTTCTTGATCACATCCACTGACAGAATATTCTTGTTCGTCTTGTCTACCTGCTGCTTCAGATCCGTAGCCAGGGCCAGTAGCTTATCCGTATCCGCCACCAACCGCTTCTGTCGCTCGGTGCTCCGTATGCTCTCCTGCTGCTCCAGCCGATGCTGGTCAATATTAGGGTTTACATCGTCCGGTTCACGCACCTGCCCGGGAAAATGCTGCCCCTGCTGAATCTGCTGTAGTTGTCCCCCACTCACCCGTCCAGATACGCCCACCATCAACACAGCCCCAATCACTCCCAGTCGCAGCACTCTCATGGCATCCTCCGTCCATCCCGCCGCCGCTTATTTCCAGTCTGAATTGCATCTTACAAACAGCTGACGCATTCTGTTCACAGCACTCTTTCCCGAAAGCGAGACGCTGTAATCATGCTCCTTCTGGCCATGGCCCCGCAAGACGAACCCATCCTTCAGACCATCGAAGACAAATGGCACAGTGACATCCTGCTATTCCTGCAGAACAAACTACCCAAGATCTTCGTCGTCCTCCTGGTCATCTTCATCCTCCAGCGCATCGTTCTCTTCTTCGTCAAAAAGATGCGCTCCCGTGCCGACCATCAGGTTGGCAACTTCCACCGCGCCGCCCAGCTCCGCACCATGGCCTCCATCCTTCGCGCCACCTCCATCGGTGTGCTCGGCTTCATAGCCTTCCTGCAGATCCTCAACATCTTCGACATCCCCTACCAGCCCATCCTCGCCTCCGCCGGAATCGTCGGCGTAGGCATCGGCCTCGGCGCACAGTCCATCTTCAAGGACATGATCAACGGCATCTTCATCCTCGTCGAAGACCAGTACAACGTCGGCGAGATCGTCGTCCTCGCCGGTCTCAAAGGCACCGTCGAAGACCTCTCCCTTCGCCGCACCAGCCTGCGCGACAGCGACGGCACCCTCTACATCATCCCCAACAGCCAGATCGCCACCGTCTCCAACCTCTCCCGCGACTACGCCGTCGCTGCCCTCAACGTCAGCGTCGATGCCAGCGCCAACCCCGACAAAGTCATCGCCCTGCTCACAAAGATCGCCGGTGACATCCGCGAAGACGCCGCCTTCAAGGACATCACAGTCGCTGACCCCGTCGTCCTCGGCGTCGACAAGATCGACGGTCGCGCCGTCACTTACCCCATCCAGATCCGCGTCCGGGTCAACCAGCGTGACCGCGTCCTCCGCGAACTGCGTCGCCGCATCATCCTCGCCTTCGAAAAAGACGGCATCCCCCTCGGCAACGATCCCGCCAACATGCTCATCCTCCGCGCCCCCAACCCAACCGCCCCACCCGCCCAGCAGCCACTCATAGGCAGCTAGCAAACCCAACCGACCAACGGGAGGCCAATGGACCCAGGGTATACAAGTCACGAAGTGACCTCCCCGCGCGCAGCGGGCCCGTCCGGCAGGACAACATAAGCCCAGCAGAAAACGAGCCCACCTCACAAAGCCTTATTCATAGCCTCAATCAACTCATCCACACCCGACACCGGCGGCAGACATCCCTTGCCACTACAAACCACAGCAAAACTCCCCTCCCCCCCAAGCCCCGGCAGATGCGGCAACGTCTCCGCCAGCGCCGGAGGCAGCGCCCCCAGCTGATCCCTCCGCAACCGGATCACGCTCTTATTCACCGCATACCGAGCCAGCGCCACTGCCTCAAGCCTCCTCGCCGCGGCATCGTCCCCAATCACACAAATTTCCACCGCCCGCAACACCATCCTCTGCAACGCCAGCCCATAGCTCGCCGCATAAAGCCCAAAGTGCTCGACTACCCCCGCAAAGGTCTCCAGCGTCTCCAGAGCCTTTACCGCATAGTCCTCCCGCCCATTCAGCGCCTCCAACCGCAGCAGCAACGCAGCTCCAACAGAGTTCCCCGCAGGCGTAGGCGAGTCCTGCAGCGGCTTTCGCCGCGTCACCAGCGCTCCCAGCCTGGTCTCGCCCTCGCCAACACTCTCGGTATCGAAGAACGCGCACCCCACCGGGTCATAGAACTTCACCAGCGCACTCTCCATAATCGCCTCGGCAGCCGTGTAGTACCGCATCTCCCCCGTCAGCTCCCACGCATCCAGCGCCGCATGCCCTAAAAATACATAGTCCTCGAGCACCCCAGCCACCCGCGCGCCACTCCCACCCTGCTCTCCATACGCGACGACATGAGCCAGCCCAGCTTTAGCGTCCCAGGCCTCCGCCAGCACCCGGTCCAGAGACTTCAGAGCAAACGCCCGCACCTCCGGCATATCCAGCACCCGACCCGCCTCCACGTAGGCCGAGATCATCATCCCATTCCAACCCACATAGATCGTCTTATCCACATAAGGAGTAGGCCGCTTCAACCGAGCCGCATACAACTTCTCCTTCGCCGCAGCCAATCGCTCCTTCGCCACTTCGAAGGTGATCCCATTCGCCTTCGCCACTCCCTCCAGCGTCCCCCGCACATGCAAAACATTCTTCGCCGGGTTGTGGTGCATATCGCCGATCTCGCCGATGTCATAGTAAGCACTCGCCACCGCAAGCTCTTCCGCCGTCAGCACCTCCGTGGCCTCATCCCGCGTCCACGTAAAGTAGTCGCCGTCATCCTCCAGCGAAAAGTCCGCATCCTGCGAAGCATAGAACCCACCGCGCTCCCGGTCGCTCAACCACTCATCGATCCATCGAATCATCTCCCGAGCCACCCGCGCCGCCTCAGGCTCCACAAACGTCTGGAACGCATGCACATAGTTCTTCAGCAGCTCGCTATTGTCATACGACATCTTCTCGAAGTGCGGCACCACCCATCGCTCATCCACCGAGTAGCGATGAAATCCCCCAGCCAGATGATCATAGATCCCGCCCTTCGACATCTTCTGCAGCGTCACCATCGCCGCAGTCTTCGCCGACTCGCTCACATCCTCCATCCCACCAGCCGACACCCTCGACGCCACATCCAGCAGCAGATCGATCGCCCCCGAGTGAGGAAACTTCGGCTGCGACCCAAACCCACCCGACCTCGCATCAAACTGCTTCAGCACCGACGACACCAGCTTCGCCACCAGCTCCGGCCCGGGATTCCCTGCTCTCCCCATAAACGATTCGTTATGCTCAATCGCCGCCATCACGCTTCCGGCCGACTCATTCACCTCATCGCGCCGACTCTGAAACGCCTCCGCCATCGTCAGCAGTACCCGCTGAAATCCAGGCCGTCCATGCTGATCCGCCGGTGGAAAATAAGTCCCCCCAAAGTAAGGCTTTCCCTCCGGAGTCAAAAACGCAGTCAGCGGCCAGCCACCCTGCCCACTGATCGCAGACACCGCCGCCTGGTATCGCGTATCCACATCCGGCCGCTCATCCCGGTCCACCTTCACCGCAACAAAGTGATCGTTGATGATCTTCGCCGTCGCCGCACTCTCATACGACTCCCGATCCATCACATGACACCAGTGGCACCACACCGCGCCGATATCCAGCAGTATCGGTTTATCCTCCACCTTCGCCTTCTCAAACGCCGCCTCGCCCCACTCCTGCCACTCCACCGGCTGATGCATCGCAGACCGCAGATAAGCCGAAGCCGCCTTCGCCAAAGAGTTCAAATGTTCACTAGCCTGCCCGTGACTTCCCGCCACTTCCTGACTCGCCGCCGGATCGCTGCTCATAGACTTCCAGTCTAGTTCAAACGCCTCTTCCCGACCTTTAACGCCACGTTCACCGCACCACTCTTTAGTTTTCTCTTACCGCCATCATTGCAACCGCCTTTGCAATCCGGTTCAATAAAAAAATAAAATCTGGCCTTCGACAAAATCTCGTCACCACCCCAAAACTTGTCATCTCAACCGAAGCTGTTCACAGCCTCACCGTGAACAGCGCAGTGGAGAGATCCGTATTTAGTCTCTGCCTTTGTATCTCAACAAGACTTAACAAAGGGCCCGAGCCGCAGCCCGAGCCCTCTCTTCTACCTGCCAATTTACTGTTGCGGTGGCGGAGCAGCCGGGTTCACATCGATCGGCTTCGGCGCCTCAGGAGCTTTAGGAGCCGTCAACCCCGGAATCACAGGCGTCTGCATTCCCGCGCCTCCTCCAACTGCCTGCGCTGTAGCTTCAATACTGATTCCATATCGGTCCAGAGTGTTCGCCAGAAGCTGGAACAGCTGCGCCCGGTCTCTCGCATACGCCGCCGTCGCCGAGATCAGATTATTCTCCCCCGTCGCCAGGTTCCTCCCCTGCTGCAATACATTCGCAGTGGTCGATGCTCCCAGCCTGTACTTCTTCTGCTCAGCGTCCAGGCTCTGCGCAGCAAAGTCTCTCGCCGCCTGAGCCGCCTGCACCTGCGCCCGGTCGTTGGTCAACGCGTACTGCTGGTTCGTCACCTGGATGCGAATCAACGTGTAGAGCTGCTGCAACCGCATCTGCGACTGCCGATACTCCATCTGCGACCGCGCCTGGTCAGCCTGTGCCGTTCGGTTCCGTATCGGAATCGTCATGTTCACGCCAACACCTTTATCTGGAGCGTTGTTGTTGAACGTGTTCTGAAAGACAGTCCCGTACCCGACCGAAGGAAACGTTCCCGGCGGATAAGGCTTATTAGTATTGAAATCGATCGCACTCGGATTCTGAGCACCACCCAGCGCACTTCCACCGTAGAAGGCATACGCATCCACAGTCGGCAGCAATCCGTTCTTGAACGCCTTGATCGTGATCTCGTTGTTCTTCATGTTCAACACCGCCTGCTCAATCTGCGGGTTGTTGGCGTACGCCACCTTCACCAGGTCCTCAACCTGCACGTCCTCTTCCGGCAATCTGTCCAGGGCCACCCGGTCGGTCGGAATCACAGGCGCCTGCGACAGTTGCGGATCGTTCAGGTTTCGCACAATCGCCTGCTTCATCAACAACTGCTGGTACTCGAGATTCGTCTTCGAAGCCACCAGCGCTTGTTTGTCACTCGCCACCGCGCTATCCGAGTTCACCACATCGAGCGGCGCCAGTGTGCCAATCTCCAGCTGCTTCCGGTTGTCCGAGGTCAGCTGCGACGACTGCGTCAGCTGACGTTCCTTCGCCTGCTCGTCTTCGTACGCACTCACCAGTGCCCAGTAGATGTTCTCCACCTGGTTGATCGTATACAGCACCTGCTGCCGAAATGCCGAGTCTGTGATCCGTCGGTCATTCTTGGCCTGCAGAATAAAACGTCCATTCACGCCCCAGCCGAACCCCTGCAACAGATGCTGCGTCGCCGTAGCGCGAAAGCTCGTCGTCAACGAAGGGCTGAAGTTGCTAAAAGGATTGTCCGTCGTCACGCGAGTATTGTTGAAGCCCACCGTCAACTGCGTGCCGGTCAGAAATCCCTGAGCATAATTGAAGTTGTAGGTCGCCGTATCCGTAGTCAACACATTCAACCCGCCGCTGAACAGCGTATTCAACTGCGGCGCCGTCGAAGCCTCATACTCCAGCTGTCCCGTCAGCACCGGATCCAGATTCTCCGGTACCGGTCCGCCGCCGTTGGTGCTCACAACGATTCCGCCCACACCCGTACCGCCGCCGCCCACACCCTGAGAGGTCGCACCTGGTCCGCCGCCCGTAGTAATCGTCGTCGTAGTTCCGCCAATGGTATTCGTCAACAGGCCGGTCGACACGCCGCGAAGCGCAGATCCCGCCCTCGCCCGCAGCAGATCCGTATCCGCAATATCCAGATTGACCCGAGCGATCGCAATATCGTAGTTATTCTGCAGCGTCAGCGTCACCGCATCCGCCAGGCTCAGATAGATCTTCCCGTCCCTCAGCAAACTGCCCAGCGTCGTGTTCCCCATCTGGAAAGTAGGAACCTGGATCGCCGTATATGGAGCAATAGGATTCCAGATATGGCTCTTCGGCTTCGTGTAGTCCCGGCTGGTAGGGCGCATAAACAACGGCTCGGTCGCCTTCGGCTGCGGAGCCTGCGGCAACCCAGGTGTTCCCGTCGTATCATTCACCACCTGCTGCGGCGCCGCTGGTGTGGTCGGACTCGACTGCGTCTGCTGCTGCGCCAATCCCGGCTGTGTGCACAGACTCATCAGCAGCAGTGAAATGCTCGCCGCCCCCTGCATATCCTTTAATCTCACGATTCGCTCTCCAACTCTTTCCTGAAGCCTCTCGACGCTTTACCGGCAACGCCCAACACCGGCATGGACACCTTCACCGGACACGCCGGACTCAAAGCTCTCCCAACCCCGCACGACCACGCGAGGGCCAGCCTCACAACCAGATTTTGCAATTCTTACTCAGACGCGCAGCACCTTCCCAACGACTCTTAAAAGACAGCCACAGACACACGATGACACTAGGAAAATCCTGCTAACCCCAACATCGCCTTCTTCAAAGGCAACGTCCAGGCTGAGCACAGATACGCACTCATCGCTCGCTTCGTTCCCAACATCTTCAGTAAAAGTTCATTCCCGGATACGATGCGGTAAGTATATCAACCCCTTGCCCTTACCCAAGACTTTCCCAACCTCTCCCACGCAACCGTGATACCGTCCAAAGCAGCCCATGCCTCACTGGAAGACAATCCTGACCTACGACGGAACCCCCTACAACGGCTGGCAGATCCAACCCTCTCTCCCCACCGTACAGGGCGCGCTCGCCCAAGCCATCCATCGCGTCACAGGTGAAACCGTCCTCCCCCAGGGCTCCGGCCGCACCGACACCGGCGTTCACGCTCTCGCCCAGGTCGCCACCTTCTCGCTCTCGGTCCCCATCCCCGCCGCAAACCTCCATCGCGCCCTCAACCGCGCCCTCCCACCCAGCATCCGCGTCCTCTCCGTCACACCCGTCCCCGAAGACTTCCACGCCCGCCACAGCGCCCGCCGCAAAACCTACGAGTACCGAATCCTCCCCGGGTGCGACGACAAAGACCTAATCTGCTCCCCCATGCTCGCCCCCTACGTCTGGGCCTGCCGCCTCCCTCTCGAACTCGCCCCCCTGCAGCAAGCCGCCGCCCACATCCTCGGCCCCCACGACTTTACCTCCTTCGCCGCCGTCGATCCCGACCTCACCACCCGAACCACCGCCCCCGACTCCACAGAATTCCCCTCAACACTCTCTCCGGACCTTTCAAACAGAAGCGACATCTCGACCAGTGAAGACATCGTCACTCCAACCAATCAGAACAGCGTCACCTCCCAAAAAAGCGTCATCTCGACCGAAGCAGCTCACAGCCTCATCGTGAGCAGCGCAGTGGAGAGACCACCGCATTCTGCCGGCATAGCCACCGATCCGGCACCCGACCAAGACCCCGCCACCCCAAAGAAAATAATCCCCACCGACAACACCCGCACCATCTTCCACTCCGCCTGGCATCAACACGAAGACCTCCTCATCTACCGCATTACCGGCTCCGGCTTCCTCCACCACATGGTCCGCAACCTCGTAGGCACCTTCGTAGAGATAGCCGTCAACCGTCTCCACCCCGACGACATCCCCAAAATCCTCGCCGCCCGCAACCGCTCCGCCGCCGGCCCCACTGCCCCCGCCCGCGGCCTCTTCCTCGTCGAGGTCTCATATGCAGAAGACGAGATCACCCACGCAGAAGCCGAGGTCAAGCACTGATGCCCGCCACCGCCTCCGCCCAGCGCCGCATCTCTCGCCTCGCCACCCTCACCGCAGTCCACCGCGCCTTTCACTGGCTACACCTCCACCAACCTCAACTCCGCCAGTGGCAGCTCGAGCTCGTCCGCATCCCCGCTCCACCCTTCGGCGAATCAGCCCGCGCCGCCTGGTTCCTCAATCGCTTTCAAGAACTCGGCCTCACCAACATCCATCTCGACGACGCCGGCAACGCCCTCGCCGAACTCCAACCCGAACCAGCCTCCACTCCCTCAAATAACATCTCGACCGAAGCGGCGGACAGTCTCACCGTCCGCCGCGCAGTGGATTTCAGCCAAAGTCCTCAGTTGCAGCGGACCGATTCACCCTGCGGTATCCGTCGAGACCCCCCGCATCTCGCTCAACCTGCCATTGCCTCACCAGACAGCAGCCAACTCAGAAAAGCCCCTCCCTGCATCCTCCTCTCCGCCCATCTCGACACCGTCTTCCCCGCAGACACCCCCATCCACCCCACCGAAGAAAAAGACTCCCCCCGCATCCACGCACCCGGCATCTGCGACAACGCCGCCGGCCTCACCGCACTCCTCGCCATCGCCGCTGCCCTGCGCTTCGCCAACATCACCCCACCCATCCCCATCCTCTTCGCCGCCAACGTAGGCGAAGAAGGAGAAGGCGACCTCCGCGGCATGCGTCATCTCTTCGAGCGCGGCCCCTACCGAACCCGCATCGCCTCAGCCCTCATCCTCGAAGGCGGAGGCACCGCTGCCGCCATCAACCGAGCCCTCGGCAGCCTGCGCTTCCGCGTCACCATCAACGGCCCCGGCGGCCACTCCTGGGCCGACGCCGGAACCCCCAACCCCATCCTCCTCCTAAGCAAAGCCCTCACCGAGATCGCCACCCTCGAGCTTCCCACCGACCCCCTCACCACCTTCAACGTCGGTCACATCTCCGGCGGCACCTCCATCAACTCCATCCCCGAATCCGCCTCCGCCCTCCTCGACCTCCGCTCCACCGACTCCACCCAACTCATCTCCACCGCCACCCGCGTCCACCAGATCTTCGACGACATCGTCACCACACAATCCACCATCTACACACCACTAAAACTCCACATCGAGACCATTGGAAACCGACCCGCCGCCACCCTCCCCGACGACTCCCCCCTCCTCCACACCCTCCGCGCCGTCGACCGCCACCTCTCCCTCCGCACCGAACTCCGCCTCGGCTCCACCGACGCCAACATCCCTCTCTCCCGCGACATCCCCGCCCTCGCCCTCGGCAGCGGCGGCATCGGCGGCGGCATACACACCCTGCAGGAGTGGTACGACCCCACCGCCCGCGAAACCGCCCTCCGCCGCATCCTCCTCACCCTCCTCGACACCCTCCAAACCACCGCCAATCCCACACATTGACTCACCAATATCTCTTCAGGAGCATCAACGTGAAGACTCTACTTCAAAGCCACTCCAGCCGTCGTATCGTCGCTCCAACAACGGCACTCGCACTCTCCCTGACACTCAACATCATCGCGGCCATCGCCCAGACTCCGACAACACCCACTCCTGCACCGCGCCCAACCCCGCCCACGCGCGACCCCCACACCGCCGGTTACGTCGCAGCAAAAGAGCTACCCGACGGCGCCATCCCCTCGCCGCAACAGGACGGCAACTTTATACTCGGCCCCACCCACCCCATCGCCCCCGAAATGTCTCTCCACTCGGCCGTCCCCCTGGGAAACATCTACAAGTTCGCCATGAACTCCTCCGACAGCAAACTCTATCCAGGGATCGCACGAGAGCAGGACACCTTCGGCACCCCCGATCCCAAGGACCCGGCAAAACTCGTCGTCACCACCAGCCACCCCGCGCCCTACACCCGACACGTGGCCGTCTACGTCCCGCAACAGTACGTACCCGGCACCGCCGCACCGTTTATCATCAGCGCCGACGGCCCCGACTACGACCTCTTCAGGGCTCTTGATTACCTCATCGCAAACCACCGTGTTCCCATCATGATCGCCATCTCCATCGGCAACGGCAGCGGCGACGCCCAAGGCAGCGAACGCGGCCTCGAATACGACACCATGTCTGGCCACTACGCCGAGTTCGTTGAAACCGAAGTCCTCCCTCTCGTCGAGAAGCAATATCACGTCAAACTCACCAAAGACCCTGACGGACGCGCCACCATGGGCGGCAGCTCCGGAGGCTCATGCGCTCTCATCATGGCCTGGTATCACCCGGAGCTCTACCACCGCGTCCTCACCTACTCCGGCACCTACATCAATCAGCAATGGCCCTACAACCCGGAAACCCCTCACGGAGCATGGGAGTTCCACGAACACCTCATCCCGGCCACTCCAGCCAAACCCATCAGAATCTGGATGGAGGTAGGCGACCGCGACCTCTTCAACCCCAACTTCATGCGCGACGACATGCACGACTGGGTTCTCGCAAACGAGCGCATGGCCAAGGTACTCGCGGCCAAGGACTATCACTATCAATTTGTCTTCGCCAAAGACGCCGGCCACGTCGACCACGCCGTGAAGCAACAAACCCTGCCCGAAGCCTTGGAGTATCTGTGGCAGGGATATCCCGTCACAAAATAAGAGGCAAGAATCATCCGTCGAGAATCGCCACCTTCGATCCTGTGGAAAACCCACTGACTAGACGACTAATCCCGCTGAACCTTCAGTCGATAAATACCCCAACACAAATCTATGTTGACCTATGCCCAAATTAAGCTAACCCTACGGCTACCCCTATCCCCCGCCGTACGGCTACTACCCAAACTACTAAGTCCCACTCACGAGCAGCTATCCGAAGGCCCACATCTTTATTCTGAGATGTGGGCCTTCTGGTTAGCGCGAGTCGCAACTCGTAGCACTCGGAAACTCCACCGTCAACCCAAACCGGAAACTCTGAAGCCCCAGCTCAAAAATTCAAGCGCTTAGAACCCGAACCGCAGCTCCCATCAGGCCCCCATCACGGGTTCCCCTCAAACGTGAACTCGACCCAGGCAGACGAACGGCACCATCGTGCCCAGGTGAATCGTCATCTCGACTTTCTGAGCGCTATGTCTCCGGTGTCGCCTCCCACTTAGGCTTCGTCTCTCTGCCCCATCTCTTTGGGTCTTCGTTATGCATCTTTTCCATTGCCTTTGCGGTCTCAGGATGCTTTTCCATCACATGTTTCGTCATGGTCTGGACCATTTCGTCCCATGATCCGGCCGACAGCTTCTGTTCACAGGGTCCACCTAGCGATTTGCACGTCATCGTCTTCATGCGTTACCTCCATTCCCACTTCTACGGATGCACTCTCGGAGTTGAGGGGTTGTTGAATCTGTCAAGCCCCTGATCGCACCAAACCCGCGCCAACCGCGGACTTTCACGTGGCGTATTAGTTATCCCCCGCCCGCTATAATTAAACTAACCAGCAAATCCGGAGCGCTCACCGAGACCGCGGGGTCAAAACTTGCAGTTTTGGACGAGGTATCCCCCTCAACCCGCACAAAACAAGTATTTTGTACGTAACTTATTTATCTTCCATATTTTAGCGACACCTACTGTCTGTAAACCCCTGAATCAAAGCAACTTCCCTGCAAGATACCCTACCGGGGGAGGGGGGAGGACAGCTGGAATCAAAGCGCCTGCGTCCTTCAACACTTTCCGCCGCCGCTCCATCGCGCTCCGCGATACACTCCACTCGTGAAACCCTTCACTCTCACTGCGATTCTTCTGCTCACCACCCTCACTCAGGCCCAGAAGACCCCGCCTGACACCATCTATCTCCACGGAAACATCCTCACCGGCACCCACCTCCGCCCCAACGACCCCTCCCCCACCCCTGCAAGGGTCCAGGCCTTGGCCATCGCCAACGGAAAGATCCTGGCCGCCGGCACCGACGCCGAGATCCTCAAACTCAAAGCCCCGCGGACCCGCATCATCGACCTCCACCACGCCTTCGCAATGCCCGGGTTCAACGACGCCCACACCCATATGGGCCCTGCAGGCCGCCAGCAACTCTCCATCAACCTCGACGGAGTCAAATCCCTGGCCGAGATGCAGCAACGCATCCGCACCTACGCCGCCAAAGCCCAACCCGGCATCTGGCTCGAAGGCGGAGGCTGGGACCACACCCTCTGGCCCGGAGCCAAACTCCCCACCCGTGAGGACATCGACCCGATCACCCAAGGTCACCCCTGCATCCTCGAGCGGGTAGACGGCCACATCGCCCTCGCCAACTCCGCCGCCCTCGCCGCCGCCAGCATTACAACCGAGACCCCCGACCCCGCCGGCGCCAAAATCGACCGCGACTCCTCCGGCAACCCCACCGGAATCCTCCGCGAAACCGCCGCCACCAACCTGGTCTTTAGGAAGATCCCATCACCCGGCCCCGAGGAACGCACCAAAGCCCTCAACCTGGCCATCAAAGACGCCCTCGCCCACGGCGTCACCAGCGTCCAGGACAACTCCGACTGGGAAGACTTCCTCGCCCTCGAAGAACTCGAGGACGCCCACGAACTCCATCTCCGATTCGCCGAGTGGCTCCCCTTCGACAAGCCCCTCGAGGTCCTCAAGGAGCGCCGCGCCAGCCACCCCACCGACGACCCGCTCCTCCACCTCACCATGCTGAAGGGCTTTATGGACGGCTCCCTCGGCTCCCGCACCGCGGCCCTCGACGCACCCTACTCCGACGACCCCGACAACTCCGGCCTTCCCCGCTATGACCAGGACAAGCTAACCCAGATGGCCTCCGAGCGCGCAGCCGCAGGCTTCCAGCTGGGCTTCCACGCCATCGGCGACCGTGCCAACGCGATGGCCCTCAATGCCTTCGGAGCCGCCGATCAGGTAGCCACCCTCGCCCCCCCATCCGCCAGCCCCAACACCACCGACGCCCACATCATCACCACCCCACCCCCACCCGATCCCGCCCCGGCCGCCCTCCGATTCCGCGTAGAACACGCCCAGGTCCTTCTACCCGAAGACTTTGATCGCTACGCCAGCGAGGGCGTCATCGCCTCCATGCAACCCTCCCACCTACTCACCGACATGAAGTG
Source organism: Tunturibacter gelidoferens (assembly GCF_040358255.1). Taxonomy (NCBI): domain Bacteria; kingdom Pseudomonadati; phylum Acidobacteriota; class Terriglobia; order Terriglobales; family Acidobacteriaceae; genus Tunturiibacter; species Tunturiibacter gelidiferens. Next base: position 3,748,546 of record NZ_CP132938.1, read on the forward strand.
GGCCCCGGACCGCCTCGGCCCCGACCGCGCGAAGTACGCCTACGCCTGGAAGAGCTTCCTCGATCACAACGTCACCCTCGCCTTCGGCACCGACTACCCGGTGGAGTCCATTAATCCCTTCCGCGGCCTCTACTCCGCCATCACTCGGCAGAACGAATCAGGCACCCAGACCTTCCAACCCCAGGAGAAGATTTCCTTCAACGAAGCGATCTACGCCTACACCCAATCCTCCGCCTTCGCCGAGTTCCGCGAACATCAGAAGGGTCGCCTTGAACCCGGCTACCTCGCCGACCTTGTCGTTCTCGACCGTGACATCACTGCCGCAACGCCCCAACAACTTCTCCGCACCAAGGTCCTCAGCACCATCGTGAACGGTGAAACCGTCTACTCACAATCACCGAACGCGCAGTCACCAAAGCCCGAGACCGGAGCGAACAACTAGTTGCCCCGCCGACTGAGCCCCACCAGCCTGGCCCATCTCCTGCTCCTCGCGGTCGTCTTCATATGGGGAGCCACCTTCGTTTTAGTAAAAGATGCTCTCCAAGACGCCTCACCCTTTGTCTTCAACCTGCTCAGAATGGCTCTGGCCTTCGTCGCTCTTGTTATCGTCAACCACCGTCAACTGCGCAGCACCAACCGCAAAAGCATAGTCTCGGGCATTGCCGTGGGCCTCTTTCTCGCCACCGGATACCAGTTTCAAACCACCGGACTCGCCCGCACAACCGCCGCGAAATCGGCACTGATTACTGGCCTCGTGGTTGTCTTCGTCCCTCTCCTCACCCTCATACCCGCGATTCGCCCCTCAAGAACGCTGCCTCCCCGCTGGACTACCGCCGTCGGAGCACTCCTCGCATTCTCCGGCCTTCTCCTGCTGACAACGCCTGCAGGAACATCTTGGAAGAATCTCCTCAGCAGCATCGGCCTGGGGGACCTCCTTACACTCGCCTGCGCAATCGCCTTCGCCGCCCATCTCCTGTCGTTGGCTCACACCTCCAGGACCGTCCCAACAGCCCAACTCGCCACGTTGCAGATTGGGACAGCAGCGCTTCTCATGGCCGTTACTCTGCCCTTAGGCGGAACACTTCACCTCACCCTCACCCCTAGGTTGGTCACCGCTTTAGCGATAACCAGCCTCCTGGCCACCGCAGCAGCCTTCACCATCCAGAGCTGGGCCCAGCAGCATATTCCCCCTACCCATACCGCCATTCTGCTCACACTGGAGCCCGTCTTCGCTTGCCTTACCTCATTCCTCGTTTTGCACGAACATCTAGGCCGCCGTTCTCTTCTTGGAGCCGTTCTCATCCTCACCGGGATAGCATTCATCGAGCTTTTCCCTTCAGAAGCTCCGATCCCCACGTATCCCGCCTAAGCTTCACGAAGACTTTCGTCTTCTTTTTGCGTCTAATCACATTGTGAAACCGACCTCACCTCAGCCCAAACCACAATGTGGCGCAGCGACTATACTTAAAGTTCATGCCGCGCACACACTCCGGCGCACCGCAACACACAACACCGAGGTCAAGACCTACTAATGGACACACCGAAGAACACTTCCTCCACTCTGCTCGAGCGCATCCGCACACATCGCCTGACCACGACGTTCACGCTCCTGGCAACGTTGTCGGTCGGCATACTCGCCGGTTCCATTCTTACGCGCAATGTCAGCGGCAAAGAGCAGTCCGAGGTCAACTCTACCGACGCGAAACCTCTCGTCATTCCCTCTCCAGTGGCGCTCTCCAATGGCTTCTCTCAGATCGTCAAGCAAGTCGGCCCAGCCGTAGTCAATATCAATACGGAAGAGTTGCCCAAGCCATCGGCCAACAGACGTGGCAAACGCGGCACGCAGAGAACACCCCAGCCCAACGACCCGAACGGTGACGACGACAGCCAGCAGTCCCCAGGTGACATGCAGGACTTCTTCAACCGCTTCTTCGGTGGGCAAGGTGGCGACGATGGCGACGGCGGTGCCGCTGGCGAACGCCGCGCACTCGGCTCCGGCTTTATCGTCGATCCTCGCGGTTACATCATCACCAATAATCACGTCGTCGACAAAGCCGACAAGATCTACGTGAAGCTCTCCACCGACCCGGACGGCGGACCTGGTGATGAAGGCCGTCCCGCAACTGTAATCGGCGTCGACAAAGACACCGACATCGCCGTCATCAAGATCGACAGCAAAGAGCCCCTCCCCACCGTCAAGCTCGGCAACTCCGACGGCGCACAGGTCGGCGACTGGGTCCTCGCCATCGGCAGCCCCTTCGCCCTCTCGAAGACGGTCACCGCAGGAATCATCTCCGCCAAAAACCGCAGCATCGACGAACCCAGCCCCAACGGCGTCTCTCAAACCCAGTTCCAGCGCTTCATCCAGACCGATGCCGCCATCAATCCAGGTAACTCCGGCGGCCCGCTCGTCGATATGGCCGGTCAGGTTGTAGGCATGAACACCGCCATCTACACCCAATCGATGGGCTCTCAAGGCGTTGGATTCGCCATGCCCGCCAACATCATCGCAACTGTCTATAACATGCTCATCGGACCGGAACATAAGGTCGTTCGCGGCTCCATCGGCATTCAGTTTCAGGTAGCCCAATCTTCTGCTGTCAACCGGGTGTATGGCTTCTCGAGCGGTGTGATCGTCGGCGTTGTCACCCCTAACGGTGGAGCGGCAAAGGCGGGCATTCAAGCAGGCGACGTCATCGTCTCGATCGATGGCCGCAACATCAAAGATGGCGACGACCTGGTCAACGACATCTCAGCTCGTCATGTCGGCTCGACGGTAAAACTCGGATACCTGCGCGACGGCAAGCAGAACACCGCGAATGTCGTCATCGGAGATCGCGCCAAGACATACGCAGATATCACCGGCCAGCCGGACGACACCTCCACCCCGCAGGAGTCTGACGCAGGAGAGGGCAAGCTCGGCATTACCGTCTCGGCAATCCCGGCCTCCATTTCAGCCAAGGTCGGGATCAAGGGTGGCGTCATCGTCACCACCGTCCGCCCCGGCTCCTTCGCAGACGAGATCGGCCTGGGCAAAGGCACGATCATCACAGCAATCAATCGCAAACCCGTAACAGATGAGGCCAGTTATCGAGCCATCGTCTCCAACCTGAAATCGAAGGACGACGTTGTCTTCGTTATTCAGTCTCCTACCCAGAAAAACCTTAACTCCTATGTGGGTGGCACACTCCCGTAGAGACACCCAACCGAACCGAAGAAGGAGTGATCCTGATCAATCTCAGCATCACTCCTTCCCCAAGCGTTCAACGGATTACTCAAACACCCAACCCAAAAGATGTATTCCCATTAGTCAACCTTTTTGTTGCAACGCACATTACTATCGGGATACTCTACTCTCAACATCGACGCCAGTCTCGGTATCCATTGACCGATATTTATCCTAAGGTGATGTCTTAACTATGCAGTTTGTCAGATCACTTCTAACCTCGACGCTGCTTTTGGTAACCGCGATGCCATGCCTGGCATTGACTCACTCGCGTCGTGGCCCCACATCGCCCAGGGTGTCGAATAAGCACTCAAAATCCGCCGCAAAGCCAGCAGGACAGCGAACCATCGATGATGCGCGAGCGACCCAGATCCAGGCTTCGCTCATCAAGTCAGGCTATCTCTCCGGCGAGGCGTCAGGCCACTGGGACTCCGAGACCCAAGCGGCGATGCAGAAGTTTCAGGAAGACAACGGTTGGCAGACAAAGTTGATTCCCGATTCCCGAGCCATCATCAAGCTGGGGCTTGGCCCCGAGCAGGATTCCAAAATGAGCACCGGTACTTCCGCACTGGCCGCTCCCACGGCATCCCCGGCCTCAAGTTTCCTGCAACGATAGAAGCTTTTTTACGCAAGAAAGAGGGCCAGCCGGCCCTCTTTTCTCTTCAACAACCCTACATACTTCGTTGTTACTGGACCCTGATGGTAAAGACGTGATCTTTAACATCCTCGTGCGACACCGGCAAACTACCCGCTCTTCCCACCGTGCCGCTCTCTAGCCACATCCTTAACCAATAGTCCTGGTGAAGTCGAACCAAACGAGCTGCGACCGGCTGTTTCTGTTCTAGAATCGCGGTGATCCGTGCCGCCATCGAATCCCTATCTTCCGCTGTCTCCAACTTCGTCTCCACTCCGTCACATGCAAGAAGCTTGCTTCGAGCGGCCTCAAACGGAGCCCCCTCCACAACTCCACTCTCAACCTTCAACTCCGTCATCTGTTCGATCGCCAGCGCGGAGGACGCATCCTGATTATCCATAAAGCCTATGTATAGAATTCGTGAGCCCGCCACCCTCAGCGGCAGCAGCCCGAATCTCTCAACGAATACTTTAGGCATCACCAGGGCCATCGACTCTGGAGAGAATCCCTCAGTCGTAAGCACCGGACATCCCCACTGCATGCTCAATCCGCGGGTGATCTGCTCAGCCTCCACGCCGCACTCGCTCAGAAGCCATTCGCCGATCTTTCCAGTCCCGCTCTCTCGCTGTGCCGCCAACGCCCTCTGAAGTTGGGGATGAGTAATCCATCCCTGAGCCAGCATCAGCAGACCGAGAGGAACTCTGTGCCGGTGCGGAGACAGAGCCGCGGAGGTTCCTCCATCACCCAGTTCGCGACGCACTGCCGCGCGCACCATCGCCAGCACACAACGTCCGCTGCACCCCCATTGCCCCTCGAAGATCGGTCTGCGCCGATTTCTCCAGGGCATCGTCCAACCGCTTTCACACTCGGAGTTCCCGCACACCCTCCGCTGCGAGGACTTCCCGACAGCAGCCGGAAGACCATACCCCTGAAGCCCCGCAAGCTCGTGCGACGGCCTGTACTCATCCTCCTGCCAGGCCACTCCATTCCCTACCCTCAAGGCACTCGGCATCAGTGCGCTTACCTTCATCGCTCCCGTCTTCTTCGTTAGAAAAGGCATCGAATGCTCTCCAGTCTCAGTTGCGGCGTCGCCACCTCGGTAATGCGCAGAGCGAAGTTGCCGCTGACAACCACCACCTCGCCCCGAGCCACAATCCTGTCACCCACTACGAGGTCCACCGGCTCGGACACATGACGGTCCAACTCCACCACGTCCCCTGGTCCCAGCTCCAGCACCTCCCTCAACGACATATCGCGCGAACCGAACTGCAGCGTCGCATCCAGCTCGATGTCACTCAACAATCCCATCCCCGGCTCAACCCCAGCTACCTCACCAGAACCCATCACCTTCTCCATGTCCCCTTCCTTTCCTAGTTCACACTCATCGTCTCGACCGCGCTCTGAGTCTCCAGAGCACCGATCCCGCTATCGCTATCGATACCGCCCTCCAGCTGGGCTCCGCGATGCTCCCCAGTTCTTACCGGGTGCGCTCTCCCAAACTGCAAACCACCAACCCGTAACTCCGAGATAGAGTGTCTCGCTAACGGGAGACGCAAAACCATCCCCGGCTCCAGAGCCGCCAATTCACTCGCTTTAAGCCGCATCGACGGAAACTGCAACGCAGCGCCGAACTTTACCCCACCTACTAGCTCCCGCATCCTCGCCTGCGCCTCCTTCGATCGCCTCTTTGGACGATCCCCCTCGGAGATTAAGCGCCGCAGAATCGCATTCAAGACAACCGCCGGCAGACATATGTTCATCGCCCCCTGAGCCTCAGGCATGCGCGCCTCGAAGCTTACGCACAGCGTCTTTTCTCCGGAAGTCAACATCCGGGCCACCGCCGCCTCTGACTCTCGCTTCTCAAAGACGAACTCCAGCCCGACCGACTGCCAAGCCAGGTTCAGCTCCTGCACCGTCATCTGCACGACCGATGTCAGAATCGCGTCTTCAATATCCGTTAGCTCCCGCGCCGGCCACGCACGCCCTACCCCACCCAGCAGAACATCCACGATAGGCGATGCCAGCGCAAGCTCCAGCTCCAGCAACCCAACCGCTCCCAGTGGCTCAAGCCGAATCGAACAGATGTAATTCGGAGAAGAGAGTCGCTCCAGAAATTCACTGAAAGGAAGCTGCTCCCCCGCGACCAGCTTCATCTTGAACGGAGTCCTCAACCACGCCCCCAGGGTGTGCATCAGATTCCTCGCAAACAGATCGTTCACCGAACTGATCGCTCGCATCTGATCGTTGCTGATCTGCCCCGCGCTGCTGAAGTCATACTGCTCCAGCGGCGCCTCGGTTTCGGCACCCTCCGGTTGCGTTGAAGCATTCGCCCCGGCTGCCGCGAACAGCGCATCGATATCTCCCTGCCCAAGCTGCTTTCCCATGCATTCCTTTCTTTGGTTAGAGATCTTTCACAACGACTCGATCAGAGCGTCAACGTGTTCCAGTCTTGCGCTTCGAAGCCTTGGCCTTCACAATCCCAGCAGAGTCCCCTGGCCGCAGACTCGCAAGCGACGCCCTCAATCTCACCACCGCCGAAGAGTGGATCTGCGAGACCCTCGACTCCACCACGCCCAACGTCAGTCCAATCTCTTTCATCGTCAGCTCTTCGTAGTAGTAAAGCGTCAACACCATGCGCTCCTTCTCCGGAAGCTCGTCGATCGCATCCGCAAGCCGCTGCTTCATCTCACCCTTCAAGCAGCGAAACAGCGGATCGTCCTCAGGCGCACCAGGAACATAGGCGAGTTCCTCGTCACCGGAGTCCTCCGAGCGCTCCATGTGCAGGCTTCCAATCTCGAGCCCCTTCAGATCGCCCAGCAGCGCCTGATACTCCGCCAGCGTCAACGTCATCTCCCGCGCAATCTCCTGCTCCGACGGCGCTCGTCCGACCCGCTGTGTCACCGCACGGATCGCCTCTTCGACCGCCCTGCCCTTCCGTCGCAGCTCCCTCGGGCTCCAGTCCAGGGTCCGCAACGAATCAAGAATCGCCCCGCGAATTCTGAACTGCGCATAGCTCTTGAACTGCACCTTCTTCTTGTGATCAAACTTCGAGAAGGCATCGATCAACCCAACGACACCGGCCGATACCAGGTCGTCCAACTCCACATGCTGAGGCAGTCGTTCGTGGATGCGTCGTGCCAGGTAACGCACCGTCGGCAGATGCTCCATCAAAAGCAGGTCCCGCTCCGTGGCACTGCCATCCCCTGATGCTGCCAGTCCCTCTCCGGTAAACGGAGTGAATATCCCCGCCTCCGCAATACCCGTCACCTCGTCAAACCGTGCAGCCTCCAGCGACGTCCACTGCTCGCCCGTCAGCTTCCCCTTCGGCAACTTCTGCCCAACCTGTACCGGAATCGAACTCCCTGTGTTCATACTTCCTCCATTCCTCATCTGCCGCTACTCCTTACAGCCGTCCTACATACCGTCTCTACCCAACCGTGCCGATGCTCCGTACCCGAATCTCCGGAGGAATCTCTCCTGGCGCCAGCACCGTCACCTTGGGCAGAAACGGCTCCAGCCAGCGCCGCACGTGATATCGGGCTGGACTCGGACATAGAAGCACGGGGAGTGCCGAGGTCGAGGCTCCTCCGGTTAGGCGTTTCACAGATTCCACAAGCCGCTTCAAGAAGTCCGACCGCATCCCCGCTGGACGCGCACCATCCCCCAGCAGCAACCCGGCTCCCTGGGGATCGAAGGTCTGCTGCAGCTCGCTCTCCAGCTCCGGATCCAGCACCAGCACCTTCAGGCCGCCCTCGTTATCCAGCAAAGAGTGCACGAGCCCTCTCCCCAGCGACTGCCGCACACTCTCCACCAGGTGCACCACGTTCTTCGACTGCTGCGCCGCCTCCACCAGAATTTCGAGGATCGCCCCCAAGTCGCGGATCGAAACCTGCTCTCGAAGCAGTTGTTGCAACACCCTCTGCACTTCGCCCAACGTCATCAGTTTCGGCACCAGCTCTTCCACCAGCTTCGGATGACTCTCGTTGAGGCTGTCGAGGAGACGCTTTACCTCCTGTCGACCCAGCAGCTCATGCGCATGTCGGCGAATCAACTCGCCAAGGTGCGTTCCAATCACAGTCGTCTGGTCCACCACCGAGTAGCCGGCAGCCAAAGCCTGCTCTTCCAGACCCGGCTGAATCCACCGTGCCTGCACGCCAAACGCCGGCTCCTTCGTCTCCACACCAGGCAGCACCCGCGCCTTCGGATCCGAGTTCACAGCCAGCAACCAGTTCTGCTCCGTCTGCCACCGCGCAATCTCAATCCCGCGAAGACTCACCACATACTCCCGAGGCTTCAGCCGCAGATTGTCCGTGATATGAATCGGCGGAACAATAAAACCAAGCTCAGTCGCCAGATGCCTCCGCAGCGCGCGAACGCGGTTGAGCATCTGCCCGCCCTGCTTCTCATCCACCATCGGGATCAGCTGGAATCCGATCTCCAGAGTCAGTTCATCCATCTTCAGCAACGAAGCGAGGTTCTCGCCCTTCGCCGCATCTCCCGCCTTCGCCTTATCCCCCTTCACATTCGCTTCAGCCGCCTCCTCCGCCAACAACAGAGAGGCGTTCTTTGCCGCAGGCAGTCGCCGCGCAATCAACCCAACCCCAACCGCAAGCAACACAAACGACAGCTTCGGCAATCCAGGAATCAAAGCCAGTCCAAGCAGCACTCCACAAGCAATCCACAGCGTGTTGCGCCCCTTCAGAAGCTGCGTTCCCAACTCCTCATCGAGCGATCCCGCCGACGAAGCCCGCGTCAACACCATGCCGCCCGCAATCGAGACGAGTAGACTGGGGATCATCGTCACCAGGCCATCGCCCACCGTCAGAATGGTGTAAGTCTTCACGGCCGTCGCGAGATCCGTACCATGCTGCAGCACACCAATCAGCAATCCAGCCACAATGTTGATCGCCGTAATCAAGATCGTCGCCAGCGAGTCCCGCTGGTTGAACTTCGCAGCACCGTCCATAGCGCCATAGAACTCAGCTTCCCGCGCGATGGCCTGTCTCCGCTTCCTCGCCCCCTGCTCATCGATCAGACCGGCGTTCATATCCGCATCGATCGCCATCTGTTTACCCGGCAGAGCATCCAGAGTGAACCGCGCCGTAACCTCCGCAGTTCTTACCGCACCATGGCTCACCACAAGAAACTGAATCGCGATCAGCGCAAGAAACAGCACCAGCCCAACAACATAGTTCCCGCCCACCACAAACTGCCCAAACGCTTCAATCACCGCGCCGGCAGCGTGTGTTCCCTCCTGACCATGCAGCAGAATCCTGCGGCTCGAAGCCAGATTCAACGACAGTCGAAACAGTGTCAGCAGCAAAAGCAACGTAGGAAACACGGAGAAATCCACCGCTCTCCGCACCTGCACCGCCGTCAGAAACACAATCACCGAAGCCGTAATGGACGCGGCCAGCAAGATATCCAACACCACACTCGGCACTGGGATAATCATGACGAACACCATGCTGATAGCAGCCACCGGCAGCATCAACGTCTGTAGCTTCGCCATCTGAAAGCCACTACTCTTCTTTATCGCTGCTTCACTCACATCCCACCTCCAAAGCCACGCATTCCAACCATCCCAGTCGTACCCACATTGCCTCTCCCATCGAGCAGCCGTCCGGCAATCTGCGCCTTCTGCTCTCTCTCTTTTGCCTGGCGATCCTGGCGCACTCGTTCTTCAACCTTCTGCCGATACAGAAAGGCCAGAATTCCAGCTACCGCCGCATACAGATCGAATGGAATCGACTGCCCCGGTTCGACCATCTTGTATAAACTCCGCGCCAGCGGCGGATTCTCGATGATCGGAACCCCCGCCCATCGTGCCTCTTCGCGAATCTCCGCGGCCAGCAGATCACGCCCCTTGGCCAGTACCGTCGGAGCCGACATCGTCTCGAAGCTGAACTCCAGCGCCACCGCATAGTGCGTGGGATTGGTGATCACCACACTCGCCCGCGACATATCCGCCTTCACCTTGCGCTTACGCATCGCCCGCTGAATCTGCCGGATCTTCGCTCTGATCTGCGGATTGCCCATTGCATCGCGCACTTCTTCGCGCATCTCCTGCTTGCTCATCTTCAGCCGCTGATTCCAACTCCTCCACTCGATCGCGTAGTCCAGCGCGGACCACGCCAGCGTCACCCAGGCCGCATCGAGCGCCAATCCATACGCTGCAGAAAAAGTCGCCGGCAGTCGCAGCAGACTCATCACTGGCATAGGAATCATCAACGCCTTCAGAGCTCCCCAACCCAACACGACCATTACCGAAGCCGGCACCAGCGACTTCACTAGTCTTGTCGCCGACCGCAAGCTGAACAGGTTTCCCAGATTCGTAACCGGATTCAACTTAGAAAACTTCAACTCCACCGCGCTCGGGTAGATCTGCACCCCACCGCTCTGCGCCACGCCAGACACCAGGGCCCCGGTAAAGCTCGCCGCCATCACCAACCCCACCGGCAGCAGCGACGGCACCAGGATTCGTCGCACCGCAACATTGAAGAGCTGCTCTCCGTTCAACCCGCTCGCGTTCGTCGTAGCAGAGCGCAGGCTCTCCTGATACACCTTGCCCCAGCTAGCAACAAACCCATTCGACATCGCACCAAGCATCACCACGCCGCCCAGCATCGCCATCGCCGACAACAACTCACGGCTATGAACACTGTCGCCCTTCTCCTTCGCCTTCTTCTTTCGTAGTGGTGTAGCCTGCTCTGTACCCTTATCTGCCATGAGGGTTCCCTCTCATGCAGTACGCCACTCTCTTCTCACTCACCATCACGACGCTCATGCCCGCACCAGCATCTTTGCCGCAGCATCCAGCAGAGCCGTGAAGTGCCGCTCAATCCATCCAGGCCACACCGCAAGGCTCGCGATCAAGACCACATACGACACCATCGTCTTGATCGGGACACTAATCACAATCGAAGGCAGCTGCGGGGACAGTCGTGCCACTAACGCAATCGTCACCTCTACTGCCAGCGCGGCAGCCATCACAGGAGCAGCAAGCTGCACCCCCGCCAGAAAGATCCCACTCGCCATCATGGCCAGTGCCACTCCGGTCTTTGCTTGCATTACTGCCTGTCCCACAGGGACAGCCGAAAAACTCCTTACCACTGCGGCCAACAAGCTCCGATCCAGCCCCGAGCCGATGATCACGAGCACTCCCAACCAGCTGAGCATTTGCCCCAGTACCGCCGTCTCGATCATCGAGTTCGGATCCAGCAGATTCACCAGCGAAAAGCTGAACTGCAGTCCCAGCAGCGTTCCCGCAAAGGTCAGCGCCTCATTCAACAACATCAACGAAAGCCCAAACAGCAGCCCCACACTCAACTCGCCCAGCAGCGCCCTCCCATCAAGCACTGCACGCGCGCCCGGAACCGTCGCCACCGCGGGCGCCAGCAGAATCGTCATTGCAAACACAAACCCAGCCTTGATCCGCGGCGCAATTGCCGAGGAAGAGAACACCGGAGCGAATACCATCAGCCCGCTCAGCCGCACCATCACCAGAACAGCTGCCGACAAATACTGCGGCCAATCCGCCATCAATCCACTCACTTCACGATTCATAGCGGCCTCTATCCCAGGTATCTGTGAAAGTCAGTGAACAGCCGAACCGTGAAGCCCACTAACCGGTGCACCATCCATGGAAGCACCGCCACCGTGATGACAAAGACCACCACCAACCTAGGCACTGCCGTCAGCGTCTGCTCCTGCACGCTCGTCAGGGTCTGCAGCAAACTCACCGCGAGACTCACCAGGGCCGCCGTCACCAGCAGCGGCGCGCTCAAAAGCATCGCCTCAATCAACACCCGCCGCATAATCTCCACTGTCTGATCCGGTCCCATCCCTGCTCCCATCGCCACGTGCGCGCTTCCCTAAAAACTCTTGATCAACTGATCCGCCAGCAGACTCCAACCGTCGATCATCACGAAGAGCAGAATCTTCAACGGAGTCGAGATCACAACCGGCGGCAGTTGCATCATGCCGATCGAAGTCGTAATGCTCGCCACCACCAGGTCCACTAAGAGGAACGGCAAAAACAAGATCGCGCCAATCTGAAATCCAGCCTTCAACTCGCTCAGAATGTAAGCCGGAACCACCACCTGAATCGGCAGGTCCTCTCTTTTATTCGGCCGCGCAGCCATTCCTGCAGACGCAAACACAGCCAGGTCTTTCTCCCGGGCATAACGCAGCATGTAGCGCTTTACCGGAGCCACGCCCAGGTCCAGCGCCTGTTCCCCGGTGATTGTCCCCGCGCTGTAAGGAGCAACCGCAGTCTGCTCGACCTCAAGCAGAACCGGCTGCATCAGGAACCAGGTCATCATCAACGCCAGCCCCATCAAAATCTGGTTCGACGGAGCAGTCTGCGTCCCCAGCGCCTGCCGCAAAAAGTGAAACACCACCAGCAGCCGCACCATCGGCGTCATCGACAACAGCAGCGCCGGCAGCAGAGTCAACAGCGTCAACCCGACCACGATCGACCACGGAACGCTCTTGGTTCCCGCAAGCTCCGATGCGATCGAATCGTTTTTCTTCGCTCCCGAAGTTGGCCCCGCGCTCGCGCCTAAACCACGCACCTTCACGCCTGCTTTGCCAGTCTTTGAAGCCGCCTGTTCATGCTCCCCTACAGAGCTTCCTGCGGACTTCTTGACCCAGAACGACTCCGGCGCCATAACGGCGGCAACCATCATCGAGCTCTCTGCCCGAGCATGGTTCGCAGGCAAAGCCATTGCTAACCCTGCCAAGGCCAATCCCAGCATCATCGGCATGACTCGTCCCACCTATCCGCAGCGAAATCGAGCGTTGCCTCAGCCTTCAACCGCACAATCGTATCGACACTTTCGAAGCTGCCTCCAACCAGAAAGCTCTCCCCTGCACAGGTCACCAGCATCAGTTGACGTCTCCCGCCAAGAGGCAACGTCTCCACCAGCTGAAGCTTCTTCTCTTGAGAAACTCGTTGCCCGCGCCAACCTCGCACTAAGCCAAGTACCCATCCGGCCAGGCCCTCTACCTCGTATGCCGACGCTTCGTCCAAATTCGGTCTCACACCCCGCAAAAGCCGCATCTCAACTCTCCGTCTCAACACTTTGTCCTATTTGTAACTTCGTCTGATCGTCTCTACTAGTAGCCCGCCACTGCCCACTCGGCCCCTAGCCCAGCCGCGTCACCCGAAGTCCCATTCGTTGGTCCACGACCTCAAACTCACTCCAACCCAGTTGCACCTGGCCAACCATCAGCGGCACGTCCTCGGTTTCAGGCGAGACGCTTTCAAAGACCTGCCCTACCTTCAACGTCAACAGGTCCCGGACCCTGAATCGGTTCAGAGCCACTCCAACCCGCATCGTGATCCGTAGCTGCGACAGAGTCTCCCACGAGGGATGTGCCTCAATCCGTGTCATCCATGGTGCGTCCGGCGGCGTCCTGACTAGATCCAGACTTGTCTTCCCCGCACCCTCTGCACTGAGCACCGCCAGCTCCGTCCCTGTCATCATCTCTCCCCCCTCTTCTTCTCTGCAGCAAGCCAGATATTGTGTCAGCGCTGAACCAGAAAATCGGTGAAGAACACATCCATCACCTTCAAATCAGTGTTGTGTTCGGCCAACGCAGCTTTCAACTCGGCCTTCAGTTGTTCCTTTCCATCGACAGCCAGCAAGCGATCCGCAGTCTGTCTCCCCAGCACCGTCAGCATCGTGTCTCGCACCGACGCCACCGCATCACTGGTCTCCTTATCTTTGGGCTTCTCTTCCTTGGGCTTGGCCTCTTTGCCTTCCGCGGCGTCAGCCACACGCAGGGTCATCGCCACACGCAGGTAAGAGCTGCCACCCGCATCCGCCAGGTTCACCAGTAGCGGTTCCAACACCATGGCGTGTGTCGTGGTCGGTGCGGCGACCTCCGCCTTACGAGCCGAGCTTTCTCGCCCCGGCAGCCGGCCTGTCCGCGCCAAATAATACACAACGCCACCAACACCCAACGTGGCAACGAGAACTCCCACCACCACAGCAATCAACAACGGAATAAGGGGAAACTTAGCTGCCACCGGAGCCGCCACCGAAGTGGGAGAGGAGCCCGGAGGAACTGTAGAAGAGACGCCAGCAAGAACTGTAGGTGAAGTAGCCATGATGCCTGGAGAGATTGCAAGCGGGTGGCCAGTCCAACGTTCGCTAACATTAGCGATTCTTCAGGATCGCCAACGAAAGGCTCACCCCCGAGCCTTCGACCTATGCAAACAAAAAAAAACAGTCGAGGCGGCCAGCCGGTAGAACCCATCTTCCAGGTCCCGCACCCGCTAAGCCGCCTCAACCCGCTTCAGAAGAATGCTACCGAACCATCGCGATCACATCCTGCGAGATCGTATCGAAGGTCGTCACCGTCTTCGAGTTGGCCTCGAACGCTCTCTGCGCAACAATCAGATTAGAGAACTCTGTCGAGATATTGACGTTGGACTGCTCGAGCGTACTGTCATCCACGGCACCGCGCCCGCCAGTTCCGGCCACTCCTGCAACCGCCTGCCCCGAGGCCCCAGTCGTCTGGAAGTTATTCCCCCCGACCGACACCAATCCCTGCACGTTGGCAACATTCGCCACCGCAACCTGGCCGATCGTCTCCGAGTTGCCGTTGCTGAACTTAGCTTGAATCACGCCACTGGGGTCTACGGTGAATCCCGTATAGTTGCCGCTCGCAAACCCATCCTGAGGAGTCGCCCCGTTGCTGTTCGCAGACGCCAACTGGCTAATCAGCGGGGTTGTGCCGGCGCCATCCAGGTTCCAGTTGAAGCTGAGATTGCTCGCTCCATCTGCCAATCCCGTAAACGTAATCGGACCCGGAACCGTACTCACCGGACCAAGGTTCGTCCAGACAACCTGATTGGCTCCCGCGTTATCGGTTGTAGTTGATCCTGGTGCCGCGCCCCAGACCGGGGCCGCGCCCCCGGTAGTGCCGGTGCCTGAGATCGAGGTCACCTTCTCCAGATTGCCGTTCGAATCAACGACAGTGCTTCCGACCGTCACCGCAGTAGAAGTCGGCCACGTTGGCGTCGTCGGCGTCTGCGGAGGAATCAGATTCCCCGACGTGTCGAAGCTTAGAGTCCCAGTCGCGTTCGCCGATCCGGCTGCATCGCCCGCAGGCAGTGTCACAGAGTAGCTCCAGGTGTTCGTAGCGGTTTTGTCATAGGTAATCGTTGCCTGATGGCTCTGACCGAGCGAGTCAAAGATCTCTACCGGCGTCGTAAACGTTGTGCCAACCGTTGCTCCAGAGTTCAAGTTAGCTGTCACTGAAATATTCTGTGTTGCCTGCGCTCCTTCGGTGGCACCCACCGGAAGCGTAATCGGCTGCGGATTGGTGTTGGTGTTTACCACGCCAGCCGTCGCCGGATAGCCCAGAACAAACTGACCGTCCTGAGTAGTCAAACTTCCGTTATTGGCCACCGTGAAGTTACCCGCCCTGGTCAGAGACTGCTGACCGTTCTGCTCCACGATGAAAAAGCCATTCCCATCCAGAGCCATATCGCTCGTATTCCCATTGGCATCCGGCAAAAGTGTTCCCTCACTGAAGTCAGTACTCGTCGAGCCGACCTTAGTTCCCGATCCAACCTGAATCGGATCGCCCGCTCCCGACTCTCCGAGCTGTTGGTGGAACAGATCTTCAAACGAGGTGGTCTGCCCTTTATAGGCAACTGTGTTAAGGTTCGCCAGATTGTTTCCAATCGTGTTCAGCGCCGTCGAATCAGCTTCCAATCCTGACAGTGCAATCGAAAAATTTCCCATCGTCTTCTCCTTGGTCTTTCTGTTTGTCGTTCTGCTGATAGCGGTCCGCTCTCAAGGAACGCTACGGACTGTCAATGTTTGTCTTAGCTCGCGGTAGAGCCGCCCCATATCGCGTTCTGTCCCGGAATCGTCTGCAGACCCGATGCAGCATTCGCACTCGCAACTGCGGCAGCCGCGTTCGAGCCCGATCCGGAGCCAGAGCCAGAACCGGAAGAAGGTGACACTGCACCATCCAGTGTCCCAATCCCTTGATTAATCGAAATCAGCTGTTCAAGGCTATTCACCTGTGCCAACTGCGTAATGTATTGGTTTGGATCCGTCGGCTGGGTAGGATCCTGATTTTTCAACTCGCTGACTAGCAGAGTAAGAAAGTCCTGCGACGTAATATCGGACGAACCAGCCGAGGAACTGCTCGCACTACTCGGACTACTGCTTGAATCTTTTGGCGTCGCCTTTACCGCCGCGCTTCGCGGAGCCAGAGCCGAAGCCACTGTTCCCGCTGCTGAACTCCCTGATCCTGCAATCAAATTTCCCAAAGACCAATCCATTGTTCCTCTCCTCGTGTCCTGCTGCTGCTGAAATGAACTCCCTCGGTTATGCCCTAACGCTTAACCAGCTTCCGCCGCTCCCATACGTCGCCAGCGGTAACGTCCCATCCTCATCAACTCCGTGCAAACTCTGATAACTCGTAACGTCTTTCGCACCCCCCGCAGCCGCCTTCACAGAGCCCTGTTGTTGTGCTCCTTCATTGCTCTGCCGCGGCGTCTGCCCGCTCCCTCCACTCTCTGGTCCAACAGGGGTACCGCGAGACTCCGCCCCCGCGCTCGCCGTTGGATGAACGACAACCGTGTTCACCGCAACCTTCTCCGACTGAAGATAAGCCGTCAGCGATGGAAGCTCCCGATGCAGCATCTCCTGACTCGCCGCCGACGGCGCCGACACCGATGCGTTCACCACCCCGCCGTCCGTAATCTCTGCCCGAACCTTCAACCACCCATGTGTTCCATCCGGGATACCAACCTCAAGCGCCGTTGGAGTCGCAGACAAGGTTCGCGGCATCGGCTCTGTGGATCGTGCGACACTACCCAAGCCATCCTGCTCTCTCAATCCATTCGACAAGCTCGTTGTAGAGGTGCTGCCTCCTCCGCCGGGCAGCTTCGCTAATCCCGTGACAAACGACGTTGCCGCTCCTGCCGTAGCATCAGCTCCCGGCGCCGGTGCATGAACCGTTGCCACAGAAGGCTCGCCAGTCAACCGTGTCTTCGTATCACTGTCACCTCCCGCACTCGCCGCTACCACCTGCAATCTCTCTCCTTTCGCATCGGGTTTCGCCGGTGCAATCGAGTCGCCTGGAGCTGCCACCGTTGTCTCACGATCCGAAACGGAGGTCTTCGTGTCATGCACAGAATTCTCGCTGGCCGACTCGTTGGTAGGCGCAGACAAAGGCGTAACCCCGAAGGATCTGCTTGTCATAGGAGCGCTGCCAGAGCCTACTCCGCTCTTGTCGCCCTCAGGTTTGAGTGTGATATTCGAAGTCGCAACGGGCGCGACAGGCACACCCATCACAACAGGCACAGCCGTATTATGGCCTGCGGTCGGATTGGACGACGGGACAACAACTACATGCGTCGATTTCGTATCGTTGGCTATCGGAGGCACTGTTGCGGCACCGCTCTTCGCAGCCGCAGCAGTCTGAGAAGGCTCTCCCTCCTGCGTCTTCGTTGCTGTCTTCTTCACCGGAGCAACTTCCTGGGTCTTGCCCGATACCAGGGTCTCTCTCTGAGCCACTGGTGCCTGAACATTAGACATCTGAATCTGACTCTTGCCCGCTTGATGCTCCAGTGGTATCGCTTCGTCCGCCTGCAAGGGATCGGTCGAGGCAACGTAAGGAGCCGCTGGGGTCTCAGCCTCGTTCTCTTCCGTGTTCACGGGAAGTTCGGCAACCTGCGTCTCTGTATCTTTTGTCTTCGTCTGAACCTGCGTCCCCGCCGCGGTCGCAGTATGCAATGGCACAGTCTTTCCTTCATGGATGTCTTTGTTCTCAACCAGGGCTCGTATCTCCTGGCCGCCGCCCGCCCTTGCCTTAGCAACGTTCGCCAAGTCGGGCATGTCGATCAGGTTCTTCGCGGTTGATTCCATCTTTCCATTCGACGTATCGGTTGGCGTCGCAACCATGGAGTCTTTCGCCAAAATTCCAGGAGCGATCTCTACGCGAGCATCGAGGGTCTGCGCGAACGTCGGCCCTTCGAGCTGCTCTATGTCGTGAGCAACCGTCTGCTTACTGCTCAGCTCTGCACCCATAGCCATCAGAATCGCCGTACTCATCATCTCGGTCCTCGCCCATCTCCTGCGACTGGTGCAAATGCAATCCACGTTCCAAACTCGCCGCGAAATGATTAGGAGGCCTTCATCTGCTCACCCTCTTCTGCCTTCTCCTTCACGTCGGTCCATCGCCGTCGCGACAGAAAAAGATCATCGGAGGAGGATTGCACCCTTCTGCCCTCTTCGATCGCCGCCCGCGCCTCCATCTCTTCGAAGACACGTTTCATCTGTTCCTTCTTCAATCGGCTCGCGACATACTGTTCTCTCGCTGCATCACTCAGCTCCTGGCGCTCGACACGAATATGTTCCAGCTTCTGCCGCCTCCACCCCGCGGTCTCCTGTTGGGTTTCGGACATCATCCAACCCACACGATCACCCACGGTCAATGCTTCACGCCCATCGATACGAGCCGTCTGCGCCACACTTTGCTCTACCGAAATCGCCTGCTGTGCCTCGCGGACAGCTGTTGTCAACCTTTGCAACTCGGTCGAGTGCATCTGTTCGACTGCGGCGTACAGGTTCATCAATCGCTGTAGGGTCTCTAAACGTGTCGACATTCTCTATAGCTCCATCGCGTTCAGCCGTGCCACACTCTCCTGCATCGTCACGCGCTCGTCGCTTCCCTGTTCAAGAAATGCACGCAGGGCCGGCATCGCCCGAACCGCCCGATCCAGGTCCTCATCGGTCCCTGCCTTGTAAGCTCCAATGCGGATCAAATCCTCCGACCGCGCATGTGCCGCGAGCAGTCTTCGCACCTTCGAAGCCTGCGCACGATGCTCCGGCATAGTCACCGCAGGCATCAACCGGCTTAGCGAATCCAACACGTTTACGGGCGGATACCATCCACTCGCTGCCATCGACCGCGACAGCACCACATGTCCATCCAGCAGCGATCGCACCGCATCCACCACCGGATCCTGCTGGTCGTCACCCTCCATCAACACCGTATAAAACGCCGTAATACTCCCGTTGCGGAAGTTGCCCGCGCGCTCTACCAGCTTCGCCAGCTTTGCAAACACCGATGGCGTATACCCCTTACTAGCCGGAGGCTCTCCCGCCGCAAGTCCCAGCTCTCGCGCCGCCATCGCATACCGCGTCAACGAATCCAACACGAGCAGAACATGCTTCCCACGCGCCGCATAGAACTCCGCCACCGACGTCGCCGCCATCGCCGCCCGCATTCGCAACAACGGACTCTGATCCGACGTCGAAACCAACACGACCGATCGCTTGCGTCCTTCCTCCCCTAGCGAATCCTCTACAAACTCCCGGACCTCGCGTCCACGCTCTCCCACCAGCCCGACCACCGTAAGATCGGCCGCCGTGTTCCGCGTCATCATCCCGATCAACGTGCTCTTGCCTACACCCGAGCCGCCAAAGATCCCCACTCGTTGTCCACGCCCCACCGTCAACATTCCATCCAACACACGAAGCCCCGTCTGCAGCGGCTCTCGAATCGGCTCACGCTCCATCGGGTGCGGCACCGTCCCATCAAGAGGCCACATCTCTGCCGCCCTCGGCGTCGGCAGCCCATCAAGCGGAGCCCCCAAAGCATCGACGATCCGTCCTTCCATCTCCGTCCCTACGGCGATCTGCGGTGTCACTCCCATCGCCAGCACCGCATCCCCGTATCGAATTCCTTGTGTCTCCTTCAAAGGCATCGCCAGCACATGCCGTCCGCGAAACCCAATCACCTCCGCCCTGTGCCTCAGCCCCTCGCTATCGACAATCTCGCAGCACTCCCCCACCGAACACAGCGGACCCTCAGCCTCCACCGTCTGTCCATTTGCCTCCACCACACGTCCACTCCACCGCCAGGCCGGTCGATTTGCCAACTGGGTCATGTAATTCCCGAGGCCGTTCGAACTCACATCCACCGTGCCCTGTGCATCGTTGCTCATGCTGGCCTCTGCTGCATCAGATCGAAGAAGCCTCGTTCAATCTCCTCCAACTGCGCACTCACGCCCAGCTCCACTCTGCCAACGTTGGTTTCGAGCACACATTCACCAGCCACCAGCCGCTCATCTCCCACCAACTTCAGAGCAGACTCCTGATTCGCAGCAAATACTCCCTGCCACATCTCGACCTCGCCGGCAGGCACGCGCAGCACTACCGCACTATCCTTTGCAACCTTCTCGAGCGCTACTCTTACCACGCCTGTCAACAGAAGTGGATCAAGCTTCGCCTCACGATGGAGTACCCGTGCAGCGATTGCCAATGCCAACTTAACGACCTCACCCTCCACTCCGGCAAAATACCTCGTCCGTTCCTGGAAAAACTCCTCTTCAACTTTTTGCAGTTGCGAGCGCTCCTTCGCAATCCTCTCCTCAAGCTCGGCCTCCCACAAAAGACGAGCCTCAACCACCGCCTCACTCCGCGCTGTTCCAACCTGTGCCGACATCTGCTCCGCCTGCGACCGCAACCGTCCGTCCAGTGCCTCTTCTTCCTTCAGCAAAGTCTCCACATCAACAATCTTGTCCTCTGTCACGATCTCTGCAGCGGGCTCCTGCCGATCCACCGGATAAAACTCAAGCCGCGAAACGCTCCTGGCACTTGGCTTCACCAACCTCTCCGGCAACCGCATTGCAGCGCTGCGGACTGCATCTGTCCCGGCGTTCTCAGACGGCGAGATCATCATCCACCTCCATCTTCAAGATCATCCTGCCCTCGCTCTCGAGCTGCCTTGCCAATGCCAACAGCTCCTGCTGCGCTGCGTTGACGTCTCGCATCCGTACCGGCCCCATCACCTCCATGTCCTCCTTCAACATATCGACCGCGCGCGAACTCATCGCCTTGAACAGATGAGCCTTCACATTGTCCTTACCACCCTTCAGCGCCATCGCAAGCACCTTCTTGTCGGCAGAACTTACGAACTCGCGAATACTCTCCGCCGGCACCGTGCAGAGGTCTTCGAAGACAAACATCAGCTCCCGTATTCCAATCGCCACCTTCGGCTCATTCTGTTCGATCTCTTCCAAAATTCCGCGACTCTCGCCCTGGTCCAACCGGTTCAACAGCTCCGCGACTGCCTTGAAACCCGAATAGGACTTCCGCCCGCTCGACCCCATCTTCTCCATTCGCTTGTGCAAAGCCATCGCAACCGTCTGCGCCATCTCCGGCGAGAACTGCCGCATCTCCGCCAGCCGCCGCACCACATCCACGCGCATCGCTCCCTGCAGATTCATCAACACCGTCGAGCCACGCTTGGCATCCAGATGCGCCAGCACAAGAGCGACCGTCTGCGAGTGTTCGTTCTCCAGAAATTTGCTCAGGTGTTGTGCGTCCATGTTCTGCAACATCGCCATGTCGCCGTTCGTACGTTCGCGAATCTTCTTTACCTGTTGCAGCAGCTCCTCTGCTCTGGTCGCCCCAAATGCCTCCGTCAGCAGCTTGAGCGCGTAGTCCGGGCCGCCGCGAACCATGTACTGCTGCGTTTCCAGCAGTCCATAAAACTCCGTCAGCACCTGCGTCAACTGCGCCGCCGGAACATCTCCCAACCGCGTTATCTCCTCGGTTACCCGGCGTACGTCATTCTCCGAAAGGCTCAAGAAGAGCGTCTTCGCCAGTTCGTCACCGATCGCGACCATAAGGATCGCGGCCTTCCGCAGTCCTGGAATATCCGCCGGCACAAACCCCGACTCCGGTGTCAACAGCAGTGGATTCTGCCGCGTCGTCTCTGCCCCTGAAAACTGCATCGCTGTCCCCATTACGACCTCTCCTCAGACGTCCCAATCCATGCCTCGATCAACCGTGTGCTCTGCCCAGGCTCTCGTCGAATGTGCTCCGACACCTGCTCAAAGATTCCCTGCTGCAACTGGTAGGTCTTGTTCCTCGTTCGCGGAAGCATCTCGTCCGGCGTTTCACTCGAGGCCAATAGTTGCTCCTCGTCGGTATTCATCCCAACGTGTGCGGTCTCGGCTGGCAGCAGCATCGGTTCGCGCAAGGTCGCAGTCATCTGGGTCGCCACTGGACGCAACACAAACAGCACCAGCAGCACGCCGCAAAGCCCGATCACCGCCGTTCGCATTAGTCCCGGCTGCGTGTGCAGCAATCCACGCACCTCTTCCATCAGCCTGTCCATCGTCGGCGGCTTCACCTCAGGCGCGTTCGTGCTGAAGCTCACGTTCTGCATCACCACTTGGTCACCGCGCCGTGCATCGTAGCCCACCGCGGCCTGTGCCAGCTCCTCCAGCCGATGCATCTCCTCCGCGCTCCGCGGCTTCCAAACCACATGCTCCAGCTTGCCCGCGCCTTCGGTCACGCTCCGATCGTTCACCACCACCGCAGCCGACACACGCCGCACCCGCCCCGGCCCCTGCTCCGTATGCACCAGATGTTTTGTAACTCCATAGGTTTCATTCTCCTGATGGATGCTCTGCCCTTGAGCTCCATTCTGCTGCGGATACACCGGCAACGCCTGGGTCTGCTTCTGCAGCAGCGGTGGAGTACCCGGCGCAGCCGCCACCTGCGATCCCGCCACCGCACCCTCAGGCGACGCGCCAGGCGAATTACTTGCCGTCCCAGGAATACCCGAGGGCCCTCCCCGCCCAGTCGATACCTGTTCGCTCTTCTGCATACTCAACGTCGCCACTTCAGTCGGGTCGTAAACCTCGTCGGTCCGCTCCTCGCTGCCTTCGTCGTAACTCACATTCACCGTTGCCCGCACATTGTCGCGTCCAGCCAGCGGCTCCAGCATCGCGACCAGCTTCGCCTCCATCGCCTGCTCCGCATCAGCTTCTGCCGCATTGCTCGAACGCGGCTTGAAGTTCACGCGCCCATCCGCATCCACCAGCGTCACCTGGTCCGCACTCAGATTCTCCACCGACCCCGCCACCAAACTGCGGATCGCATCGGCCTGCTCCGGATCAAGCGCCGCCCGCTTCAGCTTCAACACTACCGACGCCTTCGCCACCTTCTCTTCCGCTGTAAACAAGGATGGCTGCGGCAGCACAAGGTGCACACGCGCCGACTTCACCACTCCCAGCGTTCCAATCGTGTGTTCGAGCTCGCCTTCCAAAGCACGCTGATAGTTCACCCGCTCATCGAACTCACTACCCACCCAGTTCGGCTTGTCAAACAACTCAAAGCCAAGTCGCCCGGTCTGCGGCATTCCTTTCGCAGCAACCTCCATCCGAGCCTTATCCAACATATCCGCCGGCACCTGGACCCCAGCACCATCCGCCGTCGTCTCGTACGGAATCCCCGCCGCCGCAAGCTCCTGCGAGACCTGTTGCACGTCCTTCCCATCGAGACCGTTGAACAGCACGCGCCAATCCGGACGCCCCGCCAACCAGACCATCCCAGCGCACACAGCCGCTAGAAAGACTCCAGCCGCAATCAGCCACGTTCTCTTCGCCGCAGGCATCGCCATCAGCCGCTCACGCATCGCCGAAACCATCGCCTGCGTCTTCTCGAGCGGTGTACCGCCAGCCACACCAGCGCCGGCTTGTCCCGCTCGTTGAATCCCTGCCCCGCCAACCTGTTCTGTCTCAGCCATCTCGCCCCAGCGTCTCTCTGAACCCTAAGTTCCTAAAACTGCATGCCCATCATCTGCTGATAAGCGCCTACTGCCTTGTTTCGCACCTGCAGTGCCAGTTCAAACGCCATATTCGCCTTCTGCGTCGCAATCATTGCGTCGTGAACCTCAACACCCGAGCCATTCAACAATCCGGTCACGGCCTCCGACGCCTTCTGGTCGAGCTTCGTCGTCTCCTTCACCATCGACTGCAACACCCCCGCAAACGGCACGCTGCCCGCGCCCCCTGCGTTCGACGCCGCAACCCCGGCGTCACTCAGAAAGCCATCATCGAGGCCCCCCATCCCCACTCCGCTCATCACTCCGGAACCAACAGGTAATCCGACCACAATCCCTCCCTCTCCTTCTTATCTCTTCTCTGTCTTCACGCCCTGCACGATCGCCTTACTTCACCTGCACTGGCTCTTTACTTCAATAGATCAAGCGAAGAGTTGAAGATGCTCTTCTCCGCCGTAATCGCCGAGGCATTCATCCCATACGACCGCGTCGCCCCCATCAGATCCACCATCTCGGTCAGCGGGTTGATATCCGGATACGCTACAAATCCATCCGCCCCCGCATCCGGATGCGAGGGGTCATACCGTTCGAGCGGCTTACTTGCATCTGCGATCACACCAGTCACTTCAACTCCGCCCGGCGTCGGATTGGCAGCCGTCAGATCACCACTCAAACCACCGCTGATTCCACCGGTGTAGATATTTTTGAAGCCACTCCCAGCACCAACGCTCGAGCCACCGCCCAACTGGTTTGCCATCGACTCCTGAAACGTCCCGCCACCCTGGGCTTCAAACACCACATGGTGCCGCTGATACGGCCCGCCCTCAGGCGTCCGTGTCGTCTCGGCGTTGGCCATATTCGAAGCCACCACCTCAGCCCGTACCCGCTCGGCCTTCAACGCCGAACCACTCACATCCATCACTCCGAAGATATTCATGGCTTATTTCGAATCCATATGAATTGCGCTCATCACCGTCGCAAACTCGCCCTTCAAAAGCTGCGTCCCCAGCTTGAACTGCATCTGCGCCTTAGCAAGCTGCAAGCCCTCGCGGTCCATCGACACGTTATTTCCATCCGGCCGTGCCACCAGTCCATCGACATCCTGCATCGGAGCCTGCACACCCTCAAGACCCGCCGCGCCCGCGCCATCGTTCAACTGCTGCGCAAACACCTCTTCGAAATCGAAGCCCTGGGTCTTGAACCCAGGCGTATCCACATTCGCCATATTCCTGGCAGTCCCCTGCATCTGCTGACTGGTCAGATCCAGATATCGTCCCAACGCGTCGCCCATCGCTGTTGTCGTCTGCATATGTCCTGCACCTCCACGCCATGACATATGCAGTCGTACGACCAAACAAGAGCGCTCTCAAATGAGAGCGCTCTTATCAATCTCCAACCCCGAATTATCTTTCAACCACAGATTGCCTGAAAAAGTTCGAAATCGTGATTATCTAAAAACCAGAAACCGCGATTGTCTAAATATGTTTGAAATTGGTGGCGTACCTTTTGTCACGCAAAAAGTGGATGCTAAAACACCACCTTCACCACACATCTCACCACGTCTTCACCATCAAAACACCACAGCGAAACCCACATTTTCCCAGAAACCCCTGCAAAAACCACCAACCGCCAGCCGCCAAAAAAAACTTCATCCTAATTCCTGCGAACTCCGAACACCTCATTCTGAATTCAGCCAGCCGCCCCTGACTCCAAGCCAGCCACCTAACTCCAGGCTACCCGTCCTAACTCCGAGTAGCCCGCCGGAAACGAATCTCCTCCTCCCCAATCTCCATCTTCTCCCCTGCCAGAATCGCGCCACGCTCCAGCACATGCATCAGCTCCCGCACATTTCCCGGCCAGGTATGTTCGTACAGCTTCGCCTCCGCCTCAACGGTCAACCTCTTACGCGGCATCTCCTTCCCCATCTGTTCCAGAATATGCTCTGCAAGCAACCCGAGATCCTCCATCCGATCCCGCAGCGCCGGCACCTCCACCGGAAAAACAGCCAGCCGATGGTAGAGATCCAATCGAAACGTTCTCTCCGCGCCAGTGCTCGTAGCCAGCTTCTCCAATGGTTGATGCGTCGCCGCGATCACCCTCACATCCACGCGCATCGTCTCGTTATCGCCAACCCGCTGCAACTCGCCACACTCCAGGAACCGCAGCATCTTCGCCTGCAGCGCCATCGGCATCTCACCAATCTCATCCAGAAAGAGCGTTCCCCCATGTGCCGCTTCAATCCGTCCGGTTCGCGACTGCACCGCCCCAGTAAAGGCTCCGCGCGTATGTCCAAACAGTTCAGCCTCCAGCAGAGCTTCAGGAATCGCGGCGCAGTTCAACACAGCAAACGGCTTCCCAGCGCGCTCGCTCAGGCGATGTAACGCCCGCGCCACAACTTCCTTCCCGGTTCCCGTCTCTCCTTCGATCAGCACAGTCGTTGACCGAGGAGCCACCAGCCGAATCAACCGCGTCAGTTCGCGCATCGGTTCGCTCGCACCAATCATCTCAGGCAACATCGCCTCGTTCTTCGCTACCGGCCGCGTTGCCTCCTCCCGCCCCAGCAGAACCGCAAGCGCCTGCCGCGTCGACTCCAGCCGAACCTGCTCTTCTCTCTCCCGAGCTTCATCCTGTCCAACATCTTTTCGTACCGGAGACGGCATCCGAATCGGCGCCTTCGCTCCCACACCAGAGGCAGAGGCTGCCGGAGCCGGCGAAGGCACCGAGACCGGAGCCGCCGCCCAAGCCGCCGTATCGTTCACCGGAGCGTTCTGAGCCTCTCGTAACGCATGCAGCAACTCATTACGCCGTGGACTCCGCGCTCCGCCATCCACACCGCCATCCACCCGAAGCAGCTCCATCGCTGGATACATCATCCGGATCACGCTCGCGAACTCCCCCACCTCAAGATCCGGCAGCCAGCTATCGACCAGCAGCGCCTCTGAACGTGCGTCCTCAAGCTGCGCCATCGCCTCCGCCCCTCCACTGGCCTCGCGAACCTGCCACCGCAGCCCCGTTAGAGAAGCACGCAGCCGTTGCCGCAACCCCGCATCCGCACTCGCCAACACCACCGTCCGCGTAGCAGCCGCCTCGGCTGCATCCATATTTGACAATGAGTTCAACACCGACTCCCGTCCCATGCCCATCTCCGTCACCCTATCCTCTCGTCGTTCGTATCCGCCTTCACCTGCTGCAACATCGTCCTCATCGTTCCAACGGTCTGGTTCAACCGCACACACTCTTTCAAAGCCTCTCGAATTGCCTCCAGCATCGCATCCGGCTCTCCGATCATCTCGCCCATCGCCAGCCTGCACTGCAACACCGTCAACGGCTGGCAAAGACCGTGCAACGCGACATCAAGGCGCTCCACAAACTCTGCGCGACCTGCCTCTTGCACCAGCTCACGCACCGGCATACGCCGCACTCACCGGAAGCACGCCAACCCGGCCCACACTCTTGCGCCCGCTACTCATCCGATAACCCTCTCCCCGCACCGTCTCGATGACCGAGTACCCCAGGTCGCCATCCACACTAGCCGCCGCCAGCTTGCGCCGCAGATAGTTAATGTAAACATCCACCACATTGGTCCCGGCATCGGGAGACATCTGCCACACATCCCGCAGCAGCTCGCTCCGGCTGCAGCACTGCCCACGCCGCATCAGCAAAAACTCCAGCAGGCTGAACTCTTTCACCGTAAGATCCACCAGCTGTCCATTCCGCATCACCTTGCGCTCCATCCGGTTCAGCTCGACGTCGCCATGCCGCAACACCGGATCGGCAAACTGCTCCCTCCGCCGCAGCAGCGCCCGGCACCGCGCCGTCAGTTCATGAAAGCTGAAGGGCTTTAACAAGCAATCATCCGCGCCAAGGTTCAAACATTTGATCCGCTCTTCCACCGAGCTGCGGCCAGTCAGCACCAGCACCGAGGTCTCATCGAAGCGCCCGCGCATCTCCTCCAGCACTTCAGTCCCATCTTTTCGTGGAAGACTCAGGTCCAGCACGATCAAGTCCGGACGATGTTCCTCCGCGTGCCGCAACCCAGCCTCGCCATCTCCCACCCAATCCACCTGGTGTCCCTCCAGCTTCAAGCCCTTCTGGAGAAACAATCCCAGTGCTGCGTCATCTTCCACAATCAAAACTCGCATTTCGTGTCTCCCAAGGCACAATCAAGATCTTCAGGTCATCACACTCAACCGAAATCACATTACCGTTTCGGTTGCGTGTTATTACCTTGGTGCATCCGGCCTGTCCTGACAAGACTTCTTCGCGAAGTTTTCTGTGACCGATTTCAAAATGGGAATAGCCGCATCACTGCGCCAAAAACCGCTCCACCCGTAACGACACAGCTTCAGCGTCACAGTTCATGATCAAGTGCGCGCAGCTTCCCGCCGAAATATACGTCTCCGCCCCAACAGCCTTCGCCCACTCCAGCGCAGGCTGCGGAGTCACCATTCGATCCTCCGCCGCCACAATCACCAGAAACTTCACCGGCACTCCTCGCGCAACATCTTCTATCGTTCTTCCATGCAGCACATCATGATGCATAACCGCCTTCGCCTGCCACACCCTGTCATTCGCATCTTGTCGTTGCGGCGACTCCACCGTCTTCAACCACTCCGCAAACTGCTCCCTCGGCACCTCGGCATTTCTATACTGCGGTGCGGTCACAATCAACGTCCCGATCGCATTCGCAAGCTTCAACTGCGGCTCCGTTACATAGCGTCCATGCCTATATTCAGGGTCCGCCTCAATCGCGTCGATCACGATCTGCTTCGACAGCAGATCAAAACTCGTCACCTGTGGCGTCCCCACAATCGGCACTGCACGATCAATAAACTTCGGGAACAGAACTGCCCATGCAAACACCTGCTCGCCGCCCATCGACAGCCCAACTGCAGCGTGCACATGACGCACATGCAGCACCTCCGTCAACACGCGATACTGCGCCCGCGCCATATCCTCCATCGTAAAAACCGGAAACTCCGGCCCGTGCTGTCTCTTGCTATTCGATGGTGACGAAGAAACCCCATCCCCAAACGCATCGAACGCCACCCCAAAAAATCGCGATGTATCCACGAGCCGATGTCCTGTATTTTTCTCGCCGAAGTAAGGAATCAGATCTTCACTTCGCCCATTCAGCCAGGACGGCATCACTACGACATTTGACCCATCAGCATTCATCGCACCGAAGGTGCGGTACCCAACCTGGCAATCCAGCACCACCTTCCCGCTCTCCAAAGGACAACTACCCAGCTCCGCGATCTTCTGCGCACGCTCCTGCGCCCACCCCACCGAGACCATCAGCGCCCACACCATCGCCAACCCAAAGATCCGAATCCAACCTTCCTTAATCTTCATGAAATCAGCATATCTCTCGCTCTTGCCCCAAGCCGCGTGCGACCGCTTCGAATACCTCCCGGAAATAAATCTCTAAACCACCTTGCAATTCGCTTTTTATTCGCTACAATCATCGGCATGGCAATTACACGGCGACAAAAAGAGGTCATCGACTTCCTCTCCAGCTTCACTCAGAAGAATGGCTACTCGCCCTCCTACGAGGAGATCGCCAGCGGCCTGGGTCTCAGCTCTCTCGCCACCGTCCACAAACACATCACCAATCTCCAGAACAAAGGCCTCCTCCAGCGCGCACACAACCGCAGCCGCTCCATTGACGTGCTCCCCGTTCGAAGCGGCAGAAAGGGCTCAGACCGTCTGCCTCTGCTCGGCCGCATCGCCGCCGGCAAGCCCGTCGAAGCAATCGAGAGCGCAGAGAGCATCTCCCTCTCGGACATCATCGGCAATCGCGAAGTCTTCGCCCTCGAAGTACGAGGCGACTCCATGCGCGACGAGCACATCGTCTCCGGCGACTATGTTCTCGTCGAGCGCACACGCACCGCGCGCGAAGGCGAGATCATCGTCGCTCTCATCGACGGCTCCGACGCAACCCTCAAACGCTTCTACCGCGAAGGCAGCATGATCCGTCTCCAACCCTCCAATACCGAGATGTCTCCCATCTACGCCCCGGCCGCGAATGTCAGCATCCAGGGCAAGGTTCTCGGCGTACTCCGAAAGTACGCATAAATTCACAGACTCGCTCCTGCCTCACTGCTTCCTCCCTCCCAACTCCCCCGTCTAAACGTCGACTCTGCAACATCGCCGCACCTTCACGTAAACTTTTTCGCAGTCGACGGAACCGCGCAGCGTATTCCTGCGTAACCACCTTCCGAAGACTCATATCCACAGCACCAACGGGAGCAAGCAATTGGCCACGCAGCGTAAAAATAAACGGAAAACATGGCTTTGGGTCGGCCTCAGCGTCGTCGTCTTGGCGGTCGTTCTCGGGGTGGTCGCAGCTGCCCGTGGCAACACCACCAAGTTCGAGCCCTCCCAGCTGGCCAAAGCCGAGCGCGGAGACATTGCCCGGTCCGTCGTCGCCACCGGCAAGGTCCAGCCCATCACGAAAGTAGAGGTCAAATCCAAAGCCTCGGGCATTGTCACTCGCCTCGACACCGACATCAACGCCCACGTCCATCAGGGCCAGGTTCTCGCTCAACTCGACCAGCAGGAGATCCTTGATCAGGTAGCCGCGCAGAAGGCCCAGCTCGCCGCCGCCGAATCAAACGCGCGCGCCGCCGAAGCCTCCATCCAGTACGACAAGGTCAACGCCGAAGCGCCCGACCTGCCCATGTATAAGCACACCTACGATCGCAACCTCCAGATGTCCAAAGAGGGTGTGGTCTCACAGCAGGCCCTCGACGATGCTCAGCAGAAGTACCTCTCTGCCGCCAACACCCGCGACAAGGCCGTATCTCAAATCTCCGTTGATACCTCTAAGCTCCGCCAGGCACAGGCCCAGGTAGCCCAGAATCAGGCATCTCTCAAGCAACTTGAAGAGCAACTTGGCTACACCACCGTTATCTCTCCGATGGACGGCACCATCCTCTCCCGCGACGTCGAGATCGGCGACGCCGTCAGCTCCATCCTCGTCCTCGGCTCCACCGCCACCCTCGTCATGACCATCGGCGACACCAACCAGGTCTACGTTCAGGGCAAGGTCGACGAGTCCGACATCGGCAAGGTCTACATGGGCCAGGCCGCCCGCATCAAAGTAGAGTCCTTCAAGGACAAGACCTTTCTCGGCAAAGTCACCAAGATCGCACCCCTCGGCGTAGAGAAGGATAACGTCACCACCTTTGAGGTCCGCGTCTCAATCGACAACCCCGGCGGCGAACTCAAAGCCAACATGACCGCGAACGCGGAGATCCTCCTCGAAGAGCACAAAAACGTCCTCACTGTACCCGAGCAGGCCGTTCTCTACGACAAAGACCGCAACGCCTCCGTCGAAGTCCCTGACCCCAAACAGAAGACCGGCCGCAGAAAGATCGACATCAAGGCCGGCATCTCCAACGGCACCAAAACCGAGATCCTCGCCGGCCTCAACCCCGGCGACACCGTCATCCTTCAGCAATAACCTGCTAGGCCAGTGGCAACAATAAAGTCCGCCAGATCGAGCGCACAAAGATCGCAACCCGACGAGCTAACATCTAAACCGCAGTTACCCAGAGTCGAAAAGTCGAAAAAAGGAACGCCATGAAGATAACAGTCTTCGCCTCCACCGCCGCAATGCTCACTCTCGCTGCAGCCACAGCCTTCGCCGCCGACGGCAACTTCGAGCGCACCCTCAGCGCCGGCAGCTCTCCCAACGTTTCAGTCTCCACTGGCTCCGGCCAGATCCGTCTTCATCCTGGCTCTGGAGATCAGGTCCACATCGTCGCGCACCTTCACTCCAGCCACGGTTGGATGAGTGGCGGCTCCGACACCGACAGCCGCATCCAGCAAATTATCAGCAACCCGCCCATCGTCCAGAGCGGCAACGACATCACTATCGGCGAACGTCACAACAACGACCTCTTCCGCAACATCTCCATCGACTACGACATCACCCTCCCCCACGCCTCCACCATCAACTCCACCACTGGCTCCGGCGATATTGAAATTCAGGACGTTGGCGCCTCCGTCAAAGCACAAAGCGGCTCCGGAAACGTCCACGTCCACGGCGTTCAGGGCATGACCACACTCGGTACCGGCTCCGGCGACATCGAACTACAACAGACCGGCCCCGGCGACGTCAAGGCTGAGACCGGCTCTGGCAACATCCAGCTCCACGGCCTCTCCGGAGCACTCAAAGCCAGCACCGGCTCCGGCGACATCACCGCCGAAGGCCAGCCCACCAGCGACTGGAAGCTCTCCACCGGCAGCGGCAACGTTCATCTCTCCGTCGGCAACGCTCACTTCAACCTCGACGCCGACACCGGCTCCGGAAACATCAGCGTCGCTCAGCCCATGACAATGCAGGGCAGCCTCAACCGTCACCACGTCAGCGCGGTCGTAGGCGGCGGTGGCCCCACGCTCCGCATCGGCACCGGCTCCGGCGACATCCAGATCAAGTAGTCCTTCCCCCAAAACAAAAGACGGTGGCCGCGAACACAACCACAGCCACCGTCTTTTTTAGAGCAAAGTAGCAGTAGGCGTAGAGTGTGCCGTGCCCCTTTTTTTTGTCATTCCCGAAGGGAATCTGCGGTTGCCTTCCTCCACACCAACAGCAAATCCGCTCTGATGCAATCGCGCCATCGTTTACCCTTAACCAATGCTTCTCGCAGCCCCTCCCCGCCTCATCGTCTTCGATCTCGACGGCACCCTCATCGACTCGCGCGTCGATCTCTGCAACTCCGTCAACGCCACCCTCGCCCATCTCGGCAAACCCACCCTCCCTGAAGCCGTCATCTCCGGCTACATCGGCGACGGAGCCTCCATGCTCGTCCGCCGCGCCATCGGCGATCCCGAAGGCGACATCACCGACGAGCAATACGTAACCAAAGCGCTTACATTCTTCCTCGACTACTACCGCATCCACAAACTCGACTACACCTACGTCTACCCCGGCGTCCTCGAAGCTCTCGAAGCCCTCCGCGCCACACACCCCGAGCTCCTGATGGCCGTCCTCACCAACAAACCCGTCCACCCCTCCCGCGACATCTGCGATCACTTCGGCCTCTCCCGCTTCTTCTTTCAGAACTACGGCGGCAACAGCTTCCACACCAAGAAGCCCGACCCCCACGGCCTCGAAGCCCTCATCTCCGAAGCCTCCACCCTCTCCGGCCACACCATCACCCCCGCCGAAACCATCATGGTCGGCGACACCGACATCGACGTCCTCACCGCCCGCAACTGTGGCGCCCGCAGCATCGGCTGCACCTTCGGCCTCAAGCCCCACTCCCTCGAAGATGCCCCGCCCGATCACCTCGCGCACGCCCCCGCCGACTGGCTCTCCTTCGTCCTCGCAAATTCTTAGCAAACCTTTTGACGCCCTCCCCGCGGCTTGCTACCCTCAACACCACGCATGGCCGCTACGCCCAACCCGCTCGCCACCACCTGCTGCATCATCGGCGGCGGTCCCGCAGGCATCATGCTGGGCTTTCTCCTCGCCCGCGCCGGCGTGCAGGTCACAATCCTCGAAAAACACAACGACTTCTTCCGCGACTTCCGCGGAGACACCATCCACCCCTCCACGCTCGATCTCCTGGATGAACTAGGCCTGCTCGAAAAGTTCCTCACCATCCCACACTCTCAGGTCGCAGCACTCTCCGCCACCATCGGCGGACAGCGCTTCCCCATCGCCGACTTCTCCCACGTCCCTGCCCGCTGCAAGTTCATCGCCCTCATGCCGCAGTGGGACTTCCTCAACTTTCTCTCGAGCGAAGCCATCCATCTGCGCACCTTCACTCTGCGCATGGGCTGGGAAGCCACCGGCCTCATCCAGCAAAACGACGCGACCATCGGTGTCCGCGCCAACACACCCGACGGCCCAGCCGAAATTCCAGCTACCCTCACCGTCGGCTGCGACGGCCGCCACGCCATCTCCCGCGATGCCGGCCAGCTGCAGCTCCAGGATGTCGGCGTCCCAGTCGACGTCCTCTGGCTCAAGCTCGCACGCCAACCCTCCGACCCCGAAAACGCACTCGGCTACATCAACTACGGCCGACTGATCATCCTCATCAACCGCAACGACTACTTCCAGGTCGGCTACATTATCGCCAAAGGCACCTTCCCCGCCATCCAGCAGGAAGGTCTACCCGCCTTCCAACAAAGCATCGAACGCATCGTGCCCTTCCTCGCCGGCCGCACCGCCGAGATCGACTCCTGGGACAAAGTCAAGCTGCTCACCATCCAGGTCAACCGCCTCCTCGAGTGGTCCTCCCCCGGCCTCCTCTGCATCGGTGACGCGGCCCACGCCATGTCTCCCGTCGGAGGCATCGGCATCAACATCGCCATCCAGGACGCCGTCGCCGCAGCCAACATCCTCACCGAAGCTCTACTCTCCAACACCCTCAGCCCGCACAATCTGGCCCAGGTGCAGCACTATCGCGCAAACGCAGTTCGCAACACTCAGCGCGTGCAAGTCTTCGCTCACCGCATACTCAACCGAGTCCTCCGCAACCCCGGACCCATCCACCCACCTCTCGCTCTCCGCATCCTCACCAGCATCCCGGGCTTCCAAAATCTCCCAGCCCGCTTCGTCGGAGTAGGACTACAACCACAGCACATCAAAAACTTCTAGAGCAAAGTAGCAGTTGGCGTAGAGTCTGCCGTGCCCTTTTGTTTGTCATTCCCGAAGGGAATCTGCGGTTGCCTTCCTCCACACCAACAGCAAATCGGCTCTAGCCCTACTCAAACCCACGATTCCAGCTCGAAATCACACGCGTCTCCCGCTCCCACCCCATCACACTCACACTGCCTGTCCCCAGCGCCAGCAAACTCCCACCCGTAGCAGCCAACCCAATCCACCGCGCTGCCAGAATTCGCAAAATATGGGCATGCGCAAACAGCGCCACCTTCCCTCCCTGCGGAGCGGCCGCCAGCGCACGCGCAATCACTCCATCCGCGCGTTCCCCAACATGCTCCACCGTCTCACCGCCAACAATCTCGTTCTTCCACACCGACCATCCCGGAATCTCCGCCTGAATCTCCTTCGTCGTCTTGCCCTCATACACGCCGTAGTCCCACTCCTTCAACCCGTTCTCCACCACCGCCCGATCTCCAAACCCCGCAATCGCACAGGTCTCCCGCGCCCGCTGCATCGGGCTCTCAAACACAGCATCGAATTTCGTGCCCCTCAAGTAATCTCTTAGCTCCTCCGCCCGCTTTCGCCCATGGTCGGTCAGCGGAATATCCGTCCGGCTCGTATGCGCCCCACTCAAACTCCACTCCGTCTCCCCGTGCCGCACCAGCCACAACTCAGTTCCCACACTCATCCCAACCTCCTTGAGTCAAAAAATGCCGTCATCTCGACCGTAGGCGGCGCACTTGCCGCCGAAGTGGAGAGACCCCCGCATTTCGCCTTTCTCTTTGTTGTTGCTACTCTCACTCTTCGCAACTAACCCTCTCAATAAACTATCCTATAGAGATGGACTTCCAGCTCTCGACCACCTACAAGCCCCAGGGCGACCAGCCCCGCGCCATCGCCGAGCTCATCTCCGGCATCCACGCCGGAGAAAAAGATCAAGTCCTGCTCGGTGTCACCGGCTCCGGAAAAACCTTCACCATGGCCAAGGTCATCGAAGAGCTGCAACGCCCCGCCCTCATCCTCGCTCACAACAAAACCCTCGCCGCCCAGCTCTATCACGAGTTCAAAACCTTCTTCCCCAACAACGCTGTCGAGTACTTCGTCTCCTACTACGACTACTACCAACCCGAAGCCTACATCCCCGCCGGCGATCTCTTCATTGAGAAGGAGTCAACCATCAATGAAGAGTTGGATAAACTTCGCCTCGCCGCCACCCGCAGCCTCTTCGAACGCCGCGACGCCATCATCGTCTCCTCGGTCTCCTGCATCTACGGCCTCGGCTCGCCCGAAGCCTACTACGGCATGTTGATGCTCCTAGAAAAGGGCCAGAAGATTAAGCGCGAAGACATCACCCGCCGCCTCGTCGAAATCCTCTACGAGCGCAACGACGTAGACTTCCGCCGAGGCACCTTCCGCGTCCGCGGCGACATCATCGAGGTCTACCCAACCTATGACGAAAACGCATACCGTATAGAGCTCTTCGGCGACGAAATCGATTCACTCTCCCAGATCGACCCCCTCTTCGGCACCATCCGGCAAAAATACTCCCGCCTGCCCATCTACCCCAAATCCCACTACGTCGTTCAACCCGAGCGCAAGACCACCGCCGTCAACTCCATCATCGAAGAGATGGAGTGGTGGGAAAAGGAATTGGAAAACCAAGGCCGCCTGGTCGAATCCCAGCGCATCCACCAGCGCACCCGCTTCGACCTCGAGATGATCAAATCCGTCGGCTTCTGCCACGGCATCGAAAACTACTCCCGCCACTTCTCCGCCCGTCTCCCCGGCGAGCCGCCGCCCACACTCCTCGACTACTTCCCCCAGGACTATCTCCTC
Organism: Tunturibacter gelidoferens; assembly: GCF_040358255.1. Taxonomy (NCBI): domain Bacteria; kingdom Pseudomonadati; phylum Acidobacteriota; class Terriglobia; order Terriglobales; family Acidobacteriaceae; genus Tunturiibacter; species Tunturiibacter gelidiferens. The sequence goes on from NZ_CP132938.1 coordinate 3,784,480, forward strand.
TTCATCGACGAGTCCCACGTCACCGTCCCCCAACTCCACGGCATGTGGCACGGCGACCGCAGCCGCAAACAGAACCTCGTCGACTACGGCTTCCGTCTCCCCAGCGCAATGGACAATCGCCCCCTCCGCTTCGAGGAGTTCGAGTCCCGCACCGGCCAGATCATCTACGTCTCCGCCACCCCCGGCCCCTACGAGCTCACAAAATCCGCCGGCGTAGTCGTCGAACAGATCATCCGCCCCACCGGCCTCATCGATCCTCAGGTCGAAATCCGTCCCATCAAAGGCCAGATCGACGACCTCCTCGCCGAGATCCGCGACCGCACCGCAAAAAACCAACGCGTCCTCGTCACCACCCTCACCAAGCGAATGTCCGAAGATCTCGCCAGCTACTACACCGAAGTCGGCGTCCGCTGCCGCTACATGCACTCCGAGATCGAAACCCTCGAACGCATCAAGCTCCTCCGCGACCTCCGCAAAGGCGAGTACGACGTCCTCATCGGCATCAACCTCCTACGCGAAGGCCTCGACCTTCCGGAGGTCTCCCTCGTCGCCATCCTGGATGCCGACAAAGAAGGCTTTCTCCGCTCGCAAGGCTCTCTCATCCAAACCATCGGCCGCGCCGCGCGCCACGTCGAAGGCCGCGCCATCCTCTACGCCGACAAGATGACCGACTCCATGCAGCGCGCCATCAACGAGACCGACCGCCGGCGCGAAAAGCAAGTCGCCTACAACGAAGAAAACGGCATCACCCCCGCAAGCATCATCCGCCCAATAGAGATGGGCCTCGCCGGCATCCTCAAAGCCGACTACGCCGACCTCACCGACGAAGCCGAAGGCATGCCCGACTTCTCCACCCAACAAGAGCTCGACACCTACATCGGCAAACTAGAATCCGACATGCGAGAAGCCGCCAAAAAATTCGAATTCGAAAAAGCCGCCAAGCTCCGCGACACAGTAAAAGAACTCCGCACCAAAGAGTTCCTCTTCAGCTAAGGTGAACATGAGCCGTTAAGTTCAGGATGTCAGGCGGCCCAGGACGCTCAAGGATTAAATATCTATGGCTATTACTCTTCAAGATGGACAAGAAAGCCCTTCAAGCTTGTCTGAACGAATACTTATATATTGCAATGAAGTTCAGATGTTGATTGATGAGGGCGTGGAACATCCACGGTATGAGTTTAAAAGGACACTAACTATAACCCGCGAGAATCTAAACGATCGACTCGATTTTGTTAAGTTAGTTCAAGGCTTAGCGAACGCAGACCTTCCCGAAGAAAAATTCATAATCATCGGAGGAGATCCTAAGGAAAGAAAGTTCTATTCTGTGTCGAATGGCGAGGAATTCGACGAAGCTGCACTTTCCTCTGTTCTAGCGAAATACTTGGATCCACTTCCAAGAATGCAAGTATTTAATAATTTGCAAACCGCAAATGGAAGCATATTCGTTCTCATCGTTCTTGATGCGATTCAGGCTCGGCCAATCCTAATCAAAACTGAAGGTCAACGTAGCGACGGAAAAGCGAGATTACAAGTCGGAGAAATTTGGATCAAGAAAAACACATCCCTCAAGCTTGCAAGCCGCATTGACATCGATCAGATGTACAAGCAAAAAATCGAGGAAGAGGCTGAGGATCGCGCTAGGAAGCGCTTTCGTCAATATAGTGAATTGGCAGGAAGTGCAATAAGTAATGTAAATCCTCGTGCCCGTTTGCCCGTCCGCGAGATGCTTGTCGAGCCTGAGGGAACGTTCCGGCGATTTGTCGAAGAGCTTATAGTTGAAAATGATGGCCCTAGATTTCGTATGCTTCTGGAGATCATCCGCGAAGCCTTGATCGAGGGTTGGGATCGACTCGACTTACTTTCTGGCTCAAAACCGCAAAGTGAAGAGGCCGCTGAGATAGAGATTTTCTTTCGAGACCAATTCTTGCCCTCTCTTCGCTCACTGGTAGTGTTGGGGCTTTTGCTGATCAAATACGGTTGTGATTTTGAATGGCTGAACCTTTCGGTTGATGTACTTCTTGAAACATTCGAGACTAGCAAAAATCTTCAGCCATTGAAGGCAGTTGCAATCGCACGAGAATCAACGTCTCTTCAGTGGTGGCGACCAGGTTTTGAAGTATTTCTTGGCTTCAGATGCCTTGCGGCGTATGCCGTAGCGAGGAATCGATTGGCATATTTGGGTGCACTTCTGCCACGCTTCGCTGAACGGATGGATTTTCATGGGAGGCAGGAGCTAAGTACCCCGATGTTATTTTGGCCAATTCCTTCTGTGTTTGAAAAAGGAGAGCTTGATAAAGGTCGGAGCACTTTTTATTGGCAAGAGAGGATATCGAGTTCATGGGGCCACTACTTTGGCAACTATGATCGGTTTATAAATGCCTCGTGCCAGCTGGAATTCATAATTGAATTCAACTCTTTCTTAGGAGTGAACGCCATTCACAATGCCGTTCTTAAACGATGGCTCGAACAAAATGCTGCAAAGCGATCTTTTTTATACAACCCCGATTTCTTCGCATACTCATTGCACTTGACAGTTCCCATGGCCGAACAGTTCTGCGATTTCATCGCGACACGCGATATATTCCCCACAAATCTTACTGTAGAACAGGGTCTTTTCAATTCTGCATTCCAAGGAAAGACACCCGACCAACGACTCGTCATCTTGGGCCAATTTCTAGATAGTCTCCAACAATACCAGCGTCAATCTTATGTCCCCACACACTTTCATTTTGTCTCTGTCTACAGTTGGGAGGGGCGGCTGGCAGATCTAGTGATGAAATACAAAAACGCTGAACCTCCTTCGGCTACCAAATGACGAAAACAGGTGCGGATAGGATGCAAGCTAAAAAACATTGGCACTCAAAAATATGAACGCCCGCCTACAAGCCCATCACCTCCCTAAGGTCCTCCCAAGAACCTTCTACTCCCGCTCCCCCGAGATCGTCGCGAAAGCCCTCCTCGGCAAGATCCTCATCCGCGACCTCCAAGGCAAGCGCCTTACCGCCCGCATCACCGAAGTCGAAGCCTACCTCGGCCTCATCGACCCGGCATCACACGCATCGCGCGGTCTCACTCCCAGCAACGCAATACTCTTCGGCCCATCCGGACACGTCTATGTCTACTTCATCTACGGCATGTACTACTGCCTCAACGTCGCCGCGCATCTTCCCGGCGAAGCCGGAGGAGTCCTCATCCGAGCCCTCGATCCAATCGACGGCCGCGAAACCATGGCCGATCTCCGCGGCCTTCCCCACAACGCAAAACCCAAACTCCTCACCGGAGGCCCCGGCCGTCTCTGTCAGGCTCTCGACATCACCCGCAGCAACTCCAGTGGCCTCGACGTAACCTCACCCATCTCCGCCATCCGGATCGCCGACGACGGCCACCATCCCACCGAAATCCAAACCACCCCACGCATCGGCATCAGCAAAGCCGCCGACCGCCCCCTCCGCTTCCTCATCGGCGAAGTCGCTAAAGCCAGGCGCTCCACCTCCCGCTCCTGAGATGTGTGTTACCTGACCCCTCTAGTTGCATCTTAAGTCCAGCTGACTACTGCATCCCCACCAATCACTTACAACGATTTCCACAACCAAAAGCTTGACTCGCCCACATATACTTAACTTATAGAGTCAAGATTGAGCCCGGCCACCTGCCGGGCTTTCGCATTTAACCCAACAAAAAGGCTTAGGTCCGGATCAGGTATGCCTCACAACATACCGAAGTCCAGACCTAAGCCTTTTCTTCACTAGACTTTGCGCAACAAAGGATCCCGGGGAGGGGGCACTCATGAACAAGACAATAGAAGTCATCAAGGACATCCGCACCCTCTGCACCCACGTTTTCGAAGGAGGCCACCGATGCGCCTCGCCCGCCCTCCAGCGCGAGACCTTCTGCTATTACCACCACCCCACCCGCAAGCCCGTCCAGAACCCCAGCCGACGCCGCAGCCGCCTTCACGGTTTCGATCTTCCGCTCCCCTCGGGCCAGTCTGACCTCCAGCAAGCCGTCTACGAAGTGATCCGGCGTCTCGCCGCCAACCAGATCAGCAACCGCCGCGCTGGCATGATCCTCACTGCCCTGGACAATATCAACCGGAACTCGCCACAAATCAAAAATCATTCACCGCAGTAACCTGCGCCACGAAACAGTAAGATCATTTTGCGGAATAACCCGAATCCCCAGCAACACTCAGAGGAAAAATGATCATCGTCAACGACGAGTACGTCACACTCGACACCCCCAAAGGCCCCATGCGGACCCACATCGTCCGCCCCGCCGCCCCCGGCCGCTACCCCGGCATCGTCTTCTACTCCGAGATCTTCCAGATCACCGCGCCCATCCGCCGCACCGCCGCCATGCTCGCCGGCCACGGCTACATCGTCGCCATGCCCGAGATCTACCACGAGTTCGAATCCGCCGGAACCGTCTTCGCCTACGACCAAACCGGCTCCGACCGCGGCAACGTCCTCAAGACCACCAAAGAACTCTCCAGCTACGACGCCGACGCCCGCGCCGCTCTCGACCACCTCAAATCCCGCCCCGACTGCACCGGCCATCTCGGAGCCATGGGCATCTGCATCGGCGGCCACCTAGCCTTCCGCGCCGCCATGAACCCCGACGTCCTCGCCACCGCCTGCTTCTACGCCACCGACATCCACAAAGGCTCCCTCGGCAAAGGCGGCGACGACTCCCTCCAACGCGCCGCCGACATCAAAGGCGAACTCCTCCTAATCTGGGGCCGCCAAGACCCGCACATCCCCCTCGAAGGCCGCATGACCGTCCTCGCCCGTCTCAACGAACTCGAAAAGAAATTCAGCTGGCACGAGGTCAACGGAGCCCACGCCTTCATGCGCGACGAAGGCATCCGCTACGACCCCGAACTCGCCCATACCCTCTACGGCCTGGTCTTTAATCTCTTCCATCGCAAACTAGGCGAAGGCGACCAGACCACCCAAACCACCGCCTCCACCGAGACCCGCCACTAAAATCGGCTCGCCCCGGACCGGCAGCCCACGCACAACGTTCCGGCCTGAATCTTTGCTCACACTTCAGTTGACTCGCACAAGTATTTGCGAGACTATCGTTGCGCGTTCCTCCCCTGGGCCTTTATTTCTCTGTAGCATTTCTCCCTCCTCCTCTGATCGCGCCCATGGAGCGTCTATGAACCCGCACCTATCATTACCCCTCCTTCTCGTCATCCTTCTTCCTCTACCCGCAATGGCCCAGACGTCTGCGGCCGCGTCGAATCATCCTGCCCACCCTGTCCCAGCGACAGACTACGGAAAATTACCGTTAAGTTTCGAAGCCAATCAGGGCCAGACCGATTCCCAGGTCAGGTTTCTCTCGCGCGGCCATGGTTATTCGCTCTTCCTCACCGACTCCGCAGCGGTCCTCACGCTCGCCAGGCCCGAACCGCCAGCAGCCTCCGACTACTCGTCTCCACCGCAAAAGAATCACGCCGCCAGATCCATAAACACCGACGCAGTGTGCATGGAACTGGTCGGAGCATCGCACCCCCAACGAGTCACCGGCGCCGAGCAACTGTCAGGGACGGCCAACTACTTCATCGGACGCGACTCCACTAAGTGGCATACCAACATCCCAACCTACGCCCGGGTCAGTTACACAGGCGTCTACCCCGGAGTCGACCTGGTCTACTACGGCAACCAGCAGCATCTCGAGTACGACTTCATCCTGGCTCCCGGAGCCGACCCCAAACCACTGCGCCTCCACTTCACCGGCGCGCAAAGGCTCACGCTCGACCCCAGCGGCAACCTCACCGTCCGCGCAAAAAATGGCGAGATAGCCTTCCAGAAGCCACTCGTCTACCAGGAAAAAAACGGCCGCCGCCAAACCATCGATGGCAAATTCAAACTACTGGCTGACAACTCCATCACCTTCACCCTGGGCGCCTACGATCACCACCAAACCCTGGTCATCGACCCCACCCTCGCCTACTCCACCTATCTGGGAGGAGTGACTCCTTACTACACCTCACCGTCCTCCATGGCCGTCGATCCACAGGGCAATGCCTACGTCGTCGGATACACCGAATCCGATACCTTCCCTTCCACCCCCGGAGCCTTTGCAGGACCATCGACGTCTATCGAAAGAGGTTTCGTCACAAAGCTCAATCCGACGGGCACAGCACTTGTCTACTCTGCGATCTTTGGCGACTCAACTCCCTCACACATTGCAGTAGACAGCTCCGGAAACGCCTACGTCACAGGTGGCGCGTCCAGCAACTTTCCCGTAACACCAGGCTCCTTCCAGGCTCCAGGCGGTGGCCTCTTCATTGTGAAGCTCAACCCGGCTGGAACCGCGCTGCTCTATTCAGCTCGCCTGGGCGGAGATCAGGCCAACGGACCCGACGGTGTCGAAGGCATCGCAGTAGATGCAGCTGGCGATCTCTACCTTGCAGGAGATACCGGATCGACTAATTTCCCAGTAACTCCGGGAGCCTTTCAGACCCAAAACCCAGACACCGCTGGATACGATTACGGCAAGTCAATCTTCGTGTCCAAACTCAATCCAACCGGCTCCGCGCTCCTCTACTCCACCTACCTCGGTGGCAGCACGCAGGACTACGGTAACGGCATTGCGATCGATGACTCAGGCGACGCATACGTCACCGGCGTCTCTGGCTCCTCTGACTTTCCCGTGACCAGCGGAGTCTTTCAAACAACCGCCAAAACCTTCAATGGAAGCGCCTTCGTTGCCAAGCTGAATCCACAAGGCACGGGGCTGATCTATGCCACCTATCTCGGCGGAAGCGGCGGGGACTCCGGCAACGCCATCGCGATCGACTCGTCAGGCGACGCCTACGTGGCGGGATCTACAGCATCTACCGACTTCCCCGTCACCGCCGGAGCATTTCAATCGATCAAGCGCAGCACCGGCATCGAAGAGACCAACGGCTTCATCACAAAGCTCAATCCCGACGCGACCGCTCTCATCTACTCCACCTATCTCGGCGGAACCTACTCCGACTCGATACTTGGCATGGCAGTCAATCGCTTCGGAAACGCACTCGTCACCGGATACACACAGTCTCACGACTTCCCTGTTACCGAGGATGCCTTTCAAAGCTCCAACGGAGGGTCCGAACCAGCCGGTACCTCCAACGCCTTCGTCACGGAACTCGCTCCCAACGGCACAGCTCTCGACTACTCGACCTATCTCGGCGGAAACGGAGGTTATTCATTTGCATTTGGAGACTATGGAAGAGCCATCGTTCTCGACCTCGCAGGAAACGCTTACTTGACCGGAATAGCTTCTTCACAGAACTTCCCGACCACCGCCGGAGCATTTCAACCAGTCGATCCGACCGGCTCGACCGACAACGCCAATGCGTTCGTCTCCAAATTTGTCTTTGCCAAACATTCAGTCCGGCTCGAGACGACCACCCAACTGACTGCCAATGCCAATCCCGTCAGAGTAGGCGACAAAATCACCTTCACAGCCTATGTCCGAGCGGCTTCGGGAACCGGAACTCCAACCGGATATCTAAGGATCAATGTTGATGCTGTCACCTTCGCCACAGTGCCGTTGAACGAGACTGGCCAAGCGACCGTCACCTGGACCGCTCGAACACCCGGCAAATTCAGATTCAAGGCCCGCTACCTTGGCGATGAAGTCTACTTGCCCAGCAGCAGCGACGCCCTCTCGGAGAAGGTCATCGGCCCCCCAACCCGAATAGACGCCGTCTCAAGCTCTCATCAGAAAGCCATCTACGGGTCGAAGTTTGCAGCGCCACTCATTGCACTCGTAAAGGACATCGATGGCACTCCGGTCTCGGGTGTCAAAATTACCTTCAGCGGCGCAGGGATCAAGTTCTCAAGCGCTACCGCCGTCACCGGTGCGAACGGCGAAGCGTCTGTAGACGCAACCGCTGAAGCATCCGGCAACCTCACGGCGGAGGCATCGGTCTCTGGCGTATCGGCCCCGGCCACATTCGCACTGACAGCAACCAGAGCCCAACTAACGGTCACCGCGAAAAGTGTGAGCGTGCCCGTTGGCCACGCAATCCCCACGCTCACCTCTTCTATCGCCGGCTTCGTAAACGGCGACAAGCCGACAGTAGTCACAGGAGATGCCAGAGAAGTCACGCATGCCAGACAAGGATCGCCTGCAGGTGTCTACACCATCGAGATTGGAAAGGGAACTCTGGAAGCGTCCGACTACACCTTCAACTTTGTAGACGGAACTTTGACCATCACCTCATCGACGCCCTGATGACCTTTCGTATGAGCCGGCGGCGTTCCACTCAGAGGACCACCGCCGCATCCGCCCTCTAACGTTTGCGTCGACCGGTGCAACGGGATCAACGCCAGGGATCAATCTTCGATCGATGTCTCTGAGACTTTGTCCCTATATGCTTCCCGCCTGCCTCTTTGCGTCCTTCCAGCTCAAAATTCCTGTCAAGCCCCCAAACCGAAAATCCCCGCGCCAGTCCAGCACATTCGCGTGGCGTATGAGTTATGGTCCAAACGCTATAATCAATAAAGAATCAAAAAAAGCCCCGGCTACCGCCGGGGCTCTTGTTATTAAGAAGGAGCAAACGACTGCAAACCCTTTGTTTGGACGTATTTGAGTGTAAACCTTTTGTAATGACTATTTTACAAAAGCGCCATTTCGCTAACTATATGATAATAAGTTACTTGTGAGCGCATATGGGGGAGGGGGGTACCCGCCGCAGTCCAGCGCAGGATCCGTACTATCTCCAGCTTACAGCCAGATGCCACCGCATCTTCCGATCCATCGTCTTCTCGAGCACGTGGGCGTATTCCAGCAGCTCCGAGAGCACCTGCTCGCCCTCGGTCCCCAGTTGTTGCGGATCAGCCTCCAGCGTCCTCAACAGAGCACGCACGGTCTTCAATCCATCCGCAGGCGAGTACCACTGCGGCGGGGGCAGCCGACGAAGAAGCTCCTGGTTCCCAGCACCCTCTTCGATCAGCAGTGACATCGAATTCTCATCCGCCGAAAAGAATTCAATCAGTGGCCTGACTCCAAGTCGCAGAGCCAGACGCTCCAGCGCATCTTCATGTCGCGCCAGCGATCGCCCGTTTACAAAGATATCGAACCCAGGGTCGTCGCCCTCGACCACAATGTACATGGAAGCAGCCATTGCCCAAAGTGTACCGCGCAGAAGTCTACACAGAAAAGTATCAACGAAGAGACAGCATCGTCTCTTCCTCGCCAGTCTTCAAAGCCAGTAGCATCCCCGCACCAGCCGCAAGCAGTACCACTCCGCAGATCACCCTCACCGTCAGCTCAGGCCGCATCAGAGCATAACTCTCCAGCAAGGTCAGTAACGGAATCACCAGGTACCGAGCAGCAAAACGCACCGGCATCATCTCCCGCAGCAACCACACCAGCAACACCACCTCCGCAACATCCACCAGCGAAGAAAGCGACACCACCGAAGCCAACCCGCTCCACCGCCAAACGAACTCCTCCCTAACCGCACTGGAAACCAGCAGAAACACACCGTTGCTCAGACAAATGATCGCAACCGCCTCCGTCAGAACCAACCCACGCAGCAGCCGAAAAAGCCACACGCTCGAAAGCCCAACCGACACCACGGCAAGACACACCGCCCCCTGCATCAACCGCCCACGAAGCGATCCAGAGAACTCGAGCGGCAACAGCAGAAGAAGTCCGCCGAGTCCCACCAAAGCTGGAACAAGAAACCGCCGAGCCCCACGCTCCTCGTCTCCAGCCGCAACCACCATCACCACAACCACAGGAACCATGGCAAACAACGCCGACCGGCTGATCTCCGGCACACCAACCCGCGCCCACTCCCCCACCACCATGGGAACCCCAAAGAACCCCACCCCACCCGCAGCCACCCGCGGCCCCACCCTCCGAAACCGAACCCGGCCTCGCACAAACAAAAACGCAACTAACCCAATCAACCCATAACGAAGCCCCTGCAACTCAAGCGCAGGCAAACCCTCCGCTCGAGGAACGACCCAGGACGTAGCCGACAATATACAAAGCGCTGCAAACGCAAGCCACACGCGTCTAACCATCTCGACTCTCACCCAGAGACAGAAAGACCGCGCGAAAGTGCGCGGTCTCTCCAATCCGTTAGGAAACCTTACCGATTGCCGCCGCCCGAAGGAGGAGCACCGGACCCGGAGCCCGGTCGACGACCGCCGCGACGACGTCTTCCGCCCCCCGGCCGCCGCTGCCCACCAGGTCCATTCGGCCCCGGAGCTCCGCCCGCCTGAACAGGAACAGCGCCCTCCTCGCGGTTAAAGTTGGGCTCTTCCGTCGACTCGTCCCCATCATCGTCGAAGTCCTCACCGTCATCGTCGCTTCCGGCAACATCACCGACAACAGCGTCTTGACGACCCTGTCCACCGGCTGCGACGCTGCCTCCATCCGTACCAATCTGACCTGGCTCCGGAAGACCAAGCTTGGCGCGCTGTTCACGCAAAACAGCTTTTCTGGAAAGTTTGATCCGATTCCCTTCTATCGCAAGAACCTTCACCAGAATCTGATCGCCTTCGCGGAGTTCATCCTTCACTTCCTTCACGCGATGCTCTGCAATCTCGGAGACATGCAGAAGACCATCGGTTCCGGGGAAGATCTCGACAAACGCCCCAAACTCCGCAAGACGAACCACCTTCCCGAGATAGGTCTTCCCAATCTCAGGCACAGCAGTCAGATCGCTGATCATCTGGATCGCGCGCGCAAGACCATCCGCATCGCTCGACGCCACATTGACCCGCCCAGTGTCGTCCACGTCGATCTTAACGCCCGTGGCATCAATGATGCCGCGAATCACCTTGCCTCCCGGTCCGATCAAATCGCGGATCTTATCGGTTGGAATCTGCAACGTGTGAATGCGTGGAGCAAACTGCGACTTCTCCTGGTTCGCGCCCGAGATCACAGCATCCATCGTATCCAGTAGGAAGAGCCGACCCTTACGCGCCTGCTCCAGAGCCTCCCGCATGATCTGCGGAGTGATGCCCATGATCTTGATATCCATCTGCAGCGCCGTGATTCCGTTACGCGTACCCGCGACCTTGAAGTCCATATCGCCATAGTGATCTTCCGCGCCGGCGATATCGGTCAGAATGGCATAGTTCTCGCCTTCCTTCACAAGACCCATCGCAACGCCCGCGACCGATCCCTTGATCGCAATACCAGCCTGCATCAGCGCAAGCGACGCTCCGCACACCGTAGCCATTGAGGACGATCCATTCGACTCCAGGATGTCTGAAACGACACGCAGCGTATAAGGCGACTCATCCTCAGCCGGCAGCACTGCCTCAATCGCACGCGAAGCCAACGCACCGTGACCGATCTCTCGCCGGCCCACGCCAGACATACGACCGACTTCACCAACCGAGAACGGCGGGAAGTTGTAGTGCAGCATAAAGCGGCGCTTTTGCTCTCCCTCATAGCTCTCAAGGCGTTGCGCATCATCCGTGGTGCCCAGCGTTGCACTCACCAGCGCCTGCGTCTCACCGCGTGTAAAGAGGGCCGAACCGTGAACGCGCGGGAGCACACCAACCTCGATGCTCAGGTCACGAATCTTATCGAAGGCCCGATGATCCGGACGAATTCGATCATGCAAAACCTGGTCGCGGAAGATCTTCTCGCGCAAAAGCTCATAGTATTTGCTGAGCTTCTTTGCAGCGGCTGCATCCCCTTCAGGGAGATCCTTCTTCAGTTCATCCTTGATCGTCTTGACCAGCGCATAGCTCTCGAACTTCGGGTGCTTCTCGGTGTCGAGGGCATCTTTCAACTGCGAACCAACCTTTGCCGTCAGCTGATTCAGATACTCGTCATCAACTTCAACTTCGCTGACGGTGCGCTTGGTCTTACCCGCGCGAGTAACGAGGTCTTCAATCGCCGCGCAAATCTTCTTGATCTGCTCATGAGCAAACTCAATCGCATCCACCACACGGTTTTCTGCGACTTCCTTTGCACCGGACTCGATCATCACGATACCGTCCTTCGTACCGACGACCATAATGTTCAACTTGCTCTGCGCCCGTTCGGCGTACGTAGGATTCACGACAAACTGATCGTCGATCAGACCGATTCGCACCGCACCAACCGGACCGTGAAAAGGAACATCGCTCAACGCCAAAGCGCAGCTGGCGCCATTGATGCCAAGCACATCGGGATCATTTTCTTTATCCGCGGAGTAGACGAAGGCAACAACCTGAGTTTCATTGCGAAACGCCTCAGGGAATAGCGGGCGAATAGGGCGGTCGATCTGACGGCTCGTCAAGATCTCCTTTTCACTCGGACGGCCTTCGCGCTTGATGAACCCACCCGGGATACGGCCGCCGGCATAGGTAAATTCGCGGTATTCAACTGTGAGCGGGAAAAAATCGATTCCCTCTTTCGGATCGGGTGAGGCGGTTGCCGTCGCCAGAACTACGTTATCGCCGCTTGAAGTAAGGGCCGCACCGGGGGCTTGCTTCGCCATGCGTCCGGTCTCGAATTTAATTTGCTTGCCGCCGGCAAGCTCAACTGTCACATCCTGTTTCATGTTGCCTCTCTTCTCTCGTGTTCTATCGATTAAGCTTGAATCGCGTCATCCGTTGATCGGGCGCGAAAAAGCGCAGCTCGACGCTGGCGACTAGTAAGCCGCCAGCAAGCTGCGCTGGAGTAGGTTGTTCATGAGCCAACACCCGCGTGACTTGAAAACCAGGGATACGGCACCGCGGCGTCCCATCGTCAGCAACCCCGGCGACAAGGTCTTACTGGACCTTGCACGAAGTTGGCAGCCGAATGAGAACGGGCCGTGTATGCTCCCATAGTTTGAACGGTTTCTCCGGGGATGTTGCGGTTACTTGCGGATTCCGAGTTTGCCGATGACCTCGCGATAACGGTCCGCGTCACACTTCTTCAGGTAATCAAGCAAGCGGCGACGCTTACTCACAAGCATCAGAAGCCCGCGACGCGATCCGTGGTCCTTCTTGTGTGCCTTGAAGTGTTCCGTCAACTCGCCAATACGCTCGCTCAAAATGGCGATCTGAACCTCTGGACTCCCGGTATCTGAGTCGTGCGTGCGGAACTTCTCAATAATGTCTGTCTTTTTAGCGGATGCCAACACAGCTGTTTCTACTCCTAATCTTCTTTCTAATTCACTCTTAGTGTCCACATAAGGATAGCACCGCTGGCGAAACCGGGCAATCGAGAGCCGCCAGCGATGCTAACGATTTTTGGGAGCATTTATGCGATATGCGTCTTCAAAAACTCGAGCGAACGCTCTCGTGCCAGCTTGGTCGACGCGGCGTGGTAACTGCTCGGATCGACGTCACGGTTAAAGGCGTGCCCCGCACCTTCGTAGAGGAAGACCTTCACCTCAGGATGAGCCGAACGAACTGCCTCTACCTGATCCTGCCCAATATGGCTATCGTTCGCTCCGAAGTGCAACATCACCGGGCAGCTAGGATCTTCTTTCGCCACCGACCCAATCCCACCCGCATAGTAGCCGACGCAGCCGGAAGGCTGCATTTCATAGTCTTTGCCGCGCGTTGCCACCAGCCAACTAGTCAACCCGCCGTAACAATAGCCGATAACACCAATCTTCTTGCCGGCTTGCTTAGCCCACTGATACGCCGCGGCCACATCCATCAGCGTCGTCTCGGGCTTCAACATGCCATAGAAGTTATAGGCCCGCTTCATATCCTCGGGCTGGTACGTCAGCTGTACACCAGGCTCGAACCGGTCGAAGATCGCAGGCGCAACCACCAGAAACCCATCTTTGGCATACCCATCCGCCACGCTGCGGATGTGGGCGTTGACGCCAAATATCTCCTGCACAAGAATTAAAACCCCGATTGCTTCCCCACTGGGCCTTGCAACATACGCTCCCAGTTCATGACCGTCTTTTGCCTTCAGCTTGATCCACTCATTCATAACTCCATCATATCCAATCCATCGAGCTGTCTGGCCCCGGTGGGTTGTCAAATAAAGGTAAAAGTCACCCTTTGAAGCCGCGAGATCTTCAAGGGAGATCTGCTGTCTCCTGGTTCTAATTGTTTGTTGAGTCGGTGTAACTTTTGATCTCGCGCGTCCAGCGAAGAAATCGAAAGAGTTGTTTTTTTTCTCTCCAGAACAGGTTCCAGAAATCGAGCGCGCGTACGGTATCCGCGCGTTGGCCCGAATAGGTCTCGAGTCTCCATCGCAGATAGGGGCTTCGCCACGGCCTCAATCTGTTACCGCGCGTCGCGTTCCAAAGAAATCTCACCTCTGCACCCATCAGGAGTCCTCAAATTAAAAGTATAGGCACTACCTCAAAGGTGTTTTGCCGTTGCCTGTTCTTTTGTTGTCATCCCCGAAGGGGATCTGCGGTTGCGGTTGTCGTAAGCATTTGCCGTTGCCTGTCTTTTGTCTTCTCTATCGTCCAGCCCCCGGCCATGACAATTACTTTTTCTAACTCAGGCAAAAGCGACAGTTGCACAGTTCAAGAGCAATCGCAGGCAAAACCGCTCAGCCCTGCAGTTTCTGTCAACCCCAAAAACTCCTAACTCCAGCCTACACAGTCACATACGCGTGGCGCATGAGTCATACCATTCAGCTATACTTAAATAAGAGATTGTTAGGAAGCCCCCGATAAGAATCGGGGCTTATTTTTGTCCGACGCGTTTAAAGCAGCAAGTCACCTGAATTGAATACTTTAGCTTCAAACCTTTTATAATGAATACTCTGCACTCAAAGCGGGGCGCAAACACATGAAAACAGATACTTTATCAATTGAAGGGTACGGGGTGGTACATAAAGTCCATCTTCGGAGCTAGATAGCCAGCAAGCGTCCCGCCGCGGCCAACGAACTGCTCGCATCCTGGAGCAGCGGGACAAACTGCCGGAATCCGTTTATCTCATGAGCTGAAAGAGGTCTTGTTGGTTTGCCAGGGTATTCATGACGCTAAGCAAGGCCTGATGTTGAGTCTCGGCAGACGACAGTTGCGTCGCCACTACCGCCGGATTTGCGGAGACCAGACTGCCCTGCGCCACCAGAAGCTGACTTTCACTGGTCTGTGCAAAGGTACTGGCGGAGTTGAGCCGACTCAAAGAGCTATCGAGTATTTGCCGCTGATCGGACAGTTGACCAAGAGCGGTGGTGAGCGCGGCCGTATCGGTCGAGAGGCTCGCGGTCGAGGCGCCACTCGAAATATCGCCGATCAATTGACTCAGAGCGCCCATAATCCCGGTGGTTCCCGAACCGAAGACAGAGGAGCCCGGCAGATTGATTGGAAGCTTTTGTCCGCCTGGCACTTCGACGGTTTGCACATTGGTGTCGCCGGCGTAGGTAGCTGTCGCTGGAGTGGCGACGGTATTGAGCGTAAAAGGCTGAACGGACCCCTGGCTACCGCTGAACAGATATTGCCCCTGATAACTGGTATTCGCCAGCGAGACCACCTCACTGAGAATTCCGCTGAGCGATTGAGCAACGCTGGCGTTGTTCGATGCGTTCTGCGTTCCGTTGTTGGCTTCCACCGCGAGCGAGAGCGCCTTGTCGATCTGAGTCACCACGTCGCCCAAAGTCGAGTCTGCCACCTGCATCATCGATCCCACCCCGGTAGCTGACTGAACGAACGTGTCCGCTTGTTCGATCTGACTGGCCAGGAGGGTGCTTTGCGCAACGGCAACCGGATTGTCCTGAAGAGATTGGATACTTAGTCCGCTTGATAGCTCGGACGTCAGGTTGTTAATCATGGAGCTGGACTGGTTGAGTGCCCCGGTAAGGCTGCTGAGATAAGTTGGATCTACTCGCAAGATGCGCTCCTGATTGGTAGTTCGTTAAGTCGAAGAGTGCCTGGGCCTACTAGGTCACTGTCGTTTGTTCACCAAGATTGATTGCGCTCGCCATCAGAGTGTCAACGATCGAGAACACCTGAGATGCCGCTTGATAGGAGCGCTGATATTGCGTTAGATTCGATGCTTCTTCATCGGAAGACACACTCGAGAGCGAATTGCGCTGCGTCGTAAGCTGAGTGAGCGTAGCCTGCTGGGTTGTATTCTCCGTGGTCGCTCCAGATGCATCGCTGCCAACCTGATCGAGGAATGAGGCGAGGAAACCTGTGGCCGTCTGGCTCCCAACCACGTTCGTCGTAGAAAGATCGGCGAGAGTAGTGGCATTGCCGTTGCCCGAAGACCCCTCGCCCGCAGAAGCGGCCGCGACGGCCCCTGGGGCAGTTGCAGACACCGCAATCGATGCAGCAGAACCAGTCGCACTGCCCGGCAGGCTGAAGAGCGCCAATCCTGGGTTTCCGCTACTGTCAACACCCAGCTCGTTCTGCTGATTTACTGCAGTTCCAAGGGAAAAAGCTAAGTTATCTAATGCCGCTGAATAAGCCGGCAAGTACTGATCCCTCGCCTGCAAAGCACCACCCAGGTCTCCGCCGCTGAGGTTTGAAGTTACGTCCTGAGGAGGATCCCCTGCCAGCACGTCCGTGTTGCCTCCCACCTGCGTCGTGCTCACTTGAAAGGACTGATCACCGCTAACCAAAACTGCTCCACTGCTTGTTGTCAGAGCAATGCCGTTGTTTGAAGTTGAAATTTGATCCAGTCCAACGAGCTGAGACAGTTGATCGATATCCTCCTGCCGTTGGTCTTCGAGACTGCCAGCATCCCCATTTGGATTGCTGCTGGCGATCTTAGAATTAAGAGAGGCTATCGAAGATGTGAGGGAGTTTATCTGACTGACATCGCCGCTGACTTTCTGATTGAGACTAGTCGATATCTGGGAAAGCTGACTCGATGCGGTATTGAATGCGCCGGCTAACGCGCTCGCTGCTGTTAGTACTTTTTGCCGCGTTGCTGTGTCAGACGGATTAGCCTCCAGTGAAGACAGAGAACTGAAGAACCCGTTAATTGCGGTGCCAAGCTGAGACGACGCTACGGCTCCCGACCCCGTTGAAGCCGAGGTCAACCCGAATATGTTTTCTACCTGCTGCAAAGCAGTTTGAAGCGCTGTGCTCTGCGCCGTGGCCTGTGTTTGCTGCTGTACGCGCTGTTCAAGAACGCGATCCCTCTGAGACGAAACCGTAGCAGTGACGCCTGAGCTCTGGGCCATCCCACTGAGAGAGACGGAATCCCCCGACTGGAAACTTACGACCTCGCGCGTGTAGCCAGGCGTGAGTTGATTCGCAACGTTGTTAGCGGTCGCGTTCAGCGCAGCCTGGTCTGCCAGTAAAGCTTCGCTGGCTATATTCAATAATGACGTTAGTGTGCCCATTGGTCTCTCGTGTCTCTCCCGTGCAGGTGGTGAAGTGCAGCCAGATTCGACTCACAATTTTGAACAATGAGTTCAAGCAGATGCTTCTTTGCCAAAATTGAACTTAGGCTACCTGTGCTACATACGATGCTGTATTTCGCAAGCGCTGAGATCCGCTCTTCCAGGGTTTGTAGTCTATTCAGATCCAAAATGGTGAGAGCCTTAATCGTCTCATCGAGTGCGTCAGCCACTGTCTGATCAATTGCCATAGTTATTCCAGTAAGGACCGCATGATCTTGTCTGCCACGTCTGACGAAGACACCGTGTACCTTCCAGCGGCGATCGCTTCCTGCAAAGATGAAACCTTCGCAGTTCGTGTATCTGAAGCTCCAAGAGACTGAAGTACGAGGCCGCCCGTTGAACTCAAAGCCGTATCGTCGGCGCGGCCTACATTTGCGCTAAGTGCTTCAGATTTGTCGTCCACGGTCCCGGGCGCGTTCACGGTTACAACCGGCTGCGCTTCAGATAGAGTGACCGCGTTGGCTGTCTGTTGACTGCCAATTCCACTTATATAGCTCATGATGAGCCTCCGTCTACATGACTATATCGACATCCAACCCTCAAACTTTAGTACCCGAAGGTTTTCTTTCTGAGTCTTGTTGATGCTCTTTAGTGATCTGCTTCACTACGCTTCGAGCGATCCCGAAGCCGCCACCCTTCGATATCGCCTTTGCAATAGACTCCGTCCCGAAGCTGCTCATCGTGTCGGAAGCAGAGTCGTCATTCTTCTCTTCTTCTCCCCAACTACTTTGCCCATGCTGCATTGGTTTTAACAGCTCCTGCAACATTGTCGCTTCGAATTGTTGTGCAGCATCCACCAGCTTGGCTTGTTTTTGTCTTGGGACGTCGGAAACAGATGGGATTGAGACATCTAACTCTATTTTCATAGGACTTCAATCTCCGCTTCCAATGCGCCCGCAGACTTCATCGCCTGAAGAATCGAAATGACGTCCCGCGCGGAGGCCCCGATCGTCTGGAGGCTTCGAACCAGGTCGTCCACAGTAGCTCCTTGCTTTAGCTCAATTCGGTTGACCGGTTTATCTTGAGCGTCGACTCTTGTCTGCTGAACGACCTGTGTCGTGCCACCTGAGGAAAATGCGTTTGGTTGTGATACTTGAAATTCGCTCACCACGTTGACAGCTAATCCACCATGAAGGATAGACACCGGCTGCAAGACGACGGTCCCGCCAATAACTACCGTTCCTGTACGCTCATTGACAACCACCTTTGCGCGAGGAAAGACAGGTACTTCTATGGACTCAACCTGAGCCAATAGGGCTGGAACCTCTTCACCGACGGCCACCAGCAAATCAATCCTTCGGCTATCGAGAACGTGGGCAGCAGGTCGTCCTAACGAATGATTAATCGCAAGAGCCATCGCTTCTGCGCTACGAAAATCGGCGTCGTTCAACAATATTGAGAATTGCTTTTTCCCTTCCAAATCAAGCGGGACGCCGCGTTCTACCATCGCTCCGAACGGTACTCTTGCAGTATTGGGGTGATTGTATTGTTTTACGTTTCCATTAACGTTAATCGAATATCCCCCGACTACCAATGGTCCTTGCGCCTGTGCATATATTTTTCCGTCCGATCCATAGAGAGGGGTCATTAGGAGTAGTCCGCCCTCGAGGCTTCTCGCGTCACCCGCCGAGGAGACCGTAATATCCAGTTTGGTGCCTGGACGAGCGAAGGGTGGCAACGTGGCCGAAACAAAGACTGCAGCAAGATTTTGTACTCTAATCGCCGATGCTGGTACGCTGACTCCCATGCGCAGCAACGTTGACGCCAATGTTTGAGCAGGAAAGGTTGTTTGCTGACTGTCGCCGGTACCTTGAAGGCCGACAACTATGCCGTATCCAACCAATTGATTGTCACGAATACCCTCGATTGAAGCGACATCTTTAACGCGCGCCTGCCTTGACGTAGATGTTGTCGCATCTGAAGGAAGAGCACACCGAGCCGAAGCAATAAAAAGAATCAATAGACATGCAAAGGAGATTGGGAGTCTTGGGAGGTTTTCATCTAACTCTAGTTTTTCCGGCTTGTTAGCAACATGCATGGAATTCCTCATTAAAAAACCAACACCTTTTGGAGAAGACGAACCAAGACATTTTGACGATGGGTGTAATCGTTGATAATTCCCTTCCCGCGTACTTCAAGCTCCAGACTAGAGATCGCTGTCGATAGAACTTGATTTTGTTGGGATATATCCTCGGGACGGACTAGTCCTCTCAAAACGATCGTCTGTGTCTGCTGACTAAACTCCACCTGTCGAGCTGCCTCTATCACGAGCATCCCATTCGAAAGAACCTCTATCACTTGCCCTCCAAACGTAGTGCTCAGGCTCGAATTAGTTGCACTTGTTCCCTGCGCGTTAAGTCCTGACGAGGACGTTTGATTGATTAAGTTTTGCAACGCGTTCCCCGCATGCAGAGTGCCGATTAGACCAGAGATGGAAGAACTGGCGTTGGACGCTCGCGAGTTCTTCACCGTGCCGTCCGTCGACGCTGCAAGGCTCTCGGAGACCACGACCGAAATCAGATCATGTGGCCGCATAGCCCGTACATCCGTGTTGATGCGAGTAAGCCTTCCACTGTCAGTCCAGATAGATCCTGGTGCAGGCTGGATGTTGGAGTTCTCCGCCCGCACTCTCTCCAAATAAGAGGACAGGGAGGCTGCAGCCACATTAGGCTTCGGCTCAATCAATTTATGGATCGCTTCGATCTGTGCCTGCAGCGAGGGAAACGTCAAAAACAACATCACCGGGACAGCGATTCTCGCTGCGAAACGATTTGATCTTTTCTGGCCCAACAACACCAAAGAGGGTTGATTTGTAAGTATTTCGACCTTATCGAGCACTGGCTTACGGATGAAACTAGTAAATAAACTCATCCCTGGGATCCCCCTCATGGTTTCATCTCCACATCAGACGGCCCTCGAACGATGCCGGAGAATTGTTCCGCTATCGTCTGGTCGTCTGTACCTCTGCGCAAGAGTCGCACTTTTATGAGATCGCCCAATCCGCCATTCCCTTCTGAGATCCCGGCGACTTCAATCCGTAAGAAGCTTTCTTGCCTCCAAAGCCGAACAATTTCGCCGGCACGAATTAGGACAGAAGAAGGAATATTGTTTACACTTCCCTGCTCTCTGAGTCGTATCGGCGGAATTGAATCGGGCAATGGAAGAGCGACCGCGGGCCATCCTGGATGACCGCAATGAATAATCGTCGCCCAACTCTGCCTCAAAACCGGGTCGGACTGAATCCTCGCCACACGATAACCACCGCTCTCCAATATCGAATACGATGAGCTCGTGACGTCCACGGCTATCGCATCAGTTGGCGTTTTGTAACAGACTGCGAGAGCTGTACTGGTAAGCCATGTTCCGTGCAGTAAGAGAAAAGAACTTCTGCCAATCGTTTTGAATACTGAGAAGGTATCGGACATGGCGGTCTACCGAACGAGACCATTAATCTGTGAGTACATGTCATCGGCGACATGTATTACTTTAGAGTTACTCTCGTAGGCACGTTGCGCCAGAATCATTTGCACGAACTCTGCGACAACATCAACGTTCGAATTTTCTAGATACCCTTGCTGCAGTGTTCCTATTCCGCTGGTCCCCCCAGGAGTGTCCGTGATGGGATTGCCGGAGGATGCTGTCTGTTGCAACAAATTACTGCCGATGGAACTCAGGCCACCCGTATTAGGGAAAGTTGCAAGCTGAATGGTGCCAAGCTGCGCGGCGTTTGTCTGTCCAGGAAGCGTTGCAGTTACAACGCCGTATTGAGAGATCACGACATTAGTAGCATTAGACGGGATCGTGATCGCAGGCAAGATCGTATCCCCAGAAGAGGTTACAATCGTGCCCTGACTGTTCAAGTGAAAGTTCCCAGCGCGCGTGTAAGCAATGGTTCCGTCGGGAAGAGAAACCTGGAAAAATCCCGCGCCTTGAATCTCAAGGTCATATGGGTTGCCGGTGTTGTTAGGATCGCCCTGCGTCATAATTACTTCGCTGGCTGCTGTCTTGGTACCAAGACCAACCTGCAAGCCAGCCGAAAGAGTCTGCTGTGTCTCGGCGGATCCGGGAGTGACCAGATTTTGATAGATCATGTCTTCAAATTGCACTTGACGCTGTCTGAAACCCGCAGTCCCCGAGTTCGCCAGATTGTTTGCGATGGTATCTAAATTTGTCTGCTGGGCGCTCATTCCACTTGCGGCTGTATAAAGTGCACGAATCATTTCAAGCTCCTTGTCTTGTATAGAACTCTATAAAATATGGACTTTTGGTCAAACTCGAGGAAGATCTTCTGACGCCGTTTTATCGAAATCATTGTTGAAGACGCTCAACGCTTTTTGCATCATCTCCGCCTGTCGTTGCACCAGCACCAGTTGCATCGTGCCGTGAACGGCATCTTCATTAGCTCCTTCTACCGAGCCCTGTTCTACCGAAACATTCGCTGCAATGGGTTTTGTTTCATTTGCAGAAAAGCGATTAGAACCTTCAGCGGAGAGAACTGATTTATCTGAAAAATCGAAGGCTCCAACCTTGCCTACAATTACGCTGCCGTCTGTTGTAGAGACCGAGATGTTCCCATCGGGTGACACGTAGATGTTGCCTGTTGGGATGGTGATGGGCTTGAGGTTGGCGTCGAGCACTGCCTCTCCCCGACTTGTTTGCAGCACTCCCTTGGGGGAGCGGGAGAAGGCTCCGTCTCTTGTGTACCGGATGCCGTTGGAGGTCTGGATGGCGAAGAATCCTTGACCTTCCAGGGCGAGGTCCAGCGGATTGCCGGTGGCTTTCAGCTCTCCCTGTCCGAGATCCAGCCGATTTCCGCCTAGAACCCCGAAGCCGTTTACGGATTGGCCGACCTGGGATGCCGTCGCGGGGTCCTGATCGATGCCTCCCGCAAGAACCCCGCTGAAGTAGTCGCGCTGAGCACGAAAGCCAGAGGTTCCTGCGTTGGCCAGGTTGTTGGCTGCAGTGTCGAGCGCTTGCGTGCGTGCCAAGAGTCCTGTGTATGCTGCGTAGAGTCCGCTGTCCATGCCACAAGCCTATGCAGTTCGGTGGCCGAAGTTGGAGAGGCGATCGTTAGAAAGCGCTAAGGGCAAGATCGTTCAAGGTTGCAGTTGATCTGCCGATACAGCAATCAGACCAGAAGATATGTTGGGAGGGTCGGTGCGAGCGCTAATTATTGATGATTCGGCGGTAATGAGAAAGGTAATCGAACGGGCGTTGCGACAGGCAGGCCTCGAACTCAGCGAGGTGTTGCAGGCTTCGAATGGTGAGGAGGCGTTGCAGACTCTTCGAGACAATCAAGGTTCGGACGCACTTGCGTTGATTCTGAGTGATATCAATATGCCGGTGATGGATGGACTGCAGTTTCTGGAGGCCCGGAAGCAGGAGAATCTGGCGCAGGGCGTTCCGGTCGTGATGATTACGACGGAAGGCAATGAGAGCTTCGTGCTGCGGGCGATCGCTGCGGGTGCACAAGGCTATATTTGCAAGCCGTTCACGGCCGAGCAGGTGAAGGCGCGGGTGCTTCCTCTGTTGCGGGCAGCGTAAGCGGTTCTGGTGTTGCTCGTCGTTGTTGAAGCTTTCTGTTGGACCTTTAGTTGAGAGCTGTTTGATTTATTCCGGAACATAAACCTGGAGCGGGAAGAGGACGATTGTGTCAAATACGCAGGATGAGGCAGTGACTCGGCTGGATTCGGCTGTCGCGGAAGTTTTTGAGACGATGCTGGAGAGAAGCTGCGACCCTTTGGAGGGCGAGGTCGACACGGTGGAGGGGCGGATCGTGGCAAGGATTCAATTTACCGGGGCCGTGGACGGCGAGTGCCTGTTGTATGCGAGTCAGGCTACTGCGTCGGTGACTGCGGAGGCGTTGCTGGGAACGCCGTCCGAGCCGCACGATCCGATGGTGGACGATGCAATCGGGGAGCTTTGCAATATGATAGCCGGCGGCTGGAAGAGCAAGCTCGCCTCGCCGGACTCCAACTGCTCGATCTCGACCCCTGCCGTTACTCGGGATGGGCTCGAGGGATATCAGGCTAAGTTTGGGACCAAATTCAGCCGGAAATATTCGTTCCAGGGTAACGTGTTCGGCGTTGTACTCGCGTTCTAGGGAAGTACCTCCCCGGGGGTATTTGACCGTAAATCATTTTGATTGAACGATTTGCCAAAATTAGCTCTCTGCAAAATAGTCATTTCAAAAGGGTTGCGCGCAAATTCGTCCAGTCAAAGGACTTACGTCAACTTCCTCTTCGGAAGATCGCTGAAGTCAATTTTCTGCACTCTCTGTACTAAGTATAGCTTGCGGGATACAACTAATACGCCACGTGTATCTTACTGATGGAATGGGGCTTAGTTGAATATAGGGCTTGACAGATTTTTGCCCCGACGGTGACTACTCGCTTCGCGCACAATTGACACGGGTAGGCGCAGATGGAAAGAGGCAGCCGCGTATCGGGCAGACAATCGAAGCAGCAGATCCCTACGGGATACTGCGGGGATCCGCAACGAAGAACGGGCAACGGCAATAACAAAAGCAGATCCCTACGGGATGACAACAAAAGACAGGCAACGACAAGGGCAAGGGCAACCGCAGATCCCCTTCGGGGATGACAACAAAGGGACAGGCAGCGACAAGGCAACAACTGAGGGTTTGCGAAAGGCCTAATGTGAGGCGAAATATGGATTGACAGCATACCCACTAGTTGGTATTTTATTTCACAACAAACAGAAGGCCTCTCATGATCGACAGTCGGCACGAATCGAAGACGAAGTTTCTGGATGCAGCGATGCACGTCATCCGCGTCAAAGGATATAGTGCGACACGCATTGAGGATGTCTGCGAAGAGGCGGGGCTGACCAAGGGAAGCTTCTTCCATCACTTCAGGAGCAAGGAGGAGCTAGCTCTGGCTGCGGCCGACCACTGGAGCGAGGTTACTGGTGGCGTGTTCGCGTCCGCACCCTATCGCGAGTTGCCCGACCCGCTGGATCGCGTTCTAGCTTATGTGGACTTTCGTAAGGCGATTCTCCAAGGAAGAACGTTGTGTGACTTTACCTGTCTTGTCGGAACGATGGTGCAGGAGGTTTATGACACGAATCCTCTGATACGAGAGGCATGCAATAAGAGCATCAGCACTCATGCGGCGACCGTGGAGGCGGACATAGCGGAGGCTATGCAGAAGTATGGGGTTGATGCTGAGTGGACCGCCCAGAGTCTTGCGCTCTACACGCAGGCGACGCTACAGGGAGCGTTCATTCTCGCGAAGGCCAAGGGCGGCCCTGAGATCGCAGTTGCTTGTATTGATCACCTTCACCGTTATATTGAGATGTTGTTCACTCAATCTGATTCGAGGAGAGTTCTTCATGACAGAAGTTCCACAGCAAGGAGACAAGACACCTTCTGAGGAGTTGGAGACGCCACGGTTTGAAGACGGAAAGCCTATGCTGCTGGCTGGACTGCGCGGGGAGTACACGATGGCAACGATGAAAGAGATTCCGGCGCTGTGGCAGCGTTTTACTACTTATTTAGATAAAGTCCCAGGTCCGGTTACCAAGGTAGCGTATGGGGTTTGTTTTCCTTCGTCGGATGGTTTTGGCTACATGGCGGCAGTGGAAGTACGGAGTGCAGAGGGATTGCCTGGAGAGTTCAGCGTGGTGACGATGCCTGTCGAACGATATGCGGTGTTCACGCACAGCGGCCACGTCTCAAAGCTTCCGGAGACCTGCCGTGCGATTGAGCACGAGTGGCTGCCAAAGTCTCGATACTCGTTTGCGCTGGGGACTCCGGGGTCGCCGGGTTTCTTCGAACGCTATGGCGAGAGCTTCGACGCGAAGATCGGCGCGGGCGACGTCGAGGTCTGGGTGCCGATTCGGTAGTGCTCTGAACCTAAAGCTCGACAGCACACAAACTACGTCCAGAGGCAGCAGCATCTTGAAAGGGCGATGAAGATTGGACAACGGCCTGAAGAGGGGGCGGAAAAGGACGAGCGGTTTGGGCAGGATGGAGTTCGTCGGGATCCTTCGCTACGCTCAGGATGACAGCAAAGGCTTGAGCGTTCAGGATGACACAGGGCTAATGCGCCTCAAGGATGACAGCAAAGGCTTGGTATGGGCAGCTAATTAGAGAGGAGAACCACGATGGCGACAGCAACGATGCAGACCGATGTTTCGAAGGATCAGGCCGAAGTTCTGGCAGTGATCGATCAACTCCGCAAGACGAATCATGACAAAGATGCCGCTGGATTTGCGGCGTTGTTCGCGGCGGATGCGGCCGACTACAATCTGGCTCCGCCGCTATCTCATCTTGGAATCGATCGCCGGGAGAAACAGGCGTGGTTCGATTCCTGGGATGGGCCGGTGGAAGTGGAAGCGCATGATTTTGAGGTGACAGTCAGCGGCGATGTTGCGTTCTGTCATGGTTTTATGCACATGAAAGCGACCGCAAAGGCGGGGGCGCGGCTGGTCAGCTTCTGGATGCGTTCCACTCTTCATCTGAAGCGGGAGGCTGGTCAGTGGAGGATCACACATGCGCATACGTCGGTGCCGTTTTACATGGATGGCAGTTTGCGGCCGGCGTTTGATTTGCAGCCTTAGCTAGTTTTGAAACCTTGATCTGCCTAAAGACGGGTGTACCCGACCATTTCTCAATTCGATTTGGAAATTGGCACACAGAACGAGGGATAGATGTGACAATCGAGACGCCACAGGCTGTGGAGACGGTTGCGCCGCGCCGGATCCAGAACGGCAAAGGCTGGAGTGTTTCGGCTGAAAGGTTCGAACGGTATGGGCAGGTGGAAGGCGTCGGGATCCTTCCCCATTCGACTTCGCTCAGGGTCTGGATGACGACTTGAAAGAGTCTGCCGATTGCGTCGTAATTAGCACAAAGAACCAGAGGAGACGAGATGATAGAGACACCAAAGATCGTTGAGACGGTTGCACTGCCAATGGCCTTCCTTCATCTCACGGTGCCGACCTCGGAGATTCAAAAGGTCATGATTCCTGGATTGAACGAGGTGAAGGCCGCGGCGTCCGCGCAAGGGGTTGCCGAGGCTGGACCCTGGTTCACCCACCACCTGGTCAAGCCAAAGGGGACCTTTGATTTCG
Organism: Tunturibacter gelidoferens; assembly: GCF_040358255.1. Lineage (NCBI taxonomy): Bacteria > Pseudomonadati > Acidobacteriota > Terriglobia > Terriglobales > Acidobacteriaceae > Tunturiibacter > Tunturiibacter gelidiferens. The sequence continues at coordinate 3,810,851 of NZ_CP132938.1, forward strand.
AGATCTGCGTGCCGGTGGCTGCGCCGATTGTGGCTGCGGGCAGGGTGCAGGCTGGGGTATGGCCTGCGATGAAGGTGGTGAGGACGGTCTACCACGGAGATTACTCGGGACTCGGCGCTGGGTGGGGCGAGTTTGAAGCCTGGATCGCAAAGAATGGGTATAAGACGGCAGAGGACCTGTGGGAGCGATATCTTACAGGCATGGAAGCTGGTCCGGACCCAGCTAACTGGCGAACGGAGTTGAATCGACCGCTTGTGGGGCGTTGAGGAAAGGAAAACGTAGCAGATATGGTTACAAATATAGGGATCTTCGCTTTCGACAAGCTCAGGGCGGTATGACAGCACAGCCGTGCGACGGTAACGGGAAGAACACAGGCAATTGTCTGGTGGGATGACTTTGGGTGGAGGCAGAACGGGAACGGCTAGAACGGTATGGGTGGGTGGAATGTGCCGGGATCCTTCACTCCGTTCAGGATGACGACTTCAGATGTGGGTGGAAAGGGACGGGCGGTTTGGGCAGGCGGGAGTTCGTCGGGGTCCTTTCCCTTCGACAAGCTCAGGGTCAGGATGACGGCAAAGACCTAACCTGCGATGAAAAGCCCGGTCCGTAAAGTGCGGACGCCGGGCTTTTTTGCGAGTTGCTTCTTTGGCAGTTCGTGAGCGGCTACTTGACGACTGACTGGAAGAGCGGTGAGGTGAGCAGGCTGGCGAACTGGCTGTCGGAGGAGGAGTAGTCGACGGTTAGAGTGCCGGCGTTGGAGTCGATGGTGGTCTGATCGAGGGCGGATTTCTCGAGCGGGGTGCCGGAGTTCTTCTTCAGGATGGAAACACCCTTCATGAGCGTGGCGGCGGTTGCGGCGGTGATGGTGTCGGACATGACGACGGCCATGTCGAACTTGACGCCGTTCTGGAAGTCCATGGTGTAGCGGCTGCTCTTCATGCGGTTCTTGACGGTGTCGTAGTCGGCGAGTTGTGCGGCGTCACCGAGGACGCTCTTCATCATGGTCTGCGTGCCCTTGGCGTCGAGGAGGCTCCAGACGGCCTTGGTATCGACGACGTTCATCTCGTTGACCATGTCGCCGTTAGAGAGGAAGTTGGGAGTGATACCGTCACGGGCGTCCATCGCTTCCCTGACGGCGTCCTTGTCGCCGAAGACCATGGTGGTCTGGTTGAGGAAGACGACGCTCATGCCGTTGGAGCCCATGGGGTAGACGCTGTTGTTGCGGATCATGGTGGGCTTGACCTTGTTCTTGGTGAAGTTGGCCATGACCTCGCGGGTGTGGAACTGACCCTGGGCGATGCCTACGATGCGGGTTCCGTCGCCTTTCTGGTCGCGGAAGGCGGCGAAGGCGAGGACGTCGGCATCCTGGTCGACTTTTAGGCCGGAGCCCTTGAGCGCGGTCTCGAGGCGCTTCAGTTCGGGCGGGAGGACGCGGTCTTTGAGGTCCATGGCGGCGGGGGAGTTCTGCATGGCGCGATAGTCGACGACGATGAGCTGCTGAACTTCCTTGGGGGTGGCCGACTTGGCGTCGCTGGAGAGCTGAGCGGCGGAGGCGAAGTTGGGGGCCATCATGGTCGCCATGACGACGGCGGTGGTGAAGAGGTTGCGCTTGATTGTGTTCATTGTTTCCTTTACTCCTTGAGCTACTGGCAGTGTAGCCGCAATACCACCATTGTTCCGTGAATACGCGCTAGTTGCAAGACTGGATGGGTGAGGTTTCTGTTAGCAAGCTTGCTACTTTCGTGGTAGAAGGGGTGGCTTTGGAATAACTAGTGCTGAGGCCACGCGATGGGGGAGTGGAGTCTGCGCTCGAGGACCTTGCCGTCGGGATCGAAGCCGGTGATTTGACGAACCCAGTTGGAATCGGGCTCATAGGCGGCTTCGGGGATGAGGCCGATGAGCTCGGCGTCTTCGATGAGGACGCCGTGGCGTTGGGCGAGGTGCTGGACAGTGGCGTGGACGTGATGCATGGGGGTGATGCGGAAGTCGGTGACGTTCATGCTGACCTGGGCGCGGCCGTTGGCGAGGACGCCGATGGCTTTGACGCCATGGAGGCCGCCGTTGGCGGCGCGGATGTCGCGGGCGATGGCGCGGGCGGCGGCGATGTCGGGCTGGTGGAGGTGGATGTTGTAGGCGATGAGGAAGCTGCGGGCCCCGACGGCGGAGGCTCCGGCGGTCTCGTGGAGTTCGGGGCCGCCGATGTCGGGGCGGCGGGTGGCGTCACGGAGGGCGGCGTCGCGGAGGCCTTCGAACTGGCCGCGGCGGACATCTTCGAGAAGGACGCGGTCGGGGCGGGCGGCAGCGGCTCCATAGAAGTAGACGGGGACGCCGTAGCGACGCCAGATGAGGAGGCCGGCCTGGCGGGCGAGGACGGCGCAGTCGGCGAGGGAGGCTCCGCTGACGGGGATGAAGGGGATCACGTCAGCGGCACCGATGCGGGGGTGGACGCCGTTCTGGGTGGTGAGATTGATGAGTTCGGCGGCTTTGCCAGCGGCGCGGACGGCGGCTTCTACGATGCCGGTGGGGGACCCGGCGAGGGTGACGACGGAGCGATTGTGAGCCGTGTCGAGGGACCAGTCGAGCAGGCGCACGCCTTCGACCTGGGTGGCGGCGACGATCTGCTCGACCTTGGCGGCGTCGGTGCCTTCAGAGAAGTTGGGGACGCACTCGATGATGGCTTCTGGGTTCATGGGTAGCGAGTCAGCTTAGTTAGCGAAAGATACATGGTTATTTCCACCAGGTGTAGCCGAGGGAGAACTGAACACTGGCGTTGACGCCGGGGTTGCGGTCTCCGAGGGAGGCGCTGGAGATGTGGACGGCGTTGGCGCTGAAGTCGATGGAGCGACGCGGGCGGAGGAAGTAGTGGAGGCCAACGCCACCCTGGGGGGTGAAGTTGAAGACACTGGCGTCGGCGTATTTGCCGTCGTTTTGCGAGTTGTAGGGTGGTCCGCCGAAGGCTGGGTACTTATGGTTTGTCCAGAGGAGACCGCCAGCGGCTTGTCCCCAGAAGGAGAATTTCTTTGTGCCGACGACGTTCCAGCGGAGGATGATCGGGGTGACGGAGGCTCCGGTGAAGGTACCGCCTACGGTGTAGAAGGGGGTGCACTGCTCCGGGGTGCCGGGCGGGTTGGTGCAGAAGGGGCGCTGGAACTTTGGTGTGTAGGACTGCCAGAAGGGGAAGACTTCGACGGCGTACTCGAAGTTGCCGCGCAGGGGGCCGTGGCCCAAGTTGGGGGTGAGGACCTTGCCGGCGTGGACTCCAGCCATGAGGAACTTGAAGTCGTTGCGATTTTCAGTGACGCCGATGCCGCCCTGGACGAGAGCTCCGATCTCGAAGGGCTGGTGGCCTTTGGGATCGAGGAAGGGATTGTTCTCGTTACTGACGATTGCCTGACCGCAGGAGGGTCGGGTGGCGGCTAGCAGGAGGGCGAGGGTCCAGAGGGCGGTCGCTCCGAGGCGTGCGAGTTGCTTAATCACTTAGGTCTCCGGTGTTGAGCACAACAGAAGAAGGCCGCCTGTGAACGGCGGCCGTTGGGGGTTTAGCTACCGTTTTGCATCAATGGCTGGCGTTGGCGACTGCAGCTTCGTCGAAGTCGAAGTTGGAATAAACGTTTTGCGTGTCGTCCAGATCTTCGATGGTCTCGAGGAGGCGGATCATGGCGTTGGCTTGAGTGCCTTCGAGTTTGGTGTAGGTCGAGGCGATCTTTGTAACCTCAGCGTGTTCGGGGGTTATCTTTGCGGCCTTCAGGGCTTCGGTGACGGCTTCAAAGTCTTTGGGATCGGTGAGGACCTCCCAGTTTTCGCCTTCGTCGGAGAGATCTTCGGCACCTGCATCGAGGACGATCTCGGTGAGCTTGTCTTCAGATGCAGCTGATTTTGCGATGGTGATGACGCCCTTCTTGGTGAACATCCAGGAGACGGAGTTGGACTCTCCGAGGTTTCCACCGTTCTTCGAAAATGCGTGGCGGATCTCGCTTACGGCGCGGTTTTTGTTGTCGGTGAGGACGTCAACAATGAGAGCGACGCCGCCGGGGCCGTAGCCCTCGTAGGTGATCTCTTCGTAGCTGACGCCTTCGAGTTCGCCGGTGCCGCGTTGGATGGCGCGCTTGATGTTGTCGGCGGGCATGTTCTCGGCCTTGGCGGCTGCGATGGCGCCGCGGAGGCGGGGGTTGCCGTCGGGATCGCCTCCGCCGGTCTTGGCGGCGATGGTGATTTCCTTGATGAGGCGGGTGAAGATCTTGCCGCGTTTGGCGTCTGTGGCGCCCTTTTTGTGCTTAATTGTCGCCCATTTTGAGTGGCCGGACATGGACTACCTCGGTGTTGATTTTGCGTGTGCCTACGATCGGTTGCGGGCTTGCGCGACCTTGTGATTTTAGCATGTTGAGGAGGGGATCATGCATCCTGTTAGGAAAGGGTGTTCCCGCTGTCGCGCGAATGCCCACATCTCAAAATCGAGATATGGGGCACCCGCCGTCTTTGAGGTTTTGGCAAGTTGATGAGAGCAAGCGCGTGCCGCGGGCTGTGTAACTGTTTCGTCGGCGGACGAGTCCTATTAGAAGATCGAGCGATCGGGCAGACTCCGGTTCGAGGTTGGGATGAGGTGTTTGTGGGGCTGAGAACCGTAGCGATGTGCGCTTGCCTGGCGTTGCTCTGGCCGGCTTGCGTGGGATGCGCGCAGAGTGAGAACACTGCGGGTGGCCACCGGGGATGGCGGGGGGAGCGGATCGTCGCATCGCAGAGCTTTGGCGAGGGAGGGGCGACGATTCAGGTGGACTTCGCGGCGGGCGATCTTGATCTTTCGCAAGCAGAGGTTGTCTCGTGGGTTCACGAGTCGGCGCATTCGGTGGCGGTGTACTACGGCAGGTTTCCGGTGGTGCGGGCGCGGGTGGTGATTGAGCCGATCGCCGGCGACTCCGATTCGATCCACGGTACGACGTGGGGTGACATGGGTGGCTTCCCTGCCGTGACGCGAGTTCGGCTGGGACAACATGTGACCAGAGACGAGCTGAGGGATGACTGGGTGATGACGCATGAGTTTGTGCATACGGCGTTGCCGGATCTTCCGGATGATCAGCATTGGATGGAAGAGGGGCTGGCGACGTACATCGAACCGATTGCGCGCGCGGGGACGGGCAGGCTGACCGAGGCCAGGGTGTGGGCGGAGTTTTTGCACGAGATGCACAATGGCGAACCGGAGCAGAGTGATCGCGGCCTGAATGAGACACAGACCTGGGGGCGGACGTACTGGGGTGGAGCGATGTTTTGTTTGATGGCGGATGTTTCGATCCGACGTCAGACGAACGACAGGAAGGGGCTTAGAGATGCTCTGCGCGCAGTTGTGGACAGCGGGGGTGGAATTGATAAGGACTGGCCGCTGTCGCGAGTATTGCAGATCGGGGATCGCGCAACCGGGACGACAGTATTGACCGATATGTACGCGAAGTGGAGCGAGAAGCCGGTGGATGTGGATCTGCCGGAGTTATGGAAGGAGTTGGGTGTGAGTGCGGGTCCGAATCATGGAGTTGTGTTGGATGCGAAGGCTCCTCTGGCCGCAGTGCGAGAGTCAATTAGTGCGTCGAGGTGACAAATTTTGGAGGGAATGGTGAGAGCAAAAGCATCCCCTACGGGATCACGAGCCAATATTTTCAAGTTTCCGATAACGACGTTTTGCAGGGACAGCAGCCCTCTTGTTAGTTCGGGAGACCACTGAGAAATGCAGTCATCTCCTTCATGACCTCTTTTGTGTTGGAGTGGAAGATGAAATGATCGGCCTCCGCGATACGCACTACGCGAGCTTTCGGAACTGCTGCCTGGAACGCGTCGGCTTGGGCGCTCGTTGTTTCGCCAGGCGAGCGAGGAATGGCGAAGATGGCTAGGGTCGGAACAGGGATCCCAGTGAACTTCTGCGCTCCATTGACCAGCGCTAAAAGAATGGACGGAGGAGGAGGCGCATCTTTCGGGCGAGGCGGAAGAACAGGCTGAGAAGCAAGCTTCTGATCCACCGCTTTCAAATCTTTATCAAACCTTGCTACGGATGCTTCTAGGCCAGCAAAGTCGGAACGGGTCTGGAGCGTAGCAGAAAACAGCAGGTTCAAGTGCTGCTGAAGGTCTTTCGCATCAATGATCGGATCGCCAAGGGTTGGCGAGTACAGCGCGTATGGGTATCCCGCCTCTAAATAGATAAGGCCACTGATTTCTTCGGGATGACTGGTCGCGATCGAACTAAGTTCTTCGCCGGCCAGAGAGTGACCGACCAGAACGGGTCTGTTGATTTTCAGTGCTGTGATCACCGCGAGGACATCTTTTCCAAGACGGTCTGCCGAGTAATTTTCTTCGTCTGGTGTAGGAGCGCTTGACTTTCCGAAACCGCGCCGCGAGATAGCGAGCACTCGATGGTTAGGTAGAAACATTGGTGCGAAGTCGTCGAACTCGTGACCATCCAGGCCCATTCCCGACAGGAAGATTAGGGTACGTCCCGAACCGCCAAAATCCAGCACTTCGAGTTTCACGTTGCCATCTACTGCGATCTGCATTGTCTTATGCGGCGTGAGGTCCGGCGGTACAGGACTCTGAGCGGCCACAGCGGAACAGAGAGAGATGAGGGTAGCCAAGCAAAGTTGAGTCCGTAACAATTGTGGTTCTCCGGTAGGAATAAGCTAAAGACGTTTTGTTCCTCTAAATGTCACGGACGGTCGTTCCCGTGAAGTCAGATTTTCGGCAAGTTCAAACTCTGGACGTTGATGAACCGGATGCAGAAGAGCTTGGCGTACGATTTTTGACGCTTGGTTTGATCACCAACAAAAACAACGACAAGACTGCTGTAATGTTCCGGAAGAGGGGGCGAAATGCGGGGGTCTCTCCACTGCGCTACTCATGATGAGGCTGTGAGTAGCTTCGGTCGAGATGAGTTTTAGAGAGGGGATGGAAAAGCAAATGCAGATCCCTACGGGATGACAAGCAAAGGGACAAGCAACGACAAGAACAAGGCAACAGCGATCTGTTTGGGGTGGGTTAGAGGAGTTCGGGGGCTAGGAGGTCGCGCATGGTCTCGCGGCGGCGGATGAGACGGGTCGCGGCGCCGTCGATGAGGACCTCGGCGGGGCGGGGACGGGAGTTGTAGTTGGAGGTTTGGGACATGCCGTAGGCTCCGGCGTCGAGGAGAAGGATGAGGTCGTTCGGTTTGACTGGAGGCAGGATGCGATCGCGGGCGAAGAAGTCGCCTGACTCGCAGACTGGGCCTACGACGTCGGCGGTGAGGGTTGACTTCCCTGCTGGTTGTTTGACGGGGATGATTTCGTGATGGGCGTGGTAGAGCGCGGGACGGATGAGGTCGTTCATGCCGGCGTCGGTGATGACGAAGGTTTTGGTGCCGTTCTTTTTGATATAGAGGACGCGGGTTAGGAGCGCGCCTGCCTGCGCGATGATGAAGCGGCCGGGCTCGAGGAGGAGATGGGCGGACTCTGTGCCTAGCCCCTTGGTGAGAGCGGCGGCGTACTTCGCTACTTGTTTTGCTGGGTCAGATGCTGTGGCACCGTAGTCTATGCCGAGGCCTCCGCCTGCGTCGACGTAGCGAATGTTGTGGCCGTCGCGGCGGAGGTCGGCGATGAGGCTGGTGACACGGGTGAGGGCTGCGGCGAAGGGATCGACTTTGCGGATCTGCGAGCCGATGTGAACGGAGACACCGGCGGGGTCGAGCCACTTTGATCTTTTTGCGCTGCGATAGATGGAGCGGGCGGCTTTGATGTCGATGCCGAACTTGTGCTCGCTGAGGCCGGTGGAGATGTAGGGGTGGGTCTCGGCGAAGACGTCGGGGTTGACGCGGAGGGCGAAGCGGGCGATTTTGTTGCAGGCTTCGGCGCGCACAGCGAGGAGATGGAGTTCGGCTTCGGACTCTACGTTGAAGAGGAGGATGTCGGCTTTGAGTGCGGCGTCGATCTCCCATATCTGTTTGCCTACACCGGAGAAGACTACTTTTTTCAACGCGGACTTGTGAGCTTTGCGGACTCGTTCGAGCTCGCCGCCGGAGACGATGTCGAAGCCTGCTCCTTGCTGGGCGAGGAGACGGAGGATTGCGAGGGAGGAGTTGGCTTTGACGGCGTAGCAGATGGTGTGGGGGCGAGCGGCGAAGGCGTCTTTGAAGAGTTTGAGGCGGTGAGAGATTTGTTGCGCCGAGTAGACGTAGAGCGGTGTGCCGTGTTCGGCGGCGAGGGCTGTGAGGCCCGCTCCGTCGCACTGGAGGAGGCGATTGCGGTAGGCAAAGGGGCGTGGACTGACCTCGGATTGAGGTGGGGTTACGGCGATCTTTTTTGACAAAGCTTAGGTGCTCTTTGCGGGAAGCGCGTACGGGGCTTCGGGGATGATGACCCAGGCTGCGATGTAGGCGATGGCGCCGACGCCGGTGAGGACGATCATGAGCGCGGTGAGGACGCGGACGAGGTTGAGGTCCCAGCCGTAGTGGAGGGCGAAGCCGGCGCAGACGCCAGCGATCATGCGGTTGTGGCGCGGGCGCGTGAGTTGCGTGCCGGACGGGTAGTGACCCGTCGGGGGAGGAGCGATAGAGGCGGCTGGAGCTCCGCAGGCTGGACAGAAGCGGGAGGAAGGATCGACTTGATTGCCACAATGACTGCAGAACATAAGTGTCTCCGAGAGCTTCTATTTTGCCATACGCTCTCGAGATTGAGTACGCAGAGATAGAGCTGCGGGTTCAGTGTTGTCCGGCGGCGGCTTGGTTTGCGGGTGGCGATGGGCTAACGGTTGAGTCGCTGGGAGAAGAAGTCGGCCATGTAGCCGTAAGCTTCTTTGGTCTCGGGAAGGCTGATGTCGTTCCAGAAGGCGTGGGGGAGGGCCTCGAAGACGATGAGGCGGGCGTCGTCTCCACTGCGAAGGAAGGCGCGGTGGAGGATGCCGGTGCCACTAAGTAGGATGTCGCGGCCGCTGGTGATGAAGAGTGTTGGAGGCATGCCGTGGAGGTCGGCGTAGAGGGGCGAGAGGACGGGGTCTTTGGGATCGGTGGTGCCAGTGTACTCGGTGCTGCGTGGCTGGGTGCCGGCAACGGGGAGACTGCCGGTTAGACCGCGGAGGGCGTACATGGACCAGGAGTCGCCGTTCTGGCTGAAGTCGCCCATGCCAGAGAAGATGCCGAGCGCGGCGGGGAGAGGCAGGTTGAGCTGCTTAAGGCGAACGGCTACTTCGGCGGTGAGGATGGCTCCGGCAGAGGTTCCGTAGAGGGCGATGTGGGCAGGTTTGTATGTCTTGAGGAGCTCGCGGTAGACGGCGATGGTGTCATCGACGGCGGCGGGAAAGGGGTGCTCGGGCGCGAGGCGGTATAGGACAGAGACGACGCGGGTGTGGGTGAGGTTGGCGATGGGGATGGACTCGGTGAAGGAGCCGGAGTCGGAGTTGAAGCCGCCGCCGTGGACGTTGATGAGGACGTGGTCGGGGTGTTTGTCTTCGAGGGGAAGGATGTTGCGGACGGGGACGTTGGCGATGGTGAGGGATTCGATGTTGACGGGGTAGGCTTTGCGGGAGGCTTCGCCGGCGCGTGTCTGCCAGGCGTCGGTGGTGGTGCGGCGCTCGGCCAGGGTCTGGTGTTCGGCGTCGGCGGGGCGGCGGAGGGAAGTTTGGGCCTCGGAGCTGATGGTGGTGGGGACCGGGATGACGCGGGTGATGTGGGCGGTGCCGTTGGCGTCGAGGACGCTGGAGTTGGTTTGGGGGGGCTGCTGGGCGGATAGAGTGCTGGCGAGCGCGAGGAGGACTGCGAGAAGGAATTGAGAGCGCATAAGTTTGATTCAGGCTAGCAGGATTTGAGGGGAGGAGCGTTAGGTTCGGCGTGCGACAACTTACGCCGGTTATCCGATCGAACTTTGCTTGCGCTTGACGGTTGTTTTCGCCGCGCATGCGCTGACGGACGGCCCACTACACGTGTGTCGGTCCTAAGAGGGAATGAAGAAATGACAACGGCAAAGGCTTGGAGAAGATGGGTTGAAAAGGGAGGACAGGTCGTGGCAGGTCAGGGTTCTTCGGGATCCTTCGCTGCGCTCAGGATGACGGCGAAGGGACCGGTTTTGGGAAGGACACCTCCTGGCGAGCGTGCTGCTACGCCATCCGTTGGTGCGTGCTACCTACCCGTTTATGTCTGGTACACACCCCATTATTTGCCGGTGTATGGGGTCTTGAGGTAGCGGTGGGCTGCGTCGGACTGGGATTGGTCGCCACCTCCGGCTGAGGCTAGTTCGTACTGTTTGGTGGCTTCGTCGCGTTTGTGGAGGAGATCGAACATCTCGCCGGCGTTAAGTTGGGCGCGGTGGCGGATCCAGTCGCTGCAGGTGGGTTGTGCAGCTGCCAGGATGTAGTTTTGGGCGGCCAGGGCGATCTGGATCTGGCCGCGCTGGGTGTCGGCGAGGCCGAAGTAGGTCATATGGAGGCGTGGCCCGATGAAGTAGCCGGGCTTTTTGGCATCGGTGAGGATGGAGTTGTAGAGGGCGATGGCTCCGGGGCCGTTGCCGGAGTCTTTGGTGAGGTTGGCGACCTCGAGGCGGAAGAGAAAGTCGCGGGGATACTGGTCGGCGAGGCCTTTCTGAACGACGATAGCTTCGGCGTAGCGGGCGTCGTGGCGGAGGAAGAGAGAGAGGGCGGTGCGGGACTCGATAGGCGTAACGATGCCGTGTGCGGCAGACTCGCGGAGAAGTTCGAGGCCTTTTTCTTTGTTGCCGCCAACACCGGCGATTCCTACGAGCATGCGTACGAGGCGCGGGAGGCTGGCGACGGCGAACTGCTGGATGCCCATGGCCATCTTGGCGTCGGCGTAGTTGGGGTCGATCTTGAGAGTGGCTTCGCTGTCGTTGCGTGAGGCTAGCCCCTGGCGGGCTGCGGCCACGTAGCTGTGATCGCAGAGGGTGATGAAGGCGGCGTGCATGCCTCGGGCGTAGCCTCGGGCGAAATAGGCGTTTGCGTCGTTGGGATTGGCTTTGATCTGACGGTCGGCGAGGGCGACGGCGGAGTTGGTGAGGGACTCGATGCGGTCGCGAATGGGTTGTGGGACGGGGACGTTGCGTTTGGAGGTAAGAAAGGAGTCGTGGGCGTAGTAGGTGGTATCGAGAAGGTCCTGGCGGTAGAGTTCGCGGAAGACGATGGTGAGGAGAACGTTGCCTATGGCGATGACACTTTGCGGGTTGGTTCGTTGGACGGCCTCGAAGCGGGTGAGAGCGCCCTCATAGTCGAGGTCGTAGAAGTGTTCGAAGGCGTCGCGGACCTCGGGGGTGAGGTTGACGGGGTCAGTGTGTAAAGCGGCGTTATAGGACTGCGAGTAGGCCGGAACTGCCAACGTAAGGGCAAGAACGAGGCTGAGTATTTTTACGCTGAGTTTTATGGCTCTTCTCCGGGCCTGGGGGTTCGAAGCGCTGATGGGAGTCGATACTTCCTGTACAGAATGAGATGTAGAAAATACTTCTCTGGTAGCGTACACGGAATTGGACGCACGTCACTGCAGACTGTACCCTTTGGGCACGGAACTGACCGGATGCTGCGGTATCTTTCTTTAAAAGTGAAACGGACTTTATGACACGGGTTGAGTTGCTTCAGTTACTGATCGGGCAGGCGCGAACCAACGGGTTCGAGTTTCGTAGATGGTATGTGGGGAAGCTTGGGCTGCCGTGGCAGAGCGCCCGTCATGCGGTGGAGATGCTGGCGGCCGAACGTCGTTACTATGCGCTACTGTTCTCGCATGAGTTCGCGTCGACTTTTTGGAAGCCCGGGGAGTTGATGACCTTTCAGGTTCCGATGCAGTCGTTTACCCGCAAGATGAAGGATGGGTCGATCGGGACTGTGCAGCGCAAAGGATATACCCGACGGAGCGCGCGTGAAGATGCCTGGCTGTATCACCTGAAGGAGATGGCTGCGGCCGAGGAGCCGCTTCGGTATATGCGGCGGTATCTGCGTGTCGAGGACGATCTGGAGGAAGAGACGGCTGAGGCTGCGGTAGGCGGGTTCGAAGAGTAGGCCGCCGGTTCGATCGGGGTCTTCCAAAGGAGCGTTTCAGGCGCTCAGTTGGCCGCTCGCTCGACGGGCATCAGGCTGTGGGCTTTACGGATGGCGAGAATCTGCTTGAGGTGATGCTCGCCGTGAATGAGCTGGAATTTTCGCCACTGATTTACGTCGAGCGGGCCGAGGATCGCGTGGCTCGCGAATTTGCATTTGGTCCCGAACAGTTCTTCCGCTTCGGCGCAGAGCAGATCGAGGTGAGCCAGGTGTTCGGCTGCGGCGGTGGTGAGCTCTTCGCCACAGAGTGGGTGCTCGGTTGGAGCCGGCGTAACCATAGGCGGGGATTTGCGTCCGTGTGGGAAGTAGCCGAGACGGATGAGGGTGTACTGGCCCAGGTGCTGCGGGATGCTGGGTTTTGCGCGGGTGGGAGCTCGCTTGGTGAGTCGGGCATTCAGAGCCAGCTCGGTGCCGGAGTAGCTGAGCAGGAGATGCTCCATAATTTGCTGGATGGTCCACTTCTGTGGGCGCGAGGGTGGTCGGAGCTGTGTCTGGGCGGCGTCGAGTCCGTTGAGGGAGAAGGCGATCTCGCGCTGAAGGCGGTGGAGGGTGGAGTTCATAAGGCAGGATCACGTTACACCGGTTGCAGGCGCGGCGGCTAGTGTTCTCTGCCGGGTGCGAACGGGCAAGGCTCTACGGATGGAAGACTACTTTAGTTGATCCAACGCCTTGTGAGCCTCTTTAGCTTTTTCGCCATCGGGGTCCAATTTTAGGTATGTCTGGAACTCGGCGATCGCCTCGTCTTTCTTTTTCATCTTTTGTGCGATCTCAGCGAGGGCGTAGTGAGCGGCGGAATAATCGGGCTGAGTTTTGACGGCATCCTGGGCGCGAAGATAGGCGCCCGGAAGATTATCGTCGCGCATGTAGAACTTCGCGACCTTCAGATCTTCATCCACTCGTTCGTCATCGGTCTGAACGCGCTTGACCTTGGGGAGCTTGCGATGCACGGAACTGCCTTCGGTGCCCGGCTTGGGCATGTCTGTGTCTGGAACAGCGTCGGAGTCTGCGCTGCCGGAGCTGGAACTGCTGCTGGAGTCGTCGCCTGGGAGCCTGGAAGCTGGGGTTGTGGGAAATGGATGCTCCTCTGCAGCGGAGGAGGGTGCCGTGGTGGAGCTGGGGGCGTCGGGCGGAGGAGTTGCGGGCTTTGCCGGAGTGCCGGGGAACGGAAACTGCTCAGCGGCTGAAGGCTTCTTTGTCTGTGGAGGCGGGGGGCATGGCGCGGCCGGCTGAGATGTGTTCTGGCCGGGAGCCGGGCATGGCGCGGGTGGATTTTGCGCAGGTGCGGTCTGTGCGTGGCAGGCTGCGGAGACCAGGAACGCAGCTAGCAATGCGCGAATTTTAGAGCCGACTGCCATAAGGGTTCAGAGTTCTCGTTCGATACTTTGACGGTGTTGCGAGGCGGTTTGTTATAGTCAGCTCACCTTGGCTGTTTCCCTGCCACTATTTTATTTGATGGAACTTCTTTGACTATGGTTGATGGGCTGATTATCCGTTCTTCGTCGATTCATGCGGCGGGCTGCTATACCACTCGGGCGATAAAAAAAGGTAAGAGAGTCTGCGAGTATGACGGGCCGCGGTTTACCAAGGATGAGGCGGACGATAGGTACCAGGACCGCGATATTACTTACCTTTTCAGTTGTGGGGAGAATGGGTTGGTAATCGACGGGTTTGGAACTGCCATGTTTATCAACCACTCCTGCGATCCAAACTGCGAGTCGGAGAATGTCGATGGCCGAGTGTTTGTTGTTGCGATTCGGGATATCGCCGCTGGGGAGGAGCTGACTTATGAGTACAACCTGTATGACAGCGACGATGATGAGCAGAACTGCTACTGTGGCGCGAAGAAGTGCCGGGGTACGATGTTCAGCGAGGCTGAGGTAAAGCGGCGGGCGCGGAAGGCTCGGGCTTTGGCTAAGGCTGGGCGCTAGTTTTGAACTGCAAAAGCTAAAGCGTGCTGCGCGCACGGCGCGATCTGCCATCGAGGCTGACGCGCCTTCGGCGCCATTCGTCTCCGAGGATAACTGGCTTGGCGATGGGCGATACAATAGAGTCTGCGGACCTGTCGCGACGATTGTGACTTCCCTACCTTTTCTATATGGCATATCAGGTACTTGCTAGGAAATACCGGCCCCAGCGTTTCGCAGATGTTGCAGGGCAGGACCACGTGACCGTGACGCTGATGAATGCGCTGACGCAAGGCCGTATCGCGCATGGATATATTTTCAGTGGGCATCGCGGCATTGGAAAGACGACGATTGCGCGCATTCTGGCCATGGCGCTGAACTGCCGGAATGCGATTGGGTCGCCGATGCGGCCCACGGCAGAGCCTTGCGAGGTTTGCGACAGCTGCACGGAGATTAAGGCGGGGAATGCGGTTGATGTGATCGAGATCGATGCGGCGACCAATCGCGGGATCGATGAGATTCGCGAGCTGCGGGATGCGGCGCGGTATCGTCCGGCGCGAGATAAGTACAAGATCTACATCCTGGATGAGGCTCACCAGATTACCGATGCTGCCTTCAATGCATTGTTGAAGACGTTGGAGGAACCGCCGGATCATATTGTCTTCATGATGGCGACGACGCAGCCGGAGGATATTCCGCAGACGGTGCGATCGCGTTGTCAACACTTCAGCTTTCATGCGGTGAAGCTGGTGGACATTCTGGGCGAGCTGCGCGGTATTGCGGAGCGGGAGGGCGTGGATGCGGATGAGGCTGCGCTGAGTCTGCTTGCCGAGGCGGGCGATGGGTCGATGCGCGATGCGCTGTCGATTATGGACCAGGCGATTGCGAGCGCTCCGGTGGAGGATGGTCGAGCGCGGTTGGATGCAGGGCAGATTCGGGAGCTGATGGGGACGGTTCCGAATGCAGTGTTTGAGCGGATCCTTGAGGCGGTGGATGGGAATCGCAGCGCCGAGGTGATTACGGTTGCGAATCAACTGCTGGATGCGGGAAACTCCCCGGCGCAGCTGGCGCGTCAGTTTGTAAGGTATCTGCGGAATACGGTAATTGCGAAGATTGCGGGCATCGGTGTAGATGGGGCTGGGGCGGATGGGGTGGCAGGGGAGTTGCTGCAGATCTCGGCCGATGAACAGCGGCGCGCGGGGCGGTCGGCGGCGTTGTTCAGCGAAGAGGAGTTGACGCGCTTTCTGCAGGTGATGCTGAGGACGTTTGATGAGCTGGGATATCGGCAGGAGCAGCGGTTCCACTTCGAGCTGGGATTGCTGAAGCTTGTGCATCTGCGGCGGTTGCTGCCGATTGAAGAGGTGTTGAGCCAGTTCCCTGTTGGCGGCGGTTCACGGCCAGGGCCTGGAGTAGCGACGGCGAGGCCAGTGAGCACACCCGCTGGGACGCCCCCAAGGAATCCGGTAAGCGGAGCGGCGACGGCGCGTGTGTTAGAGACGAGCGCAACGGTGGCGAGCGCGAGACCAGCTTTTTCTCCCTTTGAAAGGGACCAGAACAGGAACCGGTTTGACGAGCGGGCCGTAGTGGCCTCGCCGGTCGCTGTTGTACCTGTTACTGCTCCTGTTGTGCCGATGGCGGCGCCTACGCCTGTGCCGGTGCCCACGCTGGCTCAGGTAACGACACCTGCGGAGACGGTGCTGACTGACGGCGATGCGATAGGAGCCGCACTCGTGGAGACTGAGGATCGTGCGGAGACAGCAGACGTGCCTTCGCCGTTGATGGAGAAGCCGACTGAAATGTCGGTTGAGAGGGCAGATCCCGTTGAGAGTGCGAGCAGCACTGGTATGCAACTGACTTCGTTACATTCCGCGGAGGAACTGCAGAGGGTGGCCGTAGATGCTTTGTTAGCGGCGAAGAATCTGGCGACGCCGGCTGATGCTCTGGCGGATGCAGAGTGGACAGTGACAGAGGGCGAGATCCGGGTGCAGACGGAGCTCTCGAAGACGATGCTTTCGATGGTGATTAATGCGGAGGCGGAGAAACTGATAAGAGCTGCGTTGCGGGATGCGGGGGTTGGGGCGTTGAAACTGATGTTTCTGCCGGGCGTCAAGAATGCCGCTAACGCAAAAAAGCCGAGAGCAGCGAAGAGCGGAAGCGTCCAGGCGAAGGCGTTGGAGCATCCAATTGTGCAAAGGGCGCAGACGTTGTTCAATGCCGAAGTTCGGAATGTGATCGATCTGCGCGATAACGACTAGCCAGTCATTACAGCACCAAAGGGGGTGAAGATGGACTTTTCTGATCTGGGGAAGATGAAAGAGATGATGGGGCAGGCGAAGCTGATGCAGGAGCAGATGGAGAAGAAGCTCGCTGCAACGGTGGTGGAGGCTTCGAGCGGCGGCGGGGTGGTGACGGTGCGGATGAACGGTAAAAAAGAGATTCTGCGGGTAAAGATTGAGCCAACGGCGATGGGCAGTTCGGCGAGCGATCTTGAGTTGCTTGAAGATTTGATTGCAGCAGCAGTGAACGAAGCAGGGCGGAGGGCAGATGAAGCGATGAAGTCGAGCGTGGCCGGAATGATGGGTGGGTTGGGCTTGCCGGATCTGCCGGGGTTGGGCTAAGTGACTGGTTCTTTCCATGCCACACCGAGTCGTTTTGCGGAGCCGATGTCGCGGCTGATTGAAGAGCTAAGAAAGCTGCCAGGGATTGGTTCCAAGAGTGCGCAGCGGCTGGCGTTTCATGTGCTGCGGTCGTCGGCCGACGATGCCGAGGCGTTGTCAGTAGCAATACGAGAGTTGAAGCTGCACCTGCGGCTCTGCTCGACCTGCAACAACATTACGGACATCGATCCTTGTGGGTATTGCATGAGCCCAGTGCGAAATCAGCGGTTGGTTTGCGTGGTGGAAGAGCCGACCAATATTGCGACGATTGAGAAGACGCGGAGTTATAACGGCGTATATCACGTGCTGCACGGGACGCTCTCTCCGATCGGTGGAGTGGGTCCGGAGCAGTTGCGGATTACGAATCTGCTGACTCGTTTGTCGGATATTGATGAGGTGATTCTGGCGACTTCGCCGACGACGGAGGGAGAGGCGACGGCAGGGTATTTGGCGCTTGAACTTAGGAAAACGAAGGGTGATGTGAAGGTGACGAGGATTGCGACGGGAGTGCCAGCGGGAAGCGATATCGAATATGCCGATGAGGTGACGATGACACGGGCGATGGAAGGGCGGCGCGAGTTTTAACCCGGGTGTAGCAGCTTTCCTTGCCGCTGATTCGTCTTATCGTTGCAAGAGTTGCAATTTCGAGGAGACGTATGGGGTTTGATGAGACGTATTCGCGTAGGCGGTTTCTGCGGCAGAGTTTTGCGTTCAGTGCGTTGGCCGGACTTGGTGGTTTGCCGGCGCTGGGTGCTGCGAAGCATGGTGGGCCGGGTGGTGGGTCACGGTTGTTGATGGTGGGGGATTGGGGGTATGAGGACTTTGAGGCGCAGAGCCGTGTGGCGAAGTCGATGCAGGCGTATGTGCGCGAGCAGAGGTTCAAGACCGAGGGGCTCCTGATGCTGGGTGATAACTGGTATGGGCCGCTGCCGGGCGGGGCGAAAGATGTGCGGTGGAAGACACAGTTCGAAGAGATGTATCCGTCGAGCGTGTTCGATTGTCCGGCCTATGCGATTCCTGGCAACCATGACTACCAGACGATGCCGATGAGCAAGGTTGTGGCGGAGCTAGAGTACGCGAAGGCGGGCGGGACGCGGTGGACGATGCCTTCGCTCTGGTATAGCTTCGAGTTCCCGGTGAAGAAGCCGTTGATGACGGTGATTGCACTCGATAGCAATATGCCTCACGCAGATGGAAGGCCGAAGAAGGGTGCGGACTTCACGCTGACTCCGGAGCAGCAGGCGGAGCAGTTGGTTTGGCTGGAGGCGGAGTTGGAGAAGCCTCGGAGTACTCCGTTTCTGGTCGTAATGGGGCATCATCCGATCTTTTCGAATGGGCCGCATGGGGATCATAAGGTGCTGGTGCGGGACTGGGAGCCTCTGCTGCGGAAGCATAAGGCTCATATGTACCTGGCGGGGCATGACCACGATATGCAGCACCTGGAGTTTGAGGGACATCCTACTTCGTTTGTCTTGTCGGGTGGCGGTGGGGCGGATCTTTATCCGCTCGTTATTGATGAGGCTCAGCGTGGGCCCTATGCGCAGCGGGTTTATGGGTTCAGCGATCTGGAGGTGACGCCGGAGACGCTTACGCTACGGCATCTCGATGAGAAGGGGCGGGTGATTCATTCGTTTACGAAGAAGGTGGATGGGACGGTTACGAATATCGCTTAAGTACTGCTCGGCGCTTCGCGTGTCTGTCATTGTGGCGAAAGATGTGTCCTGCCGGACGGGCTCCCTGCGCGGGAGGCGGTCACTTCGTGACGTGTGTACCGGTCTTGATGGGTCAGGTGTGTGTGGGTCCTTCCTTTGGTCGGATGAAAAATTCTTATTCGGCTTTGGGTTGCGCGCGGAGGTTGCCGCCGGTCATTTGGTTGGGTTGGTCTACGTTTAGCAAGGACAGGATGGTGGGGGAGATGTCGCGGAGGCTGCCGCCTTCGCGGAGGATGGGGGTGTTGCCGGCGTCGGTGATGTAGAGGAAGGGTACGGGGTTGGTGGTGTGTGCGGTGTGGGGGCCTCCGGTGGCGGGGTCGATGAGCATCTCGGCGTTGCCGTGGTCGGCGGTGACGAGTAACGCGCCACCTCTCTGCTTTACTGCGCTATAGATACGGCCTAGTTGAGTGTCTACGGTCTCGACGGCGCGGATGGTGGGTTCCATCATGCCGGAGTGGCCGACCATGTCGGCGTTGGCGAAGTTGACGATGATGACGTCGAAGGCAGTGTCGTTGACGGCTTTGATGACGGCGTCGGCGATGCCCGCGGCGGACATCTCGGGGGCGAGGTCGTAGGTGGCTACTTTTTGTGAGGGGACCAGTGCGCGGTCTTCGCCGGGGAAGGGTTTTTCGATGCCGCCGTTGAAGAAGTAGGTGACGTGGGCGTACTTTTCCGTCTCGGCGACGCGGAGGTTGCGGAGGTTGGCCTGGGACATAAGGTTGGCGAGGAGGTTGTCCATCGACTCGGCGGGGATGATGATGGGGAGTTTGAAGTTTTTGTCGTACTGAGTCATGCAGACGTAGTGAAGGTTGGAGGGGATGAGGTCGAGGGGGATCTCGGCGTCGAGTTCGGCGGCTTTGGGGAGTTGGTGACCCTGGCTTCCGATGGGGTCTGCCGTTAGACCGGACTTTCTGGTGAGGACGCGGGTGATCTGGCGGACGCGGTCGGCGCGATAGTTGAAGTTGACGATGACGTCTTCGTCGCGAATGAGGCCGACGGGGGTGTCGTCGGTCGGGTTCATGCAGGTAAAGGGTGGAATGAACTCGTCGGTGATGCCGTTGTTGTAGAGTTCGCGGATACGTGCGGTGGGGCCGTTGTAGCGGCCGCCTTCGGGATGGCCGGTGACCAGGGCGTCGAAAGCTTGTTTTTCTTTCTCCCAGCGGAGGTCGCGGTCCATGGCGTAGTAGCGGCCGCTCACCGAGGCCAGGAGGCCGACGTTGTACTCGTTGAACTTGCGGAGAAGCTCCTCGAGGTAGCCGAGGCCGCTGGTGGGCATGGTGTCGCGGCCGTCCATGAAGGCGTGGATGTAGACGCGGGTGAGCTTGTGTTGGGCGGCCATGCGGATAAGGGCGTCGAGGTGGCGCTGGTGAGAGTGGACGCCGCCGTCGGAGAGTAGGCCGATGAGGTGGAGTGCTCTTCCCTTCTGCCCGGCTAGTTCGTAGGCGCGGACCAGCGTGGGGTCGGTGTAGAGGGAGCCGTCGAGGATGGCGGTGTCGATGCGGGTCATGTCCATGCGGACGATGCGGCCGGCGCCGAGGTTGAGGTGGCCTACTTCGCTGTTGCCCATCTGGCCGTCGGGGAGTCCGACGAAGTGTTCGCTGGCGCGGAGGAGGGTGTTGGGGAAGTCGCGGAGGAGCGCGTCGTAGGTGGGTTTGCGGGCCTGGGCGATGGCGTTGCCGTGGGTTTCGGCGCGGGAACCCCATCCGTCGAGGATGGTGAGGACTACTGGTGCTTTGGGCATGATGGCTTCGTTTCTCGCTGCTGTCTGGTTGTGGTGCAGGCTTATGGTGAGGATATCAACAACGGGGGAGCGGTGAATTTCTGGGCGGCTTTGGAGTGGAGCGAGATTTTGAGTGAAACTTTCGGCTGATAAAAAGGACTGTCATTCGATGGGCCAGTGGGTAACGAGCGGGGTTACAATCGCGAAAAGATTCCAATCAGGTGGGTCATGCCATGATGTCGTCTCACACGGATTCGCCTGCGATGGGCCGAAGTCCTCGACCGATGGACCTGCGGCAGATGCAGGGTGTCGATCTGCATGCTGAGTATCACTCCGTCCGAACGGGTGGGGACTTCTTCGATGCGGTCGACCTCGGCTCGCACGTGATCTTCCTGATGACGGATATTGCCGGGACCAAGAAGGCGACGCAGCCGATTGCGGCCGCGGTTCAGGATATCTTCCGCGGGAGTGCTACGGAGTTGCTGGGGCCGGCGGGCACGAATGTGATGGACGCCACGGCGCGGCTGGCGCAGGCGGTGAATCACGAGTTGATCCGGGCTGCGAAGGGGGTTCGCTTTTCGCCGACCTTTCTGGGTTGCTATGACGTTTCGCTGGGAGTTCTCGCTTACATTAATGCGGGAGGTATGACGGCTGTGTTTCACGACTCGGAGGGTGCGCGGATTCTGCCTAGCGAAGCTGCGCCGCTGGGTTTGTTTACGCACCTGACCCATGAGCCTTCGATGCAGGCGTTTGAGCCGCGGGCGAAGCTGCTGCTGGTGACCAAGGGCGTGATGGAGACGCGGCATGGGCGGACACACTTCGGCGTGGAGCGTTTGATTCCTCTTCTGGAGGAGACGGCGACGCATTCGGCGACGGAGCTTTGCCGGGCTGCCTTGAAGGCAGCTGAGGAGTTCAAGCAAGTTCCCTGGTATCGCAGGCTGAATCTTCCATTTGGACATGCGACGGAGGACGAGGATCTGACCGCGCTTGCTCTGGTGAGGCATGGCAGGGCTGGTTAGATTGCAGGGGTTCGATGGAACCGATTGCGACGAGCACGCAGGAGGGCCGACGGCGGCGTGGACTGCCGGGAGAATAGAGTGCTGAGCGGGTGTTGCGTCGTTGTGGTGCTGCTCTGAGGTGTCTGTGGTGGTTTCTTCTATGGCTTCTTCGTCTTCGAGGAGGCCGAGTCGATCGAGGAGCTCGGCGACGGGGCTGGGGCGAGAGTTGGCCTGTCCGACCTCGGAGCGTGGAGCGAGGAGACCTAAGGCCGGGTCGTGGAGGATCTCTTCGACGGTGTCTGCCGGGGGCGTGGTTTGGCGGGCGGGATCGCGGGGCAGATTGAGGCTTGCGATCTGGAGGCCGTAGAGGAGGAGTCCGGCGCGGCGTGAGTCGATGTCGTTGGAGGCGATGCGCTGGAGGACCTGGCCGATGGAGGATTGGATGGCGGAGCGATCCTCTGGCAGGGGCAGATCGAAGGCGGTGCGGCGGGAGCGGCGACGGCGGGCTCCGGTGGTGGGTATGCGGGTGGTGTGGTGGTAGTAGCAGAGCTCTTCGCCGCGAAGGCATGGGCTGCCGCAGCGATGGCCGTCGGTGAAGATGTGACGGCATTGGTAGCGCTTCGGTTTGACGTTGTTGGTGCTGGTGACTGTTTGCTGCATTGTGTTCCCTCCCCCACTGGGTGAAATGTGTGCAAAGTCTTCGAATGAAACGGCATAGGTCTGGACCTGCACTGGTCCGAACCTATGGGTCTGGTTAATTCGGGTTTAAATTGGAAGACCCGGCTTGCGCCGGGTTCTTTTTTGTTGCTTCTTCTATTTTAGCGGATTGGGTGGGGTGGATACGCCACGCGAATCTTCGCTGTTGACGAGGGTTTTGTGCGCTTGGGGGCTTGACAGGTTTTTGGAGATTGCTCAGGATGACAGCTTGTGGGGAGGGACGGGGAGGAGAACAAGCAACGGCGTGCTGCGCGCACGGCGCGATCTGCCATCGAGGCTGACGCGCCTGCGGCGCCTTTTTTTCTAAGGCACTAATGTGGGGAGGAGTTGGGTGGCGGTGCCCAGGAGGATCTCGTTGAAGGCTTCGTGGTTGAGCGGCTCTTCGGGGCCGATGTAGATGGTGCGGGTACGCTGCTGGTTGGCGATATTGACCAGGCCGGCGGCGGGATAGACGGAGCCGGAGGTGCCGACGACTAGAAAGACGGTGGCTTGGTTGAGTTTGTCGTAGATGGTGTCCATGTCGAGTGGGATCTCTCCGAACCAGACGATGTGAGGGCGGACTGGGGCGTTGCAGTTCGTGCACATGGGGAGAGTTTCGGCGGTTTCGTAGAGGCCGGTGTCCGGGAAGGGTTGATTGCATTGGGTGCAGCGGGATTGGAAGAGGTTGCCATGCATGTGGTGGATGCGCTGGGAGCCGGCCCGCTCGTGGAGCTCGTCGACGTTTTGGGTGCAGAGGTAGAAGCGGTCGCCTAGTTGTTGTTCGATTTGAGCGAGTGCGAGATGCCCGGCGTTGGGTTGGGCGGAGGAGGCGTTGCGGCGGCGCTGGGAGTAGAAGTGCCAGACGAGTGCTGGGTCGGCGGCCCAGGCTTCGGGGGTGGCGACTTGTTCGACGCGGTAACCGTTCCAAAGGCCGCCGGAGCCGCGGAAGGTGGCGAGGCCACTCTCGGCGGAGATGCCGGCTCCGGTTAGGACGAAGAGACGATCCTGTCGGGTTAAGCGCATGGTGGTTGGATGCAGGTGTCCTGCTGCTTGTGTCCTGCCGGACGGGCCCGCTGCGCGCGGGGCGGTCACTTCGTGACTTGTGTACCTTGTGTTGCCTGGTGAAAGGCGTCGGGCCTCGCGTTGCTCGGCTTTATTTCCACTTATCTTGGGTCGGAGGGTTCGCTGGGGATGCCGTCTGCGTTCCAGGCTATGACGCGATATTGAATGCCGCCAAGGGTGCCGTGGGGGTCAACCCAGGGGTCATCGGCGTCGGTGGCGCAGCGGTCGCAGATGGACTTCCATTCTTTTGAGCCTGCGTCGTTGCGTTCGACGGAGTAGCGCACGGCACCTGCAGAGCCGCGCCAAGCGATGAGGCCGACGATGACAGTGGAGGTGATGACGGGGCGCGGTGGGATCGCGTGCTTGGGGACAGCGGTGCCGGACATGGCGTAGGCGTGGGCGCGGAGTTGCTGGGCTCGGGCGGCCATGTCATCTGCGGTGTTGACGAGGGTTTTGACGCCGGGGTAGTAAAGCGCCCACCATTGGCCGGATTCTCCGTGCTCGGCGAAGATGGGGTTGGTGCTGTCGGCGGGGATGGGTTGGAAGCCGAAGTTGTCGAGATGGGCCTGGAGCGCCCAGAAGCCGTCGCCGGAGATGTTGGGATCGGTGGCGAGGGTGTGGAGGACTTGTTCGAGGTCGGCGGGGGTCTTCCAGTCGGTGCGGTCCCAACCGAATTCATTGACGATGAAGGCCTTGCCGTGGCTGGTGACGGTGGCGGCGTCGTGGCTGAAGGTGGCGGCGGTGGTAGCGGGTGCGCCTGGGCCGAGGAGGGCGTCCCAGTGGGGGTAGAACTCGAAGGTGACGAGGTCGGTGCTGGGGTTGTCGATGATTTTGGCGTAGTAGCGGAAGAGGCCGGTGGTGTCGAGGTAGAGGTGGTGGGGGTCGGTCTGCTTGATGTGGGCGCCGATGGTCTCGGACCAGGTGGAGATTTGGGCGAGGGATTCGGGTGTGGGATGGGAGAGCATGGTGAGGATGCCGCACATGTTGCAGTTCTCCCAGGCCATGATGGTGGGGTCGTCTTTGTAGCGGAGGCCGGTGATGGGGTTGAGGTGATTGAGGACGGCGTCGATGTGTTTTTCGTAGGCGGCGATGAGGGCGGGGTCGGTGAAGAAGTCTTGTGGGTTTGGCTTGCGGTGCCAGGCGAGGTATTGGCCGATGCCTCCGCCGGCGCAGGTGGCGCAGTCGCCGACGAGGGGGATGATGAGCTTCATGCCGTGTTTGCGGGCGGTGGCGACGGCGTAGTCGGAGGATGCGAAGGCGGCTTCGTTGATGTTGCCTTCGGTGGGCTCGATGCAGAGGGGGCAGCCGACGGTGTCGCCCATGGTTTGGGCTCGGACGACTTTGGCGCCCATCTCGGCGGCGGTATCAAAGGCGTCGTCGATCTCGAAGTGGCTGGGGAGGCGGGGACCCATGGGATCGTGGGGGCCGTAGCCTTCGAGGCCTAGCCACTCGATGTTTGGGCCGGAGTAGCGGAAGGGTGCGCCGGAAAGAGTGAGTTTGGTTCCGGTGCGTTGGACGAAGGCGTCGGTCTGGGCTGGGAGATGAGGGGCTAAAAGGATGATTGCTGAGGTCGCTAAGATGATGTTGCGCGTGCGGGTCCCTGACATTCGTTCTCCATCCCGGTTAGGCTGGCTTTTCTATCGCTGGCCATTATGAATGGGTGTTCAACGGTTTGCAAACTAGAGATGATGGGCTTCGCGTTCTTCGCCTAGGATGGAGCTCTCGCTTGTGCGGATCGCTTTGAGATGATCTCTATAAAGAGTTGCATGCTGAGAGTTGCGGGATCAATTGAAACGCGAGGGTTGACGATGAATGGGCAGCTTCCAGAGGTCATCACGCTGACGGCGGAGTCTTCGTTGCAGGTCGGATACGACAATCATCCGATTGCTAAGATCAATGACCATGTCGTTCGGATTGCCACGATGGTTGAACCTTACTACTGGCATTTCCATCCGAACTCGGATGAGACGTTTCTGGTGGTTGAAGGACGACTTGCCATTGAATTTGAGAGCGGATCGGTCGAGCTTGGTCCGGGACAGTTAGTGACGATTCCTCGCGGGGTTCGTCATCGGACGCGGCCGGTTGGTGGGAGGTCAGTGAACATTACGTTTGAGTTGGCGCAGAGTGAGACGGTTGCGGTTTGATGGTAAAGGTGTGGGAAGGGTGTTGGCGCTGCGGGCAAAATGCGGGGGTCCCTCCGCTGCGCCGCTCACGATGAAACTGTGAGCGGCTTCGGTCGGGATGACGTGGTTTTGGGGTGATGAGAAAAGAACATCCTTAAGTGCTGAGGCAAACCTCATACCTGAAGCACTAGAGGAACCCTCGGAGTACCTATTCGCCGAAGTTGACGGATTCGATGCCGAGGAATTCGGCGGATTGGCCTAGCTCTTCTTCGATGCGGAGGAGCTGATTGTACTTGGCAATGCGGTCGGTGCGGGAGGCAGAGCCGGTTTTGATCTGGCCGGCACCGGTGCCTACGGCGAGGTCGGCGATGAAGGTGTCTTCGGTTTCGCCGCTGCGGTGGGAGATGATGCTGGTGTAACCGAAGCGACGGGCCAGCTCGATGGCTTCGAGGGTTTCGGAGACGGTGCCGATCTGGTTGACCTTGATGAGGATGGAGTTGGCTACTTTTTGCTCGATTCCCTGCTGGAGGCGCTGGGTGTTGGTGACGAAGAGGTCGTCGCCTACGAGTTGGACTTTGTCGCCGAGGACTTTGGTGAGGTGAGCCCAGCCTGCCCAGTCGTCTTCGGCGAGGCCGTCTTCGATGGAGATAATCGGATATTTGTTGACCCAGTTTTCCCAGAAGGCGGTCATCTCTTCGGAGGAGAGCTCGCGCTTGTCGGATTTTTTGAAGATGTATTTGCCGGATGCTTTGTCGTAGAACTCGCTGGAGGCGGGGTCGAGCGCGATGGAGATGTCTTCGCCTGCGGTGTAGCCGGCGAGTTGGATGGCTTCGAGGATGAGGTCGAGGGCTTCGTCGTTGGATTTGAGTGACGGAGCGAAGCCGCCTTCGTCGCCTACTGCAGTGTTGTAGCCCTTTTTCTTGAGAACGCCTTTGAGGGTATGGAAGACTTCGGTGCCCCAGCGGAGGGCGTCGGAGAAAGTTTCTGCGCCGACGGGCATGACCATGAACTCCTGGAAGTCGACGTTGGAGTCGGCGTGCGAGCCGCCGTTGAGGATGTTCATCATGGGCGTGGGGAGGAGGCAGGCGTTGACGCCGCCGAGGTAGCGGTAGAGGGGGAGCTTGAGGGCTTCGGCGCTTGCGCGGGCGACCGCCATGGAGACTGCGAGGATGGCGTTGGCTCCGAGTTTGGATTTGTTCTCGGTGCCGTCGATGTTGATCATGGTCGCGTCGATGAGGCGTTGGTTGCTGGCGTCCATGCCGGTGAGCTCGGGCCCGAGGATGGTCTCGACGTTTTCTACGGCCTGAAGAACGCCTTTGCCGAGATAGTGCTCTTTGTCTCCGTCGCGAAGTTCTACGGCTTCGTGCTCGCCGGTGGAGGCTCCGCTGGGAACGGCGGCGCGGCCTTTGGCTCCGCTATCGAGGAGGACGTCGGCCTCGACGGTGGGATTACCGCGGGAGTCCAGAATTTCGCGTGCGTGGATAGAGACGATCTCGGTCATGTTGCTCCTGAAATTTGATTGGCTTGGTGCTGCGGAATGTTGGGCTACGATGCGATGGTTCAAGCGTTCGTTGAGCTTTGGGCGGCGGTCGACCGGGAGGGTGTTGCCGCCGGCAAGGGTGATGGATTCGACCAGCTTTGCGTCCGATGGGCTCACCTGTCGGATTCTAGCAAAGGGATGGGAGGGTTGTTGGAACGGGGATGAATTGGCGGACAATGTGTGATTGCAAGTAGAAGCAACCGCAAAGGCAACAGCAGAGGCGAAATGCGGGGGTCCCTCCACTGCGGCGACAAGTGCGTCGCCTTCGGTCGGGATGACGCGATTTTGTGTCTGTGAAAAAAGGCGTTGAAGGGCTTATTAGCAGGGTCGGTTCCGGGGTAAGGAATTTGTTCCATTGGGGCGAGGAGAGTTTTATTCTTTGGAGTGATAAGAGTACTGGAAGAATTCAGTGCTCTGAGTGGGCCAAGAGGTTTCACCGAAATTTTCACCGAGGTATCGCTATGAAGATGCACATCACTACCGCCGCTCTCGTTCTTGCTGCTGCTCCCGCGTTTTCTCAGAGTGCGATGACGGGAGTCTCTCATCCTGACTCCGCTGTGATCACGAGCACAGAGGAGACGACTCCGCAGACGCCGATTGCGAAGCCGAGTGCAGATGTGCCGGAGGTTGCTCCTTCGTCGCCGGCGGTGGAGTATGGGCCGTATGTTCCTTACAAGGGCGCAACGGTTGGCGGTTCGAGTGCTGTGGTGAATGAGACTGCGGCGGACGATCCTGATGCGATGATTGTGACGAGTGTGCCGGAGCGTGAAGGCACGTTGCGCGAAGGGACTTTGCTGAAAGTACGGATTGGCGAGACGCTGGCTACAGACAAGACGGTCGCGGGGACGAGATTTTCTGCGACAGTCACGGAGGCAATCGAGAGGAATGGGCGAGTGATCATTCCCGTTGGTTCGATTCTTGAGGGGCGAGTGACGGAGGTTCGCGGCGGACGGCGGATTTCAGGTGCAGCTCTGATGCACCTGGAGACCAATGACGTTACGCTGCCGGATGGAACGCACTATATTGTTCATGCTCAGTTGATCGATACGGGGAAGGGCGAGTTCAATGTGAACAACGAAGGCACGTTGAAGCGGAAGGACCATCCCAAGGAGACATTGGCGATCGTGGGCGGCGTGACTGGCGCGGGTGCGGTGACGGGAGCGATGATCGGCGGCGGCGTGGGCGCTGTGGTGGGTGCGGGTATTGGCGCAGGGGTCAGCACGGTGATGTGGTTGAAGCAGGATCGTCAGGCTACGCTGCCGAAGGATGAGCTGCTGGTGTTTAGCTTGACTACGCCGATGGTTTTGACTCCGCTGAGTGGGTCGCCGCTTAGTAGCTTGAACACGAGTGCGGTTGGTGGGGTGGGAGCTACGCAGTAGTTCGCAGTAGGCCGCTTCGTAGCGATGGTACCGGCGCGTGTGCAAGGGTGTCAGATGCCGCCGAATCCCGGGATTTTGTGCCGTTCTGCGACACGGAGATGTTCTTCAGTAGGCCTGCCGATCTTACGTTTGTGTAAGAAAGGATCTCCCATGGCTGTTTCTATCTCCGGCTCGTTGTCATCTCAATCGACCGTTGCTCCTCCCTCCCCCGCTGAATCGACTCCGACTGAGGTCGTTCATAAACCCGTTTCGGCAACCGGCGACACGGTGAAACTATCGCAGGCTGCACAGGTTCACCAGCTGAAGCAGCAGGGACAGGCGCTCTCTCAAATTGCTTCCAACCTCGGGATCTCGGTAGCGACGGTCGATGGCTATCTGGGTGTGACCGTACCCAAAGCCGCTTCGGTTGCCACTGCGGCTCCAAGTGCAAAGGCGGCCGCTCCAGTACCGACAAAAGAGTAACGAGTTTGTTTTTTGCAGAGACCCGCTTCGAGCATCTTTCCGTTCGCGGCGGAAAGATGCAGATGCAACGGCGTGCTGCGCGCACGGCGCGATCTGCCATCGAGGCTGACGCGCCTTCGGCGCCTTTGATCCGCGCTTGCTGCACGTTTGCTAGTTGCGGACCTGGGCCAGAAGGCGCTTCCAGTTTTTCTGGTTGCGGCGGTAGGATTTTTTTAAGTCTTCTAGGATACGTTCGAAGTCGGCGTGGCCTTTTAGTTTGCGCCAGGCTGGGTTGATGCTGAACCAGGGGTAGTTCTCGTTGCCCAGGTAGATGGCGCGGCGGAGCCAGTGGAGGGCCTCGGACTCGTCGCCTTCGAGGGCGAAGTAGGTGGCGAGGCGGTAGGCCATCTCGCTGTCGGCTTCGGCGGCGGAGAGGGTTTCGTCGACGATGAAGGTAGCGGCTTTTTCGCGTTCGCCGAGCTGGACGTAGCAGAGGGCGATGGTTGGGAAGACGATGCGGAGGGAGGACTCGTCGCGAATGACGTTCTCGAGGGTTTCGATGGCTTTGGGGAGATCACCGGTGCGCATCTGCTGGTAGCCGAGGGAGATTCTGAGGAGCGGCTGGCGGGGTTCGAGGGTGAGGCCCTTTTCGATCTCGTCGGCGGCTAGCTCCATCTGGTTTTGATATTGGTAGACGCGGGCGCGGTGGTTGTAGACCATGGCGGCGTTTGAAGGGTTCATGCGGAGAGAGGCGTTGAACTGCTCGAGGGCCTCGTCGTACATGCCGTCGATGCGGAGGGTCTGGCCGGCGACGAGGCGGACGTTCCAGTCGTTGCCTGCAGTCTGGAGGAGGTTTTCGATGCCGTGGCGGGCAGACTCTTTTTCTCCGCGAGAGAGGAGCATGTAGACGCGGTAGAGGTTGGCTTCGACGGAGCCAGGGTCGAGCTGAAGGGCTTTGTCGAAGGCGCGGCGGGCTTCGAGGACGTGCATCTGGCCGCCGAGGCCGTGACGGGCGTACTGGAGATGCGTGATGCCGAGGCCGGACCAGCCGGGGGCGTATTTTTCGTCCTGCTTGACGACGTCGGTGAAGAGCTCGCAGGCGCGGTTGAGGTCGTCGCGGCTGCCGGTGCGGGTCATGAAGGAGGAGAGGACGGCGCGGGCCTGGAGGTACTGCTCGGAGAGGGCCTGGTTGAGCGAGGGCGCGGAGAGTGAGGCAACGCGGCTGGTTTCGTGTGGGGCGAGATCGCCGAAGCCCTGGAGGGTGCCGAAGACCTCGTTGCATATCTCTGATTGGACGGAGACGAGATCGAAGGAGGCTACGTTGATGGAGCCGCCGGCGCGGACGCTCTGGTTGGGGACGTCGAGGAGCTGCCAGTTGAGGTCGAAGCCTTTGTCGGAGCGGAGGAAGTTGCCGGCGAGGACGAAGTTGACGAGGAGTTTTTTGCCGATGCTCAGAGGGTCCAGCTGTTGGGTGGGAATGTTCATGAAGGAGCTCGACGGGCGAACGACGAGGGTGGACATGCGGGTGAGACGGGTGGCTATTGCGTCGGCGAGGGCATAGCCGTAGAGGGGGGCGACGTCGGCGGCGCCGAAGTTGACGAAGGGGAGGACGACGATGCTGTTTTGATTGCTGGTGGAGGAGGTGCCGGACTCGCGGAAGCGCTCGGCGAGCATGGAGAGGATGCCGGTGGTGCGCTTTTCTTCTTCGGGTGTGTCGAGGGGGAGACGGGTCTGGTGGGAGGGGCGGATGTTGTCGCCGGGGAGGAGGACGGAGTCGAGCTGCATGGCGCGCATGATGGTCTTGAGCGCGTCGCGGACCTCGGCTGCGGAGCCGAAGCGGGCGGAGGGCTGTTTTTCGAGGCAGCGTAGGATGACGGACTCGAGTTCGATGGGGAGGTCGGGGGCGATGTCGCGGATGGAGGGTGGATCGGCGAACTGGATGGCGCGGATGGACTGGAATTCTGCGGCGTCGGGACGGTGGAAGGGGTGGCGGCCGGTGGCGAGCTCGTAGAGGATGAGGCCGAGGGCGAAGATATCGGACTGGACGCTGGACTGGCCGGTGACGAACTGCTCGGGGGCCATGTAGGCGATGGTGCCGCCGCGGGCGGTGTAGGTGGCTCCGGCGATCGGGGTGCGCTTGTTGACGGGGCCGCCGGGGTCGAACTCGGTCTGGTCGGGGCGGAGGCGGCGGGCGAGGCCGAAGTCGAGGATCTTGATGAGACCGCCGTCGGTGAGCATGACGTTGGCGGGCTTGAGGTCGCGATGGAAGATGCCGAGGTTGTGGGCGGCGGAGAGGCCGTCGGAGATTTGGATGCCGGCGGAGAGGACGAGCTGGAGGCTGGCGGGGCCTTCGGCGATGAGCTTGTCGAGGGACTTGCCGGGGATATACTGCATGACGATGTAGGCTTCTTCGCCGTCTCCGCCTTCGGCGGGGGCTTCGCCGACGTCGTAGATGGCGCAGACGTTGGGGTGGTCGATCGCAGAGGCGAGGCGGGCTTCGCGGAGCTGGGTGGCGCGCATCTGCTCGATGGTGAGGTTGCCGCGCTTGAGGAGTTTGAGGACGACGGGGCGCTGGAGAAGCGTGTCCGTGGCCAGAAACACGACGCCGCTACCGCCTGTGCCGATCTTGCGAACGAACTCGTACTGCTTGATCTCGCGGCGCTTCATGGATTGATTATCGCAAGGGGCGAGGTGTGGATGGTTTAGGGAGGGTTATTTGTGAGGGAGATGTGTCCTTTCTTAGCGCTTTCTGGCTGGCTCCAGATTGGGGAGGAGCCACGTGAGGAGGCCGATGGCGGGCAGGTAGGCGCAGAGCTGGTAGACATGGATGATGCTGGTGGCGTCGGCTACTTTGCCGAGGACGGCGGCGCCGATGCCTCCCATGCCGAAGGCGAAGCCGAAGAAGAGGCCGGAGATCATGCCGACACGGCCGGGGACGAGCTCCTGCGCGTAGACGAGGATGGCGGAGAAGGCAGAGGCAAGGACGAAGCCGATGATGACGCTAAGGATGGCGGTCCAGAGCAGATTGGCGTGGGGCAGGATGAGGGTGAAGGGCAGGACGCCGAGAATGCTGACCCAGATGACGTACTTGCGGCCGTAGCGGTCGCCTACGGGTCCGCCGATGAGGGTTCCGGCGGCGACTGCGGCGAGGAAGAGGAAGAGCAGCTCCTGCGAGGTGCGGACGGAGACCTGGAAGCGGCTGATGAGGTAGAAGGTGTAGTAGCTGGTGAGGCTGGCGAGGTAGAAGTACTTCGAAAAGATGAGTGCGATGAGGACTGCGATGGCTCCGATGACTTTGCCGCGGGAGAGATGGGTGTGGGGCGTGGCTTCTTGGCGCTGGTTGGCGGGGGCGTTGGTGTGAGTGGTGCGATACCAGCGGCCAACCCAGATGAGGATGCAGATGGCGAGGAGGGCGGGGATGGCGAACCAGGCCATGCCGATCTGTCCGCGAGGCAGGACGATGAAGGCTGCGAGGAGTGGGCCGATGGCGGAGCCGGCGTTTCCGCCGACCTGGAAGAAGGACTGCGCGAAGCCGTGGCGTCCGCCGGATGCCATGCGGGCGATGCGGGAGGACTCGGGGTGGAAGATGGCGGAGCCGATGCCGACAAAGGAGGCCGCAAAGATGAGCCATCCGAAGGTGGGTGCCACGGCGAGGAGGAGCAGGCCGGCGAGGGTGAAGGTCATGCCGATGGGCAGAGCGAAGGGGCGGGGAGTGCGGTCTCCCAGATGGCCGATGATGGGCTGAAGGAGGGAGGCGGTGATCTGGAAGGTGAGGGTGAGGATGCCGATCTGGGTGAAGTTGAGATGGAAGGAGCTCTTGAGGATGGGGTAGATGGAGGGCAGCAGGGACTGCACCATGTCGTTGAGGAGATGGCAGAAGCTGGCGGCGGTGAGGACGCGCAGCAGGGTCTGCGAGGAGGAGGGTGCGGAGAGTGGGGTGGCTATGGTGGAGGTCTGACCCATGGATTCAAGGGTAGCGTGTCCGGGCAGGCATACGGGTATAGATTTTTTCTATGAAGCCGGATAGTGGGTTGAGAATTATCTCGCGGCGACGAAGTCAGCCTCGGTGATGTCCTATTCGATGTGCATGGATCAGTGGCGGGGACCGGCGGATTTTTCCCAGGGGCGGGGGTTGACGGGGTCGTCCTGCCATTTTTGGCGGCGGCCTACGAGGTACATGATGAGGCCGAAGAGGAACATAAGGATGCCCCAGGTGAGGTTGAGGTTGATGCCCATGGACTTTTCGTAGATGTCGGCGCTGTGGCGGGTGATGAGGCCGTAGACGCTCATGAGGCCTCCGATGAGGAGGAAGATGAGGCCGAGGGGGATGCGGATGTCTAGTCCCAAGATGTGTCCTTTTTGTTGATGGTTTCATTATGCATCGAGGAGGGCGCGGCTCTGGCGTAAATCCCACAAAGGTGGTGCTCCGTTACAACCGGCGGTGTGGGACTATTCTTTGCGCCTCCCCGGAGCAAAAACATGATGCCGAAATGTCCTGAATGTGTGAGTCAAGGTGAAGTGAGACGGTCCCATCGTCATCCACTCGATAAAATCCTCAGCCTGATCTTTCTGTTTCCGTTCCGATGCGATCGTTGCGATTGTCGCTTCTTTCGTTTTCAGAAACCTTCCTATCAGCACGCGGTCCAGAGGTAGATCAGCATCCTGAACCGCAAGGAGCCGTCACCGTCTCCCATCTCCCGAGTGGTTGATGGTGAGGACTCCTGCGGTTGAAGCATCAAGTCCAGCGAGCGACTTTCGGTGCGCGCCTATCTTACACGTATCCTTCGAGGCATCGTTCGCCGTTCGACTTCGCTCAGGGTCAGGATGACGACTGTTCGTGAGTACGATGCCTGAGCGATCGCGGTTGTCTGGTCCCATGTTGCTCCTTTGAGGTGTGGATGGTTGGGAAGTGCAAACGCAGATCCCCTGCGGGGATGACAACAAGAAAAGCAAGCTAAGACAAAATCCTCCGCGGCTTAGGGCCGAAATGAGGCGAGAGACAGCAGAAAAAACACCAGCAGATCCCTACGGGATGACAAACAAAAGAACAAGCAACAGCAGATGCCGGGTTAGGCGAAGACGAGGTTGAGGACGATGAGCATGGCCAGGACGACGATGCCGAGGGTAGCGGGCTTCTGGTACCAGCTGAGGTGGGTGTCGATGGGCTTGGGGGTGAGGGAGTAGACCAGGCCTACGAGCTCGGACTCGGGGCGTGGGGCGGTGGCGAGTGAGACGGCGCTGGTGACGAGCAGGTTGACGGTGAAGGCGAAGATGGCGGTCCAGAAGTTCTGCGCCATGTCGCTGGGGTAGTGGTGGAGGATGGCGATCCAGCCGCCGTGGATGCCGGGGGCCGCGTCTGCGGGGAGGGTGAGGCCGTGGTGGACGAGGGCGGCGCCGGTGCCGGCTAGCAAACCTGTAAATGCGCCGTGGCCTGTGGTCCGCTTCCAGAACATGCCGAGGAGGAAGGTGGCGAAGAGGGGCGCGTTGACGATGGAGAAGACGAGCTGGAGCGCGTCCATGATGTTGTTGAAGTTGGTGACGAGGTAGGCCGCGCCGACGGAGAGGGCGACGCCTCCTATGGTGGCCATGCGACCCATCCAGAGGTAGTGGGCGTCGGTTCCCTTTTTGTTGATGTAGGCCTGGTAGATGTCGTAGGTCCAGACGGTATTGAACGCGGTGACGTTGCCGGCCATGCCGGACATAAAGCTGGCGAGGAGGGCGGTGAGGCCGAGCCCGAGGATTCCGGTTGGGAAGAAGTGGAGGAGCATGACGGGGATGGCGAGGTCGTAGTTATAGACGGGGTTGCCGTGGCTGTCGAGGACGGGCTGGCCGCTGACGGGGTCGGTCTTTTGGGGGATGATGCCGTGGGGATGGGCTTCGTCGAGGGGGATATTTGTGGATCCCACACTTGGCGACGGGGCTGCCAAGGATGGGGCACCCAAGCGTTGGATGGATGCCGGAGTTCCAGCTCCAGCCATGTGGCTGGTGACCGTGACGGCGATGAGGCCGGGGAGGATGACCAGGAAAGGGAAGAACATCTTGGGGATGGCGGCGATGAGGGGGACGCGGCGGGCGGAGACCTCGGAGTCGGCTGCCATGGCGCGCTGGATGACCAGGAAGTCGGTGCACCAGTAGCCGAAGGAGAGGACGAAGCCGAGTCCCATGGCGAGACCGACCCACTCGACGCCGAGGGTGTTGGTGGAGGCGTGGGCCATGCCGCGCCAGGAGTGGGTCATGGTGGCAGGAAGGGTGTGCTTGATTCCCTGCCAGCCGCCTACGTTGCGGAGGCCGATCCAGACCAGAGGGGCGAAGCCGGCGACGATGAGGAAGAACTGGAGAACTTCGTTGTAGATGGCGCTGGTGAGTCCGCCAAGAAAGATATAGCCCAGCACGATAATTGCCGATAGGAAGACTGAGACGTGAAAGACGTAGGCGTCGGGGATGACGCCGTGGAGGAGGCCGAGGGTCTGGATCAAAAGCGCCATGGCGTACATGGAGATGCCGGAGGAGAGCACGGTCATGATGGCGAAGGAGAAAGCGTTGACGGCGCGGGTCTTCTCGTCGAAACGCATGCGGAGGTATTCGGGCACCGATCTCGCTTTAGACCCGTAGTAGAAGGGCATCATGAAGATGCCGACGAAGACCATGGCCGGGATGGCGCCGATCCAGTAGAAGTGGCTGGTGATGATGCCGTACTTGGCGCCTGAGGCGCCCATGCCGATGACCTCCTGGGCGCCGAGGTTGGCGGAGATGAAGGCGAGGCCGCAGACCCAGGCAGGGATGGAGCGGCCGGCGAGGAAGAAGTCGTTCGAGGTGCGCATGTATCGCTTGAGGGCGAAGCCGATGCCCAGAACGAAGACGAAGTAGACCAGCATGATGAGCCAGTCGATGATAGAGAGATTCACGGTAACCCTTGAGGTGCGGCTGGCGTTCGGTGCAGTTTTCGGTTCGGTAGTTCTATGGTACTGGGGCCAACTGTAAATTGTTTTGGTGTTGTCTTCCAAATTTTGTAGGATGTTGAGGGTTTTGGGACATTAAGTCGTAGTGCAGGGCCAAAATGTCGCACGGTTCGCTATTTTTTTCCTAAAGATGGAGATCAAGTACCAACGTTTGACCGAGATAGTGCATCCCACGGCTTGTGGAATTGGTCTGATCACTCTCGCAGCACCGCTAACACAGATTTCTGGAAGAGGTTCTGAATTGGATTTATTGGTGAATTCTCCTTTGGAACAAGCGATCTCTCGAATGCCGGCCACCCTTCTTCTTATTGACGACAATGCTGTACAGGCCGCAACTCGACAGACGATTTTGAAACGGGCCGGGTACTTTGTGATTGCGGCGCTGAGCCCTTCACGGGCACTGGAGCAGATTCAGGGTGGCGAGTTCCCTGCAGAGATACGGTTGGTGATTACCGACCACGTAATGCCGGGAATGAACGGGGCGGATTTTGTGCGGGCTCTGCGCCAGACGAACCCCTCGGTGCCGGTGCTGGTGATCAGCGGGCTGGAAGAGGCGGAGGAGCAGTATGAGGGTTTGAACGTGACCTTTCGGATGAAGCCGCTGCTGCCGGATCATCTGTTGGCGACAGTTCACGGCCTGGTCCGGGATGGGAAGCGCGACTCCGACCTGCTGCCGCAATAGCTCTGTCCGGTAAACGATGCTTTATTGCTGATACGCTCTGCGCTTGAGAGAATAAGGCAGAGGAATCCATGCGACTACATCCTATGCCGGAGTTTGGTAGTTTTACGCTTCTGCTGGCTCTGGCACTGAGCGCCTACACACTGGTGATGGGTGGGATTGCTTTGTGGCGTACGCGCGGGATGGCGGCGGGCGTCGATGGCGGTGCGGGGCGGCTGGGGGAGACGGCGCGGCGGGCGGGGATCTCGAGTTTTGTGGCTCTGAGTTGCGCGGCGTTTGCGCTGGTGTGGGCTTCGTTTACGAACGACTACTCGGTTTCGTACATTCTGCACCATACCAATCGGGATTTGAATGCGGCTTATAAGTTCTCTGCGCTGTGGTCGGGGCAGGAGGGGTCGCTGCTGCTGTGGGCGTGGCTGCTGAGTGCGTATGGATTTGTTCTGCGGATACGGCACAAGGTGGATGTGCGGCTGTCGGCGTTTGCTTCGACGATTCTGGCTGGGATTCAGGTCTTCTTTCTGCTGCTGCTGAACTTTGCGGCTCCCCCGTTTGCGATTCAGCCGGGGCCGGTTGCTACGGATGGGTTTGGGTTGAATCCGCTGCTGCAGTATCCGGAGATGGTGATTCATCCTCCGATGCTTTACCTCGGGTATGTGGGGTTCTCGGTGCCGTTTGCGTTTGCGCTGGGTGCGCTGATGATGCGGTATCCGGGGGAGAAGTGGATTCACATTACGCGGCGCTGGACGATGGTGACGTGGTTGTTTTTGACGTGCGGGATCTTTCTGGGCGCACACTGGGCCTATAGCGTGCTGGGGTGGGGTGGGTATTGGGGCTGGGATCCGGTGGAGAACGCGAGCCTGATGCCGTGGCTGACGGGGACGGCGTTTCTGCACTCGGTGATGATGCAGGAGAAGCGCGGGATGATGAAGAGCTGGAATGTGTGGCTGATCTTCTCGACGTTCATGCTGACGATTCTGGGGACGCTGCTGACGCGGTCGGGGATTGTGAGCTCGGTGCATGCGTTTGCGCAGAGTTCGATTGGGGATTGGTTCTATGGGTTCATCCTGATTGTGTTTGCGGTTTGTTTGTTTACGTTCTTCAAGCAGCGGGATCATTTGAAGAGCGAGAACAGGCTGGAGTCGCTGGTGAGCCGCGAGTCGAGTTTCCTGTTCAACAATCTGATTCTGTTGGCGGCTTGTTTTACGGTGCTGTGGGGGACGCTGTTTCCTGTGCTGAGCGAGTATGTGCAGGGCACGAAGGTCACGATGGGTGCGCCGTTTTATAACCGCGTGAATCTGCCGATTGGATTGTTTCTGCTGTTTCTGACGGGGATTGGGCCGCTGCTGGCGTGGCGTTCTACTTCGCTGCGGTCGATTCGACGGAATTTTATTTTGCCTTCGATCGCGATGGGTGTGGCGTTGGTGGTTTTGCTTGGCGTGGGCGTGAGGCCGTGGCAGGCTGGCGATGATTGGCAGGCTACGCTGTTTTCGCTGGTGACGTTTACGCTGGCGGCTGGGGTGATCACGGCGATTGGGGCGGAGTTTCTGCGTGGAGCGAATGTAGTGGCGACGCAGACGGGTAAGAATCTGCTGGCTTCTACTGTGTTGCTGGTGCGAAGGAATACGCGGCGGTATGGCGGGTATGTTGTTCACTTCGGCATCGTGGTGATGTTCATCGGAATTGCCGGCGGAGCGTTCAACCAGTCGCATGAGCAGGAGATGGGCTTTGGCGATACGTTGAAGTTGGGACCGTACCGGCTGGTGTGTAAGAGCTATACGCAGGACAGCAACCGCAACTACGACACGGAGTATGCGTTGATGGATGTCTTCCGCGGGAGTAAGAAGATTACGCAGCTTGCTCCGGAGAAGCGGTTCTACATTGCGAGTCAGACTTCGTCGACGATGGTGGCGCTGCACTCTACGCTGGCCAGCGATCTGTATGTGATCTATGAGGGGAAGAATCCTGATACCGATCGTCCGATCATCAAGGTGTTTTTGAATCCGCTGATGAACTGGATATGGATTGGGGTTTTGATTGTGGTGGGGGGGACGTTTTTGGCGCTGGTGCCTAACCTTGCTCGGACTGCCGCGCGGGTTGCGGCAGAGACGCCGGTTATTGAGGCTGAGGTTCATCATGTTTGAGGGATTGAGGCAAAGGCTGTCCTGCCGGACGGGCCCACTGCGCGTGGGGCGGCCACTTCGTGACTTGTTTACCCCTTTGGGTGCGGCTCCCGTTGGTCGCTTTCGACGCTTTGCTGGTGCTGGGCTGGTTTGTTTGCTGGCGGTGGTGATGCTGGGGGCTACGCCTGATTCGCGGTTCCAGAAGATGGGGCACGAGATGATCTGCACTTGCGGATGCGGGCAGGTGCTGCTGGAGTGCAATCACGTGGGTTGCCCGGTTTCTCCGGTGATGATTAGCGAGTTGCATTCGGGGATCGATGGTGGGGGGACCGATACCTCGATCTTCAACTGGTTCGAGACTAAGTATGGGGCGACAGTGCTGGCGGCTCCGATTCGCGGGGGATTTGATAACGTCGCCTGGATTGCGCCGATGGCGGTGTTTCTGCTTGCGACGATTGGGACGGGATTTCTGGTGAAGATGTGGTCGGCGCGGTCGGCGCGGTCGGCGCAGCGTCGGGCTGTGAGTGCGGCGGGGACTGTGATGGGTGGCGATGCTGTGCGCGAGCGGATTCGGCGCGAGACGGAGTACTGAGATGGGCATGATTGCGGGTGTGGTGCTGACGCTGGCGTTGTTTGGGTTTATCTTCTGGCCGGAGCGGAATCCTTTTGTGCAGGCGGACAAGACGCGGGTGGACTATCTGCGGGAGCGGAAGGATGTTATTTACGAGAACCTGCGGGATCTGAACTTCGAGTATCTGGCTGGAAAGTATCCGGAGCAGGACTATGCGGAGCAGCGGGCGGGGCTTGAGGATGAGGCGGCGCGGGTGATTGCGGAGATGGATGCGCTGGAGGCTCGTGGGGATTTTGGGCGGCGGAGTCGGGCTTAGGCTGGTTGGTGGCGGCTTCGATGGTTTGGGGCACGGGATTCGTGCGGTGTGGGTGGAAAAGGTTCGAGCGGTGTGAGTGGGCGGAGTTTGTCGGGACCCTTCGCTGCGCTCAGGATGACGGCAAAACCAGGAACGGTGGTGGCAAGGGTGGCGGGTACGGCCTGACGGGCGCGATTCGTGTGGTGTGGTGATTTGGGTGGGTGGGTTCGGGCGGTATGGGTAGGTGGAGTTTGTCGGGATCCTTCGCTGCGCTCAGGATGACGGCAAGGACTAACGACGGCGATTGCGGCGGCGGCTACGGTTCCAATGGTGGCAGCTACGGTTGCAATGGTGGCAGCTACGGTTGCAACTGCGTAGGAATGGGGTTGGTTTGACGTAAACTTGAATGGTGAGATTTTTTTCTTCTTCCCTTCGACGTGTTGTTGTGGCTGCTGCTGTGATGGTGGCGGCGTTTTCCAGCGTTGCAGTTGCCGATTCGATCACCGGCACGGTTACAAATAAGACGACGAACAAGCCTGCGGCTGGCGATGACGTGGTGTTGATTCGTCTGCAGCAGGGTATGCAGGAGGCGACGCGGACCAAGACGGACGCGAAGGGACGCTTCACGCTGGATGTGCCGGCGAACGAGGGTCAGGCGATTCACCTGGTGCGGGTGACGCATGATAAGGCGAATTATTTTCGGCCGGCGCCGCCGGGGACGCAGTCGGTTGAGGTGGATGTTTATAACGCTGCGGCGAAGGTGAAGGGTGTGAGCAGCGAGGCGGACGTGATGCGGCTGCAGACGGATGAGAGCGGGAAGTCGCTGCATGTGGTTGAGAATTTTTTTGTGAAGAATGAGTCGAGTCCGCCGTTGACGCAGTTCAGCGACAGGCCGTTTGAGTTTTATCTGCCGGAGGGTGCGGTGGTGGAGGGGTCGGCGGCGCTGTCTCCCGGTGGGATGCCGGTGCAGGCCTCGCCGGTGCCGCTGGGCGAGCCGAATCACTATGCGTTCATCTTTCCGATTCGTCCGGGAGAGACGCGGTTTCAGATCACGTACAAGCTGCCGTACAGCGGGAGCCTGAAGTTTTCTCCGCGGGTGATGATGCCGACGGACACGATCGCCGTGATGATGCCGAAGAGCATGACGTTCAAGCCGGGGCCTTCTGCACCGTATACGCCGGTGACCGAAGAGACGACGGCGCAGACTTATGTGGCGCGAAGTGTGGCTCCTTCACAGACGCTGGATTTTACTGTGTCGGGTACCGGGCAGATGCCGCGAGATACGAGCGCCGCTGCGACGGCTGGAGAGGGTGGCGCGGAGGCGGGTGCTACAGCGCAGCCTGGTGCGGGCGGTGCGACAAGTGCGGCGGCCAGCGATACGAGGCCGGGTGGTGGGCTGGGGACTCCGCTTGATCCTGAGGGAACGAAC
This sequence comes from Tunturibacter gelidoferens, assembly GCF_040358255.1. Classification (NCBI taxonomy): domain Bacteria; kingdom Pseudomonadati; phylum Acidobacteriota; class Terriglobia; order Terriglobales; family Acidobacteriaceae; genus Tunturiibacter; species Tunturiibacter gelidiferens. The sequence goes on from NZ_CP132938.1 coordinate 3,851,172, forward strand.
GATCCGTGGGCGAAGTACAAGTGGTGGATTCTGGGTGGGCTTGGGCTGGTGCTGGCGGTGGGTGCGGGGGTGATGTTGAAGAACGGGCCGGCGGCTGCGGCGAGTCCGGTCGGCGCGGGGCCAGCGGCTCCTGGTTCCCTGCTGGCAGCGATGAAGGAAGAGCTGTTTGCGCTTGAGACTGATAGGCTGCAGGGCAGATTGACTGAGAGCGAGTATGTTGAGCAGAAGGCTGCGCTTGAGGTGGTGTTGCGACGGGCACTGGCTCGCGGCGGCCCGGGAGGCGATCGGGGTTTAGATACGTCTAATGTGGCGGGACCCGTGGTTTGAGGTGCTGGCGATGAACACGTTCAAGTCGACGTTGCTTCTGGTATTGCTGACGGTGTTTTTGATTTTGATTGGGGATCGCGTTGGCGGGCGAAATGGAATGGTGCTTGCGTTCGTCCTGTCGGTTGCCTTCAACTTTGGGACGTACTTCTTCTCGGACAAGATAGCGTTGAAGATGTACAACGCGCAGTCGGTGACGCGGGAGCAGTTGCCGCGAGCGTATGCGGCGGTGGAGAGGCTGACGGCGAAGCAGGGGCTGCCAATGCCGAAGATTTATGTGCTGCCGACGGAGTCTCCAAATGCTTTTGCTACGGGGCGGAATCCGCAACATGCTTCGGTGGCGGTTACGCATGGGATCTTGCAGCTGCTCGATGACGAGGAGCTGGAAGGTGTACTGGCGCATGAGCTGGGGCATGTTAGGAACCGGGATATTCTGACCAGCTCGATTGCCGCGACGCTGGCGGGAGCGATCACGATGGTCGCGCGGATGGGATACTACGCCTCGTTGTTTGGCGGTGGTGGTGGGAGAGACAGACGCGGCGGTGGCGGGTTGCAGGCTTTGTTGATGATTATCGTTGCACCGATTGCGGCTTCGCTGATTCAGCTCTGGATCTCGCGGACGCGGGAGTTTGAGGCTGATGCTACGGGGGCGGCGACGACGGGGAATCCGTATGCTCTGGCGCGGGCGCTGCAGAAGCTGGAGGACTATTCGAAGAGGATTCCGATGCAGGCTTCGCCGTCGAATGCGCATCTGTTTATTGTTGCTCCTCTGCTGGGGAGCGGCGGGATTGGAAATCTTTTCTCTACGCATCCTCCTATGAAGGAACGGATTCAACGGCTGATTGGAAGGGACCACATTTAGGATGCAGATTTTGCTGCGGGCTCTGCGGTTGTTTGCGATGGTGGCGTGGGTTGGTGGGCTTGGATTTTTCGCGTTTGTGGTGGCACCGGTGGCTTTTCATAGTCTGCCGAGTGCGCACGAAGCGGGAATGGTGGTGGGCGGAACGCTGCGGGTGCTGCACTGGATCGGGCTGGTGGGCGGCGCGATCTTTTATGTGGCGACGGGGCTTTTGTGGCTGCGGGCCGGGGTGACGGCGAGGATGGAGTTTGCCATCGAGATGATTCTTACCGGGCTGATGATGGCGGGAACATTTTATTCGCAGTTCAAGATACTGCCGGCGATGGAGGTGGACAGGGCGCTGGCGGGTGGGGCGGTGGAGACGGCTCCGGCGGGGAACGTGGGGCGCGTGGACTTTGAGCGGCTGCATGTGTTGTCGGAGAGGCTGGAGGGGTTCGTCTTTTTTTGCGGGTTGGGTGTGGTGTTTGTGCTGTCTCGTGAGTCGCAGTAGGAGACGGTAGAATCGTAAGAACATGGAGATCTGTGAGATTGGTTTGCTGCGGCTTGACGCGGGCGCGTTATTTATTGGGATGGGTGGCGATGCGCTGAGCGTCGGCCGGAGGAGTTAGCGGTGTCGGCGCTGTGGTTGAGCCTGACACTGGGGCTGGTGGCGGGACTGGCAGATTATCTGGGTGGATTTTTGTTGGTTCGGCAGTCGCCTTCGGCGCGGGCTTTGCGCTACTTTGTCGCGCTGGGTGCGGGTTTTATGCTGGCGGCGGCGGTGCTGGAGATGATCCCGGAGGGGCTGCGGGTGAATGCGCGGTTCGCTCCGCTGTTGATTCTGGCGGGGTACTGCGGGGTGCATCTGCTGGAACATTCGCTGGTGCCTCACTTTCACTTTGGGGAGGAGACGCACCACCACGAGTTTCTTTCTGCGAAGACGAGCTACTCGGTTCTGCTGGGATTGGCGACGCACACTTTTTTTGATGGAGTGGCGATTGGGTCGGGGTTTGTGCTGTCGCATTGGCTGGGGTGGATTCTGTTCTTCGCGGTGTTCCTGCATAAGATTCCCGAGGGTTTTACGATGGCGAGCGTGATGCTGGCCGGTGGTCGAGGGCCGGCGGCGGCGTTGAACTCGGCTCTATTTCTGGGGGCGATGACTGTGCTGGGCGTGCTCGTGATTAATCTCGAGCCTGACTGGGTGCGGGTGGGGCTGCCGCTGTCGGCCGGAGTGACGATCTACGTTGCGGCTACCGATCTGGTGCCGGAAGTGAACCGGGAGCCGGGTTTGCGGATGGCGCTGGTCTTCTTTGTTGGGGTGGTGGTGTTTTTTATTCTGCGGCTGCTGGGGCCTGGATAGTTGCTGAGGCGCTGGCTTTAGAGCGAATTTCGGTTGGTATAAAGCTGCCGAAAAAAGGGCAAAAGCAGATTCCTCCGCTTCGCTGCGGAATGACAACAAAAGGGCAAGCAACGACAACTGCAACGGCAACGGCATCTACAACCGCAGATTCCTCCGCTTCGCTGCGGAATGACAACAAATGAGCAGCAGAACACCCTCTATAGCAACGGGAGATTTGCTCTAGCTGGCGGGATCGAGAACGAGGGTTACGGTCGCGGAGTGTTGCAGGGAGCTCCCGGTTGGGGAGGTAGCTGTGCCGGTGACCGTGATGGTGTAGCTTTTGGCGGGAGTGGTCAGGAGTGGGTCGGTTTTGATGCGGTCTCCGCAGCCGGTGGCGAGCGACAGGGTGACGCTGGCGATGATGAAGAGGACGAGTTTTGTGGCGGCGGTGTATTTGCGCCTGCGAAGGGCGAGGCCGGCGATGGGACAGAGGAGAGATACTCCTGCGAGGAATGGTTGGTAGAGGCGGCGGGGTGAGGGGCCGTTCGTCGCGGAGGTCTTCGGCGTTGCGATCGTCATGGTGAAGGCGTTGGGCGTGGCGCCGGGAGGCAGGGTGGCGGGGTTGAAGGAGGCGGTGGCGAGATTCGGCAGGCCGGTGGCGGCGAGTGTGATGGGGCTGGATAGATTGTTCTGGGTCTGAACGGCGAAGGTAAAGCTGGCGCTGGCGCCGGAGAGGATGGTTTGCGCGGTGCTGCCGGTGGCGGAGAGGGCGAAGTCGGGAGATGGGGGAGCTGTTCCTACTGTGATCAGTTGGGGTGCAGATTCGCTGGGGGTGAAGTTTGAGCTGCCGTCATAGACAGCGATAAAGGTGTGAGCGCCCTGGGCTAGGGTGGTGGTGAGGAAGACGGCGTCTCCAGAAGAGGAGAGCGGCGTGGTGAAGAGGGGGCTGTTGCCATCGAGCAGGGTGACCGAACCGAGTGGAGTGCCGGTGGTGCTGCTGGCAACGTGCACCGTGAGGGTGACCGTCGATCCGGTGGTGCCGGTGGCTACAAGGTCGCTGAGCGTGATGAGGGTGTGGGCGGGGGTGATGGTGAGGGATGCGGAGGGAGCGGCGACGGTGTAGTTCCCTGCTGCTGAGCCGGTGAGAACGGGCGTGATGGGATAGGTGCCGACGGGCGATCCGGCGGAAGCGGTGGTGAAGGTGACGGTGAGAGCTGCGGCGTCTTGAGGAAGGACTCCGGTTAGAGTGCCGCTGATGCTCGGGATCGGTTGGCCGTAGGTGAGGGAGATGGGGGTGATGATTGCGGTGAGTTGCTGCGGGGCGATGGTGAGGGCGAATGCGGGGCTCTGTGCGGAGGGATGGGTATGGTCGCCGGAGTAGGTTGCAGTGAGAGTGTAGGCGCCGGCGGGCAAGCTTGTGGTTGGGAGAGTTGCGGTGTTGGAGACGAGAGCGGCGGTACCGAGGGTCTTCGTCGTGGCGCTGGTGGTTTCGAGAAAGGTGATGCTGCCGGTGGCGGGGCTGGTGGCGAGCGAGGCTGTGAGTTGGCCGGTGCCGTAGGGGATGACGGAGGGAGCTGTGAGGGTGAGCGCTCCGGGGGCGGTGGAACCAAGGCCTGCGATGGTGGTGATGGTGCTGCTTGAGGCGGGTTGGGTCTCGACCTGACGAATGCGCTGGTTGCCGGTGTCGGAGAGGGTGAGGTTATTGGCGGGAGAGAGCGATGTTGCGGTGGGACTGTCCAGGGATGCGGCGGTTGGGGGACCGTTGTCGCCGGCGAAGGCCTGAGTGCCGTCGCCGACGACGGTGGTGATGAGGCCGGTGACGGCGTCGATGCGACGGATCCGGTGGTTCGCGGTGTCGGCGAGATAGAGGTTGCCCGAGGCGTCGGCGGTGAGGCCGTGTGGGAGCGCGAGGGTCGCGGCAGTGGCGGGGGTGGTGTCGCCGGAGAAGCCTGGCAGTCCGGTGCCGGCGATGGTTGTGATGATGCCGGTGCTGGAGGTGATCTTGCGGATGCGATGGTTGTGAGTATCGGCGAGGTAGAGGTTGTTGGAGGTGTCGACGGCGATGCCTGTGGGCGAGTCGATGGCGGCTGAGATGGCGAGGACGCCGTCGCCGGAGTAGCCTTGCGTGCCAGTGCCCGCGATGGTGGTGATGAGGCCGGTGGCGGAGGTGATCCTGCGGATGCGGTGATTGCCGGTGTCGGCGAGGTAGAGATTGCCGGAGGCGTCGGTCGCGAGAGCGGTGGGGAGGTTGAGTTGGGAGGAGAGTGCGGGGGCGCCGTCTCCTGAGAAGCCAGAGGTGGTGCCGGCGATGGTTGTGATGATGCCGGTGGTGAGGTTGAGTTTGCGGATGCGGTGGTTGTGTGTGTCCGCTATGTAGAGGTCGTTTGCGGTGTCGAGGGCGAGGCCTTGGGGAGAGTCGAGGGTTGCGGTGGTGGCGGGGCCCGTATCGCCAGAGAAGCCTTGCGTGCCGGTGCCCGCGATGGTCGTGATGTTGCCGACCGTGTCGACCTTGCGGATGACGTAGTTTCCGGTCTCGGCGAAGTAGAGGTTGCCGACTGAATCGAAGACGATGGCGGAAGGGAGGACGAGGGGGATGGTCAGCGCTGAGACGGAGGTGGTCTGGGCTGGGAGGCTCGAAAGGGACAGGAGGGAGAGCAGGAGAACGAGTGCGATCCTGAGTGGTACGGGTTCGGCGCGAAGAGGGTGAGGGATGCTCTGCTTACCCATAAAGACTGGTCAAAGGAACTCTGCGGAGAGGATGTTGGTGGTGGTTTGGTTGCAACTAGACCTACTTTACCGGAAGAAGTGGAGCTATGAATGCGGGAGGTGCAGGATCGTAGACGAAGGCCGGTCCTGAATGGAGAAGACCCCGGAAGAGTGCCTCCGGGGTCTTCTACTGTTTGGTTCGGCGTTAGGTTAGGGGATAGCCTGGAAGCGGCCGTTCTTCAAACCGAGCGCGTAGGGCTGGAAGACGGGGACGCCACCACCAACGATCTCGGTAATGAAGTTCGTACCATCGCCTGCGACCCAGACGTTGCCTGCCTGGTCGACCGCGAGGGCACGGCCGGAGGTCAGGAAGGTCGAGGCCTTCTGGTAGCCGGTGGAGGGTGAGAGCCCAGTTGCGGTGTTCTGGCTTCCGAGTTCGCTTACGCTACCGGTGCCGGTACCGTTTGCATTGTTGGGGATCCAGACGTTGAGACGACCATCGACTGCGATGGAGGTCGGGGTGGCGATGCCGATGGTTCCCGGAGTGTTGAAGGGGAATCCACCATTGATAGGCGCGGTGTAGCCGCTAGATGCGGTTAGCCCGGTGATGGCACCACTGTCGATGGCCGAGACGAAGAGGTTGTTTTGAGGTCCGAGAGAGAGACCGTAGGAGTTGCCGGAGGTGGAGATGGGGCTGGTGACAAATCCATTCAGGTTTCCGACTGCAGCGCTTGGCGAGACCTCAGCGACAGAGGTTGTTCCCGTCGAGACGAAGATGTTGCCCTGTACTGTGACGCCAGCTGTCCGCTGCAAATCCGGCATGAGGCGAACCGGGTTGGTACCGACACCGTTTGAGATCTGGACCGGGGCAACGGCAGAGGCGGCCGCTGCTGCGCCGGGGATTCTGTAGAGAGAACCGACGGAGCCGGAGACTGCGGTGAAGTAGACGTTTCCGAGGCCATCCGCAGTTACACCGATGGGCGATACCGTGGTCGGGAAGGCAAGAGTGGTGCCATTGTTGTACCGGTAGAGGCTGGTGCCGGAGCCGAACCAGGTGTTACCTGCCGAATCGAGGACTGCACCGCCCAGAGAGCCGCCGCTGCCGAGGAAGACGCAGGTGGTGGGGATGCCGGCGCTCGAGATCTGGGAGAGGTTACCGGATGCAGCTTGTGAGTTGGCGATCCAAACGTTGTCAGCGGCGTCGATGTTGATGTCGATCGGCCCGCTGATGAAGCCACCCGGGGTGGAAGCGGTTCCGCAGGTGCTGGTGCTGGAGAAGCTGATAGCGATGGTCCAGTCCGTGGGCTGGGTAGCGAGCGCCGGTTGATAGGGGCCGCTGACTCCACCCGCGAGACCGAAGAGAGTGGGGATGTTGGAGGTGCCGCCACTGGTACTGGTCGGGTTGGACAAAAGATAGTAGATCGCCTGGAGAGTGGTAGTCGCAGTGGGGAGAGTGCCATGTGCGAAGTTAGAGGTGTAGGCGGAGTTCGGTGGAGTCGCAGCCCCAAAGAGCGAAGTGCAGGCTGCCGAAGAGGCGGATGCGGTGTTGATGCAGGCGGAGAGAATATTTGCGAGCAGGTTGACTTTGCCAGGCTCCGGAGTCGCGGTGACCGTGACAGCCGGATTGATGTTGCCTGTGGCGGATGCGCTCAGCGTGGTTGAAGTCACGGAGGCACCTGTGGCTAGATTGGCAAGAAGAGCGATCGTATTGGGGATGGCCGTGATGATGGCGGTCTGTTGGGTTGTACCGTCGGCGGCGATGCTCTCTGTGGTGGGATCGAAGAATCCCTGATAGGCGGCCATTGTGGCTACGGTCGTCACTTCGGTCATGTCGATGAAGGTGGATCCGGTAAGCGTATTGCAAGGACCGAAGACAGAGATAAATTCGGCTGCTGCATTGTTCTGGCTGGAGTCACCGTTGTTTTGCGTGTTTCCGCCCGTGGAGATGACGTAGACGAGGGGTGAGATTCCTACGCTCGTTGGGCAGGAGAACGTGCTGGTGGAACCGTTATCCGCGGGATTGCCGTTGGTTGTGTCTTTCGTGAAGCCGAAGGACCCGGCGGCGTCTGTCGTGGTGGTGGCGCCAAGGGTGGGAGGGAAGCCCGATTTCTGACCAGCGTAATACAGCTTGACCGTAGCCCCCACGACCGGCTGATTTCCTCCATGAATCTTCCCACCGAGAGCAGCGGGGGAGCTGGCGGGGCTAACGATGGAAGGCGCAGTCGAGGCCATATTCGAGCAGCCTGCGGTGAAGACCGCGCTCGATGCCATAAGCGCGAGCAGATTTCGCTTTGAGCCCGTCAGCCGGGCGAAAGAATTGCCAATCATGGGTGTTCCCTCCGAAAGGTGGTAGTGCGGTTTGCTGTTCAAAGTAATGGTTGTGCTGACCAGCGGGACGACGTCGAATCAAGAGTGAAACAGGCTGGGGAAAAAGATATCGTATTGCTAGTCAATGCAAGAGTTCTATGAAGCAACTGGAACTTCCTTCGATAACGGAGCCTCTTCGGGTCGGAGGGCCCCTGAGGGGGAGGACAGTTACAAGACAACTGAAACCTTTTCAACATCTCATGATGGAGCATACCCGAGGTTGGCCATTCTGTTGCTAAATAACTCGTGACACTTTTGGGTCATTCGTGTGGCGTGTGTTAAAGCGGTGACCGGGACAGCTATAGCAAAAACGAAGGACTCCCGGCAATATGCAACTCTTTGCAGTTTCGTCCGCTGGCCGTTGATTGAGGATTGTGGGGGCAGAGTCTTCGGCCTGATAAAGTTCGAGATTAGATTTGAAGGAAACTGTAGAGGGCTTGTTGTCGAATTGTCCGTGGATTTCGATCAGCGTGATTTTGATTGGTGTCGTCAGTCTCGGTCAGATCTTCAAAAAAGGATCGGTTTTACTCTCTGCAGCTCGGGTAAATTACAGACAACTTTCGTGAAAGAGAGCTAATCTATCCGAGTAGACTGCTTCGCCAATCAGATCCTTCGCGACCGGAGAAGACCATGCGTGTGAAATCGATGTATCTTGCAGCAAGCTTAGCCCTTTCGGCGACTCTACTCTTGGGCGGATGCAAAAGCTCAGCGCCCGCTCCGACGCCGGCGCCGACGCAAAGCCAGAACCCCGATGGGACGCCTGCGACTCCGACTTCGTCGAGCGCGGCAACCGCGCCGGTTACGCCTGCGGTATCGCCTACGACAGGGATGCCAGCGGTGCCACCACCTCCACCTCCAGCCTCGGAGCCAGCCGTTGCGGCGGCTCCGCTGCCGCCACCTCCTCCGCCACCTCCCGTCCGATTGACCGCTCCGGCCGGCACTACCGTGACGGTTACAGTGACCGAACAGCTTAGTGCCAGCAAGAACAATGTTGGGGATGGATTTACCGGGGTGTTGGCGGCGCCGGTTAAGAGCTCGGGCGGAGGCACGATCTTCCCGCGTGGGGCGCATGTGGTGGGTACGGTAGTGGCTGCGAAGGGCCGCGGACGGTTCAAGGGGTCAGGTGCACTTGGCATCGCCGTGACCGAGATCGGAGGTACTACGGTGAGTACGAGCACCTATGAGAAGGAGCAAGCGGGCAAGGGTAAGCGGTCCGCGGGCTTCATTGGCGGCGGTGCCGGCGGTGGCGCTTTGATCGGTGGGCTGGCCGGGGGCGGCAAAGGCGCTCTGATCGGCGGCCTGCTGGGCGCCGGCGCTGGAACTGCCGGAGCGGCGTTTACGGGAAACAAGGACGTTGTAATTCCTTCCGAATCCACGGTGAGCTTTCACTTGACCGCTCCGGTGACGGTCACGGCTCGTTCCAGAGAACCCAGGGAATAACGTTTGAAGCTTTCTCATTCCAAAAAGCACCTGCTCTATTGATTGGAGCAGGTGCTTTTTTGTGTCCGGTTGCGATTTGGAGAGAGCGCGGCCGGATGACGGTAGACTTGAGAGATGCGGCTGAATCCTGTCTTTCTGTTATCTGCGACCGATGTCGCGCACTTCCCTTCTGAAGCGAAGACCTATGGCGCGCCGGAGGTGGCGTTCCTGGGGCGCTCGAATGTGGGCAAGTCTTCGCTCATCAATTCCCTGCTTGGTTCGCGCGAGGCGAAGGTGTCGTCGACTCCGGGGCGGACGCGGGCGATCAATTTCTTTGCGCTGCATGAGGGTTCGGGAGAGAAGATGAAGGTGCGGCCTACTTTGATTTTTGCGGACCTACCCGGGTATGGGTATGCGAAGATCTCGAAGTCGATCTCGGCGGAGTGGCCCTCGTTTATTGAGCCTTATCTTGCGGAGCGGGAGACGCTGGCGCTTTGCATCTGCCTGGTGGATACGAATATTCCGCCGCAGGAGAATGATACTCAGTTGATTACATATTTCAAGCAGACGCAGCGGCCTTATCTGGTGGTGGGGACGAAAGCGGACAAGCTATCGAATAACCAGTTGGCGAAGTCGGTGGCAGCGCTGAAAAAAGTGCATGAGGTGGAGGAGATTTTGCCGGTGAGCGCGAAGACGGATGCGGGGACGAAGGCGCTTTGGGCGAAGATGATGGAAGTGGCGGAGTAGCGGTGTTACTGAACACAAATGGACTACGCTTGGATTGAGTGGGTTTCCGCGTGTCCAAAACACGGCAACGGCAAAGCATGGAGAAGGTGGGTTAAGAGGGATGAACGGTTAGGGATGATCAGGATTCGTCGGGATCCTTCGCTGCGCTCAGGATGACGGCAAATACTGGGCTTCCCCATTCCACATACGTGGCTTCGGCGTTCCACATACTGGCTTCGCCATCCACATACTGGGCTTCGCCGTTCTACTTTGTTTGAAGGGAAAATAACGACGTCAAAGACGATAGAGCTAGCAGCAGCGGAAGAAGCAGCCGTGACGATTTGTCCGTCGCGGCTGCTTTTTTTTGTTCGGTGGTTTTGGATCGGGTTTGGCTATTCGCCGTAGTAGTCGAGGCCGAGGTGGGTGATGAGGTCTTCGCCCATGATGTGGCGGAGGGTGTTTTTTAACTTCATGGATTGTATGAAGAGGTCGTGCTCGGGATAGACGCCGGGGGCGCTGTCGGGAGCTTTGAAGTAGAAGCTGAGCCACTCCTGGATACCGAGGCCGCGGAGTGATGGCGTGCGGGCCGCGAGGTCCATGAAGAGGATCAGGTCGAGGGCGAGTGGGGCGGCGAGGATGGAGTCGCGGCAGAGGAAGTCTACCTTGAGCTGCATGGGATAGCCGAGCCAGCCGAAGATGTCGATGTTGTCCCAGCCCTCTTTGTTGTCGCCGCGGGGCGGATAGTAGTTGATGCGGACCTTGTGGTAGAGGTCCTTGTAAAGGTCGGGATAGAGCTCGGGCTGGAAGATGACGTCGAGGACGCCGAGTTTGGACTCTTCCTTGGTCTTGAAGGACTCGGGGTCGTCGAGGACCTCGCCGTCGCGGTTGCCGAGGATATTGGTGGAGTACCAGCCGGAGACGCCGAGCATGCGGGTCTTGAAGGCGGGTGCGAGGACGGTCTTGATGAAGGTCTGTCCGGTCTTGAAGTCCTTGCCGCAGATGGGTGCGTTCATCTTGCGGGAGAGCTCGTTGAGGGCGGGGATGTCGACGGTGAGGTTGGGTGCGCCGTTGGCGAAGGGGATGCCTTCTTTGAGCGCGGCCCAGGCGTAGAGCATCGACGGAGAGATGTTGGGGTCGTTGTCGACGAGGCCCTTCTCGAAGGCTTCGAGGGTCTGGTGGACGGCGGTCTGCTCGAGGAAGATCTCGGTGGATCCGCACCAGATCATGATCTGGCGATCGGTCTTGGTTTTGAACTCCGCGATGTCGTTGCGGATCTGGTTGGCGAGGTCGCACTTGTTCTTGCCGGTTTTGATTTTTTTGCCGGTGAGGCGCTTGACGTAGTGCTGGTCGAAGACGGCGGGCATGGGCTCGATGGACTCGAGGAAGGGGCGGATCTGTTCGAGCTGGTCGCGGTCGAGGACTTGTGCAGTCTTGGCTGCGTCGTAGAGGTTACCACCGAAGATATCCCAGCCGGTGAAGACGATGTCGTTGAGGTCGGCGATGGGAGCGAAGTCTTTGATGAGGGGGCTGCGATTGTCGGTGCGTTTGCCGAGGCGAATGTGGCCCATCTGGGAGACGGAGCCGATGGGCTTGGCGAGACCGCGGCGAACGGCTTCGACGCCGGCGATCAGGGTGGTGGCGACGGCTCCCATGCCGGGAATCATGACGCCTAGTTTTCCAGTGGCAGGCTTGATGGTTGCCGCGTCTTGCGCAGCGGATGCTGGCTTAGCGGCTGGGGGTGTAGACATTCTTGGCGGTACCCTTCTATCGTGCGATTGTTCCGTGTAACGCGGACTCTTTAGTATCGCTTAGCGAGGACGGTGGCGGCAAATGCGGAGGCGAGCGTTCGACGGATGGAGTGCAGCTTCCGACGGCAGGCCGCTGTTTTAGAATCGCCCTATGACCGACATCAGCGTTACCCTCGCTTCGCCCGAAGTTCTGGCACGCGCCCGCAAGATCAAACTCTTCTTGATGGACGTGGATGGCACGCTGACCGATGGTGGCGTCTGTCTTATTTCGTCGACTTCCGCTGGTGGTTCGGGCACCGCGGTCGTCTCCGAGATGAAGGTGTTCAACGCCCAGGATGGGCAGGGACTTTCGCTCGCGCACACGATGGGAATTCAGACAGGTTTCATCACCGGTCGAGCGTCGCCAGCTGTTGCGAAGCGCGCTGAAGAACTTCGAGTCACCTTTGTTTATCTCGGGCAGGCGAAGAAGACAGAGGCTTTTGAGGAGTGCATGCAAAAAGCGGGCGTGACCGAAGAAGAGGTCGCCTACATGGGCGACGATCTACCTGATATTCCTCTGGCGCGGCGAGCCGGATTGGCGGTGTGTGTGGCTGACGGCGCACCGGAGTTGCAAGCGGTCTGTCACTTTACTACTCGGAGACTTGCGGGACGCGGCACTGCGCGCGAAGTGGTGGAACTGATCCTGAAAGCACAGGGGCGGTGGGAAGAGGCCGTGCCGCTGGCGCTGGCGTAGCACTCGGGCGCAATTTGCCGGCTGCGGCTTGCGTGGTGGCTCGGGTGTAGACAGTCCTGCTCAACTCATCTCATTGAGAGCCACCAGCCGGGGCCGGAACACCAGCAGGTGTCATCGGGCTCGTCATCACGATGCAGCGACCTGACCCTGGTCCAGCTGCTCTTGCGGAAGAGTTTGGTGAGCTTTTGCGCGGTTGCCTCATCCCTTGCTCCGATACAGGAGACAAACTGTACCTGGGTCAGAAAATGAGCCGCGTAGGTGCCGTCTTCGCGTTTGGTGACGTGGAGCATGGCTCCGTATCCCTCCGAGGGCGTGAGGGGAACGATGAGCCGCCCCAGGGGGCGCAGGGCGTCAAGCCAAACGGCGAGTGGGTGGGTTGCTCCAGCGCTTACGTAGAGGAGATCACATTGGGGGAGCGGCGCCTCTGCTCCGGAGCGGAGGTGCACTTTGACGTGGGGAAGCTCGGCGAGGTTGTCGGTGGCGCGCTGAGCGAGGGTTGGCTCAATCTCGTAGGCGTCTACGGCTCCTGTTTCTCCTACCAGCTTCGCGAGCAGAGTGGTGTAGTAACCGGTGCCGGCGCCGATGTGGACGACATGCTCGCCCTTCGTTGGATTCAGGGCCGCGATGCAGAGGGCGTGCAGGGTGGGCTGTCCGTTGTTGAGCGGGCCTTTGGCGCCGAGCGAGACGACGACATCCTGATAGAGACATGCTGGATCGTCGGAGGTGGTCCGGACGAAGTCGGCACCTGTGAATACATGCCACGGAGGCGGTCCTACGAAGTTCTCCCGGGGGGTAGAGGCGAAGGCATAGGCGAGTTCGCTGTTTGGAGGAAGGCCGGCACTGGCAGTGATTAGATTGGCGAAAGAACATCTGTGTGCCGGAATGTGTTCCATGGCCGTTCTCCAACACTTTCATCCTAGACCTGCGATGAGGTTTGGGGCGACGGCTCTTGTGGTGGGAGTCCTAGGTGGAAGGAGTATCGACGTATTTGATGAGCAGGACTTCGTTGCCGATCTCGCTGTAGATCAGCTCGTCTACGGTGCCGTTTGCGACGAGCAGGCCGTAGCCGCCGGGGCGCATTCCCTCCTCTTCACGCTGACGGATATGTGCGGTGGGATCCTGAGCGGGATTTGCGACGGCGGAGTGGGTGAGAGACTCCTGGCGGAAGCCTGCGCCGGGGTCGCGTACGTGGAAGACCAGCGTCCGTGCTGTACGAACGGCGGTGACCTCTACAACCTGTTCTGGATTGAAGGCGGCTCCATGCTCCATGGCGTTGAGCAGAATCTCCCGCAGCGCATGCATCATGTCGGTCTGTACGTCGCTGGGCAGATGGTTGGTGAGCTCTTTCGCGAAGATCAGGAGGCGCTCGGCGGTGATGAGGCGACAACTGACGCGGACGGAGACCCAGCCGGGGCGGGCGGAGAGAACCTGTATGTCGTGCTCCCAGTGATTGTCGGAGGCTGTATCGCCGGCCAGGCTTGCGATCGCGCGCTCGTCGAAGGGAGGCGTAAAACAGGCGAATACACGGGCTCGCAGGGCAGCGATGACGTCGTCAGGAGTACTGTCGCGGGCGAGAACGATGCACTTTACGCCGGGGCGGATGTGGCGCATCTCTTCGAGCAGCGCCAAGTCTTCTTCGACCGAGCTCTCGGCGCAGGTGATGACGACGCCAAAGGATCGCATGCGAAGGCGGCGCAGAGCGTCGGCGCGACCAGAGGCATACTCGTTGGGGATACTGGCGGTGTTGAGGGCATCGCCGATGTTTCGGGCGACTTGGGTATCACTTCCAAGGATCAGGACGCGACTCATGGTTGGCTCCGAGGGCGGTCGCGTTTAACTCTAGATCATCCCGTTGGCTGAGTCGTGGCAGGTTTAGCGATATTCTTCATTTTCGGCTAAACCGCAGCCGAGTCGCGGACATCAGCTCCACAATGGCTATGCGGCTTCGGTGCGGATGCGGTTCTTAAAGGGAGATCCATTCTGGCTCAACGCGATAAGCTTTGGTGTCTAATTTTTAGAGGTTGTCGATATGCTACGCCCCTTGGTTGCAACTGCGTTATTTCTGCTCGGCTCGGGCTGCTCGCAAGGCCAAAGCGCAATCGCTTCGAAGTGCATGACGCAGCCAGAGTTTGCCCCTAAGCTCGTTGACAATCCGAACAGGGTGGTCACCTTCAGGTGTCAAGGCACGGCGCTCGATCTGATCGAGTCTGCGGGACGTCAGGCGCGAATCCCAATCGGACTTGTGCTCGATGCGCGCCAAGAGATCATATTTCATACGAAGCGGCAGTTCGATCTGATAGGTGCGGATGCAGCGTCTGCTTTGCGGGAGGCTATTCGGGAGACCGGCTACGAGTTGAAACAGGAAGGGGATGTGCTTGTGATCGTCCCTGTGACCTTGACCGATCAGCAACGCGATCTATTGGCGTTACGTCTCACAAATTTCAAGACATTGCCTGGTAGCACGATGTTTGACTTAGGGCTTCATTTGAACATGTGGCTAAGAGATGCCACCAATCCAATGACTGGCTACAATCTGAGCCACCCGTCGTCGAACAACGAGGAACAGTTTACCTTTGCGGAGATTCCTTCCGCGACCACACAAGAGATCGCGAATCGTATCGTTCAACTGGGCTCGAAGGGGATGTGGGTTTTACGCCTCAATGCGGGTGAAGCAGACGGCAGGCCGATTGATACTTTGGAGATTGAACCGTATCAACACCATTCCAACAGACCAGTCGTCGAGCAATGAGCTGCGACGACAGGTCAGGCGGCTTCGGTGCGGATGCGGTTCTTCCAGTGGGAGACTACGAACCAGATGAAGCCCACGACGATAACGAGTTCGACGGCGAGGTGGAAGCGGTGGAAGATCTCTTTGAAGCGGGGGTTGGTGTTCCAGGTTGCGCCTAACTTCATGCCGATGTAGGCGAGGGCGTAGCACCAGGGCCAGGAGCCGATGAAGGTGTAGATGTGGAAGCGGAGCTGGTTCATCTTCGCAACGCCCGCGGGAAAGGCGATGAAGGTGCGGACGATGGGGAGCATGCGTCCGATGAGCACGGTGATGGAGCCGTATTTGGAGAAGAAGTGGTCGACGAGATCGAGGTCGCGACGGCTGAGGAGCATCATGCTTCCGTAGCGTTCGACCATGGGGCGTCCGCCTTTTGCTCCAACCCAATAGGCTGGGATAGAACCGAGGTTTGAGGCTAGCGATGCGATGGTGGCGAGGATGATGAGCTGCAGCTGCGTGTGCGCGAGAGCGTAGCCTGCGAGCGGCATGATGACTTCGGAGGGTATCGGGATGCAGGCGGATTGGATCGCCATGAGGAGGACGACACTGGCGTAGCCGCCGCTGGCGATGGCTCCGACGAGGAGTGCAATGATCTTCTCTGACATGTAGTTGCAGTATACGAGGTGAGGGTTTAGTTGGGATGAGCTAGCATGGAAGAGTCAGGAGATTTGCGCCATGTCGAATACCGTTACCGAAGCAGGAACCTCGATCGCTACTGAAACTAAAGGTACTGAACCGAAGCAGACTGGCAGACCGGCGAGCAGCTATGGGGCAGCGCCACACGATCCGTCGAAGCCGCCGGTGAAGCGGCAGATTGTGTGCTTCAGCTTCTACAAGGTGATGCCGGAGTGGCGGAGATTGCCGGCGGAGGAGAAGGCGGCGCATAAGGCTGCGTTTGCCGAGGTGCTGGCGAAGTGGAATAAGCCGGGAGAGTTCGTGTCGTTGACGTACTCGACGATTGGGACGCGCGGCGATGTGGATATGTGCGTGTGGTCGATTGGGTATGGTGTGGACGAGCTGAACCAGATGCGGAGTGAGTTGATGCGGACGCCGCTGGGTGGATATTTGAACTCGCCGCATAATTTTCTGGCGATGACGAAGCGGTCGCAGTACCAGATCGATCGGCCGGATGAGAGCGAAGGCGAAGGGCGTGGAGCGATTCGTCCGGGTGGGCAGAAGTACATCTTTATTTATCCGTTCTGGAAGACGAGGCCGTGGTATCTGCTGTCGGCTGCGGAGCGGAAGCGGCTGATGGATGAGCATATTCGGATTGGGTTGATGTATCCGCGTGTGAAGTTGAATACTACGTACTCGTTTGGGATCGACGACCAGGAGTTTGTGGTGGCGTTCGAGACGAACTTTCCCGAGGACTTTCTGGATCTGGTGCAGCAGCTTCGGGAGACGGAGATCAGCTTGTATACGCTTGAGGACACACCGATCTTCAGTTGTGTGCGGGTTCCAGCGGCTGAGATGCTGGATCGTCTGGGCTAGAGCGAATGGCAAAGACGATTGTGGTTCGGACGGGAACGCCGGCAAAGCAACCTCGTGGTGCGAAGAGTGAAGCTGTGGTTGGTGCGAAGGCTCGCGCGATTGCGAAGTCCGAGCCTGTTGCGGCAAAGAAGAAGGATGGGAAGACGCGGAATCCGTTGGCGCCGGAGCGGGTGGCGGCGATTCTGGATGCTCTGCGGAAGACATACCCCGGCGTGGTGTGTGCGCTGAATCATAGAGGTGCGTGGGAGCTGACGGTGGCTACGATTCTGTCGGCGCAGTGCACGGATGTTCGGGTGAATCTGGTGACTCCGGCGTTGTTCAAGGCGTTTCCTACTCCGAAGGCGATGGCTGCCGCTTCCCTGCCCGAGCTTGAAGAGTTGATTCGGACGACCGGATTTTTCCGCAATAAGGCGAAGTCGATTCAGGGGGCGGCGCGGGTGGTTGTCGAGAAGTTTGGGGGTAAGGTGCCTCAGACGATGGAGGAGATTCTTACGCTTCCGGGGGTGGCTCGGAAGACTGGGAATGTGGTGTTGGGCTCGTGGTTTAACATTGCGGTTGGCGTCGTTGTGGATACGCATGTTATGAGATTGTCGCGACGGCTGGAGTTGGCTGGAACTACACCTGGGTCGACGGCGCCGGAAAAGGTGGAGCGGGATCTGATGAAGATTATTCCGCAGGATCGTTGGATCGCATTTTCGCATGAGCTGATTCATCATGGGCGGCAGATTTGTGTGGCTCGCAAGCCGAAGTGTGTGGACTGTACGCTTGAGAGGCTGTGTAACTCGCGGGATAAGACGTGGAGCTCGCACTAGGCGTGAGGAGTTTTTTCGAAGTTTGATCAATGTTGAGTGTTTGCGATCGGTGCGATGAGGAGTTTTATTGTGGGAGAGAGAGTGACGTTGGAACAAGGAACTGTAACTACCGGCTCGTCACTGCAGCGATGCCCGTTGTGTGCCGGCAGCGACATAGAAGTTCATCTGGAGGCAACGGGCGGTGCACTCGCTCATGACGCGCTTGGCTCTTCGCGGACCGACGTTGGCCACGGCAAGGTGCTGCGCTGCAGGGGATGCGGGTTTGTCTTCTCAGAGTTTCGTCCAGCCGACGAGGAGCTTCATACGCTGTATCGCGAGATGAATCCTACGGTGTATGAAAAGGAGGCGCAGGGGCGTCTAAAGACAGCGCAGCGGCACCTGAAGATGGTGCAACGACACATCGCAGGCGGCAGGCTGGTGGACGTGGGCTGTGCCTCTGGCTCGTTCCTGAAGGTTGCAGCCGAGGCTGGATGGACGGTCACTGGAGTTGAGCCTTCGGAGACGCTTGCCAACTATGCGAAGAAGTTGCTGGATGGCCGCGGCGATGTTCATTGCGCGACGCTGCAGCAGGCGAAGCTGCAACCTCAATCTTTCGATGCTCTGACGCTTTTCGATGTGCTGGAGCATGTGACCGATCCGCTGGCGTTCCTTACCGAGTGCGCGTCGCTGTTGAAGCCTGGGGGGTATCTGTTTGCGAACGTTCCTGACATCAGCAGCCTGCAGGCTCGCGTGCTGGGTGGTCGATGGCCGCTGCTTCTGGCCGAGCACCTGAACTACTTCGACCGAACTACGTTGAAGCGGTGCGGAGATGCAGCTGGACTGCGATGGATCGCCTTCGATCGGCGACCGGCTTCGTTTACGGTTGAGTATGTGCTATACCGTCTCTCTCAGCATGGGATACCGGGGAGCAGTCTGGGTCATCGCATGGTGCAGGAGAACTCGTTGGGGAGTATGTGCATTCCGGTTTACCTGGGCGAGACGTTTGCTGCGTGGGTGCGCGCTTAGACGGTTGATTCAAAGCAGGAGCTTAGGGACTGTATGAGGGCGGGGATGGTAGGTTCGGTGGCTTCTGCAGTTGGGGAGTAGCCGAGGTCGCGGAGGGTTCGGCTGGTGATGGGGCCGATGGAGGCGAGGGTGATGTTGGGTGGGAGGGTGAGGTTGGCGGCTTCGAGGAGAGCGAAGAGGTTCGTGGCTGTGGAGGCGCTGGTGAAGGTGATGGCGTCGGGGTAGTTCTCGGGAGTGCTGAAAAGGTGGCGCAGGGCGGGGATGGAGTCTGGGGGCGTCTGGTTGCGGTAGGCTTCGGCGATGGTGACGGTGGCTCCGGCGGCGGTGAGGGTTTCGGGGAGCAGGTCGCGGGCTTCGGCGGCGCGGGGGAGGAGGAAGGTCTTGCCGGGGGCTTCGGGGAGGAGAGCTTCGGCCAGAGATTCGGCGATGTAGTGTGGGGGGACGAGGTCAACTGTGAGGCCGATGGCGTTGGCGGCGCGAAGGGTGGCGGGGCCGATGACGGCGATGTGTTTCGGCAGTTGCGTGAGGTGAAGGAACTGGGCTCGGCGGTGAAAGGCTTCGACGGCGTTGGCGCTGGTGAAGATAAGCCAGTCGTAGGTGCGAAGACAGGTGAGAGCGGCGTCGAGGGCGGCGAATGAGGCAGGTGGGACGATTTCTATGGTGGGGATGGTGATAGGAGTTGCACCCAGGGCTTCGAGTTGAGCGGCGAGGTCGGAGGCCTGGTGGCGGGTTCGGGTGATGAGGATGCGTTTGCCGGCGAGTGGCATGTGTTGCAATTGTAGATGGCGATAGAGGAAGACTTAGAGGAGAAGTGGTGCTGGGCGGCTTTCACGCTGCTCGAGCGATGCGGTGGGCGGGCTTTGACTTGTTGGAGTTGCGAGGCTAGGATGCCCGGCTACGAGGTGATCTATGCCAACTTACGTTTCACTTTGCCGATGGACGGCGCAGGGGACACAACATATGAAGGAGAGTCCCAGTAGATTGGACGCCGCGAGAAAAGGGTTTGCGGCGGATGGAGTGAAGATACTTCACTTCTATATGACTACAGGAACCCATGACATGGTCATCATCTCTGAAGCCCCTAACGACGAGGCGATGGCGAAGGCGCTCCTCACGCAGATTTCTAAGGGAGGAATCACCACGCAGACCTCACGGGCTTTTACAGAGGATGAGTATCGGGCGATCCTGGGTAGTCTCTAGCGATGTCATCAGAAGGTTGATCAGGGCGACGCCGAATCTTCGGTCGAAGTGGAAGTTATTCGAGTGCTGCGGAGAGCTGGGTTCGGAAGCAAATTGATTTGCCGCGAGCCAACGGTTCGGGTGTGGCAATTGAGCTCGAGGGCGAGCGCGCGGGATGGGTGCGCGTTACATCCGGAACCGCGTGGGGATTCCTGGCGGACGCGGCAAGAAATTACTTCAGTATGTCTCGGTTATGTATCCGTGATGCTTACAGAAGAGGGCGGGGATAATTTTCGAAGTACCAGAGCAAATTCCTACGAAATCTTTGTGACATTTCAGGTCACATTTCTGGCCTTCCGCGCATTCTGCTGCTACGCTGTTGGTACTTTCCTGCTGCCCTTGTTCGTGAGCTGCGATCTCGACGTGTTGCGAGGTTGTGCCTCTCTTTGCTGCTCTGGACAACCTGTGTAGTGCTGCGGAACACATCCGCTTTGGCCCGAGCCAAAGACGGGGCTAAACGTGATTCTGCGAGGTGCTACTGAACTTATCTGCTATCAGACTTATCAAGGAGGCAGCCCGTGTACTTTCTTTTGCATCGATACTTCCTCATTCGTAGAGGTTCTTTTTGGCGACGGTCCATCTTCGTGGTGTGTGCCGCAGTGTTTGCAGGCACGCTACCGTTGATGGCGCAGACCGATGTGTTGACGTGGCACAACGATGTGGCGAGAACGGGTCAGAATCTTCGCGAGTCTCTGCTGACGCCTGCGGTGGTGAATTCGGCGAGCTTCGGGCTGCTTGCGAACGTGGTGGTGGACGGCAAGGTGGATGCGCAGCCGCTGTAT
The DNA here is from genome assembly GCF_040358255.1 of Tunturibacter gelidoferens. NCBI lineage: Bacteria > Pseudomonadati > Acidobacteriota > Terriglobia > Terriglobales > Acidobacteriaceae > Tunturiibacter > Tunturiibacter gelidiferens. The sequence continues at coordinate 3,871,486 of NZ_CP132938.1, forward strand.
GCGTCGGCGGTAGCGGTCGCCGGACAGGGTACGCACAACATTCTGTATGTGGCGACCGAGCATGACAGTCTCTATGCGATCGATGGAGATACAGGAAAGATTTACTGGCGCAAGAGCATGCTGGGCGCGGGGGAGACGACATCGGATGATCGCAGCTGCAGCCAGGTGGTGCCAGAGATCGGGATCACGGCGACGCCGGTGATCGACCGTGGGGTCGGAGGGCATGGGACCATCTTTGTGGTGGCGATGAGCAAGGACAGTTCGGGAAATTACTACCATCGGGTGCACTCGCTGGATATGTCGTCGGGAGCGGAGCAGAAAGGCAGTCCGGTGACGGTTTCGGCTACGTATCCGGGGGTGGGCCGTGCAAGTTCGGGGGGCAAGGTGGTGTTCGACCCGAAGCAGTACAAGGATCGTCCTGCACTGCTGGTGTTGAGTGGAACGCTGTATACGACCTGGGGTTCGCACTGTGATGCGGAGCCCTACGCGGGCTGGATCATCAGCTACAACGAACGCACGCTGGCGCAGACGGCGGTGTTCAACTTTGCGCCGAACGGCTCGGAGGCGGCGCCGTGGAATGCGGGCGCGGGGCCGGCTGCGGATACGTTGGGCAATGTTTATATCTCTCTGGGCAACGGCACGTTCGATACGACGCTGAACTCCGCGGGTATGCCGGGGAAGGGAGATTACGGCAACTCGATGTTGAAGCTGCACGCGGCGACGCTGATGCCGCTCGACTACTGGACGATGTATAACACCGGCTCGGAGTCTGGGCAGGACGTGGACCTTGGCTCGGGCGGATTGATGCTGCTGCCGGACCAGAAGGACGCGACGGGCAAGGTGCGGCACCTTGCGGTAGCGGCGGGGAAAGACGGCAATTTGTATGTGGCCGATCGAGATAATATGGGGCACTACGACGCGACCAATGATGGCACGATCTACCAGCAGCTGACGGGAGCTTTGGCGGGCGGGGTATGGTCGAGTCCTGCATACTTCAACGAGCGGGTTTACTACGGGCCGCAAGGACATAATTTGATGTCGTTTCCAATTGCCGCGGCGCGGCTGGGGAGTACGGTTCAGACCACAGCGACCGGGTTTCCTTATCCCGGGACGACGCCCAGCATCTCGGCGTATGGAACGACGAACGCGATTGTGTGGGCGGTGGATAACCGAAACCCTGCGTTGTTGCATGCGTATGACGCGGGCAATTTGAGCACTGAGTTTTATAACAGTAGCCAGGCAGCCGCAGGACGGGACCACTTCGGAGCGGGCAATAAGTTCATTACCCCGACGGTCGTCAACGGCAAGGTGTATGTGGCAACGACCAACAGCGTGGGGATCTTCGGCTTGATTCGGAAGACGCCTGCATTGGTCGCTGATGGAGATTACACGCTGGTGAACAGCAACAGTGGGCTAGCGCTTGAAGATCCGTCGGGTTCGAAGGTAGCCGGCACCGCGATGTGCCAGGCGGTGATCGATGTGGGGTCCGATCAGAAGTGGTTCCTCTCCTACGACGGGCAGGGATATTACAGAATGCAGAATGTGAGCAGCGCGATGTTTCTGACCGACCCCGGCAGTTCGAGCAGTAGCGGGATCTCTCTTGAACAGGAACTGCCCGCCAGCGACGCGAGCCAGCTGTGGTCTTTGACTGCGGCTTCAGGGGGCGGGTACGTGATCACGAATAAGGCGACCGGGCTGGTGTTTGATGTTATCAACGGCACCAAGACCGTGGGACCGTACGTGGATCTTGAGACTGCGGGCGGCGTGTCGAACCAGACTTGGTTGCTGAAGTAGTCCTGCCGGACGGGCTCCCTGCGCGGGAGGCGGTCACTTCGTGACTGGAATACCGTTTCGTTTCGGGTCCAGAGGCACGGGCCTCCCGTTGGTCGGCGATGAGGATCTTGCTGACCGACGGAAGGCTCGCGCTTTTCGCGTTCTCGGATTTATGCGTCGTGGGGGTGGAGGATACTTTGGTCCAGCCTTCGTCGCGGTTGTCGAAGTGCTTGTAGGCATTGGGGGCTTCGGCTAATGGAAGTTCGTGCGAGATGATGAACGAGGGGTTGGCTTTGTCGTGGTGGATGAGGTCCATGAGGCGACGGTTGTAGGCCTTGACGTTGGATTGGCCAGTGCCCATCTTCTGTCCTTTGAACCAGAATTTGCCCATGTCGAAGGCGATCTGGCCCTTCTTCTCGAGGGCGTCTTCGGCCTTGGAGTCCTGCCGGATGAAGACTCCGACGATGCCGACTGTGCCGGTGGCTTTGACGGCGTCGAGGTTTCGGACACTCTCGGCGTACGGAGAGACGGGCTGAAGACGACGCGATCAGTCACCGGCTATGCAGAGGTAGATGCGATGAGGTGGGTGTGGGTTTGCCAGCCGGTGAGTGTTGCTGAATCGGATTCGCGTGGATGTGTTTCAAGGAGCGTGAGGCTCGACGGCTACAGGCTCGCCAGGCTGCGGCGGAGCGAGGGTCTTGTCTATGCGTTCCTGTACTCCTTCTACTGCGTCGCCGACACCCTTGCTGAGAAGGAAGGTGAATGCGCCGAATGCGAAGAGTCCCAGTGGTTGCAGATTGAGCGGGGGCATGTGGGTGAGATCAGAGCCCGTTAAAAGACCGATGTTGGTGAGGATTGCGATAACGATTTCGCACAGGCCGAAGAGGATTTTCAAGTATTTCTTGAACAGATAGATGACGATGCCCAAGAGGATGAGCGCGGTACAGAGAATGATGCGCACGAGAACGTTGTAATAAAAGTGGTGGGAGGCGAAGTGGCTTCCGAAGGTACCGCGAAAGATCAAGTACCAACAGAGCAGGCTGAGCAGGAGGCAGGTCAATGCAGCGATGGTGAGATAGAGCCAGTAGAGCGGGCGCGTCCGGGACTTCTCGAATGCGTGCAACTTTCTGTAAACGACAAAAAGAAGCAAGGCTATCGGCAAAATGAAGAAGGCGATGGCGTGAGGAATGATGAGGCGCGGACCACCCTTTTCAATCCAGCTGAGGTATATATCGTTCCAGTGAATCTCAGTCGGGGCGAAGCGAAAGACTGCCCAAAACATCAGCGCCCACAGACCGACAAAAAAAACTGCAAGGAGCGCGGCCATGAGAAAGAATCGCGGCCTTAGCTTTTCGGGGTTTTCTTTTTCGGGCTTTTCGATTCCCTCTGGTTTCATAGTCGCTTCCGTGAGCCACAGCGTGCTGCTGATAAGGGTGTCCGGGGGCACGGCCTCTGGGTTGGGAGTTTAGTTCGCTGTGACGATGAGTTGGACGTTGGTTTGGCCGCACATCCCATAGATGGCACCGGACCGGCAGGCTCCGGCGGAGTATTTGTAACACCCAGGTCTTTTAGCCACGACGGTGACAGAGCGGTCAGAGCCGCCGAGGATGGCTCCGGGCGGCTCGAATGGAGACCCAGGACCAAAATCGACGACGAATCCTATGTCCTTGCCTGTGCTCTTCCATTGGACGGTTGTTCCGGGTTTTATGCAGAAGAGCGAATTGCCCTTGGCGTTCGGAATGTTGGGAGTGGATGAGGCCGCATTCGCGGTGCGTTTCACGTCGACGACACATGGACTGGATGCGGAGCCGCAGGTATTCTCCGCAGTGCACATTTGTGCGGAGACGTCCTTTGAGCAGGCGTAGTCGCTGCTCTTTGACTGGGCCGTCGCGTAGGTGGACAACACAAGGATTGGTAATAATAGCGAAGTACGGTTGAACTCAAAGCGTCGATTCGTGGTCATGATTCGCCTCACACGTGGATTACTCAGCGCCATGAACAGACGCTGTCGATGGTCGTTGTGCAGCAACAGATTTAAAATTGCTGCGCTAGTTGACGCCGGCCGTTCCGGCCCAATCGAGGACGTCAGAGAGTCTCCAGGGGTTCTGACTCAAGTCCAACTGCAACTGGCCTTCTTTATCCAGGATCAACTGGGCCTGAGGATAGAGCATCCCCGTGCTCTTGCTCTTGTCCTGGGCGTTGAGTTCGAAGACACCGGCTGTGAGATTAAAGGACTGCGATTGGGTGTCGAAGAAGGCTTCGCCAAAGCGGATCTGGCGATTGGTGACAAAGACGATCTTGCGACCGGTCGGCGTTGGCGTCATCTTGATATAGGCGCAGTCATAGCCTAGCGTGCCGGTGATCTCGATGTGGCCTACGGCCTTCATCTTCGAAAGTGCATTGACCAGTCCTTGATTTTGCCCCTTCTCGAAGGCCTGAACCAAGTTGACTCTGTCGGCGGGCGTCGAGAACTCGTAGATGTTCAGGGTGATGCCGATGTTCTGACCCATCTGCGTGCCGGTGCCAAAGGCCTGAGCCTCGAGGGTTTCGTACTTGTCGCGGGTGAATCCGGAATGGGGCGCCAGCAGTGCGATGCCGGCGACAACCAGGCACTTGATGGCGATCCTGAAGATTTTCGAGTTGAAGATCCTTGAAGTGTTTGACATAGCACTCTCCAATAGCTGCGATTTTCGATGGGGGGCCTGATCTCATCGCGAGTCTACGCCGGAGCTTGCACAAGTAGGAATTGGCAAAATTACTGGTTTGGTCGTATTTTTCTTCGTGGCTGGCGGGCCGGTCAGTCGGCGGAGAATACTGGGTTGAGGAGGTCGAGGGCACCTTTGGATTTGAGGTCGTCGGCGACGCAGTTGCCCAAGGCGATGGGGTTGGCGTCGTTGGTGGCTTCGGTTTCGACCTGGACCATAGATTCGCCGTCGGGGGAGACGACCTGGGCGACCATCTTCCACTTCCCTTCTTCGTGGAAGCAGTGGGCACCGATGGGGAGGGAGCAGCCGCCGCCGAGGGCGTCGAGTGTGGTGCGCTCGGCGTCGATGGCGAAGCGGGTGTAGGGATGCTCGAGGAAGGCGATGGCGTTGCGGATGTAGGTGTCGCGGTCTTCGTCGATCGCGTGTTCGGGGCTGCGGGTTTCGAGTGCGAGGGCTCCCTGGCCGGGTGCGGGACAGAGTTCGCAGGGGGAGAAGCGCTGATGGACGGATTCGGTGCGCTTGAGGCGATCGAGGCCGGCGGCGGCGAGGACGAGGGCGTCGCACTGGCCCTGCTCGAGCTTGCGGAGGCGGGTGTCGATGTTGCCGCGGACTTCGACGAAGGTGACATCGGGGCGGAGGGCGAGGATTTGTGCGCGGCGGCGAGGGCTGGTGGTGCCGATGCGGCCTCCGGTGGGGAGGGTGTGAAGGGCCCAGTAGGGTTCGCAGACCCAGACGTCGCGGGCGTCGGCGCGTTTGGGGATGGCGGCGAGGGTGAACTGAGGGGCTAATTTTGTCGGGAGGTCTTTCAAGCTGTGGACGGCGAGGTCGATGCGGCCTTCTTCGAGGGCCTCCTCGATTTCTTTAATGAAGATGCCTTTGCCGTCGAGGTTGGGCGGCGGGACGAAGCCAGGCTGCTGCATGCGGTCGCCGGTGGTGCGGATGATCTCGAGCTCGACGTGGTAGCCGGCGTCGCGGAGGGCGTAGAGGATGTGGTTGGCCTGCCAGAGAGCGAGTTGAGAGCCTCGGCTGCCGATGCGGATGGGATTGCGGGGATTATTGTGCTCGGAACTCATAGTCTTAACTAGGATACGGGATGATGGGTGGGCTGGTTCGTTTACGGCGGTTTGTTCTGGGTTGAGGAGAAGCGGGCTCCTCCCTTCCCCTTCGACTCCGCTCGGGGTTCGGTCGGAGTGACATGGTTTGGGCGGCGACAAATATTCGTCGGGTGAAAAGCGTTTTGAGTCACGGAACGTCGCTGACGCAACGACTTGTTTGTGGATAACAGAAAGAATCTTCGGAACTAAGTCGACGCTGCCAGCGTAAGTGCCTGACAGCCTTGAGAGCTGGAGGGATTTTCATGCAGGATGTCTGGGTTGCGTTGCGTCAGTTCTACAAATCGCCGGGGTTCGTGATTACGGTGGTGCTCACAATTGCCCTGGGAATTGGTGCGAATACGGCCATCTTTACGCTGGTGCACGCGATCCTGATGAAGTCTTTGCCGGTAGCGGATCCGAAGACGCTGTTTCGTGTGGGGGACCTGGACGATTGCTGCGTCAACGGCGGCTTTATTAATGACAACGGGGATTTCGATCTCTTTTCTTACGAGTTGTACAAGCATCTTCAGGAGACGACGCCGGAGTTCGAACGCCTTGCTGCGATGCAGTCGGGCGGTGAACAGAAGACGACGCGGCGAGGTTCGGAGCCGGCTAAGTCTGAGCGGGCGCAGTATGTTTCAGGCAATTTTTTTACGACGTTCGGGATTGGTCCGTTTGCAGGGCGAGTGTTGACGGATGCGGATGATACGCCGGGTGCGGCTCCGGCGGTGGTGATGAGCTATCAGGCATGGCAGTCGGACTACGGGAGCGATCCGAAGGTGGTGGGGTCGACATTTTATCTACAGGGGCAGCCCGCTACAGTGGTGGGAATCGCACCGCCGGGATTTTTTGGCGACCGAATCAGGAGCAATCCGCCGGGGCTGTGGATTCCACTGGCCATGGAGCCTTCGATCGAGGGGAAGAATACGCTTCTGCATGTGCCGGACAGCAACTGGCTGTATGCGGTGGGTAGGCTCAAGCCGGGTGTCAGCGTCAGCGCGTTGCAGGACAAGATGTCCGGCAGCTTGAGACAGTTTCTTGCGGCGCAACCTAATTATTCTCGAAATGGCGGATCGGCGGTTATTCCGAAACAGCATGTGGTGATTGTGCCGGGCGGCGCGGGTATTCAGAATCTGCAGAAGGAGACGGGCAAAGGACTTTATCTGCTGATGACGATCTCCGGACTGGTGCTGCTGGTGGCGTGCGCGAATGTGGCGAACCTGCTGCTGGCGCGGGGAACGACGCGGAGGGCTGATACTTCGGTGCGGGTTGCGCTGGGTGCGGCGAGGAGCAGATTGATTCGGCAGACGTTGACGGAGAGTTTGCTGCTGGGGTGTGCGGGCGGTCTGGCTGGGCTGGGCGTGGCTTATGCGGGGACGCGGATGATTCTGGCGCTTGCGTTTCCCGATTCTCCGAATCTGCCGATTGCGGCGAGTCCTTCGCTGGCGGTGCTGGGATTTGCATTTTTGTTGTCGTTGCTGACGGGAGTGGTGTTTGGCGTGGTGCCGGCGTGGATCACCTCGCACTCGGACCCGGCGGAGGCGCTGCGTGGGTCGAATCGGTCTACGCGAGATCGGGCATCGCTGCCGCAGAGATCGCTGATTGTGTTTCAGGCAGCGCTGTCGCTGGTGCTGCTGGTGGGTGCAGGTCTGTTGACGAAGAGCCTGCGGAACATAGAGCACCAGAACTTTGGTATTAAAACGCAGAACCGCTATGTGTTACATATCGACCCAGCGGGTGCGGGATATACGCCTGAGAAGCTGCCTGCGTTTTATCAGGCGCTGGAGCAGGAGTTTGGATCGCTGCCGGGAGTCCAGAGTGTTGGACTGGCGCTCTACAGCACCCTAGAGGGGAATAACTGGGGCGAGGGTGTATTTTTTGATGGGCGACCAGCACCGGGACCGAACGATCACAATAATTCAACGTGGGACCGGGTGAGCAACCACTTCTTTGAGACGGTGGGACAGCCTGTGGTGCGTGGACGCGGATTTACGGATCAGGATACGGCGACGTCGCAGCAGGTTGCCGTGGTGAATCAGGCGTTCGTGAGGAAGTTCTTTCCAAAGGAAGATCCGATGGGAAAGCACTTCGGAGTCTACGAGCAGAAGTTCTCGTCGTTGTTCGAGATTGTGGGGATTGTGGCGGATGCCAAGTATCAGAATCCCCGCGACGAGGTGAGAACGATGTACTTTCGTCCGCTGACGCAGACGATGCCGGGGCTGACGGATCCGAATGAAACAATGGCTGAGGGGCGAGGGCGCTATATCAACTCGGTGACTTTCTTTTTTCGAAGCGAGCCGCAAAATCTTGACGCGACGGTGAGACGAACTCTTGCGAAGATCAACCCAGATCTGACGGTGCTTGATCTGCATTCGCTGGACTACCAGGTGGCGGACAACTTTACGCAGGAGCGGTTGATTGCGAGGCTGACGATGTTGTTTGGTGGGCTTGCGGTGGTGCTTGCTGCGGTTGGGTTGTATGGAATCACTTCGTATCAGGTGGCGCGAAGAACGAGCGAGATAGGACTGCGTATGGCGCTGGGAGCGGACCGGGGGAACGTGGTGCGCATGGTGATGCGAAGCGCGTTTCTGCAGGCAGGACTGGGACTGGCGATTGGAATTCCTGTTGCGATCTTTGGAGCAAGGGCGATGGCCGATCAACTGTACGGTGTGCGCTCGTATGATCCGGTGAGTTTGCTGATTGCAATGGTGGTGCTGCTGGGATCGGCCGCGGTGGCTGGGTTCATCCCTGCTCGCCGGGCTGCGAATATCGAACCAATGACGGCGTTGCGTACGGAATGATTTGCGTGCTTGTCGCCCCAGAGCATCGTTGATAGAGGGTATTGGTGACGTACGGTATCACTCTGGTGGACCTGGGTGTGGGTTGCGAACAACCACTAACTAGCCGTCGTTTTTTGACTATCTTCAAAGTGTCCGTTCGTTTAGTCTCATTGGCATCATGTACAAACGCGCGTCTGTTTTGTTTCTCTTGTGTACGACTTTAACTGTCTTTGGCGGAGATTCGAGCGATCACTGGCTGGAGGTAAAGAGCCCCCACTTTACCGTTCTGACCAACAGCAATAACAAACAGGCGATTCGCATCGCAAGCCAGTTTGAGCAGATGCGATCAGTATTTCAGACTATGCTTCCCAACGCACCCTCGGATGCGGGCTCTCCAATCGTTGTGCTTGCTTTAAAGAGCAAGAAGGATTTTCAAGCGCTTGAGCCTGCGGCGTACTTGAGCAAAGGACAACTGGATCTGGCTGGACTTTTTATGCGAGCGCCGGACAAAAACTACATATTGCTTCGCCTTGACGGCGAGAGCGAGCATCCGTTTGCAGTGGTGTATCACGAGTACACCCACTACATCATGAGAAAGGCGACGTGGATGCCGCTTTGGTTGAACGAGGGGCTCGCGGAGTTTTACCAAAATACAGATATACACGAAAAAGAAGTTCTACTCGGCCAGCCAAGTTCGGACGATATTCTCTTCCTGCGTCAGAACCGCCTGTTGCCGCTGACGACTCTGCTCAAGGTCGATTACACCTCCCCGTACTATCACGACGAGCAGAAAGGGTCAGTCTTCTATGCCGAATCCTGGGCTCTGACGCACTATCTCGAAGTGAGCGATTACGAGAAACACACTGACCACGTGAGAGACTACGCCAAGTTTCTCTCACAGAACGAAGATCCTGTGACAGCGGCGCAGCATGCCTTTGGCGACTTGAGCGTGTTGCAGAAGGCACTGAATTCTTACGTGCAGCAAGGCAGCTTCTCGATGTTCAAGAGAAATTCCGGTGTACTCGTCGATGAGTCCGCATTTCAGGTGCGGATTGTTCCTAAACCCGAAATCGATGCGGTCCGTGCTGATGTTCTGGTCTACAACGACCGCATCAAGGAGGCCGAGGCACTGCTGGAGACCAGCCTTAGCGGCGATCCGAACAATGCCCTCGCCCACGAAACGATGGGTTTTTTGAAGTATCGCGAAGGAGACATCGCGAGCGCGAAGAAGTGGTATGGCGAAGCGGTGCAGCTTGATTCTCACAGCTATCTAGCTCACTACTACTTTGCTGCTATGTCCCTGCAGACGGGTGGTCGGGAGCATGATGAAGCGATCGAATCGAGCCTGCGTGCTTCGATCAAACTGAACCCGACTTTTGCGCCTGCTTACGATACCCTGGCCATGTTTTGCGCCTCGCGCAACCAGCATTTGAGCGAAGCCCATATGTTGAATGCACAGGCGATTCAACTCGAACCCGAGAACCTCAACTATCGAATCAACGCGGCGGCTGTCTTGAGTCAGCAACAGCAGTACTTGAGCGCGACCAATGTGCTGAAGGCCGCGAAGGGGGTGGCAAAGACTCCGGAGGAGGTCGCGATGCTAGAGAACCGCGTGAAGCAACTGGAACAGTTTCAGTCGCAGATGGATCGCGCTCAGCAACGGAACAACGAAGCATCTACGCAAGTAACTGTTACGCAGACAGCGCGGCCCTCTGGAGCGCAGCCGGACAATTCGAAGACGGTTGTGTTTAGAAAGGTCGACGGCAAGATGATGGGTACGATGGAAGAGGCGCCGAAGTATCCGGATGGTGACTCGAAAGGGCCTCGCCATATGATTCAGGGGATCATACGCAACGTGCAATGCTCGTATCCGAATGTCATCGCTCTGAAGATTGAGAAGGAGGGGAAGTCCGTCTCACTGTACAACAATAACTACTACAAGGTGGTGTTTACTCTGGCGAACTACGAGACAGAAGGCGATCTAAAGCCATGCTCAGATATTGAAGGGATGAAGGCCAAAGTTGGATATGCCGAGGTCTCGGATTCGATCGTTGCTGGTCAGATACTGACGATCGAGTTGACTAAATAGAATCGTCTTCTTGTGAAGCAATGTCTTTACGGGTGTTTGCCAGTTTGATCTAAGACCGCTCTATTTTGCTGTGCCTATACGGAGAAGCGTCTGAGGCGGGAGAGTTGTAAGAAGCTGAGCCAGATAAAGCGTGGGTTGTTTAACAGGTAGCGGCGCCACAGGCGTTTGGGCTCTTTGATGAGGCGGTAGAGCCACTGCAGGCCGGATCGCTTCATCCAATCGGGAGCTTCGGCGAGGTTGCCACTGAGGAGATCGAACGCCGCGCCGACGCCGACCATAAGCTTTACCGGCAGGCGACCGTTGTAGGAAGCCATGAAGCGCTCCTGCTTGGGCGTGCTGAGGCCACACCAGAGTATGTCAGCCTGCGATGCTGCAAGGCGGGCTCGCAGATCTTCTTCCTCTTCGACGTTGAGGGGACGGAAGGGCGGGGTGTAGGTGCCTACGATCTGAAGGCCGGGATAGCGGCGCGTGAGTTCTGTCCGCAGTTCCTCGGCGATGCCGGGCCTGCCTCCGTAAAAGAAGTGGCGATAGCCGCGCTGCACGGAGAGCGCGCACATGTTGAGCATGAAGTCCGGACCGTAGACGCGGGTCATGTGTTTGAAGCCGTGCAGGTGGCCGAGCCATACGGTGGGCACGCCATCGGGGGTTGATAAGAAAGACTGGTTGAGGATGGTTCGGAAGGCTTCGTCCGATTGCGCTTCGATGATGCCATGGACGCCAGTGACGCAGATGTATCCGCTTTCACCGCGGTTTAGCAGGGCCTCGCTGCACTCCAGTGCGCTTTCCATGGAGAGTGCACTGATTCCGACACCAAGGATATTGACTCTCGGCGGATCGGCAGAGATCATGATCGCTCCTTGACTATGAACTCGTGCTGCATCTGTTGTGTTGCCGGTTGGTCGGGAGTCGCGTGCTCGCAATGGGACCGAGCGCTTGATCGGACTACCTGAGTCTGACTGCGTGATTGGCGTTGCTGATGGCTTGAGTATACGAAAGTAGACGGAGGCTGTCGACCGGTTGCGCGGTTCGACAGCACTCCTTTGTGCCTTTCCTATTTGTAACCAACGAAGAGCGGCATTCGAAATGATTTGTTGTTCGGTGAGGTGATTTCCTGTGTAACGCCGGAGCGCGTCTCCTGCACCTGGATGGAGTATCCGCAACCTAAGCAGTAGACGGATTCTTTGTAGATGTAGGATGTCTGGGCGTCTGTTGAGATGAACGCGGGTTGGCTAGAGGACACAGGTACGGCTGGATAGATAAGGCCTCCGAGAAGCTCTGTCTGACCACCGCTGGCAGTGTTGATGACTGTGCCTGCCTTCTCGGTCTTGAGGCCTAGAATCCAGAGGGAGCCGCCCAGATTCGAGATCTTGGTTGCTAAGATCTCGTTGTCGAGTTGTCGCACAAAGGCCTGCTGCCCCTTCTGGATGTTGAAGCTGTTGATGCCGATGTCCTCAAGAAAGAGCTTCCCGGCGCCGGGGTAGCTCGCGTAGTTAGTGATGAATGCGTCCTTGAGAACGACGGGGCGGCTACCGCGATGATCGATCTTGATTCCGTAGCCGAACTGCTCGATGATGAGCGGCTGAGTGCTGTTGCTGGTGACGACGAAGCGAATGCCGCCGCCGTTTGTTCCGGCGCCTGTGTTGACGACGGAGGAGAAGCCGACGATTCGATCGACAGTATCGGGCACGGTGACGTCGGCTTCGTTGTAGGAAAAGTATGCGGCAAATGGGAAGTAAACGGTGTGCTTGCCGCTGTTGAGAACGGTCTGAAGACCGGAGGTATCCCCGTACCACTTAGGAGTGAAGACGGCCCAATCGGACAGGCTTGTACTAGTGAAGGAGGGCGTCTCTTGAACGGCCAGATCGAGACCGTTGGTTGAGGATGCGGTTCCTGTGAGCGTTGAGGGCGTGCCGACTACGAGATGCGTGAGGGTACCTTTGTGGAGAGTTGGGGTGGAGGTGCTCGTGTCCTGCAAGGTCGCTTCGTATCCGCTTGAGGATACATTTCGCACGAACATCGTGTTGTCGGTCTCGATTGCGGGAACTGTTGCCACGCCGCCGGAGAGGGTGCCGTCGAGCAGAACGACGAACCCTCCGGAGTTGGTGATGGCTGGAACTTTGTTGGTGCTGGTGAGACCGCGAATATTGATCAGTTGATTGCTGTTGCGAATACCGGCGATGTTTTGGCTCGTGAGGGTGATGCCTTCCATGGTGGCACTGTACTCGGCGTTTTGAAGATCGATGCCTACGTCGAAGCCCTGTATCTCCGTGTTGCGGATCATCAGAGGGCCGGCGTAGTGCTGCGTGAGATCGATACCAGCATGCCCCTTTCCGTCTTCGCTCTTGACGAAGACGTTGTGGATCGAGCCGATGTTGTTGGAGACATAGGTAATGGCGGTGGCGCCTGGGTTACCGGAGCCGATCGTGAGACCAAGATCCCAAACGTTCTGACGGAAGGACTGGTTTCCGAGCGGCGTAAGGATCATCGGCTTTGGAGCTGACGTGTTGTTGAAGCCGCCGGAGTCGGGGGCGAGGCGAATGATGCTGCTCGACGAACCCGATCCCTGCAGTGTGACACAGCATCCGACCCACTGAAGAGTGTTGCTAACGAGGTAGGTTCCTGGCGGGAAGTACAACGCCTTTGGCACTCCGTAGTAGTCGCCGGAAGCGTTGGATCGTCCGTCGGAGAGAGCCTTCTGAATGGCCGCGGTGTCATCGGTTACGCCGTCACCGACGGCACCGTATGTTTTAACCGAGGTCATAAAGCCTGTGGGAAACGATAGAGGGCCCTTGTTCAGGTTTGCGCCTGACAAGGCAGGCTGCACCGCGGCGGTGCCGCCTTCCTCGACGGGGATGGTCTGTCCGGAGCAACCCGCCAAAATCACAATGCATAGCAGGCTGATGGCGCTTATCGCAGCGCGAAAGGTTGAGGGCGTTCGATGGCCTCCGCTGGACGCAGAGATCTCATGGAGAAATTGGGGAGGGGGAGGGCATTTTCTCATACGCAAATAGTTGCATACTTCCCCAGCCATCACAATGGTACTAAGGTGTACATCCTATGAAGATTACGGCTGAACTTCTTCGATGAGACCAAGTTGCGTGGCAACAATATTTTTTGAAGAGCTGAATTTTGGGCTTGAGATTTGTTTTGACTTTTATGAAGCAGCGTCCTTCTCGCGCTACGGGTGAGTTGCGTGCTCGATTGCGAGGACTAGATGGCGAGAGATCTCGCTCCAGGTGAAATCTCGATCGATCATCAATTTCGCCGAGGCGCCCATGCGGGTGCGTTCAGTGACTCCAAGTCTCTCTGCTTCTGCTAAGAGCTCGGCTAGTCGAGTGGGAGTATTTGGAGTAAGGACCAGTCCGGAGCTGGAGTGCCGGACGAAGTCGGCGAGGTTGGTCTCTTCGGAGACGATCAGTGGAACGCCGCATGAAGCGGCCTCAAGGCATGCCGTGGGGATTACGTCGAAGCGGGAGGAGTGAACGAAGAACGTCGAGCCGCTAAGAATGTTGCGAAGAGGCGCTCCGAAGATTTGCCCTGTCCAGGTGATGGATTCGACGATGCCATGTTCTTTCGCGAGCGCCTCTAGCTGAGGTCGGTCAGGGCCATCGCCAACCATGGTCAAGTTGAGCGTGCCTCCTAATTTCCGGTATGCTGCGAATCCTTCTAGAAGGATGTCCAAGCCCTTTTGGAAGATCACCATTCTTCCGCAGTAAGTGATGGTGGGCTTGATGATCTCGGTGTCAGAACGGCTCTCGAGGCCGGGCTGGCTGGCAGTCTCATGGTTGGGCAGTTCGAAGCCATTCGGAATGAGAGCGATCTGATGGAGCGAAGAGAATCTAGATTTGAGATCGTCCACTTCGGTCTGGCCTATGGCGTGTATCAGGGAGGCGTTTCGTAGAGTCCAGCCTTCCCACGCGGAGAGATAGAGTCGCTTCCGGATTCGGCCGGCGATGGATCGACCGCTGCGGTCGGAGAGATAACCTCCGTGCGGCGTGATGCCGAATTGTATCTTTCTTTTGTGCAGTAGCTTTGCGGCGGATGTGAGTTGCGGAACAAAAACAGAGTGCAACTGCACCCATGTGCCTTCAGGCAGATCCGACAGGGCGGCGTGGAGATCTTTGGTGAGCCCGAGTTGCGATCTGCTCCCAGGAAAAGGAACGAGCTTGTAGGTGCGTGCGTGATTGGAATGCTCCTCAGTTGGAAGTAAGATCCAGACCTCGCACTCGTGACCCTGGGCAACCATGTTGGTTGCAAGCCAGTGCACGACTTTGTTAACTCCATTGGCCGAATTCGGGTCAGCGGTTCCTGGAATCATGTGGATGATGCGCAATCCTTAGCCTCCTAGACGTAGTTCGTGGCGTGGCTTTGGCTTGACATGCTCTGAAGCGAAGTAAAGGCAAATAGTTGCTTGAGCCCTGTCGAAGCCTCTCGACTGCACTACCTGATTTGTGATGTCGATGTCGATGGTGGGTGGGGAGTTAGAAGTTCTGGATTGTGTTGTGGAACTTTCGGACGGGAGTGGTTGATGCTTTTTTCCCACCGTAGGAATAGAAGACGTGGAGGTGTTGAGGGCTGTTGACACCGGGAGCGACGAGATGTGAGGTTGTGCCGTTTCGAGTTTCGATGACCCAGTTCGGCGCTCCGTAACCGGCGATGTTGATGTTTTCATAGCCGGTGGCGAAGAGGCTCGAATCGGTGATCTGCATGGTTGTTGAATCGGGGGCGGCGAGGGAGAGCTTGTAGTAAAAAAATCCGAAGAGCTCGATCTGGGCGTTAGTAGCTACGATGTCGGTGCCGTTGTGTTCGGTTTTGTAGCCGAGAATCCAAAGTGTGCAGCCATTACAGGTTATCTTGTCCGCGCGAGCAGGCTCTTCATCGAGCTGCCGCGCCCAGATATGCTGGCCAGGATAGAACGTGACCGTATTTTCCGGATTATTGTTGGAGCCGAGGATAACGTCATCGATGTAAAGATTGCCGGCACCTGCCGCAGTCGAATAGTTGTAGGTGTTGTCGTCGATCAGGACCAGAGTTCTTGATCCTGTGTGAGTGATGACGCAGGCGTTGTTGGGGCAGCCTTCGATGATCAAGGGAGTCTTCGAAGAACCTGCGATTGTGAGATTGATGGTGTAGGTGCGCCCCGGGGTCGGCATGGCGTTAAAAAACTGGAGATGATTGACCGTGTCAGGAACTGTGATTGCGTATGCGCCATTGCCTCCATATTGGCCTGGAGGCGCGTAGACGGTCGGAGATTTCGATCCGGAGATAATGGCTGCCCAGGTTGCAGGAGAGGTCCCCAGCATCGTCCATGTGCGTGGATCGGGGTCATTGGGCTGAGGCGTCTCGGATTCTGGAAGATGAAGAGATGCCGGAGGGGCGGTCTGATCGAACACGGTCTGAGCTTCGCCCGACCAAGTCTCTGCCAAGTCGCCCTTGTAGGTTTTGGAGGGAGTGACGCAGTAGTCTGCCTCTGAGGTTGCGTAGCCAACGACTTTTACGTTTCGAGTGTAGAGGTGACAACCCTGCTGGCCGTTCTCTTTGCCATTCTGCAGACCGATGCCGGTGGAGTTGTCTCCGAAGAGTTCCGAATCCATGATGGTGGTGTTGGCGTGAAAGAGCTCAGCTTGAAGTGCGGGGACCGTGTTGTCACTGAGGAGGTGACGGATGCTGAACTTCATGTTCATGCTGCCGATTCCTGCGACAGTCTGTCCTTCAAGAGTGATGTCTTCGAAGGTGAAGTTGTACTCCTGCTGATTGCTGTAGATACCGTTCTGACATCCATAGACGGCCACGTTGCGCATCATTCCGGGACCGGGGTAGGCGCGGCGAATGTTGAGAGCGTTGACGCAGTTCGAATCGTCGGACCAGACCTGAACGTTTCTGATGGCGCCGATGTTGTTTACCTGAGTTGTGAATATTTCAACATTGGGATTTCCGACGCCGGACTCGAAGCCCATGTTTTGAATAAAGATGTGGAAGTTGTCGTTCTTGTTGACGCTGAGCGGACTGAAGAACTGCGCCGGCGATGTGCCTGTATTGAAGGCGGAGGAGTTTGGCGCCAGTTTGATGATTGAGGTTTGAGCACCCGCTCCGTAGATCGACCAGTAGTTGCCGTAGGGAATGATGGTGTCGCTTGCGAGATACACACCCGGGGGGAAGTAGAGGAACATCGGAAGTGCCCCCAGCTGGCCGCCTGCGGCTGCGCCGTAGTACATATCCACATTTTTGAGCGAGGGTGGGGTTGTGGTGAGTTCGAGGTGCGTTGCGTCTGTGACAGAGGCGACCTTGTAGAAGGCGCTGCCGATTTGAAGGCTCGCGTTTGGCTTCAATGCTGCGAAGGTTGGACCGCTGGTCGCTGTTACCGTCGTTCCGCTGGTGCTGACTACGTCGGGTGGGAGTCGAGCGGCGACGTTGGAGAGTGTGCCGGGATTTGTTGTGAGGGTGAGATGTTGTGGATCAAGCACGGCCGCGATGGTGTAGATCACGCCTGCTATCCGGATAGGAGAGCCTGGCGCGAGTCCGGTGAAGACCGATTCTCCGACCTGAGTCACGGTATAGGTGTTGCCGCTTACGGAGGTGGTGACCTTGCTCTGTGCCGCTCCCCTGCCAAATGCAAATAACTTCTGGAGGCCCGCGGTATTGTCGGTGACGCCATCGCCTACGAGATTCGCGATCGGGTTGTGTGTGACGTCGATGATGGGAAATGCGGCGGCGCTGGTGAAGCCTGGAGGGTAGACGATGTTGTTTGTGAGGCGCGCTCCGATTCCATCGGCGGGGATTATCGCAAGGGTTCCGTCGACAAACGTAAGACTGTCCGCTCGATTGACGGTCGTCATGGAGCCAGCGGCGATTTTGATGGGGTAGTTACCTGGGGGAGAACTCGAGGTCGCGGAGGTGCTTAGTTTCGGCTGGCCTTTGAAGAGAGCAGCGTAGGGTCCGGAGTAAGACGACAACTTGAAGATCAGGGGAGGGAGAGGGTCGCCGGCATGCATGGTGAGGTGTGTTGCAGTGGCGGTATAAGTTGCGGCCTGTGCGCACATGCCTGTGAGAAAGAGCAGCAGGAACAATGCCAGGGGCCTCTTCATCGCGTCTCCTCGAGTAAAAGTACGATCAGGATGGAAGGTTGAGGAACTGTTGCCTTCTCATTTTTAACAACAACGATGCAGTTCTCGGTAAACTGTTCCTGTAGATGCAATTGCCTCCTATCGAGCAGGTTCCTCGATTATACAAACAACGTAAAAAGACATCTAAGTTGATAGAGAGGTCTGCTTCGAATGAATGTTCTGCTGTCGGCTTATGCGTGCATGCCGAACTCCGGCTCTGAACCTGGCAACGGCTGGAACTGGGCGAAGCATCTGGCAGAACGTGGAATCAACGTGACGGTTCTGACTCGTGGTGAAGGGCGCGAAGAGATTGAAGCTTACCGACGGGATCACCCGAATGCGAATGTTGCCTTTGGTTATGTCACAGTTCCAACGAAGCTGTTCAAACCTGGAACCGGGATGCACTATGCCCTCTGGCAGATGTTCGCGGTTGGAGTTGCGAGGTCTTTGAATCGTCAACGCCGCTTCGATCTGGTGCATCACGTGACGTACACGAGTATTCATGTGCCGACGCAGCTTTGGCGGTTAGGCATTCCGACTGTGTTCGGACCGGTGGGTGGAGGTCAGACGGCACCCGCAAGTATGCTGGGATACTTCGGATCGAGCAGGCGGTCGGAGGAGAGCCGCACGCTGTTGACGAAGGCACTTCCCTACTCTCCGTTGCATAGACGATGGCTCGGGAAGATGAGCACGGTGCTTGCAGCGAATGAAGATACCTTGCGACTTATAAAAAAGATGGGGCGATCGGAAGTGAGGCTTCAGTTCGACAACGGAGTCGGGACGGACTATCTCGCGCAAGGGCCAAGGAATTTCAACCCGGATGCTGGTCCGGTCCGCCTGATCTGGGTAGGAAGGATTTTGCCGAGAAAGGCGCTTCCGATGGCGCTCGATGCACTGGCAAAGGTCCAACATGACTGGACGCTTACGATCGTTGGCAACGGACTCGCAGAGGCGACGGTGAGACAGATGATCGCTGAGCGGGGGTTGAGTGACCGGGTGCACTGGGCTGGACGACGACTAACGTGGGAAGAGGTTCGAGCGGCTTACTTGGAACATGACGTGCTTTTGTTTACGAGCCTTCGTGAGACCTCCGGAGTGCAGTTGCTGGAGGCGATGGCGCTTGGTCTTCCGGTGATTACGCTGGACCTGCATGGAGCGCGCGACGTTGTGCCTGAGGAGGCCGGCATCAAGGTACCCGTGACGACTCCGGCTGAAGTTGTCTGCGGTCTTGCTGCTGCGATCGATCGATTCGCGTCTCTGAGTGTCGAGGAAAAGAATGCGATGTCTCGAGCGAGCTGGGAGTTCGCTAGGACGAACACGTGGACCTCGCGCGCGGCTGCAGCTGAACAGTTGTATACGGAGCTTGTGGGGAGACAACGTGAAGGTTGAGTTGCACAAGATCGATGCGGGTAAACGGAATAACCTCGCGACTGTTCCATGTGCGCCGGATGGGCAGGTTCTCTGGAGCTTGTGTTTACTTCACTATCTTTCAGGAGGCGCTCGTTGAATCTACGCGCGGCGAAGAGTGACGTGTCGAGTCGCGTCGTTGAGGCGTGGCTTTTCTTTTTGAGAAATGAGACGAAGGTTACGAAGTTTCAACTGAGGCGACTGACTTCTCGCAACGAACACTCGAAAGAGCGTGTAGTGGCAGCGGGCGGGCCGGTGGTGTCCGTCACCACCTACGGCGAGCGGCTGAGTACGGTTCACCTGGCGCTGGAATCAATCGCAGCAGGCTCTGTTCTGCCTTCGAGGCTGATTTTGTGGGTGGATAGTGCCGAAGGATTTGCGAATCGATCTGCCGGACTGAAGAGGCTGGTGGAGAGAGGACTGGAGATCTATCTCACCGAGAACTTCGGTCCGCACACCAAATATTATCCTTACCTTTTGTCTACCGATACGTTCGATGTACCGCTGGTGACCGCGGATGACGACTTGCTGTACAGCAGATGGTGGCTGGAGGGTCTGGTTCGAGCGCATCGCGAGAATCCGGAGGGAGTGAACTGCTATCGAGCTCACCGGATCGGGCTTGGGAATGGAGCCATCACGCCCTATCAGACGTGGGAATCATGCAGATCGTCGGAGGCGGGCTTCCTTCACTTTGGTACGGGAGTATCCGGGTGCATCTATCCGATGTCGTTGTTGAAGAGACTCAAACTGGCCGGCGCCGAGTTTATGCAGCTTTGCCCGAAGGCGGACGACGTGTGGCTGCATGTGAACGCGCTGCGTGCGGGCATGAAGACACGCCAGATATGGAATCGTCCGCTGAGATTTCCGTTCGTTCCCGGAACGCAGGGCAGCGGGCTTTACCACAGCAATGTTCTGCTTGCTCGTAATGACGAGCAGATTCGAAGTACGTATACGGCTGAAGATATTGCCGTTCTTGAAGCGGAGGAGTCGTCGCTCCACCCGCGCTAGTCGTGTCGAGTCGACTTCAGCTTGGATGGAGCGTTCCGGTATTCTCTAACGCGGCTTCGCGACGGAGCTTTCGAACTCTAAACCAAAACGCGACCCCGACGAGTCCCTGAAAGATCACCTGACTCGCACACATGCCCAACATGACTCCGTTCAACCCAAGTTGTCGAGCGAGGGGTCCGGCTAATGCTGCGGAGAATGCGATCAGTACCGGATAGGTCCAGAAGATGGGGGCGGTGTACTCGAGCGCCTGCAGACCGTAGCGCAAGGGGCCCGAGACGAAGATGATCAAGTACATGAATGCGTATAGACGGAGCACAAAGCCGTCGGAGGAGTACTTCGTTCCATAAGCGAGCTTCAGCCAGAAGGTAGGAAAGCATGCCACGATGCCTGTGAAGGCCAGGGTTACGGCGCCCCACTGGAGGGAGATCCGCTTGATGTAACGCAACATGCCGTCGACACCGCCAAGGCGCATCTGCCGGGCTGCCTCGGAGGGTACGACATTATCCAAGCCGAGAAACCAGACGTGGGCGACGCCGACGATGTTCTGTGCGGCGCGCAGAATTGCCGAGGCTGCCGCACCGTAGTAGATCGGAGCCGCCATCTGAAAGAGATTGCCCGCTCCCCACTGCATAAAGGCCGAAGGTGCGAGCCATCGAGACATGCGCCAGTGCCTGAGAAAGACGGTTCGAAGAGCGTGACGACTGAAGGTGACGGACTCGTACCAGCGGAGGCACGTGACGAATCCTGCGAATGAGGTTGCGGCGATGATCCAGAGCATGGTGGACAGCTTTGCGCCGTGGTGGCGCGAGATCCAGAAGATGATTGGCACCTGAGTGAGGTAGCTCACGATATCGGTGACGAGAGCCCGCTTGCTTTGACGGGTGCAGAAGAAGTAGCGGCGGAGGAACTCCTGAAGCAGGTAGGCGATCGTTGCACCGCTAAGCGGAAGCGCCAAACCTCCCACGCCCCATTGCGGAAAGAATTTTGTGGAGCCCCATACGCAGAGAAACATGACGAATGCCACCAGCAGACTGAAGGCAAGCTCCTGTATAAGAACCGAGCCATAGTACGCGGGGCGGTCTTCCGGCTCCTGTTTCGGCCCGACGCTCATCATGGGTGTCACAATCATTGCGTACTGGAGGCTGTTAGCAAACAATACGGCTACCCATCCGAGGGCAAAGACACCGTAGTCGCGAACCCCGAAGGCGCGGGCGAGAAGAACGTTGGTGATAAAGTTTGCACCGCTGACCAGCCCCTGGTCGAAGAGTGCAGCAGGCGTCCGGCCGCCGCCGATCCGGGCGAGGGATCGAGACAAGAAAGTCTGCTTGATTTCAGAAGTTTCAGTGCGCAATGGATCCTCTGCGTACGTTTATAGCTTGCGAAAACAACGCCGGGGCGCCCTGGTCATCAGGAGATATCCAAAGGCAACAGCCGAATGCTCTTGTTGAATCCATGAATTGGGTTAACGATATCACCGGCACAGGAAAGCTTCTATGCGCCCACTTCCTGAGGTATGGAGTGACTGAGAGGTCGCGACTTTTTCTTGAGCTTCCGTGGTGATAGTTTATCTACGCCACCCACGAGCCCTATGAATGTGAGCAGAAAAATGGCACCTGGTCTGGTGTAAATGTAGGTGAGGTTTGGACCTCCGAGAGATCTGACCGTGAAGAGGATCATCAAGAACAGGAAGAAGACCTGATGGAGACCGCGGTATGCGGTTCTGAAACCTGTCCAGAGGGCGAGGCCGTAGATACAGAGGGCCAGAATAGCCGCGAGAATCCCACCACTCACAAAGGCGTGGAGATACTCATTATGTGCGTGTGGCGGAATCCAGTGGGTGTAGATCCAATGATCGCGGAGCGCGTTTTTGGCGCCCACGACGTAGCCGTATCCGAGGACTGGCCTGTCACGGATTGCTTCGATGGCTGATTGCCAGACGCGAGTTCTGTCGTTCAGCGTGGCCAGTGAGTTGGCGTTTTGGCCTCGAGAGACATACTCGATGATTGTGCTTCGAAACAGAATACCGAGTGCTCCCAGAACCGCCGTGGAGATGATCGTGCCGATTCGTAAAACGAACTTACCTGAGAAAAAGATGGCGTAGAGAAGAATCAGGATCAGGAAGCTAAGCTGCTCGATGCGCGTACGAGCCAGGACTAGGGTCACAAAGGCGAGGACGCACCCGCAAAATCTGATGAGGCCGCGAGGGAAGAAGAAAAGAGCGTAGAAGAAAGCCGCAACAGAGAGTGTGGCGAGGTAGGACGGAGACAGAAATTCGCCGCCGAGCTGTGCGTGCGCACTGGTCATCTCTCCTTCGCCGGCGCCGCCGTAGACTTGTGACGGCATGAACGGAAGGACGATGTAGGTCATTGCGATCCATATCCAGGCGACACGGCCGATCAGGTGAGCCATCAGTTCCGTTCTACGATCTGCGGGAGTGCGGGTGTAGAGCGCGAGGACAAGAGCGAAGGCAAGAACCCACTCGTACATGCGGTACAGACTGATGAGGATATCGCTGTAGGCGGGTGGTGTGAGGCGACTGACGGGCTGAAGGGCTGTGGACAAAAGCATCTGGAGGACGAGGACGATCCAGAGCCAGTTGCCAATGTTCACTTTGCGGCACAGTAGCGGGCGACGCCCCAGGATTACGACGACAACGAGAACGTAACTCGACAGGAAGGTGATCAGCATTGCGCTGAGAGATGTCAGGTTGAACAGCCCTTGCGCGTGCGTTCGGCCGGTTACGTCGAAATGAATGAAGTTCGGTACGCCGACGAGGTAGATCAACGTCGCCCAGTACAGAAGGGGGTTCTGCCTTTGCAATGGGTAGGGTTGATCTGCCGTCATAGAGACTTCCATCCTGTTCGAAAACCGGTAGCGCCAGTGTCAGTCTGCATTAGAAACGAGTGATCGGGTTTTCGGCTCGATATACAGTCGCAGAGCTGAGATAACGATATGCCGGCGTCAGCTGGTTGCGAAGCAAAATGGCGGCTGAACTCGGCAAGAGAGTCCTAGTGATAGACGTAGAGGGCGGCCTGCGACGTACTTGCGAAGAGTCCGCTTGTCAAAACTGTCTTCGTCTTGCTGATCGGCACATAGATCAGGTCTTCCGCCTGCAGCCGGGGTGGGGGGATCTTTCCCTTCTCGATGTCTCTGTATGCGAGGGCAGTCTCCTGAACCTGGCCGTCCGGCATCTTGCGGATCAGCCGCATGGAGCCAACCGCGGCGTTGATGGTCGTTCCGTAGGCGAGGGAGAGAGCCTGGGTGAGATTGAGTTCGCCTCCCTCCTGCATGATGTAACCTCCTGGCCTGTTGACACCGCCAAGGACGTAGACAACACCGGCGCGCCGCACCGTGACCGTGTCCCCGGGGCGAACCTTTGTATCCACCAGGGTCATGTCGTCAGAGCTCCGCGAGTAGTGGACCATCTCTTTCTGCGGATTGACGCCTTCGGGGTGACGGATCTCGATGGCGTTTCCAGCCAATTGGGTTTCGCCGCCGGCGAGGGCGATGATGTCCTCGAGGCTGTGCGGTGCGAGCAACTCGATTCGTCCGGGATTGTGTACTTCGCCCAGAACACTGACGTTCGAGCCTGCGTATTGGCTGACGTTCAGATTGACCTGCGGATTGTTGAGGATCTTGCCGTCTTTAAGACGCGTCTCGATCGCGGCGGCAGCTTCGGTCATGGTCTGACCTGCCACGTGGATTGATCCGATCATGGGGAGGGTGATGTCTCCATGGGTGTCGATGCGAACGTCGGTGGATAGCTCGGGAGCGTCATACACTTCCATGCTGAGAAGAAAGCCCGGCGCGAGCTGCAGCCCGGAGAAGTCCTCGGGAACCACCGTCAGGGTTGTCAATCTTCTTCTGGTGGTCGGTTCCGTGTCGCCGGCTCCGGGACCGTCGAAGGTGCTGGTCCCTCCTACCTTTTGTGGGGCAAGCTGAGCGTGGGCGGTAGGCGATGAGAACGCGAGAGCGCCTAGAAATACCGGTGCAAGAACCATTTTTCCATAAAGACTAGATAGTCGCATGAACCTGACCTTCCTCTTGTCTGGAGTAGCTGTAGCCGTGAAATCCGTCAGCTGTCGGATTGCGAACATCGTTCAACACAACACCCAGGACAGGCGTGTTGGCGTGATGGAGGCTGTCGATCAGGCTGGAGAGCACGGACTGGGTTGTGCTGCGTGAGCGTACTACTGCGATGGTGCCGCCAACCTTGCTGGCGATGATGGCGGTGTCTGTGACCGACAGGATTGGGGGACTGTCGATCAGAACGTAGTCATAGTCGGCGGCGCAGACTCGCAGGAGAGCGTCGAAGGTTTGCGATTCGAAGAACTCCGCGGGGAACTCGGGGGGGCGTCCGGCGGGGAGCATGAAGAGGTTGGGGAGCGAGGTGTGCCGTACGACGCCGAGAACTTCCGCTTTGGTGACTGGGTCTTCGAGGTCGCTTACACCGGGAGAGATCGCGCATCCGAAGAGGCGGTGCAGATCCGGGTTGCGAAGATCGCAATCAAGCAGCAGAACACGTGCGCCCTGCTGCGCGAAGGCCACTCCAAGGTTGTAGACCGCCGTTGTCTTGCCGTCGCGGCCTGCGGCGCTTGTGACGAGCAGCGTCCTGGAGCCGATGGATGGGAGGGCACGCAGGATGGAGGTTCGAATGACGCGAAAGGCCTCGGAGAAAGGAGCCTTTGGAGCGTCGATCAGCTTGCTATCTCCACCTGACGCGGTCAGCAGACTCTTGGTCTGCATTCTGGGGACATAGCCAAGCATGCGAAGGCCAGCGACCCCCTGCAGATCACGCGGTCTGCGTACTGTCTCATCAAGACTCTCGCGCAGAAAGGCGGAAGAGATACCGAAGAACATTCCTATGCCGGCGATCAGAGATAGATACTTCAGATAGTTCGGTACGGCCGGAGTGCCGGCGGGCCGGGCCTGATCGGCGATATCGATGCGGGTGGCGCGAACGCCAGAGGCCAGGCTTGCAGTCTGCAGCTTCGAGAAGAGGTTCTCGTAGAGAGTTCGATTGGAGTTCGCTTCCTGGGCCAGGACCTGGAGATGGACGGTGGAGTCAGCCATCTCATTTGCGGCGGACTGCTGCTTGACGAACTGTTGCCGGATGGTGTCTTCGTTCTGCTTTGCGTAGAGGTAGGAGTTCTCTGCGCGCTTGCTGATGCGGGCCAGTTCGGCGTGCATCTGCTGGCGAACGGCATCGAGCTGCTGCTGGGTTTGCGCGAGACGCGGATTATTGGCGCCGTACTTGACCGCTGCCCCTGCGTACTCCTGAGCGAGCTCAGCCTCCTGGGTCCTGAGGGAGCGGACGAGTTGAATTCCGCCGTCTGCTGTCAGCGCGCCTCCACCACCGCCTGAGACGCTCATCGAGCCAAGGCCAAGTACAACCTCAGGATCCTGCGACTGGACGAGGTGGAAGACGGTCTCCGCAGAGATGCGATTGGATTCTGCGGTGGTGAGCTCCTGGTTGAGGCCGAAGAGTCGATCGGTGACGGTGCTATGAGGTGACACACCAACACTGGCCGCATTATCGCCGGGACCACCACCGGAGAGTTGAACGCCCGCCAGGCCGGATTGTCTCTGGTAATCAGCCAACTTCTGTTCGGATTCTTCGACCTGTTTCTTCAGATCATCGAGCTGCTTGCGGAGCCAAAACGACGATTGAATCGTCGAGTTGTGGCGGCGATCCATCGCGCTTTCGATGAACTTCTGCGAGATAGCGTTTGCGACGTTGGCGGCTACGACGGGGTCCGGATTCTGGAAGGTAACTGTGATGAGCCGCGTGTCCGGCGGTGACTCAACCGTGAGACTCTTCGCGAAGCGTTTGATCAACTTTTCGCGGGTGAGCGGCGCCTGATCGAGAGGCTTGTCCTTCTCAGAGGCGACGATAGCCTTGTCGAAGGGACGAATGTGGGTGAGATTGAGATCGCGTATGACGGCCAGCGCGATGCCATCACTCTCGAGCACGCTGATGTCGGTTTCTATCTCGGCCTTCAGTTCATCGGCGGTAGGCGACGCAGCTCCCGTGTCGGTCGAGACATTGGCACTGTTATCTTCTTTGTTGATTTCGATGATGGCCGTGGAAGCATACTTCGGCGTCATCAAGAGGCAGACCAGCAGGCCCAGAAGAAAGATACCGAGCGCCACGAGAACGACAGTCTTCCATCGCCGGCGCAGAACCCGGAGTACGCCGGAAAGCGTCTCGTACTCGGAGGGGCTCGATCCGAAGAGAGCGTCTTCGGACAATGTACCTAATGCTGCAGGCTGATGTTTGGAGAGAGAAGGATGTGGCTGAAGTGCACTCATAGCAATAATCCTTTTTTGCATTCGCCTCGGACGGAATTGACTGATCGGGGGAATGCTATGAATTGTGCTAGCTCAAGAGCAACACCCTCTTGAGACTCGAGGGCTGAAAATCTTACAGCGCAGATAAGAGATTTATTCTTGAATACTACCACAGGACTTATGGATCTCCTCGAACCTCTGTAACGTAACTGCTCCCAAGGGAGCTTTCTTTCGGACGTCGATCTGTTCAAATGGTGTAACAAATTTTCAAACTACATTCTTGTCGAAGATCTTGTTACTCATCGATACGTTGGTCATGCTGTAAGACTGACTCTACCTCAGGAAGGTACCTATTTTCGTTGTTACGCCAGCTGCGAATGATGGGTGTCAATACATTGGTGAAAGATATCCATAAGCTGTCGATAATTTTGATCTTCAGTGTAGATAGCAAGGTACTTGGCTCGAGCCCGCTCCCGCATTAGATTCAGACGCTCTGAGTCTGCCATAAGGATGCTTACCGCGGAGGCGAGACCCTTCTTATCAGTGCGGTTGTATAGGAGACCAGTTACACCTTCGTCAACCATCGCCTTCATCGGCGGGGTCAAGGCGGCAATCACTGGCGTCCCTTTGCAATATGCCTCGACGATGGTGCGGCCGAACGGCTCATACCACTCCGACGGGAAGACGAGGAAAGCTGCTTTGGCGAGATATTCGCATACTTCTGCGAGCGACTTCCGTCCGAGGTATTCGATCCTCGGATCAGCCTCCGATGCCTGACGGAGGAGGGACTCAAGGGGGCCGTCGCCGATGATCTTCAAAGAGACGGATGGCGGGACGTCGGGCCACGCATTCAGAAGCGAGCGAAGACCCTTCTCCTCAGTCAGCCGGCCTACATATAAACCGTAGCCGCCGGAACCGTCGCCAATGCCACTATCCGAGATGAAGTTCGGCTTCACAATAATTCTCTCTTCAGGAAATCCACCTGCGACCAGCTGCTGCTTCACGAAGCTGCTGACCGCGATGTAGCGATCGACAGAGTTTGTCCAAACGCCGCGGAGATGAGCGTACGCGTTGCTGGCGACGACGGCAGCCGACTGCAGATAGCTCTGCCGATAACAACGATGCTGTATGGCTGCAAGTGCAATTTTGCTGCCAACGCATGTAGTACATACGTGCCCGTCGCGAAAAAGATTGGCGGAAGGGCAGATGAGCCGGTAGTTTCGGACGGAAAGAGCGGTTGGGACACCCATTGCCTTCGCGGCGTCGAAGACGGACGGTGAAAGGAGAGGAAAAAAATTATCCACCTTCATGAGATCCGGCTTTGTCGATCGAATCAGGTCTTTCACTCGATCGGCTTCTCTAGTGTTCCAGACGGAACGCAGACCGACAGTGATTAAGTTCTCGGGTTTTATTTCGGCATTATCGAGCGTGTAATCGCTAACTTCCTCTCCGCGCGACCGAAGCATCGCGATCTCCTGCTCTCGAGATTCATCTTCTCCCCCTCGATAGATGTATCTATTGTGTAGAAACAGAATCCGCATCAGGCCTCAAAAATCTCTTTGTATTTTCACTGTAACGTAGTCGCTTCGCTTTCGCACTGGGGAGAGATGATGCAAGTGAGATAGGAAGATACTCTCATCGACATCGCCAAGCGTACGCACAGTGAGTGAGATGCAGATGAGAGACGTTGCTTGTCAGCCGTAAGTGAAACTCGTCAGAACTTGAAGATTTAAAACAAAGAACTTACTTCGTCCGACAAGAACGCAGAGCTTGATATCCCACTTGATCGAAGCGAGAGCTACCGTATCCTCTGACGAACGAAGTCGTAGAAGACAGGAGGAGTCCACTTCCGAACCAGACTACGTACCGTGGGCTTCGGTCGATAGCAATCCGGAGCGTACAGAGAGCTGTGCACACCCATCTCTTTGCCGAGAATGCTCCCGGCGGTGTTGTAGTAGATCATGAAGGAGTAACGTGATCTTCCGCTGGGTTCTACTACTGGGTTGATGCCGTGGTAGGAGGTCTCGGAGATCTTCATGAGCAGCGTTCTGTTGAAGATGGGCTCAATCTCTGCCTCTTTACGGCTGGCATCTTCGTTCCACAGTTCGAGTTGGCCGCCATAGTCCGGGGTCCAGTCATGGTTGAGATAGATGATAAGCGCCAGACGGCGAATCAGCCCGCTGGTAATGTCGGCGTTGGAGTCGATGTGAACATCGAACTTTCCCTTTGGCGGGATAATGCTGTAGCCGGCCCCATGCATATAGGGGTCAGGCAGGAGATTCCAGATTCCCGTGATCTCGGAGAGGAGATAGAGGAACGGAGCTGAGTGAAGCAGAGCTACCAGCTGAAATCCCGCTGGTCCAAGCCCCGCTGCGGACTTCTGCCCGAGTTTTTCCAGGTTTTGGGTATTGTGATGTACCCAATCCGATTTTTTGGTGTGGGACATCTCTTCAAGCACTGCCGTGAGCTGCTCCGAATCGAACAAGTTATCGATCGTGAGATAAGGAAATGGCCGGTTATTCTGATACCGATTGGCTAAGCTGGATGAACTCTCCGAGAGAGAGAGCTGGTCAAGCAGCCTGGACACATCACGGATACCCGTTTCGTTTTGCATAGTTCTCCGTCGCACGGAACGCAAGAAGCTGCTTTATCAATAAACATTATAGTTCTGTACCGCGGTTGAAGCCGGTCAAAGCGCACCCGCCGAGGTACGAATGGAACGAAAGTTCCCAAGGAAGTAGCAATTTTTTAGCAATATCACTTCTTTGTCATGAGCAATTTACTTTTCTCCCGGGAGATTTCTTCCCTTGTCCAGACAAACGGACTGCCTGCTACCCGGGTTGTTAGCATTTTCAAGTCCAAACCTGCAAAGCCCTGCAGTGCAACTCTCAAACCCGGCCATCGCACTCTGAAAGAGATGCTTGCGGGGCACTTCTATCAGAGTTGTTCCTTTATTTGGCAGATTGGCTTCCTCTCTCTCAGTCCGGCCCCAGAATTGCTTATGCAGGTTGAGATAGGCGAGCTACCGACGAATATGAGAAGGCCTTCTCGGACCGTCCGCTTCATTGTCGAGTTCTGTTCCTTTGGTTACCCTAGTGACGTGTGGTAATCAGCTTTTCCCTTGTCGGCTTCGCATCATAACTTCCGTTACAGCGTTAATGAAAAGGGGCTAGACCTATGACACCACCCAACAGGAAGATCTTTCTAGAGTTGGTGGAATTTGGCGACATTTGTCTATTGTTCGGCAGTTTGGGCGGTGCGTATGCCTTTACGTCCGGCCACCGTTTTTTTGGATTTCTTGACTCCCTGGAGACCCGTCATCCGATACAGGTCTTCCTTGCGACCCTGGTGTTGGCGGTAGTATGGCACGGAATTCTCCGGTCGAATAAGTTTTATCGATCTCGCAGAGTGGATGGGTTTTTTCGAGAGGTCATGGATGTTTGCATAGCGAGCATGCTTTGCGCGCTATCCTCCTGCGCCTGGCTATGGTTGGTGTGTTCGCACTCGAGACACAGCATCGCAGAGATTGGTTTGATCAGCGCGGTCTTTGGCTTGATCAGCTTCGCCATCTTCGTATCCACGCGGCTTATCGGGCGAGCCCTAGCGCGAGTGTTCCGTTCGAAGGGCTATAACCTTCGCCATGTTTTGGTGGTCGGTACGAATCGGCGGGCCCATGGGTTTGCGCAGGATGTAGCACTTCACCCGGAGTGGGGTTACCACCTTCAGGGTTTCGTTGACGATCAATGGTGGTCTGAAGAGACGGTCGCGTCCAACACAGGAGCTTTACTGGGAGGGTTGGATTCGATCCCGGCTCTGCTGCGAACTCTTCCGGTTGACGAGGTGATCGTGGCTTTGCCACTGGCGTCGTTCTATCAGCAGATAGCGGAGATCGTCGCCTCGTGTCGCGACCACGGGATCGCAGTGCGAAGCATTGGAACGTTTTTCGACCAGGAACAGACGAAACGAACTGCGTATCTGCAGCGAGGGGTAGGCACGATCACTCTGCATGATGAGTCGTGGAACGCATGGGGCTTCATGATAAAGCGGCTTACCGATGCCGTGGTATCAGCGGTGCTGTTGCTGGCGCTGGCTCCGGTCTTTCTCGCTGTTGCGGCGTTGATCCGGTTGACTTCGAAGGGACCCGTCTTCTTTCGTCAGACCAGAATTGGTTACGGCAAGCGACCTTTTGAGATTTTAAAGTTTAGAACAATGGTGGTGGATGCCGAGAAGCTCATGGCTCAGGTGGAGCATTTGAATGAGACCAACGGCCCGACCTTCAAGTTGAAGAACGATCCTCGTATTACGCCGTTGGGTAAGTTTCTGCGCAAGTCGAGTCTCGATGAGATTCCTCAACTCATCAATGTATTTCTTGGAGACATGAGTCTTGTCGGTCCGCGGCCACTTCCAGTGAGAGATTATGAAGGGTTCTCGAAGGACTGGCACAGGAGACGATTCAGCGTCAAACCCGGAATTACTTGCTTGTGGCAGGTAATGGGGCGAAGCTCAATCAGCTTCGACGAGTGGATGGCTTTGGATATGCGTTACATCGATCAATGGTCGGTGTGGCTTGATATCAAGATCCTGTTTCAGACGATTCCCGCAGTTTTTCGTGGCTCAGGCGCGGTGTAGTCACACTTTTGCGGCGAGCCACATTGGTAGTCGCGGATTCCGAGTAGAGACGAGGCAAGGCGCCTTAAGTCTACTCGGAATCTTTTTTGCGTGTGGATTCGCGGAGTGCGGTGAGTTGCGGGTGGAGAAGCTTGGCTGTGAGCGAGCGGGTGAGGGCTTCGACCGCGTCACGTTGTTGCGCGGTAAGGTCGGCGAGCTTGGATTGTGACCGGGCTAGTTCGGCCTGACGGAGATGTTCGGCCTGCTGCTGAAGGGCTTTGATGGCGGGGATGGCGTCGCGGGACTGGAGACGCTCCTGATATTTGTCTACTTCCCTGCTGACGATACTCTCGGCTGCGGCGGCTTCTCGGCTGCGGTCAGCGAGGTTGGCCGCGGCTACCTGCTGGAGATCGTCGATATCGTAGACGAAGCATCCTTCGACCTCGTTCATGCGCGGGTCGACGTCGCGGGGGACAGCGATGTCGATGAAGAACATGGGACGGTTGCGGCGGCGATGGAGGAAGTGCTGGCCGTGAGAGCGTCCGAAGATCTTTTGAGGAGCGCCAGTGGAGGTGATGACGATGTCGGCGCGGTCGGCCTGCTCGTAGAGTGACTCGAAGGGAATGGCTTCGGTGTGAACGGTGAGGCTGCTGAAGTCGGAGGCTATTTTTTCAGCGCGAGACTGGGTGCGGTTGGTGACGAGGATGGATGACGCGCCTTGCTGGATGAGGTGACGGGCGGCCAGCTCGGACATTTTTCCTGCGCCAACGAGGAGTACGGTCTTTCCGTAGAGAGAGCCAAAGATCTTCCGAGCGAGATCGACTGCTACCGAGGCGATGGAGACAGAGCTTGAACCTATCTGTGTTTCGGTACGGACCTTTTTTGCGACGGTGAAGGTGCGTTGCATCAGGGCTTCGAGGTGGGTCGAGACGGCGCCGGCGTCGCGGGCGACGGTGTAGGCCTCTTTCACCTGCCCAAGGATTTGGGGTTCGCCGACGACCATGCTGTCGAGCGAGCTGGCGACGCGGAAGAGATGGCGGACTGCTTCGCGCTCGCGAAACTCGTAGAGGTGAGGCTGGATGTCGTGCGGGGGGACGGCAAAGTACTCGTGAAGGAAGCGGAGGAGGTCAGTTTTGGCCTGAGGTGGGGAGGATTCGGCGTCGTCCTGAAGGGTGAGGAGCTCTACCCGGTTGCAGGTGGAGAGGATGAGGCCTTCACGGACGCCGGGCTGATGGAGAAGGGTGCGGGTTGCGTCGGCCAGGCGCTCGGCGGGGATGGCGAGGCGCTCGCGAACTTCGATGGGCGCGGTGTTGTGGTTGATGCCGAGGAGGATAAGACGCCCCTGTGTGGATGTGGGCTTGGATTGGTTCATGGGGCGGTAAACCTGTGGACTGCCGAGAACTGGTTAGCCGCCCAGACCGCGAGCACGATCAGGAAGACGAAGCTGGAGAGATAGACGGCGCGGCGCCCGCGAAGGCCGGAGATGCGGCGAATATGGATCATCGCGATATAAACGAGCCACATGGCGAAGGCGAGAAGGATCTTGGGATCGCGGAAGTAAGTGGCCCCGACGGTGGCCTGGGCTATGAGTGAGCCGATGAGAAGACCGGCGGTCATACAGGGTAGGCCGAAGATGAGGGCTTTGTGGGCGATCTGATCGGTGGTTTCAAGCGGAGGCAGCCAGGAGACGGTGGGGGACTTCTGCTTGAGGCGGCGCTCTTGAACCAGATAGAAGAGCGAGGCCAGCAGGGAGAGGACAAGGGCGGCGTAGGCAGCGAGAAGAAGAGCTACATGGAGAAAGATCCAGCCGGTGTGGAGGATTGGGAAGGCGGTGCTCTCCTGGCCTGGATGGAAGGCCGGGACAAGGCCGAAGAGAAAGCAGATGGGCAGGAGGAAGATGCCGAGGGAGACGGTGCGGTATCGGGCATAGACGAGCAGGAACGCCAGAGCGAGCAGGAGGCCGAGGAAGGATTGAGTTTCGTGGGTGTCGACTGGGAGACGGTGGTGGGCGGCGTTGAGCATCTCTGCCAGCGAGACGAAGTGGAAGAAGACGGCGGCTACGGTGGCAGGGATGGCGATGTGGCGCCAGCGGGGGCGATCATAAAGGGCTGCCGGCAGTACCGCGAGCGCGGCGACGCCGTAGAGTAAAACCGCGACTCTGAGCCAGAGGAGGGACATAGGTGACGTACCGTGTGGTGCTTCGCGGAGTTTTCCGCAAACATTAAGTATATCGCTTATGAGTTTGATTCTGTGTGGGCGCGAACGGTTTCGCGTGGTCTCATCGAGACTCAAGCTGCTTGTGACGCAGAAGGGAGGGGTGCCGATTGGATTACGCTGAGGATCGTGGGGAGACCTAGCGTTGTTGAGGTCAATCGGCCGATCTGGTCGGTGATGGTGGTGCGGGTCGCCGGCTATCGAATTGCGATAGACATCGCGTGGATGCGATATATCCCGTACGCGAGAAAGAGCCATGCAATGACGGAACAGAGAAGGCCGAAGACAATTCCAGCGGCCGCGCTCGAGTCGGTGCGGAGACCTTTTTCGGGATTCTTTTCGGTTTTGGTTCGGTTTGAAGAGATGAGGTTGAGGGTGATCCCCACCGGCATTGTCATTCTGGCCATGATCTTGTCCTTTTGGAACGAGGACGAGACTACGGGGATGAGAGTTCGATAGGACATCCCTCAAACGATGTACGTTGTTGCGCACTGACACGGCTTGGCCGAGAGGAGGAAGATGTGGTTTGTTTCCTTCAGGTTATAGATTCACGAGTTGGCGAGGATGCGGTAGACCCATTGGGATGGAGGCGGTGGTGGGGTCTGGGTGATGGCGACCAGGTCTGCGTGCAGATCGCTGAGGCTGCAGGCGGGGTCCGTGTTTGCAGGGTCGCCGGTTAGCTGGAAGGCCTGGCAACGGCAGCCACCGAAGTCGATCTCTCTGCGGTCGCAGTCTGCACAGGGTTCCTTCATCCAGCTTTGGCCGCGGAAGCGGTTGAAGGCCGGAGATTGTTGCCAGAGCCATTCGAGGGAGTGGGTGCGGACTGAGTCGAACTCCAGGCCGGGGATGATGGCGGCGGCGTGGCATGGGAGGGCGAGACCAGCGGGGTCGATGAGCATCATCTGGCGGCCCCAACCTCCGACGCAGGGCTTGGGGTAGCGTGCGTAGTAGTCGGGAAATACGGCTTGCAGCTGGATTCGGCCGGCGAGGCGGGATTGGGCTTCCTGGATGAGTTGGACAGAACGCTCTACCTGGCTGGGGGTGGGCATGAGTCGGTCGCGGTTTTTTAGGGCCCAGCCGTAGTACTGGACGTGGGCGACTTCGATTCTTTGCGGTTCGAGGGACTCGGCGAGGGCGAGGATGTCTTCGAGACGGTCTAGATTTTCGCGGTGGACTACTACGTTGACGGTGAAGGCTATGTCTTGTTGGCGGATGAGGGTGGCGAGTTTGAGTTTGTGGGCGTGGGCTCGTGCGCCTGCGAATTCGTTGGCCTTTTCTTCGTCAGCGTCCTGAAGGCTTAGCTGGATGTGTTCGAGGCCGGCGTCTTTGAGCTCGATCATGCGGTCAGCGGTGAGGCCCAAGCCTGAGGTGATCATGTTAACGTAGAGGTTCGCTTCCCTCCCTGCGGCGACGAGTTTTGCGATGTCTGATCGTGCGAGGGGTTCGCCACCGGTGAGATGGAGATGGAGGACGCCTAGAGCTGCGGCTTGGTGGAAGACTCTTGCCCAGTCTTCGGTTGATAGCTCATCTTTTGCTGATTGCATTTGGAGGGGGTTTGAGCAGTAGACGCAGTGCAGGGGGCAGCGATGGGTGAGTTCGGCTACGAGAGAGAGTGGACCGGGAAGTGTCGACATATTCGGCTTACAAGAAAATTGTATGCTTTTGCCCTGCGCGGGTGGCGGTCACTTCGTGACTTGTATACCCCTTTGGGTGGCGCTCCCGTTGGTCGCGATCAGGAGGCGAAGCCGGTCCACATGTCACGAAGTGACCGCTCCGCGCGTAGCGGTCCCGGCCGGAAGGCCTTCTAGTCCTTGTAGAGAAGGACGCTGCGTGCGTGGAGTTTGTCGAGAAACTGTTTAACCTCGGCGGTGATTTGTGATGAGTCGGTTGTGGCGTGCTTCTGTTGGAGTTCGATTGTGATTGCTTCGACAGAGCGTTGTCCATCGATGAGGCCGATGATCTCGCTGGCTGCGCCTTTGAGTCGTAGCGCGCCTTCGGGAACTAGAAGCATCGCTTCGTCAGGTGAGACGGTTCGAACGCGACAACCTACTGCGAGACGCGGGATTCTCGAGTCTGAGATGGGTTCGCTCATGATGCCTCTGGACGGAAGACGCCGGGCTGTGGAGGGAGCGCTCCGGGTTCGACGTAGCAGTATTGAAGGGCGTCGAGTTGGGCCCACAGCAGAGCACACTTTCGCTCGAGCGAGCGGACTACCAATGACTGGAGATACGGGGTGTCGGCGTGTTCGGCTGAGTAGTCGAAGGCGAAGGCGGCGTCTTCCGGAGCTTGTGTGAGCCTGCCTTGGAAGTATGCGAGACCGTTTTGCAGCCAGGGGTAGTGTTTCGCGAGAGCATCCATGCGTAAAGCGATCAGTTGGCCGGCGAATAGTTCGGTGAGTGACGAAGAGACGGCTTCGAGCAGAGTGCTGTTGGTGACGAGATCGATGTAGGCGTCGACTGCGTAGCGAACGCCGGGGAGGATCGCGTGGGTGCTGATGACGTATTTGCGCTCGAGGCCGGTGGCCTCTGCTAGTTGCAGCCACTTTTCGATGCCACCGACACCGGTGTCGCCGTCGTGGTCGATGATGCGTTTTCGCCAGGCGCGGCGGAAGGCTACATCTTCGGACTTGGAGAGGATGACGGCGTCTTTGATGGGGATGCGGCTCTGGTAGTAGTAGCGATTCAGCACCCAGGCCTGCATCTGGCCGCGTGTGAGTTCGCCCGCATGCATGCGCAGATGGAAGGGATGATTATGGTGATACATCGCCTCGCCTACCTGCTGGAGGCGCTGGCGTAGCTCAGCTTTGCTCAACAGAACCGCGTCTGTGTGATCTACAGCGTTATCTCTAGTCCGTCCCATGCCACTTCCCAGCCTGCGTCTTCGACTGTGCGACGCTCCGAACTTTTTTCCTGCAAGATCGGGTTAGTGTTGTTGATGTGGGTGTAGATTTTGCGAGTGCCTTTGAGATACTTGAGAGTTTCGAGCGAGCCGTCGGGGCCGCTAATTGGAAGATGGCCCATGGAACGGGCTAAGGGTGTTCCGGGTTGGATTCGTTGTAGTTCGTCATCGGTCCAGAAGGTTCCATCTATGAAGATAGACGAACAGGTGGAGAGAAGGTGCTTCAAGGGCGCGGATACAGAAGGTAGCGCGGGAAGGTAGGCGGCACGTGCTCCCTGAGGGTCTTCGAGGATGACTCCGATGGTTGCGCCTGTTGGGACGAGCGCGGTGCGGTCTTCTTCGCTGATGTAGGTAGGGAGACTGTTTGAGAGTGCGATGGGAGTGCAGGTGAGGCCGCCGCCTGCGTTGAAGCTGACGTTCGGTTCGATTTCGGTCCAGCGGCTTTGTCCGGGGAGACGATCGAGCATCTGGAAGAAGCTGTTTTTTTTGAGGATGCTGATGACTGGGCGCGTTGCGTAGATGCGGACGGGGGTGAACTCGCGCATGAGGAGGAGACCGAGTACGTGGTCGAGGTCGGCGCTGGTGAGGATGATGCCGGCGACGGGAGTGTTGCGCAGGCCTTTGGCGGGGTCTGGGTGGACTTCGGGGTTGTTGATGAGTTGCTGGCGGAGATCGGGGGAGGCGTTGATCAGGAACCAGGCGTCATCATCTGCCGTGACAGCTAGTTGTGACTGGGTTCTGGACTGGATGTGGGGATGATTCTGGCGAAGGGCGGAACAGTTCGTGCAGGTGCAGTTCCATTGAGGAAGGCCGCCACCTGCGGCGGCCCCCAGGACTTTGATCCTCACGGAAACTGTTCTTAGAGTTCTACGGGAGCGTAGGAGTTGATCTCGCAGTTAAGGGAAACTTCTTCAAAGTCGGGCGTGGCCCATGTCGACTGTGTCATGGAAAGAACCTTTCGTGGAAGATCTAAAACGGCTAGTTACTAGTCTACCGTATTCGGGGGTTTGTTGCCTATCGGGTGCGAAAGGCAACTGCGTGCTGCGCGCACGGCGCGATCTGCCATCGAGGCTGACGCGCCTTCGGCGCCTGTTCTTATTGTGTGATTATGAATGGGATGGCGAACGAGACAGTAACGAATTTTGCGGCAGAGGCGGCTGGGGCTACGCCGGCGATGCGGCAGTATTTTGCGGCGAAGGAACAGTATCCCGACTGCCTGGTGTTTTGCAGGATTGGGGACTTCTATGAGCTGTTTTATGAGGATGCGATTCTTGTCTCGCGTGTGCTGCAACTGACGCTGACGGCGCGTGATCGCGAGAAGAAGCAGCCGATGTGCGGAGTTCCTTATCATGCGGCGGAGGTGTATCTGCAGAAGCTGCTGCGCATGGGGTACAAGGTTGCGCTGCTGGAGCAGATGGAAGACCCGAAGCTGACGAAGACCGTCGTCCGGCGTGAAGTGACGCGGGTGCTGACGCCGGGGACTGCGCTTGATCCGGCGTTGGGGTCGGAGGAGAGTAATTATCTGGCGAGTGTGGCGGTGTTGGGTGGCGGGACGGCTCAGAGCGGAGGTCAGGTTTGCGGGTTGGCGTTGCTGGATCTTTCTACGGGGGAGTTTCGGGCTACGGAGTTTTCTGGTGGCGGCGGATGGGCAGCGCTGGTGGATGAGCTGGGGCGGGTGCGGCCAGTGGAGTTGCTGTATGGATCGGGGTTGCTGGGTGGCGTAAATCTTGCCGGGGAGAGTGAGACAGCGGCCGGACTCGATGCGATTCGGACGAAAACGGCGGCTGAAGAGTGGGTGTTTACATCCGAGTACGCGGTGCCGCTGGTGCGGAATCACTTCAAGGTGCATTCGCTGGATGGGATGGGGCTGGGTGGTCATGAGGCAGCGACGGTGGCGGCTGGGGCTCTGCTGCACTACATGCGCGCGACCAAGCAGGGCGGGTTGGAGCATGTGGATGGGCTGCGGTTCTATGAACGGTCTACTTGTTTGGAGCTGGATGCGGTGAGCGTGCGGAATCTGGAGCTGGTGGAGCCTCTGTTTTCGGGCGAGTCGGCGCAGACTACGCTGTTTTACACGATGGACGCTTGTTGTACGCCGATGGGGAAAAGGTTGTTGCGCGCGTCGCTGCTGCGGCCGGCGAGTGGGCTGGGGGAGATTGAGGCGCGGCTGGAGGCGGTGGGTGAGGCGGTGGGTGATCTGCGGCGGCGGGAGGAGCTGCGGCGGTCTATGGATGGATTGCTGGATCTTGAGAGGCTGCTGGGACGGGTTGCGCTGGATTCGGCTGGGCCCCGGGAGGTGATGGCGCTGGCGAAGACGCTTGGGTGTTTGCCTGGCGTGGTGGCCGCGGTGAAGGCGTTTGGCGCTGCGCGGTGGAGGGAGTTGGGGGAGAGCGTCGATCCGCTGGAGGATCTGTACGAGATGATTGTGCGGACGATTGCAGAGGAACCGCCGGTGTCGATTGGAGATGGTGGGGCGATTCGGGTTGGTGTGGATGCGGAGCTGGATGAGCTGCGGGAGTTGAGCCGGAGCGGGCGGCAGGCGCTGGCGGCGATTGAGGAACGGGAGCGCGAACGGACTGGGATTGGATCGTTGAAGGTGCGGTTTAACAATGTGTTTGGCTACTACCTTGAGGTGACGAAGGCGAATGCCAAGGCGGTCCCGGCTGACTATGAGCGCAAACAGACGCTGGTGAATGCGGAGCGGTTTACCACGCCGGAGTTGAAGGAGTATGAGACGAAGATTTTGACCGCGCAGGAGCGGAGTGGGGAGATCGAGAAGAGGATCTTTGCGGAGCTGCGGAGGCAGTTGCTGGAGGCCGCGGGGCGGATGCGGGAGACTGCGAGGAAGATCGCGGAGATCGATCTGCTTGGATGTTTTGCTCATCTGGCTGCGCTGCGTGGATGGGTGAGGCCAAACGTTGAGGTGTCGGGTGTGCTGGAGTTTGTGCAGGCGCGGCATCCGGTGGTGGAGAGACGGATGGAGGAGTCGGGTGGAGGGCGGTTTGTGCCGAACTCGGTTCATCTGGATGCGGATGCTGGACCGGCAGTGCTTCTGATTACGGGGCCGAATATGGGGGGAAAGAGCACTTACCTGCGAATGGCTGCGCTACTCGTGGTTATGACGCAGATGGGGAGCTTTGTTCCGGCGGAGGGGATGCGGCTGGGATTGGTGGACCGGATTTATACGCGTATTGGAGCGAGCGATAACGTGGCGCGGGGGCGTTCAACGTTTATGGTCGAGATGACAGAGACGGCTGCGATTTTGAATACGGCTACGAACCGCTCGCTGGTGCTGCTGGATGAGATGGGACGTGGGACGGCTACGTATGATGGGTTGAGTTTAGCCTGGGCTACGGTAGAGCACCTGCATGACCGGATCGGCGCAAGGACGCTGTTTGCTACGCACTATCATGAGCTGACGTTGCTTGCAGATCGATTGGCGCGACTGACGAATCTGAGGGTGACGGTGAAAGAGACGGCGGGGGGGATTGTGTTTCTGCATACGGTGGAAGCTGGACCGGCCAGTAAGAGCTATGGGATTGAGGTTGCGCGGTTGGCGGGGTTGCCGAGTGGTGTGATTGCGCGGGCGCGCGAGGTGCTGAAGGTGCATGAGCGGGCCGAGACGCAGCAGGTGAGGGAGGCTTCTCCAACGCTGGCTCCGCAGATGCAGATGACGATGTTTACGCCGCTGTCGCAGAGGATTGTGGATCGGTTGGCTGAGGCGGATGTGGATGGGTTGACGCCGCGTGAGGCTCTCAATTTGCTGGCGGAGTTGCAGAGGGAGTTGAAGGGATGATGTCCTGCCGGACGGGCCGCCTGCGCCGCGGGCGGTCACTTCGTGATTTGTGTACCTTTTGTGGCGATAGATGCACGGGACCGGGCGTTGCCCGGTGTCATTCGATTGGGGAGGCATGGTGAAGAGCATGGTGGTGGCGGGAGTGATGAGTGGGACCTCCGCGGATGGGGTGGACGTTGCGATCTGTAAGATCTCGCCGGCGCTTATGGCTGGTGGGACGCCGCGCATCAAACTGCTGGGACATTTGGGACTCGCCTATTCAAAGACTCTGCGAACGGCTGTGCTCGGTGCGATGGACGCCGACGCGATTTCGGTGGCGGAGCTTGCACGATTGAACTGGCGGCTGGGTGAGTTGTATGCCGACGCTGTGGTGAGCGCGCAGGAGAAGTTCGGAGTGACGGTTAATCTGGTGGGTTGTCATGGACAGACGATCTACCACCAAGGCTCGCCGGAAAAGTATCTGGGGAAAGCGCTGCGGGCTACGTGGCAGATCGGTGAGGCCTCCGTGATTGCGGAGCGGCTGCGGGTTCCGGTGGTGAGTGATTTCAGGCCGGGGGATCTGGCTGCCGGTGGGCAGGGGGCCCCTCTGGTGCCGATGCTGGACTACTGTATGTTCCGTTCGGCGAAGGTGAGCCGGGTGCTTCTGAATCTTGGCGGGATTGGGAATTTGACGGCTATTCCAGCGGAGGCCGGTGTCGATGGGCTAATGGCTTTCGATACCGGTCCGGGGAATATGGTGATCGACGCCTGTATGAAGAGGCTGTATGCAAGGGAGTTTGACCGGGCTGGTGCGGTGGGTCGAACGGGGCGCGTGTTGCAGAATGTTGTGCAGGAAGTTTTGAAGGAGAAGTACTTCTCTGCCCTCCCGCCGAAGTCTTGCGGGCGGGAGCAGTTCGGAGAGGTGTTTGTTTCGCGGTTTATTGCGATGTGTCGGAAGGCTGGTGGAGTGGAAGACCGCAATGAAGATGTAATTACTACGGCAACAGCGTTGACTGCGGCATCTGTTGGGCAGGCCTATAGGAAGTTTGTGTGGGGACATGTGGGGCAGGCTGCCCCTTTGTCACGAGTGGAGTTTGTGGTTGCGGGTGGTGGGACGAAGAATGTTTCCTTGATGAGAATGCTAAGCGCAGAACTAGAACCGATGGGAGTGAAGGTGCGCTTGATGGAAGAGTTGGGGGTCCCGGCGCAGGCGAAAGAGGCTGTGGCCTTTGCGCTGCTCGCGTGGTTGAGTTGGTTTGATCTGCCGGGAAATATTCCGGCTGCAACAGGGGCGAAACGAGCTGCGGTGCTGGGGAAAGTGACAACGGTCTAGCGAATTGTCGTGCATACGATGTATTTCCAAACGACGAATAAATCGAGGATCAGGTCCTTCGCGGATGACAGATTTATCACGGATTATATGGCGGTGAAATCCTGACTCAAAAGCTATTGTGCGTGTTGGCGCTCATTGGATTCGGCATCTTGACGGGTTGTCGTGGCCGGGTGGAGGGGCCAGGTTCGGTGGTGATGATTCTGGAGAGTAGTCCAAATAACCTGGATCTGAGGGTGGGAGCGGATGCGCAGTCGGAGCGAGTGGGAGGTCTGATCTTTGACGCGCTTGTGAAGAAGGATGAGCACTATGAGCTGCAGCCGTGGCTGGCGAAGAGCTGGGAGCAGCCCGATCCGCTGACATGGGTGTTTCATCTGCGCGATGGCGTGCGGTTTCATGATGGGAGGCCGCTGGAGGCAGAGGATGTTGCTTATACGATTCGGAGTTTGATTGACGGCTCGCTTGTTACCGCGAAGGGTGGCGGATTTGGTGCGGTGGATAACGTTGAAGCGAAAGATCGGCTGACCGTTGTGGTGCATTTGAAGCGCCCCGATGCGGGGCTGCTGTTCAACGTAAGCGATGGATTGTTTGGAGTGGTGCCGCGTGGGAGCGGGAGGGATTTTGGCCTGCATCCGGTGGGATCCGGGCCGTTTCGGTTTGTGAGCGCGGTGCAGGATAAAGAGGTGGTCGTTGCAAGGAACCATGAGTATTGGGCGGGGCTGCCAGTTGCTCCGGCGGGTGCGCAGGATATTGAGCGAGTGCGGTTCGAGGTAGTTCCGGATGCGATTACGAGTGCGCTGGAGTTGAAGAAGGGATCGGCGGATCTGGCCAGCAATGTGGTGACGCTGGATATGGTGCATGCTCTGGAGAGTGCGCCGAACCTGAAGGTGGAGTCGGGGGTGGGGTCGCCGGTGGTTTATGTGACTTTCAATGTTACAGATCCGTTGTTGAAGGATAAGCGGGTGCGACAGGCGATCGCATGCGCGATGGATCGGCAGCCGATTGTCAATGCGATCTGGCGGGGCCAGGCTAGGTTGGCGAATACTTTACTGCCGGCGGGACATTGGGCGGCG
Organism: Tunturibacter gelidoferens; assembly: GCF_040358255.1. Taxonomy (NCBI): domain Bacteria; kingdom Pseudomonadati; phylum Acidobacteriota; class Terriglobia; order Terriglobales; family Acidobacteriaceae; genus Tunturiibacter; species Tunturiibacter gelidiferens. The sequence continues at coordinate 3,913,634 of NZ_CP132938.1, forward strand.
GCTAATGATGCAGAGTTGGCGCAGTATCCGCATGATGTGGCCCGGGCCCAGAGGCTGTTGGAGGAGGCTGGCTTCCCTGCCGGCAAAGATGGGGTGCGGCTGCGGTTGACGATGAAGACAAGTACGGATGAGACGACTCGGCTGATGGTGACGGTATTGCAACAGCAGCTGCGGGCAGCGGGGGTTCGGCTGGAGATAAGGTCGGCGGAGTTTGGGACGTTTTATGCGGACGTGACAAAGGGGGCGTTTCAGATGTATGCGCTGCGCTGGATCGGGAGCAACGAAGATCCGGATATCTTTCGGTATGCCTACGCATCGAGCAGCTTTCCGCCGAAGGGAGGAAATCGGGGACGATACTCGAACGCGCGAGTTGATGAGCTACTGACTGAGGCTGCCGCTAGTTCGGATCGCTCGGCCAGAAGAGCCGATTATGTGGAGGTGCAAAAGATTTTGTCGGATGAGCTGCCGGGGATACCACAGTGGTATCCGAATAATGAGGTGATTCACACGCGGCGGGTCGGTGGAGTTGTGCCGCGGGGTACGGGGAACTTTGATTTTTTACGGGACGGGTGGGTGCAGTAGCACTGCGGCGTGCGTAGTTGCCTGTCCGGGACGCCCACGTTGGGCCATGCCGTTCTGCGTCGATGAGAGATCTATTTTGCTTTACATACTCCACTGTCTACGCGTGCACCCTTCGCAGAGGCACCTACTCCTGATTGGCTGCATGGTGTCCCTCTACGATATGCGCCCACTGCAGACTGTGCTCCAGTCCACGCGGAGAAAATACTTCCTGAATCGCCTGACCCGCACCGCGCGCAGGAATTTCTGCACGCGCACACATGGTGTGCTCAAACATGGCAACTGCCGCTCGCCAGTCACTCTGAAGCAATGCCTCCGCCAGATCTGCTCCATCCATCATTGCCAGGTTTGCTCCATCGCCTCCGAACGGGCTCATTACATGTGCAGCGTCTCCCAATAGCGTTACACCCTCGCGATGCTCCCACTGATGTCCCGCCGGCAATTCATAGATCCCTCGCGGTACCAGCTTGCCTTCACTGCGGCGAATCCACAGCAACAAATCATCCGACCATCCCGCAAACTGCTTACACATAAATTCGCGCACGGCAGCGTCGTCCAGCTTGTCCAGCCAGTTTGCCTGAAACCAGTTCTCCTCTACCCTTAGTCCGATGTAACCGCCCAGATGTGCGTTCGCATCGCGATGTGCGACCAGCGCCTTCGAATCTCCCAGCGCAAACGTTAATCCGCGGCCTGCCATCTCGGCAGTATCGGGATACCGTTCGTCTACATTGTCGATCCCGAACTCGATGATCAGTACACCGGTATACTTCGGCGTTACATCGCTCAGCAGGGGCCGCACCCTGGACCATGTCCCATCGGCACCCACTATCAGATCGAATTGCTCCGACGTGCCGTCGGCAAAATTCACGGCACAGCCCCGGTCAGGCAACGGAGTTACTCCGATTACATGCGTTCCCCACCGCACTATTTCGACGGGCAATGACTTCAGCAGCAAGCCTCGCAGATGGCCGCGGTCCGTCTCCGGCCGGTCCTTATTCGCAACGTTGGTATCGATATGCATCAGTTTGCCTTGTTTGTTGTACAGGCGAGCCTCCTGATCTGCATATCGAGCAATCTTTTGGAACTCGTCCATTAGTCCAGCCTTGCTGAGCGCAATCTGTCCAGCATCGGCGTGAATATCGAGTGAGCCTCCCTGCGTCCGATCGGAGAAGGAGCTCTCACGCTCGAATACGGTGACATCCTTGCCCTGGAGCGACAGGATGCGGGCCGCTACCAGTCCGCCAGGTCCAGCTCCGACGATTCCTATCTTTGGATTATTCATTTCGACTCTCCACAATGCATTGCACCCTATCTTTATACATAGGATACAATACATATAGATCACGATTCATAAACTTGATCCTAGGCATGAACAAGAGAGTTCTTTCCAATCCGGGGCATCATATTAACCGCATTGCTCGACTGAGTGCGCGCTGGCTGGAGCCTAGACTCCAGAGACTCGGCCTAGCCGTGGCCCAAGTCCCAGTCTTCGGCGCAATCAAGAGCCTCGGGCCACTTTCCCAAAAAGAACTTGCGCGACTTCTGCATGTAGAACAGCCAACGATGGCGCAACTGCTGACTCGCATGGAACGGGAGGGTCTCATCGAGCGTACGCCCGACCCAAAAGACGGCCGCAGCAGCCTCATCAATCTCACTCCGCACGCCCTGAAGAAAGCTGGACCCGCCCGCGATGTCCTGAGTGAGGGTAGCCGGGTCGCCCTGAAAGGTTTTAGCCCGAGCGAGATCACAGCTTTGAATCGGCTTTTGCTGCGCGTGCGCGCCAACCTGGAAGAAGCTATCGACGAATGAAGGTCTACCGACTGCAAGTAGAGGACGATTTCTTTGAGGCGACGAGTTGTTCATTCCACCCATGTGCTTTTCTACCGGGGCATCTCGCCGTCTTTTTCGAGGAACTTACCGGGTTGAAAACCTCGCGTCGATCAAGCAATACCCTCTCACCTCAGTGAGCTTTCCAAATATTTGGGGGTCTGTGAGCCGCGATCGGGTGACCACGCGCGCTTCCACAAGTCTCGGCTATTGACAATGCAGCGCTGATCGAGGCAACCTTTCAGTGCTGCGTAGGGCGCATCGGTGCAGATCGAAAGGGCAACGCCCACCTACGGTAAGTGAACACCAATGCGCCTATGCCGAATATCGAAAACCTCAAAAAGCAAGCCAAACAGTATCTGCGTTGGCATCGTGAACGGTACTATCCCGTCGCGGCCCAAATCAGAGCTGCGCTACCCCGATTTCGCCACATCGGGGACGTGCAGATACTGGAGTCAAGCTTCAGGCTCGCGGATGCTCAGGAGCTTGTCGCACGGCAAATGGGGTTCGACGGGTGGCAGGCGCTCAAGTCAGGAGCAGATGCTATGACCGATGAACCCAGACAGACGACGTCACGTCCCGTTCTCAGTTCAATTGAGGCGCAACTCTTCGTTGCGAACATCAAGAGTTCCTGTGATTTCTATAGAGGCAAGCTCGGCTTCGCGGTCGAATTCGTCTATGGCGATCCTCCATACTACGGGCAGGTCTTCCGCGACAACGCACGACTCAACTTGAAGCTGGTCTGCGAACCTGTATTCGCTGGCGATATTCGCAAGCGCGAACATCTGCTGTCCGCTTCCATTGCGGTTGCCACCGCGATGGAAATCAAAGAGCTGTTTCTGAGTTATCAAGCTGCAGGAGTCTCTTTCCATCAGACACTTAAGAGGGAGCCTTGGGGCGCCAAAACGTTTGTTGTCTCGGATCCGGATGAGAATCTCATCCTCTTTGCTGGCCCGGAAGCCGACTGAACTGCGCCAATTCAGAAATGCGGGGCGCAAACGCTTCAACAAATGCCGGGGATCGTGGCCGGCGCGTCCCTGTCTCAGCTGCAGTCAGGCGATAAACCGCGATGTTCCAGTCTTGAAATCTCCAAAGCTACTGCATAAAGCACCGACCGCAAAGCCACGAAATCGTAGCAACAATTCAATCAGTTCGGTAGTTGCTGATTGATAATCTATCGAGGGGCCAGACTACAAGGGACTGGGGCTCTCACAGTCAGTCTCTAAGGGCTAGAATAGTCGGCCCGCCGCCCACGCTATGCCCGTCCGCCTCATTTTGGCTAAGTCAGTATCGCTGCTTCTGGTCGGTGGCACTTGGCCGATGCTCCTCGCTCAAGTGAACACAGGAGAGCTTCGTCTCAAAGTAACCGATCCTGGCGGATTAGGCCTCAGCGCCTCCATCACGATCTCCAGCAACTCCAGCCAATACCTCAACTCACTAACAACCAGTAAAAGCGGCGAGGTTGATATTGAGACCCTACCCTATGGGATCTATCTCCTACGCGCAGAGAGTCTGGGCTTCACAGCAACCACCGAAACAGTAGAAATAAGATCGGCACTTCCCTCCGAGCACACCATCAAGCTGACTGTCGCGCCGGTAAAGACGTCGGTGCAGGTAAGCAGCTCCGCACCGCTGATCGATCCGTATCGTCCCTCCTCTGTCATGCAGATAGGCTCGCAGCAGATTCAGGATCGTACGGCATCCCTGCCTGGCAGGTCGGTGCAGGATCTGGTCGATACGCAGCCCGGGTGGCTCTATGAGGGCAACGCCGTACTTCATCCGCGTGGCTCCGAGTACCAGACGCAGTTCGTAATCGACGGCATCCCTCTCACCGACAATCGCTCCCCCAGCTTTGGCCCGGAGATTGGCGCCGACGACTTAGACTCCATGAGTATCCTCACCGCTGGATTCCCTGCCGAGTACGGCCGCAAGATGGGCGGCATTGTCGAACTCAACACCCGCCGCCAGACCGGCGACGGTCTGCACGGGGAGGTCGTCCTGTCCGGAGGCAGCTACGATACTGGAGCCGCTTACGGCCAGCTTCAGGAGGTACACGGCAAGAACACCTTCGGCGCATCCGCCTCCGGCAGCATGTCTGCGCACTACCTAAATCCTGTGGTGCCGGAAAACTACACTAACCGTGGAACCACCGGAGACTTCTCCGCCCACTACGAACGCGACCTGACCCAAAACGATCGGCTCAATATGAGCGTCCGCCACGAACTCTCGCGTTTTGAGATTCCCAATGAGTTGGTTCAGCAAGAAGCCGGCCAGCTGCAGACCGGCAGCAACTTCGAGACGATGGGCACAGTTCGCTACCAGCACATCTTCTCCCCCGACAGCCTCGGCACCCTCGCCGCAATGGTGCGCGATAACGCGAATAACCTCAATTCAAATCAGAACTCCACCCCGATCATCGCGTTTCAGCATAACAACTTCCGCGAAGGCTTCTTCAAAGCCACCTACTCATTCCACCACGGCCATCACGAGTTCAAAGCTGGCGTCGAATCCGACAACGTCTTCCTGCATGAAGACTTCAGCTATCGCATCACCGATCCCACGCAGTTCGATGACAACACTCCTTCAAGCCTGGCCTTCATGGAACACCGGCCAGACCTCGAGCAATCCGCATTCGTCGAAGACCTGATACGTCTCGGCAAATGGACGATCAGCGCCGGCTTACGTTTGGATCACTATCAACTCCTGCTCAACCAGAGCGCCTTCAGCCCTCGCATCTCCGTTGGCCGTAACCTTCCGTCGCTCAACATGGTGTTACACGCCTCATACGACCGCATCTTCCAGACTCCGTCGTTTGAGAACATCCTCATCTCCAGTTCGCCGCAGATTGACGCACTCAACAGTAACTTCCTTCGCCTTCCCGTCCAGCCGTCCCGCGGGAATTATTACGAAGGCGGCCTCAGCGAAGCCTTCGCGCAGTGCATGAGTCTCGACGTGAACGTCTACCGTCGTAACGTCACCGACTTTGCAGACGACGATCAACTTCTCAACACCGGAGTCAGCTATCCCATCTCCTTCGACAAAGCGATTGTCTACGGAGCGGAAGCAAAGCTCTCTCTGCTTCACCTCGCGAAACTCTCCGGCTACGCCAGTTACTCCTACATGGTCGCCAACGTCTGGTATCCGGTCACCGGTGGCCTCTTCCTTGGCGATGACGTAACCGCCGCCGTCACGAAAACCGCGGGTCACTTCCCTGCATCGCAGGACCAGCGCAACACTCTGCGCACGCGCTTTCGCTATCAGCTCGTACCGTGGCTCTGGTTCGCCGCAGGCCTAAGCTACGGCTCGGGTCTGCCTTTCGCCTACACCGGCGATCAAGCCGACGCTCTCGCCCAGTATGGCCCGCAGGTAATCAGCCGCATCAACTTCGACCGCGGCCGCATCTCGCCCATGCTCGCCACCGATGCCACGTTGGGCGCGGACATCCACAAGAGCGACCGAATGATCATTCGCTTTCAGGCCGATGGGAGTAACCTGAATGGCCGTCTCAACGTCATTGACTTCGGGGGTCTTTTCTCTGGGAACGCGATCGCGCCCGGACGAAGCTTCGCTCTCCGTCTTAGCACAAACTTTTAGGCGTAGAAACCGGAAGAGTTGCTAGAGAGTGGACCGAGGTTGAGGAACAGAGATTACAGTGGCGGCCTGCGCCTGGACCTGGCATTTGGTTTGGCGAGCCGGGCTGTGAAGAGAACGGAGGAGATCCTATCAGTCTCCCCCCAAAATTGATCGCGAAACTCTGCCCCGTGCCTCGCAAATCAAAGCTACAGCCTTGCAGCAGAGTCGTTACGCTCCGTCACTCCTTGACGAACAAGAATAATTATCGTTTACTAGCTCTTGATGCAAGCCTCTCCCACCGTCGAGACCCGTCCCTTCCGTGAACTTTGTGCGGATCACGGACTCACCGCGACCCACCAGCGCCAGGTTCTCTACGAGGTGATGCAGACCATGCCTGGCCACCCCAGCCCGGAAGAGGTCTACGCGCGGGTCAAGAAGCGTATACCAGCGATCTCCCTCGCGACGGTTTACAAAAACATTCATCTCTTCGTCGAAAGAGGCGTGCTAAAAGAAGTCAGCATGCACCACGGCTCCCTCCGAGTCGAGCTGAACAGCCACCTCCACCACCACATGGTCTGCTCGCATTGCAAGGCCATCACCGACATAGAAGAAAAGGATCTCGGCGTCCTCCCGGCACTGCAACGGTTGCCCGGGGGGTTTCAGGCGGAACGCTTCGCTATCGACGTCATCGGAATCTGTGCCGCGTGCCAGAAAGCAAAACGCAGCTAACACCATTCGCTCGCTAACCGAACTTAAGAAGTTGCAATATGCCGAAGGCTATCGAAGCAAATATTTGATCCACCGGCGCCAGCTCTGCGGCGGTAATAACCCGAACTCGCAAACCGTTGGCCCTCGCGGCCCAATCGTGGGATGGATTTCCCCGGCAATGAGAACGAAGGAGCGAAAATGTCAGAAGAAATGAAATGCCCGGTACCACACGGCAACGGCCCAAGCGCAAACATCACCGCCACAGAGACTGCCTCGCCCATGCATGGCGCTGTCACGCACAACTCGCGCAAGATCACGCGCAACGAGCATTGGTGGCCCGACCGCCTCGACCTTGCCATCCTGCACCAGAACACCAAACTGGCCGATCCCATGGGCCAGGACTTCGACTACGCAGCAGAGTTCAAAACTCTCGACCTCGACGCCGTCATCAAAGATCTCCACGCCCTGATGACCGACTCGCAGAGTTGGTGGCCCGCCGACTACGGCCACTATGGCCCGTTTTTCATCCGTATGGCATGGCACAGCGCAGGCACGTACCGCACCCATGATGGCCGCGGCGGCGCAGGCATGGGCACGCAGCGTTTTGCGCCGCTCAACAGCTGGCCGGACAATGTCAGCCTCGACAAGGCTCGCCGCCTGCTTTGGCCCATCAAGCAGAAGTACGGCAAGAAGATCTCCTGGGCCGATCTCATGATCCTTGCCGGCAACGTCGCGCTCGACTCGATGGGCTTCAAGACCTTCGGTTTCGGCGGCGGTCGCGCTGACGTCTGGGTGCCGCAAGAAGATATCTTCTGGGGCTCGGAGAATACGTGGCTCGGCAGCGATCGTTACCAGGGTGAGCGTAATCTCGACAACCCCCTCGCCGCCGTGCAGATGGGACTTATCTACGTAAACCCGGAAGGCCCCGACGGCAAGCCCGACCCGGTCGGTTCGGCACGCGACATTCGCGAGACCTTCGGCCGCATGGCCATGAACGATGAAGAGACCTACGCTCTTATCGCCGGCGGCCACACCTTCGGCAAAGGCCATGGCGCATACGACCCCGGTCCGAACGTGGGCCCCGAACCCGAAGGCGCACCCATCGAGCAGCAGGGCTTCGGATGGAAGAACGGTAAGGGCAAAGGGCACTCGGAAGACACCATCTCCTCCGGCCTCGAAGGCGCATGGACCAGCAGTCCTACCAAGTGGGACAGCGAGTACCTCGACAACCTCTACAACTACGACTGGGCGCTAAAGAAAGGCCCCGGCGGCGGATGGCAGTGGTACGCCGTGAACGAGGAAGCCAACATTCCTGACGCGCACATCAAGGACAAGAAGCACCTGCCCATGATGTTCACCTCGGACCTCGCACTCAAGTTCGATCCCGCCTACGAAAAGATCGGCAAGCGCTTCCAGAAGGAACCCGCCGCGTTCGCTGACGCCTTCGCTCGCGCATGGTTCAAGCTCACTCACCGCGACATGGGCCCCATCGTCCGCTACCTTGGGCCTCTGGTTCCCAAAGAGGAGTTGATCTGGCAAGACCCCGTCCCCGCTGTCGATCACGAACTCATCGGCGAAGCGGAGATTGCCGCACTCAAGGCGAAGATTCTCGCCTCAGGCCTCTCTACCTCGCAGCTGGTCTCAACTGCCTGGGCGGCAGCGTCGTCGTTCCGCGGCTCTGATAAGCGCGGTGGAGCGAACGGTGCGCGCATTCGCCTCGAGCCGCAGAAGAGCTGGGAGGTGAACCAGCCTCTGGTGCTCGCAACGGTTCTCAACACACTCGAGGGATTGCAAAAGGACTTCAACGCGACAGGCAAAAAAGTCTCGCTCGCCGACTTGATTGTTCTGGGCGGTTGCGCTGCGGTTGAAGCGGCTGCGAAGAAGGCCGGATACGACGTCAGCGTCCCCTTCGCGCCTGGCCGCACGGACGCTTCGCAGGATCAGACCGACGTTGAGGCCTTCGCCCCGCTGGAGCAGACGGCCGATGGCTTCCGCAACTACCTCCGACTGGGACACACCGAACGGGCTGAAGCGCTGCTCCTCGACCGTGCGCAGTTGTTGACTCTAACCGCTCCTGAGATGGCTGTCCTCGTTGGTGGCCTGCGCGTTCTCGGTGCCAACTTCCGTGGCTCGAAGAACGGTGTCTTCACCACGCAGCCCGAGACGCTGACGAATGACTTCTTCGTCAACCTGCTCGACATGGCGACCGACTGGAAGGCATCTTCTACCTCGGAGGGCTCGTTTGAGGGGTTAGATCGCGCGACAGGTGAGATTAAGTGGATCGCCACTCGTGTCGACCTGATCTTCGGTGCCAACTCTCAGCTCCGTGCGATCGCGGAAGTCTACGCATCGGCCGACTCAAAGGAGATCTTCGTGAAGCATTTCATTGCCGCGTGGAGCAAGGTCATGAACCTCGACCGCTACGACCTGCGCAAGGCGTAATTCGTAGGTTGGGCCTAAACTCCGCAAACAAAGGGTCTCCGATCAGGAAGTCGAAGTCGTACGCCGTCGCGCTCTGCGTTGGCGGTGAAACTCGCGGAAGCGGGCTGGAGGGCCTGCACTTGAAGACCCTTTGAGAAGCTGATCTCCTTTCAGGCTGGTTGACCAACTATTGACCAATTTCGCCTCTTTGAATGCTTGAAGAAAAATCTTTGCAGGAACGGTGTGGCCCTTGAATTCGTTCTAGCTGCCGCGCTGGATCTTTCAAACATGGGATTTCAGGGATGGAAGATCGCCTTAGAGCTAGTGTCAAAAGCTTACAAGCAGGGGGCGACTACGGAACCTTATGATTATTAAGATTCTGCAAGGCCGCGGAAGGAGCTGATTGCAACGCTCCTTAGGTCTTTACGCCGGAGTGAGTCCGGGTAGGGCAGTTTTGGAGCCCTCTGTCTCCTATCCCCGTCAGCCGTTGACGGGATAGGAGACAGAGCACTTCAAAACTGCCCTCTTCGGTTGTCTAGAGGAGCGCATCGGCGATTTACCGCTCTTCGAGAACCTCGATTTCGCTCTCTATGTCCAAATGACGAGAAGAGCCTTTATCGGGACTGATCGGTTCCATGCGAAGGGGTGAGGCGGTTCTAAGACGGCCACGAAGATAATTCAGTGCGGCCCGAATGCATTACGTTTTAGGTAAATCTCACATCGCAAGCAAGCGCTAGGTGCAACCCGCTCCGAGTAGCCGGAATTCAGCGCTTATTCGTTCCGCGCGCAATTAGGAATTGGAACTCACGGAGGTTAGAACTGTGGCACACATCCTGTCAGCCCGGTCTGCTCGTCCTATCCTCCGTGCCTGTTATTTCTTTTTAGCTCATTTAGGGGCAGGCAATAAAGTAAAGGTGGCATCCGATGCTCCCTTTACCGCCTTCCCGTCTATCAGCACGGACACCGTATACGCCCCAGCGGCCTTGCCCGTGAACGTCGTTGCCGTATAGGGCAGGCTCAAGCTAACTTCCGTATTGGAATCATTGGTGGAATCTACTTTCAGTGCTATCACAGTCTTGGCGTCCGCCGACGTCAAATCAACCTCGCTCACCGGCTTCTGTCCCTCGTCCATCATCTTCAAGTGGGTACCTTTGATCGTCAGCGCCCCTGCCGCCGTAACCGGAAGCTGTAGCTGATTTTTATCGATGGAAGTTATTACCGGGTACGGCTGTACTTTTATAATTTGCTCCGTAGCTTTGCTGAGCTTCTGACTATCTATCCATTTCACATTGTAAGTCGTCCCGTTGAGAGCCCGAAGGTCATCCCCTTTGAAGACAGCTGTAGCTGAGGTCGAGTCACCTTGCTTTACGGTAACTGGAGCCGTGGCACCCACGGTATCGGTCGCATCTCTCGCATTCTGCAATTCCAGGCTCACCACCTGTTCCAGATTTTTACCCTTCAGATTGCAAGTCACACTAGCGGGAGCCGCGCTCTTGGCCGCGTCGCCGCCCAGGTCCAGCACCTTCGCCCCGTTCTGACAATCCAGACTATCGATCGCCGGAACCAGTGCGTCGTCTCCCGTGGTATGCACCCCGGCGACTACTACGAACGAATGCCGCCGGAACTCCAGGAGCGCGTCCGGGCCCCACTCCTTGTAAGCGACTGGCTTTGGATTGCCCGGTCCCCAAGGTTTCTTATTTGTAGGGTGTGCGCCTTGAGCGGTCGTGCAGGCTTGAGTAGTCGGCCCCCCTCCCGGTACCTGCGTCGCCTGTTCGACCCACCACGACTGCTCCAGCGGTTTCGATGGAATAAATGTCACGAACATAGCGACGCCGTTTTTTGGAACCACCGTCCGTGTCTGCCCTGACGAGGAAAATGTTAAGTCGCTGATCCGATTTAGCTGATCCACCGTGTAGTCCGGAAAGATAGCCTTACCCGCCGGAATGAGCGCCGAGAACACCGCTAGTCCCCTTGCGAAATCGGCCGACCCGAAGCCCACCGCGGCTCCGGCGATGGTTGTAATCCCTTCCAGGACGCGAATGGTGAAGTTGCGCGGATCCGTACTCTGGTTCCGAATTGCCATGGCCCGTACTAACAGCTTGTCCCGCCCGGCATCGAACTGCTCCTTCGTCCCGCACGGGTCCGTATCTACGGCCAGTTCCACGTTGTGCAACTGAAACTCCTTGTCTCCGTTCAGATTTCGCGCAACGACCTGGTAAGCGACGTAATTCTTCGCAATAGCAAGCCCGAAGGTCTGGTTCGTTTCCTGGTAGGTCAACGGAGAGATCGAGCAAGCGACATCCGTCGGAGCGCTGAAGCTCGCAGCCAATGCGTCGTTCGTCACTGTCTTTACGGCGGTCGCCGTCGCCTGCTTTGCTGCCGCCGGAACCTTCGCCAGTGAATCGCTCAGGGTCGTTGCTATCGAAGTCTGCGCCTCCTTCGCATCCAAGCCCACCAAACTATTCGACCGAAGATTGGCCTTGAGCGTATTACCTGCATCCTCTCCCAATGTCTTATTCTTCATCAGTGCATCCACCGTGGTCGTCGCAGCTGCAGTCGTTTTTTCCGCACTGTCCGAGTCCAAAATCTTCATCGGAGGCTTCAGCCGAAATGTTGCCAGCTGATCCGGCGTGAACAGGCACGCAACGTAGTCGTTTACCGAGGGTTCACTCTTAGGAGTTGCTCTAGATACGCTGCTCTTGCCAGTATCTCCGGCGGCCTGCTCACTCTGCGGATATGCTATGCCGCAAACGCAAAAAACGACCGCTGCCACCCTGGCTGCAAAAAACACGCTTACCTTCATTGTTCCAAACCTCTCTATGGGTTGAAGAAGAATCGCAGGCGCACGCTGATAGGCAGCGACGCTATAGTCGGCCAACATGTAAGTACCGAAGACAAAGCAAGTGAACCCTGGATAGCGTTAGTAGTTATACCATCAGAGTGTCGCCCTCACGAGAATGACTTATAAACATTAAAATATTCAGTCTCCACCGAGACAAATCTCAGTATCGGTGCGACTCCATTAGTCGCAATGCCGGGAACCTCGGAAGAGCGGGCTGGATTGGTCATGCCAAGTCGGCTTGTATTTACCGATCGCTAGTGCTGCAGAGTCTCATTTGGCGACATTCGCGATAACAGGCCGATGCACTCATCCAGCTCTTAGCTTGCACTCCTATTTCGACTCCCCAGTGAGTTTTGCCAAACTCATCCAATGGCGTGGATGTGGCACGCGGCCCTGTCGAATTTCGCCTGCATAGCCTCGCGAAACTGCAAGTTGGCGCGTTATCTCGCTGCAAGATAGAGAAGAGATTTGCGGCTGAACCTTCTCGGCATAGAACTCTGCCGTCAGCCAGGATGGTTGATCTGAAGGTGACCATTCCCGGATATTTGTTTGATTCGCAATCTGTGTCTTGGACCGCTTACCTTGCGCATTAGATGAATGAGAAACGACGCGACCCTCTGTTGCGACTTTTGTAAGCCGCTGCTTCGACTCTTCAACTGAACAGCCTCTGCACTTCTCATTTGCATTGATGATAGGACTGCCGCAGTCACTACAAACGTTCTGCAGGGCCATCGGGTTCTTTGACGCCACAAACGGATTTCCGCCTCGGATGTCACGCTTGTGGTTCTGTGTCAGTCGAGTGGCCGGAGTCGCTCGACGTGTTTTGGTCGTTGACGCAATTTCCTTCACAGTCCACTCAGCAACTGGAGCTACTAAGCGAGCCCAAGTCGAAGTCGTTTCCGCAAGTTGACTTGCCAGGTCTGCCATCAAACGACAATTTCCGTTGCGCTCTTCGAAGAACCAGGTTCTCTTGAGAGGCTGTTTCAAAATTCGCCTGAGAACATAGGCATCCACATCCGGCCGGATAACCTCCATTAGATCGCACGCCAGGCTGTCTCGGTTGATTGTATCCATGTGCAAAACTCCCATCTCTGGATCAAGTCCAAGAGCCGCAACAGCGAGACGACACTCCGTCTCCAACAGCGCATAGAGATAGTTCAGGATCGCGTTGACGGGATTTACCGCGAGTCGAGAAGATCCTGAAAGGGCAGACGCGCGCGAGCCAAACTTTCGCCAGTGTTCCGGTACGCGAGTCAACTCTTTATCTGGGAATTTGACCGGGACTGTGCGCCAAGCTTTCCAATAGATTTTGGCTGCGCGTAACTCAACAGATCTGATCTCATCAAGCGTTTCGACTTCAGCCAATTCAGAGCGAATCTCCTTGATCTGTGCAGATACCGCTTCATCGTTTAGGAAGTCGTCCCCTGCTACGCGCTCTTGACCCGCAAGTTTTCGATCGATCAGTTCTCGACTGATCCGAAACGCTGCACCGGAATGATGGGCTAATGCTTGGGCGCGTCGTAAACGGATGTCCGACGGTCGAACCGGACCTGTTGTCGCAAGAACATCACCATTCCGCTCCAGCATCACGAACGATGCATTCTGATCGGCGAGCCAACGTAAGGCTGCAAGTGATACAACGCCATCTGCGCCAATCACGACCAAGCGCTCAAGTCCGTGTCCGACTCGTGAAAAGCGCCCTTTGTAACGATCAGAGCCAACTCCATCTTCGATGATCAAGTGTCCGCGCTCAACGCGAACACTAGTGCCGTACCCATAGAGGACGATGACACCTCTTCGAGATCGCATCGAGGACGAGCTGATTTTGCTTGATTGCGAAACAAATTCGCTAGATTTGCGCAAGGGTGCCACTTGCGCTACGGTCACTGTAGCTGCCATCGGAGTCACGTCTCCCTGGTGGTCAGGACTTATCGTTTGCTCGCAACAAGCGGTAAGTCCGTCTGTAAACCATATCTTATCAGACAGATGCGACGTATTTACCTCTATCTGCCCAAATCTTTTCGATCATCCGCTTTGACATCTTCCATTTCTGCGCGGCGCGTTGTTGGGCATCTCCTTTCGACACACCCTTCGCATGGAGCCCGATAATTTCAGCGCAGATTTTGCGGCATATTGCCTCGCTGGGCATCTTTGACTTTCTGCCACCGGTCCGCCGCTGAGGTAGAGCTTTTGTCAATTCTTGTGCCGCTAAACGGTGAGTGGGAAGAAATTCCTTGAACAGAAACTTGAAGAATTTTTCGATCTCTGGAACTGCTTCCTCAGGAAGACTGGCGAACACTGTGCTGAATTTTTCTCGGGTATCAATCATCCCTAGAATCTCGTAGTACTGCGTCGGATCGACAGTATCTCGCTCATTCGTCGAATATGCCTCTCTCGCAATCCTATGCATCCATGCCGCAGGCGATGTGCTCTTGTCTAGAAACTGCGGACGTAGAACTGCGATAGCTTCCTCGTAGCTCTTCGTGCCACTCATTCGACAAAAGAGCTCAACTACTTGATCGAGCATCGGTTTAAATTTCTTCTGTGTTTCTAGTTCCATTTCGCAACAACTGCCCCCGACCAGTTTAGGCGAAATTTCGTCATAACTCTCACGGGATTGTATCGGCGGATCTCGTAGGGCAGAATCCGCACAATGAAACGTAAACCTCAGAAGCAACCAAGTTCTACGAAGAAGGCCACGCCCTCGCTCAATCGCCCCCCACGGGCTGCGAAGTCGAGGCCAAAAGCTAAGGGACTTCCCAGCAATTCGCGAGCGAAAGCGAGGCTCGCTGCTCCTCGCACGGAAGCCCAGTATCTAGCCAAACCAGAAAGATTCAAGGATACCTGGGACCAAGTCCTTGGCGTGGTCTCAAAGATGCGACGCGAAAAGGTGTCGCTCACCCAAGCGTCGCGCGACGCTGGCATCAGCCCACGTACCGTAACCAGGTGGGGCAAAACAGCGCTGCAAAAACAGAAGAACGGCAAATACGCGGCTAAGAAATCAGACAGTCTGCTGCGACTGGTCATGATCCCGACACCTGACGGAAAGCGCGACATTGCAGTGAGGGGTTCTAAACAGGTGACGCTGCTTGCAGAGTATTGGAACGCGCTCCATCGCTACTTGCAGACTGGCGATGCATCGCGACTCAAGAAGTTCCAGGGCAAGTACATCAGAGATGCGAATGGCGTGGACATTCCGCTGTCGGTCGATCTCAGTGCATTGAACCGATTGGGGTCCGCTGGTGTTTTGTCGTTTGAATCCCTGTACGCGAGGACCACATGAAAAATATGCAGCCGCAACCAAACCCAATCAAGGCCTACCAACGCAAGTCGACTGCTGCGCGCCGTGTAGGAAAAAATACTCGCTGCACGTGCGGGGAGACACGAATTGAAGCTCTCGTAGGAAGTAGTGGTATCTGCATTGAATGTCATCGTAAGGCAACGGGACGTTCTATCTACGATAAACATCACGTTGCCGGAAAGGCGAACAGTGATATCACGGTGAAAATACCGGCAAAAGATCATTGGGCGATATTGAGCGTGGCCCAATACGACTGGCCTAAAGAGACGCTCGAAAACCCTACGGGCTGTCCGCTGCGAGCTACAGCGGCATGCATTAGGGGATTCATCGACACGGTTCGTTACCTAATGGAGAGTTTGTTGCATTGGATCACCGATTTGCTGGAGATGCTCAGCGCACTTCTAGTCGAACGGCTAGGACCAGACTGGTGGTTAGGAACACCGATATCTCAATTTGCCAGGAAAGGATAAGACCAAATGTCACAAATTACATCACTCCCGATAGCAGTGCGCGTATTTCCGGAGATTGAAACTTCCGCAACCGAAGTTCCACGAGCAGCGACCCAGAGGCACAAGACGTGGAGAAGGCCCGACGCCATGCTGGTTTTCGATACGGAGACCCGCATTGATGCCACTCAACGACTGACATTTGGAAGCTATCGATTCATTTTGGGCGGGGAGTGTCAGGAAGAGGGATTATTCTTCCCGAACGATTTACCAGACCAGGACCGCAAAGTTCTTGAACGCTACGCTGCGGAGCACCCAGCAGAAGCCGCCAATAAAGAACTGAAGCTGCTTAGTTTGCAGCAGTTTCTTTCGAAGTTTTTTCAGGCTGTCTACAAGGGCCGCTGCCTTCTGGTCGGCTTTAATCTTCCGTTCGACCTGGCGCGGATCTCTCGCGACGCCACCGCAGCGCGTGGTCGGTTCGCTGGGGGCTTCTCCCTGGGACTCTGGTCCTATATTGATGAGTCCGGCAATGAACTCGAAGACCGGTTCAGGCCAAGGGTGGGTATAAAACACATTGATGGAAAACGAGCTCTCAAGGGATTCACTGCTCGCAACGGATGCGATCTTTCGGATCTCATTCCTGATGGATCGCCAACCGGTGACCCTGAGGAAGGATATAAATTTCGTGGGCATTTTCTGGATTTGAGAACGTTGGCCTTCGCTTTAACGGATCGGGGATATTCTCTGGCCGATGCGTGCAAAGCATTCGAAGTTGAACACGGAAAGCAACATGCCGAACACAATGGTGAAATTACAAGCGAATACATCGACTACAATCGGCGAGACGTTTTGGCCACGGCAGAATTGGCGGAAAAGCTGCTTACGGAGTTCGATAAACATCCGATAGAGCTGCAGCCAACAAAGGCATATTCACCAGCTTCGATTGGTAAAGCTCACCTGCAAGCAATGGGAATAAGGCCAATTTTGGAGCGACAGCCCGATTTTCCGAAGAAATATCTCGGGTTCGCTCAATCCGCGTTTTTTGGTGGACGCACCAGCGCACATATTAGAAAAACTCCAGTACCGGTGGTTTATACCGATTTTCTTTCGATGTATCCAACCGTGAATATCAATATGGGTCTCTGGGAATTCGTGACGGCTCGGGAAATCACAATTGATGCCCACTGCGAAAAGGAAATAACAGATTTCCTTAATTGCGTTTCGGCTGATCACTTATTTAATCCGGATACCTGGAAAAATCTCGCGGCGTTTGTCCAAATAATCCCCGACGGCGATATTCTGCCTTCCAGAAGCAAATACGCCACTGCAAGCAATGATTGGCAGGTCGGCGTAAATCACATCTACAGCGACGTAGAGAACTCGACTGCGCTCTGGTTTGCATTACCTGATGTCGTTGCGTCCGTGATTATAACTGGCCGCGTTCCGAAGATCGTCGCTGCCTTTCGGTTGAAGGCGAAGGGCAAATCTAAGGGACTAAATCCAATTACTCTCCGCAAGGTGATCAAGGTTGATCCTCGCCATCAGGATCTCTTCAAGGTCGTCATTGAGGAGCGCAAAAGATTGGATTTTGGTACCGACATGTCAAAGTCTGAAAAGAGTCGCCTGGACAAAGCACTCAAAGTGCTCGCGAATTCCACAAGCTACGGCATTTACGCGGAGATGAACCGGCAGGAATCGGATGAGAAGGTAGATGTCCTTTGTCACGGTATTGATCCAGAGCCGTTTACCTGCAAGGTCAAACATCCAGAGATCCCGGGCAAATATTGTTTCCCACCCCTTGCTGCTCTGATTACAAGCGCTGCACGGCTCATGCTGTCCCTGCTGGAGCATTGCGTGTCCGAGAAAGGAGGAACGTATGCGATGGAAGATACCGACTCGATGGCAATCGTGGCAACAGAGCGCGGCGGACTCATTCCGTGTCCAGGCGGATCGTATCTAAAAGATGGCCAGCCCGCGATCAAAGCCCTCTCGTGGAAAGAGGTTGAAGGAATTGCTAAGCGGTTTGAGGCTCTCAACCCTTACGATCGGGATGCTATACCCGGATCAGTCCTGAAAATCGAAGGCGACAACTTCGATCCGAAAACAGGCAAGCAGCGGCAACTTTACTGCTTTGCCATCTCCGCGAAACGGTACGCCCTGTTCCTCAAAGACAAACATGGAAAACCGGAACTGCTTCGGAAAGATGTCAACAACGACGAGGATAGATGGTCAGAACATGGTCTTGGGCATCTACTAAATCCAACCGATCTCGAAAGTGACGACCGGAAATGGGTAGGACAGGCGTGGCTCAATATGGTGCGCAACTCGCTGGGGATTCCCACAGGGAGTCTAGGATTCGAAGATCTGCTTGCTGTCGGCCGCGTCACCGTAAGTAGCCCCGCTGTCATCCGACCTCTGGCCAAGCTTAATGAGGGCGTACCCTATTCGGGACAGGTCAAGCCCTTCAATTTTTTGTTGACTTGCCACGTAAAGCCGTTCGGTCATCCTAAAGGAGCGGACCCTGAACACTTCCACCTCATAGCGCCATACAACAACAAGTCGTCTCAGTGGCTCAAGATGGATTGGATCGATCAGTATACGGGGGACAGTTATAGGATTACGACCTCCGGACACACAGGAAGCGCGCGAACGGCTTTGGTCAAAATGTATGGGGACGTTCTTCGTGAATATGAATTTCACCCTGAATCGAAATGCGCAGATGCAACGGGAAATCCCTGTGACAAGCAGACAGTCGGATTGCTCCAACGTCGACACGTTCGCATCGATCAGATCAAATACATTGGCAAAGAATCCAATCATCTCGAAGATGTCGATGCGGGGGTCGTTCATTTCCAGGAAAGCGTCTACACAGAATACGTCGACCCGAGTCGGGATGAGTGGAATACTAAGGTACTGCCTGCGATTAAATTGTTACCGTTGACCTACTTGGTCAATGAGAGTGGACTTTCCCGACGTGCACTGATGAATATTCGCGCAGGACGCAGCAAGCCCCATGCCAAGAATCAGGAGCGTTTACAGGCTATTTTCCGCAATGGTGCTTAAGGGCATTTGATGGACGCAATCGAACTTCTCAGTAATAAGCCAATTCACCCGCCGCTAACGAGTATTCCCTCAAGGTCGAATCGGCTCAGGCCGTGTTCGAAGTGTGGGGTGCGGTTTGGAACTCGGGATTTATGCTCCCATCTGCCGCCGTGCGACCAAGTATAAAGAAAACACTAGGCGTGTCGTCCGGGGCATGGTAAAAAGAATCGCTCCAATGAGTGATATTCATGGCCGATTTAATTATTTCGAAAAACCCCAGCCGGACCATGTAAGGCTACACAAAATGGTCGCAAGGTAGCTGCGGGAGACACTCAGCAAACGGCCAATAACGCCGCCAGGGCGAGACCGAATGATTCCATTATGGCCCAGCGTCAACGGAAAACTGCAAACGGATCTCGCGATCAGCTTCGATGAATCTACGCAGAATGAGACTAGTCAATGGAAAATAAAGTCGGCTTCTGGAGAGGGTTTTATAACGTGATCTTCAGAGGCAAAGCAGCCATGTGGAATGGAATATTCGCTTTGCTCTTGGTCGTATTCACCTGCTTGTTGTATCGGGTTTCTGATCAGACTGCGGCCGCAAATGTCGCAACCCAACGTGCCTTCATTTCGTTCTCCGGCGTAGGTGGGCAAAATATCAGTGACCCGACAGGGAAAACTCTAGTTGGTATGTCACTTTCTCCCGTGTGGCAGAATAGCGGTACAACACCAGGCCGAGACGCTATTTCTCAGGTCAATTGGCAGGTTTGGCCAACCGATATACCTGAGGGATTCACTTTCCCCGATAACTCAAGTGTTGAGAGGCGAAAGTTTGTCATAGGTCCCAAAACCCCTCTTGCCCTCCAGATGGGGGGAATCCCAATAGAGCAATTCGATCAGGTCCGGCAACGTAAGTTTAGGCTCTTCGTTTTTGGTTGGGTACGTTATCGCGACATCTTTCCTGACACTCCGGTTAGGCTCACCGAATTCTGTTCCGAGATCGTAAACATCGCAAGTACTAAGGCTGACATGACCGATCCAACTAATAATTTCAGTTGGGCCGCTCAAGGGTGCCGAGAGTACAACTGCTATGACGAAGAGTGTCCGGACTATTAGGCAAAGTTGAAAGAGCATCTCTAAACTTTGATGACATCTATTCTGCCCAGGTCAAAATATGACTTCGAAACGCCTACGCCCGCATGTAGTTCTCACGCTGAGCACCTGGCTCACATGACAACTTGACCAAAATTACCGCAGTCCCGGGTGCATATGGCATAGTTCTATCGTCAGCATTTTAGCTTAGTGCCGAGGGTCCATTGTCTGAAACCTTAATCGACGGCGTTCTTTTTCGGGAGTTCCTCGGTCCCGGACCGCTACCTCTTACGGATCGAGCGATAGTGTTCGTCCACGGTTATACGGGAGACGCGGACAGCACCTGGAGGGCTAGAAACGCGCAATTATCCTTCTACGAATTACTGGCATCTGATCCGGCTTTTTACGACCACCACGTCCTCCGTTTTCAGTACCAATCGAAGAAACTTCGCCCGCCAGCCATTCCAAACATTGCGGACCAATTGATCCAAGCCTTAGTGGGGTTGCCCTACCGGAGAATCATCTACATAGCCCACAGCATGGGAGGGTTGGTCGTCATGCATGCGATCCTCAGGTCGCTCGAAAAAGGAAAGACAGGAAATGTTGCCGGCCTATTGCTTTACGGCGTTCCAATGAGTGGTGTCGAATGGCTCAAATTTGCCCGAAGTGTACTGACAGGGGCGGAACTGGTATATCCCCACGTCGGTCTGGTCTCTAAGTTTATCGGGGGCAATAAGCAGTTGGCAGCTTTAACCGAAGACAGCGAATTCATAGAGTCCCTTACAGGCCGCTGGGCCTGGCGTGTGCTCAATGGAGGAGATCCGGGCATTGCAACTGCTCAACGGGCATTTTTCCCCGTCCGGGTCATCACCGGCAATGATGACTGGGTCGTAAAGGAGAGTTCCGCGCGTGGACTCTATGCCGAGATTGACTGGGAAAATGCCGATCAAGATCACATCAACCTCGTGAAGCCATCGAGCTTCCAGGCTCCAACTTATCTGTCTGCTGCTCGCTTTATCCAGGAAAGCAAAAGTTGGATTTCTCCCGCTTTGCTCGTCAAGCTCCGAACACAGATGGATCAGATTTGGGAAATGCGCAAGGAAGAAACGATCTCGAACTGGATATTCGACTTGGAGTTCGATAACTCGTCCGCCGCGACGGTCATGAGCGGGGAACGAGGAAATAATCTCGGGGCAGGCCTAGTTAACTTCTCAATCTTTCGGGTCACTCGTTGTGAATACGTTCGAAAAATTCCTCAGCCTGTCTTGAAATTCGGCTTTGCGGTTGGGCACATTCTTGCCGACTCTGTTTGGACGAATAACTTTGTCTTTCTCCATCGCTGCAACATGAGTGCCCTTCCGTCTGAGCTTTCCAATCGGCTCCAAAATACCATTCGTGAATTACTCCGTACGATGACGGCTGAGGTTGCATGGGGCAGGCTATTCGACGAAGTGAGGCTTGTGGTGCATGACCTTGCTACGGGTGTTCGTCATGAATTGCACCCGGGAGTTTTTACACGAGGCGATTTTTCGCTGATTCGTGACTACACCCTTCCCGAGGATGCTAACCATTTGGTCGGGAAGGAGGCAACGATTGAAGTCAGTTTTAGCAGCGTCATGCCGACGGCTAGCTGCGATTACACGGCTAGCTTCCCCTGGCTTTGCGATGGCTTCAGATTCAATGTTTTTGTGCAGGGAGAGCCCCGCTATCTGCTGCACAGCGTGGGCTTACGAGGGGCCGCAGCGATTCAGGTGAATCGTGAACATCAGAGTAGGCTTCAGTGTTCGTCTGAAGACCTGATCCTTCCCGGTTCAACATTGCAATTTGAATGGCGTTTTTGACTGGAGATGAAATGAATGGGACGGGAAAAAGCGGATTTCAGATCGATCAGAGCGGCGAAGCCAACTTCATCGCTGGTACGGGCACGACGGTTGGCCTGTCCTTGTGGAGTCTTTCAGGCGCGAGTAGTCTGACTACGGTTATATATGGCGGTCAGTTGATCGCGATACAGGACAACAATTTTGTGCTGATAATTCTTGACGGCGTCAATGAACTGCAAGTCTCAGTAGCTAATTACAACCATGAGACTGTGGAGCTACGCGATGCTAGCGGCCTTGTTCTGGCGCATTTTGATTCAGACGCAGTGAGCTTCACAATCAAGGGAAAACACCACTAGGAGGCCAGTTGAACGGAACAGGTAAACACGCAAAGAAAGCAGCGAAAAAAGCTCCGGCTAAGAAAGCTCCAGCTAAGAAAGCTCCAGCTAAGAAGGCACCAGCGAAAAAAGCACCCGCCAAGAAGGCCCCGGCAAAAAAGGCAGTGAAGAAAGCGTAGTACCTGCAAATTGAACGGGCGTCGCGCGGAAGCGTAACGCCCGTATTTATTCCCACGCCATCATCGATGACAGCTCAATTCTATGCAAAAAATTCAGCCGCGCATCTTCTCCACTGGCCGCGATAGCAATTCAGGCAACTAGAATGGACGAGTATTGTGCAAATTCGTCTATGAAGTTGGTAAGAGCTCGAGGCTGGATTGGTGTGGTCGTGCTTTTCCTAGACATGCGAAAAACCTTCCTCGCCTTCAGCCTTGGATGTTCGCTCCGCTGTCTGATGTAGCGCGGTTCCGTTCATTGAATCACTCCCACCCTGCCGCCACTTCATACCAATCAAAGCGTCATTCGACGCGCTTAGCCCTGCACGTGGTCCAAGAACCATGCCCCAACACAGCAGTCCAAAGCCAAATTGTGTGGCGAACAGAAAGAAATCTTCATCTGGCTTACAGCCTGATTTATACGCAAAACGATTCCCATAATCCTTGATGTTCGAACGGTTGCCCACTTTCAGGTCAGGTAACACCCGTTTGAAGTAGTCTGTTAGATTTTCTGTTCCTCGTCGCTGAATTTGATGAATCGCAGTAAAGAATCTGTCTGTCGGCTGCATGATCCGTTTCATTTCGCGGTAGTAGAGCGCGTGGGCCAGCTTTATTCCAATTACCTCAATGGACTCCTTCATAGCAGGCGTCATTTCTACGGAGACCGCTACTGGAGAGGGAGTAATGATGTGACCTGCACGGAACATCGGCTCACCACTCGCAGGATTCGGCAAGGCGTCAGGCCAACGCATTTCAATTTGGCCGCGATGCTGGTTGAATCTGGCAATGTCCGCAGGACTTCGGTTCGCTTCGTTGAAATCCATCAACATCGAGCAAAAACCAAAGATGGTGTCCTGTTTTGATGTCCTGTTATTGCACTCCTCACAAGCTGGAAACTCGAAATCTTCCGGCATTAATTCTCTGGGAAAGCATGCTCGTGGTGGCACGTGATCCATAGTTGTGGCGGGACGCCCACCCCCGCAGAAGCAACACCTCGGATTCTCCCGAAAGAACCTTCCTCTCTTTCTGCGCTTTTCTCCCATGTTTGCAAACTCTCCATACAGAACTACATGAAACCATGAATCTGATCTCATCATCGTGTCCATGATTCCGGCAGTTCCTCCCAACGCTTGGTTCAGTTTGGCGATTTTTATACTGATCTCAGCTGCCACGTACGTTCTTTCGCGTGGTAAGCAAGACCACGGACAACGGATCGTGTCAGAGGACCTTAGGTGATCGACATCTCAATCCGTTCTTGTTCCGCTGAATTTGCGATCTCACTTCTTCTCGGGAAACAAGACGGCGTCCTTTGGCTCCTGCATGACCGAAAGAATATTCTCGGCTACTTTCTCAAGTAGTTTCGTCCCCCAGAATGGATCGTCCTTGTCGTAATAAATAACGCGCACGTGACGAAGATCGAATGGTACATCGCCCTCATTCGCTTTGGAGCATACTAGGATGACAGGCTTGTGAAGCGCGTGAGCGAGACCAAGTTCATAAAGCACATTGGCATTCCGGTTCGTCAGCTCTGCCAATAGAACCCGGGCCGAAGTGATGCCCTTCCATATTTGATCAATGATTTTTCCCGTGCCGTAGAGGTCCGCATCGGCCCGGTCTGCCTTTAGTTTGGCCTTCTCAATCGCAGGTTTATAAATGCTGTCGTAGTAACCACCAATAGGATTGGCGAACGGCATCATTACGAAACAGGCGTCATCAGCTGCCACCGTCAACCCCTTTGATAGTTTCTTAATCTGCTCCTCGCCGACCTGTGTACTGGTATCTGCTGGCGACGACACATCCAGGACACGGAACTTGCCGTTGCTCAGTTCTTCCAGAAGTTCCGCTTCCTTCAGCGTCGTGGTGAATACCTTGATGAACTCAACTACCTGGTCACGGGGAACGCTGAATGAATCCACCAATGTATTGACGAGGAATTCGGAGTCAGGAAGATTTTCGCTGCGATATTTCGTGTAAACCTCGGAAATAACCGGGGCGTTCATTACGGCCTGGCGCAGCGCGATGAGCTTATCTTTTGGGTCTTGTGGACGAACAATCTTGCGAGTTAGATCAGTCGGTTTGATCTGTCCGGGAGAAGGACGTTCTAGCAGCCCATACTTAAGGGCTGAACTGATCTCAACGGCAGTCTCACCAGTCCAACCAATTTTGGCGTAACCTGCACCCTCGCGGTCAGTGCAAGCTTCTCCAGCGTTCTGATCGATGATCGCTTGCGGGATTCTGAGGCTATCTAGGATTGAGTCTTTGGGATACTTTACCTTCCCGCCCCGAGCACCACCTCCAGCTGCGGCTTTCTTCTTTGCAGCCTTTTTCTTCTTAATGGTGGCGGCCTTTTTCTTTATCGGCTTCTTTGTGGGAAGTGTGCCTCCGACTTCTGATTCGAGAACGACGGTGTTGGGCTCTTGTTGCCCTTTATCGGTTTTAGCCACGAAAAGACTCCTGGTGGTGGGGACAAATCTATTTCAGTGAGGGTTCGCGGATCATTCTACTCTGCTTAGCACGGCAGACCAAGGGCGTCACAAGGATTGACTTCTAATGAGATTGATATCCGGAAATGGAATCACCCACAGCGGAGAGTCCACGGCCAGAGCCCCAGCGTACCAAGAAATGGAGAAGACCCGCCGCCATGTTGGTGTTCGATACGGAGACGCGGGCCGCCACTCGACTACCGGCATTTAGCCAGGTCGATACTCGCTACTCTAGGATGATCTGCCCACCATCCTCTAATCGAATGTCTCGGATATCAACGCGGCGGATTCGTCCCTCGATCCAGGCCCGGTGACCGTACTCTTAGTTTTGGATATTTGTCGATGTCAATGGTCATTGAGACAGACCGATAATCCTCGTCAGGAGAATCGAAGGTCACGTGCCAAGCGCCCCGGGGTCCTCGTCAACTGATGAGAAAATGACTGGCCAACTCACTGTCAAACCTACATAGTTCTTTGGAATTAGATTTCTGTCGTAGGGTTTTGCAGCGAGGATTGCGTTGGCAATCTCGATTATGCTTGGCCTCGTCGCTATCTTTCCGTGGAAGAGCTCGGGTGTGGAAGAGACTCCGTAGTAGTTATGGACGGTTCCCTGCTGCTGTGTGATGTACGTGCCCACCGCCAGAGAGTGAGAAACGTCTCCTGTCTGGACTACGATATTGCCACTGGTCTCAGGAGTAGCGTCAGGCTTCTTTACCCACCACCTCCCCTTACCGATGACCGCACCGGCTATGGTCGCGACAGCGGCGATGATGGCCGCCTTGATGGAATTGTCCATATAGCGAAAGTCTAGTCTCGGCGACCGATCGACTGCCACTACTTCTTTTTTCGAATCCGCTGGTCTAGACAGACCCCAAATACCTTTTCCTCCCAATCCGGTGCCAAATTGCCGGGTTGCTTGTGGACGCAGATTGCAGGGGGGCAGTTTTGAGGCCCTCTATCTCCTATCCCCGTCAGCCGTTGACCTTATCTCCCTCACCTCGTACACTCGTAAAAGGCAGTCAGCGAACACCCTGTTCGCGACGCGACAGCGCACCACGCTAAGCACTTTGCCCCCTAGTTCAATGGTAGAACAGTCGGCTCTGAACCGATCAATCGGGGTTCGAATCCCTGGGGGGCAACCAACCACGTACTTCCTCGCACTCCTCTAACGAGACGGTTCGCTTACGATCTATGTTCAATCCACTCCGACGGAAGGCGACAAGCGCCAACTGGTTGCCTGCACCGAATACCAGGAGCTACTCGCAGAGCGGGATTCAGGCGCTGTGGGGCGGGTTAGAATGCTCGGATGACTACGACGCTTGATGCTGTTGCTGCCGATTTTCTTGATGTCTCCTGCCGGAGGCTCGACATGATGAGGGAGTGCCTTGAAGCTTGTCTGCGAAGGCTGACCTACGATCAGGTGTGGCAGCGAAAGGGGGCGCATGAGAATGCTGTGGGAAATCTTGTGCTTCATCTTTGCGGGAATGCGCGGCAGTGGGTGATGCATGGGGTGGGTGGGGCGGCCGATGTGAGGGTTCGGGATGCGGAGTTCAGCGCAGAGGGTGGGATGAGTGGGGCGGAGTTGATTGCGCTGTTTGAATCGACGCTTGCCGAAGCGAAGGGTGTGATCGCGGCGGTGCCGGCGGAGCGGCTGGTGCAGAGGATTACTCCGCAGGGTCGGGATGTGAGCGTGTTGGAGGCGATCTACCAGGTGGTCGGGCATGTGCAGCAGCATGTGGGTCAGATTATTTTGCTGACTAAGCAGATGACCGCTGGGGATCTCGATCTTACGATTCCTCGTCCCCGATAGCGCGGGATACCCCTCCCCTCCCCCAGGGTATCTTGCAGAGAAGTTATTTGTTTTGATCAGCTTGCGCGGCGGTGCTGCCTGCAAAATATTGATTGCAGGGGAGTTGCCTACAAAATACTTATAATCAATAAGTTAGGGAGAGATACGGCCGGTCCGAACAAAAGCTTTTCTGTTTCGACTTGAAGTTTTCTATTTCTTCTTCAAGTATAGTTCGGCGAGGTTAACTCATGTGCCACGCGAATGTTGTTTGTCTAGAGCGACTTAGAGTGGAGTGGGGCTTGACAGCGGGATTTGCTGAGGTTTTCGCAGGGTTGAGTTGACCGGTTTCGAGGCGCGAGAGGCAATGGCAACAGGAACCAAGTTGTGATTCTTCGCTTCGCTCGAAACGACAGGCTCGTTTGGTTGGTTGAAGATGGTGGTTTGTGGTCGCGATGTGGTGGATATGTGGTGGATTGGTGGCGCGGGTGGGCGTGGCGCGGGCTTGTGGTGAGTCTCCCTTCGGGCGGATAGGTTCTTAGAGGATTGGCATGGGCGACTTTCTCTCGTTTGGCGTGTAACTAGTGAACCCTTTTTCATAAAGATCAATCCATTTTAGTTGTAACCTGTGAACTGATGGTTCACAGGTTACACATATATTTTTAGTTGCTTCCGGAGGCAGAATGGATCGTCGAAACTTTATTGCGGCAGGTGGAAGTCTTCTGGCTTTGGCCAGCAGTGCTCCTGCTGGTCTTTCACAGGGTCTGTTGGGAGATACCGAGGATGCCAAGAGAGGAAGGGTTATGCCTAACAGTGTAGAGGTGCCGCTGACAGCTGTTCGACGCGTTGAGGCTGATGGGGTGACTGTGTTTTATCGCGAGGCGGGTCCGGCGGATGCGCCGGTGGTGCTGCTGTTGCATGGCTTCCCTACTTCTTCGTTTCAATATCGCGAGTTGATTCCGCGATTGGCTGATAAGTATCAGGTGATTGCGCCGGATCTTCCGGGGTTTGGATTTACCGAGGTGCCAGAGAGACGGCAGTACAAGTACAGCTTCGATGCGTTGGCGCAGACGATGCTGGCCTTTACGGATGCGCTGCACTTGAAGCGGTATGCGTTGTATGTATTCGATTATGGTGCGCCTACGGGATTCCGAATGGCGATGGCGAGGCCGGAGCGGGTGATGGCGATTGTCTCGCAGAATGGCAATGCTTATGAAGATGGGCTTGGCGATGCGTGGGCGCCAATTCGTAAGTATTGGAGTGATCCTTCGGCGGCGAACCGCGAGGAGGTGCGCAAGGCTGCGGTGAGCTTCGAGGGGATCAAGTTTCAATATTTGCAGGGGGTAAAGAATCCGGAGGCGGTGGGGCCGGAGGCTTACTGGCTGGACTACGCGCTGGTGAATCGGCCGGGGAACACGGAGATTCAGCTGGACCTGTTTCTGGACTATGCGAACAACGTGAAGCTTTATCCGAAGTTTCAGGAGTACTTCAGGACGTCGAAGCCACCGTTGCTGGCGATATGGGGGAAGAACGATCCGTTCTTTATTCCTCCAGGAGCTGAGGCTTTTAAGCGGGACAATCCGAATGCTACGGTGCAGTTTCTCGATACGGGGCACTTTGCGCTGGAGACGCATGTGGAGGAGGTTGCGTTGGCGATGAGGGAGTTGCTGGGCAAGAGTGTGGGGTAGAGGTTTCGTAGGTGTTCGGTAAGAGGTTACCCAACAGCGGCCAGCTCCATCTGATGGCCGTAGGTGGCTTCAGCAGAGGCTGAAGAAGGCGGTGCGGGAGGTCTCGTACGACTGTATTGTCTTGGGGAGCAGCCCATGGTTCTTCTGAAGGCTTTACAGAAGGCGCTTTCGGATTCGTAACCGAGCGATGAGGCGATTACAGAGATCGAATCTTCGCAGTTCTTCAGCCTGTCTCCGGCCAGCATCATACGCCAACGTGTCAGGTACTCCATGGGGGTCGAGCCGACGGTCTCTTTGAACCTTAGAGCAAAGATCGATCGCGACATACCGACGCGCTCGGCGAGTTTCTGCACTGTCCATGGATGCCCTGGGTCGTCGTGCATACATGTGATCGCTGCGCTCATCTGTTTGTCCGCGAGTGCGAAGAGCCAGCCGACGCCGCCGCTCGCGCCTTCGGCGAGGTGCAGACGAAGCGCCTGGACGAGCATCATGTAGGCGGGTTGCTGTGCGATCAACGAGCCGCCGGGCTGCGGATCGCGCAGCTCCTCCTTCATGCGTTCGAGCGACCAACGCATCGCCGCCTTATCCGACTCTTTCCGGATATGCACGATGGGCGGCAGAGACTTGAGGAGAATCTCCGCGTGACTGCCGGTCAGGATGAAGTGGCCGCCTACGATGTAGCGGTCGCCGTTTCCGTTGCGCGACAGCTCACCATTCCTCAGTGCTGTGAGAAATATGTTGAAGTCGACAGGCTTGAGTGACAGATCGGTCGAAAGGCTGAAGGGTAGTCCACGCGGCAAGAGAAAACAGTCGCCGGCTGTGAGGAGGACAGGATCAGGGACGCCTTCCACCGAGAGCCAGCACTGTCCCGAGACCATGGCGTAGCACTTGATGCCGGGATGTTTTGGCCATTGGATAGACATGTCACCACGGACCTCGAAGCCGCCGGAGGAATAGCTTCGCGGTTTGAGCAACGACAACACATCTGAGAGTGGATCCATGAAGCCTCCGGACGATCGAGCCAATAGTACGGACTTTCTGCATAGATCGTATCTCCTGCAAGCCCATCTAGCTATAGGACAGGACGCGACTGCGGCCTTTCAAGGAAGCGGAGGAGACAAACGATGCGTGTTTTTGTAACTGGGGCAACAGGGTTTATCGGATCTGCCGTTGTGAAAGAGCTGATCGACGCAGGCCATCAAGTTACCGGATTGGCACGCTCGGAGGCTTCCGCTCAGAAATTGGTCGCTGCTGGTGCGCGAGTGCATCATGGTTCGATTGAAGACGTGGAGTGCCTGCGCCGTGGCGCGGCCGTTGCGGATGGGGCGATTCACACGGCGTTCTATCACGAGATCACGCATATGGGTGTTGGAACGCGGCTGCGTGTGTTCCTGGGTGGAAGTCCGAGCGGCATTGTGTCGAGGTTTCTCTCAGCCGCTGTCGGAACAGACAGGCGCGCGCTGGAGACGATGGGTCGAGCGCTGGCGGGACCTGACCGCCCGTTGGTTGCTGCGTTTGGAACCATGGCGATGACTCCAGGTCGACTCGCTCTGGAGGATGACGCGTACGACAACAACTCCGTTGGAGCTGCGCGGGGTGCGTCGGAAGACGCGATGCGCGAGCTGGCTTCGCTCGGCATCCGCACCTCGGTGATTCGCCTTCCGCCCATCGTTCATGGCGAAGGCGACGGCGGTTTCGCTCCACGGCTGTTCCAGATTGCCAAGAAGAAGAGGGAGTCCGCGTATGTTGGAGATGGTCGCAACCGATGGCCCGCGGTGCATCGGCTCGATGCGGCTCGTCTCTTTCGGCTGGCTCTGGAGAAGGGATCTGCGGGAGCAACGTATCACGGGGTGGGTGAAGAGGGCGTGCCGTTCCGAGACATCGCCGGTGTGATCGGGGGGCACCTGAACGTGCCGGTTGTGAGCAAGACGCCGGCTCAGGCGGCCAAACAGTTTAGCTTTCTGGGCCTTTTCGTCCCCGTCGACAATCCCACCTCGAGTAAGTTGACCCAGGAACGGCTGGGGTGGCGCCCAACGCAGGCTCGCCTGCTATCCGATCTCGATGAGGCGGACTACTTCAAAGCTTGAGCAGATGTCAACCAAAACCTCGAAATAACGAGATGCAAGTACATTCCCAACCGAAGTAAAAGGAGAGTTCATCATGCGTATATTTGTCACGGGCGCTACCGGTTTTATCGGTTCCACTCTTGTTCCGGAGCTCATCAACGCTGGCCATCAGGTACTCGGACTGACCCGTTCGGATGCGGGTGCGAAGTCTCTCCTCGCGGCGGGAGCAGAGGTGCATCGCGGCAATCTCGAAGACCCGGATAGCCTGCGGGCGGGGGCGGCCAAGGCGGACGGCGTGATTCACCTCGCGTTCGACCACGACTTCTCGAATTTTGTGGCGATTTGCGAGAAGGACCGGCGCGCCATCGAGGCTCTCGGCGACGCGCTCGTCGGATCTAACCGCCCGTTGGTGATCACCTCCGGGACTGGAATGGGTAACGCTGCGCCAGGTAAACCCGCGACCGAAGATCACTTCGATCCTAATCACCCGAATCCGCGTAAGAGTTCGGAGTTAGCGGCGGCTTCCGTGGCGGAGCGGGGTGTCAACGTGTCAGTTGTGCGGCTTCCTCAGGTTCACGATACGTTTAAGCAGGGCCTGATCACCTATGCAGTCGCGGTGGCTCGCGAGAAGGGTATCTCGGCTTATGTGGGCGATGGGCTGAACCGCTGGCCTGCGGCGCATGTGCTCGATACTGCGCGTCTCTACAGGCTGGCACTGGAAAAGGCAGAGGCAGGCGCAAGGTATAACGCCGTTGCTGAAGAAGGTGTGACGGTTCGGGACATCGCTGAAGTGATTGGGCGAGGGCTGAAGGTACCGGTGGCCTCTCTGTCTCAAGAGGACGCGGCGGGGCATTTTGGATGGCTTGCGCCGTTTGTCGGTTGGGATATGCCGGCGTCAAGCGCTCAAACCCAGGAGCGGCTGGGATGGCACCCGACGGGGCCCGGGCTGATCGCCGATCTCGAACAGATGAAGTACTCCTAGTCTGAGCGGACTGCGTGCCAGCGGCGTTTGGGCTGCTGGTGCGCGGTTGGCCCGGCGGACTCGCAGTTTGGCTTTCACGCTGACACAGTAAGGCGGCCGGTGACTGGGACGCGGTGCCAGGGAGGTTCATAGAAGCGCACGGCTCATCGGAGATAATTCCGCTGTATCTTCAGCGTGAGGGAGCCAGACGATGAGTGCTCTTATTTCGGTGAATGTCGGTCTGCCACGCGACTTGGAGTGGCAAGGCAAGGTGGTCCGCACTGCTGTTTGGAAGCGATCAGTGCCAGGCCGGGTGATGGCGCGTCGTATTAATCTTGATGGCGATGGGCAGGGCGACCTTGCAGGACACGGCGGAGAGCACCGCGCGGTGATGGTGTATCAACTCGACTCTTATCGCTATTGGGAGACGTACCTTCAGCGGCATGATTTTGAGTACGGTCAGTTCGGCGAGAACCTGACGGTTGATGGTCTGTCCGATGAGGAGGTCTGTATTGGCGATCGCTACCGGATCGGTGGAGCGCTGTTCGAAGTGACGCAGCCGCGAGTTACCTGCTATCGCGTCGGCATCAGGATGAACAACCCGCAGATGGCCGCGCTCCTGGTTTCGCATAAGCGACCGGGGTTCTACTTCCGCGTAATTGAGGAAGGCGAGATCGGCGCGGGAGATGAGATTGTGAAGGTGGCGGAGGGAGAGGAGCGCGTCAGCGTTGCCGAGATCGATGCGCTGCTTTATTTGCCTGACCACCCGCGTGATCGACTGAAACGTGCACTTCGCATTCCGGCACTCAGTGCAGGCTGGAGAGGGTCGTTGAAAGCTCTGCTGGATGCGGATGATAAGGGTGGCAATGCCGGCCTCGCCCGATCTTCAGCGCCACCGCCGGCGTGGAGCGGGTTTCGGTCGCTGCGAGTGGGGGCGGTGCGGCGAGAGAGCGTTGACGTGCTCTCCTTTGTTCTTGAGTCGGACGATCGGAGCCCGCTGCCGGCGCCTCTTGCAGGTCAGTTTCTGGTGTTCAAGCTCGAATTGGATAAGGACTCAGCTCCGATCCTGCGAAGTTATTCGATGTCCGGTCCGCAGGGTGCGGGGACCTATCGGGTCAGCGTGAAGCGTGCTGATGGTGCAGGCAGCCGCTACTTTCATGAACGTATTCAGGTTGGCGATGTACTTCAGGTGAGCGCGCCGAGAGGCAGCTTTACACTTGCTCCGAACGACAGACCCGTAGTGCTGCTGAGCGCGGGTATCGGGGCGACGCCGGTGCTGTCCATGCTTCACTCACTTGCGGCGACAGAAGCAGATTCCAACCGGGAGATCTGGTGGTGTTACGGAAGCCGCAACGGCGGAGAACATCCATTTGCGCTGGAAGCACGAGAGCTTTTGAAGGGTCTTCCTCAAGGCCGTTCGTTGATTGCGTACAGCAAGCCAGAGGAGGGAGATCGGCTGGGAGAGGACTACGACGTTCGCGGGCATCTGAATCTCTCCTTATTGGAAGAGCGCAACGTACCCAAGGCAGCGGACTTCTATCTGTGTGGGCCTGTCAGTTTTCTTGCGGATCTGACTACAGCGTTGAAGGCGTGGAGTATCGCTGATTCCTGCATTCATTCAGAGACGTTCGGTACGGAATCAGCAATAACACCGGGAATCGCAAGTACTACATTGGTGCAGCCGCATCAGCCTGCCGGAACAGTTGGCGGCGGCCCGAAGGTTTTCTTCACCCGCAGCGGTCTCACAGTTCCGTGGAACGAGCGATATGGAAGTCTTCTCGAATTCGCTGAAGCTTGCGATGTTCCTGTCCGATGGGCTTGCCGGACGGGCGTCTGCCATGTGTGCGAGTCCGGGTTGATTGGCGGCACAATCAACTATGCGCCGGAGCCGCTTGATCGGCCCTCTGAGGGAGACGTTTTGATCTGTTGCTCGACACCCTTGTCAGAGATTGAATTGGATCTCTGATCGTATTTTGAGGATCGACGTCTGAGAATCGACGCCTGCGTTATTCGACCGGGAGTTTGGCGCTGTACCCGTCGCGGGCTATGACGGAGTATTTTTGCGGTTTGCCCTTTTCGTCCTGCATGCGAAGGGGGTGCCCTTCGTTGTCGACGAGGAGGACCTTGACCTTGCGATAGGTGCCGTCGCTCTTGTTGTTGGTGGGGCGGTAGGTGAGGATGTACTCGTTGCGGATGGATTGGTTGATCTGGGCGAAGATGTCGGGGAGTTCGCCCTGGAAGATGGGGGCGAAGCTGAGGCCGCCGGTCATGGAGGCGAAGGTGCGCATCTGGTTCTGGGCCTGGAGGTAGTCGAGTTCGCGCGGGCCGCCGCCGGAACGGAGCTCGTTGAGCATGGCTCCGGTGCCGATGGTGAAGATGGTGACGTTGGGTGTGTTCTTCACTTTGTTGAGGATCTTGTCGAGGGTGAGTTTCGAGAAGGTGTCGCGGCCGGAGCCGATGAGGATGATGTACTTGCGGCCTTCGATGCGGCTGGTGCGGTCGAGGGTCTCGTAGAGGGCGTCGAACATGTTGGTGTCGGAGAAGCCGGGGATCATGAGGGACTGGAGCGACTGGGCGATGAGCTCCTTGTTGTTGGTGAAGTCGGTGAGGATGTGGGTGCGGAGGTCGTAGGTGACGACGGCGACGTAGTCGTCGGGGCGGAGGGAGCGGAAGAAGCTATAGGAGGCGTTCCGCATGTCGTTGATGAGGTAGTAGCTGTTGGCGGCGAACTCAAGCAGCATGACGGCGGTGATGGGGGTCTGGATGGTGCGGACGCTGGTGATGGTCTGAGGGACACCGTCTTCGAGGATAAGGAAGTTGTTGGCCTTGAGGCCGGGGACGAACTGGTGGGTCTTGTCGAGGATGACGCTGGCGTCGATGTTGACGATGGGGACGTCGACGCGGAGGGAGAAGGTTTCGTTGTCTGGATTTTTGACCTTGGGGGCGACGGGCGCGGCGGGAGGTGGGGGCTCGTCGGCTTCCTTCTTCTTCTTGAGGACGATTGTGCCGTTGTCGGTGTCGGGACCGGCGTCGTCGGGGGATGGCTTGGTCTGCTGGGGTGGGTTTTGGGCCGGGGTTCCTTGCGCGCGGGCGGCGGGCAGGGTGAGAACGATGGAGCAGGAGAGCAGGAGAAGGATGCGGGCCCTGAGATGCGGAAGGATAGTCATCATCTGAAACTTTACTCCGAATGTTGGACGGCTTTTCATTGGGATGGTGAGTTGGGGCTTCGGCCGGGTGGTTGTCGGCGGGCTTGTGGTTCAGGTTGCGGGCTGGACTGTTTCCCGGATGGAGGCCCAGCCCGTAGGACTTGCAGGATACTCGACGTAGACGACCATGGAACGTCCTTTGAAGATGGCGGGTGAGCCAGCTGCCTTGGGGACGCTTCGGATGGCGAAGAGGCTTATCTCTACGGCGGTACCTTCGTGGAAGAGGATGGTTTCCGGAGTGTTTTCAAGGAACTCCAGCTTGAAGGATCGAAAGGTGCTGAGAAGACTTGCTTTGAGGGCTTCGATGCCTACGATGTAGTTCTGATAGGCGAGAGCTTTGATGACCTCGGGGTGGTGGTATGCGAGGATTTCGTCGACATCGCCCTTGGCGAACGCGGATCGAATCGCATCGCCGGTTTTGTGGAGAGACTCTCTTTGGGCGGGAGAGCCCTGAAGTTGGTTGCCGGGTGGCTTCGATTGAGCTTTGCCGGTGGAGAGCAGAATGGAGGGCGCGGTACAACAGGCGGCGGTGAGCAGCTGTCTCCGGTTCATAGTGCCTCAATATTCGCATAGAGCACGGCGGCCAATGATGAGGGCGTTCTAGTAGTCTGTAGACGTGATGGCTGCGGTAAAGACTCGGTTGTGGATAGTTGGCCTGGCAGTAGGCGGGATGTTGGGGAGTTCTGTGCTGGTAGAAGGGGCCTGGGCCGAGGGGCAGGCGGTGAGTGGGGCGGGGGGATGGACTGCGGTGGCGGCGCCTTCGACTGCTCCGGTGGTGACGAAGTTTTTTCCGCTGGGTGAGGTGAAGCGGGGGATGCGCGGGGTGGCTTATACGGTGTTCGAAGGGGTGAACCCGGAGCCGATGCAGGTGGAGATTCTCGGACTTTTGAAAGATGCGCTGGGGCCGGGGCAGGACATGATTCTGGCGAGGCTGCATGGGGATAAGCCGGAGTATACGGGCGTGGTGGCGGGGATGAGCGGGAGCCCGGTGTACATCGACGGGCGGCTGGTGGGGGCGCTGAGTTATCGGATTGGGCAGTTCAGCAAGGAGCCGATTGCGGGGATTACACCGATCGAGTCGATGCTGCAGGTGCGGGATGGAGACGGCGCGGCTGCGATGAAGTTGGCCGGAGTGAAGCTGCCTGAGGTGAGCAGAGAGTTTGAGGGGCAGCCGGAGATGCGGGCGATGGAGACTCCGCTGGTGATGGGCGGGTTCAGCCAGGAGACGGTGGAGCGATTTGGGGATCGTTTCCGGGCGATGGGGTTGACGCCGGTAGTGGGGTTGGGTGGGGCGGACTCTGCTGCGGTGCAGCCGGAGCCGCTGGTGCCGGGGAGTGCGGTGAGCGCGGTGCTGGTGCGGGGGGATCTGTCGATGGCGGGGACTTGCACGGTGACGTATGTGGACCCGACGCGGCTGCTGGCGTGCGGACATCCGATTACGCAGTATGGGCCGGTGGATATGCCGATGACCAAGGCAACGGTGCTAGCGTCGCTGGCTTCTCCGCTGAATGCGTTCAAGATTATTAACACGACGGAGACGGTAGGGGCGTTTACGGAGGATCGTGCTTCGGCGATTATGGGGCGGTTTGGGGTGGAGGCACGGATGATTCCGGTGGTGGTGGAGGTGGTTCCTCCTGCGATGGAGAAAGGACTGCAGGGGAAGACGAAGACGCTGCACTTTGAGGTGCTGGATAACCGGCAGCTGACGCCGTCGGCGATGCTGGTGTCGGTGTACCAGAGCTTGCAGACGAACAATACTGCGGCGGAGGAGTTGAGTTACCGGCTGTCGGGCGAGATCGACGTGAAGGGGCTGCCGCCGGTGCGGATGCAGGGGCTGATGGCGCAAAACGAGTTGAACCCGGCGACGATCAATGCGGCTCTGCTGGTGAATGACCGGTTCAGCAAGGTGTATGGGAATGCGCTGGATCAGCCGGTGGTGACGGGGGTGAGGCTGAAGGTGGAGGCGATTCCGGCGCGGATGTCGGCGGTATTGGAGTCGGCGCGTTTGAGCAGGACGGAGGCGCGTGCGGGGGACGAGATTGAGGTGGAGGCGGTGGTGCATCCGTACCAGGCTGAGGCTCGGATGGTGCGGGTGAAGGTGAGGGTTCCGGATAGTGTGAGTGCGGGAGCGATGCGTGTTGTGGTGAGCGATGGCGCGACCGTAGACAGGCTGATTACGAAGACGGGGGCGGAGCGGTCGGTGGGGCTGGCCGATACGGTGGCCACGCTGAACCGGATGCATGAGAACGACCGGGTCTATGTGACGCTGCTGAACCATGCGACGCAGGCGGTACTGGAGGGTGAGGCTCTGCCGGGAGTACCGCTGTCGATGGCGAATGTTTTCGAGCCGTTAAAAGATGCGCAGAAGATGCAACTAACGGGGGAGAGTGTGCTGGCTGCGGGGTCGGTGGAGGCGGGGTATGCTGTGAATGGCTACCAGGTATTGAATCTGGTGGTGAGGTAGCAGGGTGAGGATGAGGGCAGGCCAATAAGTGGTGGGGCAGGTCTTGTTACACGGTGGTTGCGACAAGTGCGATTAGCGTGTGGATGATTTTTTTGCTCGGGGTGGTGTTGTAGCATCAGAGGGTAGGCGCGGCGGATATGTTCCGCGCTAAAAGGGAAAGACTTCAAATGAGTGAAATACATGGTCTCGCTGTTCATGCGGCCGGCGCACACTTACTAGCTTACAAATACGATCCGGGCGAGTTGCAGGGGAATGATGTCGAGATCAAGATCTCGCACTGTGGCGTGTGCCATAGCGATGTTCACCTGATCGACAATGACTGGGGAATGAGTAAGTATCCGTTTATTCCCGGCCATGAGATTGTGGGGACGATTGTGGGGGTGGGCTCGGCGGTGAAGGACCGTACGATGGGCGAGCGTGTGGGAGTTGGCTGGCAGGCGGATAGCTGCGGGATCTGCGAGTGGTGCCGGCAGGGGCAGGAGCAGCTGTGCGCGAAGGCGCAACCGACTTGTGTGGGACGTAATGGCGGGTTTTCGGACAAGGTTCGTGTCGATTCGCGGTTTGCGGTCCCTTTGCCCTCGACGCTCGAGAGTGAGAGTGCGGCTCCGCTGCTGTGTGGTGGAATTACGGTGTACTCGCCGTTGAGGAACTATGAAGTTCGCCCGTCGTCGCGGGTGGGGGTAATCGGAATTGGCGGTCTTGGGCATCTCGGACTGCAGTTTGCGAAGGCGTTTGGCGCAGAGGTGACGGCGTTCTCGACCTCGAAGGATAAAGAGGCTGAGGCGAAGCAGCTGGGGGCGCATCATTTTGTGAATACGCGTGACACTGGCGCCTTGAAGAAGGTTGCCGGGTCGTTTGATCTTCTGCTTTCGACGGTAAGCGCGGATCAGGATTGGCAGGCTTATGTGAATGCGCTGCGACCCAAGGGGACTCTTTGCATCGTTGGGGCGCCGCCGTCTCCGATGCCTATCCTGGGGGCATCGCTGATTACGAGCCAGAAGGTTGTTGCCGGAAGTAACATCGGAAGTCCGCATGAGATAAGCGAGATGCTGGACGTTGCGGCACGTCATGGGGTTAAGGCGGTTACGGAGCGGTTTGCGATGGCGAAGGCGAACGACGCTGTGACTAAGGTGAAGAAGAACCAGGTACGGTATCGCGCTGTACTGACGAACTAGAGCGGATTTCGCTTGGTATAGAGGCTGCCGACTGAGGACGAAAAGCAGATTCCTCCGCTTCGCTGCGGAATGACAAGAATCTCTATACCAAATAGAAAAATTGCTCCAGAGCTGAGATCAGCTTGCGGAGGGCACAGCGATCAGTTGCCTCCACTCTTCATGGTTGATGTCCAGTGGCCGGTTTGATCCTGGATTTTTTGACGCGCCTGGTCTTTCCACCACGCTTCCAAACCGGGCATCTCCAGCATTTTGCGAGCATAGCTAGCGTCGAATTCGAGATACATGCAGCGGTTGATTGCCGGTATCGAGCCCTCCTGGTTGACTCGTTCCTCGATGATCCACTGGTTTCCTGCCTGAAGTGTGCCCGGTTCGAGTACACGCAGATAAAAGCCTGTGCGATTTTCTCGGATGGTGAGCTTGACCCAGTCTGGACGTCCAATCCGCCGGGCGAGATTGGCGCAAGGGACGCGCGGGCCGCTGACCTGGACGAGCGTGGTTCCCAGCCGCACTCTATCGCCCACACATACCTGATGTTCGGCGACATGATCGAGGGTGACGTTTTCGCCGACAGATCCGGCTTGGAGATTCATCTTGTATTGGGTGTTCCAGAAGGAATAGTGATCGGTCAAATGCACGCAGACCGCTGCGCCGGGACCTCCGTGATAAGGCTGGGCGGCCCGGTCACCGGCGAGTCCGTGGAGAGAGACGTGTACCGGGCCATCGACGCGATCACGAAGGATCGACGAGGTCCAAGTGCCACGCTCGTCGGTGATCGATTTGGGCTGGCCAGTGAAGACCGCTTGAACGATGGCGGGTTTGGTCATGCCTTCGATTTTAGGCATGCCTGCTGAATAGGTCGAGGTCTCAAGTTTGCGCAGATACTTTAGACTCAGGATCAGAATGATGCGACGAGTGTTGGTTACGGGATTAGTGGTGGGGTCTTCCCTGCTGTCTGGGTGGGCGAGCGCGCAGGGTACGAAGCTGTGGAGCGTGGAACGCTACGACGAGATGGAAAAAGGCAATGCGGAAGGTGTGTCTATCCGCAGCGATGGACGGCTGGAGGC
The DNA here is from genome assembly GCF_040358255.1 of Tunturibacter gelidoferens. Classification (NCBI taxonomy): domain Bacteria; kingdom Pseudomonadati; phylum Acidobacteriota; class Terriglobia; order Terriglobales; family Acidobacteriaceae; genus Tunturiibacter; species Tunturiibacter gelidiferens. Next base: position 3,952,728 of record NZ_CP132938.1, read on the forward strand.
GGGGCCGGCCAGTTCACTTGTGTATGAGAGTGGGAAGAGCTATGCGTGGGCGCTGGCGAGCGATGCCGCGGGGAACGGCTACGTGGGGTTGGGTGGGACGGCGGCCGGGTCAGCGTTGGTGATGAAGGTAACGCCCGAGGGGACGGCTACACAGATCTTTGCGGGGAAAGAGCTGGCAGTGCAGGCGCTTCGTGTGGCGGCGGATGGAAGTGTGCTGGCGGCGACTTCGCCGGATGGGAAGGTGTATCGGATTCCTGCGGGTGGTGGGGCGGCGGTGGTGGTGTTCGATCCTGCGATGACGGAGGAGAAGCCGAAGTATCTTTGGGACCTGGCGGTGGGTACAGGCGGCGAGGTGTATGTGGCGGCGGGTGCTCCGGCGGTGGTGTACCGGGTGCCTGCGGGAGGCGGCAAGGCGGAGGTGTTGTTCAAGACGGCGGATCAGCACATTCGGTGTCTGTTGCTGGCGCCGGATGGGACGTTGTGGGCTGGGTCGGATGGCTCGGGTGTGGTGTATCGGTTCGCGACGGGGACGGTGGGGGCGAAGCCGTTTGCGGCTTACGCTGCAGGACGGCGAGAGATTACTGCGCTGGCGATGGACGCGGCAGGAGATGTGTATGCGGCGGGGGTGGGGACGAAGGGACACTCGACGCTGCCGCCGCTGCCGGTGACGGGCGGCGTGGGGGTGACGATCACGTTTGTGCAGCCGGGGTCCTCGACGGCGGCGGGGTCGAATACGCTGGTGCCGGATGGGTCGGAGATCTACAGGATTGCGGCGGATGGGGCTCCGCAGAAGCTGCTGACGCTGAAGGATGATGTGGTGTATGGGCTGGCGGTTCGGAATGGGAGTTTGCTGGTGGCGACGGGAAATCGCGGGCGCGTCTACAGGATTGATGTGGGCAAGATCGATGCGGGGAAGACGGATGCGGGACGCCTGGATGCGAGTGGCAGCGGGCGCTTCAGTGATGTTGCGCATCTGGAGGCCTCGCAAGGGATGGCGTTTGCCGCAGTGAAGGATGGGTTGCTGATAGCGACGAGTAATAGCGGGAAGGTGTTTCGGCTGGGAGATGCGGTTGCGCCGGCGGCGATCTATACGAGTGATGTCTTCGATGCGCAGAGCTTTTCGCAGTGGGGGCGCGCGGAGGTAAGGGCTGGGTCGGCGGCGGGGTTCGATCTGTTTGTGCGGAGCGGTAATGTGGAGAGCCCGGTGATGGGATGGAGTGAGTGGGCTCGCGTTGGCAGGGACGGGAGCTTCGCGGTGCCTCCGGGACGATTTGTGCAGTGGAAGGCTGTGCTGCGTAGCGGCGGATCGGTGGATGCTGTGGGGCTGAACTATCTGCAGCGGAATCTGGCTCCGGTGGTGGATGAGGTAGTGGTGCAGCCGGGGGCGCGGGTGACGCCGGTGACGCCGGTTGCGGCGAACGCTACGGTGCAGGTCGCCTTCCCTGCTGCTGCGGGGGCTACGCCTGCGGTGAGTTTTTCGACAGATTCGAACGCGGCTCCGCTGATGGCGCAGAAGGACAAGACGGCGGTTACGGTGCGGTGGATGGCACATGACGACAACGGCGATGATCTGATGTTTGCCGTGTGGTATCGCGGGGTGGGTGAGGCGAACTGGCGGTTATTGAAGGACAAAATTTCGGAGAGGGTCTACAGCTTCGATTCTGCGCTGCTGCCTGATGGGAGATACGAGGTGAAGGTGGTGGCGAGCGATGCTCCTGTGCATACGGATGCGGAGGCGTTGACGGGAGAGCGGGCGAGTGAGGTATTTGTGGTGGATACGACGCCGCCGGTGCCTGGGGTGTTGACGGCTACGAAACAGACTTTGTTTGAGCAAAGCGGTCCGAACAAAGCTGCATCGACTTTTATTCATGCGACGTTGGAGGCTCGGGATGCTACTTCGCCGATTGCGCATGCGGAGTATTCGATTGATGCTGGGCCATGGCAGTATCTGGAGCCGGTGGGGAAGGTTTCGGATTCGCTTTCGGAGCGATATGACTTTACGGTTGCGGTGCCTGCGGCTACGGCTCCGGTGAGTGATGCGAAGGAGCATGTGCTGGCGGTGAGGGTATACGACCGGTATGAGAATGTCGTCGCAGTGAAGGCGGTGGTGCGGTAGTGGCGCTGCGGGACTGGTTTCCGAAGTACAGGCAGGATGTGGTGCTGTTGGCGGTGGACCTGGTGGGGACGTTCGTGTTTGCGGTGGAGGGGGCGCTGGCGGGGATTCGCGGTGAGCTGGATCTGCTGGGACTGCTGGTTGTGTCGTTCGTGACGGCCCTCGGTGGTGGGACGGTGAGGGATCTGCTGATCGGGGCGGTGCCTCCGAATAGTATTCGCGACTGGAGGTATGGAGCTACGGCGTTTGCGGGTGGTGGAGCGGTGTTTTGTTTTTATCAATCGTTTCAGCATGTGCCGCAGCAGTTGTTGATTACGCTGGACGCGGCTGGGCTGGCGTTGTTTGCGATGGCAGGCGCGGGAAAGGCGCTGGAGTTTGGGATCAACCCGATGATCGCGGTGCTGATGGGTGTGCTCACTGGTGTCGGTGGTGGGACGATACGGGATGTACTGATGACGCGGGTGCCAGGGATTTTAAATACGGATATTTATGCGTCGGCTGCGCTGGCGGGAGCCTCGTTGATGGTGATTGGGTTGGCGCTGAAGGTGCCGAGGACGATTGCTATGACGGTGGGTGGGGTTTGTTGCTTTGCGTTGCGGATGGTGGCGGTGTCGCGGCATTGGAATCTGCCTAAGGTGATCGCGCACTGAGGCTGCTTGTCCTGCCGGACGGGCCGCCTGCGCGGCGCGCGGTCACTTCGTGACTTGTATACCTTGTTGAGGCGGGTGAAAGGCGTCGGGCCTCGCGTTGCTCGGCTGTGGCGGATAGTAAGCTGGAAGTCGATGCGATTTGAATTTTTTATTGCGGCGCGTTATCTGCGGGCGAAGCGACGGCAGGCTGTGGTGGGGGTGATCACGGCAATTTCAGTGATTGGAGTTGCTGCTGGTGTGGCTTCGCTGATTATCGCGCTGGCGATTACCAATGGGATGCGCAGGGATCTGCAGGAGCGGCTGGTGGGGTCGACCTCGCATGTGGACCTGATGAGGGTGGCGGGCGATGGGATACGGGACTGGCGACCGCTGCTGGCGCGGCTTCGCGGCGTGCCGCATGTGGTGGCCGCTGCTCCGGGATTGTATGGGCAGGTGCTGATCTCGAAGGGGGCGAGGAGTGGTGGTGGGTTGGTGAAGGGCGTGATTCCGGCGGATGAGAAGACGGTCGGGGATCTGCTGCAGAGTGTGGTGCAGGGCTCGGCTGCGGCGTTGGAGCCGGCTGTGGCGGCTGCTCCTTGCGGGAGCGGGACGAGTGCGCGGAATGATTGCGGAGGAGGTGTGTCGCGGGAGATTCCGCCGATTGTGATTGGACAGGATATGGCGGAGTCGCTGGGGGCAAAGGTTGGGGATGGTGTGCTGGTGACGAGTCCGCAAGGGGAGTTGACGCCGCTGGGGCTGGTGCCGAAGTATGAGCGGTTTCAGTTGGTGGGGATCTTCAAGTCGGGTTTTTATCAGTATGACTCGAGCTATGCGTTTCTGCGGTTGATGGATGCGCAGAGGCTCTTTAGTGAGCCGGATCTGATCTCGGTGATCAGCTTCAAGGTGGATGATCTGTATCACGCGGATCGCGTGGGTCGGGCGATAGAAGATGCGGCGGGCAAGGGCTTTCAGACGACGAACTGGATGGAGCAGAATCGTGAGTTGTTTCGCGCACTGAAGCTGGAGCAGGTGGTGACGTTTATTGTGCTGGCGCTGATTGTTTGTGTGGCTGCGCTGAATATTCTGATTGCGCTGACCATGATGGTGATGGAGAAGACGCGCGATATTGCAGTGCTGATGAGCTTCGGGGTGAGGGCGGATCAGGTGAGGCGGATATTTTTGATGCAGGGGTTGCTGATCTCGGTGATTGGGACGGTGCTGGGGTTGATTCTTGGATATGGATTGAGTTGGCTGGGTGGGCACTACCGGTTTATCCGGCTGGATGCTGCGGTTTATTCGATTGATTATCTGCCGTTCGCGCCGCGGGTTGTGGATGCGGTGATTGTGGCGGCGGTGAGTTTGGGAGTGAGTCTGATTGCTACGATTTACCCGAGTGGAAGTGCGGCGAAGGTGTTGCCGGCGGAGGCTTTGCGATATGAGTAACCCAAGGTTGAAGTATGGGCAGTTGGCGCCGGAGGGTTTGGCGCGGATGCAAGAGCTGGAGCATTACCTGAATACTCAGACGGGGCTGGAGGCTTCGTTGATGGGGTTGGTGCGGTTGAAGGCTTCGTTGACGAATGGATGTGAGTATTGCGTTCGTGTGCATACTGCGGAGCTGAAGAGGGCGAATGAGACCGCGGAGCGGATTGCGGAGGTTGGTGATTGGCGCGGGTCTGAGGCTTACACGAAGCGGGAGCGGGCGGCGCTGGCCTGGACGGAAGCGGTGACGAATATTCAGGATGGACATGCTCCGGATGCGGTGTATGACGAGGTGAGGGAGCACTTCAGCGAGATCGAGACAGTGAATTTGACGCTGGTGATTACGACGATCAATGCCTGGAATCGGATTGCGATTTCGCTGGGGGCGCATTCGGGGCACGGCAGTGCGAAGGGCGTCGGTGGAGAGATACGTGGCTGAATGGCAAAATGCGGGGGTCTCTCCACTGCGTCGCGCGATGAGGCCGCGCGACTCCGGTCGAGATGACGCTTCTATTGGGAATGAATGGATGAGGTGAAGGGTTGAGCGATCCGCTGAATGGCGATGTTCGGTTTGAGAATGAGGGGACGCTGGAGCCATTGCCGGTGGTGCGGGAGCGGACGGTGGTGATGCGGGCGGTTGGGCTGACGAAGATCTATGCGGCGGTTGCTTCGAGTGGCGGGTCTTCGAGCAGAGGTTCGGCGAGTAGTGGTTCGGCGCGGCCGGCGCTGGAGCTGTTTCGTGGGCTGGATCTGAAGGTTCATGCGGGCGAGATGGTCGCGATTGTGGGGGAGAGCGGCGCGGGGAAGAGTTCCCTGCTGCATTTGCTGGCGGCGCTGGATACGCCGACGGCTGGGGAGGTGTGGTGTGGGGAGGCCCGACTGAGCTCGTTTACGCCGAAGCAGGCTGCGGAGTTTCGCAATCGCGATGTGGGGTATGTCTGGCAGTTTCATTACTTGTTGCCGGAGTTTTCTGCGCTGGAGAATGCTGCGATGCCGCTGCTGGCTCGCGGGATGAGACGGGCCGAGGCGTTGGAGAAGGCGCGGTTCTGGTTGAATGAGGTGGGATTGGGGGATCGGGCGGAGCATCGTTCGGGGGAGTTGAGCGGAGGAGAGCAACAGAGGGTGAGCCTGGCGCGGGCACTGGTGACCGAGCCGAGGTTGCTGCTGGCGGATGAGCCGACGGGGGATCTGGATGGGAAGACGGCGGAGGCGGTATTCAGTTTGATTCAGCGGCTGCATGAGGCGCATGGGCTGACGAGTGTGCTGGTGACGCATAACCTGGAGTTTGCCGAGCGATGCGATCGGGTGCTGAAGCTGCGAGAGGGTCGGTTGGTGGACGCGCGAACGGGGAAGATGTAGTTCGAACGGAACGGGATCGAGAGATCGAAGGTTCAGCCGCTACGTTCGGGCGTTCACGATCTGTCAAAGCTGACTCGTATCTTTGCTGTGGCGGCTTTGATTCGACTTAGTGTTTTTTTGGGAAGCAACCTCCGAGAGGACCGAGATCTCCACAGTGAACAGCGTCCGATCTTCCTATCCTTCAGTGATTTGGCAAGACTGCTCCTTCCCTGCTCTCGAAATCATCTAATCAACAGAAGGAATGGAAGTTTTCTAAAGTGCACCTAATTTGGTGCTGGTTTTGCACAGGTTGCGTCTAAAAGAGTGCTAAGTTATGCATAACTTTCGAGGGATTTCGAATATTTTGGACGGACGACTACACTAAGAAGTAGTGGGATGGATGCTTCGCAGGTTGAAGTAGCCTGATTTGTCTCTGGGAGCGAGCGGCACGGAGACGGTTGTTGGGACCAACGGCGCTATGCGGCCTTCGGGCTGGATGGTGGCCGGCTTGAAGGGGATATATGTTCGAACGCTATACGGAGAAGGCGCGGCGGGTGATCTTTTTTGCTCGCTATGAGGCCAGTCAGTTTGGGTCGCCTTACATCGAGACTGAGCACCTGCTGCTTGGTCTGTTGCGTGAGGACAAGGCATTGACGAACCGCTTCTTGCGGTCGCACGCGTCGGTGGAGTCGATACGCAAACAGATTGAAGGCCATACGACGATTCGGGAGAAGGTGTCGACTTCGGTCGATCTGCCGCTCTCGAATGAGTGCAAGCGAGTGTTGGCGTATGCGGCGGAGGAGGCAGAGCGGCTCTCGCATAAACATATTGGGACCGAGCATCTGCTGCTGGGACTGCTGCGCGAGGAGAAGTGCTTTGCGGCAGAGATTCTGCAGGAACGTGGGTTGCGTCTGCCGGCGATTCGTGAAGAGCTGCAGCGGACGACGCAGGAGAAGACGCCTTCTTCGAGCGGAAGTAAGGGACAGCGTGGCGAGCAGAGTATGCTGGCGGAGTTTTCGCGAGACCTGACGCAGTCGGCGATGGATCAGCAGCTGGATCCGCTGGTTGGGCGCGATAGTGAAGTTGATCGTGTGATTCAGATTCTTTGCCGTCGCACGAAGAATAATCCGGTGCTGATTGGGGAGCCTGGTGTGGGTAAGACGGCCATCGTCGAAGGGCTTGCACAGAAGATTGCCGATGGCGAGGTGCCGAGTTTCCTTGCCGATAAGCGGGTCTTGGCGCTTGATCTTTCGCTGATCGTTGCGGGAACGAAGTATCGCGGGCAATTTGAAGAACGGCTGAAGACGATCATGAAGGAGCTGATGGAGAATCAGAACTCGATCGTGTTTATCGATGAGTTGCATACGCTGGTTGGCGCTGGGTCGGCGGAGGGGTCCCTGGATGCTGCCAATATCCTCAAGCCTGCTCTGTCTCGCGGCGAGATTCAGTGCATCGGCGCGACGACTCCTGCGGAGTACCGGAAGTCGATTGAGAAGGATCGGTCTTTGGAGCGGCGTTTTCAGGCGGTGAAGGTGCCACCGCCGAACGAAGAAGACGCGATCAAGATCATCATGGGGATCAAGGAGAAGTACGAGAAGTTCCATGCGGTGAGCTATACGGACGATGCGATTACGTTCTCGGTATCGCACTCCAGCCGGTATATTCCTGATCGGTTCCTGCCGGATAAGGCGATTGATTTGATCGATGAGGCGGGTGCTCGCGTGAAGCTGCGGCAGACCTCGATGCCTGAAGAGCTGACCGAGGTGCAGAAGCGGATCAAGTTCATCGTGCACAGGATGGAGAACGCGATTGCGAATCATGAGTTCGAGAAGGCTCGGTTCTACTCGGATGAAGAGCGCAAGGAGCGGGAGAATCTGCGGGCGCTGCGCGACAAGTATCACCTGGACGATTCTTCGGCGGGGATTGTGACGCGGGGAGATATCGAGGATGTGGTGAGCCGCTGGACGGGCGTGCCGATTACGTCACTGAAGGAAGAGGAGACGCAGCGGTTGCTGCGGGTCGAGGAGGAGCTGCACAAGCGCGTGATCTCGCAGGATAAGGCGATCTCGGCGCTGGCGCGGGCTATTCGGCGATCGCGTGCGGGGTTGAAGAATCCTGCCCGACCGATTGGAAGCTTCCTGTTCCTTGGACCTACGGGCGTGGGTAAGACGGAGATGGCGCGGACGCTGGCGCAATTCCTGTTCGGCAGCGAGAAGGCGCTTATTCGTTTCGATATGTCGGAGTTCATGGAGAAGCACTCTGTGAGCAAGTTGATCGGTTCGCCTCCGGGATATGTGGGGTATGAAGAGGGCGGCCAGCTTACGGAGCGCGTGAAGCGTAATCCGTACTGCGTGGTGCTGCTCGATGAGATCGAGAAGGCGCATCCGGATGTGTTCAATCTGCTGCTGCAGGTGTTTGAAGACGGGCAGCTGACAGATGGTCTGGGCAACACGGTCGACTACAAGAACTGCATCGTTATCATGACGTCGAATATTGGAGCGAAGCATCTGCAGAAGCGGCAGGGGCTGGGCTTCCAGAGCGAGAAGGAGGATATGGTTCTCGACAAGATGGAAGAGCTGGTGCGGGGCGAGGTGAAGCGGACCTTCAACCCGGAGTTCCTGAACCGTCTGGACGAGATCATCATCTTCACGTCGCTGTCGGATGCTGACCTGATGCAGATTCTCGAGCTGCTGGTGCAACAGTTGAACGTGAACCTGGTGCACAAGGCGATCACTATCTCTGTGGCCGATGATGCGAAGAAGTGGATCATCGAGAAGACGGCTTCGGATCGGAGCTATGGGGCGCGGCCTCTGCGTCGCGCACTGCAGCGGTTCGTCGAGGATCCTCTGTCGGAGGCGTTGATTGGCGGCGGGATCGTTGAGCGGCCGGCGTTCCTCGAGGTCTACATGGAGAACAACAAATTGTTCTACCGTCCTATCTCGGCTGATGGCGAAGAGAAGATGGCTGGTCTTGAACTGACCACCGTTTAGTGCGGTTAGCACGGATTCGACTTCAAACGCCTCGGCTGACTGCCGGGGCGTTTGATTTTTTGGAGCTTGCCGAAGCTTGAAATAGCGTGAGTGAAGAACGGACAACAGCAAAGGCGAAATGCGGGGGTCTTGACGGATACCGCAGCATGAATCGGTTCGCTGCAATTGAAAGTTGTAGCCGCAATCCACTGAGCTGTTCACGATGAGGCCGTGAACAGCTTCGGTCGAAATGACGATGTTTTTTTGAGGGTGGGTGAAAGAACAGGCAACAGCAAAAGCAAATGTAGAGGTTCTTGGCTGCGCTCAGAATGACGGGTTCTTGGCGGTGTGAACTTTTGGCGATTTGACAGGCTTCGGATGGGTTAACGCGAAACATCCCGGAAGGTTCCGGGATGTTCGCGTTCCAGAGAAGGCAGATTGGGACAATGAAAAACTAAACGAGAGATTGTGCCGACTTCACAGCACTGTTGACGACATCGCCTGCCTTGTCGACGGCGTAATCCACCTGTCCCTTGGTGCGTTTGATGGCCTTCTGAGCCTCGTCGCTGAGGCGCTCGGCCTGAGCCTTGAGGTAGTTGCCTGCGTCCTCCAGATAGTCGCCTGCGTCCTCCGCTCTTTTGCGGAGCTGCTTGCGAGTTTTGACTCCGGTTTGTGGAGCGTAGAGAAGAGCGATTGCGGCTCCTGCGCTAACGCCGATGCCGAAGGCAAACCAGTAATTCTTTGCACTCATTCGAAGTACCTCGTGCGAGATTTTGCTTCTCTAGAGGATAGGATTCGCCGGGGCAGCAATTGGTTGGTTGTTTTTTGATATTGCGAAGGTTTTGAGACAGTTACAGGGAATCATTCGAGGTAATGGCGAGGTGGTTCCCTGACTTTGCATGCTCCGCAAAAAAGTGGGTAGGTGCAGGCTACAGTGAGGAAGAGGTGGACGATGAAAGACGTTTTGATCGCGCTTGTTTTCCTTGCAATGATCGTGGGACCAGCCTTCTTTGCCCTGGATGTCTTTGGGGAGAAGAACCAGCTCTAGACGGTGAGTCCGGCCAGTTCCCTTGCCCGCAGGAAGATGCGTGTGAACATCAATCGATTGAGGCGGCCGGTGTTGGTGTTGCGCAGGGATGGGTGGTAGGTGGCGAGCAGATGAAGACCGTTGGGGAGAAGGTATTCGGCTCCGTGAGAGAAGCGATAGTCTGATTTGCGGGTGATGGCGCCAGTCTGCAGAAGAAACGCCATGTAGCCGTCGAAGGCTATCTTTCCGAGACAGACGACGACGCGCACGCGGGGTAAGGCTTGGATCTCGTGAGCGAGGTGCGTGCCGCAGTTGCGAATCTCCTGAGGGAGTGGCTTGTCGCCGGGCGGGGCGCAGCGAACGACGGAGGCGATCCAGGCGTGACGAAGCTTGAGGCCGTCGTCGCGGGTGACGGCGCGAGGTTTGCTGGCGAGGCCGAGCTCATGGAGGACGGGATACATGAAGTCGCCGGAGCCGTCGCCGGTGAAGGGACGGCCGGTGCGGTTGGCTCCATGTGCGCCAGGGGCGAGGCCGAGGATGAGGATGCGAGCGCGAGGATCTCCGAAGCCGGGAACAGGGCGTGACCAGTAGGTCTGGTCGAGGTAGGCGCGGCGTTTGGTCTCGCCGATGCCGCGGCAGTAGTCGCGAAGACGTGGGCAACGCTCACAGGTGATGATGGTTTCGCGAATCTGCTGCAGGAGTGGAGACGTACTTTGTGTGTTGGCGGGTGTCACTCTTTCTCATCATAGTTGGTGGGAGACGGTAGGGTAGATGGGCGCGTCCAACAACTGAGTAGAATGATGTTCGTATATCACGACGGGAATAGGCGGGAAGTTGGAAGATCCAAGACTGAGCAGGATGTACTGGGCACTCCTGAAGGAGTGGGCCGCTAAGCGTCGCAGGAGCATATGGCATGTGGCGGTGATGCGTTCCGGCCTGCTGACTGTGCTGGTTCTGGCGCTGCTGCTGGCGGGTTTGGCATTTGGGTGGCGGACCCACAGACTGGGACAGTTTGCGATGCTGAAGAAGCAGCTGCGGGCGAAGCCAAAGCAGGACGTTGTGTTTCGGCCGGGTGGGCAGGATGTGATTAAACTGCAGCGTACCCAGATGGTAGGCGGGAACGGGCCGGAGTTTCTGTCGGCCACGTTGCTACCGGGACGCGGCATGAATATGTTGCAGATTTCGGCCTATCTTCCAAAGATGGGAGAGGTGAATCTGCTTGCTTCGCCACCTCTTGAGAGTGCGGCGGAGCAGTTGAGCGGCAGTGGGGCGGATGCTGCGGGAACAAAGAGCCTGGCGATGGGGGCGGCGATTGAAGCTCCCTGGGCAGGCCGGATCTATGGGACGCGAACACCGGACGGAGGACTGACCGCGGTGTGGCGCGGAGTTCATTTGAACCTGCCGACCGGGGTGAAGGACAGCTACGGGCTCGATGGGGCAGCGGCGGCTGGAGGCTTGCTGTTGAAGGAGCCTTCTACTTCGGTGAGCACGAACATCATGCCGGATGGAGGGGAGGCCAGGGCGACGTTTAAGCCGGGGGATTTCGACGGCCACTGGCTGTCGAAGACGGAGATTACGACGACTGTCGAGTTGAGCGGCAGGGTGATCGAGATGAGGATCGTCGCTCATAATGTCGGCGATACCGCGGAACCGATCGGCATCGGCTGGCATCCGCGATTTGCGATTTTGAGCGGGCATCGCGGCCAGATGCTGCTGCGTCTGCCGGAAGGCCTTCGCGCGGAGGTGAAGGATCGTCGCAGCGGGGAGTTGAGTGGAAGACTGCTGCCGGTGACAGGAACCGAGTATGACTTTACCAGGCGGGAGGGGGCACAGTTGGGTGCGCTAAACCTCGACGACAGCTTTGTGCAGTTGAAGCGGGGCATGATGGCAGATGGCCCGGTCGCGGAGCTGCGCGATCCGGAGAGCGGCTATGGACTGCGGATCACGGCAACGTCGCCTACCATCAAGGCTTTGCGGGTATACGCTCCGTTGGACGGATCGTATATTTCGATCGAACCACAGTTCAACTACGACGATCCCTTTGGACATGAGTGGGCTAAGGCTGAGGATACGGGGATGGTCGTGCTGCAGCCGAACCAGACCACGCAATGGAGGGTACGGCTGGAGATATTTGCCCTGGGCTCGGCGCCGCCGGAACGCTTTTAGTGCTGCATTTTTACGGTCTGCAGTTGTGGGGCGGGGTTTACGGAGACCCGGACCAGCGCGAACGGCGATGTGTGGTTTGACCCCCTCGTACCGGGACTCGTACAGTAGATAAGAGGCGTGGATCGCGCTCGTCAGGGTAACGGCGACGGCGCGGCATACACAGGCGCACTTTGGAAGGCATGGATTTGACCCCGACTGAGATGACAGAGACCAATGAGACTGCAGAGCTGCAGCCAGAAGTAGCGATTACGCATGATCATGAGCAGCATGACCACGCTCATGACCATCACGATCACGAGCACACGCATCAGCATGCACCCGCGCTGAATCCGGAACTGACCCGAGAGATTGACGTTGAGGTTGGCGCGGATGAGGTGTCGAAGAGCTTCAAGACCGTGGTGAAGCGGTACCAGAAGCTGGCGAGGATCCCCGGCTTCCGCGCGGGTAAGGTGCCGGAGACTCTGGTGCGTTCGAAGTTTGCGAAGGAAGTTCGGCAGGAGGTTCTGGAGAGCCTGGTGTCGGAGCGCTTCCGCAAGGCGATCGACGAGCAGAAGCTGCGTCCGGTGTCGGAGCCACAGTTGCTGGACCTACAGCTTTTCGATGGACAGCCGTTGAAGTTCAAGGCTGCGTTTGAGGTTGCGCCGGAGATCGACATTGCGGGCTATGACAGTGTTTCGGTGACGAAGCCTGAGGCTGCGCTGACCGACGACGAGTACGCCGCAGAGTTGGCACGCGTGCTGGACAGCCATGCGACCGTTGAGACGGTGGAAGAGGATCGTCCGCTGGCAGATGGCGACTGGGCGGAGATTCAGTTCCGCGGCGAGGTAAAAGACCTGGCGCAGACGGTGACCGAGGACGGAGTGCAGAGCGTCACGAGCAACGAGCCGATTACTGGCGAGGATGTGCTGATCGAGATTGGCGGAAAAAATACGCTGGCTGCCTTCAACGAGGCGCTGCGTGGAGCGAAGCCTGGGCAGGAGCTGAAATTCGAGGTGGACTATCCGGCGGACTTCGGCGAGCGGCGGCTTGCAGGGCAGACGGTGAGCTATGACGTGACCGTGAAGGGCATCAAGCACAAGAGCTTCCCGGAGCGCGACGCGGAGTTCGCCAAGCAGCTGGGCAACTACGAGAGCTGGGAAGAGTTCGAGACCAAGCTGCGCGAGCATGCTTCGGATCGCAAGAAGAACGCGCTTGAGAATGCCGCAAAGGACAAGATGCTCGGCGAGTTCGTGGAGAAGTTCCAGTTCCCTGTTCCCGAGGCGTTCGTGCAGCAGCAGATCGAAGCTCGGTTGGATCGCGGACTGCGTGCGCTGGCTCAACAGGGCATGAAGGTTGAGGATATGCGCAAGCTGGACTTCGTTCAGTTGCGTGCCTCGCAGCGCGACCTGGCGGTGAACGAGGTGAAGGTTTCGATGATCCTCGATCGCATCGCCGAGGTGGAGGGTGTCACGTTGAGCGAAGAGGATCTGGAGCGCGAACTGCTGCTGCTCTCGATTCAGTCGCGTGAGCCGCTGGAGACGCTTCGTGACAGGCTGTCGAATGATGGCGGGCTGGACCGGATTCGCGAGCAGATGCGGCGCGAGAAGACTGGAAGCGTGCTCTACGAGAAGCTGGCTTCGTAGAGTGAAGTTGTCGGATTGCTAACGGACAGAAAGAAAGAGAGTGTTATGGGACTAGTACCGATGGTGATCGAGCAGACGAGCCGGGGCGAACGCGCCTACGACATTTACAGCCGTCTGCTGCGGGACAACATCATTTTTCTGGGCACGCCGATCGATGACAACATCGCCAATGTGATTATTGCGCAGATGCTGTTTCTGAGCGGTGAGGATCCGGAGAAGGACATTCAGCTTTACATCAACTCGCCGGGCGGATCGATCACGGCCGGTCTGGCGATCTACGACACGATGCAGTACATCAAGAACGATGTGGTGACCTTCTGCATCGGGCAGGCTGCGAGCATGGGTGCGTTTCTTTTGATGGCGGGCAAAAAGGGCAAGCGGTTTGCTCTGCCGAACTCGCGGATTCTGATCCACCAGCCTTCGATGGGCGGATTGAGCGGACAAGCTACCGATATCGACATCCATGCACGGGAGATTTTGCGGATTCGCGAGATCACGAACAAGCTGATGAGCGCCAGCACGGGCCAGACGCTGGAGCGGATCGAGCGGGATGTGGAGCGCGACTTCATCATGACGGCCGCGCAGTCGAAGGAGTACGGGATCATCGATGACATCATCGATCGGCCCCGAACCTAGTTACCACAGTACTGTTGCGAGAGCCCGGGCCACTGGTTCGGGCTCTCGCGTATATGACTATTTCGGGGTACTGCTGTGCACCCCGGAGCAAGCTTTGTAAGTTGAATCGGGTGTAAACTTACAGTAAGACTTTGTTACGCGTACGACTCAGGAGTAGTCGCATCTATGAAAACTTCACGGGGCTCAGACGAATCTCTTCGTTGTTCTTTCTGCCATAAATCGCAGGACGCCGTTGCCAAGTTGATCTCATCGCCCTCGGACTATCCGCGGGCGTATATCTGCGATGAGTGCGTGGCGGTTTGCAACTCGATCCTGGAAGATGATCGCACCGAGACGCAGCCAGGCGCTGCGCCGGCTCACCTGCCTAAGCCGCAGGAAGTAAAAGCCTTTCTGGATGAGTACGTCATTGGGCAGGATCAGACAAAGAAAAAACTCGCGGTGGCGGTCTATAACCACTACAAGCGGATTCAGATGAACAAGACGCGCGGCAACGATGTCGAGCTTGCGAAGTCGAATATTCTGCTGGTAGGACCGACCGGTTCGGGTAAGACGCTGCTGGCTCAGACGATGGCGAAGATGTTGGATGTGCCGTTTGCGATTGTGGATGCGACGACGCTAACCGAGGCCGGGTATGTAGGCGAAGACGTTGAGAACATCATCCTGAAGCTGCTACAGGCTGCAGATGGCGACGTGCAGCGCGCGCAGAGCGGGATCATATACATCGACGAGATCGACAAGATTGGACGCAAGGACGAGAACCCTTCGATTACGCGTGACGTTTCGGGTGAGGGCGTCCAGCAGGCGCTGTTGAAGCTGCTGGAGGGTACGGTTGCCAACGTGCCACCCCAGGGTGGACGAAAGCATCCACACCAGGAGTTCACTGCTGTTGATACGACGAATATCCTCTTCATCTGCGGCGGGGCTTTTGTCGGGCTGGAGAAGGTGATCGGGCGACGAATTGGCAAGAAGGCGCTTGGATTCAAGGCGATTGCTGATCCCGATGCGAAGGACGGAGATGTGACTCCGATTCGGGCACAGCGAGATGCTGAGTTGCTTCGTCAGGCTGAACCGCAGGATCTGTTAAAGTATGGACTGATTCCGGAGTTTGTTGGCCGGCTGCCGGTGCTGGGAATCCTCGACGAACTGGATGAGGCGGCCCTGGTAGAGATTCTGACCAAGCCGCGCAATGCGATTTTGAAACAGTACACGAAGCTCTTCGACTTCGAAGGGGTGAAGGTGATCTTCACCGACGAGGCTGCGCGGGAGATCGCTCGCGAGGCTCTGCAACGGAAGGTTGGAGCGCGTGGTCTGCGAATGATTCTGGAAGAGCTGATGCTGGATCTGATGTACTACGTTCCAGGCAACAAGAAGGTCAAGGAGCTTTCCATCACGGCAGAGATGGTGAAGAAACACAGCCTGACGCTGCCGATGCTACTGGAAAAGGCAGGTTAGTTAAAAGTACTGGTCTGGTGTACAGATTGTTTGAGAGGAACAGGGATTACTTTGATGTTCAGTGGGTCGCAACGACGTCGATTGTCGTTGCGATTGCTGTTTTAAAAGCTGAATATGTTTCAATTCCCTGCCGGTTGTATTTGTGGAATACCTTTATGAGGTCCGAGGAATTACAATCACCTGAAGCCGCAACGCCGATGCATCATTTCCGGCGTTTTAACGTCTAATTGGAGAGAGATGACAAATCAACCAAAAAAAGCGCTAAGCGGCGATGTTCGCAAGCTTCCGATGATGCCCATTCGTGACATGGTCATCTTTCCTCATATGATGACGCCATTCGTCGTTGGACGTGAGTCTAGCGTTCGGGCTTTGGAAGAGGCTCTCTCGGGTGACCGCAAGATTTTTCTCGCTACACAGCACGATGCTTCCATGGATGAGCCGAACGCCGACGATATCTACGAAACGGGAACGATTGGCAATATCGTTCAGAGCGTGAAGATGCCGGACGGAAACATTAAAGTGCTGGTTGAAGGCGTGGAGCGGGCACACGCTACCGAGATCAACGACGTCGATGGATTCTTTGTCGCGACCGTGCGCACCGGTCAGACACATCTGGAGATGACGCCACAGGTGGAGCAGCTGATGCAGCGGGTCCACTCGCTGTTTGAGCAGTATGTGAAGCTGCAGCAGTCGTTGAACTACGAGACGATGGCGGCGAGTGTGCGCGCGGATGAGCCTGCAAAGCTGGCCGATACGATTGCGGCAAACCTGCAGCTCTCGATTGAAGAGAAACAGCAACTGCTTGAGGTCTTCGATCCGGAGAACAGGCTGACCAAGGTTGCCGATGTACTGGATGTGGCGATTGAGAAACTGAATATGGATCGCACCATTCAGTCGCGTGTGAAGCGGCAGATGGAGAAGGCTCAGAAGGAGT
The DNA here is from genome assembly GCF_040358255.1 of Tunturibacter gelidoferens. Lineage (NCBI taxonomy): Bacteria > Pseudomonadati > Acidobacteriota > Terriglobia > Terriglobales > Acidobacteriaceae > Tunturiibacter > Tunturiibacter gelidiferens. The sequence goes on from NZ_CP132938.1 coordinate 3,969,093, forward strand.
ACTACCTCAACGAGAAGATCAAGGCTATTCAGAAGGAGCTTGGTCGTGGAGAGAAGTCCGAGTTCGATGAGCTGAAGAAGAAGATTGAAGCCGCTGGAATGCCGAAGGATGTTCTTGAGAAGTCGCTGCAGGAGCTGAAGAAGCTTGAGGCGATGCCTCCGATGTCGGCTGAATCGACTGTGTCGCGGAACTACCTGGACTGGCTGCTTGCTGTGCCGTGGAAGAAGCGGTCGAAGGAGATTCGATCGATCGAGCATGCGGAACAGATTTTGAACGAAGATCACTATGGGCTGGAGAAGATCAAGGAGCGGATTCTGGAGTTCCTTGCGGTTCGGCAGCTGGTGAAGAATCCGAAGGGATCGATTCTCTGCTTTGTTGGGCCTCCGGGTGTCGGTAAGACTTCTCTGGGGATGTCGATCGCGAAGGCTACGGGCCGTAAGTTCGTGAGGATGTCGCTGGGCGGGGTTCGGGACGAGGCGGAGATTCGTGGGCATCGGCGGACGTACATTGGCGCGCTGCCAGGGCAGATCATTCAATCGATGAAGAAGGCCGGGACCAAGAATCCTGTGTTCATGCTGGACGAGATCGACAAGATGGCTTCGGACTTCCGTGGCGATCCGGCGAGTGCGCTGCTTGAGGTTCTGGATCCGGAGCAGAATACTTCGTTCCAGGATCACTACCTTGATGTCGAGTACGATCTGTCGCAGGTTCTGTTTGTCGCCACGGCGAACGTTCTGCACACGATTCCCGGGCCGCTGCAGGACCGCATGGAGATCTTGCGGCTGCATGGTTACACCGAGATCGAAAAGCTGGAGATCGCCAAACAGTACCTGGTGAAGAAGCAGAGAGAGGGCACGGGCCTGACGGAAGAGCAGATCGTCTTCGAGGACGATGCGCTGAGGCAGATCATTCGCGGATACACGCGAGAGGCCGGCGTCAGGAATTTGGAGCGCGAGATCGGTAATGTGTGCCGCAAGGTGGCGCGGCGCGTGGTGAAGAACGGCGCGGAGCACAAGGAGACGATCACCGGGCAGAACATCGGGGATATTCTTGGCGTGGCGAAGTTCCGCGATTCACAGGTGCACGAGAAGAGCGAGGTTGGTCTGGTGACAGGCCTTGCGTGGACAGAGATGGGCGGAACGATTCTGCAGACCGAAGTGCAGGTGCTCGACGGCAAGGGCAAGATGACGGCGACGGGGCAGCTCGGCGATGTGATGCAGGAGTCGGCTCAGGCTGCGCTGACTTATATTCGCTCGCGCTCGCATCATCTTGGGTTGGCGAAGGACTTTTATAAGAACGTCGATATTCATGTTCACGTGCCGGAGGGAGCGATTCCGAAGGATGGTCCGTCGGCTGGCATTACGTTGGCGACCGGGCTGGCGAGTGCGCTTACGAAGATCAAGGTACGGCGCGATATTGCCATGACAGGTGAGATCACACTGCGGGGCAAGGTGCTTCCGATCGGCGGTCTGAAGGAGAAGCTGCTGGCGGCGCATCGCGCAGGTATCTTTGAGGCGATTCTGCCTGAGGAGAACCGCAAGGATATGGCGGATCTGCCGGAGCTGCTGAAGACCAGCATGAAGCTGCACTTTGTCGAGGAGATGGACCAGGTGCTGAAGCTGGCTCTCGAAGGCAATCTGCCGGAGTTGCAGGAAGAGACCCCGGAGGCGCTAGCGAGCGTAATACCTGCGGCTGGGATCGAAATTCCGCAACCTGCGGCGCATCAGTAAAAGACGAGCGTTTGTCAAAGTAAAGAGGCCGACCTGCAAACAGGTTCGGCCTCTTTTATTCCCAGGATTCGCAGGCGCTTAGACCGCTCGTCTGCCGCTGACGAAGTTCATGATGATTGAGATCAAAGCGAAGATCAGCAGGAGATGAATTAGAAAGCTGCTGACATGAAGTACGAAAAAACCACCCAGCCAAAGCAGCACTAGTACGACGGCAAGAATGAGGAACATGGGGGACCTTCTTTCTCAGAACAGAATTGCGCGTCATGCGCGAATGTCTACAGGTCATAAGAGCTAGAATGCTCTCTATTCGTTGCTCCGGTTAAAGATATTGCTCAAGTAAGAGTGATGGGAGTGGCGTCGGGAGGGATCAGGATCGACTGAAATACGGCCACTTCTTCGGTCAAACAAATGACATCTGCGTGACAAATCCTGTGGGGGATCGGCGTAGGTTCGACCTGATCTTGCGGTTTGAATCTAATGGTAGTGTGTCGGGGTTTGGTGGTCATTTGGAGGTTTGTGATGGGTCGCACTTTCCGGAAGGTCTTGGGCGCTTGCCTCGGTTTGTTTTTTTGTGTGGGTTTGGTGTCGTGTGGCGGAAGATCTAAGCCTGCGCCCGAGTCTACGCCAGCGGACTTCTCTCTGGCTTCTACGCCGACGACAATCACCGTCGTTCCGGGTGGACCGGGTCAGCAGGTGAGCGTGAGTGCGACCGCCGCCAACGGCTTTACAGGGATGGTGACGGTTGCCATTTCGGGGCTGCCCGGCGGCGTATCCGCACAGCCATCCACACTCACGTTGACCCCTGGGACAGCGCAGAGCATAACGGTTACGGCGTCGGCGGGAGCCGCTGCTGGAAACGCTACGCTGACCCTCACTGGAACTTCGGGACCGCTAACGCACAGCGCTACGGTCGCGGCAACGGTCTCTGCACCGCCTCCGGATTTCACATTGACGCTGGCGCCTGCTTCCTTGACGGTTGTTGGCGGCTCGGCTGGTTTGCCTGTGAGTGTTACCGCTGCGGCGGTTAACTCGTTTACAGGTGGAGTGGCGGTTGCGATCACGGGCCTCCCTGCGGGTGTGACTGCAAATCCAGCGACTTTGACCCTGACTCCGGGGACTGCGCAAAGCGTGCTGCTTACGGCAGCGCCAACTGCAGCTGCGGCCACTGCGACGGTCACGTTCACGGGGACATCTGGCAGCCTTACCCATTCGACGATGCTTGCTTTGACCGTGCAGGCCATTGCGATGACCAACGCACCGGACGTGACGACCTTCCACTATGACGTTGCGCGAGACGGACTGAATGCGCAGGAGACGATCCTGACGCAGAGTAATGTGAACTCGACGCAGTTCGGCAAGATTGGCTTCGATGCTGTCGACGGCAAGGTGGACGCACAACCACTTTTCCTTGCGAATGTGTTTATCGGAGGGCAGCTGCACAATGTGCTGTATGTGTCGACCGAACACGACAGCGTCTACGCGTTCGATGCAGATAGCGGAACGCAGTTATGGAAGACTTCGACCCTTGGAAACGGCGAGACAACGAGTGACGACCACGGCTGCTCGCAGATCACACCGGAGATCGGCATCACCTCGACTCCGGTGATCGACCGCAAACAAGGGACAAATGGAAGCCTGTTCACCATCGGCATGAGCAAGGATGCGAATGGGGGATACCATCAGAGGCTGCATGCGCTGGACCTTACGACGGGCGTGGATACGGGAGCTTCGACGGAGATTGCCGCGACCTATCCGGGAAAAGGAGACAATAGCCAGAATGGCAGTGTGGTCTTCGACCCTGCGCAATATGCGGAACGCGCAGCGCTGCTTCTTCTAAGCGGCAACATCTACACGGGCTGGACCTCGCACTGCGACTCGGGGCCTTATACGGGGTGGGTGATTGGTTACAGCGAATCGACGCTTGCACAGACGCAGGTGTTGAACCTCTCGCCGAACGGCCACGAGGGTTCGATCTGGATGAGCGGGGATGGTTTGGCTGCCGACAGCAGCGGGTTCATCTATCTGCTACAGGCGAATGGGACCTTCGATACGACGCTGGACTCGAATGGATTTCCTGCCTTGGGAGATTACGGCAACGCGATGGTGAAGCTCTCAACCAGTGGGAAGCTGGCCGTAGCAGATTACTTCGAGACCTATAACGGGGTCGCCGAGTCGACTCAAGATCTGGACCTTGGTTCAGGCGGTGAAATACTCCTGCCCGATCAGATGGACGCCACTGGACACGTGCATCATTTGATTGTTGGCGCAGGCAAAGATAGGAACATCTATCTCGCGGACAGAGACAATCTAGGCAAGTTCAACCCGGCCAACAATCCAATGGACAGCAACATCTATCAGGAGATTCCTGGAGCTATGGAGGGCCAGGTCTTTTCCACTCCGGCCTACTTCAATGGGACGGTTTATTACTCATCAGACGGGGACACGCTGAAGGCGTTTCCATTGACGAATGCGGTGCTGGCCACTAGCCCGTCGAGCACGACGGCTGTAAGGTTTCCGCATCCGGGACCAACGCCTTCCATCTCCGCTAACGGAACACAGAATGGAATCGTGTGGGCGCTGGAGTCGGGCCTTAGTTCAGCGGGCGTGCTGCATGCGTATGACCCGTCGAACCTCACGCATGAGCTTTACAACAGCGGCCAGGCGGCCAATGGTCGGGACAGCTTCGGAAACGGCAATAAATTTATTACACCGATGATCGTCAACGGCAAGGTGTACGTTGGGACGCAGAATGGTGTTGCGGTCTTTGGACTGCTGCCAACGCAGTGACGCTTAGACGCTGCCACCGGCGATCGACGGGATGAGCATGATCTCATCGCCGTCCTGGAAGGCGTAGGCTTCTCCGCCCAGGAAGCGGATGTCTTCGTCGTTGACATAGATGTTGATGAAGCGGCGGAGCTTTCCTTCTTGGTCCTTGATCTGGTTGGAGAGCGCGGGGAAGGTCTGGTCGATATCGGCGATGAGGCCGGGAAGGTTGGAAGCCGCAGAGTTGAATTGCTTGCGGCCATCGGTGTGGCGGACGAAGGCAGTCGGAAGAGTGACTTTGATAGACATTAGAGGGCTCCTGCGGTGGCCAGTTCTGGCTCTGTGATTCCGTCGAGTTCGCGGAGGTAAGCGTCGAAGTCTGCGAGGCGCGGTCGTACGGCGCGGGCGTTAAGATGCGAGTAGCTGTGGGCGAGGGCGTCGGTGGTTTTGAGGCCGTTGCCGGTGATGCAGGTCACAGTGATCTCGCCGGGGGAGATGCGACCGTCGGCATAGAGGCGCGCAGTGACTGCGGTGGTGACGCCGCCGGCGGTTTCGGTGAAGATGCCTTCGGTTTCGGCGAGTTCCTGAATGCCGGAGACGATCTCTACGTCGGAGACATCCTCTGCCCAGCCGCCGGTGCTGCGGATCATCTTCGCGGCGGCGGGGCCGTCGGCTGGATTGCCGATGGCGAGAGAGCGGGCGATGGTGTTGGGGCGCTGCGGTTCGATGTAGTCAGTTCCCTCTTTGACCGCGACGGAGATGGGTGAACAGCCTGAGGCCTGCGCTCCGAAGAAGCGGACGGGTTTCTCGTCGACGAGTCCGAGATAGATGAGTTCGTTGAAGGCCTTGCGAATTTTTCGGATGAGCGAGCCGCCGGCCATAGGGACGACGACGTTGTCGGGGAGACGCCAGCCCAGTTGTTCGGCAATCTCATATCCTACGGTCTTCGAACCTTCCGCGTAGTAGGGGCGGAGGTTTACGTTGACCAGGCCCCATGTGTATTCGTCGGCGATCTGAGTGCAGAGTCGGTTGACGTGGTCGTAGTTGCCGTCGATGCGGATGAGGCGCGCACCGTAGACCAGGGTGTTGAGAATCTTGGCGGGTTCGAGGTCGGCGGGGACGAGGATGGTGGCCTTGAGGCCGAGACGGGCGGCCTGCGCGGCGACGGAGTTAGCGAGGTTGCCGGTCGAGGAACAGCCGACGATCTCGAAGCCGAACTTCTGCGCATTGGCGAGCGCGACAGAGACGACACGATCTTTGAAGCTAAGAGTCGGGAAGCAGACGGCGTCGTTCTTGATGTAGAGATTGGAAGCGCCGATGCGCTTGCCGAGATTCTTTGCGCGAACGAGCGGGGTGAAGCCTACCGGGAGATCGGGCTCGAAGCCTTCGGGGATGGGGAGGAGAGCGGCGTAACGCCAGATGTTGGCCGGGCCGGCTGCGATATTTTCCCTGGTGAAGATGCCTCGAACGGCCTCGAGGTCATAGGCGATTTCAAGGGGGGCGAGGCAGTCTGGGCAGGCGGAAAGGGGTTGGTTGCCAAACCTCTTGCCGCACTCGTTGCACTTCAGTTCGTATCGGCTACAGGAATAGTTCATCGTGCTCTTTCCGAGGGGAAAGGTTGAACTTTTTGCGCTTACTCTCTTTTTTGGGGGTCGCCGGATAGGCTGGGAAGGTGAAATGCGGGTGCAAGCCTGGAATTTTGGCCTGCGTGCTCCGAATCTCATGTTCCCTGTAGCAGCCTAAAAGGCCCCCAGGAGAGAGTTGACACCGGTACGCCTTTGTTCTGTCCGGTTGTCGTGGCGTCAAAGGGCTCGTCCCTCAACCACTCTGCATGAAATTCAAATCTGCCGAAGCAGACTGGAATGTATTGTTTGTACCACAGGCCGGGCAGGGCCGCAACTTGTGGAGATATTTTTGACGCGGAAGTTGTATCGACGGAATGCGGGTGGGTGGGTGTACTGGGCAGGTGGTAAGCGCGCAAATCTGGTTGAGGAGAGGTCGCCGATGAAGAGAGAGATCGAGTTTGTTGGGAGTTTTGCGATGAGCGTGTTGTTGCTGGCGGGTTCGTTCGCGGTAGCGCAGAGTGCTACGACGGTGAAGGCGAAGAAGCCCGGTGCGGCGACGACTACTACTGCGGCGGCGACCAGTGCCACGGCTCAGAGCGCGGCACCGGCTGCGAATGCCCAGGCGACTCCCGCTGCTAGTGGCCAGACGAGCGGTGTCGCGGCGACGACTGCGACGACAACCACCAAACCAAAGACCATGGTCAGCGCAGATAAGCGGACGATTCCGATTCCCCAGATTTAGTTTGAAGTGGTATCAGACGGCAGCGGGACGATTTCGTTGACTCCCTTTGCGAAGGCGGCGGGGTCAAACTCGGTGCGAACGATCTCGTCCGGGCAGTCGGTGAGAATCGCAACGCGCCAGTTGCAGACAAAGGCAACGAGCTGTTGATGCTGGGCAGTTTTGATCTCAGAGCACATGTGTTCGGCGTGAGGAATCCCTTCCTCGCCTTCCACGTCTATCAGGACGAGATCATAGTGGCGCGACCAAAACATGGACAGGCCTTCGGTATGGTCGAGGGTGGAATCAACATGAAACCCCGAGAGGCGGAGAACCTGGTCGCGGAGAGGCCGGATGGTTTCGCGGGTGCAGATGTGAAGGACGGACCGAACGCTGCTGATGGGGTTTTCCATTGGTTCTTTAGCTTTCACGAGACCGTACGCCCAGTTTTCGAATCCACGAAGTAACGGCGAGGAAAGGGACTTGCCCTACCGACCGCCTTTGAAAGGGTCAACATTTATTTTACCGGAGGTTGGCTGATTCCAACGATAAATGGCAAGCGTTGTGTTGCCCATAAACGGAAACAGGGCCGGTGGGGGTGGTCTCACTGACGAGTGGAGAACGAACGCGTTACGCAGCTCCTTCGATCTCGATAGGTCCCTTATGCGGGATCGTAGTTGAGGTTTTGCCCCAGCCATCGCTCGACCTCAGCTACGCTCATTCCCTTGCGCTCGTGGTAATCGGCGACCTGATCGCGGTCGATCTTGCCGAGACTGAAATAACGCGACTCCGGGTGCGCAAAGTAGAGTCCACTGACGCTTGAGCCGGGCCACATCGCAAACGACTCCGTGATGAGCATGCCGGTGTTGGCCTGCACGTCGAGCAAGCGCCAGAGCGTGCCTTTCTCGGTGTGATCCGGGCAGGCCGGATAACCTGCAGCAGGCCTGATACCGCGATACTTCTCCTGGATAAGATCCGCGGGATTCAGACCTTCCTCGAGCCCGTAACCCCACTCATCCCGTACACGCTTGTGGAGGCACTCTGCAAAGGCTTCCGCAAGACGATCTGCGACAGCCTCCGCCATAATCGCGTTATAGTCGTCGTTCTCGGCCCGGAAGCGGTCGCAGAGTTCCTTCAAACCAATGCCGCTGGTCACGGCGAACGCGCCGATGTGATCGGCCAGTCCGGTCTCTTCGGGCGCGATGAAATCAGAGAGCGATCGGCACGGCTCGCTGCCTTCCTTGTTTGCTTGCTGGCGGAGGAAGTGAAAGCGCCCAAGCTCGTTTTTCCGCGTGTCGTCTGAGTACAGCGCCACATCGTCACCGACGGCGCTGGCGGGAAAGAAGCCGTAGACGCCGCGCGCAGTGATCTGGTTCTTCTCGATGATGCGATCCAGCAGAGTGTTGGCGTCAGCGAAGATCTGTCGCGCCTGCTCTCCCTGTTGCTCGTGCTCGAGGATACGAGGGTAGACTCCCTTCAAACCCCACGCATGGAAGAGCGGCGACCAGTCGATGTACTCACGCAGTGTAGCTAACGGAAAGTTGTCCAGCACTCGAACGCCAGTGAATGCAGGTGTGGGAAGATCTTCGGAACGCCACTCGATCGGAGTTCGTCTGGCGCGAGCGGCCTCGAGCGAGATCACGGTCTGGCGCGGCGCGGCATGGGCGGTGCGCAGAGCCTCGTACTCGGAGCGATGCTGGGCTACGAACGCAGGCTTCCCTTCGGCGCTGAGCAGGCTGGTCGTCACGGGCACTGCACGGCTGGCGTCCAGGATGTGAACCACCGGCTCGCTGTAGTGCGGTGCGATCTTGATGGCGGTGTGTCTTCGGCTCGTGGTTGCGCCGCCGATGAGCAGAGGCAGTTTGAAACCCTGGCGCTCCATCTCGCGGGCCACGTGCACCATCTCGTCAAGAGAGGGTGTGATGAGGCCACTGAGGCCGATCAGATCCACCTTCTCCGCTTTGGCGCGCTCGAGAATCTTCTCGGAGGAGACCATCACCCCCATATCGATGACTTCGTAGTTATTACAGGCGAGGACGACGCCGACGATGTTCTTGCCGATGTCGTGAACGTCGCCTTTGACGGTCGCGAGCAGGATCTTTCCCTGGGCTTTGACGACCTGGCCAGAGGCGGCCATCTCAGCTTTCTCGGCCTCCATGAAGGGTGTCAGGTGCGCAACGGCCTTCTTCATGACACGGGCCGACTTGACCACCTGGGGCAGGAACATCTTTCCGGCTCCGAAGAGATCGCCTACCACGCCCATGCCATCCATCAGCGGCCCTTCGATGACCAGGAGAGGCCGACCCAGCTTGACGCGAGCCTCTTCGGCATCAAGCTCGATGTAGGCGTCGATGCCCTTGACCAGAGCGTGGGAGAGGCGCTCCTCGACCGTGCCGCTGCGCCACTCTTCGGCCTTCTTTTCACTTGCTACCGAGTCGACGCCTGCGGCTTTCAGAGCTTCGCCGTATTCGACCAGGCGCTCCGTCGCGTCCGGACGGCGGTTGAGAAGAACGTCTTCGACCAGGATTTTCAGCTCGGGGTCGATCTCCTCGTAGACCTCGAGGATTCCCGCGTTCACGATTCCCATGTCCATGCCCGCGGCGATGGCGTGATAAAGAAAGGCGGAGTGCATGGCCTCGCGAACCTTGTTGTTGCCGCGGAAGCTGAAGGAGATGTTCGAGACGCCGCCACTCACCTTCGCGTGCGGCAGGTTGGCTTTGATCCAGCGCGTCGCATTGATGAAGTCGACCGCGTAGTTGTTGTGCTCCTCCATACCGGTGGCGACGGTGAGGATGTTTGGGTCGAAGATGATGTCTTCGGGCGGGAAGCCGACTTCGTTGACGAGGATACGGTGAGCGCGTTCGCAGATGCGAATCTTCTCCTCGTAGGTTGCAGCCTGGCCCTGCTCGTCGAAGGCCATCACGACGACCGCTGCGCCGTACTTCAGCACTGTCGCGGCGTTGTGGCGAAACTTCTCTTCTCCTTCCTTGAGCGAGATCGAGTTTACGATGCCCTTGCCCTGCAGGCATTTCAACCCGGCTTCGATGACCTCCCACTTGGAGGAGTCCAGCATGAAGGGAACCTTGGCGACTTCTGGCTCGCTTGCCAGCAATTGCAGGTAGCGCGTCATCGCTGCGACCCCGTCGATCATGCCCTCGTCCATGCAGATGTCGAGGACGTTGGCGCCGCTCTCGACCTGCTGCCGGGCTATGCTAACCGCTTCTTCGTATTTACCCTCTTTGACGAGCTTGGCGAACTTCGGCGAACCGGCCACGTTGGTGCGTTCGCCGATCATGATGAAGACGCCGGGTTGCTGGGTAAACGGCTGTGATCCTGACAGGCGAAGCGGCTTGGGGTGCGTCGGCTCGGTTGCGCTCACACTCACGCGGCACGCTCGATCTGACGAGCCCACTGCCGCGGTGGCTGGCCTTCGAGCGCCTTCGCGATGGCTGCGATGTGCTCGGGCGTGTTGCCGCAGCAGCCGCCGGCGATGTTGATCAAGCCGGCTCGTGCAAAGTCGCCTAGATAACGAGCCATATCCTGCGGCCCGAGATCGAAGCCGGTCTCGGAGAGAGGATTTGGCAGACCGGCATTTGGGTAACAGGAGATCGCCACGTCAGCCTTCGTTGCCAGCTCGTCGAGGAAGGGATACATCAGATCAGGGCCGAGTGAGCAGTTCAGCCCTACGGACAAGGGCTTGACGTGCTGGACTGCGTTCCAGAATGCCTCTGTGGTCTGCGCGGAGATTAGTGTCTCGCCACCACGCCCGACTGCCGCCGAGATCATTACTGGCAGCTCCTTGTTGTTCGCGGTAAGGCCATCTTGATCGAAGACCTCGCGGATGGCGACGAGTGCCGCTTTGGCATTCAGGGAGTCGAAGATCGTTTCGACCAGCAGCAGATCGGAGCCGCCGGCGATGAGGGCACGAACCTGCTGCATGTAGGCGGCTTTTACCTGATCGAAGGTGACAACCCGAAAGCCCGCATCGTCAGCATCGGGTGAGTTGGAGAGAGACGGTCAGCGGACCGATTGCGCCTGCTACGAAGCGCTGGCGGCCGGTTTCGTTCGCTACGCGGTCTGCCCATTCGCGGCACTGGCGTGCGGACTGCTCGTTGATCTCCCAGGCGAGATTGTTAAGCATCGGATCGTCGATGATCTTCTGGTAGAACTCCGGATCCTTTCGGCCGCCGTGCTCCCGCGGATCGTCTACGAAGAATTCGCTCTGGGTGATGCTGGTCGCGCCGAAGGTGTTGGTCTCGATGATGTCAGCACCGGCTTCCAAAAATCGACGATGGATGTCGGAGATCATCTTCGGCTGCGTCAGGGAGAAGAGGTCGCCGTTGTTGAGCAGGTCCTTTGTCGAGCCCTTGAATCGCTCCCCGCGGATGTCAGCTTCCTTCATGCCGTAGGTGCGAATCGTCGTGCCCATTGCACCGTCGATGATGGCGATTCGGCTCTCGAAGATCTTTTCAAGAGGATGTTGGCTCGCTGTAGTCATTTCTATCTGATGTCCCTCACTCGTTGCGCGGTGCACTGTCGCGCCCCGTCGTAGTGCGGAGAGCCACCAAGGCTCACCGTTTGGTTTTCACACATCAACGTGAATCTTTTAGGCGAGGATCTCTGCTTGATCTTTCTGAGATCGCACGGCGTCCGGAAGCATCGGGGTAGGAATGAGAAGATCTTCCTTGCGCATGACGAGGGTTGTGGCGTTGAGGCTGGCGAGTTCGAAGCCGTGACCGTGGGTGATGGCGTCGGTGGGGCATGCTTCGACACAGTAGCCGCAGAAGATGCAGCGGTTGTAGTCGATGTTGTAGACCTTGGCGTAACGCTCCGCGGAGGAGATGCGCGTCTCTTCGGTGTTCTCGGCGGCCTCGATATAGATGCAGTTCGACGGGCAGGCGGCGGCGCAGAGGAAGCAGGCGACACACTTCTCGAGACCATTCTCGTCGCGCTGCAGCTGGTGCTTGCCGCGGAAGCGCTCCTCAAATTTGGCTCCGCGCATGGGACCTTTGCCGTCGGGATAGTTCTCGACTTCAGTCGGCTGGAAGACCTGCTTCAGCGTGATGCTCATACCTTTGGCAATGGCTGCGGCGTCGCGGACGATAGACATGCCTTGAGTATACGACGGGGGCGCGGTAGGCTGAAAGCCATGAAAAGAGCCGCTGTTTCCATACCGTTCCTGCTCGGCCTGTGCTTTGCTGGAATAAGCTTTTCAGCTGCAATCTCTCAGACTGTTCCGATGGGGGTGATGGCGGAGCATCAGCACCCTCCTGCGCAGCCTTCAACAGGATTGGTACTAACTCTGGACGGTAAGGCGACGACGTTATCTGTGGCAGATCTGTCGGCAATGCCGCAGACGACGATAACTGTCCACAACGAACATACGAAGACCGATGAGACCTACTCCGGCGTGCTGCTGGGGGCAGTGCTGGCGAAGTATGGGTTACCCGTCGACAAGACGACCCACCAGAAGATGTTGCGGAGCTACCTCGTCGCTGAGGGGATGGATAAATATTGGGTGGTTTATTCGGTCACCGAAATTGAAGGATCGGAACATAACGGCACAGTGATCGTTGCAACCAGCATGGGAGGCAAACCGTTGGGCGAGGACGGGATGTTCAAGCTGGTCGATAGCGAAGACAAAAAGCCGCAGCGGTGGGTGCGGAATCTGAGTGCGATTACAGTGAAGAGCGCGGAGTAGAGGACAGCTTTGTGATGCAACTTTTTAAGTGGCACCAAAATGTTCCAGGTTTCACACTCCTCTTTCACGCTGGCGCGTATTCTGGGTGGCAGTTTTCTGACCGCTGGAGGTCGCGATGCGAAAAAAAACACCTCGTCAGACTTTGCACTATGCCACCAAGAGCTTCGATGCAAACGCCAGGCCACTGCAATCGGGCGCCGCGGCCAACGACCAGCCAATCTTTTCGCAGCCTAAGCCTTCTCCCGACCCGATCGGTTTCAAAGATCCGGTCACCGACCAGAAATATCGAGGAATTGCCAGCGTTGAGCCCGTGCCCCAGCCGGCCGGAGGTGCGGTCGAGCCAGTCGTTACTCTGGAGCAGGTTTATGGGCAGGCAGGAGCTGGAGTCATCAAGGCGATTCAGCAGGCGAAGCAGATTGTCTTTCACTCGGTTGGGGACACCGGCAGTGTGACAGGACCGGCAACCCAGTCGCTGGTTGCCGACAAGATGGTGTCCGACTTCAGCGAAGCAAACGCGGCCGACGTTCCGTCGTTCTTCTTCCACCTGGGCGACGTCGTCTATTACTTCGGCGAAGCTACCTACTACTACGACCAGTTCTTCGAGCCTTACCGCGACTATCCCACACCCATCTTTGCGATCGCGGGGAATCATGATGGGGTGGTGTACCCGAAGGATCCGTCGCCTACGCTGGACGCCTTCCTGCGCAACTTCTGCTCGCCTACTGCAGCTCAATCGCCGGACTCCGGGAACCTGTTGCGCACCACGATGATCCAGCCCGGGGTGTACTTCACGCTGGAGGCTCCCTTCGTTCGAATCCTCGGCCTTTACAGCAATGTGCTGGAAGATCCCGGCGTTATCTCCGGCGAAAACGGGAACAACACTGCGCTCGACAACCGACAGATTGCATTTTTAACGGCGGCGCTTAAGCGAGTGAAGACTGAAAAATTTGCCGGCGCAGTGATCATCGCAGTGCATCATCCTCCGTTCACTGGAGGCGTGGAGCACGGAGGTAGTCCCCTGATGCTGGTGGATATTGACGCAGCCTGCACAGCGGCGGGAGTGTGGCCGCATGCGGTCTTCTCCGGCCATGCGCACAACTACCAGCGTTACACGCGCACAGTCAACAAACTCCAGATACCGTTTATCGTCGCAGGTTGCGGAGGGCACAATCCGCTTTCGGCGATGCGGGGCACCTTCCGAACACCTTTCAAGATCGACAACACTTTGACTCTCGAGAGCTACGATGCGACCGACTTCGGATACCTTCGTGTGATCGTGAATGCGACGACGATGACCGTGGAGTATCATCCGCAGAGCGACGGGGGCACCACCAAGACGCCCAATGATCAAGTGACGATTGCACTTGCAACACAAACCATAAGCTGAGTGGTTCGCGGGGAAACTTACCGGTCTCACTCGATGCCGAGCTTCTTCCAGATAGCATCGACTTTGGTCTTTACTTCCGCGTCCATTGTGAGCATCGGCGGCCACGGGCGATTGAAGCCTTCGGCGGCCCACTTGCGCGTAGCATCGATGCCCATCTTGCTGCCGAAGTTCGGTAGGCGGCTGGCGTGGTCGAGCGAGTCGACGGGACCAAGGGTGAACTGGATGTCGCGTTCGGGATCAATGTTGTTGGTTGTGCGGAGGGTGACCTCGGCGAGGTCCTGCACGTCGCAGTCTTCATCGACGACGATGATGCACTTGGTGAACATCGCCTGGCCCATGGCCCAGATGCCGTTCATGATCTTCCTTGCATGGCCGGCATAGGATTTTTTGATCGAGACAATCATGAGGTTGTGGAAGACACCCTCGGCGGGAAGATTGACGTCGACGATCTCCGGCAATGTCAGTTGCATGAGCGGGAGAAAGATGCGCTCGACGGCCTTGCCCATCCAGGCGTCCTCCATGGGCGGCTTGCCAACGATCGTGGCTGCGTAGATGGGATCTTTGCGATGGGTGATGCAGGTGATGTGGAAGACGGGGTACTCGTCCTGCATGGTGTAGAAGCCAGTGTGGTCGCCGAAAGGGCCTTCGGTGCGGAGTTCGCCTAATTCGACATAGCCTTCGAGGATGTACTCGGCGTTGGCTGGCACTTCAAGGTCCACGGTCTCGGCCTTGACGAGTTCGAGCGGCTTCTGGCGGAGGAAGCCGGCGATGAGGTACTCCTCGACGTCGGGTGGGGCGGGCACGATGGCACTGAAGGTCGTGGCGGGGTCGGTGCCGATGGCTACGGCGACCTCCATTCGGTCTTCGCGAATCCTGGTGACGGTCGTGGTGGTGAGGGTGTCGAGGGAGGATGCGGCGGCGGTTCCGCCGGCGGTGATCGCCATCAGGTCGACGCGGGCGGCGGAGTCGGGAGAGGCCTCCCGAAGGCGCTCGCGCATGTGTTCGGCGGCGACTTTCTGGCGCTGCCAGTGCATGCCCGTGGTCTTGCCGTCGTATACCTGCATGCGGTACATACCTACGTTGCGCTTGCCGGATTTGGGGTCGCGCGTAATGACGCAAGGGAGGGTGATGAACGGGCCGCCATCCTGCGGCCACGTCTTTAGGATCGGCAGTTCGAGGAGATTAACGTCATCGCCACGATGGATGACTTGTTTACACGGAGCGTCTTTGGCGGAGACTACCTTGGGGAAGAAGCTGCCGACTTCGGCCAGCGTCGGCAGGAGCTTGAGCTTGTCCATGAAGTTGGTCGGCATCTGCGGCTTGATGAGGGTGCGGATGCGGTCGGCGATAGCGTCGAGCGAGTCGGTCTCGAGCGCAAGCCTCATGCGGCGTTCGCTGCCGAACTGATTCATCAGAACACGTGCGCCGGGATAGCCTTCTACGTTTTCGAAGAGGAGCGCGGGGCCGCCCGCCTTGGCTGTGCCTCGACCTAGTTTGGCGGTGCGGTCGGCGATCTCTGCCATCTCGAGATCGGGAGAGACCTCGATTGTGATGCGCTTCAGTTCTCCGGCCTTCTCAAGCTGCTTAATCCATTCGCGTAGATCGTTGTAGGCCAATTCCCTCTCCTGGCTCATGCCGGTGCGGTGAAGCAGGTATCCCCACTCCCCCGAAAAGTATGCAAAGTCTTCGATCCAAATGGCTTAGATGTATACTCCAAGTGGACTGAACTCTTGTCTCTCCTTCAGTTTAGCTGCTGCAAGGGGTTGGTTGTGTCAAGTCCCGTGGATTGCATTTCAGAGGATGATGATTTCCTGCATCGTTTTCAGGAACTCTGCCGGCATGGACGGACGCTGAACTATGGTGGGACGGCGTTGCTGGAACATAAACAGGTTGGAGGTGTCTAACAGAGTACGGCCGTATTCCTCGCTGGATGCGCACCTTGGATCCGAACGCTGGAGGGTGCTTCTATGTTTGAGGAAAGTCTTGTGGAGTCGCGTGCAGGAGAAGTCTCGGCGAGCAAGCGGTGGACGACGGCAGCGTCGATCAGCTTGCAGTTTGCCGTTGTCGGCTTAGTGATCGCTTTGCCCTTGATGCATCCGGAGGTGCTGCCGTTTTCTGTGGAAGCTCCGAAGATGCTGCTGCCGTTGCTGCCGAAGCCGCCTGCGCCTCCGTTGCGGGTGCAGCGGGTTACGGAGGCCGCTACGAGTTTTGCAACGGCGGCTCCGCCTCAGCCGGCGATCCTTCCGGCGCGGCTCCCGGGCAGAGGGGTTAGGGCGGTGGAAGAGCCTTCGCTCCTCGATCCCGGCAGCATGGGGATGCCCTATGGGTTGCCGATTGGGCTTAGCGTGAGAGAGTATGGGCCGCATCCGGGTGTGTCTGTGGGGCCGGGAGTGGGTTCGGAGGGAGCTCTGCATAAGACGATTAATGTCTCGACAGGGGTCTCGCAGGGATTGTTGATTGCGCCGATTCGTCCGGTGTATCCGGCGATTGCCAGGGCTGCTCATGTGGAGGGAACGGTGGTCGTGGAGGCGGTGATCTCGCGAGGCGGAACCATCGAGAGCCTGCACGTACTCAGCGGACCGGTGATGCTGCAAAGCGCAGCGATGGATGCCATACGAGCGGCGCGATACCGGCCTTACCGGTTGAACGGGGAGGCTGTGGATGTTCAGACGACGATTACGGTCAATTTTCGGATGGGGGTCTGAAGCAACCGGGTCCTGCCGGACGGGCGCCCTACGCGGGCAGCGGTCACTTCGTGACGGGTGTACCTTGTCCTGCAACGATGAGCGGCATGGCCCTCCCGTTGGTCGGGATACTGTCGGATACTGCCCTCGACTTACATGGAGGGGACGGCGGATTTGGAGTCAGCCGGAAGAATCTCCTGGACGACATCGGCGCTTGGCGCCTCGGTGACGTAATCGACCAACGGGAAGCCTGCTTCTTTCCAGCCATCGAAGCCGCCGCGGAGAGGGCGAACTCGATAGACACCCATCTTGTGCAACTGCAAGGCAAGCTTGGCGCTGGTCTCTTCGCTGGGGCAGGTGCAGTAGAGGATGACATCGCGGTCGCGGGGAATAATCTCGCTGTGCGCTTTGAGTTCATTCGGGCCGATACGAAGTGCGCCGGGAAGCACGCGCGGATCGGGAAGATAGTCGAGGGGATGGCGCAGGTCAACGATGAAGGGAGGTGTATTCCCGCTGGCTTCGGCTGCGTCGAGCATCGCCTTCAGCTCGGTTGGCTCGAGACGCAGTTCGCGAACCTGCTGGAGGAACTTGCGTTGTTTCCAAATGCGGTGAGCGAGGAAGCCGAGGACCATCAGGGCGAAGATGAAGAAGGCAAAGTGACCGAGCCAGTGAAGGAAGGGCGCGCTCTTCTTGGCGACATCGCCGAAGAATCGGCCAGCGAGGATGAAGGTCTCTCCCCAGATGAAAGAGCCAGCGAGATCCCACATGAGGAACTTGGGATAGGGCATGCCGGTCTGGCCGGCGATGGGAGCGGCGACGGTGCTGAGCCCGGGGACAAACTTCGCGAAGAGCAGAGTGACCGGACCGCGGCGGGTGAAGTAACCCTCTGTCTTACTGACGCAGGTGGAGGCTTCAAACGACAGCCGGCAAAGCAGTTTCAGAACGCTGTTGCCAAAGCGCCGACCGAGCGCGAACCAGATGGTGTCCGCGATGAGGCAGGCAAACAGGACCGCGATGACGACATAGAGGTGGCTGACGGTGTGAGTCGCACTGAGAGTGCCCGCAGTGAGCAAGACAGGGATGCTTGGAATGGGAATTCCGACCTGCTCCACCAATACCCAAAGGAAGACGATCAGGTAGGCGTAATGGACGAAGAATGCGAGTGCGATCGGCATAAAGGTGTACTTCTTACAGATGATTGGAGCTGGCGGTTGGATGCGAACCCAACTGACATTAACATACACAGCCCGGACGCTTCGCGCGACCGGGCTGTTTCGTTGAAGCGTAAAAGCCAGGATTCGAACTACCGCCCGGCTACTACCCCTCGATTATTTTTCAAGGGATTATTTTTCAAGGATCAAAGGCATCTCGACCAGATGCTGGCCGATGAACCAGGACTGCAGTTCGTTGGGACGGAGGATATCGCTGACGACCAGATCGTTGGTGCCCTGGTCGCCCGCCTTATCGGCTAGATCTGAGATGTCCAGGCAGCTTTGAATGATGACCTTATGGGCTTCAAGGAGGCGGGAGATCTGCACCGGAACCTCTTCTCTGCCGCGCGGCGGTCGCTGGATGCGGGTGATCTCCGCAACGTCGCCGCCCATGGCGATGGTGACGCCGCCGAGAAGCTGAACTCGCTCGGCGATGGTGTCGACCATCTCGACCTGCTCGTCGAAGTGCTTGTCGAAGAGGAGATGAAGCTGGTAGAAGGTCGGACCGGTCACCTGCCAGTGATGCTTCTTGTACATGTCGCGCAATACGATCGAGTCGGCGAGAAGCTGATTGAGCTGGGCGACCATATCGGCCCGGACCTTCGCGCTCAACGGGTGAGGCATATCCTGGACCACGGAGCCGTACTTCTGAATCTCCTTCGCGTGTGCGTGCCAGTGCGGCGCTACGTTCGCGTCGCTCGAACTTGCTTTCTTAATTGCAACTGCCATCATCCACCTCGTAAAAATTGGCTTTCAGTTGTCAGATGCCGCAGAGAACGAGTCGGTTTCCCTCGATTATTTGACCTCTACCTCCGGCGTCACCGACATGCCTGGACGCAGGGCATAGTCGCCGTTCTCCTGTTGCAGATTCGTGAAATCGACACGAACGGGAATTCGCTGGACAACCTTGACATAGTTTCCAGTAGCGTTTTCAGGGGGAAACAGGGAGAGCCTCGATCCGGTAGCGCCGCCGATTTGAGTCACCTTGCCGTGGAACTTGCGGCCGCCAAGGGCATCCACTTTGAGAGTGACTGACTGCCCGGGCTTCATCTTGGCGAGCTGTGTCTCCTTGAAGTTTGCCGTCACCCAGAGGTTGGTCAGCGGAATGATGGTTAGGACATCCTGCCCGATACTGAGATTGGCACCTACCTGAACGTTCTTTTTGTTGACGATACCGGTGGTGGGAGCGGTGATGTGGGTATAGCCAAGATTAAGTACGGCCTGATCGACCTTGGCTTGGGCCTGCTTGACGTCGGCGAGAGCTGAGTTTGCCTTCGCCTGTTGGACTCTTACCTGGTCGGGGCCGGTTTTCACGGATTGTGCCGCTTGAAATCGTGACTGGGCGAGTTTCTGGATTGACTGACTGACCGCAGCCTGGTAGCCGATGACCGTGGCTTCGGCCTCCAGCACAGACGCCTGATTCGCGGCATCGGTAGCGACGGCGGCATCATACTGCTGCTTGGAGATGACGTCCTTCTCGACCAGCGGAGTGTAACGTTCAACGTCGAGATGCGATTTGACCGCGGTGGCCTTGGCTGCAACGACGCGAGCCTCTGCGGCCTGAGCTTGCTTGCGGGCCTGCTCCACTGCGGCGGAACTTCCGGTAACATCGGAGCCGGTGGTGCTGACGCTGGTGTTTACATTGACGCCGACGATTGGCACGTTCACCGTAGCCTGAATTGCGGCAGCCTGCGAGCTGGCGAGATTGGCCTGAGCCTGCTCGAGCGCCACCTGATAATCCCGGGGGTCGATCTCGGCGATAGGATCACCAACTTTAATCTGTTGATTGTCTTCAACGTAGACCTTGATGACCTGACCAGTTACTCGCGAGCTCACCTGGTAAAGATCGCCGTCAACCTGAGCGTCGTCGGTGTCCTCGCTGAAGGTCGAACGCCAGTAAAAGATTCCCGCGCCGATGACAAGCAGGATGATGACCGCAATGACAATAAACTTGCGGCCGGATTTTTTCTCCGGAGCGTCGTCCTCTTCCTGTTTGTGCGAATCGGCTGGGGGCTGTTTTTCACCAGCGTTTTGCTTGATTTGCACGGTGCCGCTGATCTGCGCGGTCTGGCCGTCCTGCTGCTGATCTGATTGGTCTGGCAAGTTTACTTTCCTCCGAGATAATCTTTGTAGTTGGACTGCGCGACGCCAAGAGCACGGGCCAGGGCAAGCTTGGCGACATTGTGCTGGTAGAGCGCGCTAATGTATTGATCGTTCGCCTGCTCTGTCTGCGACTGCGCCTGCGAGACGGGGAGATTGTCCGAAACTCCGGCATGAAAGCGCTGCTGCGCCTCGCTGAGGGCCTCGTTGGCGAGATCCACATTTGAGTGAGTGGATTCGACCAGCTTGGCCGCCGACTGAATATCGAGCAGGCTGTCGTGCACATCCTGGTTGACCTGCTGGACCTGGTCTGAGAGCTTCGCGCGAGCCTGTTCATACTGGGCGTCGGCAACCTGCTCCTGTCCCCTGGTTTTGGCGATCTGAAGGATTGGTGCGCTTACCTGGCCAGTCGCGCTAAAGGTTCCATGCGAGTGGCCCGGCGTGGTCCCGATATCGCCGTAGTCCCCCGAGAAGCTTGCGACGGGAATTTGATAGGCCCAGGCCGAGGTCTTTTCGTCGCTGGCAGACTTCACTTGTTCGGCATAAGCCTTCAGGTCTTTCCGCGTCTTGAGCGCCTGCTGAAACGCGGCCTGCGGATCGACGTTGTCGAGCACCTGAAAGGGAACGAGGTCGGTCAGCCGGAAGACCTGTTCAAGGGGCAGCCCGATAGTTCGCGCCAGGGCAAGCTTGTCCTTTTCAAGGTTATTCTTCGCCGAGATCAGCGTCTGCTCTTCGTTCTGGTAGTCCACCTGGGCGCGCAGCACGTCGAGCTTGGGACTGGTTCCGGCATCGTGTGCCGCGACGGCCTGGTCGAGCGAAACCTTTGACGTGGCTAACTCGGCCGTGACCGCCTCGATACGAGCGGCGTCCGCGATACACAGCAGATAGGCGTTGCCCACAGTCAGAGCTACCAGGTCGCGGGCGTCCTCTGCGGTAAGACGTGCGCCCTGGAAGTTATGCTTCGCTGCAAGGTAGTTCTTGAGAGCTGAGACGTTGACTAGATTCTGGGTCAGGTAGGCGCGGAAGTCGACCACCTGGAATGGCCCGATGATGGGCTGGAGACCAGGGAACTTAATGCCGAAGGCCGCGAGGTTAACCTGCTCCACCTCGATGCTTGCCGATGCCGTAACGGTGGGAAGGAGTGGCTGCAGCTCCTCGAGACGCTGACCTGCAGCGTTCTTTACCGAGGAGGTCTGCAGGATGAGCCCGAGGTTCTGCCGCAGACCGCGCTGGATGGCATCGTCAAGCGAGAGGTCCAAAACCCCTTCGGTAGCTTTACCGGTCACCACGCTGCCTTTGAAGGAGTCCTGCGTCGGCTGGGCGCCGTTCTGGCCGGATGCGGTGTAAAGATTTTGCTGGGCGTTCGCCACGGTGGAGCTGTTTGTGGCTGTGCTGGGCCCGCTGGCTGGGGTCTGCCTCGTCTGGCCGCCTGGCCCTTGCGCCTGCGACAGACTGCAGGCTAGAAATAAGCACAACCCGAGATAACGAACTGACGCCTGAGCAGCGCCCGCTGTTTTGCTTTTGCTCATACGGTTAATCGTAACCTGCATCTTGATTAGATTCACGGACTAGTTTATTGCAACACCGTCATAACGGTAGGAGCTTAATGGCTTTGTCACAAACTTACATGTATGTGTTACTGATGCAGTCGGTTGTGAAAAATCTTCAAAAGATGCTTTCGGTACACTCTGATCACCTTTGTTTCGGGATTTCAGCTTGCGCGAAGAAGTTTTTGTTGCTTTTTTGTCTAAGTTAGTCACAAAGACCGAGCTGTGATGGATGAGGCTTATAAACCGTATCGCCGGATCAAGCTGGCGTTCGGGTGAGATTGCGAGGAGTTAGGAATGGCTGCTGAGATTGGCGTTGCGGTGGTTGGGTTTGGATTGGCGGGGCAGGTGTTTCACGCTCCATTTGTGAGCGCTGTCCCTGGGCTGAAGCTGGAGGCGATCGTCCAGCGCAAGGGCGATGAGGCTGGAAAGGCTTATCCTTCGGCGCGGATTCTCAGGTCGGTTGAGGAGGCGTTGAACGATCCTGCGGTGCAGCTTGTCGTAGTGGGAACGCCGAATGAGACTCACTTCGACCTTGCGAAGCAGGCTCTGCTGGCGGGAAAGCATGTGGTCGTCGATAAGCCTTTTGCTGCGACCAGCAAGCAGACTTTAGAGCTAGAGGAGCTTGGATTGAAGCAGGGCTTGGTGCTCGCTCCGTTTCACAATCGGCGCTGGGATGGAGACTTCTTGACGGTGAAGAAGATTTTGAAAGACGAGGCCGTGGGGCGGCTGGTGACCTACGAATCTCACTTCGACCGGTTCCGGCCGGTGCCTCGCGAGAATACGTGGAAGGAGGGCGCCAGCGGCTGCAATGGACTGCTGTTCGACCTGGCGCCTCATCTTGTGGACCAGGTGCTCGCTCTCTTTGGCGTTCCGGACGGGATCACTGCGAGCGTCAGAATGGATCGGGACTCGACCGATATCGAAGATGCGTTCGATATCGCGCTCGAGTACCCCAAGATGCGGGCTCACTGCCGATCGAGCATGCTGGCCTGCGATGCTGCACCGAGGTTTCTGCTGCATGGGACCAAGGGAAGCTTCAAGAAGTTTGGCCTCGATCCGCAGGAGCCTGCGCTGCTTGGTGGAGCGAAGCTGCCTCGCATGGGCGAAGGGGAGTGGCTGGCCGACGCCGAGGAGCACTGGGGCACTCTGACGGTTGCGCCTAACCCCAACGACCCTGGCACCCTGACCCGCACCAAAATGAAAACGGAGCTGGGAGACTACCGCAACTACTATGCGAACGTTCGCGATGCGATCAACGGCACGGCTGAGCTGGCGGTAAAGCCCGAGGACGGCTATCGGACCATCAAGCTGCTCGAGATGGCCAGGCAGAGTTCTCTGGAGGGACGTACGCTGCCGATCTCCTTCTAAATAGGCCCTCTGGATATCTGTTTTGTAACTCGTTTTGTTTGTTTAATTTACGAATAGGTCTCCGCAAGCTATCCATTACCAAAGGGTTATAGGCAAATTCTTCTAAACAAACAGGTTAGAGGTTGGGTGCTCTTTTCCAAAGAAAAGCCCCGGTTTATGTGCTGAATTGGTGCGGGGTTTAGCGGTTTGGGGGCTTGACACGAATTTTTCGGGCGTTGTTCGAATGTCAGCGGACAATGAGGAGGAATTGCAGCGCAACGATAACAGCAGATTCCTCCGCTTCGCTGCGGAATGACAACAAAAGAAGAGGCAACGACAAAGGCAGACAAAAGAACAGGCAACGGCAAGAGCAGACGAAAGGGCAGCGGCAAAGGCATACAAAAAAGATGGGCAAAAAAGCAGGCTCGTCGACTGGGCTGCGTGTTTGTTCGGAGCAACTATGGTTGTTGTGACAGGTTCAGGTGCATGAAGATTGTAGAGTGGAGAGTATGCAGAGTGACGAGGGCGTGAAGTCGCAGGGACTGCCGCTGGGGTTTGTGTGGGGTGCGGTGAAGGCCGGAATCAAGGCGAGTGGTAATGCAGATGTTGCGATTGCGGTCGCGGCCAAGGGTGCGAACGGCGCTGCGATGTTTACGAAGAACCAGGTGGTGGCGGCGCCGGTGACGGTGGGGCGGCGGCATATGGCTTCGACCGGCGGGCGTGTGGGCGTGGTGCTGGTGAATGCGGGAAATGCGAACTGCGCGACGGGGCAGCCTGGGGTCGACGCCTGCGTGCAGACGTGTGTGGCAGCGGCGGAGAGGTTTCGTTGCATCTTCGACGAGGTCTTCCCTTCTTCGACCGGGATTATCGGCGTGCCGTTTCCTGCAGAGAAGGTGGTAGCTGCGTTGCCTGAGCTGGAGAGGGTGATGGGTGCAACGCCGGAGCACGCGGACTCTTTTGCCCGGGCGATTATGACGACCGACACGAAGATGAAGGTGGCGCGGGCTTCGGTCGATGTCGATGGAGTTGAGGTGCGGATCTTCGGTGTGGCGAAGGGCGCGGGGATGATTCATCCTCAGCTGGGAACGCCGGTAGGGCCGGCGCATGCGACGATGCTGGTTTATCTGTTTACCGATATTGTTGCGGAGAGCGAACAGCTGCGCGGGTTACTGGAGCCGGCGGTGGAGCGGAGCTTCAATTCGATCTCGATTGATGGCGACACTTCGACCAACGATACGGTGCTGCTGCTGGCTAGCGGAGCGAGTGGCGTGAAGCTCGATGCGCGCACGCAGGAGCCGTTTGCCAACGCGCTGAAGCTGGTGTGCGGGTCGCTGGCGTACCAGATTGTGGATGATGGCGAAGGCGTGGGGCATGTGGTGACGCTGCATATAACCGGCGCGCGGACAGAGGCAGAGGCCAAGCAGATTGCAAAGGCGATTGCACACTCACCACTATGTAAGACGGCGTGGTCGAGTGCGGATCCGAACTGGGGGCGTCTGCTGGCGGCGGCGGGATACAGTGGCGTGGTGTTCGATCCAGCGCTGGTGAATATCACGATCGGGGCGCAGCCGGTGTTTGAACTTGGGGTGCGGTCGGCTGCTTTCCAGGAGAGCGCTGCGCACGCGGAGATGCAGGCTCGGGACTACACGATCATGATGGATCTGGGGTTGGGCGAGGCGGAGTGCCGGTTTCTGACTTGCGACCTGACGGAAGAATATGTGCGGATTAATGCGGATTATTCGACTTAGAGATGCTGTCCTGCCGGACGGGCCACTGCGCGTGGGGCGGTCACTTCGTGACATGTATACCGCTTTGCGTGGCGCTCCCGCTGGTCGCGAACAGGATCTTGATTCCGACCAACGGGAGGACCGCGCGAAGCAGTAAAAAGGCGTGTGAACGCCTCCGGCAGGACCAAGGTTTTACGTTTTAGCGTAAGCCTTATATCGTTATAAGCGTGGGAGCAACGAAGACCTATGACAACGAAACTGGAAGAAGCCGCCAAGCAGGACTTTACCGCAGAGGTCTCCGAGTGGATTGAGGCGTTTGATGACGTCGTTGCCGCAGACTGGGAGCAGGGGTCGGAGTTGCTGGAGGCTCTGCGGAAGCGCGCGCATGAGGCCGGAGTGCCGACGCCGAGCGAGCTGACGACCCCCTATCGCAATACGATTCCAAAGCATGACGAGCTGCCATACCCGGGCGACAGAGCATTGGAGCGCCGAGTAGAGAGCCTGATTCGCTGGAACGCGATGGCGATGGTGCATGGTCAGAACAAAAAGGACGCCGGGATTGGTGGACATATCTCGACGTACTCGTCGCTAGCTACGTTGCTGGAGGTTGGGTTCAATCACTTCTTTCATGCGAAGTACTCCGTCGGTGGGCAGGAGCAGCCGGGAGACTTTGTTTACTTTCAGGGCCATGCTTCGCCGGGAGTGTATGCGCGGGCTTATCTTGAAGGGCGTTTGGATGACGAGAGGTTGAAGAACTTTAGGCATGAGCTGAGAGAGACGCCGGGGTTGAGCTCGTATCCGCACCCGTGGCTGATGCCGAACTTCTGGAACTTCCCTACGGTATCGATGGGGATCGGACCTTTGAATGCGATCTATCAGGCGCGGTTTATGCGGTATCTGGAGAACCGGAAGTTGATTGAGCAGACCGACCGCAGGGTGTGGGCGTTTGTGGGCGATGGCGAGACGGATGAGGTTGACAGCCTTGGTGCGATCTCGGTGGCCGCTCGCGAGAAGCTGGATAATTTGATCTTCGTCGTCAATTGCAATTTACAAAGGCTTGACGGCCCGGTGCGTGGGAACAAGCGGATCATCGATGAGTTGGAGGGCGTCTTCCGCGGAGCTGGGTGGAACGTCATCAAGGTGATCTGGGGTTCGGATTGGGATGCGTTGTTTGAGCGCGACCACACCGGATTGCTACTGCGGCGGATGGAAGAGTGCGTCGATGGCGAGTACCAGACCTTCAAGGCGAAGGGCGGGGCTTACCTGCGCGAGCACTTCTTCGGGAAGTATCCGGAGCTGCTTGAGTTGGTGAA
The DNA here is from genome assembly GCF_040358255.1 of Tunturibacter gelidoferens. Classification (NCBI taxonomy): domain Bacteria; kingdom Pseudomonadati; phylum Acidobacteriota; class Terriglobia; order Terriglobales; family Acidobacteriaceae; genus Tunturiibacter; species Tunturiibacter gelidiferens. Next base: position 3,994,889 of record NZ_CP132938.1, read on the forward strand.
GGATATGTCCGATGAGCAGCTTGGTTTATTGCATCGCGGTGGCCATGACCGGACGAAGATCTACAACGCTTATAAGCGCGCGGTGGAGCACAAGGGCGGCCCGACCGTGATTCTGGCGAAGACCGTGAAGGGGCATGGATTGGGCTCGGCGCAAAGCAGAAACGCGACACACTCGGAGAAGAAGCTGGCCGATGATGGGCTGGCGGCGTTTGTGAAGCGGTTTGAGATTCCGATTCCGGAGGAGGCGGCGAAGTCGGGTACGCCGTATCGGCCGGCGCAGGACTCTCCCGAGATTGTTTACATGCAGGAGCGCCGCAAGGAACTCGGTGGATATCTGCCGACGCGTGAGGTGCCGAAGATCAACTTCAAGGCTCCGGGGCTGGAGTACTTTGGCGAGTGGACGGCGGGCTCGAACAAGCGTGCCGTGTCGACGACGATGGGCTTCGTGAGCATACTGCGACACCTGATGAAGGACCCGGCGATTGGCAAGTTGATTGTGCCGATTGTGCCGGATGAGGGCAGAACGTTTGGGCTGGAGTCGGCGATTCGGCAGGTGGGAATCTATGCGCCGGAGGGGCAGAAGTACAGCCCGCATGATGCGGATATGCTGCTCTACTACCGAGAGGATAAGGATGGGCAGATTCTGGAGGAGGGGATTACGGAGGCGGGGTCGATGGCCTCGTTTACCGCGGCGGGCACGGCGTATGTGAACTACAAGGTGCCGGCAATTCCGTTCTACATGTACTACTCGATGTTTGGATTTCAGCGCATCGGGGATATGGTGTGGGCGTTTGCGGACTCGCGCGGCAAGGGCTTTTTGATGGGCGGTACGGCTGGGCGGACAACGATGCTTGGCGAAGGGTTGCAGCATCAGGATGGGCACAGCATCGTGCTCGCGAGCACGGTGCCGACCTGCGTGACGTATGATCCGGCGTTTGTGTATGAGCTGGCAGTGGTGATTCAGGATGGCATCAGGCGAATGTATGAGAAGGGGGAGGACTGCTTCTACTACATCACGATGTACAACGAGGATTACGCGATGCCCGCGATGCCGGAGGGTTCGGCTGCGGGTATTCTGCGCGGGATCTACAAGCTGAAGCCGGCTGCCGGTGAGGCGACGGTGCAGTTGTTTGGCAGCGGGCCGATTCTGAATGAGGTGCTGCGAGCGCAGGAGATTCTTGCTTCGAAGTACAACGTGCATGCCGATGTCTGGAGCGTGACCAGCTATACGGAGTTGCGGCGGGATGCGCTGGCGGTGGAGCGATGGAATCGGCTGCATCCGGCGGAGAAGGAGAAGGTGCCGTATGTGCTGCAGGCACTGGGGAGCTCGGCTGGGCCGATTATTGCTACGAGCGACTACATGAAGTCGGTGCCGGATCTGTTGTCGCCGTGGCTGCCTTCTCGGCTGGTGACGCTGGGGACTGATGGGTTCGGGCGAAGCGATAACCGCGAGCATCTGCGGCGACACTTTGAAGTGAGTGCTGAGGCGATCGTTGGAGCTACGCTGTCGAAGCTCGCTCGCGATGGCAAGTTCAAACCGAAGGCGGCGCAGAAGGCGTTGGCTGAGCTGGGGCTGGATGTCGAAGCGGTTGATCCGGCGCGTGCCTAGCAGCTTTTGAAGCGCTTTGATTGCGATGAGGGTTCCTTGTGGGAACCCTCTCGTTTTGTAACTTGAAGTGTTACGGAGGGTTTGTTGAGCGACGCGGGGCTGTACGAGAATCCATTGGTGCCGAATAAGAAGTTGCTGCAGATGTATAGCGTGATGGCCGACGCGAGAGCTCTGGACGAGCATATTGCTGGAATGCAGAAGGGTGTGAAGGCGCGGCGACGGCTGGAGTCTACTAAGGGGCAGGAGGCTTGCCGGGTGAGCACCGCTCTCGAGCTCCTACCGGGCGATCTGGTGAGCGACTCGCAGGCTGGCGTGGTGATGGATCTGATCGCGGGGGCGCAGTCGAAGGCGCAGATCGACTCGCTGTTAGGGCGGGTGGTGGAGTTTCACGCAGGAAAGATCGACGGAGCGAGGCTGGCCAGGGAAGGTGCGCTGGCGCGAGTGTTGCCGTGGGTGGAAGATGCGAGCAGCCGGCTACGAATGGCGATGGGGGCGGCGCTATCGTTCAAGACGCTGAAACGGGGGAGCGTGGTTGTCGCTTATGTTGGCCGTTCGGAGCTGGACAAGAAGGAGCGGCAAGAGATCATCGAGTCCGTTGCAAAGCTGGATCTGCCGATGATCCTTGTCGTCTTGCCCAGTAGAGGAGACAAGAAAGATGGGGTGAATCAACTGAGCGCGAAGGTCCGCGGGTGGGGGATGCCGGGAATCCCGGTGGACGCGAACGATGCGGTGGCTTTGTACCGGGTAACGCAGGAGTCCCTGGGAAGGATCCGGGGCGGCGGAGGCCCGGTTCTAATTGAATGCAAAGGATATCGGGTGGATGGCGTGGGTGGAGACTCCAGGCAGGATCCTCTGGTGCAGATGAAAAGTTTTCTGCTGGGGCGAAAGGTTTGCACCAAGGCCTGGCTGGAAAGGGCTGGGGAGCGTCTTCGCAAGCGTATTTCATCCACTGAACAATGAGTTGACAATGAGCTGAGCAATGAGCTTCCAGTCATCAGTTGGTAACTCCGGGCCGGACGCTGGGGGCGGTTACACTGGTAGTGGCGTTTCAAAGCCCCGGATTGAGGTGTGAGTGCGGACCAAAGCTTTTCTTTGTTTTGCGGCGCTGAGTCTATGTGCCGCATCGACAGCGATCGCGCAGACGCCAACGACCACTGCCGCTCCACCACCTGCCTCTGACTCTTCTCCGACGCCAGCTCCAAACGGGACGCCGCCCGGCAATTCACCTTATTCGGTGCAGCAACAGTCGCCAACACCAACGCCGGCTCCCCCTGCGCAGACGCCCTCTACTACTCCTCCTCCGCAAACCCCCTCGATAGGCCCTCCTACGCCTACGGCCCAGCCGGTGGTTCCGCCGGAGCAGACGAGTCCGAAGAAACCGTTTATCGGTTATGCCGGCTACGCTCCCGACGAGGTGAAGCCGCCGCCGGACCGCCTGGGATCGACTTACATTCCGATTGATAGCTGGGTGTATCCGGCGTTGACGCGGCTTTACTCCATGGGTTTCGTCAACACAATGTTTCTCGGCATGAGGCCTTATACGCGACGAAGTGTTTTTCACATGCTTCAGGATTCGCGGGGCGACATTGCCAACAGCGACAACGTAGAGGCTCAGTCGATTCTCTCGAAGCTGTTGTATGAGTTAAGCGCAGAGGATCCTGATGGCGGCCTGATCGAACGTGGCGTGGTCTATGGGCTGGACTCGTCGTACACGCGTCTGCTGGGGATCAGCGGACCGATTCTGCGCGACAGCTATCACCTTGGCCAGACGATCAACAACGACTTCGGACGACCCTACCAGAGCGGTTTCAACAGCATCGTCGGAGCTTCTGGACTCGGAGAGTGGGGGCCGTTTTCGATGTATATCCGCGGCGAGTATCAGCACGCCCCGTCGGCCGAGGGCTACTCGCTGGCTCTCGCCCAGCAACTGTCTGCCATTGACCTCATCTATCCGTATCCGGGACCTCAGGACACGATCCCGCTGGGTCCGATCCCGGATCAGAATCCGTTTCGGTTGATCGAGGCGTATGCGTCGGTGCATCTGTTCGGCCATGAGATCTCCGGGGGCAAGAGCGACGCGTGGCTCGGGCCGGCGGCGGGCAGCTCGATGGCATGGTCCAACAACGCGGAGAACATCTACTCGTTCCGCATCAACAGGGTTGAGCCGCTGTACATTCCCTTTGTGTCAAAGATCATGGGCCCCCTTCGCTACGACTTTTTCTATGGGGACCTGAAAGGACATAATGTTCCGCGAGACCCGTGGGTGCATGCGGAGATGTTCTCCTTCCGGCCGACCGAGAACTTCGAGTTTGGGTTTGAGCGAACGATCATCTTCGGAGGAAAGGGCCACGCGCCGGTCACGCTGCATACCTTTCTCCGCGGCTTCTTCTCCACCCACGATACCGTCGGGAATGAAAAACAAGGTCGAGACGATCCTGGGGCTAGGTTCAGCGACTTCAATGCCTCCTACCGGCTTCCCTTCCTGCGCAAGTATGTGACGTTCGTCGTGGATACAATCTCGCATGACGATGTGACTCCTATCAGCGCTCCTCGCCGGGCGTCTTTCAGGACAGGGCTGTATCTCTCGCAGATTCCGGGAGTCAGAAAGTTGGACTTGAGAGTGGAGGCCGTATCCACCGACCCTGATGTCGGGCCGGCTCACGATGGACAGTTTGCGTACTGGGAGACCATCCAGAAGCAGGGGTACACGAATAAGGGCTTCATCATGGGGGACTGGATCGGGCGCGAGGCGAAGGGTGGCCAGGCGTGGCTGACCTATCACATCTCGGGCAACGAGTGGGTTCAGCTGGAGTATCTGAATAAGAAGACGCCTTCGAACTTCATTCCCGGCGGGACCACGCAAAACCAGTTCAAGGCGAGCGTTGTGAAGCGACTGGGAAAGGACGTCGAGCTGAACGCATGGGTACAGTATGAGGGCTGGAAGGCGCCGATCTATAAGACTGGGCTTCAGCAAAATACTTCAACTGCAGTGCAGCTGACCTGGTATCCGAGGTTACGCACGTATCCATCACTTCCCTAGTGTTCTGAATCTAAAGACGACTGCGTGAAGAGCGTGGGTGAGAAGGGATGAGCGGTTTGGGCGGGATGGAGTTCGTCGGGATCCTTCCCTTCGACAAGCTCAGGGTCAGGATGACAGCAAAGGCCTAAATACGGGGCTTCGCCAGCCTAGTTCGGGCTTCGTCATTCGACTTCGCTTGGAGCAGTCCGCTATTGCTGACACTAGCCGGCTATCGCTAGTCACTACTTGGCTATCGTGAAGAGACGCAAGCTCTGAAGTATTCGAGAGAGCGTTCAAGGCCTTGGCGGAGACTGATCTTGGGCTCCCAGTTGAGGAGAGTTCTGGCGCGGGTGATGTCAGGGCGTCGGCGCGTGGGATCGTCCTGTGGCAGGTCCTGAAAGAGGATCTCGGACTTCGAACCGGTGACGGCGAGGATCTCGCGAGCGCATTCGAGGATGGTCCACTCGACCGGATTGCCGATGTTGACGGGGAGATGCTCGTCGGAGCGCGAGAGGAGAAGTATCCCTTCGATGAGATCGGCGACGTAGCAGAAGCTGCGCGTCTGGGAGCCGTCGCCGTAGATGGTGAGAGGTTCGCCGCGCAGGGCCTGGACTATGAGGTTCGAGATCACGCGGCCGTCGTTGGCCTGAAGACGGGGGCCGTAAGTATTGAAGATGCGGACCAGGTGCGTATCGACGCCGTAGTAGCGGTGGTAGGCCATGACGGCAGCCTCAGAGAAGCGTTTGGCCTCGTCATAGACGGAACGTGGACCGATGGGATTAACCTTGCCCCAGTAGGTCTCGACCTGGGGGTGGACCTCGGGGTCGCCGTAGCATTCGGAGGTGGAGGCGTGGAGATACCCGGCGCCGTATTTGCGGGCGAGGTCGAGGGTATTGATGGTGCCCGCAGAGCCGACCAGCAGGGTTTCTACGCCGAGGCGGGAGTAGTCGATTGGGCTGGCGGGAGAGGCGAAGTTGAAGATGTAGTCGACTTTGCCAGTGTCGAAGGGCTTGCAGATATCGAGTTCGACGAGGCTGAAGCGGCTATCGCGAGAGAGATGGCTGAGGTTGGCCAGGTTGCCCGTGCTCAGGTTGTCGACGCCGACGACGTTGTCTCCTTCTGACAGAAGAGCGTCACAGAGATGAGACCCGAGAAAGCCGGCGGCTCCTGTGACGAGAGTGCTTCGAGACATCAATGAATACCTTTCATCTTATTGAACATATGCTGGCCTGAGATTTGCAGGTGAGAGGGCAGAGAGAAGATGCCTTAGCGACAACAATTCTGCTGGATCGGCCATCGGTTTGATGGCGTTACGGCTCATGGTCGAGGATATCCGAATTTGGACCAATACAGGTCATCTGCGGGACCAGGTAACACTTTTGGACCATAAGAAGGCTGCAGCTCATCTAATACTCCTTCCGTCAGGGCCGCTCGGGTAGACTAGAGGGAATGGGTTCTAAAAATACGCAGCCGCCGCATGTGAGTGTTCCGGAGACGAACCAGGCAGGGTTCAGTACAACGGTTACAGATACTACGCTCTCAGAAGCTCTGATTGTGCTGCGGAAACGCAAGCTGGTCCTGATCATTGCGGTTTTGTTGGGCCTGGCATACGGAATCTTTAAGGCGGAGTCCCAGCCCAAACTCTATGAATCGTACGGACGAATTCAGGTACGGTCGGGTTCGTCGAACGAATACCGAGTCAGCACGGTGCAAGAGTACAGCGGTGATTCCAGCTCGAAGCTGCTGAGCGAGATCGAGATTATAAAGAGTGATTCGCTGATGTTGACCGTGTGTCGCGAGATGGATCTGGCCAACAACGCAGACTTTCTGGAACAAAAGACACGCCCCGAGCCGCGGGCGAGTCTGGAGGACGGAGAAACCAGGCAGGACACGGTCCATCGTATTCAGAGCAATCTGCACGTCACCGTCGTACCGAAGACAGATATTATCCGCATCAGCTACAGCAGTTTTAGCGCGAAGCTGTCAGCCGATATTGTCAACAAGGTCATCTCAGATTACGTTCAGCGAAGCTATCAGACCCGTTACGAATCCTCGCAGCGCGCCTCTGTCTGGCTCTCTGGAACTCTCGAGGGCCTCAAGCAGGAGGTAGAGGCGTCGCAGGAACAGATGATGGACATGCAGCGTCGTCTGGGGATCCTTGGATTTGACCCGACCCACAATCAGATCAGCACGTCCCTCGATGACCTTGCCCGAGCGGCAGGTACTGCGAAGCTGGCTCGCATCATCGCTGAAGCGCGCTACCGCGTTGTCAGCGGAATGGATCCGAACACGCTTGAAGGCACCATCGAGTTGACTCCAGGAACGGCGCCAGCAGAGCTCAACCTGCTGCGAGGACAGCTGGCCGGAGCAAAAGCGAACTATGCCACAATGGAGTCTTCGCTCGGACCGAATCACCCTCAATCGAAGGCCCTGAAGGCTCAGATCGACGAGTACGTCAAAGAGATTGATGAGGAACAGAACCGCCTGATTGTGCAGGCAAAACAGAATTACGTGGTCGCGAAGGCGAATGAAGACCAGACGACCGCAGCGCTCGAGGCTCAGAAGACCGATGCTTACAAGTTGCGGGACCAGCTGGTGGAGTACACCCTGCGCCAACGGGAGTACGAAGCCAATCGAACGCTCTACGACAGCCTGCAACAGCGTCTGCGAACTGCGAGCGTGCAGTCGGGGCTGGAGTCTCTCGAGGTCGACGTTGTGGATCAGGCGTTGCCCCCTGCGGAGCCTGTGCTACGGCCTCAATCGACGGTGATCATAACGGCTTTGGTCTTTGCCATGCTGGCGGGCATCGTGGTCGCCTTCCTGATGGAGAGCCTGGATACCGGGTTGCGGAGCATCGCGGAGATCGAAAGCATTACGGAGCTGCCATCGCTGGCTATCATTCCGCGAGCGCGCAGATCATCGGTCGATCAGGCCGCAACGCTCAGCACCGCGCAACGCAACGTAGGAATCCTGACGCAGCCGAAGTCGCAGTTTGCAGAAGCGTTCCGCTCTCTGCGAACGTCGCTGCTGCTCTCTAGCACCGGGCATCCACCGAAGTACATTGTGCTGACAAGCGCAACGCCCTCAGAAGGAAAGACGACGGCCGCGAGCAATCTCGCTGCGATCCTGGCACAACGGGACACTCGGGTTCTACTGATCGATGGAGATCTTCGACGACCTAATGTTCATCACCGGTTCGGGTTGAACGGAAAGATCGGTCTGACTACGGTACTGACCGGAGCAACCAAGCTCGAGGAGACGGTACAGCGAGTGCCTGAGATTCCAAATCTCGACATCCTGCCCAGTGGACCGGTTCCGCCATTCCCGACCGAGATGTTGAGTTCGGCGGCGATGGAGACCATCCTCAAGCGCTGTGGAGAGCTCTACGACTACATCGTGATCGATTCGCCGCCGATCCTTTCGGTGACCGACGGCGTGATTCTGGCGCGCCAGGCGGACGCCGTCGTGCTGGTAGTGCGTCATGGTAAATCGAGCAAGCATGTGGTGCGTCGGGCCAGAGATCTGCTGCTGCGTTCGGGGGCGACCATTACTGGAATTGTGCTGAATGCGGTCGACATGAATTCACCGGAGTACTACGGGTACTACGGCTATTCGGGTTACTCCTACTCAAGTGTGGACTCCGACAGCTGGGAGTCGCAGACGGCTTCGACAAGGGATCACACCAACGCCGGGGAGACGAAGCGATGAGACAGAAACGGGAAGATCTCCGGACTGAGGCCGAGAAGCAGGTGTATCAGGTCGACTGGCGCAGAGCCTGGCTTGCTTCCGCTATTTTTCTTCTGATGGCTCTCGGCGGCAGCCTCGCGGAGGCACAATTCAGCGGCCCAGCGCTTGGAATCACATCAGAGGTGAATCCCCCCATCACGATCACAACCGATCCTGCAATCTTGTTTCCGGGGCCCCGAGATGTCTATTTGGGAGTTGGGGACGTGTTCTCGATCAGGATCTACGGGAACGCGGACTACACTCCGTTGGTACGCGTTGGTCTCGATGGCACCGTTCAACTGCCCCTCATCGGGAGTGTGTTGGTGGACAACCTTACCGTTCATCAGACCCAGGACCTGATCGCGCAGAAGCTGAAAGAAGCCGGCATGTTTCGCGATCCTCAGGTGGCGATTCAGATCACAGACTCCCCAAATCAAATCGTCACTGTCATCGGAGAGTTGCACGGGATTGTGCCGGTTATTGGCGAACGACGATTGTTCGATGTGCTGGCAGCGGTGGGCAGCGGTGCAGGCGGCGGAGGCGCCGCGGGCAATGGCGGTGGGGCAACGACGGTTGTCGTCGGTGGCGGCGGCCTGCCCGCGACGGCAAGCCATATCATCACGATCAATCGTTATGGAGTAGCGGAGCCGATCGTCATCGACCTCGGCACCGATCCCGCGAAGAGTGCGCTCATCAATATACCGATCTATCCGCGCGACACGATTATCATTCCACGGGTTGGAGTGGTCTATCTGCTGGGGGCCTTCAAGACTCAGGGCGCAATCCCGCTCCAGCAGAACTCTCCCATCACCTTGATGAAGGTAGCTGCGTTGGCAGGGGGGCCAGGCTATGAAGGCAGATTCAATGACCTTCGGATTATTCGGACCACCGGTACTACCCGGCAGATGGTCAAAGTCGACATCTCGAAGGTGATCAACGGGAAGGTTCCCGATCCTGTGCTCCAGGCCGAAGACATCGTGTTGCTGCCTACCAATCCGATGAAGGCGGCGATCAAGAACGGCGGCATCGCAACGCTGTTGGGTATTGCTTCGATTCTAATTCTCGCTATTCAACAGTAGTCCTAGTTGCATCGGGCCAGATTTCGCATGAGAACCAAAAAGATATGGCCTTACCCTCGTCGGACGTTGACATAGGCTTGAAGAAGAAGGTAAGGCTGGCCTACCTGGTGAGTCATCCTATCCAGTATCAGGCTCCGTTGTTGCGCCGGATCGCGCAGGAACCGGACATCGACCTGACCGTCTTCTTCGGCTCGGACTTTTCGCTCCGCAGCTACCAGGATGAAGGCTTTGGCGTCGATGTGAAGTGGGACGTGCCGCTGCTCGATGGATACCGTCATAAATTTCTGCCGGTGATTCGTGACGATGGCACGCAGACGGTGACAACCCCGCTGAACTACGGCATCTTCAGCGAGCTTCGCGGCCGCGAGGGAGAGCCCGGCTACGATCTCTTGTGGACCCATGGCTACAACATGGTGAATGCATTACACGGAATGGTGGCCGCGAAGGCGCTGGGAATCCCCGTGCTGGTACGCGCCGACATGTGGTTGCGAGACCGTCCGCGGAGTGGGCCGAAGCTTCTTCTGAAGACGCTGTTCTTTAAGTTCCTAAAACACATGGTGGATGGAGTCCTGCCGGTCGGCACACTGAACGCTGAGTATTGGCGCCACTACCTGGGCGATGATGTCCCGTTTTTTCTGATGCCTTACGCAGTGGACAACGATTACTTCCAACGACGAAGTCTGGAAGCGGCTGCCACACGCCACCAGTTGCGAAGAGAGCTTGGCCTCGAGGCAGGAAGACCAGTCATCCTGTTTGCTTCAAAGCTGCAGGAGCGCAAACACTGCTCCGATCTGATGGACGCGTATATGAGCTTGATCAACGACGAGACGGGCCGGCCGCAGCCCTATTTGTTGATCGTCGGAGACGGTGAGGAACGAGCCGCGCTCGAAGAGAAGGCCAACTCGAGCGGGTTGACGGGGGTTCGATTCTGCGGGTTTCGCAATCAGTCGGAGTTGCCGAGGTTCTTCGATCTTGCAAACATATTTGTCTTACCCGCTCGCCACGAGCCCTGGGGGTTGGTAGTAAACGAGGTGATGAACGCAGGGCGTGCCGTGATTCTGTCCGACGATATCGGGTGCCAGCCCGATCTGGTGACCGATGGCGTAGAGGGGTATGTGTTTCCCGTGCGGGATGTGAAGGCGCTTGCCGAAGCGCTGCGACGCGTGTTGGCGACGCCCGAGGGAGCGGCACAGATGGGTCAGCGCGCGCTCGACAGAATCAACGCATGGAGCTTTGAAGAGGATATTCAGGCGCTGCGCCAGGCAATCGCGCAACTGACACGAAAGATCATCGCGTAACGCAGGCCTACTCCATGAGATCTCCTGAGCAAAGCCGAGAGGACAACGCGAAGAAGAAGGTGAAGGTCGCCTACCTGGTGAGCCATCCGATCCAGTACCAAGCCCCTTTGCTGCGGCGAATCGCGCAGGAGCCCGACATTGAATTGACCGTCTTCTTTGGATCGAACTTCTCCGTGCAGGAGTACGTCGACAAGGGATTTGGCGTGGACGTGAAGTGGGATGTGCCCCTGCTCGACGGCTACCGTTATGAATTTCTCCCGGCGATATGGGATAAGAGAAGAACCGGGCCCACGAGCCAGTTGAACTACGGCATCTTCAGCCGGCTTCGAGGAAGCAGAGAGAGAGACGGCTTCGACGTACTTTGGGTGCATGGCTACTCGACGCTGAACACGTTGCAGGGAATGCTGATCGCAAAGGCGCTGGGGATTCCGGTGCTGCTTCGTGCGGAGTCACGTTTGGGACGGAAGCAGAACGGTGCTTTAAAGCAGGTGGCGAAGCGCCTTTTCTTTAGCGGATTGAAGCAGCTTGTCGACGGAGTGTTGCCGATTGGGAGTCTGAATGCAGCCTACTGGCGTCATGTTATGGGCGAGGACCTCCCGCAGTTCATGATGCCGTATGCAGTGGATAACGAATACTTTCAGAGCCGCAGCCGCGAGGCCGGTCTTCGAGGAGGGGATCTCCAGCGAGAGCTTGGTCTTGATGCGTCCCGGCCGGTCATTCTATTTGCTTCGAAGCTGCAGAGACGGAAGCGGTGCGAAGACTTGATCAGGGCTTATCTCAGTCTTTGTTCCAAGGTTGGGAGCGAGCCGACTCCCTACCTCCTGATCGTGGGCGACGGCGAGGAGCGGGCGGCGCTGGAGAGGCTCGTCTCGCAGAGTAGAGTCAGCGGAGTTCGGTTTTGTGGCTTTCGCAATCAATCGGAGCTGCCAGGTTTTTTTTATCTTGCGTCGGTCTTTGTCTTGCCCTCGCAGGATGAGCCATGGGGATTGATCGTGAACGAGGTCATGAACTCGGGGCGTGCCGTGATCCTCGCGGATGACGTAGGCTGCCAACCTGATCTGCTGACCGATGGCGTCGAAGGGTGTGTGTTTCCCGTGGGCGATGTAAACGCGCTGACGGAGGCACTGCGAAGAGTCCTCGAGCGGCCAGAGACAGCGGCAACCATGGGAGGACATGGGCTGAAGAGAATCTCTGGGTGGAGTTACGAGGAGGACATTGCCGGGCTTCGACGAGCAATCGCGGCCGTAACAAGGAGGTTGTCGACGTGATTACAACTTAAGTGCGCGCGGCTTGTGAGGACAGCCTCTGCTGCTATGCTTAATAGTTGATAGTCGAAGAATTATGCGGATTTTGCACATCATTGGGACCCTGAACCCTGAGGCTGGCGGCCCTACAGAGTCGGTACGCGTACTACTGAGTTACGGGCCCATCGGCTACACCGGAGAGGTGGTCACGCTCGACGATCCCTCGGCGCCGTACCTTGACGATGTCGGATTTCCGGTCCACGCGCTTGGTCCTACCAACACGACCTATGGGTTCAACTCCAAGCTGCTGCCCTGGTTGAGAGATAACCGTCATCGCTTCGATGGCGTGGTGGTGAATGGGCTTTGGCAGTACTGCGGTTACGCTGCCTGGCGAACGCTGGCAGGCAATACCCCCTATGTCGTGTTTACTCACGGCATGCTGGACCCATACTTCAAGCACGCCTTCCCGTTGAAGCACATCAAGAAGTGGCTGTACTGGATTCCGGCCGAGTACTGGATCCTGCGCGGAGCCTATCGCGTGCTCTTTACTTCGAAGGCGGAGAAGCGGCTCGCGGAGCAGAGCTTCTGGCTACATCGCTGGAATGCCTATGTCGTGCCGTATGGAGCGAGCGGCCCGAACGGCGATCCCGAGGTGCAGAAACGGGCATTTTTTGCGAAGTGCCCCGAGGCAAAGGGTAAGAGATATCTCGTCTTCCTCGGGCGCATCCATCGCAAGAAGGGCTGCGACATGTTGATCGACGCCTTCGCAAAGGTTGCGGCTGACGATCCAGATCTTTATCTGGTGATGGCGGGGCCTGACCAGCAGCAGTGGAGCGCGAAGCTGAAGGCAACAGCAGCGAACCTGCGGATTAAGGATCGCGTTTTCTGGCCGGGAATGGTTACCGGCGATGCGAAGTGGGGGGCGTTTTACGGCTCCGAGGCCTTCATCCTGCCATCGCACCAGGAGAACTTCGGCATTGCTGTAGCCGAAGCGCTGGCTTGCGGAAAAGCAGTTTTGCTGGCCGATAAGGTAAACATCGCCGAGGAGATCGCGGAAGACGGCGCGGGGCTGATGGAGTTGGATACGCCGGATGGGACGCTGAAACTGTTGAAGGGGTGGATCGGCATGACGGTTGCGGAGCGGCAGCGTATGTGCGAGTTGGCGTACCAGTGTTTCCATCGCCGTTACGACATGCGCGAGAACGCGAAGGCGATCATCCGGCTATTTGGCACAGCTACGGTTCTTACCCCTACCGCAGTCGAGTCGGAGTAGCCAGGAGCGCCAATGCCTAAGCAGATTCATTACAACGCGGCAGATCATATCCCGACGGGGACGGCCGTGGATCCCTACCTGCGTCCTGCTTTTTCGTTGCAAGACCGGCTGCGGCGACTGAATTGGAACTTATGCTGGGCCATTCTCTATAGAACGTCACCAAGACCGTTACATTCCTGGAGAGCATTTCTGCTTCGACTCTTCGGGGCGAAGATGGGGCCGAACTGTCACTTTTATCCACGCTCCAGAATATGGGCCCCGTGGAATTTAATCTGCGCCGACCAGGTTACGGCCGGCGATGGCGTTGAGATCTATAACCCGGCACCGGTGACGCTGGGGTCGCACGCTATTTTGTCCCAGGAAGCGTACGTATGCGGGGCGACCCACGACTACGACGATCCCGCCTTCCCCCTGATCGCTTATGCGATGAATATCGAGGCCTATGCGTGGGTTTGCGCCCGGGCCTCCGTCGCGCCCGGAGTCAATATAGGCGAGGGCGCTGTGCTTGGGTTGGGGTCCGTTGCCACGCGCAGCCTCGACCCATGGACCGTGTACGCCGGGGTACCCGCAGTCAAAGTGAAGGAGCGCCGCCAGTTCCCCGCCCCCTCTTCCAACCGGACGTGAGGTAGTCCTGCTGTTTAGAGCAGAGAAAAGCAGGACCGAAGTCCCGCTATTTTCGTCGTTCATCCCGGGCCGACCTGAGCCTATCCGCGCAGTTTTGCGAGAAGATCGGTCGGATGAACGGGTTTGGCGAGGATTTCGAACTCGTGACCTTGCGCGCGAGACTTCTCGAGCAGGTCCGCAGTAGCAGCCTGACCTGAAAACAGAAGGATCTTGCACTTCGGTAGCTTGCTGCGGGTGATGATTGCCGCTTCGATCCCAGTCATGCCAGTCATGATGACGTCGCTGATGAGCATGTCGGGCTGGAAGCTCTCGAGCAGCTCGACGGCCTTCTCGCCGCTGAAGACGGCACGTGCCTCAAAGCCTGCCTGATTGAGGATTATTGCCAGAGTATTCGCAATCACCTGCTCGTCGTCAGCGACCAGCACCTTGGGCTTGGGTGTTGCGGTAGAGGTTAAATCTGCCATGCTAAGTTTCCCCAAAAGTAGAAGGTTCAAAGTTCAGTTTTAAATGTGACGTACGCAGGCGGCGGATTTATATTTCGCCCACCCGGTAATGATACGCTGAGCGCAGAGGTGGTTGACGAACAAACCACCACAAATTCAAGCGCCGCTTCCAGTTTCACAAACTTCCTATGCAGCCAGCCATCATTCGTGCAGAACGCGTTGAAAAATACTACTCGCAACCCAGCGAGAACCGCATCCAGGTCATCTCGCCGACCGACCTCTCGATCACGGCCGGAGAGATCGTTGCGCTCCTTGGGCCGTCCGGCTCCGGAAAGTCCACGCTGTTACGCATGTTGACCGGTCTATCCGCGCCCTCTGCCGGCGAAGTTTACTGGCACGAAAAACCAATTGCAACCGCCGAGGTCAATGTTTCAATTGTGTTTCAAAGCTTCGCTCTCTTCCCGTGGCTAACTGTACTCGAAAATGTCGAAGCTCCGCTGAAGGCACACGGCATGGAGGCTTCAGAGCGTCGCAAGCGCAGCCTGAAGATCCTCGACACGGTCGGTCTGGACGGCTTCCAGGCCGCCTATCCGAAGGAGCTCTCCGGTGGCATGCGCCAGCGGGTCGGCTTCGCGCGCGCGCTGGTCGTCGAGCCTGAAGTCCTGTTTATGGACGAGCCGTTCTCCGCGCTTGACGTCTTGACGGCGGAGAACCTGCGCAGTGAGCTGCTCGAACTCTGGCAGAACAAGACCATTCCGACGAAGTCGATCTTCATCGTCACCCATAACATTGAAGAGGCCGTTCAGCTCGCTGATCGCATCATCGTGCTCGGGCGCAACCCCGGCCATGTACGAACCGACTTCCGCGTCTCAATCCCCCACCCTCGAGACCGCAAAGCCACCTCCTTTACGCAGCTGGTCGACTACATCTACAAGGTGTTGACGCAGCCCGACGCCCAGCCGCCAGCCCTGCCCCAGACGTCCACGGGAAAAAAGGTGCGCGACCAACGGCAGATGCACTACCAGATGCTGCCACACGCGCGGCCCGGCGGAATCGCAGGCCTATTGGAGCTCGTACTCGATCACAACGGCAAGGACGACATCTACCGCCTCGCGGACGACCTCGCCTTCCAGATCGACGACCTGCTGCCGATCGTCGATGCCGCGCAGCTATTAGGTTTCCTGACCGTTACAGAAGGCGACGCTGCGATCACGTCCACCGGCACGGAGTACGCCAACTCCGAGATCCTCCGCCAGAAAGAGCTCTTCCGCACCGCAGCCGTCGAGAACGTTCTGCTCCTTCGTCAGATCGTGCGCGCTATCGAGTCCAAGAGCGACCGCAGCGTGCCCGAGGAGTTCTTCCACGACATGCTCGACGAGCAGTTCAGCGAAGACGAGACCCTTCGTCAGCTTGAGACCGCCATCAACTGGGGCCGCTACGCCGAGCTCTTCGACTTCGACGCCTCACGCCGCCGCTTCATTCAGTCTGAAAAACTGCATCAGGATGCAGACGCAAGCTCCACGGCGGAGATCGATGCATGATGAAGTTTCCGGATAGCTTCAGCAACATCCCCGGACGGGAGACGCTGGCGCGCTCGCAGGTACTGCAGCGCAGCTGGCCGGTGGTGCTGGACCTCTGCGTCGCCGGCATCGGACTGGCGTGTTTCTATGGAGTCGTCGTGATCGCGCGCTACTGGTTCGGCCATCCTGAGCCGGAGATCACCATCTCGCAGAGCCCGCGCGCGCTGCCGCAGTATGCGTTCTATTCGGTTGTAAGGATCGGGCTCGCCTACCTGCTGAGTCTCGTCTTCGCCATCGGCTACGGCTACATCGCCGCATACAGCAAGCGAGTGGAGCCGTTGATGATTGCGGGACTCGACATTCTGCAGTCGATCCCGGTTCTCAGTTTTCTGCCCGGCGTGATGCTAGCGATGGTTGCGCTCTTTCCCACCCGGCAGATAGGCGTTGAGATGGGCGCGATCGTGCTGATCTTCACCGGCCAGGTCTGGAACATGGCCTTCAGCTTTTACTCCTCTATCAAGAGCATCCCGCGAGAGCTCTCTGAAGCTGCAAGCATCTATAAGTTTTCCCGGCTGCAAAAGCTGATCCAGTTAGAGCTCCCCTATGCGGCGATCGGGCTTGTCTGGAACTCGATGGTGTCGGTCGCGGGCGGATGGTTCTTCCTGATGGCGTGCGAGATGTTCGTCCTGGGAACACGCGATTTCAGGCTACCGGGGCTGGGATCGTATCTCCAGACCGCAGCCGGCACAGGAAACTACTCAGCCATCACGTGGGGTCTGCTGACGATGATTGCCATTATCGTCGCGACCGATCAACTTGTCTGGCGGCCTGTCATCGCTTGGAGTGACAAGTTCAAATTCGAGCAGGTAGAGAGTGGATCGCGGGTTCGCTCACCGCTGCTGCATCTTCTGCAGCACTCTCGCGGACTGCGAACCCTGCGGCATCACACAGTAGTTCCTCTGGAGGAGGGTCTGTATCGACGACTCGCAGACCAACGCGTCGTCGGAGCAGCAGCGAAGACCGCGAAGTCTGAAGGCCTGGTGGCGAAAAACGGCATTGTGTCTGCCGTCTTGCGCGGGCTTGTCATCGTAATCGCGGCGGTTGCGGTTCTCTATGCAGCCTGGCAGGCGTTGACGCTTCTGCGGCAGGTACAAGGGGGCGAGTTTGTTGGGATTCTGAAGGGTGCGATGGCTACCTTCCTCAGAGTGAATGTGGCGCTCATCCTCGCAGCCGCATGGACGATTCCGGCAGGCGTCGCCATTGGATTTCATCCACGACTGGCTCGTATCGCACAGCCGATAGCCCAGATCGCAGCCTCTGTGCCTGCCACCGCGCTGTTCCCTGTTCTACTGCTGGCGCTGGTGCGGGTTGGTGGCGGAATGGGCATCGGCTCCATCGCGCTGATGCTGCTCGGAACACAGTGGTACATCCTGTTCAACGTGATCGCGGGAGCGATGGCGATCCCCTCCGATCTGAAAGAAGTCGCGACGCTCTTCCGCTTCACCACCATTCAGAAGTGGAAGACTGTCATTCTGCCTGGAATCTTTCCCTTTCTGATCACGGGCTTGGTAACGGCGTCGGGTGGCGCATGGAATGCAAGCATCATCGCGGAGTACTTTCGGTTGAAGAACCAGACGCTGCAGACAGTCGGACTTGGAGCGGTGATCAGTGCGGCGACGGACAGCGGAAAATTTCAGATTCTTCTTCTCGCCACCATCGTGATGGCCCTGATGGTAGTAACGATCAACCGACTGGTATGGCGGCCGCTCTACCGCCTCGCCGAGACGCGCTACAAATTAGGCGGCTAGTAAACAATCCCCCGGATCCAATCTTCCGACCAACGGGAGGACCAGTGCCCTTCACTTCACCCAGACAAGGTACACAAGTCACGAAGTGACCGCTCCACGCGCAGTGGGCCCGTCCGGCAGGACATCTAGCCCCTTGGCAGAGCAGGCGGCGGGGGCGGCGCTTTACGAAACGCAAAGATTACCGCCAGCAGCGGCGGAGCCAGCAACACTCCCCAGAACGGGATGATGATGCCAAGCACAATCGGGCCGAGGAACGCGGCCCACCACGGGACCTTGGTGGTGCGGTGCAGAACGTAAGGGCCAATCACGAGACCTTCAAGAATGACAATCAGACCGTAGAGGCCGAGAACAAGCCCGAGGCGCCACTCGTCATGGCCGCTGAAAGCAACCGCCAGAACCGGGCCAATCAACGCAATCATGCCGCCAAAGGTTGGGACGATCTGGAGGATGCCGCCAAGAATCGCCCAGAATGGAGCGAACGGAACGCGGATCAGTTCAAGCCCGATGAGCCACAGAACACCGACAATCAGGCCGTCGAGCGTAGCGGCACGCCACCAGTTGAGCAGCGCACCACCAGCAGTCTTGAGATGTGTCTTCGTATTGGTGTTTCGGATGTCCATGCCAACCTGACCGTCCTCACGCGCATCTGACATGCTGAAGCAGAACTATAAATCAAGCCACTTTCATTCGATGCGAACATTGCAGCTGCGATGGAGACGCTCGCTCGAACGGCACTGGAATGGAGCACGATCAAGATGGCTGTCATGATGCAGGCGTTTTACTGGGATGCACCGAAGCACGACAAAAAAGAGGGCGAGTGGTGGAACTTCGTCGCCGAAAAGGTCGAAGACCTTGGTAAAGCCGGCTTTGATGCGCTCTGGCTTCCTCCGGTTTCGAAGGCGTCCGATCACAGCTCCATGGGCTACGATCCCTACGATTACTTTGACCTAGGCGACTTCGACCAGAAGGGCGGCACCAAAACCTACTACGGCAACCGCGCAGAGTTGGAAGCCCTGATTGCGAAGGCACACGCCAACGGAATCTGCCTCTACGCGGACATGGTGCTCAACCACAACTCCGGCGCTGACGAAGAAGAGGTCAATCCACTCGACGGGCAGAAGCGCTGGACGAAGTTCAATCCCAAGAGCGGCAAGTTTCCGCGCGACTGGAACTGCTTTCATCCCAGCCGCTACGAGCAGGTCATGATGGAAGGCGAGAACTTCGCTGGATTCCCCCACCTCTGCCATCGCAACCCCGTCGTCTACACCGCGATGTTCGAGTACGCCCGCTTCCTCATCGAGGAGCTTGGATTCGACGGCTTTCGCTTCGACTTCGTAAAAGGATTCGGCGCCTGGATCATCGGGCTGCTGGCGAAGTACCGCTATGTAAAAGATGGCAATGAGTTCACACCTTACGTTGTTGGTGAGATGTGGTCGGGCGGCGAAGATATTGAACATTGGCTGGACAAAGTAAACAAGTTGACGGACACGCAGATTGCTGCATTCGACTTTCCGCTTCGCTACAAGCTGAAGGACGTCTGCGACAAGCCAAGCTACGACCTGCGTAACCTGACCGACGGCGGCGCTGTGGTGATGAAACGGCCGATGCACGCCGCTACCTTCGTCGACAATCACGACATGGGCGACAACGCCATCATCAACGACAAGATGATGGCTTACTCGTTCATCATGGTGCATGAGGGGTATCCCAGTATCTTCTGGTACGACTACTACAACAACGGATTGGCGCGTCCACTGACTCCAAATGGAATCGACGCCCTGGTCATTGCGCATCACAAGTACGCCGGTGGCGATTCGGAGATCCTCCACGCCGATCCCGACCTCTACATCATGCAGCGTGTCGGTTACAAAGACGACAAGGTCGATCAGCCGGGACTGATCTACGTGCTGAACAATCTTGGCGACAAGTGGTCTGGCACCTCCGTCAAGACGAAGTGGGCCAACCAGAAGTTCGCTCCGATTGCCTGGGACGGGCACGACACCGCTCACCCGGATGAACGGACCACGGATGCGGACGGCAGCTCTGAGTTCCCTGCTCCTCCGCGCGGCTTTGCCATCTACGCTCCCGTTTAGGAGATGTCCTGCCGGACGGGCGCCCTGCGCGGGCAGCGGTCACTTCGTGACACGTGTACCGGTCGGGGCGCCAGGAATGCTTGGGTCCTCCCGTTGGTCGGCACCAGCTCCGGCCTGCGACCAACGGGAGCATCACGCGAAGCGGTATACAAGTCACGAAGTGACCGCCGCCCGCGCAGGGCGCCCGTCCGGCAGGACCCTTTACCCAAAATAAAGTTCCAAAACGTGGCGTATTTTTAGCGAGTAAAAAACATGGTGCTAAAACACCACGTCAGCCACGCAAATCACCACGTTCTCACCAGCAAAAAACCATCATTTTGCATGGTGGAAAACCACAAACCCCCTCTAAAATCGCACCCGCCACCACAACCAGATTTTTTTCCAGGTTTCCCACCCGTTTTCTAGCTCCCGAGACACGAATGCTATCCTTAAACCATGAAATTTGGCGTTCTGGTCTTTCCCGGGTCCAACTGCGACCATGACACCCACCATGTTGTGGACGCGATTGCACACCAGCCCGTAACCTACCTCTGGCACGCCTCAGAGGACCTCCAGGGTTGCGACGCGATCCTCGTGCCCGGCGGATTCGCCTACGGCGACTACCTCCGAACCGGCGCCATTGCCCGCTTTGCGCCAGTCATGCAGTCAGTCAAGAAGTTCGCCCAGGGCGGCGGACTGGTGATGGGAATCTGCAACGGCTTTCAGATTCTGTGCGAAGCAGGTCTTCTTCCCGGCGCACTGATGCGCAACGCCAGTCAGCACTACATCTGCAAGCAGACGTTTCTTCGAACCGAAACGAACGATTCTCCCTTTACGCATGGACTGTCCCGCGGGCACGTGCTGCAGATGCCGATTGGGCATATGGAAGGCAAC
The DNA here is from genome assembly GCF_040358255.1 of Tunturibacter gelidoferens. Lineage (NCBI taxonomy): Bacteria > Pseudomonadati > Acidobacteriota > Terriglobia > Terriglobales > Acidobacteriaceae > Tunturiibacter > Tunturiibacter gelidiferens. Next base: position 4,015,498 of record NZ_CP132938.1, read on the forward strand.
TACTTCTGCGATTCGGAGACGCTGCAAACACTGAAGAAGGAAGATCGCATTGCCTTTCGCTACGCAACTCGCGAGGGTGTGGTGACGGCTGCAGCAAATCCCAATGGATCGCTGGAAAATATCGCTGGCGTGCTCAGTGAAGGTCGAAATGTGCTCGGTCTGATGCCCCATCCAGATCGATCGAGCGAGACGCTGCTGGGATCCGCGGATGGTTTGCTGCTGTTTCAAGGAATGGCAGAGTCGTTGGCTTCGGCCCGGTAGGGCTGCGAATCGAATAACGCGGTGGTAACCTGTTCACGCGATGATTGACATTCACCATCACCTTCTGTGGGGCATGGACGATGGTGCTTCGAGCCTTGAAACCTCGGTGGCCATGGCGAAGATGGCTGCGGACGATGGGATCACGCACATCGTGTGCTCCCCTCATTCGAATGGGCAGTACTTCTACGACCCTCCAATCATCGACGCGAAGATTGTCGAGTTGCAGGAACGGTTAGATCGCGACTCGGTCGGGGTGAAGTTGGGCCGGGGATGCGACTTTCACATGTCGTATGAAAATATCCAGGAAGCCAAATTAGACCCGAAGAAGTTCAGCATCAATGGGCTCGGTTATTTGCTGGTGGAGGTTCCGGACTATGGGCTGCCCCGTGGGCTTACGGAGATCTTCTATCGACTGCAGCTTACTGGGCTAACGCCGATTCTGACCCATCCGGAGAGGAATCCCACACTACAGAACGATCAGGATCGAATCGCGGAGTGGCTGCAGCGCGGCGTGCTGGTCCAGGTCACAGCTGCGTCTGTGCTGGGACGCATGGGCAAGCACGCTGAACGAATGGCACATGAGCTGCTCGAGAATCGCTGGGTAAATTTCTTAGCGACCGATGCGCACAATACGACCTCCCGCGCGCCGAAGATGCGGGAGGCGTTCGAGCTGGTGGCGAAGAAGTATGGCCCGGACTATGCGCACCTGCTGTGCGTGTCTAACCCACTGGCCGTGTTTTTGGGAAAGCCTATGCCGCCACAGCTGGAAGCGCTGAATCTCTACGACGAGCTGCAGGAGAAGAGCTGGTGGCGGAAACTTCTGGGGCGGTAGATTCGCTTAGAAAATATGCCCTGCCGAACGGGCCCACTACGCGTGGGGCGGGCGTTCGCACGCCTTTTTAGAGCTTCGCGTGGTCCTCCCGTTGGTCGGAATGAGCGTCATTTGCGACCATCGGGAGCGCCTGGCGAAGCGGTCACGCGTCACGAAGTGACCGCCCCACGCGCAGTGGGCCCGTCCGGCAGGACATATTTTTACAGTCCGAGGCCGCCGTCGACGGCGATCAGCTGCCCGGTTATGAAGTGGGGCGCTGTGGCGAAGAAGACCGCTGCTGCGGCTACATCTTCGGCGGTGCCGTTGCGTTGCATGGGTGTTTTGCGGGCCAAATGTTCGTAAGCCTCATCGACCTCGCCCTGGACAATCATGCCAGGTGCGATGCAGTTGACGCTGATCTCAGGCGCCCAAGCCTTTGCCATGGTCTTGGACAGCATATGTAGCGCAGCCTTTGAGGTGCAGTAGTGGCCGTGGGTGGCCCAGGGATGCAGGCCTCCAAGCGAACCGATGTTGAGGATGCGTCCTTTGACGGCGCGAAGATGCGGGTGCGCTGCCTTGGCCATAAGAAAAGGAGCGCGAGTGTTGGTCGTGAACATCGCGTCCCATTGGTCGACCGAGATGTCTTCGAGTGCTTCTGAAGCGAAGATGCCCGCGTTATTGACGAGAAGGTCTATGCGGCTCAGATCGTTGACGACTGCGGCAACGGTCTGCTCGATGTCTTCGGGATCGCGGAGGTCGCAGCGAATGGCTAAAGCGTCGACGTCGTGCGCGGCGAGTGCGTGCACTGTCTGCTCTGCTTCGGCCTGGGAGGCGAGGTAGGTGATGGCTACGTCAGCTCCGCGCTCGGCGAGGGCCAGGGCGATAGAACGGCCGATACGCTTGGCCGCCCCGGTTACAAGCACAGTCTTCCCTGTTAGCGGCCTGTCCATAAATTCCTTATTGCTACTTATCCGTTATTGCTGGGGTGTCGAGTTGGGAGCGGCAGGCTGCGGCGGAGTTGCGGGCGGAGCGCTGGGTGCAGGTTTGGCGGCGGGCGTAGTCGGCCTTACAGGCTCCTGGACACCGGGCTTCCTGGTTGCGGCTTTGCCATCATTGTTCTCGTAGGAAGAGACCTGCTCTCTGGGATGAATCATGGAGACGGAGATCTCTTTGTTCGGTTCGGTTACTTCATACTCTTCGGCAAAGGTTGCGAATCCCTGCGCGATGACCTGCACGCGAACAGTACTGCCCGTAGGAATGACGTCGATAGTGGCCTTGCCCTCGGGATCGGTCTTCACCTCGAGGTTGCCTTCGTCTTTACCGTCCATCGACGGGTTGAAGATAACAGCGGCGTTCATGATGGGCTTGCCGTTGAACTTCTTTACGACCGTAACCTCGATGTGGGAGGTGGCCGGGGGCGACTTGTACTTGCGGCCCCGTTTTACAGGGGCACTCTGATCCTGGGCCTTGACGGGAAGGCTGGATGCGAAAGCAAAGAGGAGAACGAGAAACGATAGCGACCAGACGGTGCGGCGTGACGACATGGCCTCATTCTACGACTTTTGAGGTTTGGTTGTTGGATTTGGTGTGCTGCCGCAACCCCAAATGCTTGCGCGAGTTTCACTCACATTTCACGCAGCCGAGTTGACAACTGCAGGCGGGCTGACTATCGTTAGCAATCGGAAGGCTTGAGTGCTAACGGTCCGCAAGTTTGATGTGAGCCGGGTCTTTTGGCCTATTCCACTCTTTTATTTGCAGCTAGGGCCGGCGGTCGATGGCTGAGGCTGCGCTCAACAACGCGGACGGTTCCCCGTTCGCCTAAAATTGCACCAAGGAGATGTAAGCAATGGCGACAACATCATTTACACCGCTGCATGACCGGATTCTGGTTCGGCGGATAGAAGAGGGCGAAAGCATTCGTGGCGGGATCATCATCCCGGATTCAGCAAAAGAGAAGCCACAGCAGGGCGAAGTAATCTCCGTCGGCAAGGGCAAGTCGAACGACGAAGGCAAGGTATTCCCGCTGGATGTGAAGGCCGGCGACAGCATTCTGTTTGGCAAGTACTCGGGCACCGAGATCAAGATCGACGGCGAAGAGCTTTTGATCATGCGTGAGGAAGAAGTACTCGGAATCCTCAAGAAGTAGCACTTCGTGCCGTATACCGCGGCTTCGCCGCATAATCGGCGCTTCGGGCGCCTCACACAAACACTTTCACCAGCATTCCGCTGGCAACAGGAGTAAGACAATGGCAAAACAGATTCTGCATGGAGAAGATTCACGTCAGGCTATCCTGCGTGGCGTCAATATTTTGGCCGACGCAGTGAAGGTAACGCTTGGACCGAAAGGTCGCAATGTCGTTATCGAGAAGAAGTTTGGCTCGCCGACGATCACCAAGGACGGCGTGACCGTTGCCAAGGAGATTGAGCTTTCGAATTCGCTCGAGAACATGGGCGCGCAGATGGTTCGCGAAGTGGCTTCGAAGACCTCAGATGTCGCCGGCGACGGTACCACCACTGCTACCGTTCTGGCCCAGGCGATCTATCGCGAGGGTGTGAAGACGGTTGCTGCCGGTGCAAATCCAATGGCTCTGAAGCGCGGTATCGATAAGGCGGTTGAGGCCATCATCGGCAAGCGCGATGAGAACGGTGTTTCCGTAGGCGGTGCTTTGTCGACGTTCTCTAAGCCGGTTTCGGGCGATATGATTGCCCAGGTTGGAACGATCTCGGCCAACTCGGATTCGCAAATCGGCACAATCATCGCGGAAGCGATGAAGAAGGTTGGCAAGGACGGCGTTATTACGGTTGAAGAGTCTCGCACGATGGAGACGCAGCTGGATGTCGTTGAGGGCATGCAGTTCGATCGCGGTTATCTTTCGCCTTACTTCGTGACCGATGCGGAGCGGATGGAAGTTGCCCTTGAGAATCCTTACATCCTTATTTACGAGAAGAAGATCTCGTCGATGAAGGACCTGCTTCCCTTGCTCGAGCAGATTGCCCGTACCGCAAAGCCCCTAGTCATCATTGCTGAGGATGTGGACGGTGAGGCGCTCGCGACTCTCGTGGTGAACAAGCTGCGTGGGACGCTAAATGTCGCTGCCGTGAAGGCTCCTGGCTTCGGCGATCGTCGCAAGGCGATGCTGCAGGATATCGCGATTCTGACCGGCGGTAAGGCGATCACGGAAGACCTCGGCATCAAGCTTGAGGGTGTGAAGATCGAGGACCTTGGCACTGCGAAGCGCGTGACGATCGACAAGGACAACACCACCATCGTCGATGGCGGCGGTAAGGACGGCGATGTCGAAGGACGCGTGAAGGAGATTCGCGCACAGATCGACAAGACCACCTCCGACTACGACCGTGAGAAGCTGCAGGAGCGTTTGGCCAAGCTGGTTGGCGGCGTTGCAGTGATCAAGGTTGGCGCGGCGACAGAGACCGAGATGAAGGAAAAGAAGGCTCGTGTTGAGGATGCGATGCATGCGACGCGTGCGGCTGTTGAGGAAGGGATTGTCCCGGGCGGCGGTGTGGCGTTTGTTCGCTGCACCTCTGCGGTTGAGGCAGTGATCAAGAGCCTCGAAGGCGATGAGAAGATCGGCGCCACGATCATTCGTCGCGCGATTGAAGAGCCTTTGCGCATGATCGTCTCGAACGCTGGCGAAGAGGGTGCGGTTGTGATCGGCAAGATCCACGAATCGAAGGAGGCCAACTACGGCTACAACGCCGCGACAGGCGCCTACGAGGACCTGGTGAAGGCTGGCGTTATCGATCCTACGAAGGTGACGCGTACTGCTCTGCAGAATGCGGCTTCGATCGCTGGGTTGATGCTGACCACCGAGGCGATGATCGCTGATATCCCGGAGAAGAAGGAAGCTGCGGGCGGCGGACATCAGCATGGCGGCGGCGGTATGGACGGCATGTACTAAGAGGTTGTTTCAAGAAAAAAAGTGGAGCCCCGGTGAGAGCCGGGGCTTTGCTGTTTTTGCTGGAGTTTTGAGGGGTGTTTTGGGAAAAGCAGCGTTTTGATGGTGGTTTTTTGGTGGTGAAGCTGTGGTGTTTTGCGTGGTGGACGTGGTGTTTTGGATGGCTGTTTTATCGAGCTGAAAAATGCGCCACCATAACTTAACTTTTCTGTGGAAATTTGATTTTTTCTTGAGGTCGCCGGTGGATCGTCTCGCGGCGCGTTATCGGTTTCCTTGGGTTTCGGGTACAAACGAAGATTTGACCTTTGAGTGACCAGGGTATGACAAGGCCGAAGCTGACTGGGTGATAGGTTCCTCTTGGGTCTCTGGATCCTGGGGGAAATGTATCGCTTTATGTCGACGAAGACGCCAGTTAGAGCGCTGCTGCGAAGGAGATTGCCCCCTGACGTGTATGTGGGCCTTCGCAACGTGAAGAGGTCTCCGGTTCGCGCGTTTCAGTGGGCGATGGATCGGTGCGGTTTTGTCGTGGCGAGAAAGAGCGACTACTATTCACCGCTGCCTTCCCGGCGGAGATTGCAGACGACGCGGGGACGATGGGACAGGCCGAGTGCCCTGCTGGGTGTTGAGTACGATCTGGCGGGGATGAAGGGTACGCTGGCCGAGCTGCTTGCTCTGTATCAGGAGGAGTTTCTTGAGCTGACACCCTATGAGGAGGTGTTGCAGCGCGGATTTGGTCACGGCTATCCACGAGTGGATGCGATGGTTTTGTATGCGATGTTGCGTTGGAAGAGACCTAAGCGGTATGTCGAGGTTGGGTCTGGGTTGTCGACCTACTACGCAAGTCTCGCGGCAGAGCGAAATGCGCGGGAGGGCAGTCCGATGAGGATCACGTGTGTTGAACCTAATCCGTTCGAGGCTTTGTGGGAGATACCTGAGATCCGAGTGCTGCAACAGGAGGTACAGGATGTGGGAGTTGAGCTGTTCACGTCGCTGGGCAGGAATGACGTGCTGTTTATCGACTCAAGCCACATCGTACGTCTGGATGGAGATGTGCCGTTCTTGTTTCTGGAGGTGCTGCCTGAGATGGCTCCTGGAGCCGTGATTCACGTTCACGACATTCCTTTTCCTTACCACGGACCACATCCGGCGGAGTATTGGATCTATGAGAGTGTGTGGCCGATGTGGTGGAACGAGTCGATGCTGCTGCATGCGCTTCTGTGTGGAAGCAGTCAGTTTGCGGTGACGTTGTCGGCTCCGCTGATTCGTCATCATGACGAGGCGTTTCTGCGCAGGGTGGTGTCGGACTATCGCGGGGTGGACACGGAGCCGAATACGTTTTCGTCGATATGGATTGAGCGGGTTTGAACTACGCACCGAATGTGTGACACCGGCAAGCCCGGGCATAATCGGCCCTAGTCGTGGTAGGCAGTGACCTTCGGCAGAAAGATACGGATCGTCGTGCCGTGGTTCTCCGGGGCATCGCTGCTTTCGATCTCGATCTGACCACCGTGACCTTCGACAAACTGCTTAGCCACAAACAATCCAATGCCGGTACCCACGGTGCTGCGAGTGGTGAAGAAGGCGTCGAACACCCTGGGCAGATGCTCGGGTGCGATCCCCACGCCATCATCCTGGACGGTCAGGATCATCCCATCCGTGGAACGCTTCGCGTCCTCGACGGAGACGGAGAGAACGCCGCCTGCCGGCATAGCGTAGATCGAGTTGGCGATCAGGTTCGAGATCACCTGCATCATTTCGCCGCGGCGCAACACAATTTTGGCCGACGAATCGAGCGCGGTCCTGATCTCAATGCTGGAAGCTTTACATCGTGGCTCGTAGATCGTAATCGCGTGGAGGGCAATCTCTTTGAGCGAGGCATTGCTGGCCGAAGCGTGTTCCCGGTAGTAGCCTAGCGTCTGCTTGGCGATGTGGGCGACGCGGCCTAGCTCATCTTCCGCAGAGCTGAGGTAGTTGATGCCCGAGGGGTCGGTGATCATGGGGCGGAGAAGGTAGAGCAGATTCATCACCGATTCAAGGGGATTATTAATCTCGTGGGCGATCGTCGCGGCCATGCGGCCTGTCGCAGCGATTTTCTCTGCCTGCAATAGGGACTCTTCGATGCGTTTGCGTCCTGAGATATCGCGGAGAATCTTGGAGGCCCCAATGACTCGTCCGTGCTCGTCCCTGATGGGAGACACCGTAAGCGAGACCTCGACCAGTCGACCGCCCTTGGTAAGGCGCACAGTCTCGAAGTGTTCGACCCGCTTTCCGGAGCGAATGCTTGCGATGATGGTCTTTTCGTCGGAGTGGAGGTGCTCCGGAATGAGCCTGAGAATCGACGAGCCGACTATCTCGTCTGCCGAGTAGCCGAAGACGCGGGTGGCCGCCGCGTTCCAGCTGGTGATGATGCCATTGAGATCTTTGCTCACGATGACGTCGTCGGAGGATTCAACGATGGCCGCGAGTTCAGAAAGGCGCTTGGAACTATTCCGTACCGCTTCCTGGCCGCTTCTGACTTCCGTGATGTCCCGAACAGTGCCGAGGATCTGTCCGGCAGAACCATGCATCTTTGGCTGAAGTTGCCCACAGACCTCGATCCAACGCAGAGTCTTATCGGGACGACAGATCATTCCTTCGAACTGGAACGGTGTGCCATTTTGCAGGGTTGATTCGGTAGCCTCTCGAAAGGATTGGCGGAAGTCGGGATGCACGACCTCGTTGATGAACGCGGAGCCGTTGATGGGGCCTTCTTCGCGCGTCCGCCCGAAGATCTCGTACATCTGGTCATTTTCCCAGATTCCACTATCTTCAAGGGTGTCCCACATGAACACTCCAAGCTTCGCAACCTCTGTTGCCAGCTTCAGCTTTGTCTCGCTTTCGCGAAGTTTGCGAGCTCCCATCACGATGTCGGTCGTGTTGCGGTAAGCATCGTAGATGCCTACGATCCTGGCGTTTTCATAGACCGGGATGAGTGAATAGCTCCAATAATGGTCCTCCAGAACTCCATCCAGGAAGATCGGGATGAACATGTTGTCTCGTACCGCTGTCAGGCCTTGGTAGAGACAGGCATTCAGATCGGCACTGACCAGATCCCAGGCCTCCGGGAAGACATCGCGGTATAGACCGCCGAGCGCGCTGGGGTGCTTTCCCATCAGGGTGGGGATGGCCGCATCGTTGTACAGAAACACCATCTCCGGCCCCCAGGAGAGGATGGTTGGAAATGGCGAATGCAACATGAGATTTACGGTGGTGACGAGGGTCTCGGACCAGTCTTCGATGGGCCCCAGGGGTGTCGAGCTCCATTCGTGGGCTCGAATGCGATCGGCCATCTCGCTGTTTCCGGTAATCAGGGTCTTCGCTCGTGCTGTCGGAGCGGGTGCACTTACAGTCATTGGATCACCGGCTCGAACATTATGCGTTCCAGTATCCACTAATGACTACCTTTCGTATTCGCTCAATTTCAGAAGATTAGTATAGTCATCTACCCGACGCATAATCACGTAAGAATATAAGCGGCCCAACCCCCGCGTTCAGCTTCCGGGGTTGAGCCACTGTTGTGTGTCTGTTGAGTATTCGCTTGGGGATTAGTTGGAGACGACGGTCCCGGGACGGACCTGAGAGGGAGCGCGGAGTTTGGTCCTGGGCAGATCCGTCGAGGTTCTGAGGCTGACGAGTTTTTTGTTCGCGTCTACGGGAAAGGTGGCGATGTAGGTTCGAGCGATGGCCTCCTGGAACTGCTGGAGGTAGGGGGCCATGGAGACGGGGTTTTGGCCGGTGCTTTGGTAGAGGGAGAGGCCGCCTGTTCCCTCGGCGAGTTGGGAGAGATAGTTCTGGCCGCTGAAGCTGCCGCGGCCACGAGCGAAGCCGGCGTCGCTGAAGTAGATGGAGTAGACGGGGACGCCAGCGCGCTGGGCATCGGTGACGGAGGCGTCGACGTAGGGGCTGTTTTGATTGAGCGGGCTGGTGCTGCCGTTGTAGGGGTCTACGCCGTTGGTGATCATGAGGACGAAGCGGGGCTTGTGAACGGGGCCTTCTCTGCGCTGGACGGGGTTGATCTGATTCTCAGCCTGACCGGGCCAGTTCTTGACGAACTCGGAGAGGCAGAAGTAGGGGCTGGCGCTGGAGCCGGGGATGCCGCTGGGGATGCGGAGGCCTTGGGCTGCGGCGGCGAGGTTGGAGGTAAAGCCTGCGGAGCCGGAGCCGGGGCGGACCGTGCCGTTCTGCATGTAGCCGACGAAGACTTCAGTGCCTGCGGGAAGGCCGGTGATGAAGGCGCGGAGGTTGTTCAGTTCACGGCCGACGCTGGTGCGCAAGCCGTCGTCGATGAGAAGAGCGACCTGGGCTCCGCCGGGCGGTATGGGGGCGAGATTGGCGAGTGGGGTGGCGTGGTTGTCGATTTTGATGGTGAGATCTTTTGCGGTGGGGCTGACGGGGGTCTTGGAATCGAAGGCGACGAGGGCCTGCGTGGAGGCGGGGCCTTCCTGAGCGTAGGCTGCGGTCGTCGTAGTTGCTGCGAGGAGAGTAAGTGCAAGAAGATATCGGTTCATTTTTGTTCCCTTCAATTGGTTAGACGGTGCGGAGAGGCTCTGCGATGCGGGGAGGGCAAGAACATACAAGATAGAAACACGAGAGAGACATGTTCGTTGCGTTTTCCGGTGCGGGGTCCTGCCGGACGGGCGCCCTGCGCGGGCAGCGGTCACTTCGTGACTTGTGTACCTTTTCTGGTGAGTGAAGGGCGCTGGGCCTCCCGTTGGTCGGCGATGATGGTTCCGGCCAGCGGGAGGACCCATGCTGATGACTTGCCGAGACAGGTATATCCGTCACGAAGTGACCGCCCTCCGCGCAGGAGGCCCGTCCGGCAGGACCTATCTTTCGCTTTAGTTGCCGCCGATGCGGATCTTCATTCCGGCGCGGATGGTGAAGGGCAGGCCGGGGTAGCCGATGGGGCCGATGTGCTGCTGGCCGAGAAGATTGTCGAGCTGGGTGAAGGCTGTGACGTGTCGAGTGGCGTTGAAGAGGAGGTTGAGATCGAGCTTGGCGTAGCCGAAGTCGAGGTCCTGGTTGGGGAGCAGGAGCGTATTGCCGCCGTTGCGGTCGTTGTGAAGCTGGAAGGTGGAGTCGTCACTGCGGCTGGCGAGCGCGCCTTTGATGGCGGCGGAGAATCTGCTGGCGGTGTACTGCACGGCGAAGAAGCCGGTGCTGGGTGGGCGGTTGAAGGGGCGATTGCCGACGATGGGAGAGAGCGCGCCGATGGGGATGCCGGGGAGGTCAGGGTTGAAGGCAGGAGAGACGTTGTCGGAGGTGAAGGACTGCTCGACCAGCGAGGCGAGGTAGGTGTAGCCGCCGCGGAGGAAGAGATGCGTGAGGGGCTGGTATTGGAGCTCGAGTTCGAGGCCCTGGGCGCGGTAGGCGAGGGAGTTCAGTGAGGCGTTGGGGACTTGCAGGGCGATGTTAGCGGGGATGTTGAAGTATTGTTCGAGGCCGTTGGGGGCGAGGCGCTCGAGCTGATGGCTGAACTGGTTGTGGAAGTAGCCGGCTTTGAGGATGAGCTTCTGGTTGAGGATGTTCTGGTCGACGGCGAGGTCGAAGGTGCGGGAGCGTTCGGCGGCGACTGGGCGGATGTTGTAGGTGACGATTGCGGATTGATTGCCGGTCTCGTCAAGGAGGGTGCGGAGGCTGGTGAACTGGTCTTCGAGGGTGGGTTCCTGTACGCCGGTGGCGGCGCTGGCGCGGAGGCTGGTGCCGTGGAATGCGCGATGGCCGGGGCGGACGGGCACGTAGGTGAGGCCTAGGCGCGGGGTGCCTGCGGTGCCGTAGAGGTGGTTGCGCTCGATGGCTCCGCCGAGGGAGTAGAAGAGGCGGTGGCGGATGTCGCCTTGAAGCTGGAGGGTGTACTGGAAGTTGGTGCGCTGGGTCTGCTGGTTGAAGCCGGTGGTGGGGTTGTAGAGGCGGCCGCGCTCGTCTTCGTAGTGGAAGCTGAAGAGGGCGGCGATGCGGTAGGGGAAGGTGTAGTCGGTCTGGTAGTAGAGCTCGTCGCGATTGTGGACGTTGTCGAGGGTGGGTGAGAGGAAGGCGGCTTGTCCGATTGCGGTGTAGCCGTTGGCTCCGCGGAGGGTGACGATGTCGCCGTATTGGATGGCGCCGTTGGGGAGTTGATCGAACTGCTGCTCTTGTTCGCGATGGCGGCTGATGCCGTAGCGGGCGAGGTTGTGCCAGTTCCCTGCCAAGGTGTTTTCGATGGTGAGGCCGGAGACGAGATTCTGATCGGCTTGCTTGCCGGAGGCGGAGAAGCCGTAGATGTCGTGCGCTTGCGGCAGGCCTACGGCGGAGTCGGCATTGCGGAGGGTGAAGCGGGCGGTGGTGTTCGAAAAGATGTTGTAGCCGATGTTGGCGGTGCTCGTGGTGAGGTGGTACTCGTCGCGCGGGAGTGCGTTGGAGGTGTTGAAGCGGCTGAAGGCGGCCTGGTAGTCGAGCCTTTTTAAGGTGCCGGAGAGGATGGCTTCGTTGCGGTAGGTGTGGAAGTTTCCTGCGTCGCCGGTGTAGTCGAGAGTGGGACGGAGGAAGTTGCTGCGAGTGGTGGCGAGGCGGACGACGGAGGCTTCGGCACCGGTGCCATAGAGGGCGCTGTTGGCTCCGCGATAGATCTCGGGGCCGGCGAGGGTGGTGGTGGCGATGGTGCTGAAGTCGAAGTCGCCGCCGATGTTGGCTGCGGGGACGCCGTCGATGAGGATCTTGTTGGCGTCGGGACTGCCGCCGCGGACGTAGAGGCCGATGGGGCCGCCCGCCTGGCCGGTCTGGATCGCGTTGGTGCCGGGGTCCTGGCGGAGGTCGTTGAGTATGTTGATCTGGGTCTCGAGGTCTTGCTTCGGAATGAGCGTGATAGCGGCGGGGATCTGTTGGATTGGCGTGGGGATGCCGGTGGCGGTGACGGCGAGTTGCGGGGTGACGGTGGCGTATTCGAGGACGATGTTGCGAGTGATGATTGCGGTGCGACCGCCGTAGAAGGCGTCTCCGATGCTGGGAGTGAAGGGCGAGGCGGAGGTGAGGAGGACGAAGCGGCCGGGGAGTCCGCTGCGGATCTCATAGGTGCCGTCCATGAGACTAAAGGTGAAGGCGGCGACGCTGCGGCCTTGTATGAGCTGGATGCGGGCGTTGCCGAGAGGGACTCCGAGGGGAGTGGTTACGGTGCCTCGAACGATGACGGCTCTGGCAAGCGGGACGGTGAAGAGAGCGGCGGCGAGGGCGAGAAGGAGGCTGATCGCGCTACGGGGCGCCGGAAGGAACATAGGTTGATTGTAAGTGGGCGAGGTCCTGCCGGACGGGCCCGCTGCGCGCGGCGCGGTCACTTCGTGACTTGTATACCTTGTTATGGCGAGTAAAGCTTGGTGGTCCTCCCTTTGGTCGGAAGTTTATGGGATTAGGAGGAGCTTGCCGGTGGTTCTGCGGGACTCGAGATCGCGATGGGCCTGCGCGGCGTCGGCGAGTGGGTAGACGTGCTCTATGCGAAGCCTGAGGGTATTGTTGGCGACTGCATCGAAGACCTCTTTGGCGCGGTGTTCGAGTTCGGCGCGGGTGGCGATGTAGTCCTTGAGGGTGGGGCGGGTGACGTAGAGGGAGCCCATGGTGGAGAGACGGATGAGGTCGAAGGGCGGGACGGCTCCGCTGGCGCCACCGAAGAGAACGACGAGGCCTCGGGGACGAAGGCACTGGAGAGACTGCTCGAAGGTGGTCTTGCCGACGGAGTCGTAGACGACTGGCAGGCCCTTGTTGCCGGTTAGGGATTTGACCTTCGCGGCGAAGTCCTCTTTGGTGTAGAAGATGATCTCGTCTGCCCCGGCTGCGCGGGCGAGGGTGGCTTTTTCTTCGTTGGAGACGGTGGTGAAGACGCGGGCGCCGAGGGCTTTGGCCATCTGGATGAAGAGGAGGCCAGTACCGCCTGCGCCGGCGTGGATGAGGATCTCGTCGCCGGACTGGACGGGGTAGGCGGAGTGAAGAAGATAGTGGGCGGTCATGCCCTGGAGGATGGCGGCGGCGGCTTGCTGGGTGGTGACGCCTTCGGGGATTGCTACGAGGCGGGTGGCGGGAGCTACCGCGAACTGGGCGTAGGTGCCGGGGATGAGGCACCAGGCTACGCGGTCGCCGGGTTTGAAGGTGGTGACGTCGGGGGCGACGGAGACGATGGTGCCGGCGGCCTCCTGGCCGAGGGTGTAGGGGAGTTTGGCGGGGTAACGGCCCTCGCGGAAGTAGGTGTCGATGAAGTTGACGCCGGAGGCTTCGATGCGGATGAGGGCTTCGCCGGGACCGGGGGCTGGCGTGGGGAGGTCGGTGAGGGTTAGGACGTCGGCGGAGCCGGTGGTGAGGATCTGGATGGCTTGCATGGCTGGTTCAGGTTACAACAGAGCTGCATAGGGAGTAGCTGGTTTAGTTTGGGTGGCCTATTGTGAAGCTCGTGAATCCTTTTCTTCATCTAAACTTGAGATATTAGATTCGAGCCCGCGTGAGATTCTGCGCTGACCGTTGTAACTGTGTGGTGAGTTTTGAGTCGAACGTTTTGAAGAGGATGTGAAGAAGATTATGTCCTGCCGACAGTCTTTGCCTATTGCGATTTACTATGAGCAGCCGAACTGGTTCAAGCCTTTGTTTGCGGAGCTGGATCGTCGGGGTGCGAAGTACGTGAAGCTGGATGCGGTGGAGCATAGCTATGGGCCGGAGGAGCATCCGGAGGAGAAGTATGCCGTGGTGCTGAATAAGATGAGCCCTTCGGCGTGGAATCGCGGGCATGGGGATCAGATCTTCTACACGCTGGGTTATCTGGAGCATCTTGAGAGCCGTGGGGTTCGCGTGGTGAATGGCGTGAAGGCTTATCGGAGTGAGCTGTCGAAGGCGGCGCAGCTTTCAATGCTGGATGCGTTGGGGCTTGGCTATCCGAAATCTCATGTGATTCATCGTGCATCGCAGGCCAGTGCTGCGGCGGAGGGGTTGCGCTTCCCTGTTGTGGTGAAGCCGAACATCGGCGGCAGTGGGAGCGGTGTCGTGAAGTTCCATACGAAGGAGCATCTGGCGGAAGCCTCCGCGATGGAGGGCGGATTGACGCTGGGGATGGATTCGACCGGGCTGGTGCAGGAATTTGTGCCGGCTCGTGGGTCGTTCATCGTTCGGGTTGAGGTGTTGGACGGGAAGTATTTGTACGCGATCAAGATACACATTACCGGCGAGACGTTTGACCTTTGTCCGGCTGATATTTGCAAGACGCCGCTTGGGGTTGAGTTGGATCGAGCAGCTTGCCCGATTGATGCGCCGAAGAATGGGTTGACGGTTGAGGCCTTCGATACGCCGCCTGAGGTGATCGAAGAGGTAGAGCGGCTGATGGTTGCGGCGGGGATCGAGCTGGGTGGCGTGGAGTTTATGGTGGACGATCGCGATGGCGTGAGGATGTACTACGACATCAATGCGCTGTCGAACTTTGTGGCGGATGGGCAGAAGGTCGTGGGCTTCGATCCGTTTGTGAAGCTGGCGGATTGGCTGGAGGATGAGGCGCGGATTGTGAATGAACGACGGGCGGGTGTGGCAGAGCTGGCGGGGACACGCTGATGCGATACGGCTTCTGGTTGCCGGTGTTTGGGGGTTGGCTGCGCAACGTCGAGGACGAGAAGATGGTTGCGAGCTGGGAGTACGTGCGGGACCTGGCGAAGAGGGCGGAGACGATTGGCTATGATCTGACGCTGATCGCAGAGTTGAATTTGAATGACATCAAGGGTGTGGATGCTCCTTCGCTCGATGCGTGGTCGACGACGGCGGCGCTGGCTGCGGTGACGGAGAGGCTGGAGCTGATGGTGGCGGTGCGGCCTACGTTTCATAATCCGGCGCTGCTGGCGAAGCAGGCGGCTTCGATCGATCAGATGTCGCATGGGCGGTTGACGCTGAATGTGGTTTCGAGCTGGTGGAAGGATGAGGCGACGAAGTACGGCGTTCACTTCGATGAGCATGACGACAGGTATGCTCGGACTTCGGAGTGGCTCGATGTGGTGGATGGATGTTGGAAGACGCAGGGGTTTTCTTACAAAGGCAACTACTACGACGTGCGGGAGAATGTGCTTTCGCCGAAGCCGGTGAGCAAGCCTCGGCCTACGCTGTATGCGGGTGGGGAGTCGGAGACGGCGAAGAATCTGATTGCGGCGAAGTGCGATGCGTACCTGATGCATGGCGATGCGCCTGAGGCTGTGGGTAAGAAGATTGCCGATATGCGGGAGCGGCGGGAGAAGCTTGGGCTGGGGCCGATGACGTTTGGCGTGGCGGGGTATGCGGTGGTGCGGGACTCGGAGGCTGAGGCCCTGCGCGAGGTGGAGCGGATTACGAATGTGAAGCAGTCGGCGCGCGGGTATGCGAACTATGAGCAGTGGGTAACGGGGTCGAATCTGCAGACGGAGATCTCGTTGAAGGACTACTCAGTCTCGAATCGCGGGCTGCGATGCGGGTTTGTGGGAACGCCGGAGCAGGTGTCGGAGCGGATGGAGGAGTTTGCGGCGGTGGGGGTGGATCTGGTGCTGCTGCAGTCGAGTCCGCAGGCGGAGGAGATGGAGCGGTTTGGGGCTCAGGTGATCCGCGGCAAGGCAGAGGCGGCGGTTTAGTTTTTTTGTGACTTGGGTGGAGCGTTCATCTTGCGACGGACGCTTTTTTGTGGAAAGACGATGTACCGGGAAGGTTAATTCTCCGCAAGTGCGATGGGTGGCGGCCCGTTGTGTGGAGGGTTATGCTTTGCCATGCTACTTCGTTCCCTCTTGTTGACTTTCGTATTTGTCTGCGGTCTGTTTGCGCAGGATGACCCTGATTGGACCACTCCCCATGCGCCTTTTCGTGTGGCCGGCAACGTTTATTACGTGGGAAGCAAGGACCTGGCGTCCTATCTGATCACGACGTCGCAGGGACATATCTTGATCAACAGCAATTTGGAGAGCAGCGTTGCACAGATAAAGAAGAGTGTCGAAGCGCTTGGTTTCAAGTTCAGCGATGTGAAGATTTTGCTGATCAGCCATGCTCATCGCGATCACTGCGCGGGCAGCAAGCTGTTGAAGGAGTTGACCGGCGCGAAGTACATGGTGATGGATCGGGATGTACCGGTGGTGGAGTCGGGCGGGAAGGCCGATTTTCAATATGGCAAGGGGTCGAGTAACTGGTATCCAGCGGCGAAGGTTGATCGTGTGCTGCATGACGGCGATGAGGTTCGACTGGGGGATGTCGTGCTGGTTGCGCATCTAACCCCGGGCCACACAAAGGGGTGTACGACCTGGACGATGAAGATGAGTGAGGGCGGCAGGGTTTATCACGTTGTGATCGTTGGCAGCCCGAATGTAAATCCGGGATACAGGCTGGTGAAGAGCGCTGTCTATCCGACGATGGCGCAAGACTATGAGTTGACGTTTCGGACCTTGAAGTCGCTGCCTTGCGATGTGTTTCTGGGGGCGCACGGGAGCTATTTTGGGATGGAGGAAAAGTTCGCGAGACAGAGGGCTGGCGACCTCAACCCATTTGTGGATCCGGAGGGGTACAAGGCCTATGTGATGGAGCGGGAACAGGCATTTCGCAAGGAATTGGCAAAGCAGTTGGGAGCTGGGTACTGAGGTGATATGCATCCGACGGGTGATGTACCGGGTACGGGTGTGAGCATAGAATTAACGATGATTTCTTAGTTTGATCGAAGAGCAGAGTCACGGGAGAGGTTGAGGGCCAGAAGTGATTGAATGGATGCAGGGTCGAAGAGGGGCTGGGATATGGCGTGGAGTGTTCCTCGCCGGGATACCGATACTGGTTGCTGGTTGTCACTCGGGGCGTCAGAGCGGTGTCGTTCTGGCAGGTCTCGCCAGTGTGACTCAGCCGAAGACAACCTCATTAGGGCCTAATCATTTAGCGGCTGAGGGTTCGGCAACAATTACGGCCACATGTGGGAAGCAATCCTATGAAAATGCACGCAATGGCTTGATCGTGAGCCAGACGGGATTGCATGAAGACGTCTTTGCGCTCAGGAGTGGAACGTCGTACGCCTCGATCGCCTTCGACCTGGACGATGCGCTGTTCCTTGAGGATGTGCTGAGGAAAGAGTTTAAAGGAAACCAACAGCCGACCGAACAATGGAAGTGTGTTCAGGAGTTTGAGGGATATCTGGAGACGCTAACCGATCCAATGGTTGAGCAGGACAAACTCGCGAAGGAGCTGGATGCTACGGCGTTCAAGGACTCGACCAGGGAGGCGCAGGAAGAGATGAGAAGAGAGAAGGATAACGAGGCGCTGGCCCCGAAGAACTAGTCTGGGGCCGCCCGTTGGGCTACTGAATGAGGCTCTCTTTACTGAATGAGGCTTTCCTCGGAGCGCAGGCGGAGGATGCGGTCTACCGCATAGGGTGCGCGATGAGCGGCTGTGTGGAAGTGCCTTACCTGAAGCTCTCCGAGCAGACCAATGCCCATCATCTGGATTCCGGCGAGGATGAGAATGCCTGCGATGACGAAGAGCGGGCCATGGATGCTCATGATGTGCTGGCCGGTAACGATCTTGAGGATGAGAAGCCAGGCGGCCATGCCGAAGCCGGCCACCATCCCGAATGCTCCGATGGTTCCGAAGAAGTGAAGCGGACGCGTCATGTAGCGGAGCAGGAAGCGGATGGTGAGGAGGTCGAAGAAGACGCGGAAGGTGCGCGAGATGCCGTAGTGGCTCTCGCCAAACTCGCGGGCCGGGTTGGAGATGGGAATCTCGCAGATGCTTGCCCCATACCACGAGGCTAGGGCAGGGATGAAGCGATGCATCTCGCCGTAGAGTGGGATGTTCTGGATGACCTCGCGGCGGTAGGCCTTGAAGGTGGTGCCGAAGTCGTGGATGTCCACGCCGCTGAGTGCGGCCATGAGCCAGTTCGCGGCACGAGAGGGGATACGACGCAGGATGAAGTTGTCGCCGCGCTGGGAGCGCCAGCCACTCACGACGTCGTAACCTTCTTCGAGCTTGGCCAGAAAGCCGGGAATCTCTTCGGGATCGTGCTGAAGGTCGCCGTCCATGGCGAGGATGAAGTCTCCCTGGGCGTGATCGAAGCCGGCTGCGAGAGCGGAGGTCTGACCGAAGTTGCGGCGGAGCTTGATAACCAGGACACGGCTGTCTACGGCAGCGATCTCCTCCAGCAGCCGGTAGGTGCGGTCGCGTGAGCCATCGTCGACGAAGACCAGCTCGAAGGTGTCGTTGACGTGCTCCATGACAGCCTTCAGGCGGTCGTAGAGTGTTGTGACATTCTCTTCCTCGTTATGGAAGGGGACGACGATTGAATATTTCGGCACTTTACTATGATACTCCCGGGGTTGCATTCTTTGGATGTTGACCGGTGAACAAAAGATCTGAATCTGCCAGTTTTTTTCCCGGCAGAAGAGTGTCGGCCTCGCAATCAAACAGCCCTCGGTCGGTGCTAGAACTTGAAGTTCAGGACGACATCCATACTTTGAGGCTTGCCGAGGTAGTACCCTGCTGCGAATTCCGCCTGTTGAACAGCCGCGGTGGCGGCCTCGGCCAAAGTGGAGTCGCCGAGTTCTACCCTGATGTCGCCCACTTTGCCGTCCTCGAGGACATCGACGATCAACCGCACCTGGCCGTGAGTGTGGTGGCAGGCCTTCCCTGCCCTGCAATCCGGAGCTGGCATGCTGATCAGCCGGGGAGGGACGACCGAGGGCATGCTCTGAGCCTCCAGCGTCACAGACACTGGTGCGAGAAAAAACGGCAAGAGGGCCCAGACTGTACGCATAGCCTCATACTCTCACGAGTTGGCCGAGGCGCAACCGCAATTTTTGTGGCATCTGACTGGGTTCGCGCTAGACGATGATCACCCGGACCTGCTTCCGCTGAAAGGCCTCGACCAGCTCGGGGTCGACGCTATCGTCGGTGATGATGGTATGGAGATCGCTGGTGGCGCAGACTTTGACCGAGGTGAAGATGCCGAGTTTGCTTGCATCCGCGACAGCAATGACCTGCCGGGCGTGCTTGACCATCTCTCCGAGAACCAGCGCTTCGTCGGATTCGATGACAGTAAGGCCGTGGTCGGGGTGAATTCCGCAGGCTCCCATGAAGACCTTGTCGAAGAAGAGCCGCTGCAGCGAGTCGAAGGCGGTTGCGCCGACCATCGAGAATGCTCCGGGCCAGCGAATGGAGCCGCCGGTGAGGGTGACACGAGCGTTCGGGAGACTGGAGAACTCCATCCCGATATTGACCGCGTTGGTGACGATGTGGATGCCCTCGCGATGCCGGAGGCTGCGGGCTACCTGGGTGGTGGTGGTGCCGGGCGAGAGCGCGATGGTGTCGCCCTCGTTGACCATCTCGGCCGCGGCGATGGCGATGCGACGCTTCTCGTTGGAGAAACGCTCTTCGCGCAATGGAAAGGCGGCATCGAACCGGAAGGGCTCGTAGGTCATCTTTCCGGCCAGTTCGACGCTGCCGTGGGTGCGGTTTACGAGACCGCGCTGGGCGAGTTTGATGAGGTCCCGCCGGACGCTGGCCGGCGAGGCGTCGATCGTAACTGCCAGATCCTCAACGCAGCTCTGGCCTTTCTGTAGCAGGAGATGGAGTATTTGGTTCGCGCGATCCTGAGTCTTCTGGGCCATGTCTCGTCCATTCTAACCACGCTTAAATGTGCGAACCGCTAACTTTTGGTCAGACCGGCGGTTCTTTTTTGAGTATATGGGCTCGTTTTCTTCAGAATTATGAAAAGTTATGTTGACAAATGTTTACATAGATTTCTATGCTCTACCAACAATTTGATTTTTTCATAACGGGTATTCGGCATGTTCAGCCGTTGTACGCGACGCGGATCTTCCCATGTCCCACCGGCACCCTGGAGTCGTTCAAATGATCAAGGCAGCGCAGAAGATGAAGTTTCTCAAACGTATCTCCGGGATCGTGATTGCGATAGCAGCACTGTTCTGTACACAGGCTCTGCTCGCGCAGACCGTCACCGGCACCATCACCGGAATAGTTACGGACCCGAGTGGCGCAGTCGTCGCCGGTGCGAGCGTACTCGCGCACAACACAGACACGGGTGTGGACTCGAGTGTGACAACGAACTCGGCTGGACTGTATCGAATTCAGTTTCTGCCCATCGGCCAGTACGAGGTGACTGTGGATGCGAAAGGGTTCGACAAAGAGACGATCCCCGCATTTCAACTCGAGGTACTGCAGACCACCACATTCAATGTGAAACTTTCGATCGGATCCTCTGCGGAGGTTGTGAACGTGTCCGAGGCGGCGCCGATTTTGAATACCAGTGACGCCACTTTGAGCGGCACATTTACGACCAATACGATTCAGAATTTTCCTTTGAATGGTCTGGACTTCTCTGCTTTGACGCTTTACATTCCGGGCTCGGTGAGCACGGTAGGGACATCGGGCACGACGAGTATCGAGCGGAGCACACAATATACCGACTCGATCAACCTGAATGGCAACCGGGCCCAGGCGAACAACTACACGCTCGACGGAATCGATCTGAACGAGACGTTTAACAACCTGATCGCGTACAGCCCGGCCCCTGAAGCTCTGCAGGAGATTAAGGTGCTGACGGCGAACTCTCCGGCAGACTATGGGAATGTCAATGGTGCCGGCGTTGTCAGCGTTCTCAAGAGCGGGACCAATCAATTCCACGGGTCGGTATATGGCTATCTGCAGGACTATAAGCTCAATGCGAACTCCTGGACCAATAAGCACTCAACTCCCATTGTCCCGATCAATCCCTTCTCTCAGTCTCAGTTCGGGGGCACGTTTGGCGGTCCAATCAAGCGCGACAAACTGTTCTTCTTCGTCGACTATCTGGGTTCGCGTTTCCACCATGGAGGAACCGCCACGGCGAACGTCTTTACTCAGGCGATGCGCAATGGAGACTTTTCGGCGCTCCTCAACGGCTCCAATCCGATTCAACTGTACGATCCGCTGAACGGCTTTGCACCGTATGCCGGGAATAAAGGCGTTCCGATCAACAACCCAGTTGCGAAGTATCTCTTCGCTCATCCAGAACTGTACCCGTTGCCGAATGCGACACCAACAGACGGAATCGCGGCCAACGACCTGCAAGGCCCGCAGCGAACGTACAGAGCCAACAACCAGGGAGATATCAAGATCGAGTACACGCCGAATGCGGCGGATAAAATCAGCGGGTTTTATGCGAAGTCGGATGCTTACGATGGCGCAACCTCGGTTCTGCCCGTCTCGTTTCCAAACGGAAGCACCTTCCCATCGCAGCTTGGCGGACTTACCTGGACCCACATCTTTTCGCCGTCGATTGTGAACTCTGCGCGCATCGGATATACGCGCATCAATTGGAATCAAGGACTGCCGGTCGATCAGACGGGAGTGTTCGGGACCAATGGCAATACAATCGTCGGCATCACCTTTCCCAATCAGGCCTATCAGGGTTTTACGTCTCAGGGCATCAGCGGTGGCTTGAGCAGTATCGGTAACAGCGCACAGAACAACGGCAGCCTGACGGACAACACCTACAGCTATATCGATAACCTGACATGGCAGCACGGCAAGAGTACGTTCAGCATGGGTGTCCAGGCGCTTCGCTACCAGAACAACTATCCCACCAGCAATAACAACGGCTTCCTTGGATCGCTGAATTACACTGGCGCTTTTTCGAGCAATCCCTCCTTGTCGAACGCGGTTGGATACGGTGGTGCGGACTTCGTGCTTGACCGGGTGAGTTCAGCAGCTGCCACGCTGTCGAGCGTCAATGTCGGACAGCGGCAATGGCGCGTAGCTGGATTCTTCGGCGATGACTACAAGGCGACGTCACGTCTGACTTTGAACGCTGGCGTGCGCTACGAATACGACCAGCCCTGGATTGAATCCAACAACAAGACAGGCAACATCGATATCGCTACGGGTCAGGTGATCTATGCCAGCAAGATTCCCGTCGGTGCGCCTGTTGGCTCTGGCCTGTGCAGCAATCGTGCGTGCTATGACGCCAACTACCGCCAGTTCACGCCACGTCTCGGCTTTGCTTATCAGGCAACGGATCGCTTCGTGATTCGTGGTGGTTACGGTGCTACGAGCTTCTTTGAGGGCAACTCGTCCAATCAGCGTCTGACCTCGATCACTCCCTTCATTCAGGCTGTCAATGTCAACGTCGTGACGCCGACGCCTGGCAATCCGGGAGCCCCGCGTACTGCGGAGCAGGGCTTCAGCGGCAGCACAATCACCGGCGGTGGAACCTTCAACGTGTATCCGCAGAATATTCAGCCGGCTTATGTGCAGGAGTTCAACCTCACCACAGAGTATGCGGTGACACGCTCCTTATCGCTGCAGGTTGGTTATGTCGGCGAAATAGGACAGCATATCGAAGACTACGGCAACCTCAACCAGTGGCGGGTGAACGGAGATCCCACCTCTGCGCCTTACTTCAATAACCAGTTCATCGGCATCAACGCGATCGATCCGACGGTCAGCATCGGCTCCGGTAGCCTGCTGATCACAGAGTCGCGTGCAGCGTCGAACTACCAGGCCCTTCAGACTATTCTCCGTCAGCGCACCAATCATGGGTTGGAGTTCACCGTGAACTATACCTATGGGAAGGCCTTGACCAATAGCGCGGGCAACTATTCAGTCAATACCTCCGGCGCCACCGCTGGGGGCCAAGGTGCTTTCCAGAACTACTACGACAGCGCTGCGGATTGGGGTCCGGCGGCTTACGATGTGCGTCACAACTTCAGTGGCACGGGCGTCTATTCCCTGCCGTTTGGCCACGGCAAGCAGTATCTTTCGGGGGTCAACCGGGTGGTGGATGAGGCCATTGGCGGCTGGAAGGTTTCGACCGCCGCCGTTGTCTACAGCGGATTTCCCGAGACGATCCTTGGCCCCGGGAACAACTCCAACAGCTTCGGCAATTCGCGGCCCAATCAGTATCGTGCTCTGAAGATCGTAAACCGCAATATCGATCACTGGTACGGCACCGATCCTTCGGCTATTCCCTGCACCACTCCCGGGATTGACAACGGTCTGTGCGCCTTTGGAGCACCTGCCCCCAACACCTTCGGCGATGCAAGGAACGGCAACACACGCAGTCCACGTTATCTGAACGTCGATATGTCGGCCTTCAAGGACTTCGCCATCGTCCGTGAGCAGACCCTCGGCTTCCGGTTCGATGCCTTCAATGCCTTCAACATTGCCAGCTATGGCAACCCTGACACCAATATCGGCGACAACAACTTCGGGAATATCTCAAACCAGGGAACGGCTAATGGAATCCAGCAGGCCATTCGTTCCACGGAGCGCCGGTTGCAGTTCTCCGCGAACTATCGGTTCTAGTACGGGCCCAGAAGGCCCTCGATTATTTACCGACCGTGGCATCGCATCACAGGGGCAGGGCTTCGGCTCTGCCTCTGCCACATGTAGGTGTTCCAAATGCTGGCGATGTACTGATAATCGTGTTCCATCGGCACGCTGAAAGCGAACAGAATGGTTGCCGCACATACTATGGCAACACCGTTTCGATCAGAAATATAAATCCTGTCTTCGTTGCTGCTATTTTCGAAGTTACAGAAAAAAGAGGAACACGCTTGGCGTTTTATCTCGCACTAGATGTAGGCGGCACAAAGACTGAGTATGTATTGGCGGATGACACCCACGAACTCGCGAGAGTCCGCGGGGGCACCATCAAACGTATGCGCACCGACGCGAGCACTGCGACGCAGAATCTCGATAAGGCACTTGCCGAGCTGACCGCGTTAACCGGTGTGTCGATGACGTCCATCACCCGAAGCTGTGTCGGTGCGGCGGGCATCACTGTTGCGCTGGTCACCGACTGGATACGCGAAACCTTTGGCGAACGCGTCGGCGGCTCGCTTATCCTTGTTGGGGATGTGGAGATCGCGCTCGATGCTGCTTTCTTCGGTGGACCCGGCGTGCTGGTGATGGCCGGGACCGGGTCGAACGTCGCTGGACGCACCGTTGGTGGTGATCTGACTACCGCCGGAGGGTGGGGGCCTGCCCTGGCCGATCAGGGCTCAGGAAGCAGAATCGGACATCAGGCGCTGCGTGATACCTTTTTTGCTATCGACGAAGATCGTAGAACCACTCTGCTGCCAGCGATTCTTGAGTTGTGGCAGCTCTCCGATCTCGACTCGCTTATCGGCTACGCCAACCAGATCCCTGCCCCCGACTTTACACGCCTCGCTCCTCTGGTAGTGAAGTGCGCGGCGGAGGGAGACGCTGTGGCGCAGAACGTTCTTCAGCGTGAAGCAGAAGAGCTGGCCCACCTTGCGCATCTCGTCATCGAGCGGCTGCGACGCGACGCATCCGACAGCCGTCCGGACTGGGTCCCAGACCTTGCGTTCACGGGCAGCATTCTCGAACATGTCGCACCGATCCGCGACGGAATTGTTCAGGCTCTGCGACGCGAGCACGCTTCCCTGAAGGTGCTGCCCGGCACCGTCGATCCCATACTTGGCGCGCTCTGGCGGGCGCGGAGCGGACAGCTCCCAATCGCAGGTTGAACTGAAAAGAATATCGGCCGGCACCGAATACCGAAGTTTCGCCTCTGATATTCTCAGAATAATGATTATTTGAAGCCATTGTTTTCATTAATTGAATTTTTACTGTATATAGGTAAGGGCCACTCGTGGAATCCATCACTGCGGGGCTTGGCACGTTGACTATTTTCAAGCATTGGAAAGCTCTTGTGGTTCGTGTGATTTGATGCGCAAGATTACGTTCGAACTCTGTGCAGAGACTCTTCAGGCCTGCCTCGCCGCGCGCGAAGGGGGCGCCGATCGCATTGAACTTTGCACCGCCCTCAGCGAAGGCGGTCTAACGCCGAGTCACGCTCTAACGCACGCAGCGGTTCTTCGCAGTGGTATCCCTGTTCATGTCCTGTTGCGGCCTCGAAGTGGCGACTTCCACTACACGGACGATGAGTTCGCCGTCATGCGGGAGGACCTGCTTCACGCGCGCGGACTCGGAGCCAGCGGCTTTGTGCTCGGCATACTCCGCGCCGACGGCACAGTAGACTCCGAACGCACCCGCGAGCTAGTGGAATTGGCGGCTCCGCTTGAGATCACCTTTCATCGCGCCTTCGATTACACCACCTCGCTGGAGCAGGCTCTCGAAGATGTGATTGCCACTGGTTGCGGACGTGTTCTTACCTCCGGTGGCGAACCTGATGTACTGTCGGGAGCGGACAAACTGGCACGACTGGTAAAACTCGCTGACGGAAGAATTGATGTCGCTGTCGGCGGGGGTCTGCGCATCAAGGACGCAAGGGCTCTGGCTCGCGCGACCGGTGCAAGCCATTTTCATGGTTCTCTGCGGCGGAGCGAAGCCAGCAAGATGCAACATGAGCGTCGCTGGGTGCTAGAGGATGCAGACTCACTCGACGGCACCTCACGCTTCGTGGTGGACGCAGCAGATGTGCTCGCCATGATCGAGAACCTGCGAAGTTCCTGACGTCCCAAAACTTTCAACATGTATCAAAGCGGGTTACAAGTCGCTCCAGGCTTAGTCCGGCATGCCCTTGGCTTTGCAGACTGGGCAACTGCGACGATGCTCTCTAAGAATCTCTGCCGCTACATCTTGTTCACGCTCCGCGGTCTGAAGTCTTGCTCTGCGCACGATAAACGGGGATGCGTTTGGAGATGAACTCTCTAAATCATTCTCCGCCGCTAAACGTGTTCTCGTGGCTTCTTCATACTGGCGTTCGATTCTGTAGCATTCCGGGTTTGACATGGCAGCAACGCGTTCACCAGGCTGTCTAATATGAGCACAGAGATCACTTTGACTGGCTCTGTGTCGGACTATAACAGACGCCTCTCCGCGAATTCAAAAGCCTCCCAGACTGTTCGGGAGGCTTTCTTCGTTTCTTTTATTGAACTCGTGTAGAACCTAAGTGTTTTAGGAGATCTACTAAGTTATTTGGAATCATGGTGGGCAGTGAGGGACTCGAACCCCCGACATCCTGCTTGTAAGGCAGGCGCTCTAACCAACTGAGCTAACCGCCCGTTGAAGCTCTTTAGAACCTAACACAGTGTATGGGAGCGACGTGCAGGATGCAATGTGTAGCTGCCTGCACTCCGATTTTCACTTCGAGCATAAACTATATTTGTGAATACCCCCTGGGGGTATATGCATCTACTCACAGAGAGGAGGAGTGTCATGAAGGAGGCGCTTGGATTGTCGATTGAAGGAATGCACTGCGGAGCTTGTGTTCGCAGGGTTACCGATGCCCTCGGAAAGGTCGACGGGGTTGAGGTGAATTTGGTAGAGGTGGGATCGGCCAGGATGACGTTCGATCCGGAACGGGCAACGTTGGAGAAGATCGCCGATGCGGTCAACGAGATCGGCTTCACGGTACGCAGTGAAAAGTAACTCTGGGAGAAACCATGTCCGGTAGTTTGAAGATTAAAGACGGAACTGACGCCAACGCCGCCGCAGCTTTAGCCTCAGCCTCGGTGGAGCGTGTCACGATTCCCGTCTCGGGGATGACCTGCGCGGCGTGTCAGTCCTTTCTTCAGCGGGAGCTTGCCAGTCAGGCTGGGGTGCAGGATGCGACGGTCAACCTGATGCTGCACAACGCCACGGTGACGTTCGACCCAGGTGCTACTTCGACCCCCGCGCTGGTAGATGCGATTCGAAGCACAGGCTACGGCGCGGAGCTCCCTTTGGAACACCAGTCCGCCCTTGAGGAACAGGAGGATCACGACGAGGCGCAGTTGAGAGAGTATCGGCAGCTGCGACTGAAGGCCGTGGTCAGCCTGATCGCCGGCGGAGTAGCCATGGTTTTGTCCATGCCGCTGATGACGATCAACAGCGCGGCCGGAATGGAGCGAATGAAAGATCCGCTGATGAGCTGGAACATGCGGGTGCTTGATCCGCTGTTGCGCAGCGCACTTCCCTGGATGTATGAGGTCAATGCAGACGCGATTCGGTGGTTCCTTTTTGCGCTTGCAACGCTCATTCTGTGCTGGGCAGGACGACGGTTTTACACCAAGGCCTGGTCTGCTCTTTTACACAAGACAGCGGACATGAACACGCTGGTAGCACTTGGCACCGGAGCGGCCTATCTCTATTCGGCTGCCGGCACCATCGCGCCTGGATTTTTTGTATCACGCGGCATCGCTCCCGACGTTTATTTTGAAGCCGTAACTCTGATCATCGGATTGGTGCTGGTTGGGAATGCGCTGGAGAGCGGGGCGAAGGGGCAGACGGCCAGCGCTCTGCGAAAGCTTGTGCAACTTCAACCGAAGACTGCGACTGTTCTGCGAAGTGGTACTGAGAGCAGCGTGCCGCTAGAGTTGATTCAGCACGGCGATATCGTTCTGGTACGGCCCGGTGAGCGAATACCTACTGATGGCGAAGTGATTTCGGGCAAGAGCAGCGTGGACGAGTCGATGCTAACCGGCGAGTCGTTGCCCATCGAGAAGACGTCTCGGGACAGGGTAATGGGGGGAACGCTGAATCAGCGTGGATCGCTCCAGTACCGGGCAACCGCTGTGGGAGCAGGCAGTACATTGGCGCAGATAGTGCGGCTCCTGCGTGAGGCTCAGGGATCTCGTGCTCCTATTCAACGCATCGCGGATCGCATCAGCGCCGTGTTTGTTCCAACGGTGCTGGCGATTGCAATCGTTACTTTCGTAGCGTGGCGGGTGTTCGCTCCGTACGTCGGCGTGATGCAGGCGTTTGCGGCCGCCGTCACAGTGCTGGTGATTGCCTGCCCCTGCGCGATGGGTCTGGCTGTTCCGACGGCCGTGATGGTTGCGACGGGACGCGGAGCCAACTACGGAATTCTCATCAAGGGTGGAGAGGCTCTTCAGCGATTAGAGAAGATCGATACTATCGTGCTGGATAAGACGGGAACCATTACAGCGGGCCGTCCAGTGGTTACTGATTTCGTACTCGCCACAAGAGATAGCGATGCAGCGCGAATACAGAGCACGGGCCTTGCCGAGGATCATGTTCTGCGTGTTACAGCCGCACTGGAACGTGCTAGTGAACATCCTCTTGCTGAAGCTGTCGTTCAATACGCCACTGGGCGAGGTTTGAATCTGCCTCGGGCGCAGGAGTTTGAATCGTTTCCCGGACTTGGCGTCGTTGGAGTCGTCGATGGCGGGACTGTATTGATTGGCAACCCTGCCTTGATGAAGAAACACGGTGTCACCGTTGAAGCAATGAACGAAATCGCAGAGCGCATGTCGGAGGAAGGTAAGACTCCGCTATGGATTGCGATCGAGAATAAACTGGCTGCCGTTCTCGCTGTCGCAGACACGATCAAACCGAGCTCCATCGAGGCTGTGCGCAGAATGCGCGCCGATGGGCTACGCGTGGTGATGCTAACCGGCGACAACGAACGCACGGCTCATGCCATTGCACGACGGGTCGGCGTCGATAAAGTGATTGCGGGTGTGCTCCCTGCTGGCAAGGTGGACGCCGTCAAACGCCTCCAGGCGGAACACCGTGTGGTCGCGATGGTGGGAGACGGAGTCAACGATGCTCCTGCGCTCGCACAGGCTGATGTCGGACTCACGATGGCCAGCGGGGCAGACATCGCGATGGAAGCTGGAGATGTAACGTTGATGCGAAGCGACCTTACCGGCGTCGCCGCAGCTGTCATCCTCTCGCGGGGCACGATGCGAGTGATTCGTCAGAATCTGTTTTGGGCCTTCGTCTATAACGTGATTGGAATTCCAGTCGCGGCTGGTGTACTTTATCCAGCGTTTGGTTTACTGCTGAGCCCGGTGATAGCCAGCGCCGCGATGGCGCTCAGTTCTTTCAGTGTCGTTACAAACAGCCTCCGATTGCGCGGGCTGAAGCTTGAATAAGGAAAAAATATGGCTACAAAAAAAGCGACTACTCAAGACAAGAACTTGATGGTGGATTCCTGCGCTTGCGAGGTACGCGAATCGGAACGCAAGGCAACTGGGGTCGATCCCGAGATCAAGGCCTCCAACCTGCGTCGGTTGCGGCGTCTCGAAGGGCAGATCCGGGGCCTCCAGCGCATGGTCGAGGACGATCGCTACTGCGTCGACATTCTTACTCAGGTCTCTTCCGTGCAGGAGGCACTTCGTTCCGTGGCTCGGGCCTTGATGCGGAATCACCTCTCACACTGCGCGACTCAGGCAATTCGCAGCGGGTCGGTAGAGGAGAGGCAGACCATGTACGATGAGTTGCTCGAGCTCATCTATAAAAACGCCCGCTAACGGAAGGACGGGAGGACACCCAAGTGTCCCTTGATCTGATAGACTTACATTTGTCGTCGGGTTGGACAGGCGGGTCTCCGTAAGGGATCGTAACCGAGCTCAAGAGACAGCGAATCAGGATTTTGGTGTAGTTTGAATCAGCCTGTTCTGAGTGAGATATAATCGCTAGCGAAGACGAAATTTTGGGGACGTAGCTCAGTTGGTTAGAGCGCTGCCCTGTCACGGCAGAGGTCGCGGGTTCGAGCCCCGTCGTCCCCGCCATACATTCCAAAAGATTTACGGAACGTATGGACCTAAAGTGACAACGAAATCTGGGTTCGATATGGGTGCAATAAGATTTTTACCGCCCATTTTGAGCATGTTTTTCATCCTTCATTTCACCCAGATTTAGAACCATCATCTTCACAACCTTGCTCTGTGCAGCCCCGCTTGTTTGAGTTCACCGCTTATGTGTACACATCAAGTGTGATCCTGCTGTTGGCGTGCCTTAAAAGCTCCTGGACGGTTTTGACATCCTCTCCGTTTGCCTTCAGCAACGTGCCAAAGGAATGCCGGAATCTGCGCGTCGCGGTCGATGAGGTGTGCTTGCCGGATTCGTGCTTTTTCATCTTCCGCAGACGACCACTCCGGAAAATCCAAGATAACGGGGTCCGTATTGCTAATTCGCCAGCCTTGCGTCAGGAGATCGATAACCACGCTGAGGGTAGCCAGTAAATTGAGTTCTTCCTCTTGTTGAGCCTTTCTCGGTTTGACCAGCGGCGCAACGAAAGTGCTTCGCAGTTCCCGCACCATGTCGATGCTGATGCCACCCGTGGAACTGTTTTGGTATTGCTGAATTGCAGCGCACCTCTTCTTGAACTCTGGAAGAAGCACCTTAAGGGACGGATTGAGAGTAATTGGTTGCGGCATTTCGAATTCAATCCAAAAAGCGGTAAGCGTGTTACGGCATTCAAATCCCTAGCGATTCGTTCCAGATCAGGCACAAAGTTGGTCGGCCTTAGTGGAGAAACGAAACCGCCTATATCGCGCTCCACGTCGGCTCGCAGCAATGGCATCCTCGTTCGCTTTTTGCGAGTATTGTGGTTGACGCAAATTGGCGAGGCCGCGTTACTCATCCGCGGTAGATGTGGTCTCGTCGTCCGCCGTATCCGCATAGGCTAGGTATGGGTTCATGTTGATGTGCAAGCTCGATTCGTCCAGTTCAAAGTCGTTGATGTCGAGTTTTTTTAAGATGGCTGGCAGGACCTGATGAATGATTCTCATGCCAACGAGAAGTTCATTCATGTAGATATCAGGATGTAGTCGACTCGCGTTAAACCCTAACGACTCGGCTTCTGCCGTGTGCCCAAGTTCCCCATGCGTGTCACTTACCATGTCCAGCAACTCGGCTCTGAGCGGAGTTCCGGTGCGGAAAGCTGCATCTTTGACGGCGGTTAGCCATTTCTGGTAGTCCTTCATTACCCGGTATCTGAACGTTCTGAACTTGGGTGCAAATTTTTCATCGACCTGGATCTTGCAGGCGGCAAGATCCATCAAGCACGCTTCAATATTACTTGTTGTATCGACTAGAGATAAATCGTCATCATCGATCGCTTGTGCGACGTACGCGACGTAGAACCCCCACACGTCATTCAGCGATTCGAAGATGTCGTGAATGGCGGCTGAATATGGGTTCGTCTCAAGCAACTCCCAAAGCGGGTCAGGAGCTTCAGGATCATCGTCATCGGCCTCATCGTCACCACTGCCGTCAACACCGTTGAAATAGCGATCTAGCTCCGGCGGAAAGACTTCCGGCGGTTCGACTCCCATATTACTGAGCGTATCGGAAACCTGTACACACAATAGCCCAAGGTCATCTTGAAGTGGTTCCGTGTTGTATCCGGTTTCGGCACTGTCTTGGGCCTCTTCGGCTAAGCGGTGGATGAGCCTATCCCATTTGTCGGCATCTTCAAGCGAGTCTGCCCACAGCACGAATTCCGGATGCTTTTCTCCGATATCCACAAGCGCTCGAAATTTGTCTTCCATGTCCGTAGACATATGCTCGCCGTTCTTCCATTTGCTGATCTGAGTCGGCGACACTGCGACACGTCGAGCGAGATCCTTTTGGTTGCACGATAAGATTTTCAGGGCAAGTTCAACCCAAGCTTTACTGGTATTCATTCTTCTCTTCCTTCGATTTAGTAAATTTATGCTGAGATTTAGTTCATCATTAGCTGAACATATATCTTGTTGGGTATCTTCGCAACTGGGTTTACTAAATTTTAGTATCGGGACATTGCCAGTTGTCGTAAACGTTTTGATGATGACCCTTTGAACGGCTATACGGCAGGACGTATCTTATTCAAAGCAAAGGCAGCGATAGCAAATTCGGGGCGTTGCAGATCCCCGCAACCAAAGAACATATTGATATTACAAGGCTTAGGAGATATCAGCTCCCGAGCCCTCTTTCTTTGAACGGAGATAAGCCGTTATTAGTGACCGCTTGGGCTGCGTTTTCGAGCTTCGCAATCGTCTCGTTAACGGCTCTCTCAAGCCCGCACCCAAATGCTGTGCAGTCTCAAGATTCCGTCCCCATTCAGGTTGACCGCCGTGCACGTCCAAGGGGTAGGAACCCGTGAGCGCATGTCCTATCCGCTCTTGATCGTCTTCAGCGTGACGCTGAGGGGTCGAGCATTGGTGAAGGCATGGAACCCTGCCTGCGGTATCTCCAGAGGACTTGAGTCGCGCAATCATCTTCCGACGGCGGTACACGTTCATGTCTCGTGGTTTGCCGTTCTTTGATGAGAACAGGTATTCGTGGCCCTTTGCTCTCTGCCGTGCGATCTGCTCCCACAGAAGAGATCTAAGCTGCGGTGACAGCGCCAAGCTCCGAATAGCGTTGTTCGTCTTCCCTGCCTGTTCTCTGCCGAGCCAGACGGAATGATTGACGGTCAGACGTTCCCCGTCGATATCACTCAGCCGTAACCCTGCAAGTTCGCCAGACCGCAATCCAGTCTCCGCAGCTAACCAGTGGAAGACTCTGTCCTCACCCTCGGACCCCACAATGATCCTTGCGACTCAAAATCATCGGGCTCTGTCTGACAGGCCTCGACGCGATTGCTCTGACGTCGATTGGGTGTCGCTCTTACTGCTCAGAGTTTGCGAGGTAAATGTGGGCGCAGTCACCGCCATAAAGCCTCCTTGTTTGGGCTCGCCAAGGACCAACTAAGAGCACCATCAACCATTATTTCCGATTCCGTAGCTCATTTTTAATAACTCACTTTGAGTTGATGCAATACGCCTTCGACATAATGGGCATACGTGACTGTCCGCGACAGCCCGTGTCGGAGCAAAGAGAGGAACCGCTCGTTGGCAGAAGTCTCGAAGAG
Source organism: Tunturibacter gelidoferens (assembly GCF_040358255.1). Lineage (NCBI taxonomy): Bacteria > Pseudomonadati > Acidobacteriota > Terriglobia > Terriglobales > Acidobacteriaceae > Tunturiibacter > Tunturiibacter gelidiferens. Next base: position 4,048,058 of record NZ_CP132938.1, read on the forward strand.
GACTGATTGTCCGGGCGGCTTGCACTTTCTTTCCGACTTTCGCAATAGGCTTCTTGACGGGCTAATGATTTCTGTCTCACCCCGAATTACTCTTTCACCTTGAGATTAATCGCGTCTGCATCCACCTTGTAGATGGTGGCTGCATCACTGAACACCTGAGCAGAGTTCTGTTGCGATGCCGCGTGGACGAATCCGACCCAGTATCCCACCCAATGGTCTGTCTCCAATACGACGGAGATAGGCGGTAAACAATTTCCGATGGAGTCGTTGTCCGTCGTTTGGCAGCATGGCATCAAGAAGGCCAGGGGCACTGCCAAAACTCACTTCATCGTCTTACGTCAAATGGGGATTAAAGGACTCCAACGTCTTCATCCTCAAGGTTGCCAAAGAAGTTGACGTCAATCTGACGCTTGTCGAACAACTTTCAAACTGGAAACAGGCTACGCTAAGAATACGAACTCTTGGATTGAACATCCTATCTAACGACCACACAGGCTTGCCCCCTGTTCAGACCGCGTCTACTTGCGCCGCCTTCTCCTAGAGACTGACGTCATGACCCAACAAGGATATTCAACGATGCTGACTCGCAGACGCTTCACACAGCTTTCAGGCATGGCCGCGGGGTCCATGCTTCTGGGCGCTGCCGCGGCAGCGGCCGCTCCGGACATAACGATTGAGATCGCTCCGTACATGCTCGAGGCCTCGCCTAAACACCACTTCCGCACGATCGCTTACAACGGTCAGGTTCCCGGCCCGCTTCTACGCATGCGCCAAGGGCAGGAACAAACAGTGGAGGTGCGCAACCTCACTGCCGATCCCGAAGTGCTCCACTGGCACGGTTTGTTTCTTCCGTCGCAGATTGATGGAGCGATGGAAGAAGGCACTCCGATGATCGCTCCTAGAGCCACGGTCCGATACACCTTCAAGCCCGATCCGCCCGGATTTCGTTGGTTCCATACTCATACCTTCGCAGGTAAGAACCTAGGCAAAGCGCAGTATGGAGGTCAGCACGGCTTTCTCATGATCGAGTCACGCGAGCATGCGGGAAACTACGACCGTGAGGTCTTTATCGGACTCCATGATTGGGGCGGCCATTTTGCTGGAGGCGATGACGGCTACATGAATCCGGTCTACGATGTCTCAACCATCAATGGGAAGATGCTGGGAGCCGGCGATCCGGTGCGTGTCAAGCAGGGCGAACGTGTTCTGATACACGTTCTCAACTCGAGTCCAACGGAGGTTCACTGGATTGCGCTGCCGGGGCATAGCTTCCATGTGATTTCGCTCGATGGCAATTCCGTACCAAGGCCGCAGACCGTCTCAATGCTGCGTCTCGCGCCCGCCGAAAGGGTAAGCGCTGTGGTCGAGATGAATGCGCCAGGCGTTTGGGTGCTTGGAGAAGTACGAAAACATGTTCAGGAAGCCGGCATGGGAATTGTGATCGAGTACGCGACGGCTGCTGGTGAGCCAGTCTGGAAACAGCCGGACGCTCTCATCTGGGACTATCGCCAATTCTCAGCTTTGGGAAATACCAACCAGAGCGGAGACGAGGTCGTTCGCATCGCTCTGGACTTTGACTCAAAGTTCCAGGGACACGGTAACGAGGAACTTTGGAGGATCAATGGGAAGTCATTTCCGAATACCGACGAGCCAATCCTCAAAACGGGGCAACGCTATCGACTTGTGCTGAGGAATTTGAGTGCAGATGATCATCCAATGCATCTGCACCGCCACACCTTCGAGGTGCGCAAGCTCGGCGGAGCCTCCGAGATGAACGGCTTGAGGAAGGATGTTTTGCTTGTCCCAGCGAGGAGCACAGCTGAGGTCGAGTTTGTCGCGGACAATCCGGGAAGGACACTTTTTCATTGTCACCAACAGGATCATATGGACCGAGGTTTCATGATGGTATTTCGGTATGCGTAGCTCTTTGTCTTTGCAAGTCGTTCAGACAACTTTTTACTCTTGCGGCGTTCTGTTAATCCTAGCTGTTTTCTTGTTCTCAAGTGAAAGGGTTGCACACGCTCAGGGGAACTACGAGATTCAAGTGTACGGTGCGGACACAGTTCCCTCGAAGAACCTGATGGTGGAGTTGCACTCGAACTACACCGCGTCAGGCCAAACCAAGACGATCGACGGCGTGTACCCAACCAACCACCAGGAACACGAGACGCTTGAGTTGACCCAAGGGATTAACAACTGGTCGGAGATCGGTTTCTATGTCTTTACCAGTGAGCAGGAGGGACACGGAGTTCAATGGGTAGGGGATCATATCAGGCCGCGAGTGAGGGCACCGGATAGCTGGCATCTCCCGATAGGACTCAGTCTTTCGACCGAGATTGGCTATCAGAGAGCCGTCTATTCGCCGGACACCTGGACCTGGGAGATCCGCCCTATCATTGATAAAACCTTAGGGCGCTGGTATCTTGCCTTCAACCCGGCGCTTGAGCGTACATTGCACGGACCTGACGTAAGGCAGGGACTCGCCTTTTCGCCCGCCGTCAAAGTCGGTTACGACTTCACTCGTCAGATCAGTGGCGGCCTCGAATATTATGCCGATTACGGACGCATTGGAGCCTTCGATGCCCTGCATTATCAACAGCAGCAAATCTTTGCCGTGACCGACCTGAACGTCTCTCCCAAGTGGGAGATCAACTTCGGCGTCGGCGTAGGCTCTACTGCCGGAACCGACCACCTAATCGTAAAGGGAATTCTGGGGAGACGATTTGACTGGGGAAAAAAGTCAACGGTTGAGTAAGACAGCCACGTGCGGAACTCGGGCAGCAAGCATCGCTTCCAGAGAAGTCGCAATGTGGGCTGTCACCCGAGTCTCCTACCACTATCGCACTATGGTCATCTCGGTTGCGCGTGCGCGTGATCGCCGCGCTTCAGCGGGACGACCTTGATTTTGAAAATAAATCACCTTGTTCTTAGAATTACCTTACTGAAGTTCGAAAACCGGAATCCATACCCATCGTGCACTCAAGGTCGTCGTGCCGAAGGGTTCCGAAGTAGATAGGTGTCCATCACCCACCCATTCTTCTCTCGTGCCGCGCTTCGAGCCATCTCGATAATCTCCGCCTTCTCGGTAACTCTTCCAGATAAGAGGATCTCCTTATCGCTACCGATGTACGCTCCCCAGTAGATCTCCACCTCCTGGTTGAGCACGTTCTTGAACGAGCACTCTCCGTCCAGCATCACAACAACGTTCTCAGTGTCGGAGACCAAACCAGCTGATAGCTGACGACCCGTCGTAATACAAATCGACTCCCCTATACCATTCAGAGTTATTTTGTGGCGTGCTGCCAGAGCTTGAATACTTGTAATCCCAGGGATTACCTCGTAATCGAAATGAACTTGACCTCGGCTAATAATCTGATCAACTACTCGAAGTGTGCTGTCGTAAAGTGACGGATCTCCCCATATGAGAAAAGCGCCGCACTCATCCTCTTGCAACTCATTTTTGAGCAGCGCTTCGTATGTTAGCGCCCGCTGCTTGTGCCATGCTTCGACTCGTGAGGTGTAAGAAGTTATGGACGGGTCGCGTTCCAAATCGACGATTTCGATGGTCCTATAGGATGGTTCGTCGATGTATCGTTCGCATATGTCTTTTCGAAACTGCATGAGATCGTTCTTCGCTTCCCCCTTGCTGGTAACAAAGAACACATCAACCTGGTTCATTGCCTTGATCGCCTGGATTGTAACGTGTTCCGGATTACCCGCGCCGATTCCGATGATGTATAGCTTCCTCATATTGACATTCCTTTATTGATCGGCAAGGTGTGATCGAAGAAACAGTTCGACCAGCCATCGACAACAGCGCTTAAGCTCGGAAGACGTCATGATGTGTCAATTTGACCGAACCAAGCGATTAATTTCCAAGATTACTTCTTCAAGTGTCTCGACAGTTACGATGGCATGTTTGACAGGCCGCTTCACCATGACTACCGGAATTCCAAGAAGTTGTGCAGCTTCAATTTTGGTATATGTTGCCGAGCCGCCACTATTTTTGGAAATTACGCGATCGATTGAATGGTCCCGCAATAACTGCAACTCTTCATCAAGATTGAATGGCCCGCGTCGCAAAATGGTTTTATGAAGATCGGGCAGTGGTCCGGTCGGTTCTTCGATAGCGCGAATCAGAAACCAAGTGCCATGACAAACAGCGAACGAACCTAGCTCTTGTCTTCCGATCGACAGAAAGACGCGTCCTTTCTGGCGATCCACAAGAGTGGCCGCTTCCCTAAAATCGGCTACTTCATGCCAAAGATCTGCTTTTGTCTGTACCCACGGCGGTCGAATGAAACCGATTAGTGGCAATCCTAACCTTCCACACGCAAGCTCTGCGTTACGGCTGATCTGGACGGCAAAAGGATGGGTAGCATCAACGACCATCCTGATGTTCTCTTTCACCAGATAAGAAGCGAGACCATCAACACCGCCAAATCCTCCAACTCTGACGACGCCTTCAGGACGCTTAGGCTCCCTCACTCGTCCGGCCAGAGACGAGATAGTCCTCAGGTCCTTTCTATTTGCAAGACGCGTAGCAAGCTCAATTCCCTCTCCGGTTCCACCAAGGATAAGTATCCGCGGCAACAGGCTTTGAGATCTATCGAGCGCGCTTTCTATTTCGCCCGATATTGGATTAAGGTCGGCCAAGTTCCACATCCTACCTTTCGGACCGCAAATGATAATCTGCGTCCGCGGGCACAGATCCAGTCCCGTCCTGGGTCTTCGCATCACGTTCTCTGGAAACAGAGTAGAGATAGCTCTCACAAAAATCGGGGTGGCTAAGAGATCGTCCAACCAAGATCAGAGCGTTTTTATCTACTCCCGATTTGGCAACAATTTTCTGGATAGTGCCTAGCGTCCCTCGCAAAATCATTTCGTCCGGCCAGCTTGCACGGAACACGACAACTACAGGGCAGTCTGCACCGTAGAGCGGTGACAGCTGAGACGTCACTATATCAAGGTTCATGATGGAGAGGTGAATCGCCATTGTTGCGCCTGATCGACCAAGAGTTACGAGATCTTCACCGTTTGGCATTGCAGTAGACCGAGTTGAGGTCCTTGTCAGAATTAAGGTTTGGGCTACCGCAGGAAGCGTCAGTTCTTGATTGAGCGCAGCGGCAGCGGCGGCGAATGACGGAACGCCGGGAGTGACGTCGTAAGGAATTCCGAGAGCAGTGAGACGACGGATCTGTTCCGCCATCGTGCTCCAGATTGAAAGGTCGCCTGAGTGAATTCGAGCGACGTCGAGTCCCTTCTCATGAGCTGAGGATATCTCTGCGATGATCTCATCTAGATTCATCTCTGCCGAGTCGACGATAAGAGCGTCAGGTGGGGCATGTGCGAGTATCTCTTTCGGCACTAGAGAGCCTGCATACAGACACACTGGGGAACGACGAATCAGGTCCCTTCCCCGCAGCGTAAGTAAGTCGGGCGCGCCAGGTCCTGCTCCAATGAAATGAACTGTCATGACAGAATCGCCACCGCACACGTGCAGAAACGTCCCGTTTGGCGTGGCAAAATAAGACGACTCATGGGTCCCAGAGAAGCCAACGCCGAGGCCTCCGCGACACTGGCGGTCCCAACTTTTGATGCAGCCAGTGGCGATTGGCTTTTTATTCCGCGAACCTGCGCCAGAACAGCCGCTGGAAACAGCATGAGCCGCAGTTTGAGAGTGGCGGCGACATCCTCCCCGATACTTGAGCAACGATCCAACGTTGCTAGGATGCTGTAGGGAGCGATTTCACTTACACACTCTTGGATAAGCTGAATCACGTCCGAAGCTGTCGCACGAGAGGAGCAGCCAATCCCGATCGAACAAGGCATATTCATGATTTCACCACCGACCATTGGGTAATCGGCATCAGATGTCGCCATCCAAGCACGCCGCCTATGGGCTCCGCTCGAGCTACGAGGATTCGCACAAGTTCGCCGCCGTACAATTTTTGCCGGTCCGCTACCGCTGTCTCGCTTTCGATGGTTACCGCGTTCGCAACGATTCGGCCGCCTTTCGAGAGTTTGTCCCAGCAAGCCTGGAATAAGCTATCGCCAGTGATGCCGCCGCCGATAAAGATCGCGTCTGGTGATTGCAGGTCGCCGAAAGTTGACGGCACACGTCCCCTGATTACCTTCAAGCCTGGCACACCAAGCCTCTTCGCATTGGTTAAAATTTTTGCGGCCCTATCTTCGCGTTCTTCAAAGGAAATGCACGAGCATGAAGGGTGAGAGCGCATCCATTCGATACCAATTGTCCCAGTGCCGGCACCCACATCCCATAACTGTTCCCCTGGTAACGGGGCGAGACGTGCAAGCGTAGCGGCACGAACTTCACGCTTTGTCAGTTGCCCATCTGTCACATAGAAATCGTCGGAGAGTCCCGGAACAATCGGCAAAGCTCTCGTGTCAGGATCCGCAACACAAACGACCGCAATCAGATTCAAATCACCGCACTGTTCTACGGACCACGCGTCTGCTCGGTCGTCCCGACGTCTCTCTGCAGAGCCGCCCAGATATTCGAAGACGGTAAACTGACTTGATCCGTACCCACCGTTGGTTAGAAGTTGCGCGACAGCCGCGGGAGTATTGCCATCTTCAGAGAAAAGTATCAACCGCTGACCTGGATGGAGGTACCTGTGTATTTGCTCGATCGGGCGATTGACCAACGATACCAGAACCGTCTCAGAAATTGGCCAGCCGAGGCGGGCGCAGGCAAGGGAGAACGCAGAGACGTGCGGTATAACGAGAAATTCGGCGGGATCCAACTCGCGCGTGAGCGTCACACCAACCCCAAACAGCATAGGATCGCCACTGGCTAAAACCGCTACTTTACTCCGCCTTCGATGGTGTGTCAGGATCTCGTGCACCGCAGAGGCCATAGGAGATGGCCACGCCACCTGCATCGCACGAACCGACGTAACACGGGCAAGATGGCGAACTCCGCCATAAAGAAACTCCGCAGACTCTACAGCTTGTTTCGCTGCTGGGCTGAGGCCATCCCAACCATCTTCGCCGATCCCGACGATCGATAACCAGTTCTCCCTAACATCCGATCTCGCAGTTCCAAGTTGAGTTAGCAGCATGATTGGTCAAACTCCATAGGTTCGCGGAGTGTAGATCATCTCCCGGTGATTCGACAGCGCAAGGTTGCGAGTGGTAGAGGAGCCTACGAGGATGAGCGTCTGCATATCAGCCAGGTCCGGGTCGAATCGCGCGAGGTCTGTAATCACAATTTTCTCATCAGGCCTGCCGACAGCGCGGGCGAATACCACCGGCGTCTCGGGAGCTCTGTATCCTGAGAGAATTGCTTGTGCTTCTGCCAACTGCCACTTTCGCTCGGAAGAGATTGGGTTGTAAATCGCCAATGCGAAATCAGCGGAAGCCACCGCGTGCAGCCTCTTCACAATAACTTCCCAAGGTTTCAAACGATCGGACAGCGAAAGAACGCAAAAGTCGTGGCCGAGGGGAGCACCAATTCTGGCTGCTGCCGCCTGCATAGCCGATATCCCAGGAACGATGCGGATGTCTAGAGAACGCCAAGCCTCCGGCCCCTGATCGACCGACTCCAATACGGCAGTGGCCATTGCAAAGATTCCTGGATCGCCGGACGAAACGACGCATACGCGCCTGCCAGATGCGGCGAGGGAAAGAGCATGCTGCGCGCGCTCCGCCTCCACCTTGTTGTCAGATCCGAAGCGACGTTGACCGGATCGAAGTGGAACGCGGTCCAGATATCGTTGGTACCCTACCAGATCGGTTGCCTCAGCCAATACCTGCTGCGCCTCCGGCGTAATCCACTCGGCTGAGCCAGGTCCGACCCCAACCACCGTTATCTGACCTGGACGAGCCGTAGACTTGTCGATTTGATCCGGCCGCGAATCAGGAACGAGGATAAGCGAAAAGTAGGGAACATTAGCAGAATCTACATCACTGAGGTGAACTATCTGCTCCCGGCTCATCGTTGCGCGTTCAATATAGAGGGCCTTACTTAGGACCCCAGCTCTGGACAAAGCGTTTTTCACCTTCGTGAAGTTGCGGCCTAACTTCATTATCGCGAATGCGCTCCAAGGATTTAGCCGGGCGACCAATGCATCTTCTGAAAGAGTTGCAGGCAGTATAGTCAGCTCTGAATCCCTTCTAACGAGAGGAGTCGAGAGCCTTGCCGCAGCCGCCATCACGGACGGGATTCCGGGAATCACCTCGGTAGAGAAACGGTGAGCTAGCCTGTCGTGAAGATACATGAAAGAGCCATAGAAAAATGGATCGCCCTCACAAAGAACCGCGACGTCTCGACCATCATGAAGATGAGCGGCGATCTGCTCAGCCATGTCGTCATAGAACTGGGCGATGATTGCCTCGTACCCGCCTGGGTGATCCGTCGTCTGCGTTGTGATTGGGTAGATCATCGGCAACTCAATCTGCTCGAGCGTCAACTCTGAGCTCACGATACAACGCGCGTTGCTCTGGCCGTGCTTAGCTGTCGGATAAGCAACAACGTGAGCTTGCCTGATGATGCGTAGAGCTTTGAGAGTGATAAGCTCTGGATCGCCAGGTCCTAGTCCAACACCGAATAGTTGTCCTGGCATCGTGCTCTCGATCATTCTTCCTCACTTGCCAGAGCGTTGACGGCAGCCGCTGCGATGGCGCTTCCACCGCGACGTCCTCGTATTGTCAAATAAGGTAGATTCAGGGGGTTAGTCTCTAGCGCCATCTTGGACTCCGCAGCGCCGACGAAGCCAACAGGAACGCCGATGATGAGAGCGGGAGTCGGTGCACCTGCTTCGAGCATTTCGAGCAGGTGGAACAAAGCCGTGGGTGCATTTCCGATCACGACAATAGAACCGTCAAGCTTGTCGCGCCAAAGTTCCAGAGCTGCCGCACTGCGAGTCGTGTCAAATCTCCTCGCTATCTCACCAGTTTTTGGATCGCTCAGGGTGCAGATCACTTCATTGTCTTTTGGAAGCCTGGATCGGGTAATCCCATTTGCCACCATATTTGCATCACAAAATATGGGCTTTCCTGCGAGGAGCGCCTGCTCACCAACTTCAATCGCAGTCGGTGAGGCAGAGACGTATTGCGGCAGATCCGTCATCCCGCATGCGTGAATCATCCTTACCACCACCCGAGCGAGGTCTGGTGTAAAGGCGGACAGGTCGGACTCAGCCCTGATAATCTCAAAGGATTCTCGATAAATATCCTGCGCGTCTTTCTTATAAATCATCCTCACGAAAAAACCTCAATGGGTATTTCTGCCTGACATGCGGCCACGTTGTCGATGGCAGATTCAAGCGAACAGTTTGAAGCAATAAATTGCCCATTGATCCGCAAACTGTAGCCCGAGGAACTTGCTATCAGTTCGGCGGTCGCACCACTTCGCATCGCGCATTGTTTTTCACATCCTGAAATATTGACCGTCCAGCCTGGTTGTGTGTAGCGGCCGGCTAGGCGGAGCGCCAACAAAGATGCATGATGTCTCACATCAGCCAGAGAGGCATCACAGCCGACAATGCCCGCACAAGCAGCTACCCCCCGGTATCCATCTTTGCCATCAGACGATAGACCAACTGCCTCAAGCTTTGCAGTAATCTGACTGACCGAACTTTCAGGAATAGATCCGAGGACAACACCTCGCCATGGAGCCAATCGAATATCTCCATCCCATCTCTTTGCGATTGAGGCCATACACCTTATCTGCTCTGCAGTTAGTCGTCCAAGAGGAACCGAGGGAACCAAGTCTACGAAACCCACTCGCTCGCATGGGTAGATTCCTACCGGCATATCGTCGACGTCGCCTAAACCGTCGGGAAACGGACAAGCCACGAGAAAATCAGATAACGCGTCGAGCAATCGATTCATCGCTCTTGGTGCTGACGCGATTTTCCTTCCCCTTGCAGGCATTTCGAGTTCTTTTGAGATCTCGACGCACATCTTTGCAGCCTCGAGTATGCAGTCCACGGCCTCATCGACTCTTACGCCAAAGCCAGACAGGATCCCCCCGATTGCGAGGTGAAACAGAGGCGTGTTATCAACGTTCACTGCTCGTAGGGCGAGATCGTCGCAGTCGCGACCAAACCAGCGTCCTCCGCCATCGATGGCAAAACTGAACTTAGGCGGTAGACCGGCTATCACATGATCGGCGATGAGACGACGATCTAGCTCTCGAACGAATGGCTGAGTATCCAAGATCTCGCCGAAGCCTAAGCCTGCGAAGGGACTTGCCACAATATTGCGGATTCGGTCATGTAACGGTGATGGAAGAAAGCCCGCGAGGTCGAGACCGTGAACTAAGGAGCTGAGATCTTTAGTCTTAATGGCCCGCAGTTGGATATTTGATCGTGAAGTGATGTCGACGTTCCCATCCGCGAATGAAGCGGAAAGTTCTGCGACAGCGGTGAGTTGGCTTGGAGTAATCATCCCTCCCGGCACTCTTATCCGAGTGAGTAGACCGTCTTTCGCCTGGACGGCATGAAGAATTCCAGGGCAGAAACTCTCTCCAACTCTCATCATGCGACTTTCTTTCTTGACTCGCCGCCGCAAGAATCGTCGGGAAACGCAGCTCATGAATTAGGCTGCGGCCACCCGACCTTCCCCTCGGAAGCGTGTGTCATTGTGCCCAATTTAGGCACTGTTTTCGGCAGGTTTTCGGACTCACAGGCTACCTAATGGCTCCAGCTTCCCAGTCCGCAACCAGACCAGTGCTTTGTTTAGAGCTTTCGTTCCTGATTACCGCTGCGGGGCAGTTCCGGATTCTCACCGGATTCCCTTTTGGTTTGCTCCTTGGAAGCAACCACCGGAAACAGTTCGAGTATAGATCAGATAAATATTCCGAACAACGTCGTGAATTCGTGTAAAGCAACAGATGTCAACGCTTTGTCAGGCTTGCGTTTGGGGTTCGTTTGGCGGTCGTGGCTTGGGCAGGAGTCCTGACGGGTACCGAGCTTCAGATATTTTTTGCTGGTGGTGGCCCGGGCAGGAGTCCTGACGCGAAGCGCGATTCGGACATTTGTGGCGTGGTGGCTTGGGCAGGAGTCCTGACGGGTACCGAGCTTCAGATATTTTTGCTGGTGGTGGCCCGGGCAGGAGTCCAACCTGCGACCTTCGCGTTAGGAGTGCGCTGCTCTATGCAACTGAGCTACCGGGCCACGTTTCGGTAGTGTATCGCGTAGGTTGTTGGTGTTGCGGTGGTAAACTTGAGGGTGGAGAGTTTATGCCTGAGATACAGCGTCGACGTGCGGTAACGGTGAACATTGGTGGAGTTCGAGTTGGGTCGGATTCGCCGGTTGTGGTGCAGTCGATGACCAATACGGATACGGCTGATGTCGAGAGTTCGGTGCAGCAGATTGCGGCGCTGGCTCGCGCCGGCTCGGAGATGGTGCGCGTGACGGTCAACAATGACGAGGCGGCGAAGGCTGTGCCGGCGATCGTCGAGGAGCTGGCGAAGAAGGGCTGGTCGACTCCGATCATTGGCGACTTTCACTACAACGGTCACCTACTGCTGCGGAAGTATCCCGAGACGGCGAAGGCGCTCGCGAAGTACAGGATCAATCCGGGCAATGTGTCGATCGGTCGGAAGGACGATGACAACTTCCGGACGATGGTTGAGGTTGCGGTTGAGCATCAAAAGCCGGTGCGGATTGGTGTGAACTGGGGTTCGCTCGATCAGGCGCTGCTGACGAAGATGATGGACGAAAATTCGAAGTCGGCCAATCCCCTGGCCGCTCGCGACGTGATGATGGAGGCGATGGTGGTGTCGGCTCTTGATAACGCCGCTGCCGCGGAGCGGTATGGATTGCGACGGGATCAGATTATTTTGTCGGCGAAGGTGTCGGGGGTTCGAGATCTGATCGATGTTTATACCGAGTTGGCGAAGCGTTGCGACTATGCGCTGCATCTCGGGCTGACCGAGGCCGGGATGGGGATGAAGGGCGTGGTGGCTTCGGCTGCGGGTCTGGCTCCTTTGCTGCTGTCTGGGATCGGGGATACGATCCGGGTTAGTTTGACTCCGACGCCGGGTGGGGACCGGTCGGAGGAGGTGCGTTGTGGACAGCAGATTCTACAGTCGCTTGGGATTCGCAGCTTCATGCCGCAGGTGACGAGTTGCCCTGGCTGCGGCAGAACGACTTCGACCTACTTCCAAGAGCTGGCGGAGCGGATTCAGGGCTACCTTGTGGCTTCGATGCCGGAGTGGAAGAAGCAGTATCCGGGGGTCGAGGAGTTGAAGCTGGCGGTGATGGGCTGCATCGTCAATGGGCCCGGCGAGTCGAAGCATGCGAATATTGGAATCTCGCTGCCTGGGACGTTTGAGGAGCCTAAGGCTCCGGTTTATGTGGACGGCAAGCTGTTCACCACGTTGAAGGGTGATCAGATCGTTGAGGAGTTTCAGGTGATCCTTGATGAGTATGTCGAGAAACGGTATGGGCGAGTGCTGGTAGAGGTGTAGGGTACCCCCTCCCCTATCTGATTTTGCGCAAAGTCTTCGAAAGAGAGACTTTAGGTCTGGACTTCACTTGCATTCCAAAAGCTCCTTTCGTGCAAAGTATTGATTCTGTTTGGCCCAAAGTCTGGTTCGGGCACCCCTCCCCCTGTGGGTATTTTGGGCGTAAAATACTAGTATTCAATAGCTTACAGGGTGATTGTGCCTTTAAAATATTCATAATAAATGAGTTGCGCCTAAAATATTTGTTATCAATAGATTAGCCCGGATAATCTCCGGAGCTAATTCGGTTTTGGTCTTCATAACAAGTATAGCTTTTGGGGCGGAACTAATACGCCACGTGGAAGTCTCTGTTTTGCAAGGGTTTGTTTCGTTTCAGGGCTTGACAGATTTTGACGGGCCGATCAGAGCGGAAGCGTAAAAAATCGTACTCCAAGCGTTTGGGTGCTGAGGTGACACGTTCACTTGCCCCGAAATGCGTCTTCTCGTCCAAGTGCAGAGAAGCGCGTTACCAACCCGAACCGAGGCAGAAGAAAACATGGTTTCGCGCTGAGAACGCATACATTGCTATGATCCCGTATGCGTTTTTCCCTGACCTCCTTTGTTCTGATTGCGCTACTCTCCGACCTCGGTGTGTCACAACCACCTGTTCCATCCGAGGTTTATACGCTTCACGCCAAGGAGGAACGGAGGAATGGGTTCAGCATGAGCGAACAGATCACGCTGCCAAGCAGTGTCGTCTTACTTGATCATCAGCACAGCCTGTTGGTTCTGGTTCCTCAAGCAGATGGGGCATGGGTCCTTAAGCGCTTACGCGGCTGGGACACGAAGTCTCCAACGGAAGACACGTTGGAAATTACTGGAGACAAAAGCCAAGGAACGCAGGTTTCAATTAGCACTGATCTCAACTTGAGCAGGGATGGCCGGTACATCCTAGTGCGGATCAATTATCGAAGTGGAGCCATCGGACCGACCGAACGCAATCGAAGCGCGGTTGTCACTCTGATTGATCTAAAAAGCTTTACTTCGATCTCTCAGCAGACTACGACCGATCCTTTGATCGCAGATAGTGTATGGGCCTTCAATGAGAACGATGATCTCATTACGACAGGACTGGACAGACGGGTCACGGAGATTGGACCTTCCTTCCGCACGGTTACAGATCACTATTTGGCAGCTGCGCTCGAGCTGCCAACACTGCTTGCACGAGATCGCTGTGAGTATGAGTCGTTGATGAAGCTACAAGCGGGTGCAACCGGTTGGACAAAACCCGTAATCGCGAATGTAACCGATGGCTGTGCTGTTCTTGTGAGTCGAGCTAATGTCGACTCGGTCGAAGCTTTACCCGGTCCGCACACCACAGAACCCTTGAATTTCGCTCTTGGCTGCCGAGAGATGGACGTCAATAAGGAGCTACATTTGGCGCTGGCTGATTGCAGAGAAGGCAAGAGTCACGCGGACGGCATGTTTGTCACCACTTCCGCGCACACAGCGAACGTGCTCTCAACGACAACGAAGCAAAGAGTGCTCACCATTCCTCTCTCGCATAATTGGAAGGGTGTGACGGGAATTTTGGCCAGTGTAGTTTCAGGGAACTACGTGGTTCTGGTTAAACAAGGCGTTCACATCGAGGTTTACCGCTTGTCAAGCTAGCGAATGCTCCAGAATTCCGGAGCGTTCGACTTCGTAAGTCCTCATAAGTCGGCTTATGTTGAGTAATCGCCAACTGGACGCATATCGTGCATGTCGTACAAGTAAATTTTGCTCACTTGCTCTCTGAGTAGTCGTGTGTCGACCCGGGAGCCATTGTTTCAAAGATGCCGTCGTTTCTGATCAGTTTGTGAAAGATCATTGCGGCGACGTGCATCAGGATGAATGCAAAAAAGGCGAAGGCCAGGTAGTGATGTGCGCGCCATAGCAGCGTATGCAGACTGGGATTTACCGGCAGGATCGATGGCAGATGCACACTGCCGAAGAGCACCACAGGGTAGGCCGCAGCAGACAACATAGCCCAGCCGATCAGCGGCATGGCGATCATCAGTATATAGAAGATGTACTGCGATGAGATCGCAGCTAGCTTTATCGGCTCCGGTAGATCGGCGGGCAGTGAGGGCGCACCGTAGATGATGCGTAGCGTCAGACGAATCAGCGCCAGCACCAGGATGGCTATGCCGAGCGGCTTATGAATCTGGACTAATGTCAGGTACTTGCTGGTGATGGTCGAGACCATACCTACACCGATAAACAGCATGGACAGAATGCAGATTGCCATGAGCCAGTGGGGTAATCTCTGCGGCGCGGTGAAGCGTGTGCGGCTTGTCGTCATTGCCTGGCTCCTGTCGCGTTACGCGGGTAGTCGGCCTCTTCGGCGGTGCGGCTGTTGTACGACCGGGAGTACGCTGCCGAGCGTGCAGCGGGGAATGGATCATCCGACGTAGTGATTCCGGCTGGCAGTACGGTTGGGTCGAAGTTGATGTCGCGGCACGGGCCGTCGCGCTCTGGTTCGATCTGCTGCACCGTCATGGTTCCAACGTTGATCGTACGACGATCAGCGGGCCACGCCTTGTTGGGGTCCGCAGTCGGGTCGCCGGGGTTGGCAACGGTGACCATCAGATTCCAGTGCTGAGGGCCCGCGGCCACACGCTGCGTGATCTCCTGCTCGAGATAATCGGGACCGCGCTTGGCCAGATCTGCTGGCGAAATAGAAACAAGTTGCGCCGCTGGGATCAACGACCAGCGGATCGGATGCTTCGCGCCGGACTCATCGACGAACAGAAAGGAGTTGAGACTGTTGTAAGGCTCCTCCGCATAGCTCTCGGTCCATTGGTCACTCTTAGCCCAGGGGAGAAACGTAAGGAACCCCGGATTTGCGGCAATGAAGTTCTTCATCGCATCGGGATCCTTGCTTGCGGAGGCCGTCAGGAGGTCGTAAAAAGCCTGCGGATTCGAAACGGGAAAGATCGGTGCATTGATCATCGCACTGCGCCACTCCTGCCCGTCTGGCGTGGTGATGAGGATGCCGAGACCGCGCACACGCACCATTGCGTCCTCAGCATTCGGATTCGGAGTGCCAAGGTTGAACCGTCCCACAATCGGATATTGGCCCCGGACGAAGACTGGCGCTTTGGAGAGTGATGAACCTTCGCCGTTCGCCTCAAACGTTCCAGTGAAGCAGATGCCTTTCGCGTGATTGCGGCGATGACCCAATGCCGGGCCGCCCGGAGGAGCCAATCCCGCTACCAACTTTTTGGGGGTCAGCCTGTTGGGTGATAGCCATCCAGCCGTGTATGCGAAACCGACTGCGGCGATGCCCACCACCGCAGCGATGAGTACGAACGGCCAAAGCCGAAAAGGTTTCGGTGATGCAGGAGACGGAACCATTCAAACCTCGTTTCTTTCAGCTATGGTCTCAAAATCGATACCATCACGATGTTGCCGGAGACCTTCTGCCACTTGACGAAGTGTGTCCGGTCCATCGTCTGGCTTTGGCGATCTGAGCCACGAGCTGAGAATGAGAATACAAGTCGCGGGAACTCTTTCAAGATGTGCTCCTTACCCGGACGAAGTAAAAGGGGGAAGCCATAGAACCGCGTCTCCGCTTTTCCGGTCGCTAAAAAACTTTGAGAGAAAACCGTAGATAAACGATTCCTTAATTACCTGGTATTTTTTGTGATGCTTTGCGATGCAGGATTCGCTCGAGATCTTCTTTGTAGGTTAGCTCCCGGTGTCAGTGAGGCGCTGTTTCTTGCGGAGCTCAGAGAGTGGGTAAAAGGTGCCACGCCAGGTGACGCCGCCTTGCTTGAGAGTGGTGAGCATGGAACGGAGGATGGTGGATACGATGAGCGCGGCGCTGACTGGAAAGAGGACGGCGTACCAAGGGGACACTCTGCTCTTGCGACTGGATAGAACGTAGAGAAGTGCTACGGAGGCGAGAGTAAGGATCGCCGCGGTGCGGGTATTTGGGAGGGCGAGAAAGAAGACGGGAGCTATGCAGAAGACTGTGATCCAGAGGCACGAGAGAATGACGACGGTGGGGTTATAGCGGAAGATGGCGAAGAAGTTCTTCGTCATGCCGTTGAGGATGCCGGAGACGCCTCTGGCCCAGTGAACGCTGACCAGTCCCGGGCCGCTGGCGATGCGCTGACGGAAGCGCTGGCGTTTGATTCGGGTGCCAAGGGCTACGTCTTCGACGATCTCCATGCGGAGGGCCTCGTAGCCACCGAATTGTTGATAGACGGGGGTACGGAGAAGGTTGAAGGCTCCGACTCCGACTGCGTCGCGGAGGGCCTTTGGGTCCGAGACGCGCCAGAGACGGACCGCCCAGAGGCCCATGACCTGAAGGTAGCTAAGGAGCATGCCCTCGCCTGCAGATTTGACGGTAGCGGTGGGGAGGAGAACGAAGTGGTCGGCCTGGGTGGCGACGGTGTGAGCGAGAGCGAGGCGGAGGGTGTCGGGGTGGAAGAGGATATCGGCGTCGGTGAAGAGGAGATAGTGGGGCTGGTGGAGGGAGATGGCGTGGCGTGCGGCGAAGGCCATGGCGTGGGTTTTGCCGAGCCAGCCGGCGGGGAGTTCGGTGATGTGGAGAATGGTGAGTTTGTCCGGATGATTCGCGGCGAGGGCGTCCATGATCGCGCCGGTGTTGTCGGTGGAGCGGTCGTCGACGGCGATGATGTGGAGATTGGTGCAGTCCTGCTGAAGAAGAGAGTTGAGGCACGCGTCGATATTCTTTTCTTCGTTGCAAGCGGGAACGATGACGGTGATGGATGGATTGTTGGCTGGGGTTCGATTGTGTTCGGGCGCGGTGAGGTCCGGGATGCGGGGTAGACCGATGGCCGAGGTGACGGCCTTCCAGAGCCAGGCGAGGGCGATGAGCCATGAGAGCGCTGTGAGTATGGAATGGAGCGATAGGAGCACGTAAGTTCAGGGTCTCACCTCTCGGGCTTCGAGCAAAGAGGCAGCCTTGGGAATGGAGTTGTGATGGAAGTGCGTTGGTGGTTAGGGTGATCACGAGGCGGGCGAAGGAGCGCTACTTTTAGAGCGGATTTGTTGGTGTGGAGGAAGGCGACCGCAGATTCCCTTCGGGAATGACAAACCAAAAGGGCACGGCCGATTCCACGCCAACTGCTACTTGGCTCTAGTTCTCTCGATGTGCAGAGGTTGTCAGGCGGCGGTTGGGATTTCGTGATGGAGGGGTGGGGCGTAGCGGGAACCGATGGAGAAGATGACGGCGGCGAGGAGCAGGGTGATGAGGGTGGAACCGAGTCCGAGATTGAGGGTGGAGCGGTCGCTGACGGCGCCGATGATGCGGGGGGAGATGGCGTCGCCGAGGGCGTGGATGATGAAGAGCTGGCCGGCCATGGCGGTGGCGCGGATCTCCGGGCGGACGGCGTTGAGGGTGGCGGCGTTGACGGGCCCGGTACCGAGGAAGATGAGGAAGATGGCGGCTCCGAGGCCGTAGAGGGTGAGGGAGTGGGGGCCGAAGAAGCAGAGGAGAGCGGGTGGGACGGCGATGGCGGCGCTGATGGCGGGGACGAGGTAGAGGGCTTTGGAGTTGGTGCGGGACCAGCGTTGCGCGATGGTTCCACCGGTAATGGTGCCGCCGAGGCCGGCGACTACAGTGATGGCTCCCATGATGTAGGCAGCGGAAGACTGGCTGCGGCCGTCGATGCGCTGGAGGAAGGAGGGCATCCACCAGGAGATGCCTCCGAGGGAGAAGGTTACGGCTGCGTAGCCGAGGATGGAGCAGAGGTAGGCGGGGTTTTTGATGAGGGAGAGGATGGTTCCCTTTTCGAGCTTGGCTTTACCGTGTTCGCCGGCGGCTGAATCTCCGCTGGCGGCTGAGTCTCCACTGGCTCCGCGGGCTGGCTCCTTCAGGAAGATGGCGATGAGGATGGCGAGGAGGGCGGCGGGGATGGCGGAGACGATGAAGGACATGCGCCAGCCGTAGTGTTCGCCTACTGTGCCTCCGACGAGATAGCCGAGGGCTGCGCCTACGGGGATGGCTACGTTGAAGATGGTGAGGACGCGGTTGCGCTGGTCGGGCGCGTAGTAGTCGGCGAGGAGAGAGGGGGCGAAGATGCCGAAGCTGGCTTCGCCGATGCCGAGGGCGGCGTGGCGGATGTTGAGCGAGTCGTAGGAGTGGACGGTGGCGGTGAGGAAGTTGATCGCGGCCCAGAAGAGGGCGGCGATGACGATCATGGGCTTGCGGGGGAAGCGGTCGCCTAGCCATCCGGTGATGGGCGAGGTGAACATGTAGGCGATCATGAACCAGAAGGTGAGGGTGCCGATGTGTTCGTCGGAGAGGTGGAACTCGGCTTTGACTTGTTCCTGCACGCCGGGGAGGATGTAGCGGTCGATGTAGTTGACGAAGTTGAGGGCGGTGAGGAGGACGAGGGCGGTGGTGGCTCCGGCGACGGAGGGGGCGCGGGAGGGTTCGGGCTTCTGCGTGGTCGAGGAGGCCATCTCGCTGGAAGGATAGCAGGTGGGTTTTCAGGTGATTTTTTTGTGGCGTGGTGGAGAGGTGGTTTTGTTAGGGATATGGGATTTTCGGGGTGTTTTGTGGTGGTGAATTGGTGGTGAGGATGTGGTGATTTGCGTGGCTGATGTGGTGTTTTGGCTGGCGCTTTTTCGGGGGTGAAAAATGCGCCAGGTTTTAGATTTATTTTTGCGGGGCTACTTCGGGCGGGACTCTTCGCGGGGATAGGTGGCGGTGACTACGGTGGAGATGCCGCCGCGGGGGCGGAAGTCGCCGACGATGACGGCCCAGACGGGGTCGCAGGCTTTGACGACGTCGTCAAGGACCTGGTTGACGATGTTTTCCTGGAAGATACCGAGGTTGCGGTAGGTGAAGAGGTATTCCTTGAGGGATTTGAGCTCGAGGCAGCTGTGGCGGGGCATGTAGCGGATGGTGAGGCGGCCGAAGTCGGGGAGGCCGGTCTTGGGGCAGACGGAGGTGAACTCGGGGTCGTCGACGAGGATCTCGTAGGCCTTGAACTGGTTCTGCCAGGTCTCGATGGCGGGGAAGGTGGCGTCGAGGCCGGACTTGGCGTGGTCGTCGGTGTAGCCGGTGGTGTGGGTTGGGGCGGTCGGGAGGGTCGCGGTGCTCATGGTTCTATTTTAGCTTGCCTGGCGCGGTTTTTTGGTTTGTGGCGGATGGTCGGGCTGGGGTGGATCGTGCGGGGCGAGCGGGATTGCGGTGGCGCGGAGGGTCCAGGTGCGGCCGTTGTGGCGGAGGTCGGTGAGGGTGAGGGGGGCGATGTCGATGCGCCAGAAGGATTGGGGTGGGGCGTTGAGGGTGTGGAGGATGGCGGCGCGGATGACGGTGGGGTGGGTGATGGCGATGGTGTGGAGGGTGCCTTCGGTTGCAACGGTGTCGAGCCAGGCTGCGATGCGGGTAACGAGGCTGGTGATGGATTCGCCTTGGTGCGGGCTGGAGGTGGGGTCGGTGAGCCATTGGGCGATGGCTTGGGGGTCTTCGGCGTGGAGGTCGGCGAGGGTGCGGCCTTGCCAGTTGCGGTAGTGGAGGTCACGGAGTTCGGGGGTTGGCGTGGCGGCGAGGTTGAGGGCTTTGGCGGTTTGTTGGGTGCGGAGTTCGGGGGCGGTGAGGATTTGATGGGCGCGGGGTGGTTGCCAGTTGAGGGTGGTCAGATTGGCGAGGGTGGAGTCTTCGAGGGGTTCGTCTGCGGGGAAGGCAGAGAGGCGCGTGGCGGCGGTGGATGCGTGGCTGAGGAGGGTGAGGCGGGCTGGCACGTTCGCTGATTCCCCGAGAGTCGGCGGAGTCTGCCTAAGAAGACTCTCTCACGGTCATCTTAGTCGTTCGATTGGCGAGGAAGCTCGTTGGGTTGGCGAGTGGCAGGCCATTGGGAGTGTGGCGGGTTGAAGAGATACCGCTCTGTGAGGAGGAGAGGATCGCAGATGTGTCTGCGGTCGTGGAACGCGAGTTCGGGTTCGGTTAGCGTGGTCGCCACTGTGGCAAAGCACTTGAGGCAGATGGAGTCGTAGGTACCGTTTTCATTGTGCCGATGCGGGTAGAACAGGAGCGGCGTGGCCATCGTGCGGCCTCTTTCCGGGGAGACACAAGCGTAGACTTCTGGGGCCTGAATGTCTATCAGGTTACAAAGCGTCGTGGATGATCGGGCATCGCAGCACTTTTTCTTCAGCCCGTTGGCGGTGTGATCCATGAGGTTTTCGCTTCCTACGCCGAGCTGTCACCAAATCGTCCGGGAGCTTGACATAGAAGATTGAGGGACATAGGGTTGAGATAGATTTTGAAGAGGGTGGAAGAAGCCGGTGAGAGTCCGGTGCGGTCGCGCCACTGTGATTGACCTGATGTTGGGTTGAGAGCCAGACGTTCTTTCCTCGTTCGAATGAGCAGTGCGTGGGACGCACGATCCCTGGAGGTTACAAATGGCTCAATCCGTTTTTGGTTCCGTCTCTCAGCCGGTTTCGATTCCTGTTGTTCCGCTGCGTGAGATTTTGCCGTATGCCGTGTTTGGCGGGCTGGTGTTGTTGCTAGCGATTTACTTTGTCGGCGCGGAGCAGGGTGCGACCTCGATGTTCCGTGGGACGGCGGTGCATGAGTTTTTGCACGATGGACGCCATCTTCTCGGCTTCCCCTGCCACTAAGTAGATAACTCTTGATGACTCGAACTCTGCTCCTTCGCGGGATGCTGGTAGGCGTTGTTGCGGGCCTGCTCGTGTTTGCGTTTGCTCGATGGATCGGCGAGCCGCAGGTGGAGCGCGCGATTGCGTTTGAGACCGCTGCGGATCAGGCTAAGGGCGAGGCTCCTGAGCCGGAGATGGTGAGTCGTCGCGTGCAGAAGACTGCGGGGCTGCTGACGGGCACGGTGGTTTATGGTGCGGCGGTCGGTGGCTTGTTTGGGCTGGTGTTTGCGTTTGCTTATGGGCGGATTGGGGAGTTGGGGCCTCGGGCGCTGTCGGCTGTGCTGGCTGGGCTTGGGTTTGTAGCGATTGTGCTGGTGCCGAATCTGAAGTATCCGGCGAATCCTCCGGCGGTGGGGAGTGCGGAGACGATTGGCGTGCGGACGGGAGCTTACTTTTTGTTGATCGCGGCTTCGGTTGCTGCGATGGTGTTTTCTTTGCAGATGAGAGGGCGATTGGCGCGGCGGTTTGGGGAGTGGAACGGTTCCCTGCTAGCGGCTGGTTTGTTTGTGGTGATTGTGAGTTTGGTGGCGCACTTTTTGCCGGAGGTGGATGAGGTTCCGGCGGGGTTTCCGGTGACGCTGATGTGGAAGTTTCGTGTGGCAGCGCTGGAGATTCAGGCGGTGTTGTGGGGGGCGCTGGGGTTGGGGTTTGGGTGCTGGGTCGAAAAAAGACTTTAGGTTTAAGGTCAAATAGTTAGGAGGAAATCCTGGCAGCTTTTTGCCCACAAAAACCAATGTCGGAATAGATCGATAATGTACAACTTTCTCTAGATGAAATTCTTCCGTCATTTATTTTTCCTGTACGCTTCGCTAGTCGCCAGCTTTCTTGCAGTCGGGTTAGTGATTCTATTGATTCCACCGCTCGGCCGCGTCACGAATCCATTTGGAAGGATCCTGGCTGAACCATTCTTTCCCATACAAATCTTGACAGCGTTTTTCGTTGGCGGTTTTTTTTATAAAAAAGTACCCAGCCGATGGTCTTTTGCCATCTGGGTAGTTCCCCTAGCGTTCCTGTTATATAGCGTATGGTCCTATCTACCTATGGCAAAGTACGATTTAGTGTGGAACACCTATTTTGGCGCGGGGTGCGGCGGCAGTGAATGCTTGTATGAGTTGCTTGTAACTGCGCCGTTTTACGCATCGATCGCGTACTCGACAGGTGCAGTAGTCTCGGCAGTCAGACATACGCTGTCAGACGGCTCCTTCGCTAGCAACGATCCCGCCGGATCCGACGGTCCTTGAAATCACCTCACTCGCAAGTGCGATGACAGGGTGTTCCTTGCTTCATTGCGGAAGACACGGAAGCAAAACACCGAATTCTTAGCTGAGCGGAGATATACTTGTCGCGGAGATTGATCGATGGACAAACGAGTCTGCTTTCTCTCCCTTCTCTCGGCTGTGCTGATTTGCAACTGCTCCCCTACTTACGCTCAGCAGAGTTCGTTTGTGGAGCGATTGCCGAATGGTGGCGTTCGTTTCGTTGTTGTGGTGGCGGATGGGTCGGGACGGCCGGTCACCGATCTTCAACAGCAGGACTTCACGGTATTCGACGACAACTTGATTCGTCCGATCAGAGCGTTCGTGATGGTCACTGGACGCAAGAGAACGAATGAGGGATATGGAGTGATTCGTGAGGCTGCTTTGCGATCTGGTGGTCGCGATGAGTTATTGAAGCTGTTTCCGAGGTATGAGATTACGTTTGACGAACCGATTGATTTGCGGGCGAAGGAGTATCGCGAGGTTGGGATCAAGGTTGATCGTCCGGGTTTAAAGATTATTACGGGCCAGGGATATTATGTGGGACTTCACTAGGGAGTTGATCCTGTTGCCATGCATGCTCTGAGGATCTTCGGGGCTGGGTGTTTGGGTCGGATTGCGGCTTTGGGGCTGGCTGGTTTTTCGTCGTTCTCCTATGCGTGGCAGAGCGCGCCGGTGGTGGCCGGGGGCACGGTGACAGGGCATGTGATCTGCGGGGATACGCAGCGGCCTGCGCGGTTCGCGAAGGTGATTCTGTTCGGGGTGCCTGCGGAGATTACGCCTCCGCCAAAGCCCGGGGTGAAGGGCGGCGTGGTCGTCTATTACAAGAAGGCAATAGACGCCCTGAACATGATAGACGCCCAGACGGATCTGGAGGGAGGCTTCGCGCTACACGGAGTGGCTCCGGGTGACTACTATGCCTTTGCTTCGGTGTCGGGGTATGTGCGTCCGAGCCAAATGGTTCTTGCAGCATATGAGGCGGGGTCGGATCTGCACTACCCGATTTCGGGGATTCCGGCGGTACATGTGGTGTCGGAGCGGAGTGCGCAGGTGGATCTGACGGTGGAGCGCGGGGCAGCTATCGCAGGCAAGGTGATGTGGGACGATGGCAGCCCGGCGGCGCGTTTGATGGTCACAGTGATCGCCGCAAAGGGCAAAAAAGAAGTGCCGATCGAATTCTCGATGCTGTCGGGGGCCGATGGAATGGAGCAGATGTCCTTTAGCGACGATCGGGGACACTTCCGGATTAGTGGGCTGGCGCACGGTGACTACTTTGTGAGAGGTGACCTTACAACGAAGTCACGAACAGACATGAAGGGTGGGGCAAACGGCTTTAATGGGAGATCAGACTCGCCTCTGGTGGTCTTTGCGCCTGCTGCATTTCATCAGGCCGATGCGAAGGCTATTACCGTGCATAGAGCGGAGGAGCGCGACGATGTCGAGATGACGATTAATCTTAAAGGCTTGTATGCCGTGAGTGGGCGAGTCAGTTCGAGCGAGGATCATCACGGCATCAACGAAGCGACTGTGAGGATCGAGGACGCACAGGACAAAGAGTTTTTCCGTTCGACCAATGTCGATGCCAACGGAGACTTTACGGTGACGTTCGTTCCTCCAGGATCCTACAGTCTGGTGGTGCAATACGCGGGGGATACGGAGCCTGCGAATGAGAAGCCGTCGGACCCGACCAAGATGAACTCGGAGACCGTCTTGCGCAGCTATGAGGATGGGAAGCAGGCGGTGGTGGTGACCGATAGCGATGTGACGGGGCGGAGTTTGGAACTTGTTCCCACGAAGATTGTGAAGAAGAGTTTGTTTTCCGACGAATGACATTCTGGGCCGGGAGAGGCCTCTTAGATCGTATGGTCCTAAGAGACCTCGAGAGCAGATTATATTTCTCTTCCCTTTTAGATCTGCCGCAGTCTTCTGCGTGCCAATTCCATCAACGAGAGCATTCCTGATCCGACTAATAGAATGCTGGTTGGTTCAGGAGTTATGGCTGTTGTGGTGTCGACGGCTTCGTAGATGTACTCGTCGATACCGTCTGTCCATGCGAAGTCGCCGGAACTGTTGAGTGCAAGCTTGTCTGTTGAACCAAAGGGTTGTATGAGGCTTAGATCGCCGGTGGGGCCCGTATAGATTCCGCTTGCGTCTCCGTTTGGGTTTAATCGGGAACCAAATCCGATGCGTCCGTTATTGCATACCGGCGTGGCGGCGCCAGCGAAGGCAAAACCTGACGGCACGGCGCAACTCGTTCCGTCATCATAGGTGAATACAGGAGCGGTTGTGGACGTGCCTACCTTCGCGCCGTCGATGTAGTCGGTGTAACAGGGGAATCCTGGTAGCCCGCAACCACTGTTGTAAGTGACGACTTCGCCTGAAGTGGTGATTCCGTAGATGTTGGTTGAGTTTGCGTCGCCGAGATTGTAGACGGTGTAGGTGTCGGCGTGGGCGGACGCTGGAATGGTGAACAGGACAACCGCGATGGCCAGCATCGCAGCGCTCAAGGAGAGACTGGAGATTTTCATGGGTAGGTCCTTTCGAAGAGACTCATCGCAGCTTCGTACTAGGCCCAGTTGCCGGCATTATGCGCCAAGTCGCAGCCGTGGTCAAGTTACGAGGTGTCCGTTTTGTGTCAGTGAAAAGGTCTGCTTGGTAGGGGAAACGTGATGGGGACCGTAAAGGCAGACTTTCGAAGAGAAGGCACATCCTAACGAGGACGGCTGAATTGCCGGAGGAGATCACCTTGAATAGCGTCGGGCAGAGTGCAGAGGGCAGGGCTGAGGAGATGGTTGGGCGGCAGGGATCGCTGATGTCGCGGAGAGAGTTGCTGGCTTCGGGAGGAGCAATTGCGGGCGGGATGGCGATGGGTGGACAGGCGCTGGGGCAGCAGCCGGCCGATGCGTTGGCGGAGAAGCAGACGTGGCCGGGACGGACGTTTGGGGATGGATTGCTGAAGGGCAAGGTTGCGGTGATTACAGGGGCTGCGCGTGGGATTGGGCGGTCGATTGCCGTGGATATGGCGGCGAACGGCGCGGATGTTGTGGGGCTGGATATCTGCGCGAAGATTACTCCGGAGCAGGCCTACGCGGTGGCGACGAGGGAGGATCTGGCGGAGACGGGCAGACTGGTGAAGCAGCATGGGCGGCAGTTTATGGAGGTGGTGGGGGATGTGCGGGAGATTGCGTTTCTGCGGACGACGGCGGATCAGGTGCAGCAAAAGTTTGGGCACATCGACATTGTGGTGGCGAATGCGGCGACGCAGCGCTTCAAGCCTCTGATCGAGATGGAAGACTGGGAGTGGAACGATGTGATCAACAATAACTTGAATGGGACGGCAAATACGATTCGGGCGTTTGCGCCGATGCTGGTGAAGAATGGCGGGGGGCGGATTATTGTGCTGTCGTCGATGCAGGGGAAACATGGGTCGAAGAATATGGCTTCGTACTCGGCTTCGAAGTGGGGGATTATCGGGCTGATGAAGTCGGCGGCGCTGGAACTGGGGAAGGACAAGATTACGGTGAATGCGCTGATTCCGGGGCTGGTGGATACTCCGCTGACGCATAACGAGGCGCGGTGGAGTGCGCTGATTGGGGAGGTGACGGCGAATGAGAATCCGCCGAAGAATCCCACGGAGAAGGAGGCTTATGAAACGCGGGCTCCGCATGTGCCGCTGAAGGTGGGGTGGTTAAAGCCGGAGGACCTGGCGCCAGCGGCGGTGTTTCTGGCTTCGGACCTGGCGGCCATGGTGACGGGCGCTACTTATGATGTGACGGGTGGGGATAATGCCAATAATCAGAGCTGAGGCCGGGTTTGTTCTGCCGGACGGGCCTCCTGCGCTTAGTCACCCAGAAACGGTTCACTGATCGCCTCGCCAATTCTAGCTGGTTCCGCGCCAGGGATATGGCGGGTATGGAATTAAATTGTTCGAATCGGCGCTGGTGGTACGACGGTCTTAACCAGGCCAGTCGCTACGTCATAGACAAGGCCGGAGAGGAGCCATTTGGCGGGCAGTGCGGGAACTGCACGTAGCAGAGCGACGTCGGCGGCGACCGCGGCGTACGGGTCGGTGACGGCTTTTGCTTTGAGTTCACTCTCGGGTATTTGGAAATAATGCGCCAGCTTATCGGGGTCGCCTGCGAGGCGAGTGATGCCGCAGTCGGTGTGGTGAAGCACGATGAGGTGAAACTCTCCGCCGCCAGCAGGAGCTCCTCCCAGGACCTGACCGATTCGTCCGAGTAGACCCAGTTCCTCGAGCAAGACTGGGGTGATTCGGCCACCAATGTTACGGATCACGAGGGCTTCACCCAGTTTGATTCCCAGGATATGAGCCGGGTCGACGCGCATATCGGCGCAACCGATGATCGTAGCTTTTAAGGTTGCACTCGCGGCAAGAAGTGAGGGCATCAGTGTGCCGGAAGCAGACTGTTGAGCTGCAAAAGTTTGGTTGCGTTCTAACAGGCTGTCTAGACTACTCATGTTCATTCTCCATGAGAGCGGTTTTGCGATCGTTGAATTGTGAATGGTCAGAGTTGAAACTTAGAGTCGCTGTCGAGCGCGGGGGATTCATGCTCTTTGCATAAGCGAAAGAGAGTCCTGCCGGACGGGCCCGCTACGCGCGGAGCGGTCACTTCGTGACTTGTGTACCGGTCTTTGGGGGGCCAGGTGCGGTGGTCCTCCCGTTGGTCGGGTGATGGCCTAGTTGCGGCGGCCCAGGGTTGGGCGGTCGTCGGTGCTGCTGGCTGGATTGTTCGGGTTGTTGGGGTCGTTGTTGCCGTTGCCGCTGGCAGTGCGGCGGAGCGTGGGTTTGTTGCCGCCCTTGCCGTCGTTGATCTTGCGCTTGTTCTCGAGGCGGGCGAGGCGGGCCTTGACGTCGTCGAACTCCGAGGTGGTGACCATGTAGTCGGGACGCGCGGGGAGGATGGTGGCGATCTCCTCTTCAGAGTGGCCGATGCGATCGGGGGTCTGGGGGTGGTCGGCGAAGACCTTGGCGAGCGTGCCGGGTTTGTGCTTCTCGAGGGCGTCGAGTTTCTCGAAGAACTGGACGAAGGCCTGGGGATCGTAGCCGGACTTGTACATGTACTGGACGCCGAGCCAGTCGGCTTCGGCCTCGTCCATGCGGGAGAACTGCAGGAAACTTAGGGGGATGGCGAGCTGGACGGCCTCGTAGATGCCGTAGCCGGTCCAGGAGCCCTGGGTGAAGATGATGAGCGGGATCGAGCCGATCTGCGCATAGTTCATCTTGGTCATCTGGCGGGCAGCGTGGTGGGCGCAGACGTGGGCGGTCTCGTGGGCCATGACGCCGGCTAGCTCGGCTTCCTCGTCAGCGGCGAGAATGAGGCCGGAGTTGACGTAGAAGAAGCCGCCGGGAAGGGCCATGGCGTTGATCTCGTCGGAGTCGATGACCTTGATGGTGAAGGGGACTTTGCAGTCGGAGTTTTTGACGATGTTCTGGCCGACGCGGTTGACGTACTCGACGATGACGGGGTCGTTGACCATGTGAGCGGATTTTTCGATCTCCATGGAGTACTGCTTGCCGGTGCGGATCTCCCAGTCGGTGGAGTACCAGTTGGCGAGGCCGCGGCCGCCGATGTTGCGGGTGCCTACAGCGTTGACGTCGTCTTCGCTGCCGGGCTTGATGTTGGTCTTCATGTCTTCGCCGGGGGATGGAAGGCGGTCGGTCTTGTTTGCGGCTTTGACGGCGGCTGCAGCGTCCTTGCTCTCTTTCGGCGTGGCGGTGGGGTGGCCGGGGATGGGCTTTTCGACGGGGACGTCGGAGGGGATGGTGGCGGTGACGGGAGGGGTGGATGTGGTGTCGGGTGTGGTCTGGGGTGCAGTCTGGGGCGATGGAGTGGAGGGAGCCTGGTTGGCGGGGGTGGTCGTCTGAGTCTGAGCGTACGCCGCAACGGAGAGGGTGAGGAAGGCGGTTAGGCCAATTTGCGTGACGGAACGCATGTGGGGTCTCCTGGTGGGCCGCTTCCCTGCTGACCGGACGCAGCTCGACGAGTCTTAGACCATAGTATGCGCCTTTTGGTGAGCGGAGGCGAGGGTCAAAGGTAGATCAGACAGCCTCGGGCTTCCAGGTCGTCCAGCCACGCGGGCGCGTCGAGGGTTGTGACCCAGCGGAGGTCGAGTTTTTCCAGTCGAGGGAGCCGGGCTATGGACTCGGGGAGGCTTTTGAGCGGATTGCCTCGAAGATCCAGCTGGCGTAGTTCGCGAAGCTGGCCGATCGAGGACGGCAGCGTGGTGAGGCGGTTGTTCCGGAGATGGAGTTCGCGGAGACGGGAGAGATGGCCGATGGAGGCGGGGAGTTCGGACAGGGCGTTGTCGGTTGCTCTTAGCTCGATGAGGCCGGAGAGATGGGAGACGCAGTCTGGGAGGTGGGCGAGGGGGTTTGCGCTGAGGTTGAGATAGCGGAGTCTGGTTAGTGTTGCGAGCGAGGCGGGCAAGGAGGTCAGGCGGTTGTCATGGAGGTAGAGGAAGTCGGTGAGGCCCTCGATGTCTCCCAGTGTGTCGGGCAGGCTGCTCAGGTGATTGTGACCGAGGTCGAGGGTGCGGAGGTGCTTCAGGTTGCCGATTTTGTCGGAGACTTCGGCAAGATCGTTGTCGGCGAGGATGAGGGTTTCCAAGTTGATTTGTTCCCAGACGTGCTCGGGCACGGAGCCGAGGTGTTTTTTCCAGAGATTAAGACTTGGCGCGGAAGAGTTTGGCACGAGGGAATGATAGCTCGCGCTTCGTCATGCCGCGACGACTGATTCTTCTAGAAGCTGGGTGGATTTCAGAGACCGAAAATGGTCGGTGCAACAGCAGATTCCTCCGCTACGCTGCGGAATGACAACAAGAGGGCAGGCAACGACAGAAGCGCAAGCTGAGTATGGGGCTCTGTGCTTCGCTGTTGGCTGACACTGGAAGATAAACGACAGAGCGTAAGCAGACGCGCGGGAAAGACGTTTGATCTCTGGACGGGTTCAAGAGAGCCCGGCGCGGTTACCAGGTGTTGTAGGAGGTGCCGTCGGAGGCGGTCTGCTGGGCTCCGCTGTGGACGTCGTCGATGCCGGTTTCGGTCTGGTCGAGGCTGATGTTGGTGTCTTCCTGTACGGGGAGCCAGGTGTCGGAGCGGTGGGTGAAGGGGTCGACGGGCATGGACTTGAGGTAGCCGGCCTGGACGAGGTCGTCGAGGGATTGGGGGGCCTTGGCTTTGTCGACGGTGTAGGAGTCGATGGCCTGGCGCATGGTGTGGAGGTCCTCTTTGAGGACGGCTTCTTTGGCGTTGCGAATGTTGCTGGTGTAGGCGGGGATGGCGATGGCGGCGAGCAGGCCGATGACGACCATGACGATCATGAGTTCGAGGAGGGTGAAGCCTTGCTCGGAGGAGATGCGGGTGGTGTCGGCTGGTCTGGCTTTGTCGATCCCACCCTTCGCGGTGAGACTGCGAAGGATGGGGCACCCGGGCTTCTGTGGAAGAGAAGCAGATTCCTCCGCTGCGCTACGGAATGACAACAAAAAAACACCGGGCCATGACCGGGTGGAGAGCGGCCCGGATGAGCGGGCGGAGCGGATTGGGGGAGTGGTTACCATGTGGAGTACTTCGTTCCGTCGAGTGCGGTTCCGGTGCTCTTGCTGTGGACGTCAAAGACGTTCTGGCCGCCGAAGGAGTCGGAGTCCGTGTCGTCCTGGTTGGAGCGCAGACCCCAATCGGTGGAGTTGGTCATGGGGTCGGTGGGGATCTTCCGTAGAAATTTTACCTTTTTCCCCTGGGCGGCGGTGACCTCGACCCCGTCGACGAGGGTTTGCAGGTCGGGTGGGTAGCCGAGAGAGTCTGCTTTGATCTGGAAGGCACCTTTGTCGGCGGCGTCTTTGTATTTGTCGATGGCGTCGCGCATCTCCCAGAGGTCGCGGCGGAGTTCGCGCTCTTTCGTGCGTTTGACCTGGAAGCGGGCGATGGGGATGGCCGCGGAGGCGAGGAGGGCCACGATGGCTACGCAGATGATGAGTTCGACGAGGGTGAGGCCGGATTGGGAGGTAAGTGGCTGCCGGCCGGATGCCCTGGGATTACGCGATTGGGCATCGGCCCAGGGCTTACCCCACGTTCGAAGGTCCGAACCGTTCGGCAAGCTCAGGGCAGGCCGTGAGGAGCCCGGGTTGGTACAGAGTGTCACTTGACATGCACCGTGGCCTGCGAACCGACGGCCGGAAGATTGGCCTGCGCGCTGTTGAGAGCACCGACTTTGACGAGTGTAAGGGTCGAGTCTCCAGGGGCGATGGCCTTGAAGGTGAGGGTGCAGAGGCTGCCTGTTCCACTGACTCCTGCTGTGTTCGGAGGACGAATGGAGGAGATGGCGACGAGGCCCTTGTCTTCGCGATGGACGAGGGAGACAGCTTGACCGTCCTTGCCGAGGAAGTCTCCGGCATCTACGTTGACGAGTTGGAGGAGCGCTGGATTGAACTGGAGCTGGAGGGGCACAGAGGAGACATCGTGTCCGTTGCCCAGCATGACGGCGACCTGGAAGGTGCTGCCGACGGGCTGGCTGGACTCCGGCGGTACGACGGTGAAGCTGATGGGCGGGCCGCCTACGGTTGAGGTTGCTGGTGTCTGGGCTGCAGGAGCTGGCGCTGGTGTTGATTCGGCAGGAGTGGTCTGTGCTCCCGGGACATAGTTGGCAGGGGGAGGCGTTGGCGCGGCCTGCTGGCTTAGCTGCTGAACCATGGCGCTGGCGGCGTTGGCAGCGCTGGTAGGTGTGGGGGAGTTGTGCGGTTTGATGGAGTTGACCGGCTCTGAGTCGCTGTCGTTCATGGACGCATCGCGACGCAGCTCGATCGACTGACCGGTGCCAGTGTCGATGGCACGGACGTTTGCGCGGGTGAGGATGGACTCGCGGACGATGTGGGGAATGATGATGAAGACGATCTCGGTCTTGTCATTGATCTTGTCGCGCGAGGTGAAGAAGTACTTGAGGAACGGCAGTTCGCCGACGCCTGGGGTGCCGTTGATGTTGAGGGCGTCGTTCTTGGTGATGATGCCGGCGAGGAGACTGGGCTCGCCGTCCTTGAGAGTGATGACTTGCTCGGAGGTACGCTGACCGATGACGGGCTCGTTGACCCCACTGATGTTGACGGTAGTGATCTGTGAGAGCACCTCAATCTTCATCTTGAGGGTGACTTCGCGGTCGTAGTGGACGGTGGGGGTCATGTCGATGTTGACGCCGATATCGAGGTAGGTGAATTGGGTCTGGACGCCGATACTGGCTACGCCGGTGGAGACGCCTGCGTTGTAGGATCCGGTTGCTACGGGGATCTTCTCGCCGATCTTCATGGTTGCGCGCTGGCCATCGGTAGCACGGAGGCTGGGGTTCTGAAGGACGCGGGTGTCCGCATCGCTGAGCAGAGCGTTGAGCGTGCCGCCGCTGATTGTTACGGCGAAGTTGTTGGCGTTGAGGTGGGCGAGAGTGTTGAGGGTGAAGTTGGAGGTGGTGGTGGTTCCGCTGGTGGTGGTGCTGGTACTGCCGCTGGTCGTGGTGGTGGGATTGGCCTGCGGGGTGAGGGTGATCGACTGGGGGAGAGTGATGCCTAGGTTGTGCTCAACGTTCTTATTGACTTCGAGGACTGCTACATCTACGACCACTTCGGGGCGGGCACGATCGAGGTCGTTCAGGAGTTTTTGCGCGAGGAGGAGCTGGTCGGGCGTAGCGCGCATGACGATCGCGTTCTGGCTGGGAACGAGATAGATCTTGACGCTGGGGTCGAGCAGATTGCGGATGGCGATGACGACTTCGTTGGCGTCGTTCTGCTGGCTGGCGTTGGTGAGATAGAAGGTCTGGACGGCCTGCTCGTCGAGGTCGGTGCGCTTGGTGCGCGAGTTAGTGGCGACGAAGATGGTGTTCGGCGTGATGGCCTTGTAGAAGGTGCCGGAGATGGTTCCGACGATGCGGAGGGCGTCCGAGAGGGTGACGTTGGTGAGGTCGACGGGGATACGCTTGGAGCTGTAGTCGGGGTCGAAGAGGACGTTGAGGCCGGCTGCCTTGCCGATGGCCTCGTAGATAACTTTTACGTCCTCGACCATGTGGAGGGTGATGGGATCGTTTGAGACGGGTTTCAGTTCGACGGGACCGGCGATGGAGCCGATGGTGCTGAGGGTCTCGTTCTGCCGCGACATCTGCTCTTTTGCCTGCGGGGTGTTGTCGCGGTCCGATTGCTGTTGCCTTTGAATGCCATCGATCTCCTGCTGCGCGGCCTGATTGCCGGAGTCGATCTGGAGGGCGCGGGTGAACTGGGCCATGGCGCCCTGGAGGTCGCCGCTCTGCCGGAGGACGCGGCCACGATCGACGTGGGCGACAGAGGCCTGATACCGCATTTTCTCGAAGTGCTCTGTGAAGCGGAGGTCTTTTGGCTTTTTGAGGACGGCTTTGTGATAGTCCTCGTAGGCGGTGTCAAAGTCCTGGCGCGC
This sequence comes from Tunturibacter gelidoferens, assembly GCF_040358255.1. Taxonomy (NCBI): domain Bacteria; kingdom Pseudomonadati; phylum Acidobacteriota; class Terriglobia; order Terriglobales; family Acidobacteriaceae; genus Tunturiibacter; species Tunturiibacter gelidiferens. Next base: position 4,080,858 of record NZ_CP132938.1, read on the forward strand.
CTCGGCGTCCTGGCCGCGCTTATCCCAGGTTGAGGCTGACTGGGCGTGTGCGGTTGCGGCGCTGAAGCTCGCAATGCCACAGAGGAGCAGAGCAGGGAGCGCGCGACGAAGAGAGTTGGATAGTTTGCTGATTGATTTGTACACGCGACCCATGCTGCTTCCGTTTTCGTCCTTTACACCGTGAAGAATATGGCGTTTGCCGGAGATAACGCCCGCCGGGAAGATTTTTCCGGCTTCGGCGCTGCCTGTGGGGGCCGTGCCTGCCAGGCTGCTGCGCTCGGGTGAGTATAGCATTCGCTCCAAAGTCGACCTCGTCAAAAAGTGGGTGGGAATCGGGGATGGTCCGCGGTCGTTTGAGGTACGGCTCGCAGCTGAGAGATGGACAGACTCATGACGTCATTGTGACCGACGGATGAGGGTTGTGGTTAGACGCTCGGAGCATCTGCGGGTGAGGGGCGCGTGTGAACCGAAAGTTGCAGACATGTTAAAGTAAGAGATTGCATGGCACGTTCTATGTCCAACACGACAGCCGCCCACCAGCCAAAGCCGGTGGTGAAGGAGAAAGACCGCGACCCTGTGGCGGCGGGTAAGAGAGATGCCGCGTTCAACCGGTCGGCGAGTTTTAACTATTTTTTGACCGACAAGTTCGAGGCTGGGGTGGCGCTGCGTGGGACGGAGGTGAAGTCGATCCGCGAGGGGAAGGCTAATCTGAAGGACGCGTATGGGCTGCTGAAGGACGGCGAGTGTTTTCTGTTGAATGCGCACATCGGACCGTTCTCTCATGGGAATGCGATGAACCATGATTCGCTGCGTACTCGGAAGTTGCTGCTGCATAGGAACGAGGTGCGGAAGCTTGAGGGTATGACGAAGCAGAAGGGATTTACGCTGATTCCGACACGACTTTATTTTCGTAATGGGCGGGTGAAGTGCGAGATTGCGTTGGCAAAGGGCAAGCAGGAGTACGACAAGCGCGCCACCGAACGCAAGCGCGAGGCCGATAACGAGGCCAAGGCCGCGGTCGCGAGGAGTCAACGGGGGTAGTTCTACTTTCGTTGTAGTTTTACCTCCGAAGTGTTCAACATCCAGCCGGGTTACGATAGACGTATGGACACAAAGCTACTCTTTCAGGATGCTGCCGGATTTCAAACGCCGATGCTGGCTGTATTTGCGGTGGATATTGCGGTCGGCAAAGATGCGGAGCCCTTGGTGGCTTTGTTGACGACGTCTGATGCGGTGGCAGATGCGGCGGCGAAGGTTCTGGCTTCGGGCGAGTTCAAGGCGACGGTGGGTGAGACGTTGTTGCTGCATGCTCCAAATGGGTTGAAGGCGGAGCGGCTGCTGGTGGTGGGGCTGGGAAAGGCGAAGAGCCTGTCGGTGGATGAGGTTCGGAAGGGCGCGGGGACTGCTGTGCGTGCGGCTAAGCCGCTGGGAGTGCGGGAGCTGGCGATTGCGTTTCCTGAGGACCATGCTCTGGACGACGAGCATCTGGAGACGCTGCCCTGTACTCTGCTTTCGCGCGTGCTGGTAGAGGGTGCGGAGCTGGCGGAGATGGATTGGGATACTTACCGGAGCGAACGGAAAGACCGTTCGGTGCGGTTGCTCTCGGTGGTCGCGAAGGAGGCGGAGAAGTCGACCCGGGCAGAGATTCAGGAGGGTTTTGATGCGGGAGTGATTGTGGCAGCGGCGCAGAACTTTACACGGACTCTGGTGAATGAGCCGGGCAATGTGTTGACGCCGACGGAGCTGGGAAGGCGCGCCGCGGCGATGTGCGCGGAGGTGGGGCTACGGTGCGAGGTGCATTCGACGGCGAAGCTGCTGGAGTTGAAGATGGGCGCCTTTGCCGCGGTGGCGCAGGGTTCGGAGCAGCCTCCGGCGCTGATTGTGATGACGTATGAGCCGAAGCTCGGGAAGGGTGAGGCGGCGGCAAAAGATGCTCCGGTGCTGGGGCTGGTGGGGAAAGGGATTACGTTCGATACGGGCGGGATCTCGATCAAGCCGGGCGATGGCATGGAGAAGATGAAGTACGACATGGCAGGCGCGGCGGCGATGATCGGCGCGATGCGAGCGATTGCTCAGCTGAAGCCGAAGGTGAAGGTGATTGGGGTGGTGTGCTCGGCGGAGAATATGCCGGATGGGAAGGCTTATCGGCCGGGCGATGTGGTGACGGCGATGTCGGGTAAGACGATTGAGGTGATTAACACCGACGCTGAGGGCCGGCTGGTGCTGGCGGATGGTTTGCACTATGCGAAGACACTGGGTTGCACGCATCTGATCGATGCGGCGACGCTGACTGGCGCTTGTGTGGTGGCGTTGGGAATTGTGAATGTGGGACTGTTCTCGAACGATGAGGCGACGTGGCAGAAGTTTGTGGATGCTACGAAGATCTCGGGGGAGAAGTTCTGGCGGCTTCCCTGCACCGACGATTACAAGGACCAGATCAAGAGTCATATCGCGGATATGAGGAATACAGGCGCGAATCGTTGGGGCGGGGCGATCTCGGCTGCGATGTTTTTGAAGGAGTTTGTAGGGGAGACGCCGTGGGTGCATCTGGATATTGCTGGGTGTGCGTGGCACGATGAGAATAAGCCTTGGATTGCGAATGGGCCTAGTGGGGTGGCGGTACGGTCGATTCTGGAGTGGGTAAGAGGGTACGAGGCTTGATTTTTTCGTGCATGGAAAAGGCCTCCTTTTGTGGAGGCCTTTTTTATAACTGCGGGGATGAGGAACAAACAACGACAAAGACAAATACGGGGGTCTCTCCACTGCGCTGTTCACAATGAGACCGTGAGCAGCTTCGGTCGAGATGACGATCTGTTGAGGTTACGTTGGAGGAGAACAAGAACAATTTGTGTGAATTACAGTTACATAACGGGTGGGGCTTCGATGCCGAGGTAGTCGAGGGCGCGGATCATCTCGCGTTGGGCTACGGCGGCGGTGGCGAGGAGGAGGGCTTTGCGGGTGGGGTTGGTTTCGTTGAGGACGTGGTGGCGGTGGTAGAAGTTGTTGAACTGCTGGGCCAGTTGGAAGGCGTACTTGGCTAGGTAGGCGGGCTCGGCGGTGGCGATGCACTGCTCGGTCAACAGCGTGAGTTTGGAGGCGAGGAGCCAGGTCTCCCAGAGGCTGCTTCCCTCTTCGGTGTCGAGGATGTTGGAGAGGTCGAGCGTGGCGATGGCGGCCAGGGACGCGGCTTCGGTGGTGTTGGCTTTGCGGAAGATATTGGCGGCGCGGACGATAGCGTACTGGACGTAGGGGCCGGTCTCGCCTTCGAAGCTGAGGGCGTCTTTGAAGTCAAAAGCGATGACGGTGTTGCGGGTGAAGCGGAGCATGAAGTAGCGGAGAGCGCCGACTGCGATCTGCGTGGCGATGGTGAGGCGTTCGGCCGGTTCGATCTCGGGATGGCGGGTGTCTACTTCGGACTTTGCGGCGGCGATGAGACGGTCTAGGAGGTCGTCGGCTTTGACGCCGAAGCCCTTGCGGCCGCTGACTTCGATGAAAGGCTTCTTCTGATCTTCTTCGCTGATGGTGTAGCCGAGTTCGACGGCGCAGCGGGGGGTGAGAGCGACCATCTCGTAGCTGAAGTGGGTGTAGTTGTCGGCGGCTTCGGTGTAGCCCATGCCGCGGAGTGCTGCGATGACGTTATTCTGCGGGTCGTTCTGGCGGGAGTCGATGACGTTGTAGATGTGGTCGGCTTTGCCGAAGGTGGGGTGCGGGGTTTCGCCGTGAGTGGTGGAGATCCAGCAACAGCGGTCTGGGTACTCCCGAAATTTTGTGTAGCCGAAGTCCTTGCCGGGCAGGAGGCCGAACTTCCAGAGGTGGTAGGCGATGTCTTTGCCGACGTAGGTGACGGTGCCGTTGGAGCGGACGATGACCTTCGCGTCTTCGTCGGGGAGGCTGGAGTCGGAGGTGGTGGGATTTGTGGAATCCCACATCTCAGAGTCGAGATGTGGGGCACCCGGTTCATTGCCGGCGCGGCGCATGACGTAGCAGCCTTTATTTTTGCCGGCGGTTTCGAGGTAGAGGACACCTTTTTCGAGCATGAGTTCGCGGGCCGCGTCCCAGAAGTGCAGGGAGAGGATCTCGCTTTCGCGCGGGAGGAAGTCGTACTCGATGTTGAGGCGCTGCATGGTTTCGAGGTGGCGGCGAAGGATGGCGGTGGAGATAAGGTCGGCTATGTCTGCTGTGTCGTTGTTGCCGATTTCGAGGGCGTGGAGGGTGTCGAGACGAATCTGTTTGCGCGCGTCGATATGTTCGGGATCGGCGGTGTACCACTGGGAGACGCGGGCGTAGAGGTCCCAACAGTAGAAGTCGATGCGCTGATTGGTCTCGAGGAGCTCGGTGAGGAGTTCGCGGGTGCTGGTGAGGGTTTTGCCTTCGAGGTAGACGAGGCCTACGACTACGTCTGCGACCTGGACGCCGGTGTTGTCGATGTAGTTTTGAACGCCGACTTCGTAGCCGGTCTTGAAGGTGTCGGGGCGGAGGAGACGCTGGAAGGTGTCGCCGAGAATGGCATTGCGGAGGTGGCCGATGTGGGCGGCTTTGTTGGGGTTGATGCTGGTGTGTTCGACGAGGCGGAAGCCTGGGCCGCCGATGTCTGCGTGCTGGTCGGCGGCGATGCGGCGGACGGCGGCGGCGCGGTCGAGGTGGATGTTGAGGTAGCCTGCGCCGGCTACTTCGACGCTGGCGACGCCTTCCAGCGTGGGGAGGGCGGCGGTGAGTTCGGCGGCTAGCTCGGTGGCGATGGCGCGGGGGGCTTTGCGGAGACGCTTGGCCAGCTCGAAGGCTACGGGCAGGGCTAGTTCGCCGAGGGCGATGCTAGGGGGCTGCTCGACGACGAGGTTCGTGAGGGTGACGTCGTATTTTGCGAGGAGGATGGCCTGGATGCGGGCCAACAGGGACTGCTGAATTGTGCGATACATGCTTTGGGGTCACCACTTTGGAAGATGGCTTCAGTTTACTAGAGGGGCACCCTGCCGGACGGGCCCACTGCGCGTGGGGCGGCCACTTCGTGGCGGGTATACCGCTTCGCTTGGTGCTTCCCGTTGGTCGCAGGTTGGATCTTGTGCCGACCATCGGGAGGACTGTGGAAGCTTATTCCTGCCACGACAGGTATACATGTCACGAAGTGACCGCGCTCCGCGCAGGAGGCCCGTCCGGCAGGACACTCGTCTCTACGGCAGCTCGACGGGCAAGTCTTCGATCTCTTCGAGCAGTGGCTTGTGGTTGTGGATGCGGATGCGATGGGTGAGGAAGATGATGCCGCCAGCGCCGGTAACGGAGAGGAGCATCCAGACGTGGATCGCGAGGCCGAAGACAGCGGATTGCGACATGGATGCGCCGTGATTGACGAGAGAGGTTTTGACGGCGAGCTCGAAGGGACCGATGGCTCCGGGGGAGCTGGGAATCAGGTAGGAGAGGTTTGCGAAGGAGACGGCGAGCCAGGCGGCAATGCCGTCAACCGACAAGCCGAGGAGACGGATGGCGGAGAGAAAGATCATGCCTTCGCAGGTCCAGATGACGACCGTCTGAAATAGCAGGAGGAGAGAGCCGGCAACACCGAGCCTGCCGGTTGCGTCGAGAGCGAGGGTGATCCAGTGTTCGACTTTTTTCAGCAGCGGACCAGCGGGGAGACGGGCGAAGAGTCGTTGCACGGGTGCTTGCAGGCTGCGCGCAGCTACGAGGAGGATCAGCAGGCCGATGGCGGAGACGGCGAGCGAGATATTGGCGATGAGACGAAGACGCGGCGTGGCGATGCTGCCTACGGTCGAGACAAAGAGGAGGACGAGGACGAAGATGTCAAGGAGCTTTTCGAGGATGACGGTGCTAAGGATGACGGAGGGCGCGGTGCCGAGATCGTCGGAGTAGGTGAAGATGCGCATGATGTCGCCGATGCGCAGGGGAAGGATGTTGTTGGCGGCGAGCGAGGTCATGAGGACGCGGGCGCAGACGGCAAAGTGAGCATGGAGCGAGCGACCGTTGCGGGGCATCATCTGGCTCCAGCGAACGCAGCGCAGAGAGTAGCTGGCGGCGGTGAAGCCGAGGACTCCAAGGATCCACACCGGGTGCGCGGCGCGGAGGGCGCGGAACTCGTAGAGCGGAATGTTATGGAACGTATACCAGAGGAAGAAGGCGCTGATGAGCAGGCCGGGGATGGTCTTCAGCAGGTTGCGGCTGTTGGCGGCGCTCATGCGAGCAGCCAGAGGGACAGCGGGCGATGGGTCGTTTCGCGGGAGACTGGAAGAAAAAAGAGACGATGAAGCATGCAGCTTCGATTGTATCGTCTGTGTTATCGATCGCTTACGTCGGAGCAGAAACAATGCGCCCGCAGTTGGAATGGTTTAGACGGAGACGGAGAAGAAGACACTACGGAAGGCTTCTTCGTCGTGTTGGGAGTTCTTCCTGCGTTGAGGGTCGGGTTCCGCATGGGCCTCGACACGGGAGATCACATCGCCATCATCGCTGGCTGCGAAGCTGTTGAGCTTCCGGCGCACGGCGGCTGCGGCTTTCCTGGCTTCCTGGGTCTGGAGGGTGGATTGAGTAGAGCCCAGAGCAAGCTGGCTGACTGGATTGCTGTGAATGTGCATGACATGCTCCCTCTTTTGAATTGTTCCCTTCGTTCGGCTTGATGAACCTTGCCCTTTTAGGGCAATCGGAGGGCCGACTCGCAGGAAGCCGTGATGAGAGCTTTCTAAGAATAGTGTTTGGCGATTTCTTTTTTTTTGACTTGCGAGAGATGTAGGCTGAATCGATGTTTTTGACGTCTAAAATGCAGGGAAGTTGCGTTGTTGAGAGATGGGTGACTTTACGTTCGTGATGAACTGCATAACTTTGGACTAGGACTTCGCAGACCGCAAGCTGACGGTATGCAATAGAAATAGGATCGCGGCGGGAGCAAGAGGTATTTGGCTACATCGATAGCATCACAGCTCTCTTCGGTAGAGCTGGAACTCGAGCAGTACCGGCGGGAGCGAAGCTTTGCGGCGGCGCTGGTGACTGTGCTGACATTGGTTGCGTTGCTGATCCACGGCTATCATCCGTATGCCGAGGACGGCGGTATTTATCTGCCCGAGATTAAGCGGCTGCTCGATCCGAGGCTGTATCCGTATGGGGCCGAGTTCGTGGTGGGGCACCTGCGGTACTCCGTGTTTGCGCCGTTTGTGGCTGGCCTGGTGCGCGAGTCGCGCTTGAGCCTGGAGACAGTGCTGCTGCTGGTGCATCTGGCGAGCTTTTGGGTGACGTTGTTTGCGGCGTGGCTGCTGGCGGCTCGCTGCTATGGGTCGCGTGAGGCGAGAGGTGGTGCGGTGACGCTGCTGGCGGTGTGGCTGACGATTCCGATTGCCGGGACGTCGCTGATGCTGATGGATCCTTACGTGACGGCGCGAAGTATCTCGACTCCCTGTGCGCTTCTGGCACTGGTGGGAGCTCTGCAGTTTTTGTCGCCGCGGTTTGAGACGGAAGGAGAGCGGCGGCGCGGGTTGACGCTTTGTTGCGGGGCTCTGGCTGGGGCCGGGATAATGCATCCGCTGATGGGCGCGTATGCGCTGGGGTGGGTGCTGGTTCTGGGTGCGGCGCTGTCTGTGAGCCGGCTGGTGCGGGTGTGGGGGACGGTGGGACTGGGTTTGGCGGCGGTGTTAGCGGCGACGGTGGTGCAGTTGTTGGCTCCGGTGGAGAGCGTGGCCTACCAGAGGGTGATGCTGACGCGGAGTTACTGGTTTCTTAGCCAATGGCACTGGTACGAGTGGGTTGGGCTAGTGGCGCCGCTGATGATTCTTGCAATCGTTGCCGTGGGACGGAGCCGTACGGTGGATAGCGTGGGTGTGGCGCTGGCGCGTGCTTCGGTGGTGTCGGGAGGGACGGCGATCGCGGTGGCGCTGCTGTTTGCGCGGGAGGGAGCGGCGGTGCACCAGGTTGCGAGGCTGCAGCCCTTGCGGATCTTTCAACTGGTGTACGTAGTGATGATTCTGGTGGCGGGCGCGACGCTGGGGGAACGTGTCTTGCGGCGACGAGGGTGGCGGTGGGTTGCTGTGTTTTCTGTGCTGGCGGTGGTGATGGTGCTGGCCGACCGTGAGACATTTCCTGGTTCGAAGCACCTTGAACTTCCGGAGGCCCTGGCTTGGGCGGCTAAGGGTGGGGGGAATCGCTGGGAGCAGGCATTTGTCTGGATCAGAGAGAGCACGCCGAAGGATGCGGTGTTTGCCCTGGACGCGTATTACACGGTCAGGGATGGAGAAGATGCACAGAGCTTTCGTGCGATTGCGGAGCGGAGTTCGCTGCCGGATTCAAAAGACGGCGGAACGGCTTCGAACAGGCCTGAACTCACCGAAGAGTGGTCGCAGGGAATGGCTCTGCAAACCGGACTGGGCAGGGGCGTGGATGCCAGCCGATTTGCGGCGCTGAAGTCGATTGGTGCGACTTGGGTGGTGCTTGAGCGAGATGCTGCGACGAGGTTTGGTTGTGCTTACGAAGATGAGGCGGTGAAGGTGTGCCGCCTGCCGTGACGAGTGGCACGCGGCGCTGGGTTCAGTTCCCTGCCGGGGTTGCTTTAGGCGCGGACGGTGCGGTGGTGAGGACGACTGTCTCCTGGTCTTTGTTCTCGAATTTGGAGTAGAAGCTCCGAAGGCCGGCGTACTCGTCAGGCTTGAAGTAGATCTCTGCGAGAAAGTAGTCCCTACGGATGGTGAAGCTATTGGGGCTGGACTCTGAATTCAGGGAGTACAGGGCAAACTTCTCGAAGCCCATCTTGTCGCTGACAGGGAGCGATTCTACTTTGAAGGACGGTGGGAACTTGATGCGAACTGCATCTTGATTGGTGCGAGAGTATGGGAAATAGACTGGGATCTCTCGTTTTTCGTGGGGAAACGCAGGTTTCGAGTTCGCTTCGAAGATGTCGGCGGGAATGAACAGGCGTTTGCCCGTGGCGGAGCCAAGACTTCCTTTGAAGGAGAGGTTGACGACGAGGGGTTGCTCGTAGTCTTCGAGCTTATCGATGGAGGTGACTTTGATGTCGGCTCCGGCAGGCATGAGGCGTTCGACGTTGGTGCGAAGTTCTCGTTTGAGGCTTTCGTCGTCGCCGGTGAGGGCGCGCTGCCGCCAATGAAGAGCCGGAGATCCCATGTAAGTCATCTTTAGAGTGCCGCTGACTTCGCCGTGTTCGTCCATGGTCAGGTCGGCGATTCGCGTGGTCTTCGAATAGAGATAGGTTTCACCCGGAGTCTCTACTGGACCTGCGCCTCCGTCGATCTGGCGGAGACCACTGGTCTGGCTGTGCTTCCACTCGAGGTGCTGGTAGGGACAGTAGCGAGAGCCTGGGTCGAAGAACTGGTCCTTGCCGTCAACGTTGACGATTGCGATGTCGTCGTCGAGCTGCGACATGCTGAGGTATGCGCGAAAGAAGAGACTGCGGTCGCGGCTGGTGACTACGGCGAGATAGGCTTTCATGCCGGCGGCACGCGCCATTGCGACGAAGAGTGCGGTGATCTGATCGTTGTTACCACGCTTGCGAGTCCAGATGTCGTCGGTGGTGCGAAGCTCTTTGAGACCCTGAGACTTCTCTTCGGTGCTGGAGTGTTCGCGGGTGAAGCTGGTGTTTTCGAGCTTCATTACGGCGGCGTAGATCTTGCGGAGCTTCTGATCCTGCGAGTCCGCCGGGAGGACGAGGTCGTGCACGGCCGCGGTGACGCCGGGTCCGGGCCCAATGAACTTGTCGCGAAGCTTGGCCCAGTGCTTGCCTTCGTTCTTCCAATACTCGTCGCCGGTGCGATAGGGGGAGTAGTAGAAGAGAACGCGATAGGTAAAGCTGGAGATGGGCGGCATGTAGTCCTCTTCAGGGGCGGGAGGAATATCATGCGCGTTGAGCTCGAAGATGTACTGGCCTTCGTCGAAGGCTCTGGCGGGAAGCTGGGTTTGTTTTAATTCGGTGCCAGTCGGAAGGATTTTGGTCCAGGAGATGGTGTTAGTGAGCTGGCCGCCTTCTTCATTCGAAATGAGCTGTTTATTGGTTGGCTTCCAGGAGTAGCGGGCCTTGCGAGTGTAGAGGCTGGACTGGATGTACCACTGGGGTGCACGAAACCAATTGTCGCCGAGGCGCAACTTGTAGCGATATTCAATGATGCTGCCGACTTCGACGTCGGGCAAGGTAAAGACCTTGGCCATGAATCGGAGGCCCTGAGTTTTTTCTACCAGTTTTTCGTAGGGTTTGCCGGTGAAGGGGATGATGGTGCCGTCGGGGTGAATGGTTCTGCCCTGGATGTCGTCGATGACCGTAGAGCCGCCTTCGCTTGAGTGCTCGTAGCCAAGTTCGACGTTGGCGTGCTCCTTGCCGCGCTCGGTGAGGACCTTGAGCCGGACGTAGGTGCTGAACATGTGCAGGTTGTCTTCGGTGGTCTCTTCGCGGAAGAGGTAGACGGCGGCGGCTCCGGGAACCTCGGGCTGCGAGGTCATAGAGAGCTCTTCGGGGGTGGGAACGGTCCACTGCGCGTGGGCGAAGGGTGTGGCGAGGAGAGCCAAGGCAGAGAGAAGAGTGAGGCAGAGGGTACGGCTTGAGATGTGGTTCATGGTGGAGTCGTCCTTGTTCGGTTGCTTGGCGGTACGGGAGCTGAGGGAGCTTTTCTGATTTTTGATTTAGATTTTTTTACTGCTTTTTGAGGACGGCTTTGTTCTGTTCGTCGGCTGCTATGACGCTGGAGAGCTTTTGAACGTCGGGATATCTGTCGGCGGGAAGAGTGACTTCGCGGACGGTGTAGGTGCGGGTGTAGCGGAGGGTGTGATCTTTGACTACGCTGGAGCTTTCGTAGGAGGCGAAGCCGAGGTCGAGCTTGACGGGATCGGGAATCTCGTCGACCGCATAGCCAAGGGGCAGCTCGATGGTGTAGTCGTCCTGCTCCTGCATGGTTTCACTTAGGTTGATCGGGATGTTGTGGCGCTCTTTGCGGTCGGCGTAGAGATGCTCGCTGCCGAGGACGCGGGGACGGATCATGAGCAGAGGGCCCATGGGCTTTCCGAAGCGATCGGCGGTGAGAGAGTAGGAGGTCGTGAGGTCTTTGTTGAGAGCCTCGGCGTTCTGTACTTTGAAGTCGGAGACGGTGAAGGTGGTGAAGTCCTGGCCGAGGAGGCGGTCGAGAAATTGGGTCTGCTCTTTGGCGTCGCCGCTGGTATAGAGGTCGCGACGGTGTTCGGAGAGGTCGCCGAAGCGCTTCTCAGTGACGGTGCCCTTGAGTGAACCGTCGGGTTGCAGCTGGAAGATAGCGGTGCGGCGGATGGTGTTTAGGTCGGGAGAGAGGACGGGAAACTGGATGATCTGGCTGTCAGGACCTTCCATCAGGACGCCGTAGCCACCCTGGAGGTTGTGCTCGAGTTGTCCGAAGGCGGTCTTGTCCCAGGTGGGATCGAAGATGAGATAGCGGCGACCTGACTTTGCGGTCACGACGCTGCGGAGTTTTGGCGAGTTGTAGCCCTTGGGTACTTCGATGCCGGCGATCATGTGGTCGCCGAAGATCGAGGGTGCATTTGGGTCGACGACACCGCGACGGTGGTCGACCATGACGAGAGCACCGTGGACGCCCACGGTAGAGAGCATGGAGACGAGCAGGGTGGCTTTATCTTTGCAGTCGCCGTAGCGGTTGCGGAAGATGTCGGCGGCGTAGTGGGGCTGGTAGCCGCCGATGCCCATCTCGATGACGAAGTAGCGAACCTGTTTTTGAACGAACTCGGCGATGGCCTCGGTCTTGTCGTAGAAGTCGGTCTTGTTGCCGGCAAGTTCTTTGGCTTTGGCGGCGATCTCGGGTGTGGCTACGAGGCGATCTTTGGAGAGAGTCTGGTACCACTCGCCGATGCTTTGCCAGGTGCCTTCGGTTGGGGCTGGGATGGTTGGGCCAGTGTAGTGGACGGTCATGCGGCCCTCGAGGGAGTACTCCGACGGGCGGAGCTCAACCTGATCGAGGTCGATGGGCGGGACGTCCTTCATCTCCCAGCGCCAGCGCTGATGTTCGAGGTCGATTGGAGGGAGTTCCCTGCTATGCGCCCAGACGGTACCGTGAGTGAATCCGGGTGGGAGCTCGAGAGTGAAGCTCTGGTTGAGGCGAGGGAGTTCGCTTTGGAAGAGCCAGGTCTTCTCGGTGAGGTAGGGATGAGTACGCTGCTCGTACTCGTAGGCGACGACGCCGCCGGGGTCGCGTCCGGGTGCCTCTGCGGCCCGGATCTTGAGGTCCATGAAGAGGTTGCCCTGGCCGGGATAGCCAAACTCTACCTGCTCGTTGTCTTTGAGCGCATACTCGTGGCCGTCGGGGCCGATGCTCCAAACGTGCATGGAGAGAATTTTGGTGTCTTTGTCGAAGGGGACGGCGATTCTGCCTTCGTCGCGACCCTGGGGGCGAAGGATTTTGACGACGCTGCGGACGTGCTCGGTGGCGCTGCCGTCGGGTGCGACGGTGTAGGTGGTGTCTTCGAGGAGAACGACTGCGTTGGTTTGGGGGGAATAGGCAGGAATCTTTTGCTGTGCGGCGGCGCGAACCCAGTCGGGGACGCTGTCCGGCCGTGAGGCTAGCGCTGGGATCGCGCTGAATGGGAGGAGGCTCAAAGCTGAGATTTGGAGAAGGAGTTTGCGCAATTGCTCTGCTCGCGGGTTCGTTCGTCGTGTCATTGGGTCTTCGATACACTGGCGGCCCCACGGTCGAATGGCAAACGTCCGGCTGCGTGACAGGATTTGTGTACGTTTGAGAGTTATACGTGGGAGAGAGGAGTAGTTCAAGGGAATTCAGAGGGTCGGACAGTACGTCGGATGGGTGATATTCCCGCTTCAGTATTGGCTCACAGAGATTGTTGCTTCAGGCCGGGTGGGTGTAGCTGTTTCCCTGCAGGCGTGCGCGTGCCCGGCGGCGCAGCGCAGAGCGAAGGATGACGGCGAGGAGAAAGCAGACGACGAGGGTAGAGATGACCATGAGCCATTGGTAGTCGGCGAAGAGCATGTTGAGCTGGAGCCACAGCGAGAGAGAGCCGACACGGTAGACGTCGTTGCCGATGCGGTAGGAGGAGAAGTGCGAGCCGTGCAGGACGCTTACTGATTGGGAGATGTCGGAGGACTGCGAGGTTTGCAGGAAGGTGGAGATGAAGTCGGGGATGACGCTTTTGTCGCGCAGGGCGATGACGACGACCGACTGCTTTGATCCGCTGGGCCACTCGACGCCTTCGATGAGTGCGTCGGGGATGCTGCCGGCGGTCTCGAGCTGGCCGGACTGGATGTGGTCGGAGCTGCGGACCTTCCACCAGGCGTGCTGGAGTTGCGCGAAGAAGTCCTGGGTGTCCTGGATGTGAAGGCCGCTGCCATCGACGCTGACGGGGAGCGAGGGATTGAGGCGGTTGATGGCGGGCTGATCGTCGACGGTGCCGAGTACGAGGTAGTCCTTATGGGCGTCGGGCCGCATGCCCTCGGCGTTGGTGACGGTGACGTTGAGGACCGGATAGCCGGTTTGAGCGCCGAAGTGGGCCATGAGTGTGAGGTAGAGCTCGATCTCTTCCGCGTTGGGGTTGTCGGGCAGGACGATGGCGGTGTCCGAGAGATCGGCTTTGCGCGTGAAGGGATAGCCGGCGTTGGCGAAGATCTCGAGGTTTGGCAGGACGGCTAAGTGAGGAATGTCCTTGAGATCGAGATAGGAGTCTTTGAGGATGGAGCCTTGCAGGTTCGATGCTGTGGTGTCGGGGCAGTCGGGCTTTTTGGCGAGTTGGAAGAAGAAGCGCAAAAGAATTGAGTTCGAGAAGGGACGCATCTCCGAGACTGGGAATGGGACGATGCGCGCGGGGGAGGGTTTGTCGCTGTGAGATAGCGGCGTTGAGTGGATGTAGGCGTCGTTGAGATAGACCTGGAGCGAGCTGTCGTCCGCGAGGGGGACGCCGTTGTAGCGATATCCGAGATGGAAGCCGAGGTTTTGGCGCGTGCCGTAGAAGAGGTCGGGGGGGAGGCGAAGGTAGATGGCTACGGGGTTGGAGCCGTCGGTCTGGAGGCTGCTCGTTTGGAGGAGGTCGCCGATGGGTGTGTTCTTTTCGGTGCTTAGCCAGCGGGGTGCGTCGTCGGCTTCTCGCGGAGCGGGCATTTTGATGACGGGGATGCGTACGCGCTCGCCGCTTAGGAGGTCGCGCTGGAGGGTGAACCCCAAGGCTGCGCTGAGGACATCGGCGTCGGTCTCCCCGGTGAGGATCAGGACCTTGGAGTACGGGTCAGAGGGATTCGGCCTCATGAGGATGGTGGGGCCGGCGATCGAGTTGATCTGGAGGGAGGCGGGAAGAGACGCGCCGCTCTGGCCGATGACGATGGCGTTGCCGGCGGGGATGACTCCGACTGAGACCGAGAAGCGGATGGGGCGGGAGTCTGCGAGGATGCCGAACCAGGAGGCTATGATGCCTGCGGCTTGAAGCGCCTTCGGAGTTGGTTGGCCGAGGAAGACGATCGGGATGACAGGATGAGGGTTGACGAGTGGCTCGTAGAACGGCGCGGGGAGGAGTTTGAGATCGTCGTGCAGTGGGCTGAGCGTGCCGGTGAACTCGATGGTGGAGTTGTTGTCGATGTGAGCCCAGAGGGTGGAGTGCGTGGGGTCTTCGCACTGTGAGGCATAGTGGCCCACGAACTCGAATGTCAGCTGGTTATCTCGTGTCAGAGCGTCGACTGGAAGCGTGACGGTTGATTCGAGGAGGTCGCTGTTCTTGGCGGGAACCGAATTTGTAACTGTTCCGGTGGCTTGAGTAACTTCGGCGGAGTGTGGGTCGACGACGGGAAGAGTGGCGAAGAGGTTTCCATTCAGGCTCACTTTGAGATGGCTGAGCGATGGAATGAGGCCGGGAGAGGGGTGGTAGCGAAGATGCATGGTCGCTGTCTTGACGACCTGCGTCTGGGGTAAGGAGAAGTGAACCGTGTTGAAGGCGTCGAGGCCCTGCAGAACGATGGTTCGGGGGACGCCGAGGTCGGAGAAGTTGACGACGTTGGCGAAGGCGTCAGGCGGGGGTAAGGCGGGTGGTGTAGCGACTCTTCGAATGAAAGGTGGCTTTGGCCCCGGGGTGGGCTCTGGAGGCTGGACG
Organism: Tunturibacter gelidoferens; assembly: GCF_040358255.1. Lineage (NCBI taxonomy): Bacteria > Pseudomonadati > Acidobacteriota > Terriglobia > Terriglobales > Acidobacteriaceae > Tunturiibacter > Tunturiibacter gelidiferens. The sequence goes on from NZ_CP132938.1 coordinate 4,095,918, forward strand.
TCGGGCGTGGATTGCGCGTCGGGTGTGGATCGCACGTCGGGCGGGGTTTGTGGAGTGCTTGCGTCGTTCTGTAAGGAGAAACGAACGGCATGAAACGGGTGGACTTGTGCGGAGAGGATTGACGAGCTCAACAGGATCGCCACTACGAGAAGTGGCGCGATACTCGGTGCTAACTCCCGGTTGGAAGTTGACTCCTTCGCCTTCGCGCCGCTGCGAAAGGTCCGGGCGAAGCCGTGGCCGGCGAGTTGAACGATGTGGCGCAGGCTGGTCAGTGGCCTGTCGGCTTCGCGGGTCTCGTCCAATCCAAGCCAGGTATCGGCGCGGGAGTAGAGGACCATGGTGAGAGCCTCTTCCTGCTGGAGGGTGAGCGGGTCGAACTGCGCGCGGAGGGTGCTGCCTTCGATTCCGACGACTGTTGCGGGCAGGGTTGCGTTGCCGTCGAGAACCGGGAGGGTCAGTTTGAGGGGGTCGCCGATGCGGGCGGTGAAGGCACGCTCGATGCGGACCATGAGACCGCCGCTGGACATGTCGCTGGTGACCCCGCGGACGATGGCTCCGTTGGCGAGTTCTACGTCGGCGGGGACCGACATAGGGAGGCGTACGGCCTGGCGGCGCTGGCGGCTCTCCCACGCGACGGAGGTGGCGACGCCGAGGATGACCATGTTGAAGCAGGCCCAGAGCAGGTTCATCAGGATGGTGCCGACGTGGCCGCCGTCGTACATGTCTGCGATGAAGTGGAGGGGCGATGGAGTTCCGGCGCCGGGAAACGGAAAGAACCTGGGAATGGCGCAGAGTATACCGAAGGCGTTGAGCGCTGAGAGCAGGAGGAAGGGCTGGGCGATGCGCGAGTCGAAGAACCTGCGCGTGACGACGCCTCCCTTCGCGGTTACGTCGAAGTTGCCGAATCGGGGGTTGAGGAAGGCGAAGAGTGTGGGAAGAAGGATGTAAGGCGCGAGGACTGTCTCGTAGATCTGGTTCCAGAAGGAGTGGCGGTGCTGGCCCTGGATGCGGGAGTTGGCGATGTTAGCGAGTACGAGGTGCGGGAGGGCGTAGGCGAAGATAAGCAGCCAGTAGCCCGGTAGATTGACGTGACCGAAGATGAGATAGACGAGCGGCGCGGTGAGGAAGATGAGGCGCGGCAGAGCGTAGAGGAAGTGCGTCATCGCGTTGAAGTAGCAGAGACGCTGGGCTGCGCTGAGTCCGCGGGCGAAGAGAGGGTTTTCGGTGCGGAGGATCTGGACCATGCCGCGGGCCCAACGAATGCGCTGACGGATGTGGCCGCTGAGGCGTTCGGTGGCGAGGCCGGCTGCCTGGGGGATGTTGATGTAGGCGGTGTTCCAGCCGTTTCTTTGCATGCGGAGGGAGGTGTGGGCGTCCTCGGTGACGGTTTCGACGGCGATGCCGCCGATCTGGTCGAGGGCGGAGCGGCGGAGGACCGCGCAGGATCCGCAGAAGAAAGTCGCGTTCCAGAAGTCGTTGCCATCCTGGACGATGCCGTTGAAGAGCTCGCCTTCGTTGGGGATGGTGCGGAACTGGCCAAGATTTCGTTCGAACGGGTCGGGCGAGTAGAAGTGATGGGGGGTTTGCAGCATGCCGAGCTTCTTGTCGCGCAGGAACCAGCCCATGGTGATCTGCAGGAAGCTTCGGGTGGGGACGTGATCGCAGTCGAAGATTACGACATAGGGAGCGTTGAGTTGGGCGAGGGCGTGGTTGATGTTGCCGGCCTTGGCATGCTCGTTGTCGTCGCGCGTCATGTAGCCGATGGAGGCTTCTTTGGCGAACTGGCGAAACTCTTCGCGTTTGCCGTCGTCGAGGATGTAGACGTTGAGCCTGTCTGCGGGCCAGTCGATGTTCATGGCGGCGAGGGCCGTGTACTTTACGAGGCTGAGGGGCTCGTTGTAGGTGGGGATGAGGAGATCAACGGCAGGCCACTGAGTGATTTCGTCGGGCAACGAGACGGGCGTGCGGCGCAGCGGCCAGAGCGTTTGGAAGTAGCCGAGAAAGAGGACGACGAAGGCGTAGATTTCGGCGAAGAGCAGGAGGCAGATGAAGAAGCCGTCAAGAAAGCTCCAGGTTGAGCCGGGATCGAGGAAGAATTTGAGGGTGGTGGAGACTCTCCAGAAGCCGTAGCGGAAGGTGGAGAACATGGAGGCCAGCATCAGCGTCAGAGTGACGAGGTAGGAGCCGGAGCTGCGGTCCATCCAGATGACCAGGGCTACGGTGAGAATGCCAAGGACGATCTGCTGGGGCCAGGTAAGTTCGAGGATGCCGGTGAATGCTAGAAGAAATACTCCGCTGAGAAGGATAAGAAAGCGTAGGGCTTTGTAGAAGAGAGCGTCGCCTGATTGAAGTTGATCGAAGAGAGGACCCTCCCTCATCGTTCGCTCCAACGAACGTTTCGGAAGCCGGCGGTTGCCGGGGCGGCTACGGTGCGGAGCCATGTGGCCAGGTTCAGATAGTCTTCTGCGACAGGGGCGTCGGGGGCGTAATCGACTACGGTCATGCCCTCGGCGAGGGCTTCGCTGACGGACTGTGCGCGGCGGATGACGAAGGGGAGGAGGCGATCTCCTAACTGCCGGCGCATCACCTCACGGACGTCGAGGTGCAGCGGCAGCGAGGTGTCGAACTGATTGAGCACGTAGAAGGGCTGCAGGGGGCGACCGTCGCCGTCATTGACGCCGCTGAAAAACTTTTCGACGGTTTGAAGGCTGATGACGGAGTTCATATCGGGCGCGACGGGAACGAGAATGGTCGGGCTCATGCGGGACATGCGGCGGACGATCCAACTGGAGCCCACGGTGAGGTCGAGCAGAATGCGGTGGGCGCCGCGGCCGTTGCTGATGATCTCCTCGGCGAGCAGCTCCTGCGCCTCATCGTCGGTGGTCTTGTGGTCGACGTCGTAGCTGACGAGGTAGATGGGAGCGTCGGTGCTGCCGCTGGGAGGGGAAAACGTGCGGACGGTGCCGTGACGAAGTTCGCTGGCGCCGAAGTAGAACGGAAGCAGGCCGTGAGAGGTGGTGTCGGTGAGCAAAACTTTTTCTCCCATAGAAGAGAGAGCCCGACCTACCGTCGCGACGAGGCTGGTCTTGCCGACTCCGCCAGCGAGAGAGAAGACGGCGAGGACGGGGGTGCGGGTCTCTTTTTGACGCACGGGAGCAGCTTCGGGCTGATCCTGTCCGGGCTGCTCGAAGACGCCCTTGAGGGCATACCAGCGGGCGGCGACGCGTTCCCTGGAGTGCTGGAGGGTGTCGGCTACGGAGGATTGAGAGGTTGGCGACTGCGGGGCGAGCGGCTTTGGAGTGATGGGCTGAGCGGGTGGAGCGTAGAGCCAGGCCGGGCCGGCTGGATCGGCTTGGAAGGCCGGCCGTGCAGAGGCCAATGGCGCGGGCTCAGCAGAAGGATCTGCAGAGGTGCGACGGGGCGGTTCGGATGGACTGTGCGGCTGTTGGTAGTCGAAGTCGTCCTGGGCCCGGCGACCGCGGGTGGAGTCCGAGGGTACCAGCGCTTGAGAGAACGGCGAGACTGGTCTTGGGGGTGTAGCAGAGATGGGCGGCGCAGAGCGAAAGGCTCCCGACAACCTTGGGCGAGTCGGTGTACCTGGCGAAAGATTTGACGAAGAATCCCGTGTGGAATCGAGCGGCGCATCAACCGATGTCTTTGAAGGATCCTTTGCAGACGGAGAACGGGGATCCAGGTTTGTTGACGACGCGGGTTCGCTCTGAGACGTCGGTGACTCGACGCGTGGCTGAGGGTCGGTGCGACGTTGACCCTGGAGCGGGGCCGTGCCTTCGTTTGAGGGCGAAAGAGGCGACGGAGCGGGCTGTTCGGAGATCGGCTTCATGTCCTGGGATAAAAGAGGTGCAGGCACAGCACGGTTTTGCGTAGGAATCGAATGTCTGATTGGATCAGGAGTAGTGTACTCGGCTTGAGAGTCGTCGGGGCCGCGATAAATCTGACGGACACCGGAAGCTTCGTCTGGGCGGTAGCCCTGGGGGCGGCGTGGGGTCATATTTTGTTTAACGTAAACCCGCGGTTCTGGCTGTATTGGATCGCTGCTCAGGGGCGATTCCTGGGGAGAAACTGACGGTTGGCGCAGTGCGGCGTCGGTGACCTGGCGAAGATTTGGCTGGGGGGACGGCGAACTCGAGGATTGAGGGTGAGGAGAGTAGGGGTCCGAGATTCGGCCGGGAAGCTCTGAATTATCTTCTGCGGCTCTGCGGCGAATCTCCGAGTCTGCGTAGCGAGCGGCCTGTCGCTGGGCGGAGGCGTGGGCCTCTGCGATCTCACGTTCTTCACGGCGGGCGGCGGCTTCGGCAACGGCGGCGACTTCGGCGCGGCGAGCGGCTTCCAGGCGTTCGGCTGCGGCTGTCCTGGCGGCTTCTTCAGCCTCGCGGAGCGCGCGCCGCCTATGGGAGTCGGAGTCTTCGGAATAAGGATCGAGTGCGACCTTCGACGCGTTGCGTGCTGCGGCATCTGCGGTTGCAGCTGCGTCTTCGGCTTCGGCCTGAGCCAGTAAGGCCTGCTCCCGTACCTGTTCGGCGGCGCGATGTCTCAGCTGCGCACGATACTCGCGACGCGAGGCTGAGAAGTCGCGGTACTTGGCTCCGTGAAGATTTGCCCAGGAATAAAGTACAGCAACATCTTCGGGTGTTTCTGTTACTGCGAGATCCTCGACCTTGTCGGTGATCTTGTCTGTGCCGCGAGAGTCCATAGCTCTTGGTCCTATGAGTTCGGTGAAGCGGATTCTTTTGGTTTGAACTGCGCCGGTTCGCTGCCAGCTCAAAGAGGTGGTTGCACCTGTTCCAATGCAATAGCCTGAGGCTACTGTGGGTGATACCCCAAGTCAATGAAACCGTTGTGCGACTTAAGTGTGAGAATTCAATGGTGGCGCGGGTTTTCCGCATCAATCCCGGCCAGATTTGGGGTGAAAACTGTCTTCCCGAAATGGAACTTTTCGGGTTCGATTCCGAAAAAAGAACGGAACGGAGCATGACGTGCCTGGGAGACCTGTGTTTGGGGGTCGAGTCATGGCGCCGGCATAGAGAGCCTCCTTTTCCTCCGGGCGCAGTGATGGGAGCCGGTAAAAGCTTATGCTGGCGCCGGTTGAAGGAAACGTCCGTCTCTCTATCCATGGGTCCAAATGTGCTAACTTGGTAGTGTGGTCTGAGAGCGTAGCTCAGTTGGTAGAGCATCGCCCTTTTAAGGCGTTGGTCCTGGGTTCGAGCCCCAGCGCTCTCACCATAAATATCCTAAAATCAGATACTTATAGCTTCTTCTAGATGGTCGAGCTCAAGAAATCGTCCCCAACCATGAAGAAAGAGTTCGGTGGCTTCAAGGACCCGGGCCCATGGGCCCGGGTGAGTTTTGCGCGATCAACAGAATGTCCGGTTCAACAACTTTCAATCCTCGACTTTTCGGTAGAAGGGCTCACGTAAGTTGTTGAGACACCCGGTTACAACCGCCTTCGGCGCAAGCACAATCGTCCTGCTGACCCTGCTGGAGCCATTAGCGTCCCCTTTGCACACGGAGTTTTACCACTTGACGGGGTCAGTCAGTGCGGTGCTCGTGCCGGTATTGCTGAACTTCGCCGGGGTGTGGCTGGCGCTGTCTCTCCTACTCGTGTGGGGAAGCAAACATCCACGATTCAACTCATGGGTGTGGGGCGCTTTAGGAATTGCCCTCAGCTGGATGGTGCTGAAAGACTGGTGTGCCTTGCGAGGAGATCCTGTTCCCAGCATTGTCAACGTTGCCTTTGCCGTTGTGGTTTGCATGATCGTCATTTCGGCGGCTGCTTGGCGTTCTCGCGTTCAACCGATTCTGCATCGTGCGAAGCAATTGGCGATACCGATACTCGGATTTGCAGCGTTGAGCGGGATGGTAATCATTTTGCAGGCGATGTTGTTCTCATGGCAGGCTCGTCATCTGAACGCTCCTCGCCCCCTGCATCAGCGAACGGGAATCAGCGCTTCTTCTCATCGTCACGGGCGAATCATCTGGATTCTCTTTGATGAACTTTCTTATCGGCAGGTCTATGAGCATCGCTCTCCTGGCCTCGAGTTGCCTGCCTTCACCCAGTTGGCTCGTACCGCAACCGTCTTCACGCATACTGTCCCGAGCGGTCTGTATACAGAACAGGTACTTCCTTCCCTCTTCTCAGGACAACGATACGATGGCGTACGGGTCTCTGTTGTCGGCTGGCCTCTTGAGGTGCATGAACGATCTACGGGGACGTGGGGTATTTTAGATCCTCACAAAACAGTCTTTCAGGACGCGATCGATGCGGGTTACACGACAGCAGTGGCGGGGTGGTACAACCCCTATTGCCGCATTCTGCCAGAGGTTCTCGACCGGTGTTTCTGGACTAGTCATATAGCTCTGCCCGGCGGGATGTATCCGGAACAAAGCATCGGCTGGAACAGCGAGCAGCCAGTAGTAGATCATCTTGCAAATCTTGCCAGGCTTGTGCATCTGTTTCCGCGTCAGAACGCTCCTTCGGACGAACTCAGACTCCATCAACAGGACTACCAAGAGATTGTCGCTGCGGGAGACGAACTTCTGCGAGACCCATCGGTAGACTTCATTCTTTTACATATGCCTATCCCGCATCCGGGAGGAATCTACAATCGGCATACGGGTAGTTTCGAGGTATCTCACCCAAGCTACCTCGACAACCTTGCACTGTGCGATGTGTACCTGGCGCATGTCCGGCATGAACTGGAAGAGAATGGCACCTGGAACGACTCGACGCTGGTGATTATGGGCGATCACTCATGGCGAGTTAGCCTGTTCTGGGCGAAGGCCGCGGGGTGGACGGAAGAGGAACGCATTGCTTCAGACAATGTTCGATTTGACGACAGGCCTGCTTATATCGTGAAGCTTCCCTCGCAAACTACTCCTGCGCGAATTGACGAGCCGTTTGATTCGATAAGAACGCGGGAGCTCTTCGACAAGTTATTTACGGGACAGATCACTACACCAGCGCAGCTTAAGTGATCGATGATGTCCTCACTAGTACCGACCAACGCATACCCTGCTGCGCCGATCGACGCATGGGCGTATTGAATCAACAACTGAAATATTTCTTGAGAGAGTGCTCAATGACCGGCGAGACAGCAGGCGAAACGATTCTCTGAGATCGCGCATGCCGCCGCACCTGTTGGACGACGGAAGAAGCTGGAGTGTAATCTTTCTGCAAGCAAAAGGAGGTCTATGCTGCGTCGTGAATTCGTACGCTGTGTCATCTCGGTAGGACTTCTACCGAAGGCACTGCTTGCCCAGCAGACAGCGAGTCCTGAGCCGCCACCTCCAGCTCCCACTCCGTGGACGCTGGGGCTGAATCCCAAGACGCCGCTGCCTGTCACGGAAGTGGCCGATGGGATCGCAGAGATCGATGCGAGCTTTTTTACTCCGTCTCAACTTGCGACGTTCACGCGGCTCTGCGATTTGCTGCTGCCAGCGGTAGCGAATAAGCCCGGCGCGCTTCTGGCAGGGACCCCCATGTTCCTCGACTCCCTGATTGGCAGCTCGCCCGAGGTGCACAAGAAGCTCTATCGCGACGGCCTCGATTGGCTCAACGCAGAGGCAAAGACCAAGTACAAGATGATGTTCGCGCAGTTGAACGCGACTCAGGCGGATGCGCTCATCAAGCCCTGGCTGCGTACATGGATGACGGACCATCCCCCGACCGAGCCGCACGCAGACTTCATCAACATCGCACATGAAGACATCCGGACTGCGACCATGAACTCGAAGGCCTGGGACGATGCCGGCGCGGCTGCCGGGCAGGACTGGGTGACGGGAGGGCTCTACTGGTCTCCAATCGAGCCGGATATGGCGAGCCTGGGCGCAACCTCTACAAACCTTCCGCCGCACGTAATGGCTGTCCCCAAGGCCGCGCACACCATGCCTTCCTACCCGCGTTAGAAGTGAGTGACTCCTAGAAAACATAATGACAGACACAACATTCGATGTACTCATTGTCGGGTCGGGGCACGCTGGAGGCATGGCTGCCAAGATTCTGACGGAAAAGGGCATGCGGTGCCTGATGCTGAACGCGGGCCCCGTGGCCGACGTAGCCAGAGATGCACAACGCAAGCCAGCATACGATCTGCCATATCGCGGCTTCAAACCACCAGGTCGGCTGGAGCACGTCTTCCAGGCCAACGAGTTCAATGCAAACGTCTGGGTGGATGAAGAAGAAGTTCCCTACACGTTCGATCCCGCGGCTCCTTACAACTGGGTGCGGGTGCGTTTGTTCGGTGGCCGCTCACTGTTCTGGTCGCGTCAGTCGTTCCGTTTGAGCGACTACGAGTTCAAGGCCAAATCGCATGACGGCTTCGGCGAAGACTGGCCCATCAGTCTCTCCGACCTGGCGCCGTACTATTCGCGGGTGGAGGAGATCTTCCAGGTGGCGGGCGCGCAGGACGGGCCGCCACAGATGCCGAATGGCAACTTCGTTCCTGTCGACGATGTGTGGTCGGAGTCGATGCAGCGGTTTATCAAGGCTTCGCAGGCGTACGACATGCCGGTCTGCAAGCAACGCCGCGCGCAAGGCCGCGACGGTCTCGCGAGTTCTGTGAATCTTCTGCTGCCGGATGCAGAACGGACCGGCAAGCTGACCTCAATCGCCAATGCAGTCGTTCGGCAGATAACGGTTGATCCGAACACCGGCCAGCCAAATGGATGCCACTTCATTGACCGGCTCTCGCGACGGGAGATGCATGTGAAGGCCCGCGTGGTTGTGTTAGCCGCGGGAACGCTTGAGAGCACGCGCCTGTTGTTGAACTCAAATCTCGGCAACTCGAGCGGCGTTATGGGGCACTTCCTGATGGACCAGATCTACGGACCGGGCGTTACCTGCTCGGTGCCTGAGGCGCGGAACGGTAAGGCAACAGAACAGTTGATGGGCGGCTCAGCAATCGTTCCGCGTTTCCGTAACATTACGACGAAGTATGACAAGTTTTTGCGCGGCTACGCGTTGAATGTAACCAGCCGCATGGGTGGGGTCGAGCCACGCAACTTCGCGGCCTATGGTGCTGAGCTGCAGCAGAAGCTGCACGAATACAACGGAAGCGGGTTCTACATCACGGTGATGGGCGAGGTACTCGGGCGCTACGAGAATCACGTCCGCATCGACAAAGAAGAGGTCGACGCGTGGGGTATTCCAGTGCTGCATATCGAGACCCGGTATACCGACAACGAGTTAAATATGGCGAAGGACGCGGTCGAAGTTGGCTGCTCCATCGCGGATGCGGCTGGATTCGAAGTGCTTTCGAAGAACGTCGTCCCAAATCCGCCGGGATACAGCATTCATGAGGTCGGCACCTGTCGCATGGGCGATGATCCAAAGAAGAGCGTGCTGAATAAGTGGTGCCAGAGCCAGGATCATAAGAATCTATTCGTCGTCGATGGAGCCAGCTTTGTGAGTGCGGGTTGGCAGAACCCGACGATGACTATCCTGGCGCTCTCGATGCGCGCTTCCGAGTATCTCGCTGGCGAGATGAGCAGAGGAAATGTTTAAAGGAGACACCACCTGTGGCAACTCTAAGCTGTCGGTTTATCTGGAGGAGGAACGATGGCGCAGAAGTCTTCGAGGAAGCGGTGTGTGTATTGACCGATGAGTTCTTCGATGCGTTCGGCGGAGTCGGCACGAAGGATGAGGCCGGCATGGTGATGGCGACTGAGACGGTGAACGATCTCGGGCGCGTCGTAGGTGCTGGTGTCGGGATGCTCCTGTCGCGCGAGGCAGATGACGCTGCCGGCGTATTGGTGTTTTAGATTTGGGAGGGTGTACTCCATGTTGAGAAGCGTGGCGACTTCAATTCTCGCCCACTCGACCCAGGGGTTGATGCCGGATGCGAACTCGACGACATCGGCGATGTGAGCGCCGCCGACGCGGGCTGCGGTCTCGAGGAAGTAGAAGCTGCCGTCGGCCTCTGACTTGATGAACTCGGTGTGGGTGACACCAGAGACGAGACCAAGGGATTCAATCACCTGTTGGTGGATTGCGGCGAGAGCGAGCGCGTCGCTCGATTCCCTGTCCAGCGCGCGAGTGCTGAAGATGCCTCCCTGGTGCATCGTCTGCATGGGTGGCTTGCCATATTTGTAGGGTGCGCCGAAGAGTATCTTGCCGTTCCAGGTGACGCCTTCCATGTGAAAGATCTCGCCGGGGACGAAGCGCTCGAGGACATAGTGCGACTGGAGGTCGCCTAGTTCGTCGAGGATGGGCCACAAGTCGTTGGGCGACTCGATTTTGCGGATTCCGATGGCAGAGGCGTTGGTGCGGGGCTTCAGCAGCCATGGTCCGGACACGCTATCGAGGAAGGAGTGAAGGTCGTCGTAGTTGAAGACTCCCGTGAACTCAGGAACGGGGACACCTTTTTGCTTCGCGCTTACACGCATGGCCAGCTTGTCGCGGAAGTTTCTGGTGAGTGATTCGCCCATTCCGGGGAGGCGCAGGTGTTCGCGCAGAAGAGCGGCGACTTCGAGGTCGAATTCGTCTAACGCGACGATCCGGTCGATGTGGTTTGTGCGCGCGAGGTACGCGACGGTATTCAGGACCTGCTCGGGGGTGAGCTGCTCGGGCATGGTGATTAGTTTGGTGAGCGATTCGCGGGGCCAGTCGGCGTGTTCGAGTTTGTCGACGGTGAGGAGGAGAACGTCCGCGCCGAGACGCGCAGCCTCTTTCATGAAGGGCTGCCCTTTTTCGTAGGTGCTGATGCAGAGAATCGTGGGGTTCCGTTGCGTATCAGTCACACTGGCTCCTCTGGTCGGTAGGAACAAATTGCAGGTCGAACAGTTTGAGGTTCGGTTAGAGTACCTGTTTTTTTTGATGCGAGGAACTAGTTTGCAGCGGGCTCCTCGGCGAAGGTTTGTTTTATACCGTCCTCAAGCGCTGTAAAGGGCGCGGTGTAGCCTGCAGCACGGAGACCGGAGAGGTCGGCCTGGGTGTAGTGCTGGTAGCGGTCTTTCAGGTCGCCTGGGAATGGAATGTATTCGATGTTGCCCTGGCCGTGAACCTGCATGAGCGACTCGGCGACAGCCTTGAAGGTGCGGGCTTCGCCGGTGCCTGCGTTGACGACGGCGTGGATGGGTTTTTTGGGACTCTCGGGGAGGAGGCCGGCGAAGAACATGTTGATGCGAGCGAGGTCTTTGACGAAGACGAAGTCGCGACGCTGCTCGCCGTCGGCGTAGCCGCCTGAGCCCTCGAACATCCGGATGGTGCCGGTGCCTTTGAGCTGGCGGGTGAAGTGGTGGATGACGCTGGCCATGCGGCCTTTGTGCTGTTCGCGCGGGCCGTAGACATTGAAGTAGCGCAGTCCGACGACGGTGCACTTCATGTCGTGAAGATGGCGGCGGACGTAGTTGTCGAAGACGAGCTTCGAGTAGCCGTAGACGTTGAGGGGGCGTTCGTTGGCGGGGATTTCGGTGAAGTTGGTGCTGGCTCCGTAGACAGCAGCGGTTGAGGCGTAGACCAGAGGAACTTTACGTTCCAGTGCGAAGTGCAGCAACTCTTTGGAGTAGGTGAAGTTGTTGTCCATCATGTAACGGCCGTCGTCTTCGAGGGTGTTCGAACAGGCGCCCTGATGGAGGATGGCGCGGATTCTGGTGTTCTCGAAGTCGCCGGCTTTGAGTGCGGCGCGGAACTCGCGCTTGTCCATGTAGTCGGCATATTCGGCTCCGGCGAGATTGAGGAACTTCGGGCCGGTGAGGTTGGCGGCGGGAGCGAAGTTGTCCACGAGCAGGATGTTGCGTTCGCCTGCGCGGTTGAGCTGCTGGATGAGGTTGCTGCCGATGAAGCCTGCTCCGCCGGTGACGATGATCACTTCTTAATCTCCTCGCTCGGGGTGGGATTTGCCGTGAGCTTTTTTACGATGTTGGTAGTGGAGAAGCCCTCCACGGTAGGGACTATCTCGACTCGTCCTCCGTAGGCGATGACATCTTCGTGGCCGACCACTGTTTCGACGGTGTAGTCGCCGCCTTTGACCAGTACGTTGGGCCGCAGCGCGCGGATGAGTTCGAGGGGGGTGTCTTCTTCGAAGAGAACGACGGCGTCTACTGCGGCCAGGGCGGCCATGACGCGGGCGCGTTCTCGTTCCGAGACGATGGGGCGGGTTGGGCCTTTGAGGCGGCAGACGGAGGCGTCGGCGTTGAGGCCCAGGACGAGCTTGGAACCGAAGCGGCGGCAATCTTCGAGCAGGGTGATGTGGCCGACATGGAGGAGGTCGAAGCAGCCGTTGGTGAAGACGATGGTCTCGCCCGAGGAGCGCCACTCGGCTACGCGGAGTTTGATGCGCTCGAGGTCGAGGATCTTTTCGCCGGCGGTGAGTCCGGAGCTGGGAGTGAGGGCGGCTACCAGCTCGTGCGCTGCGATGGGTACGGTGCCTACCTTGCTGACCACGATCCCGGCGGCGAGGTTGGCAAGCTCGACTGCGGTTTCGATCTGGAGGCCGCCTGCGATGCTGGCTGCGAGGGTTGCGATGACGGTGTCGCCAGCTCCTGAGACGTCGAATACCTCACGGGCTCGCGCGGGTGAGTGATAGATACCGGTGCTGTCTGCCGATGGTGGGCGGAGGACTGTGATTCCCTTCTCGCTCATGGTGACGGTGAGGAATTTGAAGTCGTGTTCAGTGACTAAGGCCTGGGCTGCGGCGAGGAGTTCGTCGGTGTGGTGGGAGGGGATGCCGGTCGCTGCGGAGAGTTCACCGAGATTCGGACAGATAGTGGTTGCGCCAGAGTATTTGCTGAAGTCCGGGGTCTTGGGGTCGGCGAAGACGGGGATGCCGGCGGTGCGTGCGGCGCGGATGACGGACTCGCAGAGAGAACGGGTGAGTGCGCCTTTGGCGTAGTCAGAGAGGATGACTGCGTGGACCTTCGAGACCAGCTCGACGGCGCGTTCCTGGAGGCGTTGACCTTCGATTGCCGGGACGGGGTCTCGGCTCTCGATGTCGAGGCGCAAGAGTTGCTGCATGCGGCCGACGATGCGGGTCTTTGAGATGGTAGGGAGCGAGCTTGAGACGACCCCGGCGGTGTTGATGTTGGCGCGTTCGAGGATGGCGGCTAGTTCTGCCTGCTCGGAGTCACTGCCCCAGAGGCCTGCAAGGAAGGTCTGACAGCCGAGGCCGGCGAGGTTCATAGCTACGTTGGCTGCTCCACCGGCACGCTCGTAACGCTGGGCGTGGCGGATGACCGGAACCGGGGCCTCGGGGGAGATGCGCTCAACCTCGCCGTGGATATAGCGGTCGAGCATGATGTCGCCAACGACGAGCACTTTGAGTTGACTGAAGCCGCCCTCAAGCAGGTTCAGGATCGAATGAAGTTCCGGCAGCATGAACGAAAAAGATCTCCCGCGAACATCATCGCATCTTTGAGTGGGGGTGGGTGCTTTCGGCTAGCCGAGGATGGCGCGAACCTCGGTGATCACCTCGTCGACCGTGATGGAGGTGAGGCACTTCTTTTTTTGGACGATGCAGGTTTCGAGGCCGCAGCCCCAGCAATCGGTCTGGTGGTAGACGACGCGGTGCTGTTTACCATAGGGGAACCAGACGCGAGGCTTGTTGCGGGCAGCAAAGATGGCGACGCAAGGTGTCTGGACGGCTGCGGCGAGGTGCATGGGGCCGCTGTCGTGACCGATGAAGATTTGAGACTGGGCGAAGACAGCTGCGCTCTCGCGCGGGGTGAGGATGCCGCAGAGATTGATTACGGGTTTGGAGGAGTTTTGCTTCCAGCCGTCGGCTGCGAAGTTGCTGGCGTCGGCCTCTTCGGGAGCTCCGCAGAGGGCCAGTGCATGGTTGGGGTAGAGAGCGGCGATGCGTTGCAGGAGTGCACGCCAGTTTTCCCGGCCCCAGTCTTTCGATTGGACTTTGGTGCCTACGCTAACCGCTATGACGGGCAGGCCCGCGGCTGATGCGAGAGCTTCTTTGGCGCGGGCATGCTCGGCGGAGGTGAGGCGGAGATCCCAGCTTGCGGGGTCGTCGAGTCGAGGGTCTCCCAATTCGGCGAGATTGCGGGTGAGGCGTGCTCCCTCTGGTTCAAGAGCCTGGATCTGCTGCTCCCAGCGGTTCTGCTGCATATCTTCGGTGAGGGGGACGCCGATGAGTCGCGTTATTCCGCATAGACGGAAGAACTTTTCGTCACGGCGTGCCGACTCTACTCCTCGCGCAGACCCCATGTAGACCAGGACTTCTGGGCGCCAGCGCAGGAGCTGCCACCAAAGGGAAACTAGTTCTCGTGGGCTGCGCATACCGACGACGTAACGGAAGTAGCCGTGGACGAGGCCGCTGTTTTCGAGGATGGCGGCGGCGGGCGGGGCTTTGACGTTGACGGGGAAGTTGGTGAGGATGCGGCGTTCGGCCTGCGGGAAGGCGCGGGCGACGAGGTGCAGGGCGGGGAGTGCGATGAGAGTGTCGCCGAGGCTGCCGAGGCGGTAGATCAGAACCCGTTTTGGGGAGGTTGCCATTGTCTCTGTCTAGTCTGCTTGGTTCCGGGAGTTACGGCAAATAGAACGAAAGGGGGAGTAGGACCCTGTTAGCCTAATCGAGCGAGGAACGTGGGTTTGAACGAAGCGAATCACTTGATTTTTGTCTCGATCGCTGCATATCGCGATCCGCAGCTGGTTCCTACGATGGAAGACTGCATCGCGAAGGCTCGCCACCCGGAACGACTGCGATTTGGTATCTGCTGGCAACACGATCCGAAGGAAGATACTTTTCCCTTTCGCAATGACGACTGCTTCAGGATACTTGCCGTTGATTGGCGGGAGAGTAAGGGGGCCTGCTGGGCGCGGTCCGAGGTGCTGAAGCTGTGGCGGGGCGAGGAATGGTTTCTGCAGGTGGACTCACACTGCCGGTTTGCGTGGGATTGGGATACGAAGCTGCTCGACGAGATGGGGCAGACGGAGAGCGATAAGCCGATTTTGAGTACGTATGCTTCGCCCTTTACGCCCGGTGGCGACGAGGTGCTGGCGGATGGGCCACTGCAGATGGCCTTTCAGGGCTTTACCGAGGATGGTATTCCGCATATGAAGCCGCTGGCGATTGCGGATTGGCAGAACCTGACGAGGCCGCGACGGGCGCGATTCCTTTCGGCGGGTTTTTTGTTTGCCCAGGGCACTTTTGTGGAAGAGATTGGATACGATCCCGAGTTGTATTTTCTGGGAGAGGAGACGGCGATGACGCTGCGTGCCTTCACCAGCGGATATGACCTGTTTCATCCGCAGGAGACGATTGTCTGGCACGACTACGGCAGACCGGCGGCGCCGAAGCACTGGGGAGATCACACCGAGGCTACCGAGGACAAGGCCGGTTGCTTGTGGCACGAACTGGACTCTCGCAGCAGGGAGAAGGTGCGGCGTCTGATTGCGGGACAAGCAGTGGAGAGCTTTGGATTGGGATCGACGCGGAGCCTTGAGGAGTATGAGGCTTATGCGGGACTTTCGTTCAAGCTGCGAAAGGCTCAAGATTACACGGTGCGGGGTGAGGAGCCGCCTAATCCCGAAGCTGCTCCCGACTGGGCCGGACAGATATTTCCGTGGATGGTCCGGATTACGTTTGATCGCGCGGCACTGCCTGCTGCGGCGCTCGACGATCCCGAGTTCTGGTACGTCGGGGTGAAGGATGAGAGTCGCGCCGAGATTTATCGTCAGGACATTCCGCAATCGCAACTGGCTACGCTTCCGAGCGGCGAATCAAAGATCGTTCTGGTTTGCGAGTTTGAGTCGGGTACGATTCCCGCAGCCTGGACAGTTTGGCCGGTGAGCCGCTCGCTCGGATGGCTGAACAGGATTGAAGGCACCCTGGGCGATGAGGACTACACGATCGTCCTCGAAGAAGACACTGAATAAAATATGCGGTGTCTCTGTTGAGGGTCTTTGAGTGGACAGGACCCTGACTGCAGCAACTGGTAAAGTCTTTGATTGGGAGGAGGGCCTATGCTCGATGCACTTCTGATAACCCGGATGCAGGACGAGATGACCGCAGCCCTGCATGTGACAGAGAACGAGGAGGGGTTTGAGACTGGCGCTGATGGGTTGATGGCGCTGGCGATAGCGCAGCATCAGGCCAACTTCGAGCTCTGGCATGAGGAGGATAAAGCGAGGGTTCCGGGCGTGGCGGACACGGAGATCGTGCGGGTGAAGCATGCGATCGATGCGTTAAACCAGCGACGGAACGATCTGGTGGAGAAGATGGATCTGTGGCTGATGGCTCGGCTGGAGCAGGATCCGATTGCTCCCCTGCACTCGGAGACGCCGGGGCTGATGATTGATCGACTCTCCATTCTGGCGTTGAAGATTTACCACACGCGGGAGGAGGCGCACAGGGCGAGCGCGACCGAGGAGCATCGCTCGCGCAACGTGGGACGGCTGGCTTTGCTGGCGGAGCAGCGCCAGGATTTGGCAGGCTGCCTGGATGTGCTGTGGAGCGAGGTGCTGGGGGGAAGGCGACGGTTTAAGCTCTATCGGCAGATGAAGATGTATAACGACCCGGAGTTGAACCCGGCGGTGTACGGGCGGAGTTAGCCATTTGCGGTGTGATGAGACTTGGAACGATAGAGGGGGGTTCCGTTGCACCCGCACTGAGGTGGGGTTGACCTGAAGGCCAGGTCTGCGTATAAAACCGACACGAGAACAAACTAAATTGAGCACCCGTTAGAATGGGAGAGCTCAGAAACGCCTTAGGCGACAGGAATGACGATGGCTCAGACAAAGACTGCAACTGCACCTGCAACAAAACGTGCTCCACGCACGATCGCTGGAACCATTCCTCAGACAAACGACAATGCGCGCGCGCAAGTGGTGGCTCATTACGAAACTGCGCTGCGGCTGATGCAGGATGGAAAGTACGACAAGGCCCATGCTGCGTTCGACAAGATGCTGGCTGCAGGCGCAGGTGAACTGAGCGACCGGGTCCGCATGTACTCGACTGCCTGTGCGCAGCAGATGATCAAGGGAAAGAATGCCTTTTCCAACTGCGAAGAACAATACGATTACGCCATCTCTCTGCTGAACGACGGACACTACGAAGATGCCCGGGAGCACTTCAACCTGATCCTGAAGGAGAATGATAAGGCGGACTATGCCTTTTACGGTCTCGCGGTGCTGGCGAGCATGACGGGAGATTCGCATCATTGCCTGGAGCATCTGACCGAGGCGATCCGACAGAATCCACGGAACAGGATTCAGGCGCGGGCTGACTCGGACTTTCAGGATATGGCCGACGATCCTCGTTTTACGGAGCTGCTGTATCCCGAGGCGTAACTACGAACTTGCTCCAGGCCGACAGCGCTTCGTTTAGGCTGGTGTAGGAGAACCTGCGCATGTCGTTGCGGAAGCTGACCGAATCGAAAGAAAAAGACCTTCGGGTGGTTGCCATTGGCGGCGGCACGGGGTTGTCGACGCTGCTGCGGGGGCTGAAGCGGTACGTGGTGACTCCGGACCGGAGAAGAGGGATTCGGCTGGGAGAGTCTGCGCGGGTCGAGCGGGCTCCTACGCCACCCTGCCCTGAGGCGCACTGCATCATTCGGGAGCTCTCGGCGGTGGTTACGGTGACCGACGATGGCGGCTCGTCCGGGCGTCTGCGCGAGGACTTCAAGATGCTTCCGCCGGGGGACATCCGGAACTGCATGGTCGCGCTCTCGGAGGATGAGCACCTGCTGTCGAAGCTGTTTCAGTATCGTTTCGAGCATGGCGAGCTGGAGGGGCATAGCTTCGGCAACCTCTTTGTGGCCGCGCTCTCGCACATCACGGGAGACTTTGCCCAGGCGGTGCAGATGTCCTCGCAGATTCTCGCCGCGCGGGGGAAGATCTTCCCTGCTACGAATACGAACGTGACATTGGCGGCGGATATGGACGATGGCTCGCTGGTGCGGGGGGAGACCAATATTACGGCCAGTAAGCGCAGCATCGTGGAGCTGCGGCTGGAGCCGGAGACTGCCGATCCTCTGCCGCAGACGCTGGAGGCTATAGCAAATGCTGACCTGATCACTCTGGGGCCGGGATCGCTTTACACTTCGCTGATCACAAACATGCTGGTTCGCGGCATCCCGGAGGCGCTGGCGGCGTCGCGGGCTACCAAGGTGTTTGTGTGCAACCTGATGACGCAGGCCAACGAGTCGCTGGGGCTGACAGCCTCTCAGCATATCGAGAAGATCATGCAGCATGCGGGTGGGGTCAAGGTTCCAATCTTCGACTATGCGCTGATCAATACGGGGGATATCTCGGCGGCGCGGCTGGAGCAGTATGCGCGTGAGGGGCAGCAGCCGATCGTGGCGGACCTGGAGCGCGTTCGGGCGCTGGGGGTGGAGCCGGTGATGGGCAACTTTGTCCATGAGGGCGATGTGTTGCGGCATGACTATGACCTTTTGGCGGAGCGGCTGCTGGAGCTGGGGATGGAGCGTCCGGTGGCGGTTTCGGGTGTGGGGTAGGTACCCCCCTCCCCGTACTTAGTGTGTGCAAAGTCTTCGAAGATAATGGTTTAGGTCTGGACCTATCCTTGCTTAGGGCTGACTTAGGGTTGAAATGCAATGCCCCGGCTTTTGGCCGGGGCATCTTTTCTTCTGTATCCAGTATAGCTGGTGGAGGGAAACTCATGTGCCATGCGTATGTGATTGGCTGGTAAGCAGTTTTGGTGTTTTGGGGGTTGACAGCTTCTTAAAAGATTCTGTCCTGCCGGACGGGCCCACTGCGCGTGGGGCGGGCGTTCGCACGCCTTTTCAAAGCTTCGCGTGGTCCTCCCGTTGGTCGGAAGGAACGTCATTCGCGACCATCGGGAGCGCCGGGCGAAGCGGTATACACGTCACGAAGTGACCGCCCCACGCGCAGTGGGCCCGTCCGGCAGGGACGAAATACGGGGGTCTCTCCACTGCGCTGTTCACGATGAGACTGTGAACAGCTTCGGTCGAGATGACGATCTTTTTTGCGGTGGAGGAAGAGCGAGAGTTGGGAGCAGTTAGAGGGTGGCGATCTCGACGAGGGCGGGAGGTGGCTGCTCGAGGGTGCGTTTGAGCTGGCCGCAGGCGGCGTAGATGTCGCGGCCGCGGGGCTTGCGGATGAAGGCTGGGATGCCTGCTTCGCGGAGCCGCTTCTGGAAGATGCCTACGTCTTGCGGGGTGGGTTCGTGGAAGGGCATGTCGGGGCCGGAGTTCCAGACGATCAGGTTGATCTTGGCGCGGAGATTCTTCAACAGGGCGATCAGCTCGTCGGCGTGTTCGCGCTGGTCGTTGATGCCCCCGAGGAGGACGTACTCGAAGGTGACACGCTCGCGTGGGCGCAGGGGGACGGCGGAGATGGCTTCGAGGAGCGCGGCGATGTTCCATTTGCGGGTGATGGGCATGATGGACTCGCGGACGACGTCGTTGGAGGCGTTGAGGCTGACGGCGAGCTTGGGACGGATGTTCTCGCTGGCGAACTGTTCTATGCCGGGGAGGATGCCGGAGGTGCTGACGGTCATGCGGGACTCGGGGATGCTCATGGGGCCGGTGAGGAGGCGGACGGCGTCCATGAAGCCAGTGTAGTTCAGGAATGGCTCGCCCATGCCCATGAAGACCAGGTTGATGCGGTCGCGGCCGACTTCGACGCTGTGGCGGTTGAGGACGGCGGCTACCTGTCCGGCTATCTCTCCAGGGGTGAGGTTGCGGCGGATGCCGAGCTTGGCGGTGAGGCAGAACTGGCAGTTGACGGCGCAGCCTACCTGGCTGGAGATGCAGATGGTGGCGCGCTTGTAATCGTCGTCATCGTGGGCTGGGTGCTCCTCTTCCTCGGCTGCCTGGGTTCCGTCGCCGCGCTCGCCTCCGTCGCCTCCTGGCATCCAGACGGTTTCGACGGTTTCGCCGTCGGCCATGCGTACGAGGTAGCGCTCGGTGCCGTCGATGGAGAGGGCGGTCTGGACGAGCTCGGGCAGGCCTACGGTATAGCCAGAGGAGCCGAGGGCGGTGCGGAGGGTGGCCGGAAGAGTGGTGATCTGGTCGAGTGAGGGGATGCGCTGGATGTACAGGGCGTCGTAAAGCTGGCGGGCTCGGTAAGCTGGCTGGGCGAATTTCTCCATCAGACCGGTCAGCTCCTGAAGCGAGGCGCCGAAGAGCGGTTTTTCTTCAACTTTTGGATTATTAAAATGCTCTATATCATTCATTTGTAAATATTTGGATATCTTAGATAGTTCCGACACATAGATCTGGGCTGAAAGGGACGAGCGGTTTGGGCAGGATCGAGTTCGTCGGGATCCTTCGCTACGCTCAGGGCAGGATCGAGTTCGTCGGGATCCTTCGCTACGCTCAGGATGACGGCAAAACTGTTCGCTCCTAGTCCGGCGCTCCGCTTAGATTGATAACAAAGGCTTTAGGTGTCTAGAAGCGTAGAGTCGGGCCGGAGCATCTATATAAGTCTACTCCCCTGGGTGCTACGGATGGCGCGGACCGCGCTGTGAAACAATGGAGTCTGAAGGAGTCTCATGTCTTTAACGTTAGTAGATGAAGCCGCAATTACGAAGAACGCCTCTCGCAATATCAGAAAAACTGTGTTGTCGAATGGTTTGTTGGTGCTGACCGAGAGCATGCCGCATGTGCGGAGCGTCTCGATGGGGGCCTGGGTGGGCTCTGGTTCGCGGGACGAGACGGCTGGGGTGAACGGGGTCTCGCACTTCGTCGAGCATATGGTTTTCAAGGGCACGACCTCGCGGTCGGCGCAGCAGATTGCCCGGGAGGTAGACACGATCGGAGGCAATCTCGACGCGTTCACCGGGAAGGAGACGGTCTGCTTCAACATCAAGGTGCTGGATGAGAATGTGCCGCCGGCGCTGGATGTGTTGTCGGACCTGGTGCTGCACCCGACCTTTGCTCCCGAGGATGTGGAGCGCGAGAAGGGCGTGATTCTGGAAGAGATCAAGATGGACGAGGATAACCCCGACTATCTGGTGCATGAGGTGTGGACGCAGAACTTCTGGAAGGGCGATGCGCTGGGAAGGCCGATTCTGGGGACCGCGAAGACGGTTTCGAGCTTTGATCAGCGGACGCTGCTGAACTTTTATGCGGGGCAGTTTACTCCGCGCAATATGGTCTTTTCGGCGGCGGGAAATCTGGAGCATGATGCCTTTGTGGCGCAGGTGGAGAGGGAGTTCGGCTCGCTGGCCGCCAGCGGAGATAGTGTTCCGGTGAAGGTCGACGCTCCGAGGGCGACGCCGCACATTACGCTGAAGAGGAAAAAATCGCTGGAGCAGGTGCAGTTGTGTTTGGGGATGCCGGCGCCTCCGGTGAATGATTCGCGGCGCTATGTGGTGTACCTGATGAATACGATGCTGGGCGGTGGGATGAGCTCCAGGCTTTTCCAGACGATTCGCGAGGACCGGGGGCTGGCTTACTCGATCTACTCGGAGATGAATCCGTTCCGGGATACCGGCTCGCTGTGCGTGTATGCGGGGACCTCGGTGGACAAGACGCTGGAGGTGTTGCAGCTTACCCTGCGGGAGTTGCGACGTCTGAAGGAAGAGACGGTCAGCGAGGTGGAGTTGAAGCGGGCCAAGGACCAGCTGAAGAGCAATATGGTGATTGGGCTGGAGAGCTCGGGCAGCAGGATGGCTAACCTGGCGCGACAGCAGATGTACTTTGGCAGATTTACGGGCGTGGATGAGATTATGCACGAGATTGAAGCGGTATCCACGACGGACGTGCAGGAGCTGGCGCAGGAGTTGTTCAAGCCGGAGACGATGGCGTTGACGCTGCTTGGAAATCTTGGCACGATGAAGATCGAGCGGGAAGATTTGGCCTGCTAGGTCTCTCTCCTGATAGAGTTTGTTCGGTGGTCGAGATACAGAATTTGCCGAGGTTTGATGAAGACGATGAACGCACGGGACCGATTGCGCGCAGGGCTACAGATACGACCGAATGAAGATGGATTTACGCTGATCGAACTGCTGATCGTGATGTCGGTGATGCTGATTCTGATGACGCTTGCAGTGCCTCAGCTGTTGAAGCTGAGGAAGCAGGCGCAGGAGACGTCGGCGGTTCAGTCGCTGCGGACGATTGGGCAGGCGGAGCTGCAGTACAACTCGGCTTATCCGGCGAATGGTTTCTCGTGCTCGCTGGCTACGCTGGGTGGGGATCCGAAGTCGGGCGCGCCTACGTCGCAGTCGGCGCAGCTGATTACGCCTGATCTGGCGAGCGGACAGAAGGCCGGGTATACGTTTGCGATCACCAACTGCACCAAGGTGACGGTGAACAACCAGGATATGTATACCTCGTTTGAGATTACGGCGGTTCCGAACTCGATTGGAAAGACCGGTGATCGCGGCTTCTGCACGGACGAAAACAACACCATTCGCTACGACCCGGCGGGCGGAACCAACTGCACACAGCCCATCCAGTAATGCTGGCGAAGGCTGTACTGATCGCGTCGTTTTGCTGCGCTCCGCTGCTGGTGGCGCAGGAGAACGACGCGTTGGTGCGTAAGGTGGATGATCACTACAACCATCTCAGTTCCCTGCGGGCTCATTACACCGAGAGCTACGCGGGGATGGGGATGAATCGCACAGAAGAGGGCACGTTGCTGCTGAAGAAGCCGGGGCGGATGCGGTGGAGCTATGCTGCGCCGGTGGGCAAGGTGTTTGTGCTGGATGGGAAGTTTGCTTGGTTCTACACGCCGGGCGATGCGCAGGCTACGCGGGTGCCCGCGAAACAGTTGGATGATCTGCGGTCGCCGCTGCGGTTTCTGCTGGGGCATACGCAGCTGAAAAAGGAGCTGGATAACCTGACTGTGGTGGTGGATGGGACGGGGTTTGTGATCTCGGGTGTGCCGAAGGGGATGGCGCAGAGGGTGAAGCTGCTGTCTCTTTGGGTGACTGCAGCGGGGGCGATAGAGCGCATGAAGCTGGAAGAGGTGGATGGGGCGGTGACGGAGTTTGCGTTTACAGGAATGCAGGAGAATGTGCCCCTGAAAGATGGGGATTTTGGGTTTGTCCCGCCGGATGGGGTGAGTGTGGTGGAGGGGCTGCCGCCGATTTAGCAACAACGGCGGAGGATCAATACTCGATTAATTTTTGAGGGCGGGTATGGGGAAGGCCTGTCTCGATGAGATTTGACGGGTGCCTGCGGAGAGTTTCGCGGCGGACCGGTAGTAAAATCATGACAATCTTCAAGTCGAATTAGTCGTTGAACGCGCGCGCGAGATGCGCAGAAAAGTAGAGATAGATTGTGAGCCATGTAGTTTCAGTGAGTCGCCTGAGTACCTCGGAGTTTCATTCGGCTGTTGCTTCGCTCTCCCCTTCGGTTGCGGTCTTTGACTGCGATGGGACCCTGTGGTCGGGGGATGCCGGATCTTCGTTTATGAAGTGGACGATCGAGACGGGACTGGTCTCGCGTGAGATGACGGACTGGATCGACTCGCGATATCGGGGATATCTGAAGGGCGAGGTGTCTGAGGTGGCGATCTGCGGGGAGATGGTGCAGATGTACCAGCGCCTGCGCGAAGACGAGATGCGCCGGGCGGCGAAGAACTTCTTCGCCAGCCACATTGAGGCGAATATTTTCTCAGAGATGAAGGAGTTGGTGGCTGAACTTCGTGCAAAGGGTGTCGAGATCTGGGCGGTGAGTTCGACGAATAACTGGGTCATCGAAGAGGGAGTCAAGCGGTTTGGGATTCCGGCTGAACGCGTTCTGGCAGCGCGTGTGCAGGTGAAGGACGGCGTGGTGACGGATGTGATTCGGGACGTCCCGACTGATGAGGGCAAGGTTGCGTCGCTCGCGCGGGCCGGGGTGAGCGCGCCGGACGCTGTGTTTGGAAACTCTATCCATGACGCCGCGATGCTGGCGATTGCGAAGCGGGCGTTTCCGGTGAATCCGAGTGCGGCTTTGGTGGAACGGAGTGCGCAGGAAGGCTGGCCGGTTTACTATCCGGCAACTGTTCGACCGGCCTAAGTAAAGTGTATAGAAGCTTTTGTGCCGCGAATGTCGTCTAATCTGTAGTCAGGTGAGAGAGCCGATTCGCAAACTCGAGGAGCACGTTGAGGCCGCGGTGCAGAAACCACTCCGATTGGTGGTAGCGGCGTTGATTTTACGTGGGGATGCGGACGGAGGCGGACGTGGGGTCGAGGTTCTGATCTGTCAACGCAAGCCAGACCAGCCGATGAGTCTGAAGTGGGAGTTTCCCGGGGGGAAGATCGAGGCCGGTGAGACGTCGGAGGGTGCTCTGGCTCGGGAGCTGAATGAGGAGTTGGGAATTACGGCTATCATTGGCCGGCGGGTGGCGCGGGTGAGGCACAAGTACCGCAATGGCGGAGCGATCGATCTTCAGTTCTTTGTGGTGCGGGAGTTCGATGGCGCGCTGGAGAACCGGATCTTCAACGATATGCGATGGACGCCTTTGACGGATCTGCCAGGGTACGATTTTCTGGCTGCTGATCTGGGGTTGATTCGGGATCTGTCTGAGGGGAAGTTGCTGTAACGCGGACTTCGCGTTGGGATGGGGCTACCGAGGAGTGAAAGCAGATTCTTCCCCTTCGACTTTGCTCAGGGTGCGAAATGACAACAAAGGAGTATTCGAGCGGCTTTGGGTGAAAAGGTTCGAGTGGTATGGGTGGGTGTAGTGTCTCGGGATCCTTCGCTGCGCTCAGGATGACTGCAAAGACAAAAGCAGCCGCAGTGCAAAGATGCAAGCAACAGCACAACTAAGACGAAAGCAACAGCGCAGCTAAGATGAAAGCAACAGCACGGGTAAGACAAAAGCGACAGCAACGGTTAATGCCGCGATTCAGCCGTGGACGGTATTCCAGACCAGGATGAGCGAGAGCGATGTGACGATGATGACCGTCGTCCAAGCGATGACGTTGAACCATCGCTTGTTGGTGTATTTGCCCATGAGGTCGTGCTTGTTGATCAGATTCAGCATGAAGACGAGAACCAGGGGTAGGAGAACGCCGTTGAGCACCTGAGAGAGGATGCTGAATTTGACCAGTGGAAAGTTCGGGATCAGGACGATGGCAGCGCCGGCAAAGAGCAGCACGCTGTAGAGCCAGTAGAAGAACTTCGCTTCGCTGAAGCTCTTGTCCAGACCGCTCTCGAAGCCGAGGCCTTCGCAGACGGTGTAGGCGGTCGAGAGGGGCAGGATGGAGGCGGCGAAGAGGGACGCGTTGAAGAGGCCGGCCGCGAAGAGAATGAACGCGTACTGACCTGCTAGAGGCTTCATGGCTCCGGCGGCGTCTGAGGGGTCGGCGATGTGGCGGATGCCGTGAGTGTAGAGGGTTGCGGCGCAGGCGACGACGATGAACCAGGCGACGATGTCGGTGAAGATGGAGCCTACGATGACGTCCAGCCGTGACGCTTTGTACTTGCGGACGCTTACCCCTTTTTCGACGATGGAGGACTGCAGGTAGAACTGCATCCAGGGGGTGATGGTGGTGCCGATGACGGCGACGGTGGTGTAGACGTAGTCTTTGTCTGACCAGACGTTGCGGGGGGGCAGCTTGACGGTTTCGACGAGGGCAAGGTGCCAGTCCGGACCGCTGAGTACTCCGGTGATGATGTAGGCGATGTAGAAGACGCTGGCGATGAGGAAGATCTTTTCGACGCTCTTGTAGTCGCCTTTGACGACTAGTATCCAGACGATGAAGGCGCAGACGGGGACGCTCGCGTACTTGGAGATGTGGAAGAGCTGCATGCTGCCGGCGATGCCGGAGAACTCGGTGATGACGTTGGTGAAGTTCACCACGATGAGCAGGATCATGATGACGAAGGTGATGCGGAGGCCGAACTCTTCGCGGATGAGGTCGCTGAGGCCTTTGCCGGTGACGACGCCCATGCGGGCGCACATCTCCTGCACGACGATGAGGGCGAGGGTGATGGGGATCATCGTCCAGAGGAGCGTGTAGCCGAACTGCGCGCCTGCTGCGGAGTAGGTGAGGATGCCGCCGGCGTCGTTGTCCACGTTGGCCGTGATGAAGCCGGGGCCGAGCACGGCAAAGATGAGAATGAGTCGGGTTCTCCAGGTGCGCCAGGGGCTCATTGCTTATCCTTGCGTGCGGACGAGTGTCGCGGGAAGTTTTGTTGGTTGGAGACCTGTGGGATCGCCCCTATCAGGCTAACTCATCTTGATGCCCGGCGTTGAGGGAGTGGGCGATCCTTTTGAACCTGGTATCTAGCTTGCACCTGCTTGTGCCAGCGATAGCTGGTTTCGTTCGGTTTGCACCAGGCGGTGGAACTCTCTTGCAGGGGCTTCAAGGGATCTATCTTCTGCCGTTTTCACGTTGAGCTGAATGTGGCGCGGGTTTTTTGAGGAGAAGAGGATGACGCTCTTGGGGTTCATGACAAGCGCGGCCTTGAGCATGAGATGGGCGAGATCCTGAGGGTTATTGAGGTCTGCGTTCGTTGATGCAGACCAACGATGGCAGAGCTGTTTGTCTTCGGACAGAGCGCGATGAAGCGAACGGAAGTTCTCAGTCAGAGCGCGATGATGAATGCGGAAGGGCGAGGTCGGAGCGGTCTCTATTTCAGGGTCGAGAACAGACCACTCGTACTGCAGGGTGCGGCAGTAAGCGGGATGTTCGGTTAGGAGCGACGGGATTTTGTCGACACTACTTCCTATTCCGAAAGTGCCGATTGTTCCTCTTTGCACCTCCTGCTCGAGGAGACTGAGGAGGGCGTCGTCGTGGAGATCGGCTGCTGAGATCTCGTGAAGCAGCCAGAGATCGATGTGGTCCGTTCGCAGGGCGACCAGGCTGTGTTCGAGCGAAGTTTTGGCTTGCTGCGGCGTGAAGGTGGTCTTCTCGTTCGTGCGTGTCGCGGCGTTCGCGGCTAGAGCGAGACGGTGCTTCAGGCTGGGAAGGGTTTTGGTGAGAGGGCCGACTACGCGGCGGGCAACCGATATTAGCGAAGAATTTTTTGCTGGCGGGATTCCATATTTAGTGGTGACGGTGACCTGGGGGCGATGGCGTTGGAGGAACTCGCCGAGGCAGCCTTCGGCCTCTCCATAACCGTACATGGGTGCGACGTCGAAGTGGCGAATGCCCGCGTCATAGGCCGATTCCAGGATGGCGAGGGAGGCGCGGCGTCCCATCGCGCCCATCAAGCTGGAACAGCCGAAGCCGAGACGGGTGGTGGTGCGACCGGTATCTCCGAGTGCGATCTGCTCCATTGTTCTCCGTTTGTTGTTTGCTGAAGAGCTTAGCTGAGATGATCGCTCAGCCGCAGGGCCAGCGAGAGGACAGTGTGGGTGGGGTTGGAGAAGCCTGAGCTGGGGAAGACGGCTGAGCTGCAGATGTATGTGTTGGAGAGTCCATAGAGGCGGAGGTCGGTGTCGACGATGCCGGTGGCGTCCGAGGGGGACATGCGCATGCCGCCCATGTGGTGGTTGCTGTCGTCGCAACGGGCGAGGAAGTCGGGGCTGCCGGACATCAGGTCTTCGTTGGGGATGATGCGGGCAACGTCGGCGAGGGCGCGCTGGGCGATGAGGACGTACTGCCGGATGGTGTCGAGTTCCCTTTCGGAGATCTGCCAGTCGAAGCGAATTCGAAAGAGGCCGAGGGGGTCGCGCTGATCGGTGAGGGCGATGCTGCTGTGGGAGCTTGGCTCCTGCTCGCAATGGACGCGAAGGAAGATGCGGACATCTGGAGGGCTGTAGGCGCGGCGTTGAACTTTGTAGCGCCAGCCCTGGTGGACGAGCATGGGGAGATGGTTTGCGGTGTGGCGGAGGTTGTCGCGAGTGACTTCGCCGAAGCGTCCGCGCATGAGGTTGCGGATGGTTGATTTCGCCTGGCCGCGGGCTTTGCCGGTGTCTTCGAACGACATGGTGGAGCCGATGTTGAGAGTGCCGTGGGCGGCCTGTGCCTGCGGGACGAGGCGCAGCTTGGGGAGGTACTTGAAGCCGCGGGCGAAGATGGGATCGAAGGTGTCGTGGAAGCGCTTCGGGTCGAGCGGCTCGATGGCGGCGGCGTTGCAGTCGATGTGATCCTGAAAGTGTTGGCCCAGGAGACCGGAGCGGTTCCAGGGCAGGCCGCCGGGGCGAGGTTGAAGGAAGAAGCGGGAGCTTTCGATACCGCCGAGCGCAAAGATGAAATGCGGGGCGCGGAAGACGGCTTCAATGCCGGTGAGGGTGCTCGCGCGGAGGCCGGTGGCGGCTGCGCCCTCCGTCAACAACTCGACGGCGCTGGCGTGAAGCCAGAGGTGGATGTTCGGGTGTTCGTTGAGAGTCTTGTGATGGAGGCGGGCGAAGTTGGGCTCAGGACACCAGCGCGAGAGGTAGGCTTCGAGATCTTCAAACTGTGTGAAGGGAAGGTTTAGATCTTTCCAGACTTCCGCGTCGCTGCGTTCGACTTTGGCTAGTCCCTCGAGGGCGAGGGCGCGCTCGTAGAAGGAGGTCAACGTGGACTTTGGGAAGGGCCAGCCGCTTTCGGGGACGCCGGGGCGGGGCGTGAAGTCGAGAGCGTCGAGTTCGAGGATCTGACCTCCCCAACGGACTGTGGTTCCCCCTTTCACTCGGATGCGTCCGGTGTGGATGCCGCGGTGCGGGAGCCCGGCGATCTCGCTGTCGTAGAGGGACTGGGAGGAGTCTTCGCGGGTTGCGCCGCCGCCTTCGAGGAGGAGAACTGTCTTGCCCTTGCGGGCTGACTCTACGGCGAGTGTGATGCCAGCGGCTCCGGCGCCGACGATGCAGAGGTCCGCAGCGAGAACGGTGGGCGACTCGTGAAGAAGATCGAAGATCACCGACTGCCCGCGTGCGCTGTTTTGGCAGAAGGCTTGATTTTTCCTTTGATCTTTTCAAGGATCGATTGTGCGCGTTCTACGATGAGCTCGACCTGCCGGTCGTTGTAGTAGCCGTCGCGTGCGGCTCGAATGCAGCCGGCTGCGGCGATGCGTTGACGGGCAGCCTCGTCAGGGAGGTACCGGCGTATCTTTGCGGCTAACTCTTCGAAGCCGGTGAAGAAGACGGCTTCTTCGTCCTCCTTGAATCGCTGCATGTGACCGTCCGAACGCTCGGCGAGCAGGAAGCCTCCGCAGCCAGCGATCTCGAAGCTTTTGTGGACGAACTCGTCGCAGTTGGAGTGAGTGATGAAGCTGAGGTTGATTTTGGATTTCCATATGCCTTCGCGGTACTCGTCGCGAAAGAGTTCGCCGCCGTTGAAGAGGGCTTTATAGGCGCTGGGCTCCATTGCTCGTCCCCACTGCCGGGGGTTGCCGGAGATTACGACCGGAAAACCGCATTCGCGCCATAGGCGCGTGAGGGTTTGTGCGCGGTCGTCGTATGGGGTGCCGATAAAGGAGACCTCGCGGTTCCTATCGGCGTCCGACCAGCCCTGTGGCGGGGGAAATTGGAGTGTAGGTTCGTAGGCGGTCTGAATCTTGATTACATCGCGCGCGCCTCGCAATTTGTAATCGAGAATGTTCTTGTCGCGCTGGACTACATGGAGGTCGTAGTGGGGAATGTCTTTCATGTAGATGCGCCAGCCTGGATCCTGGCGGGTTCCGAAGGGGTTGTCGATCATGTAGCTGACAGTCACGATGTCCATGGCGCGCATTCGGTCGAGTGTTGCAGGACGGATGTAGAGGAGCTTGTCGGTCCAAAGAAGATCCGGTTTTTCCGCTTGAGCGATCTCTATCAGCTCTCGGTTCAGTCGGGCAACGGAAGGTCCGATGACGAGGCGCTGATTTACTTTGCGAAGGATCGGGTTATTGGATTCGTAGTCGAAGACATTGAACGGGATGACCTGATGGCCGAGGCGTTCAAGAGCCCAGAGGCGATAGAGAGAGGTATCGTTTGGTGAGAGGCCGGTAGCGTACAGAATCTTCATGCGGCGCTGCGTTTCCTTTAGATTTTGCCTGCTGTCGGTTCTAGTGATTCGCCCTTAGGAGAGCAATCACCTGTTCGGCGTGTATGACACCGGCCAGATGCTTGTCCTTATCTATGACCGGAAGTGATCGCAGGTTGTATTTGTCGAAGAGCTCGGCGACTTTGCGGCCGTTGGCATCTACGTTACAGGTGACGAGATGGCTGTGGGGCAGTTCGGTCAGGGGAGTGCCGGCCGCCGCAAGCAGGAGCTGGACCAGCGGAACTAGCGCGGTGATTTTCTCCTCTTCGTCGAGCAGGTAGATATCGGTGATCATGTCGATATCTCCTTCGAAGTCGCGCAAAGCTGCAATCGCCTGATCGACGAGAGCTGTCGACGTCAGGGCGATGTACTCGGTCGTCATTCGGCCCGCGGCAGAGTCGCCGGCGAACTCGAGTAAGTCTTCGACCTCCTGCCGCTCCTGGGGGTCCATCTCGCCGAGAATGGCTTCGGAACGCTCGTCGGTGAGCTCTGATAGCAGGTCGGCTGCGGCTCCGGGGTCCATCTCTTCGACGATGCCTGCGATCTGCTCAGAGTCGAGCGACTCGATCAGCGACTGCTGCATCTTTGGCTTGACCTCCTCGAGGGCCTCAGCCGCGACCTCCTCGTCGAGCGAGACAAAGAGAGCGTGGCGTTCGGCGGGGGCCAGCTCTTCGAGGATGTCCGCAATGTCAGAAGGATGCATCTTCGAGAGGCGATCCTGCTCGATCTTTAGACGGACGCGGCGGGCGGGATCGCGATCGATGAGGTCGACGAAGTCCCACGGTATGACGCTCGCACCGAAGCGGGAGGCGATACGGTCCACCGAGGTAGATGGGAGGCCTTTCAGCAGGCGGCGGACGGCTCCGCGCATACCGACTTCGACCTCCGCAATGCGCAGAGAGAGATCGGGAGTGTCTTCCTGGCAGTTCTCCCACACCAGATCAACGTCGTTGACGCGGACGACCTTGTGGCCGTGTACATCGATAATCTGCTGATCCAGCAGGTCGCGTTCGAGCAGAAGAAAGCTCTCATCCTCAGGCAGTGGAGTGGGTTGCACGGACTTGCGGAGCTGCATAGCACCGTCGGGACTGAGTTCGAGTTGAGAGATCAGGACCAGCGAGGGCTTGTCGCGGCGTCTCGACGAGGCTAGTTTCAGGACGATGCCGTGAACGTGGGCGGCATCGACAGAGGGGGCCACGGCGAACTCGCGGATATGGCCAAAGGTGCCCCCCTGGGCGTCCGCAATGGCCGATCCCATGAGGGCTGAAACGCTCGTCCTTTGGTTAGCATGTTTGGTCATAACAAATCACTGGATGCGTTCTCAAACATACCCTGTAATCGCATGTTAGCCCACCTTGCGGTCGATAGTTTGTCGGAAAGAGTCGGCCTAGTCAACCCCGGAGGCCGAAAAAGAGTCTGAAATTACACAGAAGATTCGGGGGAACCTTGACATTCAAGAATTCCACAAGCAAACTGCCATCATCGCTGTTGTCTGACGTTGACGACTGGCATACCAGCACTGCAAGGACTGCTTTGGCCGATTCAACGACAAGCCGTGTCAGCTTCACCCTGGACTCGTCTCTGGACAGCGTTAACAAGATTGAGCAGACCGCTGAGCAGTGTGCGCAACGGGCTGGCTTCGACGAAGATACGGTTCCCCATATCGCCATGGCGGTGCGCGAAGCAGCAGTAAACGCGGTGCTGCATGGCAACTCGTACGATACCAGCAAGCATGTGGTCGCGTCTTTTGAAACGACTTCAGACTCACTGATTATCCGTATCTCGGACCAAGGCCCCGGACTTGATCCGGACAAGATTCCGGATCCGCTAGCCCCGGAAAATATCCTCCGCGGCTCAGGCCGCGGTATCTTTCTCATCAAGGCTTTCATGGATGAGGTAAACTTTCGCCAGTTACATCCGGGCACGGAACTGACACTTATCAAGCACCGACCACCCGCGCAGTCGGGGACTTAAGGAGAACACTAGACATGAGCATGAAAGTAAAAACTCGCCAGGTAGATGGCATCACCATTCTGGATCTCAGCGGCCGTATCACCCTTGGCGAAGGCAGTGTGACGATCCGCGACGCCGTGCGCGATGTTCTGGCGAAGGGTTCCAATAAGATTCTGCTCAACCTCGGCGACATCAGCTACATCGACAGCTCGGGTATCGGCGAGTTGGTAAGCGCCTTTACCACCGTCAAGAACAGCGGCGGCGAGCTGAAGCTACTGAACCTGACGAAGAAAGTACACGACCTGCTGCAGATCACCAAGCTGTACACCGTCTTCGACGTCAAGGATGATGAGGCAACCGCAATCTCTTCCTTCAGCAAGTAATCAGCTCTGCCGCACTAAAAAGCCGCCGCGATATGCGACGGCTTTTTTGTTGGGCCAGGTCAGTTCGCTTCGTCTACTTCGAGAAGTCGACCTTCGGCGCCACACTGTTCTCTGGGTTGCCTTTGAAGTACTCGTCGCGATAATGAAAGCCCGCGATATTGGCCCAGATACTTTGAGGAAATTGTCGAACGTAAACATTGTAATCCTCAAGCGTCTTGTTGTATCGCTGACGTTCGACGGAGATTCGATTTTCTGTTCCCTCCAGCTGATCGGTGAGACGTGTGAACTGCTCGTTGCCCTTCAGGTTGGGGTACTGCTCCTGGAGCCGGAAGAACGGACCCAAGGCCACGTCGAGCTTGGCGTTGGCATTGATATTGCTGGCGTGATCGCTGCCCGCGGCGAGAACACCGGCGCGTGCGTTGGCGATGTTGGTCAAAATCGTTGATTCTTCGGCGACATATCCCTTCACCGACGCAACGAGATTTGGAATCAGGTCAAGGCGGCGCTGCTGTACGACGTTGACCTGTGAGAACGCCTGATTGATTGCCTCATTCTTCTGCACCAGCGTGTTTTTCGCGCCGATGTAGCTGCCTCCTACAAAGAGCAGAACGACGATGAGAAGAGCTACAACACCAAGCACAACCCATAAAGATTTCATGTTTCCTCAATTTCCCTTCGTCTGAAATTTCGATGCTATCGACAGATGGCGTCTTCGGCTGTACTTTACCATTGGAACCGGCTTCTTTTACCTTTCTTTACGGCTACCTGGTTTACATTTGCGTCCTCAAAAGTCTCCGCTGGCTCCCCCTCCACCTGAACTGCCGCCTCCGAAGCCGCCAAAACCTCCGCCACCACGGTCGTCGTCGCGTCCCCGGCCACCGCCAAAACCGCCCCCTCCGCCTCCCATCAGATTTCCCAGGAGAAAGAAGATCAAGCCCGTGT
Source organism: Tunturibacter gelidoferens (assembly GCF_040358255.1). Classification (NCBI taxonomy): domain Bacteria; kingdom Pseudomonadati; phylum Acidobacteriota; class Terriglobia; order Terriglobales; family Acidobacteriaceae; genus Tunturiibacter; species Tunturiibacter gelidiferens. The sequence goes on from NZ_CP132938.1 coordinate 4,128,976, forward strand.
TGCCGGTCTTGACTAGAAAGAAGAGGATCAGCAGGATGGCGCCGCCGCCGATAATGACCTCTGTGAGGCTTAGTTGAACGGGTTGCTGCTGACGGTGGTACTGATGAACGGGTTGAGCGAGGTTCAGGGTGACACCCGCATCGGTCGCAATAATTCGGGCGATCTGCGTCACTCCAAGCGGGATTGCCGTGTTGTAGTCCCCCTGCTGGGCCGCGGGAACCATCGAACGGCCGATGTCTCCGACCTTGGCGTCGTTGAGGATGCCCTCGAGACCGTAGCCGACCTCGATGCGGCCGCGTCGCGGGGTCATCACGAAGAGCATCAGAACGCCACGATCTGTTCCCTTGGCGCCGACCTTCCATTTATCTTCAAGCGCCGTGGCAAATTCTTCGATCGACTGGTCGCCGTCGAGGGTCTTGACGGTAACAACTGCAATTTGAGCATGAGCCTGACGATCAACCTGGGTGCAGAGGTTTTCGAGGCCGGATTTGGTCGAGGGGGAAAGGACGCCGGCAAAGTCGTTGACGTAGCCGGTCGGCGCCGGCAGCGTGTTCACTGACTCCGCTGTGACCACAAGCGACGGCGCAAAGACCAAGAGGACGACGGCCAGCCATCGCGAAAGATAGTTCATCGATGGTCATTCTACCCCCTTGCTGTTTCTACCGTTGACTAGTGTGGAACGACAATTCAGTTTACTGGCGTAAAAAGAGGGTGCACATGGCACCCTCGACCACCTGAACCGAAAAGCAACCGTTATGAAGTGGGACTAGCTGATTTGTTCCCGCCGTGTGGCGGCATGGGGACACCTTTTTCACGGGCGAGCTTGTCGACCATCATGCTGTGCTCATGAATTACTTTCGTCGCGTTATTGACCGCGGTCTGAAGGGTCGGGTCCGTTGTGCTGGCGGCCTCCTGACGAAACTCGTGCAGGTCCTTGTGATGGTCCTTCACCATAAACGACAGGTACTCCATATCGAAGTCATTGCCTGAGAGTCCGTTGAGTTTGTCGTACTCGGCCTGGTCTTCCTTGTTCAGGTTCGTTGGCAGCCTGACGCCCATAGAGTCAGCGATCGGGGCCATATCGTTGTTCAATTTGGTGTGATCGTCGACCATCTTTTGGCCGAAGGCCTTCACATCGTCGCTGCTTCCCTTCTGGGCCGCAAGTTGGCCAAGCTTCACCTCGGCCATCCCTCCCTGGGCAGCCTTGCGCAGGAAGATCTTGTCCTTCATTGTCTGGCCGAGGTCTCCGGAGTTTGTGGAGGAATCCTGAATGGCGGTAGCAGAGGCAGGCGCTTGCTGCGCTCGATTCGGCTGTGTCTGTGACGCTGGGGGACTCATGGGATCGGATTGCGCTAGAAGAATTGCGGGATAGAGGATTGCTGCACTCAGGACCAGGGTTTGAGAGATCAGGTTGCAAGCTGAATTGAGTTTCATGATTTTGCTCCAGTAGCGGACGACTGTTTCACTCGTGCCGCAGATGCCATTCTTGTGTTGGGTGTACAGGGCTAATTTATGGTTGCCTCTCGGGGCGCGGCGACGCTGTATCCTGTCAATGGAGCTTCAAATTAATGACGCCAGGTACCATCCAGCCACCCCACGCTCGCCAGGAACCTACGCCCACAACGCTGCATGGACAGACCCTCGAAGATAACTATCGCTGGATGAGGGAGAAGTCATCGCCTGAGGTGCTGGCTCATCTAGAAGATGAGAACGCTTATACGCTCTCCGTGATGAAGGCCACCGAAGATCTGCAGAAAAAACTCTACGACGAGATGCTGTCCCACATCAAAGAGACGGATGTGTCGGTTCCATACCTACAGCGCGGATGGTTCTACTACGTGCGAACGGTGGAGGGGAGCCAGTATCCGATTCATTGCCGGAGGCTGGCGACGGGGCCGAGGTTCGACGAGTCGCAGCCAGAGGAGATTTTGCTGGATGTAAATCTGCTTGCGGTGGGCCAATCGTTTATGTCTGTGGGCGGGATGAGTGTGAGTCCGGATGGATTCAAACTGGCATACTCCACCGACAACACTGGGTTCAGGCAGTACACGCTGCACATTCGGGACTTGAAGACCGGCTTGGATCTGCCAGACACTGCTGAACGAGTAGGGTCGATCGTCTGGGCGACGGACTCGACACTCTTCTACACGACCGAGGATGACGTCACCAAGCGGCAGGATCATCTTTTTCGGCACTATCTGGGCGATACGGCGACCAAGGATGTAGTGGTCTACGAAGAAAAAGACGAGCGATTCAATATTGGTTTAGGCAAGACGCGAGACGGCAAATATCTGCTGATGGAAGCCGGAAGCCACACCACCAGTGAGTGCCGCTTCCTCGCGGCCGACTCTCCCGACGGGGAGTTTCAGATGATCGCTCCGCGGATCGATGATCAGGAGTATTCGGTCGATCATCGCGACGGCCTTTTCTACATTCGGACGAATGATACTGGGAAGAACTTTCGAGTTGTGACTGCTGCTGTCGAAAAGCCTGGGCGCGTAGACTGGAAAGAATTTGTCTCACTAGATACTGAAGCTCCACTTGAGGATTTTGAGGTATTCGCTTCATTTTACGTAACTTCGAGAAGAAAGCTTGGCTTGCCAACTTTGGCCGTAACTAACTTTGCCTCCGGTGAAACCCTCCAGAGATCGAAGGAGATTGAATTTCCTGAGCCCGTGTATTCGGCGGGAGCCCATGCGAACCGGGAGTTCGATACACAGGCGTTTCGATACAGTTACACGTCGCTGGTTTCGCCAGCTTCGGTGTATGAGTATGACGTTCGGCTGGGCACTTCGGAGCTTTTGAAGCAGCAGGAGGTTCCGGGCGGATTCGATTTTGCTCGCTATGCTTCGGAGCGCGTCTGGGTCGAAGCGTTAGACGGGGTAAAGATTCCGGTCTCTGTTGTTTATCGGCGCGACTCGTTTACGCGAAACTCGACAAATCCTGTTTATGTTTACGGGTACGGTTCGTATGGATATCCTCTTCCCATCGGGTTCAGCTCGTCGCGGTTGTCGCTACTGGATCGAGGGGTGGTGATCGCCTATGCGCACATTCGCGGTGGTGGCGAGATGGGAGATTCCTGGCACGATGCTGGCAAGATGATGGTGAAACGCAACACGTTTAGCGACTTCATCGCGGTGATTGAGCAATTGGTCGCCAAGGGTTACGGAGCCAGGGATCGGGTTGCGATTGAGGGTGGGAGCGCGGGCGGGTTGCTGATGGGGGCGGTGGTCAATGAGCGGCCAGAGTTGTTTCGAGTGGTTCTGTCGCACGTTCCCTTCGTGGATGTGATGAACACGATGCTCGACGCGAGTTTGCCGCTGACTGTGGCGGAGTATGAGGAGTGGGGAAATCCGAACGAGGCGGAGGCTTTCGAGTACATGCGGTCTTACTCGCCGTATGACAACCTCAAGGTCGGAGAATATCCCGCCATGCTGGTGAAGACGAGCCTGAACGACTCTCAGGTGATGTACTGGGAGCCGGCAAAATATGTTGCCAGATTGCGAACGCTGAAGACGAATGACACCCCCCTGCTGCTGCACATTAACATGGACGCCGGGCACGGGGGTGCTTCTGGTCGATACGACTATCTGAAAGAGATCGCGTTCGATTACGCGTTTTTGCTGATACAGCTTGGGGTGGAGAGCTAGGCTTGTCCATTGGGCCGGTTTGAGCGCTTACGCAGCACCCACGTGGTCATGCAACGGTAGTCCTGTACGATCGTCGTCTTCAACGGATCGACCAGGACGGCATCCAGCTGCTGCGTTAGCTGCATCAGCATGGACTCGTCGACCAGGAACCACTCGGATCCGTCGTTGATTCGATAGATGTGGCTTCGCAGCTGTTCGAAGTCCATCCCGATGCGCGAACCCAATCGGCAGAAGAACAGACCTCCCGGCCTCAGAACCCGCCAGAGCTCCTGAATCATGGCGAGAAAATGAGATTCGTCCGGCGCGAAGTGCAGCACCGAGCTACAGATGACCACGTCAAAAAAGTTGTCTGGAAGGTTTATCCGTTCAAGTTCTCCCACCAAGAAGTTGCTTGCTGGAAGGGTTGGGGCTAATTCGGCTGCAAGCGCTCGCACATGCGCTACCCCTTCGGCATTTGCGTCTATTGCAAAGATCTCGCAGCCCTCTCGCAGAAGATGCACGAGATTCCTGCCGTATCCGCAGCCGGCGTCGAGGACGCGCATATCGGGAGCGATGTTGCCTCGGAGGATCTGGTCGAAGACGTAGATATCAACCTGTCCGAACTGGTCCTGTAAGTTCATTGCGACTTTCTCAGCTTTCACTTTTTCCCCGCTCGTCAGGATTTTGAATTGTTCGTGGATGTGAGCATCAACCTTGCCGCTGCGGGTAACGCGCGGTTGACGCTACGACTCTGCCGAAACAGACTCTTCAACTTTGTCGCCTTCGCCTGGGGCAAGAAAGAGGTTCGTTTCCAAGCCATGCTGGCGGGTGTAGAGATCGTAGTAGCGGCCTTGCAGTTTGTAGAGCGAGTCATGGGTTCCACGTTCCACGATCCTTCCCTGCTCGATGACGAGGATCTGATCGGCGCGGCGGATTGTGGAGAGTCGATGCGCGATCACGAAGGTGGTGCGGCCCTGCATGAGGAAGTTGAGACCGCTCTGAATCAGCGCCTCGGACTCTGAGTCGAGCGAACTGGTGGCTTCGTCAAGGATGAGGATGCGCGGATCGGCAAGGATGGCGCGGGCGATGGAGATACGCTGACGCTGGCCGCCGGAGAGCTTGACGCCTCGTTCGCCGACGACGGTATCGTATTGTTCGGGAAAGCGCTCGGCGAACTCGTCGACACGGGCGATGCGACTGGCCTCCATCAGCTGCTCTTCGGTGGCCTGCGGGCGGCTGAAGAGGATGTTCTCGCGAATGGTGCCATCGAAGAGGAAGGTCTCCTGTAGAACGACTCCGAGCTGCTGGCGGTAGCTGCTGAGTCGAATGGTAGCGAGATCGATGCCGTCGATGAGGACCTCGCCGCCGACTGCACTGTGAAAGCCGCAGATGAGCGAGATGATGGTGGACTTGCCTGAGCCTGAGGAGCCTACAAGTGCGGTGACGGTGCCGGGTTTCGATTCGAAGCTGATGCCGTGGAGAACTGGCTTATCGGTCTCGTACGCGAAGGTTACGTTTTGAAAGGCTACGTCACCATGGATCGGATTGATTACGACGGTGCGAGTGGGTTCGCTGTCCTCTTCTCGTTCGTTCAGGATCTCGGTGGTACGGTCCAGGCCCGCGAGAGCTTCGGTGAGCTGAGTGCCGATAGAGACAAGCTGAACGATGGGCGCCACCATGAAGGCAAGCAGCATGGTGTACTCCACGTAACCCCCGACATCGAGGCGATGGGCAGCGATCTCTTTTGCGCCCAGGTACATGATGAGGCCGCCGACGACGCCGAGGACCATCGTGGAGGAGAGGGTCATCAGCGATTGCGCGGTGATGGAGCTAATTACATTCTTAAGGAGCCGCTCGACGCCGCGAGCAAAGACACGGGCTTCGCTCTCTTCGGCGTGATAGCCCTTGACGACGCGCACGCCGCCGAGCGATTCGGTGAGACGGCCAGTGACCTCGGCGTTGATTTTGGAGCGTTCGCGGAAGATGGGGCGAATCGTCTTGAAGGCTTTCTGCAGGATGAGGCCGAAGACCAGAAGGATGCAGACGGTGAGGAGCGTCATGCGTCCGCTGATGCGAATCAGGATGCAGAAGGCGATGATTGCGGTGAGGATGCCGCCCACGAACTCGAGTAAGCCGGTACCGACCAGATTGCGGACACCTTCGACGTCGGTCATGATGCGGGCGACTAAAGTGCCGGTTCGGTTCTCGTCATAAAAGGCTACAGGTAGACGGCCGATGTGTTGTTGAACACGGGTGCGAAGCTCTGAGATGAGCCGTTGGCCGGCTGTGGAGAGGAGTTGGGTGAGAGTGTAGGAGGTGACTCCCTGCAGGAAAGTGGCGGTCGCAACGGTTCCAATGATCCAGGGCAGCAGGTTCAATTGATGCTTGTACATTACGTTGTTGATGAGGTAGCGCGAGGAAACCGGCAGAGCAAAGCTGCAGAGACGGTTGACGATCATCAACAAAAAACTGCCGGCGAGCAGCCACCGACGCGGCTTGACCAGCTTCCACACCTCGGGCATCACTTTGGTCAGCTTGGGCTTGGGACGCGAGGCTGTGAGGTCGGCCGCCGTAGCTCTGCCGGTGCCGCGGGACGGGCGGTCTACGGCTTTCATACCGCCGCCAAAGCTGGATGGACCGAAAGAAGAGGACATAGCTAAGTTGAGTTTACGCTTGAGGCGCTAGGATACGAGGCGAGCGCGGCGAGCGGAGATGAAAGAGCGGACGCAAAAGAGTACGTAGATCAGGCAGAAGAGACAAAGTGCACCCTTCTCTTCGACGGCTATGGGGTGAGGAAACGAGGCGCCACGGGAGAGTCTGATCGTGTCGATGGCGGAGGGGATCATTCCGAGAAAGACCAATAACGCTACCGTGACGGATATGTGCATCCAGAGCATGCGTTTTTTGGAGTCTTCAGTATTCGCCATGACACCGAAGAGGACAAAGAAGACGCCGATGCCGCTCGGGATCAGCGCCGTAGGATGGGCGCTACCCGTGGTGAGATAGCCTGTAATGCCAAGCAAAATGAGCAGGACGCCAAAGGCGATAGTAAGTTTTGCCATGAAGTAGAGCTCCTTGATAGAACACGCAATATCAGGATACTTCAATGGCGTGGCTAGTCCTCCGCGAAGGGGGCGGTAGAGAGGATTTATAACTGCCCAGAAGGGCGCGAGCACCAGAACCGGCATCCGCGAAATCGCTGAGACGTACCTGAATGGGTGCTGGACAGCAAAAAATACCCAACCTCAACGGCTGGGTATTTTGCGACGATAACTTCCGCTATCTTGGACCGTTCATCATGTGCGACATCGCAGTCTCATAGCCACGACGAAAACCATCGCGATAATCACTCCGTGCGCTTGAGGGCACGTGCGGATGACGGTACTCGTCGCGATTATTTACGTCGGGCCGGCGATGATTGTCGAAATCTTTGCGGGCTCCTTCGATGCCATCATGGTAGCCCTGCCGTTGAATGTCGCGGAACTCCTGCGGTGGAACGTCCCATCCGGCTGGTCCCTGCCCGTAGCCTGGTGCCGGCTGGGGGTATGACTGAGCAAACACGCAACCTGGAGCTGCAAGTGCAATAGCAAGTGCTGGAATAGCGATTCGATTAATCTTCATTTGAACTTTCCTCCGTGCGTATTACACACACCTACCTCCGTGCGTATTACACACATTCAGATGAGGAATCTCGATCTCTTGTTGTCTATGGGCTAGGCGGCACTCTTCTTGATTGCAACTAATACATCTTCCGGCTTCCACTCGTTGGTGGGGTACCAGTCGACGATCTTGCCATCTTTGCCGATGAGGACCGTCGAGAGAGAGTGGGTGAGGGATTTGTTGTCGCCGGGGGTGACGCCTACATTGAAAAATTGTGTCATCGCAGGTAACTCTTTCTCTGTTGGCGCAGCGAAGTCCCAGTGGAGAAACTTTTCGTTGGTGTAGTTGCCGGTATAGGCGCCGCCGTAGCTGCGAAGAACCTTGGGCGTGTCGTAGGTGGGATCGAAACTGACGCTGATGAGGTGGGTCTGTTTGTAGAGGGCGGGGTCGGCGGCAAGTGCTTTATCGATGTCGGAGAAGTTGTGGCTCATGCGAGGACAAAAATCTGCGAGCTGGCAACGAGTGTAGATGAAGGTCATCAGCACGACCTTGCCCTTGAACTGGTCGAGGTGAATTGTGCGTGCGCTCTGGTTGAGGAGTTTGAAGTCGGGAACGATATCGCCTGCGGTAGGAACGTGGTAGGAGATGGGAGGCATGTAGTCGGGGCGGGCCTGCGCGATGACGACGATGTCTTCGAGACGAACATTTCCATAGTTGTCGCCCTCCTTGTCGGCCAGGATCTTGGCCGTGATGCGGTCGCCAGGGTGGAGTTCACTGACGACGCTGGGATCTGCGAGCTTGTATTCCATGGTCATCGCCTCCATGAAGCCGGGAACCTGTTCGCCATCGAGCGTGACGTGCGTGGCATCGGTGGAGACGACTCTGCCGCGAATGGTGAAGGTGTTTTCGGCAGAAGGTGGTTTGGATGCCGTAGACGAAGTGTTTTGATGACAGCCAGCGAAGAGAACGAGGAAGGTGAGAAGAAATAAAAGCTTGCGGGACAAGGGCAGACTCCTGAGTCAATGATAATGGCTGAACTGTGAGAGTACGAAGGGGCGATCGATGGAGCGAAGTAAGATTGGGGCACCTTCTCAAGGGCTGATGCACTTTGGGCTCATGCTTGCGGGTCTTGGGACGGCATTGCTGGGACCGATCCTTCCTTTGCTGGCGAAGCAGTGGGGGATGGCGGACGCTCAAAGCGGGCTTTTGATGACGGCGAAGTTCTGCGGCGCGTTTCTTGGTGGAGTGACGGTGTCACCAAAGCTGAGATGGAGTCTGCTGGTGGGGTTGGTTGCGGGCGCAGCGGGATTCGGCGGCTTTGCGGTGTCTCCGTCGATGGGCCTTGGGTGTGTAGGTTTGTTCGTGGGTGGATTTGGGCTGGGGCAGATCATTACTTCGATCAACATTCTGGCTGGCCGCAGGTTCACGGCGCATCGGGGTTCGGCTTTGTCGCTGTTGAATTTTTCGTTCAGTCTGGGAGCCATGCTGTCTGCGCTTCTGGCTGCATGGCTGTTGCCGCACTTTGTGCTGAGGGGAGTGCTTGCGGGATTCGCAGGACTGTTCGTGATTGGCCTGTTGGTGCTGTGGATGCAGATGCGCGGAGAAGTTTCGGGTGCGGAAGACTTCGACGCTGTGTCGACAGAGACCGGGCCACAAACGGGGCTGAGCGGACGAGTCTATTTCTACTTCGCTGGGCTGCTTGTGCTCTATGGCGGATTGGAGACGTGCCTGAGCGGGTGGCTGACGACGTTCGCACTGCGGTATGGCGATAAGACGCTGACGGTGAGCGAATATACGACGCTGCTGCTTTGGATGGCGCTGACTTTCGGGCGTCTGGGGGCTTCGGCGTTAATGCTGCACGTGGGAGAGAAGACCGCACAGCGATGGAGTTTGGCACTGGCGGCCGGGTTCACGGCGGCTCTGGCGATGGCGCATTCCGCTGGGGCCATTGCCGGCTTTGCCGTACTCCTCGGGCTCAGTTTGGCGCCGTTTTTTCCAGCCACCTTTGCGCTGCTGATGGCCGAACGGCCCACTGCGCGGCAGGCGGGGATTGTAGTTGCGGTCTCGGGGTTGGGGGCAGCCGCGTTGCCATGGATGATGGGAGTGATTTCTACGCGGACAGGATCTCTGCAGCTGGCGCTTGCTCTGCCCTTTGCGGCTGCCTTGGGACTGCTCGCGGTGAGTTTGATTACAACGGGAACGCGGCAGGCCGAGGACTGATTTCCGAAGTCTGCTTTTCCTGCGGCGGTGAGCGTATAACCGAAGGATGGATGGTCGTGGGCTGCTGCCGGACGGGATTGCTGAGGCGTTGGAACAGGGTGCAGTTGTGGTGACGGGCAACCAGCGGGCAGCACGGGCAATTCGGCGTGGATGGGATCGGCGCAACAGTGCTTTGGGGCTTACAAGCTGGACGCCCGCAGCTGTGATGTCGTGGGAGGTGTGGCTTTCGACCATGTGGCATCGGCTGTTGGTAGACGGCCGCGTCGCGGAGATGATGTTGAATCGGCCACAGGAGCACGTGGTGTGGCGAACCATTCTCGAAGCAGACGATGAGCTGGCAAGTCTGCGAACTGTGGACTCGCTGGCTGTAATGGCGGCAGAGGCTTGGCAGCTGATATGCAGTTACGATGGGCAAACAGGCCTGCAGGAAGCGATCGGCAACTCGGATACACGGTCGTTTCAGCTATGGGCGCACACGTTTGAACGTCTATGCCAGGCTGAGAGATTCATCGCACAGGCCCAGGTAGAAGACAAGCTATGTGGAGAACTCGAAAAGGGTTTCGCGAGAATCAGTTTCTTTGAGCTCACCGCGGGCAGGGTTGTGTTGGTTGGATTCGATCATATGACCCCAACGCAAAGTCGGCTGGTGGAGGCCTTACTCTCGACGGGGATTCAGGTAGAGGAGTTGCGGATAACTATTGCTGCGCAGCGACGCTTACTGGTAGAAGCGAACGATGGCCCGGAGGAGTTGTTTATCGCAGCGCGCTGGATGCGGACATTTCTTGAAGAGAACGCTGGGGCGACTGTCGCAGTAATCGTGCCTGCGCTTGAGAGCGAGCGCAGAGAGATCGACCGGGTGCTTCGGGAAGTGTTGGCACCGGAGCTTGAAGACATCCGCGCAGACGATCACGTTAGACCTTATGAGTTTTCGCTCGGTTCAACGTTGATCGAGACTCCCATGGTTGCTACCGCGTTCGATCTACTGCGATGGTCAAGCGAGCCGTTGCCGCTGGAGACGGTGAGTGCATTGCTGCTGTCGCCTTACTTCGCAGTGCGCACTGGAGAGGCGAGTGCACGCGCGGAGTTCGATGCCTTTGAACTCCGTAAAGCTCGAATGCTGCGACCGGAGATCTCGCTGCGCGGACTGATCGAGATGATGGATCGATCAAAACGCAGGTCTAAATTCTCGCAACTGCTTCGTACCTTCCGCGCAATGCAGAGAGTTGCAGACCGATTGCAAGGACTTGATGCGCGTTCGCATGCAGACTGGGCAGAAAAGATGCGGGAGATTCTGGTAACGGCGGCGTGGGCCTCTAGAGAAAGGGAGACCAGCGTTGAATTTCAGACACGGCGCAAGTGGGAGAGTGCCCTGGATGAGCTCGCAACGCTGGACTTCGATGGCGTACCTGTCGACTTTGCACAAGCGCTGGGAGCTATCGAAAGAATTGCTCGCCAGACTATGTTTGCGCCGGAGTCGCGAGAAGCTCCCGTGCAGGTGATGGGTCCGTTGGAGGCTGCTGGAAGCATCTTTGACGCGGTGTGGTTCTTACGTGCGGGCGAGCTGAGCTGGCCGATGCCAACCGTTGGTAGTTCCCTGCTGCCCTGGCATCTGCAAAGTGAATTGGAGATGCCGGGAACAGATGCACCGCTGGACAGCGAACGCGCGCGAAGGATTACGGAGCGGATTGCTGCAAGTGCGGGCACTATCGTGTTCAGTTACGCAAAGGAGATTTCGGAGGGGAACCAGCGACCTTCGCCGTTACTGACCGGGCTCAGCCTGGAGACGGTTGGAGCCGCCGAGCTCCTAGAGCGTGAGCCGCAGCGCTCAATTGTTGAGTTGGAAGAGATCGCGGACATTGCTGAGGTTCAGGCATTACCGGACCGCGTGATTCGCGGCGGCGCAAGAGTTTTGGAATTGCAGGCAGCATGCGGTTTTCGGGCCTTTGCTGAGAAGCGATTGTGGGCGACAGAGCTTGAATCGATCGAACCTGGCATGGATGCGAGAGAGAGCGGTGTGGCGGTACACAAGACGCTCGAGATCTTTTGGGACAAGGTGAAGACGCAGGACAATCTGCGGTCGATGACCACGGAGGAACGCAATGAGGCACTGGAGTGGTGTGTCGCTCAGGCACTGAAGAAGACAGCAGAAGCGAGTGCGACCAATTGGGACGAAGCGTATGTAGAGGTGCAACGCGAGAGATTGCGCAGACTTCTGTCAGGATGGCTTGAGCTGGAGTTGGAGCGAAGACTACCCTTCGAGGTGAGGCTCAGCGAGAAAGAGCTTAGGGATGTCCGCGTTGGTCCGCTGCGCCTGAGTGTTCGTATGGACCGGGTCGACGTAGTGGAAGACGGTGAGGTGCTGATTGACTACAAGACAGGCCACGCGTCGCCCAACGACTGGCTGACTTCAAGACCCGACGCTCCACAGCTTCCGTTGTATGCCATCCTCACGCAAGCGGATCGGTTGCAGGGAGTCGCTTTCGGTCTGGTCCGGGCAGGTGAGGGTCGGGGTCTAAAGGGCTACGCGGTAGGTGATGGCGTTCTACCCAAGCCAAGCAAACTGAAAGACGCCCCAACACTCGAAGGTCAGGTGGATCGGTGGAGAGAAGTGCTGGTGACGCTAGCAGAAGAGTTTTATTCAGGCGAAGCGCGTGTGAGTCCAAAGACGTATCCTCGAACCTGCGCTCACTGTGAACAGAGGATCCTATGCAGGCTTGACGTCTCGCTGCTTGAGGAGGACGAGGAGGAGGAGGATTTTGGGGCGGGGGTGAGCCGTGGCTGATCTGTTTGTAGTTGCAAAGACTGACGATCTTCCAGGGGACACTAATGTTAGGCGGCCACCAGACTGGCGGGAGCGAGAGCAAGCCCTTGATATTCGACAATCCTGGATCGTAGAGGCGCCGGCAGGGTCCGGCAAGACCGGTCTGTTGATCCAACGCTTCCTGAAGCTGCTGGCCGATGAAAGTGTCGAAGATCCTAGTCAGGTTCTGGCCGTCACTTTCACAGTAAAGGCGACGGCCGAGATGCGGGAGCGAGTTATCGCTCAATTGGAGAGTGCTTCCCGACGTGAGCCTTTGAAGAGCTATTCCGACTTCGATCGTGAGACACGTGCGTTGGCAGAGATGGTGCTCCGCCATGACGCTTCCCTGGGATGGGAGTTGCTGCAACATCCACGCAGATTGAATATTCGCACGATCGATTCGGTATGCGGTGAAGTGGCGCGATTATTGCCGGTGCTCTCAGGCGCTGGCGGACGGCAGATCCCGGTCGAAGATCCAACATTGATGTATCGCGAAGCGGCGAGAGAGACGTTGATGCAACTCGGTGGCGGCGATGCGGAATTAGACACTGCACTGCGTACAGTGTTGTTGCATCGCGATGGCAGTCTTCGTGACTGTGAGCGGCTGCTCATGGAGATGCTTCCGCTGCGCAATCAGTGGGGAGAGTTGGTCCCGCTGGGAAGACAGCAACTGGACGACGCTTTTCTGGATCAAGCGGTGCTGCCCAAGCTTGAGCTTGCGCTGGAGCAAGCTGTCTGTGCCGGACTGACGCGGTTGTCGCTCAGTGTTCCGGAGGACATTCTGCGGGAACTCGCCTCGCTTGCGGGTGAGATGGGGAACGCGGAAGGCTATAGAGGAACGCCTTCTCCAATTGCCATGTGTGCAGGATTGCACACCACACCGCAGAAGACTGCTGAAGACCTCGAACACTGGCGAGCCTTGATTCATCTGCTTACTACACAGGAATCGAAGTGGAGGGCGGCGACTGCAACTCGCAATCATTTGGGCTTCAAAATTGAAAGAAATCACGCTGAGCGGTTGAAGGTTCTGATGCAACAGCTGCGGGACCGCGATGATGTGCTTGAAGCGATCAAAAGAGTGAGGGGCCTGCCGCCTGTTCGGTATCCGCGAGAGCAGTGGGCCGTGGCAAAGGCGCTGTTTCGCGTTTTAAGCAGGGCGCTGGTTGAGTTGCAGCTAGTCTTTGCGCGGCGTGGAGAGTGCGATTTTGCCGAGCTTGGACTGTTAGCGCAGGTCGCGCTCCGGCGGGATGGCGCTATCTCTGATTTGAGCAAAGCATTGGGTATGAGTCTGCAGCACTTGCTTGTCGATGAGATGCAGGACACGTCCACAGGTCAGTACGAACTTATTCAATTACTCACACAGAGATGGGACGGACACAGTCAAACCGTATTTCTTGTAGGCGACCCGAAGCAGTCGATCTATCTGTTCCGCCAGGCGCGAGTTGAGCGGTTCGTGAAGACGATGGAGACTGAACTTCTGGGCGATCTTCCGGTTGGAAGACTTCGGTTGACGGCAAACTTCCGTTCGCAAAGTGAGCTTGTTGAAGCGTTCAACGATGATTTTTCTTTGCTGTTTCCCCGGAAAATCAATGCTGCGAACCCGGAGGAGGTGCCATATGTCGAGGCACAGGCTGTCCGGGGGCCTTCGCGACGAGGCTCGCTGAGCCTCGTGTGGCATACGGGTGTGCTGGCCTCAGAAACTTCGGCTAGAACGAAAAAGAAAATGAAGCGGCGACAGGCCAAGTTGGAGGCAGAACAGGTGCGGGCGATCGTCGAGGATTGGCGGAGCAGACCGCTGCCGCAGGGACGTGGCGAACCATGGAAGTTGGCGGTGTTGGTCAGGAGCCGCAATTTACTGGCAGACATCGTGGTGGAACTGAAGGATGAGTCGAAGGGAGCGATTCCGTTTCGTGCAGTGGATATAGAAGCGCTCGGTCAAAGGCAGGAGGTTCTCGATCTCTTTGCGCTGACCAGAGCCATGATGCACCCGGCCGATCGCGTGGCGTGGCTCGCAGTGCTGCATGCCCCGTGGTGCGGCCTTGGGCGTGCCGATCTTCATACGCTGGCGGGCGGGGATGATCCCGATTGCTCAGAGCGATGCATCGGAGATCTAATCACAGAGAGACTTGACCTGCTGAATGAAAAGAGCCGTGCAAGGCTGATGCGCGTGTGGCCCGTGTTGCAAGCAGCACAGGAGAAGCGGTCGGGGTTAGGCGCATCCCAATGGGTAGAGAGAACCTGGCGATCGTTAGGCGGGGATGCGTCTTTGAAGCCGGGCGAGCTGGCCAATGCACGAAGGTATCTACAGCTTCTAGATGAGATGGAAGAGGACACCGGTACGACTAATGTCAGCCTGCTGAAACGCAGACTCGATAAATTGTTTGCCCAATCGGCGGCCGGAGGTTGGGCGGTCGATTTAATGACCATCCATAAGTCGAAGGGCCTGGAGTGGGACGTCGTGATAGTGCCGGGACTTCAGAAGAAAGATCCTGCGGATCGTGAGAAGTTGCTTACGTGGAGTGAGATCGATTCCGGCGATCCGGAAGCCGCGCATATCATGCTCGCACCGATCGTGGGTCGCGGTGAGGGTTCAAAGGAGCTAAATCTGTGGTTGAAGGGCATGGATAAGGCAAAGGAGGTCGCGGAGAGAAAGCGGCTCTTCTATGTCGCATGCACGCGAGCGCGAGAGGAACTGCATTTATTCGCGTCTTCCGAAGCAACGGCGAGGGGAGAGGTAATGCGTCCTCCTGGGAGTCTGCTGGCTACCGCGTGGCCCGCAGCGGAGCGACACTTTAGGGTGAATGCGCCAGACTCGAAGATCCCCGGCCAGATGTTCATGATGCTTCCGAAGTCCCAAGGAGATAGCTTCATCGGCGATATTGCAGCAGCCGCAGACGAAGTTGTGCGACCCGCGATGCTCCAACGCTTTCCAATGGAATTCAATCCAGAATCACGATTTTCGGTAAACCAGAAGCTCTCCTACGGCGAGGAAGCGATTAAACCAGGATCTGCGCACTTCGAAAGACCTGAAGGCTCCTTCGAGGCTCGCGCATTTGGCAACGCTGTCCATGCCTTCCTGGAGATGCTTGCGAAGAGGCTGGCGGTTAATACGAGGGTTGAGACCGTACTGCCCGAAGTGGCGGGATGGACGCCGCGAATCGCGGCTGTGCTGCGGGGTGATGGCCTACAGCCCGCCGTCGTCGAGCGACTCGTCCCACGAGTGAAGACAGCGCTCATCAATATGCTGCAGGACGACGAGGGACGATGGGTGCTTAGCCAGAACAAGCAAGCGTCGAACGAACTTTCGCTCAGTTCGTGGAGCGATGTGCGCAGCAGTGTGCGATTGGATCGGGTGTTTCATGGTGGGGCAAAACCGATGGAGCCTGGGGCGGGCTATCTTTGGATCATCGACTACAAAACAGCGACGCACGGCCGCGATGGAATCGACGAGTTTCTTGCCGAGGAGCGAATGAAGTACACGGACCAGATGAAGCTGTATGCCCAAACGATGGGCGACCGCGTAGAGAGCGGAAAGCTGCGAGTTGGCCTGTACTATCCGATGATGCCAAAACTCGTCTGGTGGGAACCAGACATAGACTGACTCTGGGTTCCGTGGAGTCGGAGGCAGCACCAATCTCTCGGACTCAAATGGAGGTGGGAATCGTGGTAATCCTGTACCATCGCCGAGCTAGAGTGCGTTGCTGTTATGACGGACGTCGGCGCCACGAACCCAGAAGATAACATCTTCGGCGATATTAGTGGCGTGGTCGCCGACGCGTTCCAGGTTGCGGGCGATAATCAGAGCGTTGAGCGATTGCGGAGTAAGTTCGGGCTTTTCCTTGATGAGCGAACTGAGCGCGTAAAAAGCAGCATCATTCATCTCGTCAACCTGATCGTCGAGTCGAAGAACAGATTCGGCTAGTTCGGCATCGCCTTCGATGAAGGCCTGTAGCGATTTGCGAACCATTGCGGAAGAGAGTGAGGCGAGCTTGGGAATGTCGACCGGAAGATCGATGTTGGCGAAAGCACCCATCTCTCTTACGCGCACAGCAATGTTGACAGCCTGGTCGCCCACGCGTTCAAGGTCGGCATTAATTCTGATCACTGAGAGAATGAAGCGAAGATCGATGGCCATTGGCTGTTCCATAGCCAGCAAGTCTAGCGCCATTTGATCGATCTCGCGTTCGAGACGATTGATGGAGGGCTCGGCGCGGAAGACGAGTTCGCAGATCGAAAGATCGCGCGTGCGGTAGGCTTCGATGGAGCGCTGAATCGCCTGCTCCGCCATCCCCGCCATCACCAGCAATTTCTCCTTCAGTTCGTCGAGGCTCTGATGAAATTTGACGCGCATCAGCCGAACCTCCCGGTGATGTAGTCTTCCGTTCGCTTGTCCCTCGGGTTCGTAAAGATCTTGTGGGTAGAGTCGAACTCGACCATCTTACCGTTGAGGAAGAATCCGGTGTTTTCGGCAACTCGGGCTGCCTGTTGCATGTTGTGCGTCACAATGACGATGGTGTACTGACTCTTGAGTTGAAAGATGAGATCTTCAATCTTTGAGGTTGAGACCGGGTCCAGCGCAGAAGCGGGTTCGTCCATCAGCAGAACCTCTGGATCGACAGCGAGCGCACGGGCGATGCACATGCGTTGTTGCTGGCCTCCCGAGAGAGAGGCGCCGGATTTCTTTTTGAGATCGTCCTTGACCTCTTCCCAAAGCGCAGCCTGTTTGAGGGAACGCTCGACCGTCTCGTCGAGGATGCGGCGATTGCGGAAGCCGTTGAGTTTGAGGCCACTGACGACGTTGTCGTAGATGGACATGGTCGGGAATGGATTGGGCCGCTGGAAGACCATGCCAACGCGGCGGCGGATCTCAACCGGCGAGGCGTCGTTGTAGATGTCGACGTCGCCCATCTTGACGGTACCGGTGGCGCGGGCGATGGGATTTGTCTCGTGCATACGATTGAGGCAACGGACGAAGGTGGATTTACCACAGCCCGAAGGACCGATGAGGGCGGTAGCGTGGTTCGCCGGTATATGCAGGTTGATGTCCTGCAGGGTGTGCGTCGTTCCATACCACGCGTTCAAATCCTCAACTAAAATGCCGACTCCCACTAGCTTCCTCCCTTGAGTACGCCGCGGTTGGCAAAGATGCGGACGAGCGTGACCGAGACCATGATTAAGACGATAAGAACGAGCGAACCGGCCCAAGCGAGACGATGCCACTCGTCATACGGCGATATGGCATAGACGTAAATCTGCAGAGGCAGAGCGGCGATCGGTTCGCTGAGTTTGAAGTTCCAGAACTGATTTCCGAAAGCAGTGAAGAGCAGCGGAGCGGTCTCTCCAGCAACGCGGGCGAATGCCAGCATGCAGCCGGTGATGATGCCAGGCGAGGCCGTACGTAGACTGACCGAGATCGCTGTCCTCCATTTAGGGACGCCGAGACCAAGAGCAGCCTCACGAATAGCATGCGGAACCGTGGCGAGCATCTCCTCTGTGGTGCGCGTGATGGTTGGGACCATCATGATAGCGAGAGCTACTCCTCCAGCCAGAGCGGAGAAGTGTTTTTGCTGAACGACGATCAGCGAATAGATCGAGATGCCCATGACAATTGATGGAACGCCATTCAGCACGTCTGCCGTGAAACGGACCGCGGTGGCAAGAGTCTTGCCCCGACCAAACTCTGCAAGATAGACTCCGGCCGCAATGCCGATTGGGATACCCATCAGGCTAGCAAGGAAGAGAATGATGCCTGAGCCGACGATGGAGTTCGCCATACCTCCACCGGCCTCACCTACTGGAGCGGGAATGTGCGTGAAGAAGGCGAGATTTAGCGAGCTCGCACCCTTATAGATCAGATAAAAGAGGATAGCGACCAACGGCAGGATTACCAGGACAGTCGCGAGGATGCAAAGACCGCTGACAAAGTAGTTGGTAGTGGCGCGCCATGCTTTGTTTCTGCGCATGGACTTGGACTCGAAGTCCATGGGGCGGGGCTGGTTGCTCAAGGGTTGAGTACTCATGTCAGTTCACCCGCGCCGGTGCGTTGCGTGTGACCGCCCAGACCATCAGGCGTGCGATAGCGTTCACCACAATGGTTACCAGGAAGAGCGCGAGGCCGATCTCGATGAGGGCGCTAAGGTAAAGATCTCCAGTGGCCTCGGAGAACTCGTTGGCGATAACACTGGCCAGGGTGTACCCGGGAGCGAAGAGCGACTTACTGATATCGGGGTGATTGCCGATGACCATGGTGACAGCCATCGTCTCCCCGAGGGCACGACCGAGCCCCAGCATGACGGCTCCCACGATGCCGATCCGGGAGTTGCGCAGAACGCCGATGCGAATCATCTCCCAACGGGTGGCTCCCAGAGCAAGTACAGCCTCTCGCTGGCTATTGGGTACCGCGTTCATGATGTCGCGGGTCAGCGAGGAGATGATCGGAAGGATCATGATCGCGAGGATCATGCTGGCTGTCAGAAGGCCAACGCCGAAGTTGGTGCCTTCGAAGAAGCCGGTCCAGCCGAGCGTCTTATAGAGGAAGGGGCCGATGAGATCACGCATGAGCGGGACAAGGACGAAGACGGCCCAAAGACCATAGACGACGCTGGGAATGGCTGCCAGCAGTTCCGTGAGGAAGGAGATTGGGGCACGAAGAACGCGGGGGCACAGTTCCGTAAGAAAGATCGCTACTCCAAGTGCCAGTGGGACCGCCATACATAGAGCCAGCAGCGAAGTGGCGAGTGTGCCATAGATGAAGGGCAGCGCACCAAAGTCTCCAGAAACCGGATCCCACGCCTGGCGCGTGAAGAACTTCCAACCGAACTGGATGAGGCTCAACCGGGAGTGAACGACCAGAATGACGAAGATAAAGAGGACAATGGCGAAGATGCTGCACGCGCAGAGAAGCATAACCGCGGCGAAGCTATTATCAGCAAAGCTGCCGCTTCCCCGTTTGCTGAGGAAGTCTCGAATTGGAGACTGGGTTGCACCAACCGCAGTCGGCGTCGCATCCGCAGCAGATGCCACAGGAGGCGCTGGCAGGGGCGACGGTACAGGCAACGGAGAGCTTGATTCTCTTTCGGGAGTCATACGGGTAGAAGACACAATCCTATTTTTCCTGACGGTTGACTCTACGGATCGATTGTATCGAGCTTATTATCCTGAAACTGGGAGAAAAAAGATGCCGCACGGATCTCGAGGTGAAACCCGTGCGGCAGAGTAACTACTTTACGTTCGCGATGCTCTTGCGAACCATATCCTGCACCTGCTTGGGCAATGGAGCATAGGTCAGCGCAGCGGCTTCGGTTTCGCCATGGTCCAGCATCCAGCCCAGAAAATCGGCCAGCGCCTTTGCCTTGTTTGGATCGGTGGAGTGAGTTGGGATCAGCAGCCAAGTAAAGCTGGAGATCGGGTAGGAGTCGGCGCCTGCTGCGTTCGTGATGGAGACACGATAGTCGGCAGGCATTGTCTTGGCAGTGGCGGCGGCAGCAGCGGTCACACCGGCGGTCGACGCCTTGAGAAATCTACCTGAAGCATTGCGAACTGCGCCGAAGCTCATCTTGTTCGTCTCGGCGTAGATCAGCTCGACATAACCGAAAGAGTAAGGCGACTGGCGAACCATGCCGGCTACGCCCTCATTTCCCTTTTGGCCGATACCTGTCGGCCACTTGACCGAGGTGCTATGGCCTACTTTGTTCGACCAGTCAGGGCTCACCTTTGAGAGAAAGTCAGTGAAGATAAATGTTGTTCCACTTCCGTCCGAACGATAGACGGGCAGAATCGATTTGTCCGGCAGACTGACTCCCGGATTATCCTTTGCGATGCGCGCGTCGTTCCACTTGCTAATCTTGCCAAGATATATATCGGCAATGACGTCGGAAGAGAAGTTGAGTTCTTTGTTGACGCCCGGTAGATTGTAGACCGGTACCACTGCACCAAGGACTGTGGGGATGTGCATCACCTTGATCTTGGCATCCTTCAGCTGTTGATCGGTCATTGGTCCGTCGGTAGCGCCAAAATCGACGGTGCCTTCCGACACCTGGCGAATACCGCCGCCGGAGCCGATGGACTGATAGTTAATTTTCACGTCTGGGTGCAGCGCGCTGTATTCGCTAAACCACTTGGAGTAGATAGGATACGGGAAGGTCGCCCCGGCTCCGTTGATGTTCTGTGCGTTGGCTCCGATAGTTAAAAGCGCCAGTACGCCTGTTGCGATGACTTTCAGTTTCACTCGTCCCCCTAGGCTTAAGTGCATCGATCCATCAAACCAGTCAATACATCTCACAATGAGTGTGAGCGGGAATTGTTACGGGGAGGTTACATCGTAGTGAAAACGGCATTATTCCACTAAGTTCTGAGCTTTAGGGAGTGTGAATATAAAGTTGCTGCCGGCGTTGAGCTCGCTTTCGGCTCGAATCGATCCGCCGTGAGTCTGCACCATGTGTCGTGCAATGGCGAGTCCCAACCCGGTCCCGCCTGACTCTCTTGAACGCGCTTTGTCTACCCGATAGAAGCGCTCGAAGATGCGGCCGAGGTGTTCCGAGGCAATTCCGGGGCCAAAATCCCTCACACTGAACTCGACGGCCTCAATCGGATCCGACACGTCGCGGGACGAGACGATCACCTTGCAAACGGGTGCGTTCCTGGCCTGGCCGTACTTGATACCATTCTCAATGAGGTTGCTGAGAACCTGGAGGATCGCATCGGTGTCGGCGAAGACCTCGGCGGAGGAGATCTCACCAATCTCGAGGATCGATTCGGTGTCCTGTACGAGGCCGCTCATCGCCTGCACAGCATCGCGCACTAAAATGTCGGCTGGGATTGGGGCCGGGTGCAGCTCCTGCTCGGAGGATTCGACCCGTGCCATCACCAACAGATCTTCGGTCAGGCGATTCATTCGAGTTGCGTTCTTCAAGATGATGGTCAGAAACTCTCGCGCTGACTGACTGAGCGAAGCCTCGTGGTCAAGCAGTGTTTCAACGTAACCCGTAATCGACGTCAAGGGGGTACGCAGTTCGTGCGAAACATTAGCCACGAAGTCGCGCTGGGTTCGTTCGACCTGTTCGATGCGGGTAATGTCGTGAAGAACGGCCACGGCTCCGCCACCGGGCATCGGAGAGACGTTCACTTCAAAGATACGCCCCGGCAAAAGCGAGGTCGAGCGGCCATCGCTCACCACACGCTGTTCGAGGGCGGTCCGAACGCAATCCAGAATCTCCGGATCGCGGATCGTCTGGACCAGCGCGTGTCCGATACGGATCGCGCTGCTAAAGGAAGCACCTGGAATCAGCTTCTGCATCCGCTGATTGGTCCACTGAATGCGGCCTGCGGGATCGACAGCGACCACCGCATCCTGCATGCTGTCGATCATTGCTTCGAGTTCGTGTCGGCTTTCCGAGGCCTCGCTCAGCGAACGGTTCACCTGATCGGAGGAGACCGAAATGGCACGTGCCAGGCCATCGAAATCGCTGAACGAAGGTGTGATCTCTCCTACCTGGCGCTCTGGAATCGCCGCGGCCGAATTTTGCAGAAGCGTGACGTCTTGCCGAACCGAACGCGCCAGAGAGAAGGCACTGATACCGGCCCATGCGATAACAAGGACACCGGCGATTATCCAGCGGTGCGGGAGCGAGGAGAACCCTGCTAGCGCAACGAATACCAACGCGATCGCGATGCGAAGGAAGACCGAAAGAAAGACACCACGCCTCACGAGCCGCCCCCCTAGGCTTGTGCCGCCTTAGGAATCTCGAATCGATAGCCCGCGCCACGCATGGTCTTCAAATAGCGCGGTGTCTCGGCGTCGGCCTCGATCTTTTCGCGAATACGACGGACGTAAACGTCGACCGAACGAGGCGTCACAAAGCGGGCGTCGCCCCACACCGCGTCCAGAAGATGATCGCGACTAAAAACACGCCCGGGATGACGGGCGAGATAATCGAGAAGCCGAAACTCCGTAGCGGTCGTCGTTACCAGTTCGCCGTTCACGCGAAGCTGCATCGCGCTGGCGTCGATCTCCACATTCTCGAACTTCAGGACCGAAGGGGA
Source organism: Tunturibacter gelidoferens (assembly GCF_040358255.1). Taxonomy (NCBI): domain Bacteria; kingdom Pseudomonadati; phylum Acidobacteriota; class Terriglobia; order Terriglobales; family Acidobacteriaceae; genus Tunturiibacter; species Tunturiibacter gelidiferens. Next base: position 4,151,266 of record NZ_CP132938.1, read on the forward strand.
ACTCGGCCGCTCGAAGCGCCTTAGCACCGCTTTTACCCTGGCGACAAGCTCACGGGTGGCGAAGGGCTTGGTGATGTAATCGTCGGCGCCCATCTCCAGACCGTGGACGCGGTCGTTCTCAGCCGCGCGTGCCGTCAGGAAAATGATCGGAACCACGCTGAGGGTAGGATTCTGACGGAGCCGTCGGCATAGATCGAGACCGTCGCCACCGGGGACCATGATGTCCAACAGAAAAAGTGCAGGCGGCTGCCGTTCAGCATCGGCAAGTATCTGATTGATAGCAAGATAAGGGCGAACTGTAAAACCGGCGCTCTCCAGGTGGTACTGCACCAGGCGGGAGATATCCGCATCGTCTTCCAAAACAAAAATCGTCTGACTCACTTCGTAAACCCCTGTCAACTCGCGACTTGATTAACGTCAGGTTAGCGCACCCCGGACGGGGGATTGCTAACGTACGATGAATCGTCCACAGTAAACCGTATGAAGAGTACGTTCGTATACTCTAGAGTAATTCTACGGGTTGTAGATGGTCAGAACTCCATGAAACAGAACTCCAATCTCGTCCTTTGCGTGGATGACGAACGAATCGGGCTCGAGGTTCGGAAGATTTTGCTGGAACGCGCTGGATACCGAGTGTTGACTGCATCAGATGGACCGACCGGCCTTGCCATCTTCTCAACCGAGCCGGTCGAGGCGGTTGTGTTGGACTACTCCATGCCCGGCATGCACGGCGGCGAAATCGCCATCCAGATGCGTCAGACAAAGCCCCAGGTCCCCATCCTTTTGCTCTCCGCCTACATTGGTCTGGCTCCTGAGGTGACCTCTGTGGTGGATCTCTATATGACTAAGGGAGAAGGTGCGCCTGTTCTTCTGGAAAAACTAGGCAGCCTGCTGCAACCAATCAGTTGATCCAACCCGCGAAGGCAAGGCACGAGATGAGAGGACTGTGAATCTAAGTCAGTTCAATAACATTCTAAGGCAGGTGTTCATATTGCCTGTCGTGGCGTTGCTGGTGGTCGCCGGCGCGCTCTACGTCCAGATCCGTGGATCAAACGTAACGGTTAATTTGATCCAGGAATCTGATGCCCGAATCTCACAGGCGACCCTTCTTTCGAAACTGATTGTGGATGAGGAGTCCGGCCTGCGCGGATACGAAACAACCGGCGACACAAGGTTTCTGCAGCCCTTTTACGAGGCTGAGTCCCATCTGCAGAGCGAAATTCAAAACCTTGACAACATGGCCGGGGCCGACGCGGACCAGAAGCACGACATTGCAGACCTCCGAGACGAACACCAGACGTGGGAGGACGCGTTTGCCCTTCCCATTATCGCGACCGTTCGTGGAGGGGGACAGACCAGCGACGTCGATTTGAACCTGCATGGCAAGGTCTTGATGGACAATGTTCGTCACGACCTCACCGACATCATCCAGAAGGCTGAGGCCAGCCGCACCCGTCGAATCGCCCGGTGGCACCGTCAAGTCCATAGCCTGCTTCTCGTGTTGCTCGCGCTGGCTCTTGGAATGGGGGTCTTGATCGGCCTCTTTACCCGCAGCCGTCTCCATGCAGTCTCCGCAGCATACCGAGGTTCGCTTGACATCCTAGGCCGCCGCGCCGAAGAACTCTACCAATCCGAGCAGCAACTCCGGACCACTCTCGAATCGATTGGCGACGGAGTCATCACGTGCGATGCTGAAGGCCGCATCCAGATGATGAATCCCGTAGCAAGGGAGTTGACCGGCTGGAGTCAGACCGAGGCCGATGGACGACGACTCGAAGAGATCTTCCGCATCGTCAACGAGACGACGCGCGAACCGGTAGAAACACCCGTCGCGAAGGTGAGGCGACTCGACAGGATCGTCGGCATGGCGAACCATCACACCATTCTCCTGCGCAAGGACGGCACTGAACTCGATATCTCCGACAGCGGCGCGCCCATCCGCGACAAAGCTGGCAACACGATCGGCATCGTCCTCGTCTTTCGCGACATCACGATGGAACGTAAAACACAAGAGGCTCTGATCGCGAATGAGAAGCTGGCGGTTGCGGGTCGTCTCGCCGCCACCATCGCGCACGAGATCCATAACCCGCTCGACTCCGTCTCGAATCTGCTTTATCTCATGCGCAACGGCGCGTCTCCCGAGGAATCGGTCCACTTCATGGATATGGCCGAGCAGGAGTTGACGCGAGTCACTCAGATCAGCCGCGCCATGCTTGGGCTGTATCGCGAATCGAAGGCTCCTGTTGTGGTGGATCTCAAAGAGATGCTGGAGGAGATTCTCCTTCTGATGGAAAGACGACTCAGTGATCTCGGTGTGACGACGACAACAGAGATGCCCGAACCGATCGAAGTATGCGCCTTCCCTGCCGAACTGCGGCAGGTGTTCACCAACCTCATCACGAATGCGGCCGAAGCAGCCGGTCAGGGCGGGCAGGTAAAAGTCAGCATCGTACCGCAATGCGCAAGTGTCGGAGCAAATGGCCAGAAGCTGCAACCCGGGGCGATCATCTCGATAGCCGACAATGGAGTGGGCATTCCAGACGATGTACAGCCACACCTGTTCCAGCCTTTTTTTACCACGAAAGGAGAGCATGGAACTGGCCTCGGTCTTTGGGTCAGCCGCGGAATCATCAATAAACATGGGGGCTCGATCTCTATCTCCAGCGATACGAGCGACGCATCGCACGGCACCAGAGTCAGCGTCTTCCTCGCAACCGATCCCACTATCAATGCTGGCGGAGATTAGGCTTTCGGTCTAAGCCACGACACGAAAGCCGCCCCGGTTATTAGAGCGCACGCAACTCCTCTGACACAATCGCCGCGGCCTTGGTGCAAGCGACTCGATCGACATCGTAGTGCGTCACGAATCGCACCGAGTGGGGGCCGATGGCGCTGGCCAACACTCCTTTCTGCTTCAATGCAGCAACGAAGCCCACGGCATCGCCGCCGTTGGCCTGATCTGTGCCAAGCAGCTTGAAGATCACAATGTTGGTCTGCACCGCATCTAGATCGATCACCGCCTTACTGGGCTCCGACGCGACCGCATCTGCTAGAAGACGAGCATTCGAGTGATCTTCCTGCAAGCGCTTCGGCATCTCGTGCAAAGCGATCAGCCCGGCAGCGGCAATGATACCCGCCTGCCGCATGCCTCCACCCAAGGCTTTGCGATAGATCCGAGCCTCATCAATTGACTTCTTGCTGCCGAGCAGCATGGAACCGACCGGCGCGCCCAACCCCTTCGACAGACAGAACATGACGGTGTCGAATCCGCTGGTCAACTTCGCCACGCTAAGTCCCAGCGCAGTCGCTGCGTTAAACACTCTTGCCCCATCGAGATGGACTGGTAAGCCGACTTCGCGAGCGCCTGCCCATACTTCTTCGAGAACCGGCAACGGAGTTACCGTACCGCCGGCCATGTTGTGTGAGTTCTCCAGACTGATCAGCGCCGTTTGAGCGCGATAGTAGATTTTTGCGCCGATCGCAGGCTTGATGTGGTCCCACGTCAGGATGCCTCGCTCTGCTGCGACCGTACGTGCCTGGCAGCCCGAGAACGCGGCCATCATCGCCATTTCCCAGTCCAATACGTGCGACCGCGCTTCGCAGATAACCTCCTGCCCGTGACGCGTATGTAACCGAATCGCAATTTGATTTCCCATTGTTCCGGTCGGCACGAAGATGGAAGCCTCGCGACCAAAAACCTCCGCGGCATCTTTTTCCAGACGGTTGACAGTAGGGTCTTCACTATAGACATCGTCGCCGACCTCCGCGGAGGCCATCGCCTCGCGCATGGCTGCGGTGGGGCGGGTAACGGTGTCGCTGCGCAGATCGATCATGGTCTTCGTTCTCTCCTGTGATGATTGTTCTTTTTTATGCGGCGGTGGAAATCAACAGCCGGCTGAAGACTTCGTTGGAGACTAAGCGCCCACGCGGAGTCAACCGAATCCTTCCAGAGTCGAGTACCAGTAGACCTGCATCGCGAACCTCTATCAGGGCAGGCATCGTCTCCTCCAATAAGGTCTCACCAAACTGTCTCCGTAACGTGCCGAGATCGACCCCTTCATTCAACCGCAAGCCGAGGAAAAGTGCCTCCTCAAATGCCTCGCAATGCCCGACAACGTCGACCTGACCATCCGTCGCGTCCTGCTCTGACTCAAAAAGACGAAGCGGATTCGCAGCCGATCCTTGTCCGAGATAACGTTCCAGATCGCTGGTGTTGGCAAATCTCACGGCATCTGGACCAGCTAGCAGCATCGAGTGAGCATCGAGCCCAAAGCCGATGTAAGGCCGACGCTGCCAGTACTTCAGATTGTGACGGGACTGATGTCCAAGCCGTGCAAAGTTCGAGATCTCGTACTGTTGCACACCTGCATCCCGCAGCATGTCGCACGCATGCTGATACCACTCCGCAGCCTGATCCTCATCGGGCACAGCTGCAGCACTGTATCGACTTCCCTGCTCCAGCAGCTCTCGTCCCAGCCGCGAATCCTCATCTACTTCAAGCAAGTAGACACTGATATGTGGCGCACCACTTGCAATGGCCTGCTCCACGGAGTACTGCCAACTCTCCGCTGTCTGGTGCGGCAGTCCGGCGATCAAGTCAACATTGATCTCGCGAACCCCAACAGCTCTCACCCTCGCAATCTCCGCGTCGCACTGCTGTCGCGTATGCAACCGCCCGACCGCTGCCGTCTCCCGGTCAACAAACGACTGCACGCCAAAACTGATTCGGTTCATCCCCTGCCGCAATAGCTCGTCCAGGGTCTCAGCCGCGAGCTGCCCCGGAGCGCATTCCAGAGTGATCTCCGCATCAGCGTCGATGTCGAACTCACCGCCCAAATGCTGAAATATCTCCCGAAACTGTTGTGCCGAAAGCAGGCTAGGCGTTCCCCCGCCAAAGTAGAGCGTGTCCACAGCCCTGGGCAGCGACGCTCCAATTCTTTCGGCAGCCTCATGTGCCCCGCGAATCTCTCCGCAAAGGCGGTCCACATAATGCTGCATCCGTTCCGCGCCGAATACACCCGAAGCAAAGTTGCAGAATGTGCACTTTGCCTTGCAGAACGGAACCGAAATGTAGACGCCAACAGGGCCAGCCATTAGTACGAGATATCCTCCCTCCAATTGTTTCACGCTTGGTCCTTTCTCGTGGACGTAACTAAACAAGCGCAAGCGGCTCTAACGTTACAGAGGTTCAGTTCTATGCTGCAGATTCGCTCCTTCGCCACCTCCGTCCTTTCTCTTTTCTTCCTCGCCGCGCCGATCTCCGCTCTCTCGCAGGCTGCTCCGTCGAACCGCACGCCGGTTCTGGTGGAGCTCTTCACTTCTGAGGGTTGTTCCAGCTGTCCGCCCGCAGACGCCTTGCTCGCTAAGCTCGACCACGATCAACCCATTCAAAACGCCGAGATCATCGTGCTCGGCGAGCACGTCGACTACTGGGACAATCTCGGCTGGCACGACCGTTTCTCCTCACACCAGTACACCGAGCGTCAAAACCAATACAGCGCTCGCCTCGGCGTTGACGGTGTCTACACCCCGCAGATGATCGTCGACGGAACTGACCAGTTCGTCGGCAACGACAGCTCCCACGCCCACCGGTCGATCGCAAGCGCCGCACAGAAGGCCAAACTAAACCTATTGCTCTCCCGCCCCGTGGTAGACGCCCGAAAAATCTCAGCCTCCGTCTCGCTGCCTGCGTCCTCGGTATCTTCGTCGCGCGTCGAACTCTACGCCGCCCTGGTCGATCCGACGGACATCACTGACGTTCGCAACGGCGAAAATGGCGGTCGCAGGCTTCAGCACGTCGGTGTCGTACGGAACCTGCAGCGCATTGGATCTTTGAAAGACCTGGCGGCTGGCCCACTTAGCTTCAGCCTTAACGCTCCCGGAGACGCGAACGTTGTCAACATGCGCGTGGTGGTCTTCGCCCAGCTGAACGACCAAGGCACTGTACTGGGCGCAGTGGTGATAGACGTCAAACCCTAATGAACCCCGCACTTCCCGAATCTCTAGTCGCCCTTAAGCATCTAGAATAGAGATTGCAAATGGCCGACGAGCAGAAACCGAAGGATCCGAAGGAACAGCCCGCGAAAAAGCCGTCGCAAGACGATGAGGTCGCAGGCAAAGCCTACGACGCGCGCCTCATGCGACGCCTTCTGACATACCTCAAGCCCTACAAGCTACAGACCGGTCTCTCAGCTCTTACCATCTTTTTCAAGGCTTCGACGGATGTCATGGGACCATATCTGGTCAAGGTCGCCGTCGACACCTACATGACTGACACTCCGCCGGCGAAGCTCTCCTGGCTTGCGCGCCATCTCAGCTCACGCCCCATGACCGGCATCACGCAGATCGGCTGCCTTTACCTCGGGGCGCTCCTTCTCACCTACGTGCTGGAGTTCGCGCAGACTTACATGATGCAGTGGACCGGTCAGAAGATCATGTTCGATCTGCGCAGCCAGATCTTCCGTCACCTACAGCGAATGCAGCCCTCGTTCTTCGATCACAACCCCGTCGGTAAGCTCGTCACCCGCGTCACGTCGGACGTCGACGCACTCAACGAGATGTTCACCTCTGGCGTGCTCGCCATCTTCGAGGACATCTTCGTTCTCCTGTTCATCGTTCTCATCATGCTCCGGATGAGCTGGCCGCTCGCCTTGCTCGCGCTCTCGGTCATCCCGGCAATTCTCTACGTCACAAAAATCTTCCGCCGCCACGTTCGCGACAGCTACCGCCGCCAGCGAGCGGCAACGGCACGGATCAACTCCTTCACGCAGGAGTACGTCTCGGGCATGTCTATCGTGCAGCTCTTTAACCGCGAGCGCCGCGCCTTCAACGACTACTCCTCGGTCAACGCCGAGAACAAACAGGCGTGGACCGACGCCATCTTCGCCTACGCTGTTTACTACCCGGTCGTTGAGTTCCTTAGCTCGACCGCGATCGCGCTCGTCATCTGGCGCGGCGGCATCTCCGCGCTCCACTATCTCCAGGCAACGCAACTCCACGAACTGCAGCCTATTTTGCACGCTCTGCCAAAGGCTGGCAGCGTTGTGACTGTTGGCGTTCTCATCGCATTCATCCAGTACGCGCAGCGCTTCTTTCGGCCCATTCAGGATCTCAGCGAAAAGTACAACATACTGCAAGCGGCCATGGCAGCCAGCGAACGCGTCTTCAACCTGCTGGATACCCAGCCGACCATCATCTCGCCCGCCTCCCCAATCCTTGGTGATGACTCTGGCCGCGTCGAGTTCCGCAACGTCTGGTTCACCTACCAAAAACTTGATGAAGCACAATACACACGTGTAGCTGCAGCAACCGAAGATGAGCTCAACACCTTCGCCGACATTGAATGGATTCTTCGCGGCGTCAGCTTTACAGTCGAACCAGACGAAACCGCCGCCATCGTCGGCCACACCGGCGCTGGCAAGACAACTATCACCGGCCTCATGATGCGCTTCTATGACATTCAGCGCGGCAGCATCCTGGTCGATGGCGTCGACGTCCGCGAGCAAGACCTGAAGAAGCTCCGCCAGCGCTTCGGCGTCGTCCTGCAAGATCCATTTCTCTTCACCGGCACCATCGCCGACAACATCCGCCTCGGGTCTAAATGGATCACCGACGAACGCCTTGAGCTCGCCGCGGACGAGGTCAACATAGGCGACTTTATCCGATCGCTACCCTTGCAGTTTGCCGAACCAGTTCGCGAACGCGGCGCCACGCTCTCCACCGGCCAGAAGCAACTCATCAGCTTCGCCCGTGCCCTCGCCCATTCGCCCCGCATCCTCATCCTCGACGAGGCCACCTCCTCTGTCGATACCGACACCGAACTCCGGGTCCGCCTCGCCCTTTCCCGCATGATCACCGGACGCACCTCGATCCTCATCGCGCATCGTCTCTCCACGATTCAACGCGCCGACACCATCCTCGTCATGCACAAAGGCCAGCTCCGCGAACGCGGTACCCATCAGCAGCTTCTCACCGAACGCGGCCTGTACTGGAAGCTCTACCAACTCCAGTACAGGGATCAGGAGCTTGGCTCAGGAAGCGACTCGATTCCCCTCGAGCCCCTCAGCGCCGACTGACGTCCGCTCGTCTCGCCGCCCTCAAACAGTCCTCCACCAGCTTCCTCACACGCTTCTCCCGAGCCTCCGGACCCTGGTAGTAAAAGATCGCCAGCAGGCTGCTCATCCTCTGCGTCGGTGTCAATAGCTCCCACCCTCGATGCGCCATCGGCGCCCTGTGAAACGCCGCTTCCACCACAGGCGGTAGCACCTTCTCTCCCTCCATTGTCAGCAACATCCGCTCCGCCATCTGCTCCGCACGCCTCTGACGCGCCTCGGGACTTTTCACCGCATTTAGCCACTTGCCCACCTCGTACTGCATCGACTCACTCTGTTCCATGTACCACTTCGCCAACCTCTTCTCTCGCTTCAACAGCTTCTCGAACTGGGCAGTTGCCACCGGCTCACGCTGCTCGAGATCCGGTTCGATCGCAATCTCCACCATTGCTCCGACCTTCGCGCATGCGGCCTTCTGCATCTTCTTGTTCACCAGAACGAAATGGCCGCCCCGCACCGCATCGCCAAACAAAGAAGTTCGAAAGATTTCAGCCCCAATCTCCACCTTCACCCGCAGCCGCACCATCTTCTTCCATGCCTTCTCAACGTCGAACGGCAGCCGCACGATCACCCACCCCAGCCCGTTGTTGGCCGGCTCCAGCACCGCCTGAAACCTCTTCGTTGCACTTAAAACCATGCGAATTCCTCCAGAAAAATCTACACTGGATCCATCACCACGAACCCCAATCCGACCATCTTTCTCTCTGCGGGCGAAGCCAGTGGCGACCACTATGGCGCCCAGATCCTCTCCGAACTTCGCAGCCGCCACTCGAGCCTCATCGGCTTCGGGCTCGGAGGCAAGGAGTTGGAAGACGCCGGCCTAGACCGCATAGTCCGCGCCGAGGATGTCGCCCACATGGGCATCACCGAGGTCATCCGGCACATTCCTTACATCTATGGGGAGTATCGCCGTCTCGTCGCCGTCATCAAAAAGCGCCGTCCCGACGTCGCCATCCTCATCGATTTTCCTGACGTCAACCTCCGCCTTGCACGCGAACTGAAAAAACTGGGCGTTCCGGTCGTTTACTTCGTAAGCCCGCAACTCTGGGCCTGGAAGCGTCGCCGCCTTCGTTGGGTCCAGCAGCGCGTCGATCGCATGATGGTTATCTTTCCGTTTGAAGAAAAGTTCTACCGAGCCCGAGGAGTCGACGCCGCATTTGTCGGTCATCCCTTGGCTGAACTTCCCAGACCGACGGTCTCTCGAGAAGATTACGCCGCAGCCCATGGCCTCGACCCGGCCCGGCAGTGGATCGCACTCTTACCCGGCAGTCGCTGGAAAGAGATCACCGCCAATCTAGACGCCATGATCGAGCTGGCTCACCAACTCTCTTACGGGTTCGAGTTCCTATTGCCTGTAGCTGCCACTATCGATCGCCAAAAGCTTGAGGCCTATATCGCCGGCCCCGACGAGTGGTGGCCCGCGAAACCTGAGTCAGACCTGAAGCGCCTTCATCTTCACCTCGTGCCCGACGCTCGCGAGGCTCTTCACCATGCCCGCGCCAGTGTCGTCGCCAGCGGCACAGCCACGGTCCAGGCGGCAGTCATTGGAAACCCCTTTGTCGTTGTCTATCGCGTCTCCCCCGTCACCTTTCGGTTGGCAAAACAGCTCATCCATTACCCCCCGGAGATCCCCTCACAGACGGACGCCGACGGTAACCTTCCCATCGCCATGGTCAATCTCATCGCTGGCCGCCGCATCGTGCCAGAATTCCTGCAGGACCGCTTTACTGCCAAAAACGTGGCCGCGGCCCTGGCACCCCTACTTGCCGAAACCACTGAGCGCCAACAGATGATCGCCGACCTCGCGGAAGTCCGCCACATCCTCCGTCCAGACTTGAATTCAAGCCCTATACAGCAGGTTTGCGATGCCGTCGAGGAACTTTTGTCTCGAAAAATGCCCGCTGGTGGCCCAAACGTAACTGCAAGCGTCTAATCAATCGATCGCTGTACCATGATGTTTTGAGGAATCTTAGCCCGCATGTCCGCCCTCTTCCGCATCCTTCGAACGACACCCATGAGGGTGCTCTCTCTCTGTCTTCTCGCGACTGCAGCCTGGGCTGCGCCGGTAAAGCCTCAACTGCAGATCACCGGCTACCTGATCAGCGCCGACCTTGACCCCTCCGTCAACCGCCTCAGCGCTACCGTCGAGGTCACCTTCACCGCCCTTGAAGACCTCACAACACCCACCTTCGAGCTGAACAACGGCCTCCAAATCACCAAGGTCACCGACGCCCAGGGCCATTCTCTCGAATCCGAGCGCCTCACCAACAACAGTACCGTTCGCTTCACGCTCTCAACGCCTCTCGCAAAGGGCGCAAGCACCACATATCACTTCGAATACTCCGGGACCCTCAAAGGCGCCGACACTAGCCCGGTCGAAGGCATCAAGCTTGCCTCCGTCGAAGATCCCATCAGCATTCTTCTCTATGCCGGCCGCTGGTTCCCCATGACGGGCCTCTTCACCAATCGCTTCACCGCCGAAATGCACATCCGGGTCCCTTCGGACGAGCGCGTCGTAGGCTCTGGCAGCGGGGTCGCCGCATCAAAGAGCCTCCCCGGCAACCGCACGGAACATACCTTTAAGTGGGCCAAACCCGGCTTCCCCGGCACCATCATCGCGGGAAAGTTCCTTGAGCCCATAACCGCGGGCAACATGCGCGTCTATGTTACCGAAAAACACAAAGACCACGCCCACGACTTCGCCAGCTTGGGCGAGCGCGAATATCTCTTCATGTCCGGCACCTTCGGCCAACCCGAATCCACTCGCATGAACCTGGTCGAACTACCCGACGATGCCGTCTCCGCCGCCTGGGCCCCAGAGATAGCCGCCATCGCCGGCAACCGCATCGCTGCCCGCAACGAGCAGCGCCTGCTCTCCAATACCCTCGCCCACCAGTGGTGGGGCAGTCAGGTCTCACCCGCGACGATGAACGATGCTTGGATCACCAACGGCATGTCTCGCTACGCCGAACTGATGTACCTCGAGGACTCTTCCGGTAAAAACGCATTCCAGTCCGCCATCACTGATGTCTCTGCCGGCGCCTTGGCATATGACACCGAACCACTCACAACCATTGGTCGGCTTGACCCCTTCTCCCCGCAGTTCCAGTCCATGACCCTTGAGAAAGGCGCCATGGTCTTTCACATGCTTCGCTGGGAGATGGGCGACGAGGTCTTCACCAAATTTCTCCGTAGTATTCTTTCGCAGTACACCGACAAATCCGTCCACACCTCCAACGTTCAGACCATAGCCGAAAAGGAATCCAGCCTCCAGCTTGAGTCCTTCTTCGCCCAGTGGCTCGACGGAACCGGCGCCCCAGCCTTCGCCGACAAATACTCTGTCTTCCGTCTCGGAGACAACAAGGGCTTCCGCACCATAGGAGCCATCACTCAGGACCTTGACCTCTTTCGAATGCCGATCGAGCTCCGCATCGAAACCGACGGTAAAACGGAGATTCGCCGGGTCGACGTCTCCGGCTCCGACTCGCAATATTCCATCGAAACGTTCGGACGCCCCCGCCGCATCAGCATTGACCCTGACAACTGGTTGCTAAAAAGCACTCCGGATCTTGCCGTCCGCGTCGCCGTCCTCCGTGGTCAAGAGCAAGTCGCGCAGGGCGACCTCACAGCCGCACTCATCGAATATCAAAAGGCTCTCGACACCAACAAAAACAGCTCGCTCGCCGCTTACCGCATAGGCGAAATATTCTTCATGCAGCGCAACTACCAGTCCGCCGCCAACAGCTTCCGCGACGCACTCCGCGGCGACGGCGATCCCAAATGGGTAGAGGTCTGGAGCCACATCGAGCTGGCCCGCATCTTCGACTGCACCGGCCAGCGGGACCGTGCCGTCAACGAGTATCGTCTCGCAGTACAGAGCAACGACAACACCCAGGGCGCCGTCAACGAAGCACGCGCCTCCATGCAAGCTCCCTACAAATGTCAGCGTGGTGAAAACTAGCTACGCAATTCGTATGCCCAAAAACCGAGCGAATAACAGCGTCTGCGATGCATCGACCACCGCGCCCTTAATATCCTCTGCGTACAACTGGATTCCATCCACTACTGACCCTCGAAGATGCTCGTCGACAAGCTAGCTTTTACTCATCTCGACGTTCCGAAGATTACATCTGCGAAATCGAGCTCCGAGAGATCCGTTCCGTAGAAATCCGCGTCCTCGAAGTGGCAGGAATTGAGAGATTCTTGTCGACGAAAACGAGGCCCACTCGCTGAAAAGTCTCTCCTCTACTCGTACCTGAGCGCCTCAATCGGATCCAAAGCAGCTGCCTTCATCGCCGGAATCATCCCACTGATCGTTCCCACGATGATGAGAATTATCGTCGCCACCAAAACTGTGTTTGGAGAAATCAGCAGATGGATATCTCCAGCTTCCGCATTCGATGCAAGCGCACTATAGAACGTAATCCGCCCTACACTCTTTGCGACCGCATATGCCAGCGCAATGCCACCCACCCCGCCGACACCCGAAATCACGAGTGCTTCAGCCAGAAACTGCATCAGAATGTGTCGCTTCCTTGCTCCCAGTGCTTTCTCCACACCGATCTCTCGCGTTCTCTGCTGTACACTCACCAGCATGATGTTCATCAGACCTATTCCCGCGATTCCCAGTGTGAGCGCGCCGATAAAGGAAAGCAGCACCTGCAACCCCAGCGAAATAATTCGAAACTGCGTCAACTGCTCCATGATGTTCGCCACAAACACAGCGCGCCGGTCGCTCGGCCTGTAGCCATGTGCTATCGCAAGTGTCTTGCGCAGCGCCTCCTCAACCATCTTGGGGTCGCCCTTGTAGTCCAGCCAGATGCCGTCGAGATATTTGGTGTCCTTGATATCGCTCATCGTCGTCAGCGGCACGTTCACCTGACGGTTAATGTCGCTGTCATCGCCCTCCTGCATCTTCGGCGTCATCACCCCAACCACTTCAAAGCTCACACCATTTAGCCGGATCTTCTCGCCAATCGGGTATAGCCCCGAAAATAACTTTGTCTTAGCCTCCGAGCCGATTACCGTAACGTGCGCCCTTTGCTGCACATCGGCTTCAGTGATTGGACGCCCCGCGGCTAGATCGAGCCTCTGAATCGACTGCAGCTCCGGCGTAATTCCGGTCACATCCCAGCTAAAGCTATGCAAATCGTTCTGCACAGGCACGGTTTTATCCACCGTTGGGGCGACGCGCATCACCCCCGGCACCGTCTCCTGAATTCTCTCCACATCCTCCTGCGTGAGCCGAACCTGCACTCCCGCTTTCGAGCCGCCCGCCTGCTCGCTGGTCCGTCCTGGAAACACACCGATCATGTTCGTGCCAAACTGAGCAAAGATATTCTCGAACGCCTGCCCAAACCCGGCACCGTAAGCCAGCAGCAACACCACCGTTGCGATGCCCCACGCCATGCCCACAATCGTGATCGTCGTCCGTCGACGATTGTGTTTCATCGCCTCTATAGCCTGCCCCAGAATGTCACTCAGCATGGTCTTATTCCTTTCGCAGTGCTTCAACAGGAGCGAGCATTGCTGCCTGTCTCGCCGGATACAGTCCAGCCACGATGCCGCACAAGGTCAACGTCCCCATCGCCATCGCAGCCGACCAAGGCACCAATCGCGGCGGATCGAACCCCATATCATTATTTCCGACCACCGAACCGAGCGCCGCCATCAGAGCCGCGGCACCGATAATTCCAATCAGCCCACTCAGCGCCGTCAGCGTCAACCCCTCAAGAAAAAACTGGAAGAGAATGCTTCTATTCGTCGCGCCTAACGCCTTCCGCAGGCCAATCTCCTTCGTCCGCTCCGTCACCGTCACCAGCATGATGTTGATAATTCCCACAGCTCCCAACGCAAGCGTCACGATGCCGACCCCACCCAGAAACACATCCATCGCGGTAAAGATCAACCCTACCATGCGGTTCGATTTGATTGTGTCCCACTCCTCGAAACCCTCTTTGCGAGCAGGATCGAAGCCATGTCGCGTCGCGATGATCTTGTGGACCTCAGACTTTGCCGTTTCGTTCAACTCTTCTGTCAGTGGCTGGTATTGAATTTGAGAGATCGAGTCTTGCGGGATATTGTCTCCAGTAATCGGAAAGAACTCCTGCATCGTGGTCAGCGGAATGTAGATTCTCTGATTGGGCCCATCGTTGTTGCCGCGCCCTACTTTCTTTGCTACTCCGATCACTTGAAACCGATAGCCATTCAGTGTGATCACGGCGCCCAACGGAGGACGTCCCGGAAACAGGAGCCCAACCATTCTCTGTCCCAGCACAACTACCTGGCGTCGCTCAGTCAGATCCTGCTGATTCAAAAATCGTCCCTGCGCGATGGGCAGATTCGCGATCTGCGGATAGTTCAGTTCAACCCCCAACACCTGTCCGCCCGCACTCGAAAAATCACTTACCTGCTTCAGATCGCTGCGATTGATGATCGAGGTCACATTCCGAACGTCCGGGGCCTGTGCGCGAATCGCCGCCGCATCGCTCATCGTCAGCTTGTACGGCCGCATCCCCACATGCTGCTCCGGCAGCACCGGAATTGTTCCACCCCACATCATGATTACATCAGTGCCAAGCTCGGCGAGCCCTCTGCGCTGCCCCGAGCGAAATCCCTCACCCAGCCCAATCAGCAGCAACAGTGAGGCCACCCCCCAGGCAATGCCGAACATCGTCAGAAACGACCGCAGCTTGTTGGCACCAATCGACCGGAATACCTGAGCGAAGATATTGATTAGAGCGCGCATAGCGTTGGTTGGACGAAAACTCCCCGTAGTTGTCTACGCAGAGTTGCGCAAGCCAGTTCCCTTTCAGCAATGAATTAACATTGGCAATCTTCGCTCACACAGAAAGGGTTAACTGCAACAGAAGAGCAACCTACAGCGCTGCCGGAAGGACATTCTTAATCAGTGCAGGCTCGTCGGGATCCGCCTCCGCCTGTACCGCAAGTCCAAGCGTACAGAGAAACCGACGGACAGTCTCTACAATTGGCTTCAGCGCAGCCGCCGGATACAACACGCGTACCGCCGGAGCTACTACCGCATCACCTCGAACAAGATTGCCCCGCACTGCAACGCACCGTTCTGGCCTATAAACACAGGACGCCAGATCTGTAATACTCAGCGCATAGCTCGGCGTACACAAAATCGTCTTCGGCGGAGCCATCCGGTCGATCATGCTGAAGATCTCAAGCTTCGACTCCAGCTCATCGGGTACAAAGTCCACCGCGATATCGGCTGTGCGCACGGCATCTTCAACAGTCGAGGCCAACTCCAAACTTCCCGCAACAACGCGTTTGCTTAGGTCTGCGTACGCCGCCTCAGCCCGCCACAGATTGGCCGGCATGACATCTTCCAGCACAACATCGAACCCCGCGGCGGAACAGGCCAATGCGAAGCTGCGGCCAGCCACACCAGCCCCGATGATCGCAACCATGCGAATCTCGAGCGGCGGCTGGTCCGCAGCCTCCTTCATCATTTCTTGCTCGCGACTGCCGTGATCACGGACTCGTAGCTAGGCTCGGCTCCCCTGATATGGTCGGACACGCGCTGGCGTTCCTCCTCTGTCAGCGACGGCAGCACCGCGAGAATGCGGCGCAGCGTTACCGAAATGTCATCAACATAGTTCATGGTGCGGATTGCTTCGCCAGAGAGAGGCATGCTTTGGTGCTCCTGAGAATTAAGATACCCTCCCAGTCTAAACGTTCGCGCCCAGCTCTGCCCGTTTCGACCCCTCTTCCACCGGCTTTCCCGCCTCAATCCCCTCCGTTGGCTTCTCCCATCCATCGCGATCGGTCATCGCCATCAACTCCGCCAGTTGAGTCGCAAAATCCGAATGCACCGCCTTCAGGCCATACCGCCAGCTCCAGTTCCCCGCGCCAGCTGAAGGCGTATTCATCCTGGCTTCGCTGCCCAGGTGCAACACATCCTGCATGGGAAATACACAAAGATTCGCCACCGATCGAGCGGCCGCACGAATCATCGCCCAAACAATGTCTTCGTCGTGATCGATCTTTTGAAGATAGGTTTGCACGTTGGTACGCTCGACACCGCTCACATCATCCCGCCACCAGCCCAGCGTCGTGTTATTGTCATGCGTCCCGGTGTACACCACCGTATTTGGGACATACCGGTGGGGCAGATAGAGATGCGCCCCACGATCCGAGAACCCGAACTGTAGAATTCGCATACCCGGCATGCCAAAGTGCTCCCGCAGCTCGTCCACCTCGGGCGTAATGAGCCCAAGATCCTCGGCGACAAACGGTAGATCGCCAAACACCTCTTTCAGACGCTGAAACAGCTCATGCCCCGGAGCCTTGACCCACTGCCCATTGATTGCCGTCTCTTCCTCTGCGGGGATCGACCAGAACGCCTCGAACCCGCGAAAGTGGTCCAGCCGAATCACGTCATATAGTGTCAGCGATCGCCGAATTCGTGCCACCCACCAGTCGAATCCGCGCTCCTTCAGCAGACCCCACTTGTAAAGTGGATTTCCCCACCGCTGTCCGGTCACGGAAAAGTAGTCCGGCGGAACCCCCGACACCCGAACCGGCCTCAGTTCCTCATCCAGCTCGAACATCTCAGGATGCGTCCACACATCGGCACTGTCGTAGTTCACGAAGATTGCAACATCGCCCATGATACGAATCTTGCGTTCCGCACAATACCCCCGCAGACCGCACCACTGCTCATTGAAGAAAAACTGAACGACCTGTTCGATCGCGAGCTCGCGGGCGTGATCGTTCATCAACTTGCTCAATGCATCGCCGTTACGCCGCGCGTACTCCGCAGGCCACTCATGCCAGCTCCCGTACTCATGCATGCGCCGTAGTACGTTGAACATAGCGTAGTCCTGCAGCCACGAGCTATTGTGTTCGCAGAATCTCTGAAACTTCGCGCGTCTCTCATCCGGGGCATGATCCAGAAAATTACCAGCAGCCTCTTCAATCAGTGGCAGCTTCAGTCGGAACGCCGCGTCAAAGTCCGCAGGCCCATCATGCCCCGGCAACCCCACGATCCGCTCCCCGGCAATCCACCCGTCATGCACCAGCATCTCCAGGCTTATCAGCAGCGGATTCCCCGCAAACGCCGACAGTGCCGAATACGGAGAACTCCCGTATCCCGTCGGACTCAACGGCAACACCTGCCACATCCTCTGCTTCGCCGCCGCCAGAAAATCTACAAATGCGTACGCAGCCGGCCCAAAGTCCCCTATCCCACCGTACGAAGGCAGCGACGTCACATGCAGCAAAACTCCCGACAAACGTTCCTGATTGCTCACGTCCCCACTCATCCAGCCCCCTCTTACAACTCCAACTTATGATGCCAGAAACCGATAAGTCGGCGTCATGCAACAGTCTCCCCATGTGGCAACAGTGATAACGGCACAAAACACGAAGACGCCCGAGGGGCTCACTCGGGCGTCTGTCTCTCTTTGTTTCAGCGTGCAGCTAGTTTCCGGCTGGCAACCCCGGCTCCGCTTGCCTCTTCGAGAGCCGGACCGCGCCGCCCTTCTCGTACTTCTGGGTCAGCTCGCCGATGTACACACGGAAGATCTCCTCGCGCTGATCGTTGAGCAGCTTGTCCTTGGTTGCATTGAAGTTCTTCGCGATGTCGTCGGCAGTAGGCTCTTGCTTGTCGATCACACTGAGCACAACCCCAACCCGGCCTGCGTTGATCGGCCCCGAGATAGCTCCCTTCGGCAGCGAGAAAGCTACCGAACCTGCACCGCTCATCGCGCCAAGATCCGGTACCTGACCATCCTTGCCGACGAGATCGCTCGTCTTGAGTGGAACGTTCATCTCTGCCGCGGCCTTCTTCAGATCGTTCAGCACCTTCGCCCGTTCGTCCAGTTTGTTCAACTGGGCACTCAACAACTGAGGCACCTGCTGTTCGCGATAGTCCTCAAGAATGTGCGATTTGTAATCCGCAAACTCCGGGGCATGCGCGGGCTTCACATCGGTTACCTGGAATACCGCGAAGCCATCGCCTGTAGCAACCGGAGCGGGATCCGCACCCTTAACCACGGAGAACGCCTGCGTCAGCAACGCCGAACCATCAGCCAGCCCAGCGATGACCCCATCTTTGGCAACATAATCAGTCGTCACCGCGTGCAGTCCCTTGGACGCAGCTGCCTTCTCCAAGCCATTTTTCTTCGCATCCGCGGCCAGCGCCGAAGCAAATGTCTGCTCTGCTGCACCTGCCCTCTGCTGCTCGAGCACCGGCACGATCTCCGGCTTTACTTCGTCCAGCGGACGGAGATGCGCCGTCTTCTTTTCCTCCACTTGCAGGATGTGATAGCCGAACTGCGTCTTAATCAGGTCCGAGGTCTGTCCCGGTGCGAGTGTGAATGCAGCCTTATCAAACTCCGGTACCGTCTTACCGCGATCCAGCCATCCCAGTTCGCCGCCCTGCGTCTTGCTACCTGGGTCGTCCGAATTCTTGCTCGCGAGATCCGCGAAGTTTCCGCCGCTCTTGATCTGCTTTAGAATATCTTCGGCCTTCGCCTTTGCAGCGGCATCTGTCTTCGCATCCGAGCCGGCAGGGACGGCGATCAGGATATGGCGAACCTGCACCTGTTCCTTTACCTGGTATTGGTCCTTATGCGCGGTGTAGTAAGCCAACACGTCCGCATCCGAGATCTGCGGCTTACCGCCAGGGAGATTCGAGGTGTCGAACGAAACATACTCAATCTTCCGCGTCTCAGGAACTGCGTTCGCATAACGCGCCGCGTTTGTCTTGAAGAATGCCTGCAACTCCGAGTCCGACGGGTTGATCGTCTTACGCACATCATCCGACGAGATCACAGCGTAGTCGAACTTCACTTTGGTCCCATCGACTTTGTAGGCTTCGCGCACTGCGTTATCCGAGACCGAAACTCCTCCCGTGATCAGCGCCTGGAGGCGGTTCAGCTCCATATCGCTCTTCACCTGCGACTCAAAATCGCCACGAGTGGTCTGGAAGGCGCTCTGTACGAAGTTGATGTAGGCGTCATCGCCAATGTATTGGCCGTTGGGAAAGAGATACTGAGCAAACGGTCCTGTCTGCAGTTCGCGGCGGAGATCTTCGTCGCTCACCTGCAGGTTCATCCTGTCCGCCTCATGCTTCAAAATCGCGCGCTGCACCAGGATCTGCCCCGCTCGCGGCAAGAAGTACGGTAGCAACGCATCAGGAAAATGCTGTTGCTGCAGCTGCCGGCTCGCCAGCTGATTTACTTCGACGGTCTTGATCGGCGTGCTCTCCCCAAAGACACGCCCGAAGACGCCAGGCTGTTTGACAGTCGCGTAGACAGACGCGTCGTTGGTCGTGGCGTTGTCAAAGATGCCGGGCACCAGCGTAATCACCATCGTGATCACGGCAAATCCAATAATGACGGCGAAGATAATCTTCGTGATGCGGTTGTCCTGCTGCAGAATACGAATCATGCTTGACTAAAACCTTCACTTCGCGCGAGAGCCGTTTCCTCCTCGGAAATGGCTGCGTGCCCGGGATTTTGCGTGACCTTGCGGGGAGGTCTGTCGACCAACGCCACGCCGGTTGCAGGGCAAGCGACAAGTATAAATCACTGGCCTTTGGAATTCATCTCCCCGCTCTTCCGTCCCCGGCTGTCCATCCATGGACAATCATTCCGCTGATGGACACCGGTACATCGCGAAAGCGACCCATAACCCTATGAAATCCAAAGAAAACGGCCACCTCGCATGCATCCTCTGTGGCAAGACAATTGCTAAGTTCCTCATAACTATCTCTCTGAGGATCCCGCATGCGCTCCTTCTTTCAAGATCTGAAGATCGCCGTCCGTCACCTGGCGAAGTCACCCGGATTCGCCGCCACCGCTATTCTGATGCTTGCTTTAGCCATCGGTGCGACCACCGCCATCTTCTCTCTCGTCGAAGGAGTCCTCCTGCGGCCGCTTCCCTTTCCCGAGCCCAACCGACTAGTCGTCCTCTCGGACATCCTCAAGGGCCTGGACGTCGGCGGTAACGGCGAGGCCGGCGTCACTGCTCCCGACATTCGCAACTACTCCCGTGACACTCACAGCTTCACCAGCCTCGGCGGCTACCAGTCCACCAGTTACGAGCTCTCCGGCGCAGGCGAACCCGCCAATGTCAACGCAGCACGGATGAGCGGCGGGGTCTTTCCGGCACTCGCTGTTCAGCCACTCCTCGGTCGCTTCTTCACTGGACAGGAGGACGAGCAGCGACAACAGGTCATGGTGCTAAGCTACGCCACCTGGCAGAGCCGGTTTCAGGGCGATCCCAACATCCTCGGGCGCAAGGTCCTGCTCGACCGTAAGCCTTACCTCGTCATAGGCGTTATGCCCCGCAACTTCGAATTCCCCCTCGTTCCCGGCCACCTCAATCGTAGCGAACTGTGGGTTCCCATCAGCTTCGAACCGCAAGAGCTCGGAACTGGCGCAGCATCATGGAATTTTCAGATGGTGGGCCGCCTCAAGCCAGGCGTCACCGCAACTCAGGCCGTCGAGGATGCGAACCGGGTCGCTAAGGAGACCATGCGGAACTATCCCGCCTTCATGGAGGGATTCAGCATCACCCCAATCGTCAGGCCGCTCGACGAAGAGACCGTCGAAGAGGCGCGGCCTCTCATCCGAACCCTCTTTCTCGCTGTCACCGTCGTTCTATTGATTGCCTGCGCGAACCTCGCCGGTCTTCTTCTGGTGCGCTCCATTCGGCGGCGCCGGGAGATTGCCGTCCGTCTCGCACTTGGCGCTTCGTCTTCCACGCTGCTTTGGCAGGCCATTCTCGAAAGTCTTGTTCTCAGCATATCCGGAGGCATCATAGGACTCCTGCTCGCTGCGATTGCACTGCGCATCGGCATTCAGGCGCTACCGGAGACACTGCCACGCATTGATGAGATCGGCCTCGACTGGCCGGTCGTCGCCTTTGCGCTTGGGCTTGCGGTGGTCACCGGCGTTCTTTGCGGCCTTGCCCCAGCCTTCGCAGCCATCCGCACCAGCGTCAACGACACCCTCAAAGAAGGAGGCCGAACCGGCACCTCCGGCGGCGGCCACGCCAGGTTGCGGTCAGCTCTCGTCATCTCCGAGATCGCCATCGCCCTCGTTCTGTTGGCGGCATCTGGGCTGCTGCTCCGCAGCTTCGAGAAGATGCGTCAGGTCGACCTCGGATTTCAGCCCGACCACACCCTCGTCGCCAACTACAGCCTCCCAAGGAAACAATACGGAACCCAGACTGCAGTCGATGAATTCGATCGCGAGCTACTCAGTCGTTTACGGTCTCTCCCCGGAGTCAAGAGTGTCGGCCTTACCACGTTCCTCCCAGCCTCCGGCAACAACTCCAGCAGCGCCTTTGTGGCAGAGGGACACATCCTACCGGCCAACGCCGCAGGTCTCGATCTAGGAACTTCGATCGCGGTGGACGGGGACTACTTCAGCGCGATGGGCATTTCTTTGCTCCACGGTCGTCTGTTCACCTCCGACGACGACGCCACCAGACAGCCGATCGTTATCGTCAACCACATGTTGGCCCAGCAGTCCTGGCCCAATCAAAATCCGATCGGAAAACGTTTCCGCCTCGGGACAGAGACGATGAAGACACCGTGGGCCACGGTAGTAGGCGAAGTCGCGGACGTGAAGGAGAACTCACCCGACCTACCCCTGAAGCAGCAGTACTACATGCCGGTCGAGCAGCAAGAGGAAATGATCGGATCACTTGCCTCGCCCACCGACCTCAACGGCAACGGCGGTTACATTGTTCTGCGCACGTCCATGGCGCCCGAACAAATGGAGAACCTACTGCGCTCCACGGTGCACTCTATCGACCCGCAGCTTCCCCTCACCCAGGTCCAGAGTATTGAGCACGCCATCTCGGACTCTGAAGCTCCCCGCCGCTTCAACACTGCGTTGATCTCATCCTTCGCCGCTATCGCCGTCCTGCTGGCCGTGCTCGGCATATACAGTGTCATCGCGTTCTCGGTCGCCCTGCGAGTTCAGGAGATGGCCATTCGCATGGCGCTTGGCTCACAACGCGCGGGCATCGTCCGCCTAGTTGTCACCTCGGGAGCCAGACTTGCACTCTTAGGTTGCGCGATTGGCCTAGCAGGAGCCCTCGCCGCCTCCCGTTTGCTGCGCTCCTTCCTCTTCGGGGTCAGTGCCTTTGATCCTCTCGTACTGACCCTCGCGACACTTTCGCTTCTGCTGCTCGCACTGGGTGCTTCCCTGCTGCCGGCCCGTCGCGCAGCATCCGTTGATCTAACCCAGGCGCTCCGGTCCGAGTAGTCAACGGGCGTTGCCTTGCCTCGACTATCGGGATGGAAATTCAAGCGAAAAGGGAGTGACAAAAAAATACGGCACATCTAGCGTGGTCAGGTAGGCGGAAACGCGATATATGGAGCGGCGCACTCAAGCAAAATATCGAGCGGCGAGACGAATCAGCTACTGCTTCGCAACACCGGCAGGGCCCGATCCAGCCGGAGCGGGCATATACACGATCACCTCACCCGGTCGCGTGTAATGCAGCTCTTCGCGCGCTTGATGTTCAATCGCGTTCGGATCACTCTGCAGCCTGCCGACGTGCCCCTTCAACAGGTCATTCTCCCGTTGTAGAGTACGCAGCTGGCCGTCCAGGCTCTGCGCATCATTGCGTTTCTGCTGATAAACCGTCAGCCCATTCTGCCCAAAGATAACGTGGTAACCCATCGCCACCGCGAGCACTGCAGCCGCGCCCGTAGCGACCTTCCTCCAACCGACACGGCCCCGCTCATACAAACGGACGATTGCACTCGACCGCTTCGCACTCGTGCCTGTTGTCTTTAAACGAGCCATCTCAAATTCCAGTACAAACTTCACCCCCTTCACCGTCAAGTGGAAAACCCGATTCCAGCTGGCACGTACCTACTTCATACCGTCTCGCCACGAATACTCCCCGAAACCGCAAGCCTGTCCGGATGCCAAAGCGGAAACCGAAAAACTGCACGAAGCGCATGTCCCTTGTTATCCTTCTTGTAGAGCATGCCGACTTTCTTTGCCATCTCGACCCACCATTTCTCTACTCGCAACCAACCAGCGTCGCGGTCTTTCCTCCGCAACGGGCTTACAATCGAGGAACCAACGTCGCCTCTCGCTAAAGCCTTCATACCGTCTCAACCGGGCCTACATAACATCCACACCAGACGTTCCATCTAAAAGTCGACACCGCCGACCCGGCATCGAAACTTCAACAAAGCACCAGCGCGAAAGGACTTCAAGCATGCAATCCGCCACCTCCTCTCAACTCGGTCTCGCCCACCGCTCCGGATCGCTTCAGGAGTCCCTCTCCGGCAAAGTCATGCTCGCAGTCGCAGCCAGCGCCTTCGTCGGCATCTGCGCCCATATCTCTCTGCCGCTTCCGTTCACGCCCGTGCCTCTCACTCTGCAGAACTTCGCCGTCATCCTCGTCGGCATGCTGCTCGGCCCGGTCGTCGGCTTCTCCGCGATGGTCCTCTATCTTGCTGAAGGAGCTATGGGCCTCCCCGTCTTCACGCCCCACAGTGTCGGCGGCATCGCGCACCTGCTCGGCCCCAACGCGGGCTACCTCTTCTCGTACCCGCTGGCCGCAGCAACTGCCGGTTGGAGCGTTCGTGCCATGCAGCGCATCACCTCCCGGTTCCGAGCCGGCCTCGTAGCCGCCACAATCGCCAGCGCACCAATCTTCCTCCTTGGCGCAGGCTGGCTCTCGCATCTCCTCCACACCAGCGCCGCAGCCACATGGACCATGGCCATCGCCCCGTTCCTTCCCGGTGAAGTCGTCAAGATCACCGCCGCCGCCGGCATCTTCAGTTCACTCCAACGCTGGCGTCAACCCTAACCAAGCGATCCGACCTCAAGCATCCAACCTCAGCGCAGAGCCACTCTACTCCCCTGCGCATCACACAGGCATCACGAAGTCCGAAGGAAGCATCATGACCACCGCAACCACCGCAATCCAGGAAATCAGCATCGCCCACAGCCCCGACTCCGACGACGCCTTCATGTTCTACGGCCTCGCCACCAACAAGGTCCGAGTCCCCGGCTTCAAGTTCACCCACACTCTCACCGATATCGAGACCCTTAATCATCGCGCAATCGACGAAGCTTTCTACGACGTCACCGCCATCTCCTTCCACGCCTACCCTTACCTGCAGGACAATTACACCCTCATGTCCTGCGGCGGCAGCGTCGGCGAAGGATACGGCCCCATGATCGTCGCGCCGCGCAAGCTCTCTCTCGACGACATCAAGAAGACTCGGATCGCCGTTCCCGGCACTCTCACCACCGCCTACCTCACCCTCAAGCTGTTCGCCCCTGATGTCGAAACCGTCACAGTTCCTTTCGACAAAATCATTCCCGCCGTCGTTGCGGGCGAGTTCGACGCTGGCCTTATCATTCACGAAGGCCAACTCACCTACGCCAACGATGGCCTCATCAAGCTCCTCGATCTAGGCCAGTGGTGGCGCGAACAGACCGGCCTACCTCTGCCGCTCGGTGGCAACGCCATCCGACGCTCCCTCGGCGCCGAAACCCTTCTTACCACCACGAACGCCCTGCGCGACAGCATCCAACATGCCCTCGACAACCGCGAAGAGGCCCTGACCTACGCGATGCAGTTCGCCCGCGACCTCGACCCCACCCTCGCCAACCGCTTCGTCGGCATGTACGTCAATGAGCGCACTCTCAACTACGGCGAAGACGGCAAAGAAGCTATTCGCAAGCTGCTCGCTATGGGCTACGAGCGCGGCATCATCCCCCATCGCGCCAACGTAGATTTCGTCGGGTAGCCTAAGGTTTGTAGCCCCTCGAGTACTAATTTCGGCAAAAATACTTTCGTCCGACTCACAGCTTGCAGCCCCTGTTTTACGCTGCAAGCTGTGTTATCTTTAACAAGTCGAGTAATTGAGTCCTGCCTGAAATACCCCATGCAACGACTCTTACCGATCTCCTCTCTGGGAGCAAAAACCAAAAGGACGCGTAGCTCAGTTGGTAGAGCATTCGACTCTTAATCGACTGGTCGTAGGTTCGATCCCTACCGCGTCCACCACTTCACCAGAGTGAAAAATGAAAAATCCCGCGTCCAGATCACTCGTAGACCGCCACCCCGAGAACTCCGCTATCTTATTCATCGGTTATGCTCAACCACACGTCGCGGGTATAGCAGCATCATGATCAAAGAGTTCGGCGGCGGCGACATTCGAAACGTCCTGCTGTTTGATAGCGCGGCCGAACAGCGGATTTGAGCTTTAGCTTAGCGAGTTGCAGCCACCAATACTTCCACTCCAGGAACAATCATATCGAGGAGGACTGCATGTGGCGCTTCCAGCGATTTTAACGAGGAGAGCTGCCCCTGCCGATCAGTTGGGCTAACCGTCTCGCGGTTCTCAAGAGAACCTAGAGCCGACAAGCCAATAGCTGCAGCCATACTCAGATTGTGCGAAACCGAAACAAGTTCCGCGGTTAATGCAGACTGTGGCAAGTATCGCTGCAGCACAGAATCATTGTCACGCCAGAGAGTAAGCCACTGCCTCGCCTGTTGCCAGTCTGACGGCGTGGCCTTTCCAATGGCGATACGATTGGCCGCGTCACGGAACTCGCGAGCGCAATCGCTCTCTGGGGGCACAGCGTCAACCATTCGATTCAGCGGAGTAAAACTATCGTAGCTCCCCAACTCCTCGCGGGCGTATTCTTTCGGCGGTTCGACCGCACTAGCAAGCACCTTCAACGAGGATGAATCCTCATCACCTATCATGCGCTGTAGCATTCGCTCGCTGACGGAGCGGTAAGTTTGGCCATAATATTCGAGATCTCTTGAAACAATCGCGAGCCGCCGATACATCGAGTCGATGTCGTTCGTTTCCTTCGGCGACCACAACCGTTCGGCGATGGCCGCGGTGCGGGGCCAGATGCGGCTCCCAATCGTCTCTGGAGTTACGTATTCTGTCCACATCGTCGCCTCACCGCCCATGATGTTGCTTTGCTGCTCCGAAGTCAATTTGACGGTGGCGCTCTCGAGCGGATCAACTGCATAGTGTTGAGAAGCCGGCTCATTGAGGTCGATGTAATAACCCGCGGAGAGAATGCCACGATTGCCACGCAGTGCGGCCTGCGCAAGGGAATCCTGTCCACGCCATGACTGGATCACGACGTCCTTGGGAGTATCAGGCTGCAGGACTTCATCCCAGCCGACGGTAATCTTGCCGCGCTTAGTGACCAACTTTTGAACACGACCGGTGAAATATGCCTGTAGGGCCGCATTATCCTTGATCCCATGTTCGCGCATGTATTGTGTAATGCGCGAGTTTGCTTGCCATTCCTTGCCATTGCACTCGTCGCCGCCGATATGGAAATAGGCGTCCGGAAACAGTCCTGTCATTTCTCCGATGAAACGGTCAAGAAACTTGTAGGTGGCTTCGCGAGTTGGATCCATCGCCGGATCGAAGATGCCCCACTTACGCTCGATCCGATATGGGCCTTTGCCGCTCGCCAGATCCGGGTATCCGACGAACCACGAAGTGGCGTGGCCCGGCATATCGAACTCTGGGATGACGCGTATGCCACGGTCGCGCGCGTACTCGATGATGTCGCGGATCTGGTCCTGTGTGTAGTAGAGGCCGTCGGAGCCCTTTTGTTGTAATAGCGGAAAGACTTTGCTCTCTACGCGAAAGCCCTGGTCTTCGGATAGATGCCAGTGAAAGACATTGAGCTTCACAGCCTCCATTCCGTCCAGAGTCTGGCGAATCACATCGAGCGGCATGAAGTGGCGTCCTGCATCAATCATCAGCCCGCGCCAAGCAAAACGCGGCCTGTCCTCGATCGTCATCGAGGCGACGGCGAAACCCTGCGGCGACGTCTGCACCAGCTGAAGGAATGTCTGTAGCCCATGCAGAATGCCGAGCGGGTTCGGAGCGCTCAACAGCACCCTAGCTGGCGCAACCTCGAGGCGGTAGGACTCGTCCTCTCCGAGTTGTTCAACCTCCGCGCTCGGTTCTGCTGTCTTTATAACGAACTGAGGCTGATTCACCGCGGAAGCGGGCCAATGAAGGATTCCGGTCTCGCGTGTGAGATTGATGAGGAAGCGGTCGCGCGCCCGCTCCAGTCGCGGTTCGGTGTGGCCTTGGAAGACAATCTGAAATCCGCCATCGATCGGAAAGCTACCCGTACCCTCGACCATATGAGCTGGCAGCGGCATGATGGGCAGTGGTGTGTCCGCTTGCAGCGGCGAACCGCCAGCTAAAAATGCACAAGCAAGCACTACTGATGACATCCGTGCTGACAGCATTGGTATCTCCTCCCAGTTTTGTGATGCAGAGCTTGATGTCTGAGTAAGGGCACACCCCACTCCCCGGCAAAAACGTGCCAAAGTATTCATAATATATGACTTAGGTTTGGACTCAAATCTACCGCAACTAGAAATTCGGAGCGGCCTGGAACTGTTGGGCCTCGTTCTCTAACCCTCTTTTCCACCGTCAATTTGTCAAGCAGCCGGACAAATGCTGGCTGAACCGCACTGAGCGATTCAACCAGCTTGTTTCCTTCTCTCATTTTGTCTAGAAGACAAATTTTCCAGCGAATTGGAGGATGCGCGCGTTGTGCGCTGCCGTCGCCGTCAGGAAGGGGTCGGCCGAACAGCCTCCTAGAGTGGAGTAGCAGCTTGTGGACGAATTGATCGTCATCCACTGGGTATGGTTGAAGACGTTGAACGCCTCCGTGCGGAACTCGAAGTGCATCCCTTCGCGAATGGCGAAGTTCTTGAATAGACCCATATCGAAGTTCGTGCGAGCAGGAAGGTTGAGAACGTTGCGGCCGGCGTTGCCGTAAGTGAGCCCTTGAGGAGCGGCAAAGGCATCGCTGTTATAAAGCCGCGGTCCCGGCCCAGAGGGATACTTGGTCGCGACTTTGCCGTGTATATTCCCAACGATATCCGGATAGGATTGCACTTGACCGTTTGCAGTGTTGGCGAAGGCATTTCCTGTTCCGGCATTATCCGTGTAGGCCTGGTTGGTCACGCTGAATGGCGTGCCGGTTTGAAAGATGGTGAGGTCTGAGACCTGCCATCCTCCGAGGATCGAGTGCAGAAGTCCGGGTTGGGTGAAGAGGGGAATGTCATAGACCAGGCTGACTGCAAGGCTATGGCGTTCGTCGAAGTTTGAGCTCGCCCTGCTCTGGCTGAGGTTGTAGCTGTTGATGACTTCAGTCGCTCCATACGCGCCGTTCGAACCTTCGTCGATAGAGTGACCGTAGGTGTATGCCAGACTGCCGTTCAATCCACCAAAGTACCGGCTGACACCGATCTGGAGAGCGTTGTAGCTCGAACTCACGGAATTGGTTGAGTTATTGATTCCACTGAGGCCAACATAGGGCCGATAGGGAGCGGCGCCGTCGAAGAGGCCGCATGCGATGATCAGATGGTTCAGGACATTTCCGGTGACCGGCTGACCGTTCACTGTGCCCGCATAGGGGGTGGGACCGGAGAAGCTACCTGTGATACTTCCGCAATCTGCAGCTGAGATCGGCTGGCCTGGGCCGTAAGGGTTCTCAGCCGCGGACAGTGGCCTTAGCTGGTTCAGGTCAGACCAAGTGGGCAGATGCCTGCCAACGCTGCCGACGTAGGCTACCTGCAGTACCGTGTGGCTTGGCAACTCACCCTGGACGGCCAGATTATATTGCTGGACGTACGGCCAGACAGCGTGGGTTGGGATTGCGAAAACGCTCAGCGGGAACTGTACCCCGCCTACGCCCGCGCTGGTGTAACCGGGGAAGTTGTACTTATTCGGGGTCTGCACTATTGGGGCTGAGCCCTCCAGAGACTCGGAGTTGCTCTCGTTGCCATTTGTGTGTTCGAAGAAGATGCCATAGCCGCCGCGGACTGCGAGCTTTCCGTTGCCGAAGACGTCGTAAGCAAATCCAAGGCGCGGTGCAGGATTGAAGAGGTGCCCGCTCATACAGCCTGAATAGACACCATTTTTGCCACAGGAGACCACGCCGTTGAAGATGTTTCCGGTGCCCGGCACGATCGCTCCCACCTGCTGTTGCGAGGATTGTTGCGTCCCGTCTACGTCGATCGTCGGTGCGTTCGAAGCGCTCCATGCTGAAGGCTCGAAGTTACCGGACTGGTTGCTGATGTCGTGATAGGTACCGAAGAGACTCAACCGAAGGCCAAGATTGAGGGTCAACTTCGGAGTCAAGCGCCAGTTGTCCTGGAAGTAAGGCTCAACGATCTTGTACCGGTTGTAGTACTTCGGCTGAGCCGAGGTCTGGGAGAACTGAGCGATCTGGCCCGTCAGCAGGTCGGCGAAGGCATTCCCGGTGGTCACCGCCGTTGCAGAGGTGTTGAAGTAAAAGGTCCCCTGATTATTTCCTGTGGAGGGCTCGTTCTTCTGGCCAGCGATCAAGCTGACGCCGAAGATGAGGGTTTGGCGGTTGAGAGTTTTGGTGAGGTCGTCGCGGTAGCTATAGGTGGGGTTCGAGTTCTGCCACGGGAAGTAACCCGTATTGACGGTAAAGCCGCCGGCATATGCCGAGTTGCCAGTAAGGATGATCGAAGGAAGGACCCCGCCGTAGCCGTTATTGAAGAACCCATTGCCGGAGAAGCCGCTACGATCGATACCCTTGCTGATATTGGTGAGGGTGATGTGATCGGTGGTGTAGTCGGCCACAAACTCGTTGACCAGGGACGGAGAGGCAGCGTAGGTGAGGCTGGCCACCATATCGATGCCGGGGCCGGCGAAGCTGTTTTGGACGGTGGGAAAGGCGTTCGTCTGAAAGGTCGGAGAGGAACTCACCGTGGACCAGGAGTCGTAGATGAAACGATAGAAGCCGCGCAGTTTTTCGCTGAAGACCTGATCGATGCGGAAGAGCTCTTCTCGATTGGTGGTCAACTGCGCGGGAGATGCAACATAGTACGGAGATCCGTTGACGGACGTGTTTGCCGCGGGAATGAGTGCGAGCAACGCAGTCCCGTTGGGGTCGACGGGTACCTGGTTGTTCGGGTAGTACACGCCGGGGGATGGGCTGGTGGGTGGAGTGACTGGGCAATCAGGAAAATCCGCCGTATCTACGGGACTTCCTGCGGCTGGACAGAGGTCAGAGAAGTTTCCGGTGCGCTGCGCATCCGAAGGTACCGGCTGATTGAAGTTGGTGCCAGGCACATTCTCGTGGCGCCACTCCTGCGAGTAGAAGAAGAAGGTCTTCCTCACGCCTGGAGTGTAGAGGTGCGGTATATAGACCGGGCCGCCGATAGTAAAGCCATAGTCATGCTTTTTATAGGTTGGAACCGTCGTTGCAAAGTAGTTTCGCGCATTGAAGGCATCGTTGCGGAGAAACTCGAATAGCTCGCCATGGAGACGGTCGGTGCCCGACTTTGTCTGGGACTGCACAGTGCCGGATGCGTTGCGACCGTACTGAGCGCCGTAGTTTGAGGTGAGCACCTGCGTCTCCGCGATGGCGTCGACGTTGGGGTAGACGTTAAGGGTGCCGTTGCTGCCGTTGTCCATGACGCTCGCGCCGTCGATCTCCCAGTTGTTGTACTGCGGGCGACCGCCATTGATGGCGTATTCGACGCTGCCGGCAACGCCGGTCTGACCCTCGTCCTGGTTGGTCTGGCTGACGACACCAGGGGACAGGGTCACGAGCTGGGCGAAGTTACGGCCGTTCAACACGAGCTGCGTAATCTGCTTGCCCGTGATGGTGAAGGAGATCTCGGGCGACTCCGTCTGCACGACACCCAAGTCGGTACCGCTTACCTGGATCTCGGCAGTTACGGCTCCAACCGTGAGTTGCGCGTCCACCCGCTCCTTACGCGCAACGCGGACGATGATCCCGTTGGCGGAAAACTTCTCGAACCCCGGGGAGGTGACTTGCAGATTGTAAGTACCGGCCTCGAGACCGGGCAGAGAGTACTCGCCAGCCGCGTTGGTGGTGGCTTCGACGCTAGTATTTTGGGCCACATTGGTGAGTGTCACCTTGGCATTTTGGATGGCCCCGCCGCTCTTATCCTTAACCGAACCATCGATGGAACTTGATTGTTGCGCAACGATTGAGGCCGGGAAAAGCAGACATAGCGCAAAGAGCACAGAACGAAAGACATTCGAGCGAGACGACTTCCGTAACTTCCCGACGGTGTCGAACGGAGAGTGAGGAAGAGCGGATAGCACGGTTGGATCAGAGGAAAGAGAACATCGGGACCACATGGCTTAAATGCCTCCGTGAGCACTCAGGAAATGAAAAGAAGTGGCAGTTCTACAAAAAGATTCCCTTTGCGATGCGCTGGCAGAAGTGAATGTGCCTATATTAGAACGATTGAATACCTTGTCAAGAGAAAATTTTTTTGTTTATTTATTTCGACCTGGATCTGTATGTGCTCATGGCAGCTTTTCAGTACACTGCCCCCAGAAGGCTGAACCCACTTGAATCGCTGCAAAGGATTTCGATCTTTGTTCTTACTCTGCTTGCTGTATGCAGCACAGGCCCGTGCTCGTGGCAAAGAGCAAGCCACTATCTCAGCAACGCCAGGCGCTGTACCTGCTTCCGCACAAAACTCCGCCAGCACTTCTGCAGATCCTGCATTGCTCTTCCGCCAAGGCATGCAGGCCATGCAAAGCGGGCAACTTGGTGACGCTGAAGAGGACTTTCGACGAGTGATTGCTCTGGACCCTAAGTCGAGTGCGGCCCACGTCAATCTAGGCGTCGCCTATATGCGGGAGCGCCGGTGGGACGATGCTTTGGTCGAACTGCATCAAGCGGAATCGCTCTCTCCAAATGCGCCCGGCATTCCCCTGAACATTGGCCTTGCTCACTACCGCAAGAACGACTTTGATGGGGCCATCGAACCGTTCTCTGAAGCCTTGCAGCGTGCGCCCGATTCGCTTCAAGCACGGTATTTGCTGGGGCTCTGCTATTTTTTTACGAATAAGTACAAGGAAGCCAGCGATACCCTCAAGCCGCTGTGGGAGCAAGAGTCCACGAATCTGAACTATCTCTATGTCCTGAGCATAGCGGCCAGTAAATCGTCCAACCCTCTGCTACAAAAGAAGGCCTTCGATCAGATGCTGGCGATTGGCCAGAACACGCCAGAGTTCCATTTATATGTCGGGAAGGCTTGGTTGGCCGAAGACAATACCGAGAAAGCTTTAGAAGAGTTCCGCGCCGCCGTAGCCGCACGCCCCGACCTTCCTCTGGTGCACTACTTTCTGGGGCGCACCTACCTTGAGCAGCATGCTTATCCTCAGGCCGAGACTGAATTACAAAAAGACGCAGTCTTGGAACCCGATTTTGCCTATAACTACGAAGATCTTGGTATTTTGTACGCCCAACTCCATCAGCCCGAGAAAGCTGAACACAGTTTCCGCCAAGCTATTGAACGTAACAGCGCGCTCGTAAACTCTTACTTCGGTCTCGCCAACTTGTACCGGGATGCCGCACGTTACCCGGAAGCATTGGAGATGCTGGATCATGCCGAATCCCTGGCGCCGCAAAGCGCCAGCGTGCACTACGCGAGGGGTAAAGTTTTGGCCCGCCTAGGCCAGTCGGCAAAGGCTCATCAGGAGTTCGACACGGCCGCACAGTTGCTGAAGTCGTTCAACGATCGCCTGCAACAAGACCCATCGGGTGACCGGTCCGCCGACGCGCAGGATGCCGCACAGCAATAGCTGCTGCAGAGTACGCATCACAGCAGGATTTTTCTTGAAGAACGTTGCTATAGTGTCACGAAAATCGACTCCGCCAGTTAAGAAGGAACGAAAGGGTGCGCCGATTCTTGCATCCGCAGCTCCTAGGGAGCGCGCTCCAACAACTTCCTTTACACTCGGCAACAGCTAATGCAGATTTTATAATCGGAAGGGGTCCCTGCCGTTTGCTAACTCAAAACCACTACACGAAGCGCATCACCCTCGCCGACGTTGCGCGTGTCAGCGGCTTTTCTATATCCACCGTCTCCCTCGTGCTCAACGAGGCGCCACTCTCCCGTTATGTTGCTGCTAGCACCAAAGAGCATATCCGAGCTGTCGCCAGCAAACTTGGCTACCGTCCAGATGCGGCGGCCCGCTCATTGCGCAGCCGCCGAAGCCACACTATCGGCATCATGGTTTCCGACATCTCCGATCCGTTCTGCACGCTCATCCTGCAGGGCATCGAGAAGGCACTCCATCCGACGACCTACCTGCCAATCATCATGATCGCTCACAACCAGCGCAAGCAGTTTGGACGCCATCTTGAGATGATGATGGAGCGTCGGGTCGAGGGGCTGATCCTTGTCGCAAACTGGCTTTTCGGTGAATTCGACCAGCTCGCCGACTTTCGGAAGAGTCAAATCCCCATGGTCGGCGTGGGCCGGGACCTCACAGCAAGCCGCGTTCGCTCTTTACAAGTAGACAACGAGGCTGGTGGATACGCCGCTGCGCGGCATCTTTACGATCTTGGCCATCGCAAGATCGCCGTTCTCCGTGGTCCTTCCGAACTGGCCGACAGTGATCGCCGCTGGAACGGAATACAGCGCTTCGCGTCTGAAGTCGGGCTACCGCTCGCTTCTAAGCGCGTCGGACAACTCCCGGCAGCCGACGATCCAACCTCCGGCTTCGAGGGAGGTTATCGTCTCATCTCGGCGATGATTGAACAGGGAGTTGAATTTACCGCCGTGATCGCCTTCGACGATCTCACGGGTCTGGGCGCAATTCGGGCGCTGCGCCAGACGGGACGGTACGTACCCGAGGACTGTTCCGTCATCGGCTTCGATGATGTTCCCCATGCCGCCGTGAATACACCCGGCCTCACCACTATTCGCCAACCGATGGAGGAAATGGGAAGCCTCGCGGCCAAGTGGGTGCTCGACTCGCTCGCTGACACAAAACCGTCCCATACCGCGACGGAGACTTCTTCCCTCTCCGGCACTCTACACTTGTTGCCTCCAGAGTTGGTCATCCGCCAATCGACGACGAGACGGCTTATCGATATACGGACTGCGCCAGTAACACGGTTGGGTGTCGCGGCTCAGGGGCGGTCGCGACGAAAAAAAGAATAGCGCAGGTTTGTGTTCGATCGAGATATTTTTATCTCATTGCAATTTTTATTCAAACGTTCTAATATTCGTTCGTCGTCCCCATCTATGGCCAAAGTGCGACTTCGCCAGTCGTCCGTTTGCATTCGATATCTTGCCTGGATCTCGTCCAGAGTTGAGTCGCGGAAGCAAACGTAAGAAAGATTTCTGGAGGTACTGAAGAGCATGACTCTGCGACCGCGCACAATTAAGTGCCTTATAAATCCGAGCTGTCTATTGATCATGGGGGCCTGGCTTGCTGCATCCCATGGGCAAGCACGCGCCGCGGCTAGCAGTCCGCTCTCTGAGGTACCGCTCAAATCGGGTTGGGCGGTTCAGTCAGATTGCAAGGTCCACGGCGTAGGCGCAGAACTCTCCATGCCAAATGCGCGAACCGAGGCTTGGTATTCCGCAAGCGTTCCCGCAACTGTGCTCGCGGTGCAGGTTGCGGCAGGCGAATTCAAAGATCCCTTCGTAGGTACAAATCTGCGTTCGATCCCGGGGACATCTTACCCTCTGGGAGAAAACTTCTCGAATCTTGACATGCCAGCGGACAGCCCCTATCGCTGTGGTTGGTGGTATCGCAAGACGTTTCACGTTGCTGCCAGCGAACGAGGAAAGACGATCTGGCTGCGCTTCGGCGGCATCAACTACCGCGCCGACATCTGGCTGAACGGCCGGAAGATCGCCGACTCCGATCAGGTGCAGGGTGCCTATCGAACATATGAGTTCGACGTCACCAAAGCTATTAAGCCAAGTGAAGAAAATGTGCTGGCCGTGGAGACATTTGCTCCGACTCCGACCGATCTAGGCATCAACTGGGTCGACTGGAATCCTTGCCCGCCCGATAAAGACATGGGTCTCTGGGGGCCCGTTTCTCTGATGACAAGTGGATCGGTAGCAGTCCGTTCGCCAATGGCGACAACCCACTTCACGGATGCCTCCTTGCAGACGGCGGAGCTTACAATCCGCGCCGAAGTTAGCAACGCGACAGACCATCCGGTCGAAGGTCGTCTCGAAGGCACGGCCGCCGGCATACCCATCTCGCAGCTCGTGCGCCTGGCTGCGGGCGAAGAGAAGACAATCTCGTTTGCGCCAAGCGACTTTCCACAACTCCGGATCGAACACCCGCGGGTATGGTGGCCGGCGGACCAGGGTGCGCATCCGCTCCAGACCCTTACTCTTCGCTTCCTTCTGGATGGCATGGTTTCGGATGAGCAGTCCCGCCGCTTCGGTATACGCGAGGTTAACTCCGAGTTGACCGCAAAGGGATACCGCTTGTTTCGCGTCAACCAGCGACCCATTCTCATTCGTGGTGCAGGCTGGTCGCAGGATATGCTGCTTCGTCAACAGCCCGAGCGCCTTGCCGAGGGGTTTCGCATGGTGCACGACATGCACCTGAATACGATCCGCCTGGAAGGCAAGATGGAGACCGACGAGTTCTTTCGCCTGGCCGATGAGCAAGGGGTTCTGGTGATCGCGGGCTGGTGCTGCTGCGATCATTGGGAGCACTGGGACAAGTGGACGCCCGATACATTGAACGTCGCTACGGCTTCGCTGCAATCTCAAATCCTGCGCATCCGCAGCCATCCCAGCTTGATTGCGTGGTTGAACGGAAGCGACAATCCGCCGCCCGCGAACGTCGAGACGGCCTACCTGAAAGTTCTCGAGCAGATGCATTGGCCAAATGCCATCGTGTCTTCGGCCAGCGCAACACCAACCAGCGTGAGTGGTCAGAGTGGCGTCAAGATGACTGGCCCGTATGATTTTGTTGCCCCTTCTTATTGGCTCGTCGATACCAAGTATGGCGGGGCCTATGGATTCAACACCGAGACCAGCCCAGGTCCAGCAATTCCCTCACCGGAGAGTCTGAAAAAGATGTTGCCGCCTGATCATCATTGGCCGCAGGACGCAGTATGGGGCTATCACGCGGGCGGCGAAGGCTTCCAGGATATTCACGTCTTCAACGACGCCATGTCAGCAACCTACGGCGAAGCAAAGACCGCGGCGCGCTATAACCAGGTTGCCCAGTCTATGGCCTTCGATGGCGAGCGGGCCATGTTTGAGGCCTATGGCCGCAATAAGTACAACTCAACCGGGGTTATTCAATGGATGCTCAACAACGCCTGGCCTTCGAGCATCTGGCACCTCTACGACTACTACCTCGATGCAGCGGGCGGATACTACGGGACAAAGAAAGCGTGCGAGTTGCTGCATGTGCAGTACTCCTATGACGATCACAGTGTCTATGTCGTCAACAGCCTTTATAAGGCTACGCCCGGTCTAACTGCAGTTGCTCATGTGTATGACATCAACCTGAAGGAGTTGTTCAGCAAATCCACCGCTCTGGATGTCGGCCCCGATAGCTCGATCAAAGCATTCGACATCCCGCAAGCGGTGTTCCAAGCTCCATCCACCGTGTACTTTGTTCAGCTCGAGTTGAAGAATGCGAAGGATACGGTTGAGAGCAGAAACTTCTACTGGGTGCCGGCTAAGCTGACGGAGTTCGACTGGGCAAAGACTACTTACACGCACACCCCGACGAAGACATCTGAAGACATGACAGCTCTACAGAGCCTTTCAACTTCACGCGTCACAGCGACAGCGCGAAGCTCCGGGACGATGGTTCATCTGCACGTCTCGAATCCGTCGAAGGCCCTGGCCTTTCAAGTCGCAGCTGAGCTTGATGATGCTCAAGGGGGGAAGCTGACACGAATTACCTGGAGCGATAACTACATTGAACTGATGCCGGGCGAAGAGCGTGACTTGACTGCACAGCTGCCTTCCGACCTCCTCTCCGGCGTCGATTTGAAGGGGAAGTCTGGGTTGAAGGTGAAGATAGAAGGGTGGAATGTGGAGCCGGTGACCATCAACTCTCAGGTTACTCCCGAGAAGCCCGAGTCGCCTTTGTAACCACAGTGTGGACGCATGATCAATAAAGGGAAAAAAGAGGCATGATACCAACTGAGCTGCAACATGAGGGACAGACGGTCACGCTGAAGCGAAGTCTGCGCTATCGCGACCTCATCCTCTACGGCATCATCCTGATTCAACCGACTGCGCCGATGCCAGTCTTCGGTGTCATCTATCAGGAGTCGCGCGGTCACGTAGTGATGGCAATCCTGTTCGCGCTGGTCGCCATGCTGTTCACCGCGTACAGCTACGGCCGCATGGCGCGCGCCTATCCCAAGGGCGGTTCTGCGTTCACCTACGTGGGCGAAGAGTTGCATCCGGCTCTCGGCTACATGACCGGCTGGTGCATGGCCATGGACTACATTCTTAACCCATTGATCTGCACTATCTGGAGCAGTAAAGCCGCAATCAACTTTATTCCAGAAGTTCCTTACATCCTCTGGGTACTTTTCTTCGCCGGACTCTTCACCATCCTCAACCTGCGAGGCGTCGAAACCTCGGCGCGCATTAACTCTGCTGTCGCAGCAGGGTTAGGCATCGTGATCATTCTTTTTGTAGTCGCGGCCGTGCGATACATCTTCCATCTCCATACATCGTCATTCGCGTTCTATACGAACCCTGTCTACGATAGAAGTACCTTCTCGGCCCACTCTGTCTTTCGTGGCACCTCGATCGCGGTGCTCACCTACATTGGCTTCGACGGGATCTCTACACTGAGCGATGAGGCGCACGATCCATCCCGTACTATTCCACGTGCAATCATTCTCACCTGCCTCATCACCGGTGTTCTCGCTTCCATCGAGGTCTATCTGGCGCAGCTGGTGTGGCCACGCGGTGTCGCCTTCCCTGATCTCGACACCGCCTATGTAGCGATCGCGCGGCGCGCCGGAGGTCCCTTTCTATTCGCGTTGATGAATGGTGCGCTACTGATCGCTACCATCGGTTCCGGCATGGCGTCACAATTAGGAGCGGCACGGCTCTTGTTCGCCATGGGTCAAGACGGAGCTTTGCCGCGCAGGTTCTTCGGTACGCTCAATCCGATTCGTCGCATCCCACAGAACAACGTCCTGCTGATCGGCGCGATCGTCCTGGCAGGCTCACTCGCCATGAGCTACCAACTTGGAACCGAACTGCTGAACTATGGCGCTCTCCTGGCCTTCATGGGTGTCAACGTCGCATCCGCGGTACTAGCCTATCGCGCTCATCGTACCGCTGGTACGAACCCATTGTTCCCCATTGTGCTTTCTCTCTCCGGCTTCGTAGTTTGCTTCTTTTTGTGGCTCAATCTCGGCGCAACAGCACGATGGGCGGGTACCGTCTGGGCTACGCTGGGTATCGCTTTATGGCTACTTCGGAGACAGCAGATGAAGGGAAGGACACAGCTCCGCACGCGCTCATGAGAGATCGGATCTCAAAATCGGTAGGACGAAAATAGCCTAGGAGGTAAGTTGGCACAGTTCGATATAACCTTGGCCGGCGAGATCACCATAGATTTGCTCATGTACGGTTTACCGGAAGAGCTTCCCGTCGAGCGAGAATTTCTAGCCACCAGCATGGCTCTGACGCTCGGCGGTTCCTCCGCTATCACCGCGCACAACCTCGCCGTTCTAGGCAGCCGCATCGGCTTCATTCCGCAGCTGGGTGCCGATCCGTTCACGGATCTTTGTCTGCAACCTCTTCTTCGTGCAGGAGTAGACCTCTCTCATGCCGTCGCTCCGAAACCAGAAATAGGCACCGGTTTGACCGTCCTGCTACAACATGAACGCAGTCGCCGCGCCCTTACTTACTCGGGCACAATCTCCGACCTCCGCTACGAGGATCTCGACCTCGCCTATCTTGCCTCCGGCAGACACTTTCATCTGTCGTCGTTCTTCCTCCAACGCGGACTACGCAACGATGTGCCAAAACTTTTGGCCACAATGCGCCGGGCTGGCCTGACTACCTCGCTCGATACCAATGACGATCCCGCGAATTTGTGGGAGGGTCCAATCGCAGAGACCCTCACCCATCTCGATATCCTTATGCCCAACGAACGAGAAGCCTGCCGACTGGCGAATGAGTCCAATCTAGACGACGCGATTAACAAGCTGTCCGAGATGATTCCCATGCTGGTCATCAAACGCGGAGCCGCGGGTGCTTTAGTCATGCATGGAGGACTACGCTACGAAGCCCCTGGCCATCACACGGAGGTTATCGATGTCATAGGCGCCGGCGACAGCTTTAACGCCGGGTTTCTACACGCATTCGTTCACGGCGCCGGTCTGAGGGACTGTCTTGCGTTGGGCAATGCGTGCGGGGCCTATTCCACCACAGCAAGCGGAGGGACCCAGGCGTTTTCAATGCCACAACGGATGCAGGAATTTTTTGAGAGCCTTGGCGTTGTCGGGCAGATCGTTTCCTAACACCAAACGTACGTCGCCGGCCGTCTCAACGTATCTGATTTCAGGATGCCTTTATCTATCGTGACGACTCGCCATGCTGCGGTCTCGGAGGAGGGTCCGGTAGAGGTCGATCGTCTGCTTCGCAATCGCCGACCACGCAAAGGTCTCTTCCACACGTTTGCGGCCTGCCTCGCCGAACCGTTTCGCCTTCTCAGGATGAGCAAGGAGCTCGGAGATCTTTTCCGCAAGATCACGCGAGAACTTCTCAGGATCCGAAGGAAACGTTGTCACAGGGTCCTGCTCGAACGGCACCAGGTAGCCTGTCACGTTGTCCACCACAACCTCCAAAATTCCGCCCGTAGCGCTCGCCACTACAGGGGCGTGGCAAGCCATCGCTTCGAGATTGATGATGCCGAATGGCTCGTAGACAGAAGGGCAACAAAAGACAGCCGCGTTGCTGTAGAGCTGAATCGCCTCCGGCTTTGTCACCATCTTCTCGATCCATACCACTCGCGAGTTTATCTTGCTGACCTGTTCAACCTTTTCGCGCATCTCGGCCGCAATCTCTGGCGTATCCGGCGCGCCTGCGCAGAGCACCACCTGTGTCCCTTTTGGAAGATGAGGGATTGCCTCCACAAGATGCGTGACGCCTTTCTGCCGCGTGATCCGGCCGACGAACAAAACATAAGGTATCGTCGGATCAACTCCGTACTTGATCAGCGCCGACGCATCCGGAGTCTTCTGATACTCCTTCAGATCGATCCCGTTGTAGATCACGTGAATGCGTTCCGGCTTGATCTCCGGATAAGCGCGTAGAATATCTTCTTTGGTGCCGTGCGATACAGCGATCACTGCATCCGCATCCAGGATCGCGGTGCGTTCCATCCACGAACTCATCGCATATCCGCTACCAAGCTGCTCTGCCTTCCACGCACGGAGCGGCTCCAGACTGTGCGTTGTTAGTACAAACGGAACGTCAAAGAGTTTCTTTGCAAGAAAGCCCGCCATTGCCACGTACCAGGTATGCGTGTGCACAATGTCAATGGCCGCAAGCGACTTCATCTGGACAAGATTAAGACTCAGAGTCTCGAGCGCCGTCGTGTACTTCTCGTTAGTGCCCTTGGCGATCTCCGACCACGGCTCCGCACCGCGGACATGCAGATTTCCTTCGTCAAGAAACTGATTGCCCCAGCAGTGAACCTCGACTTCAATCGACTTGGCCAACTCCAGGCTGAGATATTCAACGTGAACTCCGGCGCCCCCATAGACATTGGGTGGGTACTCTCGTGTCATCAGACCAACTCGCAAGCAAAGCCTCCTCGTTCGATCTCAACCCATACGTCGAATCGAACAGAGACACATCATACGCAAATGCATCCAAAAATTCTGCACCCTGTCTTCGACTGCGGCAGACCCGCCGGAATGATTTTGCTCTATCGCGCCGTCAGTCGCTTGCTTACATTCCCGGCCTGATAGCGGATCAAGATGGCCAACTCTTCGGAGACGCGCCGAGGTTTGATCGTGCTTCCTCAACCAGAGTTTCCGCAGTGATCAACAGAGAGCCAAACTCCGGATGTCTTCGTAAGGCGCTCAGCCACGGGTCTGAAGTTAGAGTGGAGGGTGCGCAGACGAAGCCTGACTGCGCCGCCCGCTTCAGAACGCTCACCGAGGAATCTGTCATCCTGAGCCGGGCGTAGTGACGTGCGAAATAGACGAGAATTTCGGGTTCGCGAGTTGTGTCCGCCGTCTCCATGAGATGGACTGCCTCATCCGCTCTGCCTTCCAGAAGGGCCAACAGCGAACTCATGAGAGCGTTCATCAACTTGGATAACGGCATACGACCCAACCGTTCACGCAACAGGGTAATCGCTCGCTTCCGATTACCCAAGGCCGCCCAGGCCGCCGCGTCGAGATAGTAGGCAGCGCGTCCGCTATAGTGCTCTATGGCAGACGCAAATTCTCCAGCAAGGAATAACGTGTGAGCAACGCTTGTGACGAGCGCCGGATCTAACTCAACTCCTCGTCTGTGCGCTTCAACCGACTCTACAAGTAATCCCCGAAAACGAAACACCTGAATAAGACTCGTGAACGATTCCGGCTCCCCAGGATGACGCTCCAACCGTTCAAGGAGCCTCCCCATAGCCTCATCTGCATGTCCAGTGTCTACCTGCAGCAAGGTGTAGAACTGATGAGCGCAGGCCAACTCCGGATCGAGCGCAAACGCTCGCTGAAATGCGGCATGTGCCAACTCCAGATTCGCCGAAGAGTTGCCGCTGAATTTATCAAGGAACCAGCAACATCGACCCAACCACGCCCAGGCAGGTGCAAAGCTTGGGTCCGCAGCCAGGCAGGTCCAGTACAAATCGCGCGCGAGATGCATCGACTCCAAAGAACGTTGAACAGTCAACTCTTTCGCGCGCGTAAATTTCTCATATGTGGCTTGCGCGACGCCTGGTTCACCCGTAACTGCCAGTTCGAATCGATAGCCGTGTTTCGAAACGGTGCGAATCGTCTCGCGCCCGACAATTTTTCTCAGGCTCACGATTGTGTTGGTAAGGTTTGATTCACTCACATGAATCGATGGCCAGAGAGTGTTGATCAACTCTTGTTTGCTTACGAGACGTTCCGCCCTTCGCACCAGACAGAGGAGAGCGTCGAAGGCTTTGGGCTGGAGCTGGACCGGAATGCGAGCTCTCTTTAGGAGTCGCTCCTCTGGATGGAGCTCGAAATCACCGAACCGGTAGGCATAGTCAACCGAGCTTTGATTTTTCTTTGAAAATCCGTGTGTCATAAGTGGAATGTTCAACGTGGAAACAAGCCTACACTGCTCGCATGAGCGAGAGCAGAACACCAATAATCCATTCTCTTCCCTGCCAGACCAAGATACTCGGGATGGCGAAACATCGGCGACCCATAAACAAGCGGAGCATCAAGCTTCGCATCGCTGTCATCGGTTTTCTAATATGTGGATTTGGCGGACGTCCGGATCTGACGTCTCCCCTAATAGCCCAGGCAGTGTCAGACGCCGCGCCTCAGCCCGCTTCGGGACGGGACGGGCAACACGACTTCGACTTCAACATTGGGGTATGGCATACCCATATCAGGCGAGTCCTCGATCCGTTCGCAGGTTCTTCCAAGTCGATGGAACTCAACGGAACGGTCACAGTAAGGAAGGTCTGGGATGGTCGGGCCCAATTGGAGGAGATCGAGGCCGACGGCCCGAACGGACATTGGGAGGGGTTAACTCTATTTCTTTATAACCCTCAGTCCCATCAGTGGAGCCAGTCGTTCATCGATAGCAAGATGGGGGTTTTGAATACGCCGACGATCGGTTCGTTCAAAGACGGACGCGGGGAGCTCTTCTCCCAGGACACCTTTCACGACAAATCAATCCTGGTTCGCGGGGTGTGGTCTAACATCAAGCCGGGTTCTCATCGCTACGAAGAATCCTACTCGAATGACGGTGGTGCGACCTGGGCGGCGGCTTTCATTGCAGACCTGACACGGGAAACACAATCGACAGCCCTGGACGTTTCCGACGCCGGGGCGAACAAGGCTGCAAAGACCTCAACCGCAGCAGAGGACGGGCAACACGACTTCGATTTCGATTTCGGCACCTGGAAGACGCATTCTTCCCGACTTCTGCATCCCCTGACGGGATCGACGACGTGGGTCGACATGGACGGTGCCACCGTCGTCAAGAAAGTCTGGGATGGCCGCGCCAATCTGGCGGAGTACAAGGCGGATGGTCCAGCCGGTCACATCGAACTCTTGTCCCTGCGCTGGTTCAACCCATCGACACGGGAGTGGAACTTAGAGTTTGCGACGCCAACCGTTGGCACGCTCGGTATACCCGGCGTTAGCGAATTCAAGAATGGGCGTGGCGACTTTTATGACTACGAGTTAAT
The DNA here is from genome assembly GCF_040358255.1 of Tunturibacter gelidoferens. Classification (NCBI taxonomy): domain Bacteria; kingdom Pseudomonadati; phylum Acidobacteriota; class Terriglobia; order Terriglobales; family Acidobacteriaceae; genus Tunturiibacter; species Tunturiibacter gelidiferens. The sequence continues at coordinate 4,194,595 of NZ_CP132938.1, forward strand.
CAACGGCAGATCGGTCCTTGTACGATTTTCCATTTGGAAGATCACTCCTGACACGGCACAATCCGAACAAGCGTTTTCAGACGATGGCGGAAAGACGTGGGAAGTCAACTGGATCAATAAATATGAAAGGGAAACTGAAAAATGACGGGGTACTCACCGATTACGCGTCGTCTCACCAACGCACTTCTCGACCGCAAGCCATCAATTAGCACGCCTAGGTCAGGTATTGGATGAATAGGACATCTGTGATCTGGAAGATCTGTGAAACTCGGCCAATGGGTGATCTCTTTGGCATCCGATTATCCATGAGGAGCCGACGATGAATTTTTGTGCTTCACCTTAAAGAGCCATAAGCGACCACGAACTCTGCTCCTGGCGAGTCGGGTCGGCAGTCAGACTCCTCGTAAAAACAGTACCGGGGTGGCCAACCTGACAGAGTCAGGAGGCTGACTAGCGGACGTGGGTCATGCTACATCCGTGTGGGGACACAAAGGCGGGCTAGAAGGTGAACGCAAGCCCGGCCTGAATCGTCCGAGGTGACTGCGCAAGGAACAGGGTCTGTCCATCCGCCGACAGGAATGGTCGATAACCCTGCGCCAAAAGATTTGTGACGTCAACCGTAGCCTCGAGCCCCGGCGGCAATAGACTTCCCAGCCGTAAAGTCTGCCGCAGATAGCAACTGAGGTACGCCTGATCACTGAAAGGAGCATAGGGATCAACCGCGGTCACGAGTCGTGTCGGCTGCCAGCGATAAGCTGCTCGAACCGCTGTACCACTGCGGAGCACCCGGCCTCTCAAAGCGACCGTCGCAGTCCGGGCGCTCACCGGCGCAAGGTCAGATCCAGTTCCGGGCAGACCGACAGCAGCCCCATCTTTTGCGCCAAGCCCCGCTCCGGTGCCATACTCCAACGCAACCCAAAGGTTAGTGGTCAGCGGCTCGGTCATCATTACATTCAGGCCCCTGACGTTATAGCCCGCACTCAAAAATCTGAAGTTCCCCGTCGTGGAATCCGCGATAATCCCGCTCGCGCCGTTCTGTCCTGTCTGAGCAATATCAGCCGCAGTCAACGCGCCGCCACCAGAAACCGCCACCCTATCAAGGGAATCACTGTAATACGCGACCTGCACCATTCCCCGGCCAGTCTTCCGACCGACAGTAAACTCCTGGTGCAGTCCGCCCTCGGTCTGGATCTTCCCCTGGTAGATCGCGGCTACAGGCAGCTCACGCTTAACAGTATCGAGCCCAGCAAACGACTGCAGATCCTGCGACGTAGCCATTCGGTAGCCGAAGTTCCAGTTCTCGGTGGGGTGCGCCGTGACCTTCAGGAACGGCCGCGACCCGGAGGCATAACCAGAGGTCCGGACAACATACACGGTGCCTCCAGCCTCCACGTCCACCAAGTCCCCAAGTTGCATCTTCTGCCCGCTGGCCAGCTGCATCACTTCCAGCCCAGACGAGCCGTTCGGCCCCAGCACCTCAGGATGCCCCTGATAGCTCAACACCGTTCGTGCCGCGCCCCCCATCCCGAGCTGCATTCCATACCCGGTCGCAACTTCAGTGGATTGCCCCACAAAAGGTGCCCCAGGTTGGGTCCCAATATCCGCATGCAGTGTCAAACCGGCGCCGTCATCGAGTACTCGGTCGAACGCAAAAACATTGTGAATTCCGTTACTCCCGAACCCGCCATCGCCAGCCGTAACCTCGGCGCGCACTCTTTCAGCACGCTTAGGCGTCTCTCGAACGCTGGATGAGACCATGATCACGTCGCCATCTTCAGTCAGCCGAAGGATTGGACGATTAGCCACCGATCGCAAAGTCCACTTCCAATCGTCACCCGGTTCATCTGCCTTGCGCCGCTCTGCCGGAAGCCACGCAGTCGATTCGAAAAGAGTACTCAAAGTGAGATTGACGACCGCCTGAGCTCCAGACTGAAGTTGCAAGTTACCCCGCATTGCCGGAACAAACAGCGCCGCACTGGCTCGTACCTCATATTGGCCGGGAAGCAGATGAGAGATGAAATAGCGCCCATGAAGATCAGTAAACGCAGTTCCAGCCATTGCAGAATCAGCTGCTATTACCTGAACCAAAGCACCCAGCTGCGCTACACCCTGCGCATCGCGAACCACCCCCGAGACAGCCGCACTTTGTCCCACGGCAACGCCGACGGCTGCAGACAGCAGCATCAGCGACAGAAGCGCGATCTTCACCTGGGGTCGTTGCACAGTAAAACCGTCCTGCGCGTCGAATGGCTGTCCAGAGTCATCCCGCACCCAGAAAAATTAGGGGGCGGCGTTACAGAGTGCGATGTAACTGGTTATTACGAATTAGCGTCTGTATAACCATGTTCCCGTTCTAACCGCACCTGTCTAATCTACGTTAAACGGCGCAGATTCTGCGATCTGCTGCTTCGTTATTCCATCATTTACTTTGATGTTGACCTGATACTTACCGGGCTGAAGACTCGCCAGCGGCAAACTCTTTTCAATCGTAACCTGATCGGCGTTAGGGTTGGTCTTCGACGTCAGCTCCTGCGTCTCAAGAATGGACTTATTCGTTGCCACGTCCAAAATCTGATACTCGATCGTCGCACCATTCTGCTTGCTCTTCTCGTCGATCCCCAGGTTATAAACCTGCATCCAGAAGTTCAGATTCTGTGCTCGATGAAACGTAACAGGCACCCCAATTCCAGTAGGAACGCGTGGAGTAATGTGTGTGTCGCCAATGATGAAGTTTCCAGCGCCGATATCCTTCGATGGCACTCTTTCCATGGAAGAAGCCAGAATGAGGGAAGACGAAGCAAGCCGGTCATCATCGTAGGCTGGCACGTTCAAACTACGTTGCCACCTGCCAATATGGTCGGGATTATTGACGTCCTTGATAACAATATCGATCTTGTACAGCCCAGGACGCAGCGGCAGCGACTTCCAATAGACGGACTGATCAGTTCGTTTGCGCGCAAGCAGTTCGCTCGGGACCTGGACACTGACCGTATCTTCGAAGGTCTGTATTGCTTTGTGATTCAGATTCGAGACGCGGCCCAGGATGTTCACCGTGCCCATCGCGACACCATCTTTATTCGTAAACGTAATGTCGCCGTTTTTGATCTGCAACGTTACAGGAACCAAGATCGTATCGTTGGTGACTTTCACGTAGTCGGTACGCACGTCAAATAGAAATGGAGGCCCGGTGAGAATCTTCGAAGTCGTCATAAACGACTCCATATCCTTGAACTTGATCTCCGGAGGAGCCATCAATTTGGCGAATCGATCCAATCGGTCAAACTGCTTGCTTTGGTTCTGAGACGATAGCGGCCCTGCACCAAGCTGTTCCAGTCCGCCGCCCGAAAATCGGTCTGCCTGTTTCGACTGTCCGGTCTGCTCATAAAGTGTCTGGCCAGCACCTGGGGTGTGCTTCAGAGCATCTTTCTCGGAGCGATCAATCGTCATGTGATAGTCGCCGCACATGCAGGTATCGACAAATTCGATATCAACGTTGTCCCCGATACCCGCCAGATAGCGGTAGTGCCAAATCTCGAAGGGAAACGTAGAGGTATTTCCGCCACCTTCTTCGACAGGGCGCTCGTAGCTTCCGCCGCTCGGATGCGAGTCGATATTGTCGGGCTTCCCGTAAGCAATATAAATATGACCGCGATCAGTTCTCCAGCCAGGCTTGCCGGCGGCGAAGTGGTCGTTCGAATAAGCGATGCGCGCGTAGTGTTCCTCGCGAAACTCGTTCTCCGGCGAGTCAGGATTCGGATTGCGTCGTAACCAGAAGTTCTCAATAAACTGGTCGCGCTCCTCGTCATTGCTCAAGCTTTTGAACGCCTGCAACTCCTGGTCGGTGATGATCCAACGAACGTCCTCATCCACCCACTTCTTGTAAACACCCTTCAACTCGGCCTTCAGCGCCTTCTGCTGGTCGCGCTTCTCTTTATCGCTAAGAGGACGCTTCAAAGGATCCGGCTTTTCCACCGTCACCGGTCCCTTCGTCACGCCGTCGGCCTGTGCGGAATCGCTAGGTGCTTCCTGGGCAGTCAAAACATGCCCCCCCATCAGGATCAACAAAAATAGGGTCGTGCTCGATACCAAGCGCCGGGAAGTCGTCATAAAGAAGGGGTGCACTCCTGTTACCAACCAACATTGTAGAGCGGTTACATCTTCGTTACAAGAGGAGACTCCAGACCGCCCCTGATATCATCGCTCGTATTCCCGGGCAAGCCCATAAGTCTCGTCTACCGGATAGTTGCAGGCTTTTGCGCAGTTTCTCGTAAAGTGATCTCACTCAGGTTTTGGCAAGATTACGGAACGCAATTTCTTCCGCTTCCGTACTGTCTTTAGCAAGCACCGACTCCCAACCACCTCTGCACTGCCGCGGAGGTGCGATAGAAAGCGGCAATGAGCACAAAGAAAATCCTCTTGATCGTAGTTGCGGTCCTGGTTCTTGCAGGCATCGTCGTCGGCACCATCCTTCATGGGCAGGCCAGCGTTACGAAGGTCTCCACAGGCAAGGCCGTGCACCAGGATCTGGTCTCTATCGTCAACGGCACCGGCCAAATCAAGCCGAAGACTTACGTCAACGTCGGTGCCACCGCCTTCGGGCGCATCACCCACCTCTATGTCAAAGAAGGCGATCACGTAAAGGCTGGTACGACCCTCGCCACGGTCGAAAGTGTCCAACCGCAGGCCACCGTCGCAGCCCAGCAAGCGACTATCGCCTCATCGCGCACAGACATCACCAGCTACACTGCCGCGGAAAAGACCGCCGAGGCAAACATCGCCCAGGGCAAAGCTGACCTTGAACAGAAAAAACTCGACTTCGGCCGCGCCGAGTCCTTGTACAACGAAAAGCTGATCGCGAAACAGGACTTCGACGCCAAGAAAGCCGCGTACGACATGGCTTCCGCTACCCTCGCCCAGCGGCAGGCTGCTCTCGCTCAAGCTATCGCGCAGACCGAATCGCAACGCGGCCACATGAACCAGGCAGTCGCCAGTCAGCGTGCAAACTTCGACGCCCTCGACAAAACCATCAGCCGCGCCCCGTTCGATGGACTTGTTACCAACGTTCCCGTGCGTGAGGGCGAAACTGTCGTCGTTGGTATCCAGAACGCCGGCGGATCCACAATCATGACCCTCGCCGATATGTCCGTCATTACAGCGGAGGTCAAGGTCGACGAAACTGACATTGTCAACGTCTCCCTGAACCAGCCCGCTGATGTCTCCGTCGACGCGCTGCCAGGTCGGGTCTTCAAAGGCCACGTCACCGAGGTTGGCGATCAGGCCCTTCTCCGAACCACCGGCCTCTCGACCACACAGAGCACCACAGGTACCGAGGAAGCCAAGGACTTCAAGGTCGTCGTCACCCTCGACCAGGCCTCCGACGATCTTCGCCCGGGCCTCTCGGCTACAGCAAAGATAACAACCGCCCACAAGCCGAACGCCCTCATCATCCCCATTCAGGCGCTTGTGCAGCGTGATCCTGCCGTCGAAAAAGCACTCGCAGCGAACGCAGGCAAACCAAGCGTAGTATCCGCTTCCACCTCCAGCGCTCCCGAACGCAAACCTCAACCGGTCCAGGGGGTCTACGTGCTCCGGACAGACCATAAAAAGCGCCGCGCCATCTTCGTTCCAATCACCACTGGGGTCACAGGAGCCACAGATATCGAGGTCCTCAGCGGTTTGAAAGATGGTGATGAAATCGTCACTGGACGCTATCGAATCCTGAGAACCCTAAAGAGTGGAACTTCCGTCAAAGTAGACAACAGCGTTGAAGCTCCAGGCGACTCCGACAAATCATAAGAAAAAAACCTGAATATACCGAAAAAAAGCCTTAAAATTGTTGTTCTCGGAGTGACTCAGTCAATACCGCGGAACCATCCCACCACCCCAAACGTACTATCCTGAAATACGTAGGAGCACGGAGAACCGGATGGCCATTGAAACTGCAGTCGAATCCAACCTAAGCACCAGCAACGCCTCCGGACCCACCCCCGGAGACGTCATCGTCACCGACAATCTCTGGAAGACCTACGAGATGGGCGATCAGCAGGTGCACGCCCTCCGCGGTGTCAACCTCCGCATCCGCCACAATGAGTACGTTGCCATTATGGGTCCCTCTGGCTCCGGCAAGTCCACCCTGATGAATCTCATTGGTTGTCTCGACTCGCCCTCCCAAGGCCGCTACTGGCTCAACGGCCATGACGTCTCCGAGCTTAACGACGATGAGCTCGCCCGAATCCGCAACAAAGAGATCGGGTTCGTCTTCCAGACCTTCAACCTGCTCGCCCGCGCCACATCGCTCCACAACGTCGAGCTGCCTCTGATCTACAACGGCACACCCGCAGCTGCACGCACCGAGCGAGCAAAGAGTGTCCTCGAGTCAGTCGGTCTCGGCACTCGCATGATGCACAAGCCCAACGAACTCTCCGGCGGTCAGCGTCAGCGCGTCGCCATCGCCCGTGCTTTGGTGAACAAACCCTCAATCATCCTCGCCGACGAACCCACCGGCAACCTCGACTCCAAAACGGGCGACGAGATCATGGCTCTGTTCGACGAACTTCATGCCGGCGGTAACACCATCATCCTCGTCACCCACGAGCCCGACATCGCCGAATACGCCCACCGAATCGTCACCATCCGCGACGGCGTCATCGCCGGCGACCATCTCTCGGCGCGCATCCGTAACTGACTGCAGCATCAGTTGCGATAAAGATTCAATGCGGCACGGTTACATCCGCACCCAGCTCATTCCCGTCTAAAATGGAATGATGGCAAAAGCGTTTCGTCGTTCGCGCTTCCTTGGAGCCCTCGCTGCTACTCTTCTGGCCTGCCCGCTGCTCCACGCTGACCCCGCGCGCTTCGACCTGGCTGGGCCAAAGGTAGACGTCCACGTCACGCGCTCTGGCAAAGTTCTGCCCATTGCCCAAGTCCCCAACCTGCAGCCTGGCGACAAGATCTGGCTCCGCGCAGACCTGCCCCCCACGCAATCAGTTCACTACCTCCTGGTCGCCGCCTTCCTGCGCGGAACCACAAATCCTCCGCCGGACAACTGGTTTTTTGAGATCCAGACCTGGAATAAAAAAGTCCGCGAAGAGGGCGTCACCATCACCGTCCCCGCCGAGGCTCAGCAGGTAATCCTCTTCCTTGCGCCCGAAACCGGAGGCGATTTCAGCACCCTTCGCTCCGCGGTTCGCGGTCGCCCCGGCATCTTCGTCCGCGCGTCTCAAGACCTCATCGAGGCCGGCTTCGAGCAGGCCCGCATTGAGACCTACCTCGCCGCTATCCGCCGTGTGCCACCCGAAGACTCCAAGGGTCTCGCCGAACACTCTGATCTTCTCTCCCGCACCCTCAATCTCAAGCCGAACGGAGACTGCTTCAAACGCCCCGTCGACATGCAGGCCGCTTGTCTCACTCAAGCCGGAAACCAAAGTCTTCTCGATGATGGCCATGGCCAGACCGTCGCCGACGCGTTGAGCAGTGGAGCAAACTCTGACTTCATCGCTCAGGCCAGCTATACCCAACTCGCCGGAGCAGGTACTTACAGCGCCTATGTCGGTGCAATCGTGGATCTTATCCGCATCACCAGTAGCCTTCACACCGCCAAGTATCAATACATTCCCGCAATTGCCTTTCCTGATGGCGATGCTCTCAACCTTCGCCTCAACACCCCACCCTCCTTCAACAACCCCAAATCCGTCATCGTCATCGGCCTTCCTGCAATTCAGGCTTCTCTCCCCCCACCCCTCCGCGCCTCCAGTCCTGACAGCGTCTCCTGCCTGCTCAAACCCGCTGTTGTTCTTCCTGTAGAGGGCGCGCCTCTTGTCTACGCGACCACGCTGGCACACGATCTCGTCCTTCATATCGATGGCCCCAACGGCGGCACCGATATTCCGGTTAAGCCGGACGCCTTTGAAGGCGGCCTCGTCCTCTCCCACGCACCCGCGCGGAAGCCCCTGTCCCTCGAATCGAACCCAGACGCAAACTCCGACCCTGTACAAAACGTCAGTTCCAACGCAACTCCGGAATCCCAACCGGCGGTAGCGGCCTCTGCACCTGCATCGCATCAAACCACCAACACCGTCACCGGCACCATTACCGGCTTTTGGGGCTTCGACGCCTTCAAAGGTCCCACCCTCCAGCTCCAGGACACCCCAGGAAAAGACTGGAAGCTCGCCGACGATGACGTGTTGATCGCAGGCCGCGAAAATCATCTCATGCTCAGCTCCACCGGCACCGCATGCGTCGACACCATCTCTCTCGACACCAGCGCCGGCAAATTGGTCGAAACCAAGTGGAAGCCAACGGGCAAACCTGCTGCGGTCGACGTAACCGTCTCTCTCAAATCCATCAACCCGGGTGCCCTTCACCTCGCTATCAAACAGTTTGGCGACACGAAGGCAAGCACAGTCGCCGCCAAGACTTACTCTGAACCCGCACGTCTAGCCTCGCTCGAACTCCACGCCGGGGACACCACCGCAGACCTCACCGGTTCCAGCCTCGATCAGGTCCAGCAGCTAACCATCAACGACCTCACCTTTACCCCCGCTCCGCCAAGCACGCCCTCTAATCAGGACACCGCGACCCCAACTCCCGCGCCACCTAACTCCGACACTCAACTTCGTCTTACCCTTCCCCCAAACAGCCAGGCGCTCAAACTTCGCGTCGGCGACCATCTTACCGCCAGCTTGTCACTCAAAGACGGTCGCACCCTCACTCTTCCCGTCACGGTCTCGCCACCACGGCCCTCCGTTACTCTCATCAGCAAGAACATCGGCCAATCGAGCACTACGCCCATCCACCTAGCCGACCAGGACGATCTGCCAGCCGACCAGCAACTCACCTTCTCCCTCAAGTCAGTTGTGCCCTTTCCCCGCTCCGGCAAGATTGAAATAGCGAACGCCGACGAAAGTCTGCACACCACCCTGAGTGTCTCCTCCGGCAACCTGGTACTTCAAAATCCGCACACCATCCTCGCCACCCTGGATCCCCTCAAGGACTTTGGCGCCTCCGCCTTTGGGCCACTCCGCCTTCGCCCCGTCTCCCCCGACGGAACCACCGGCGACTGGCTCCCACTTGTCACTCTCGTCCGCCTCCCAACCTTCAAAGACCTTCACTGCCCCGCCGACACCACCCAGCCCTGCACTGTCACCGGCTCCAGCCTCTATCTGGTAGATTCCATCGCCACCGACGTTGCCTTTACCTCTCCAATCACTGTCCCGGAAGGGTTCGTTGGTACCGCTCTTACGCTCCCCCGCCCCGCAAAGACCGGCTTCTTTCTCCGCCTGCGCGACGACCCCACGTCCGCGAATACCGTAATTCTTCCAATCCTGCCTCAGGCGGCGCCGACCGCCGCACCTAACTCCCCGACCGCGTCCGCCAGCCCCAAGAGCCCACTGAGAAATTAGCAACCACTAGTCTAGGAGCAAATCAGAGCCAAATGAAAAGAAGACGCCCAGCCGAAGCCGGACGCCCTTCTTGCTCTCAAAATCTGTCTGCTACTTGATCTCCACTGACTCCTTCGCTTCAAGGCTCTGCTGCAGCGTACTGTGTTTTCTGCTGTAGGTGAAATAGACAACGAGCCCGATAATCAGCCACACGATCAATCGGACCCAGTTCCAGATTCCCAGCTTGTACATCATGTAGCCATTGAAGAAAATCCCAAGAATCGGCACGAACGGCACCAGCGGTGTCTTGAACGGCCTTGCGCGATCAGGATCGGTCCTCCGCAGCACAATCACGGCGATACATACGATGACAAACGCCAACAGCGTTCCGATGTTCACCATCTTGCCAATATCGTCGATGGGAGTAATGCTTCCCACAATTGCGGCTAAAAGGCCTGCGAGGATCGTACCCTTCCACGGCGTCCTGAACTTATGGTGGATATCCCCAAAAAACTTCTTCGGCAGCAAACCGTCGTGTGCCATCGAGTAGAGTACCCGACTCTGCCCCAGCAACATCACCAACATCACGCTGGTCAACCCGGCCAGCGCACCAATGGTCACGATGTTTGAAGCCCACGCCAGGTTGTGATCGAGAAAGGCCCGCGAGATTGGTGCTTCAATATTCACCTCGCGCCACGGCACCATCCCAGTCAGAACGGCCGCCACGCCGATATAAAGAAGCGTGCAGATAGAAAGCGACACAATGATTCCAATTGGCAGATCGCGCTGCGGATTCTTTGCCTCCTGAGCCGTCGTGGACACCGCGTCGAAACCAATATAAGAGAAGAACACGAGCCCAGCAGCCAGTCCAATTCCGCCAACGCCAAACGGCGCGAAGCTATGCCAGTCCGTCCCCCAATTCGACTTGGTGATGTAGTGCGATCCAAGGCCAAGCACAAACAGCACGATTCCAACTTTGATAGCCACGATGGTCGCGTTGAACTTCGCGCTCTCTTTAATGCCCACCACGAGCACCGCTGTAATCACCAGCGCAATCAGGAAAGCCGGTACATTGACCCCGATCTCCACTCCAAAGATGTGTGGTGCATTCAACAGCGCATGCGCCTGGGTCACAAGTTCGGGCGGATGCGCCGCCTTCAATGCGTCCATCGCATCGCTGAACGCTGGAGTACCCGGAACCATGCCCGGATGAGAGCTCAAAACCATGCCTCTCGCCACACGATCGGTCGCCTGCCTCAGCCCCGTCCAGTGATCATAGGCCAGCCATAAGGGAAACCTGAGATGGAAGATGTTCAGCATCTCTACAAAATTGTTCGACCAACCCGAACTCACCGTGCTCGCGCCCATCGCGTACTCAAGCGTCAGATCCCACCCGATGATCCACGCGATCAACTCACCCAGGGTCGCATACGCATAGGTGTAGGCGCTGCCTGCCAACGGAATCATCGCCGCAAATTCCGCATAGCACAATCCCGCGAAGGCGCATCCCAACCCGCTCAGCACAAATGCCAGCATCAGGCTAGGCCCGGCGGTTCTCGCTCCCAATCCGCTCAGCACGAAGATACCTGCACCGATCACCGCGCCGATGCCGAGTGCAGTCAACTGCACTGGCCCCAGCACCCGCTCCAGTGTATCGACGCCATGTTCATTGGCCTCGGCCATCATCTTGTTCATCGACTTCTTGGCAAACAAATTTCCCATGCGCGCTCTAATCTCCCAACTTCCTAAACAGCATCCGCGACAGCTTGTCGCTTCCACACCAGATACACCGGTATGCCCAACAGAACAATTATCAGGCCCGGCCACGTGTACTGAGGTTTGTAACGCAATAGTACTGCACAAATCCACAGCGCCATCACGATATAAAGCCCCGGCAGCAGAGGATACCCGAACGCCCGATAAGGCCGCGCCGCCGTCGGCCGAGTCCGCCGAAGCACAAACAGCCCCGCAATCGTCAGAATATAAAAGACCAGCACGGCAAAGATCACATAATCCAGAAGCTGCCCATAACTCCCCGAGAGGCACAACAGGCAGGTCCACGCCCACTGCACCCACAGCGAGTTCACCGGCGTCTTCGACCTCTCACTCAGCCTCCCCACAGACTTAAAAAACAGCCCATCCCGGCTCATCGCGTAGTACACCCGCGCACCCGCCAAGAGCATTCCGTTTACACATCCAAAGGTCGAGATCAGAATCGCCGCAGCCATCAGCCTCGCGCCGTAGCCAGCAAGGGCTTGCTCCATCACCGCCGTCGCAACCCTGTCCTCAGAAGCAAACTGAATCCCTCGGCCCGCAATCGTCGTCGCCGCTGCATCGCCCGCCAGCGGCAGCACACTCAGATAAACGAAGTTGCATAGCACATACAGCAGCAGCACCACGCCCGTGCCAATCGCTAACGAGAGCGGAAGATTCTTCTTCGGGTTCCTGATCTCGCCCGCCGTAAAGGTAACGTTGTTCCACGCATCCGAGCTGAACAGCGATCCCACCTGAACCACCGCCACCATTGTTAGCAATCCAACATAGGCGGTCGGGCCACCCACCCCCACCTGCACCGCATGCAACGTGTGCCATCCTGCCCCCGTCCAGAAGTGTTGCCAGCCCGCCCCAAAGTTCGCCGCCACCGCAACCGAATTCTTTGCCAGCACACCCACCAGCACCACCGCCGCCAACGCAAGCACCTTCGCAGAGGTGAAGACATTCTGCACTGCCGCCCCCATCTTCACGCCAAAGGTATTGAGCAGCGTCAGCAGCGTGATCACCACAATCGCCGACAGGTTCGCCGTATTCAGCCCAATATCCATGTTGCCCAACATCATTGGTCCCACATGCCACGGCGGAACGTGCCCAATGTGCCAGATCCAGTTCTGCGCACTCACACTCGGAAAGAAAACTCCAAGAAACTTTCCGAACGCAACCCCCACGGCCGCAATCGTCCCCGTTTGAATCACCAGGAAAAGAGTCCACCCATAAAGAAAACCCCACAGCGGCCCAAGCGCCTCGCGGAGATAAACATACTGTCCACCGGCTTTAGGCATCATCGCCGCGAGCTCCCCGTAGCTCAGCGCGCCGATCATGGTCATCGCCGCCGTCACCAGCCAGGCCGCAATCAGCAACGCCGGCGAACCCAACCCGCGCGACATATCCGCCGACACAATGAAGATGCCCGACCCGATCATCGAACCCATCACAATCGCGGTCGCCGAAAACAGCCCCATCCCCTGTACAAACTGAGGAGCCGACGACACCGGTGCAGCATCGTCCACAATGCCTATTTGTTTGTCATCCCGAAGCGAAGCAGGGGGATCTGCTGTTATTTTTTTCACAAGATTCACGTTCGTCTGTTCTACCGCAAAACATCGAGAAAGTCTCTCGCCACTTTCTCAACCGACTCCCCCTCAGCGATCAATGCGCTGATCACCGCAACCGAATCCGCCCCGGCATCGATCACACTTCGCGCATTCGCCCGCGTAACTCCACCGATCGCCACAATCGGCTTCTTCGTCAGTCTCTGCGCCAGCCTCACACCCGCCAAACCAATAATCGGTTCCGCATCCAGCTTCGTCCCCGTAGCAAACACCGGCCCCACGGCAACATAATCCGCAGAACTCAACTCCGCCTGTCGAGCCTGCTCCTCGGTATGCGTCGAAACCCCCACCCAACGCTGTGCCCCCACAACCCGGCGTGCTTCATCAGGCGACAGATCCTCCTGCCCTACATGAACTCCATCCCACCCGGCAAGCAACGCGAGATCTGCCCGGTCATTCAAAATCAATCGACACTCACTTCCAGCCATCGCATCACGAATTAACGCTGCAACCCTCAGAACCTCCCGAGGACCTGTCGTCTTACTGCGATACTGGAGCAGCCCAACCCCAGCTGCTCTTAGTTCCTTCGCGAATCGCTCAACCGTAAAGCCGCGACTCACCAGAAACCCGTCATCCACAATCGGATACAAGCGAGGCAGAGAGGTCTCCACCTAGCTGTCCTTCTGCCGCTCGAAGAATCGCTCCATAAACTTCGTATCGAACTGCCCCGACCGAAATTCTTTATCCGCAAAGATCTTCTCATGCAGCGGAATCGTCGTATGGATTCCCTGCACCACAAACTGGCTCAGAGCCCGCTGCATCTTGTTCATCGCATCTTCGCGATCCGATCCATGGCAGATCAGCTTTGCGATCAACGAATCGTAGTAAGGCGGCACAAATCCCTCAGCATATTGGGCAGTATCCACCCGCACCCCATTGCCGCCCGGCAGATTGAAAGCCGTAATCTTTCCGGCGCTGGGTGTGAACTTCTCCGGATGTTCTGCATTGATCCGGCACTCGATCGCATGTCCACGAATCTCCACCGGGCGCGTAATAATCGAGGTCAGCTTCTCCCCCGCGGCAATCCGTAATTGAGCCTTTACCAGGTCAATTCCTGTAACCATCTCGGTGACACAATGCTCCACCTGGATCCGGGTGTTCATCTCGATGAAGTAGATCTTGCCATCCTCATCCATCAAAAATTCGATGGTCCCGGCGTTCCAATAACCGATATTCTCCAGCGCTCGCTTGATCGTCTTACCTAGTTCCTCCCGCAACTTCGGCGTGATCATCAGACTAGGAGCCTCTTCGATCAGCTTCTGATGCCGACGCTGAATCGAACACTCCCGCTCGCCCAGGCTCATTACATTTCCATGCTCATCCGCCAGCACCTGGAACTCGATATGCCGAGGTCGTTCAATGAACTTCTCCATGTACATATCGCCGTTGCCGAATGCATTCGCTGCTTCCGTAGAAGCCTGCTGATACATCCCCGGTAGCTCTTCTTTGTTGCGACAGATGCGCATTCCGCGACCGCCGCCGCCTGCGACAGCCTTCAGAATCACCGGATATCCCACATCCTTCGCCCACTCCAGCGCTTCGTTTTCGTCGGCAATCACGCCGTCCGACCCCGGCAGAATCGGCACCTTCGCCTTCTTCATCGTCTGTCGCGCCGTGGACTTCTCGCCCATCATCCGCGTCACCTCTGGCGGAGGCCCAATGAACTTGATATTCGAAGCCCGGCACACCTCTGCGAAGTTCGCATTCTCGCTCAACAATCCATACCCGGGATGAATCGCGTCAACGTCCGCAATCTCAGCCGCCGAGATCACGGCAGGCACATTCAGATAGCTGTCCGCCGAACGTGGAGGTCCAATGCAGATCGCCTCATCGGCAAACCGCACATGAAGCGAATTCCGATCAGCCTCGCTATATACCGCGACCGTGCGGATACCCATCTCTTTGCAAGCGCTGATCACGCGCAGTGCAATCTCCCCACGATTGGCAATCAATACCTTACGAAACATAAATACAGGAGCCTTCCATCGATCTTTTACGAATCTTTGCTGACGGATCGCTACCGTCTCTTATCGCGACTTGATGGCAAACAGTGCCTGTCCATACTCCACCGGCTGGCCGCTCGCCGCGATCCGCTTCACCACTTCGCCGGCCACATCGGACTCAATCTCGTTCATCAGCTTCATGGCCTCAACGATGCAGAGCACCTGCCCCACTTCCACCTGATCGCCTACCTTCACAAACGCAGGCGCGCCCGGTGACGGCGACTCATAGAAGGTCCCCACAATAGGCGACTTCACCTCATGCAGCTTTTCCTCAACCTCAGCAGCCGGAGCAGCTGCAATCGCCCCACCCACAGGAGCAGCAGCAGACACCGGCGCAGCAGCAGGAGCTGACGCCATCAATCGACTCAACTGCGCCATATCAAACCCACCGGCAGGCGCGGCAGCAGGCTCACCCGCAAACTTGATCCGCACCTTCAGGTCGTCCTGCTCCATATCGAACTCGGCGATCTCATTCGCCTTCAAAAACTCGACCAGTTCGCGCAGCTCATTCAACTTATTTCCGTCCATCATGTCTCTTCCCGTGCCTCTTCCGGCACCATGTCTTTTTTAGAGCTCTATCCAGGCCTTCACACTGGGCGTCAAAACTTCACCGCCATTAGCCGTCACCAAAACCATATCTTCAATGCGCAAACCGAACTGTCCCGGCATATACACACCAGGTTCGATTGTAATCACCATTCCCTGCTTTAACACCTGCGTCTGCTTCGCTGCAAGTCTCGGTCCTTCATGAATCTCCAACCCAACACCGTGCCCGGTAGAGTGGCTGAAGTATTTATCCAGCTTCACCCTCCGCAAAACGCTCCTGGCCGCCTCGTCCACCTCTCCGGCAGTCACGCCCGGCGCCACAGCGGCGACCGCAGCCTCCTGCGCTTCCAGCACAGAATCATACACGTCCCGCTCATTACGCAACGCCTTGCCCATGTGCACGGTACGGGTCATATCGCTGCAATATCCGTCGAGAATAACACCGAAGTCCAACGTCACGAACCCCTGCTTCGGCAGCTTTGCCCTCGTCGCTCGCCCATGCGGCAGCGCCGATCGCTCTCCACTCGCAACGATCGTATCGAACGACATCCCCTCCGCACCCGCTAGCCTCGCTGCGTACTCCAGCGTCGCCGCCACCTCCACCTCAGTCAGCCCCGCCTCAAGATACGTCAGCATGCCATCAAATAGATCGCACCCCACCAGCGCAGCGGCCCGTATCAGCTCTATCTCGTCGGCATCTTTCACCTCTCGCATCCTGGCCACCACCGGCCCCACCGCCACAAACATCCCCCGTCGCACCTTCGCCGAAAGCGCCTTCCGCATCGTCTCCAAAGCGGTCACCGTCGTATGCGCCGCGTCGAACCCACAGCGCCTCACCCCAGTTGCTTCAAGCCATTCACAAGCCGCCACCACAGCCGGCTTCTTCGCAATCACGACCTTAGTCCCAGCCGCCTCCGCCCGCGCCTGCACCGTGTACCGTCCATCGGTAAACAGCGTTGCGCGTGCGCCCACCAACGCCAGCACCGCGCTCGAGCCGGTGAATCCACACAAGTAACGAACATCCGGCAGATGAGTGATCAGGATCCCATCAACGCCAGCTGCCTTCGCCCCAGCGCCGGCTCTTTTCTTTCTCAGACTAAAATTCATTACCTCTGATTCTACCCAACTCCCAGATCGAACACCGCCTTTCGTCTATCCCCTTCCACCGGTATCATGAAGTATGCCCGGCTCTCAATCCGCTCAGCCGTCGCGCTTTACTCGACGCAACTTCCTCATAGGCTCAGGGACCACCGCCGCAGCTCTGGCTCTCTACTCTGGAGAGATCGCTCGCCACGAAGTCGACGTCGTCCAACGCCCCATCGCCATCGCAAATCTTCCCTCCGCCTTCCATGGCTACCGCATCGTTCAACTCAGCGACATCCACCTCGACGAGTACACCGAGCCCTTCTTCCTCGAGCGCGTCATCAGCAAGGTCAACACGTTGGCCGCAGACCTCGTCCTCCTCACCGGCGACTTCATCACCCACGGCTCCATCACCTTCATAGCAGGCAAACACGCAGCCCACCGCTGCGCCGAGATCGTTGCCACCCTCACCGCCCCCCTGCGCTACGCGATCCTCGGCAATCACGACGTAGCCGTCGACGCCCCGATGGTCATCCAGGCTCTTTCCAGCCGCGGCACGCCAGTTCTCGTTAACCAGTATCTTCCCATCGAACGCAACGGCGCTCGCCTCTGGCTCTGCGGCGTCGACGACCCCGGCACCAGCGCTCCCAACCTCGATCTCGCCATCCCCACAAAGCCCGACGGCCCAGTCATTCTCATGGCGCACGAGCCCGACTACGCAGACACCGTCGTCGCCCATCCCCGTGGCCCGCTCGTCGATCTCATGCTCTCCGGCCACGCCCATGGCGGCCAGGTCCGTCTGCCCTTCCTCGGCCCACTCATCCTGCCTCCACTAGGCGAAAAATATCCGGAAGGCCACTACCGCTTCAATCAGATGCAGCTTTACGTTAATCGCGGCATCGGCACCGTGGGGCTGCCCTTCCGACTCAACTGTCCTCCGGAGATCACGGTCATTACACTTCAACCGGCCTAAGCAGCACGCACCATACGGCACAGAGGTTCGAACCTCCATCGCAGATAATCGAACCCCTCAGTCAGGTCCCGAAGGCAGTAAAAAAGATCATCACGATTCCCAGTCCCAGCAGCGCCAGCGCCCCCACAAGCCGCCCCACCACTCCATACCAGGGCTTGCCCGCAGCCGACCAGCAAAGCTGAATCGCAAACCAGAACGCCGCGACTGCAACTGCCCCGAACAGGACAACGTATCCATCGATGTGCAACGCCAGCAGTTTAATCAATCCGTCTACCGCGCCCTCGCAACTGGCTTCTTTTGCTTTGGCATCACAGCAATCGGCGCAGGTGGCTTCACGCCCGACTTCTCATCCATCCAGGCATCCAGCAGCGTCTTCTTAAACCGCCACCGATTCCCCAGTTTGAACGCAGGAATAAACCCCTCCGACGCGTATCTGTACAACGTGTCCCCGCTGATGCCCAGATACTCCGACGCCTGCCGGATGTCCATCACCTCACGCACCGTTGCCTGTACCGACACAGCCATCACAAGTCTCCGTTCGACGAAAGCAGTGCAAAGTGGATGCCGGATGCAGAGCAACACCAGCACCCTCTTTGTACCCCCTTTTGTCTACCGGCACAACAAAAATCTCCCTTTGTTAACTGGAACCTAACGGCTGTAACCCCTTCATCACCGCCAGTAAGTCCTCCCCCACCGTTCTCGTCTTGGCGATCGCGTCCGCCAACGGGATATCCGTGATCTCGGTCCCCTTCAGCACCACCAGACGGCCAAACTTACCCGCATGCACCAGGTCAATCGCCGCCACGCCATACCGCGTAGCCAGCATCCGGTCATAGGCCGAAGGAGTCCCTCCCCGTTGCGTATGCCCCAGGTTCACGCTACGTGTCTCATAGCCGGTCCGCTTCTCAATCTCCTCAGCCAGCGCCTGCCCAATCCCGCTCAGCCGCGCATGGCCAAACGAGTCGACAGAAGTCCCGTGGGTCGCCTGCCCTGTCTCCGGAAACTGCGCGCCCTCGGCCGCGACCACAATCGAAAACTTCTTCCCATGCTCACGCCGATACTTCACCAACCGGCACACCTCTTCGATATCGATCGGCACCTCCGGCACAAGAATCACATCCGCGCCGCCTGCGATGCCTGCCGTAATCGCGATCCATCCAGCATCGCGCCCCATCACCTCACACACCATCACGCGGTTATGCGCCTCTGCGGTCGAGTGCAGCCGGTCCACCGCCTCGGTGGCAATCCCCACAGCCGTATCAAACCCGAAGCAGGCGTCAGTCCCATTCAAATCGTTGTCGATCGTCTTCGGCACGCCCACGCACTTCACGCCCTTTTCGCTCAACGCCAAACTGATCGACTGGGTATCGTCTCCACCCAGCGCAATCAGAGCATCCAGCTTGTGTCTCCCCAGCACCTCAAGACACTTCTCAAACCCACCAGGAATCTTCTTCACGTTCGTTCTCGAAGACCGCAGAATCGTCCCACCCCGATGCAGAATCCCAGAGGTCGTCTCGAGCGTAAGCGGCATCGTTACGTCATCTAACACGCCCCGCCACCCCTCCATGAAGCCGACAAACTCATCCCCATGGTGCAAAATCCCCTTACGTACCGCCGCCCGGATCACAGCGTTCAGCCCAGGACAATCTCCGCCTCCAGTCAACATCCCAACCCGCATCGCAATCTCCTTTAAACGTCAGCGAAATCATACCTCAGTTAGCCGCACCCCTTGGCCAGACCATCGGTGTCATCGACCGGCCGCAAGCCTCAATCTGCCAATTTCCACACTTCACGCCCGGCAGGATCACCACTCGTCGTCAATTGGCATCAAAACTACTGCCATGACCTTCTTCTCCGACTCGCAGGAAACAATCTCCCGGTTCGGGGAGTACATCGACGAGCTGCAGGATTTTTTCCGGAGCAGTGGCGTCGCCTTCGGTGTACCGGACAACTTTTTCACCTTCGCCCGAAGGCTTCAAAAGGACACCCAGCTTCGCGCCGATCTCTCCGTTTTGGCTAAAACCTTTATGGAACGGGAGAGCCAGGTCTCCCTCCGTACCGTCCTCACGATCCTCGCCGTAGCCAGCGGCGGCCCTGACGTCGCCACCTCCGACCGCGAGATCAGCCTGCCGGTCAACCTCATCATCGACTTCCTCATCAGCGTGGGAGGCTGCAGTCGAATCAGCGCCGAACACCCCGACAGCCCCTGTTCAGAATCTATTGTCGACCCTGACGAACATTCTCTAGCGCTCGACCGCTCCTCCCCGGACCATCCGCCCCTCGCGACACACCCCGATACCTTTATCTCCGACACCACTCCGGACCAAGGACCACAAGAACTGATCCTCCAGCCCGCCTTTGCTTCCTCACTCGATGCGATAGCTGCCGACTCCCACGCCAACGTGAACATTCTCACAGAATCGCTCACCCGGCTCGAGCTCAGCAGCCTGGAGGTCAAGTTCTACCTCGACTCAATCGACCAACGGATTAGCCGAATGGAGCCGCGACTCGAAAACATCCCTTCGCTTGTGCTGCCCGCTGCGCCGCAACCCCACAGCCAGAACGTCACTCCGCACGTCAGAGACGCCAACGATGCGAAGTTCTCCGCCGCCGTTCCGCCACTCACACGGCACGACGACTCTGATTCAAATCAAGACCCCCTCCAGGCAACACGACAAAATGAAGTCAGGAAGAATGTCGAGGCGAACCAGGCAAACGAGCCGAAGCACGACCCAGAGCCAAAGAAATTTTGGCAAACCAAGAAATTCCCTCTGGCCTTCGCTCAGCCCTGGACACGGTCCAAACATCTGTTCTCTTCCGGGAGACAATATGCATTCCCAATTCTTCTTCTCTGCGGCGTGCTGCTCCTTGCGGGTCTCGTGTACCGGCGTCTCGGGCGTGACACGGCCCAGGCAAACGCCGTCCCCGTCAGCGAGACTCTTCCACCCAGCGCAGATTCTCTACCTCACGAGACCCAGAAACCCTCAGCAGTCTTCACCACCGACCCATCAAACACGACCTCGAGGTCCGTGGCCAAAAGCGATCAGTCCGTAAACCCGCGATCCCCGATCGCAACCAGACAATCCAGCACAACCGCATCGAGTTCCTTCGACCCATCGCCAAGTTCTGCCCCCGCCTACAGCGAGAGCTCTGCCGAAGTAGCCACTGACACCACCGCTGGCACAGATGCTCGTTCCCCTGAACCAGCCCCTCGCGCAGCCACTCGATGGACTCCCTCAGTGCTCTCCAATCGCCGTGTCAACGTATCGTCCGGTGTCATGGCAGCGAATCTTCTTTCCGCTCCAAAGCCTACCTACCCGAAGCTCGCTAGTCTCACCCATACGCAGGGAAATGTCGTTATGCAGGCCATCATCTCGAAAAAAGGTACCGTCGAGAACCTGCGCGTCCTCAAAGGACACCGCCTGCTACGAAGCGCCGCAACCAGCGCAGTACGCACCTGGCGCTTCCGGCCCTATCTGGTGGATGGCGTTCCAGTAGAGGTAGCAACTATCGTCAGTGTTGACTTCGCGCGGCACTAGAGCCCGCTCACAGCCACCAATCCGACCGCACTTCCACCCCACTGACTACCTCTGTTGGCCGTCCCGGCTCTGGCGCCCACAACCGAATCCCCCGTTCATCGGCAATCTCCAGCATCGCCGTTATCGGCTGCCGCCACGCATGCAGCGCCAGGTCGAACAGACCCCAATGAATAGGCATCATCAATCCCTTGTCGCCTAGCGCCTCGAACGCACGTGCCGCACCATCCGGCCCCAGATGAATTGCATTCCACAGCGCATCAAACGCTCCGATCTCCAGCATCGTCAGGTCGAACGGTCCATACGTCGCGCCGATCTCCGCAAACCCCTCCCACCATCCCGAGTCCGCACCAAAGTAAACCCTGTGTTTTAGACCCTTAAAAACAAACGCCGACCAAAGAGTCTCAAACCGATTGAATAGGCTTCTCCCGGAAAAATGCCGCGACGGAACTGCTGTGATCTCCACTCCACCCACGGAGACACTCTGCGTCCAATCCAGCTCCGAGATCCGAGCAGCATCAACTCCAAATCCCCGCAACAGCTCTCCCACACCAAGCGAGGTCACCCACCTCGCCTCACGCATCGACGCCAGCCGCGCCAATCCTCGAATCGTAACCTCGCCCAGGTGGTCGTAGTGGTCATGCGACACCAACACCACATCCACAGGCGGCAACTCCTCCAGGCGCATCGGAGCAGCAAAAAACCTCTTCGGGCCCGCCCATCGCGTCGGAGAAGCCCGCTCATCCCACATCGGGTCCATCAGCACTCGCAGCCCATCAATCTCCATCAGCATCGAGGAGTGCCCCATCCAGGTCACCCGGAGCCCACTCGCAGGAGCCGCGTCATACATCGAAACATCAGTGTGGAACGGCCCCAGCGCCCTCACCGGCACCGTCTCCGCTTTATTCATCAAATAATGCGGCAGCACTTTGAACATCGTACTCAACCCACCGATCACGGTAGGCACCGGATTTAAAAACCTCCGCCCCGCCTTACGCGCCCGCCGCAACACCGTCCTATCGCCGGATACTAAAGTCCCCAAATCAAGCCCCCTGCACAATCCTAAGGCAAATAGTAAAAGGGATTCGGCAGTTTCACGCTGATTTCCGCCCTGGGTTCCCCATTCAAGTCACTCCACTGGTCCCCAACGCTCATCACGATCCGATACCCCGCATCCACAATCTTCTTTCGCTCCTCACTCTTGTAAGCGACTGTAGCCATTGTCTTCTGAGGCCCCTCTCGCAGCGCGAGCCCCTTCCATCCCTTATACCCTGCAGCCTCGAGATTCTTCGCCGTAGCTGCCCTCTGCTCCCCAGGCCGCCCCGTGATAAAGAAAACTTCCAACCCCGCTGCCCGAGCTTCATTGAACAACCTAAGCGTCCCCGCTATCGGCATGTCCGCCTCCGGTGAGACCGCCCACTCGTTGAACGGCACCGAGATAAATCCGTAGTCCTCCCGCTTCATCTCGCAGTAGTTCGTCAGCGACGTCTCATCAATATCCAAGACCAGCGCCAGCTTCTCGCCCACCTTCTCCGCAGCGATCAGCCTCTTCAACCCGGCCTCTGCCCGCTTAGCCTGAGCATCCAGATCCGCCCAGTAGCACCCACCCGTCCCCACGCAATCGGCGTAGTCCTCCAGCCGATATCGCGCCACCCCAAAGTTCTCCATCGGCTCTGCCGCCACCACCATCGTCGGATCTGCCGCCGCGGTCTCCCCCGTAGCCACCGCGGCCTCCACCGTAGGCCTCGGTCCTACTTGAGGCCGCAAACTGGCAACCTGCTTTCCCGCCGGCACCGCGCAAACCGGCGGTCCCATCTGCGCCAGACAAACTCCACCAGCAAGCGCCATCACACCCATGACGCGCAACACACCGCCCCCTAAACCATCTAACTCACCCCTTCGATGCAGTCGCCTCATCCGCATAGAAATCTCCAATCTCCTTCGCGTACTTCTGCTCCACCACCCGGCGCTTCAACTTCATACTCGGAGTCAGTGTTCCATCCTCCACGCTCCACTCCTCGGCAACCACGCTCATCCGCTTCATACTCTCAAAGTTCGCCAGGCCCATATTCACTTTATCTACGATCTCCTGGTAAGCCTTCACCACCTTCGCATCCTTCACCAGCGCCGCATGATCACCGGCGTTGATGCCCTGCCCCTTCGCCCATCCTTCAAGCGCCGCGAAGTTCGGAGAAATCAGCACACACGCAAACTTGTGCTTATCGCCCACCAGAGCCGCCTGCGCCACCAGAACATTCGCCTTCAGCTTATTCTCAATCGGCTGCGGAGCAATCAGCTTTCCTCCGCTCGTCTTCAGCAGCTCCTTCTTCCTGTCCGTAATCGACAGGTACCCATCCTTATCGATATTCCCGATATCCCCAGTCTTGAACCACCCATCCGCAGTAAATGCTTCCTTGGTCGCTTCCTCCTTCTTCCAGTACCCCACAAACACCGAAGGCCCCCGCACCTCCAGCTCGCCGTCTTCCGCAAATCGGCACTCCACATTCTTCAAAGCCTGCCCAACCGTCCCAATCCGATGCGCCTCCGGAAAGTTCAGCGCAATCACCGGCGAGGTCTCCGTCAACCCATACCCCTCAAAAATCCGGATCCCAACATCCGCGAACCACCCCGCCGAATCCATCCCAAGCGGCGCGCCGCCCGAGATGAACACCTCAGCGCTCCCGCCAAACGCCTCGCGAATCTTCGAGTACACCAGCTTGTTCGCAATCTTCCAGCTCACCGAACCAGGCGTCGTCCCTGCCAGGATCTCCGGCCGATGTTTCTTCCCCACGCCCAACGCCCAGCGCAGTATCTTCAACTTCGCCGGCGACGCAGCCGACTTGCCCTCCACCGCCTGCCGAATCTTCTCATACACCCGCGGCACCGCAACAAACACCGTCGGCTTCACCTCCTTCATCGCCGCCGCCAGCTGGTCAAACTTCGGACAATATGCCAGCCGCGCCCCATGGCACATCATCGAGTAATCCAGATGCCGCGCCGTCACATGCGACAGCGGCAGAAAAGAGATGCAGCTATCCTTCTCAGAAAATCCCATCTTGCCCGTCGAGAAGTTCACATTGCTCGTCAGGTTTCCATGCGTCAGCATCACGCCCTTCGACTCTCCCGTTGTACCCGACGTGTAAATAATCGTCGCCAGATCCTCCGGCTTCACCGTCTTCAGCATCCCATCGAAGCCCACATCCCTCTGCTGCTTCGCCTTCGCCCCCTCCATCAGCGCGCCAAAGCTCTCCGCGTTCGGAAACTCTCCCGCGTCCATCACCACCACATGCTCCAGCTCGGGCAGCTCCCCCGCAGCCGACAACTTGTCATACTGGTCCTGCGACGACAGCACCGCCACCTTCGCCCCCGAGTCCCGCAACATATACCCAATCTGTTCCGGCGTCAGCGTCGGATAGAGCGGCACATCCACTGCCCCAATCGCCAGCGTAGCAAAGTCCGTCACAGGCCACTCCCACCTGTTCTCCGAAACAATCGCCACGCGATCGCCCTTCCCCACACCCCATCCGCGAAACACATCCGCCAGCGCCCTCACCCGCCCATAAAGCTCATCAGATGTAATCGGATTCCAAACCCCATCCACACCCTGCCCCATCATCACAGCTCGACCGCCCCGCCCCGTCGCCTGCTCCAAAACATCATTCAAAGTCACAAAATCAAACATCATTCATCTCCAAATCTCTTTTGTTGTCATTCCGCAACGCATTTATTGTTGTCATTCCGCAGCGCAGCGGAGGAATCTGCTTTTGCGACCCTTTCCCAAATCACCACAACCATGACAGGTGTTCACTTCGTCTGAATCCCACTCAGCAGCACATCCATAACCTGCGCCGCAGTCGCCTTCGAATCATAGACCCGTCCCGTAAACACAGCAGAACTCAGCAGCTCATCAATCGCCCCGAACATGCAGTGAGCCACCACGCCGTCGGACACATCCCTCCGGAAGATACCCTCCTGCTGCCCCCGCCGCACCACCTCGCGCACCACCTGGATGTACTTCACGAGATGATGATGCGAAAACTCCGCGATAAACTTCGCGCTCTGCCTCACCTCGGTCTGCATCAGCACCGCCATGCTACGATTCACCGCATGGCTCTCCAGGTGAACCTGCGCGATGTACTCCAGCTGCTCCCGCGGCCCATGCAGCGTCTTGAACTCCTCCTCCACCTGCCGATGAAACTTGTCGAAGGTCGAGTCGATCGCCGTCCGCAGCACGTCATCCTTACTCTTGAAGTAGAGATAGATCGTCCCATCCGCCACCCCGGCGCGCTTCGCAATCGCACTTACCGGCGAACTGAAATAACCGTGCTCGGCGATGACCTCCACCGCCGCATCCAGAATGCGTTGATATTTTTCGCTTCCGGGTCCCGTTGCCGGCACATCTGCCTTAATCGAATCAGGCCTCGTCTTCTTCGCTAATCGTTTCAGTCCAGGCCTCAAACCGGAAATCTCCGGTGCCGCCACTCTAATGAATCCACACGACTTTGCCAAGAATGAATTACGATTCATTCCTCCAAAATGAATCTTTATGCAATCCCTGTCTCACGGAAGTGCATCGCCGAACACATCTACGGCGTAGCCGCAATCTAACCAGTCGTCCTCTCAGGCTGCTGCGGCGCGCCATCCCAACGCCACACCACAGCAGCCTGATCAGCGTCTAAGCCTGGGGACGCGGAGTCAACCGAATGAACTCCGCAGCCCGCGCAGGCCAATCCGCCAGCATCGCCTGCCCCAGCCCGCTCCCTGACTCCTTCACATGCTCCGCAATCAACGCCCGCAGACTCTCCTGCGCTTCAGCGCCAACGACATCAAACGGCTCCGCATCAATGAACTCCGGGTGATACCTCAGCCCCGACACGAAGGAACCATCCGCATCCAAAACCCACGCCAGGCCCCCCGTCATCCCAGCGCCAAAGTTAATGCCAACCCTGCCAAGAATCGCCACCACACCACCAGTCATGTACTCGCACCCATGGTCACCCACCCCCTCGACAACGGCAATCGCGCCCGAGTTGCGAACCGCAAACCGCTCTCCAGCACGTCCTGCTGCAAACAACCGCCCGGACGTCGCGCCATAGAGAGCGACGTTGCCAAGAATCACATGCTTCCCGCTGTCCTTCGCCGCCAGACCACGCGCTCGAATCACGAGCTCGCCACCCGACAGGCCCTTCCCGACGAAATCGTTCGCCTGTCCATCGAGTACCAGCTTCATCCCATCCACCGTGAACGCGCCAAACGACTGTCCAGCCGTTCCCGTCAGGTTGAACGTAATATCCGCCGCAAGCTCTCCCTGCGCTCGACGCAGCGCCAGCTCTCCCGCCAACCGAGAACCCACCGCACGATCAGAGTTAGCAATCTTCGAGTCCACAACAAAAGGCTCTCCAGCATCCGTCGCCGTCATCGCCGGCCCAACCCAGGGCTCATCGAGCGGTGGCCCCGCCACCGGCTGCGTATTCCGCACGCCCATAAACCGGCTCGGCCCATCCGACACCTTCGCCAACATCGGCTGCAGATCAAGATTCCCATCGAACCGAACCTGCTCCAACAGATCCGAGCGCCCAATCGCCGCCTCCATCGAAGGAAGTCCATACCGAGCTAACAGATGCTGCAGATCCCCCGAAAGCTGCTCGAAGAACCGCACCACATGCTCCGGCTTTCCACGGAACTTCGCCCGCAGCTCCGGCTTCTGTGTCGCAATCCCCGTCGGACAAGTATTCAAATGACACTGCCGCGCCATGTCGCAGCCCAGCACCACCAGCACCGCCGTCCCGAACGCATACTCATCCGCGCCCAGCAGCGCCGCAATCAAAATATCCCGCGCCGTAGCCAGCCCGCCGTCGGTGCGCAGCCTCACGCGTCCGCGCATGCCGTTCTGCATCAGCACCTGCTGCGCCTCAGCAAGCCCCAGCTCCCACGGATTCCCCGCATACTTGATGCTCGAAAGCGCAGCCGCACCAGTCCCGCCAGTGTTCCCAGCGATCACGATGTAATCCGCATAAGCCTTCGCCACACCAGCAGCCACCGTACCCACGCCACAACCCGACACCAGCTTCACCCCAATCGCAGCCTTCGGGTTCACGCGCTTCAAGTCATAGATCAGCTGCGCCAAGTCCTCGATCGAGTAAATATCATGGTGCGGCGGCGGCGAGATCAGCGCCACTCCCGGCTGCGCATGACGCAACCGCGCAATCAGCCCGCTCACCTTGTGCCCAGGCAACTGTCCACCCTCGCCTGGCTTCGCACCCTGCGCCACCTTGATCTCAATCTCCTCCGCATGCACGAGATACTCCGCCGTCACGCCAAACCGTCCCGACGCAATTTGCTTGATCTTGTTGTTCAGCGACACATGCACCGCGGGCGCTTCCACTGCGGCCTCGGCCACCGCCGCTCCTCCACCCGACCGCGCAGCAAGGCTCATCCCTCCGCCTGCATCGACCCTCTCCGCGCCCTCAGGATGCACCCGATAAACCGCAGAATCCTCCCCACCCTCGCCAGTATTCGACCGGCCGCCCAGCATATTCATCGCAGCCGTAATCGTCTGGTGAGCCTCCGGGCTCAAAGACCCTAGCGACATCGCACTAGCCACAAACCGCTTGCACAGACTCGCAGGCGTCTCCACATCACTCAACGCCAGCTCAGGCCCCGCCGGACGAATCTCCAACAGATCCCGCAACACCGCAGGATCACGCGCAATTACATCCCGCGTATAGATCGCAAATGCACCCGCGGGGTCCGTAGGCTGCGGAACATTCCGCGCACTCCCCACCACCGACTGCAACGCCTTCACCGTAGGCGGCTGCCACGCATGCGGCTCCGAAACATCAGCCTTCCGGAATCGCACCCACCCATAGTCCGGCAGCTCTGCCGAAGCTGCAGCCACAGACTCACCCGGAGTCCACGTCTGTCGCAGCTGCCGCTCCACCTCCGCAAATCCGACACCGGACAACGGAGCCGGCGTCCCAAAGAAGCATCGCGCCACCACACTCGAGTGCAACCCGAGAATGTCGAACAGATGGGCCCCACGGTAGCTGTCCACCACCGAGATCCCCATCTTCGACATCACCTTCGCCAGCCCGGCATCGAGCGACTTCATCATCTTCCGCTCAGCATCCGCCGCGTCAGTACCCGCAGGCGCAAGACTCCTGCCCGTCTCCAGTGCAAGCCACGGACAGACTGCTCCAGCGCCATAACCAATCAGCACCGCAGCATGATGAATATCCCTGCAGTCTCCCGCCTCAACAGCAAGCCCAGCGAGCGTACGCAACCCCGCATCCACCAGCGCATGATGTACCGCACCCGTAGCCATCGCCATCGGAATCGGCAGCCTCTCCGCACTCGCACTGCGATCAGACAGCAGCAGAATACGAGCCCCCTCCCGCACCAGCTTGATCGCCTGCATGCACAGCTCGTCGATCCCCTGCGTCAGCGTTTTCTCCGCACCAAACACCGCCTGCAACTCCGCAAGCTTCAACTCTTCCCGATGCGGATACTCACCCTTCCGCAGCGCCTCCACCTGCCCCAGCGTCAGAAACGGAGAAGGCAGCGAAACTCCGGGCAGCGGCGCATTTTTATCCAGCATGTGAGGCCACGGCCCAAGCCGCGTATGCAGCGACACCACGCAGGACTCGCGCAGCGAATCAATCGGCGGATTGGTCACCTGCGCAAACCTCTGTCGAAAGTACGCATATATCGGACGCGGCGACCGGGCAAGAAACGCCAGCGGCGTATCGTCCCCCATCGAATACACAGCGTCCTTCCCCTCCAGCGCCATCGGCTGCAGAATCATCTTCACGTCTTCACGCGTATAGCCAAACCCACGCTGCACCGCAGCCAGCGCTGCCAAATCCACCACTGGCGCCTCAGCCGCAATCAGAGGACTATCTTCCACCAGCTTGGCGTACGTCGCTCCCACGTCGAACAGCTCCAGCAGCTCCTCATCCTCATAAACCTTGTGCTTCTCCAGATCCACCAGAAGCATCTGCCCCGGCCCCAGCCGTCCGCTATGCGTCACCTCTTCCGGATCGAGATCCACCAACCCCGCCTCCGACCCAGCAACCACCAGCCCCGCGCTCGTAATCGCAAATCGACAAGGCCGCAGCCCATTCCGATCCAACGCCGCACCCACAACACGCCCATCGCTGAACGCAAGCGCAGCCGGACCATCCCACGGCTCCGCGCAATCCGTGTGGTACCTCAAAAAAGAAGATTCATGATGCCCATCGGTCGCTGGCGGCAGCAGCATACGAACCGCCTCAGCCAGCGTCCTGCCATTCTGCGACAGCAGCTCCACCGCCTCGTCCAGACTCGTAGAGTCGGTCCCATCCTTCGTCAGCACCGGCTTGCACTCCACCGGCAGCGTCGAGTCGCGAGCATCCATCCGCGCCCGGTTTCCCCATACCGTATTGATCTCGCCGTTGTGCCCCAGCTTCCGCCCCGGTTGCGCGCGATGCCACGTCGGCAGCGTATTCGTCGCATAGCGCTGATGAAATACCGCGAACGGCGTAACGTAATCTTCCGAATCCAGATCCGGATAAAAATCCCGCAGGAAAACTCCCGTACACATCGCCTTATAAACAATCGTCTGTGACGATAGCGAGCATACGTACCCCGTAACGTCGCCCTGCTCATGCGCCCGCTCAAACTGCTTCCGCGCCAGATACAGCCGCCGCTCCATCGTCTCCGGCTCTGCATCTACACCGTCGACAATCAGCACCTGCCGAATCTTCGGCATCGTCTCCAGCGCCGTCTCCCCTAGGAACTCCGTCCGCACCGGAACATCGCGCCAACAAAGAATCTCGAAGTCATGCGAGAGCAGGCACCGTCCCAGGACCTCCTCGGCACGCGTCTCCGCTACCGGAATCAACAGCATCCCCACACCCAGCAGCTGCTTGTCGCCAATTTTGTTGTCGGTCGAGAGGTTCGCAGCCTTCACCAGCAGCGACCGCGGAACCGCGGTCATCACGCCCACTCCGTCGCTGCTCTTGCCATCAGCCGCCGTCGCCCCACGATGAGCCAGCCTGCCCAGCGCCGTCAGCGCCTGCTCCAGAATTACATGCGAAGGCAAAGCCTCTACCGAAGCCACAAATCCCACGCCACACGAGTCGTGGTCAAAACGCTCGTCAACTAATGACGGCGAAACCGAGGAAGACACACCCGCATCTCGGCGAGTTGGGTTCAAACTAGCTGCCAGGGACCGTTCCATGCTTCACTATACGTCGCACCCGGCACCAAAATCCCGGCTACAACCCTTCCTTTTTTGTGGAGCGCTCGTCAACGAAAAAGAAGACGAAGCAACGTGTGTATAAATATACACAGATAATGTATATTTATACAGATGGGCTCTATAACAAATTGAGCCACAATTGACGACTTAACTACGCGAACACAGGTACAACAAACTCATGAAACAACAGCGTCACGCCGTAATTCGAGAGTTGCTGGTAAAGACCGCGGTCACCAGCCAGGACGAGCTACGTCGAAAACTAGCCGGACGCGGATTTCATGTCACTCAAGCAACATTATCGCGCGATATCCATGAATTGAGATTAAATAAAGGACCGAACGGCTACTCTCTTCCCAACGGAAACGACTCCGACGAAGATGCACTCCCCGGCATCCGCGAGGTTCTCGAAAGCTTCGGCCTCGAGGTGCGCCAGGCCATCAACCTCCTCGTCCTCGTCACCACCACCGGAAGCGCTCAACCCATCGCCGCCGGCATCGACTATGAGGACTGGCCCGAGGTCGTAGGAACCATCGCAGGCGACGACACCGTCCTCATCATCTGCCCGGACGAAAAACAAGCAAACCTGTTAAAGACACGAATCGAAGGCTACCTTGGCTAACGCAACTTCTCACTCCACCATCACCGACCTCCTCGAACAACCCGCCGCCCGCACCACCGCGCCCCGCACTGCCATCGCCGGCATCGGCGGCTATGCAGGCGGCGAGCTCGCGCGCCTGCTCCTGCATCATCCCAGACTCCGCGGAACCGCACCCACGTTCCTCGGCCGCGCCGGCGAACCGGAGTCCACCACCCCGCACTCCCTCGAAGACATCCATCCCCAGCTTGCTGTCGCGGGCAAAGATCACGCCCACGAGATCCTCCCCTTCTCATGGGACCGCATCGTCGACTCCGGAACCGAAGTCCTCCTCCTCGCCACACCACACGAGCAGTCCCGTGAGTGGGTTCCCCAAGCCATCGAACGCGGCATCAAGGTCATCGACCTCAGCGGCGCATGGCGGCTCCAACACCACGCCAACCGCGACATCTACAAGCTGAAGGACACCAACGCCGATCACGCCGCACAGCTTCAATCAGAAGCCGTCTATGGCTGCCCCGAGCTGCATCGCGACGAGATTCGCAAAGCCCGTCTAGTCGCCAACCCCGGTTGCTACGCCACCTCGATCATCCTCGCCCTCGCGCCGCTCGTACAGGCTGGCCTCGTCGACCTCGACCACGGCATCATCTGCGACGCCAAATCGGGAGTCAGCGGCGCAGGCAAAGCACCCACATCCAAAACCCACTTCATGTACGCAGCCGACAATCTCTCCGCATACAACGTCTTCGGCCACCGCCATACGGGCGAGCTGCTCGAGCAGCTTCACATCACCTCGGATCAAATCCAGTTCACCCCGCATCTACTCCCCATACCACGCGGGATCCTGTCCACGATCTACCTTCGCCTCAAAACCAAAACCGAAGCCGCTGCCATCAGCACCGTGCTCCAGAACTTCTATCAACACAGCCCGCTGGTCCGGCTTCGCACCACGCCGCACCTGCCAGAGATACAACACATCGTTCGCACCAACTTCTGCGACCTCGGCTTTGCGCTCGCTCCCGACGGAAAGCGTCTCATCATGGTCTCCTGCCTCGACAATCTTCTCAAGGGAGCCTCCGGCCAGGCCGTTCAAAACCTCAACCTGATCTGCGGATGGAACGAAGAGGAGGGCTTGCTGTGAGATTTGTGGTCAAACTAGGCGGTGCCGCTCTCGAGGACAAGAAGATCCTCCACGCCTGCGGCAAAGCCATCGCCGACCTCGTCGCAGACGGAAACCAGGTCGCCGTCGTCCACGGTGGGGGCGTTCAGTTAACCCGCACCCTTGCCCTCATGGGCAAAAAGAGCGAGTTCATCTCCGGCCTCCGCATCACCGATGCCGAAACCCGTGACGCCGCACTCATGGTCCTCGCCGGCCGCGTCAACAAATCGCTCGTCGCCGCCATCGGCTCGCACGGCCAATCCGCCGTCGGCCTCTCCGGTGGCGACGGACACGTCTTCCGCGCACGCAAGAAAAAGACCAACCCCGACCTCGGCTTCGTAGGCGAGATCGCCGCCATGGACCCCAAGTGGCTCGAGGCCATCTGGGCCATGGGCGCAGTCCCCGTCATCTCCTCCATCGCCCTTGGTTTCGACGGTGAGTACTACAACATCAACGCCGACGAGATGGCCGCAGCTTGCGCCATCGGCACCAAAGCCGACACCCTCGTCTTCCTCACCGACGTCCCCGGCGTCAAAGGCGCAGACGGCAACGTCATGCGCTGGCTCACCCTCGCACAGATTCCCGCCATGGAGCAGGCGCAGGTCGTCTCAGGCGGTATGCTCCCCAAACTGAACGCCTGCCGCGACGCACTCACTCACGGCGTCAAGCGCGTACGCATTCTTCCCGCAGAAGCAGCATCTCTACTACCTGACCTCGTCTCCACACGGGTCAACGACGGAACGGAGGTCATGGTCGCATGAACGCAACACCCAACTTGCAATCCATCCAGGCAGCAGAAAAGAAACTGCTCCTCAACACCTACGAGCGCAACCCCATCCTCTTCGTCAGCGGCGAGGGCGTTCACCTGCGCGACGAGAACGGCAACGACTACCTCGACCTCCTCAGCGGCATCGGCGTCTGCGGGCTAGGCTACAACCACCCCGCCATCGAAGAGGCCATCGCGCACCAGTCGAAGCGCCTCATCCACACCTCAAACCTCTTCTTCCACCAGCACACCGCCGAACTCGCCCTTCACCTCACCGAGATCTCCGGCCTCGACCGCGCCTTCTTCACCAACAGCGGCACCGAAGCCTGGGAGGCCGCCCTCAAGCTGGCCCGCGCCCACTCCGGTCTCCTCCGCTCGAAGGGCCGCACCATCGGCACAAAGTTCCTAGCCCTCGACCACAGCTTCCACGGCCGCACCATGGGCTCCGTCGCGACCACCGCTAAGGACAAGTACCGCGAGCCCTTCATGCCCGTCATGCCCGGCGTCGACTTCGTCCGCTTCAACGACGTAGCCGACCTCCGCGCAAAGTTCTCCTCCGAAATATGCGCCATCTGCATCGAACCCATCCAGGGCGAAGGCGGAATCCATCCCGTCTCG
The DNA here is from genome assembly GCF_040358255.1 of Tunturibacter gelidoferens. Classification (NCBI taxonomy): domain Bacteria; kingdom Pseudomonadati; phylum Acidobacteriota; class Terriglobia; order Terriglobales; family Acidobacteriaceae; genus Tunturiibacter; species Tunturiibacter gelidiferens. The sequence goes on from NZ_CP132938.1 coordinate 4,227,881, forward strand.
CAGGAGTTCTTCGCAGCCGCACGCGAACTCTGCGACTCCACCGGCGCCCTCCTCATCGCCGACGAGATTCAGTCCGGCATGGGCCGCACCGGAAGATGGTTCGCCTACCAGCACTACAACATCCTCCCTGACGTAACCACCCTCGCCAAGCCCATCGCCAACGGCATCCCCATGGGCGCGATGCTCTGCACCAACGCCGCCGCCGAGGCCATCACCCCCGGCATGCACGGCACCACCTTCGGCGGCAATCCACTCGCATGCGCCGTAGCCATCGCTGTCATCGACACCATCAAACGCGACAACCTTCTCGCCCACATCAACGAAGTAGGCGCATACTTCCACGATCAACTCACGCAACTAGCCAAGCGCCACGACTGCATCACGGACGTTCGCGGTAAAGGCCTCATGCTCGGCATCGAAATCAACTCCGCCGACCTTGCCCAGCGCGTCGCCGCACAGATGCTAGAGCGCCGCATCATCATCAACCGCACCAGCGAGACAGTCCTCCGGCTCCTCCCGCCCTTCCTTCTGGAGCGTCAACACGTCGACACCGCCATCAAAGCCTTCGACGAGATCTTCACTGCAGCACTGGCCGGAGCAGTTCCGGCAGGAGACAAAGCCAATGGGTAGCAAAACCGTCATCATGAACTCGAAGTCCGAAGCCGAAGACTTCGTCCCCACGCGCCACGCCGCCCTCGGCATCCAGTCCGACACCGCCTTCAGCGAAGCCTCCAAGCGCCTCCACGGCCGCGACCTCTGCTCCATCGCCGACCTCACCGTCGAGGAGATGGCAGCCCTCATGGAGCTCGCTCACGCCGTCAAGAACAATCCCGAAGACTTCCGTCACGCCCTCGACGCGCGCCAGATGGTCATGTTCTTCGAGAAGGCCTCCCTCCGCACCCGCCTCACCTTCGAGACCGCCATCAACACCCTCGGCGGCAACGCCATCTTCGTCGACCAGACCCAGTCCCCCCTCGGCGAGCGCGAATCCCTCTCCGACATGGCCCACAACATCGAGCGCTGGATGGCAATCATGGTCCTCCGCACCTACGCCCACGACACCATCACCGAGATCGCCGCCTGCTCCAAGATCCCCGTCATCAACGCCCTCTCCGACCTCGAGCACCCCTGCCAAGCCATCGCCGACTTCTTCACCCTCGAAGAGCGCTTCGGCTCCGCAGAGGGCCTCCACTTCACCTACGTCGGCGACGGCAACAATGTCTGCCACTCCCTCATGCTCACCGCCGCACAGCTCGGCGCCCACTGCACCGTAGCCACGCCAAAGGGTTTCGCCCCTAAACTCGAAATCATCCACAAAGCCATCGAGATCGCCGAGACCACCGGCGGCAGCATCACCCTCATGCACGACCCCGTCAAAGCCGTCACCGGAGCCGACGCCGTCTACACCGACGTCTGCACCAGCATGGGCTTCGAGCACGAGGCCACCAAGCGCGCTCCCATCTTCAAGCCCTACCAGGTCAACGAAGCCCTCATGGCCAACGCGCAAGCCGACGCCGTCTTCATGCACTGCCTCCCCGCGCATCGCAACGCCGAAGTCACCGACGCCGTCCTCGACGGCCCCCAATCCGTCGTCTTCGACCAGGCCGAAAACCGCATGCACGCCCAAAAAGCCATCCTGCTCATGCTCCTCGGCGGAGCCAAGCGCACCTCCAACAGCCGCAGCCGCGGAATCCAACCCCGGAAGAGAAGCTAACTGGAATTATCAGCCTTAGCTAAAACTAGATTTCTGCAAGCGATGAGCACGGCATATTCCAAGATGAGGATCGGATACCACGCAGGTTTGAATAAACCGGCGCGATATGCAATCCACCAAAAGCACATGGAGTGCAGGACAAACAGCAATCCGGCAAGCGACCAAAACAGCGGCTTTTTCCACCAACGCCGACTGCTTTCAACGAAGAATCCGAAAAGTGGGAGCGTAAAGAATGCAAACCCAGTTCCGTTCATAAAGGTTCTTCGGTCGACTCCAAGCTCGATCACAACTACAAGCAAAGCGATGATAGCTCCGCTAATCAGCACATAAAGAAACAGGTCTTTCGCGCGGCTTTTTCGATTCACCCGACGGCCCCTCATTCGTGAGCAATATTTTCTAAGCTGAGTTTACTTCCAGTCCACCGCGTTATAGAGGTCCTAAATTAATGTCCGTAATTCTCGAAACTCTCCCCCTAGGCCAAAAAGTAGGCATAGCCTTCTCCGGCGGCCTCGACACCAGCGCCGCGCTCCACTGGATGAAGCAGAAAGGCGCGCTCCCCTACGCCTACACCGCCAATCTCGGCCAGCCCGACGAAGCCGACTACGACGAGATCCCCCGCAAAGCCCTCGAGTACGGCGCCGAAAAAGCCCGCCTCATCGACTGCCGCGCCCCCCTCGTCCGCGAAGGCATCGCCGCCCTACAGTCCGGAGCCTTCCACATCACCACCGCCGGCGTCACCTACTTCAACACCACCCCAATCGGCCGAGCCGTCACCGGCACCATGCTCGTCACCGCCATGAAGGAAGACGACGTCAACATCTGGGGCGACGGCTCCACCTTCAAAGGCAACGACATCGAGCGCTTCTACCGCTACGGCCTCCTCGTCAACCCCGACCTCAAGGTCTACAAGCCCTGGCTCGACCCCACCTTCATCGACGAGCTAGGCGGCCGTGCCGAGATGTCCGCCTTCATGACCAAGGCCGGCTTCGGCTACAAGATGTCCGCCGAAAAAGCCTACTCCACCGACTCCAATATCCTCGGCGCAACCCACGAAGCCAAGGACCTCGAGCTCCTCACCACCAGTATGAAGATCGTCGAACCCATCATGGGCACCGCCTTCTGGCGCGACGACGTCGTGATCAAACCCGAAGAGATCGCCATCCGCTTCGAAGAAGGCTTCCCCGTCGCCCTCAACGGCAAAGAGCTCTCCGACCCCGTAGCCCTCATGCTCGAAGCCAACAGCATCGGTGGCCGCCATGGCCTCGGCATGAGCGACCAGATCGAAAACCGCATCATCGAAGCCAAGTCCCGCGGCATCTATGAGTCACCCGGCCTCGCCCTCCTCTTCATCGCCTACGAGCGCCTCATCACCGGCATCCACAACGAGGACACCATCGAGCAGTACCGCGAAAACGGCCGCAAGCTGGGCCGTCTCCTCTACCAGGGCCGCTGGTTCGACCCCCAGGCCATCATGCTCCGCGAAGCCGCCCAGCGCTGGGTCGCCAAACCTGTAACCGGAGAGGTTACAATCGAACTCCGACGCGGCAACGACTACTCCATCCTCAACACTGCCTCGCCCAACCTGACCTTCCACCCCGAGCGTCTCACCATGGAAAAAGGCGAATCCACCTTCTCCCCCCGCGACCGCATCGGCCAACTCACCATGCGCAACCTAGACATCACCGACACCCGCGCCAAACTAATCACCTACGCCCAAAGCGGCCTAATCACCCTAAGCAAAGGCTCCGAAATGCCCCAACTCAACAGCAGCAGCAACAAAGAGTGACACCCATTTTGTTTGTCATTCCCGAAGGGAATCTGCGTTTCACCAATCAAGCCGCAGCGCCAACCGGAGAGCCACAGTGCCAGGACACGAATACCAGTTTTGGGTCTACATCCTCTCCAACCGTTCACATATCCTCTACATCGGCGTCACCAACAACCTTCGCAAGAGAATCTACCAACACCGCAAACAAGCACCAAGCAGCTTCACCGCACGCTACAAAGTCCACCGGCTCGTTTACTTCGAGCGCCACCAGTACGTCAATAACGCCATTGCTCGTGAGAAGGAACTCAAGCATTGGACACGGGCACAGAAGATCGCTTTGATTGAATCGAATAACGCAACCTGGGAAGAGCTCATGCCAGAAGGACACGCATAGATGTCGATCAACCTGAGAGACAATCTGTGCAAGCTCTCCCTCTGTTCATTCCTCGTATTTGCACTTACTGGCTGCCGTAGCAAACGCGACATTAGTTGGTCTACCCAAGCTTATTCGTCTGACAAACACTGGCTCGCCACTGCTCACGGCGAAGCGGGCGGTAGCTTCGGCGGAGGATATGAAGCCACCATTGTTTACCTCAGTCAGGCCGAGCAACAGCCAGTCGAAATTCTCGAATTTGATCGCTTATTATCTAAATCAAGTCTTCACCTTAATTGGGCAGGCCCGAGATACTTGGCAGTTGTGATTGATCCAGGAACAGATCCAATCAACTCAACCGAAGTACATTTTCAAGCCATTAAGTGTGGGGATGTCACGATCACTTTAGAGCCTATGCCTCATTAGAATCCATCACCGACCCAATAGGGATAGAACACACGATGACTGATCAATCCGCAAAAATGTGGTCCGGCCGCTTCCGCGAACCACTCGACGCCACCTTCGAATCGTGGCAGCGCTCCTTCCCCTTCGACTGGCGCCTGGTCCCCTACGAAGTCGAAGCCAGCATAGCCCACGCCCGCGCCATCGAAGCCGCAGGCATCCTCACCAGCGAAGAGCTCCTGCAAATGGAAGAAGGCCTCCGCGCCGTAGCCAAGCAGCAAGCCGAACAAGGCGAAGCCATCGTCACCGCCAACCCCCAGGCCGAAGACGTCCACCACTACGTCGAACTCGAACTCACCAAACAAATCGGCGACCTCGCCCTCAAGCTCCACACCGGCCGCAGCCGCAACGAGCAGATCGCCACCGACATGCGCCTCTTCGTCCGCGAAGCCATCGACAACACCCTCGCTGGCCTCACCGCATGGCGAAAAGCCCTCATCGACCTAGCCGAATCCGCAGGCGAAGCCACCATGCCCTCGTACACCCACCTCCAGCGCGCCGAACCCGTCCTCGTAGCCCACTGGCTCCTAGCCTATGTAACGATGATCGAGCGCGACGCCAGCCGACTCACGGACGCCCGCAAGCGCATGAACCTCTGCCCCCTCGGCTCCGGCGCAGTAGCAGGCGCAACCCTCACCCTCGACCGCACCATCGCCGCCCGCGCCCTCAACTTCGACGCCCCCACCCCCAACAGCATGGACGCAACCAGCGACCGCGACTTCGCCCTCGAATTCACCCAAGCCATCGCCACTCTAGGCATCCACATCTCCCGCTTCGCCGAAGAACTAACCCTCTACTCAACAGCCGAGTTCGGCTTCCTAGACCTCCCCGAACGCTTCTCCACCGGCTCAAGCGCCATGCCGCAAAAGAAGAACCCTGACCTCACCGAACTCATCCGCGGCAAATCCGGACGCCTCCTAGGCGCAGCCACAACACTAGCCACACTCATCAAAGGCCTACCCCTCGCCTACAACAAAGACCTTCAAGAAGGCCAGGAGCCAGTCTTCGACGCAGCCGACACCATCGCCGGCATCCTAAGCGTTCTCCCAGCCTTCACCGCCTCCCTCAAGTTCCGCTACGACATCATGAAGACCGCCGCCCACTCCGGCTACCTCAACGCCATGGCCGCCGCCACCTACCTCACCGACAAAGGCATCCCCTTCCGCAAGGCCCACGAGCACATCGGCAACGCCGTCCGCCTAGCGATGGGAGACGGGGGCCTCGAAACCCACCGCGAACTCCAGCAATTAACCCTCGAAGAACTCCGCACCATCTGCCCCCAGTTCGGCGAAGACTTCTTCTCAGCCATCACCCTCGAAGCCACCCTCGACTGCCACGACGTAATCGGAGGCACCGCCCGTCCCCGCGTCGCCACAGCCCTCGCTGAAGCCAAGGTCCGTCTCACGGAGCACGCGTGACGACAAAGCCGGTTCAATCTCTCGCATCCCCAAAGATTCGTCATCTCGACCGAAGCGATAGACAGTTCCATCGTCTATCGCGCAGTGGAGAGACCCCCGTATTTCGTCTGTTGCCGCTGCGAATGCCCACTCATGCAGTCTCATCCAATCCCGCTTCCCCAAAGATTCGTCATCTCGACCGAAGCAATAGACAGTTCCATCGTCTATTGCGTAGTGGAGAGACCCCCGTATTTCGTCTGTTGCCGTTGCGAACGCTACTTACCCAGTCTCACCGCATGAGTGAGCATTCGCGCCACACGCGAACCGCACTCTTCAACCCCCGCACCAAACCGAATCATCAAATCATCCAATACTCTGCGAAAATAAAGTAAGGAGCTAAACGCAGTTGCCCACTACCCCCTTGATGACCGTGAGTGAATCCACCTCCTCATCCCGCCTCCGCGTAGGCGGCGCAACCGTGCGCAAGGCCAAGCTCCCTGACGCCGTCAACATCTTCGATCTCGTCAACTCCCTCTCCGGCGACGGCACCCTCCTCCGCCGCAACTACGCCGAGATCTGCGAGAACATCCGCGACTTCGCCGTAGCCGAATCCCCCGTCGATGGAGACTCAGGCGGCGTCTTCCTCGGCTGCGGAGCACTCCACCTCTACGGCCCCCACCTCGCCGAAGTCCGCTCCATCGTCGTCAAGCCCGAAGCCAAGGGCCAGGGCGCAGGGGGCCGTCTCCTCCGCGCCCTCCTTGAAGAAGCCGAAGAGCAAAAGGTCACCGCCGTCTGCCTCTTCACCCGCATCCCCGACTTCTTCTTCCACTTCGGCTTCCGCGTAGTCGACCGCACCACCCTGCCCGACAAGATCTACAAGGACTGCCAGACCTGCCCGCGCCTCTACGCCTGCGACGAGGTAGCCATGGTCCGCGGCCCCCTACCCAAAATCGCGGTCCTCGGCCCATCACGCATAGCCCAGCCAGAACTAGTCAAGCTCCAAACCGGCGTAATCCCCCAAGCAGACTAAAGCGCTTCTCCGCCCTGCGCGGGCAGCGGTCACTTCGTGACGCGTATTGGGCTTCGCGTAATGCTGCCGCTGGTCGCAAGCAGAAAGTCGCTCCGACCAACGGGAGGAGCCAAATGCCAGTCCCACCAAGACGAGGTATACCCGTCACGAAGTGACCGCCCCACGCGCAGTGGGCCCGTCCGGCAGGACATCTCTTTCAACCACTCAAAAATAAATCTCAAAACCGTGGCGCATTTTTCATCACCCAAAAACCGACTGCTAACCCACCACGTCTACCATGCAAAAACACCACGTTTCACCACCCAAAACACCACGCAACGCACCCACTTTTCTCAAAATACCCCTGTAAAAACCCCAAATCACCACGCCAGAAAAAATCCCTCACCAAGCGTGATAAAAACCATCCCGCTCCGAAAGCTGAACCTCCGTCTTAAACAGATCACTCAGCCTCTCTGCGGTCAGCAGCTCCGCCTTCGACCCATCCGCCACAATCCGCCCCTCCCGCATCATCAAAATCCGATCAATCTCCGGTGGAATATCCGCAATATGGTGCGTAATCAGCATGATCCCAGTCCCCTGCTCCGCTAACCTTCGCAACAACCCTCGCAACTCCGCCTGAGCCGCCAGATCCAGCGCATTCGAAGGCTCGTCCAACAACAACATCCCCGCCGACGCCACGAGCGCCCGCCCAATCATAATCCGCCTCTGCTGCCCCGCCGACATCTCTCCCACCAGCTTCTCCGCAAACCCCACCGCATCAATCTGCCCCAACACCTCCTCCGCAGAAGCCCGCATAGCCTCCGTCACCACAAGATTCGGCCACAGCGTACTACTCGAAAAAAAGCCAGTAATCACGGCATCGCGCCCCGTAGTCTGTAGCGTCTGTTTCCCTGGCAACTCCGCAGAAACAACCCCGAGCCGCTTCTTCAACTCCGTTAGATCCCACCGTTCGCGCCCAAAGATTCTCACCTTCATCTCCGGTTGCACCAGCGGATAACACTTGCACGTTATGGTCTTGATCAGCGTCGACTTGCCACATCCGTTCGGGCCGAGAATCGCTATATGTTCCCCCGCATTAACCGACAGGTTGATGTCGTGAAGAACGACACTATCTCCGCGGGCTACATTGACATGAGCGAGATGAAGAAAAGGTTCTGTTGAGTTTCCTTGCATTGCTCCAGAATATAGAGCCCCGCACTCAACTTATGCATCCCTCGACAATTCCTTATACCGTTCCGTCAGCTTTGGCATCTGAAGAAATAATGCGATCCCGAGTTGAGCGCACCACTAAGCGGGGACCCAATGGTTGAAGAATTGAATTTTTCTGACGAGCGCACAGCATATGCCCTACTGCGCATAGTGGTCGGCGTAAATTTGATGATGCACGGCGTAAGCCGCATGATTGCCGGCCCAGGCGAGTTCGCCGCAAAGCTAGTCATTCAGTTCGGCCATGCACCACTTCCCGCATGGAGCGTCTGGTTCTTCGGATTGATCCTGCCGTCAATTGAAGGTCTCTTTGGTCTCCTGATTCTAACCGGCCTCAGAACGCGAGCAGCGCTCATCGCGGCAAGTCTCCTCATCGTCGTGCTGACGTTTGGATCCGCACTTTTGCAGGATTGGGCCGCAGCAGCAATTCAACTGACCTATGCATTGGTCTACTCCATATTGATCTTTCTACACCGCCACAACGGATACTCGATCGACTCCTGGATGGAGGGGCGCTAGCCTCTTCGTTCCATCAATAACGGAACTCCATGCTTCGGTCGCAGGCTAATTGCAGGATTGACCGCGATCTGAGCCGGTGCTCCAGATGGCAGGCTAAGCCTCCAGTCACGGGCGATCGTAGCCAGAGAAAGCACTCCCTCCATCCAGGCCAACCCTTCTCCGATACACTGCCGGCTTCCCGCCGCGAAAGGAAAGAAGGCGAAACGCGGGCGCGACCTTACAGTCTCCTTCTTATCCACTGCAAAACGCTCAGGATCAAATCGAAGTGGATCCGGATAAAAACGCTCATCGCGGTGGACGACGAACTGAGGCGCGATAAGAATAGCTCCCTTGGCGATTGCATAGCCGGCGATGTCATAAGGTTCGACACAGCTACGGGCAATCACCCAGACCGGTGGATAAAGCCGCATCGTCTCGGAAAAAACCTGAGTAGCATAAGGAAGACGGGAGTAGTCGGCTGCTGTCGGCGCACGATCTCCGAGAACCATACGGGCTTCTTCATACAAACGCGTCTGCACCTCCGGGTACTTGGCGAGCAGCCACAGCGCAAAGCTCAGCGCATTCGCAGTGGTCTCGTGCCCCGCCAGCATAATCGTCAGACACTCATCATGCACCTGCTGGTCCGACATGCGGCCACTGGATCCTTCCGTATCGACCGCCTCAATCAGCATCGAGAGTAGATCGCCGCGATCCCCCGGCGACTGGCGTCGCTCACGGATCATTCCGTAAATGATCGTATCGAGGTCCGCCTGTCCCTTCCGTATCCGCCTCATGGCAGGCAGCGGCAATCGCTGAATCTGTTCCGAGAATGGCAGTATGGCCAGCGGAAGAAACCCCATGAACGCATCTACCGCAGCCGAAACCTTCTTCACCTCTTCGTGCGACTGAACGTCCAGATCGAAGAGGCACTTGCCGACAATCCGCAACGCCAGCTCGAGCATATCTTCATGCACATCACGAATCGAACCAGGCTTCCAACTTTGTGAAATCGCGGCAGCATTCTCTCCAATCACCTCTCCATAGTTCGCGATTCGATGACGCAAAAACGCCGGCTGCGCAAGCCTTCGCTGACGCATGTGCAGTGGCTCTTCACTGGTCAGCAGCCCTTCTCCTAGAACAGTCTTTGACCGTTGCATCACGATCCCGCGGTGATGCTTGCCCGCGTCCTTGATAAGAAAATCCTCAATAAGCTCAGGATGATTCAGTTGATAGATATGGCGACCAAAGACGGTGTAGTGGACAAGGTCTCCGTAACGCCGCGCAGACTCCACCATAGACTCAACCGCTGTCTGTCGAAACATGCGGCCTGTCAAAAACCTTGGAAGAAACGAGGGGCCAGCAGGAAATCTCTTCGAGCGTCCTGGATGAATATCGAGCGCAACTACTGTCATTCGAGCCTCTACTCGAGTTTAGCCCCGGCTGGCAGGGGCTGCAGCATCTGGTCGAAATGACTTTGACCCACTCGAAGAAGCGCTTTTACGACTTTCTTATCCGCGACATGGTCCTCTATGTAGAGCTGTCCTTAAGAGTCTCATCACATAGAAACATGAGCCGCATCGCCACAGTTTTGATCTTGCTTGCCGCCGCAGCTCTCGAAGCCGGCGGCGATGCTCTAATTCGTGCAGGCCTTCATTCGAATTCAGCCCGGGCCCGCATTCTAATGTTCGGCGCAGCCGCAATCATCCTCTTTGCATACGGTTGGACCGTCAACGCACCACCGTGGGACTTTGGAAGACTACTTGGTTTGTACGTCGTCTTCTTCTTCGTAGTCGCCCAACTGCTCTCATGGCTAATCTTCAAACAGGTTCCCTCACCAACGATCCTTATAGGAGGAACGCTGATCGTTGTCGGGGGCATAGTCGTTTCACTTGCTAAAACCTAAACATCTCACCCATCACGAACAGGGAGAAGAATGTCGTCAATTCAGCTAATCGCGACTACATTCCCTTCAGGATGGAACCCACTATACCGCCAACGACCCCGCCCTCAGCAGCCTGCTGCGCGCGTTCCTTCGGCAGATACTCCTGAATCTGATGTGCGAGCCGCGAAATAGGCAGGGTCTGCAGCCACACGCGGCCAGGTCCGGTAAGCGCCGCAAGAAAGACACCGTCACCACCGAAGATCATGTTTTTAATGCCAGGAACCCGCTGGATCTGGAACGCAACGGTAGACTGAAACGCGCCCACATGACCGGGATGGACACGCAGCGTCTCGCCGGCAGCAAGATCCTTGATGACAAGCTCCCCAGATAGCTCCAGCCAGGCGATGCCCTGTCCGCTGATCTTCTGCAACAGAAAACCGTCACCACCGAAGATCCCCGCGCCAAGCGACTGCTGAAAACCAACCCCTAGTTCTATCGCGGCGGTGGCGCAGAGAAACCCATGACGGTGAACGAGGTACTCATGCCCCGGACCAACCTCCACAGGTACGATGTGTCCTGGAACTCGCGTCGCGAACGCAACCTCGCCGGGACCGCCAACCGCCCTGTACTCAGTCATAAAGAGCGATCCGCCGCCCGCGACCCGCGCAATTGCCCCGAAGAAGCCGCCGCCACCCGCGTATTGAGTGTGCGTGGTCATCTGAACAGAAGAAGTCATCCACGAGAGCTCCCCTGCTTCCGAGATGACCGCGTCATTCGGACCGAGGGCGAACTCGAGAACGGGCATAGTGGTGCCGAGAATACGACTTTGCATAATGTCTCCTGACAACTTGACGCAACAAGTATACGTTGGAACTTTCCTTCTTCTGCGCAATCCCTAGCTCAGTTTGCGCGAAAGACCCGCGCGAAACAGAACCTTGAGGATGCGAATCGCAGCTTTCATACTCGCTCTCACATCACCCGAAACTTTGGAGGTTCCGCCCATGCGTTTACGATAATCGACTGGAATCTCCCGAATGCGAAGTTTGTTCTGAGCAGCGCGAATCTGCATCTCTAGATTCCATCCGTAGGTCAGCTCCGACATCTGTAACCCATTGAGTGACGTTCTACGAATTGCACGAAAGGGCCCCATGTCGGTATAGTGCACGCCTTGAAAGAGACGCAAAAGAGTGCTGACCAGATGTGCAGCGAAGACCTGCGAACCGAGCATAGATCCCGCCTCACGCGTGCCGCGAATTCGCGAGCCGAGAACGAAGTCCGCCTCGTTGGCCTCTATCGGACCCACCAGTCGTGGCAGGTCCGCAATAACGTCGGATCCATCGCCGTCCATGTAGACCAGAATAACGCTCGTGGAAAGTGCCGCCTCGCCGCCCGCTTTACAGGCAGCTCCATATCCACGCGGAGATCGAACGACGCGCGCGCCTGCCGCCTCCGCAACAGCGGCAGTCTCATCGGAGCTCCCGTTGTCGACGACGATGCATTCGGCAATGAGTTGCCAGGGCATCTCGGAGACAACATGCCCGATCGACTCGGCTTCATTCAGCGCCGGAATGATGACAGAAATTGTTGGTTGCATTCTGATTCTTTACTTCGAGTCAATCCTGAAATTCAGTGCGTATGGATGCGTCTAGCGAAGACCGACATACACTTCGATCTGGGCCTTCTCCGGATCGGTCGAACGCTGGTCGTAAACCTCGTAGTCGGCACGGAAGGATCGCGAGCCACCTAATTCGCCGGCCGACATAGAACAGATCCGGTCCCATATCTCCGGAACCACCCGTGTCACAGGCCCTCTGCTCGACGTAACAACTGCGTAGCGGCCTCCGGGAACATGTTTCGCGACGAACTTCGCGGGTATGTTGTGAATGGAAGAGACAGGCAATCCAAGAAGGTAGGTGTAGTAACCGTCACGGCCGGCTTCATAGTCGGTATACACCGCGATCAGATCAATCCCAAGCTTGTTCGGGATCTTCGCGGCGAGATTGTCTCGCAGCAGGGTATGCCAGATCTCCCCGATCTTTCCCTTGCCATTCTTCTCAGCCGCATTATGCGTGCGCGCCGCTACGCCTACCACGTAGAAGCCGGAGTGCTGCTGGATATTCATCGCATCCTCTCTGTCTTTCGCAGGTGCGATTATAAGGCGTTGCCGCAAAGGTGCAAGAGCGATCGTCAAAGGCTCCAGCGAAGTCCGCAATTGACACAGGCCGGCGGCGGAGCGCTGGTCAGAAGGCCCTCGCGGAAATGTTGATATTCCGCCCCATTCCATATCTCGCGGAGGCTACTCTGCGTAGCATCACCCAGAGTGAAGCTGCCATAGCCCTTCATGCTGAAAGGCGCGATGCAGCACGGCAGCACACGCCCGTTCGCCGTGATGTACATCAGCGACCAGGGCCGACGGCACAGGGACCACGGACTATCTGAGCGCTGCATCTTGATTGACTCGCCAGGATCGACTGCGCCGGATGCAGAGAACATCACACCGAGTTCTTGAGCAACCGATTCAGCCTCACGAATCAAAGCCTCTTCTCGCTCGGTAGTGTGTTCAAAGAGCGCCGACTCCGCACGCGCGAGAGAGTGTTCATCCATCGGGACATCGAAGAATACCAGCCGCTGTAGATAAACCTCGGTCACCCCGATAGAGTGGGCCAGACGCACAAAATTAGGTAGCTGATCCACCGTCTCACGCAGACCAGTTAGCCACAATGACACGCGCGGTTTGGGAGCATCAAGCTCGCGCTGCAGTCGCGTGAAATTTTTGACGTTAGCAACGATCTTGTCGAAGAAGTCCTTGCCGCGAACCATCTGAAAGACCTCAGACTCCGCGGCGTCGAGTGACACGCGAAGCTCATCCAGACCCGCTTCAATGAGAGCCCGCCCATTCGCCTTCGTGAGCAAAGTCCCATTCGTGTTGAACAAAACATAGATGTTTCGATCCTTCAAATACTTCACTCGCTGAGCAATGTCCTTGACTAGCATGGGCTCGCCGATGCCGTGCAGCACAACCCGCGCAATATTCGGATACTGATCGATGAGAGACGTGAAAAGCTCCCACGGCATATCGGCCTCGGGCTCCAGCTCCTCGTAGGTGCGCGGGCAGGTCGTGCACAGCAGATTGCATCGGTTCGTCGTCTCGAGGTAAAGACAAACCGGCTCGTGAGCGGCGATCGCAGCAAGATGTGCGTCCGACTCAGGCTTCTCGAAGTACCGGCGCATGCGGTTCTTCTCCTCCTCAGCCTGCTGCGCCGCGGGGCTAAGCCTCTCCTTGTCATGGAGCAGGTCGTTGGGAGGAAGAATCGGAAGAAGTGTACTCATAGAGATTCACTCGCCACCACTGGTTGAATAAACAACTTGCGATGAATCGGCCATCGCTTGAAAGCTAACTGAATTATGAACGCTGCAAACACCGAAGCGTAGAGAATTTTATTAGCCAGAAACATCTTAGGCCCCGGCTCAGCCAAATCCGTTGTGTACAGGTAGAAGAAGCCGAGAACGTAAGTCAGGATTGGCAGGTTCGGCATCAAACTGAAAAACGGAATCAACCAGAGGATGTACCACGCATAGTGAGGTGAAAACAAAAACATCAGCGCACTCGCCAGCGCAAACGCAGGCGGAAGAAAACCCGCAACCCCATCCGAAGCAAACGGCTTTTTACGGTTGCTCCCGTCGCGGCCCGCGATCTGCCCGCACCGCCAGACGATCCCCGCGAAGACCGCAGCACAAAAAACGATGTAGGCGGCAGTAGAGAGACCGTGCAGACCAGGGATTTGTTGCGCTAGCTCCAGTAAGAAGTATCGCGAGCCCGTCGCCAGACCCTCTTCCTTTACATAACCCCCAAGAAATCCAAAGACGAGAAGACCAACGTTCGAATATGCCGCGTAGCCCACCGCTACAACGGTGGCAACAGCGGCAGGCATCTTGAAATCCCCGCGTCGATAGAGCGCAGGGAGCAGCACAAGCGGATAGAGCTTCAGCAGAATAGCGACGCCGAGAAAGATTCCTGTCAGCACTGGATGTTTCCGAAAGCGCGCCAGCAAAGCAAGCCCAATGAACGCCATCGCCACAGAATCAAGATGCCCCGAGCCGGCGATCTCCCACACAAGCATCGGACACCATGCATAGAGCAGCGTCTGCTCGCGACGAAAACCCAACGAGTGCAGCAGGGTCACGAGCGCATACATCGTAATCCCTTCAAACAAGACCATCACGGACTTCATGAAAATGATCGTCGGAGAGATCCAGGTAATCAAATAGAAGAGCGCCTGAGCCGCGGGCGGATAAATAGTGTGGGCATAGTCGCGCCGGTTGATTTTGTCGAAGACACTCTGAAAAGGCTCGCGCAGAAAAGCGAGTACAGCATCCCCGGGAACATAGCGATACGGGCTGATGTGAGCATGTTGGACCACGCCATCCCACACATATCGATAGACATCGCTCGAAAGAAAAGGCGGACCCAGCAGCGCAACCAGACGGCACGCGATCGCCACAGTCACAATAATAGGAAAAGTGAATCTATCGACTGGCTGGGTCAGCACTATCAACGCCGCGCCAAGATAAAGAATGCACGACCACCCCGACACGCCTGAAAACCCAATCCTGAAATGATCGTACTCGCTGACTAATTGTCGCGTCAGTAAGAATAGAGCAATCCCTATCAGAACCAGTGCAGCGTTGGTCTGCCAGGCGCGAGCAACCGACCAGTGTCGACGAACACCAGCGTCTATCCCAACGCTCGCGGCGGATTTTGCAGCACGGTCGGTCGTTGCGATCATCAGCTTTCGCCTCCCCTAGATCGCAGCGAACGAAGGTAAGCGCGCGTATGTTCAGCGCGATACCCAGCCAGCGTGGCAAACGGTGGCTGGGCATCGCCAAGCAGTTCGGCAGTCAACAATTCAAGCGTCTCTCCATCATCCACGTCGTACCAAAGCGGCAGAACTACGACCTCAATGTCAGCCTTCTTCGCCGCAGCCACCGTCTCAGATAACACAGACGGCGTACTCCACGTAATCTCGGCGAAGAGTTCGGGATGAGCTCGTTTGAGACCGATCAAGTAGTAGCCACCGTCCATTGCCGGCCCAATAACAATGCGGTCACCTTCCCTCTGCAACTCAGCGATGGCCTGTTCAAACGCGGCCACCGGAACGGTGGGCGAATCGGAGTCAATAAGACAAACGCTGCCGTAGCCGCAGGAGAGAAGATCCTGTGCAGTCGCAAACAGCCTTTCGCCAAAGCCATCACCACGCTGCGGAATCAACGTAAAGTCGACAGGCAGAAGATTGTCGAAGAGGCCCTCATCGCCCGCCGGAGTATAAGAGATCACCCCAACCGCGCCACCCGGCACGGAAGCCGAAGCGATATTTTCAGCAGTGTCCTTCAGAAAACAGATGTTGAGATCCGCAGCCTGTTCCGGCGTCAGAGGAGGCGAGAGGCGGGTCTTCACCTTACCAGCGCGCGGAGCCTTCGCCATCACAGCGAGAGCCGTCTGCCCGGCTCTTACCGCCACCGGCTTCCCAGGATCAAGAATCGGGTAGGACATCGTTGAAGGAGTCATAAGACTAAACCGCCCTCCATTCGACCCGCCTCTCCAGCCATGCGGAGTCGATCAGAGCCTCAGCTCGTTTCTCGCAGACCGCGTACTGATACCAGCCATCATATTGCAGGTCGACCTCGCCCCACGGTTGCGAATGAATCAACTCCGAAAAATCCGTCGCCGTCATTACATCAGCTTGTCGCGGCTCGCGATATCTTCCGGCCGGGCTGTTGCTCACCTTTGAGAGCAGCCACATGCAGCCAAGTGGTATGCGGGTACGAAAGCCCGAGGTCGGTTCTGCGATAAAGCAGCGTCCCCCCGGCCGCAAAACCCGAAAGATCTCACCCAACACAGCCTCCCTGTTCGCAACAATCAGAAAAAGCCGCGAGACAACAATTGCGTCGACAGAGTTGGAATCATCCGGGAGAGAGTGGGCGTCGCCATGCGCGAACGTGCAGTTCTGAAGACTTCTACTCGCAGCCCGGGACTTCGCTCTCGCCAGCAATCGACGCGAGAGGTCGACACCTGTGGTATGAATCTGCGGATACTCCTGCGAGAGTCGACAGGCATAGAAGCCAGGGCCACAACCCAGCTCAAGAACCCTGGTACCAGGAGCCGGTCCCGCAGAAGGAAACAGCGCTCGACTGATCTCCGGCGTGTGATCGCGAAACAAATATTCACGGCAAAGAGCGTAAAACCACGAGCAGCTCTCAAAGAGGCTGTCCGGCTGATGCGCAGGAGGATGCGCAAGGGTTCGGCCGGGCATTTCGCAGTCGCTTGTTTCCATTCTTGGCCCTGTCAAGGTGTGAACGTGCGCTTCGGTCGAGAACTCCCGGGTTTGCGATGACTCAGATAATAGACGCTTAATGGTCTGGAATGTGCACCGTTCTGCTCCTGCGTAGTTTGATTCACATCTCCCATTAAAGTTACGGCCGCCGTACTAATGTCGTAGATTGCCCGCTTCCGCTACAGATAGCAGCCATCCGGCAGATAACACGGGCGACAGCCCACCACATGCAATCGAAAATTGTATGAATTTTGTTGACCGTAGAGAACGCCCAACTTACGAATCCCGACATGTATCTCAGGCCGGCGGACCCATAACGCAGTTCCACCACGATCCGCCCTCTCAGACCGAGGGAAAACCGTGGTGGGATGCGAGCTCTACACCTACCTCAACTCAAGCGCGGACAACCTAAGCAACGTCGCTCCAATCGAGAATCACCTTGCCCGAGTTCCCCGATCGCATCGCCGCAAAGCCGTCTTCATAGTCACGCCAGTTCATCCGATGCGTAATCACTCCCGAAATATCCAATCCACTCTCAAGCATCACGGTCATCTTGTACCAGGTCTCATACATCTCCCGTCCGTAAATGCCGCGAATCGTAAGCTGGTTGAACACCACCTGGTTCCAGTTGATCGAGATATCCTCCGACGGAATCCCAAGCATCGCAATCTTCGCGCCGTGGCTCATGTTCGCAAGCATATCCCGAAACGCGTTCGGATTTCCCGACATCTCAAGCCCCACATCGAAGCCCTCCTGCATATGCAGCTTCTGCTGAATCTCCTTCAGAGGTGTAGCCCGAGGATCCACTGCAAGAGTCACCCCGACCTTTTCCGCCAGCGCCCTGCGATACTCATTCGGGTCTGAGATCACCACATGCCGAGCTCCGGCATGCCGCGCCACCGCCGCAGCCATAATCCCGATCGGCCCCGCGCCTGTAACCAGCACATCCTCGCCAAGCACCGGAAACGCCAGCGCTGTATGCACCGCATTTCCCAGCGGATCAAAGATCGCCGCGATCTCATGCGGCACCCCTGGACTATGAATCCAGATGTTCGACATGGGCAGCACAATGTACTCCGCGAACGCCCCGTTACGATTCACCCCGACACCAAGCGTGAACGCGCAAAGATGCCTCCGCCCAGCAAGACAATTGCGGCAGCGCCCACAGACCACATGCCCCTCGCCGCTCACCAGCTGCCCGATCGGAATGTCGTTTACGTTCGACCCCACCGCCACCACTTCGCCGACAAACTCATGCCCAATCGTCAGCCCCTGCTTGATCGTCGAACGGGCCCACGCATCCCACTCATAAATGTGGAGGTCGGTACCGCAAATCCCGGTAGCCAGAACACGAATCTTAACGTCATTGATGCCCATCTCAGGCTCGGGAACATCCTCTAGCCACAGGCCGCGTTCTTCGCGGCTCTTCACTAATGCTTTCACTTGGGGGAAACCTTTCCTGTTGCATCTCGCAGATGAATCGCGGCTTCGTCGAAGACAACCCGCAGCTACTATTCTAGTCTGCACCCGATCGTCCGCCAGTACACAGCAGCCATCAGGCTATAAGATTGAGGGGACGTGATACTTTCACAAGACTCACAGCGGAATGCCGCTCCATCTGATCCGACTCAAGCGAGACCCATGCTCTTTCCCACCGATGACCTTCGCATCACCTGGACCAAAGTCGTCCTTCCGCCCGTCGCCCTCGAAGAAGAGCTCCCCATCACCGAAGCCGCCTCTGCAACCGTCTACAAGGCTCGCACCGAGATCATCAAAATCCTCCACGGCGAAGACCATCGCCTCCTAGTAGTCGTCGGCCCCTGCTCCATCCACGACACCGAAGCCGCCCGCGAGTACGCCGAGCTCCTCAAATCCGCCATCGCCGAGCACTCCCGCGAACTCTGCATCATCATGCGCGTCTACTTCGAGAAACCCCGCACCACACTCGGCTGGAAGGGCCTCATCAACGACCCCTACCTCGACGAGTCCTTCAAGATTAACGACGGCCTCCGCAAAGCCCGCCATCTCCTCCTCGACCTCGCCGAGATGGGCGTCCCCGCCGGCACCGAGTTCCTCGACATGATCTCCCCCCAGTACGTCTCCTCGCTTGTCAGCTGGGGAGCCATCGGCGCCCGCACCACCGAAAGCCAGGTCCACCGCGAACTCGTCTCCGGACTCTCCTGCCCCGTTGGCTTCAAAAACGGAACCTCCGGAAATGTCCAGATCGCCATCGAAGCCATCCTCTCCGCCGGCCAGGCGCACAACTTCCTCGGCCACACCAAACACGGCCAGACCGCAATCTTCGTCACCAAAGGCAATCACGACACCCACATCATCCTGCGCGGCGGACGCAACACCACCAACTACGACGCCACCGCCGTCGAAGACACCTGCAAGCAGATGGAGAAGGCCGGCATCCGCCCCCAGGTCATGATCGACTGCAGCCACGCCAACAGCCACAAAGACCACACCCAGCAGTCAGGCGTCGCCAGCAACGTGGCCGCCCAGATCGCCGCCGGAGACAAGCGCATCATAGGAGTCATGCTCGAAAGCAACCTCGTAGCCGGCGCCCAAAAACTAGTCCCCGGCAAACCCCTCGTCTACGGCCAGTCCATCACAGACGCCTGCATCGACTGGCCCGAAACTAAAACCGCCCTGGCCGAACTAGCCGCCGCCGTCCGCTCCGCCCGCAGCTAACCAAGCCACCTTCCCAACCGATATCCAAGAAGTCGTCATCCTGAGCGGAGCGAAGGATCCCCGTATTTTGTCCTCGCGGATCCATCCGTTCACCTGTCGCAAGATGACGACGCTCTCAGGCAGCGCACGATTGGGTATATTCTCTTCTAGAAAAATCATGCGCATTCAACCTTCGAACTTCCTCGCACTCGCAGCCCTGATCGCCGCCACTTCCCTCACCGCCCAACAGCCTGCCGCACCAAAACACCAGGACACCGAAGTCTACGAGCCGGTCCCCCCAATCGTCACACCCGGCATCACCGACTCCGCGCCCCCCTCCGACGCCATCGTCCTCTTCGACGGAAAAAACCTAGACCAATGGGTCTCCACCAAAGACAAATCCCCCGCCGCATGGACCGTCGCCGACGGCATCCTC
Organism: Tunturibacter gelidoferens; assembly: GCF_040358255.1. NCBI lineage: Bacteria > Pseudomonadati > Acidobacteriota > Terriglobia > Terriglobales > Acidobacteriaceae > Tunturiibacter > Tunturiibacter gelidiferens. Next base: position 4,247,655 of record NZ_CP132938.1, read on the forward strand.
ACCGTCAGCAAAGCACCCGGCTCCGGCAACATCGAAACCAAACGAACCTTCAAGAACTATCAGCTCCACATCGAGTGGAGAATTCCCGAAAACATTACCGGCACCGACCAGGCACGCGGCAACAGCGGCGTCTTCCTCGCCTCCACCGGCACCGGCGACGCCGGATACGAACTCCAGATCCTCGACTCCTACAACAACAAGACCTACGTCAACGGCCAGGCCGGAAGCATCTACAAGCAAGCCATCCCGCTCGCCAACCCAAACCGCAAACCCGGCGAGTGGCAGACCTACGACGTAATCTGGACCGCACCAACCTTCAACGCCGACGCCACCGTCAAAACTCCCGCCTACGCCACCGTCCTCTTCAACGGCGTCCTCGTCGAGAATCACTTCGAACTAAAAGGTGAAACGCTCTACATCGGCCAGCCCTTCTACAAAAAGTACGATACCGCGCCCATCAAACTGCAAGCCCACGGCGACAAGAGCGAACCCATCAGCTTCCGCAACATCTGGGTCCGCGAACTCAAATAGCAACCTTCCCACACCGAAGAGATAGTGTTGATCTCCTCGCAAACTAACGTGTCGGAACTTCCAGCAGAGCGTCAAATATTCGGTTAGCAACCTTTTTGATGACATTCTTATTCATAAGATGGTTTTCCAATTGAGATTCGAGAACGAGAGCAGAGATCACGGGTCCCAGGGTTTGGACCGCGACCGCCCGACTGATCGCATCTTTTCCTTTCGCGGCTGCACCTAGTATGTCGGCAAGCTTCTTTTCATCAGTCCGGTAGAGGATTCCGGCGTACAACGTCTGCAGCCGCTTCTTCGATTCGGGATGCCGCAAGGCAAAAAGTTTGAATTCCAATACTAAAAGGGACCACGCCTGGTCTTCAGTGCGCTCCAGGAAAAAATTCCGAACAGCATTCATATTCCCGTCAACGGTCGTTGATGCGGCCAAAATCTTTTCCATTCGAGCGCGGTAGCAATTCGTGCGCTCCTCAATGAGCGCGAGAAAGATATCCTCTTTGCTCTTGAATTGCGCGTAGATTGCACCCTTGGTGCGCCCGGCAAGGGCCGCAATCTCTCCCAGTTCTGCCCCTTCGTATCCGTCCCGCACGAAGATCGTTTCAGCAGCCTGGAGCAAAAGTGCCCGCGTCTCTCTTGTCCTGAGTTCGTGCTTGTTGGCTGTTTTGACTGTCATCTTCTCTGGTCTCATGTTCGTGAAGTAAAGCCCTTCCTCGGCGGTTGAAACGCGCTCTGCGCAATGGCGAAGACTATTCATCATCATAATTTGGTTTGAGTACGACGCTTCGACGGCTCCAACTCGATGGAGCCAACTCACTATCTGCAGACTAGTGCCGGCCACGTTGGTAAAGGTGGTGATACCTGATTCTGATTGATCAAAGTTCGCTCTTCGCTCCCAAAGCATCTGACGACCGCGAGCCCTGATCCTCAGATACGCCTGACCTCGCCTCCAGAAGAGCCTGACGGAGCTCCTGATTGGTCTTGAGAAGATCACAAACAAGCGAGCGCAAGGAATTGAGCCTGTGGTCCATCTCCAGGTACGAATCGTTACTCCAACGATTGTCAGTCGTGTGCGGTACTTCGCCGGTGTTCATGTTTCCTCTCTGTTTTTCGCTCAAAGCTCAGAAAGTGAAGCTCTTGGGTGCTTACAGTGTAGAAAGGAGCAAGGAACTCTGCTAAGAGCGCCGTCACGCAGCCTCCATGACGGACGACGCTTCTGCGGATTTACGAAGCAGGGTCGACGATGTTCTTCGCTGAGTTGCTCTTGTCGGCGCTCTTCAGCACGGTAGCGTAATGCTTGGCAATACTTTTGGCGACGTGATCCGCGACGTTTGTGCTCTCGGACTCGCCCCGCATCGTCGCCGTGATCTGTTCGCTCGTATTCAGCCTTCCCGACGAATCGGTGAAAGTGACATCGAACTTCATCTGCGTGGTCCCAACGAACATTCCGGCAGGGCCCAGAGCTGCACGCATCACCGAGCTTCCCTCCTTGAAAGTCGCAATCGAGATGTGAACCTTGTACTGTGGGCACACACCTTGGCCATTATCTTCGCCACCCCGATAGACATGCGCGACTTCTTTCGTACTCTGAATACGATCGATCAGGTGCTCGTATACGAGTGCTCGATAGGCAGCCGGCACCTCAGCTTGATCCCAGTTGGGAGCGGACACAAGCACACTCTTCGGTTCAATCGGGGCGTTATGACAGACCGTCTCCGAAAATTTCCGTGGCGGCACAGGACTTAAAACGAAGCTCTCCAGCGCACGGTCTGCCTCTTTGGCTGGTAGTAAGAAGACAGCAGCGTGATAGCCGCCGCTGCTGTCGTTGAACTCAACCGTCAGCATGTCTACCCGGTGATGCATGATGGCAGCCGCTGCGACGCCGCCGCCATCAGGGATCGTCATTCTCAAGAGCCTTCCGCCGATACCCCAGATCTCGACTCTCTGGTTGCCGGCGCTCACGGCCGTTACAGAACTGCGCTGAATGGACGTATTGCCCGACTTTCCTGTGAACGTAAGGGCATCCGCACCGAGCGTCAATGTGCCTTTTTTATTGGGCTTCATATCTGGTAGCCCATACACATGTTCAGCCTTGGTGGACTTCCAGGTTGCGACAGTGGCAAGAACGGCATGATCTTGGGAAACAACCTGGATGGTTGCAGCCGAGAGATGGGTTGGCACGCATAAAGACGCGTGAAGGATAAGCACGAACGCAGCACCGGATAGATGTTTCATAACCCTCCTAAAAAATACGTACTAGTAGGTATATATATTAAGACTCGATTGATGTCAATTGCGCTATCTCGAATGGACCCCTCTTGAAGGACCCTAAATAACCTGAGCGCCCGAAACAAATCGCCAACGCGCCCTTGCAAACCAGCTGAAATCTAAGTGCGCGATTAAAATTCAACTCCTCGATTCCCCGGTGCTATCCTCCGGGTGTGCCACGCACGTCCGTACTGCGCGAATCCGAAGATCCCCGACACTCCGCACTCGTTCGCCTTACTCACTGGATAACCACCGCAGCTTTCTTCGCCCTGCTGTTGACCGGCATTGAGATCGTCATCTCTCATCCCCGTTTCTACTGGGGCGAGACCGGCAACGTGAACATGGCTCCCCTCGTCAACCTGCATATCCCTTCATCACGAGGCACCGTGCCGACTGGCTATCGTGTCCTCCCCGACCAGAACGGCTGGAGTCGTTACCTCCACTTTGAGGCCGCATGGGTCCTCGTTCTCACGGGGCTGCTCTACCTCGGGGCAAGCCTGTGGAACGGACACCTCCGCAACCACCTGCTCCCTCCCCGTGGCCAGCGCACCTGGCAAGCCTACCGCGACGTGATCGCAATGTACCTCCACCGCCGCCCATCCTCTGAGGAACCCGGGGCCAATGCTTACAACGTGATCCAGCGGACCGCCTATCTGACTGTAATCTTCGTGTTATTCCCGCTCATAATCTGGACCGGCCTCGCTCAGTCGCCGTCGCTTGTCTCCGCCTATCCCTTCCTCGCAAGCGCACTCGGAGGCCGGCAGTCCGCACGCACGCTGCACTTCCTCGTCTCCGGAGCAATCCTGCTCTTTGTCCTGACTCACATCGCCATGGTCATCCACGCAGGCTTCCGCAGCCATGTCCGGGCGATGATCACAGGCCGGACCGACAACCCAGCACCCACGCAGGCAGCCCACCCAACAGTCGCATCCCTACCGGAGCAGCCATGACTCCTATCTCACGACGCAAGCTCATCACCTCTGGCTTGGCCGCGACCGCCGGCGTCTCAGGCCTGGCCGTCGCCTCCCATCTCTCTCGCCGCTTCGGACTCATCCCACCCGACTGCGCCGGCCCTTATGGCCTCGGCACCACACTCACCTACGCCGCGCAACGCCTCATCACCGCGCACTCGCCGGCACGTCAGTTCCCACGCGGAATGATCTCGAAGATGCCGTTCGCCAACGCCATCGCCCCACCAAACGACGCCTTCAAGGCTCATCAGGCGAGCGGATTCGCCAACTGGAAGCTGGACGTAGATGGAATGGTTGCGCATCCCACCAGCTTCTCGCTCCCCGACCTCCGCAGCATGGCTCTTAGCAGCCAGATCACCGAGGTCGCCTGCGAAGAGGGTTGGTCCTACATCGCCGAGTGGATCGGCACGCCGCTCACCGACGTGCTCCACAGCGCAGGGATCCTGCCGCAGGCGCGTTACATCGTCTACCACTCCATCGAGAGCGACTGGTGGGACAGCATCGACATGGCCGACGCCCTGCACCCTCAAACGCTCCTCACCTGGGGCATGAACGACGGGGACCTCCCGGTCTCCTTCGGTGGCCCTCTTCGCCTCCGCGTCCCCCGCCAGCTCGGCTACAAGAGTGTGAAGTTCATCCACCGCATCACAGCCACCGATTCGCTCAAAAGCTTCGGAAAGGGTCTGGGCTCCTCGGAGCCCGAATTCGGCTATGCCTGGTATGCAGGTATCTAAAGGCATCGGCGCGTCACCGCACCTCCAAACCGACCGGCAACTGACAACTGACAACTGAAGACACGTTCGTGTTATCGCGTCCCGCGCAACGGCAACCTCCTAAGCATCGAGGACACTGGCCGCTCCCGCTTCGTCGCGGCTCTTCGTCAACTTCACCGCCGCAAGCAACAGCCAAATGAACCCCAGGTATCGAGTGATTGGGATCAGAAAGTTCGCCGGGTATGCGACCAGGCCGAGCGAGGAGAACTCTCCCGCAACTGCGACAAGCATTCCCAGTGCAATCAACCAACGTGGAAGGAGACGGTAAAAATAGCTCGTGACGCACACCCCTGCAGCCAGCAAGCCGAACCCAACCGCGTAGGCGGCCCCTCCAAACAGAAAACTGAGAAAGAGGATAGCCCGAACCATCGGCACAGACGCGGCAACATCAGGCAAAGACAACACCCAGCCGAATAGTCCGGAAAGAATCAACGCGCTGGCCGCCGTCAATCCGCCGAAGAGCGCAATGTTCGTACCCGCAGCCCGAACCCCCAGAAACCGCAACCGGCTGACCATCGTGACGGCAAAGAGCCCAAGAGGTACGGCGGAGGCAAATAAGAAGAAGTTGCTTACACGGACAGCGGTGGGATTTTGTTCAAAAAAAGCGCGGACAGTCTCACCCGCCGCAAAAGGGTTGATATAAGGCGCCCCGTGCCGGAGCGTCGCGGCTGCTACGAGACCCGCTGCGAACAGCAGGATGTGTATCGTCCCGAGCAGAATTAACGAAGGTCCACGAAATTTCGGAGATACTTTCATAATGTAATCGTTTATATTATAAATGAATATTAAATGCAATGATATTCTTACGACATGGACCGCAAAGAGATGGAAAACGGACAGCCGGCATTTCTGCTCGCGCAGTTGGGCGCGCATGCCGCGAATCAATTCACCGAGCGATTAGCTGTGTTGCAACTTACTCCGGCAGATGCGGGGATCCTGCGGTTGCTGCGCGTCGCGGCGGCGATCAGCCAGCAGGAACTCTCCGAGAAGTTGCGCATCCATCCAAGCCGCCTGGTGGCCATCCTGGACAATCTGGAACGCCGGCAACTTGTCGAGCGGAAGCCAAACCCCAACGACCGAAGGCTGTATTCGCTCCATCTCACCAGGGCAGGAGGCGAAATCCTGGAGCGAATTGGCAAGGTGGCCCGTGAGCATCAGGATGCGCTCCTCTCCGCACTGAGCGCCGGCGATCGCAAAAAGTTAACCGAGTTGCTGCAGCAGGTTGCAGACCAGCAGAAGCTCACTCGCGGTGTTCACCCTGGGTATCAGCGGCTGGGCAAGACGAAGCCTTCCGACCTCAGGCATTCCTAATGCTCTACCGGACCATTCGATTCTTCGAGTGCTCCAACAGAAAACTTAAACCCCGGCAGAGCAGAATGAGCCTGTCCCGATGAAAGCGCGCGATCCGGCAAAGCGGCCGGCGTCATCAAAGAGCAGCCCACCGCGCGCCTGCATCCCTCCCGGCCAACGCCATGAATCCCCGGACCTGCCGCCCGCTCTGCTAGCATTAACTCTTGGCCTTTATGACGAATAGCACTAGCACCACCGAAGCCCCCATCCGCGTCCGCATCGCTCCCTCCCCCACCGGCGACCCCCACGTAGGCACCGCCTACATCGGCCTCATCAACTATCTCTACGCCCGCCAGCGCAACGGAAAATTCGTCCTCCGCATCGAGGACACCGACCGCGCCCGCTTCGTCGCCACCTCCGAGCAGGAGATCTTCAACTCCCTCCGCTGGCTCGGCCTCACCTGGGACGAAGGCCCCGACCTCGGCGGCCCCTACGGCCCCTATCGCCAGTCCGAGCGCACCGAAATCTATCGCGAGCACGTCCAGCTCCTCCTCGCGAACGGCACCGCCTACCGCTCCTTCGAAACCCCCGAAGAGCTCGAAGACCTGCGCCAACGCCAGATCGCCGCCAAGCTCCCACCACGCTACGACGGCGCCCACCGCGAACTCTCCCAGGCACAAATCGACACGTACCTCGCCGAAGGCCGCCCCTACACTGTCCGCCTCAAAGTTCCTGCCGGCGACCCCGCCTTCACTGAGTTCCGAGACGAACTCCGCGGCGTCATCCGCTTCGAGCACTCCAACGTCGACGACCAGGTCCTCATGAAGTCCGACGGCTTCCCCACCTACCACCTCGCCAACGTCGTCGACGACCACCTCATGCGCATCACCGACGTCATCCGCGCCGAAGAGTGGATCTCCTCCACTCCCAAGCACGTCCTCCTCTACAAAGCCTTCGGCTGGCAGATCCCCCGCTTCTGGCACATGCCCCTCCTGCGCAATCTCGACAAATCCAAAATCTCCAAGCGCAAAAATCCCGTCTCCCTCATCTACTACCGCCAGGCCGGCTTCCTCCCCGAAGCCATGATCAACTTCCTCGGACTCATGGGCGGCGGCATGCCCGCACCCACCGCCGAATCCACACCCACCCAAGCCGCCACCAAGCAAAGCGAGACCGACATCTTCACCCTCCCCGACATGGTCGCCCGCTTCGACGTCAAAAACATTCGCCTCGGCGGCCCCGTCTTCGACCTCACCAAACTCAAGTGGCTCAACGGCGAATACATCCGCGCCCTCACGCCAGAAAAGTTCTACGCTGCCCTACGCGAAACCATCCTCAGCGACGCCTACCTGCAACAAATAGCCCCACTAGTCCAAACCCGCATCGAAACCCTCGGCGAGTTCGGCAACCTCACCCACTTCCTCTTCGCCGACGACATCATGCCGCCCGCTGAAGTCTTCGTGCCCAAAAAACGCACCCCCGAAGAGACCCTCGCCTTTGCCGCCGAGCAACTCACCGTGCTCGAAGCCACCGACTGGACCCACGAAGCCCTCGAGCCCGCCCTAAAAAAACTAGGCGAAGAAAAGCAGTGGTCCGTCAAAGAAAACTTCATGCTCCTCCGCGCGATCCTCACGGGCAGCACCATGTCCCCGCCGCTCTTGGAAAGCATGGTAGTCTTCGGCAAATCCCGCACCCTCGACCGCGTCCGCCGCTTCCTCGAAACCCAAAAGAAACTCGCCAACGCAAAAAAGTAGTCAAAGCCCTGGGCCCCAGGAAGCACTAAGCCCCAAACTGCCGCAGATGATGATCCAGGTGCTTATACATCCACGCGGACCACTCCTCCGGCGTCAACCGCCCGAAGAAACTATGCGGATGGTCAGTACATCCCTCCGGCCCACCCGCGGCAAACCGGTCGATCAGCCCGCATAACCGGCTACGTTCCGCCTCAAGGTCCCGTTCGTCCTCCACCGCCAGCCCCGGCACCGTAGGCGAGTTTTTGCGCATCGGCTCACCGTCTCGAAACGCCATCGGCTTCACCAACGGCCCCAGAATCCGCCCGATCAACACCCGCGGCGGACGCCGATCCCCCAACGCCAGTTCCATTCCCCTCGCACAATGCTCCACCGCCTGCGCAGCATTCATCTTGCCCCAATGCGCAGCGCTATCAGGCCGCAACTGCCCCATCCGTCCCTTCACCTCTTCCACTGCCGACCGTTCAAAGAGATTTTTCATGCGAAAAGTCTACTCCAGAAAAAAACCTGCCCCAGTCGCGATCCAACTCCCGCTCAAAGCCTCCCGAACTCTTCGTTTGTACATGGCACAATCGTGGCACGTTACCGCCGCAACTGTTCTCTCGCAAAATCTATTAGAGTTCCCGCCAGCTCCTCTGCTAGTCTCTTGTCTGTTTCCCCCAACGCGTTCAGGCCCAAGAAAAGAGTAATAGCTCCATATGAAGCACCTTCGTCGAGTACTCCTGCCACTCCTTACCGTGGCCCTGCTGGTCTCCTCTCTGCCCTCGTTCTCCCAAACCCCTGCCTCCCAAACCACTTTCTCCCAAACTCCGGAGCCCCGAATAAAAGGCCCCATCACCGAGGCATCTCGCGTAGTCCTTTCCAACTCACGCACCCCCAGAGTCCACACCGCTGACGACCTCGGCGCCCTCTCCTCCGAGACACCCATCCCCGGCATCACGCTCGTCTTCAAGCGCTCCGCCACGCAGGAAGCCACCCTGCAAGAGCTTCTCTCCGCCCAGCAGAACCCAGCCTCGCCCCTCTATCACCAATGGCTCACCCCGGAGACCTTCGCCACCCGCTTCGGTGTCGCCGACCAGGACATCGCCGCAACTCAAAGCTGGCTCGTATCCCGCGGCTTTCACATCGACAGCGTCTCCCGCAGCCGCGACCGCATCACCTTCTCCGGCACCGCCGCGCAGGTCCAGGCCGCCTTCGGCACTGAGCTCCACAACTACCGCACCGAAGGCGAGCTACACTTCGCCCCCGCCGCCGACCTCACCCTCCCCGCCGAACTCACCCCCGTCACCGCCGCCGTCCTCCACCTCTCCGACTTCCGCCCCAAGCCAAACCTAAAAGTACAAACCCACCCCCATCCCGACTACACAACACTGGCAACCCAAACCCACTACCTCGGCCCACAAGACATCGCCACAATGTACGACCTGAACACGCTCTACAGCAGCGGGTTCACGGGTTCGGGCCAAGGCCTCGCTGTGGTCGGTCAGTCCGATGCGGATACTACCTCCGCGGTCTCGTTCTTCAAGGGAAACCTCTCGCCGGGCAGCATCGGTAACATCAGCTTTGTCCTGGTTCCAGGCTCAGGTGTCGAGGCCATCTCGCCAGGCGATGAGGGGGAGTCCGAGATCGACCTCGAATACTCCTCCGGTATCGCAACAGAGGCCAACATATTCTTCGTTCATGTAGGTGCCAACCAGAACTACGATGTCTTTGACGCCCTGGCGTTCACGATCGACCAGAATATAGCCCCCGTAATCAGCATCAGTTATGGCGTCTGCGAATCGCTGATGAGCGCGACAGATCTCGATCAGGGAAATGCGCTCTTCGAACGAGCGGCCGCCCAAGGACAAACCATTGTCGCTGCTGCGGGTGACAGCGGCTCCACAGCTTGCGTCGATTTCACCTCTTCAGGGCTCTCGCTCACGCAGCAACAGGCTCTCTCGGTCTCCTATCCTGCGGACAGTCCCTATGTCACAGCAATTGGCGGAACCCAGATGGCAACGGGAACCTTTGCCCCAGGGTCCAGTCAATATTGGTCAGCCGCCACCAACGAAAACCTGAGCAGTTCTCTACTTTCCTACGTTCCAGAGGTGGTTTGGAACGAGGGTTCGTCTTCGTTCGGCATCGCCGCGGGTGGGGGTGGGGCCAGCACCCACTTCTCCAGACCCACATGGCAGTCCGCCGTTCCCGGGATACCTTCTGGAGCCTATCGCCTATTGCCCGACGTCGCGCTTCAGTCCTCCATCGCCAGTCCCGGCTTTCTGTTCTGCTCCGGCGACCCTTCCCTGACGAACTCACAAGGGGAGACAGCCAGTTGTGCCAATGGACTGGGAGGTAGCAACACGAACTTCCCCGTAGCCGGAGGAACTAGCTTTGCCACGCCCATCTTCGCTGGTCTAATCGCCATCCTCAACCAGGCCCAGCAGGAAACAGGACAGGGAAACATCAACCCCATCCTGTACGGCCTGGCATCAAATCCTGCATCGTATGCAGCGGTATTTCACGATATTGTCTCGGGCACGAATGCCTGCGCTTCCACCACTCCCTCTTGCGCAGCGCCCGGCGAGTCAGGATATGCGGCAACCCCGGGGTATGACGAGGCCACCGGCCTGGGCAGCGTCGATTTCGGCCAGTTGGCCAAGGCGTTACCTCCGAGCCCAACCACGAAACTAGTGCCGACCACAATCCGGATCAATTCTGTCTATACCGATAATCCGGGAGACATCGCTGTTCAAATCAGCGTGGAACCGGCCATCTCTGCTGTCAATGCCGCCGCTCTCACCGGCAGCATTTCGGTGTCCCTCGATGGCACTGTCTTGAACCCTTTGCTTGCGTTCCCGTCGACTCCTTACTATAACGACGGCGGCCAACTCATCACCTTTCCTTTTCCGCAGCCGTCGACCCCCGGATCGCATCTGCTGACGGTCGCCTATCCGGGCGACGCAACGCTTTCACCTTCCATCGCAACCTACGCCTTCCAGGTCGGGAACCTGACAGCGACCGGCAGTTTCACGGTGGCAGCCGCAAACATCACGGTCGCAAACGGCAGCCAGGGCAGCATTCCAATCAGCGCAACACCCGCTGGAGGCTACAGTGGCAGGGTCGCCTGGTCTCTCGCCGCCGCTACGTCTACTGGCACCTCTGAGGTGTGTTATTTCATCAGCGCATCGACCACCAACAATCCGAACGCGGCCACACTGAACATCGGCGTCGGCTCGGCATGTACTCGCGTAGTTTCGGGCGAACCTACGAGCTTTCGCACTCTCACCTCACACGCATCTTCGAGACGAGAAACGTCATCGAAGTGGCGCAGCACGCCAGGAATTGTCATCTATGCAGGCCTGCTGGTCGGCGGATCCTTCTTTACGAGAAGACGAAGAAGACTCAGCCCATCACTGTGGCTCGCTGTCGCGTTCATCACAATAGCGAGCCTGGGACTCTCGGGCTGCGGAGGAAGTGGAGGTGGAAGTTCCGGCGGAACCGGCAATACAACACCCCCGCCCAACGCGAGCACCTACACCCTCACACTGACCGGAACCGATTCCGTGAACACCGCAATCAAAGCTTCAACCAACTTCACCCTCACGGTAAATTAGCCGGATTCACCCGAACCCCGAAGCGTCACGGCTACCGTAATCAGGAAATTTGAAACCCTGAGCCACGCTAGACTATCTCCATCTCTGAAACTGCCGAAATGGTTTCATTATGCAAATCGCCGACCACCTGAAGTCCCTCGAAGAACATCTCCTCGACCCCACCGTCCGCCGCGACTCGGAAACCGTCGCCTCCTATCTCGCCGACGACTTCCTCGAGTTCGGTGGCTCAGGCCGAGTCTTCGACAAAGCCGCCATCCTCGAAGACCTCGCAAAAGAGTTTCAAGACGAACCACCCCGCCCAGCCTCCCTCCTCTCTGACTTCAAAACCAGAGAACTAGCCCCCAACGTCATCCTCGCAACCTACAAAGCTACCCGGCGCAACGCGGCGGGAGAACCAATCGGCCAGTCCTTGCGAAGCTCCATCTGGACGCACGTCAACGGCCAATGGCAGATCACCTTCCACCAAGGCACCCCGATACCCGCCACTCAAAACCCACCCGCAACCCGAAAATAAACCTCAAAACATGGCGTATTTTTCGCGCCTGAAAATGCGACTGCAAAACACCACGTCCCCACCACAATCCACCACGTTCCTCACCACAACTCACCATCGCCAAACACCACATTTTCCCAAAACACCCCTCAAAAACACCAGCAAAAAAGCAAAAGCCCTGGCTCTCACCAGGGCAAATATTTTTGCAAAATTCGATCTTCAACCAGCCTTAAACATCTGCTTAATCCCCCGCAGCGCCTGCCGTGTCCGCTCCTCATTTTCAATCAACGAAAACCGAACATGCCCGTCCCCATGCTCGCCAAAACCCACGCCAGGGCTCACCGCAACCTTAGCCTCCAGCAGCAGCTTTTTCGAAAACTCAACAGATCCAAGCCCCTTGTACTGTTCCGGAATCCTCGCCCACGCAAACATCGTAGCCTTCGGCAGATCCACCGGCCATCCCAGCTTATTCAACCCCGGCACCAGAACATCCCGCCGTTCCTTGTAAATATCGCGAATCTCCGCCACACACTCCTGCGGCCCATCCAGCGCGCAGATTGCCGCCACTTGAATCGGCGTAAAAGTCCCATAGTCGAAGTAGCTCTTGATGCGTCCCAAAGCCGCGACCAGCTTGGTGTTTCCCACCATGAAGCCGACCCGCCAGCCCGGCATATTGTAACTCTTCGAGAGCGTAAAGAACTCCACCGCAATCTCCTTAGCTCCAGGAACTTCAAGGATGCTCGGAGCACGATAGCCATCGAAAACTATATCCGCGTAAGCAAGATCGTGAACAATGTAGATCCCCAACTCCCTGCACAGCGCGACGATCCGCTCAAAGAAAGAAAGCTCCACGCACTGCGCCGTAGGGTTCGAAGGAAAGTTCAGAATCAGCAGCTTCGGTCGCGGCTCCATACGCGGCAGATCATGTTCCAACTCCTCCAGCAGCGCCTCCGCAGTCCCGCCCCGCATAGGAATGCTCTGCACCTTCGAGCCCGCAATAACCGGCCCAAAGATGTGAATCGGATAGCTCGGATTCGGAACAGCTACCGTGTCCTCATCATCCAGCACCGCCAGACAAAGATGCGCAATCCCCTCCTTCGAACCGATCGTAACAATCGCCTCGGTCTCAGGATCGAGATCCACATCGTAGCGCCGCTTGTACCAGTTACAAATCGCTTTCCGCAGCCGCGGCACCCCTCGCGACAACGAGTAGCGATGCGTAGCCGTCCGCTGCGCCGCTTCAATCAGCTTGTCGACAATATGCTTCGGCGTGGCACCGTCGGGATTCCCCATCCCGAAATCAATGATGTCTTCCCCACGCTTGCGTGCCGCAGCCTTCAGCTCACTTGTAATGTTGAATACGTACGCCGGCAGCCGTGTCAGCCTTCGAAATTCTTCCATTTCCGTCCGCCCGCTCCTGTCTGTCCTGTTCCTCCATGATGCCACCACTCCATGAAAAAAACCGTCAGACGTATCGAGCCTACCAACAGAAATCTTCCAGCTTGACGCACAAGCCCGAAGCTACTTCGCCGTAAAGATTACCTGTACCGGCAGGCTCTTCGGCGGATAGCACGCCGCATGATCGCATGCTTGATACCGAAGCGTTCCATCCACACTATGCGTCCCCGCCTCAGCCACCACCGGCAGCCTCACGGTAAACGTCCCCGTGTAAACGTCAAGCTTCTCCGTCGGATCGAAGCTAAAGCTGTAGGACGTACCAGTCGGATACTCAACCGCCTCAGCCTTCACTCCAGTCGCCGGCTGCAACTCTATCCTGGTCGGAATCAACAGCTCCGACTTGGGCGTGTGCGAGTTCACATGGTAGCCATCCAGCACGCGAAAGTGCAGCTCCACCACGCTGCGCTTGCCTGCAACGACATTCTGCTGATCAGCCCCATACACAACATACGACTTCGGCTTCACGACCGGAGCATCAAGATTGCCCACCTGCTGCGCCGCCAACCCGATTGGCAACGCGATCAACAACCCCGCAAACAATCCCGTCACTGTCCACCCGCCGCCGTCGTCGCTCCCGAAGCAACAATCTTCTTGATGTGCGCTTCGATCTCATCCTTGCTTCCGAGCCCAGCCGTCTCCTCGACGATCACGCCGTTCTTGTCGACATAGAACGACATCGGCAGATAGTCCATCCCATCCGGTCCGCCATAAGCCTTTTGGATCTTCCCATCGGTGAGCAAAATGGGATAAGTCACCCCTGTCTTCTGCGCCACCTTTGCGATCGCATCCTTGCCCGCATCGACATCATCCGCCAGCCCGAGTATCTCCAAACCCTGCGCCGCATACTGTTTGCGAAACTCTTCAAACCACGGCATCTCCACCTTGCAGGGCCCGCACCAAGTCGCCCAGAAGTTCACCAGAACGGGCCGGCCCTTATAGTCGCTCAGCGAAACCTTCTTACCATCCAGCGTCACGAGCGTGAAGCCAGGGGCAACCTTGCCACGCATCTGCATCGCCTCTGCTTCGGGCGACTGGGAATCTGTCTGCGCCGCCGGCCCCGCCTTCTCCGGCACAAGAACCACGTGGTTCTCCTGGGCCTGCTGCATCGCAAGCCTCCGCTCGCGCAGATTGTGCCATCCCGCCCACAACAGCAGCGCAATCCCAACCACCATCACACCAAAGACCAATCCACTCCGCTTCACGTGAGAAATCCTTTCAGCACGAACCTCGCGCCACACCAGTAGTTTAGACGCAAAGACCCCATAAACGATGCACCGGCAGCTTTCTCTGCAAGTTACACGACCCTCTCGTAGCCGAACCTCGAAAACGCACATCAGTCTTGCTCCGACGCAGACCTCTGCTAGCATCGACATGGTTCAGCCACTATGTCCAGCAAAGCCACCGCCCCATCCGATTCCCCGCGTCCCTCCGAGTTCGTCCGCATCGAAGCCGCCGCGCTCAACGAGCTAGCCCACCGCCTCGACACCACGCTGCTCGCCCCGTTTACCGAGGCGATCAATCATCTGCTTCAAGCCGCTACCAATCAAAGCCGAGTCATCGTCACCGGCATCGGCAAGAGCGGCATCATCGCGCGCAAGATCGCCGCCACTCTACGCTCCACCGGGACCCCGGCACACTTCCTGCACGCTGCCGAAGCGATTCACGGCGACCTCGGCATGCTCACCTCCGGCGGTGTCGTCCTGGCCCTCTCTTACAGCGGCGAAACGGAAGAGCTGCTCCGTCTCCTCCCCACGCTCAAGCGCCTCAACACCACACTGGTCGCCATCAGCGGCTGCGGCACCTCCACCCTCGCCCAGGCCAGCAACATCTTCCTCGACGCGAGCGTCTCTGTCGAAGCCTGCACCCTCAACCTCGCGCCCACCGCCTCCACCACCGTCATGCTCGCTCTCGGCGACGCCCTCGCCCTCGAAGTAAGCCGCCTCCGTCAATGGAAGGTCGAAGACTTCGCCGACCTCCATCCCGGCGGCCGCATCGGCAGACGGCTCGCCCGCGTCCGCGAGCTGATGCACACCGGCGATGCCCTCCCACAGGTCAGCGAATCCACGCCCATGCCGCAGGTCATCTATGAGATGTCGCGAAAAAAGCTCGGCATGACCACCGTCCTAAAAGACGGTCATTTAGCCGGTATGATCTCCGATGGCGACCTCCGCCGACTCCTCGAGCGCGACGGATCCCACGCCCTCGAACACACAGCCGCCGAAATCATGAACTCCCATCCCCACACGATTGAAGGCAGCGCCCTGGCCTCCTCAGCACTGGCCCTCATGGAGGACAAAAAGATCACCTCACTCATCGTCGTAGGCCCGGGTAGTCAGGTAGAAGGCGTCGTCCATCTCCACGACCTATGGACCCTGCAACTCACCTGATCCCGAAGCCGCATCGAACAATCAGTGTCATGTAATCTCGGCACCAATCAGGGAGCCAGCGTTGCCTCTCCATTGCCCTTCATTCCCTGCACACAATGGGGTAGAGGCCCACCCAGCAACCCCTTTGCACAAGCGATGAGTCGATCAGGACGTGACAAACAAATCGCATCAAACTTTCCATCCTGAAGCGGAAATTCAGTCCCCGCTTCGGATAGAACCATCAAAACTTTCGTCGTCTTGCAACACTTACGGATATCATCTGCGATCGACTCCACCTCACCCTCCAGAAGCGAATGACAGAGGACCACAAGATCCGGCCGTTCACTCTTTACCCTTCCGACCGCCTGCGACCCCAGGCAGTAGTTCACTTCGGCGCGGGTCTTCCTGAGCACGGCAGCCCGCGTTCCTAACAAGCGAACGTCCTGTCCCACCAAAAGAATCTTCGGCACGGTCGTCTCCGAATGGGCGTCTTCGACGCGTTTGAGCAAATCAAGAAGTGTGTTGGGTCTACGCAATCGCCCAGTGAGCCTAACAGAATACGAGCATCCTTTCAATCTCCTATTCGACATAACTCAATTCTGCTAAAAATTTTTTGGTAATGATCCGATCGTACGCAGAAGTAACAATGCTGTAGCACTCGCACGCCCTCCCGATCAGCGCCGGGCGATCCAAAATGTTGATCTTTCCGCGGCTGTACCCGATGACACCGGCTCTCTGCAGATCTCCGGCCGCCACCGTCACCGTCGACCGCTGCACCCCCAGCATTTGCGCCAGAAACTCCTGCGTCAGGTTCAACGACTCCGATTCCATCCGGTCGGCAGAGGTGAGCAGCCATCGCGCCAGCCTCGCATCCACCTCGTGCATCCGGTTGCACAGCACCGACTGAGACGTCTGTGCAAGTTGTAAATAGGCGAACGAATGTACGAGCCGCTGTAGCATTCCACCCTTCAAAAACTGATCGCGCACGATGGAAGATCGGATTCGTAGCCCCTCGCCTACTCCCTGCATCAACACCGAGTGCGACATTTGAGGCTGATCCAGAAGCGCCGGCAGCCCCGAGAATCCCTCACGGCCAATCACTCCAACCTCTACTGATTCGCCTTTCTCGGTTAGCGCATCGGTCGAGATCAGGCCGCTATTCAAAAAATAGATAAACTCGACAGGTTCGTTGGGTTCGGAGAGACGCGTGCCTAACGGCAGTTCCACAGGCACAAGAAACTTGGCCAACGCCTCATACTCGGCATCCGGCAACTGAGCCAGCATGAGATTTCTTGGTCGCGGTAGTGACTCAGTCATAGTGTGGTTATTTCGCACCCCGAGGTCCTTTGCACGAGAGTCGCCTCTCTAGCCGCAAAGACGAGTTGCCCACACATTGCAGGGCGGGTAGATGCGATTGATTGGACTCTACGCTTTATCAAGATAGAAAGTATGTCGCATGAACGACATAGCGAATAGAATGCAGACCTAACCCCATTGCATGCCCCATCAACCCGAACAAACCTCGTCCCCAAATAAATCCGAAGTCACCCGGTTTAGAATGGAGGCTCATCTTAAAATGCTCACGCAGCCACGATGCGATGGGCCGGAAAGCGCCTTTTTTGACAATGCATCGTTGGTCTCAACTTTTTATCCCCACCCTCCGTGAAGCACCCGCAGATGCCGAAGTCGCCAGCCACAAGCTTCTCCTCCGCGCCGGTTATATCCGCCAACTCGGCGCTGGCATCTACAGCTACCTCTTCCTCGGCAATCGTTCCGTCAACAAGATCGTCGCCATCGTGCGCGAAGAGATGGACCGCATCGGCCAGGAGTTCCTGCTCCCCGCACTGAACCCTAAAGAAGTCTGGGAGGCCAGCGGCCGGTGGTCCGGCATGGGCGAAAACATGTTCCGTCTCAAGGACCGCAAGGGCGCCGAGCTCTGCCTCGCAATGACCCACGAGGAGATCGTCACCGACATCGCTCGCAAGGAACTCCGCAGCTACAAACAGCTCCCCCAGATCTGGTACCAGATCCAAACCAAGTTCCGCGACGAGCCCCGTCCCAAATCCGGCCTGCTTCGCGTCCGCCAGTTCCTCATGAAGGACGCCTACTCCTTCGACATCGATGAAGCCGGCCTCGACATCTCCTACAACAAACACGATCAGGCCTACCGCCGCATCTTCACTCGCTGCGGCCTGCAGTTCGTCGCCGTCGACGCCGACTCCGGCGCCATGGGCGGCTCCGCCTCGCAGGAGTTCATGGTCTACACCGACGCAGGCGAAGATCTCATAGCCAGCAGCGCCTCAGGCTACGCCGCCAACCTCGAAAAGGCCACCTCGCAGCTTGCTCCCGTCGATGACCTCGCCCCCACCGGCGACGGCCTCCCCGAGCTTGTCCATACCCCAGGCCAGCGCACCATCGACGAGGTCGGAGCCTTCCTCAACCTCGCCCCGGTCCATCAGATCAAGACCATGGCCTATATGGCCGAACTCAAAGAATCAGACCACGCCAAACTCGGCAAACTCCGCCCCGTCGTAGTCTTCCTGCGCGGCGACCACTCCATCAACGAAGCAAAGCTCCTTCTCCTGGCCGGCGGTGAACTCCGCCCCATGGTCACCGAAGAGATCGAAGCCACCTTCAAAGCACCCGCAGGATATCTCGGTCCCATCGGCCTCGAAGCCGCTCCGCACCCAAAGAAACCCGGCACCCTGGTCATCCTCGACAAAGCCCTCGAAGGCCGCACCAACCTTATCGCCGGAGCCAACAAAGAGGAGTATCACCTCCGCAACGTCACGCCCACCCGCGACTTCAAGTCCACCCTCGTCGCCGACGTCCGCAACATCATCGAAGGCGAACTCGATCCCATCGGCGGTCAGCCCCTGCGTCTCGGCACGGCGGTCGAGATCGGCCACATCTTTAAACTAGGCAACAAATACACGACAAGCATGGGAGCCTCTGTCCTCAACCGTGACGGCAAAGAGGTCACTCCGATCATGGGCTGCTACGGCATCGGCATCGAACGCATCCTCACCGCGGCGATCGAAACTTCCGCCGCCGCCAACCAGGGTGCAAGCTACGTTCTTCACCCCGCCATCGCCCCCTTCCAGGTCGTCGTCACCATCACCAACGTTGGTGACGAGGCCCTCCTCGCCGCAGGTGAAAAAATAGCAGCGGACCTCGAAGCCGCTGGTGTTGACGTCCTCCTCGACGACCGCGACGAGCGCGCAGGCGTCAAGTTCAAAGACGCCGATCTCGTTGGAATCCCTTACCGAATCAATATTGGTCGCGGAGTCGCCGAGGGCAAGGTAGAATTTCTCGACCGTCTCCGGAGCGTCACCGAAGACGTCGCCATCAACGAGGTTACCGCGAAGGTATCCGGCCAGATAACCTCTACGCTGAACAACTCGCTCCCCGCAGCTGGCCTCTAAACGTCCAACGAAAGAGCATCTTGCCAGTCAAACTCAAATACGGCAGCAACGCCCGCACCGGCACCAAAGCTCTAGCTCTGGAGTCACGTCTTCTACGCATCGCGCTCATCACGTTGCTTGCCATTCTGGTAGTCGGCTGCAGCGTCTTCGGCTACTTCTACTACCACTACCAACGCGTTGTCGATGACCGCATCGCCGCCGGCCCCATCTTCGCCAGCGTCTCGCAGATCTACGCCGCGCCGCGCGAGGTCCGTGCCGGACAGAAGCTCTCCGCCGCAGCCATTGCCGCCGACCTGCGTCAGGCAGGCTACAACGCCAACTCCCACCTCGGCACCTACCAGCTCAACGCTGACAACATCTTCATCAAACCCGGCCCCGAGAGCTACCACAACACCGACGGCGCCACCATCAACACCTCCGGCGGAGTCGTCCAAAGCATCACTGCCGAAAACGGAGTGACCCTCAGCGCCTACGAGCTTGAGCCTCAACTCATCACCGCCCTCTCCGAAGACAAAAACCGCACCAAGCGCCGCCTCGTCTCCTACGACGAGATCCCTCCCCGCATGGTGCAGGCCGTCATCGCCATCGAAGACCGCGACTTCTTCAACCACGGCGGTATCAACTATCTCCGTATCGCCAAATGCGCCTTCTCCGACCTCGTCACTCACCATCGCACCTGCGGCGGCTCCACACTCACCCAGCAGCTCGCGAAAAATCTCTTCCTCTCGCCCGAAAAGCGCATCAAGCGCAAGATGATCGAGATCCTCATCACCTTCCAGCTCGAAGCCCGCTTCAACAAAAAGCAGATCTTCGAGATGTACGCGAATGAGATCAACCTCGGCCAGCGCGGCAGCTACGCTATCAACGGCTTCGGTGAGGCCGCACAGACCTTCTTCGGCAAGAACCTCCAGCAGCTCGACCTCGCCGAGTCCGCTCTCCTCGCCGGCACCATCCAGTCACCCACTCGCCTCAACCCCTACCGGCATCCCGAGCGCGCCATGGAGCGCCGCAACGTAGTCCTCGACTCCATGGTCGAAACCGGCGCCATCACCGCCAGTCAGGCGCAAGCCGCAAAGGCCGAGCCCCTCCGCCTCGCGCCGCCCAACATTGACGCCAGTGAAGCCCCCTACTTCGTCGACCTCGTCCACGACCAGCTCGTCAAGCACATCGGCGACCAGGACATCGCCCACCAGAGCCTCCGCATCTACACCTCGCTCGATCCCGAACTTCAACGCGTCGCCTCCGAGGCCGTCGAGATCGGAATGAAGAACGTTGACGAGCTCGTCCGCAAACTGCACAAGACGCCCAAGGGCGAACAGCCCGGCCCCATCACTTATCCCCAGGTTGCCCTCGTCGCCATCAACCCCCACACCGGACAGATCCTCGCCCTCGTAGGCGGCCGCAACTACGGCCTCTCCCAGCTCAACCACGCCGTCTCCCAGCGCCCCACCGGCTCCATCTTCAAACCCTTCGTCTACGCCGCGGCCTACAACAGCTCCCTCAACGGCCTCTCGCTCAGCAGCGAAGACGGCGGCGGGGGCGTCTTCACTGCTCTCACACAACTCAACGATGAAGAGACCACCTTCACCTACGACAATGGCCGCCAAACCTACACGCCAAAGAACCTCATCAGCGGCTATAAAGGCGACGTCACCGCAGCATACGCTCTCGCTCACTCCCTCAACGCGGCCACTGTTCAGCTGGGCCAGATGGTAGGTTTCGACAACGTTGCCGCGCTGGCCCGTTCTTCCGGCATCACCAACGCCCGCGGCACTCCTTCGGTTGCCATCGGCACCTACAATGCCACACCAATCGACATGGCGGGCGCCTACACGGTCTTCGCCAACAACGGCGTCCACCTTACCCCGTGGATGCTCGCCTCCGTCCGTAACGCGAGCGGCGACATCGTCTCCGACTTCTCTCCCGAGGCCAAGCAAGTCATGGATCCTCGCGCCGCCTACCTCACCCAGTCGCTGCTCGAAGGCGTAATGAACTACGGCACCGCCGCCGCCGTCAGAGGCCATGGCTTCACCGCACCAGCCGCCGGCAAGACCGGAACCAGTCACGACGCCTGGTTCGCCGGCTACACCTCCAACCTCATCTGCATCATCTGGGTCGGCAACGACGACTACACCGACGTCAAGATCGAGGGCGCACACGCCGCCGAACCGATCTGGACCGAGTTCATGAAGCGCGCCATCCAACTCCCCCAGTACTCCGACGTCAAGCCCTTCTCCCCACCCGAGGGCATCACCACCGCCCGCATCGACAAGACCTCGAACCTCCTGGCCGACTCCACCTGCCCCAGCAACATCCTCTACGCCGCCTTCCTCGACGGCACTGCCCCAACCAACACCTGCAGCCAGATGAGCGAAAGCCCCCAAAACCTCATCCAGAAGATCCTCGGCATAGGCGGCAGCAAATCAGAGACACCCCCACCGCCGCCCACCACCGGCGCCCCCATCGTGCGCGTCACACCTAACACCCCACCCGACGGCAACGCCCCCGACACCACCCAGCAGCCTGTCCAACCCAAGAAGAAAAACTTCCTGCAGAAGATCTTCGGCGGCGGCAAAGATAAAGACAAACAGCAACCGCAGCCGCAACCCACCCCGCCACCGCAATAAACAATCGTGCCCTCAAGCTCAGCTATCTAGCACCCAATCTTCCCGCGCCGCACAGCCCTCGCCCTTCCCACTGGAGCAGCCGACTCCCCATCCCCACCCAAGGCTGACACTCCGGACACCAATACGTCGACCGAGCCGGGTGCCCCATATCTCGATCTTGAGATGTGGGCATTCGCGCGAAGTCGCGAACCGTCGTAACTCGTTTCCGCAGCGATCCTCGGAAACGTCATGACTACAGACAGCTAGCACCCAATCTTCCCCCGCCGGACCACAGCCACCCTCCCCACCGGAGCAGCCGTCTCGCCCATCCCCACCCAAGGCTGGCACTCCGGACACCAATAGGTAGACCGCGCCTGCAGCCCCTGCTTCCGCATCATCACGGTCGCGCCACACCGCCGGCACTCTTGCCCCTGCCGTCCATACACCCACAGCCTCTCCTCGCGATTCGACGAGTGCGTCGTCCGCCGGTTCCCCGAATAAGTCACAATCCCGTCCTCTCCTCCCAGAGAAGAAGACCCATCCACCACATTCGCCTTCATGTATCTCCGAGACACCTCCACCATCACCTCCCTCTCTAGCGAAGTAATCGTCCTCATCGCGCGAAACGGATTCACTCCCGCCGCAAACGCCACCTCGCTCTTATAAACGTTCCCCAACCCCGCCAGCACCCGCTGATTCAGCAACACCACAGCAATCTCCGCCTCAGGATTCTCCCTCCCATACCCAGCCAGCCGAGCCACCCCACCTTCCACAGTAAAGTCATCGCTCAGCACATCCGGCCCCAACTTCGGCACCTGACTTGAACGCTCCAAAGATCGCGCCGTATGAAACTCCGCTACTGGGATATTAAATCCCACAGCCTCCCACTCCGCCGTCCGAACCACCACCCGCATCCGATCCCTACCCATCCACCACTTCTCTCCTGGCCGATAGAGATGCCAGCTGCCGCTCATCAACATATGCGTAACCAGAATCAAATCGCCCGAAAAAAATATCAGGCACCACTTCCCCCGCGACTCCACCCTCTCCACCGTTCTTCCCACAAGTGGCGCATCGTCATTCACCCGAGCCAGCTTCGCCAGCCCAGTCTCAAACCCCGTCACTACCTTGCCACCAATCGCCTTCTGAAGCGCCCGCGCCGCCCGATAGATTGTGTCCCCTTCAGGCATTCGCTCTCACCTCACCCCTCATACCCGGCAGCGGCGGCAATCCTCTCCGCACATTGAACCCCATAGCCCCCGCCGCAAACCCCGCATCGAGCAAAATCCGCGCCATCCAATGCTCCGCCACCGCAACCCCATTCACGCTCGCAATCAACATCCCACCCCTGCCCTGCGCATCCTCCTGGTCCTGCACGCGCGACACCAGAAACTCCGCCAGACTCCGCGCCACCTGCGATCGCTGCGGCTCCTCCTCCGGCAAAAACACCTGTAGATTCGGATTCCCCCTCCGCAGATAAGTCACCAACGCCCCATCGCAAAGAATCACCCGAGCCCCAACACTCCGCGTCAAAGAAGTTCCCTCCTCGGGAGCCGCAGGCCACCGCATCAAAGCCCCATAAGGATTCGCCGGATCGGTCGCCGCAAGTTGCAGCATCTCCGTCTTATCGCCCTGGTTCGAAACCCGCAGCGACCGCAGCAGATCCACGGCAGCCGGCAGCGCAAACTGCGTCGCCCCCAGATCCGCTGCAAAATATCCCCGCCGAATCTTTCCACTCTCCTCCAGCGCCTTCATCACGTCATAGATCGCCGAAAACCCACCCGGCAGATTCTCCGCATGCGCCGTCTCGCGAAACACCACGCCATAGCGCGTCAGCAACTGTTGCGCAATCGCATGACTCCACTCCGTCGCCGATCTCTCCATCGCAAACGCAGCAGGATTCAACGCCCATCGTCCCTGCGCCGTAGGCGGAGTCGTCCTTCTCGACCTGAACCCCGTCTGCTGATGCACCCTCCGCGCTGGCTTTCTCGAGCCACTCGCCGCCGGCCTCTCGCAGTACGCACGCAACGCCGCCAAGCCATCATTAGTCAGCATCCCGCGCCACACCAGGCTCCAAAGTGCCTCCAGCGTCTCACCCGGATACCCGCCCCCCACTCCATCATGCAGATCCTGAAAAAACGAAGCTCCGCGCCCCTTCAAATACTCCACAATCGCGGTCTCTCTCTCATTCAGCGCAGCTGGGTCATCGCTCTGAGTAGAACCAACTCCCCGCTCCTTCTGCTGCATCACCGACCGTCCAATCGGCCAAAGCATCGGCAGCTTCTCTGCAAGATAAAGCCCAATCCGACCATCTCTCTCGCCAATCGGATCAAACCCAACCCAGACCACCTCTCCCGCGGCGATCAACGTGTCCAGATCTGAACTCTTATACCCCACCAATCGCGTCGGCAGAATCTCCGTCTCCAGAATCGAAGCCGGCAACGGTGCTCCTTGCAGATTCTCAATCACATCCAGCAGCGCATCCAGTCCCCGCCGCGGCTGCACCACACCCTGCCACCGCGTAAACAGCCGCGCCAGCGTCCTCTGCTCCACCGGCTCGACCTCCTTCCGCAACCGAGCCAGCGACCTCCGCCGAATCGATCGCAGCACCTCGTTGTCGCACCACTCCCGATGAATTCCACCCGGCCGGAATCCACCCTCCACCACCTTGCCACTCTCAATTAACCGCTGCAGCACAGCCTCCACACTCTCCATCGGCAGGTCAAATCGCCCCGCCGCCTCAGGCGTCGTAAATGGACCATGCGTCCGCGCAAATCTCCTCATCAAGTCCAGCAGCGCATCCGGCATCTCCTGCAAAAACGCACCCGGCAATCCTGGCGGCAGCGGCACACCCAACGCATCCCGATACCGCGCCGCATCCTCCACCGCAATCAACCGCTTCTCCCTTACAATCTGAACCTCGAGCACTCGACGAGCCCGCATCAGCTTCCCTACCGCTTCTGCAACCTCATCCGTTACACATCGAGAGCGCAGTTCCTCCCGCGTCAGGTCCCCAAGCCGCAGCAACAGATCATGCACGCCATCCATATTCCGCGCACGATAACCCTCAGCCACACACTGCAGCTGCTCCTCCGTCTCCTCAATCGCATTAATATCAAGCAACTCCCGAAGATCCGCATCCCCCATCAGCTCGCGCAACTGATCCTGATCGATCGAAAGCGCCTGCGCCCGTCTCTCAGCCAGCGGAGCATCCCCGTCATAGATATAGTTCGCCACATAGCTGAACAACAACGCCGAAGCAAACGGTGAAGGCGTCCGCGAATCCACCGTATGCACTCGCAGCGCCCGGCTACCAATATTCCTCAACGTCTCCATCAATGCCGGCATATCAAATACATCCCGCAGACACTCCCGGTAAGCCTCCAGCACAATCGGAAACGAAGCATACTGGCTCGCCACACTCAACAAGTCATACGCTCTCTTCCTCTGCTGCCACAGCGGAGTCCGTCCATCCGCCCTCCTCCTCGGCAGTAACAGAGCCCGCGCCGCGCTCTCCCGGAACTTCGCCGCAAACAAAGCCGTCGACCCCAACTGCCGCAACACCAGCTCAGCCGCCTCCTCAGCCTCCAGCAAAATCGGCTCAATCGCAGGAGCCTCTTCGGTCTCGGGAAAGCGCAACACAAAGCCATCCTCCGACCACATCGTCTCCACCTCCTGCCCGTTCCCCGCGCGTAGTTTCGCCGTCACCGCCATCGCCCACGGCGCATGCACCCGACTGCCAAAGGGAGTCAGCACGCACACCCGCCAATCCCCCAGCTCATCCCTGACGCGCTCAATCACAATATTCCGGTCATCAGGAACAACGACAGTAGCCAACTCCTGGTCCGCCAGATAGCGCAACACGTTCTCCGCCGCCCCCGGCTCCAGATCATGCTCCGTCGTCAGCCGAGCCATCGCCACGCTCCGCGGAGCATCCCGCAACTCCCTCACCAGCGCCCCAATCCTTCGTCCAAACTCCAGCGGCCGCCCAGCCTGATCCCCATGCCAGAATGGCATCTTCCCCGCCTCACCCGGCGCCGGCGTCACCAGCACCCGGTCATGCGTAATCTCGTCGATCCTCCACGTCGAAGCCCCAAGGATGAAGGTATCCCCCGTCCGACTCTCGAAGACCATCTCCTCATCCAGCTCACCCACCCGCACCGGTTTCGATCGCTGCCCTGCCAGAAACACCCCATACGTCCCACGATCAGGAATCGTCCCACCGTTCAAAATCGCAATCCGCTTCACCCCTGCCCGAGGAGTAATCCAGTTCCTTGTCCTGTCCCACGTAATCCTCGGACGCAGCTCAGCAAACTCATCCGACGGATACCGCCCCGCCAGCATATCCAGCACTCCATCGAAGACACTCTGGATCAACCCCGCAAACGGAGCCGCACCCCGCACCAGCGCAAACAGCGCAGCGTAGCTGATCCCCGGGCTCTCCTCTTCCTCCGTCTTATGCTTCGTCCGTCGCTCCGCATCTCCGACGTTCAACGGTGGATGAGCGATCACTGCCACCATCTGCTGCGCCAGCACATCCAGCGGGTTCCGCAGAAATCGCGTCGACTCCACATGGCCCTCATGCATCGCCCGCGTTACCGCCGCGCACGCAATCAAATCAGCCCGATACTTCGGAAAGATAATCCCATGCGACGGCGCGCCCACCTGGTGCCCCGCTCTTCCAATCCGCTGCATCCCGCTAGCCACAGAGGGCGGCGCCTCAATCTGAATCACCAGATCGATCGCCCCCATGTCGATCCCCAGCTCCAAAGAAGACGTAGCCACCAGCGCCTTGATCTTTCCCGCCTTCAGCAGCTCCTCAATCTCCGTCCTCTGTGTAGCCGCAAGCGAGCCATGGTGCGCCCGTGCAATCTGCTCTCCCGCAAGCTCATTCAGCGCGCCGGCCAACCGCTCCGCCACCCTTCGCGCATTCACAAAGATCAGCGTAGAGGTCCGCCCCTGAATAATCTCCAGCAGTCGCGGATGAATCGACTGCCAGATCGAAGTCCTCTTCGGCCCCTGCGAAGCAGGCCCGCTTGGCTGCTCCTGAATCTCCCCCAGCCGCGCCATATCCTCAACTGGAACCTCGACCTTCAACTCCAGCAGCTTTCGAGCACCGGCGTTCACCACAGTCACCGCACGAAATCTCGCCGCACCAGCCCCCACATCTACCTGCGTGTCCTCTCGACCAGCCACCTCCATCAACACACTGGCAGTCTCCGCGTCGGCCTCCGCAGCGTGGCTCAAATTTGTATCTTTCTTCGCTACATATTCAGTGGTCTCCGCACCGCCAAGAAAACGCGCCACCTCCTCAAGCGGCCTCTGCGTCGCAGACAGCCCAATCCGCTGCAGCCTCCTCCCAGTCAACGCCTCCAGCCTCTCCAGCGACAGCGCCATATGCGCCCCGCGTTTGCTCGGAACCAGCGCATGAATCTCATCCACAATCACCGTCTCTACCGCCCGCAGCGACTCACCCGCCTCTGAGGTCAGCAACAGATACAGACTCTCCGGCGTAGTAATCAGAATGTCGCCAGGATGCTTGCGAAACCGCGCACGCTCCTTCTGCGACGTGTCCCCCGTTCGCACACTAATCTCCGGCATCCGCACCGCGACGCCCTCGCGCTTCGCCATGTTCGCGATCCCCACAAGAGGAGACCTGAGATTGCGCTCCACATCCGCCGCCAGCGCCTTCAGCGGTGAAAGATACACCACCCTGCACCCTCTCTCAGCCTCAAGAGCCGTCCGCATCATCAATCTGTCGAGACACCACAGAAACGCCGTCAGCGTCTTCCCCGTGCCCGTCGGCGCAAGTATCAGCGTCGACTCTCCACGAGCAATCACCGGCCAACCCTCCACCTGCGGAGCCGTCGGCGCATCAAACACAGCCCGAAACCACTTCGCCGTTATCGGATGAAACAGCGCAAGCGCCGCCTCACCGCTGAGATTCTCAGGCAGCAACGGCTCCGTCTTCTCCGGTACGATCTTCTTCTTCGACTTAGAAGGCTTAGTAGTCTTTGGCGGCATGGTCAAAGTGTGCGCTCTCGGCAGCATAACTACCGCACACTATTGGATGCGCGCCTAAGCCCTTAGGTCCAGTCCTAGACCTGTCATCGATCCACTCAACTCGCGCTCACCGGACTATAGAAATAGCAGTCCGCCCCAAACTCCACCTCAAAAAGATTCGTAGAATCCTCCGCCTGCTCCGCATTCCCCAACACCAGGTACCCGGCAGGAGACAGCTTCCGGTAAATCTCCCCGAACAGCGCCCTTCGATCCTGCTGAGAAAAATAAAGCAGCACATTTCTCAACAACACCAAATCAAAAGTCGGCAACAAAGGCAACGGAGCACACAGGTTG
Organism: Tunturibacter gelidoferens; assembly: GCF_040358255.1. Taxonomy (NCBI): domain Bacteria; kingdom Pseudomonadati; phylum Acidobacteriota; class Terriglobia; order Terriglobales; family Acidobacteriaceae; genus Tunturiibacter; species Tunturiibacter gelidiferens. The sequence goes on from NZ_CP132938.1 coordinate 4,275,534, forward strand.
GCATAGTGAAACTCGCACATCGACCGGATCTGCGGACTAACCTCCCACTCCTCTCCATGCCGGGTCATGTACTTCAGCAGCATCCGCGCAGGCAGACCTCGATTCACCTCCAGCCGACGATATCTCCCCTTCTGGGCATAGTCGACAACCTGCCGCGAGATATCGGTGCCGACAATCTTTAAATCCCAGCTCGCCAGCTCAGGAAAATGCTCCGAGATCATCATCGCCAGACTGTAAGCCTCTTGCCCCGTCGAACTCGCCGCGCTCCATATGCGCAGCCGCCGCGTCTCCGCTCGCCGTTCGATCAGTCGCGGAATAACAATCTGCCGCAGCATCTCAAACGGCCTCATATCGCGAAAGAAGCTCGTCTCGTTGATCGTCATCGCCTCAGCAACCGCGCGATGTAGATGAGCCGGCCTTCCCGCCTTCAACATATTCACAAAATCCTCGAGATTATCCGCGCCCGACAACCGCGCAATCGGTGTCAACCTCGTGTCAAATAGAGCATTGCGCGACGGATCAATCAGATTCGCCGACTGCTCCAGCACCAGCTCACGAAGGTAGGCGTAGTCCGTATCAGAGCAGGCCATCGTTCATCTCCCTCCGCGGCACCATCGCCGATGCCGCATGGCGTGCTATATCCATCTTCGTCAATCTTCCCACGTCAACTCTCTGCTTCAGCACGTCCGCAATCTCCGAAAGCGGAAGCGTTGCACTGGCGATACCAGCCTCGGCCACCTTCGCCGGCATGCCCCACACGGCGGAACTTGCCTCATCCTGCGCCAACACCACCCCCCCGCGTTCATGAACAGCTCGCGCTCCATCCAGCCCATCGGCGCCCATGCCCGTCATCACCAGCGCCAGCGTCGATGCACCGTACATCCGCGCCGCAGAAAAAAACAGATAGTCCACCGCCGGCCTGCAGTGATTCAACGGTTCCCGCTGATGCAGCCGAACCCTGCTGCTCCGTCCCGCGAGACTTCCCTCCCGCCTGTCCGTCAATCCGTTGCCCGGGCCGACCTCCATGTGCGCATCTCCAGGCGCCAGCCAGATCGTGCCCGGCCGAATCATCGCGTTCTCATAGGCCTCTTTCACTCGCAGAGAACAGCATTTGTCCAACCGCTCTGCCAACGCGCCCGTGAACAGCTTAGGCATATGCTGCACGATCAACACAGGAACAGGAAAATCTGCGGGCAGTCTCGGCAACAACTGCTCCAGTGCAGAAGGCCCTCCAGTAGACAATCCAATCACCACCACCTCAATCGGAGAGGACGTCTTCGACGGCACCCCTCCAGTCGGAGCCTCGCGGGCATCGCCCGCCCCACCCCGCGCGACACCACTTTCCTGCTTCCGTTTCGCGCCTCTGGCCAGCGCAGCAATCCGCGGCAGCAGTTGCTGCGACAGCGAAAGCATCGCCGAGGCAAAGTCACGCTGCTCCGCCGGCTTGGTCACATAGTCTCCGGCCCCACACGCCAGCGCCTCCAGTGTTGACCTCGCTCCCCGTTCCGTATGCGCGCTGCACATGATCACCGGCAGACCCGGACTCTCCACCTGCAAGCGACGCAAGACCTCCAGCCCATTCAGCCTCGGCATCTCGAGATCCAGCACAAGCACATCCGGCGACAGTCGCTTTACCGACTCCAGGCAATCAACCCCGTCCAACGCAACGCCGCACAACTCCATGCGCGGCAGTTCGCTCGACCGATCCTCCGCGTGCATCTGAAACAGCTTCCACATCACGCCGCGCATCACCGCCGAGTCGTCCGCTGCAAGAATGCGGAGCGGCCGCTCCTCCATGGGTCCCATATCTGCTTTCCTCAGCCTTTCTCTTCCACCCACAACTTCAAGCTGCGATCACACCAAGCAGAAGCATCTTCTCCCGAAGGCTCTCAGGGGTAAACGGCTTCATCAAAAACTCGTCCGCGCCATTATCCAGCGCCGTCGTGATAAACGAGTGATCTGCCTCGGTGGTCACCATCATCACCTTCATCTCAGGCCCCAGCTTCGCCTCGCGTAGCTTCTTCACACACTCCAACCCATTCATCACCGGCATGTTGACGTCCAGCAGCATCAGGTCGAACGACTCCTCCGCCCGAAGCACCGCCAGCGCATCGCTCCCATCCTTCGCCTCTTCACACACAACATCCATGCGACCCAGCAGGTGCCGCAAATACTCGCGGATAAAGCTCGAATCATCAACGATCAGGGCTCGCATCTGTACCTCCATTCGAACTGTTTTTGAACAATCCCACCTCAGACAAACGCGACGGCGACAGCTTCTGCGGATCCAGCTGCACCATAAGACCCGCCTCCATCTTGTAGGCTCCATCGAACAACCACTTGCCCCTGGCCTCCAGCGTGCAAGGATTGGCCTCCAACGCCCGCCGGCTCACCGTCACCACGCCTCCCACCGCATCCACCACCAGCCCAAACCGTTCCGCAGCCTCATCGTCCGCCATCACCAGCACGCAGCATTTACCGGAGTGTGCCTCCAGCCCCAGCAGCGCCCGAAGATTCACTGTCGTCAGCACCTCGCCGCGGTAAGGGACAACTCCCGCGATGAACGCCGGCGACATCGGCACTCGTTGCAGATCCCGCTCCCCAAGCACCTCGCGTATCTTCCTTGTATCGATGCCGAACATCTCACTACCCGCATACAGTGAACAAAGCGAGACGGCATCATTCTCGTCCTGAATCTCGTCGACCTTCTCCCGACCGGCTATTCTCACGCGACCTCCTGCCATGCAGCCTTCGCCTTCACGCCAAACTCACGATGAACCTGCGTCAGCTTCTCCTTCACCAGGGCAAGCTCCATCCCCATCCCTTGGCTAGCCTCATCCTGATCGATCAACGTTCCGGTCGAAACATCCAGCACCTGCCGCACGACCATGCCGCCCCGCTGCGCTCCTCCCACACTGGCATCGCCACAAATCAGCACCGTTACCATCGTTTCCTCGCCGGCATGACGGGCAGCCTCCATCTCCATCAGCACATTCCCTTCATCTCTCAGCGGCAGCAGCTCGCCGCGATACTGCAGCAACGGCCTCCCACCCGCATACTCAATCTGTCCCAGCGGAACGCTTTCAATCCGCTCCACCGCATCCAGCGGCAACGCTGTTCTCTCTCTCACTCGATCCTCAAAGATCAGGAATGATGTACCCGTGGCCTCCTGCACCGCAGCCTCTCCCGCTCCAATTTCGGCAACCTCCTCTTCAATTGGCTTCACTCCTGCACGCGCAGCAGTTGCACCGATATCCAGAATCAAAGCGAGCGTTCCATTCCCCAGCACTGTCGCGCCAGAGAACAAGCCGATCTCTCGCAGCACCGGCGAAAGCGGCTTCACCACAATCTCCTCAGGAGACATCAGGTCATCAACTACCAGACCGTACCTGCAACCTTCGGCCTCAAGCACCGCCAGGTAGTGTCCCTTCGATTGGTCCGGATTATCAGCCTCCAATCCAAGCAGCCGGTCCAGCCACACCATTGGCAACAGACGCTCTCGCAGCCGGTACAGTTCGGACGAACCAATTCGCTGCACCACCTGCGCAAACTCTCGCTCCGGTATGTCCACCAGCTCCACCAGCGTGCTTTGCGGCAGCGCAAACGCCTGCCCTCCGCTCTTCACCACCAGCGAAGGAACAATCGCCAATGTCAGCGGCACCCTAAGGCGAAGCGTAGTACCCACACCTCTGCGCGATTCGACCTCAACGCTCCCGCCAACCTTCTCCACGTTGGCACGCACCACATCCATGCCGACGCCACGTCCCGAAACCGTAGTCACCGCAGCAGCAGTCGAAAATCCGGGCAGAAAAATAAGCTGCAGCGCCTCCCGCTCCGACATCCCCGCAGCATCTTCCGCCGTCACCAGATTGCGCTCGATCGCCTTCTGCAACACCCGCTCAATCGGAATTCCGGCGCCATCATCTTCAATCTCAATGACTACGGATCCACTCTGGTGGAATGCCTTCAGCCGCAGACACCCCTCAGCCGACTTCCCCGCCAGCACACGGTCCGCAGGAGACTCGATCCCATGATCGACCGCATTCCTCACCGCATGGGTCAGCGGATCCTTGATCGCCTCCAGAAGACTCTTATCCAGCCCCGTCTCCTGCCCGCTGAACTCAACCCGCACCTCACGTCCGCACGTCCGCGCAAGATCCCGCACCATCCGCGGAAACTTCCCAAACAGATTCCCTACCGGCTGCATCCGAGCCTGCATCACCGTCTCGCGCAGATCCGCCGTAACGCTATCCAGCCGCCGTGCCAGCTCAGGAAAGTTTGCCGCCTCCATCCCGCTCTGCAGCATCTGGTTGCGCGTCAACACCAGCTCGCCCACCAGGTTCATCATGCGGTTCAGCACATCCACATCAATCCGCAGTGTCTTATCCGCGCTCGCCTTCTCGGTCACCACGGTCGGCTGCAAAGCAGGCGGGGCGCTACTGTTCGAAGCAACCGGCGCAGCACCCTCTAGCTTGGTCGTCTCCACCAGCGCGATCTGCGGAGCCTCGATCTCCGGCAACTCCGCGGGCACCTGCCCGTTCAACATCGCCAGTTCCGCGATCAGCTCGCCATCTTCATCACCGGCCCGAGTCCCTTCACTCCCGGTCTCTTCGATCAGCCCCAGAATCGCGCGCAGGCCATCCATCAGGCGAAGCAGTCCGCTGATCAGATCCGAGGTCACCCCAAGTCTGCCGTCCCGCAGCGACCCCAGCAGATGCTCTCCCGCATGCGCCAGCTTCTCCAGTCGGTCGAATCCCAGAAAACCCGTCGTCCCCTTGATCGTATGGACGGCGCGGAAGATCTCACCCAGCAATCCAGTATCGTCAGGCCGCATCTCCAGCTCGGTCAGGCACCGTTCCATCCGGTCCAGACCCTCCTGGCTCTCCGCAATAAACTCTTTGGTTAGCTCGTCCACACACCTTATATCGGGCGGAGAGCGGCAACCATGAGGCACCCCCACCACTTGCTATCGCCCTCCGCACCCGATAGCCTCACTCACATCATGTCCTCCGAACCCTCCGCCGAACGCCCCAGCGCCCTCACTCCCGCACAAATCGCCAGCCTGCAGCAGCAAGCCGCCGCCGTTGCCCATCACGCCTACGCCCCCTACAGCAACTTCCGCGTCGGCGCCGCCCTCCTCCTCACCGACGGTACTATCGTAACCGGCTGCAACGTCGAAAACGCCTCCTACCGCCTCACCACCTGCGCCGAGCAGACCGCCATCACCTCCGCCGTCGCCCTTCGCGGCCCCGGCATCCGCATCCGAGCCATCGCCGTCGCCAACCTCAACGCCACCGCCAGCCAGCCCTGCGGAGCCTGCCGCCAGACCATCCACGAGTTCAGCACCCCCGACACCATCGTCTTCTTCCCCGCCGAAGCCGACACCACCGCCCAGGCCACAATCGCAGAGCTTCTACCCGCGGCCTTCCTCCTCTAAATCGTAACCAACATCGATACATATCCAATGACCAAAACTCATCACCCCATCGACGTCATCCTCCACAAACGCGACGGCCGCGTCCTCACCGACGACGAGATCCAAGCCTTCATCCATGCCCTCGTCCAACGCACGCCACAAAAACAACTTGTCACCGACGCCCAGATCGCCGCCTTCCTCATGGCCGTCTTCCACCGCGGCCTCACCGCGCAAGAACTCGCCACCCTCACCGCCTCCATGCGCTACTCCGGCGAGACCTTCGACGCCGCCCCCCTCCACACCTTCACTGTCGACAAGCACTCCACCGGCGGCGTCGGCGACAAGACCTCGCTCCTCATCGCCCCCATCCTAGCCGCCGCGGGCCTCGCCTCGCCAACACCGTCAGGAATCCCCGGCATCTGCGTCCCCATGATCTCCGGCCGCAGCCTCGGTCACACCGGCGGCACACTCGACAAGCTCGAAACCATCCCCGGCTTCAAAACCCAACTCACCCTCGACCAGATCTTCCTCTCCCTCGAAAAGTGCGGCGCCGCCCTCGTCGGCCAGACCCCGCGTCTAGTCCCCGCCGACCGCATCCTCTACGCCCTCCGCGATCACACCGGCACCGTCGAATCTCCCTACCTCATCACCGCCAGCATCATGAGCAAAAAACTAGCCGAAGACCTCAACGCCCTGGTCCTCGACGTCAAAACCGGCAGTGGCGCCTTCATGCCCACCTATGAACAATCAAAGCTCCTCGCCGAACTCATGGTCCAGACCGGCGAATCCTCCGGCACCCGCACCATCGCCCTGCTCACCAATCACGACGAACCCCTCGGCCGCTTCGCCGGCAACTGGATCGAAGTCTGGGAGTGCGTCGACATCATGCGCGCCAAACGGACGGAAGACCGCCACCCCATGTCCGCCGATCTCATCCATCTCTCGAACATTCTCGCCGGCTGGATGCTTCATCTCGCCGGCCACGCCGACAGCCCCGAAGAAGGAGCAAAGCTCTCCGACGAGATCCTCCTCAGCGGCGCAGCCTTCAAAGCCTGGCTCAGAATCGTAGCCATCCAGTGCGGCGACGTCTCCCTCTTCCACGACCCCGCCGCTCACCATCAGCCCACTGCCTCCCGCACCCTCACCGCCACCCACTCCGGATACCTCGCCTCCATGGACTGCAAACAAGTAGGCTGGGCCGTCCAACGACTCGGCGCAGGCCGCGCCAAACCCGGTGATCCCGTCAGCGCCCACGCCGGTATCGAGATGCATGCCAAGCTGGGAGACCCGATCAAAGCAGGCCAGCCCCTCGTCACCCTCTTCAGCGAAGACATCTCACTACTCGACGAACCCGAGAGCATGCTCCGCGAAACCCTCCACATCGCCGCGAGCCCGCCTCAACTCCAACCGCTCCTGCGCGAAGTCATCACGAAGAACACCCTCTCCTCCTGAGTCACAGCCACCGCAAAAAAAGAAGACCCGGAGACTTTCGTCGCCGGGTCCGACTCGCTCGAAGAATGCAACTACTAGTTGAGCGCGATCAGAACATCGTGATTGTCGCGTACGGACGCTTCCTGCGTCTGAGCCTTGGCCCACTTCTCCTGCTTCGACGTCGGCAGGTGGCATGTCATCGACTCGTTCGTGGTGCGAATCTCACTAAGGAAGTACTGCCCGGCGTAACGGTGGAAGACCAGCTTATTGTCCGCGGAGGCGCGATAGTCAGGCACTGTGATAGCCATCACGGCAACGCCCTTCTCTCGATCCGAAATCGTAAGCGTTCTGGGCGAGCTGGAGTCGTTGCCGATGGTGTAATGCCCGGCAGGGAGCGTGCGACCATTCACCGTGAAGTTGAAGGGAACGTTTGCCGTGACCTTATGATCCTGGGCCAAAGCGCTACCAGCGGTGGCGATACCGGCGGCGACGAAGAGTGCGATTGCAGTAAGGTTTTTCATGACGATCTCCTTTGTGAGATACCTCTCTCAGGTCCCGATTGGTCTCTGGATTTCGTTCTCTCCGGAGCTTCCTGTTATGCCCGGATATATTGCAACCACATGGCCAAACCAAGCCAAACTCCCGCCAATTAAGAACCCGCGTCTGTTTGCAATGAGATAGCGTCCCCGCACCCGTTCGCCGAACAACCAGGTCAATCCCCACTCCGTTCAGCTGGTATCCGAATGGTTCCCATCGGGTATCCGATCGGTTCCCACCCGCCACGTCGGTTCCTGAAATCGCCTGTTCCCACACTCATCGAGATACCTCATTGGTGGTTAGAAGACCACCATCGATATCGGCCGTTCAAAATGAAACCACTATCGGCATTGCAGTTAGAAGTTGCGACGATAGACAAGCTAGCAGAGGATCAACAGACACCTTCGCTCCGCACCTTAGCCTTTATCCAGCAAATACAAAGCATTACCAAAACTAAGCCTCTCGTTGTGTCCTCGAAAAAACGAATACAACCCATGAAGATAGAAGCCTGATGATTTCAAGTGGTCGTCCAGAGCTGAAAACAGCGGCATATCTCTATATGCTGGAGTGAAGTACACCTCAATAAAGACAGCTTTGATCGCCCTGCGGCTAAACGTCTCTACCGCTCCGTTCAACACGCGCGTCTCTGCTCCTTCTACGTCTATTTTAAGAATATCGATCTCATGGACACGATAAGAGCTACAGATATTGTCGACGGTATCTGTCGCCACATCGATGGTTCGTCTTGCGCCATTGCCTCTCACAAGCAATGAGTTTGTATAGCTCTCATCACCAATGTTCAGTTGTGCGCTACCTTTGAGATCTGATAGAGCAAGCCGCATAGGAGTGAACTTATAGCTGAGACAGTGCTCTAATTCCTTGAACGGCTCTGGCGCTGGTTCAAAAGACCATATATTGGCTTGTGGATACAGTCTGCGATAGTTCTTTGCGGTTTGACCTACGTTAGCGCCCACATCGAAGATGGTAGCTGCATTCGGAATCATGCGCAGATGGTCGTCATCTGAATTGAAGGAACGAACCCCTAAGATCTTACGAACTTTGGATCGTAATGACATACGTTCCCCTTCGATTCTTCCTCTTCATAACAAGAATGAGCCTTGTTTATTCCATCTACATGGTACGTACTCATTATTTCGGCTGAAGAGCGATGTTAAGCGATTTCTTGTCACACCTGAATAAGTGGCATCGAGCTTTTTCCGTTTATTGACAAAGGTTGCCTCGCTAAAGAGCCTGTCCTGTCTCTTGCTCCTCTTTACCTGACACCGATCTCCAGCTCAACGCAACGTGCCGGCTATTTCTACTTATTCGAGAGACAGGTCTTTTGTCGGCCGCATCAGATACACTTTCAATCAACGGAGGCCCCGATGAAACCGCGGCTCCTCGCCATCTCGGGCTCGCTGACCGGAACCGTTCGAGAGCTGATCGACAGTCCAATCTCTGTTGGCAGACTCGAAGCAAACCAGTTATGCCTCACCGATCCCACCGTCTCCCGGAACCACTGCACCATCCAGCGTGTTGACCAGAACGGCCAATATGAACTGGTCGATCTCGACAGCAGAAGCGGCACCTTTGTCAATGGAATGCCCATCCTGCGTCGCTCCCTCGACCACGGAGACACCATCCGTATCGGCAACGCCGACTTCGTCTTCCTGACGCACGAAGGCGAAGCGGTGGCCACTCCCAGAAGACGCGCGAGTGACCTTTCTTCCAGCCCACCATCAGAAGCCACGCCAATCGCGCCACCCGCGGGCCTCCCAACCTTCGGAGTAGAAGTCGGACGCATGGCGCGAGACCTCACCGCCCTCTTCAGAATCAGCAATGTCATCAACTCCATCCGCGACTCGCAACTCCTGCAACGCGAGCTTCTGCAGCTTATCTTCGAGGTCGTCCCAGCCGACGAAGGTGCAGTCGTTCTGCTCGCTGACTTTGAAGAAGAGACCCTCGAAATCTGCAGCTGGAACCGTCATACCGGCGCACCTTCGAACATCGAAGTTCAAAGAGAACTCGTTCACCGCGCCTTCTGGGAACGAACCGCCGTCCACATCGACGCCGATCCAGACGCAGGCCAGATGAACAACATACTCTGCCTGCCGCTGGTCGCTATAGAACGAACCATCGGCGTCCTCTATCTCACCTCCCTGCATCCCGCTCCACCCTTTGGCGAAGACCATATCTACTTCCTCGACTCGGCCTCCCGCATCGCAGCGGTGACCCTCGAAAACATTCTTGCCCTCGATGCGTTGCGCTCCGAGAACTCAAAACTGAAACGTCAGCTCAACCCGGTCACCAACCTGGTCGGTGAAAGTCGGCAGATCCGTCAGGTCAGCGAGTTCATCTCCCGAGTCGCACAGAGCGACTCCACCGTACTCATTCGAGGCGAGAGCGGCACCGGCAAAGAGGTCGTCGCACGCTCCATTCACCAAAGCAGCCCAAGAAGCGAACGCCCCTTCGTCGCCATCAACTGCGCCGCCATCCCCGAGACACTCCTTGAGAGCGAACTCTTCGGTCACGAGAAGGGCGCATACACCGGAGCCCTCGGCATGAGGAAGGGAAAGCTCGAAGCCGCTGAAGATGGAACTCTCTTTCTCGACGAGATCGGCGAACTCGCTCCCGCAATGCAAGCCAAACTCCTGCGAGTTCTACAGCAAAGAGAGTTCGAACGAGTAGGCGGCACACACTCCGTCGCCTTCAAAGCCCGCGTCCTCGCCGCCACCAACAAAAATCTCGAGCAGGCCATCAAGTCCAACGAGTTTCGCCAGGACCTCTACTACCGCCTCAACGTAGTCTCGGTCTCCGTCCCGCCGCTGCGCGAACACTGCGAAGACATCCCTCTGCTCTCCCTCTACTTCGCCTCGAAGTACGCGCAAAAAAACAAACGGCCCTTCAAAGGCATCTCCTCCGAAGCCCGCTCCCTCCTCCTCGGTTACAGCTGGCCCGGCAATGTCCGCGAACTCGAGAACGCTATCGAGCATGCCCTCGTCCTCGGCCTCACCGAAGAGATCCTCGCCGAAGACCTCCCCAACGTCATCCTCGAGCAGCAGTCCGCAAAACTCGTAGGGGCGAAGTATCACGACGTCCTGAACGAGTCCAAGAAAGAGCTGATCCTCAACGCGCTTCGAGACTCAAAAGGGAGCTATCCCGAAGCTGCACGCACCCTCGGCATTCACCCCAAGTATCTCCACCGCCTCGCACGAAACCTCAACCTGAAATCCGATCCACCCTAGTATCAAGCGCTTGCTGTCATCAGGCCCTTGCTGTCATCCTGAGCGCAGCGAAGGATCCCGACACATCCCACGCACCCCATACCGCTCGAACCTTCCAGCCCAAACGCTCCAACCGTTCCAGCTTCTCCCTGCCACAAAAATCGTCATCTCGACCGAAGCTGTTCACAGTTTCATCGTGAACAGCGTAGCGGAGAGACCCCCGCATTTGCCTTTGCCTTTGCCTTTGCCTTTGCCGTTGCTGCCCTTGCCACAGCCGTTGTCCGTTCTTCGCCGTCATCCTGAACGACGTGAAGGATCCCGACGAACTCCGCCCTGCCCAAAACCGCTCGTCCCTTTCAACCCACGCACTGCTGCCTGTTCCATATCGCCTGGGTTCATCCAGCCAACAAATCCACCTCCACCTACCCGCCAGCCACCGCAGCAATCACCAGAAACGGCTCAACCCCCTTCCCCACAGCCTCAGGCAACAAAGCCTCCGGCGGCTCATGCGACAGATCCTCCCCACATGCAAAGAATCGCAGAAACGCCCTGCGCTTCATCGTTCCATGCTCCCGAATCGTCCCGCACAACATCGGATACTTCGCCTCTAGCGCATCCAGCACAGAGCGCTGCGTCACCGCGCCCCCAACCTCAAGCATCACCTCGCCACTCACACCCGCCAAAGTTCGCAGATGCGCCGGCAGCAAAATACGAATCATGCGAGCGTCCGCGACTCAGAGGACAAGGGCTGCGACCCCGAATCCAAGGTCTGCACCTCCACCGACAACACCGCCGGCAGATCCCGCACAATCGGCGTCCAGCTGTCTCCGCCATCGGAGGACCCATACACCTGCCCTCCCGTCGTGCCAAAGTAAACCCCGCACTCGTCCAGTGAATCCACCGCCATTGCGTCGCGCAGCACATTCACATAACAATCCTTCTGCGGCAGCCCCTTCGTCAGCGCCTCCCACTCATTGCCGCCCGATCTGCTCCGATAAACCCGCAGTCTCCCATCCAGCGGAAAGTGTTCCGAGTCGCTCTTGATCGGCACCACAAAGACCGTCTCCGGCTCATGCGCATGCACATCAATCACAAATCCAAAGTCCGTTGGCAGATTCCCGCTGACCTCTCGCCACGAATCGCCTGCATTGTCACTGCGCATCACGTCCCAGTGCTTCTGCATAAACAGCACTCCAGGTCGGGACGGATGCATCGCGATGTGATGAACACAATGCCCGACCTCCGCCGTCGGATCAGGAATCTGCTCCGATCGCAGCCCCTGGTTAATCGGCTTCCACGTCTTCCCCGCGTCGTCCGTTCGAAATGCACCCGCCGCCGAAATGGCAATAAAAATTCTCGCCGGATCACTCGGATCAAGAATGATCGTATGCAGGCACATGCCACCCGCCCCCGGCTGCCAGTGCGGCCCCGAACCATGCCCACGCAACCCTGACAGCTCCTCCCAACTCCCTCCCCCATCCGCCGACCGAAACAGCGCCGCATCCTCCACCCCCGCGTACACCTCATCCACGTTGCTCAGCGAAGGCTCCAGATGCCACACCCTCTTGAACTCCCACGGATGCGGCGTCCCGTCATACCACTGGTGGGTCCCCGGCACCCCGTCGTAAAGAAACTTGTTCCCCGCCTGCACCCACGTCGCCCCACCATCATCCGACCGCTGAATCACCTGCCCGAACCATCCACTCGACTGCGACGCATACAAACGGTTCGGATCAACCGGCGATCCCTTCACGTGATAGATCTCCCAGCCCGCAAAGTGCGGCCCCGTAATCTCCCACCTCTCCCGCTTCCCATCTGAAGTCATCACAAAAGCGCCCTTGCGCGTGCCAACCAGCAATCTCACCTTGCTCATCGTCCGCTCCTCTCAGCATCAGTCCCGATAGCCCATCTCCGGTGAATACGATCAGGTCCCCATTTTGTTCACGCCAATGTACCACCAACCCTGCTCCGTTGAGGAAATCCCTAGGCCCCTCCCCTCCCACCCAGTACACTCAACCAAAGCAATCACACTGCCTCCATCCCGCAGTAGGAGCAAAGCCTTTGTCTCGATTCACCGGTCTGCTCGGCCTCATCACCTTCCTCGGCCTCGCCTACGCCTTCTCCACCAATCGCCGAGCAATCCGCTGGCGCACTGTGGTTTGGGGGCTCAGCCTGCAGATCGTCTTCGCCTTCCTCGTCATCAAATGGAACGCCGGCCAGGCCATCCTCCGCAACATCTCCAACGTCATCACCTCACTCCTCGCCCACTCGGTCGACGGCTCCTCCCTCGTCTTCGGACAGCTCGGCATCCCCGGTCGCCCCTTCGCCGTCCTCGCCTTCGCCGTCCTTCCCACCATCATCTTCGTAAGCGCCTTCTTCGCCATCATGTACCACATCGGCCTCATGCAGCACATCATCCGCATCGTCGCATGGATCATGCAGCGAACCATGGGAACCTCCGGCGCCGAGTCCACCAACGTAGCCGCCAGCATCTTCATGGGCCAGACCGAAGCCCCCCTCACCATCCGCCCATTCCTCGCCGGCGCCACCCGCAGCGAGCTCATGGTCATCATGACCTCCGGCATGGCTCACGTCTCCGGCGGCATCATGGCCGCCTACATCAGCTTCGGCATCAACGCCCAAGACCTTTTATCCGCCGTCATCATGACCGCACCCGGCACCATCCTCGTCGCCAAGATGCTCGTCCCCGAGACCGAAGTCCCCGCCACCATCGGCACCGTCCACATGCCGCCGAACGAAGAGCACAAAAACGAAAACTTCATCGCCGCCGTCGCACGCGGCACCATCGATGGCGGCCGACTCGCCTTCAACGTAGCCATCATGCTCATCAGCTTTGTCGCGCTCGTCGGCCTGTTCAACGCCATCATGCTTGGCATCTCCAACTTCCTCTGGGCCCACGGCCACATCCCCTTCCCGCACTCCCTCAACGCCATCCTCGGCGTCGCCGGAGCACCCATCGCCTGGCTCATCGGCGTCCCCTGGCACGACGCCCACACCATCGGCAACCTCCTCGGCACCCGCACCATGATCAACGAGTTCGTCGCCTTCACCCAGCTCGGCGCCATCAAATCCACCCTCGCGCCGCGCACCTTCTCCATCGCCACCTTCGCCCTCTGTGGCTTCGCCAACGTAGGCAGCATCGGCATGCAGATCGGTGGCATCGGAGCCCTCGTCCCCAACCGCCGCAACGACCTCGCCCAGCTGGGCCTCCGCGCCATGCTCGCCGGAACCATGGCCAACCTCATGTCAGCCAGCATCGTCTCGATGCTCATCAAATAGCTCTATTCATTCCCCAAGTGCCACCGTAAAATTCTCTCTTCAGAGTGACCGTTCGATTGTTGCCGAGGGAGCCTCGCAGGAATGGCCTTCAAAAAGAGCAGCAAAAACACCGACGAATACAAACGGCTCGTTCAATCCGAAGAGGACAAGACAACCGGATGGTTGAACACCGTCGTCTTCCTCGCCATCGCTGCCGTCGCTTACACCGACTGGATCGTCGTGGCCAATGTCTCGCTCGGCTACCTTTATGTCCTTCCCATCGCACTCAGCGCTCTTGTCAACACGCTCCCCCTCACCATCGCCTTAGCCGTCCTCTGCACCATCCTCCAGGATCTCTTCGGACCAGCATCCGAGTCCCTTCCCCTCAGAGTCGCCCACATCGCGCTCGCCATCGTCAGTTTTCTCATCGTAGGCTTTCTCGTCACCCTCATCGCAAGACAGCGGGGGCGCCTCGCAGCAGAGGTGCGCCGCCAGCGCGACGAATACGAGCGCGATCTTACCCTCGCCTCCCAGGTCCAGCGGCAAGTCCTGTCAAAGCCTCCCATCGTTCCTGGACTCGAATTGGCTGCGGCCATGCAAACCGCGCGTCTGCTCGGCGGCGACTACTACGACTTCTTCCAGATCTCAGACAGCATCGTCGATGTCGTCATCGCCGATGTCTCCGGCAAAGGCGCAGCCGCCTCTCTTCTCATGCCCTCGCTCGCCGTCGCACTTCGCCTCCGCGCTCGCGAACTCAGCGGCCCAGCCGCCATTCTCAAAGACCTCGACGTCTGTCTCAAGCAGATCACCAACCCCGCCACCTTTGTCACGATGTTCTACGCCCGCTTCAATCCAACCCTTCGGACGCTCCAGTACGCTTGCGGAGGCCATAACCCACCCCTCCTCCTGCGAACCAGCACAGGAGAATCAATCCTTCTGGAGGAATCCGGTCCCATCATGGGCATTCTCCCTGACGCTCAATTCTTTGACACGCTCATCCCCCTTGAAACCGGCGACATCCTCACCCTCTACACCGATGGAGTCACCGAGCAGGAGAACGAACGCGAAGAACAGTTCTCTCTCGAACGTCTAACAAAACTCATCCTAAGCAAAGAAGCAGAATCCGCGACCGCCATCGTCGCCGACATCTCCGAGGCGGTCTCCACCTTTGCCGGAGCAACAGAGCAAACCGACGACCTCACCGTAGTCATCGCAAAACTTCTCTAAACGTCATTCCCGACCAACGGGAGGGCAACAAGCCAATCACCCAGCAAGAAAAGGTATACCCGCCACGAAGTGGCCGCCCTCCGCGCAGGAGGCCCGTCCGGCAGGACAAAGCTTAACAGGACAAAGCTTAATTAGTTACGCCCTGAAACCTCATCCAACCAGCTTCAGATAGTTCGGTTCATCCGCAATCGTCCGATACCGAAACTGTCTAACAATCTTCGGTCCCTTCAGGAAGAAGAGACCCTGCATCTGGTGGCCATCTTCTTTGATCGCCCCAATCCCATGCTTGAAGATCGCACCCTTCAACCAACCCACCCACACCGAAGACTGAAACAACGTCAGCGCCGGATGCATCCGAGGCAAAGCAAACACCGGGAGCCGATACACCACTGCCTCCGGATCACTCACCCGCTCCACATCCCCGATACCGTAGTAGTCGAAGAACGGTTTCGCCCGCTCCGGCGTACCCAGATGCACAAACACCGGCCGCACCCCACGCCGAGCCAACTCACCGCGAATCTCCGCAACATCACTGATCGCCTGACGGCAAAACGAACACCCGAAGTGTCTCAGAAAAATCAGCAATACCGGCGAGGCCTCCACCAGTTCCAGCAGACTCGCGCCCGACTCCGTATGAATCGAAGCCAACGCCTGCGCAACCTCTCCGGCAGAACTCCTATCCGCGCTCATTCCCTCACGCCCATCTGCTCCGCACAAAACACTCTCATTAAAACCTCACTTCGGTCACCGTTTTTCGAGCAGCGAACCGCATGTGCTCCGACTCCGTTTTTCCTGTCAAGCCCCTGGCGCTTGCAGAAAGAAAAAAAATACCTTCTTCAACGACACAAAACCCGCGCCAATCCTGCAGTTCCGAACTTCCGCCACGCAAAAAATAAATCGCAGAAACGTGGCGCATTTACCCCCGCCATCTCGATAGACTTATAACAGTAACGAATTCACAAGAGGAGCGGATCGACGTCAGCTCAAGTGGAGAGCTAAGTCCTTTTAATGGAAGAATTTAGCCCTAACCCTTTTGCAGTGACGTATTTACAAAAGAGGCCAATCTGTAAGTCGTTCATTCTGGCTAATTTACCCGCCCATATGGGGGAGGGGGGTGCCCCCGATGGACCACAACCTGGAGCTGCAAGGATCACGATGACTGAGACAAACAAGACGAACGACCTCTACGGCAAGGTACAGGCCGCCGGCGACTACATCCGCAGCAAGGCTCCGCTCCAGCCTGCCATCGGCATCATCCTAGGCTCCGGTCTCGGCAACTTCGCCACCCACGTCAAATCCGCCACCCGCATCCCCTACGCCGACATCCCCCACTTCCCCCAATCCACCGTTCAGGGCCACTCCGGCCACCTCGTCCTCGGCCTGATCGCAGGCGTACCCGTCGCCGTCATGCAGGGCCGCGTCCACGCCTACGAGGGCTACGCCATGGAGCAGGTCACCTTCCCCACCCGCGTCCTCGGCCTGCTCGGCTGCAAAACCCTCATCGTCACCAACGCCGCCGGCGGAATCCGCACTACCCTCGCGCAGGGTTCCATCGTCGCCATCTCCGACCACATCAACCTCACCGGAACCAACGCCGCCCTCGGCCCCAACGAGCCCCGCTTCACCGTCGTCCCAACGCCGGCCCAGCGCTTCTTCGACATGTCAACCGCCTACTCCCTCCGCCTCCGCACCCTCGCCATCGAAGAGGCCGCCCGCCAGGAGTTTCTCCTCACCGAAGGCGTCTATCTCGCCGTCCTCGGCCCCAGCTTCGAAACCCCTGCCGAAATCCACGCCTTCCGCACCCTCGGCGCCGATCTCGTCGGCATGTCCACCGTCCACGAGGTCATCGTCGCCCGCCACATGGGCATCGAAATCCTCGGCCTCTCGCTCGTCACCAACATGGCCGCCGGCGTCCCAGCCTACGGACGCGAGACCGCCGACACCATCGACCACGAAGAGGTGATGGAGACTGGCCACCGTGTCGAAAAGCAGTTCACCTGCCTCCTCACCGCGCTCATCCCTCAGATCGCACTAGAGCAGCTCGTCAAAAACAACGAATCGTAACCATCGTCGTTGCATAATCACTGCAGTTGTGTCGCCATTTTTTTTCGTTGCACTTGCCTGTTTTGCAGTTGCCGTCGCCTTTTCTTTTGTTGTCATTCCGCAGCGCAGCGAAGGAATCTGCTGTTTTCATCGCCGCCATTGCCGTTCCCGTCGTCATCGTCTGTTCTCTTGCGATCCTGCATTCGCGCGGAGTAGATGCACGCCAGAGCACCAACTTGTAACCGAGAAAGGAACTTAAATACTGATCCACCCAAAATGACTTACAGCGCCTCCACCAGCTCGGAGTCATGCTCCCAACCCACGCTCGCCCCAACCTCTAGCCCCAGATCCTCATACATCTCCGCCACAACGCCCCGCGCAGTCGTCGAGAGCACAAACCGATCCGTCCGTTCGACGATCTCCTCCCCAAACCGTATCTTCGCCCTCAGCCCTCGCAACCCGAGAAACCGGAACATGTGCGACGCGAACTCCATATCGCCCCACCAGCAGACATCCTCACCCACGGTCGCACCACCATTCACCGCGTAGGGATCAAGCGAATACCGCAGCGCCGCAACCCGCAGCGGAACGCCACCATCCAACACCGAGTGAAACAGCCCCCGCCGAAACGGCAACACCTCTGCTCCCTCAGTCGTCGTCCCCTCCGGAAAGAACAGCACTGGCAAGCCGCTCCGATAAGCCTCCGCCATCGCAGCATTCACCGCCGGATACGTCTTCGGCCCACCGCCTCGCTTCACATACACGGTCCCGGCCCGCGCCGTCAGCCAACCCAGCAGCGGCCAACCTCGCACCTCCGTCTTCGCCACCATCACGAACGGCTGCACCGAGCTGTACAGCAGAATATCCAGATAACTCAGGTGATTCGACACTACCGCCCCACCCAACGGCACCGCTCCTTCAACGCTGCACTCAAACCCCAGCACCCTCACAATCCGCCTGCACCACCCATGAATCCAGACCGCACCCTCGGCCCCAACCTTCGGCCGCCGCATCCAGCAGTCCACCACCGCCGCCACCAGCAATCCCACAAACAAAAAACTACGCAGCCCCGACCGCAAAAATCGCCACACAGCGATCCCCCCACTCACCTCAGCACCCCTCAAGAAATCTCTTTGCCACCCTCGGATGCAGCGTCTGCAGATCCAGTAGCGTCAGAAAATCGATCGTCTTGAAGTCGCGATCAATCGCCGGCTCGCTGCAGATCTTCGCCCCAATCGTCAGGTAAGCCCTCAACAGCTTCGGCGCGCGAACCTCCGTCATCTCGACCTTCGCCGCCGGCAATCGAAACGCAGTCGTAGCAACGGTCAACAGCGACGGTTCCACCATGCAGCCACGCAGCGACTCATACACCGCATGTCCCATCTCCGCATCCTGCGACGTCAGCGAGCAGCATCCCATCATGTACCGCCCGCCGTTCACCAGCGCATACCTCGCAATTCCCCGCCACAGCAGATGCAACACCTCCGACGACCGATGCTCCCGATGAATACAGGCACGCCCCAACTCAACGATCTGTCCACGCATAGCCTCGTATGGAGCGAAACAGAACTCCTGCTCGCTGTAATACCCAAAGTACTTCCCTGCCACATCCCCCATCTGCATCCGGTACGTTCCCACAATCGCGCCCGTGCTGCTCTGCTGAACAATCATGTGGTCGCACACATCATCGAAGTGATCTTTATCGTACCCATCCACATAGGCCGACTCGAGCCCTTCATTCATCTCCAGGTTGAACACGATAAACCTCAACCTGTAAGCCGCGGCTCGCTCCCCCTCGCTCAACGCCAGCCGCACAACATAGTCTCCCGCCTCCAGCCGAATATCCTTCTTCGACGGCAGCTCCGGAGATACAGCCCTATTCGGAAGAAGTGCGATAGACCGCGACTCAGTCACTGTAAGCATCGACTCTCCTTGCAACTGCCAGGATGTGGTGCGTTCGATGTCAGTCTGCGTCGTCTTCTGTTACAGAATGTTCACGTCAAATGAACATTCGTTGAATCAAAAATGGTGCATCTCCCCCGCCACCTGCTCCCCCTCCCCAAAGGTGTTAGTTCTCAACGCAGCCACCGCCGCCCGAGCCTCCACCGCCGCCTGCTTCCGGTGCAGCACACCGCTCGAAAACTCCATCGGCCCTTCTGCAAACCGCACCTCCGCGCTCACCCCACGCAGCCCAAGAAAGGTAAAGACATGCCTCCACATATTACGGTCCCCCCAGTAGCAAACGTCGTCCGCAACGCTCACATCAGGCCCGTTGTCCTCTCCAAGCTCATAGCGAAGACAAGCCGCCGTCACCGGAGCGCCGCCATCCATTGCCTGCGCCAGCAGCCCGCTGTGAAACTTCAGCAATCCGCTTCCATTACTCGTCGTCCCCTCAGGAAAAAACACCACCGGCAATCCCGCGTCCACCGCCGCCTGCATTCCCGCCCGCGCCTTCATGGCCGACCCGCCATGCCCCCGCTCGACATAAACTGTTCCTGACATCGTCGTCATCCACCCCACCACCGGCCAACTCCTGATCTCCGCCTTCGACACAAACACGCACGGATGCACCGCCGCATACACCACGATATCCAGATAACTCAAGTGATTCGAGATCACCGCCCCACGCTTCGGAAAGCTCCCCGAAACCTTGATCTCAATCCCCATCCCGCGCATAGCTCTCGCACAAAATCGATGCAGCCAATCCGCCCTCTGCTCCCGCGTCTCCGGCTGCGTCACTGCCAGTTCGACACCCGCCACCACAAACATCCCCACCAGCCGAACACTCCGCCCCGCAGCCCGAAAAAAGTTCACCAGATCCAATCCTCACTCGCCTGAAGCAGGCCCCGCTCAACGAAGCCTCATCGCGCAGTCTATCCTGTCAGCAGTGCAGTCCCGCGAATCCAATCTCAGTGAACCGAGCGAAGTCCCCGCTCCCGTCCATCACAACTGGGTATACCGCCGCGTAGCCCTCCCCGTCCTCGCGCTCCTCCGAATGGGAGCGTCTCCGGAAAAACTAGCCTGGAGCCTCGCCGTCGGCCTCCTCATCGGCATTAACCCCATCCTCGGCAGCACCACCGTCCTTTGCCTCGCCGTAGCCTTCCTCCTGCGCCTCAACATAGCCGCCTCACAGCTAGGCAACCACATCGTCTATCCGCTCGAAATCGTCCTTGTCATCCCGTTCATCCGTCTCGCCAGCCGCGTCTTCCACACCGCACCCATGCCCCTCTCGGCAAACGAGCTGCTTCACGCCGCCCGCGAGCGTCCCCTCGCCCTCTCCCGTCAGCTCTGGCTATGGGAATGGCATGCCTTCATCCTCTGGGCCATCTTCGCCGCAATCGCAATCCCAGTCATCGCGCTCGCACTTACCCCACTCCTCCGAAGACTCCTCAAGCGCGTCGAGCACCACCAGTACCCGCTTCTCTCATCACCGACACAACCCGAAAAATAGCTTTGACCAGAGCGGCTGTCGTATAGATGGAAAGGGGAAAGCCTGTCATTCTGAACGCAGTGAAGAATCCCTGTATTTCGTCTCTTGCTTTTGCTTTTCTCTGCCGCAAATACGAAAAGCGACCCCCTAATTCTCGTACTTCGAAGACGGCAAAAGCTCTGCACTGTTCACCCACGCCGAATAGATCATGTCCCGCAGCTCCGTCGCTCCCGCCGCCAGCCTCTCTTCGGCAAACGCCTTCCCCTCCGACGTTCCCGCGCCAACAAACGCTCCCGCCTTCTCGAGTTGATACGTCTTCTCCACCAGCGAGTTCGTATGCCGCAGGTAAGCCATGTAGTCGGTAAACACATCCCCCAACACCACCGGCTTCTCCGCAATCAATGGAGCCACCTCTCCCGGCTTCACATTCGCAGACACAAAAGTCGATTCGAACAGCGCATGAATCCTATGCTCCGTCGTATATCCCTTCGGATTCGGCCCCGTCCATCCGTTGTACTGAATCGTCGTATGCAGCGGCTGCGAACCATCCGCCACATAATGCCCCAGCCACCCGGCCAGAAACACGATCTCACACTCCGAAGGCTTCGTATCCTTGTGGTCTTCTTTCAGCTTCCGATAGTCGCGCATAGCACTCTTCAACCGCTCCCACACCTCGACAGTTACATAAGGCTGCAACCCCACCTTCTCCGGCGTCAGTGCCAGATCCAGGTGAGACTTCTGTGCAAACTCGAGTGCGCGCACATAGTCATACCGCCGCCTTGGTAGCTCTCCAACCAGGTCCGCCCACTCCAGATCGATATAGTGTTCCGGGGAACCCGCCGCATTCAGCTCCGGCTCCAACGGCGACTTCCAACGGTCCGGCTCCGGCCCGTAGTATTCCAGCGCATCCAGCGCCTGCTTCGATCGCAAAAACTCAGGCACATCCGACGGCAGCGCCGCTCCCGCCAACCGGTTAATCATCATGTGCCCGTCCCGCCCCCACGCCACACTCTGCTGAACCAGCATCACCGGCAACAAAGCGACTGCTGCCGCAACCCGAACCGAGCCCATCCATCTCTTCATGCAAAAAAGTATACGTGGCTCGCACCAACAAAAAATGAACGCGCCGAGCAACGCAAGGCCCGCAACTAAAGGTACACAAGTCACGAAGTGACCGCGTCGCGCGCAGCGAGCCGGCCGGCAGGCCACCTCAAACCACAACCAACGCACCCTCCACAGCCACACTCCCAAACACTCGCCGATACCGCGCAATCTCCGCCGCCGGCCCGGTCGCCTTCCGCGCGTTGTCCGACAGCTTCACCGCCGGCCTCCCATCCACCGTCATCAGCTTGCAAACCAAACTCATCGGCTCAAGCACAGTCTCCCCCCTCGGATGGCACCCACGAAAATCATTCGTCAGCAACGTCCCCCAACCCGCGCTAAACCGTATCCGTCCATGAAAGTACTCATGCAGCCGCAGAATATCTTCTACATCCAACCCATCGGACGCGATCAGCCGCTTTTTCTTCGCATCTCTTCCCCTCTCCGTCAACCACGCGATGTACTCATCCCCCGCAACAAACGGATCTTTGCTGTCACATCGCTGCCCCGTCCAATCCGCCACCCAGTCCGGAGCTCCCTCCAAAAACTGCGTCGTACCAAACGTATCCGGCAACATAATCAACAACTCGCCGCCATAGCTCTTCTGCCAAAGCTCCAGCACGCGATACTGCGAAGCATGCAACTGCTCATTATCCTTTGCAAGCGCCGCCATCGCCATCGGCAGCTCATGCGCATTGGTCCCCATGGCTTCCAAATCATGCTTGTAGGCAAGAAAAGTATTCGAAGTTCCCGACAGACTAGCCCCCAAAGCCACCCGCATCACCTGCACGACATACTCCTGCCACAAAAAACTATGCCGCCGCCTCGTTCCGAACTCCGAGATCCTCACCTCCGGTAGCCCCCGCAGCCGTTCGATCTTCTCCCAAAGCTTCGTCTTCGCCCTCGCGTACAAAACATCCAGCTCAAGCTCGCTCAGGGTGCTCAGCGCGGCCCGCGTCTTCATCTCGCTCACCAGCGCCAGCCCGTAGACCTCCCACATCGTCACCTCGGTCCACAGCCCTTCAAAGCACACCACAACCTGCCCATCCTGTTCCGTCACCGTGTAATCCGACAACCGAAAGTCCTTCTCCAGCCACTCCAGAAACGCCGGCTCGAAGATAGTCCGGGTCCCATAAAACGTATTTCCCGCCAGCCAGATAATCTCCGACCGTCGAAACCGAAGCCCCCGTACATGCTCCATCTGGTCCATCAGCATCGCCATCGGGATCTCCTCCGACAGCCGCACCGACACCGTTCTGTTTGTAACCTCCGAGGTAACATGAACCCTGGGAAAGTTCTTCCAGATAAACTGCAGCATCAGCAGCTTGTAAAAATCCGTATCCAGCAGCGATCGCACAATCGGATCCAGCTTCCAGTTATGGTTATGGGCCCGTTCCGCAAAGTTGACGTTCATTCCAACAGTCTCGCCTCCAACTCGGCTCAAAGCAACTCTCTTTCCACCGCCTTCTGTTGAGTCGACAAGTGGCCCTGTACATCGAATCGGCAAAGGGTTGATGATGGTCTCGCAAACCCAGCGACAGACCCACGCAGTTGAAAGCCTCTAGACCTCAAAGGGAGCTAACCCGTGAAGCCCGAACCTCAGGCAACCTCTTCCCCCCGCATCTTCGCCGAACTGGCGGAGCGCGAGTGTCCAGAGTGCCCCTATCTGCGTATCTTCAAATCCACCGTCTACGTCCGCGACCACGAAAAGAGCCTCAAGTTCTACATCGACCAGCTCGGTTTCAGCATCGTCGCCGACGCCCGCTTCGACTTCGACGGCCGCTGGGTCGCCATCGCTCCTCCCGACGGCTCCGCCGTCCTAGCCCTCATCGCGCCCAAGCGGGGCTCCGAGAACTACAAGCTCATCGGCCGCAATACCCAAATCGGCTTCATCTCTGAGGACATCAACACCACCTACGAGCTTTGGCAAAGACGCGGCGTCCGATTCCACCACCCGCCCCAGCAGACCATCTTCGGAGCCACCGTCGCCGGCTTCTACGACATCGATGGCAACTCCTTCGAACTCCTCGGCTCCGACCAGATCAGCCGCGAGATCGAGCGCCAGCGCCGCGACGCCACCGAGAAGATCGAGTCCGAGCGCCGCGCCGCGCAAGAGCTCGAGATCGCCAGACAGGTTCAAGCCCGTCTCTTTCCCCAGACACTACCCCCGCTTGAGACCCTCGACTACGCCGGCATTTGCATCCAGGCCCGCCACGTCGGCGGCGACTACTACGACTTTCTCTCGCTCGGTCACGGTCGCCTCGGTCTCGTCATCGGCGACATCGCCGGCAAAGGCATCGCCGGCGCCCTCCTCATGGCAAACCTCCAGGCCAACCTCCGCAGCCAGTTCACCCTCGCCCGCGACGAGCCCCACAGCTTCCTGCAATCCGTCAACCGCCTCTTCTACCAAAACACCACCGACAGTGCCTACGCCACGGTCTTCTTCGCCGACTACGACGACAGTGCCCGCCTCCTCCGCTACGCTAACTGCGGCCACCTCTGCGCCATCCTTCTCCGCCACAATGGATCCATCGAACGCCTCCACTCCACCACCACTGTCCTCGGGCTCTTCGAAGAGTGGCACTCCCCCATCGTCGAATGCCAGCTCGCCGCAGGCGACCTCTTCACCCTCTACACCGACGGCGTAACCGAATCCTTCAACGAGTCCGAAGAGGAGTTTGGCGAAGACCGTCTGATCGCCGCCCTCCAGCGCAACTCCGATCTCCCGCCCCAGGCCCTTCTATCCGCCATCGTCGACGAGATAAAAATCTTCAGCCCCCACGAGCAGCACGACGACATCACACTCATCGTCGCAAAGTGCACTCCCGCCCGACTGAAACAGCAGCAGATCCCACCCGCCGTCCGAACGACAACCCTTTCGAAGAGTCGCTCCAAAGTACGAACCGCAAAACTCACATAAACCCGAGTTCCCCCAATCGGACCCTGTATCAGTCCGTGCCGCACCTATTTGTTGTCATTCAGCAGCGAAAGCGTTTGTTGTTATTCCGCAGCGAAAGCGAAGGAATCCGCTGTTCTAGTTGCTACTTACCGTTGCAACCACCCGCACCATGACATCTGTCACCCCACTTCCATGACGCAGAACACTGGCCGTAACGCAACCCGCACCGCACACTGAGGTAGTTCCAATGGACCGCCCAAGGAGCCTCCTGATGACTACATCCCGCACCGCTCTTCGCATCGTCGTCCTTCTCCTCCTCCTTGCCGGCGTCCTGCTGCTGCGAAAGCCTCTCTTCAGTCAGGCCATCACCGCCGCACCCACGCGCTTCTCTGTCATCATCGAAGGCGTAGCCCCCGGCAAAGGCCCCGACGTCCTCCTCATCCCCGGCCTCGCCAGCTCCCGAGACGTCTACGCCGCCGAGGCCAGACTCCTCACCGCCACCTACCGCCTTCACCTCATCCAACTGGCAGGCTTCGCCGGAGAGCCCGCCGGCCCCAACGCCACCGGCCCCATCTTCGCCCCTGTAGTCGAGCAGCTCCACCAGTACATCGTCGTCAACCACCTCCAGCCGATCCCCGTCATCGGCCACTCCATGGGCGGCCTTCTCGCACTCATGCTCGCCCAGGCCCACCCCGAAGACGTCAGCAAGCTCCTCATCATCGACACCCTCCCCTTCTACGGTCTCGTCTTCAACCCTTCCGCCACCGTCGAAAGCGTCGCGTCGCAGGCCAAAGCCACGCACGATCAGTTCCTCGCCCTGCCCAACGACCAGTTCGCCGCATCAGCCCCCTCCTACACCAACCGCCTCGTCAAAGATCCCGAAGGGCAGCGCCAGGTCACGGCCTCTTCCATCTCCTCCGACCGCACCGTCTTCGCCAACGCCATGCTCGAAGACCTCGCCACCGACCTCCGACCCCAGCTCGCCACCATCAAAACCCCGATGACCCTTCTCTATCCCCATGAAACCGCAGAAGGCCCAGCCGAGCAGGTCACCGCCCTCTACACCACCGCCTACGCCGCCAAGCCCAACCTGAAGATCATCCGCATCGACGACTCCCGCCACTTCATCATGTACGACCAGCCCATCGCCTTCGACAAAGCCGTCCAAACCTTCCTCAAACCCTAAAAATCTCCCCTCCGACCAAAGGGAGGCCCCAGCGGCCCATCCCACCCAGACCGGTACACAAGTCACGAAGTGACCGCTCTCCGCGCAGGAGGCCCGTCCGGCAGGACACCAGCATCTCATACAAAATTCACACAAAAACCCGCGTCAGTACTGGCTAAAGTTGATATCCTGTAAAGGCCATGCCTACAAAAAAAGAACTCCTCGACCGCCCCATCCAGCACCTCGACATCAAGCAACACAATGTCGTGCCCCTCGTCGACGCGATGGCCCACATGGCCTACAGCTCGCGCGACACCTACCGCGCCGCGTCCATCTACGACATGATGCTGCGCGACACCGACTGTGGCGTCATCCTCTGCATCGCAGGCTCCATGATCTCTGCCGGCCTCAAGCAGATCTTCATCGACATGATCCGCAACAACATGGTCGATGCCATCGTCTCCACCGGCGCCAACATCGTCGATCAGGACTTCTTCGAAGCTCTCGGATTCAAGCACTACATCGCCGACGACCAGTACAAGTACGGCAATGAAGACGCCGTCCTCCGCGAGCTCGCCATCGACCGCATCTACGACACCTTCATCGACGAGGACGAGCTCCGCATCTGCGACGAGGTCACCCACCAGATCACCAACTCCCTCGAGCCCCGCCCCCACAGCTCCCGCGAGTTCATCCGCGAGATGGGCGCCTACCTCCAGCGCGAAGGCAAGACCCCGCAGGCCGGTGGCGTTGACTCCGTCATCCTTGCCGCATACGAGAAGAACGTCCCCATCTTCGTTCCGGCCTTCTCCGACTGCTCCGCCGGCTTCGGCTTCGTAGCCCACCAGCACGCACGCCAGGGCAAGCCCATGGTCTCCATCGACTCCGCCAAGGACTTCTACGAACTGACCCAGCTGAAGATCGCCAATCCCTCCACCGGTCTTCTCATGCTCGGAGGCGGAACCCCCAAGAACTTCGCGCAGGACATCGTCGTCTCCGCCGAAATCCTCGGCGTAGACGCTCCCATGCACAAGTACGCCATTCAGATCACCGTAGCCGATGCCCGCGACGGCGCCCTCTCCGGTTCCACCCTCAAAGAGGCCTCCAGCTGGGGCAAAGTCGACCTCACCTACGAGCAGATGGTCTACTCCGAGGCCACCCTCGCTCTCCCCCTGATTACCGGTTATGCCTTCCACAAGAACGCCCACTCTTCCCGAAAAGGGAAAAAATGGACCAGCATTCTCGATCAGGTTGCCGTAACCGCCTAAACCCGATAAAACCCAATGAAAGCCGCCTTTTCCCCGTGAAAAAGCGGCTTTTTTAGGTCAATTCTCGACCTAAGTGCTTTGTCTCCAATGTTGTCATCTCTGATAACCCACCGACGTGTTATTCCCACTACAACTTACTTTCTGTCATTCTCAGCGTGAAATCAGAATTTTTACGCTGACAGATAGGGGTTCCTGAAATCTCCAGCCGAGCCCCCCATCCGAACTGCGCTTTAACACGTACGTGCTATAAAGCTTCCAACGGTTACCAAATAAAGTTACCGACAAGTAGCATAAGAGTTACCATAGGTCACCGGCAAAAATGCACATTCTTCCTCTACTTGGCTATCTCTCGCTCCTGACAACCTCCGCAGTTTTGCTTGTCGCCTTTTTGCGCGTCCAACGTAGCTGCCGTGAGATGACCGACCAGCTGAACCAGGCCCGGGAGCAGCAACACCAGCACACCCTTCAACTCACGCATCGCTCCGAGCTCGACACTCTCAAAGACGAGTTCATCTCCACCGTCTCGCACGAGCTCCGCACTCCCCTCACCAGCATTCGCGGCGCACTCGGCCTTCTCTCCTCCGGCATCATCGGCGACGTCGATGCCAAAGCCCTCAACCTGCTCCGCATCGCCGTCACCAACACCGACCGACTCATCCGCCTCATCAACGACATCCTCGACCTCGAGCGCATGGAGTCCGGCCGCGCTCCCCTGCAGATTCGCCGCTGCTCCTTGCGCGACCTCGCCCAGCAGGCCATCGACACCATGACCGCCATGGCCGACGCCAACACTGTCCATCTCGCGCTCGAGCCCTCCACCGTCGCCCAGGCCGCCTATCCCGAAGCTCTCTTCTTCGACGGCGACGCCGACCGTATCCTCCAGGTCCTCACCAATCTCCTCTCGAACGCCATTAAGTTCTCCCCCGCCGCCTCCACCGTTCGCATCCACACCGAAGCCGCCTCCGACTCCATCCTCCTCAAGGTCGTCGACGAAGGCCGCGGCATCCCCGCCGACAAACTCGACACCATCTTCGACCGCTTCCAGCAGATCGAACCCTCCGACGCCCGCCAGAAGGGCGGCACCGGCCTCGGTCTCGCCATCTGCCGCAGCATCGTCCAGCAGCATAGCGGCTCCATCTGGGCCCAGCGCAACCTCGGCCCCGGCACCACGCTCTACATGATGCTTCCCCGCACCACCCGCGCCACCGACGTCGCCGTCCCCTCCCAGCTTCCCCCGCGCGGCGAAGGCGCCATCCTGGTCTGCGACGACGACGCAGGCATCCGCACCGTAGTCTCCGAGCACCTCACCCGCCAAGGCTACACCGTCGTCGAAGCCAGCTCCGGCGAACAGGCCCTCGTCCTCGCCGCCGAGCATCACGTCGAAGCCATCCTCCTCGATCTCTATATGCCCGGCCTCAGCGGATGGGAGACCCTGCAGCGTCTCCGCAATAACCCCATCACCGCCAACATCCCTGTCGTCGTGCTCAGCGTTCTCTCCTCTACTCTCCGTCCCCAACTCACCGGCGACGCACAGGGCTGGGTCCAGAAACCCTTCAACGAAAATCTCCTCTTCGCCGAACTAGGCCGCGTCCTGCATCAGGGCGAAGGCCCCGCCTACGTCCTCCTCGTCGAAGATGACGAGGACCTCGCCAGCGTCCTCACCGCCAGCTTCCATGACGCCGCGGTCCACGTCGATCACGCCGCCACGCGCCAGCAGGCCATTCGCCAGTGCATCACTCGCCCGCCAGACCTTCTCATCCTCGATCTCACCCTCCCGGACGGCGACGGCTTCTCCCTCGTCGAGTGGCTCCGCCAGCAACCCACCCTGCGCACCATGCCGCTGGTGGTCTACTCCGGCCGCGAGATGTCTGAGACCGAGATGGCCAAGCTCCGCCTCGGTCCCACCGAGTTCCTCACCAAGGCCAAGGTTCAGCCGCAGGAGGTCGAAGAACTCGTCCTCTCCATGGTCCACCGTCTCCGCACCAAATTCTCCGACCTCGCCGCCGCAGGCCCCGCAGCCTAACGAAACTCCTCGAGCTGTGGCACCAAACGAAATTATTGTCATTCTGCCATGAGCCCGCCGAAGGCTGGAAAGAACCCGCATTTCGCCTTTGTTGTTGTCTGTTCTTATTTCATCCTTCCTATAAGAAGCGTCATCTCGACCGAAACAGCAGACAGTTTCATCATCTACTGCGCAATGGAGAGACCCGCATTTCCCCTTTGTTGTTGTCTGTTCTTATTTCATCCTTCCTATAAGAAGCGTCATCTCGACCGAAACAGCAGACAGTTTCATCGTCTACTGCGCAATGGAGAGACCCGCATTTCCCCTTTGTTGTTGTCTGTTCTTATTTCATCCTCCCTACAAAGAAGTGTCATCTCGACCGAAACAGCAGACAGTTTCATCGTCTGCTGTGCAGTGGAGAGACCCCCGCATTTCGCCTTTGTTGTTGCTTGTTTTTTTCTCTTATCCAACTCCAGGCAGCCTACCCACCCATTCGCAAGCGAAGCCACTAAGACAACTCCACCAACTCGCGCCGCATGAGAGAATAAACTCGCTCATGCGACGCATTCTCATCATTGACGACGAAGATGACATTCGCGAAGTAGCCGCGCTGTCCCTCGAAGCAACCGCAGGCTGGGAGATTCTCACCGCCAGTTCCGGCGCCGAAGGCATCGACATCGCCTCCGCCGAACAACCCGATGCCATCCTCATGGACGTCATGATGCCAGGCGTCGACGGCCCCACCACCTTCGCCAGGATGCAGCAGACGCCCGCCATCTCCCACATCCCCGTTCTCCTGCTCACCGCCAAGGTGCAGGGAGTCGACCAGCGACGTTTCGCCGGCCTCGGTCTCGCCGGAATCCTCTTCAAACCCTTCGATCCCCTCACTCTCGCCGATCAGATCTCCACGGCGCTCGGCTGGGCAAACTAGCACCCTCGTTCTAAAAAAACATCTCAATAGCGATCCTCTGCAGTGATCCTGAGCGCAACGAAGACCCCCAAGCCCTTGCCGTCATCCTGAGCGCAACGGAGGATCCCAAGCCTTTTGTCATCCTGACCCTGAGCTTGTCGAAGGGGAAGGATCCCGACGAACCCTGACCCGCCTCCACCTCTTCTTCCTTCCAACTCAGCCTCTCCAATCCCTCGCCGTGTCTTTCCTCCTTCGCACCTCCCATTACCTCCGTGTCATGCGGGACATCGGCCCATGACATTCGTCCCACCGAGCTAAACAATCCGCAGTACACTACCCGCAGGCTTTGTTCACTAAGCCGCGTTCGATCTTCACCGAAGCTCCCCACCAGAACCCTCCAGCATGAAAAAACACGACCAGATCGACGATGTCCTTGCCAGTCTCTGGAAGAAGAATCTTCCGACCCTGCGCGAACGCCTCGACCTGCTTGACCGCACCGCCTCCCTCGCCGCCTCCGGCACCCTCTCCGAAGAGCCCCGCCTCGAGGCCTACAGCATTGCCCACAAACTCACAGGCTCTCTCGGCATGTTCGGCTACCAGCAAGGCACCGACATCGCCCGCAAGATTGAGCAAATCTTAAAGACCCCCTCCCCCTCACAACTCACCACCCTCCCTGCGCTCGCCAAAGACCTTCGCACCTCCCTCTCCGCCGGCCTTTGAGAAGTCCTGTCGGACGGGCGCCCTGCGCGGGCGGCGGTCCGGCAGGACTTGTAATTGCTTCGCGAGGTGCTCCCGTTGGGCGCAGGCTAAAGTCCGTACCGACCAACGGGAGGACCGAGCGGCAGACCCAGCCAAGACCGGTACACAAGTCACGAAGTGACCGCCCCGCGCGCAGCGGGCCCGTCCGGCAGGACAACCCAATCAATTACAAGCCAGCGCCATCCACATCCCCGTAGCCGTCCCGCTCGCTCCCGTAACCGTGAAGTCCACAAAGTTCCCCGCCGCCACCGTCACGTTGCCCTCCTGGGTACACGACCCACCCGGAGCGACCGAACAAACCAGCGAAGTATTCGCCATACTCCCCGGCGTCCCCTGCCGCAGAATCACATTCACCGTATTCGTCGTCTCCCGCGAAAACACACTCAACTGTGTCGCCGTGCACCCCGCCGGAACCCAGGTCAGCACAGCATCAGTCTCCGTCGAGGCATCCGTCGAACTATTCACCGAATGAAACAGCAGATTGAACGAGACGGAGTGATAGATCGAAGCAAACGGTATCCCACTCGTCCCCCCTCCACCGCCACTGCCGCCCGTCCCATTCGCCCCCGCGGCTCCCTGCGGAATCGTAAAGTTCAACACCGCGGCATTTGCACTCCCAACATTGGTTACACTCGCCTGCGTTCCCGCCGCGCCGGTCGTCACCGTTCCCACGCTCACCGTAGCCGCCGCACCAGCCGGCCCCGTGGCCCCAGCGCTTCCATCCTGTGCCAGCACCCCCCACACCGCTGGCGAGAGATCCGGCTCCGCACCGACCGACCCGGTAGCCGCCAGGTACGTCGCCCCACCAAAGCTGACCACATCATTCGCACGGTAAGTGGCCGCAACTCCCCACGGCCCGCGAAACGTCACGCCCACCGCGCCCGCCGGTCCAGCCGGACCCGCCACACCTTGCGGACCCTGCACACCCGCCGTCCCCTGCGCGCCCGTCGCCCCGGTAGCTCCCGTGGCGCCAGCCGCACCCTGCGCCGCCAACAAACTCCACATTGAAGGACTTACATTAGGTGCATTCCCGAAGTTGCTAGCAACCAAAGAGATATAACTCGATCCAAGATAGCTCACCGCATCGTTCAACCCATAGTTAATACCTGAAGAGTAGCTCCCCCCGATAAACCATCCCCGCCGGTCCCGCAACTCCCACGGATCCCGTAGCACCCTGAGGCCCAGCCGGCCCCATCGCCCCGGTCAAACCCGTGGGTCCCGCCGAACCCGTAGGTCCCGTAGGCCCCGCTGGCCCCTGGGCACCAGGAAACCCTGTCGGCCCCTGCAGACCTGTAGCACCCGTAGCTCCCACCGGCCCCTGCCCTCCGGCCTGAGCCAGCACACCCCAAAACGTCGGACTCACATCTGGCTGTCTTCCACTATTCGCCGCCAGCGCAATGTAACTCGACCCACCAAAGCTCACCGCACCGCCAACAGAATAGCTGGTCCCCACCAGCCATCCCCCCAGAAAACTAACCGGCGGCCCCTGCGGCCCGACCGCTCCATCGGCCCCCGCTGGCCCCATAGCCCCAGCAGGCCCAGAAGGTCCCGCCGCACCAGCGGGTCCAGCAACTCCCTGCGCCGCCAGCACCGCCCACTGCCCCGGACTCAGCGAAGGTGTATTCCCAACATTCCCTGCCACCAGCGAGACGTAAGTCGATCCACTGAAGCTCACCGCATCATGCAGCGCATAGTTCGTCGACGACACATAGTTCCCCGTATAGTTCGCCACGGGAGGCCCCTGCGGCCCCGTAGCTCCCGTCGCTCCCTGCGGCCCAGCCGTCCCAGCCTGTCCCGGCACACCAGGCACACCCTGAGGCCCCACTGGCCCAGCAGGCCCCTGCGCCCCCTGCGATCCCGTCGCGAACAAGGACCACTGCGCCGGGCTCAAGCTCGGAGTATTCCCAAGATTCCCCGCGACCAGCGAAACGTAAGCCGACCCGCCAAACAGCACCCCATCCGCCAGCGCATAGTTCACCGCCGAAGAGTACGTCCCGCGAAACGTCATCCCCACCGGCCCCACAGGCCCCTGCGGACCCATGGGCCCACTCAGCCCTTGAGCGCCCGTAGCTCCCGTCAAACCCTGCGCCCCAGCCTGCCCCGGAATCCCCTGCAACCCCTGAGGACCCGGCGGCCCGTTCGGCCCCACAGACCCCGGCAATCCCTGCGGCCCCGCCACCCCCTGTGCCCCCTGCGCTCCCGTAGGCCCCGCCGGTCCCTGCGCCGTCAGCACTCCCCACTGTCCAGGGCTCGCACTCGGCGTATTTCCATGATTCCCATTCAGCAGCGAAGCATAACTAGCCCCCTGCCAAAGCACCACATCTCCCAGCGCATAGTTCGTCGTCGAAGAGTAGTTCCCTTGATAAACCAACCCCGGCAGCCCCGGAGCACCCGCCGCCCCAGCCGCCCCCGTCGGCCCCGCAGCCCCCGTCGGTCCAGCCGGTCCGGTCAACCCCTGAAGCCCTTGAGCCCCTGCCGGTCCCGCTGGCCCCTGAATCCCAACCGCCCCCAACGCCAACACACCCCATTGCCCCGGACTCAACCCCGGTGTATTCCCATGGTTCGCCACAATCAGCGAAACATAGCTCGACCCCTGATACGTCACCACATCATTCAGCGCATAGTTCGTAGCCGAAGCATACGTCCCCTGATACGCCAACCCCGCCGTCCCCCCGCTACCACCTGAACCCGTCCCACCCTGCGCCAACACCGACCACTGAGCCGCGATTCCCGGCGTATTCCCCCGGTTCCCTCCTGTCAGCGAGACAAAACTCGACCCCGAATAAGTCACCACATCATTCAGCGCATAAGTCGACCCCGCCGCATAAGCTCCCTGAAAGCTCAACCCCGGCGCCCCCGCCGCCCCAGCAGGCCCCGTAGCCCCTGTCGCTCCAGCCGGCCCCGCAGGCCCTGCAGGCCCCGCCGGCCCGGTGGCTCCCGGCGCTCCACCCGAAGCCAGCGCTACATCCAGCACCGCCGCATGCCCCGTCAGGTCGTTCTCTTTGCTATCGAACTGCACCACCGCAGTCCCCGTCGTCAGGGCCACCCCATTATTGGTCGCCGGAGCACTCACCCATCCCTGCACCAGCCCCGTCACATCCACCACCACATAAACTCCAGCCTGCCCCACCGATACCGTCTTCGCCGCACTCCCCAGCGCCGGCAGCGTCCCATACGTCACGCTGTACTCCCCCCAACTCCCACTCACCGGCTGCACACTCACCAACCCCGCCGTATCTACCCGATTGCAATACAGCCGCAACGTCGCCCGCGACACCTGCCCCGACGTAGTCCCCGCCGGCAGCATCGAAAGATCAAACTGCAGAAGCGCCGTATACCCGCCGCCCACATTCAAGTTTGAGATTGTCCCGCTATTCACAGCCGGCCGTGCGCTGTTCACATGGGCGTCCGCCACCAGCGTCGCCTCCACCGCAGACGCCGGCAAAGCCGCGGCCCACAGCCCCGCAAGCCCCACCCCGTGCAGCAGAATCCGTCGTACCAGGCCCATCCAACCCCTCATGGACAGGTTCTGCCGCACACTCTGCGCCTACAAAACCAGCCATCGTTTCCACGATCAAAACTCAACAGCGCACGTCGAAGCCGGCTAGAAAGCGGCCCAGCAACGTTCCAAATCAAAACACACAACCCGGATCATTCCCGTTTTAGGCTAACCGCACCCAAAACACAAGCACCTTCCACTGCGACTTCCGTGTCAAACCGAGTCCTACCCAATCCCGACCGACCCACAACCTGCAACCCACAACCTCCACCTCCACCGTCCGTCCTAAGAACCTCTCCAGAAACTTCATAGATCGTCATCTCGACCGGAGCCGTGCGGTCTTATCGCACGGCGCAGTGGAGAGACCCCCGTATTTCGCCTTTGCAGTTGTTTGTTTTCACTGAGACTGTCCTGCCGGCATTTCCCACACCACCCGCATCCCATATAGTGTCAAAGGGTCTAAGCAAAGGTCACAACAATCACAAGGCACTCGCACAAGGCAATCGAGAGGCACACAACGGCATGAGCACCAATCCAACCCAGACTCCCAATCAGCCCGGCCAGCTCCCGCTTCCCGCCAATCTGGTCAATCTCTCTCGCCTCATTACCGCCTACTACACCCTTCATCCCGACCCCGCCATCCCCGCCCAGGGCGTAGCCTTCGGAACCTCCGGTCACCGCGGCAGCGCCTTCAAAACCGCATTCAACGAAGACCACATCGCCGCCATCACCCAGGCCATCGTCGACTACCGACGCGACCAGCACACCACCGGCCCCCTCTTCCTCGCCCAGGATACCCACGCCCTCTCCGAGCCCGCCTTCGCCACCGCCCTCGAGGTCCTCGCCGCCAACAACATCGACGTCATGGTCGACACCGACCTCGCTTACACCCCCACCCCCGCACTCTCCCACGCCATCCTCACCTACAACGCGCAGCGTAAAGAAAAGCTGGCAGACGGCATCGTCATCACCCCCTCGCATAACCCACCCGAGGACGGCGGCTTCAAGTACAACCCACCCAACGGCGGCCCCGCCGACACCATCGCCACCAAGTGGATCGAAAACCGCGCCAACGACATCATCGCTGCCGGCCTCACCGCCGTAAAGCGCATCCCCTACACCCAGGCCCTCAACGCCCCCACCACCCACCGCCACGACTACATCACCTCCTACGTCGACGACCTCGCCAACGTAATCGACTTCGAAGTCCTCGCCGGAACCACCCTCAAGCTGGCCGTAGACCCGCTAGGCGGAGCCGGAGTCCACTACTGGCCCCGCATCGCCGATAAGTATCATCTTCCGTTACAAATACTCAACCCCAACGTAGACGCCACCTTCCGCTTCATGACCACCGACTGGGACGGCCGCATCCGCATGGACTGCTCCTCCCCCTACGCCATGGCCAGCATGATCGCCAACAAGCAAAAGTACGACGTAGCCTTCGCCGCCGACACCGACCACGACCGCCACGGCATCGTCACCCGCACCACCGGTCTCCTCAATCCCAACCACTACCTTGCCGTCTGCATCCAGTACCTCTTCACCAACCGCCCCCAGTGGTCTGAAAAAGTCGGCATCGGCAAAACCCTCGTCTCCTCCTCCATCATCGACCGCGTAGCCAAAGGCCTCAACCGCCCCATGCTTGAAGTCCCGGTAGGCTTCAAGTGGTTCGTCGACGGCCTCATCGACGGGTCTTTAGGCTTCGTTGGCGAAGAGTCCGCCGGAGCCACCTTCCTCCGCCGCAACGGCCATGTCTGGACCACCGACAAAGACGGCCTCATCCCCGGCCTCCTCGCCGCCGAGATGACCGCCCGCACCGGCAAAGACCCCGGCCAGCTCTACGCCGAACTCACCGCCAAGTACGGCAATCCCGTCTACGAGCGCATCGACGCCGCAGCCACCAAAGATCAAAAAGCCAAGCTCGCCAAACTCTCCCCCGCTCAAGTCACCGCCAAACAGCTCGCCGGCGAACCCATCACCGCCATCCTCACCGAAGCCCCCGGCAACCACGCCCCCATCGGCGGCCTGAAGGTCACGACGGAGAACGGCTGGTTCGCCGCCCGCCCCTCCGGCACCGAGGACGTCTACAAGATCTACGCCGAATCCTTCAAAGGCAAAGACCACCTGAAACAAATCCAGACCGAAGCGCAATCGCTCGTGACCACCGCCATCTCCTGACCAATCCCTCACGTCATTGAACCCTTCGCCCGGATTCACGAATCGCTAACATCGACCGACTAGAGTCCTCTTCGTATCAGAGAACGTAAATCTCACTGATCCGGAGACACGAATGACTTCCCCCTTCACCAAAACAGGCAAGACAAGCTCTTGGCCTCTTCTCGCAAAAAGCTTCGCAGCTCTCTCCCTGACCACCCTCGCCGCCAGCATTCCCGCCAGCGCACAGGACCACGACCGCGACGCTGATATTCACTTCTATCCTGGAAATCTTGTCGTCTCCCGCAGCGTCTACGACAACAACCCAAACAACGTGAAGGTAGGCGCCCTCCTCCCCCCAAACTGCGCCAACACCACCGTTCCCTGCGTAGCCGCGACCAACGACGGCACCTTCCCCTTCGTCTTCAACAACGTCCTCGCCGATGGCAGCTTCGGCATCACCTCCAAGGTCTATCTCGACCAGATCACCCCCTTCGGCTTCCTCCTCGACAGCCTCGAAGTGCCCAACAGCTCCCAGCGCAACATCCGCTCCGAGAGCAACCAGCTCGTCACCAGCTTCAGCTCGAAGTCGGAAGAGGCTCTCAACCTCTCCACCGACGGCAAGCTGCTCACCCTCATCGACTACGTCGCTCCCATCAACACCATCGACGTCTCCAACTCCAACACCCCCGGCGTCATCGATCCCACCAACCCCGTCGGCGTCGCCTACTATCGTGCCGTCGCCACCGTCAACCGCTCAGGCAAGTTCTCCTTCACTGAAACAAACGCCTACAGCGGCAACAACGGCCGCGCCGCCATCTTCAACAACACCAACGGCGCAAACTTCTTCTACACCTCCGGCAACGCAGGCAACGGCAGCAACCCCCAGCCCAACGGCGTCATCCTCGGAGCCGGTGCCCACATCATCGATCCCGCCAACGCACCCGAGAGCTTCCAGAACCCCGGCACTCCCACCCCTGTCGCCAGCTTCTCCGTCACCCTGCTCGGCGATAAAGCCGACAAGATCGGCAAGGACGACAACTTCCGCGGCCTGACCGTCTTCAACAACGTCCTCTACTACACCAAAGGCAGCGGCGGCAACGGCGTCAACACTGTCTACTTCGTCGACACCACCGGCACCGCCTGCCCCAACGGCGTAGGCGTTCCCGCCACCGGCGCAACGCTCCCCATCTCGCCTCTCGCCTACGACCCAACCAAGCTCCAGACCTCCGGCCTGCCAAGCAACATGTGCATCCTCGCTGGCTTCCCCACCGCCCTCGCCAAGACCGCGAACCCACTCGCCTTCCCCTTCGGCATCTGGTTCGCCAACGCTGACACCCTCTACGTAGCCGACGAAGGTGACGGCTTCGCCAGCGACGCCACCCTCTACACCCACGCCGCCTCCCAGACCACCGCAGGCATCCAGAAGTGGATCTTCAACGCCTCCACCAGGACCTGGAGCCGCGCCTACACCCTGCAGACCGGCCTCGAACTCGGCGTCCCCTACACGGTCAATCGTTACCCCACCGGCAACAACTCAGCCACCAGCCTTCCCTGGTCGCCAGCCACCGACGGCGTCCGCAACCTCACCGGCAGGGTCAGCGACGACGGCAAGGTCACCCTCTACGCCATCACCTCCACCGTCAGCGGCAGCGGAGATCAGGGCGCCGATCCAAACCGCCTCGTAGCCGTCACCGACGATCTATCCAACACCGACGCCGCCAAAGTCGCCAAGGAGAAGTTCACCATCCTCCGTAAAGCCGACTTCGCCGAAGTCCTCCGCGGCGTCTCCTTCACTCCCGGCACACGACCGGATCACGATCGCTGGTAGTCGCCGTTCACTCGAAACACCTGTCCACCCACAACGCATCGCGGCGGAGGTCCATCTCCCGTCGCGATGCGTTTGTTTTCGAACCTGCCCTTTTCGATTTACCGGCCTATCGTTACAAGCGCTGGCGTCTCTGACGCCGGCAGTCCCAAGCGAAAGATCAAAAGCTCCGCAAAAGAAGCTCTCTGGCACTCGCCAGCACCTTCTCTCGCATCACGGGCTCTGGCAGCATCCGAGCGATTTCAATCGCCCCAACCATCGTTGAAAAGATCGAAAAGAAAGCCCGCT
Source organism: Tunturibacter gelidoferens (assembly GCF_040358255.1). Taxonomy (NCBI): domain Bacteria; kingdom Pseudomonadati; phylum Acidobacteriota; class Terriglobia; order Terriglobales; family Acidobacteriaceae; genus Tunturiibacter; species Tunturiibacter gelidiferens. Next base: position 4,313,994 of record NZ_CP132938.1, read on the forward strand.
CTTTGTCGGCAGTCCGACGGCCAGGCATAAACGGAAGCATTCGGCTCCTGTATTTCCTTAGTTCCTCAAAGATCCGGGGCTTCATCGCCTTATCCACCCTCGCCATCTCGGGCGCAAGAGCAGGCAAGGGACATCCGTACTCGACGTGATCGCAATATTCCAGGCTCAGGTAGGTCTTTACGATCGCCTTCCACGCCGTCTCGGGTTTGGACTGCTCGCCGACTTGAGCAAGGCGGTCGGCTATCTCCTGGAACGCCTCGCTCAGCGATTCCATCAGCAACTCTTCTTTGCTTCCGAAATGCTTGTAAAAGCCTCCGTGGGTCAAGCCGGCGTCCCGCATCACGGCTGATACCGCAGCGCCTGTAATGCCCTCGGTGCGTACGCGCCGCGAGGCATCTTTCACAATCTTCTGATGGATTTCAACCTTGTGTTCGGGCCTGTAGCGCATAGCTCAGTATAGGATGCTGGCGATCATCTCACGATGCAATCCGTCACCGCCCAGACTCTTCCGAAGAAATTCTGAATCCATGGGATGATGCATGTAATCCCATGCGTACAGGAGGCCACAAATGTCCCCACAAACGCTCTTCCTAACGCATCTCGTTTTCGGTTATGTCGCGTGCCTGCTTTGCTTCAGCGTGTATGTTCTGCCCAGGCTCAGGTCGATGGAACGGGTTGAAGCGCAACGCGTCATCGCTACCGTGCACAGCTTCCGCTTCTTCGGGTTGGTCTTTATTCTCCCAGGCGTCGTCGGCCCCAATCTGCCGGCTGGCTTCGCCAACTTCGCCGCTTACGGCGACTTTGCAGCCGGAGTCCTGGCCCTGTTGGCTCTTCTCACCGTAAGGGTGCGTCCGCTCTTTTGGTTCTTCGTCGTCGCCTTCAATCTTGTGGGAACAGTCGACATCCTCATCGACTACTATCACGCGGTCAGGCTCGGTCTTCCTGTGGTGGCCGGGCAGTTGGGTGCCGCATACGCGATCCCGATCCTCTATGTGCCTTTGCTGATGATCACGCACGTTGTCGCTCTCTATTGGCTGGTGCGTCCGCACCCCAGGGCCGCCTCTGTCCTCATCGGCGACGCGGCCGCATCCTGATTCAGATCAACTCCGCACCAATCGTTTTCTAAGAAACCTCACGACCACATGTCACGAAGGAGAAGAACAATGTCTGAACCTATCCTTGTCACGGGTGCGTCTGGCGGATCCCAGGGCTCCACAGGACGCCGAATAACAGCTCTTCTGCTCGAAAAGGGTATTCCGGTTCGTGCCTTCGTCCATAAGCTGGATGCAAGGTCCGATGCTCTCGCTGCACTCGGTGCGGAAGTTGTGCAAGGGGATCTGTTGGACCCAGACTCCGTCCGCGCTGCTCTCAAAGGAATAAAACGGGCTTACTTTACCTACCCCGTAACGGATGGGCTGCTGGAGGCTACAACCATCTTTGCTACGGCCGCACGCGAAGCGGAGACCGAGCTTGTCGTCAACAATTCGCAGCTCCAGGGCGCGCGCAAAGCACCGAGCTTTCGCAATATGCAACATGGACTGGCAGATCGCATCTTCGATTGGGCGGAGGTGGGAGCGGTTCATCTGAATGCGCCGCCGTACTTTGAAAACGTGCGCGCGCTGGTGAGAAAGAGTGTCGCCGAACAGAGCTCAGTGTTTCTGCCATGGGGCGACGGGAGCGCCACAATTTCGCTGGTAGGCGCAGAGGACGTGTCTCGTGTGGCGGCCACGCTGCTGGCTGATTCAGAGACGCCTTCCGCCAGTTCGTATGATCTGGTCGCTGCAACACCCACAGTGAAGCAGATATTCGACACACTGAGCGCCGTACTTCAGCGCCCGATACGGTATGTCAGCATCACGGATGAGCAGTGGACCGACGCCATGAGAGATCATATTAATTCTCACGCGCTCGATCATCTGTCCCATCTCTGGCGATACTTTCGATCGACCGAAGGACGAACTGAAGAGGCTCGCAAAGTTACCGATACAATTCGCACCGTCACGGGAAGCCGCGCGCAGACTCTGGAGGACTTCTTCAAAGTCAACGCAGCAGAATTCGGAAGTGTTCCTGAATTTCTCAGAGCAGCCCAAAACATCTAACAGCTCTCAAAAAGTTTTGCACAGCCTCGCAGCTAACCAGCCGAAATAGCCGGCCACTTCTCTCTTACCTGATGCGTCTAACCTCGCAGGCAAGAGAGAAGGAGTTTAACGAATGCAGATTCAGATCAGCAGCGATAAAAACATCTCCATGCACAACAAACTCTCCAACTTGATCGAATCAGATCTTCACCGCATCCTGAACCGATTTAAACACCAGCTCACTCGTGTTGAGGTCCATCTCAGCGACGAAAACGGAGACAAGGCCGGAGCGCAGGACAAACGCTGCCGCCTCGAAGTCCGTCACAAACATCACCAGGCACTCGCCGTCACCAACGACTCCTCAGACATCCCAACCGCCGTCACCGGCGCCGCCGCCAAGATGCAGCGACTCCTCGTAAGCACCTTCGGCCGCATCGAAGACAAAAACCGTGCCCTCACCACGAGAGCAAGCGGCCAGGGTCAAAACCTGGTCCTCAAACCCGAAGCCATCTAAGAAGACCTCCGCAGGGGGAGCCACCCCCTGCGGAACCGCCACGACTCGCCCCCGAAGACAAGTCGACTCGACCGAACCAACGGAATCCACCCCTACGTTCGAACCTTCCAGCCCAATCACAACCGTCGCATCCCTTCCCTCAAAGCGCCCCACTCAAAAACCTGTCAAGCCCTCAGACCTCACATCTCCTTGCCAGACAAGGACTTTCGCGTGGCGCATTAGTTTCCACCAACAAGCTAAAATAGAAGCAGGCCAGTAAAGAGCCCAGGACATAAGCCGGGGCTTTACACTGTGGCTATCACATTGATTCTAAGTATTTTGTGCACAAGTCTTTCTTTTGCAATATTTTGCAGACATTATCCCTCCGCAAACCCTTGATAAAAATAGACTTGCGTGCAGGATACCCCGGGGGGAGGGGGGACCCGCGACGCCTTCATCGCAAACCTCGTGGTACCCTTGCCGCCGAAGAGGCTTCAAACACCATGGCCGTCACCCGCCGCACCTTCTGCTCCCAAGCCGCCACCCTCCTCCTCTCCCCCAGCCTCCTCCGCGCCCAGACCCAAAGCACCCAGACCCAAAGCTCTCAGAACCCGAGCTCTCAGACCCAGCCCAAACCCACCGCCCGCCCCGACGTAGCCACCATTGACCACGACCGCATCCTCGCCCAGGCCAACCGCTACCTCACCCAGCCTCCCGTCCCCCTCACCACCCTCCCCCTCCCCCCGCAACCCCGGCACCCCAAACGACTTCTACTCCGAACCCGAAGACTACTTCCCCGACCCCGCCAACCCCAACGCGCCCTGGATCCAACACGCGGACGGCACCCCCAATCCTGACGCCTTCACCTCCCACCGCGACGCCCTGCTCAACCTCAGCCTCTACGTCCCCGCCCTCACCGCCGCCTACCTCCTCACCAGTGACCCACGCTACGCCCAGCAGGCCGCCGCCCACCTCCGAGCCTGGTTCATCACCCCCTCCACCAGCATGGCCCCCAGCCTCCAGTACACCCAGACCATCCCCCCCTCAAGAATCGGACGGCTCGAAGGCGTAGTCGAAGTGGTCCATCTCGCCGAGGTCGTCCAATCCCTCCCTTTCCTCATCAACTCCGAGGCGCTCACCTCTGAAGAACTCACCGCCCTCACCAAGTGGTTCACCGACTACTTCGACTGGCTCAACACCTCACGCCTCGCCGGCCTCGCCCGGGACAACAAGAGCCACCACGGAACCTCCTGGCTCCTTCAAGCCTCCGCCATCGCTCGCCTCACCGAGCTAACCGACGACCGCCCCCTTACCACCCTCCGCCACCAGTACAAGACCTCCACCCTCCGCGCCCAGATCGTCGCCGACGGCACCTTCCCCCACGAACTCACCACCCCAAACCCTTACCGCAACACTCTCTTCAACCTGGACATGCTCACCGCCATCTGCCTCCTCCTCTCCACCCGCTTCGAGAGCGTCTGGGAGTATGAGCTACAAGACGGCCCCGGCATGCACACCGTCATCGCCCGCCTCTACCCCTACCTCGTCAACCGTGGCACATGGCCCTACCGTGCTGACGCAGCCTACTTCACGGCCCTCCCCATCCGGCCGCCCAGCCTCCTCTTCGCCGCCCGCGCCTACGACCGCCCCGAGTACGCCGCCCTCTGGAAGACGCTGTCCCCCGACCCGCCCAACATGGAGCTGCAGCGCACCTTCCCCATCCGCCAGCCCCTCCTCTGGGTCACCCGCCCAAAGCCCTGGCTACCCACCGACACCCCCCAACAAACTAAGCCTTCTGCTTCAAACGAAACGCCCGCACAATCTCCAGATACTTCCGCGCAATCTCGGTGATCACCTCTGGCCTTCCATCCGCAATCATCTTCGCCGACACCAGATCCGAGCCCACACCAAGCGCAAACGCACCAGCCTCCAGAAACTCCGCAGCCGTCCCCAACATCACGCCGCCCGTAGGAATCATCTCGATATGTGGCAATGGCCCCTTGAGCGAAGTAAGATACTTCGGTCCACCCATCGCACCCGCCGGAAACACCTTCACCACATCCGCCCCCGCTTGCCACGCAGTCACAATCTCAGTCGGAGTCAGCGCTCCCGGCAGCACCGCCACCGAATACCGATGACACATCTCGATCGTCGCCACATTCAACGCCGGACTCACCACAAACTGTGCCCCCTCCAGGATGCACATCCGCGCCGTCTCCGCATCCAGCACCGTCCCCGCCCCAATCAGGATCTCCGGCCGCTGCTCCGCCAACCGACGCATCACCTCGATCGCCCCCGGCACCGTCATCGTCACCTCAAGCACCGTCACCCCACCCGCGGCAATCGCATCAGCCAGCGCCATCGCCTGGTCGACCGAATCCGCCCGCAGCACCGGCACCAGCCCAATCTCCCGCAACTCCCGCAGTACCGCAGTCTTCTCCATAAATCTCCTTGATCTCAACTCTACCGCTGCACTCCAGCCGCCCCACCCGCCATCAACCGCTCCACCTCACTCAGCGTCGCCATCGAACTGTCTCCTGGAGTCGTCATCGCCAGAGCCCCATGCGCCACTCCGCAATCGAGAGCCCACTGCATTCCCTTCGCATCCAACAACCCGTAAATCAAACCTGCAGCAAAGGAATCCCCACCCCCGACACGGTCGAATACCTCAAGATCATCGAACCGAATACTCTCGTAAACTCTTCCCTCGGCATAACCAAAAGCCGCCCAGTCATTCCGGTTCGCGGTCTTTGGCCTCCGCGTAGTTGTCGCAATCACCTTGATATTCCTAAACTCGCCGCGCACCCGCGCCGCCATCTCTCCATAGCTCTCATAGCTATGCCACGGCGCGCCTTGGGAAGATTCACCAAGCACCGCCGCCAAATCTCCCTCATGCCCAAACATCACATCAACAAACGGAGCAAGCATCCGGTTCACATCGCTCGCCCCCTGCCGCTCACCGGCATTCTTCCACAGCGAAGGCCGATAGTTACAGTCATACGACACAACCACCCCATGCCCCTTCGCCGCCACCATCGCCTCTCGAGCAACCGCCGGAGCCTCCGCCGACAACGCACACATCACGCCACCCGTATGAAACCAACGCACGCCTTCTCCGCCAAAGATCGCATCCCAATCCACCTGTCCAACCTTCATCTGTGAGATCGGCGTATGTCCCCGATCCATCATCCCCATCGCACCACGCAATCCAAATCCACGCTCCAAAAAGTAGATCCCATTGCGCGCCTCTCGCCCAACCCCGTCATACTCCATCCAGCGGAGATGTGACAGATCGACGCCGCCCTGCAGCATCAGATCCTCCAGCAGTCGGCCCACCGGATTATCCGCAAGCGCCGTCACAATCGACGTCCGTTGCCCAAAGCATCGACGCAACCCCCGAGCCACGTTGTACTCGCCGCCACCCTCCCACACGCGAAAGTTTCGCGCTCCCGCAATCCGCTCTTCGCCCGGATCAAATCGCAGCATCACCTCACCGAGACTCAACAGGTCCCATCTGCATTCACTCGCTATACGAATCGTCAAACCGGCCGAGGTATCACTCATCTCAGATCCGCGATCGCGACCGCGTCCATATCGTCATAAGCCTGATTCTCTCCACCCATTCCCCAACAGAACGCATAGTTCTTTGTCCCAACCCCCGCATGAACCGACCACCCCGGCGACACCACCACTTCCTTATCCGCCACCACCAAGTGACTCGTAGCGTCCGGCGGCCCCATCAAATGCAGTACCCGGTGCGCAGGATCCACATCGAAATAAAAATACACCTCACTCCGTCTCATATGCGTATGCGGAGGCATAGTATTCCAGTTACTCCCCGACTCCAACAACGTAAAACCCATCACTAACTGGCAACTCTTGATCCCGTCCCTATAAATAGTCTTATAAATAGTTCGCTTGTTACAAGTCTCCGCAGCTCCTAGCTGCGTCCCCTGAAGATCAGCGAACTTCACCATCACAGTCGGATACTCCGTATGAGCCGGGTAACTCAATAAATAAAAATAAGCCGGATCATTCACACTCTTACTGGAAAAAGTAACTACCCTACTTCCTCGACCTACATACAAACAGTCCAGCTTACCCATCTCGAAGCTTTTTCCATCTACCACCACCGAACCCGCTCCCCCTACATTCAAAACTCCAAGCTCACGACGCTCAAGAAAATACTCTGCCCGCAACTCCGGTTCCGCCTCAAGTCGCAGTGCCTCGCCGGCAGGAACCGCCGAACCAATCACGGTCCGGTCCAAATCCACATAAGCAAATTCGATCTCTCCAACTTCGAATAGTCCCTCCAGCAGAAAGGTCTCCCGCAACTCCTCGGTGTTCATCAACCCATAGCGCACCGCGTCTGCCATCTGACAAAGCCGCATTCCCTATCCCCCATCCCAATCGAATTCAATAAAATATAAGAGCCTCGGCCCGACTCCACACGCCGAACCTGACTATTTCGCCGCGACACTTCCTTCTACCGCTGGCTTCTGCACTTTGATGACGAAGATAGTAATCGTCTGTCCCGGAGCTTCAATCGCCTGATGCGGTGTCCCCGCCGTAATGTGAAGAATATCTCCCTTATGCAGCGAATGGGCCGTTGCACCCTCCAAGCGCACCCCCCGAGTCTCTCCATTCTCCCCTTCCTTCGGATCGACCACGGTGCCGCCAGTCAGTTCCGTCCCCTCGCCATCTACAACAATCAGAAAGTCCGAAAAGTTTGCATGCACCTCGGCGCCACCGCTTTTCGCCCGTGCCGTAATCATCGTGTAATGCCCCGGATACTTCGCCAGCGTCGCGCCAGAGCTTCCACTGGCGCTCGCCTTCGCCCTCTCCAGCTGTTCCGCCCCCTGGGCCGCGACATCCTTCGGTGTCAACAGATCTACCAGCCCGATCTGCGCCTGCGTGGTAGCCCCTGGCGTCACCGCCTGCGACCACCCCAACGACGCTCCGCTCATCAACACCACCGCCACCCAGTTCCTCATGGACCGCATATAGTTCTCTCCTCGAACAATCACCCAACCATACGAAACCATCCCCTTCCCGTCAACATCCACATCAGTTGTCTCGCCGAGACCCTCCGCGTACATTGACCATAATGCCAATCACCTCAGCAAACATCTTCGAAAGCTTCCGCCTCGACAACAAAGTAGCACTCGTTACCGGCTCGGCCAGCGGGCTCGGCGCAGCCATCGCCATCGCACTCTCGCAAGCGGGGGCCGCGGTCGCGTGCCACGGCAATCGCCGCGCCGCCACCGAGACCGCCGAAGCCATAGGCAAAAATGCCGCAGCCTTTCGCGCCAATCTCTCCTCCACCAACGGTGCCGAAGATCTCTTCACCCAAGTCAAAGAAAGATTTGGCCGCGTCGACATCCTGATCAACAACGCCGGAACCATTCTCCGAGCCGCTGCTGAAGAGGTCACCCTTGAAGATTGGCAGCAAGTCCTGCAGGTCAATCTCACGAGCGTCTTTCAACTCTCCCAGCTCGCGGCTCGCGACATGATCTCGCGCGGCGGCCTTGGCACAAGCTGCGGCAAAATCGTCAATATCGCCTCCCTCCTGAGCTTTCAGGGAGGCATTCGCGTACCCGCCTACGCCGCCAGCAAAGGCGGAGTCGCCCAGCTCACCAAGGCGCTCGCCAACGAGTGGGCTCCCAAAGGCATTCAGGTCAACGCCATCGCACCCGGCTACTTCGCCACCACCAATACCGAGGCCCTTCAGGCCGACGAAGCCCGCAACCGCCAGATCCTCGAGCGCATCCCCGCCGCCCGCTGGGGCCAACCCGAAGACATCGCCGGCGCCGCCCTCTACCTCAGCTCTCCCGCCAGCAACTACGTCACCGGCACTGTTCTCACCGTCGACGGCGGCTGGATGGGCAGATAACACCTACTCCACCCTGACGCGAACACGCATCCAACAAAGCAAGGAGCACATAATGCCGCAAAGCCCGCACGACCGCGCCGCCGAATATCACAACAAAGCAGCCCACGCCCACCAGGCCGCAGCAACTGCGCACGGCAAAGGCGATCACCTTACCGCCCACGAGCTCTCCAAACAAGCCCACGAGCACTCTACCAAAGCCTTCGAGCACTCGAAGGAGACAGTCGACCAGGCCCCAGCCAACAAGAACTAAGCGTCTGATGCGCCGCCAAATCCGCGGCCAACTCTTATCGACGGAAGACAAATTAGACAAGCTCTAAACTAGAGCCATGCTTCGAGTCCCGTTCGACGAACTCCACGCGGCCCTCCGCCGCGCCATGCAGCAACTCGGCCTCACCGAAGACCGCGCTGCCCTGTGTGCCCGTCTCTTCGCTGAAACCACACGCGACGGCGTATATACCCACGGCCTCAATCGATTTCCCCGCTTCGTTGAAACCATCCGCAACGGCAGTATCGACATCCACGCCGAACCCACCAAAACCACCGGCATCGGAGCCATCGAGCGCTGGGAAGGCCATCGCGGCGTGGGCAATCTAAACGCCCAAGCTTCCATGCAGCGAGCCATCACCCTCGCAAAACAACACGGCATAGGCGCAGTAGCCCTCGCCAACACCAACCACTGGATGCGCGGCGGAACCTACGGCTGGCAGGCCGCCGAGCAAGGCCTCTTCGCCCTCTGCTGGACCAATACCCTCGCCAACCTCCCCGCCTGGGGAGCCACCACACCACCCTCGGCAACAACCCGTTCGTCATCGCAGTTCCTCGCCCCGGCGGTCACGTCGTTCTCGACATGGCAATGTCGCAGTTCTCCTACGGCACACTAGCCGCCTACAGCAAACGCGGACAACCGCTTCCCGTCGACGGTGGTTTCGACACTGCGGGCAATCTCACCCGCGACGGCGCAGCCATAGAGTCATCGCAACGCGCCCTCCCCGTCGGCTACTGGAAGGGCTCTGGACTCTCCCTCGTCCTCGATATGCTCGCCGCGATGCTCTCCGGCGGTCTAGCCACCCATCAGATTCCCCGCGACCCCCTCCGCGAGTCCGGCCTCTCCCAGATCTTCCTCGCCATCGACCCCACCACCATCGCCGATCCGCAAGAGCTCTCCCAAATCGCCGACGCCATCCTCGACTCGCTCCATCAGGCAACCCCAGCCGACCCCGGCAAACCCATCCGTTACCCCGGCCAACAGACCCTGCAACTCCGCGAAGAGAACCTACGCCTCGGCGTCCCGGTCGATCCCGAAATCTGGCATCAGCTAAACCCCTTCCAACTCTCCTGATCCCCCAGGCGAACGACCTCCACGTCAATCACTTGCCCCATTACATATCCAACACCTGATAGCTTTACTGCATCCATTAAACGAAGCCCAACTTCTATGTGACTCTTCCTTTCTCTTTTGCAGTCTCACTTTAGGAGCGATTTGAAAGACCTTGTGAATGCTGAGAGTCCATGGCGTGATCGGATCAGCGCCCTTCGAAATATGCCGGCCGTCCTGCGCATCCTCTGGGAGTCAGGCCGTGCCGTCGTCACCTGGGGGCTCTTCCTTCGTCTCATCGTCGCTACTCTTCCGTTTGGTATCGCGAAGATCGCCGCATACATCCTGAATGACATCGCAGAGGTCATCCGCGGCCACGCCCTTGCCCCCAACTTCTGGAAGCTCGTCATCGCCGAGGTCGTCCTCAACGTCTCCCTCGGCCTCATCACCCGCGCCATCGATTACTCCGACTCGCTCCTTGCCAACCGCTACACCCAGTACGTCAGCGTTCGAGTCATGGAGCAGGCCGCGCGTCTCGATCTCACCACCTACGAAGATCCCGTCTTCTACGATCGCCTCGAACGCGCCCGTGTGCAGGCCACAGATCGCCTTGCGATGATCCAACAACTGGGCCGCCTGATCACGCAGATCATCACCACCTTGGCTTTTTCAGCTGCCTTGGCGCTGGCCTCCCCATGGCTCGTCCTCCTCCTGGCATTAGGCGTACTTCCCTCCTTCCTCGGCGAAACCCACTACGCTTTTCTCGGCTACGCCAAAAACTTCCGCCAGACTCCAGCCAAGCGCCAGATGGACTACCTTCGGCAAGTCGCCGGTAGCCGAGAGGGCGCCAAAGAAGTAAAGCTCTTCGGCCTGAACAAATTCTTCACAAACAGATTTCAGGCGCTCGCTGACCAGATCTACCTCGAAGACGTCACCCTCTCCCGATCCAAGCTCATCGTTGGCGGTCTGCTCGGTATCATAGGCACGCTTGGCTACTACGGAGCTTACGTCTACGTCATCTGGCGCACCCTGCACGGCGCCTACAACATCGGCCAGTTCGGATTCCTCACCACCGCCATTCAGCAAGCCAGCTCCAACCTCCAGCAGGTCTTCTCCACCGCATCCGGAATCGCAGACCAGGCCCTCTTCCTCACCGACCTCATCGCCTTCTTCGACATGAAGCCAACCGTCCTCTCCAACCCCGACGGCCTTCCCGCCCCAGCAAAAATTCAAAGCGGCTTCGAGTTCCGCAACGTCTCCTTCACCTATCCCGGCACCAACCGAACCGTCCTCAAGAACTTCAACCTCACCCTCTCCCCCGGAGAACGAATCGCGCTCATCGGCGAAAACGGCCAGGGAAAGACCACCGTCGTCAAACTGATCACGCGCCTCTACGATCCCACCGAAGGACAGATCCTGCTCGACGGCATCGACCTCCGCGAGTACAACCTCGAAGATCTGCACCGCAACATAGGAGTCATCTTCCAGGACTTCATGCGCTTCGAGATGACCGCGCGCGAAAACATCGCCGTAGGCCGCGTCGATCAGCCCTATCAGGACAGCGACATCGAGGTTGCCGCCCACAAAAGCCTCGCCGACACCGTAGTCGACAAGCTCGCCGGCGGATACGATCAGATGCTCGGCCGTCGCTTCGAAGGTGGCGTCGAACTCTCCGGCGGAGAGTGGCAGAAGATTGCCCTCGCCCGCGCCTACCTGCGCGACGCCCAGCTCCTCATCTTGGACGAGCCCACCGCCGCCCTCGACGCACGCAGCGAACTTGAAGTCTTCGAGCGCTTCGCCGAACTCACCCTCGGCAAGATGGCTCTACTGATCTCGCACCGCTTCTCCACCGTACGTATGGCCGACCGCATCGTCGTCCTCTCCGGCGGCCGGCTGATCGAAGAAGGCAACCACCAACAGCTCATAGACAAAAATGGACTCTATGCGAGCATGTTTGAGATGCAGGCCGCAAGCTACAGGTAACCTCGCTCCCGCATCTCATCCAGTCAGCACCAGCGGACACATCGCCACCAGCAGATAAGTCAGCACGAGCAGATAATCGCACTCAGCACCCGCCGCGGCGGGAGAACGGTTTGAGAAAGGCTCCATGGCACCGTCTTCAGAGAATCCGGTCACCGCAGAACACGCTCTGCCACCCACTGCTCCGGCCCTGGAGATGCCGACTGCGGGTCTTCCCGAAAAGCCCTCTGTCTCAGACGCAGAGCTGAGACAGCGCGCCGATGCCATGAGCCGCCAGTGGGAGATGGTGCCGGCCAGCACAAAATCGGACGGCCTCTCGAAGCGACTCGAAAGCCTCAAGCAGCGCCTTACCGAGGTCCTTCGCACCTGCAAAAAAACCGCTTCCATCCACGAACTCACCCCCGAACTCGAACTCCTCGAAAGCACCCGCATGCTGGAGTCCGCGCTCATCGCAGGAGACAACACCGCCGAAACCTTCGCCTCTCTTCCCCACGTGCGTGTCGACAAAGAAAGCGAGTTGCCACGAGCGATCAACCTCACCGAGGGATACCTCGTCGCAGCCCGCGGCATCTGGTCCGACGAGTCCCTCACCGTCTACGTCAACCAAGCCCAGCAGCGTGACGCGCTCCTGCTCGAAGAGATTACAGTCCTCCCCCAGGCCCTCAAGCTCGCACAGCTCGAATACATTCTGGACCGCGCCGAAGAGGCCTTCGCCGCAGGCCCGCTGCCACCTATCGAGCAATCTCCCTTCTCCGCCATCCTCCACAGCATGCGCAGGCTCAATCAGTTCGAGTGGCGCAACGTCCTCGAGCCCCTCATTGCCTTCGATTCCATTCTCCGCGAAGATCCCGCCTCCGTCTTCGCACGCATGGAGGACGAAACCCGCCACAACTACCACATGCGTGTAGCTGAACTGGCTCACTACGCCGACGCCAGCGAAGTCGAAACCGCGAAGATCGCCCTCAACCTGGCACGCGAAGCTGCAGCAGCCTCCGACCACGATCCTCGCCTCGCCCTCAGAACCAGGCACATCGGCTACTATCTCTTCGCCGAAGGCCTGCCCGCGCTGAGCCAACGCATCGGGTACCATCCCCCGCCCATCGAACAGATCCGCCGCTTTCTGCGCCGCTACAACGAAGACTTCTACATCCTCGGCATCTTCACGCTTTCTTGTCTTCTCATCGTAGCCATCATCGCTCCCCTGGTTCCGCACCACGCCTTCTGGCCCGTCATGGGAGCACTCCTGCTTGCTCTGCTCCCCGCAACCCAGGGCGGCGTAGACCTCATCAACAACACAATCACCGCACTCATGCACGCGGAGTCTCTCCCGAAGATCGACCTCTCCAAAGGCGTCCCCGACGACGCCATCACCCTCGTCGTCGTCCCCACTCTCCTGCTCAACGAGATCCAGGTCCGCGAACTCTTCGACGAACTTGAAGCCCGCTACCTCTCCAACCAGGATCCCAACATCCACTTCGGTCTCCTCACCGATCTTCCCGACACCAAGGCTCGCCCCCTCGACGAAGACTCCAACCCTCTCGCCAAACTCGCCGTCCAGTGCGTCGATCATCTCAACGAAAAATACCCGCGCACCAAAGGCGGAGCCTTCTTCCTCCTCCATCGCTACCGTGTCTTCAACTCCCGCCAGGGCGTCTGGATGGGATGGGAGCGAAAGCGCGGCAAGCTCCTCGACCTCAATAAATTCCTGCTGAACGAATTCGACAGTTTCCCCCTCAAGGCCGGTCCGCTCGACGCCCTTCATCACGTCCGTTACGTCATCACCCTCGACTCCGACACGCAGCTCCCACGCGGCACTGCTGCCCGCATGGTCGGAACCATGGCGCACCCGCTCAATCAGGCCATCGTCAACCCGCGCACTCGCATCGTCACCCAGGGCTACGGCATCCTCCAACCACGCGTCGGTGTCAGCGTCGCATCAGCATCGCGCTCCCGCCTCGCATCCCTCTACTCCGGCGAAACCGGCTTCGACATCTACACCCGCGCCGTCTCCGACGTGTACCAGGACCTCTTCGGGGAAGGCATCTTCGCCGGCAAGGGCATCTTCGAGGTCGCCATCCTCCACGAAGTCCTCGACCGCCGCTTCCCCCGCAACGCTCTCCTCTCGCACGACCTCATCGAAGGCTCCTACGCCCGCGCCGGCCTCGTCACCGACATCGAAATCATCGACGACTACCCCTCCCACTACTCTGCTCACACCCGTCGCAAGCATCGCTGGGTGCGCGGCGACTGGCAGATCGCACGCTGGCTCTTCGCCCACGTCCCCGACGAATCCGGCAAATCCGTTCCCAACCCCATCAACACCGTCTCGCGCTGGAAGATCTTCGACAACCTCCGCCGCAGCCTCGTCGAACCCGTCACCTTCCTGCTCTTCCTCCTCGGCTGGTTCATGCTCCCTGGCGGCGCACTCTACTGGACCATCGCCGGCTTAGTCCTCCTCCTCCTTCCAGTCCTCGTGCAACTCGGCTTCAACCTCGGCAGAGCCCTGCTGAAATTCAGCTTCGTCGGCGCACGCGAGGGCGTCTTCACCTTCGCCACCTCCTTCGGCTTCACGATGCTCAACCTCACCTTCCTACCCCACCACATGTTCCTCGCCATCGACGCCATCGTCCGCTCTCTCAGCCGCACGTTGGTATCAGGCAAACACATGCTCGAGTGGGAGACCGCCGCGCAAGCCGAATCCGGCAAATCCCGAACGCCCCTCGACATCTACCTCCAACTCTCCCCCGTCGCGGCCGTCCTCATAGCCCTCGCCCTCGCCTTCCACAACATCTGGTCTCTCGTAGCAGCCTCCCCAGTTCTTCTTCTCTGGACCATAGCGCCCCTCGTAGCCATCTGGCTGAACTCGCCGCCTCGTCGCGAGGAGGGCCCCCTCACCTCAGAAGACACCCACTTCCTGCAGCAGCAGGCGCTCCACATCTGGCGCTACTTTCACGACTTCGGCGACGAAAAAAATCACTGGCTCATCCCCGACAACGTCGAAGAACAAAACACTCTTCAGATCCGGAAGCTTTCGCCTACAAACCTCGGCATGCTCTTCAATGCTCGCCAGGCCGCGTACGAGTTCGGCTTCACCACACTCCCAGAGTTTGCCCAGGCTACATTGGGAACCCTCAACACTTACGACAGCCTTGAGAAACAACGCGGCCACATCTACAACTGGTACGACATCGAGACCCTCCGCCCCATCCCACCGCACATCGTCTCCGCAGTCGACAGTGGCAATCTCGCTGCCTCTCTCTACACCCTCCGCACCGGTGCCCTCGATCTTCTCAAGCGCCCACTACTCGCCCCAGAGACCTTCGCAGGCCTGAAACAAACACAGCAACCACCCGTCAAAACGACAATCACCCTCACGCCCGCAGAAACTCCTTCATCCGCCATCAGATCGCATCTTCGATCCATCGCCCAACAAACCAAACCCACAGACAACCCTCCGCCAAACCAGAGTCAGGACAGCAAACAATGGTTCGCCAACGAGATCTCAAGCCGTCTCGCGGCGTTGTCTCAATTCGCCGAACAGTACACTCCCTGGCTCCTTCCCCGCTTCGAATCGCTCTTTGTCCCACCTCAACTTGACGGCTCCGAACACAAAGCAATTCCGACGCTCCTCGACGCAGCCGAATACGTAACAGAATTGGAATCAAAACTTACCGGAACATCCCGCGACCTGCCAAAGGACTCCGCGCTCGCCACCGCAGCCGCCGAACTTTTGGCTCTCCTCCCCGCCACAAAGCAGCGTCTCGAACAGCTGAAATCCGACATCACGAAAATCGCCGCCGAGGCAGAGCGCCACGCCGACGCCATGGAGTACGGATTCCTCCTCGTCGAAGCCCGCCAACTCCTCTCCATCGGCTACGACGGCATCACCCACGAACTCTACTCCTCCTGCTACGATCTCCTGGCCTCAGAGGCCCGCATCGCATCCTTCATCGCCGTCGCCAAAGGCGACATCCCTCAGCAATCCTGGTTCCGCCTCGACCGCTCTCACGTCCTGGTCAACGGACGTGCCGCTCTCCTCTCCTGGACCGGAACCATGTTCGAGTACATGATGCCGTCACTATGGATGCGCACCTTCCCCGACACCCTCATCGCACGCTCTCTCGAATCCGCCGTTCGCATACAAAAAGATCACGTCCGCAGCATCCCATGGGGAATCTCCGAGTCAGGCTTCTCCAAAAAAGATCCGCAAGGCCGATACGGCTACCAGGCCTGGGGCATTCCAAAGCTCGCGCTGAAGTACGGAGCCGAAGACGGTCCTGTCATATCACCCTACTCCAGCTTCCTCGCCATGCCTCTTCTTCGCAAAGACTCCATTGCAAATCTTCGCCGCATGGCATCGATGGATTGGATGGGCGCCTACGGCTTCTACGAAGCGGCCGACTACACCCAGGGCAATCAACCTGAACTGGTTCGCTCCTGGATGGCCCATCATCAGGGCATGTGCCTGCTCGCCGTTACCAACCTGCTCAAGAACAACATCGTGCAGGAGTGGTTCCACGGCACGCCTCGCGTCCGCGCAGCAGAACTCCTCCTCCACGAAAAAGCCCTGAGCAAGGAAACCCTAAAGGATCTCGAAAAATTATCGAAGTCACAGGCATCCGAATAACAAGCCACATCGCGACAAAAAAAGATCGGCAGTGGATTCAATCCCACTGCCGATCTTCCTTTGTTGCATGCCTCCGTTAGAAGTGGAAGCCTACCTCCGCCGTCAAAGCGCGCGGCGTAACGTAGTGCGTACCGCTGAAGGTTGAAAGGAAGTTGTACAGCGCGACCTTGTTGGCGAGGTTAACAGCCGTCAGGCGGAGGCTCACCCGGTGTTTGTCACCGCCGAACAGATTGTCCTCACCGATTGAAGCGTCGAAGAGGCTGCGGGGTTTTACCCGCGAGGGGTTCTTATCGTCATTTTCAGTTCCTGGCGCTGGGATTGAGAGGAGGCTAGATGTAAGTTGCGTGGCGAGGCAAGGCGTCGGCAGCGGCGTTGTGGGCGTAGCTTTTACACCATTGCAGGAGAGTCCGGCTTCGAACTCCTGATCTGCGGTAAACCCGCTAAGATCGATTGCCGGCTGACCATTGAGAGTTGTCGAAACGCTCGCGCAGTGGCTGTTAGGGTCAGTGATGTTGTAGCAAGGGGTAGAAGCCGCGTTGAGGCCGCTATCGTATCTCCAGTTGAAGCCGACCCAAGGGCCTCGTTTGCCGGGAACCTGATATTGAACATGGGTCGTCTGGTTGAACTTCTCATCATGGTCGATGCGGAACGGATACCCGCTCTGTCCCACAGTGGCTCCCGCACCTGCGCTCTGAGGCGGGAAGAAACGTGCAGCGACCGAAGACATCGAGACGAAGGCAGAGAAGTTGTGATAGTTCGGGAGATCAGCATGGATCACAAAGCCCGGGATCTTCGAGTTGTGCCAGTCAATGGGGAAGAAAATGGGCGTGTTGCCGAGGATGGAGAAGTCGAAGGCGCTATGCGTGTACTTCCAGATGTAGTCGCCTCCGATGACGAAGTTCTTTCCGAAGCCCTGCTGGAATCCGGCATGAAACTCGTTCCGATATCCAGGCGTCACAACGTTTGATCCCCCCTGGCAGTTGAGCAGAGGAGCCAGAATATTACTCGCGCAACCTTGACTCGAAAGCACAAGATTTTCATTGAACGGTGACTCCAGCGTCCGAGCATAGGAGACACGAAGAACGGTTCCAGTCTGCTTCACGCTGTAGGATATGCCAAGACGAGGCTCCGCCTGCCGCGCAACAGCTAACCCGTTATACAAATCCCCGCGAATGCCGACGTTGAAGAGCCAGTTGCCCGCCTTGATCTGATCCTGGACGTAGAGCGCAAGCTCTTTGATGTCCGTATGACCGAAGTAGTTGAAGCTTGTGCCGCCGCGGGTAAGGTCGTAGGGAAGCAGGACCGGATTGAAGCTTCCCCCGACTGAGGGATCATTGGAAAAGGCACCCGCCGCCGCACACTGTCCGGGATCTGTAAAGCCGGGAAGAGGGTTGCCGCTGCCATCAACGCACGGCGAATTGAACGTGGAGTTGATCACGGCGATCGGATCTCTCTCCCGCAGAAAGGTCTGCTGATAAAGAGCACCGATCTTGATGTTGTTTCTACCGTACTGAACGGAGTAGTCGGACCGGACGCCGGCGTTCAGCAGGCTTCGGTTCTGGCTGATCGTCTGGCTCTGGATTGGACCAAGATCCGCAAAGGGGTTATTGCTCGGGTAGTAGTTGAAACCGTCTCTCCGAACGAAGCCGCCGAAGTTGAAGATCGCGTTCGAGCCGATCAGATGGGTGTAGAGCGGCGCGATGTCGAAGGTCTGAATCTTCGCGCGCTGATCGGTATTTCCTACGCTGCCAAACACAGGACTGCTGGTAGAGCCTCCACTGATCACATTCTGAACGTTCAGGTTGTCGAAGGTGTTCGGCGTCTGAAACCAGGAACGCGTGTAGTTGAAGTTGAGGTGTATCGAATCCTTCGGCGTGAAGCTGCGGTCGACGCGATCGAAGAAGTTGAGTTCGTTGCCCTTGTCGTGAAAGACGGCATACTCGGGGCCATCAAGAAAACGGCCGGTGTTCAGCCCGTCCACCTCAAAGAAGTTCCCCCAGTTCGCGCCGCCGTAGGAGAGATCGAAGCCCCCTGTCGCGGAGCCGAACGATCCATAGGAGGAGGTTACGCTTCCATGCGGAGTGGTCGAACCCTGGCCGGAGCGGGTAGTCACATTGATGATGAGGCTGGTCTTGCCACCGTATTCGGCGGTCGGGGCTCCAGGGATCGCCTCAATCGATTGGATCGCATTCGACGGGATCTGATTGGAGAACACTTTGCTCTGCTGATCGGTGATCGGCTGTCCGTCAATGGAAAACGAGTTCGAGGCGTGATCGCCAAGACCGTGGAAGAGGCCGTTGGAATCGGCCGCGACACCCGGCGAGGCTAGGGTCACGAGCGAGCTGAGTGAAGAAGACTGGCTCTCCAGCGGCAGCCTGTTGAACAAGTTCCGGTCCACATTGGTGTGTGCGAGCGGGTCATTGCTCACCAGGTCTTCCGCCTCAACGGTCACAGTGGTTGACGATCCCTCGACCTTCAGAGCGATTGTCATGGTCACAGGGATCGACGAAGTTATATGGGCATCCTGCGCAACAGAAGCGAACCCATTAGCAGTTGCCGTCAAGTGATACGAGTTTAAGGGGAGATTTGTAAATTGGAAGTGCCCGGCCGAATCGGTCGACGCCGAACGGGAATAACCGCTGATCGGATTTGAGATTGAAACGACCGCACCTGGGATCACGGCGCCGATAGGATCGGTTACGGTTCCACTGACGATCCCTGAGTTGGACTGCGCCAAGAGCGTCGAGACGGACGCGAGAATGGAAAAAAGAAAAACTAAAATATATACGGCACGACGTGAAGACGAGTGCATATCATGACCCCCTGAATTTTTCAGTTACGTGCTGGCAAACGCAAACCTACGAGAGATGAGCGTTGACAGGCGGCGGTCGGGTGAAGAGTGCAAACGTGAAAAAAGTCTTCGTCCGCGTCGTCGGATCAAAGACCTCTATCGCTGATACAACAGAAGCGACAAACAGCGTCACCGGCGGCTGAGCAACTTCTACAGCAACGTGAGCTGTAACGCAGAGCGCACAGTCCGCATGCGAGATGTCATCAACTGGGTGGGAGTGAACAGCCTGAATCGTTCCGGTCGCCAAAACCAGCAATACACAAAGCAGCGCGAGGAAGATCCTCCACGAGCCCTGCGTATTCGTCTTTGGCCTCAGGCTGAACACGATAAATCTAATATAGCGCAGTATCTTACGCGTAAAAGCGCCGCAAACCCGCGTCCAAACCATCTAAAACGCCACGAGGCACTGCACTTCATTGAAAACTAAGGACAATCGCGCATTTTCGCTACTGCGAATTTATTCTTGATAATCCTCAGACCAGCTGCACGCCGACCTTCTTCGCCTCGCGATCCAGCAGCGTTATCCGAAAGCTCCGAATCTGCCCCGCTCGAACCGGCTCCGCCTTCGTCTCGGCAGCGCTCGGTCCATTCTTCCACCGCGCCGCCAGCATCGAGCTGAACGACGACAGATCAACCCCTGCCGACTTCGTCTCTTCCTTCGCCGCAGCCTCTGCAACCAGCCGCGCCCTCGCGCGAATCCCCTCGCCCAGCTCCACCGTCCCCTGCTCCCCCAAAACCTCGATCAGCCGCCCCGTCACTACATCCCCTTCGTTGTGCTCAGCGATATACTCATCCAAACCCGTCGGCACAAGCTGCTTCATACTCAGCTTGATCTGCCTCTTCTCCATATCGAAATCGAGCAGCTTAGCCTTCACCACCTGCCCAACGCGCAGCACATCCTGTGGCCGTTCAATCCTCTTCTCCGCGCTGATCTCGCTGACGTGAATCATCCCCTCAACGCCCTCCGTCAGCTGCACAAACGCGCCGAACTTCGTAAAATTCGTAACCGGCCCCTCCACCTGCGAGCCCACCGAAAACTTCTCCGCAGCGTCCACCCACGGATCGCCCAGCGTCTGCTTCAACCCCAGCGACATCCGCCTCTCCGCCGCACTCACGCCAAGAATCATCACATCAACCACATCCCCCGGCTTCACCAAGTCCCCAGGCTTCCTCACCTTCTTCACCCACGACATCTCCGAGACATGCACCATCCCCTCAACGCCCGGCTCCAACTCCACAAACGCGCCAAAGTCCGTCACCCGCGTCACCGCGCCTCGCACCCTCTCACCCGCAACATACTTCCCCGCCACCGCATCCCACGGATGCGCCAACAACTGCTTCATCCCCAGCGAGATTCTCTTCCCCGCCGCCTCCACCTTCAACACCTTCGCATCAATCTGCTGTCCCACCGTCAAAACATCCGCCGGCTTCTCCACTCGCGCCCACGCAATATCGCTGATGTGCAGCAACCCATCCACTCCACCGATGTCCACAAACGCCCCATAGTCCGTCAGGCTGCGCACCGTCCCCGACACCACATCACCCTCGCTGATCTCGCCAAACCGCCGCTCCTTGGTCGAACGATCTTCCTCCTCCGCCACCGCCCGCCGATCGACAACCAGGTCCTCCTCCGCAACGTCCAGCTTGATAATCCTGCAGCGGATCTCCTGCCCCACCAGCTTCTCCATCTCCGCCGCATCACGCGCCCCACTTCGCGATCCAGGCATAAACGCCCTCACCCCCACATCCACCGTCAGGCCGCCCTTCACCACGCCCGTCACCGTCCCCACAATTACCGACTTATCCGCAAACGCCTGCTCCAGCGCGCTCCAGTCCTTCGGCTGCTCCACCCGCATCCGCGACAGCTCGTAGTACCCCTCTTCGTTGCGCCCCTTCACCGAAACCAGCACCTTGCCACCCGGCTCCACCGTCTCTCCCGAACTCTGGAACAGAGCCAGCGGCAACACCCCCTCCGTCTTGTAGCCAATATCGACGAACACCGAATCAGCCGACACCGCAACCACAGTCCCCGCTATCTGCTTTCCGCCATCGCCCGACCGCCGCGAGTGCGTCTGCTCATACTGCGAAAGAATCGCGTCGAACGACTCTGTGGACTCGGGGGATTCGGTAGATTCGAAAGACTCGAAAGATGTGGGCTCTTTAGCACTGGGGTTTGACATGAAAAGCTGAGGCCTCATTCCTACTGATTCTGGCTAGAATATCACCGCGAGAACCTCTCCGGCCCGCACCGCCCTCAGCAACAATTTGCCTCCCCACCAAACTGCTTTCTCCCATTACACTCACATCTCATGCTCCGCGCGTTCGAACGAATCCTTATCCTCACTGCCGCAACGCTCCTCTCCGTCGCGCCTCCAGCTCACTGCGCCTACAAGCTCGACAACTCTATCCAGGTCTCTCCCGCTCCCTTGATGAACGGATCGCCCTGCCTCATCACCGTCTCACTCCCAAACGAAGCGCTCTCCATAACCGGCGATTGGCAGACTCACCGCATCCTCTTCTTCTCCAACTCCGACCACCGCACATGGTTCGCGCTCGCCGGCGTCGATGTCGAGCTCGCCCCCGGCAGCTATCCCCTCACCCTCGAAGCCAATCTCAAAGACGGAACCCATCAGACACTCCACCAGCAACTGACCATCGAAACCGCGCCCTACCTCCAGGTGCCCCTCACCGTTCCTGACAAATTTGTCGAACCCACTCCCCACGCCCTCAAACAAATCGCCGCAGATCAGATCGTCAAAGAAAAAGCCTTCGCAAGCTCGTCCCCCACACGTCTATGGTCCGGCAACTTTCTTCCACCTCTCCCCCTCGCGCCCGAGTCTGACTCCTTCGGCAATCAACGTCTCTTCAACGGAAAAATAGCCAGCATTCATCATGGCCTCGACTACCACGCGAAGCTGCACACACCCGTAGCCGCAATCAACTCCGGCCGCGTCGTACTCGCTCGCCCGCTCTACTTCGAAGGCGGCTGCATCGTCATCGATCACGGCCTCGGACTCATGACCGTCTACATGCATCTCTCGAAGATCGAAGTCGCCGTCGGCCGCCGCGTCCGTCGCGGCCAGATCATCGCACTCAGTGGAGCCTCAGGCCGCGCCACCGGCCCCCACCTCCACCTCGGCGTCCGCTGGCAAGGAACCTACACCGACCCAGCCAAACTATTCGAACTCCAGATGCCCAGCCCCCACTAATTCTGTAGATCTCTCCGCGTTTAGTTTTGCGTTGCTGTTGTCTTTCCTGTTGCCTTGGTCTTTCTTGTTGCCTTTGCTGTTGCCTTTGCCTTTGCCTTTCTGGTTGTCATCCCCGAAGGGGATCTGCTGTTGTCCTTGTCTCTTGTTGTTTTTCCAAACCAACAATAAAAATCGTCATCTCGACCGAAGCCGTTCACGGTCTCATCGTGAACGGCGCAGTGGAGAGACCCCCGTATTTCGTTTTTCCTTCTCGTCAATTTCACAGCCGCCTAATGTCGCCCCGAACTCTCCCAAAAACCTGTCAAGCCCCCAAATGACATAAACCGCTAACAAGAAACAACTTACGCGTGGCGTATCAGTTAGACCCAAATCGCTATACTAGACATAGACAGAAAAGCCCCGGCCAGCCCTGGGGCTTTTTCGCGTCCACACCCATCGGGGCGTAACTCCTTTGATAAGACGAATTTGACCGCAACCCTTTTGCAATGAAGATTTTACAGAAGGCCAAAAACACAACTCGCTGAAAATAGACAGGTTAACGGGGGTAATGGGGGAGGGGGTACCCCCTCAGGGAAGCGGCTTCACCTGACTCCGGCTTTCTTCAAGATCGGTGCCAAACAACCGGCGCAACGGCTTCTGTATCGCCCGAAGCAGCGCTCGCGCGGCCAGAAGCGCAGCCGCCAGACAGATCAAAGCAGCCGAAGCCGCGATCACCGGATGATGCGTCGCAAACCACGTCAGCCCAACCGCCACCACATCTTCCGACGTGCTCAAAGCAATGTTCGACACCGGCTCCGGACTAGGCGTAACCGCAGCACGCAGCGCAGTCTTCGACCCATGCGCCGCCAACGCCACAGCAGCCCCAATCGCGGTCGCCAGCACCTGCATCTGCGGAGAAAGCTGCGAACTCGCGTGATACGCCACCAGCGCAGCAATAGGAATTCGAACCACCGTATGCAACGCGTTCCAGACCAGATCAAACGCCGGAATCTTATCGGCCACGAACTCGATCGCGAACATGATCCCGCACACCACCAGAACCCAGGTGTGCCCCAACGAATCCAGACCCGGAGGTAGCGCAACCCACTGCGTACGCGCCAGCAGCCCAAGCGTCAGCACCGTGGCATAGATATTCAGGCCGGCCGCAAAGCTGGCAGCAATCACAAGCGCCGTGATATTAGCCGGACTGAAGGTCATTTGGCTGAAAGTGTACCGCGCCTCGAAAGCAGCGGCTCACATTTATT
This sequence comes from Tunturibacter gelidoferens, assembly GCF_040358255.1. NCBI lineage: Bacteria > Pseudomonadati > Acidobacteriota > Terriglobia > Terriglobales > Acidobacteriaceae > Tunturiibacter > Tunturiibacter gelidiferens. Next base: position 4,337,684 of record NZ_CP132938.1, read on the forward strand.
AATCGCGCGGCATCCTACCGGCGAACAGCCCGCTTGATCTGCGCATACTGCAGCAGAATGAAGCTGTCCGTCATCCCGGCAATATAGTCGGCCACAACGCGAGCCAGACCCTGGTTCTCCACCGATTCGAAGTGGTTCACCGGCAACTCCTCCGGATCGTTGATCCAGTAGTCGAAGAGGACCGTGACGACCTCTTCCGCCTTGTCATGCTCATGTTCGAGCGCCGGACAGGTGTAAAGCGTGTCGTAAAGATACTGCTTCTCCTGCAGACGCTCCGCCTCAACCTCAGGCGAAAACAGCGCCAGCCGGCTGGAGTGCCTTCGCACATCGGCAAGCGACTGGGCGCCGATGGCCACCACGTTGCGTGCCGTATTCTCAATCAAATCGTCAGTAAGAACGTTCTGCATCAACTGCAACGCCTCATTGAACAGGAACTTCTCATCGACGCCAGCATGTTCTCTCTCAACGGTCTCGTAGCACCGAGCAACGATCTCCACATGCTCGCAGATATGGCCGATCTCAAGCAGCCCGGACTCGACTCCGTCATCAAGATCCGCCGTAAGATACGCAATCTCGTCCGCCAGATCAATCAACTGCGCCTCGAGAGGTGGCCGTTGATCCAGCAGCAAGCCTGTAAGATCCGGATGCTTCTCGATGCTGTAGTCCCGCGAGTGCTTGATGATCCCCTCGCGAACGCCAAGCGTGAGATTCAGCCCGCGATGCGCCGCATATCGCTGCTCGAAGTGATCCACGATACGCAGTGCATGAATGTTGTGGTCAAAGCCGCGGCCATGCCGCTTCAGGCACTGGTCCAACGCCCGCTCGCCCGCATGCCCAAATGGCGGATGACCGATGTCATGAACCAGCGCCAGCGTCTCAGCCAGATCTTCCTGCAGACCAAGCGCCGCAGCAGCCGCGCGAGCGATCTGTGCAACTTCAATCGTGTGCGTCAGACGACTCCGAAAGTGATCCGAAGCGCGACTGGTAAAGACCTGCGTCTTACCCGCGAGTCGCCGGAACGCGCGAGCCTGCACAATCCGCTCCCGGTCCCGCTGAAACGGCGTCCGCGAAGGCCGAAAGGGTGCAGGGTACACACGAGTCAGCAGCAGATCGTCCGGATCGGCAACGACCGCGCAGCGATGAAGATCGAGTGCCATAGTCAAATCTAGTGTAAACGGCGTGAGGCTCCTCAAGATTCGCTCGAGGAGCCTCACACCTTTTGCCGCTATGGATCTATTTGACGGAGACGGTGCCGACCTTCGCCAGCTTCACCCGCGCGTTTTCGAGCTTATGCTGGACCTTCGCAACATCCGCAGGATCGGCATCCGCGGGCAGCGAGCGAGCATATTCGGTCATCGACCGCTCCCACTGCACCACCGCCATCTTCAGGTTCCCAGTCTTCTCATAGACCTCGCCGAGATGATCATGCACCGTGGGGTCGGTATTGATTCGCTCATTTGCCTTGCGCAAATTTTCCTCTGCCAAAGCATATTGACCGGATTTGTAGTAAACCCAACCGAGCGAATCCAGAAACGCACCATTTTGCGGATCGAGCTCAACCGCCTTGCGGATCAGCGTCAGAGCTTCCGGAAGTCGAACGCCGCGATCGGCCAGCATGTAGCCAAGATAGTTGAGAACCGTGGCGTTCTGCGGATCGATCGCAAGAGCCTTGCGAAACTCTGCTTCGGCCAGATCATACTGTTTCTGCCGGTCGTAAAGCGCACCGCGCAGAAACGCCACATAGAGCTTCTCATCCGGCTTCGTCGCCAGTGCATCAGCGCTCGTCAGCTCAGCGGACGCCTCCTGGTAACGCTTCAGGCGAGTGTAAATCTGGGCCAAAGCCAGATGCGAATCACGCTCATCCGAAGTTCCCTTCGTCGCCGCCAACTGCGCATTCGCCAACGCGATACCCTCATCAACCGAACCTGTATCGGCAAGCTGACCGGCATACATCAATTGAATCCCGTGATCGTTCGGCATCAGCTTCGCGATCTCAGCGGCAGCCGCAGTAGCTTCCTTCCACTGATGAGCATCGCGATAGGCGTCGATCTGGCCTTGATAACCAGTCTTGACGTAATCCCCGCCAAGCGCAGCTATCTGCTTGTAAGCAGCAACAGCGTTTGCAGTCTTGTTCTCCTCGCGATAGATGATCGCCAGCCGATCGAGGAAGATCGAGCGATTGGCCTTCTCTCCATCCGTGTACTTTCCATCCGGATGCGAAGAGTCAGCCACCAGCTTGATCAGCACCCCGATCGCATCATCATAACGACCCAGCGAGTCATAGATAAGTGCCTCATTGTAAGTAAGCTCGAGCGAGTCAGGAGCCAGCGGCTTTGCCTTATCCAAGGTCTTCAGCGCTTCATCGTAATGCCCTTGTCTCCGCTCGATCTCGGAGATATGGATCTGCGACTGGGCGTCCTGCGGCTCAGCGGCGACAATCCCATTCAGCACCTTGAGCGCCTCATCAAGTTGCCCATCGCCAAGCAACGCATTGGCAAGACCGCGCTCTGTATCCAGATTATCGGGCTCAGCATCGAGAGCCCGATGATAGGCAGCGATTGCGTCCTTATTTCTCTTCAGCTGCTCATAGCTCGCACCTAACGCAAACTCGACGCGCGGCGAACGATCGTCGACCGGAATCGCGCTGAGCACATCGGCGGCACGCTTCGGATCTCCCTGCTCGCTATAGAGCCGCGCCATATTGAGCGCAACCTCCTCCGAATTTGCGTCAATGCCCTGCGCTGCTTTGAACTGAGCCTCAGCCTTCCCCGAGTCGTGATTCAGTCCATACAGCTGGCCCAACAAAAGATGCGTCTCTACGTCGTTCGGCTTCAGCTGAGCAAGCTTTTCGTACTCTGCAATCGCGAGTTGAAGCATCTGCCCCGACTGAGAGCTTTGCATATCTCCGAGCGAACGCAGATAGACCTTTCCCAGCAAGGTATGAGCTTCAATATCATCAGGATTCTTGGTCACCTGATCCTGCGCAGCGGTCACAGCCTCACGAATGCGGCCAATCTTGAAGTAAAGGTCGGCCAGACCATCCTGCAGAAGGCGCGAATTCGGGTCAGCATCCAAAGCCAGCTTGTATTGCTCCACCGCCTGGGTCGCATAATCCGATCGCCCCGCATTGACCGCCATATCTTCATAGAGCCGCGCCAACCCATAGTGGTAGTACGAAGACGCGCGATCAGTTTGAACCGAAGTTGCAACCAACCCCTTTGAAGCGGCTGGAGCCTGAGCGATCATCGTGTGCGCAGCAAAAAGAAGTGACGCAGCCGGAATCAGCCGGAGATGGCGAAGAGACGAGGCACGTAAAAGAAGTGTCATGATGTAGTTTCCTGTGCCGACGGAATGGAAGTCGATGCTGCTCGACTAGACACTGGTTAGACGATGCCGCCTGCGGATTGGATGCAGGGGGCCCAGACTAGCCGTTTGCGCAGCATGGCGGTGATTATATCCGTCATTGGCTCAAATCCGGAAGATTATCCATGCCGAAAGTGCCTGACGCCGGTAAACGCCATCGCCACGCCCAGCCTGTCTGCAGCCTCGATCACCTCGGCATCCCGCACCGAACCACCGGGCTGAATCACCGCTGTGGCACCAGCTTGCGCTACAACTTCCAGGCCATCCGCGAAAGGGAAAAATGCGTCGGAGGCTGCAACGGTGCCGTTTAGCGGCAGTACGGCTTTCATTGCGCCGAAGCGAGCTGCATCCACCCGGCTCATCTGGCCCGCCCCGATACCGACCGTCTGGCCGTGGCCACCGCTGAAACGAGCGTAGACGATCGTGTTCGATTTGACGTGTTTGCATACTCGCCAGGCAAACAGCAAAGCACGCAACTCCTCCGCAGTGGGCGCTCGCTTGGAGACGATTTGAAGCTCTCCCTCCCTGATCCGCAACCGATCGGCATCCTGCACCAGCATCCCGCCTGAAACCTGCTTCAAGACGCGTGGAGTATCAGCGGGCGAAATCTCAAGGAGCCTGAGATTCTTCTTCGCCCCAAAACGTTCCAGCGCCTCACTAGTGAACGAAGGCGCGACGATAGCCTCGACGAACAGCTTCGCAATCTCCTCTGCTGCTGCGGCATCCACCTCGCGGTTTATCCCAATCACTCCGCCAAAGGCCGACACCGGATCGGCCTCAAGAGCACGGCAATACGCTTCCGCAACGGTGGCTCCGGTCGAAGCTCCACAGGGGTTGGTGTGTTTGATAATGACAACCGCCGGCTCGTCGAACTCACTTACCAACTCCCAGCAAGCGTCAAGATCCACGATGTTGTTGTAGCTGAGTTCTTTCCCTTGTAGCTGCTTAGCATTCGCCACACCTTTGTCACTGCCGTCGGTATAAAGCGCAGCCTTCTGGTGTGGATTTTCCCCATAGCGAAGCGATTTGAGAAGCACATCATTGACCCGAATAGTTGTAGGTAACTGCTCTCGCGAAAAAATAGCCTTGCCGCTCGGAGTCTCGATGCTCTCCAGCGCCGTCGCTATGCCTGCATCGTATGCTGCGGTGACCGCGAAGGCTGTCTTGGCGAGCCTCCAGCGTGTCGCGTGACTCAGACCGCCCGAGTTCGCGGCCATCTCATCCGCCAATCGAGAATAGTCCGCGACTGAGGTCACAATCGCGACGTCCGCGAAGTTCTTCGCCGCCGACCGGACCATCGAGGGTCCACCGATATCAATATTTTCGATCACCTCCGCGAAAGCAACCCCGGGCCGATTCGCCGTCTTCTCGAACGCATACAGGTTCACCACCACCATATCGATCGGTTCTATCTGGTGTTCAGCGACCGAAGCCATATGTTCCGCGTTATCACGGATATGCAGAATCCCACCGTGAACCTTCGGATGAAGGGTCTTCACGCGGCCATCGAGCATCTCGGGAAATCCGGTCAGGTCGCTAATATCGCGCACGGGCAGACCCGCTTCTCGTAGCGCACGGGCGGTTCCCCCGGTTGAAACCAGGTCCACGCCGAACGACGCAAGAACTCGAGCAAAATCAACAAGTCCTGTCTTGTCAGTAACAGAGAGGAGAGCGCGGCGGATCTGCCGAAGATCGGTAGGAGCAGCTAAGGAAGCAACGTCGTGTTCAATCATCACCTGACTATTCTAAAGCCAGCAAGCGACAGCATCTCGTCACAGCAGAGCCGAACCAGTCAGCGAGCTTACGTGCAGAACCTGGTGCGCGACACACCAGCGCTTGAGCCCATTCGCAACATTCTCGACGGCGCGAGGATCCGCGTAGCTGGCCGTCCCAACCTGTACCGCGGTCGCTCCAGCCATCATGAACTCAACCGCGTCCTCGGCCCGAACAACTCCTCCCATGCCAACGATAGGGATGGTCACATTCTTTGAAACCTCATGCACCATCCGCACCGCAATGGGTTTGATTGCGGGTCCGGAGAGTCCTCCGGTGATATTGGCGATGCGAGGCCGACGCGTCTCAACATCAATCGCCAAAGAGACGAACGTGTTGACCAGTGAGACCGCGTCCGCGCCCCCGTCCGCTGCAACGCGCGCCATTAGTCCAATATCCGTAACATTAGGTGAAAGCTTGACCATCAAAGGCCTGCGAGCCGCCGCCTTGCATCGTGCCACCAACTCCCAAAGCTGCGGCGGATCGGTTCCGAAGACCATGCCTCCATGGCTGGTATTGGGGCAACTCGCATTCAGCTCATACATCGCAACACCGGGAGCATCGTTCAGGGCTTGAATAACCGCGACACAATCCTCGATGGTGAATCCAAAGACATTCGCAATAATGACCGTGCCCGTGATCTTCCTCAGCTTGGGAAGTTTTTCTGCGATAAAGGCGCGAACCCCCATGTTCTGCAGCCCAATCGCATTCATCATCCCGGCGGGGGTCTCTATGATTCTCGGAGCCGGGTTGCCAGCCATCGCCTCGCGGGAGAGCCCTTTCGTGACCAACCCTCCGATGCGATCCAGAGAAACAATATCTTCAAACTCGATCCCATAACCGAACGTTCCGCTTGCCGCAATCACCGGCGAGCTAAACTCAACACCGGCGACGGTCACCCGCATGTCCGGACCTTTGGCTCGTGCAGTCGCGCTCACTGTATCGATTCCATTCCCATGCCTATCCAGTGTAGCGGTACTCATCGCACGTTAGCATCACCCGGCCGTAGCGCCTCGATTTGTATAAGCGCTAGTGCTTGGACGCAGCGAGTCGATGCATCTCCGAACCCGCCATCAGGAAGCCGCCAACTCCATACACATAGCTCGCCGAAGGCTTGAACTTGCCCGGCTGCCCATCGATCGGCTGAATCGAACCCAAACGTCCATCCGCGTAGATGTGCCCAAGCATTCCCTTCCACGACTTCTCCACCACCGGAAGATACGTCTTGCGATCGAGAATCTTCTCATTGATCCCATACGCAATCGCAAACGTAAAAAACGCCGACCCCGACACCTCCGGCAGGTCATAAGACCCCGGGTCCAGCAACCCCGATCGCCACAACCCATCCGGACTCTGAATCGCCGCCAGTTTCTCGGCCATCTCACGAAACTGTGCCACATACTTCGGTCGCGAAGGATAGTCCGCCGGCATGCTCCGCAACACATTGACCAGCGCACCCATCACCCAGCCATTGCCGCGCGACCAGAAGATCGGCTTTCCGTTCGCCTGTTTCTGCGTAAAGTAGCGGCTGTCGCGAAAGTAAAGATGCTCCTCCTGGCTGTAGAGGCTCCCCGACGTTAGCCACCACTCGTGATCCATGTAGTCGAGATACTTCCGGTCTTTCGTAATCGCATACATCCGTGAAAGCACCGGCGGCGACATGAACAGAGCATCGCACCACCACCAAAGCAGCTTATTGGGGTCGTCTACACGCACAATCAGACGATCCATAATCGCCTTCGTGTCCGCCATCCGCACAGGTTGCGAGTCTTTGCGATAGAGGTCCATGTAAGCCTGCCCTAAAGCCTGATCATCTGCATGAGGAAACCGTGCATCGAGCAGCGTCCAGTCCGACCGCTCCGCCAGATGCAGTACAGCATCGCGATACTTCGGATCACCAGTAGTCTTCGATGCCGCAAGCAATCCGTCATAGAGCGCAGCAAACGTCCACTGCTTATTGAAGTGCGGCTCCGCATAAGCAACCTGCCAGTCGGCAACCTTCTTTATGGCCGCATCGATGGCCTTCGGCTTCAACTCAGTCGACAGTCCTTTGGCCAGTGGCCCAGGATCATCCGGAGCATCCCCTGCGGCATTACCGTCCACCGGCACAACCTTCGCTGTCGGAGCCACCTCCGGAGCAGTCTGCGCAAAGGCCCCCATCGAAACAGCCCCGACCAGCAGAACAAGAGCAAAGCCACGCGAAGTTCTTGCCAGCAATCCAGTTCGAGAAACCCCACCGGATCCCCACTGCAGCGTCACAACATTCGAAAAAAACATCATCCCTAAACCAGACTCCCATTCATTACCAGTGCAACTGCACTCCGCAACCGCGCCGTGTTCCCTTCAAAGGCAGGCCGTAACCTCGGCGCCTTCGAAAGAGCATTCTGTTTGAGTTCAGACTCAACGATCGGCCCGAACAGATACCACGCAGCCGTAATATCCCCAACGACCACAATCTCACTCGGAGCCAGGGCATTGGCAACCATCCTCAATCCCCGTCCAAGAAACGAAGACATCTTCTCAAGAGCTTTGACCGCATTGGCATCATGGGACTGCGCCATCTTCACCAGCGCTGCAAAGGTAGGCGGCGCGCTCGCCCCACTCATCTCTTCGTAGTAGCGCAGACCCGCGCGATTCGAGCCGACAGTCTCCCAGCACCCTCGCCCCCCACACCCGCACCGCGGTCCATTCATCTCCATCTGCACATGGCCAAACTCTCCCGCCATGCCGTTTGCGCCGCGAAGCAACTGCCCATTGGCAAAGATTCCCGTTCCAATTCCCTCTGAAACATTCACCACCACCAGGTCATGCAAGCCATCGCTGTCGCCGAACCAGACCTCCGACAGCGCGCACGCATTTGCGACGTTATCCATCTCAACGCGCAGCCCCGTAGCTTTTTGAATACGCGACTTGATACTCGAGATGGGCCACTTCAAGTTCGGCGCAAAGATCGGCTCGTCGCGAAGCGGGTCAGCTCGACCCGGCAGACTGATGCCAATTCCGTCAAACGATTTGTCGCTATGCGCCGCGATCAGCTTCCGAATCGCAGAGATAATCGGCTGAATCGCCTTCTTCGGATCCTCCGGCAGCTCGACCACATTCTGCGCCACAATCTTCCCGCCAAGATCAGTCACCGCAACCGTCGTCTGCGACGGATGAATGTCCAGCGCAATCACAGCACGCTGATGATTCAATTCGAGAAAAGTCGGTCTGCGACCACGAGGTGGCCGCCCCGTCGAACCCTCCAGAATCCACCTCTCCTTGATCAAGTCTTCGACGATCAGCGAGACCGTGCTGCGCTGCAGACCCGAGACGCGGGCAAGATCGGCACGTGACAACGGCTGACGAGTTCGAATCAGATTGAAGACAAGGTTCCGGTTGATCTGGCGAGGCGTTTTGTTCGACGCGCTCTGTCTGCGGGTAAAGGTGAACCGAGCCGAATGTGTGGTGGGCATCGTTAGCTTTCGTGTCTCATAAAATCAATAGGCGAAACCATATCAAAACATACGAACTGGGCAAAACTCGAACGTCGCACTGTCGTTCGAATCAATCTTGAGCCGCCCATCGCTTGACATCTTTGGCGACGAGTCTTTATATCACTGGAGATCAAGCATTTTGTAGATACTTTGAATTATTGTTGCGAAAACGTTATTAACACCCAGAAATCTTCCATTAAAACAACGCAAACCACCAATAGGAGAACGACAGCCACGATGTACTCGCGACGAAATTTTCTAAAGACTGGCGCGACCGCCGTCGCAGCTTCGTGGCTCCCTGCTCTCCCCTTACAAGCCTCCATCGCAACCCTTGGCCGCAACACCAATCCAGCGGCCGACACACCCCACACGCGTCGGCTCAGCGAAGGATGGGAGTTCCTCCAGGGCTCTCTCGGCAGCCCATGGGAGGCATGGCACAGCGAAGAGGTCGCCGTCTGGCAGCCCATCGCCATGCCCCACTGCTTCAACGCCTACGACGGCTGCGACCCCGACATCCCCTACTACCGCGGCAACGGCTGGTACCGCAGCCACGTCCCCATCGCCAACCCCTTCCCCAACGGACGCACCCTCCTTCACTTCGAAGGAGCCGGCCAAACTAATACCGTCTATGTGGGTGAAAAATTAGCAGGAAAACACACCGGAGGCTACGACGAGTTCGTCTTCGATATCACCGACCTGCTCCCCGACGCCTCCCAGACAGCAGCAGATCCAGCTTCCGCTCCGACGAAATCAAAAGTTAAGAAGCCCGCAGGCATCCCCATCTCAATCCTCTGCGATAACTCCCGCGATCAGGACCGCATGCCCTCCGACCTCAGCGACTTCAGTCTCTACGGCGGTATGTACCGTCACGTAAGCCTCGTCTACGTTCCCGCAGTCTCGCTCGAAACAATTCACATCCGCACCGATCTGCCCACACCGACAAGTCCCGCGAAGATCACAATCCTCGGCTCCCTGCACAACCCCGCCAGTTCCTCCGAGCAACTCAATCTCTCCATAGAAGTGGTCAACGCAAAAGGCACCCTGGTCCATCAATCGGCCCACAAGCTCCCACCTTGGCACGACGCAACCGAACTCATCAGCTTCACCATCGCAAAACCGCAGCTATGGAGCCCCTCCGACCCACAACTCTACGAGTGCCGCATCACCCTCCACGCCTCAGCAGCCAACAACGCAGACGCTGACTACACCGCGCGCGAGACCTTCGGCATTCGCCACACCGAGTTCGTCCAGCACGGCCCCTTCAAACTCAACGGCGAGCGTCTCCTCCTCCGCGGCACCCATCGCCACGAAGATCACGCAGGCTTCGCCGCCGCCATGCCCGACGATCTCATCAACCAGGAGATGCAGCTCATCAAGGACATGGGCGTCAACTTCATCCGCCTCGCCCACTATCAGCAATCACGCCGCGTCCTCGAGCACTGCGACCGCCTCGGCATCCTAGTCTGGGAAGAGATCCCCTGGTGCCGCGGCGGCATCGGCAACGACACCTTCCAGGAGATGGGCCGCCGCACCCTCCGCAACATGATCGCCCAACACTACAATCACCCCAGCATCCTCCTCTGGGGCCTCGGCAACGAGGACGACTGGCCCACCGAATACCCGGACGTCAACCAGCAGGCCATCCGCACCTACCTGCAGGAGCTCAATACCCTCTCGCACCAACTGGATCCCTCACGCCTCACGACCATCCGCCGCTGCGACTTCGCCCGCGACATCCCCGACGTCTACTCGCCCTCCATCTGGGCCGGCTGGTATCGCGGCACCTACCCGGAGTACCAGAAGACCCTCGAAACCGAGCGTGAGCGCGTCAACCATCTCTTCCACGCAGAGTGGGGAGCCGACAGCCACGCCGGTCGCCACTCTGAAGACCCCGACAAAGTCCTCGGCAAAATTGTAACTGGTAAAGGTACAGATGAACGCGGCATGGACTATCTCCTCACGGGCGGCCAGACCCGCGTATCCAAAGACGGCGACTGGTCGGAGACCTACGCCTGCAACCTCTTCGACTGGTACCTCAAAACCCAGGAGACTCTCCCCTGGCTCACCGGCTCCGCCCAGTGGATCTTCAAAGACTTCACCACTCCCCTCCGCGTAGAAAATCCCATCCCGCGCATCAACCAAAAAGGCCTCATCGAACGAGACATGACGAAGAAGGAGAGCTACTTCGTCTTCCAGTCCTACTGGACCGAAGTCCCCATGGCCCACATCTACGGCCACACCTGGCCCATTCGCTGGGGCACCGAAGGCGAACAGAAGATGGTCAAGGTCTACTCCAACTGCGACACCGCCGAGCTCTTCGTCAATGGCAAATCCGCCGGCACAAAACAACGCAGCAGCCAGGACTTCCCCGCCGCCGGCCTCCGCTGGACGACTCCCTTCGCCACCGGCAAAAACACCCTCCGCGTCGTAGCCACCAAAGCCGGTAAAACCATCACCGACGAAATCACCTTCATCTATCAGACAGAGCCCTGGGGCGCTCCCGCCGACCTAAAACTCACCGAAAGATCCCGCACCACCATCGACGGCAAAGAGACCGTCACCGTCGAAGCAAAGCTCTACGACGCAAAAGGCATCCTCTGTCTTGACGCCCGCAACCGCCTGCGCTTTACCATCGCCGGTCTCGGCACCCTCATCGACAACCGCGGCACCACCAAAGCCTCCCGCGTCGTAGAAATGTCCAACGGCCGCGCCGAAATCACCATCATCCGCAACAACAGCTCCTCCGTAGTCAGCGTCACAACCCCCGGCATGCAAGCCGCCTTCTACACCATCCCCTAGCAGTAGGCCTCACTAAGCCGCAAATTCGGGACCTGTTGTTGCTTCTTTTTGTTGTCATCCCGTAGGGATCTGCTGTTGCATTTGTCTTTTGTTGCCATCATGTAGGGATCTGCTGTTGCAAGTCTTTGCCGTAGGGGACCCCAAGGCTTTAGCCTTGGGGTCTCTCTGCGCCTCAAGACCGGTAGTGGGCTTCAGCCCTTGGCGTATGCCTTCTTCTCCCAACCCAGAAAGTCGCGCATGCTAGCCTGAAGATCGTGGCGACCTACCTAGAGCAATCGCTTGCAAAGCTGAAAGAGTTCGAAGGCTGCATCCCGTGGATGTATCGCGATACGGTTGGCAAAGTCACCGTCGGAGTAGGCCTCATGCTCCCCGACGCCAAAGCCGCCGAATCCCTCCCCTTCATCCTCGGCAGCCGCCCCGCCACACTACAAGAGATCGCCGCCGAGTACACACGCATCAACTCCCTTCCCCAAGGCCGAGCCGCCGCCTTCTACAAATCCCCCAACGGCCTCGAACTCCCCCAGCAGACCATCGACGCAAAACTAACCGCCGTCCTCCACAGCTTCGAAACCGACCTCCGCACCCACCTCCCCCACTACGACACCCTCCCCGATTCCGTAAAGCTCGCGCTTCTCGACATGACCTACAACCTCGGCCCCGCAGGCCTCTTCAAAGACTTCCCTCACCTCATCGCCGCCGTCCAGTCCGGCTCCTGGGCCGAAGCAGCAGCACGTTGCCTGCGCCGAGGCCCCAGCGCCGCCCGCAACAACTGGACACGCGAGCAGTTCCTCTCCGCCGTCGTAACTAGCATCCAGGCAGAGGCTGAGAGCCTGCTGAAGCAAATCTGGCGTGTCATACGTCAAATATGGAACGCCTTATTCGGCCCCCGGCAATAGAGCCCGGCCCCGGGCTTCGATATAGTGGAACTCTTGACTCAAAAAAGTCTGCGGAGGGCTTTTGGTAAAGGTAAAACGTAGCATCGCCTCAATCGCGATCATCATCGCATGTGCAGTCGCTCTAGGCGTCACAGCGAAGGCACAGGACCTCGCAAGCTTCGAAAAGCGCACCACCGTCAAAGTTCTCCCTAACGGCCTCACCCTCATCATCTGCGAGCGCCCAGAGGCCCCCGTCTTCAGCTTCTACACCCTCGTCGATGCAGGCTCCGCCGACGACCCCGACGGCGCCAGCGGCATCGCGCACATGTTCGAGCACATGGCCTTCAAGGGCACCACCGAGATCGGCACCACAGACTACCCAGCAGAAAAGATCGCCCTCGCCAAAGTCGAAACCACCTACGCGGCCTACGACGCCGAGTACCGCAAACGTGTCGGCCAGAACGCCGAAAAACTCGCACAGCTCCTCAAAGCGTTTCAGGATGCTCAGGCCGAAGCGCAAAAGTACGTCATCCCCAACCAGTTCTCGCAGATCGCCGAAGAGAACGGAGCCGTAGGCATCAACGCCAACACCACCGAAGACTCTACCCAGTACTTCTGGAGCATGCCCTCCAACCGCCTCGAGCTCTGGGCCTACCTCGAAAGCCAGCGCATCGCCCATCCCGTTGAGCGCGAGTTCTACAAAGAGCGCAACGTCGTCCAGGAGGAGCGCCGCACACGCGTTGACTCCTCCCCCGTAGGCCGCATGGTCGAGCAGTTCCTCTCCACCGCCTATGTCGCGCATCCCTACCGCCGCCCCGGCGTCGGTTGGGAGAGCGAGATAAGCCAGGTCTCCGCCACCGAAGCCACCACCTTCCACGAAAAATACTACGTCCCCGCAAACATCGTCATCGCCGTCGTAGGCGACCTCAAAGCCTCCGAGACCATGCCCATCCTCGAGCGTTACTTCGCCCCCATCCCCGCCGCCCCGCGCCCCGAGCCCATGACCACCGTCGAGCCGCCACAAGTCGCCGAAAAATCCGTCACCATCCGCGAGGCCACCCAGCCCTTCTACATCGAGGGCTACCACCGCCCCGACTACCTCGACCCCGACGACTCCGCCTACGACGCCATCTCCGACATCTTCTCCAACGGCCGCACCGCTCGCCTCTATCGCTCTCTCGTCCGCGACCAGTCCATCGCTGCCGAGGCCCAGGGCTTCAGCGGCTTCCCCGGCGACAAGTACCCCGGCCTCTTCGCCGTCTACGCCGTCCCTCTCCCCGGCCACACACCTGAAGAGATGCGAACCTCTATTCACAAAGAACTCGACCGCCTCAAGAGCGAAGACGTCACCGATGCTGAACTCGAACGCTTCAAGACCCGCGCCCGCGCCGACCTCCTCCGCGGCCTCGCCGACAACGAAGGCCTGGCCCATCAACTAGCCGAGTACCAAACCCGCTTCGGCGACTGGCGCGAGCTCTTCAACCAACTCCACAAGATCGACGCCGTCAACAAAGCCGACATCCGCCGCGTCGCCAACAAGATCTTCACCGACAGCAACCGAACCAGCGCACGAATCGAATTCGTCCCACCCCAACGCAAAGCTCCTCAGGTCCAACCAACCGCCGGAGGTGCTCAGTGAACCCAAGTCTCCGCTTCTCTCACCTGTCATCGCATATCTCTCAGTTGTCATCTAGTTTTTTTTGGTTGTCATTCCGTAGCGCAGCGGAGGAATCTGCTGTTGTCTTCGCGGCTTCAAATTCCGTCTCATCGAAAATCCCCAACGCAACCCAGAGCCACAAATCACTAAGACCAGTGCCATTCACAAAGTACATCGCGACCATAGCCGCAGCAGCATTCCTAATACTCCCCATCTACGCCCAGACCGCAGCGCCAACAGCCCCCGCCACACAGGTACAACCGTGGAAGCAAATCCCCATCCCACCCCTTCCAGCCTTCAAACCCGTCCAACCCCACCGCGTCGAACTAGAAAACGGCATAGTCCTCTTCCTCCAGGAAGACCACGAGCTCCCCTTCATCAACGGCACCATCCTCATCCGAGGCGGCAGCCGCGATGAGCCCAACGCCAAGGTAGGCCTCACCTCCCTCTACGGCGAAACCTGGCGCACCAGCGGCACCGCAACCATCGACGGCGACAAGCTCGACGACGTCCTCGAAGCCAAGGCCGCCTCCATCGAAACCAGCGGTGGCACCGCCTCCACCTCCATGGCCTGGTCCAGCCTCAAAGGCGACTTCGACACCGTCTTCGCCTCCACCATCGACCTCCTCCTCCATCCCACCTTCAAAGATGACAAACTCCAACTCGCCAAGCAGCAGCTCGAGACCGGCATCGCTCGCCGCAACGACGACGCCGGCAGCATCGCCACTCGCGAAGCCGCGAAGATCGCCTACGGCCCCCACAACCCCTACGCCCGCGAGCTCGAATACGCCACCGTAGACGCCGTCACCCTCGCCGACCTCAACGCCTTGCACACCCACACCGTCGTCGGCAGCAACATCATCGTCGCGCTCTCAGGCGACTTCGACTCCACCGCCATGGAAGCCAAGCTCCGCGCTGCCTTCTCGCCCATCCCACGCGGCCAGCGCTTCCAGTCCTTCAAAGCCACTTTCACCGACCCAAAACCCACCGTCAACTTCGTCTCCAAAGACGACGTCAACCAATCCAACGTCATCATCGTCGGCCTCGGTACCGAGCGCAGCAACCCCGACTACTACGCTCTCTCCGTTATGAACCAGGTCTTCTCCGGAGGCTTCGGCTCCCGCGTCGTCCAGGACGTTCGCACCAAACTCGGCCTGGCCTACTCCGTCGAAGGCAACTACGGCGCCTCCTACGACCACCCCGGCATCTTCGTCGTCGAAGCCGCAACCAAGAGCGCCACCACCGTAGCCGCAACCAAGGCTCTCCTCGCCGAAATCGACCGCCTCAAAACAGAACCACCCACCCCCGCCGAACTCAGCAAGGCCAAAGACCAGGTCCTCAACTCCTTCATCTTCCACTACGACTCGCCCGACAAAACGCTAGGCGAGCAAGTCACTCTCGCCTTCTACGGCTATCCAGCCGACACCCTCGAAAAATACAAATCCGGCATCGAAAAAGTCACCTCCGCCGACGTCTCCCGCGTAGCCAACAAGTACATCGACACCAGCAAACTCGCCGTCATCGTAGTAGGCAACGAGTCACAGATCACGCCATCGCTCGCCACCCTGGGTCTAGGCACCGTGAAGAATCTAGACATCACCATCCCGCCCCCACCCAACGCCAAACCAGCCGAATAACGAGTCCGGAGTACCGCCAGAAATCCAACCCGCGACCAACGGGAGCACTAGGCAAAGCGGTATACAAGTCACGAAGTGACCGCCCCACGCGCAGTGGGCCCGTCCGGCAGGACACAAGCAAGCGTAACAAGTACTTGACTGACTCACCGTTCTTTCGCCTACCCTAAGGCAAGGAACTGTCTCGAAAGTTGTCACCTTCGAAGAGTGAACAATGAAACGAATCCTGATTCTTCTATTTGCGTTCTTGGGAGCGAACAATACCGCCTCTCGCGCCAGCCAGAAGACGCCAACTGAGCCACCAGCAAGAAAGAGTTCAATGTCAAACGAGTCTGCACTAATAAGCCTCTTCGATCGATGGGAGCGGGTTTGGCACGAGGGCCAGTACGACCTGGTACCGAGCTGCGTCGCAGAAGCCTATCTCCGACATGACCAAAAGGGCGACCGCACCGTAACCCGAGACGCCTACGCGGCGGAGATAGCCAGGATTCGCGAGGAGCGCCCGGGCATTCGAGTGGTTGTGTATGACCACACATTTGCAGGCGACCGCGCCTGGTTTCGCTTTGCATTTAAGTGGACAGATACAAAGACCGGAGAAGCGCACAGCCAGGCTGGCATGCAACTCTACCGGATCGAGGCAGGCAAGCTCGCAGAGACTTGGCTTACGATGTCGCCGCCAGGCTCGGCATGGCCGGACGCTGTTGCGCAGGAGCACTGGACAAGTCCGCCACCAGGTAAATAGCGGACTGCTTTGGGTCAGCCAAGTAATTTGCTACCCAAGCAAGCAGTTCCTAATCGAGTTCTGAGCAACAGCCCCCTCAATGGGCACGATGGCGCTATCCTTGAAAAGCGTCATCGTCCCGGAGGTTCGTCATAAAAAACCCGCAAGAGTTCCTGCTAAGTGCTGCCTCGTTGCTTCTCACCGCTCTCCCCCTAGCCTCCCAGCAACGTCCTCCGGCATCGCCGCTCATCACGCACGACCCCTACTTCAGCGTCTGGTCCACCACCGACAACCTCACCGACTCCGACACCACCCACTGGACCGGCGCCCCACAACCCATCACCGGCATCGCCCGCATCGACGGCAAGCCCTTCCGCTTCCTCGGCCACAACCCCGACACCGTCCCCACCATGCAGCAAACAGCGCATGCCATCACCCCAACCCACACCACCTACGAGTTTCGTCAAAACGGCATCACCCTCCGCCTCATCTTCTTCACCCCCGCCCTCCTCAGCGACCTCGACGTCGTCTCACGCCCCGTAACCTACCTCACCTGGACCGCCGAATCGACTGACGCCACACCTCACCAAGTCTCTATCCTTCTCGACGTAGACCCACTAATCGCCGTCAACGACCGCAGCCAACAAGTCAACTCCTTCCGCAACCAAACTTCCTCCCTCAACGTCCTCTCCACCGGCTCTCAGGATCAAAAGATCCTCAACCGCTCCGGCGACGATCTCCGCATCGACTGGGGCTACTTCCATCTAGCCGTCCCGAATGACCCGCACTACGCAACATTCCTCGCACCCCACGCAGCCACCGCCTTCGCCTCCACCGGCCAGCTCCCCACCACCGACACCATGGACATGCCCGAGCGCGCTGACCACTCTGCCGCCGCACTCTCCGCCATCATCGACTTCGGTTCCGTCTCCTCACAACCCATCACCCGCCACATCCTCGTCTCCTACACCGACGACTACGCCATCCAGTACCTCCAGCGCAATCTCCGCCCCTACTGGCAGCGCAACAACATGCCCGTAGACCAGATGCTCGATCTAGCCGAACAGCAATATCCGGAGCTCGAAGCACGCGGCGAAGCCTTCGACAAAGAGCTCACCGCCGACCTCATCAAAGTTGGCGGCGAACACTACGCCTACATCGCCATCCTCTCGTACCGCCAGGCTATCGCCGCGCACAAACTCGTAGCCGACGCCAACAGCGACCCCATGCTCTTCGCCAAAGAGAACTTCTCCAACGGCTGCATCGCCACCGTCGACGTCCTCTACCCCTCAGCCCCCTTCTTCCTCTTCTTCAACCCAAAGCTCCTCGAAGCCCAGCTCCTCCCCGTCCTCGAGTACTCCTCCCTCGCACGCTGGAAGTTTCCCTTCTCTCCTCACGATCTCGGTCAATACCCCCTGGCCAACGGACAGGTCTACGGCGGCGGCGAAAAAACCGAAGAAGATCAAATGCCCGTCGAAGAGAGCGGCAACATGATCATCCTTGTTGACGCCGTAGCCCGCGCCGAAGGCACGCCACAACTAGCCCAACGCTACTGGCCCCAGCTCACCAAATGGGCCGAGTATCTCAACGTCCACGGTCTCGACCCCGAAACCCAGCTCACCACCGACGACTTCGCCGGCCACGTCGCCCACAACGCCAACCTCTCCCTCAAAGCCATCGACGCCCTAGCCGCCTACGCCGACCTAGCCCATCTCCTCAAGCAGGAAGCCGTCGCAAAGCAGTACCAATCCACCGCAAAAGAGATGGCCGCAAAGTGGATCACCATGGCCAAGGAAGGCGACCACTACAAGCTAGCCTTCAACAGCCCCAACACCTGGAGCCAGAAGTACAACCTTGTCTGGGACAAGCTCCTCGACTACAACCTCTTCCCCAACAGCGTCCGCGACAGCGAGGTCGCCTTCTACCTCACCAAACTCAACCTCTACGGCCTCCCCCTCGACAGCCGCGCCGACTACACCAAGCTCGACTGGTCCATCTGGACCGCAACCCTCGCCTCAAACCCCACGCAGTTCAACGCCATCGTCGACCCCATCTATCGCTGGACCAACGAAACCCCAACCCGCGTCCCCCTCACCGACTGGTACGACACCAAAACCGGCAAACAAGTCGGCTTCCAGGCCCGCAGCGTCGTAGGCGGCGTCTTCATCAAAGCCCTCGCCGACAAACAACTCACCACCAAGTGGCGCAGCAAATAACGCAAAGCGAGGCAGATCTTAACTCTAATTGGATATGGCGAGACGCAAATGGCAGTCTATCGGAATCAACCGTTTCCCTGCTTCGGTATTCTCAAATTTCTCATGTCGCTTTTCCTGATCTTGTACGGGGCATCTCTCTCCGCACAAACGCTTGAAATTACATTGGTGGATGGGCAGAACGGACACCCTATGGTGGGGGCGTCCTCCTATGTGAATGTATGGGTAGGGTCAGAGCGCAAAGAAGCAATCGCCATACCAACTGATGGTCACGGCGTTGCTCGGCTACAACTAACGCTCAATCCCGGTGAAATAAACATTCCAAACTCCTCGAAGGATCGCGGATCTATCGTTGTGGATCATCCTGTCGTGAACTACAACGAGTCTCTCCGAATCAACACTCCTTACGTATCGTGTGGATCAGGAGGATCAAATTACTCGTGGTTGAGGTCAGAAAACTTCTCGACGAAGGAGATATTTCAGCATGGCTATGTTTCGCCAAACACATGTGGTAAAGCCACAGTTTCACCGCAGCCCGGACAGGTAATTCTCTTTGTTAGGCCATTAACTTGGTGGGAAAAATTAAAGGAATAATTCTGATCCGAACACAGGCCAGTAATTGAATGTTTATCTACACGAAACGAGAGATTACCCTTGCAGGCAGATGATCTAGAAACCGAATTGATCTTCCTGAGAGTCAATTCAAGCAAGTGATCATAATTCCACTCGAAGGATAGCTTTCGACCAAGCAAATTTCAGACACTATCAGATAACCCTACATCTTCCGGCAACAGACCCAGCATGAGACCATAGTCCTCTATGGTCTCCAACGAATTCGCCATCGCCATCATGGCCGCCGGCAAAGGCACCCGCCTCAAAAGCAAGCACCCCAAAGTTCTTCACGAGATCGGCGGCCGCGCCCTCCTCCTCCACGTCATCGCCGCCGCCGAAACCGTAGTCCCCGCCGACCACATCTTCTGCATCATCGGCCACGAATCCGATCGCGTCCGCACAGCCGTCGCCACCACCGGCGTCCAGTTCGTCCTCCAGCCCGAGCAGCGCGGCACCGGCCACGCCCTCCAGATGCTCAAGGCCGACTTCGAGCTCTCCGGCAGGCCAATCCCACAGCATCTTCTAGTCCTCTCCGGAGACGTCCCCCTCATCCGCCCCGAAACCATCGCCGCCGTCCGCGACACCCACCTCCGCGAGCACGCTGCCATGACCATCCTCACCGCCGTCCCCGCCGACCCCACCGGCTACGGCCGCGTCCTCCGCGCATCAGCAGATAAACCCGAAGTCACCGCCATCGTCGAACAAAAATCTCTCCGCTCCGACCAGCTCAGCGCCCCCGAAATCAACTCCGGCATCTACTGCTTCGAAACCGCAGCCCTCTTCGCCAGAATCAACGCCCTCACCACCAACAACACCCACGGCGAGTTCTACCTCACCGACATCGCCGCCATGCTCGTCGCCGAAGGCAAGCGCGTCGTAGCCATCAAAGCCGACAGCGTCGACGAGGTCCTCGGCGCCAATACCATCGCCGAGATGATGCACCTCGACGCCGCCATGCGCCTTAGCACCGCCCACCGTCTCATGGCCCAGGGCGTCACCATCTTCCGCCCCGAAACCTGCGTCATCGACGCCCACGTCACAGTAGGCCCCGACACAATCATCGAGCCCTACGTACAGCTCCTCGGCAACACCCACATCGGCAGCGACTCCCGCATCCGCTCCTACTCCGTCATTCAGAACTCGCGGCTCGGCGACAACGTCCTCGTCCGCAACGGCTGCATCCTCGATACCGCCGAAGTGGCCAACAACGCCATCCTAGGCCCCTACGCCCACCTCCGCCCCGAGAGCCGCATCGGCGAAGCAGCCCACATCGGCAACTTCGTCGAAACCAAAAAGACCATCATCGGCAGGGGCTCCAAGGCCAACCACCTCAGCTACCTCGGCGACGCCGTCATCGGCGACGGCGTCAACATCGGCGCCGGAGCCATCACCTGCAACTACGACGGCGTCCATAAGCACCCCACCATCATCGGCGACGGCGCCTTCGTCGGCTCCGACTCCACCCTCGTCGCCCCCATCACCATCGGCGCAGGCTCTTACATAGCCGCCGGCAGCTGCATCACCGAAGAGGTCCCCGAAGGCGCACTAGCCCTTGGCCGCTCCCGCCAAACCACCAAGCCCGGCTGGGTAGCCGCCCGCAAAGCCGCAGCCAAACAAAACACAAACAGCTAGAGCAGAATGCGCATCGGTGTAGAGCTTTGTTCTCCTTTTCGTTTTGTCATTCGGCGCTTTATTTGTTGTCGTTCCGCGCTTTTTGTTGTCATTCCGCAGCGCAGCGGAGGAATCTGCTGTAGGTATCAGGGACATCGCTCTAAACAGCCAGCCCACAAAGCCCAGCGATTATTGTGAGCAGGTTTATTTATGAACCGGCTCCGACCACGGAGGCACCACGCCCGTCATACGCGCATAAGCGATCAGCTGCCCCATGTGCTCATTATCGTGAACCAGAATGCGCAGATACATCCCATCCACCGTCGCCTCTTTCTTCATGATCATGACCTTGCGCTGAAGATCCCCCGGCTTCAACTGAGCACGCGCCGTCTTCACCGCATCCAGCGACCGCTTCAGAAACGCAATGACGTCCGCCTTCGAGGTCACAGTCTTCTCCATATCCTCAGACTTGATGTCCGGCGGCATCGCAGGTCCGGTCACGCTCAGCAGATAGAAGTTAGCCAACGCGATGTGCATGTACACCTCGCTCGTCGACCTCACCCCGGGCGCAGGACGCCACGCAAACTTGTCCGCCGGCGTTGCCTCCGCAAGCGCCACCAGCTGCCGCGAAACATGCGCCCACTCTCCGTCATACCCCTCCCAGAGCCCCTCCATCTGGGCGTGCAGAGAGGTCGTGCACATCACCAGCAAAAGTAACAACGTCTTCATAAGTCTCTCTCCATCGCTTCTGTGACTACGGGTTGTAGTTCCAAGCATCCGGCTCTCAAGCGCATCGCCAACGGAGAAAGAGAGCAGTCCTGATGGCGCCAAAACTACATCCCCCTGTTCTATCTGTCAAAATCCACCAAAATCACACAAGGCCAAAAATAAACTCGAAGATCGTGGCGCATTTTTTCGCACCTCTCAAAACACATTCCAAAGACCACATCCACCACGCAAATCACCACGATCTCACCACCAATTCACCACACCACTCCGGCCTTTTTCCACGAACCCCCTCCAAAAAATCCGAAAAAGATGAGAAACCGCCCCATGGCCCATATCAGGATTTTTTCCGCCGAAAGCGCCGCAACCAACCGCTCATCCAGCCGCTCGGTCTGCCGATAAAGACACAGAAGAGAAGCCGCTCGCATCTAACCAAAAGACGGCAGCGTCGCTACGCGAAAGTATCCATCCATGACGCAGGAACGAATCTTGGTAGTTGACGACGAAGAACCCGTAAGATCGGTCGCTGCAGCACTTCTGACCCGCAGCGGATACTCCGTCACCACCGCCGAAAGCGCCGAAGAGGCTCTCACCCGGCTCCAGCAGGACCCCGATTATGACCTCGTCCTCTCCGACGTCATGATGCCCATCACCGACGGTCTCACCCTCCTCGATCACCTCTGCACCGACCACCCCGGCATCCCCGTCGTCATGTTCTCCGCCATCAACGACATCTACGTCGTCACCAGCGCCTTCCGCCGCGGCGCAGTCGACTATCTCCTCAAACCCTTCGAGCGCACCGACCTCGAAAGCGTCGTCATGCGAGCCATCGAACACGGCCGGCTTCGCAAACAGAACACCATCTACCGCCACAACCTCGAAGCCATCGTCAACACCAGAACCGGCCGCCTCCGCTCCACCATGCAGGATCTCGAACGCAGCTACGACATCACCCTCGAAGCCATGGGCGACGCGCTCGATCTGCGCGACCAGGAGACCGAAGGCCACTCCCGACGCGTCACCGCTTACACCAACACACTCGCCCAGGCCATGGGGCTGGATTCCGAAGATCTGCGAATCATCGCTCGTGGAGCGTTCCTCCACGACATCGGCAAGATTGCCACTCCCGACGCCATCCTCCTCAAACCCGGCCGTCTCACCGCCGAAGAGACCGCCATCATGAAGCAACACTGTGAGCGCGGATACGAGATGGTCCGTAAGATTTCTTTCCTCCGCGAGGCCGCCGAGATCGTCTACGCCCATCAGGAACAGTTCGACGGAAGCGGCTATCCACGCGGCCTGCGCGGCGAGGAGATCCCTCTAGGCGCACGCATCTTCGCCATCGCCGACGCCCTCGACGCCATGACCTCCGACCGCCCCTATCGCAAAGGAACATCCTTCGCGGCGGCCAGAGATGAGATCATCCGTTGCGCCGGAACCCAGTTCGATCCGCAAATCGTTGAAGTCTTTCTCGCCCTCCCCCCCGAAACCTGGTTGGACCTGCGTGCCGCAACCGAATTACGATCTTCCTCCCCATCGTCGCTACGCATCAGCGCTCTCCCGGTTGCGCCGGACAAACAACGCAGCTAGGATCGCAGGGCGAGGTGATTCTCCATGAAGAAAGCCATGAATGCGACTGAGATTGAGGACGTTCTAAAAGCCCACCCCGAGTGGCATCTCAAGGGCGGCAAACTGGTGCGCGAATGGACCTTCAAGGATTTTCTCGAAGCAATGACGTTCGTCAACCGTGTCGCTGTCCTGGCAGAGGCCGCAAATCATCATCCCGACATCGATATCCGCTACAACCAGGTCGTCCTTGGATTGGTCTCTCACGACGCCGCAGGAGTTACTCAGCGCGACGCCTCCATGGCCAGCCAATTGAGCAAAGAGTTCCCTCCCGCATAAGTAGTTCCCCCAGATAGAAGATGCCTGTAAGAAGCTGCCCAGAGACTGTCCTGCGGGACGGGCCTACTGCGCGGAGAGCGGCCACTTCGCGGCGTGTAAACCTTGTTGTGGTTAGCGAACGATGCTGGTCCTCCCGTTGGTCGGAAGAAAGTGGATCCACGACCAACGGGAGGTTCACAATCGATCGTAGCTGCAAGAAAAGGTATACAAGTCACGAAGTGACCGCTCTCCGCGCAGGAGGCCCGTCCGGCGGGACAGTCTCTACTTCTAACAGGGCCTCCTCTTGCGACTCGTCATCTCGACCGAAGTCGCGCAGTCTTATCGCGCGACGCTGTGGAGAGACCCCCGTATTTTCCTTTGCCTCCCCTAATCCCGCCCATTTGACGCAAAGTCGCTCAGCCCACACTCAGCCCAGCAAAAAACTGTATTTCATAGAAAGAATTTGAACCGGTATTTCTCGTCAAAGAAAATATGTGGAAAAAGCGTAAGTTTTTATAAGACTATGATTACAATTGCTTTACTGAAAAATCTCGGGGCAAGACGGCCCAAAAACCGACCTCCAAACCATCAGATTTCTATGATGGAACATATTTTTCTTTCTTTCCCTCCATATTGTGGTATCTTCAATTCAACGCAGCGTGAGTCTTCCGGCGTGAAATCTCTCAGCCCGCATCATCGAAGCAAGGCTGATACAAGTTGCGTCACTGGCCTCCCGGCACGAGCAAAACACCGTTCGTGCCGCATTTTTTTGTTCTGACGTTCCCTTCCCACACTTAATGATTCCAAGCTCCCGCGTCGCTTCTTGCCCACCTTTCTCGACAGACTTAGCACGCCACCGGATCGAAAAGATCTGCCCCTATTCAAAATCTCGCCACCTGCCGTTTCAGTAGAAGACGGATGAAAAGAATCGCCATTTTTTGTTGTCAAGTCCCAAACTCTTGCAACCCAAACCATAACAATGAGATAGCCGTGGCGCATGAGTTATCGTTCGATCGCTATAATTAACACTAATGCCCAGATTTTTTCCGGGTTAGTCCGATCTCCGACAAAATAGCTCCATAAACCATTTAGATAGAATATTTTAGACGCAACCCATTTAGATAGAATATTTTACAGTCGTATAGTGTCTGCAAAGCTAAGAAAATAAGCAGTTTACGTCCAAATACCCCCGGGGGGGAGGGGGGTACCACATGGTCGATGAACGATATCCTGACTCACTCAGACGATTAGTCCATCTAGATCGGGCGGAAAAGACGATCGCAAGCGAAGTTGATATTCGGGCGCCAGAAGAGATTGATCTAAAATACCGACATGAAGCGGATCCTCGGATGTATCGCGTTAGGTCTGGCCACTATGGTGGCCTCAGCCCAGTGGTCAAACCCGTCGGAAGATATCCCGGCCTACAACGCATCTGCTCCGACAAAGCCCCTCCCCCCGGTGCTTAGCGGCGATCAGCTGACTGGAGTCTACTTCTCGCATCCCTATCAGGTGACTGCTTATAAGATGGCTGCCGCCATCCCCGCCGTACTGCATCAGCAACCCTGTTACTGTCATTGCGACCGCGAGATGCATCACAACAGTCTCCATACCTGCTTCGAAGGCACCCATGGCGCCGCCTGTTCTACCTGCATGAGAGAAGCTGTCTACGCTTACCAGCAGACGAAAAAGGGACAGACTCCGGCACAGATTCGCGCTGGAATCGAGCGCGGCGAGTGGCAGCAGGTCGACCTCGTAAACGCAACGATGTAGCGCCTTGCGATCTCGTGGCACAAGTTTTTTCCACCGAGGTATGCTTGCATCTATGACTTGGGTCTTCTGGGCAGTTCTATCGGCAGTCTTTGCTGCGGCAACTGCGCTGCTGGCCAAAGTCGGTGTCTCGGGAATCGACTCGAACCTCGCGACAGCCATTCGAACGACGGTGATCCTGATCTTTACCTGGGCCATCGCCGTCGCCTTCGAGAAGCATCACGCACTCGCGCAGATCGGCCGGCGCAGCTGGGTGTTTCTAGTGCTCTCAGGCATCTGCACTGGCCTGTCGTGGTTATGCTACTTCCGCGCCCTGCAGATGGGACCGGCATCAAGCGTAGCGCCAGTCGATAAGCTCAGTGTGGTGCTGGTCATTCTCGGCGCGTGGCTGTTCCTCGGCGAGCATCTGACTCCACTAAAGATCGGCGGGGCTTCGCTGATCACCATTGGCGCCGTGATCCTCGCCTTCGCCTAGTCTCTGCCTCGAACAGTAAGAGTTATAATCGCAATAGTTCTTTGTAGCGCCCAATGCAATGTTGGTGCCAGCTCCAGATGGGGGCGTCACGGCTTCGACGGGATTGCTTGTGGCAGAGAGGCATGCCGGGGTGTGGACACCCGTAATCGCTCACAAAACTATAAGTGCCGAACCTCAGTTCGCTCTTGCTGCTTAATTAAATAAGTAGCCGATCGCTCAAGCTTCGCCTACGGGCCTGTACCGATCGTCGCACAGTAGGCTGGTCTTCCCTGCTCCGTCTGAGCGGGTCGGACGAGATCAATCAGACTGGTCGTCGTCGCATCTTCGTCCGTTCTAAGCGCCGATGACGAGACAAAAATGACACGGAAAAAGCATGAAAGCTCTCTGTTGGAAGTTTTTTCGGACGTGGGTTCGACTCCCACCGCCTCCACCATCTATAAGCAATTTATTTTCAGCAACATAGCAAGTTACATCAACAAATTGTGCTAATTCCGTGCTAACCTTTTCGGGTCACCATCCCGGAGAGGCAGCACAAGCACATGACGACGAGAGCAGTCAAAGTTTCCACCATCCCTTCAATCGACATATTCGTCCGTCACTCCGCAGTCTGTCTCCGGCGCGATGATCCCGAGTACAAGAAATGCAATTGCCCCAAACACCTCCGCTATACGCACAACGGAAAGCAGCAACGTCAGTCGGCTAAGACTCGCTCGTGGAAAATCGAAGAAGAGAGGCGACGGAAGATTGAGGCTCAGTTTGAGGCGGCTGATCCAACAAAGCCGATTAGTTCGGTCACGGTTGAATCCAAGGGTGGGACGACCATGGAGCAGGCTATTGATCTATTCGTGAGTGACAAACGCTCTCAGGGCGTGAGCGCCGAGGTCCTGAAAAGTACGAGCGTCAGTTAGACCGACTCAAAGAGTTCATGGCGAAACGTGCCAAATTATTCCCGCATGAGATAAGCGTGAGTCACCTCACGGAGTTTAGGGCTGGATGGAATGACCTGTATCCATCATCCACGACTCGCTCCAAAGTCCAAGAGCGTCTGAGAGGGTTTCTACGATATTGTCTTGCATCGAACTTCATCACACGCATCCCGATTCTCTCTTCTATTCAGGTTAAGACACCTCCTACCCTGCCACTCACGGACGCTCAATACAAAAAGCTATTGAAGGTCATCCCCGAAGAGTTCTCTGGAACGAAGGCGAAACGGGTACACGCATTCGTGCGAATCATGAGGCATTCGGGTTTGGCTATACGGGATACGGTGACCCTCAAACGCATTGAGGTTCGTCATGACAAACACAAGGGTCTCTATCGCATTGTCACTAGTCGCCAGAAGACGGGAACACATGTAAGCGTACTGATTCCGCCTGACGTGGCAATGGAAGCCTTATCCGTGATGAAGCTGAACGAAAGTCCTAAGTACATCTTCTGGAACTCAGGGACGGGAACGGAACGAACGGTCGTCACCAACTGGCAACACGATGTAAAGCAAACGTTCGTAGCGGCGGGGATGCCGGACGGCCACTCGCACCAACTGCGCGATACATTCGCCGTCTCGCTTCTACAAAAGGGTGTACCAATGGAAGAGGTGAGTAAGCTGTTGGGCCACACTTCAATCAAGACGACAGAGAAGCATTATGCGCCGTGGGTGACAGCGAGGCAGGATCGGCTCGACTCTCTGGTCGTGGCAACGTGGGTAACGTCGGAGCACGGTGCGAAGGCCGGCCATTGACTCGTTACTGTCTTTTTTCTTCGTGAATATGCAGATCCATGGTCACCTACTACCGGAGAACGGCCTGATCGATTCCTTTTCCGTAATCGTTAGAATCGCCGAAGCGGGTGTCGATGGTATTGCCCCCCAGGGATTCGAAAACTTTGAAAAATCAAAGAGATATGTCGATATTCGACGATGACCCCCACAAAAATCCCCACACAAGAAAATAAGATTTTATCCCGTGATTTCCCGCGCACTTCGTCGGATTTTTCGAGATCACTTCGGACAATCGCATCGCTCAGAAAAGCCGGGAACGCAACGAGACCAAATCCTCTCGCTGCTCGAAGCGATCATCTTTGACAACACCCGCTGCGAGGTGTTGATCAAGTAGTTAGTTCCGAATCGGCGGTGATTCTCCCGGAACGATGTATTGTGCGAAATATCGGCTTGGTGAATGACTCGGGATTTATCAAAACAATTCTACTGGCTGGGAGATTTCTACGAAGGGCTCAGTCTTCGCCAATCGCAACTCTGTCTTCCGAATCATCTGCAACCACAAAGAATCCGGATCAGGATTGAATATTGTGGCGGTGTCTACCGGAAAAACGAACCACGCGCCCAATTGCACCTCGGTCCGCAATTGATCTTGCGTCCATCCGGCATATCCCAGGTAAACGTGAAAAACGTTAGGGTCAGGCCGGGCCGAAATTGTTTTTTCGAAGAGGCCTTTGTCGGAGATCAAATAAACACCACCGAAGATGTTCTCAGCTTTTTCAATCTTGGCCGAGGACTGAAAAAGTGCAAATGCAGCCGAAGGCTCCATAGGACCCCCGATATAGACCGGGTCGGAGCGGTCTTTCGCGGCATTGAGATCAAGAACTTGAGAAAGCGGCACATCGGTGCGCCGGTTGAGAATTAGTCCGACTACGCCATTTTCATCGTAGTGAACTAGCAGGATTACTGTTCCAGCGAAATGCGGGTCGCCGAGGCCGCGGCTCGCGACGAGCAACTTTCCAATACCTAAACCTTTGGGGTTCTTGAATTGAATCGGAAGAAATGACGCCGGCACCAATTCGCCTTTCCTGCGGAATGCCTTGAGCCATCGACTTAGCTTGTTTGCCGGCCAGCTGCCGTACCAAGGCAATGCCGCAGTGGCAGGCGCAGGAGCGCGCAACAACGTATTCGGCTTCGGCACATCAAATTCCGTCTTGTCAACGTTGACCCTTCCGGGCTCCGCCAAGGCAACGATCGCCAACAGCATTGCGAACAGCAACCCTTTACGCAGCGACATGATCGGGATCCTTCCCAGAGGAGATCCGATTTTTTCTGGAGATCCGACCCGAGATTTCTGTTCTCTCCCGTTTTCCGATCACTCCGGACCTCGAACCTTCTGCACGTCAGGACCTCAACGCAGGCCGTCATAGCCCTGCCCGAGCGCGTCGACAGCAATTCGCGGAAGCTTTCAATACTGTAGATCGTCATAATAGTACCGAACCGCAAGCTGCTCAGGATTAAGGCGCATGGGGCCGCAGACCTCACCTATTGAGGATAAAACCCGGATCGCGGGAGTGTTGTCGGCCAACCGGCATTACCGGAAAGGTAATGTCCGGTTGGGCGGCGATCCGGGAGGAATGGTGTTACGCCTTCGGAACATTGGCCTGCAAAAGAGGTTCTGTCCGAGTAGCCGACGATCCAGCGATAACTGATGAGAAGCGCGCTTGTCGTGACCTATTCCTTGGATCATCTCCGAATGGTCCGTTATTCAGAAGTCATCGCCGAGTCGCAGGGACAGCCAACATTCGAGCTGCCGATTACGAACGAAAGCAGCCATGCGTCGATCCGTGATGCACGAATCCCGCTTCAGGAATGCTTCCAGCTGAATCTCTTGGTCTGCCTTCTCGACTCTTATTCCGAAGTTTCACAGAGAGATGACAATTCTCTGACAATCGAGGTGTTCTGCAGCAGCACCCTTGTAGGCGACAGGCCAACCATTCAGTTCAGTAACTGAAAAACCGCCACCTGCTCTCTAAAGGAGAACCACCATGTCATTTCGCTCTGTCGTTCTGACCGCGTCTTTCGCACTCACATCGTTGTCCGTCCCTAACGCTGCCTTCGCACAATATAAGGTGACCAACCTGGTCTCGAACCAGGAGAGAGCGGCAAAGGTTACAGATCCCTTGTTGGTAAATGCCTGGGGACTCACTTATGCGCCCGGCGGACCTTATTGGATCAGCGATGCCAACTCAGGCTGGTCCACGCTCTATGACTCCAATGGGACCAAAGTACCCTTGGACGTGTTGATCCCCACAGCAGGCGGAGATGGGCCCGGTTCTCCTACCGGCATCGTCTTCAACAAATCGCCAGAGTTCCAGATCAAAGGCGCTCCGGCGGCCTTCCTGTTTGCCACCCTTGACGGCACCATCAGTGGCTGGGCCCCCAGCGTAAGTTTCAACGCAGCCCTCGTTGCCGTCACCACACCGGGCGCGTCCTATACCGGTTTAGCGATCACCAGCAAGCCTTCCGGCAACTATCTCTTTGCCGTCGACAATAAAAACAACAAGGTTGATATTTATGATGGCAACTTCAAACTCGTAACTTCGTTTACCGACCCGACTGTTCCTGCTGGTTTCGCACCGTTCGGCATTCAGGACTTCGGTGGTCTCGTCTACGTCTCATTCGCCAGCGCCTCAGGAGCTGCCGGTGGATACATTGACATCTTTGCCGAGAACGGAACGCTCCTGAAACAGCTGGCCAAGGGGAAGCCGCTCAATCAGCCATGGGGTTTCGCCATCGCGCCGAAGAACTTCGGACCATTCAGCAACACGCTGCTGGTCACGAACAATACCAATAGCGGGACCATCAACTCTTTCAACGCAGTCACGGGCCAATTTGTTGGCACGCTGACCAACACCCTCGGCGAGGTCATCCACATCGACCAGCTCTGGGGAATTGAATTTGGGGATGGAACCGGCAAAAATGGTGCCACCAATCAGCTCTTTTTCACCGCTGGCCCGGACAATAATTTCACTGGACTGTTCGGGGTAATCGCCTTCGAGAAATAGAGAGCCTCGAGCACGAAAAGATGGTTGAAGCAAAGAGCGCACGAGTCTGCATTCAGGCTGAAGTGACATGCGATGCCCCGGGATTCTGGGGTATCGTTTTTGTTGGGAATGAATGTGTGCCGCGCAAAAGGAATCAGTAGTCCGCAAAACGGAAGTAGCGACACAGATCAATCCCTGCAAAGTCGGCTTGTGGGAAGGAAATCAGTAACTCCCGGATCACGGGCAAACAAGAAGTTATCGCGGCGGGGAGTCCAACTTCCGGGTGGCTAGCGAAACGCTCACGATTCAACATGCCCGCTGTAAGTAAGTATGCCACTGGGGTGATTCGATGGAGTTTTCACCGTTCGTGCGATATCGAACAATCAGACAGCTCGCCTTCATCTTCGGCGTGGGTATGATGCCAGGTGCTGTTCTCTGCGCTGACCAAACAACGAAGGATGCTAAGAGTGCGCAAGAGATTGGGTTCACTCTCGATCGCACCAAGCAGCCGACGCTTCGGCAACAATTGCTTAAGGGGACACCTCACGAAACGGAAATTCATGTACGCTAAGGCAAGCTGCAGCCTTCCTACGGTCGAGCGCAGCAGAGTAGTCAAAAATGTTGTTCGTTTTGATCTCGTCGGTATATCTTCGGCGTGTTAGTTCACCTTTGAGCTTTCGCCATGCAAGTTCGTCCCCGCGCGGTGTAGGACATGCGATCACGTATTGTATCGAAGAGGTATTTCGAGGTGGTCTCGGTGGCTTTCCTCCTGCTTGTTCTCGTGGCCGAGTTAGGATTTTTCGCGCGTCGGCAATCACAAACGATCGATGAGGCGGACCACATCTTCGCGGGTTATCGCTACTGGCAATGCGGCGATTTCGGCGTCAATCCCGAGCATCCACCCTTCGCGAAGCTCGTCGATACCCTCCCACTAGTTTTCGACCGGCCGAAAAATCCCGGCGCGCCCTGCGCATCATACAAGACGGGCCAATCCGCCGATTTCTTACACGGGCACGATTTTCTTTATTCGAACGACGCGGGAAAAATCCTGGCAGAGACTCGTTTCTTTGCTGCGTCGTTCACGCTCTTGCTGGCCGTGTTCGTCTTCGTTGCAGCGCGGAAGATGTTCGGCGGGGGCGCGGCGCTTCTCGCTTTGGTGCTGCTCGTATTTGAGCCGACAATTCTGGCGCACGGCGCGATCGTAACCACGGACTTGCCCGTGACCTGTTGGGCTTTCGCAGCCGTCTACGCCTTTTATCGCTACACTCAGCAGCCGACGCTGACACAGATGATTATCTGCGCTCTGGCTACGGGCCTGGCGCTCGCGGCGAAGCATTCCGGCATCCTGCTGCTTCCAACTCTTGCCATCTTAGCGATGGCGGACTTCTGGACGCGCCGGCGAACCCATGCCCCCGCAGGTTCCGGTGACCCTCGCAGCGAATGGAAGGAATTGCTGATTAGCCGTGCAGTGCCTCTTGCGGTAATTGTTGCCCTAGCCATCACCATTCTCTGGGGATTTTATCTCTTTCGCTACTCCGCGAGGCCTCCGGGTCACGAGATGTCGGATTCCATCTCCGCTTACATTCAGGATGCCATCCAGAACGGCGGCGTCCACAGCGTGTTGCTGTCAAAGGTAATTCCGCGGCTGACCTCGCTGCTGCCTGAGTCCTATCTCTACGGTATGGCCAACGTTACAATCGCCTCAGCTGGCGGCCGCCAGACGTTTCTTCTGGGCCATCTCTATCCCACGGGGCAGTGGTTCTACTTTCCGGTTGCATTTGTGATCAAGAGCACTCTGGGCTTTCTGCTACTGCTCCTCCTTGTAGTTGTTGCAGGTCCATATCTATGGCACGAGAAAAAGCGCGAGACACTTTTCCTTACGGTCCCGGCAGCTGTGTTTTTCAGTGTGAGCCTGACCTCGCGGCTCAATATCGGTATACGGCACATTCTGCCGATTTTTCCGTTCCTGATTGTGTTCGCCGCAGGTGCGGCGTGGCGGCTGGCTGGGCGCAAGCGTGCCTGGATGTATGTCGTGGTCGCCCTTGCGGCTCTTCATTGCGTTTCTTCACTAAAAGCGTTTCCTAATTATCTTTCCTACTCTAATGAAATCTGGGGAGGTCCGCAGGAAACGTATCGTTACCTGTCCGCCTCGAACGTGGACACCGGAGGCGGGCACATCGATGAAAGAAACTATCTTGCACGTAACCGAATCACCGATTGCTGGATTGCTTCCTTCGGCACAGCCGACCTGGATTACTACGACGTACCCTGCAAGTCATTTCCGGGCGCTTCTGCCTTTACGTCCAATCGATTTGCCATCGTTCCAAGCCCGGTGGAAGGGACTCTCTTAATTTCCACGTCGCAATTGTCTGGGATGATCTGGGGTCCTCCAGAGCTTAATCCCTATGGCCCACTGTGGCACGTAAAGCCGGTAGCCAACTTGGGTGGACATACCCTCATCTTTCAAGGCCGTTTCGATCTACCGCCGCTTTCCGCAGCGAGCCACTCTACCGAGGCGCAGGTCCTTGCGTCTCAGGGGCGTTTGGACGAAGCACTGGCGGAAGCCCGCACTGCGGTTGAGATGGCCCCACAAAGAATGCAATGCCATCTCACGCTGGCGCAGGTCTTGGCCAAGAGGAAACAGCTTCCCCAAGCGCGCGCCGAATACCGCGAAGCCATCCGTTTGGCGGAATTAGGAGAACCCGGCTACTACCGTATCCCCTTGTGGACCGCACGGAGTGAGCTCTCAGCGCTTGAGTCTCCGCGTTGATTGTCACGGATGAGAAAAGCTCCCCTTATCATCATCCGCACATAGATCTTGCCTAGCACGGTAGAGTGTACCGATCTACCGCCAACTCTTGGATGGTCGGCAAACAAGGGGGCTCAAGCTCAAGAAGATACAAAGTTTCTATCCCCCTCGGAGGCATATAAAGCTGCTCTGTTGCCCCTCAATGCAGCCAGAGCCCAGCAAAACGATCTAACCGAGGCGGACAAGTTTGCACTAGGTGTTGGTATAGGCATGGCGTCTCGTGACTGCCTCGCACTTTCGGCGGATGTATCCGCCCTCACAACTAACGCCAAAGAACTGCTTTCTTTGGGCGAGTTGTGTCTCTTCGGGCAGCAGTTCGAACCGGCGCGTGCTTCTCTAACAAAATATCTTGTGCTTCCCGATGCATTAAATAAAAGACAAGCTCTGATCCTGCTTGTGCGCGCGCATCTCGGTCTAAACCAACCGGCTTCTGCAGCGGCAGAGATTAGGTCGCTTTTGAGTGACTATCCGTACGATGCGCAGATCCACTTTGCCATCAGTCAAGTGATCGATGCTGCTGAGGGCGTAGATGCCACATTCGACAAACTGGCTTTGCACCTGTGTGAGTCGCAAAGTGCCATCACACTTCCTCTCCTTGTCAGCGGAAAGGCGATTGAAGGCAAAGACGTAGGTGCCTCCTCAAGCGTTTTGTTCTCGGACGCGGTACGGTGCGCCGCCCTTTCAGAGAAGTCGGCCAAAGGCGCTACCCCAGCCGTCCTGCAAGTGCTAATCGAAGTTGCGCAGCAAAAGAGTTGGATGGGCACTGCGGATCTCGCGCCAATGCAGGCTGCTTTGGCTCGGCAAACGATGGTCGGATCAAAGGTGCCATTGAACTCGTTACATGGACACGCAATCAGTAAAAACACGCTTGTTCCTCGTACGGTCCGACTGGCAAACGGCACAGTGATCTTTCTTCCTTTCACCCTTTGGTCCCCAGGTGCGCCCAGTGTTGTGCGGGATCTGGCAAAATATTCTGCGCAACACCGGATCTATGCAATCACCTCCTGGAGCGCCAACACGGGACGGGAGGATATACCTTCAGACCAGATACGTGACGCTTTGCGTGAGTGGCAACGGACGCTGCCGCCGACTGTGTCCGTTCTGGTGGTACCTGAATCAGAATTGAACATCTTTCATGCCGATTCGTTTCCTGCTGGGATCGTAATTCGAGATGGTGTCGTGCGCTCCAATGCTGTTCTTCCACACAAGGTTCGGAAAGATTGCTGATTGGCGCGATTGCAAACCGTGTTGAGCGTATAGAGAAGCCCTAAGAAGAGTATCGAAGGGGTGTTCTTGCCGAGTGCGTGGGAGGATGGTTGACGTCATGAGAGTTCCAGGAAGATCCCTTCTAAAGGCGGCTTGCTCACACCTCGG
Source organism: Tunturibacter gelidoferens (assembly GCF_040358255.1). NCBI lineage: Bacteria > Pseudomonadati > Acidobacteriota > Terriglobia > Terriglobales > Acidobacteriaceae > Tunturiibacter > Tunturiibacter gelidiferens. The sequence continues at coordinate 4,372,214 of NZ_CP132938.1, forward strand.
CCACAATCCGCTTCTTATGGGTGCTTGCGTAGCTCTTCTGTTGTCCGCTGGGTCAACGGCCAGAACTCAAATTACGAATCAATCGAAGCCTCTGCCCCTAGGCACTCTCGTCGACGTAGGAGGCTATCGGGTGCATTTGTACTGCATCGGCGAAGGGAGCCCAACGGTGATGATCGTGGGCGCGGCTTTCTCCTTCGATTGGGGACTGGTTCAACCTGAAGTCGCGAAGTGGACGCGAGTGTGCACCTTCGATCCATCAGGGAACGCATGGAGCGACCCTTTCCAGACCCCAACATTGATTCCCTCGTCCCAGGCCTCCGATCGAACGCCTGCAGCAAAAGCGACACCGACATGCACGGATAGAGTCGACGAGATCCATAGGCTTCTTACAAAAATGCCTATCGACGGTCGTTATGTCCTCGTCGGGTTTTCCGTAGGCGCCCTTTGGGAGCGAATCTACACCGCCCGTTACCCCGACAATATCGCCGGGATGATCATCGTGGACCACGCATTTCTCTCCGGTGTCGGCAAAGACGTTCCGCCTCATGTTTCGCCTTCCCATGGTTCGTCACGTGGCTATAGTCCGCCGGTGCTTCTTTCCAAGGCACCTATCGTTCTGGGCTTTGAAGACGATTCAAACTTCAGCAAATTGCCGGCACGTGATCAGGAGCTTCATATGTGGGCTCTCTCTCAGCACCCGGTTCGGCCTGGTCCGGAGATGGCAGCTGATTGCTTCGCCCTTATAAACAAGGTGACAGGTGGACACCAATACCCTCTGGGAGATACGCCCCTATGGGTTATTAATACGTCAAACGACTGCCAGGATTACAGAGCATTCCAAAAGGATCTCTTGGCGTTGGCACGAACGAGTGAACAGATCATAGCGTGGAACAGCTCGCATATGGTTCCTATCGATGAGCCCGACTTGATCACAAGAGCGATCCGCGAAGCAATCGAACGGGAGCGAGAACGCGTAAGAACGTTCCAGAAACCCTGAATACGTCCCTGATTGTGTCCCAACGAAAATACCCTTGCCGGTTTGGGGATAAATCGGCCTGGCACTCAGTGAGCGTTCGTGAAAGCTCAGACTGAACGCGAATCCGGCTTTGTTGGCGGATTACGGGCAACCCGCACCTTACCGGTCGTATTCCGTTAGCCGACGGGTTAATTGACGAGTTGCCGACGATCTGACCGGAACCGGCGATTTGACCTTCAGCCCATCTGGATGAGTGCCTCGTCCTGTTAGCACAAGTCCACGAGCAGCAGATGAGGCATCGCTGGACACTGGCCGACATAGGGACTAATCCTTCACAATTCCTCTAAGTGCTTCCAGATTCGTCATGCGGCTCCGGCTAAAACCCCGGCGCGGCCGCGGGGCCGCCCAACGATAGATTCGCCTTTGGCGCGTTCTCGTCGCGTTGGGGCCAGATTACCCGGTATACGAAATGGCCGAAGATATGCGAACGAGGTTGCGGAGAGAAGATATCTCACAAAATCGACATTTTTGGAGATATCATGTCGGCAACGCATCGATAGTCCCCTATCGCGTTCCCTGAAGCAATATCCAGTCGCTAGTCTAGTTCGTCTGGGGGGCCCATGCCACGAACCGATTTGCCCGAAGTTGATGAACTCCTGGCCAAGTGGGGCGCGGGAGACCGGGAGGCCCTTCGGGCACTCATACCGCTGATCTACGAGGAACTTCGCAGGGTTGCCCGCCAGCAACTGCGACGGGCCCCATCGCCGCATACGCTGCAAACCACGGCACTGGTTCACGAGGCCTACATGCGCCTCCATCATCAGTTCCGGGGCCAATTTCAGAACAAGTCGCATTTCATTGCCGTCTGTGCGTTGCTGATGCGCCAGATCCTGGTCGGCTACGAGCGGGAGAAGCGAGCGGCGAAGAGAGGCGGTGGCGTGAGGAACTGTACCCTCGAGGATGTTCATGCGGTCATGCAGGGCCGGCCCGTGGATCTGCTCGATCTGGACCGTGCATTGACCGAACTCTCTAATCTGGATGCGGAACAAGCCCGAATTGTGGAGCTGCGCTTCTTCGGCGGCTTTTCGATCGAAGAGACGGCCGAGGTAGTCGGTATTTCACCGGCAACAGTGAAGCGGCACTGGTCGACCGCGCGGGTCTGGCTGTACCAGCAACTTTGCGGAAAAGCCCACGCATGACTCCGGAACGCTGGCAGATGGTTCGCGGGGTCCTGGAAAGCGCCATGGAACTGCGTCCAGCGGACCGGGCTGCGTTTCTTGACCGCGAATGCGCCTCCGATCCGTCGCTGCGTGAGGACGTCGACGAGATGCTCTCCATCGAAGGCAAGCTCGATCCGAACTTTCTGGAGTCTCCGGCAGCACAGCAGGTCGCACTCCCCGGGTCGACTGCCCCGGGCAACACCATGCTGGAGGCGGGAACTCGACTCGGGCCGTACGAGGTTCAGGCTCTCCTGGGTGCGGGAGGCATGGGCGAGGTGTACCGCGGGCGAGATACACGGCTCAATCGCACCGTTGCCATCAAAGTGATCCCGCGTGCGTTGTCTTCCGATTCATTTCGCCAGCAGAGATTCGAGCGGGAGGCACGGGCGATCTCGGCTCTTCAGCATCCCAACATTTGCACGTTGCATGACGTCGGTCAACAGGACGGAACACCATTCCTTGTAATGGAGTATCTGGAAGGTCAGACGCTCGCGAGGCGATTGCAGAAGGGCAGGCTTTCACTTGAGCTGACTCTCCGCTACGCGGCAGAGGTCGCCGATGCTCTTGAAGCCGCGCATCGGCGAGGCATTGTGCATCGCGACCTCAAACCGGCGAACGTCTTCGTCACGACCCACGGCGAATCGAAGGTACTGGACTTCGGACTAGCGAAACTGGACGAGTCGGGCCCCGAGTCGGATACGTCAGCCGAGACCGCAAGGGACCAGAAAATACTGTCAACGCCGGGCGTCGCGATGGGAACCGCGCCTTACATGTCGCCTGAACAGGCGAGGGGCGAAGACCTCGATGCACGGACAGATATTTTCTCCCTGGGTGCGGTGCTCTACGAGATGGCTACGGGAAAGATGGCGTTCCACGGCAAGACCACGACCCTGGTACACAAGGCCATTCTCGACGAAACACCACCTCCACCATCGAGGGTGGTTTCCGCTCTTCCGAAAGCCCTGGATCATGTCGTCAGCAAGGCGCTGGAGAAAGACCGCGATCTGCGCTACCAGAGCGCCGCCGACCTGCGCGCCGACCTGAACCGGCTCAAGCGCGACACTGGTTCGGGCAAAGTCGTGACGACAGACCCAACTCCAAAACCGGGTTCACAGGCAAAACGCAAAATGCTTTTGAGTTGGCTGCTGCCGGGCGCCGCCGTGCTCGTCAGCGTGGTCATCGCAGTCTGGTATATGCATCGCCCGCCTCCTCCGCCTCGAATCTCGGAATACACGCAAATGACGTTTGATGGTCACGGAAAGCGAGCGGGCGGGACCGACGGGATCAGACTGTATTATTCCCTGGACGAACAAGGCGGCATTCAGCAGATAGCTTTGTCAGGTGGAGTAAGCGAGCCGATCTCGGTTGAATTACAAAATGCCGTTCTATTGCCGGGCTGCCTCTCGCCGGATGGGTCCAGAATGCTTGCCTGGCCGTTTGGTGTATGGGACAAGAAGCCGACCAAATCGGTATCGATAGTTCGGGTACCCGGAGGCTCGGTTCGCTACCTGACAGACGCTGTAGCCGTGACCTGGTCGCCCGACGGAGAATCAGTGGGCTACTCTACGGCGGACGGCGATATAAACCTGATTCGAAGCGACGGAACAGGAGTTCGAACGCTGGCCCGCGTGGGTGGCAGCGGGATCGATGGACTCAGTTGGTCTCCCGACGGCAAAACGATGAGGTTTTTCAAGGACGGTCGGCCCTGGGAGATGTCCTCGAACGGCTCCAACCTTCATGAGTTGCTCCACAATTGGCGTCCCTCTTACGCGAGTTGTTGTGGTCAGTGGACCCCAGATGGCGAGTTTTTCATATTCATGGCTGGCGACCAGCCATCCGGCCACCAGATTTGGGCTCTCGACGATCGCCTGGGTCTGTTTCGCCAGCATCCCGCAGAGCCGGTCAAATTAACTTCAGGCCCACTTTATTGGGGAGATCCTCTTCCCAGCAGGGACGGAAAGAAGATCTTTGCGGATGGTTTCACTTTCCGCGGCGAACTTGTCCGGTTCGACTCGAAGTCCGGTAAGTTTGAGCCCTTCCTTAAGGGCATCTCAGCTCAGTTCGTTGACTTCTCCAAGGATGGCAAATCAGTTGTGTACGTTTCCTTCCCGGAAGGCGTCCTGTTGAGAGCTAACCTGGATGGCACCAAGCCGGTGCAACTCAGCGACCCTCCCATGTATCCCGTGCTGCCGCGCTGGTCGCCTGACGGCTCCCAAATCTTGTTTATGGCGGACACTCCGGGTGGCCAGTCTGAAGCTTATATCATCTCTTCTTCCGGCGGCACACCCCGGCTTCTCCTCCCCGAGGATAAGGGAGCGCAGGATGCTCCGAATTGGTCACCGGATGGACGGAGAATCGCATTCTCACGTGGGCCGGATAGGAATGTTCCAGGCATGATATACATCCTCGACCTCGCCACCCATCATGTGAGCACACTACCCGGATCGGAGGGGTTCTCCGCTCCACAGTGGTCTCCAGACGGTCGCTTCGTCGAGGTACAGGCGGACGACGCGCTCGGCCTGAAGATCTTTGATCTCGTGACGCAGCAAGCTTGGGTGCTGCAAATCGGTAGGGAAGCGATCTGGCACGTCTGGTCAAGGGATAGCCGATTCATCTTTTTTGTGAGCCTGCATGGCAATCCAGGCGTGTTTCGAATCCCTTTGAAGGGTGGAATGCCGGAACTAGTAATTGACCTGAAAGATTTCCGCTATGCAAGGGGCCCTTGGATGGCGCTTGACACGACAGATGCGCCTCTGATGCTTCGATACTCGGGGACCGACGATATTTATGCTCTCACTCTGGAGAAGAAATGAATACATCGGAATCATTCGCCGAAGTGAAATCATTCGCTCAATGAGTCGCCAAACTCAGAAATGTATCTGCCTTCCATAATCCCGGTACGCAAGCTGTGTAGGTAAGTGGTTACGTAATGCATGCCAGATCGGGACATGAGCGCCCGCTATGGCCTTAGCCAATCTGCGGCTGGGTGCTCGTTAAGGACTTCTGACTCCGCTAGTCTCTCTCCTGGATTGGTCGGTAGCCTTTACTGAGTCCGCTTTGTCCTCCTTGGTTGCAAGCCCGAAAAAGATCGGGCACCGCTGAGCCGAATTCTCTCGGAATTTCCTTTTACTTAGTGAGAGCGCGGCTTCCTGTAACCTGCGGATCAATCGACCACAGCCCACAGGCTAAGGTGCTGCGAGAACAGTCGGAAGACCGAGTGCTAGGCCGATTCCAGCGCCGGATTCCGTTTGCTTCCAAGTCTCTTTCGAGGAGGATGTCACCATGTTCGGAAAATCACTCTCAGGAAAAAACCTGCTATCGAATGGCTTGTGCCTGTTCATCGCGTTAGCAATGACAGGTGTTCTACCGTCCAAAGGCGTCCTGGCGGCGACTCCCGCGGCTGATGAAGACGATCAAACCAGACATGTCTTCTATACTATTGCTTCTCCTCCTGGAGTGAGGGAAATGTGGGCGATTGAAGTGACCGGCGGGAAGATCACCACGACCGACATTGGACCAATCAAAACGGGCTGCGCCACGCTGGCGATGTCGCCCTCCGGGACACCACTCAGCATGTGCGGCAAACTTTTTGGGACCCAGCAGCTCACCAGTTTCGATAAGAAAACCGGACTGGCCACGCTGTTCGGTGTTCCCGTTCCCGGGCTCGCCGTCATGGCCATGGCTTTCGGTCCCGATGGGACTCTATACGCGGTTGGAGGTTGTTACCCGAACGGTGACCCGAACGATCTGAACACCGACTGCTCCGGCTCAGACCCGAATTTCAACTCGCTGTATAGGGTCAATGAGTTTACCGGGGACTTTACCCGCATCGGTCCAACGGGCGCTCCTCAATACTTTATGGGCCTAGCATTCGATCGTCACGGGAACCTGTACGGTGTGACGACCACTCTCAACCCTTCTTATGTTCCTGCGATCCTGTATCGCATCAATCCCGAAACCGGCGCAGCCACGAAGATCGTTAATCTGGTGGGAAGTAACACCGTGATGGGGTTGGCTTTCGCCCGGGACGGCAAATTGTATGCGACCGACTTCACTGGTGCCTCCGGTCTTTATGTGATCGATCCCAAAACAGGTTTTGAGAGTGCGGTCGCCGCCATGCCCTTTGGTCTTTCCACCGGTCTCGTGTTGGCGGACCCACTTCCCCAGCCGGAAGATCGTAACTGACAAGTGGCTTGGCACAGCGGCAGCGTGCGTTCTCTTCGTCCGACTTTCGAGCGTGAACGCTGCGGCAAAGGTCATTACCGCCAGCGCCAAAATTACCAGACGTTGCGGAGTGAAGCCCCGGTAGAACGCGTACACGCTGGGAGACGGACCGGGCTCCACTCCAACCTGCGTCTCTTCCTCTGGTTGCAAGCTCCACAAAAAAAGATTGCGCCACGCTTAGCCGAATTATTTTGGAATTCCTATTACTCAGCAAGAGCGCGCGGCCTCCGGTGATCGCGACTTCAACACGCAACACCGTAGCAGCCGAGTCTCACGCCAGGAAGACGCGCGCCATATGACGGAGGAAATGAGGAGACAATCATGACGAGACTATTGGCATCCTGCGCGTTAGCTGCAATCACGTTTGCTGTGGTGCCAACCGAATAGCGCTCTAACTGATTTAGCCAACTGAACAGCGGCCACGGTATTAGTCACGATAGACGGAGTTCGCTTCAGCGAACCTCGACGAGTGGTAAATCGCCAACGCACTCAGGGAACACTGCGGGCCGAGAAATTTCAGGACTTCGGAGTTCTGGGCGGATCACGGGCAACCCGCACCTTACTCTCGTCAGTGGGGGCTGCTGCAGCCGTGCCCGCGTCTGTCTTGACTGCCGCTCGGAAACTCAAATATTCGTGGATCCTGCGGCGTTTGTGGGGAGTAATTCTGACAATCACGCGTAGCCGGCTAACAATGAGGGCTTTGGCCTTGTATTCGATATTGCTTTTGTTCTGGAAGCGGCCCTACGCTTAGGTGAAGATGTCTCTCGGTCCACAGCGCGCATCTCCTGAAGACTGGAGGCCAGCGTCTTCGAAGACAGTGAGACGAGCATGGCCGTCTCCGCATCTGAGGCTGCAAAAAGTCGACCATGTGGGTACCGACAATGCAACGGTGAGGAATATCTGCGGCAACAAGCGGACGTTTATTCACGCTTCGTTTCCGGCGTGATCCGCACTGATCTGTGAAGCAGATACACCACGAAGAATTGGAGGACGGCGATAAAGAGCGGCCCAGCGCATTTCCCAAGATCATGCTCAAACAGACCGATTCCGGCATCCAGCAATTGCATGGCGCCGGCGAGCGCACCTAGGATCAGCAACGCAGAAGTCGCCTGCTTGTAGATCGCCCCCAATGCGAACAAGGCCAGGGGAATTGTGCGCGCCGCCGCGTACATCGCCAATATCAACGACGCCTGCGTTGGAACGTATCCCGCAGGGACCAGGTATTGCGGACGGATGATCCCCACGATGGAAAAGCAGCTCGCGACCAGGACATTGATTGCCGTGACCACCGAAGCTAGCCGAATCGTCTTTATTGTTGTCATTGATTCCTCTGAGTAAGCTCGTCCGAGTGTAGTTGGGTTGATTTGACAACTTGTGTCCGCACTACGCCTGCGCGTAGTGCGAACCTCGCGCCAATTGCGGGAGCGGGATACCTGTTATGTTTCCCCCATCAATTGTCGTCAGACTGTGAGAACTACCCTCCCGAAGGGGCGGCCTTCAACGAGATAACGCAGAGCCTCAGTAGCTTCGGCCAGAGGGAACGTCTTAGCCACGATCGGTTTGATCGCACCCGGTCTAAGCAGAGAGGCAGTAGATTTCCAGGCGTCAGCAACGATCGCCTGCGGCTGAGAGAACATATTGAAACCCCGGATGCTGGTCTGCGACACAATGAGACTTGTCACGTCAATGGTGGTCTTGCGGCTTGCGGAATACCCCAGCGTTATGAGGCTTCCTCCCGGCGCAAGCGCTTTGACGGCTTCGCTCGACACATCGCCGCCGATCCCGTCGATGATGATGTCTGCGCCGTAGCCGTCTGTGATACGACGTACGCCGTCAGTTAACTTTTCCACGGAGGTATCGATTACCTCATTGAATCCGAGTGCCTTCGCCTGCTCGGCTTTCGCATGATTGGTCGTGCTCGATATAGCGTGCTTTGCTCCAAGAGCGCGGGCCAATTGCGTTACAGCGTTGCCGACCGATCCCCCGATCGCTGGTGCCAGAACAGTCTTGCCGCAACGAAACCCTGCCAGAGAAAGAGCCACTTGAGCTGTGAGATATGCGACTGGAATGCCAGCAGCACTCACGTCATCGACATTGTCAGGAATCAAGCAGAGGTCTTCCTTCCGTACAGCAATCCACTCGCAATAGGTCCCATCTTCAAAAGCGCCATAGGTGCCCCAGAACATCACACGCGAGCCAGTGGGAAAATCCGCTCCGCCTCCCTCCTCCACCACGCCCGCTCCTTCGTTGCCCAAGATGAGCGGCCTCTCCGGGATGTGAAAATCGCCGACGAGAATCGTATGATCGAGCGGCGTGACACCTGCAGCAGTGATTCGCACGAGTACCTTCCCGTCGGTGACCGTTGGTTTTGGAAGCTCTACGAGCTTCAACGCTTCATAACCGCTAAATTGCTCTGCTCTCATTGCACGCATTTTGGTTCTCCCTTTTCCCGTCACTCCTGACCTGCGTCGCTAGGTCGCAACTCCGGAGATTATTAGTGTCGATCGAGACCACCAGCAGATCCCGAATAGCTTGAGTCCTTGGCCTTCGTCTTGCACTGTGGATTATTGCTATAATCCTCATTACCGGATTAGATTCGTAATCCTGATTCGGTCGCAGATTATTTTCGGTGAGGTTCAGATGGGTTATTCCCAGGCGCAAAAGGAGAAGACGCATAAGCGCATCGTTGCCATTGCCTCAAAGAGATTCCGTGAAAAGGGCCTTGCGGGATTTGGAATTGCGGAGTTGATGAAGGAAGCGGGCCTGACGGTAGGCGGCTTCTATAAGCACTTCGACTCTCGTGACGAACTCGTGGCGGAGGCACTCGGCGATGCATTCGGTGTCTGGCAGCGACAAAAGGAAGCTGGCGCATCCAGCGGGCAGCCGCTCTCCTTCGAGAAGCTTATCGACGATTATGTGAGCGATGCGCACCGCAAGAATCCCGGTGCAGGCTGTGCCTTCAGTGCATTGGCCCCGGAAATCGCTCGCAGCGATAAGCGGACTCGTGCGCTCACCTCTGATCAAGTCGAGGCCGATCTTGATTTGCTTGTCGGGTTGCTGCCAGGTAGGGATAAGCGCGCGGCAAGATCGAAGGCGATCCTGACGTTCAGCGCTCTTGTCGGAGCGATGTCGCTGGCCCGCGCCGTATCGGATGAGGCGCTTTCGCACGAAATCCTGAAGACGGTGGCCAACCTTCTAAAGCATCCCGCCTGAACGTGACAAGGCAAGGTATTCGGTGCAGCGTGCGTTGATCAGACTTGCCCTCTGCCGCCATCGACGAACAGCTCGATACCCGTGACGAAACTGGAATCATCGGACGCCAGAAAAAGCGCGGCTTTAGCAATTTCATCGGGTCGTCCCATGCGTCCCATGGGGATGGTGGACACGATTCGTGCAATTGCGTCTGCAGGTTGCCCATCGATAACCGGCGTATCGGTCGGTCCTGGACTAATGACGTTGGAACGAATATGACGGTCCTTGAGATCCGAGGTCCAGGTTCGGACGAAAGAACGGAGAGCTGCCTTCGTTGCGCCATAAACGCCGAAGGCGGCCGTGCCTTTCACGCTCGCGACTGAGCCGTTGAGAATAATCGAACCACCATCGTTCATCAGCGGTAACGATTTCTGCACAGTGAATAGCGTTCCCTTGACGTTGATGTCGAAGAGCTTGTCAAAATGCTCTTCAGTGATTTTGCCGAGTGGAGCAAATTCAGCGACGCCGGCATTCGCGAAGACGACATCGATCCTTCCCTTGGCCGCGACAGCCTCATAGAGACGATCAAGGTCCGTTAGTTTGGCAATGTCTCCCTGAACGCCAGTGACATTGCTGCCAATTGCTTTCACTGCCTCGTCGAGTTCTTTATGGCGGCGGCCTGTTATGAAGACATAGGCGCCCTCTTTTACAAAGAGCTTCGCCGTAGCCAACCCGATCCCGGTTGTGCCACCAGTAATCACTGCTATTTTTCCTTGCAGCTTCTTATGTCCGCTCATCAGCAGGCGTCCTCTGTCTCCGTTGCGCTCAGTTGTCCCCGAAATGTGAATGCCGAACACTTACGAAGGGAATGTGTCCCCAAACATGGGAAGGCCGCTGACGGACTCTGCCTGTGTGGCTTCGTCTTGCAATACATCCCAGTGCTCGGCCAAGAGACCGTCTTCGAATCGGACAACGTCGGCGGCAATCCAGGCTGCGGGCCTCCCCATCCCGGTGAAACGGCCGTGCGCGATGACATAGTCTCCTTCTGCGACGATGAGTTGGTTTTCATAGCGCAGCGTATCTGGGGTCGCGCGGACAAGAGTAAAAAGCCCTTCGCGTCCCGGAGCGATGTGCGCGCTGTGCTGAATGTACTTCGGTGACCAGAAGCGTTCAGCTGCGGCGTAGTCGCGTTTATTGAAGAGAGTATCGAAGGCTTCGAGAACGATCGCCTTGTTTTGTTCGGGTGTTGTCTTTGGCATGTTCAGCTCCGTGTGAGTTCTGATGGCTGGTAGGTTGGGTAGTCGGAATAGCCACGCGGCCCCGAGCCGTAGACTGTGTCCCAATCAACCTCAGCGAGAGGGACGTTCTCTACAAACCTCTCAACCAGGTCGGGATTTGCGATGTAGGGACGGCCAAACGCGATCAGGTCGGCCAATCCTTCTGAGATAAGCCGGTTCCCGCGCTCGCGATCCATATTCACGTTGGCGATCAACGTCCCGTTATAGAGAGGGCGGAAATGCTGGAACATACCATCCCCGGCCAACTTTTCGAGTGGAGTTCCGGAGAAGTCGGTGGTATTGCCCATGAGCAACAAGTGCGAAAGATTGTAGGTACTCAGCTTCCGAATTGCATATTCGGTGACGGGCAGAGTTTCGGCGTTGGCCTGAAATGCACCGCCTTCGTGCATCGGGCTGATCTTGACTCCAACCTGTTGTGCATCGACCTCACCCAGGACCGACTCAACGACCTCGAAGAGAAAGCGCGAACGATTTTCCTGGCGCCCGCCATACTCGTCTTGACGCAGGTTGGTGGTGGCATTTAGAAACTGTGAGATCAAATAGAGATAGTTGGCGAGGATCTGGACACCATCGAAGCCGGCTTCCATCGCGTTTCGAGCAGCTCGCCCGAAGTCCGCAACCGTGACTTGAATCTCCTGCTTTGTCAGGGGCCGCGGTGTTACCGTAGGCTTCCTTCCGGTCCGCGTGACCGAGATCTGGCCTGGATCGACGTTGGATGCGGACACGGGCTGCGCGCCGTCCCGTAATTCCGGATGCGAGATTGCGCCGGTGTGCCAAAGTTGCGCAATGATGCGACCACCGGTCGCATGGACGGCCTTCGTGACGCGTCGCCATCCGCGGACCTGCTCTTCCGTCCACAGTCCCGGCGTATCGGCCCAGCCAAATCCTTCCGGGCTAATCGCGGTGGCCTCGGCGATGATTACTCCGGCTGAAGCACGCTGCGCGTAATAACCCGCCTGCAACGCAGTAGGCACATGATCGTGTGATTGCGCGCGCATCCGAGTAAGAGGGGCCATGACGATGCGGTTAGGAAGATCCAGGTCTCCCATCCGATATGCTGTAAAAAGCGGCTGATTCGACATCACATGAACTCCGGCATCGGGCTTATTCGACCTTGCGTACGGTTTAGAACCGTTTAGTTCTATACGATGACGATGGGGCGGCGAGGATGCAGAGATATTGAACTATTTGGTTCGTTATCAGATAATACTGCTATGGGACGTCCAAAGCGCTTTAGCCGGGAAGTGCTGGAGAAGGCGATGCCCGTCTTCTGGAAGCATGGGTTTGCGGACACGAGTCTCCAGGAACTGGAACAAGCCACAGGCGTGAACAAGTCAGGGCTGTATACCGAGTTTCGAGACAAGGAAGATTTGTTTGTAGCGTGTCTTCAGCACTACCTTGACACCCAGGAGAAGAGGGGGCTTCTTACCACTCAACCTTTTGGCTGGAACAACGTCGAGACGTTCCTCAAGCAGGGTCCCTACAACAAGGGAGACCAGCAGGGCTGCTTTTCCGTCAACTCTATGCGGGAACTCGCCATCCTACCCGGTCAAACCGGCGAGATGATGGCGGAAGCTCGAACACTGCTGCAGCGCCTTCTCGCTATGAATATCAAGCCGAAAAAACCAGGATGGCTCCATCCGCAATTGCGGAGATGGTGCTGTCCTTCTTTTCCGGATTATGCATCGAGCGCAACTTGAAATCCGGCAAAGTCTCGTCGACCCGCAAAATCGAGAACTTTATGGCAGCCCTTCGTACCCTCTAATCAAGCAATGAGTTCCCTGAAATCAGCTCGCGCCTTACGATATGACTTCGATTGCGTCGACACGCGAGGGATAAAACGCCAGATGCTCTTTAATGTCGGCGACTGCTTCGTAAGGCTTTTCGTAGGTCCAAACGGCATATTCTGACTTCGCTCCACCACTGGGAATGCTGTAGTACGTGCAATCACCTTTATACGGACAATAGGTGTAGTGCGTTGTCCGAGCGAGAAGCGACATGTCCGCATCGTTGCGCGGCAGGTAGTAGACGGGTGGGTACCCCTTCTCCTCCAGCAGAAGTGCTCGTGTCGATTCAGCGACGATCTTCCCGGCAACCGTTATACGGACCTTGCCCTCAGTAAGAGAAATTGTGATGGGATGGTCAGGCCCGGGAATCTTGACATCTTTACCTTTACTCGACTTGGTATCCATTGCGCTCCTCACGTTGCCGGTTAAAGCTTCGAACCACCATCCACGGGAATACTGGCACCGGTGATCCAGCGCGCCGCATCGGACGCCACAAAGGCGACGACATCGGCGACATCCTCGGGTTTACCGAGCCGCTTCAGCGCCTGCATCCCCAGCGCAGCCTCGCGTCCCACTTCGGTCTTGGTGAAATTCGACATATCCGTGTCGATGACCCCTGGAGCGACAGCATTTACACGAATGCCGCCCGGCCCGAGAATAGCAGCCCAGTTCTTGACCAGAGTCTCCAGGGCCCCTTTGGTCGCGGCATAGGCAAGAATGGAAGGATTTTCCAACGCAGGCTTACCGACCACTGTACGGGCTACAGCAGAAGAGATAACAACGATGTTCGAACCCTCGCCTAGAACGGACAGGAGTTGCTGAACCACGAAGAACGGACCTCGGACGTTTGTCGCAAAGAGGTTGTCAAAATCCTCTATCGTGTGATCCTCGATGCGGGCAAGCTTGCTGATTCCGGCGTTGAGTACAAGCACATCTAGTCGATCGCCGATGATGGAGCGCACCTGTTTGGTGAGAGACGAAGCACCGTCCGGAGTTCCCAGATCCGCTGAGATAGCATCTGCACGGCCGCCCTTAGCTTGAATCGCGGCCACGAGAGACTCTGCTTCCTGTTTTGAGCGGCTGTAGTGAACCAGGATGTGTGCCCCAGCCTCAGCAAGCGCCAGTGCTGTCGCGCGCCCAATTCCTCTCGATGCGCCCGTCACGAGCGCCGTTTTGTTTTGAAGTGTAGTCATTGTTCTCTTTCGCTATGCAGGTGCCTCACGAGTGCACCCTCAGTTGAAAGTGAGCAACCAGATATGCGAGGTGACATATCTGGTCGCGTCTGGCCTGAATGCAGGTGCTGATTTAGGCATTCATTCCGCCATCAACGGTCAGATTTGCACCGGTGATGTAAGAGGATTCAGGACCGGCGACGAACGCCACCATTGCGGCGATCTCCTCAACGTTCCCATAGCGGTCGAGTGCTGTGGCGGCCTTCTGCGGTACCGCCCAATCACCCGAGGCGGGATTCAAATCCGTATCGATCGGACCCGGCTGCACGTTGTTGACCGTGATGCCCCGGCTGCCGACCTCTCTGGACAGCGCCTGAGTGAACATTTTGACGGCTCCCTTTGTGGCCGCGTAGGGCACAAGACCGGGTGCAGCGGCACGCTCGCCCACGCACGAACCGACGTTGATGATTCGGCCACCGTCACCCAAGTGCTTAAGCGCCGCCTGAGTCGCGGCGAATACACCACGGATGTTGATGTTGATCACGAGGTCCATCTCTTCCAGAGTCGCCTCTTCGAACGATTTCGGAATGGCCGTGCCAGCGTTGTTCACAAGTACGTCCAACCGGCCGAAGGTCGCGACGGTCTTTTCGACCGCGGCTTTGACCGCTTCGACTTTAACAGCGTCTGCTTGGATCGCGACGGCCTTTCCACCGCCGAGCTCAATCGCCTTGACTACAGCCGCGGCCGCACCAGCGTCCTTGGCGTACGTGAAGGCTACGTTTGCTCCATCTGCAGCCAGACGTTTCGCAATTGCTGCGCCAATACCCCTGGAACCGCCGGTAACAAGTGCCACTTTGTTTGCTAACTTAGACATGGATCTCCTTCGTTTTCTGAAAATGTTTGATCGGTTCGCTGATCAACTGACCGCCAGCGCATCCTGCTGCCAGACATTCATCTGATGTGTGAGTTCTGAATCAGATTTGGCAGCATCAGGAATACCGACTATTCCTGAAAGGAATGGGAAACTGGTGCGATGTGGGAGAGTGACCCCCCGCATCTTCTAACGCACCGCGAAAGCGCAATCTACGGGATGATTCGTTGTTCCCGAAGCTTCGTCAGTTGTCGTCTGAAACTTTCATGCGTGTCGATGCAATCAGCGAAGCCGGCTTTGCGAATCTTGATTGTGCTTAGGGTTACCTCTTCGCCGAAGTTGAGCATCCAGTCCACGAAGTGCCAGTTCGCGATCTGCTCGTACGGCGTTGCATGCAGTCCATAGCGAGCTACTATCGAATCCCACAACGAACCCTTCTCACTCATCTCCGAAACTGTAGACAGAGCAAGAGGCTCTGCCACGGGAAGATCATAAAAAAACGCCAACTCGTTCCAAAGCTGCCGCCAACGGTAGAGGTCCCCGTTGGACACATTGAAGATCTCGTTACGTGCCTTGTCTTCGTCGAGCGCCCACAGGGTGGCCCGTCCAAACAACTCTGCATCGGTGGTTTCTTGAAGTGTGTTCCATCCTTCGCGGCGGCCTGGAAACCGCAACGGAATTCCAAGTTCGCGGCTCATCGCAGCATAGGTAGCTAGGCTCGTGACAAGATTCATCGGCGAATTTAAGCTCGGCCCCATCACGAGATGCGGGCGCAAGACCGTCCAGGTCGCTCCATTCTTGCTGGACCAAGCGGCAACGATGTCCTCCTGTTGGTGATAGTGGATCGGTGCGATAAGACGGGGTTCAGTTTCTTTTGCGGGAGCGTTGAACGAGCCTAGACTGAATCCATAAGATTTGGCCCCGCCCGCCAGAACGATGTGTTTGAGAGGGATATTCCGCGCCGCAAGGGCTTCAAGTGTGTTTGTCAGCATCCTGGCATTGGGTGCTACGGTTTCGGCCATCGTCGGCTTCTCAACATAGGCCGCGTAAACCAGATCGGTCACGGTATCCAGATTCGAGAAAGCCTTGATCGTGCTGTCACGATCCATAAGATCGACGCTAATGTGGCGGGGTGGGATTTGGGCGCGATATGTCGGCGCAGGCCGGCGCGCTGCTGTAGTGATACGCCAGACCGGGTTAGCGGCAACAGCGTCGATCACTCCTGTTCCAAGCACGCCATATGGACCAACGAGCAGGATTTCACGGTCCGAAGCTGACTCTTTAGAGGTCGGGGTCATCGAGGTTTCCTTCCATGTCGTGTTGAGTGGTATTAAGCGACGCTCATCTGATGTGCCATTCCTGCAAGAAGATATGGTGCTTCGAGGAATTCAAGCAATTCCAGATGGGAATACTCACTCAAGACGTGAATCCTTCTCTAGCAAAATACAATCCATTCCACAGAGGAATAGGGAGGCTGTATGGACCGATTGGATGCGATGCAAGCGTTCGTCCGAGTGATTGAGAAAGGGAGCTTCTCCGCAGTTGCGAAAGAACGTGGAATTGGTCAGCCTGCTGTTAGCAAACAGATTTCCTCCCTTGAAGAGGAACTCGGCACCGAGTTGATTCACCGCACTTCTCGTTCCATTGCTCTGACTGAGGCAGGCCGCGACTTTTACGAGTCAGCCTTGCGCATTCTCGACGATTTTGAAAACGCGACTTCGCGAATTGGTCGAGGCCAGACCGCCCCGAAAGGCCTCATTCGAGTAGCCGTTCCTCCCACATTCGCCCGCCTCCATATGGTGTCAAAGCTGCCTGCATTTTTTACTGCCTACCCTGATATAGCGATCGAGATGTCCACATCGGAAAGTCCCGCAACAATCATCGAAGACGGATTCGACTTGGCAATCCACTCCGGTGACCTCCCGGACTCCACCCTGGTTGCGCGAAGACTGGGGCAGACGATGACCGTTCTCGTCGCGACCCCCCAGTACCTCGCACGTTACGGAGCACCGGAATCACCTGAGGATCTTAGCCGCTTTCGATCCGTCGTCTTTGTCGAACGAGGTTCCATACAGCCGTGGAGCTTTGGCTCTGGACAAGATGTGAAGCGTGTTGTCCCCACAGGAGTCTTTAGAACCGACGATATTGAACAGATGAGGATGGGTGTCCTTGAGCATTTAGGTATTGCTCAGGCGCCGGCATGGCTCTTCGCTGCAGAGCTCAGAGAAGGTACAGTTGTACGTCTTCTCACTCCGTTTGAACGGACAGTGCCGATCCTTGCTGTGCGGCCGGCGAGCCGCAGGATGTCTGCCAAAGTTCGCATCTTCATAGAGCACCTAGAGAAGACTTTTGCACTTTGTTTCCAGTTCAATCCACGACCCAACTAGTACTGTGACGGGATCTTCGGCCATCAAGACAAGGAACTGCAACTCAACTCCGCGGGTGATGACGAATCATTACTTCCGAGAAGAGCGTTTTACAGGACTAATATTCCAACGTTGCTCAATGAGTGCGTTGGCCTGTGACGGTCGGGTTGACCGGCTGCGAAGGCGCGCCGAAAATGGCATACTGGTTGGCACTATGGGGAGGCGCCTGGTACCTTCGCAGAGCTTTGGGTCTGGCTGGTTATGGCGGGTATGGCTAGGTTTACTGGGTGCGGGTTGCGGATGGGCTCAGCAGACTTCGCCCGCGAACGACGCACCCATAACGACGCTGCATGTGTATACGAACCTGGCGCAGGTTCCGACACTTGTGTTGACGAAGAGGCACAAGGAGATGACGCCGGTGCCGCCTGCGCAATTTCGGCTGAGCCTTGACTCGGGACCGGCGGTTCCACCGACTTATGTGCGGATGGAGGGCGACGACCCGATCTCGATGGCGATCCTGATCGACACGATGGTACCGAAGAGCGAATTGCTGCCCCGAGTGCAAGAAGCGGTGACGGGGTTAGCGCGTGGGTCCCTGGGCCCGCAAGACCGGGTATCCATCTATGCGATGGGCTGCGACCTCACCCTTGTAGCCGACCAGATTACGCCAGATGCGAAGTCTCTGGAGAACGCGATGAACACTGCGATGGCGGCGTGGGCGATCCGGCAGAGGACGGGTTCAGGCGTTACGGTTTCAAATGCACATTCCAGGGCTTGCAAGCCCCTTTGGGATGCACTGTCGTATGTGACCGAGAAACTCCATCAACAGCCGGGGCGGAGAGTGCTCGTCACAATCTCTGATGGGGCGGACTCGGGAAGCAACAAGGCAACGTGGTGGACGGTGCAGGAGCGTGGGCAGATAGAGTCGGTGGCCATCTTCGGGGTGCTGACGACCGGGAGCGCGGACCCAGAGGACCCGTTCGACATTATTTGTGAACTGACGGGCGGCGTGGAGCTGTTTGCGACCAAACGGACACTGGACCAGACGCTTCAAGAGCTGGTAACCATGGTGCGCCAACGGTACATCCTGGAGTTTCCGCGAAGCGACGATTTCAAGCCGGGGCATCACAGTATCGCAGTGTCCATTTTGAATGGTAAGGCGTATATCCGAACGACGGGAGTGACCTTCCCGGTCGCGAACCCGAAGGTGCTTGCCGACCCGACTACGCTGCACCCGGAGGTGGAGGCTCCGAAGCCGGGCTCGCGGAGGGTATTGCCGCCACCTCCGAACTAGGCGGTAGGCATGCAACAACCCGGCACCGTCGTCAGCATCGGCTTGTCGGACAAGATGAGTGCTGCCAACCCTTCTCGTTATGGATTTTTCAATAGTGTGATGGATCGCCAATGGACTCAGCGACACCTGATAAGTAACGATAGGTCGGCTTTTGGGAAGTAGTAACCTGATTCCTTGAAAACGGCGTTATGACAAACTTCGACCTTGAACTTGCCGCAAACACTGGTGGTCTCAATGGGTCGACGCAACACTCAGCTCAGACCCACATTCATTGAAAACAAAATCTAAAAGCGCTGGCTAGGGTTAGATCAGCCGGAACCTACCCTGGCTAGGTTTTGGCCACATCAGCCAAACAGATCGATTCTTCAGGGTAAGCATTTTGCGGATCAGCTGATTAGATAGTGTTGCATCGACCGGTTGAGCTGGCACTGACTTTCGAGGAACGGGCGGACCCGAACCTTGCACGGGCTCGGGATTGGCGTCATCATTTTGCTATCGAGATGCTTTGGTGTTGGCGATGCAAAGCTGACGTGCCGAGCCTCGATGAGGCTGAGTACGCTCAGGTGGCCCAACTCTACAGTGAGTCGATCAAGGGCACGAAGAGAATTCGAGGAGATCATTCGCTGCCGCTGGCCTCTACAAGAGCTATTCGCGCAGGTACGGAATCGTTACGAGCAATTGACCGGGATGAAGGATTGTCATGAGAACGCGGTGATGCACCACCGGCTATCGCTTTATGGTCCCCCGTGTGAGCGGTGCGGTAAACCTTTACGAACCCCGCTCGCCAAGCTGTGTGGAGGCTGCATGTTTCCCGTGAGTCGCTGAAGTTGCCGAAAACCTGACTTCACAGGCACAACCGCGTAACTTCCGGTTTGCCCGTCAACCGGGAGGAACTAGGTAGTTGGAGGGCCGAACCGGGGATCACTTCCGCTATGCCGACTTGGTTACTAAATTCGCTGTCACGCGCGGAAAACTTTGGGACGGATAGAACTGCAATGGTTGCAATCGCCTACTAAAGCGTATACGGCATCTAAATGCCGTCCGGTTTGGAGACTGTCAGCGAAGACTCCTTTTCGGACATGGCTCCGCAACCCGGCCTTGACCGTTTCGCATCTCAAGTCCATAGATGAAAGTTCTGAAAGTTGCGGTCTGTCTTCTCGCCATGTCTTTCACGGCGGCTCTTCGAGCTGACGACAAAGCACGCTTTGACCTGGCCGGTCCTACGATCGACATCCGCGTGACGCGAGGAGGTTCGACGCTGCCCATCGCCCAGATCCCAAACCTTCAGCCAGGCGACAAGATATGGATCAAGGCTGATCTTCCGCCGAGCCAGTCGAACCATTTGATACTGATCGTTGCCTTTCTTCGCGGCACGACAAATGAGCCTCCTGACAATTGGTTCACTGAGATCGATACATGGGAAAAGAAAACTGCTGAAGGCACAACCATCACCGTTCCGAAGGAAGCTGAGGAGGCCTTGCTTTTTGTCGCGCCTGAGACCGGAGGCGACTTCAAGACGCTTCGCTCCGCCGTCAAGGGCAAACCTGGCCTGTTCATTCGCGCCGATGCCGATCTTAATGAAGCATCCTTCGAGCAGCAGCGCATCGAGCGCTATCTCGCCGCCATGAAGACGGTCCCGCAAGATGACCCGAAAGCCATTGAGGAACATTCCGCCAAGCTTGCCGCCACACTAGCACTCAAGCCGAACGCTGATTGCTTCAAACAGCCCGTCGATCAACAGGTAATCTGCCTGACCCAGGCCAGCGCTCCAGTTCTCCTCGATGATGGGCATGGGCAGAGCATTGCAGAGGCGATATCTGCCGGTCCATCCTCTGACTTTATCAACGCAGCTTCCTATACACAGCCTGTCGGAGCTGGGCTCTACTCGGCGTATGTCGGCGCAGTTGTCGATCTCGTTCACCTCGTCGGCATGCTGCGCACGGCGCAGTACCAGTACATTCCCGGACTCAGTTTCCCGGAAGGCGCGTCACTCAGCTTGAGGCTCAACGCGCCGCCCTCCTTCCACAAGCCCGAATCGGTCATCGTCATGGGTCTGCCCGCCATTCAGAAAGCCAAGCTGCCGCTGCTTCATCCCCACGATCCCAACCAGGTCGCCTGTTTGTTGCAGCCTAAGATAACTATTCCTCTGGAGGGCGCGCCGCTTGTTTTTTCGAGCAGCTTCGCGCACGGTCTGGTTCTGCACCTAAACCGAACTGGTGCGTCTACGGATATACCCCTGACGCCTGATGCGTTCGAAGGCGGACTTGTCGGGGCGAAAGAAGAGAAGAGTGAGCCACTGAAAGACCCGCAGCCTCAAGGCGATAACATGCTAGCCGCGAAACCAGACGTCAAGATCGGCGCGACAACCGATTTGACCATCACGGGAACCGTCCGTGGCTATTGGGGCTTCGATTCCTTCGAGGGCCCCACGATTACAGTCCAGCAGATCAAAGGCAAGGATTGGAAGATTGTGGACAGCACCCAGCTGCTGGCCGGGCAGGACAATCACCTTTCGCTTAGAGCTGACGGCAGCGCCTGCGTCCAGCACATTGCCCTTGCGAGCGACAACGCGAAAGATGTAAACGTCTCCTTCAAGCCTGCCGCAGGCAAAGATGCGAAAAACACGCTTGCTTTGGACGTTTCGCTCAAGACCGTTCAACCTGGCGGTTATTCACTTGCTATCCAACAGTACGGCGACTCGGATAGAGACAAGGTCCCGCTCACCGCGTACACCGCCGGCATCCAGCTCGATGACCTTAAGATCCACGGCGGCGACAAGATAGCCGTACTGACCGGGGAGGGCCTCAAGGATGTGGTCTCTGTCCAAATCGGCAAGCAGACCTTCACGCTCAGCGGCGAAGGTAATGACGACAAGACGATACATCTTCAGGCCGACACCGGTGTCTCGCCCGACAACGGCTCCAACGCGACGGCGAAGCTGAAAGACGGCCGCACGATGCCCGTCAGGATCTCCGCCGAAGCTGCGCGCCCGGAGCTGACGTTGCTTTCGTTCAAGGTCACATCAGCCCAGAAGGATGGCGGGCTACCCGTCAGCGTTGGTTCAAAGGACGACATCCTGCTCGAGGGTAAACTCACCTTTGTAGTGCAAACGAAGGACGTCTTTCTCCGTACACAGACCATTGAAGTCTCTGCCACCGATGGCTCAGTACACAGCACCCTCTCTCTTGCTACAAATGACCTCGTGCTCCAGGATGACCATACAGCCGTTGCCACGTTGGATCTTTTGAAGGCGTTCGGTCAATCAGCCTTTGGCAAATTGCAGATGCGTCCGGTCGCGGCAGACGGAACGCCGGGAAACTGGACGCCGCTTGGCATTCTCGTTCGCGCGCCGCAGATCACAGCAATCCTCTGCACCTCCGCAGACGCTCCTACCTGCACTGTCGAAGGGAACAACTTATTCCTGGTGCAGTCGTTTGGCGCAACAAAGGATTTTGCCAGGACGGCCGATGTACCCACTGGCTTTGCCGAAAATAACTTCACCGTGCCGACGCCGGCTGACGGAGCAACGTTGTATCTCAAGTTGCGCGATGATCCCAGTGCGGTCGCTACTGTAACTCTGCTAACACCCGTGCAGGAACCGACATCGTCTGCCACATCAACAGCTCGGACTGCAACCCCAGCACCTGAAGCAGCACCTGCGGCACAAGACACAACAACGGCACCTTCATCCAAACCTGACCGATAACACCAGACAGTTTCGCTCAGTAAGCCCTCAAAACAGTTTGGCCGCTCTTTGCGTATTCTTGGGGATCGACGATCAATCCGGAATCGGTGCTACTTGATACGGATTAGTCCTCACAAACGCCGCAGGATCCACCAACCCTTTGAGTTTCCGAGCGGCGGTCAAAACCCACGCGGGCGCGGCTGCTGCCAACACTGACGGGAGGAAGGTGCGATTTACCCGTCATCCGGGAGCAATGAGATCTCTACGCCTGGCGTTCTATCCGATTTTGAATCCGTACTTCGAGGCCTGGGTCTGCAGATCTTTCCACCTCGCCGTTTTACTCGAACCTGACGGGCCAGCTCCGCTGCTGACTTGCACCGCGCCGAACACGCTACCCACATTCTGAAGGCAAGGGGTCGGGATCGCGGGCGTGTTCGGTTTGGGCAGGCCAGGGACTGCCGTCTGCGGCTCATTGAAGTTCAGAGCGTAGGCCAGGTTGTTGATGTCGCCACTCGCATCTCGTGGTGTCAGCGGCGCAAGGCCCCAGCGCCATTCAATCAGCTTGAGCACGGATGTGTGGTCGAAGACGAGCGAACTGATCCGTGGATTTTGGGCATCGCCGCGGCTGAACGGAGACGCGATCACAACCGGCAGGCGAAATCCGAGCAGCGTCTTACCACCTATGATGTCGATATCGACTGCGTTTGCTGCCTCCGCTCGCGGCGGGGGGACGTGATCGAAGAATCCGCCCCACTCGTCGAAATTGACGACGAGCACGGTGCTTGACCAGGCGGGTCCGTTGGCTACGGCCTCGAACACGTCATAAAGAAAGCGATCGCCTTCGCGAATATCAGCGTGGGGATGGTCGTCATTGCCGGTCCCATCGTCCAGGACTGTGTAGGTCGGGTCTATGAAGGAGACCGCTGGCAAGGTACCATCGCTCGCCTGCGCAAGAAAATCACTGTAGAGCTTCGAAATGCCAAGGTACTGGTCGGCCCAGAGTGTGACGAAGGGCAAGTTGGAGTAATAGTAATTGTGGCTCACCTTCGCGTCCGCGAGCCGGTCCAAGATCGTCGGCAGCGAACTGATGGCGACGCTATCGTCAGTGCGATCCGTCTGGCCCGCGTACAGGAAAATCCTGTTTGGAAAGGTCGGGCCGAGTATTGCAGCGAAGTAATGGTCGCAGGTCGTGTAGTTGCGAGCCAGGGCCGCATAGAAGGGAATGTCCTTCTCCTCGTAATAGCCAATGCTGAAGAGGTCATTCGATCCGGCACGGAGAAAGCCGTCCATCATGCCGCGGTCGTAGGCGACGCGCGACCCGTCGTAGGAGTGATCGGATCGGACTGTGGGCAGCCTGTGAAGTCGCCGGAGAGAGAGTGGATCAGACGCGATGCGCCGCTCTTGTCGGTGAAGTTCAACCCTGCTTGTATGCCCGCCGCGTTAGGCAGCCAGCCCAGAAAGTGGTCAAAGCTGCGGTTCTCCATCGTGACAACGACAAGATGTTCGAGGCCGGAAGATGCCGGGGGAGGCAGGGTTGGATAGGTCGGCGAAGCGATCGGTGCAATCGATTGAACACGGGTTGAGCAACCCAGCACAGCCGATCCGCCAGCCAGAAACGCGTGCTTCGTGAAATCTCTGCGATTCCATTGCATAGGGTCGACCTGAAGGTCTTCGAATTGCCAATTCGAACCTCTCCCGTATTCCTATGAGATGTCATGGTCGATTCCCGGGTGGTCGGCAAACCTTCCATTTCTCGCCCGATTAGCCAATGACGGGCAAGGTGCGGGTTGCCCGTCACCCGGGCGGTTGGTTTCAGATCTGAAGTGTTTGGCGAGGGTGGTATTCTTTGCAGCGCGCGATCTTTGCGGGAAGCGCGCCATAAGAGGCAGATTGCGAGGCAATTGGCTTATTGAGAGGAATGTCGTTCGTTGCCTGTCCAGTTCTTATTGGTCATAGGAAATCATTCGACATGAATTTGCTTCGCAGCCAGCCGTAGTCGCAACTCTTCATTCTCGATAAGCAAGTCACAAATAATGCACTGAAGAGACTCAATGCGTCGTTGCAGATCGGCTTCCTTCAGAAGTGTCTGCTCAGTCAGTTTGGGGTCTCCGGGTACGGTCGATGGGTCTGACCGATTGTTTTGCATCACATCTCCTGAAGGAAATACCGTCTGCGAGTTGCTAGTTGTCTCCTGTCCACCAGACCGGAGGCGTCGGTATATGGGGCAGATGTATCTTTTTCAGGAATTGGCCTAGTTCCGGGGAAAACTCCTGCAGAACATTCTGAGCAGCGATGCCACCGAAGGCGATGGCGGATCTCTGCCCCGCATGGGTCAGGTTGTCGAAGCCGGCCGGAAGGTAGGCATTGCCAACAAAACCGCCGGCTGCGGCGCCGGTGAAGTTTGAGATCGCAACGGTGGGATGACCTCCGTCGGTCCTATCGATGAAGGTGAAGATAAAGGCATGGCCCAGGCGTGCAGGAAAGAAGGTGCTTTCAGAGCGTCGATAACGAGGGTCTTCGTGCAGCAGAACGGCAGCGGAGAAACGCCCAATGCTTTCAGCTCCAGTCCGGGCAAAACTGTCTCCATAGTTGCGTCCAAATGCCTCGGCACCAGCGTGCCATTCATGAGGGTAGTTCTTGGGGGGATTTGCCATGCGTATGCCGGTACTGAAAGCGTTCGTGAAGAAGCTGCGAGGGCCAAACGCGGGCTCCACCAAATATTTGAACTTGTCTCCAACGTCCATCGATTGATAGATAGGCCGGCTAGACAGTGTCGACAGCAATGGAATGGTTGGCGGGGAGCTTTGTTGAGGAGTTGGCGAAGGTGACGGAGCATCGGGCAGGTCCGGTTCCGCGGGTGCAGAGGAGGAAACGTATGCGGAAGCAGTCTGAGCGTGCGCATGCAAAACCGATCCTGTTGAAAGAACGATAAACAGCGGGCCCAACAGCATCACACCGAAAAAGATAAACAACGTCTTTTGCAAAAGGAGAAGCGATATGGATACTGCGCCGCGGGATCGTTTCCAATAAAGTTTCGTCAAACTAACACCGGTCTGTGCCATCCTGCCCTCGATATGAAGTTGGATTTCGTTCTGTTGTTTTGACTGGCGAGGCAGTAAAATTTGCGTCAAGTTCGGTCAAGCGATCGTCAAGGCCTGTCAAGACGAGATGCGGACTGACTTGACATTTCTCGACACCGCCCGTGATCGAGAGACCTACAATGAATGATTGGCGGAGAAGTATCTGGAGCGGAGTACTGTTGGGCACGAGCGTTGTAATGGATCGCAAATTGGAGTCAGTCGCGGGACATATCTTGGTTGTCGACGACGACGCGGAGCTATGCAGGCTGGTGTCGCGCTTTCTGGGAGCGGAAGGATACTCGGTACAGACAGTCCAAACCAGTGGACTGGGTGTCGATCGTGCGCTGTCAGGAAGTTACGATCTGGTTGTCCTGGATGTGATGCTGCCGGAGATGGACGGCTTCGAAGTGCTCCGGCGAATCCGAACGAAATCCAATATGCCTGTCCTGATGCTCACGGCACGGGGCGATGACCTCGATCGAATCTTAGGTTTGGAGATGGGAGCTGACGATTACCTGCCAAAACCGTTCAATACTCGCGAGCTCTCCGCGCGCGTTCGCGCCATTTTGCGCAGGGCAAGCTCGACGAATACCAATGCCGCTCTCTCCGAGACCGCTTCCATTCGGGTTGGCGATTTGGAGTTGAATGCCGGGGCCAGGACCGTACGCTGTGGAGACGAAGCGCTGAATCTAACGACGGTTGAATTTGATTTGCTTCAGAGGTTGTTGCGATCGGCAGGATCAGTTGTGGGGCGCGAAGAGCTGACAAAAGATGTGCTCGGGCGAGAGTTCTCGCCGTTTGACCGGAGCATCGACACCCACGTCTGGAGCCTTCGCAGGAAGGTGGGAAACGCTTTGGATGGCACCGAAAGAATCAAGGGCATCCGTGGCGTCGGATATCTCTATGCCTTACCTGATCGGTCCGGAGGCGAGTAAGCAAAATGCGAAATCTGTTTCTGAAGATATTTCTCTGGTTTTGGATGACATTTCTGATTGTTGCGGTGACGCTGGCCGCGGTAACGGTGATCACTCGCTCGAATGAGACGATGATCGCCAGGCTATCGCTTTATCTGCCTCTTGAAGCGAGGCATGCCGCGGACATTTATGAACGTGAAGGCAAAGCCAGTCTGAGGCATCAATTCGATCAAATTATAGAGAGCGGGTCCATCGCGCCTTACCTGTTAGACGAAAACTGGAAGGATGTGCTGGGCCGCAATCCGCCTGCGGGTGCGGTCGAGTTCGCAAAGACCGCGAGGGAGGATGTACCTGTCATCAGCAAACTCTCACGATGGAACGGATTTGCGGCGCAACAAGCGATTGGAGCAAGTGGGCACAGATACACTACGCTGGTTGTGGCGCACGGGCCATCGGTTGCTGATCTAATCAAAGGACTTAGCTTCAGCACGTTGTTCGGCCTGTTTGCGATTCTGTTGATTGGAGGAGTTTTTTGCTTTTGGCTCGCCCGTCATATCGCCGGTCCAGTCGTGCAACTGAGCGAAGCCGCGGGCCGAATTGCAGACGGCTGGCTTGATACGCGGAGCGAGCAAAGTATTCGACTACGGCGTGATGAGATTGGGCGCCTGGGTGTGAGCTTCGATCGAATGGCGGAGCGAATCGAATCCCTGGTTTACGGGCAGCAACGGCTCTTCGGAGATGTTTCTCATGAATTGCGTTCTCCTCTTGCCCGTCTGAGTGTGGCAGAGGGATTGCTGCGGCAATGTCCCCCTGACGAGCGGCCGGAATATCTGGACCGGATCGCTCTCGAAGTGGAACATCTCGATCAATTGATCGGCCAGCTCCTGACGTTGGCTCGAATCGACAGTGGTGCCGACTCGAGCCGCACAGAAAGGGTTGAGTTGAGTAGTCTGATTCAGGAAGTTGCCGTCGATGGAAACTTCGAGGCCCAGGCCAAATACTGTTCCGTCAAGGTCGATTCCATGGAGGCGTGCGCGACGACGGGCGCAAGGGAACAACTGCGTCGAGCGATCGAGAACGTTGTACGCAACGCCATCCGGTATACGCAGCCCAGTACCGACGTGGAAATCACCTTACGCAAACAATATGCTCCCGCGCTTTTCAGGGCCGTCATTCAAATACGCGATCATGGTCCGGGCGTGACCAGGGAACACCTTGAAAAGATATTTCTCCCTTTCTATCGGATCCCAACGATCCATAGTGAACCTGCAGTCGGCGCGGGACTGGGCCTCGCGATCACCGAGCGCATTGTGCAGACATATGGCGGAAGTGTCAGCGCAACGAATGCCCCAGATGGTGGTCTCATCGTGAACCTGGAACTGTTACTCACTGACTGAACAGGCATCGCATAGCTAGACCGCGCTTGGCGAACCATACATCCTGATGGTCGGCAACCCTTACCTTGGGATTAATTCCGGGTTGCCCGTGACTCGGGAAGAACTCGTCGACTGACTGGAGGCTGACTTCCCAGACGCCGATTTCTGGGTGTCAGCGAGATTTCGCTTGATTGCATAAACAGAGTCGGCTTCTTCCTGCCGAGCCGTGGTAGTCGATAAGCCACAATCTGCCCTGGCCGGGGGAGCCAGCATTCTGATGCAGTCATCTGAAAACTTGACTTGTCCCGTCACTTGGGGGCGAGGCCTTCGACGATAAACATGCGGCCCTTTGACGAGCTTAGCCGGATCGGCTTGATCGCCTCATAGGCTGGCGAACCATACCAGCCACGCGCTTTCTCCACGCTGTCGAAAGCGATCACTACGATGCCCTTTGGCGGTTCGCCATCGAGGGCCTGTGTCTTGGCACCTCCACTAACGAGAAAGTGATAGTGGCCATTGAAAGGCGCCAGCGTCGCCGGGACCTTCTCCCCATATTTCTGTAAGTCAGTGAGGTCCATTGCATCGACTTCCGAGATGACGTAGACAGGCGGCGGCATAACTTGCCGCGCATGCATCGCCTTGGCGCCAGCAACGCCGATCGAGACGCCGGCCGACACTGCGAGCGCCAGTTTGTGGTTCGTCTTCATGGGTCCACTCTCCTCGGTGTGCTTTTGCGAACAAGCACTAACCAGTACAACCTGAATGAGGTTCCACATACTAAGTCTGCGTTAAGATATTGCAGACTCGTCTGTACCTGTTGCCGGTAGTATGGTCAAGACTGCTAATCCCAAGGCTGTCCCGAATGCCAGCTTGGTTTTCATATTAGATCCGACGACAAGTTGGAATCTCGGATTGGATGCCGCTTGCTCTCCTAGGCCGGCTTCTGGGAACTTGCTAAGGCTTATCACGCGGGGGGCAGAGAAGTCGAACGATTCTGGTCGAGTTGTCGGCAAACCGCACCTTACGCTTGACGCCCTCGCAGATTGCGTCGGTACTCCTCAAGTGATAGCCAACCGTGTAATCGCATCGACATGAATGCCCGCACAGTCGACCAACGGGAATTCGGCAGTCTGTTCGTTGAAGGCCAACGCGAGATCGGTACCCCCAAGCATGATCGCCTCCGCGCCCTGGTCCCAGAGCAAACGGTGGCTCGCGGCATTGAAGATCGAACGCTGATCCTCAGTCACAAAAACCGACGCGGCCATCGAAATGTATGCTTGATGCACATCGTCCAAGTCCGGTTTGCTTGGCGGAACGATCTCCGCACTGGCGATGCGTCCGTAAAAGCGTGTCTCCATCACGGTGCGAGTTCCAATAATTCCGATCCGTTTGAGCCCGCGCGTTTCGATGGCCAGGCTCACTTCGGCGATCATATCAACGACGGGAAGCGGAGATACAGCCTTGAAGTCGTCGATGCAGAAATGTCCCGCAATCGATGTCACGCCGACACATTCGGCCCCTGCCGAAACAAGGCGGTTCGTGAGTCGGGTATAGATCGCGGTCTGCGCGACGGCGTCATTCTTGGCCAGATTGCTCAAGAGCGTTGGCGTGTCGGCGTGCACAATGGTCAGCTCGAGCGTCGCGTTCTTCCTGGCGAACGTGGAAATCAATCGCCTGTAGTAAAAATCCGTTGCTCCAGGGCCGATCCCTCCAATAAGGCCGATGTGCATTTCGCCAACCTCCATCACCGATCATATAGAGTTGAGCGCTGCTCGATGTGTTTAGACGTGGTGGCCGGATAGTTTCCGAGTGGTCGGCAACTCGGAAGTTACGGCGGGGCTCTCGGTGAATGATAAATCGCCAAGTCACTGATCGAGGCAAGATAGAGGGAGGCAGCAATTTTGGAGCCTCTGTCTTCTATCCCCACAAATACGAATCGCCAACGCAGACAGTTACACGGGTACGGCAACGCCGGAGACGTAGCTGAGCTGATGCAGATCATCTTGATGGACCGAAATCACCTCACCGATCCCGTGGACGCCGGCCAGAAGCACGTACTGATTGTCATTTCGATCTAAGTAGCCGCATAGTAGATCTGCGCCTCTACGGAGTGCATAGACGCGGCGGCTCCAACCCGTCTTCGTCGTTTCGCTCTCGATTTCAGGAAGGCCGGGGATCTCCTCCAAAAGAATGAGTGAGCCCGGAGAGATTGGCGGATCGATGCCTTGGAGGGCGCGCCCTTGCGGAAGCCGCACAATCCGTTCGTCCAAAGACCGGAGTTGCGGGAACCGCAGCGATAGCAACATTGGCCACTCAACAAACTCTTTACGGAGTGCCATCCACCGATCTCGCGGGACGGGTACGTGAGGCCTGCGAAACGTTCCTGATAAATCCGCAAGGTGTCTTGTGTTGAGAAGCGTGTCTAGAGAATACCTTCCCCTGTCGGAGAGCAGAGGTCTTTGCACACGGAGCGCATCGGTGTAGCGCGTCAGATGGGTCACCGTCAGTTGGATCAGTGCATCGACATGGGGCACCGATGACGTAGGCCGGCGATAGCGCCGCTCCGTCCTGCCACTGAGTTTCGTATGGAAGATCGACTCCATTGTCTCCTGAATGCGCGGGACGTCCTGCCGTGGTCTCCGAAACCGGCGATGCTTGGTCGTAAAAAGACGATCCATAGAGGAATGCTCCCAGGGCAAGACCAGCGGTGCGCCGTGTTCAGAGGTTGGAAGGGAATGCAGCAACGGATAGTCCGGCAGCGGAAGCGCGGACGCGAACATCCGTATTCGTCCTGCGATCCGTACGTCTTTGGGATAAGCAAACTCATGGGGCCCGGTGTATCTTCTGCCAGAGACTAACAATAGGAGTTTGCCTCGGGTGACGACGCAGCGACTGCAGCGGTATCCGTTGCCGAACTGAAGCAAGTAAATCGCTCTCGGATTCGGGCGCAGTCGTTCTGCTTCGTCAACCGGTACTACGAGAGTGACCGCCCCCGGCGGCAAGCTAGAGCCCAGACTGTCTTCTGTCCCTACGTGCACATAAAATGCGCCCGGTTGCCGCCAATCAGCATCCTCCAAGGCGCGGATCGGGACATTTCCTTGCCACTCCGGGACAAGATCGTGCAGGGTGGAACTCCTGGCAAAAGTCTCATCACCACCGAATTGAGACGGAAGATCTACCGGCAGATCGCGCTCAAACGGGTACGTCTCGATAATGTGTGTGCGGCCGGCATTCAACTTTAGGTCATACTCTCGAATGCGCTCCAACTCGTATCCAAAGTCGGTGAGCACCATCGAGCGTCAATTAAAAGGCATCCGCAACCTCCAGAACGGCGTGGAGGGTTGGGTGTTCCTTAGTGCGAGAGAAATTCGAAAGTAGGTTCTTTGTCAGAATCTCTCGCTTCTCTTGCGCGCGAACGTCCTCTTCGCTGGAGAGCGGGAGTGCGCGGAAGAGCCCTCGGAGATGAATCAGCGTATCACCGATTTGCTCGCGTGGAACGAAGTTGTACACAATGAGCAGCCTCCTCGAAAAGTCTCAGAACGGGAGTCGCAAGAGAAAAACAACAAAACAGGAGCTACAGCTTTCTAGCTGCTTGCCAGTTCAGAACGAGCGATCAATGGGTTTCAAGACATATGCGTAGCATACAAGGCAACGATCTTACGTTATTCGCTGCTTTGCAGGTGAGAGATGCTCCGCAACGGCACTCCGATGCGCCGACTTGATCCTCCAACGCCTGAGCCAAATACTTTTTGTGTATTTAGAGAACGGTAAGCTCTTTTGTTCCTGCACAAAATTGCGGTAGAGGCTTTGCCTGATATTTTTTTGGTATCACCCGATAACTGAAAAGTATTGGACGGAATCGCCAATAAGCCGGAATCTCAAAACAGTCCTAGCTTGGTAGAAAGTCGCGGGCCTCACGGGATGTTGTGATGAACTCGCATCCAAGAATGCGGTTAGCCAGTAAAGCTCATTACAAATGGCCGCACTCTAGACGGCGAGAGAATCGCAGGCTCGTCACAATCAAAGTTCAGAGGGTCGGCTGACAAGCCACAGCTGTCGCAGGGCGCGTCTACGACCGCCAGAACTGGAGTTAGAGATGGGAACCTATCTGCCACAAGAGAGAACTCAACTTGCCTCGCTCGAAGCTCCCCCTAAATTCCGGCCGGGCTCCGTGACTGCGCTTGAAAGGCACTATTTGTGGCTGAGATCGCAAGGCTGTGGGGTTTGAGCGAAAGCACGATCCGGCGGCTCTTCATCGATGAACCAGGGGTCCTGAAGATTGCTCATGAGGAGACGAGATTCAAGCGGCGCTATATCTCCCTAAGAATCCCGGAACGGATCGCACTCCAGGTGCACAGGCGACTCGAAGAGTTGCCTGAATCTTGGCTGTTGTCTCGCTTCGTGACCGGTACCTCAACAGCCTTCGGTCGGGTCACCATATCGTGTCTTCTCCCCTCCCCTAACAACCTCTCTTCCCCAAAATGGTGTCGGCTCTACTAAGGGAGCAGTATGCGCTCAGCATAGGAATCGGGCGCACAACCGAGACTACGAGGGTGCGCGCCGAAGCGTGAGTCTGGTAAGAACCCACGCTTCGGAGTAAAAGTCATTTTGTGCTAATTTGTGCTAGTCCCCTGCGAAACATGCCATTTTGTGTGTTTTGTGTGTTTTTAGAATCAATAAGTTACGCTGCATCAACGCGAAACAGGGGTTTCGACTCCCACCGCCTCCACGATCTCTAAGTAAAACAAAATAAATAATTAGCACCATAAAATCCGGACAAGCTAGGAACCTGTGGCAAATTTGTACCGTCAGACTTAACTGATGACGCCATGCTTCCGTCTACGTCCGCCATCGCACCACCCAAAAACAAGCGCGACGCCACCAGCAAACGCTGCACCTGCATGAAGTGGCTGGTCGGCACCCTCCCCGGTCGCAAGGGCCGTTTTCGCACCTCGGCGGAGACCACCTCCTGAGAGCAGGTGGAAGGGATCGCCCGGCAGTACGAGGCCGCAGCCGGCGGCGGCAAGGATATGGAAACAGCCATGTCCCTTCCTGCGGTCAAGGATGCGGTCGATGCCTACCTCGCCGATGCCCGCGCCCGCGGTCTGGTCGACGACACCGTCCGCAAACTCACGACAACCTTCGAAAAGCGGCTCCTCGCCTTTTGCGAGGTAGAAGAGATTCGCTTCCTGCGAGATCTCAAAACGAAGGAACTGACGAAGTGGAGGCATGGCTGGAAGGACGGCCCGCTCGCCCGCAAGAAGAAACACGAACGCGTCGTTGGCTTTTTCTGGTTCTGCGTGCGCCAAGGTTGGATCCCGCAGAACCCCACACAGGCGATGGGGAAGATCATCGCCAAGCAGACTCCCACGGATTACTTTCCGAAGGCGGGATACGCATCATCCTCGATGCCTGTGGCCGACTCGACATCGTGTCGATGTGCATTGGCAAGTGCTCACTTGTCGACTGTGAGTTGTTTTGCTTCAACTCATTCTTCGCGCAGCAGGATCATCGGGTCGACAGCGAGGGCACGCCGAGCGGGAACCAAAGCGGCTACGAGACCTACGCAAAGCATGGTGAGAATGACACCGCCGAGAATGACGGGGTCTTTCGGCGTGGCCTGATACACGATAGACGACAGGACACGGGTTGCCAGTACGCCGAGAATCATGCCAGCTATCGATCCAATCGCGAGCAGCCGGAAGGTACGTCCGAGCGCTGAACCGATTAGTTCGTGTTGACCAGCTCCGAGAGCTATGCGGATACCGAGTTCGCGGAGGCGTTTGCTGACGGTATAAGCGGCCATGCCGAAGATGCCGGTGATGGCAAGCATCGCGCCCAGCAGGCCAAGCGCGCCGAGAGAAACGGTGGCTACGCGAGCGGCGAAGAGTGCGGAATCCAGCTCGCTGTGCCAAGTCCTTATTTCAAGCGGTAGAGCTGGATCGAGGCTACGCATCGAGCGTTGCAGCGCTGGAGCAATCTCCTGCGGGTCACGCTCCGAGCGAACGATGAGCCAGGTGTCGCTGGAAGGGTGCTGGAGGAAAGAAAAGAACATGGCCGGCTTGGAATCTTCGGTCAAGGTTTGATATTTGCCGTCTTCGACCACGCCTACCACTTCCGCCCGGTTGCCGCCCCAAAACTTGAAATGGCTACCTACGGCTTTGTCGACGGATCCGAAGACCTTGCGGGCGAATTCTCGATTCACGACGGCCACGATGGGAGCCTTGTCTTCGTCGCGCATGGTAAAAGCTCTGCCGACGAGGAGAGCAGTGCCGGCGGCACGGAAATAGTCGGGCGAGACACTGAAGTTCTGGGCATCGGCTGCAGCGTTCGTCGGGCGAAAATCGGTGGTGGTGTCGGTGTATACGTCGGAATCCCCTCCGCCAATGCTGAGTGGAAGGCGATCGGCATATCCCACAGCAGCGACACCCGGAATCTCAGCGGCGGCATCGAGCATGCGTTTCTCCATCAGTACACGCTTGTCGGCATCATATCCAGCCATCTTCAGATCGGTCTTTACGAGCATCACGTTCTTAGGCTGAATACCGTAGTTGCTTTGTAGCGAACGAGCCAGGCCGCGCACGGCGACGAGCGAAGCGGTGACCAATATGGCGCAAATGGCGATCTGTAAACCTAACAGAACGTCGCGCAGTGTAAAGCGGCGTGACCCGCCGACGCTTGTGGACCCGGAGCGAATGATCTGCCAGGGATCGAAGCGAAGAATCTGGCGGACAGGGACCAAGCCAAAGAACAAGCCACTGAAAACAGCCAGCAGGAAGGCCAGAGCGTAGGTATTCACATCCGGATTTACCGGTATGTTGATCGGGATATTCGGAATCGGTCGCCATGTGCTGAGGGCACGCAGGATGACCGCCGCTCCCGCCATGCCACAAAGACCTCCGGCCAGAGAGATCAAAACGCCCTCCGTGATGAGCTGGCGGAAGATGAGCTGGCGACGCGATCCCAGAGCCATGCGCACTGCGATTTCCCGTGAGCGATCCCCTGCGCGCGCCGCGAACAGGCTACCAAGATTGGCGCATGCGGCAAGCAGGATAAGACCTGCGAGGAGCATGAGCCCGAACATAAAAGCGCGCGTGGGTCGGCCGAGGGTATTCCCAGCAAGTCCGGGGCGGGACAAGGAGAATTTGAGGCCGTCATCGGATTTGGGATAGGTTTTCGCCAGCGAATTTGCAATGGTGTTCAAGTCCGAAGTAGCTGCGGCTGGCGTTACTCCGGGCTTGAGGTGTCCTATCGCCCAGGCGCTATGGTTACCACGCTCCTCGAGCGAATACCAATCAGTAATTTGGGGCGAATCGACGATGGGAGCCCAGAGATCGGGCGCGAAGAAGAGTTCGGTGCCGCGGAAGTCCGACGGTGCAACACCGATGATGGTGAAGGGATGCTTATTGATCTGCACAGTGCGGCCCACTGCAGCTGGATCCGCGTTAAAGCTGCTGTGCCAGAGCGCATAGCTGAGAACGATCTCGGGCACGCTGTTCTGCCCATGTTCTTCGGATGCATGGATAAACCGGCCAAGATAGGGCTGAATGCCGAGGGCATCGAAGTAATTGCCACTTACGGTATAGGGCCAGACTACGGAGGGATTTCCGTGGCCGGTATCGAGCCCAACGCCGCCCATGATGTTGTATAGCACCAGCGAGTCGAAGCTGCGGTTCCTGTCACGCAGGTCACGGTAATCCGGATAGGACTCCGATGGAGATGAATCTGACCCGTAGGCGCGTTCCAGCATGAACAGCGTCTCAGGGTGCGGCACGTTGAGCGGTCGCAAGATCAACGCATTCAGTACGCTGAACACGATTGCATTGGCGCCAATGGCGAGTGCCAGTGTGAGCACGGCGGTCAGGGCGAATCCAGGCGCTTTTCGCAACTGTCGTAGAGCGAGTCGTATATCGGCGTTCATGCTCCCCCCTTACGCATCGTCGTGTATTTCCCTCGGACTCCCGGGGCTGTATCGGTGTACGCACGTGCTGGGACGGCGGTTCCATTTGATGTTGCCAGTTCCCAGGGACAGCTAGGCAGTGCGCTTTTTGAGCTCTGGTGAGCTTGGTCCGAGGATTAGTAACGAAAAACGCGCTTCTCGTGAGTTGACTTCAGGTTTGTCGGCAAACCGCACCTTACTCCTCTGAGTCCGAACCGGACATCGCCCTAGCTATAACCGCACGCATCCGGCGTGAATGAGACTTTGCACACCTTTGATGATCGCTGAAGGGTGGCAGCATTCCCTTGTACTGAATGGCAGATGTTGGTGGCGAAGAAAGCTGTAGAAGCGCACGGCGGAAAGATTTCCCTTGAAAGTGGTGTTCAGGCCGGGACAACATTTGTCCTCACAATACCGGCTGCTACGGAGGACAGTTAATAATCAATGCGATGGCAAGCTGTTCGAGCAGGAGGACTTCCGCTATGACCCCAGAAGCGATGAGGTTACGCCGATCCACCATCGAGCATCCCTTCGCTACGATGGAGTACAGTATTTTCGGACATCCTCGTCTGCTGATGCGAGGGTTGTCCGGGCAAAGGTGGAAATCGGGCTCGCGGCAATGGCATATGATCTAAAGCGCATCACAAACGTGCTCGGCCCAACCGAATTGACGGAAGCGGTGCATCACGCCTGATGGGCCAGCACATAGCGCCCGCTCCCGAATCCGATGATCGTTAACTGGATCAATCGCATCCCTCCACCATTTCGCGAACTGAGGTCCGTAACAACCTCGACACAGGCCCGCAGAGATTCTCTCTCGCCGTCAAAGTTTTTTTCTTTAGGGGTGTCCACAGGGAATATTTCTCTGTTTTAGAGAGAGCGCTGCGAGATCCTGTAAACAAACGAGCCTGGCTCTCACCCAAAGGACTTCACGGGCGAGAGGCAGACTTCTGGTTGCCAATCACGGCTCGATGGGTGATCAGGCGATTTCTCGTCTACCGAGAAAGCAATCTGGTCGCGTAGTAGCACTCAGTCTCTTTGACGGAATGTCAGAGAGGGAAGATTTCAGATTTGTTTGGAACCTGAATTTCCATGACTAATAGTACTGTGGGCGCGAACCGCCGATCAGCGAATCGCCCCGGCTAAATCCCGTATTGAGTAGCCCGGTGGTGCTTGTAAGCTGCGCGCGCTTGAGTGTATTGCGATGCCAGGGCAAGATTCGGGGAGGCTGTTCTTTTGTCATCTACTTTGACGCAACGATCACAGATTTCGATGAAAGTCTCCGGCGAGCCGATTTCGCTGCGAGCGGCGAAGATCGCCTGAATGCAGGCGCCGAGACAGCCTGCCTCTTCTTCAAGAGGGACGTGAACGGCTGTGCCGCTGGCATCGGCGAGGAGCTGACGCCATTGCGCGGATCTTGACCCGCCACCGATGAGCAGAATGCGTTTGGCGTTGGTGCCTTCGAGAATAAGATCGAGGCCGTCTAGAATGCCGAAGCTGACTCCCTCGATTGTTGCGCGGATAAAGTTTTCAGGCCCGAAGTTGGATGCGGAGATTCCGATGAGAGCGCCTAGCGCGGAGGGCAGATCGGGGGTACGCTCGCCGTTCAGAAAAGGAATGAAGGTCAATGCGTTTGACCCGGGGCTTGTGGTGGCGAGGGCAAACTCTATATCAGCTACGGTACGGCCAAGGGTGCCCAGAATCTGCGTGACGACGTTGGTTGCGTTCATCGTGCATACGAGCGGAAGCCAGCCGCCGGAAGAGGAACAGAAGGGAGCGATGCCCGGATTCGGTTTAGCCGCGGGCTCGTTGCGAAAGGAGTAGACCGTGGCAGAGGTACCAAGGCTCATGGTGACGACGCCTTCGGTAACATTGCCTGTGCCGATGGCTCCCATCATGTTGTCGCCCCCGCCGCTGGCGACGAGACAGGAGTTGGAGATGCCGAGATCGGCGGCTACATCCGACTTTACGGTGCCGATAATCCGCTGCGCGGGAACGAGAGGTGGCAGCGCTCGAAGGAGATGACCGGTGCCGTGATCAATGGAGGCGAGGACCTCGGCGGCCCAGGTGCGATTGCGGACATCGAAGTATCCGGTTCCGGATGCGTCTCCGTACTCCGCGCAGAGATTGCCGGTAAGCCAGAAGTTGAGGTACTCGTGGGGAAGAAGAATGTGACGGATTCTGGCGAAGTTTTCTGGTTCCCGCTGCTGCAGCCAGAGCAGCTTTGATACGGTGTAGCCGGTGAGGGGGATGATGCCGAAGCGCTCGAAAAAGGCTTGCGGACCTCCGAAGCGGGCGAGGAGTTCCGCGTTTTGCGTTGCTGTTTCGGTATCGTTCCAGAGCTTGGCGGGACGAATAACCTGCATGTGCTCGTCGAGAACGACAAGGCCGTGCTGCTGGCCGGAGACCGCGAGAGCTTCGATTTGATGGCCAGGAGCCTGTGATATCGCTTGTTTCACTGAGAAACGGAGCGCATCAATCCACCACTTTGGTTCCTGCTCGCGGGTGCCGGAGGGTCGCTGGATGACTTGATGCGTGGCATGTCCTCGACCGTGCGCGATGCCTTGCTCATCGATCAGGAGAGTCTTTGTCCCTTGAGTGCCGCAGTCGATTCCTAGATACATAGAAGTAAAGTCTCTTGATTATGTGCGGTTTTTGCGGTTTTAGTTACTCGTCTCGGAGCGCTTGCTTACGTTCGATTTATCTTCGCGCCACGGCGCGATGAACTGTGATAACCGGAGTGACGCTGGAGCGCGATGGCTGCAGCTCCGCGAAGGCGTGCCATCTCTCCTCCGGTTGTGATCTCGAGGCGGGGTGGTAAGCCTGCGAGAATGCCTGAGACTAACTCGTCCTGCACAATGGAGCCGAAGGTCGACCAAGCTGTGGTGAGGGCGCCGGTGATGAGAATGAGTTCGGGAGATAGGGCCGCGGTGACGAGGCGGAGGCCTTGTCCGAGATGCAGGGCCTGCTTCTTTATCGCCTTGATTGCGAGAGAATCACCTTCTTCGGCGAGGTGCATGAGGTTTTGAATGGAAGTGACGTTTGCGTTTGGGTTGAGTTCGGAATAGAAGCGCAGGGCTGCGTCGGATGAAGCGAGCGTCTCCCAGCAACCGCGCTTGCCGCAGCCGCAGAGAGGACCGGCAGGATCGACCGGGATGTGACCGAACTCACCGGCGAGGCCGTTAAGGCCCGAGACGATCTGTCCGTTGGCGAAGATTGCAGTGCCAAGGCCTTCCGAGAGGCTGATGAGAACGGCGTTGCGCGTTTTGTCCATGCGACCGAACCATAGTTCAGAGAGAAGGCAGGCTGTCGCGTCGTTGTCGAGTTCGACCTGAAGGCGAAGCTTTTTCTGAATCGCTCCTTTGATGTCGTAGTCCGCCCATTTGAGATTCGGGGCGTGGATGAGGTGGTTTGTCTTTGGATGAACGCGGCCCGGTACGCTTATTCCGACGCCTTCGAAGGTTTTGTGGGGGAAGCGATCGCGCATGGCCTGCATGGTTTCGATCATTCCCGCGACCGATCGCTCCGGATCAGAGAAGATGCTGATCTCCTCATGGGCAAGCATGCGGCCATTGAGGTCGATAATGGCGAGGATTGCTCTGCGGGGTCGAAGGTCGGCGACCAACATCACGAGGTTGTCGTTGAGCGAGAGCATAGTCGGGCGACGGCCGCGCGGTCTGCGGGCTAAAGCACCCTCAACAATCCATGTCTCCTGGAGGAGCTGCTCGACGATATTGGAGACGGTACTTGGCTGCAAGCCAGAGACGCGTGATAGATCAGCACGCGAGATGGGCTGCTTGGAACGAACGATCTCCAATACGATGTCGCGGTTGATGTCGCGAGCGATCTCGCTTGATGCTAGCTCTACATAGGCGAGGTCTACCCGCCTGAATCCTTTGTCGACATGTCCTGTTCTTTCTTTAGCAGACATGGTGCGCTCGCACGAGCTGAGAATTCATCAGTGCTCCATAGCGGGAGAAATGCAGGTCCCGTAAAATTGGCCTATCTCGACTTTGCAGGGATGTGCGTGGCGTTCCCTGAGTTAATACAACCGCAAGAACTATTTCTTCGAGGTTCAGTATAGCGGTGTGCCGTCGCAATTTACAGGGCTAAGTTGAACGATCTCAGGAGAAGGAAAAGAAAACTTGCGAACTCCAAATTCTAGGCGGTCAGAGCGATAATAGGGCTTTGTGGTCGACACATCGTCCATTGACAAATTTGTGGGGGAGTCGATATAGTTCGGGTCGCGAGTAAAATAACGTTCTCGACGTGGCCCCGATGCTGCTGCACCTAACCTTTTGGAAGGCTCTCCGCAGTACATAATGCTTTCTATCGCTTCAAGCTCTTCTATACTCGGCGCCCAGATGACGCGACTGAATCCAGTCGACGTCCTGATCCTGCTGCTCTACTTCGCCCTAGTCATCTTCATTGGGTTTTATGTGAAGGGATCGACGAACACGAGCGAAGAGTTCTTTCTTGCTGGAAGAGAGATGTCTGCCTGGGTGGCTGGGCTGAGCTTCGTATCAGCGAATCTGGGGTCATTGGAGCTAATGGGATGGGCCGGGGCCGCGTATCAATACGGGATGCTGGCGACCCACTGGTATTGGATAGGCGCAATTCCGGCGATGCTGTTCCTCGGCATCGTCATGATGCCGTTCTACTACATCTCGAAGACCCACTCCGTGCCGGGATATCTGCATCTTCGGTTTGGCGAGGGTGCAAGAGCGGTGAGCGCGGTGTCGTTTGCGCTGATGACGATCCTGATGAGCGGGGTCAATATGTACGCCATGGCTGTCGTGATGCAGACGGTGCTTGGCTGGAATCTGACGTTCTCGATCTGGGTGGCGCGGGGACAGTGGCGTTGTACGTAATGCTCGGCGGCTTACGCTCGGCCATCATCAACGAGGTGCTGCAGTTCGTTTTGATATGGGCGGGGGCCGCGACGATTCCGATTCTAGGGTTGCTTGAGGCGCATGGGTGGACAAACCTGAAGGCGCAGATTGCGGCGAACGTAGGGAGCGCCAACTATACGCACCTGTGGAACACGCTTGGAGGATTCAAGGACAATCCGATGGGCGTGCACTGGACAGGCATCGTGTTTGGCCTAGGGTTTGTCATCAGCTTCGGCTACTTGACGACAGATTTTCTTGTGGTTCAGCGCGTATTGAGTGCGAATAGCCTACGCTCCGCAAAGATGGCACCCGTGATCGGCGCGGCGTTCAAGATAGCAGTTCCGTTGATCGTGATTCTTCCGGGTCTGATTGCACTTGGCCTGCACAATGCGGATGGCTCCATGGTGTTTCACCTGGTTTCCGGCAATGTAGCAAAGGCGACCGGACAGCATAGCTACGACGACGTTCTGCCGTTGATGTTAATTCGCTATTGTGGCCCCGGTCTTTTGGGACTTGGGATCACGGCATTGATCGCGGGCTTTATGAGCGGTATGGCAGGCAATATCAGCGCATTCTCCACTGTTTGGACCTACGACCTCTACGGCGCCTTCATCAATAAAAGAGCTTCGGACAAACATTACGTCGCGATGGGACGATGGTCAACGGTTATCGGAATGCTTGTGTCGATTGCGACAGCGTATCTCGTGATGAATGCAGCATCGATTATGGACTACGTGCAGGCGCTGTTCAGTTTCTTTATCGCGCCGCTCTTTGGCACTGTAATTCTCGGGATGCTCTGGAAGAGGGCGACGAAGGCCGGAGGATTCTGGGGCCTGCTGGCCGGGACCGTGGCTTCAATAGGGATGTTCGTGTGGGTCCGTGTAAACGCAGATGGTCTGCGGTATATCGCGATGAGTTCCGATGCACGTCCCATGGCAGAAAATCTCTACCGCGCGCTGTGGAGTTGGCTTATCTGCGTCGGAGTTACAGTGGTTGTAAGCCTGATGACGAAGCCCATACCGACCGCTCAGCTTGCGGGCCTAGTGTACGGAGTCACTCCGCTGCCTAGCGATGGAGCTGAAAACCTTTGGCAGAAGCCCGCATTCTGGGCGGTTGTGGTGATCGTTGTGTTTTTCATTCTGAATATAGTGTTTTTTTAGAATCGAGCTGCGAGGAGAGACAATGAGAGACAATCGATCGCAAGAGCGGAAATGGCAGACGCGCAGAGCAAGGATCTCCATATGGTTTTTCTGCGGCATCTTGATGCTGGCTGACGGTCTGGTTCTATTAGGCCAAGGCCTCTTTGAGCGGTTCGGGCACGAGCCCGAAACGGTTTTAGCGAATCTACAACCGACGCTCTGGTGGGGCGTTCTTCTGACTCTCTTCGGAGCGTTCTACACTGTGCGGTTCCGGCCTACGGCGCACTCGGTGGATTGAGTTTCTGTGCAGCACACAGCACAAAACACACTTTTTTGGGGGATATATGGGTCAATCTATTTTCAGCAACTTTCCGACCGTGCGATATGAGGGAGCCGAGAGCACGTCCGATCTGGCATACCGCTGGTACGATGCGGATCGAACAGTGTTGGGCAAACCACTCCGCGAGCACCTTCGATTTGCGGTGGCATATTGGCACAGTCTTGCAATGAACGGCAGCGATCCGTTTGGCGCTCCAACGATTCATCGTCCATGGATGGGTCGTAGCGACGCGATGCAAGCTGCACAGGACAAGGCAGACGCCGCATTTGATCTATTTCGTGTTCTTGATCTTCCCTTCTACACGTTTCATGACCGCGATGTCACTCCCGAGGGCAGAACCCTAGGTGAGTCAATCGCGAATCTTCACTACATGTCGGATTATCTGTTGAAGAAGATGGAGTCGTCGAAAACTCGACTGTTGTGGGGTACGGCGAACCTATTCACTCATCCGCGATTCATGTCGGGTGCGGCGACTAATCCAGACCCTGAGGTCTTTGCGTACAGTGCGACGACGATCAAGCATTGCATGGATGTGACGAAGAAGTTGGGTGGCGAGAACTATGTATTGTGGGGCGGCCGCGAGGGCTACGAGACGCTGCTGAACACCAGCCTGAAACATGAGTTGGAGCAGATGGGCCGCATGCTTGCGTTGGTGGTCGATTACAAACACAAGATCGGATTCAATGGTCAGATATTGCTTGAACCGAAGCCGAAGGAGCCCACCGCGCATCAATATGACTTTGATGTGGCGACCGTGTACGGGTTCTTAAAGAGGTTCGGGCTTGAGAGCGAAGTGAAAGTGAACCTCGAGGGGAATCATGCGTTGTTGGCGGGTCACACCTTCGAACATGAGATTGCGACCGCCGCTGACCTTGGAATTCTCGGTTCGCTCGATATCAACCGCGGCGATCCGTTGCTTGGTTGGGACACAGACCAATTTCCAGTCGATCTGTACTCGATGACATTGGCGATGTATCACGTGATCCAGGCTGGAGGTCTAGGGCCGGGCGGAATGAACTTCGACGCTAAGGTGCGGAGGCAGTCGATCGATCCCGAGGATCTGCTACATGGGCATATCGGCGGGGTGGATATGTGTGCGCGTGCGTTCCTAATCGCGGCAAAGATCCATGAGGAAGGACGCCTCGCCGAAATTGTTGCAATCCGATATGCCGGCTGGAAGTTACCGGAGAACCAGGCGATGCTTGCAGGCGAGGAGTCGCTGGACACAATCGCTGCCCGAAGCGAAGAGCACAACATTAATCCCCAGCCGCGATCGGGACGGCAGGAGCAGCTAGAAAACCTGATCAACCGTTACCTGTAGCGAGGCAAGGGCCGCATCGGACAGCGAATACCTGTGGGTCCTCGAGTGAAGGAGTTTCCATGATTTTCCGCCGTTGGGTTAAACGATCTGCATTTGCCCTGTTGACTTTGAGTGTCCCTGCTCTTGCTCAGGTTGCGTTGCCCCCTGATGTGCGACGCCCTGCGTTGGGGCTCGGAGCAGCGTGGTATCCCGAGCAGTGGCCCGAGAGCCGATGGGATGCAGACCTCACACTCATGGAACAGGCGCATGTAAATTTTGTACGTGTGGGTGAGTTTGCTTGGAGCACCATCGAGCCTCACGAGGGCGAATTTCATCTGGAGTGGTTGCAGCATGCAGTGCGTGCGGCAGAACGGCATCACATCGCGGTTGTGATGGGCACGCCATCCGCCGCGCCGCCGGCTTGGCTTACGCAGAAGTATCCGGAAACCCTGCGCACCATGGAAAACGGTAGGAAGGATGGGCATGGAAATCGCCAACAGTTCGACTGGAGCGATCCGACGTATCGCGAGCTGAGCCGGAAGGTCGCGGAGAAAATGTCCGAGGCGTTCGGTCATGACGCGAATGTCATCGGTTGGCAAATAGACAACGAATACGCCAACGAGAGCTTCGGAGAAACGACCCAGACACAATTTCAAAGCTGGCTTCGTGCCAAGTACGGAACACTCGAGAATCTAAATGCGCGGTGGACCACCGCTTATTGGAGCGAGACCTACCAGGATTGGAGCCAGATTCCGATTGAGGAGCATGGTGGGAATCCTGGTCTGATGCTGAACTGGAAAGAGTTCGTCTCCGACACTTGGCGGAGTTATCAGAAGAACCAGTTGGATGCGATTCGCGCGCATGCTGAGCCTCGACAGATGATCACTACGAACATGATGGGATGGTTCGACGCATACGATCACTACACCGTGGCGCAGGATTTGGACTTTGCCTCGTGGGACGATTATGTGGGGACGGGACATCTGGACCCAGTGCGCAATGGGGCGACACACGATTTGACTCGTGGATTTTTGCGCAAGAACTTCTGGGTGATGGAGACGCAGCCGGGCTTTGTGAACTGGCAGACGGACAACAATGCGCTCGATAAGGGCGAGGTTCGGGCTATGGCGTGGAATGCGATTGGCCATGGCTCGGAGGCAGTGGAGTACTGGCAGTGGCGGAGCGCGCTGAACGGACAGGAGCAGTACCACGGTACGCTGGTTGGAGCCGATGGGACGCCCGTCCCGCT
This sequence comes from Tunturibacter gelidoferens, assembly GCF_040358255.1. Taxonomy (NCBI): domain Bacteria; kingdom Pseudomonadati; phylum Acidobacteriota; class Terriglobia; order Terriglobales; family Acidobacteriaceae; genus Tunturiibacter; species Tunturiibacter gelidiferens. The sequence continues at coordinate 4,416,528 of NZ_CP132938.1, forward strand.
ATACGGCGAGGTGAAGCAGATTGGGGAAGAGTTCGAGAAGGCCGCTCCGGTGCTGGCTGGAACGACCGTGAGGTCGCAGATTGCGGTGCTGCAGGACTACTCGAGTCGATGGGCTATTAATTGGCAGAGGCACAATAAAGCATTCGATCCGGTCGATGCTCTGTTGAGTTACTACGCTCCGCTGCATAAACTTGCTGGCTCGGTTGACGTGGTTGCGGATACAGCCCCTCTGACGCAGTACAAGCTGGTCGTCGCTCCGGCGTTGAACGTACTGACGCCAGAGGCTGCAAAGAATTTGGAGGCTTACGTTCGTACAGGTGGCAATCTTGTGCTGGGGCAGCGGAGTGCCATGAAGGACGAAGACAACAGTCTATTTCCAGAGCGGCAGCCGGGACCACTCGCCGCAATGCTGGGAGCGAGGGTTGAGCAGTTCTACGCACTGGATCAAACAGTGCCGGTGAGCGGCGTGTGGGGAGATGCGCAGGATACGACCTGGGCCGAACAGCTTGGCGTAACGGATCAGGCTACGCAGGTTCTGATGCGTTACGGAACAAGCAACGGCTGGTTGGACGGACAGCCCGCGGCTGTGACACGCAAAGTTGGGCGGGGAACGATTACATACATTGGCACGGGGCTTGATGCGGCTGCGATGAGACGTGCTGCTGAGTGGATGCTCAAGGAGAGCGACATCGCGACAGTATTGCCTGAGATTCCGGCAGACGTGGATATGGCGATACGGTCGAACGCAAAGACGCGGGTTCTCATTCTGACAAACTATGGATCGGAGATGCGCGTCATCAAGCTGCCACATGCAATGCACGATGTGCTCAAGGGTGGGGACACGACAAGCGTTTCGCTTCCGCGGTTTGGTGTTGTGGTGCTTCAGGAGTCGGCTGGGAGTAAGTAGGAGGATCGCTTTGTCTGGCTTCTCGAAGGCGGAACGATGGGGCGCGCTCACGTTGTTGTTGGGCTTCAGTTCAATGCTTGCAGCCCAGAGCTTCGTGCCTTCCGGTGACCTGCTGGTGCGCTTCGGTGCGCCGGCACGCGTCTTCGAGGAGGCTATGCCAACGGGCAATGGACGGCTGGGAGCGACGATGTATGGAGGCGTCTCCGAGGAGCGAGTGGACCTGAATGAGAGTTCGATGTGGTCCGGCTCACCCCACGACTCGGATCGCACAGACGCGGCGAAGGAGCTTCCAGAGATTCGCAGGCTTCTGCTTGCAGGTGACAATGTGGCCGCTGAGACGCTGGTAAATAAGAGCTTTACATCGGCTGATGCGGGGAGCGGCGATCCTCGCTATGGTTCGTACGAGGAGTTGGGAAAGCTACTGCTCTCGTTTGATGGGATGAAGGATGCGAACGCCAGCGCATATCGCAGATGGCTTGATCTCGATGGGGCCGTGGCGACAACGAGTTTTGTTGTAAATGGAGTGCGCTATACACGCGAAGTATTCACAAGCGCCCCGGATCAGGTGATTGTGGTGCACCTGCGGGTGAGCCGATTCCGTTCGCTTTCGTTGCGCGTTCGTCTGGGCAGAGTGGAGCGTTTCCAGACGAAGACCGATGGTAAAGATGGCTTGGTAATGACGGGCGCGCTGGATTCGGGCGCGCACGACGTGGCTGGTCTTCGGTATGCCACCCGTGTGCGAGCGTTCACTCGCGGCGGCACGATAAAACCAGTCGATGGCGATTCTCTTTTGATCTATCGCGCTGACGAGGTTACGCTACTGGTGACCGCGGCAACCAACTATGGAGGTTTCGCAGGCCGTCACAGCCATGACGCCGAGTTCGTCGCTCTGCAGGATATGCGCGCGGCGGCACAGCAGCCTTATAAGTTGTTGCTTGCGCGCCACCAGGCGGATTATCGCAGCTACTTCCGCCGAGTATCGCTTGCGATGGGAGACGGCGACGCAGCGCTGGAACAGAGCACGGCCGCAGACCGCTTAGCCGCGGCTCATTGGGGAGCGAACGATCCTGGGTTGGCGGCGCTCTACTTTCAGTTTGGGCGTTATCTGTTGATTTCGTCGTCTCGTCCGGGTGGCCTGCCGGCAAATCTTCAAGGGCTTTGGGCAGAGGGGATTCATCCTGGATGGAAGAGCGACTGGCACCTGAACGTCAATGTGCAGATGAACTACTGGCCAGCGGAGCCGACGGCGCTAGGAGATCTAACGGATCCGCTGTTCGCTCTTATGGAAGGACTGCAGGTGCCCGGCGGGCATACAGCACGGAGCTACTACGGCGCCGATGGATGGGTCGCGCATGTGATGACGAATGCGTGGGGCTTCACGTCACCCGGAGAAGAGGCTTCGTGGGGTTCGACTATTATCGGTTCGGCGTGGCTGTGCCAGCACATATGGGAGCACTATCTCTACACGGGCGACGCGGAGTTTCTACGACGTATGTATCCCACGATGAAGGGCGCTTCAGAGTTTTATCTGTCGATGCTGGTTCACGAACCGAAGCATGGATGGCTTGTCACCGCGCCCTCCAATTCGCCGGAGAACACTTTTTACATGCCCGATGGACGGAAGGCCAGTGTGTGCATGGGACCTGCGATCGACGAGGAGAATCTGCGTTACCTGTTCGGCGCGACGGCAGAGGCGGAGGCGAAGCTTGGGCTGGACGAGGATCTACGAACGAAGCTGATCCAAACTCAGGCGCAGCTTGCTCCTATCCAGATTGGCACCGACGGCCGCGTGATGGAGTGGCTTGAGCCATATCGCGAGGTCGATCCGCATCACCGTCATGTTTCGCATCTGTGGGCCGTGTATCCCGGAGGAGAGATCGATCCTGAAACAACTCCGAAGCTGGCTGAGGCGGCGCGACAGTCGCTGGAGGTAAGAGGTGATGGCGCAACGGGTTGGTCGCTTGCTTATAAAATGTTGCTGTGGGCGCGGCTCGGAGACGGCGACCATGCGTATGCCTTGCTCCGAAACCTCTGGAATCCAGTAGATCCCATTAAGCAGAGCTCGGCGGGAAGCTTTCCGAATTTGTGGGATGCGCATCCGCCGTTCCAAATCGATGGAAACCTTGGAGCAACCGCGGCGATTGCGGGGATGCTGCTGGATAGCCGTCCGAATGAAGTTCGCGTGCTGCCAGCATTGCCCTCCGCGTTGCCCGAGGGGCGAGTCGACGGGCTACGGGCGATGGGAGGAGTGACCGTTGGAGTGACATGGAAGGCTGGGCGAATGACAGAGTTGAGGCTACAGTCAAAGCGCGATGGGGTTGTCAAAGTCCGCTATGGATCGGTTGTTCGCGAGTTGCAGATGAAGGCTGGCGCGAGGAAGGTTCTCGACGGGTTGCTGCGAACGGTTGGCTAGAGCGCGTTCGAGTAACCCGTCTCAGAAGGTGCGACTCTAGCTATCGGTTTTCTACCTCCATCACCGAGGCATCGGGCGCGCTCCATGCGTCTGGACCGCTGTGGGTTAGCTTTCCTGTTGCGTTGGACCAGTGAAGATGGGTGAGTTGGAATTGGCCCTTCTCATAGTTGTAGGTGTTGCCATCGTCGCGATAGAGGTCGAAGTCGCCGTCGGCGCCGGGATAGACGCGAACGCGATCGATCTTCTGATCTTCGTTGGTACTTTCAACAGCGCTGCCGAGAGGAATGATAGAACCGGCACGAACGAAGAGGGGAATCGTGTCGATGGGAGCATCGACAGTGATGGCCTGCCCACCATGCACCTTCGCATTCGTCCAGTAGTTGTACCAGTCGGTTCCAGCGGGCAGATAAACCTCCCGTGAAGTACTTCCCTGCTCTGTTACCGGAGCGACCAGCAGAGCAGGTCCGAACATATACTCGTCACCGATGTTGGCAACCTTAGGGTCGCTTCCGAAGTCCATGAACAGTCCGCGCATGAAGGGAGCGCCGGTCTGGTTGGTCATGTGGCCTAGGCTATAGATATACGGCATGAGCTGATAGCGAAGGCGGAGATACTTCACGAGGATTGGTTCGGCCTGCTTGCCGTAGGACCACACCTCATTCTGCGGACGGCTTCCGTGACTGCGGAAGTTGGGCTGAAAGGCCCCGTACTCGAACCAGCGTACGTAGAGTTCGGGATAGTCATCGTAGTGGCCGATGTTTTCGCGGGCGTCAGAGGGGTCGATGAGCGGAGTGTGCAGCGGCGTGTGATGCGAGGGAAGATACTGCCAGCCACCGATGTCGGTGCTCCAGTAGGGTGTACCCGATGCCACGAAGTTGATGCCGGTTGGGACCTGACGCTTCAGGGTGTCCCAATTTCCGCTGATGTCGGATGACCAGAAGATGGCGCCGTTGTGCTGCGCCCCGAGATAGGCGTCGCGAGCGAGGATGAGTGCGCGGGTCGGAAGGTCTTCGCGAAAGCCGTTGTAGAAGGCTGCAGTGTGAAAGAGGGGGTAGGTGTTGAAGAACTGCGTGCCAGGGCCAATGTGGAAGTAACTTCCGCTAGGAGGAAGATCCGGCTCGGTCTCGTCGGCCCAGAAGGCGTCGAAACCTTTGCTAATGTAGTTCTCTTTGACGACGCCCCAGTACCACTTTGCAGCGCCGGAATTGGTGGTGTCGATGTCTGAGCCGGCGCGGTCGTAGGGTAAGCCATTGGTGGGCGTGCCGTCGGCGAGATGCTCGAACCATCCATTCTTTAGCACTGTGTTGTAGTAACGACCCTCCGGGACGAAGCGGGGCCATATGCTGATCATGGTGTGGAAGTTCATGGCGTGCAATTCTTTGTTCATCGCCGTGGGGTCTGGCCATTTGGCGGGATCCATGTCCATCTGACCCATGATAGTGTAGTGAAACCAGTCGATGACGAGGTCGTCGATCGGGTAATGGCGTTCGCGATATCCGTGCGCCACACCGAGAAGTTCGGCCTGGCTTGTATAGCGCTGCTTACTCTGAATGTAGCCGTATGCAGATTTTGGGAGCATAGGGGTTGAGCCGGTGAGCAGACGGTAGCCGGCGTAGATCTCATCGTAGGTTGCACCAGCGATGACGAAGAAAGAGACTCGCTGGCCGACATCTGATGTCCAACGTACCTGATCGTTGAATCCGAAGGCAACGGTGGTCGCGGATGGATTGTCCCAGAGGATGCCGTAACCTTTGTTTGTAACTATGAATGGAACACATACACTTTGGCCCGAGGGTGCGTTGTAATCGTGAGCACAACGAAGCACATGGTTGCGATGGTCGAGGTAACCTTCCTGATTCTGGCCCAGGCCATAGTAGTGCTCGTCTGGAGGAGAAGCGAAGCTGGCGCCCACCTGGAAGAAGGGTGGGTCCGTAGCGCGCCTGTCATAGAGGATGTCGGCGTTACCGTCCTTGTGGTTGGGGACCGACATCTGCCAGCCCTGCATGTGAACGAGGTCCGCATTATCGGGGGTTTTTATGGAGAGGCCGACGCCTGGAGTGGAGCCGTTGAAGAACTTCGCTATGTCGGCTCTGGTTCCGGTGGGAACCCACTTCGGCCCCTGGGATGAGATCGTGACGACAAGGCGGTTGGAACGCAAGGTGTCACCTGAAGTCTCACTCCCGGCTGTCCATCCCGTAGGAGCTGGCGTCGCTACGATGCCATACCCCGGTGCAGCGAGCGCATCCTCGCGCCGCAGGCTAATGGAGACGCGAACGATATTTGGCGCGTAGGGCTCGACGAGCACCGTGGCGTTATCGCGAGAGAGCGACAGCTGCTGAGCGCGAATCACCGGAGTTGCCAGAAGCGCGCAGAGACAAGAAAGCGGAATGAAGTGGACAGCGGTGCGGAGGTGCCTGGACATAATTTTCTCTTCTTTGTTCAAGTATCTACCAGAGGGGTCCGTACCTAACGGGCGACGTTTAAGGTTTTGCTTAGCTTGATATCGTCCGAGCTGGCGCCGATTCGAAGTTCGATGGGGCCAGGTTCAACAACAAAGGCGTGTTGTGTTTCATTCCAGTAGCCGAGCGACTGTGCGGGTAGGTGAAGAGTGACGGCTTTGGATTCACCAGCGCGAAGGTGCGTGCGTTCGAAGCCTTTTAGTTCTTCGATGGGACGCGACACGGTAGAGTGAGGATAGGCGACGTAGAGTTGGACGACTTCGTCACCCTCTCTCGTGCCTGTGTTGCGTATGTCGGCGGTGACGGTCAAGTCGCCGTTCGGCGCGAGGGTGGATGTGCTGACGTGCAAATTCGAATAGACGAAACTCGTATAGCTCAAGCCGAAGCCGAAGGCATATAGAGGTTTCTGTTTGAGATAGAGGTAAGTACGACCGTGGCGAAGATCGTAGTCCATCATGGGAGGAAGCTGATCGATGGAGCTAACCCATGTCTGAGTTAGACGTCCCGCTGGATTGTAGTCACCAAAGAGCACGTCCGCGAGGGCGTTTCCTTGCTCTTCGCTGTTGTGAGTGATCTGGAGGATGGCTGGTATATGCTCCTGGGTCCAGTTGGTCGCATAGGGGAAGCTTGTTTGCAGTACAACGACAGTCTTGGGATTGGCGGCGTAGACAGCTTTGACAAGCTCTTCCTGTTCTAGCGTGAGACTCCTGCGGTCAATCGCTTCTTTGCCCTCGCTAGGCAGTGCGCACTTGAACCATCCTGCGTCGCAGGTTGGGTGGTTGCCCACGATCACGATGGCAACGTCGGCTTTAGCGGCGAGAGCGGCGGCCTCGTTTACATCATCCCCTTTCGAGAAGGTGACGGATGTGGACGATCCAGCGCGTGTGCGGATTCCAGCGAGCGGCGTGATGACGTAGGGCGGAGTACCGCTGTACCAGTCAAGTGCTACGCGGTCGGCGAGTGGGCCGATGACTGCGATGTTCTTTGCGTTGCCGGGACGAAGAGGAAGGATGTTATTTTCGTTCTTCAAAAGCACGATGGACTCATCGGTGACCTGACGTGCGAGAGCGTGTCGTTCGGGCCAGTTCCATGGATCTCCCTTTACCTGATCGACTATGCCGATTTTGGCGTAAGGAATCTGCTCGGCAGGGTCCAGCATGCCCAGTCGCAGCATGACACGGAAGACGCCGCGGATGTTGGCGTCGATCTCTTGCTCGGTGATGAGGTTCTGTTTGAGGGCGTCCATGACGGGTTGGCGGTAGTCATCAAGAAACTGGTTGATGCCCGCGTGAATCGCGGCAGCGGCAGCCTCAGACATAGTTTTGAAGGCGTGGTGATGGGTGACGAGATTTGTGAGAGCGCCGCCGTCGGTGCAAATGATGCCGTCGAATCCCCATTCCTTGATGACCGCAGAGCGAAGCACAGGATTCTCGATCATCGGCACACCGTTCCAGCCGTTGTAGGCGGTCATCATGGCGTTGGCACCACCTTGTTGGATGGCCATGCGAAACGGCACGGAGTAATACTCACGGAAGAGGCGCTCGTCGAAGTTCGACGAGGAGCCATCGCGACCGTCTTCGTTGCTGTTGGCGAGAAAGTGCTTGAGGAGCGAGGAAGTGAGCCATACATAAGGATCATCGCCCTGCAGTCCGCGGGTAAAAGCAGCGGCCATTGTTCCGACGAGGAACGGGTCTTCTCCGTAAGATTCTTCACTGCGACCCCAGCGCGGATCGCGGCTGAGGTCAGCATTTGGCGCGCGAACGACCATGCCGCCACGATGGTATTTCCCGTACGCATAACGAGTCTCGTAACCTTCAGCAGCAGCAGCCTTCTGAATGAGTGCGGGATCCCAGGTCTGGCCGAGTCCGCGCGACTGAGGAAACTGAGTCGTGGGAATGACGGGAAGATTCTTACCCTCCCAACCGGCAGGACCTCCAAGGGCGAGCCCGTGCAGGCCTTCTACGTGTTGGGTGCCGACGACTCCTAGCCTGGGAATGGTTGGGTTCGTGCTGAGTGCTTGCACCTTCTCCTCGAGCGTCATGTGCGAGAGCAGATCGGTGATGCGTTCCTCGACGGGGAGATGGGTGTCTTGAAAACGGTAGCTCTGCTGCGCCGGTAGAAGCTGCGAGAAGGAGACGATAGCGAGCGTAGACGCGATGTAGATGGATCGGTTGAACCTATACATGACAGCGATACTCCCTATCGTTCGGCGTGACTTGCGGAGTGATACAGACGGAACATAAGACAGGCTCTACCGCCAGGGCAGGTGGCGGCAGAGCTCGTCCAATTGCACAATTGGAGAACAACTCCGCTAGAAGTTGTACTTGATTGCGAGCAATAGGGTGCGTTGTGTGTACTTCGCGTCGGTGATGCCACGGTCGACATTAGAGACCTGAGACGCGAAGGAACTGTTATTCGGAGTTTGAAGCTTTAGTGTCACCAGATCCGAGGTGCTGTAGCCAGGCAGCGGATGATTGAGGAAGTTGAACGCCGATCCACGAATCTGCAGGGCCTGATGCTCAGTGACGTGGAAACTCTTGTAAATGCCGAGATCGGAGTCGAAGTAGGACGGGCCGCTGAGATACGGGGCCTGACGGTCTCCCACCTGCCCGATCTGTGGCGCGGTGAAGCAATCGAGGTTGACGTGCTGATTGTGCTTAAGGCCAGCGGTAGGATTGCAGATTGTGACCGGGAGCACACTGTTGAATGGCGTTCCGTAGAAAGTGGACGACCCTACGGTGTGGCCTAGCGTGGTGTTCTCGATGGTCAAGCCGAGGTTCTGGCTTGTGTTTGCCTGCAGATTGCCACCTGACTGCCAGGTGGTGGTGCCGGAGAGCGTCCACCCGTTAACAAGTCCACCCGCCAGGAGATGACCATGAATGGGCGAGCCGAGATCGAACGCATAGGAAGTGTTAACGACGTGGGGACGGTCGATGTTCAGGACGCCGTAATTGCCCGCGACGTTGAAGGCATCGACCGAGGTCGATGAGTTGCCGACGCCGCCGACGATTCCCAGCGACTTTGAGTAGGTGTAGTTGACATTGAAAGTTGCACGGCCCGTCTGGCGAAGCAGACTGATCTGGGCTCCGTTATAGTTCGCATAACCCGAGTGGGTGTTGACCGAGATTGCGTTGGTGCCGTAGCCCTTGTAGTAGGGGAAATAGTCCGCGATGTTGGGAAGGTTCTCAGGATCAACCGGAGCAGGTGCGCCGGTGACGGGATCTGGTTTGAAAAGTCCGCCGACCGGAACCTTGTTCTCGTTGACGAAGCTGGTGCCGCCTACACCGGAGCCGCCGCTCTGTCCACCCATGAGGATGTTCTGAGTTTGATTGCCGACATAGGCGACCTCCAGCAGCATATTGCGCGGGATGCGCTGCGAGATGGTCAGGTTGTAGGCATAGGTTACGCCCACCTTGTCGTCGGCCTGGTCGGTAGCGTAAACGCTCGAAGGCAGTGAACCAAGCGACGCCGAGTTTGAACCGAGGGCTGCAATCTCCTTGAGGGTGATTGCTTGGTTATTGCTGGAGTTGTACGTCTTGACCCCGAGTGATGTCTGGAGCGGACCAGCATAGTCGTTGTACTGATCGTTCCAGCGATAGGCCGCCCAGCCGCCGCGCACAACAGTCTCACCGTTGCCTCTAACGTCATAGGCTAATCCGAGGCGAGGCTCGAAGAAGATCGTCTGTACTGGAGATCCTCCGTTAGGGACGGCCCCATCGATAGCATGCCAATAGACACCAGGATAGATCTTGCCTGTGCTGACGTCGGCAGCGTAGCGATTGGGCTCCCACACTGCAAGACCCGTACCTGTGTTGTCCTGCCATCGACCGAGGTGTTCGAGGCGAAGTCCGAGGTTGAGCGTCAGGTGGCGGGTCGTCTTCCAGTTATCCAGGAAATAGCCGGCACCGGTGGTATAGGCCATGTCGTCGGTGGGATTACTATTATTCTGCGTATAGCCGCTGGTGATGCCCATCAGAAAGTTTGCCAGCGGATTGACCGTGCCTATGGTCAGGCCGGTGACCTGATCGGTCTTTGCCCCACTTGCAAACGAGAGCGACCCGTTGGGAGAGCCGTAGGTCTCCTGCTTATTACCTGACCGGCTCCAGTAGCCACCCATCTTAAAAGTATGTGTTCTGTAGACGAACGTGACGTCATCGGCCACAGACGGGGCCTTCTTGTTGGTGTTGTAGACTCCGCCATTTCCAAACAGGTCTGGTTGTGAAATGTCGGGTAACGTACGGGCTCCCGGCGAGTTAATTGACGGCACAAGCTCGGAGGCGTTGTTGTAAACGGTGCCGTAGGGATAGCCGAGGGTAGAGATATCCATCGCCTTCAGGTTGCTGGCGGAGAACGGATTGTCCAGCCAGCCCACGGCGACGCGTAATTCGTTGGTCGCCGCGGAGTTAAACACATGAATGTAGCTGCCGCTCAACACGTGAGAGTGAACGGCGCTTACGAGCGGACCACCAGGATAGGCGACGGCATTGGAAGGGGTGTAATAGATATGCGCCAGGCTGGTCTCGGAGTCGCTGCCATATTGGTAGCTCACAAACAACTTGTTTTTGTCGCTGAGATTGTAGTCCACGCGGCCGCGGTAGATATATCCATTGTGGACGTTGGTCGTCTGCAGAAAGTAGTTGTAACCGCTGCCGTTGCTCGAGGGATTCGTATTGGGCTGGGGAAAGAGCTTCAGTAACGCCAGCGCACCTGGATCGAGATACTGCGTAGGAATCTGCGTGCCGCTCAGCTTTGTTCCATCCGGAGCGTATCCGCCGTTCAGTGACTGACAGAAATCGTTTCCTGTGCTCGTAGCGCAGAGTGCTGCGTTGTCCGGATCGCTGAGGCTGAAGTTGCCGGCGCGCATGGCCGGGGTCGGCACATAGGAGGTTAAGGGTGAGGCTGCTGGGAGTGTCTGACGAAAATCTTCGAACCCAGCCCAGAAAAGCAGTTTGCGGCTGTAATTGAAGTTGGTGTGAGGAATCAGGATGGGGCCGCCCACGCTGCCGCCCGGATAGTAGTAAGAGGCTTCCGGCCGTGCGGTTGGAGTTGTGCTGTGCTTGTCTTGCCAGGTATTGGCGTTCAGCACACTGTTACGCGCGTAGAAATACCCCTGACCGTGGAACTCTGACGAACCGGAGCGGCTGATCACGTTGATGACGACGGGGCCCTGGGCCGCATCGGCGCCGAAGTTGGAGGTCTGAACCTTAACCTCCTGGGTCATATCCGGGTTCACAGTTGCGATCGACCAGCAGGCACAGCCGGGATCGATGATGCTCGCGCCGTCCAACAGATAGGCGGTGCCTCCGCGATAGGGAGCACCATTGGTGTTAAGGCCTACTCCAACCGCAGAGCCTGAAGACCCGTTATCGCTGAAGTCGAAGCCAGGGCCGTTGCCCGTGCCACTCGCGGTGGTCGTGGTTCCAGGGAGAATTTTTAGTAATTCAGAGAGGTTGCGGCTCTCAATAGGAAGCCTCTCTATGTCCCTGGCGGTCAATAGCGCCGAGCGCTCGCCGGAGTCCTGGGGGGCGATCTCGTTGGCAGCGCTCTCTACAGTGACCGTGTCTGTACTGCCACCGACAGTGAGGCTGAGGTTGTTGAGATTGCGAACGTCTCCCGGGTCGACCGTCACATTATCCTGACGGAATCCGCGGAAACCAGGCGCCGCAATCTGCACCGTGTAGGTCCCTGGGATAACACCAGCGAAGGTGAAATAGCCGGAGGCATTGGAAGTCACGTTGCGCTTGTCTCTGCTTGCCGTGTTGGTGAGGCTGACCGTGGCTCCCGGGATGACGGCGCCGGTCGTATCGACGACGTTGCCCGAGAGACTGGCAGTAGTCTGCGCCTGCAGATGTGTAGCTGTGCCGAGCAAGCTGACGGTCAGGAAGAGGAGTAAAGCGAGTCTCCTTTTGAGTTGAAGGTTAGACATTGTGTAAAGCATGGTGCGGCCTCTTTCACTTGATTTTTTTTGTGACCCGAACTAATTGTTGTTGGGTAGCTCTCTGTCAGGGAATAGATTTAGTCTTGTACGAAATCGAAATGAGAATAGTACACGCAAACAAAAACAGTCAACTATGAAATTAAAAAGATGAAAAACCGCTCTTTTGTCGGTTTTCGAGGGATCAAGGAGCTTTAATGGGCAGCAAGCGCGAAACGAAGCACGCATGGACTGAGCGTGTCTAGATATATTGTTACGGCAATGGACTTTCAGAAACTTGGCCACTTGCAGGAACATTGCAAGTAGGGAATAAAGAATAAATAAAGGGGTCTACAACCGTCAGGCGGAGTCGCAGGGTGTTTCAGCGCGAAGCTCAGAATTTTACCGTGACTAATATGATCGCCATCCCTGTTGAGGGGTCGAGGCCGTGCTTGGCCCTTGGTCTGTTCATTGATTGGCCCATCAGAGAACCGATCCAGCCAGGAGCACATCCGAAGACGCCTCCACCAAACAGCGCTAAGAAGAGGCCTGGGATGGCGTCTTCGAAAACGACCACTCATGATCCGAATTTGGCGAAGATCAGCCGAAACAGATGACCGCATAAACCGCAAAAGTCTTGAAAGTTCCCGTTAGCGTTTGAGCACCGGAAAAGTCCATCGTGCCTTGCGTGAACTACGCTCGTAAAATGCCAATGCGAGTAACGTGGGCGGCGTGTGCAAACCCGCGCTGGTATATGGCGTGAAGTTTGAGGTTGACGAGGTGAGTGGTCGGATTAGTGGAGACAACCAGAGTCGAAGGGTTGTGACTCTGACGGTTCTTATGGCCAGCCTATGCTGAGGTCCAAGCCAGCTTCATCTAACCGTTTGTGCTGATTTTGCTCCCGTTTCGAGGTTGTCGCCCCCGAAATGGAAGTATCCTGTTAGGACATCCCTTCGACCACTGTCTTTGTTCCCCACTCTGCCGACTGCCGCCACTCGCTGACCAGAAGAGCCGGAACAATCGTCGCAGTTCAAAGCCGCTGACCCCTCTACCCTGTTGAGTCTCTAACAAATGAAGGTAGGCGCGGGCCGACGATTGAGCGAGCTATCGAATTCAGGGTCTATGATTCTGACTATCCTTTGCTTTACGGGACCCTCTGAACGTATAGAGTGCGATTGTGAGAAGGTAACCACGACTGAAAGGAAACAGGCGCAAAAGATGATGTTTCATAGCACGTTGATTGGTCGTACGCCAAAGCATAGTGAATATTCAACGACGGCATGAGGCCTGAAAACCAGGATTGACATGCCGGCGAAAGACCTTGCCGCATTGGATGAGTCTTGTAAGCTCCTGTTGGAACCATCAACCGAGAATCGTTGACATAACGAGAATTCTCGAGTTCTGTCCAGGCGTCGTATTCAAATCCAGCACGAATCTCACTTTTAGTCACACCCGTAGACAGCACTTCGTTTGTGATTGCCAACACCGCACGATCTCTGGCATACAAGTCGTGAAGTTCAGCAACACCAAAGGCTCCAAACATCAGAATTAAAGCCACGGTCAACAACGGTAGACGACCACCGACTCTCTCCTCATATAACCTCAAAAGACCCACTACGGCCACAAAGATCAAGGGAATCAGGTATCTGTCGAAGATGTTTGTCCTTGTCACGAGCAATACGATGTAGGCCATGGTAAATGGACCAAACATCGCAAACGTACTACTCCATGTGAATGTCGCTTTGCCTTTCCAATGCGGGCGTTGAATTTTGGAAACGTTAAGTAGAAATAGAATGAAACCCGAGAGAGCAGCTAGGACTAGCAGAGTGAGCACCATGCGACAGTCATAAGGAAGTACATCCGGCTGTACACCAAGAATTCCAGATCCGCTAGTCAATCCTCCGTTTATAACGGTGCTGCTAGTGAACTCAAGTTCGAGGCTAATCTGCTTGCTGAAAATCAAACCGAGAAGCCCCGCCACTGCAAAGGCAGTTAATAGCGCAGTAGCTTCAAAACGCGTTAGCCGATCACGAAAGGGCAGCTTGACTATGAAGGCGGTGATAATTGGAAGGACGAAGAAACAGATAGCTAGGCTATTACGCAGCACTATGTTCTTCAGCACACCGCCTACTCGTCCATGCGGGATGTGTACGAGCGCATCGGTAAGTGAGTAAGGTTGGTGGCGGAACCAGTACATACTCCATCCGATCATTCCGACACTGATGAGCCACAACGCAGCTGCCACTATCGGAATGCCAGCCCTTCTCCGAAGATGCCATGCTACGGAAGGAACCATTACCAGAGCCCCAAGCCAAGCTAACTGGCGGACAGTCCCACCAACTGCATTTGATAGCGCTGCAAACACGAGCCATCCAATCGCCTTCCGCGTCGTGCTTGCCTGAATCGCGCGTGCGCAACTGTAGAAACAAAGAACTATACAGAAAAACCCCGGGACGTCGGACATAAAGCTAAAGGCCACTGACAAAAACACTGGTGACAGCGCAATCATCAGAGCGCCGACCGTAGCGTTCCACTCGTTCACTCCTAAGCGAACGAGAAGGCGTTGAGCCAACATGATCGTCGCTACCGCAACAACTAGTACGGAGACCCTAGCAATAAAAAAAGAAAATCCGAATATCTTGAAGAAGAGTGCGCCGAGGTACAGTTGCCAACCCAGCATAGCGGCCGACCATCCGTTATAAACAACGTGCCCCGTATCGGCGAGTACCCGTGCGCTCCAAATGTAAGACCAATCGTCATCCAGACCCATCTCGGCTACAGGATGTGAAACAACAATCGCAAGGACAAGAAACAGACCGCACAAGGCAGGACCGAATGCAGATTTACGAATTCGCGCAAACAAAAGATTCCTCCACCTCATCTACAGGAGTTAGTAGCCCCCGTTAACAAGAGACTTTCTTGTTTATACATTGTTGGATAAGGCCGTACTCCTGGTCATATCATCCGGATTCCAACAGACAGCCACAGTGATCGCCGCATTGAGAATCGCACTACAGGTTACGACGACGTGATACTAGTGTAGGCTTGGCAAAAATCCGAGGACGAGAATTGTTGGTACGCAGACAACGACTGCGAAAGCAGCATCACGTAGGGTAGAAAAGTTTCCTAACCCTCACCGTTTTCTACGCTGATACAATTTTTCTTAGAGATGTTCACGAAGCCAGAACTTAAATTCTCGAAGCAAAAGGACTGCCACCTTCAAGGTTGGCACCGCCAGAAGCGCGCCGATCGAGACAACGAGTATCAGCAGGTTGTCGGGTATTCCTGGGAGAAAACTGCCAGTTTCGCCTGGATTTTCGCCTGGAGTCGGTAACGTACGATCATCCAAAGCCAATGCGGCAAGGAACCAAAGAGTGCTCATGGTAACTTCCTTATGCTAAATGTCTCGTGCCGGATGGAGTCGCTAGATAGGGGTCTTGGCTTCGGTAGCCTGAGGTTTCGGGATACCTGAAATATAGAAGGCTGTCTTGAATGCCAGCTCCGGACTTGAGGTCCGAGCGGCAGCGAACCAGCCCCAAAGTTATACTCATTGGGTCCACGGTTACTGTATATCTTCTATCCCAATTTCTTCCGCATGTCCAGGTTGGGCCTCGGTCTAGTGGCGGGTCTCATCCCGCGCACGGTTTGCCACGCAACTTATGGACGCGCTACTAATCACTCTCACGGATGCAGAAGAATCGGGCAGACCACTGCTGCGGAGTCATGCGCTTGCCGTACCACGGTATCAGCATAAAGCCGTCGGTGTTCCGCTGCACCGCTAGTTTCTCGTTAGGTCTCTCCACCGTCTGCAAATCGAACGTTGAGCAGAAGAACTCCGTCAGTGCCGGAACATTTTAGGTAGTGAGGCGGTGTGATTGATCCTCGTCACCATCACGATCTCTTTGCGACAGGCAACAGTGCCGCAGCCCCAGCCGCACCGTACGCCCTCCTTCCGCAATGAAGCAGGAGTTGACTGCGGAAACGTTTCCGCAGCGAGCGGGGCTTACCGTACCGATCCAACTCTGCGTTCTCTGCACGATTTGGAGCCCGCCTATAGATCACATGCAGAATTTTGCCCGAGTTGAAGGAGCGAAGTTTTTTATGTATGCTTCACCTGATAAAATACCTATTTTTAAAATAGGTATTTTGATATAGTATTTCTTCCATGGCGAAGAACCCCAAACATCGCGATCTTTTCCCTGGTGCGCTGGAGGTCATGATTCTTCAGTCCCTGCGACTACACCCCATGCATGGCTATGCACTCGTGAAGCATATTAAACAGGTGTCCGACGACCTGCTGCAGGTGGAAGAAGGTTCTCTCTATCCGGCACTCCAGCGAATGCTGAAGGAAGGCTGGCTCGAAGCGGAGACCGGAGTTTCTACCAAGGGCCGCCCCACGCGCATTTATCGACTTACTGACGCGGGCATCCGCCACCTCGAGAAAGAAGTCATCAGCTTCGAAAAGATGTTCGCCGGCATCACGCGCGTGCTCGCTGTTGCCAAGGCGTAGGAGGTCACAATTGCAGTGGTTCGCTCAATTTTTCTCTCGACGCCACCGCTATGACGATATCTCCGTTTCGATCCAGGAACATATGGAGAACCGTATCGAGGAGTTGATGGACGACGGCATCTCGCGCAAGCAGGCAGAGCAGGAGGCGCGGCGCGAATTTGGCAACGTGGCTCTCATTGAACAGCGCAGCCGTGAAGTATGGCAATGGCCGGCGCTTGAATCCATTGTGGCCGACTTGAAGTTCACCTTCCGAAGGCTGCGGACGTCGCCGGGCTTTACCGCGACCGTTCTCCTTACGCTGGCGATCGGGATCGGGGCCAATACCGCGATCTTCAGCGTGTTGAACAGCATCCTTTTGAAGCCGTTGCCTTACCCCAATTCAGAACAGCTTGTCTCTCTATGGCTCAACGCTCCAGGCGCCGGGGGACTCGCCAACTTTTCCAACGGCCTTCAGCTCTCATCGTCGATGTACCTCACTTTCTCTCAGCACAATCGAACGTTCGAGACAATGGGTATTTGGACGCCGGGTACGGCCAGTGTAACGGGCGTGGCTAAACCGGAAGAGGTGCGAACCGAGATCGTGAGCGACGGCGTACTCGAGACACTTAAAGTTCCTCCTGTAGCCGGCCGTTGGCTTTCTGAAGTCGATCAGGATCCGCATGGACGAAAGAGCGTGGTATTGAGCTACGGGTATTGGCAACGCCGCTTCGGCGGAGATCGCAATGTGATCGGGCGCCCTATTCAGGTCGACGCCCAGACCAGAGAGGTTGTTGGCGTGATGCCGCGCGGCTTCCGGCTCGTCGATCGTGATTTCGATCTTCTGATCCCGCTGGCGCTGGATCGCACCAATCAAAAACTCGCAGGCTTCGGCTTCTACGGAATCGCTCGTCTCAAGCCCGGGATCGCGATCGCACAGGCAGATGCCGACATTGCGCGTCTGATTCCTGTCTGGATGGATTCCTGGTCAAACGGCCCCGGGACCAACCCTCACTTCTACGAGACGTGGCGAATCACACCCAGCCTCCGTTCACTGAAGCAGCAGATCATTGGCGGCGTAAGCAGTATGTTGTGGGTGGTTATGGCGACCGTCGGACTCGTGATGCTGATTGCATGCACCAACGTGGCCAATCTCCTGTTGGTGCGTGCGGAGTCTCGCCACCAGGAGCTTTCCATTCGAGCCGCGCTCGGCGCTGGCCGTATGCGCATCGCGCGTGAGCTGATGATCGAAAGCATATCGCTCGGACTCCTCGGCGGCGTACTTGCGATCGTGGTAGCCTTTGTCGGCTTGCGCCTCCTCGTTGCCACGGGTCCCGTCGATCTGCCGCGCCTGAGCGAACTCTCTCTCGATGCGCGCTCGCTCGGCCTGACTCTCGCTCTCTCGATTCTTTCGGGGCTGTTCTTCGGATCCATACCGGCTATGAGATATGCGCGGACCCAAACCTCTGCAATGATGGGAGGCGGAAACCGGACAGCCAGCGCTGGTCGTGCGCGGCAGCACTCGCGCAATGTACTGGTCATAGCACAGGTAGCCATGGCGCTCGTTCTGTTAATAAGCGCGTTGCTTATGATTCGCACCTTCGCTGCGCTGCACCGCGTCGAGCCCGGCTTTGCCGATCCTCAGCACCTGCAAACCATGCATATTTGGATTCCCGACCTGCTGGTCTCCGATCCGCAAGTGGTCACGCACGTTCAGAACAACATCGCCGACAAAATCGCTGCCATTCCGGGAGTCACTTCGGTTGGGTTCGCCGGATCTGTTCCCATGGAGAACATCGACCCCAACTGGGACCAGATTCGCGTAGAAGGAAAAAATTACGAAGGCGGGGAACCTCCTCTCAGGCTCTTCAACTTCGTCTCACCAGCGTACTTCAATGCTATGGGTACACGTTTTGTGGCTGGTCACGACTTCACATGGGCAGATATCTACGACCTGCGGCCCAAGGTGATCGTGTCGGAGAACTTTGCGCGGGAGTCGTGGGGTTCGGCGTCCTCGGCTATCGGCAAACGGCTCCGTCAGTTCTCAAACACTCCATGGCAGGAGGTGATCGGAGTCGTCGAAGATGTGAGGGTGCACGGCGTTGATGAGAAAGCGCCCGCCATCGTCTACTGGCCGGCAATGATCAACGATCCATATACGCCGAAGCCTACCATCGATGCCCCACGCTTTGTCACGTTCGCCATTCGCAGTAACCGTGCTGGAACTGAAAGCTTCCTCAACCAGGTGCAACAGGCCGTCTGGTCTGTGAACGCGAGCCTGCCGCTCGCATCGGTGAACACTATGCAGGAGATCTATAGCCAGTCGCTTGCGCGGACCTCATTCACGCTTGTAATGCTGGCGCTTGCCGGTGCAATGGCACTTGCCCTGAGCCTCGTCGGCATCTATGGAGTTATCTCATATGCTGTTTCGCAGAGGACTCGCGAAATAGGAATTCGACTGGCACTTGGAGCACAGAAAAACCTGCTGCGGTGGATGTTCGTTCGATCGGCTCTTGTGCTAACCGGAGTTGGCATTGCCGTTGGCCTTGGAGCAGCAGCTGCACTGATGCAGCTCATGAAAACCCTGCTCTTCGGCATCAGCCCGCTCGATCCCCTGACGTTCTTTGCGGTACCGGTTGTCCTGGCGACAGCGGCTGCGATTGCCAGCTATCTACCAGCGCGGCGCGCTGCTGGAGTCGATCCAGTCGAAGCGCTGAAAGCCCAGTAACTGACCCTTGCAACGAGGATTGCGGACATAAATATACAGCTGTGGTGTTGCACCGTTTTGCAGGGGTTTTTCCAGATTTTCGGCTGCAGATGGTGGTAGAAACGTGGTCAGGTTGTGGTGAAATGTGTGGTAAACGTGGTTTCCAAACACCACATTTCTGAGGCATAAAAAATGCGCCACTTTTCTCGACTTTATTTTTTGTCTGGAAGGGTGGATCGATTCTTAATGGACGGTTCAGCCGTTCAGGCGAAAGCACGGATCGTCTGATGCCGTCGCGCAGAGGAGCGGTTTAGCTGTTTGCAATTGGGCTAGTATGTCTGTCGCTTCTTTGCCATGTGATACAGAACCTCAGCGAGGCTATGGGACTATCTCGGTGGCGGTGGCGAAGCTTAGCTGGTGGATTGCCATCCATGTCTGGGAGTAGGCGTTGAGAGCGTCGGATGTGACGGAGCGGGATTCGCGCAGTGCGTCCAGATAGTCGATCAGGGCAAGGCCGCCGTGCTGATAACTGAACTGGGCGATATCGAGAACGTCCTTCGCTTCGTCGAGGTAGTGGCCGTTGTAGCGGTCGGAGAGGACCTTGGCATTAGCGTAGCCGGACCAAGCCTGATCTACGTCGGCGACTACCTGATTGCGGGTCGCAAGCTCGGTGAAGCGACTAGCCTGTGCGAGATATTTGCTGGTCTCTTTATTCCCCTGATTTCGATCAAAGATTCGGATGGGAATATTGAAGTTGAAGCCGGCAGAGTTATAGGTGCCGCTGCGGTCATATTCGCCTTCGAGGGTTGGGTCGGTGGTGCCGTTCGCGTAGGCGAGCTTGACGTTGGCATCGGCAACGGCCACGCCGAGATGGGCGGCATGGTAGTCGGGGCGCGCGGCGAGCGCCTTCTGTTCCAGCCCTTCCATCGTGTCGGAGACGAGCGGCGGCACAACATCACCGATGACATCGAAGTCGGTGCGAGCTTTGTCATAGCCCAGGAGAGCCTGAAGTTGGATGCTGGCCTGCTGGGCATTCGTGATGGCGTTGGACTCGTCAGATTCAAACTGAGCCAGCTGGAGGTCGAGGCGTTCGAAGTCGAGCTTGGCGATATCTCCGGCTTTGTAGCGCTCCCGTCCGATGTCGAGCTCGTGCCTGAAGTCGCTTAGGTTGTCGTCGGCTAGTTTTTTTGCAGCCTTTGCGATGACGAAGCTGGTGAAGGCCTGGCGCACGGCAAGTATGGTCTGTTGCTCCTGCTGGTGGTATTGGGCGTCGGTCTGGGCCGTGGTGGAGCGGGCGCTGTCGAGACGCCAGCGACGCTTCTCGCCGCGCTCGAAGAGCCTCGAAACCTGCAAACTATAGGAATATGGATTAGAGGCTCCCTCTGCAGGAAGAGTTATGTTTGATCCAGTAAATCCGAAGTAGGGATTGGCTCTAACTCCAGCCTGAATCTCCTGAGCTTTGACTGAGAGCAGGTTCTGCTGTGAGGAGAGCAGGTTGGGATTCTTCATTCGCGCTATATCTACGGCCTGCTGCATGGTGATGGCGGCAGGGGCGGAGCTGGATGGCTGAGTCTGCGGAAACGCGACACGAGCCACGAGCAGAAGGCAGGAGGCAACAAGGAGGATTCGATGTTTTTTCTTCGTCATGTAGTTTTCCGAACCTCCTTTGGTCTGCGTAGTTCTTATTGAAGATTTGCCTGCATGCTTGAACTGCATTAGTTCTCAAACTCCGTCTCGGGGGTAGGGAGGACATCGTCGGGCCTTGCAATCCAGACGTATAACGTGGGCAGAAGGAAGACGCTGATGAGAAGCGCGCCAATGAGACCGCCGACGATGACCATGGCGAAGGGACGCTGCGAGTCGGACCCGATGCCGTGCGAGGTTGCTGCAGGTAGAAGACCTAGAGTGGCAACGAGCATGGTCATCATGATGGGACGAAGGCGAAGCACTGCCCCTTCGATTGCGGACTCTTCGATGGAGTGGCCACGAACCCGCATCTGATTGATGTACTCGAGCATAATGACACCCGTCTGAACCGAGACGCCGAAGAGAGCCAGAAAGCCGACGCCAGAGGAGACGCTGAAGTTTGTGTGAGTAAGGAGCAGAGCGAGCAGACCGCCGACTGGAGCCATTGAGACATTGACTAAGATAAGGCCGGCCCATTTGCCGGAGTGAAACATGGAATAGAGAATGATGAAGATGATGAGGATCGTAACGGGAAGCACGAGCATGAGACGGCGAGAGGAGCGCTTCTGGCTCTCGTACTCGCCAGCCCAGTCGATCTTGTAGCCGGGCGGGAGCTTTACCTGCTCATTGACTTTAGCGATGGCCTCTTCGACGGTGCTGCCGAGATCGCGATTGCGAACGCTGTATTTGATGGCCACAAAGCGCTGGCCACCTTCGCGAGAGATCGTTTCAGCACCATCTTCCATCGAGATGTTGGTAAGCTGTGCCAGCGAGACACGCTCTCCCGAGGGCGAAAGAAGCCGGATATTATTGATGGCCTCCTGCGTGTCGCGGTACTGCGGCAGATAGCGGACGACGAGGTCGTAACGCGCTTCACCCTGAAGAACCTGGCTGACTGCGTTGCCCCCCACTGCGGTTTGGATTGCGTCCTGAATATCGGCGACATTGATTCCAAAGCGTGCCGCGGCCGAGCGATTTACGGTGTAGTTCAGATTGGGCTGGCCGATGACGCGAAATAGCCCGAGATCACTTACTCCTTTGATTTTGCTCATGATGGAGACGATCTGGTCACCCTTCGCCTCGAGGGTCTTGAGATCATCCCCGTAGATCTTGACGGCGAGTTCGCCTTTGACACCGCTGACGGCCTCTTCGACGTTGTCGGAGATCGGCTGCGAGAAGTTCCAGATGACGCCGGGCATCTTCTCCAGCTCGCGGTCCATCGCACCGATCAGCTCGTCTTTGTTTTTCTTGAAGACGGGACGCCACGCTTCTTTGGGCTTCAGGTCGACAAAGTACTCCGTGTTGAAGAAACCGGTAACATCGGTGCCGTCGTCAGGACGACCGGTCTGACTTACGACCTGGGTCACCTCGGGAAAAGAAGAGAGGATGATACGAGCCTGATTCATCACTCGCAGGCTCTCCGTGGGACCGGTGCTTGGGGCGAGTGTGCCACGCACCCAGATGGCGCCTTCATCGAGATGAGGAAGAAACTCTGACCCGATCACGCCGCTGAGCCCCAGGAACAGAGCAAGAGCAAGAGCCCCACCTGCCACGCTGAGCGTAACGTAACGATGCTCGATGGCCCATCTCGCGGAGTGACGATATCGATCGGTGAGCCACGCCATCACCGGGTTCTGCCATTCCGTTGTGCCGTTGGGAAAGAGCAGGCTGGCCAGAACCGGCGCGATCAGCATGGAGAAGACAAGAGCACCGAGAAGAGCGAACGCCACGGTCCAGGCCATGGGCTGGAAGAGACGGCCTTCAACTGCCTGCAGGGTGAAGATCGGCAGATAGGCCGTGATGATGATGCCGATCGCGTAGAAGACGGGGCGCTGCACTTCGTGCGCGGCCTCGCGAATCTGCTCTGCCGGAGACAGCGAGTCTTTGCGCTGATGGCTGAGGTGACGGACGATGTTTTCCACCATTACGACAGCGCCGTCGACAACCATGCCGAAGTCCAACGCGCCCAGAGACAGGAGATTCGCGGGGATGTGCCGGAGGTCGAGACAGATGGAGGCAAAGAGAAGAGCAAACGGAATGGTGAGAGAGACGATGAGAGCGCCGCGGACGTTCCCCAGAAACAGGAAGAGAATGATGACGACGAGGATGATGCCTTCGGTGAGGTTATGCAGCACCGTATGGGTTGTGTAGTGAAGCAGGTCGCTTCGATCAAGAAACGGGACGACCTTGACTCCTGGCGGGAGGACACGGTTGTTGAGTTCGTCCACCTTCTTGTGAATGCCAGCCAGGGCGAACTCAGAGTCATCCCCCTTCTGGAGAGCAACAATGCCCTCAACAACGTCCCCGTCATCGACGATCTTTCCATCTTCCCGATGGATCGCCTTTGAGCTGCCAGGCTTGTCCTGGTGATCGACGCACGGGTCGTTCGCGGTCCAGGAACCTGGTGGGTCGGTGAGAGGCAGGCCCCCGGCGCGACATGCTTTGCCGATCTGACCGAGCCGGATCTTCGGTCCCTGGGCGACCGTCGCGATATCTTTGACGCGGAGTGCGGTGCCGGACTGAGTCTTAAGGACGGTCTCTTCTATATCGTGGACATTCTTGTAAAGGCCAACTTCGCGGACGTTGATCTGCTGCTGGCCCTGTTCGATAAAACTGCCGCCTGCGTTGGTGTTGTTGTTGGCCAGCTGCTGCTCGACCTGACCGATGCTGAGCCCGTAAGCAACGAGTTTGTCGGGATCGACGCGGACCTGATACTCGCGTGTCATGCCACCAAAGCTTGAGTCGTCGACAACACCGGGAACGGATTTAAACTGCTTTTCGATGGTCCAGTCCTCGAGGGACTTGAGATCCATGTTGTCGTAGAGCGGGTTGGTGCTGCGGAGGGTGTACCAATAGATCTGACCGACGGGGCTCCAGTCGGTGCCCATCTGCGGTTGAATGCCCGTTGGGAGAGTGACCTGGGCGAGGCGCTCAAGAACCTTTTCACGATTCCAGTCGTTGACCGAGTCGTCGTCAAAAATAAGGTTGAGGCTGGAGATTCCGGCGAGCGAGGTTGACCGCAGGTGGGTCATGTGCGGGATGCCCGCCATTCCGATCTCGAGCGGGATGGTGACCTGCTGCTCGATCTCCTCGGCGGCGCGGCCGGGCCACTGGGTGATGATCTGGACGTAGTTGTTGGCAACGTCGGGGTAGGCTTCCACCGGCAGGTTGTGGAAGGAGACGATGCCCCAGGCGAACAGCATAATCGCGAGGCCGAGTATCAGCCAGCGATTGTTCAGTGCAAAATCGACGAGCTTACGAATCATTACTGATCCGCCGTGTTCTGCAGCGCGAGGGCGTTGGTGACGACCTGCTGGCCCGCGTTAAGGCCGGAGATAATCTCCTGCATATTGCCCGGCAAGGATGCGCCCCCGCGCACCATCACTCGGCGGAACTTGCCGTCCCCGGCGGGAGTGTAGACCCAGTCGCGGTCGTGCAGATGGAGTACTGCGGTGGCAGGCACCTGCACGTGCGTCTGCGCGGTCTTGCCGTGAATGGTGGCGGTGGCAAACATGCCGACGCGCATTAGGGTGTTGGGATTCTCAACCTGAATACGAACCTTGGCCGTGCGGATCTGTGGATCGAGGACGGCTCCGATGTCGCTGATGACGCCGGTGAGAACGCGGTCGGGGTAGGCGGTGAGGCGGATGTCCGCCTTCTGACCGAGATGGACTGTGGGAAGATCGTTCTCGTAGACGTCGCAGATAATCCATACGTGCGACAGGTCGGCGATGGTGAAGGCGTTGGCCGAGCCGGCGTAAGTGACTCCGGCTGCGGCGGCATTGGTGACATTTTGGGCGATGATAAAGCCCGAGGCGGGTGCGTAAACCTTGACCGTTGCGGCTGGGTGGTTTTTGTCAACACCAACAACGCGGAGTTGCTCTTCGGAGGCAGATAGGGCGGCCTTTGCATCGTCTTCGGCGTTCTGGGCGATCTCAACCTGACTATTGGGAATGGCCCCCTTGTCGTTGAGGATCTTCGCCCGGTCGAGCTGTACCTTGGCAAGACGTTCGTCGTTCACAGCCTTCAGGTAAGAGCCAAAAGCACCGGACACGTCGGTGCTCTGAACGTCCATCAGGAGCTGGCCCTTCTTAACGTAGTCACCGATGCGGGCGTGGACCTCAACGACGCGGCCGGAGGCAATGGATATCACCGGAATAGTGCGCGAGATGTCGGGATTTACCGTGCCGGTGACCTGGATCGTGGAGGTGGCAGCGTAGTCTGTCGCCGCAACCAGCGTGAACTGATCCGGGTGATCAACGTGAACCAGATTTGGGTCGGCATCGGGTTGGACGACAGCGGCCGGTGGAGCTTCGCTTTTTAGATCGGATGGCTTTGCGCTGCAACCTGCTAGTAGACAGGCGCCGAAGCAGAACAACAGAGAGGCAGGGTGCCTGAAGCTGATTGAACTCATCGCGTAAACTCGTTATCCCCCATAGGATCAAGCCTTAATTCTTCCATTTTAGAGATCATCCGATGCACGCGATCTGAGCGACGCTTGAATCAGTCATAAAGCGCATTTCTGGAATCACATGACACACTCGTCACGCCTGAACTAAAGTCTATCGTTTGGTTGCTATTCCCGTGTCAATTTTTTTGACTGAAGTTGACCCTGTTTCGGTAGCGGCTCAATGGGAGAAGGCCAATCGAATGTGAGAGAAAGAAGCTCGATCCAAATGGAGACAGTCAACGCCCCTTCAAAGTTGCGCTGTCGACCTTCGCGAACGCTACGATGATGTCAAGCAGGACTACTGTCGATTATGTGATCGAGACATCCTCCCTACCGTGACTAGCCGGTCTACTAACCAACATTAGATGTCTAGAAAGCCGCGCTTGAGAGCGATCATAACTGCGTGAGTCCGATCACTTGCGTCAAGCTTGGAAAGAATGTTTTTGAGGTGCCCCTTGACGGTATGCTCAGAGATGGCAAGGCGCGATGCGATCACCTTGTTAGAACTTCCCTTGGCAACATCGCGCAGCACTTCGATCTCTCGCGTTGTGAGGATCTCGTCGCCGGCGTGCTCTGCCAATTCCTGGGCTATCTCGGGCGGAATCCGTCTCATACCTGCATGAGCGAGCCGTATGGTGTCGATTAGCTCGGTACGCAGCATACTTTTCAAGAGATACCCGACTGCTCCAGCCTTGAAAGCTCGAAGAGCCTGAATATCGCCTCCGTAGGTGGTCAGGACGACGATGCGAGCGTTAGGAAAATCCTTACGAATGGCTGAGATCGCGTCGATGCCATTCGTCTTGGGCATCCGAATATCCATCAGTGTTACATCCGGGCGGTGTAATCGAAACGATGCAATCGCCTCTTCGCCATCGGCAGCTTCGGCCACGACTGACATGTCGGGCTGCGCGTTGATCGCGCCCGAAATTCCAGTTCTAAGAAGCGGATGATCGTCGACCGTGAGAACTCTAATTGTACGTATTTCACTCATTTCGATCCTTCTACTCCGCTCGGATCTTCCACAGAACAGCCCAGATGGAAACTCCCGAGCATCGACCGATTTGATTCGGTGGTGGACGTCTCATTTTATCTCCGTGGCTGAGCTGGAGTGACATTAAACTTCCGAATCCGCCTGCTGAGCTCCTGCAAGATGCGGGGCAGACCGGTGAGTAGAGTACTGCGATACCCCCCAAAAGTATTACTCTTCGTACCCTCTCTTCGGGTTTGCCGGTTTTCCGTAGACCGGATAGGCTCACGACTGTGCAGAGACTCTTTTCGATGTTCCCGACGGGAGCGGCGGGCGTTGCTTTGATTCTTCTGCGTGTCTCTGTCGCTGCAACGCTTTTCACCGAAGCAATGCCCCAGGGAAATCCAGCCGCTCACATTTGGCAGTCCGCCGGCCTGGGTTTGCTGGGTGTTGCAATCTGTCTTGGACTATTCACTCCAGTGTCTTCGATCGCATGCTGTCTGATTGAGGTAGCGATGCTGCTTGACATGAAGGATCTCGTCTTCATCCCTCTCATCTCTTCTATTCTGGTCGCCGCTTCTCTGGGGCTGTTGGGACCTGGAGCCTACTCCCTTGACGCACGGATGTTTGGACGACGACTGGTGGTTTCGTCCTCCGACAAGACCATGAGCGGCGACTAAACCAACCTTTCTGTAGCGAGCGCACCCTTCGCGAGCAAGCGATATTCGCATTGAGGAAATTCTCCTCCCCCCTCGAAAGAGTGTCCCAATAGAAGCACGATTTAGGCTATCGAGCGATCGGTTTCCGCTTTACCTTCGGGAAGATCCTTATCCGTTTAGCGATTCTCATCGCTCACAGGACAAATACAAGCACTCATGGACAACTCTCTTCAATACCTGAATCAAACGTTTCACTGGTCTTCTAATTGGTACGAAGTTTGATCTTAATCGTCGACATAGCGAAATTTCTCCAAAATTTCTCAGAAAGGCCTTCCAAATGGACTCATACTTTTCAACGGGCACCATAAGCGTGCAAGCTATTCTCGAGACCTCCAATGATGAGATGTTGGTCGCTGCAGCGAAGACGGGAGAGCATCTCGCTTTCTCCGAGCTTTGGAATCGCCACTCAAAGAAAACTTTCAGCACGATGTATCGGATCACGAGAAATCGGCAAGACGCGGAAGATGCACTTCAAGATGCTTTTCTGAAGGCTTATGTTCACCTCAAGAACTTCGACGGCAGGTCAACTTTCTCCACGTGGGTTACACGAATTGCCATCAACTCCGCGCTCATGATTCTACGTCGGAAACGCGCGCATCCCGAGATTTCAATGGATGGCGGGGCGGAGGGCGAAACGTGGCAGCATTGGGAGGTGCCCGATCGACGGGCCAATACTGAAGAGCACTATGCGAGGTCCGAACGAGAACACCATCTAAAACGCGCAATCCGCCGGCTGAGACCAGCGCTTCGCACGATCGTGGAAATTCAACAGGTACACGACACTTCGATCAAAGAGATCGCCGAAATCGCAGGAATCTCCGTAGCCGCGACGAAATCCCGTTTGTTGCGCGCCAGAACCGTGCTGCGCCGGTCGCTCGGATGAGTGGTCAATCTCTTCCAGTCTAACGACTCGTAGAGTCTCCTTATCTTTTTCGATCGGAATTACAATCTCTCTGTCGGGAACGAACTGGTAGACTTTGACCATTCTCAGATGAAAGACACGACCCACCTTCTTTCTAAATCCAGTTTCAGGCTGGCGCTGATGTTTTTCTTTGTGGGTTTCTGGACACCACAAAGCGGGCTTACGCAGTGTGCGGGTACCGCGTCGACGCCTGGCTCGGCATCAGACTGTGCTGCTCATGCCGTTCCGTCGGGAAAGGTTGCAACCCTCGATCCTAAACGGGTGTACACGCTTCCCGAACTGATCGATATAGCGGAACGCAATAATCCCCGCACTCGAATCGTGTGGGAGCAAGCGAAGCAAAAGGCCGAACAGCTCGGGATAGAGAAGAGCGCTTACTACCCTGTGCTCGCTGGACTTGCAGTATTTGCTGACCAGCGGACGATCTCCCCGTTTCCGGAGTCGCTTTTACCTCGCGGCTATTCTACGGTTGAGATCCCGCTGATCCAACCCGAGGTCACGCTGCAGTATCTGCTCTTTGACTTTGGCAAACGAGAGGCCAAGGTCGACAGCGCGAAAGCCGAAAAACTAGCCGCAGGCGCTAACTTCATCCAGGCGAATCAGGAAGTGGCTTTTCAAGTAGCTAGTGACTATTACAAACTGCTTACTGCGCAGGAACGACTGCAGGCGGCACAGGAGACGCTTAAGACCGCGCAAACCACTCAGGATGCAGCCGAAGATCAACTAGCAAACGGACGCTCCACCTTGCCTGACGTGCTCAATGCCCGCGCCGAGACCTCGCAGGCCGTATTCGATTTGGAGTCTGCGGACGGCGACGAGAAAATCTCGCGAGTTACGCTTACCGAAGCGATAGGCGTGGAGCCTTCGCCGGATATAACTATCGACGCGCAGAAAGATTCCTCGTTGCCCGAATCGCTTACCCTTTCCATCAATGAGCTGATCGATCGAGCCCTGTCGGATCGGCCTGACCTGATGGCTCAGGCTGCAGAGATTCGCGCGGCTGACGATCAGGTGAGAGCGGCCAAAGCGGAATATCGTCCGAAGATTTCACTGTCGGGCTCTGCGGCACAGACCGTGGTATGGCCTACGGCGGACAATGGCCAGCTTGGTTATGCCAACGTAACTACCTGGTCCGCCGAGTTGGGAGTGGAGTGGCGGATCTTCGATGGAGGAGCTAGAAAAAACGGAGTGGCCATTGCCGAATCGACGAGACGTGAGGCACAGGATGTAATGACCACGAAACACGATCAGGCAACACGGGAAGTTTGGACAGCGTTTATTGCTTTTCGTACGGCACTGAGAAAAGAGCAGGCCGCACTTGCCCTGCTCGACTCTGCGAACACTTCGTACTCTGCTTCTCTGGAAGCCTATCAATATGGAGTGAAAAATTTGATCGATGTGGTTACTGCCGAAAGACAGTTAGCACAGGCTCGACTCTCCGGCGTCTCGGCACGATCTCAGTTGCTTCTAGAAGCCGTTGATCTTGAGTTTGTGACTGGAAACCTGCTTAGGACCAAACCACCCGCAACGAAATTACATATACAGGATGGCCAGAAGTGATGACCATGAGAAGCAAGCGTCCAGCTTCCCTATTAGCTTTGTGCCTACTCTGCGCCGGGTGCCACCATGCGCCGTCGATTGATATTATTGGCTCCTTTTTCCCGGTATGGATGCTCTGTCTGTCGATTGCCGTGGTCCTCGCGTTCGTCGTACGTCACTTCCTGGTTCGATTCAAGTTGGACTCTGAGGTTGGGCCGGTCGCGCTCTTCTACCCCAGCGTCGTCATACTCTTCACAAGCCTGCTCTGGCTGATTTTTTTCCGGTAGGAGGACACATGGAACAGGCACCCGAAGCTCTTGACCGCAAACAAATTGGCCGTAGGATTGCCATCGGCGTTGTTGCGTCCGCATTAGTCGCCCTCTTTATTGTCATCTTGCAAACCGATCTTCACCCTCGCACCGACGACGCGAGCGTGCGGGCAAACTACATCGAGATTGCTCCAGAGGTAAGCGGCAGGCTGGTGGAACTTCCGGTAAAGGACAATGCGTTCGTGAAGAAAGGCGACCTCCTGTTCTTTATCGATCCTCGCCCCTATGAGTACGCCCTACAGCAGGCGTTGTCGGATCAGGAGGCACTGGAGCAGCAGATCATCGATGCGAAACGAAGAATCGCGGCCCAGAACAGCGCCGCCGAAGCTGCTCTTGCGGGTGTCCATAGCTCCAGAACCGGTGTCAAAACTGCAGGCAGCAGCATTGATGTGGCGAAGGCCACCGTCTCCCGATCTCAAGCATCCGTAGCGGCTGCGGAGGCTCAGTTGAAGCTGGCCACCAATGACCTGCACCGCATCGAACCACTGCTAAAAAAGCAGTACGTGACGGTAGAGCAGATCGATCAGGCCAATACCGCAGTCCGAGTCGCCCAAGGAAACTTCGATGAAGCCCAGGCCGCGCTGGAGCAATCGCAAGCTCAACTCGCCACGTCGATCCTGCGACAACAAGAGGCGGATTCTGCCGCAGCAGAATCGCAGGCGAAGCTGGGACAGGCAATTCACACTATCGATACGGTCGATACGCTGATGTCGGAACGGCCAGGAAAGGCAGCGAAGGTGGACAGTGCGCGACTCGATCTGGAGCGCTGCCGCGTTGTCGCTCCCTTCAATGCCTACGTGACCAACATGAATATCTCTGTAGGCGAGTACGCGCGTCCAGGCACGCCGCTTTTCACCCTCATAGACACTCGGACCTGGTGGGTTGTCGCAAACTATCGCGAGTCGAAGGTGAAGAATATCGGCATCGGAGCGCATG
The DNA here is from genome assembly GCF_040358255.1 of Tunturibacter gelidoferens. Taxonomy (NCBI): domain Bacteria; kingdom Pseudomonadati; phylum Acidobacteriota; class Terriglobia; order Terriglobales; family Acidobacteriaceae; genus Tunturiibacter; species Tunturiibacter gelidiferens. The sequence goes on from NZ_CP132938.1 coordinate 4,446,962, forward strand.
TTGATGTGTACCTCATGGGGCATCCTGACCGACGGTTCAATGGGGTCGTCGAGAGCATTGGATTCGGCGTCTTCCCGGAAGATGGAAGCGTCACCGGCGGACTACCCAACATCGAGCGCACCTTGAACTGGGTTCATCTTTCCACGCGATTCCCTGTTCGTGTTCGGGTCAAGGATCCCGACCCGGATTTGTTTCGCATCGGCGCTACCGCAGTGACGGTCGTGAGATAGCAAATGGTGGAAACATCTTTATTCGGCACCATCACGTCTCTAAAGCGAAAGTTCTGGGAGGATCTACAACCCACGCCTGGGCGGCTCAACAGCTCTCTCCGTATCGTACTTGCAACGATAATCACTCTGATCCTCATGTTGACCTGGCGGATGCCGTCTATTTACATCGGCATGTACTTTATCTTCCTCGTCGGACGCGACAGTCCCACAATTTCCTTCCGGACCGGCCTGATTTCGTTGCTCACTGTCGCAATTGCGATTGCAGTTGAGCTGGGAGTTGTCATCCTTAGTGACAACGATCCGATGGCCCGTGTACTGAGCGTCGCCATCGTTACATTTGTTGCGGGTGTGCTGGTGGCCTCAACCAACTTTCCGACTCTCGGATCGACCTGGGGGTTAATATTCTGCACCGTAATTGGGAATTGGGAGAAACATGCCCCTGCGGACAGTTTGGTTAAAGGCTCGCTCTGGCTGCTCGCGACGCTCTCAGTCGCGGTCGGCTCTGCTGTTCTGGTGGAGTACCTCTTCGGCGATCGCGACCCCGCGAAAAAATTAGAAGCACAGCGCAAAATCCGATACCAGGCGCTGGAGAAGATGTTCACTGTATACGCTCAGAGTGGGACACCAGAAGAGCGATCCGCCGCAGTGCTTCCCGTCTCCCGCCTTGCAATAGCCGGTACAAATGGAATGCTGGAGCTATACAACAAAATTGCGGAGCGAGATCTCGATGCAGGGACCCTCCCTCCGGGAACACGTTTGCGCCTCACGATGCTCTCCCAGATCCTGGATGTCTCCGCCGCTTTCGGCCTGCAAAATACTGAGGAAGATAGTCCAGAGCTAAGACGACGGTGCGCAATCATCGCTGAACAGTGCCGTGAACTGATCCCGGTTTCCATTCCAAAAATTGAAAGCCGCTTGCAATTTATGCCCGAGAACTGTGTGACGTTGCTGGATCGAGTCGAAGCAGCCCTTCATGCTCTTCTGACGATGCCTACCGACGCCGCCCAATTGGGCAATAAAGAATTAGTCGCGATGCCCGTAAGAAAGGCGCCGTTTTTCATTCCAGGGGCGGTTGGCAGAAGCGACACGATTGCATTCGGACTAAAGATTAGCCTATGCGCGACTCTTTGTTATGTCGTCTACAACGCTGTTGATTGGCCTGGAATTTCGACTGCTGTGATTACCGTAATCGTCACCGGGCTAAGTAGTAGCGGCGCGATTAAACAAAGGCTTTTCTTCCGCCTATTGGGCTCGATCTTCGGCGGCCTCATTCTAGGTCTTGGAGCGATCTCTCTTCTCTTTCCGCACATGGATTCGATCACATCGCTGGTCATTCTTATTGGATTCGTTGCATTCATCTCGGCCTGGACGGCAGGGGGTCCAAGGTTCAATTATGTAGGCTTACAGATGGCGTTTTCATTTTACCTCGTGGCGTTTGAAGATTTTAGTGCTCCCACCGAACTCGCCCCCGCACGTGATCGTCTTATCGGCATACTCGTCGCACTTCTCGTCATGTGGTTCGTTTTCGATCAGATATGGCCAGTGCGCACTGTCACAGTCATGCGTCAGGGCCTCGCAGGCGTTCTCAAAACCATTGCGAGTTTCCTCCGTCTCATCGAACCTCGGCCCGACCAGAAAGATCTGCTTGAACAAGCGGATGCCTTGCGGGATCAGGTCGGCAAGACAGTAGTAGCGCTTCGATCGATGAATGATTCTGTAGATTACGAATTCGGAGTTGACCGGGAACGGCATGTCCGCACCAGCGAGATGATCCTCCGAACATCTCTCACTGCAGGAACGCTCTTTTGGAATCAATTCGCGGTTCTCTACAGTGAAGAAGACAAAGATTTTCTCACTGAACCTGACCTCATCGAAATGCGTCGAAGACTAGCGGAATATATTGATGGGCTGGCCGAAGGCGTTGTGAAAAAGACGGTTCCCGTTACGGTTCCCGCGAATGCTTTCCTAGCTCCAGCGATACTTAATGACCCGCGTTACGGGGAATATTCTCGAAACACGATCGCGCGGTTTGAAGAACTTCAAGCGTTCGCGCTAATTCTAAGCCATGAAGTCTAAGGCTCCTGAAACTCGTTGGCCTCGCGGTCGAGGGATCAGGCATCGACGGCGCACACGATCCTCTGGATCAAGAGTGTGGAAGGCTAACGGCATATAAGTACCAGGCGGCATGCGGAAGCCACTGCTCAGTCCAGCGCCAGTCTTCATCCTTGCCGGTCACGGCGTATCCCTCGTTGAAAGCAATGCCATCCTCACTGTCGGTAGCCGCAGTAATACCGTTGAGGATGGAGCCTGGAGCACTCGTGTACTTATAAGAACGAAAGAACATATACGGTGCGTTTCCATGTCCGCTCCCCATCAGCATGCTTGCGTCAAAGGGGTTCCGGCCAAGAATCCAGTGCAACTGATTCCAGGCGTACTCCCGAAGCTGTGACTGAAAGACGGGGTCGGAATCGAAGAGCGGAGATGCCATCCGCGCCGCGGCTGATAGTGAAGCCAATCGAGCATCTTCGCCTTGCCACCATGGCGCGGCCTCTGTGTCGTGAGGAAAGAAAAATGCGCTGCGGACCCTTCCGTCTCCCATACGAACCAGCTGTCTGGCGTATCCGAATGGATTGTTGACCTCCGACGTGATACCAAGCTCGAAACGCAGCGATCTCTCTACAACGCTACGCAGATGTTTCTGCGCTTCAGGCAAGGCAATCTGCGAGTATTCAAGCAGACTGACGATAGGCAAGCCCGCGTCTGACGGATGGAAGTAGGGCCGCGAACCATCATCGGCTCGCCAATAGTCGTGGCGGCCTTCAGCGCTGTTAAGACGCTCCATTAAATTGAGGGCTCGCCGGTCAGCTGCCAGGCGATACGTTTCCCGCTTCGTGGCCCGATACAGTTCAGTAGCAGCCATCAGCGCACAGTAGTCGTCGAGGATGTTCTCCTTCCCGTCGTTGAGTAACTCGCGATTGTGCACATCGAGAAATCGAAACGCTTCCGCAGCGGCACGAAGGTATTCAGTGCGATGCAGATCTCCGTCGATCGGCATAGTACTGGCGAGCGCTAGAGCGGCAATGGCCATGCCTCCTCCTGCGCGAAAGCTCGCCTCATAAGCGTGCGGACCCTCCGCAGTTTGTATCTGCTCGGTCGAATCTGAAGCATTCTTCTTGATCTGTGTTCGCCAGTTAGGATTGCCGATCGCACGATCCTGCGGAAGCTTATTCTTTCCCGGAGCCGTAATACTTTCGAAAAAAGAGCCGCCCGGCCGTTTGATTCGCACGAGAAAGTCAGCGCCAAAGAGCCCCTCATCCAGCATTCGCCGCATGTACTCGCTAAAGTTATCGTCATGTCGAGCTTCAAGAACTCGATAACTCTTCAACAAAGTCCACGCAACCAGCGGCACCTGTTGAGGATTGAAGTAAGAGGTGGGATTTTGATGAGAAAGATGGATTCCGTAGTCGCCGGTCGCGTCATACCAGCCACCATGAACATCTACAAAGCCTGACTGGCCCGCGGGCAGGCGAAGATGACGATCCGCCTGATCCATCAAGCCACTGGCGCGCTGTCCTTTGAAGTAGTAGATGATATTGGAGAGCGTATTACGTTCGAGAAGATCGTCATCAATATCGAACGGGCAGGAACGCACCTCGCCGGCGGTCGACTGAATCTGAATCGCGTAGTGGCCAACGACCTGCCATGAGGAAAAGTCTGCAGTCCAGAAGATGCGGCCACCCCATGAATCTACCTGGCCATTGGGAGTCAGGCTCCCTGTCAGCACAACCCTGCTGCTTACCGTATCGATCAGCGAAAACTTCTCTGGGTGATCCCGCTCCGTTCCGACTACGATTGCGTCTTTGGACGACCGCGTCTCATAGCCGACCTGGTCGACTACGACGTGTAGCTGTCCCATAGCCGTGAAAGGAGATATTCCAACAAAGCAACCGATTAGAGCCATGATCCGTGGGTGTTTAATTTTTCTAATCCTCGAAAACCATTGTGAGATAAAAATCTGGGCGAACGACGAGTTGCGACCTGAGAATCTCGGAATTCTCATTGCGTCAACCTGTCTGGACGACTATACTCATCCGCTAATCTCTAAACCAGAAAAAAAGCGCGATGGCAGCCCATTGTTTTCCCCAAAATCACGCCAGCAGGTCTGCAGAGAAATGCAGCATGTGAGGTGTTTTGAAGATGCTCTTGATCACGATTAGGTTTCCACTGATCGACTGATTTCTCCCGTCAGCAAAACTGGACGCATAACACTTTCCCAGGAGACCGCGTGGAAAAACCCGATGCCCAATCCTTTTCTTATTCGCTGTCGTTAGATAAAAACGGGTTCATTCCGTTGTACTACCAGATTCAACAGGCTTTGATCGAAAAGATTCAGGCTGGCGAATTGGCGGTTGGCGATTGCCTTCCCTCGGAGTTTGAGCTGGCGCGTTCTTATCAGGTCAGCCGAATGACTGCCCGGCAAGCCCTGCATAACCTGAAGAGTCGGGGTTACGCGCTCAGCCAAAAAGGACGAGGCACTTATGTCACCCGGCCCAAGCTGGAGAAGAACATCATGCACCTCAGGGGATTCACCGAGGACATGAAACGACGCGGGATGATGCCAAGTTCACGGCTCCTCGCGCAAACCGTTCTGCCAGCTAAAGGTGTTCTCACGGAACAGCTTCGAGTGGAAGAAGGTTCGGCAGTCCTGCAACTTCGTCGCCTGCGAATTGCGGATGGAACTCCGATGGCGCTCGAAGAATCGCACATTCCTTTGAAACACTATCCCGGACTCGAACGAACCGATTTCTCGTCAGAGTCGCTTTACAAGGTGCTTCGTGACAAATACGGCGTTCGCGCTGCCTGGGCCGATGAAGTACTCGAAGCCTCGCCGGCAACCCGCGAAGAGTCGGAGTTGCTTTCCATCCCGAAGAACGCGATCATGCTGTCGATCTCCCGAGTCATCATGACGACGGCAGAGATACCAATTGAAGTCGCGTGTTCTCGTTATTGCGGCCACCGATACCGCGCGTCCATCCGCGTTCCGACGACCACGATCGAGTAAGGAGGCTTTGACCTACACCGGAATACCGTTCCTGCTCGGATCAAATCTAATTGAGCAGCCGCCGTTTACCCGAGTGTTGCTAAAAAACTGCTCGGTCTAGTCGGACAGTGTCCCCTGCCGCCCGGATTCAGAGCTTCGCAATCCAGGAAACGTTCCATGTGCTCGGAGCTCCTTTCGTCCCTCCGAGACGGTGCTCAAAAAAAATCTCTTGCACTTCAGTACAGTTGTCTATACGATCTGTCATCCGCACATTTCAATTTTTGAACAAATTTTGCCTTCTTTTGGTCACATCAGAAATTGAGCTCCCTGCTTTTCCGGGAGATGTAGTATCCGCACTCAGAAGAGATCACAAGCTTCGATGAACGCGGCAACCTTTCATTTCGACCTACGGACTATTCACGAAGTCTGACGCTTTCAAGTCCCACCCAATGAAATGCACACGATCTGTTGCAGCAAGGATGATGGGCCAGAACAAGCCAACCGCGAAACCTCGCATAGGCACAAGCAATTCGCTCGAAAATTTACTTTGGAGGAACGCAATGCACAAAGGACTAAAGTTCGGATTCCGTTGTCTATCAGCGTTAGCGCTGGTCATCGCGACTTGTCTGCCAGCGTTCACGCAGACCATTACCGGCTCTATTACCGGTATCGTGACCGATCCAACCGGTGCTGTCGTGGCGGGCGCTAAGGTAACCGCTACCAACGTCCTAACAGGTGTAGCCACTCCGACTGTGACCAATCCGAGTGGCATCTACTCTCTCCATTTTTTGCAGATTGGACAATACAAGATCACCGTAGAATCCAGTAGTTTCGCTCCTCAAAGCACCAACGCTTTTTCGCTTGAAGTCGATCAGGAAGCGAAAGTAAACGTAGCCTTGAAGGTCGGCGGAACAAATAGCAATGTCGTCGTCACTGACACGGCGCCCATTCTTAACACAGAAAACGCAACGACCGGCGACACGATTACTGCAGCCGCCGCCACGGAGCTGCCGTTGCAGAGCCGCAACTTCTCCACGCTCACTCTGTTAGTCGCCGGGGCCATCACTCCAAACCCCCAGGCGCTCGATAACGTGGGCCGCGGTCAATATAACGGCGGGTTCAACGTCAACGGAAACCGCGAGCAGAGCAACAACTACACTCTCGACGGAGCCGATATCAACGAGGCGATCGATAACTACATCGGCTACAGCCCCAACGTCGACGCACTCGGCGAAGTCCGCATCATCACCGGCAATTCTACCGCTGAGTACGGCAACGCAAACGGCGGTCAGATAGTCATGGTCACTAAAAGCGGGACCAATCGATTCCATGGCAACGCTTTCTTCTTCGGTGAAAACCAGAATTTGAACGCAAATACATGGGCTGCAAAGCTGACCGGCGCACCACGTGCTCCATTCAACCGCGCCATCTTCGGCGGCACACTCGGCGGTCCCATCTTCAAAGACAAGCTCTTCTTTTTTGTGGATTACCAGGGAGCTCGCCAGCATAACTCCACCGTCGAAAACCGAACGGTCGTCTCTGCAGCAGATCGCACGTTGCCCGGCATCACGAATCCCGCAGCAATCTATCTCTTCGCCCACCCAGAGCTTTATCCAGAGCCCAATACCGTGACGAACACGTCCGTAAACTTCGTCGGGGCATCGGGCCAGGCCACAGTCAACAACCAGGGCGATTTCAAGATCGATTGGCGAGCGACTAACCGGGACACGATCTCTGGTCGCTTCTCTATCGGCCGCGAGAACGACGGCTTCTCGAAGGTCGCTCTACCGACCGACATTCCAACGAATAACAACGACCCCTACACCGGATTCATTGTCAACTGGACCCACGAAATCTCTCCCAGCATCGTCAATGAAGCGCGTGCTGGCTATGGCCGCACTCGCTACATTCAAACTCCAACCGACGTCTCCGGCAATTGGGGCCTCACTGGCAACGCCAAACTTGGCATACCTGGAACCCAACTCGTTCCCGGCTTCAGCACCCTCGTCATCGGCAATGGCGCTAACTCTGGCACAGTGGATGACATCGGCGCTCCGCAGGCTCAGGATGGCAATGGGTCCTACGGCGGTATCAATAGCGACAGCATCGTGAACGCTTATACCTACGGAGATAATCTCACCTGGCAACACGGCAAACAGACACTGAAGTTCGGTGCTCAGGTGCTTCGCTACCAGGAGAATCGCTACTACTCGGGCAACGATGGATCACTAGGTTGGTTCGGATTCAATGGCAAAGTTGGTGACTTCTTGAGCGACAACGTAACCTCCGAAGGTCAGGGCGCTCTAACCGGCCGCTGGGGACAACGCCAGTATCGTCCCGCCGTCTTCGCGCAGGATGACTTCAAACTGACCTCCAACCTGACGATCAATCTCGGCCTGCGCTGGGAGTACGATCAGCCCTATATAGAGGTCAATAACAAGCAGGCGAATATCAACCTTACCACCGGCGTGATCACCAACGCAGGTGTGAACGGTGCTCCGCGTGCTCTCTACAATGCTTATCATGCGGGCTTTATGCCGAGGTTGGGCTTCGCGTGGTCGCCGGAATCCTTCCATGACAAGTTTGTGCTTCGCGGCGGTTACGGCATTACCAACTTCTTGGAGGGCACGGGAGCCAATCTGCGGCTCACGCTCAACCCGCCGTTCTTTGTCGACGCATCCTGCACCAACAAATTGCCCTGCGCCAACGGAGCTCCCTTCCTGAGCATCACCAACGGCTTCTATCGTCCCTCCGACCCGTCTGTCTATGCGGGTAACGTACGCGCATGGCAGCCAAATCTGAAGCCTGCCTTGATTCAGCAGTACAACCTTACTACCGAATATCAAGTAGACAACTTCACCTCCGTGACGGTCGCTTACCTGGGACAGAATGGAACTCACCTGGTAGACCCGCGTGAAGGAAACCAGCGCGCCTGCCTCACCTGCGCCCTTCCTATCACGACTCTATCTGTTCTCAACCCAGCCCTAAACCAGATTGCGAACATCAGCTACACCGAGTCGGAAGCCGTCATGAACTACAGCTCGCTGCAGGTAACCGGACGGCGTCGCCTCGACCACGGCCTCGAGTTCCTGGCCAACTGGACCTACAGCAAGGGCCTCAGCAATAACCTGGGCTACTATGGTGCAAGCGGCGGTGCGGGCGACTCACAAAGTGCGTACTGGCAGGATGCATATAACGGTGGCGCGGATTATGGTCCGACGTACTTCGATGCTAAGCACAACGTCTCCATCTCTGGCTACTACGAGTTGCCTTTCGGCCGCGGGCGTCAGTTCGGTGGTGGCATGAATCGCATTGCGGATGAGGTGGTTGGAGGTTGGAAAGTGGGTTCCATCATGAGCTTCCACACCGGCTTCCCCATCACCGTAGCTTCAAATGCCTTCTATTCGAACTCGGTGAATGCCAGAGCAGCTCGTGCCAACCACCTCCGTTCTCTCCATGTAAGGGGTCGTACAGAAACCAACTATTTTGGCACCGATCCTTCAGCTCAGACCTGCGCAAGTGACTTCGACAATGGAACCTGTGCCTACCAAGAGCAGAGCGCCTCGAGCTTTGGAAACTCCTCGGTGGGTTCAGAACGTGATCCTGGCTATCAGCAGATCGACCTCGCCCTGTCCAAGGACTTCGCGATCACAGAAGGGAGTCACGTTGAGTTCCGCAGCGACTTCCTGAACGCCTTCAACATGGTCAGTTTGGCTCCGCCGAGCAACAACGCCAGCCCTGGAAACAACTTCGGTCAGATCAGCAATACAGTCAACGAACCTCGCAACATCCAACTGGCACTGAAATTTGTCTTCTAACCCATAAATACGAAGCCTCCGGGACGGCGAAGAACCTTCGCCGTCCTCTTTCTTTCTTCATCGAGAATGAAATTATTGCCCGGACGTTCGGCCACAGAGAAAGTCGCAAAATAGTTGACGTGGCTAGAGTAGGAATTCCATGAACTGTAGGTGCTCCTCTTCAAATCATTTCAGAGTTCGTGTTGCTCCTTCGTCACTGGCTATTCTTGTTCTAACTATGTTCCTCTCACCCTGCTTGCACGCCGACACGTCTGACTTGTCCAAAAAACAGATCATTGCATACATTTTTCCAAAAGACAGGATCATCGCACCCGGAGAAATATCAGCAGAAAAGTTGACGCGGATCAACTACGCCTTTGCCAATCTACAAAACGGTCAAATTGTAGAAGGCTTCGCGCACGATGCTGAAAATTTTGCTGCCCTCAATGCTCTAAAACACGACAACCCATCTCTCACTGTGTTGGTTTCAATCGGCGGCTGGACATGGTCGGGTGACTTCTCCGATATGGCCCTAACAGAACAAAGCAGAAAGATCTTCATCGATAGCGCGGTCAAATTTGTAGAAAAATACCAGTTGGATGGTCTTGATATCGATTGGGAGTACCCCGGAATGTCTGGGGATAGCCATCGCTATCGTCCGGAAGACAAGCAGAACTACACTCTTCTACTCAAAGAGCTGAGATCGCGATTCGATCACGAAAAGAAGAGTCTTCATCGGCGCCTCCTAATCTCTATCGCAACCGGCGCTTCAACTGAATTCCTGGAACACACCGAGATGGCTAGAGTGCAAAAATACGTGGACACCGTCAACCTGATGTCCTACGACTACTACGTTCCAAGTTGGGATAAAACCACCGGACACCACGCGCCCCTCTTCACCAATCCGGCCGATCCGAAGAAGATCTCCGCCGACCGTACTATTCACGAATATGAGAGTGCTGGCGTGCCAGCGAAAAAATTAGTGCTCGGCGTGCCCTTCTATGGAAAAAGCTGGAGCCAGGTCCCCGATCAAACCCACGGACTTTTTCAGCCCGGCAAGGAAGCACCCAACACCTACCTCCCGTACAACTCTTTAACCAGCCTGCAGGCTGACGGTTACATTCGCTATTGGGATGCGCAGGCTTCTGCTCCCTACCTCTACAATCGGGACAACCAAACCTTCATATCGTTTGAGGACCCCGAGTCACTAAAGAAGAAGTGCGAGTATGTGATTGATCACAAGCTAGCCGGCGTCATGTTCTGGGAGTACTCCGGTGACTCGGCCAATACCCTCCTTGATTCGATCAATATCGGTCTGCAGCGTCACCCCACGACGGCAACGGAGTCCAAATGAATTCGACGATTGAACTTCCCCTGACGCGCATAACCAGTTCGACTCGCGCCAATCGCGTCGCATCCATCGATATCTTTCGCGGACTCACGATGACTCTCATGATCTTCGTCAACGAATTAGCCGCAGTCAAAGATCTTCCCTGGTGGAACTATCACGCCCCAGCAAAAGTCGATGCCATGACCTACGTCGATATGGTGTTCCCGGCTTTCCTATTCATCCTCGGTATGACCGTTCCCATCGCCCTGGAACATCGTCTCCGCAAAAACCCCTCCATGCCCGCTCTCTGGCTCCACGTGATTCTACGAACCATCGCGTTGGTCGTTCTCGGACTTATTCTTGCCAACGCTGAACTCGGAAGCCATTCGTTGATGGGGATCAATTCGGCGCTCTGGACCATCTTCGCTCTTATCGGCGCCGTACTTTATTGGAACGTGTACAGCCGCTCCGAACGCCACCAAACCATATTTCGAATCCTGCGATTTTCCGGTCTGGCATTGATGGTAGTGATGTTCGCCATCTTCCGCAGAGCGACGCCTGACGGACGCGCAGCGTGGATCAGCACATCTTATCCAGAGATCCTGGGATTGCTCGGATACACGTATCTCGCAGTCTCAATCCTATACATCGCAACTCGACAATGGCGCTGGGCGCCCCTCGTGTGGTTCGTCGTCATGACTGTCCTCTGCATTGCATCAACGGCAAAATGGATTTTATTTCTACACGGCATTCCGCTCTACCTATGGCCCTTCGGCAACGGGGCCATGGCTTCGATCGCTTTGGCCGGAGTTGTCACTTCGGGCATCTTTGTGAACAACCGCGACCTCCGATGGAAAACGCCTCGACAAAAATCTATCGCGGCCATCTCATTCGCCAGCATCACGCTCTTATGCGGATGGCTCCTTACTCCATTAGGCATCTCAAAGATTCGCGCCACCCCAACCTGGTGTCTCTACAGCATCGGCTGCAGCGTACTGTTATTCACGCTGCTTTATTGGATCTGCGATGTCAGGCGAGCCGTTCGCTGGGCCGCATTTACACGTCCAGCAGGCGAGAATACCCTTCTCACCTACCTCCTCCCAGACTTTTATTTTTTCATTGCCTCTGCGTGTGGCTTCACATACTTCACGGAACACGCTAACTCAGGCATCCCGGGCGTGCTGAGATGCCTGATCTTCACAGCATTGATTCTGGCCCTCTCTGCTCTACTCACCAGGTGGAAGCTAAGACTTCAGATCTGACCCAATAAAAAAACTGCACTAGCCACGGCTCGGGCTCTTCCCCAGCAGCTCTCGCGCTATCACCATCCGCTGAATCTCGCTCGTTCCCTCACCAATCGGGCAGAGCCTTACATCCCGGTAAAACTTCTCTGCCGGATAATCCTTGATGAACCCATACCCCCCATGAATCTGCACGCCCTCGTCGCAGATCCTGCACGCCGCCTCGCTCGCATACAGCTTCGCCATCGCCGACTCTAGCGTTACCTTCTTGCCCGCATCCTTCATCTGTGCTGCACGCATCGTCAACAGCCACGCCGCATCGAGCTGCGTCGCCATGTCCGCGAGTTTGAATTGAATCGCCTGAAACTCGCTAATGGCCTTTCCGAACTGCCGTCTCTCCTGCGCATACTTCATCGCCGCATCGAGCGCCCCACGCGCCATCCCCAGACTCAGCGCCGCGATCGAAATTCTCCCTCCATCGAGCACCCGCATAGCATCTTTAAACCCGTCTCCCTCTTTCCCAACCAGATTCTCCGATGGAACCTCACAGTCCTCGAAGATCAACTCCGCCGTGTCGCTCGCCCGCAGCCCCAGCTTGTTCTCCTTCCGACCCGACCGAAACCCCTTCGTTCCGCGCTCCACGACAAACGCCGAGATCCCGCCGCGAGTTCCCTTCTCCTTATCCGTCACCGCGAGCACCACCGCGCAGTTCGCATAACTCCCATTAGTGATGAACGTCTTGCTCCCATTCAGCACCCACTTATCTCCCTGCTTTACCGCCGTGGTGCGGGCCCCGCCGGCATCCGAGCCCGAACCCGGCTCCGTCAACCCCCACGCACCCAGCCACTGGCCACTCGCCAGCTTTGGAATCCACCGCTTCCTCTGCTCATCGTTCCCACCAAGCATGATGTGATTCGTACACAGCGAGTTATGCGCCGCAACGATGATTCCTACACTCCCATCCACGCGCGAAAGCTCCTCAATCGCAAGCACATACTCCACGTAACCCATACCCGCTCCGCCCAGCGACTCGGGAAAGATCACCCCCAGCAAACCCATCTCCCCAAGCTTCTTCACCACATCGTGAGGAAACTCGCTCTTTTCATCCCACTCCGAGACATGTGGCGCAATCTCGCCCTCGGCAAACGCTCTTACTGCGCTTTGCAACTGCTTCTGCTCATCGGTCAACCCAAACATGCATCCTCCAAGGCTTCATAACCTGCGCTAATACATGTATCACATTCATGCATACTCTGGCACGGGTGACACGTATACCAATGTAAGTGCGAGGTCCGCTGCATCGGGCCTCCCGTTGGTCGCGTCATCTTCCCTTCCGAACAACGGGAGGACCTAGCCTTTCACTCGCCACAACAAGGTATACAAGTCACAAAGTGACCGCCCTCCGCGCAGGAGGCCCGTCCGGCAGGGCACAGTCTTCAGATCTTATCCAGAGCCTGCCCCAAATCCGCGACGATATCCTCCACATCTTCAATCCCCACCGAAACCCGCATCAATCCGTCGGTAATTCCCAGACGCGCGCGACCCTCCGCTCCCACCGCGGCATGCGTCATCGTCGCCGGATGACATATCAACGTCTCCACCCCACCCAATGATTCCGCCAGCAGTCCAAGCCGAAGCGCCTTTGCAAACTTGTTTGCCTTCTCCAGCGACCCCAGTTCCATCGAGATCATCGACCCAAACCCGTGCTGCTGCCGCTTCGCCAGTTCGTGCTGCGGATGCTCAACCAACCCAGGATAAAACACTTGCTGAACCTTTGCATGACCCTTCAAAAAGTCAGCAACCACGCGGCCATTAGCATCATGCTGCTTCATCCGCACCGCCAGCGTCTTCACTCCGCGCAGTAGTAGATAACTCTCAAACGGCGACAAGATCCCGCCTGTACACTTCTGCACAAACCGAAATGTCTCCGCATGCTCCGGTTTGGTGCAGATCAGAACGCCGCCCAACCCATCCGAGTGGCCATTCAAAAACTTCGTCGTCGAATGCATCACGATATCGGCGCCCAGTGCGATCGGCTGCTGCAGATAGGGCGACAGGAACGTGTTGTCAACACTCAACTCCACACCCTTCGCATGGCAGATCCTCGCCACTGCGCCAATATCCGTCAGCGACATCATCGGATTCGTCGGCGTCTCGATGTGCACCAACTTCGTCGCCGGAGTAATCGCAGCAGCGACATTCTCGGCCACGCTCGTATCGACATAGGTAAACGTCAACCCATAGTTCGTCAGTACTTTGTCAAACAGCCGCCCGGTCCCGCCGTACACATTATCCGAGCAGACCACATGGTCACCCGACTTCATCATCGTGCACAGCGCCGTGATCGCCGCCATCCCGCTGCCGAACACATGAGCGCTCGTCCCGCCTTCGAGAGAGCACAGGCTCTCCTCCAACGCATCCCGCGTCGGATTCGTCAGCCGAGCGTACTCATGCCCCTTGTTCTTCCCGATCTCCTCCTGCTGATACGTCGAGGTCAGATAAATCGGTACATTCACCGCGCCCGTCGACTGGTCAGGAGCCTGCCCATCATGAATCGCCCGTGTTGCAAACCCAGGTTTCTTCGTCGCTTCCATTATTTGTAACCTCAATAAACACAATCTATTTTGCAATCAAAAATTAATTCAGCAATTCCTTCGACAGATACCGCTCCGCCGAATCCGGAATCACCGTCACCACTCTCTTCCCCGCTCCCAGCTCCCGCGCCACGTCAACCGCCGCGCACAACATCGCCCCCGCGCTGGACCCCGCGAACACACCCTCTTCCGCAGCAAGCCGCTTCACCATCTCCAACGCTGGCTCGTCCATCACCATCATCACGCGATCACACACAGAGCGGTCAAACGTCGCAGGAATAAACGAAACCCCAATTCCTTCCACCTTATGCGGTCCCGGCTCGCCGCCCTCCAGAACACTCCCCTGCGGTTCGACGGCAACGGTCAGAATCTCAGCCCGCTTCTTCTTGAAAAACCGGGCCACTCCGGTAAACGTTCCCGCTGAACCGACCCCTGAGACCCACGCGTCCACGCGGCCTTCCATCTGCTCCCAGATCTCAGCCGCCGTCGTCTCCTCATGAAAGTCAGGGTTCGCTGGGTTCTCAAACTGCAGCGCAGCGAACGCCCCCGGCGTCTCTTTCTCGAACTGCAGGGCCCTCCGAATAGCCCCCGCCATGCCCTCGGGTTCAGGAGTCCGAACCACTGTCGCTCCGAGTCCGCGCATCAGCTTGCACTTCTCCTCGGCAAACTGCTCCGGCACATACAGCATCACCTTGTACCCGCGATTGACTCCGATCAGCGCCAGCCCAACACCAGTATTCCCAGCCGTCGCCTCCACAATCGTGCCGCCAGGCTGCAGCACGCCCCGCCGCTCAGCATCCAGCACAATCCCGAGCGCAGCCCTGTCTTTAATACTTCCACCCGGATTCAAGAACTCCAGCTTTGCCCAGATCTCTGCGCAGTTCTCACTACCACTTCTCAATTCAAGCCGGCGGAGACGCACCATTGGCGTCTGCCCAACTAACTCCAAAATGCTCTCAACAACCTTCATCAATCCAATCCTTCACACACAAAATCGACCGTCAGGTTCAATCGTACTAACAGACGGAGGTATCCTGAGGCAATCGCCTTTAACTCCATCAGCGATCCTACGCCTCAGTTCTTCTTTTCTGGGTCACTAAAGCCAGCGCCGCCACCTTTGCTCGCATCCGCCACCACCCTCGGATAGTACCCAGTCCGCGTCCGCACCGAAAGCCGCCCGAAGTTCTTCGACTTAGCCTCCACATGCACCTCGCGATAACCACCCAACGTCGGCGACTTCGTCGAGTGATAGGAGATCGTGTACTGCGTGCGAATATCCTGCGCCACCTCCGCGGCGATCGTATCGACCTCCTTCACCGACTTCGGAAAGTAAGCCGCACCGCCGGTCTGTTCCGCCAGCGTCTCCAGCACCCTGCGCGCATGCCGCGACTCGCGCTTATCCGTATCCTCACCAAACAGCAAGCCTACACAGTAAATCACCGGACCATCGAGATCCTGAATCCTTCGAATCGTCTGCTCCAGTGTTGCACTCGAAGCATTATCTTCGCCGTCCGTAATCACCAACAGAACCTGCTTCGGATGCTTCGCGTTCTTCGCCAGATAATCGGCTGAGGCCACCAGCGCATCGTAGATTGCTGTTCCACCGCTCGATTTGATGTATCCCAGCCCCTGTTGCAACTTGTCGATATTGTTCGTAAAGTCCTGATCGATGAACGCCTCCCATGAGAAGTCCACCAGAAACTCTTCATCCTCGGGATTCGACAGCTTCACAAAATCGAGCGACGCCTTGTCCACCGCCACTCGCTTGTCGTACATCGACCCAGAGCTGTCGATCAGCAGCCCCAGCGACACCGGCAGATCCTCGTGCCGAAACGAGTTGATCGTCTGCGGAACTCCATCTTCATAAATATGAAATGCATCTTTATCCAGCGTCTGAATCGACCGCCCGCTCCCATCCAGCACCGTCGCATTCAGGCGGACCTCGTAAGCATCCTGCCGCAATGTATACTTGCCGTTCTCCCGCGCAATCGTACCGCTACTCCCCACACCCTGCGGCGCGGTTGTCTGACTCCGCGCCGGCGTATCAGGGTCAGGCGAAGCCACCGGATCGCGATCGACGGTCAGCGAAGGCTGTTGTGAAACGGGTTGTTGTTTCGCGGGTGTCTGCGGAGATGCCGGCCGCTGGGCCCAACCGCCCACCCCACCAGCCATCAGCATCAACCATCCTGCGGCCATCCCTGGCCAAAAGCTCTTACTGCGAAGGTGCATAGTATCCCTGGCGATTATGTACCGTCAGGTTCGGAAGCCCTGGCGGCGGAACGAGTCGTATCTTCAATTTACGCCAGTTCCCATCCTGCTTCACCTCCGAAGGCCTGTACCCGATCACATATTCATTCCTTAGCTCCGCGCTAATCCGCGAAGCAATATCGCCCAGATCCCCCAACTCCGACACTCGGAACATCCGTCCTCCGGTCATGTCGCAGATATCCGTCAGCAGAATAGGTCCTAGCTGCTCCTCGGTCGTCGGCGCATACTGGTCGAAGATCCCGATCGAGTAAATCTGTACATCGCTCTCTCGAACCACTCGCCGCAGCTCGCCCTCCGTATATCGGCTTCGATTATCCCCGCCGTCCGAGATAATCAGCAACGCCTTCCGTTCATACTTCGCCTGCTTCAGCTTATCCACACCCAGATAGATCGCATCGATCAGCGCTGTCCGGTTCTCGGGCTTCAACATCACCATCCGCGCCTCTACATCGTCGACATCCGACGTATAGTCCACAATCACCGCTGGCCGATCATTGAACCCCACCACGAAAAATTCGTCCTGCGGATTCGACGTCCTCAAAAACTCACTGAGCGCCTTCCGAGCCCGCACAAACTTCGACGACATGCTCCCGCTCAGGTCGAAGATGATTCCGATCGTTACCGGCGCATCCTGCGTCGAAAAGCTCTTAATCACCTGCCCCACATTGTTGTCGAAGACCTCGAAGTTCTCCCGCTCCAATCCCGTGACTAGCCGGTTCATCGAGTCAGTAACAGTCGCTGGAATCAACACCAGGTTCACATCCACACGAATCCGCGCATCCCGTCTCGAGGTTGCCAGCGCAGCCGCGTTCGCCGCACCCTCAATCACCGGCTTCTTCTCCTCAGGCGTCTTCGGAGGAGCCGGTGGCGCCGGCGTATGTACCACATCCAGCGGATTCTCCTGCTCCTGCCCGCGACAGACTTCACTTCCCGCTGCACCCCACAACCCCAGGCACAGCAGCACCACGAGCCCCCACACAGCCCGACGCCCTCTCTGGCGACCTGCCACCCAATCTCTCCGCCTGTCGACTCCGACAACTACCTTGTCCCGTATGTTGATCTCCATCTCGGCACCTATGCCATCCTCGCGACCACTTGGCCGTCGTACCATCCGTGGAGTTCCTCCACACCATCTCCACTAATCACCAGACCCACAGCCCGCCAAGTCCACCAGATGCTGCGTTCTGAAGATAATAGACCCCGTGTCAACCCCTTTTGTCATCATTTCGCTACAGATCGTTACAGAGCGTCGCTAACGCTGTCTCGTCAACGTTCTAGGTGCGCTTTCGGATTCGTCACCCCCTTCTTACCCTCTCTTCACACCCCAACCCGTACAATCACCTCATATTCCAACTCTGGAGCAACCTCAAAGCATGGCCCGTCTTTACCCCTTCCGCGCCCTCCGTTACGACCCCGCTCGCGTCAACATGGAAGACGTCGTCACCCAGCCCTACGACAAGATCTCCCCGGCCATGCAGCAGCGCTACTACGAAGCCAGCCCCTACAACCTCATCCGCGTCATCCTCGGCAAACACGAACCAGGCGACACCGAAGCCCAGGACTTCCTCCCCGCTGGCGAGAAGGCGCACAACGTCTATACCCGCGCCGCCGAGACCATCCGCGAGTGGCGCCGCGATCGCGTCCTCGCAGAAGAGTCCGAGCCCGCCGTCTACGGCTACTCCCAGACCTACGAAGTGCCCGGCACCAACGAGACCCGCGAACGCCGCGGCTTCATCGCCCTCGGCCACCTCTACGACTACGCCGACAAGGTCGTCTACCGCCACGAGCAGACCTTCCCCAAGCACAAGTCCGACCGCCTCGCCCTCTTCAAGGCCACCCGCGCCTACTGCGAGCAGATCTACATGCTCTACTCCGACCCTGCATTCACCGCCGAAAAGCTCATCTTCGGCGCCAACGGCCCCGGCAAAAACTTCAGCGGCATGATCGGACCGGACACCGCCCCAGCCGACCTCGCCATCACCGACGAGTACAACGTCGTCCACCGCCTCTGGAAGATCACCGACCCCAACATCATCAATCTCCTCCTCACCGCCATGGCCGACAAAAAACTCATCATCGCCGACGGCCATCACCGCTACGAGACCTCCGTCGCCTACGCCAAGGAGCGCTCAGCCCAACTCAAGCTCCCCTTCAAGCAGCCCATCCCCGGCGACGAAGACGGCTCCCCATCGGTCATCGCGGACGGCGACACCCGCTCCACCCTGCCCACCCCCGCCTTCCCCGAAGCCGCCATGATGATGACCTTCGTCAATATGGACGCGCCCGGCATTACCATCCTCCCCACCCACCGCGTCGTCCACGGTCTGCCCAATTTCAGCTCACCCGACTTCGTCACCAAAGCCAGCGCCTTCTTCAACGTCAAAGAACTCGCCACCCCCGACCTCGCCGACCTCAACGCCACTCCCGGCACCGCCTTCCTCGCCGCCACCGGCGACGGCAACTACCTCCTCACCCCAAAGCCCGACATCATCGCAGCGGCCCTCAAAGGCATCTCCCCCCGCCAGGCCCAGCTCGATGTCGTGCAGCTCCACAGCATCATCCTCGACAAGCTCCTCGGCCTCGATCAGGAGACCATCACCCGCCTCGGCAACGTCCGCTACATCCGCGAGGCCTCCGAAGCCACCGCGCTCGTCGCCAGCGGCGAAGCAGACATCGCCTTCCTCATCAAACCCATCACCCTCGACCAGCTCCGCGACATCTCCCTCTCCGGCGACGTCATGCCCCAGAAATCCACCGACTTCTACCCAAAACTCCTAAGCGGCCTAGCCATCTACGCCCTCGACTAAAACGCCTGACAAAGCAGAAAGCCTGCCCGCATTGTTAGCCACAGCTTTCGCCAGTGCCATTGCTTTGTTGTTGCTTGTCCTTTTGCTGTCATTTCCGCAGCGAAGCGAAGAATCTGCTGTTTGGAGTTTCGCCAATTCTAAAACTGTCATCTCGACCGAAGCAGCTCACAGTCTCATCGTGAGCTGCGCAGTGGATTGTGGCTACAGCTTTCAATTGCAGCGAACCGATTCATGCTGCGGTATCCGTCAAGACCCCGTATTTCGCTTTTCTCTCCCCACTCCACCCCACCCTTTACAATCATCCAGACACTCTCTTGACTCATCCCTGCAAACAATTCGCCCCGCGCCTCTTCCTCGTCCTCCTGACGAGCCTCGCCCCCATCACCGCTCAAGCCCAGCAGCCCATCCCCCGCACCACTATCTTCCTCGACCCCGCCCACGGCGGCGCGGACTCCGGCGCCAGACTCTCCGACAGCCTCCCCGAAAAATCCCTCACCCTCACCTTCGCCGCTCGCCTCCGCGCTCTCCTCTCCACCAGCGGTTTCTCGGTCATCGCCACCCGCGACTCCGACCCCTCTGTCCCCTTCACCACCGACCAGCGCGCCGAGATCGCCAACCACTCCCACCCCACCGCCTGCCTCGTCCTCCACGCCACCGCCAGCGGCAACGGCATCCACATCATCACCTCCGACGTTCCCCCACCCGACGACGACGACACCGACACCCACCACGCGATCCCCTGGGACACCGCCCAATCCGCCTCCATCCCCCAGAGCCTCGCCCTCGCCAACTCCCTCGGCCTCGCCCTCCTCCACTCCAGGCTCCCCGTCCTCCTCACGCGCTCCTCCCTCCGCCCTCTCGACAACCTCACCTGCCCCGCCGTCGCCATCGAGATCGCCCCCCTCGTCCCCGCCGACGGTGAGGCCACCCCCGTCAGCGACGCCAACTACCAGCAGCAGATCGCCCAGGCCATCGCCACCGGCCTCGCCAACTGGCGCAGAAACCAAAACCCCGCCGCCGGAGCCGCCCGATGATCCCCCGCTACCAGCGCATCCTCTTCTGGAGCCTCATCGCGGGCATCTTCCTCATGTCCGCCTTCCTTCTCCGCGGCTGCCAGCAGGCTCACAAACGTCTCGCCGCACTCAACGACGCCACTCCCATCGCCGCACCCACCGCCACCAGCACCGAAGACGTCACCCTCTACCTGGCCAACGACACCGAAGCCTCCATCACCCCAACCACCGAATCCGTCGCCCTCCCTCAGGCCCCGACCCTCCGCGCCCGCACCCTCCTCGAGCATCTCCTCGCAGCCTACGCCCTCCCCACCTCCGCCCACCCACTCCAAAGCGGTCCCGCGGTCGATGACGTCTTCCTCCTCACCCCCGCGACGAACACTCCCGACAGGTATCACACCGGCTCGTCACAGAGCGCCCAGTTGGCGATCGTCAATCTCCGCGGCTCCTTCGTAGACAACCACCCCTCAGGCATCCAGGTCGAAGGGCTCACCGTGCAATCGATCATCGGCACCCTCCACGCCGCCCTCCCGCAGGTCACCGGCGTCCGTTTCCTCGTAGACGGCCAGCCTCACGACACCCTCGCCGGCCATGCCGACCTGCTCCGCACCTACCCCGCAGTCGACACCACCTCTCACCCAGCCCCACCCACCGAAGCTCCTCAGCTATAAAAGAAAGAGCATAAATAGTTCATTCGTCGCCTCGACTATTGTTCTTGCCGTTCCACGTTCTGCCGTCATCCTGAGCGCAGCGAAGGACCCCGAAGGTCTCCGGCCCTTCACAACCTTCCGAACCTTTCCGCCAAAAAAGAATGTTCAACAATAACAAGAGCTTCAGCAGAAAGAACCAGCCCTGAGCAAGAGAAACAGCCCTCAACAAAAAAGAAAGCAGCTTCAGCAATAAAACAACCATGACCGAAAGCCCCGCAGCCAATCCAAACACCGCAAAATCCCTCACCATCGGCGTCTTCGACTCAGGCTTCGGCGGCCTCACCGTCCTCCGCGCGCTCCTCCCGCTCATCCCACACGCCCACTACCTCTTCCTAGGCGACACCGCACGTCTCCCCTACGGCTCCAAGTCCCGCGAAACCGTCGCTCGCTACGCCGTCTCCAGCGCAAAGTTCCTCCACGCACAAGGAGCCGACCTCCTCGTTATCGCCTGCAACACCGCCACTGCCCTCGCCCTGCCAGATATCCAGCAAGCCCTGCCCATCCCCGTCATCGGCGTAGTCGAACCCGGAGCCCAGGCGGCCCTCGCAACCTCCAGCTTCCCCGACAGCCCCAACCACGTCCTCGTCCTCGCCACCCAAGCCACAGTCCAGTCCCACGCCTACACCCGCGCCCTCAACGCCCTCGGCCTCGAAGCCTGCGAAAAAGCCTGCCCCCTCCTCGTCCCCCTCGTCGAAGAGGGCTGGACCAACCACCCCGTCACCGACGAAGTTCTAAAAATCTACCTAACCGAAGCCCTTGCCGCCGCACCCGCCACGCAGACCCTCCTCCTCGGCTGCACCCACTACCCACTCATCGAGCCGGCCATCCACCGCACCCTCGACTCCATCGGCCATACCCTCACCATCATCGACTCCGCCGAAGCCACCGCCCGAGCCACCGCGACCCTCGTAGCCCAGCACTTCCCCAACCTCACCCCCACCGCCAAGCCCACCTGCACCTTCTACGCCACCGACTCCATAGAAAAATTCCAGCGCCTGGGCTCCAACTTCCTTGGCCAGCCCGTCACCGAAGTCAATCTAGTAGATCTCGGCGGCTAGCGCCCCAAGCCTAAGTTTGCGGCAAACTATCCGCATTGCCTTTAAGCTTTTGCTGTCATCCTGAGCGCAGCGAAGGATCCCGACGAACTCCGTCCAACCCTAGCCGCCCGACCCTTTCAACCCCACCCCAAGGTGGAACGAACCATCGAAGTCCAAGTGTGTCTGAAATATTTGATAGGCTGTCCTGATGAGTCCGCAGAACCGAATTGTCTTCACCGTTCTTGGAGCTTTATGGGTCGGAGGGTGGGGGTTTGCGTTCTACCGGTATCCTGAGTTTTTTGCTTCTATAAACCACCGCCTTGGACGGAAGATGTTTGCAACTCCGAGGTACATCGCGTTGCTTAGGGGATCGGAATTGTTGAAATGGTTCTCGCGGGTATCGGTATCATCTCGCTTTTCCTGATCAATTGGTAAAGCTGCCCGGTCGGGTTAGACCGACCAACGCAGATTTCAGACACCATCGAAGTCCAGACTTAAGTCTTCTCTTTCGAAGACTTTGACACAAAAACAAGGGGAAGGGGGAGGTACCTCGACCCACGAAACGGAGCCAACCAGATGCCTTACCTGCTCAAAACCGAACCCACCAAATACTCCTTCGAAGACCTCGAGCGCGATGGCGAGACCACCTGGGACGGCATCTCCAACCCCCAGGCCCTCCTCAACCTTCGTGGCATGAAGCCCGGAGAAAAACTCGTCATCTATCACTCCAACATCGGCAAAGCGGCCGTTGGCACCGCAAAAGTAGTCTCGGTAGACGCCACCGACCCCAAAAACCCGCAGGTACGCATCAAGCCCGTCAAGCGCCTCAAGACCGAGAAGCCCCTCGACGAGATCCGCACCGCCGCCGTCTTCAAAGACTCCATCCTCTTCCGCCAGTTCCGCCTATCCGTCGTCCCCCTCACCGACGCCCAATATGACTGGCTCACAATCGCGTAACCCCAATCACGTAGCCCGCAATTGAATACAGGAGGAATTGTGCGCGTCTTCGTGCAAAGATCATCGCTTGCTCTATTCGCGGTTCTCGTAGGCTCCATGCAAGCGCAGTCAACACCAGCGCTGCGTCATGGTCCAGCCTTCGGAACATTTAGCAACCTGCACTATATTGATCAAACCGGCGACGTAGTCGGTACCGAGATAACGATCATTCCTCAGCACAAAACGGCCTATGCAATCTTTCAGTGCTCCGAAGGCGCACCAAGCGATCCAGTCTTCGTCCCGGTGTCATTGAATGGCCGTCAGATCCAGTTCACGGTACACAGTCGGGACAAAAGTTGCGATGGAGTCTTCACTGGAACGATCACTGCTCGGGGCCTGAAGCTCGTTGCGCAAAGCGAAAACAAAGGCCCGAAAGAGTCCGAAGGTGGCGAACTCCTTTCGCGACGAGCGAGCTACTGGTCTCATTAGCGCAATCTAGTCCTGAGGCGTATCCAGCGACTCCGCTGAGCTATCCCTTCTTCAAGATCACCTTCTTCTCGAAGTAGGAAGCATTCGCCATATGGCAAGCCGCCGCCGCATGGTATCCAAACACCACGTCCTCCGCCACCGGCTTCCGCGACCGCACCGCATCGAAGAACGTAGCCAGGTGCGGCCGCAGCTCATCCCACGACGGTCCCTTCCAAGCCATCGTGTCATCCAACGGATGCTCCGCCAGAAACGCATCGTGCTCCGCATGCCACTGCTTCTCATACTGCGCATGCATCGCCGCCGGAAACCCATTGATCCCATAAGCCGGCGACCGATCCACTCCCAGCTGAGGAATCAACGTGACCGTATTGGTATTCGAAATCTCGATCACACCCTTCGGCCCCATCACCCGCGTCACCTCCGGCGTATCCGTCCCCAGTGTCAATCGCACCGTCACCGGCACACCGCTATATTCAAACTCCGTCACCATCAGGTCCGGCATATTCCGCCCATCCTTCCAGCGATAGATCCCCCCAATCGAATAAGCCCTGTCCGGAATTGCATTGATCCCAGTTACAAATTGCATCCCGCTCAGCAGATGCACCATCAGGTCACCCGCCATCCCAGTGCCGTACTCGTGAAACGCACGCCACCGCGCAAACGCAATCGGATCGAACGCCTTCTTCGGCGCACTCCCCTGCCACGTCGCCCAGTCCAGCGTCTCCGGCGAAAGATCCAACGGCGGCGGATACACCCACGCTCCACCCGGCGAGTTTCTCCCCAGCTGTAGCTCAACCTGATGCACCTCGCCAATCGCGCCCGAGTCGTACAACTCCTTCGCCTTCCCAAATACCTTCGAACTCACCCGCTGCGAACCCACCTGCACAAAGTTGTTGCTCCCCTTCACCGCCGCCACCATCTCTTCCCCCTCAGCGATCGTGTGCGACATCGGCTTCTCGCAATGCACATCCTTCCCCGCGCGAATCGCATCCACCGTGATCTGCTTATGCCAGTGATCTGGCACCGCAACAATCACCGCTTCGATATCCTTGTCCTCCAAAATGTCCTGATACCGCCGCGTCGTCTTGATATTCGCGCCCGCAATCTCCTTCGCCAATGTGTGCCGCCCGTCATACAGATCGCACGCCGCCACACACTGCGCCTGCGGCAGTGTCACCGCAGCCCTCAACAGCGAAGACCCTTGAATCCCCACGCCGATGCTCGCGAATCTTACCCGGTCCCCACTCGCCACCGGCTGCGCCTGCTCCTGCCCAAGCACCACCGCTCCCGGCAGAGCCGCCGCCATAGCCAACCCACTCCCCGTCTGTAAAAACCGTCTGCGCGAAAACTCCGACATCAAAATATCCTCCTCGAACAACGCCTCCACTATAGAAGAATCCGCCGCGCTCTCGTACCGCCCTCACCCTGCTATCCTTTCTGTTGGGCCGCGCCTCAGCCGCCAAGCCATCTCGAAAGGATCACCGCGCATCATGATTGACCTCAAAGGCAAAGTAGCCGTCGTCTTCGGCCTCGCCAACAAACGCAGCATCGCCTGGGGCATCGCCCAGAAGCTCTTTGAAGCCGGCGCCACCCTCGCCATCTGCTACCAGAACGAACGCCTCCAGCGCGAAGCCGAAGAGCTCGCCGCCGATCTCCCCGGAACAAAGACCTTCCGCTGCGACGTCTCCATCGACGCCGACATTGACGGCGTCATCGACCAGCTCAAATCCGCCTACGGCAAGATCGACATCCTCGTCCACTCCATCGGCTTTGCCCCGAACATCAAGAACAACGTTCTCAACACCGCCCGCGAAGACTTCCGCATCGCGCACGACATCAGCGTCTACTCCCTCATCGCCCTCGCTCGCGCCGCAGAGCCTCTCATGGCCGAAGGAAGCTCCATCCTCACCCTCACCTACTACGGCGCAGAAAAAGTCTTCCCCAACTACAACATCATGGGCGTAGCTAAAGCCGGACTCGAAGCCGCCGTCCGCTACCTCGCCTCCGACCTCGGAGCTAAAAAGATTCGCGTCAACGCGATCTCCGCCGGGCCCATCAAAACCCTCGCCGCCCGCGGTATCAGCGACTTCACCAGCATCCTCACCGCCGTCGAACAGCGCGCCCCACTCCATCGCAACGTCGATGCCTTAGAGGTTGGCAACACTGCTCTCTTCCTCTCGAGCCCCCTCGCCAGCGGCATCACCGGCGAAATCACCTTCGTCGACTGCGGCTTCAACATCACCGGTCTATAACAAAGGCCCCCCCGCGTATCACAACGTCACCGGCCACTACCACGGCAACCACACCCGATAGCAACCACCCAGCACGTCATCCTGAGCTGCGCAGGTCACAGTCTCATCGTGACCTGCGCAGCCGAAGGATCCCTGTATTTCGCATTTACTTTTCATCTTTCCCTCTTCCCGCTTCGTATATCCTTCTGTCCGTATAGACGGAGCCGACATGACGATCGCTGAAATTCTCCTCCAGGACTTCGACACCGAAATCTCCAACACCCGCCGCACCCTCGAGCGCGTCCCCGAGAACAAAAACAACTGGAAGTGTCACGACAAATCAATGCCTCTCGGCAGGCTCGCCATGCACTGCGCCACTCTTCCTATGTTCGGTTACTACATCCTGGAAGACGACGGCATGGATATGGCCACCTCCAAACGCCCACACATGGCTCTCGAGTTCACCACTCGCGAAAACGCGTTGAAGCAGCTTGAGGAATGCTCCGCCAAATGCCGTGCTTCCTTAGCCTCCGCCAGCGACGAGCGTCTCTCCACTTTGTGGAAGTTTTCTTACGGCGAACAAGTCATCTCCCACAAACCGCGCTCCCAATCCTTCCGCGAGATGTGCTTCGACCATCTCATCCACCATACCGCCCAGGTTGGAGTGTATCTCCGCCTCAACGACATCCCCGTCCCCGCACTCTACGGCCCCTCTGCCGACGAGCAATGGTCAGCCTGAGAGCAACCCTTCAGGCCGCACCTCAAGGCCGCTTGTAGACCACCCCATTCTTCATCACAAACAACACCTTCATAGTCGCCGAGATATCCACCAACGGATCTCCCGGCACTGCGATCACATCCGCATAGTACCCAGCCTTCAACTCCCCAATCTTCTCAGCCCAACCTAGCAGCTTCGCTCCATTCAGCAGGTCCGCCTGCAACACCGCCGCCGGCTTCATCCCAAACTCCACCATTAACTCCAACTCACGCGCCTGTGTCCCGTGCGGAAACGGCCCCACATCGCTCCCCACCGCCATCGGCACCCCCGCCGCCATCTGCTTCTTGAACTCTGCCGCATGATACGCAATCAACTGCCTCTCCCTCGCCTCTGCAGGCTTGCTCACAGCGTGGTCTGCGAAATACTCGCTGATCGCAAACGTCGGCACAGCATAAATCTGCTTCTCCTTCATCGCCCTCATAGTCGAATCGCTCAACTGATACGCATGATCGACCGAAGCCACCCCTGCCGCCACCGCAAATCCCGTCCCCGGCTCCCCTGTCGCATGCACCGCCACCCCCCGCCCCGAACCCACCCCACCACCCGTCCTTTCAGCCTCCTTCACCGCCGCTGCCAGCTCCGCCTCCGTGTACTGATACGGCGTCACAAACTCACCCTCCCGCACCCCATCCTTCCCCGTCTCATACACCTTCGTAAAGTCCGCGCCGCCCTTCCTCTGCTCCCGCATCACCTTCACGATCTCGTCACTCGAATCCGCGTAGTCCGCATTTGAAAGCACCCTCTGCGCCGGGTTATACCCAATCGCGTCCTCGTGCCCGCCGGTCAGATCGATCGCATTGCAACTCATCCGCATCCGCGGCCCCGGTATCAACCCGGAGTTGATCGCATTCCGCACCGCGACATCCGCGCAACCCGCACCCTCGGTACCCATATCGCGCTCCGCCGTAAATCCCGCCATCAAATCCGCCTTCGCCGCCCCCGCCGCAATCAATGTCCGCTCCGGCACACTCTCCTGCACTGTCTGCAAATCCTCCGCCCCCGGATGCAGAAACAGATGCACATGCGCATCGATCAACCCCGGCATCAGCGTCGCATCCCCCAGATCGATCACCTCTGCGCCGGCAGGTCGCTCCACGTGCGGACCCACCGCAACAATCCTCTCTCCCTCCACCAGCACCTCACCCGGAGCCACCAACTTCCCGGCAGCTACATCCAGCATCCGCGCCGCATGCAGCACCACCACATGCTTAGCTGGCCCTGCATCCTGCGCCAAGCAAATCGCCAACGCCGCAAAACCCGCAACCAACCCGCACACTAGTCCACAAAGAAGTTTTTTCATAGTTCCAGCAGCATACCGTGAAATCAGCCAGATCGCGCCCATCCTCACAACGCCGCAGCCACCGCGCCACATCCAACCTCCGTACGCAACCCGACCAGCGGCAAGCTGGAGTACACATGGAGGGAATATGAAAGCAACCTGGAAACACCACGAAGACAACAACGCTCTCGACGCCAAAGAGCGTAACGACCTTCCGGCCTCTGTCTACGCCTTTCCTGAGAAGCGCAAAGAGCCTCTTAGTAACGCCTCCCACGTCCGCAACGCCATCGCCCGCTTCGACCAGGTGAAGGATGTCACCGATCACGAACGCGAACAGGCCTTTGCCAATATCAAAGCTGCAGCCAAACACTACGGTGTAGAAATGCCCGAAACTGACTGGCACGATCTCGGTAAAAAACCACACACCGCCAACCCAAAACACAAAAAGTCAGCCTGACACAAACCTCGTCAAGCAGCACTCAAAACTACACCCGGGTGCCCGCATCTATGTTTTGCAATCGGGCATCCGGCGTGTTGCGACGCGGCATCCGGCGAAGCAGCCCACAACCAGTAGCCGGAGGTCCCAGCCAACCTGCCTTCTCCGCACATTCACCCCACACCAAGAACATCTGCCATTTCCCGCATCGCACACTTTCCAATTGACTTGACAATCCATCCGCGCTAAACACAACCATGCCCCGTCATCTTCCAGTCCTCCTTCGCCGGACGGCCATCCTCCTCGCGATCCTTACCTCTGCCGCGTTCGCCGCGAACCCCAAACTCATCATCCGTAACGCGCGCATCATGACCATGGCCGCCAACCAGCGCGAGCCTATCAACGGCTATCTCTCCATCGCATCAGACGGCACCATCCTCGCCGTCGCTGCCGGAGACCCGCCCGCCACCCTCCACGCCGACAAAGTCATCGACGCCCACGGCGACCTCATGATCCCCGGCTTCATCTCCGCGCACAGCCACCTTTGGCAAGCTGCCTACCGCGGCCTTGCAGCCGACAAAACTCTCCCCGGCTGGATCGACGATCTCTACGGAATCCACGCTGCCAAAGCGTCGCCCGAGGACATGTACTGGTTCGCTCTCCTCGGCTCGCTCGACCACCTTGAGCACGGCATCACCACCGCCTACAACTTCACCTACGGCGGCCGAGCCAAAACCGCAGAGCTAAACAATCAGTTCGAAGAAGCCCAGTTCCGCGGTGCATCAGAGTCCGGCATCCGCTTCGTGCATAGTTACGGACCCGACCGTATGTCTCCCTCAATCACCATCGATCAGGCACGCGCACGCCTCAAGACTTTCCTCGACTGGACCTCCGCCCAGCCAGCCAATCCGCACTTCCTCAGCGTCATGATCAGCGGCATGACCGCATTCAACAACACCTACCAGCAGGCAATGATGGAAGCTGCCATGATGAAGGAGTTCCACCTCGGCAATCAGACCCACTACATCGAAGCGCCCGACGACCAAGGCGAACAGCGCTCCAAGTTTCGTTGGATGATGGACAGCGGCCTGCTCAACAACCAGCTCATCTTCGGACACTTCATCCACTCCGACGAATTCATCCTCCAAGAGACCGCCAAAGCCGGCGCCTCCATGTCCTGGAACCCGCTCTCCAACGGCCGCCTCGCCTCAGGCGTAGCCGACATACCGAAGTACCTCAAGATGGGCATCCGCGTCGGCATGGGCGTCGACGGCGAAGCCAGCGCCGACCTCGCCGACCCCTTTGAAAACATGCGCACCGGCCTCTACGCAATCCACGACAAGTACGAAGACGCCTCCGTCATGAGTCCCTATCAGGTCCTCTGGCTGCACACGATGGGCTCCGCCGACGTCCTCAATATTAAAGACAAACTCGGCTCACTCGAACCCGGCAAGTTCGCCGACTTCCTCCTCATCAACCCGAAGCGTCTCGGCGTCTCGCTCGAAGACCCCTACGCAAACCTCGTCCTCATCGCCTCAGAGCGCGACATCGACAGCGTCTACGTCGGCGGCGAGCTCATGGTAGAGCACAATCAACTCCTCCACCACGACCTCGACAAAATCCAATCCGAGTCCAACCGTCGCGTCCTCGCACAACACTAGAGCAACGCCGCAGTTGTGTAGAGCCGCCTCTTGGCATTTTGTTTGTCATTCCCGAAGGGAATCTGCGGTTGCCTTCCTCCACACCAACATCAAATCCGCTCTAAGGAACCTCTGATTAGTGGTGCTCCCCAGTATTTGCTGTCATCCTGAGCGGGAGCGAAGGATCCCGACAGTCTTCACATACCCCATACCATCGAAGCTTTTCGACCCTCACCTCCGGGGCCTTAGCACCCACCCGCCACCAAACTTTCTACTTACGGCTTAAATCAGAGGTCCCTAAAGCCGGGTGCCCCATACATCGATTTTGATGTATGGGCATCGGGCGAAAGCCCGACCGCTCTCGTCCGCCACTCAAACATATTCGCAACAGGAAAGAATCTAACCAACCTTCTCCGTCAACTCAGCCCACCGCGCATACAGCCCATCCGCATCCTCCTGCGCCGCCTCCATCTCCGCAAGCGCCGCCGTCAACCGCTTCGCATCCACCGCCACCGCTGGATCCTCAATCATCTCCCGAGCCTTCTGCAGCCGATCCTCCGCCGCCTCCACCGCACCCTCAATCCCCGCATACTCCCTAGCCTCAAGATAAGAAAGTTTCTTCTTCCCGCCCGAACTCGAAGCCCCATTCGACCCATTCGAAACAGCAGCAGGCGAAACCGCAACCCCCGTAGCACCCGGAGCGATCGCCTCTTCCACCTTCACACCCCACCACTGCTCCCACTGCGAGTAATCCGCAAACATCTCCGAACCACCCCGCCCATCCAAACCCAGCACAATCGTCGACACCCGATCCAACATGTAACGATCATGGGTCACTAATACCAGAGCCCCCGTGTACTCGAGCAGACTCTCCTCCAGAATCTCCAGCGTCGCAATATCCAGATCGTTCGTCGGCTCGTCCAGCAGCAGCAGATCCGCAGGCTCCAGCATCAACTTCGCGATCAGCACCCGCGCCCGCTCGCCTCCACTCAGCCTCTCCACCGGCTGGTTCAGCTGCTCACTCGTAAACAAAAACTTCGTAGCATAGCTAGCCACATGCACCACGCGTCCCTGGTACACAACAGAGTCCGAATCCGGAGCCAGCGCCCGCCGCAGAGTCACACCCTCCTCCAGCTCACGCATCTGGCTGAAGTAGACAATCTTCAGCGA
Organism: Tunturibacter gelidoferens; assembly: GCF_040358255.1. Lineage (NCBI taxonomy): Bacteria > Pseudomonadati > Acidobacteriota > Terriglobia > Terriglobales > Acidobacteriaceae > Tunturiibacter > Tunturiibacter gelidiferens. The sequence goes on from NZ_CP132938.1 coordinate 4,477,989, forward strand.
AGCCGCCTTCTTGATCGTCCCCGTCGAAGGCTCCAACTCGCCAGTCAACAACCGCAGCAGCGTAGTCTTCCCACTCCCATTCGGCCCCACCAGACCCACGCGCATCCCCGAGGTCACCAGAAAATTCAATCCCTCCACAATCTTCCGATCCCCCAGCACAACCGAGACATCCTCCAACTCCACCAGCCGCTTCGTCTGCCGATCCGTCGCCGAAAAATCAATCCCCGCACTCGATGTCTGCACCCGCGAGTTAACCTCTTTCAGCTGCCCAATCAGATCCTGCGCATTATCGATCCGCGCCTTCGCCTTCGTGCTCCTCGCCTTCGGCCCACGCCGCAGCCAGTCCACCTCAATCTTCACGCGATTCTTCAGCGCATCCTGCAGCTTGCTCTGTGCCTCCATATACGCCTGCTTGCCCTCAATAAACTTCGAGTAGGTCCCCTTCACCCGCAGCAGCCCCTCGGCATACACGCGATTCAGTTCCACTATCTCTGTCGCAACATTCTCAAGAAAATAACGATCATGGCTGATAAGCACACAAGCAAAACTACCCTCATTCAGCAGCTCCTCCAGCCACGCAATCCCGGCTAAGTCCAGATGGTTCGTCGGCTCATCCAGCAGCAGCACATCCGGATGCGTCACCACCGCCTCCGCAATCGCCAGTCGCTTCCGCCACCCACCGCTCAGCCGCGCCGCCTCCGCACTCAAATCCGGAAACCCCGTCCGCCCGCTCGTCTCCCGCAACCTCCCCTCATGCTCGCCCTCAGCCACCTTCGCCCGCACCAGCGCAGCCTCCAGCACCTCGCGCACCGTCACCCCCGGCGCAAACACCGACTCCTGCTCCACGTACCCCACCCGCGCCCGCTTCCGCACCGCCACATCCCCGGCATCAGCGTCTTCATCCCCCGCCAGCACCTTCAGCAGCGTAGACTTCCCCGCACCATTCGGCCCAATCAGCCCAATGCGATCCCCATCACTCACGGTAAAACTGATCTCACGAAACAAAGGCGTAGCGCCAAAGGCCTTAGTCAAACCCTGCGCATTTAAGATTGGTGGCATTCCTCCAGTTTACCGTCTGGACCACACCATTCCTAATCGTGCGAGCATAATCAGCGATTCAGTCGAATAAGCCGCATCTCAAGATCATGTCCTCCGCTAAATAAGTCGCGCATGCCAGCAGATTGCGGGGGCAACGGGTTCATAATGTCGAAGTCAATACATCACGGCACTGCGCGGAGGATAGACCTTGAAGATAAAGCCTTTCGGCACATTCCTTGTTGCACTCCTTTGCGTCACAATTGCGACTCAGTCCAGAGGGCAGAATCCGACGCCAGCCCCGGCAGGGGTTCCTGCTTCAGTTGCCACTGCACCTTCAACTCCTTCGCAAACAAAATCCTATGGACTGATCTCGGTGCCGGAGATCTACCCCGGCATCCTGGCCGGATACTTGCCGCAGGGGGCGTTGCCAAATAGTTTGGCTTTGGTTCCACCAGCACCCGTGCCGGGCACCGCTATTTATGCGCTGGACGAAGCTGTCAGCCGAGCCAGCCTCGCCCTGCAAGGGTCTCCGCGTTGGCAGCAGGCAACGAGCGATGCTGACCTTTCGTTCCCTCATGTAGCCGAAACCTTTTCCTGCTCCATCGGCATTCCGATTACCGAGGCCGAGACGCCGCATCTCTACATGTTGTTGCGGCGGTCATTTACCGATGCTGCGCTTTCCACCTATGCCGCCAAGAATCATTACAACCGAAGCCGTCCGTTTGCTGAAAATAACCGCCCCTCCTGCACTCCGAACGACGAAACGTCCTTGAGGAAAGATGGCTCATACCCATCGGGACACACAACGATCGGATGGGCTTGGGCCCTCATTCTGACTGAGATTGCTCCTGAACAGACCGACGCGATCCTGGCGCGCGGACGTTCATTCGGAGATAGTCGCCTGGTCTGCAACGTACATTGGCAAAGCGATGTAAACGAGGGAAGAATGATGGGTGCAGGCACAGTCGCAAGACTGCACGCTGACCCCGCCTTTCGCGCCGATCTCGACGCGGCTAAAACAGAATATGACGTAGCTCGCGCTAAAGAACTAAAACCCTCGCGCGACTGTGCTGCCGAAGCCGCTGCTCTCGCGACCCCTCTCGCGTTCGAGACAAAGCCAGTCGTGCATTGACACGATCCGGACACCAGCTAAATCGCAGTTCCACCCAGCGTGTCGCCCAGCCAACCAGCTAATCCAAATCGAAATCCCGCAACGGCCGATCCGTCAGCGGAGTCTCCTTCGCCTTCTTCACCGCCTCCGCAAACTTCTTCGCCATCACATCATCTTTGTTCTTCTGCGCATCCACGCTCTGCTGAAAGATAGAATCCCTCCGCGCATCCGCCTCGCGCAACGCCTTCGCCGCCTCACCAAAGTCCTCAAACATCTTCTTCTTGGGAGCGGACTTGTGCGCAATCACCGACCGCGTCACCGGGTCCACCTTCAACATCGCCCCACAATCCGGACACATCACCTCAAACGGCTGATCACTCAAACCCATCGCAACACCTCACCCACCCATTCTAAAACCGCCAGCGCATCCAGGAGTCCCAGGTTTGCCTTCGCATCCAGATACCCCAGGGCTTAAGCCTTGAGTCTCGACGCGGACCAAGATCAGGGCTGGTAGCCCAATGCATTAGCTTTGGTCTCTTTGTGCAGAGATATTCGCATCTAGGTACCCCAAGGCTTCAGCCTTGGGCCTCTCCGTCCAGCAATAAAAGAAGGGGCTTTAGCCCCTGGGGTATGCCTTCCTGCAGTCCAGCGATAATGCTTCAGAAAAATCCATCAAAGCTACAACCGCACCACCACATGCCCCGGACACTGGTTCCCCGCCACTCCCACCAGCTTCTCCACCAACCCATCCCCATACCGCGCCATAAACCAAACACCCGCAACCACCCGCTCCTGCGGATGCCCACCAGGAAACACGTTCAGCACAATCGCCTCCGCATGCTTCCGCAAACTCGCCTCCTTCTGCAGCTCAAACGTCGCCGCCATCCTCCTCAGCCGATTCATCTGGTACAGCATTTTTGACCCCGAAACCTCCGCCGACCGCCCCAGCGACTCATCCATTCCACCGAGATACTCTGTTAGCGCGCTAAGCTCGACCTCCACGGCATTCCCCACGGCAGCCAACTTACGCTTCCCTTCAATCGGCATCGTCCGCGCACCCAGTCTTTGCGCCAGCGCCTCTGCCGTCGTCATCGCGTCCGGCAGCTGTACCTCATCCTTATCCATCACGGTCGCGATCGCCGGCTCCAGCAGCGTCGCGCTCAACCTCGGCAGCACCGGCGTAATCCGCCGCAGAATTGCCTCATACAAAACCGCACTCTGCGCAAAGTAAGCGATCTCCGCCGGTCCGCCCACATACGCCGCCGTCGGCAACACCGTGTCCTGAAACACTGGCCGCAGCAGCGCATTCGGGCTCAGCCTCTCCGGCGACTCTTCCAAAATCGCAATCAACTCAGCCGTCGAATAACTTCGCCCACCAGCCTTCCACTGTCCGTCTGTGCTGCGCCGCAGAGCCACCCGCTCTCTCGTCGCCTCATCCAGCAGAAACAACATCGAGCCACCCTCGGCCACCAGCACCTGCGCGTGATACCCACGCGCCACCAACTCTTCACCCCGAGCCATCAAAGCGCCCTGCAGCTCCGCCGCATGTTCAATTGCGTACCGCAGCGTACTCGCACCCAATGCATGAAACTCCCGCGAGGCCGCATCCATCACCACCAACCCCTGGTCTGCAAAGATCCTCGAGATCAGCCGCCCAAAGGCAAACGCCAGCGTGGCCCGCGTTCCATCACCCGGCAAATAACACTCCCGCAACCACTCGCTCACCGGCGCGAACTCAAGCAGTTCGCACGCCCGCTCCACCACAGTCTCCAGCCCAGGCCCCGGAACAACCCCACCCACCGGCACTGCCTTCGTCACCTTCAACCCCGCGCGCAGAGTCTCCACCGAACTCTTCGTCAACAGCGAAACCTGGTCCACCTCTTCCAGATCATGGTCCTCCGTCGCCATCCAGAACACCGGCACATGTTCAACACCAGTTGCCTTGGTCGCCTCCTTGGCTCGCGCCACCGCCGTAGCCGCCTTCAGGATCGTCAACAGCGGTCCACCGAACAGCACCACCTGCTGCCCCGTCACCACCGCCCGCGCACCTGTTCTCAACTTCGCAATATTCGCCTTCGCGGCATCCCCCGCGCCAAATTCAACCGCCTGCTTCTCCAACAAATCCGCCAGCGCTCCAGCATCCTTCACCGGCAAACGCTTCCCCACCCACCTCCCGGCAAACGGCTCCGCCCCATACCACTTCCGCACCGCCGAATCACCCGCGCTCTCCGCCATCGCAAGATAGTCGCGATAGATATGCGATACATGCGGCAACACCGTGATCGGAAAACACTCAACGCTCATGCAGACCTATCCTCAATCTCAACCACCGCCACAACCCGCAGCCAGGCGACTCAAAATTTTCCGCGCATTCCGTTGGATGCCCTTCACCTAAGTCTAGATGCAGGATGATACTTTAGCCTCATGTCCGTACAAAGAAAGAAGTCCACCAAGCCCAGCGCCCTCCAGACACAGGCCCCGAAACCGCCAGCCGCAACCACCATCAAACCGGCGTCGAAGTTTGCCAAACCAAAGCTCATCTCCTCCAAACTCTCCTACAAAGGCAGAGTCTTCTCCGTCTTCACCGACAAGGTCGAAGAACCCAGCGGCTTCGTCCACACCCGCGACGTCATCCGTCATAACGGCTCCGTGGTCATTCTCGCCGTAGACGAGTCCAAAAACCCCGCCGACCCCGACGTCATCCTCGTACGACAGTTCCGCCACGCCGCAGGCCAGTTCCTCATCGAGCTCCCAGCCGGCCGCGTCGACGCCAACGAGGCCACCCTTGCCGCCGCCAAGCGCGAGATGATCGAAGAGACCGGCTACCGTGCCAAGCGCTGGACCCTGCTGACCAAATACTTCGCCAGCCCCGGCTTCCTCGGCGAGTGGATGCAGATCTACATCGCCCGCGACCTCCGCGAAGGCGCCTCCGCCCCCGAACCCGACGAAAACATCGAGGTCTTCCGCCTCCCCCTCTCAGAAGCCCTCGCCCTCATCGCCGCCAACAAGATCCACGACGGCAAAACCCTCATCGGTCTCATGCTCTACGACTCCGCCCGCAGGTCTGGTCGCCTCTAGTCGCCGAGCACCAGCCTCTTTAGTGGTCTGAAGTCAAGCTCCTACCCGACAAAAGGCCCACTAGCGTCGTAGTTTTTTCATGCCATCCACAAGATGAAGGCGAAGTCAGCCGTACCATCGCAACGCATCATTACAACACCAGCACGTCCGTAACCATACATTTGGTTATCTTAAAAAACCGTCCCACGATCACAGCATGCGGAAAACTCCCACGAGGCTGTTTGCGTCACACCTTACCAATGGCGGTACCGTTGAAACGCTTTCACTTCCCGGTACACCATCAGTGTTAGGACGCATAAAAAGGGAGCATCTCAAGTGGCTCAATATAAGGGTACGGTCAAGTGGTTCAACAACGCAAAAGGCTACGGCTTCCTGGGCCGCGATGGCGGGGCCGATGTCTTCGTTCATTACAGTTCCATCCAACGCGAGGGGTACAAGAGCCTTAAAGAAGGAGATGAAGTAGAGTTCGACATCATCCAGGGCACTAAGGGGCCTCAAGCCGATCAGGTCGCCCGTCTCAAGGAAGCAACTCAGTCTCAGTCCCAGTAAGACAGAGGTTCGACCCTCTACGGTCGGCGCAGCGGCTCGAACGATCAGCCCTGCTCGACCCCTGCAAGGCTCTTCCCCTCACATCTGTTGCATACTGACATCAGTGGCCGCACGCGCCTCTGAAGCCTTCCCATGGACAATATTTCGATCGCCCGCCTCCTCGACGAAACCGCTTCCCTACTCGAGATCGACTCAGCAGACCCCTTCCGCATCCGCTCCTACCGCCGCGCCGCCGAGGCCGTCGAGCAGCAAACCACTCAGCTCTCAACCATCGCCGACGACCCGAAAGCGCTCCTCGCCATCCCAGGCATCGGCAAAGGCATGGCCGCCAACATAGTCTTTCTCCTCACCACCGGCACCATGCCCCTCCGCGAAGAGCTCCTGCAAAAGTACAAACCCACCATGCTCGACCTTCTTCGCCTCCCCGGCATGGGTCCCAAGACCGTTGCCCTCGTCTGGTCCGCCTGCCAGGTCTGCGACATCGACGGCCTCGAGGCCGCCGCCAAAGCCGGTCACCTCACCAAGCTCCCCCGCATGGGCGAAAAGTTCGTTACCAAGCTCCTCAAGGGCATCGAAGACCACCGCAAAAACTCCAGCCGCTTCCGCATCGACAAGGCCCAGCAGCACGCCGACACCATCATCAATCTCATCCGCGCCTTCCCCGGCATCGACGAGATCATCCCCGCCGGCTCCCTCCGCCGAGGCCGCGAGACCGTAGGCGACCTCGACCTCCTCGCCACCGGCCCCGCCTGCGAACCCGACGTCGTCAGCGCAGCCGTCGAACACGTAGCCGCCCTCCCTCTCATCGACAAGCTCATCGCCAAAGGCCAGAACAAAGTCTCCTTCACCCTCCGCAATAACCTCCAGGTCGACGTCCGCCTCCTCCCCCGCGCCAGCTATGGAGCCGCCCTCCAATACTTCACCGGCTCGAAGATGCATAACGTAGCCCTCCGCCAGCGCGCCATCAAACGCGGCCTCACCCTCAGCGAGTACGCCCTCCTCCGCCTCGAAGACAACGTCATCGTAGCCGCCGCCTCCGAAGCCGACATCTACAACGCCCTCGACCTCGACTACATTCCACCCGAGCTCCGAGAGAATGGTGGAGAACTCGAAGCCGCCGCCACCCACACCCTCCCGCAGCTCATCACACTAGCCGACATCCGCGGCGACCTCCACATGCACACCGAAGCCACCGACGGCCGCGACACCATCCGCCAGATGGCCGAAGCCGCCCTCCTCCGCGGCCTCAACTACATCGCCATCACCGACCACAGCAAAAACCTCGCCATGACCAACGGCCTCGACGACACCCGCGCCCTCGCCCACATCAAGCGCATCCGCGAAGTCGACGCCCAACTCCAACAAGACCTCGTCGCACTCAACGAGTCGCTAGCCCGCGACACCCCTCCAACAAACTCACGCATCTCCAATCTTTGGGACCTCCTAAAAACCTCGTCATCTCGACCGGACCATAACATAGCCGACCCATCACAAGCTTCGTCATCTCGACCGGAGGCGGCGCACTTTGCCGCCGCAGCGGAGAGACCCCCGCATTTCGCCGATGCGACCACAAGACCTCCACTCACCCTCCCCCTCACCTTCCGCATCCTCCCCGGCATCGAAGTAGACATCCTCGCCGACGGCGCCCTCGACCTCGACGACTCCACCCTCGCCCAGATGGACATCGTCGTAGCCAGCGTCCATTCCCACTTCAATCAGGCCGCCGACGAGATGACCGCCCGCGTTCTCCGCGCCCTCGAGAACCCACACGTCCGCATCCTCGGCCACCCCACAGGCCGCAAAGTCCTCGGCCGCGAACCCTACGCCATCAACATCGACACCATCCTCAAACAGGCCGCCAAACTAGGCGTAGCCGTCGAACACAACGCCAGCCCAGCCCGAGCCGACCTCAACGACCTTCACCTTCGCCTCGCAAAAAAACACAACTGCAAGATCGTCATCAACACCGACGCCCACGCCACCGAAGAGCTCGACCAGATGCGTTACGGAATCACCCAGCTCCGCCGCGCCTGGCTCTCGCCCGCCGACATCCTCAACACTCAACCCACCGCCGAAGCCCTCCTCAAAAACCTCCGTCCCAAACCTTAGTTCCACAGCACGACGAAGTGGAGCAAACCGAGTACCGTCCCACAGCAGTTGCATTCGTTACCGCAGTTGCACTTGTCGTTGCATTTGCTATCGCAGTCGTTGCAGTTGCTATCGCAGTTGCACTTGTTGTCGCAGTTGCCTGCTCTCTTGTTTGTCATTCCGCACCCTGAGCGTAGTCGAACGGGGGAGGAATCTGCAGTTGCCTTCCCTCACTTCAAATCAAGGAACCACCGAATCCCAAGCCACGTACCACCACTAACACCATAGGAGAGCCGCGTGCCTAAATCATTCCTCTTCGTCTTCGCCTTTATGGCAGCCACAACGCTCTGCGCCCGCGCCGCACAGAATGACTCCATGGACTGCGGCGAATTCGACAAGCCCATCACCACCCACGACTACACCGGCGCCCCCTCCGACATCCTCCAGCCTCACCACCTGGAAGTCGCTCGCTCCTTCGCCCCCGACGGAAAACTGAAGCTCCACATCTGCCGCGCCGACCTCCGCCTCAACATTCAGCCCGACGCAAAGGAGATCAAGCTCACGATCACGCTCAACACCCAGTCCGGTAGCTACACAATCGCCAATTACATCCAGACCCTCCGCGTCCTGCCCGACAAAGGTGTCATCAATCTCAACTTCCCCAAGGCAGCCCACGCAACTGTAACCATCACTCTCCCCATGGGCCTCAACTCCGACAACGAAATCAACCTCGGCTACGGCGACCTAAACTTCAACGCAGCCGGCAGCGCCGGCCACCGGCAGTTCAACGTCGGAATGGGCCACATGAATCTCCTCCTCGACAAAGACAAGAGTTACTCCAAATTGGAAGTCAACGTTGGCCTTGGCACCCTCCACGACCACCGCCCCGGCGGCTCCGACGGCCACTTCACCACCACCAAAAACTACGCAGGCTCTGGCGCCGGAGCTCTTGAAATCAACGTAGGCATGGGCTCACTCGACATCCGCAACGAATAGCCCCCACAACAAACCCTCCCAGCCGTGCCCAAAGCAGCTCCCGCGAAGCCTCGCAATTAAACGCATAGCTTCTCCGGCCCCGCGGCTGCTATGCTTCCCCGCTGTGAGCCCGCGCCCGAACATCTCGTCGCATCCGACTGCTCCCGCCCAGCAAGCCCAGAACCTCCCTCCCGCTGCGCTGCATCTCGAAGAACCTGCAAAGACCTCCATGAGAAAACCTGAACGCAGCTTCTGGCAGATCTGGAATATGAGCTTCGGCTTCCTCGGCATCCAGTTCGGCTGGGGCCTCCAGATGGCCAACATGAGCGCCATCTACGAGTACCTCGGAGCCCGCGCCGATCAGATCCCCATCCTGTGGCTCGCCGCTCCACTCACCGGCCTGCTCATCCAACCCATCATCGGCAACGCCAGCGACCACACCTGGGGCCCCCTCGGCCGCCGCCGCCCCTACTTCCTCGTCGGAGCCATCCTCAGCTCCCTCATGCTCCTCTTCATGCCCAACTGCTCCAGCCTCTGGATGGCCGCCGGCATGCTCTGGATCCTCGATGCCTCCATCAACGTCAGCATGGAGCCCTTCCGTGCCTTCGTCGCCGACATCCTCCCCGAAGGCCAGCGCACTCGCGGCTTCGCCATGCAGAGCCTCTTCATCGGCCTCGGCGCCGTCATCGCGTCCGCACTTCCCTGGCTTCTCACCAACGTCTTCCACTTGACCCAGGTCGTCGGCGACACCCGGGCCGTCCCCACCACCGTCCGCATCTCGTTCTACATCGGCGCAGCAGCCTATCTCGGCGCGGTCTTATGGACCATCTTCACCACGCCCGAATATCCCCCCGAGAACATGGAAGCATTTCGCCGCGCCAAAAAAGAAAAAACCGGCCTGATCGCCGGCGCAAAGGAGATCCTCTCCGCAATCGCCCACACGCCGGAGACGATGCGCAGGCTCGGTCCCGTCCAGCTCTTCACCTGGCTCGGCCTCTTCTGCATGTGGCTCTACTTCCCCGTCGCCGTCGCCCACAATGTCTTCGGCGCGAACGACCCCGCCTCACCGCTCTACAAAGAAGGCATCGAGTGGGGAGGCATCTGCTTCGCCGCCTACTCTGCCGTCTGCTTCGCCTTCTCCTTCGCCCTGCCCTGGCTCGCCAAAAAAATCGGAAGAAAAAAGACCCACACCGCCTGCCTGCTCTGCGGAGCCATCGGCCTCATCTCTGTCGTCGTCATGCACAACAAGTACATGCTCCTCTTCACCATGCTCGGCGTAGGCATCGCCTGGGCCAGCACACTCTCCATGCCCTACGCGATGCTCGCCGCCACCCTCCCCCCGGAGCGCACCGGCGTTTACATGGGCATCTTCAACTTCTTCGTCGTCACCCCCGAAATCCTGGCCTCCCTCTTCTTCGGCTGGGTCATGACTCACTTCCTCCACAACAACCGTATCTACGCCATCATCGCCGGTGGCCTCTGCATGCTCATCGCAGCCGCCCTCATGCAGCGAGTCACTGATCCCCGCACCCTCAGCGTTCAGGACATATAACCAACAAACGCAGAAAAGCCCCGGCTCCCACCGAGGCTGTCTCGAAAAAGATCGAAAGACCTACTTCGTCTTCTTCATCCGCTTCACCACGCCAGACAGCGTGTGCTCATTCATCGCAGCCACCGCGTCCCCGCGCACCTTCTTGATCCACGCGCTCACGGCCTTGTCCTCAATGCTCAACCAGTCTCCCGCCGAAGCCTCGAACACATCCCCAAGCCCGATCTGCTTCGCCGGAACCTTCAGCTTCGCCCCGCCATGAGGTCCCTTCTTCTGCTCGATCAGACCAGCTTTATGCAGCAGCAGAAACGCTCTCCGCACCATCACGGCGCTCTCCTTCAGCTCCTCCGCAATCGCCGACGAGGTATGCATTGCCCCCGGCTCGCTCGCCAGCACCGCCAAAATTCGCACGCTCAACTGAAACCGCCCGCTCTGTGCCATTCAAAAAAGCTACCACACCCAGCCGAGGATTCGCCGCCTCATCCCTTATCCACTAAAAATTCTCCACCCCACCACCATGTAAACTTCTTCAGTGAACATCCTTTTTGTCGGCGACGTCTTTGGCTCCGCCGGCCGCCACATCGTCCGCGAACACCTCCCCCACGTCCTCGAAACCAACGCCGTCGACCTCCTCGTCATCAACGGAGAAAACGCCGCCGGCGGCTTCGGCATCACCCCCTCCATCGCAGAAGAGCTCTTCGATCTCGGCGCCCACGTCATCACCACCGGCAACCACATCTGGGATAAACGCGAAATCTTCGAGTACATGACCGTCCCCGCCGACTCCCACGCCCGCGGCCGCCGCGTCCTCCGCCCCGCAAACTACGCCGTCGGCACCCCCGGCTTCGGCGTCTACCAGGGCGAGCTCCCCACCGGCCAGACCTACGCCGTCATGAACCTCCAGTGCCGCGTCTTCATGTCCTCCTGCGACGACCCCTTCCGCAAAGCCGACGAGCTCCTCAGCAAGATCACCGCCAAGGTCATCCTCCTCGACCTCCACGGCGAAGCCACCTCAGAGAAGGTAGCCCTCGGCTGGTACCTCGACGGCCGCATCACCGCCCTCCTCGGCACCCACACCCACATCCCCACCGCCGACGAGCGCGTCCTCCCCAACGGCACCGCCTACCAGACCGACGTAGGCATGTCCGGCCCCTACGACTCCGTCATCGGCGTAGAAAAAGAGTTGGTCCTCGCCCGCTTCCTAACCGGCATGCCCGGCAAGTTCGAACCCGCCAAGGGCAACCCAAAGATGTGCGCCGCCCTCATCAACTGTGACGGAGCCACTGGCCGCGCCCATCACATCCAGCGCATCATGCTCGGCGAATAGCTCCGGCTCTACTGCCGAATCGCATTTCGAAACCACTCCAACTCCGTGCGCGTGATCCGGGAAAAATGCTTCGGCTCACTCCGCGGATACCGCACCTGTGGAATCTCGCACCCCACCGGACGCGCAAACAGAAATCCCTGCATGTACCGGATCCCAAACCCTCGCAGCGTCAAATACTCCTCCACCGTCTCGACGCCCTCCGCGATCAGCTTCACCCGCATCTTCCGGCAAACCTTGCTGAACGCCTCCACAATCGTCTTCTTCGCACGATTCGACGCGATCCCCTTGATCAGCTCCCGATCGATCTTCACCACATCGGGCGCGCACCTCGCCAACACGTTCAGCCCCGCATACCCCGCCCCGAAGTCGTCAATTGCAATCACCACCCCAGCCTTGCGGTGCAGATCAACAATCCGCGCAAGTTCGTTGCCATCCAGTCGCACACCCTCTGACAACTCCAGCACCAGAGAATCCGCCCGCAATCCGTAGTGCTTCGCCAGCCGAACCACATAGTAAGCATCCTTGCCCCGGAGCTCCATCAAAGGCCCAAGATTGATGGCAAGCTTGACGCCGCTCTGCTCCAACCGCATCGCTGCCGCCAGGCGCAACGACCTCGCCATCGCAAGCTTGTCGAACGCAGGAATCTCGAAGGGTTCAAAGTCTTTTACCAGCTCGGAGTAGTTCTCTCCATGCGGCCCGCGGCACAGCGCCTCATACGCATAGACCGTCTCGGTCTCTAAGTCCACGATCGGCTGCAAGACAATCTGAAACTCAGGAAACGTCCTTCGCATCCGATGCTTCGATCCGTAACCGCTCTGCGTCGAATAACACATTGCAGGCCTCCCTTACTTCGCATAGCTCAAGAAGTCTGGGAGATATAAACATTTCCTATGCTTCCAACCGGCGGACGGGTCATGTTGGGGTCATCTCCCCTTACAATCCGGCAGGTTGTACTTGAGCTAACGAAGAAAACATCGGCTCAGATGTAGCGTTTCTTTAGTTTTTCCCTCCAAAAGCCTTGTTTAACGGCAAATTTGATAACACCAATGACATCACCATCCCCAATCCATCGCGTAAAAAAGAGCAGCCCGTAAAGGCTGCCCTCTTCCCTGCTTCCTCAAATCCCGCCCACGGTCAGGCCGGGTGTAGCCCTACTTTCTGCTCGCCGGCGGCACAATCCCATTCATCCGCAGATACTCCACCAGCTGTCCATAGTGATCGAAGCCATGCGCCACCAGGCCCCCCGCAAGGCTCGCCCGCGTCTGCGTCCCACGCACACTCTCAAAAGCATTCTTCGCCGTCAGCGTGCCAAACGCCTTATGCGCAAACACAAACGAAGCCTTCAGCGCCTCAATCGCCTGATCTTTCCCCTTGATATCCGCCAGCGCCTTCACATCCACATCCGGCTTGGTCCCGCTCACCATCGAAGCGTAAAAGTAGTTCGCCGACGCCACATGCAGCACCATCGCACGAAACGTGCTCACCGTCGCATACTCGCTTCCCTGCCCAGCCACAAAGATCGCCGCGCTCGGTGCAAAGTCGAACTTCTCCGCAGGCATCGCCTCCGCCAGCGGCACAAACTCCTCTTCAAAGCCCTTCAGCATCCCATCGAAGCTCTTCGCCGGCTCAATGATCGTTCCGGCAGCAATCTTCGGCTCCTTCGCATCCATCTGCGCCTGCACGCCCGTCACACAACAACCCGCCAGCGCCAACGCCACAACAATCCGCTTCATCATCATCGTCTCCATATTTGTTTCAAATCTGTTACAAACAATCACCGCAGAACCGCGCTAAGCCTACCAGATTTCATCTCTTGATGTGTCACGAAGCAGCGCCTCCCGCGCAGCAATCGAGTCCACCAGCCACCCACGATCAAAAGCGTCTCCGCACCCACATCCCCCGCAGAGTCTAAGTGACAGGAAACCCCGCGTCAGCCTTGATCTCTTCAATCTGCAACGCATGCCGCGCGCTATGCTGGCCCAACACCTCCAGCCACTGATAACAGTCCAGATCTCCGAACGCAATATGAGGGAAGAAATGATCGCGCAGATCCGCCTTCGTCCCCGCAGCAAATGCAACTGTAACCGCCCTGGTCTTTTGTAACTCAAGTACTAACTCACTCCGGTCCGGCCACCTCCCCGTCGGACGAACGACCTCCCGGGCAATCAGTTTGTTACTCCGGCCAGCTGCAACTCCCAGAACGAGCGGCCCCTTCGCGCCAACATCTGCCTTCTTCTCAGGCTCGGCCGGCCCTTCCAGAGTCTTCGCAATCGCGGACCGGATGAATCCTTCAAACACAATCAAGTGCTCGATGTTCTCTGCAATCGACCATCGCTCAGGCGTCTCGCGAAAGCTCCACTGCTCGTCCGTCAATCCACGCACCAACTCCAATAGCCTCGCTTCACTCGAAGCCAGCTGCTCCATCACAAGTCGCCGCTCCTGTACTTCCATTCCTCGCTCCCGTCCTTCCAACCACTCTCTTCCAACGATTGGAGCACAACATCGGCGGCAAAAACAGAAGCCACTGGTCTCAACAAATAACTCACACCAACCAAGCCACTTAGTCCCAGTTCGCACGCGCCCAGTTGATCAGCTGTAAAAAGGCAGGCCCCGCCGACGCAACATTGTTATCGTCTTCAAACGGCCACGGAGTAAAAGGATTCAGCGAGAAGTCCGCCTCTCCCCCAACATCCACGCCCACAACATAAGGCCCATCCGCCCACTCAGCAAAATACGGCCCGCCGGAGTCCCCGGGACTGGAATCCCCGTCCTGAGTCTCCAGTTCCATCGCATCGCCGAAGTCGTTGCTATCCTCATCGTCATCATGAAAGCTGATCCCACCCTGAAAAGAGGGCTGCTCCGCATTCGCGATCAGCCCCGGATAGCCAACCAGGGTCCAGACATTCAGATCGTTCCAGTTATCGTCATACGACCGCGCTCCGAGCCAGCCCAAACTATCTCCCAATCGGTCCTGCAGCTTCAACACTGCGAAATCAAACGCGGGAGCCGGAGGGCTATTGGTGTCGTACGAGGAAGACGCCTCAACGTACGAGGTCACCCCGGCGCCCGCAACCGACACTCCATTGAAGTACCCCGGCGTAAATTGAATCATCGCCGGATTCGCACCCCACGGCACCATGTGCGACGCAGTGATCACGGTATTGGGTCCCACCAGCGTTCCCGTTCCGAACCCCGACGGCACAAAGCTCGAAGGATCCGTATAGACATCGAGCTTCCCAATGCACTGCCATGGATACCCCGACGGGAAGAACGCCTGCCGGACATCGGTACCCCAGATATACCCATGCGGATAAAGACGACTACCGTCCTTGCGCCTCATTATGGTTCTCGTGATCCGCGGAGACAGCTTCGGATGGTAGATCCGGTCAGCCCACTCCGCATAGAAAGGAGGCGCGGGCGGAGGCAGAGGCAGCGTCGGGGATTCCACCTGGACTCCAGGGCGCTGACGAATGTACTCCTGAATAGGCAATCCACGCAGCAACCCGTACTTGTTCTCAATCTGGTACGCCGCCATCCCATCCTTCAGCGACACCTTGTGGATCAACTTCTCTAACTTCAAATCGCCCGGCGCATCAACAAACGTAAAGCTGTTGGAGGACTTGAGTGATTGCAGCGCCTTGGGCGGCGTTCCGTGCTTCATCACGTTGTCTAAGCGGAACACCTGCTCCGGAGTCAGTGGTGAAGATGCTTTGCGAGAGTCCAATTTTGCCTTTTGCGCCATCGTGATCTCCTTGTGACTCAGATCTGAAATTCCCATCACGCCTCGGGGGAATCAGGAGGTCCATCTGGCGCCTACTCGACCGCTTAGGCCAGCTTCACTTCATCCTCGATCTCTCTCTTCGCGTTTTCGCCCTCCGGCCAATCAAGTCGCACTTTCCACGTTCCTGAAGAACAAGAGCTCATCCTTCATGCCTTGTATCGTGAAGAATCGAGCCTTTACGTTACGCCCGATTTATCTTCTTCGCTCAAACTCGATGCGATTACAACGCGCGGCATACAACGTTGGAGCTGCATCTCCTCCTCTGCCCGCCAATCCAGCCTCGAATCACTCTGGCAGTAAAATAAAACCATGCGCCGAATCTACATGGACGCCAACGCCACCACACCTCTCCTCCCCGAGGTCTTCGAGGCCATGCGTCCCTTCTTCCTCGAGCACTACGGCAACGCCAGCTCCATCCACCAGCAGGGCCAGTTCGCCCGCGCCGCCGTCGATCACGCCCGAGATCAGATCGCAAGCCTCCTCCACTGCCGCACCTCCGAGATCGTCTTCACCTCCGGCGGCACCGAAAGCGACAACCTCGCCCTCTTCGGAACCCTCGAGCGTACCGCCGAGCCCGCCCACCTCATCACCACCAGCATCGAGCACGACGCCATCCTCCGCGCCGCCGAATCCCTCGAAAAGAAGAACATCGAAGTCACCTTCCTCCCCAGCACCCCGCAAGGCCTCATCGAACCAGCCGCGCTCCAGGCCGCCCTCCGCCCCAACACAAAACTCGTCAGCGTCATGTTCGCGAACAACGAGACCGGCGTCATCCAGCCCATCGCTGAGCTCGCCGCCATCGCCCACGCCGCCGGCGCACTCTTCCACACCGACGCGGTCCAGGCCGTAGGCCGTCTCCCCCTCGACCTCAGCCCCAAGGGCGCACTCAAGGACGTAGACCTCCTCACCCTCTCCGGCCACAAGATCTACGCCCCCAAAGGCATCGGTGTCCTCTTCGTACGTCGCAGCGTCCGCCTCGCCCCCATGCTCCACGGCGGCTCCCATGAGCGCCAGCGCCGCGCCGGAACTGAAAACGTGGCCGGCATCGTCGCCATCGGCAAAGCCGCCGAACTCGCCCGTGCCTGGCTCGCAACAACATCCGCCACAACTGCAGGTATTGCCAATCTCGACAGTTCCACAACTCCGGGTGCCCCATCCTTCGCGCCCTTTGCGAAGGGTGGGTTATCACCTGCCCCAACTTCCGCTCCCGCCAACGAATCGGGTGCCCCATATCTCAACTCTGAGATGTGGGCATCGGGCGAACGCCCGACCGCCCCCGCCCCTCCCAACTACGCCGACAGCCCCACCCATCTCGCAGCCCTGCGCGACCGTCTCGAGCAAGGCATTCTCTCCCGGGTAGAAGAGTGCGGCATCAACGGAGCCGGAGCGCCCCGCGTCTCCAACACCACCAGCCTCTACTTCGATCACATCGAAGCCGAAGCCCTCGTCATCGCCCTCGACCTCAAAGGCCTCTCCGTCAGCGGAGGCTCAGCCTGCCAATCCGGAGCCACCGAACCCTCCCACGTCCTCACCGCCATGGGCCTCTCTCCCGCCCGTGCCCGCGCCAGCATCCGCTTCTCTCTCTCCCGCCTCACCACCGCCGAAGAGATCGACGAAGCCCTTACCCTGATCCCCACCGCCGTAGCCCGCCTCCGCGACCTAAGCCCCGCCTGGCGCAAGGCCCCCGCCCTGATCCCCGCCTAGAACCCCATACGTACCCGCAAACGTTTGCTGTCATCCTGAGCGCAGCGAAAATCCCAACATGCCACAAGCTTTTGCCGTCCTCCTGAGCGCAACGAAAAATCCAACATGCCACAAACCTTTGCTGTCATCCTGAGCCACAAGCCTTTGCTGTCATCCTGAGCGCAGCGAAGGATCCCGACGATCCCCTGCGCCACCCTTACCGCTCGACTCTTTCAACTCACCCTCTCCAGCCGTTGCCTGTTCTTCATCGTCCCTGCGAGACGATCCCCCATCGGCACGCAATATTCGCGTTCCGAACGTTGGGATTCACACCAGCGGACCAAAGCAAAGCCGCCTCGCAAGAGGCGGCCAGCATCCAAAAATAAATCAAAAAAAGTTGGCGTATTTTCTGTCACGGAAAAACACGCGGCGAAACACCACGTCTCACCACGCATCTCACCACAAACTCACCATCAAAACACCAGGCCCAAAACATCTGTTTCCCCAGAACCCCAACAAAAACGGCCCTCCACCGCACTCACAAATACCAGGGAATATTAACCACCACAATCCGCTGATTCCCCTTCAACAGCAGCAACAACTTCAGCAGCTGGACCCGCTGATTATGCAGCGCATTCTCCCACCAATGCCGCACCACCAGCTCCGGCAGCAGCACCGCCACCTTCCGCCCGGGATTGTCCTCCTCGAGCTTCAAAATGTAGTCCATCAGCGGATTGATAACGAATCGGTAGTTGGAAGGAATCGTCACCAACTCCGGCTCCTGCAGCCCTTCCTTCTTGATCGGATCCATCACATACTCATGCCAAAGCTCATCCAGGCTGCCCTCTTCATCATCCGAGTGCACATGCACCACCTTGATCTCCTTCGACAGCAGCAGCCCGAACCGCATCGCCTTCTCCGTAATCCGGTCCCATCTCGCCATCGGTATCACCACAATCGGCTCCTGCAGATTCACCAGGTTCAACGGCGTCAAATCCGCCATCTCCCGCTTCACCCGCGAGTAGTGCCGCTTCACCACCCACATGATCCCAATCAGCACCGGCACCAGCAGCGCCGTAACCCACGCGCCTGCCCGGAACTTCGCAACCAGCACGACGATCGTTGTAATCCCCGTCGCCACGGCGCCAATGCCGTTCACAAACATGTGCCAGCCGCGCCCCGGATGAGCCTCGCCCTTCTTCCAATGCACCACCATCCCCGCCTGCGACAGCGTGAAAGCAAGAAACGCTCCAATCGCATACAGCGGAATCAGCCGGTCCGTCACACCGCCAAACAGAATCAGGATCACCGCCGTAAACCCGGTCAGTGCATAGATCCCATGCGAGTACAGCAGCCGCCGCCCACGCAGAATAAACACATGCGGCAGATAATCATGCATCGCAATCGCCCTGGTCAGCCGCGGAAAGTCCGCGAACGCCGTATTCGCACTCAACGCCAGCGCCAGCAAAACGCTGCCCATCGTCAGAAAATAAAACCATCCCCGCCCGAAGACCGCGGTCACCAGTAAGCTCAACAAACTCTGAAAGTGCGCCGCATCCGGATCCATCGGCATCACTCGATAAGTCTTCGCCAGATAGGCAATCCCGAACAACAGCACCATCAGTATTCCGATGATTACAGTCAGCGTCCGCTGCGCCCGCTGCACCCTCGGCTCGCCGAACGCCATCACCCCATTCGACACCGCCTCCACTCCGGTCATCGCCGCGCATCCGCTTGCAAACGCCTTCAACAGCATCCACGTTCCCAGCGTCCCAACCGTCGCCGGCAGCGCAGCAGGAATCGGAGCCATCGGCATCGGATGCCCACCCGCATGCACCGTCTTCCACATCCCAACCACAATCAACGCGAGCAGCGTACTGACAAAAAGGAACGTAGGCAGCATAAATGCCGTTCCCGTATCCTTCACGCCTCGCATATTTACCAACGCGAGAATCACGAGGATTATCAGACAGATCAGCAGCGTATGGCTCTGCAACCCTGCGAATCGCGTACCCTGCACCGACGACGTCAGCGCCGTCACGCCCGCTGAGATCCCCACCGCCGCCGTCAGAATATAGTCGATCATCAGCGCCGCCGCCGCCAGCAGCCCAGGCTTCGCGCCCAGGTTCTCCGTCGCAACCGTGTAGCTCCCACCGCCGCCCGGATACGCGGCAATCGTCTGCCTGTAGCTGAAGTACACAATTGCCAGCAGAATCAGGATCGCCGAAATAATCCGCCAACCGTACTCCACTCCGCCGATCCCCAACGGGATCAACAGCGTCATCGCCGCCTCAGGCCCGTACGCCGCGCTCGTCAGCCCATCCAGGCCAAAGATAGGAATTCCCGCAGCAACACCAATGTGCTCTGCCCGCTCCTCACTCGTAGCAAGGGGCCGTCCAATAATCGAATCTGTAAGTGACATACGATTTAGATCGTACCGCCTCTGTCAACTCAACTCACTCAATCTCTGCATTTAACCTTCAGCCCCTCGAAAAAGTCGTAAAGATCGCATAAAGACTCGCACGATCTCCGCCATCTGAAAGGAGTTCCGGAGATCCCACCCCGCCTATAATCGACTGAATAAAGATTTCAGGAGAACCCATGTCCCCCGCTGCTCTCTACGACATCCCCGTCCACAAAATCACCGGCGAAGGCACCTCCCTCGCCGACTATCGCGGCAAAGTCCTCCTCATCGTCAACGTCGCCTCCAAGTGCGGTCTCACCCCCCAGTACGACGCCCTCGAGAAGATCTACGCCCGCTTCAAAGACTCCGGCTTCGTCGTCTGCGGCTTCCCTGCCAACGACTTCGGCGGCCAGGAACCAGGCTCCAACGAGGACATCCAGACCTTCTGTCGCTCCACCTTCGGCGTCGACTTCCCCATGTTCTCCAAGATCACCGTCACCGGCCCCGACACCCATCCCCTCTATCAATCCCTCATCGCCGCCGAACCAAACGCCACCAGCCCCGGCCGCGAAGCCTTCCGCGAAAACCTCAACGGCTTCCTCCAGCAGCACAACGCCACCACCAACCCCGAACCCGGCATCCTCTGGAACTTCGAAAAGTTCCTCATCGACCGCAACGGCAACGTCACCGCCCGCTTCTCTCCCGAAGTCCTCCCCGACGACCCGGCCATCGTCGCCGCCATCGAATCCGCCCTGAACTCCTGATCCGCACGAAAGGACGCATCCTGACCCCAAATCAGCATGCGTCCTTTCGTTCTCCTTATCCGTCTCACCTAATATCTAAAATCCCCCCTTAGCTTCGAGAGGAAACGTCCCCGCTCATGACCACCCGCACTGCTCTCCTGCCTCTAGCCCTGCTCGCCCTCGGAACTCCTGGCCTCCTCCGAGCCCAGCAGGCTCCCATCCAGATCACCGCCGACCTCTCCGAAGCTCCCCGCAAGGTCTATCACGCGGAAGTCGACATCCCCGTCCAGCCCGGCCCCGTCTCTCTCACCACACCCAAGTGGATCCCCGGCAACCACCGCCCCACGGGCCCCGTCGATGACATCACCGGAGTAGTCTTCACCGCCAACGGCAAAGTCCTCCCCTGGCGTCGCGACGACGAAGACCTCTACGAGTTCCACGTCACAGTCCCCGATGGAGTCACCACGCTCCATGCTCATCTCGACTGCATCGTCACCGCCCGCGTCACCGACAAGCTAGCTGTCCTCGAATGGGAGAAACTTCTCCTCTACCCCGCGAAGACCCCCGTCAAAGACATCGCCATTCAACCCTCGGTCAAAGTCCCCGCAGGCTGGGGCATCGGCACCGCCCTCACCCCCACCGACGGCTACGATCCGCAGAACCCCAAAGGCGGCCTCACGCACTATGCCCCCACCACCGTCGAGCAGCTCGAAGACTCGCCCGTCATCACCGGCCAGTACTTCCACGAGTTCGCCCTCGCACCCGAGGTCACACCCAAGCACTACATCGACGTAGTCTCCGATTCACCCGAAGACTCCAAGCTCCGCCCCGCCCTCCTCGTCGAGCTCAACAACCTCGTCCGCGAAACCGGCGCAGCATACGACTCCCGCCACTACAACGTCTACCACTTCCTCCTTACTCTCTCTGACGTAGCCGGTGGCGAAGGCCTCGAGCACGGCCAATCCTCCGACAACGGCGTAGGCGAAAAAGGCTTCTCAGACCCCTCGCATCAACTCGCCGAATCCGACCTCCTCTCCCACGAGTTCACCCACTCCTGGAACGGCAAGTACCGCCGCCCCTTCAACCTCTACCAGGACGACTTCGAAAAGATGCAGCAGGGCTCGCTCCTCTGGGTCTACGAAGGCATGACCCACTACCTTGGCAACGTTCTCGCCGCCCGCTCCGGTCTCAAGTCGCAGGAGCAGTACCGCGACATGCTCGCCCTCTCTGCCGCCCAGCTTGACTACAAGCCCGGCCGCGACTGGCGCTCCACCGAGGACACCGCCATCGCTGCCAGTATCCTCCGCGGCGGCAACCCCGCATGGTCCAACTGGAAGCGCGGCCAGGACTACTACCAGGAAGGCGAACTCTTCTGGCTCGACGCCGACACTCTCATCCGCCAGAAGACGAACAACAAGAAGTCCCTCACCGACTTCCTGCACATCTTCCTCGGCAAAGGCGGCAACACCGGCCCACTCATCGTCACCTACAACCGCGACGAGCTCATCGCCGACCTCAATCAGGTCTACAAGTACGATTGGGCCACCTTCATCCACGAGCGCATCGACAACCTCAACCCACGCGCCGATCTCGCCGGCATCGAACGCGGCGGCTACAAGCTCGTCTACACCGAAGAGCCCACAAAATCAGAACGCACAGTCGCCGAGACCTATGCTCGCTACGGCATTGGCACCAACGCCTGGTACTCCCTGGGCCTTCGCCTCAATAAAGAAGGTTTGATCTCCGACGTCCGCTGGAACGGACCCGCTGACAAGGCGAAGTTCTTCCCAGGACAAAAAATCATCGCAGTCAACGGCAACGTCTTCTCCGCCGACGCCCTCAAAACCGCGATCAAGCAGGCAAAGGGAACCTCCGAGCCCATCCACTTCATCCTTCAGAGCGACGCCTTCGTCACCACCGCCGACATCGACTACCACGACGGCGAACGCTACCCCCGCCTCGTCCGCGTAGACGGCACCCCCGCCTACCTCGACGACATCACCAAACCCCTCGCCAAATCCGAACCCATCCCGGCCGAGAAGAAAGAAAAAGATTCCGCCGAATAATCATCCAAACCAACGAATGAAGCGCCGTTCTCATCGAGAGCGGCGCTTCGTTTTTGACTTCGCTTTTGCCTGTCGTTCCCTGGTCTCGTAGTTGCACTTGCTGTTGCTGTTACCAGTTCCCTTGTTTGTCATTCCGCAGCGTAGCGAAGGAATCTGCTTCTCGCCCAGCGCAGGCAATCACTCTACGAAACCTCCAACCCACCCGTAGCTCCATACACCTCGCCAGTCACATAACTCGACTCCTGCGAAGCCAGCAGCACATACAGTGGAGCCATCTCCACCGGCTGCCCCGGCCGTTTCATCGGCGTCTCGGAACCAAAATCCGGAATCTTCTTCCCCGGTTGCCCACCACTCGTCTGCAGCGGAGTCCACACCGGCCCCGGTGCCACGCAGTTCACGCGGATCCCATCCTCCGCCACCTGCCGCGCCAAGCCTCTGGTAAACGCGAGAATCGCAGCCTTCGTAGGAGCGTAATCCAGCAAGCTCGGACTAGGATGCGTCGCCTGGATCGAAGCCGTCGTAATGATCGATCCGCCCGGCGGCATCAACGGGAGCGCTGCCTTGCACATCCAGAACAACGCAAACACATTCACCCGATACGTCTCTTCAAACAACTTCGTCGTCATATCCGCAATCTTTTCGACCGCATGCTGTCTGCCCGCAACACAGGCCAGAATATCCAGCCCACCCAGCTTCCTATGCGCCTCTTTCACCAGCTTCACGCAGAACTTCTCATCCTTCAGATCGCCCGGCAACGCAATCGCCTTTCTTCCTTCAGCCTCGATCAACGCGATCAACTCACGCGCATCCGCCTCCTCGCTCGGCAGATAGTTGATCGCAACATCAGCGCCCTCCCGCGCAAACGCAATTGCCGCCGCCCTTCCAATCCCAGAGTCCCCACCCGTCACCAGCGCCTTCCGATTCGCCAACCGTCCGCTCCCGCGGTAGCTCGTCTCGCCATGATCGGCCTTCGGCGTCATCTTCTTATCCAACCCCGGCACAGCCTGCGTCTGCTTCTTGAACTTCGGCCGCGGATACTGCTTCGTCGGGTCCTGCAACGTATAAAGATCACTCATCGAATTCACCAGACTCCTTTTCGTAAAGCACTCACCTGCGCGTTTGATGCAGATTTGGCCAACGCGCACATCTCCACATCGCTTCAAAAAAAATAGCGGCAGAAACCCCTCAACCTTCGGTAAGCTTGGAGACCATCCCGCGGAGATCCTCACCTTCCATGCTTACCCTCACGCAAAACATCGTCATCCTCATCGTCACGATGACCTGCTCCATGCTCTTCCTCGCACTTCTAAACCGCGTCTGGCCACGCGAACGGCGCACCGTGCACAACGACCTCATCGGCTGGCAGCTCGGCATCCTCGGCACCACCTATGCCGTCATCCTCGGCTTCATGCTCTACACCGTATGGACCAACTTCGGCGAAGCAAACCTGAACGCCGACCTCGAAGCCAACTCCCTGCGCAACGTCTACCGCATCGCCGAAGGCCTGCCCACACCGCAGCGCATCCTCCTCGAGCAGCAATGCCGCACCTACGCAGACGTCGTCATCAACTACGACTGGCCCGAGATGCACCAAAGCAAACTCCCCGAAGAGAGCCACCTCCTCAATCGCGACATGTGGAAGACCCTCATATCCGTCAAAGCCGCCACGCCCTCCGAACTCACCGCTGAGGACCATGCCCTCACCGAACTCAGCGCCCTCACCGAACACCGCCGCACCCGCCTCCTCCAGAGCGCCTATCGCCTCCCGACCATCTTCTGGGCAGTCCTGCTCGTCGGCGGCCTCGTCACCGTCCTCTCCGCCTCCCTCTTCGGCTCCGCCAATCGAGCCCTCCACGCCGTTCAGGTCTTCTGCTTCACGCTCCTCATCACCCTCGTTCTGCTCGCCATCGCCGACGTCAACCTGCCCTTTCGCGGCTGGGTCCATGTCACCGACTTCGCCTTCCAGCGCGCCCAACAGAATATGAACGATTAGCAGCCTCGATCCGTGATATCCGATATATCTTGAAATCAGCATGCGAAACCATCGCCGCGGGAGTCACAGTTGACAACGCAGATCAGCCACCTTCGCCGCTTCGTTCTCCTCTTGCTCTTCTCCTTCGTAGCCGCCACAGCTCAGACCACCCCCGCCAAGTGGCCCACCCAGGACGGCACCTACATCATCAAAGACTTCCGCTTCGGCACCGGCGAAACTCTCCCCGAACTCAAGCTCCACTACCTCACCCTCGGCCAACCCCACCGCGGCGCCGACGGCCACACCGACAACGCCGTCCTCCTCCTCCACGGCACCGGCGGCGACGCCCACTCCCTCCTCAACCCCGCCTTCTCCAACGTCCTCTTCGGCCCTGGCCAACCCCTCGACATCACAAAATTCTTCATCATCCTCCCCGACGACATCGGACACGGCGACTCCTCCAAACCATCCGACGGCCTCCACATGCGCTTCCCCCAATACGACTACGACGACATGGTCTCCTCGCAACACACCATGCTCCTCGAAGGCCTCCACGTCGACCACCTCCGCCTCATCCTCGGCACCTCCATGGGCTGCATGCAGTCCTTCGTCTGGGGCGAGACCTTCCCAAAATTCTCTGACGCCCTCGCCCCTTTCGCCTGCCTCCCCGTCGAACTCGCCGGCCGCAACCGCATGTGGCGCTACATGGCCATGCAGTCCATCAAGAACGACCCCGCCTGGAACAACGGCGAGTACACCACCGAACCCGCCGAAGGCCTGCGCGGAGCCAACACCCTCATCGTCATCGCGGGCGGGGCTCCGCTTCAGATGCAGAAAAACTATCCCACCCGAGCCCAGGCCGAAGCCTACATCGACCGCGTCCTCGCCGCCGACATCGCCCACACCGACGCCAACAACTTCCTCTACTACGTCAACGCCTCGCGCAACTACAATCCCGAGCCAAAGCTCCCCACCATCACCGCCCCAGTCCTCTGGATCAACTCCGCCGACGACTTCATCAACCCGCCCGAGCTCGGCATAGCCGAAAAGATGGCCGCCAAGATGCCTAACGCAAAGTTCATCCTCATCCCCATCTCCGACGCCACCCGTGGCCACGGGACCCACACACAAGCCATCGTCTGGAAGCAATACCTCATCGACTTCCTGGCCCAGACAGAAAAACACTAGAGCCTTATCCAAACTCCGACCAACGGGAGGACAAATATTTTTGGCCCAGCAAGACAAGGTATACCTGTCACGAAGTGACCGCCCCACGCGCAGTGGGCCCGTCCGGCAGGACATCAAGCATCCAAAAAAACAAAGAAGGTGCGGAGAGCCATCTCCGCACCTTCTTGTTTTCGCCTGATCCAACCCCACTACCGACGATAGTTCTGAGCATAGCTGTCGTGAGGTAGTCCCTCCGCGCGCCCCTTCCTCACAAAAGCAAAAGCCTCATCCCGCCCCATCGTCCCTCCAACCACAACCAGATACGGTGCATGTCCATTCGGCGTAAACACCTCGGGCCGCAGATCGGGATGCTTCGCTGCAATACTCGCCACCTTCTGCTGAGCCAAAGCCTCGCCGTTATATGTAAACGCCACCACCCGCCACTGACCAGTACCGCTCCCCTGCGTCGCCCGCTCAGGCACGGAAGCCACCGGCGTCACCGCAGCGGGAGCTGGCGCAGCCACCACAGGAGCAGCATCAGCCGCAGGCGTCTCCAGTGCCGGTGGTGCAGCAGCCGCATCACTCGCCTCCGTCGCAATCGCAGGAACAGCGGCATTCGCCTGCACCGCGGCGCTCGACTTCGACCATCGGCCATGCACAAAGAAGGCGACCAGCAGCAACAACAGCATCGCACCCACACCGATCGCAAGCCGCCGCCCTTCAATCCCACCTGACTTCTCCTCCACTGGAACCTGGACACGATGCGTCGGATACGTCGGAAGCTCAGCAGGCGTCTCAACCACCTTCTCCGCTTGAGGCTCGCTCACCGCAACCGGACGGGCCTCTACCCGAATCTCCGTATCCGGCCGCAACGCCGCGACGATCTCCGGGATTCCCCACTCTCCGCTCATTCCCTTGCGAATAATCGAATCGAATGGAGCCTCCAGCGGCTGGTCTCGTTTCGCCTCTTCCAACGTCTTCTTCTGCGTCAACGCCTGCAGCAGCACCACCGCGAAATCGCGCGCGTCTTTGCCCTTCAGTTCGCGTCCCTCCTGCCCCTCGGGAGTCTCCCGAATGCAGTCGCTTCGCAGCTTGATCGCCTCGCCAACCGCAAGCACATTCGCCGGCTCGATATGCTCATGCACAAAACCATTCGTGTGCAGCGCGTCGAGCGCAGACGCAAGGCTCGTCGCCACCTGCCTCGTCTCCTGCACCGTCAGCCGCCGCTCAGCCACAATCTCGCCCATGTTGGCATCCACCGGCTCCATCACCGCGTAGACCAGCGAGGTCTCATCCAGCGTCACGCGTCCAAACTGAATCAGCTTCACAAGATTCGGATGATTCAGTGCCTGAATCCCGCGCCACCGCACCAGGATCTCCTCATCATCGAAATGAGACTCGATCAGCCGTATCACCGTCGGTCCGCCTACGCCGTTCGACGTCGAAAAGAAGGCGCTCCTGCCTTCGGGCCGTATCAGCTTCGTGAGAGGGAACGCTCCATCGATCGTTCTTCCTTCATATTCCGTCCAAAGTTCCATGTCTGATCCACCGTCCTAAGTATTGACTCAAGGGAGAAAGCCGCACAGGCCAAATAAAACAAAGAGGGACGACGAAAACATCTTCGTGCAACCATACGCCTCGTACACCAAGGACCATTATCCTTTATTGCGCCGCGCCTCTCAACGGATACTAGCTCCCCGATGGAATTACCAGGTACTGCTCTAGCTTCCCGTCCGGCTCCTCATACGTCGTCACCCGCAACTTCCGATCCGGAAAGCTCACATCGAAGACTCGAAACGTCATTCCGCCGCGCAACTCCTCGTCCGCCTGCTTGAAGCTGCTAGGCACACCCAGCGGCTTCAGGCTACTCGCAAAATCCTGCACAGCCTCCGCCGTAAAGTACGCATCGCAAAACGCCGTCAACTGCGAACGATCCAGCTTCCCATCCTGTAACCCGGTAAAGATATCCAGCGCACGCTTCTCCGCCCCCGCAGCACTATCCGCCGCATTGGCACTGGCACTCTGCCCCAGCACCAGCGGAGCAATCTTCCGCGCCAAAGCAGCCGCCGCGCTCGAAGCATCTTCATTCGTCAGCACCGTCACCGCCGCCTTATCGTCGGGAAACACCGTATTCTGCGAGACAAATCCCGACACCTCCCCGCTATGCGACACGATGCGGTGCCCATCTCGCTCCCCCACCTGCACGCCCAACCCATAATGCGTGCCGCTCCCATCCTTCAGCTTCACCTCCGTAAACATCTCGTCATAGGAAGCCGGACCCAGCAACGTCCGATTCATCAAGCTGATATTCCACAACGCCATATCGCTCGCCGGCATCGCCAACTCCCCCGCCGCAAACATCCATCCCGCACCCTCCTGCGGAGCAGGACGAAGCGGCCCCAGCGCATGCTGGTAATACCCCGTAGGATCGTTCGCCGGCAGCCTGCTTGCATCCGAGTTCAACACCCCATTCATCTTCAACGGCTTGAAGATCCGCTCCTGCAACTGCTCGATCAACGGCTTCCCCGCGACAATCTCCGCGATCCGCCCCGCAATCACATAGTTCGTATTCGAGTACTGCCACTTCGTCCCCGGCTCGAAGTCCAGCGGCTTCTTCCCCCACACCTCCAGAATGTGCTGCGGAGTCGCCGGCTGCATCATCGACGTCATCACATAATCCTCCGGCCAGAAGTCCTGATACCCCGACGTCATCGACAACACCTGCCGCACCGTCACGTCCTTCGCCCGCGTCAACTCCGGCAGATACTTCGCCACCGGATCGTCCAGCTTCACCTTGCCATCCTGCACCAGCAGCAAAATAATCGCCGCCGTAAACTGCTTGCTCACCGATCCGATCGAATACTGCATCCCCGGCTCCGCCAGCATCACAGGCTCCAGCCGCGCCTTCCCATAAGCCTTCACAAACGCGATCTTCCCTCCCTGCACCACCGCCACCGAAGCGCTAGGCACCCCAGTGGCCTCCATCACCTCAGCCGCCGCCGCGTCAATCCCCGTCGCCGTAGCCGCAGGCAGCGAGTTCTGCGCCCACCCCGCACCCATCGTTACAAAACCGAATCCAAACACTGCCGCCGCTCTAACTCGCAGATTCCTCATGCACGAAAGACTATCAGCGCCCCCATCCACCCGCCAGCCCGCTGCGTAAATCTCAAATTCGTTTCGCACAGTATGCTTGCGAGAGAATGGATTCAACGAATCTGCACGTTCTGCTGGTGGTGTTCTTCGCTACCCTCATTCGATCTACGTTCGGCTTCGGCGAAGGATTGATCGCTGTCCCGCTGCTCGCCCTCAGTCTCCCTATAGAGGTCGCCGCTCCGGTCGTCGTTCTCCTCTCGATTACCATCTCCGCCCTTGTCGTCGCGCAGGACTGGCGGAAGATCCATCTGCGCAGCACGGGCTGGCTCCTTGCCCCCACGTTCCTTGGCATTCCGCTGGGAATCGCGCTTCTGACCAGCACTCATCAGCACCTCGTCAAGGCTGCTCTGGCGATCCTGATCCTCGCGTTCTCGGGATATTTTCTGCTCGGCAAAAAACCGCCCAGGCTCCACGACGACAGCCGCAGATGGCTGCTAGGCTGCGGGTTTCTCGCAGGTGTGCTCGGCGGCGCCTATGGAATGAACGGGCCTCCGCTTGTCGTCTATGGAGCCATGCGGCGCTGGTCTCCGCAGCACTTTCGCGCCACCCTCCAGGGGTACTTCCTGCCCGCGAGCATCGTCGCGCTCGCAGGATACTGGCTCGCGGGACTCTGGGTTCCTCCAGTGACGCACTTCTACCTGATCTCGCTAACGGTCGCGCTTCCCGCCATCTTTCTCGGCAGGGCCGTCAATCAACGCCTTCGCGGAGAAGCCTTTATCAAATACGTCCACCTTGGACTGTTCTGCGTCGGAGTGCTGTTGCTGATCCAGGCGGCGCGGCATAGATAAAAGTGCGCCCTGCGCGGGCGGCGGTCACTTCGTGACTTGCGTACCGCTTCGCTTGGTGCTCCCGTTGGTCGCAAGCAGAAGCTCGTGCCGACCAACGGGAGGACCGTGGGTGTTCTTCGTGCCAAGACCGGTATACGCTTCACGAAGTGACCGCCGCCCGCGCAGGGCGCCCGTCCGGCAGGACACCCCGCACTTGCAAAGGTCGCTGCATTTGCTAACCTCCCTTTATGCGTCTTCGCCAGCTCTCGCTCGCCCTCCTGCTCTCCTGCGCCCCCCTCCTCGCCCAATCCTTTACTCCAGTCCGCGAACAAAAGAACCTCTCTCCCGCCGCGGTAGCCAAGCTCCACACCCTCGAGACCCTCAACTCCCTCCCCGCAGGCGACTGGCGCTTCCACGTAGGCGACATCCCCCACGGCGAATCCCCCACCCTCGACGACTCCTCCTGGACCCTCGTCCAGCCCAAATCCAAAGCCCCGCACGAAGCCGTCTGGTATCGCCGCGAGATCGAAGTCCCCAAGACCCTCAACGGCTATGACATCACCGGCGCCCGCATCTCCTTCCAGTTCCGCTCCGACGCCAACGGTGCCGTCCCCGAGATCATCTACTTCAACGGCAAGCGCGTCGCCCTCGGTGAAGACCTCGAACCCATCGTCCTCTTCGAACCCGCCCACCCCGGCGATAAGATCCTCGTAGCCGTCAAACTCCTCCAGACCGTCGACGACAAGACCTTCTCCGGCGTCCGCCTCACCATCGAGCCAAACCCCAACGCCACCGGCGCAACCGCCCGCCCATCCCCCGACGACATCCGCATCCAGTGCATCGCCGCCGCCAACATCCTCCCCGCGCTCCCCACCCCGCGCAAAGACCTCCTCCCCAAAGTAGAAGAGGCCGTAGCCGCCATCGACACCAACGCCCTCGCCTCCGCCGACCAGGCCGCCTTCGACAAATCCCTTCGCCACGCGCAGGAGATCCTCTCCACCCTCCACCCTGTCCTCGCCGAAGCAAAAATCGACCTCGCCGGAAACTCCCACATCGACGCCGCCTGGCTCTGGCCCCGCAGTGAAACCATCGACGTGGTCAAGCGCACCTTCACCACCGCGCTCCAGCTCATGAACGAGTACCCCGACTACACCTTCTCCCAATCCGCCGCGCAGTACACCGAGTGGATGGCCGAAAAATATCCCGCGCTCAACGACCAAATCCGTCAGCGCGTCAAAGAAGGCCGTTGGGAGATCGTCGGCGGCATGTGGGTCGAGCCCGACCTCAACCTCCCCGACGGCGAATCCCAAGTCCGCCAGCTCCTCCTCGGCCAGCGCTACTTCCAGCAGCAGTACGGCGTCACCGCCCGCATCGGCTGGAACCCCGACTCCTTCGGCTACAACTGGCAGCTCCCTCAAATCTACAAGCGCTCCGGCCTCGACTACTTCGTCACCCAGAAGATGCACTGGAACGACACCAACCAGCTTCCCTTCCGTCTCTTCTGGTGGGAGTCGCCCGACGGCAGCAAAGTCCTCACCTACTTCCCCACCGACTACGTCCACGACAACGTCAACCCCACCCGCATCTCCGCCGACTTCGCCGAGTCCGCCGACCGCAACCCCGGCACCACCGAGCTCCTCGACCTCTACGGCATCGGCGACCACGGCGGCGGCCCCACCCGCGCCATGCTCGACCAGGCCGACCACTGGATAGCACTATCGTCCGCTTCCCCCAACCCAGAAGGCAGTCATTCTGAGCGCAGCGCGCAGCGCCTAGTCAAAGAACCCCGAGGGTCTGCGCCCCGGAACGACACTCCGAACCTTTCTGCCTCGAACGGTTCTCCTGTTCTTTCAGCCGCCGTCCCAACGATGCGCTACCATACCGCGCAGCAGTACTTCACCAACGTAGAAAAAAACCTCAACCCAACCTCCCCCACCTGGGACTACGACTCTATCGCCAAGGGCTACACCGCCCCACCAGCCGCGAACGGAACCCTCGGCATTCCCACCTGGAAAGACGAGCTCTACTTCGAGTACCACCGCGGCGTCTACACCACGCAGGCCGCGCACAAGCGCAACATGCGCACCAGCGAAATAGCCACCCTCGACGCCGAAAAACTAGCCTCCCTCGCCTGGCTAGACGGCCAGCCCTACCCCAACGCCGAACTTACCGACAACTGGAAAAAAATCACCTTCAACGGCTTCCACGACCTAGCCGCCGGCTCCGGCATCGCCGTCATCTACAAAGACGCCCAACGCGACTACACCGAAGTCTTCCACGCCGACAAAGAGATCACCGAAAACTCCCTCAACACCCTCGCCGCACGCATCGACACAAACACTAAAACCGGCGTCCCCATCCTCGTCTTCAACTCACAAGCGTGGCCCCGCACCGAAACCGTTGAGTTCAACGTCCAACTTCCCGAACCATCTAACGATGTCTATTTGCTCGATGAGAAGGACGCTGAGCTCAAATCACAAGTGCTACACCGCGATCCCGCAACCAACACCGTTACCTTGATCACCTTCGTTAAGGTGCCGCCGGTTGGCTACAAGCTGATACATACAGCACCCACAAATTACGTATCGAACGTAAAGCCTGGAGCAGTGGTTGAGGTTCACGAGACCGCCAAAGCCATCACTCTTGATAACATCGGCTTGAAGGTGGAAGTGAACAAGGCGACAGGATGCATTGACTCCATCACGGGATACCGGATGCCCGAGTACCTTGCTCCCAATTCCTGCGGCAATCAGCTGCAGACATTCAAAGACACACCTAAGCAATACGATGCCTGGAACATCGACCCAGGCACGCTTGACGCGCCTATGACACCGATCTCCAAAGTCGACTCCATCAAGCTCGTCGAAGATGGTCCGCAGCGCAAAACCATCCGCATTCAACGCACATGGCAGTCTTCCCACTTCACCCAAGAAATCTCGCTCGACGCTTACGCCGACACCGTCCGCATCTCCACTGACGTAGACTGGCACGAGACCCACGTCCTCCTAAAAGCCGCCTTCCCCTTAGCCGCAACCAGCGGCAAAGCCACCTACGAGATCCCCTACGGCTCCATCGAGCGCCCCACCACCCGCAACAACTCCTGGGAGAAGGCCCAGTTCGAAGTCCCCTCCATGCGCTGGGCCGACCTAGGCGACGACCACCAGGGCCTCTCCATCCTCAACGACTCCAAGTACGGCTACGACGCCGTCGGCAACACCCTCCGCATCACCCTCCTCCGCTCCCCCACCTGGCCAGACGCCGACGCCGACCGCGGCCACCAGCACTTCGTCTACGCCCTCTACCCCCACGCCGGCACTTGGAAGCAAGCCCAGACAGTCCGCCGCGGCTACGAACTCAACGACCCACTCAAAGCGCAACAAGTCTTCGCCCACACCGGCACCCTCCCCGCCGAACACTCCTTCGCCAGCATCGAAAACCCCAACGTAACCCTCACCGCCATCAAAAAAGCCGAAGACTCCGACGCCTTAGTCTTCCGCATGTACGAATGGGCCGGCACCGCCACCGAAGTAAAACTCCACATCCCCCACGGAGCTACCTACGCGATCGAATCCAACATGATGGAAAAACCCGAAGGCGACCACCTCTCCCTCACCAACGACGTAGTCACCATCCCCATCAAACCCTACGAGATCCTCACCCTCCAGGCCATCTACCCGCCCCCCACCGCGGCAACAATCAATAAATAACCTCTCACCCAGCCACCGATAAGCGCCGCCAGAGCTCACGCCTCCGGTGGCGCTTTCTGCTGACCTGGGGAAACATCACGTGAGGTAATCCTCGGATCCATTTATACTTTCCTCAAACTCGATCAAATCACTTAGTGCTTAAGGCTTTTCTCATGATTCGCCGGGCTCTGCTCCACTTTTTTCTCCCTTTCTCTTTAATAACTCCTTCTCTCGCTCAGCGTACGACCAAAAATCGGGACCTGCCCATTACGTCGCAGGCCCCCATCCAGGTTGAGCTCCTTGCCGCTCTCGATGTTGGCAAGCTTTCGCCCGGCGCGTCGGTGTTCGCGAAAGCGCGCGTGGACTGGAATCAACCCAACTGCCACCTTCGCGCCGGATCAATGGTCGTCGGCCACGTCGTCGATCTCGAAAAGCGATCAAAGCTTAACAAAGGGTCCAGCCTCACCGTCGCCTTCGACCACGCCGACTGTGATGGCCACATCTCTCCCCTTCCGCTCACTCTCTTCGCCCTCATCGCCGTCCCACACGTCGACGAGGGCATCCCATTGGCAGACACCGGCGCGAGGTTCGGCGCGGCCAGTAGTAATCCGCACTTCGGCATGGGAAGATCGACTGCACCCGCACCACCTCCCGTCAACTCGAAGGACGACATGAGCGTCAGGGGAAACTCCGTAGAGGACAAGACCCCGAAAGTCATCCAGGCAGGGCAGGTCATCGGCCTTAAGAAAGTCACCCTCAGCGTCGGCACTGGTCCCGATGGCGCCTCCGTCCTCTCCTCCCTCAAAGACAACATCCGGCTCGAAGGCGCAACTCAGCTCATTCTCATGCCGCAGTCTTCGATCGTTGTTCGTCCAGGCCCAGCCCTCGAGGCCAAATCAGATTCGCCCGCCCTGGGCTCCGAATCACCATCCCCCGCTCTGGCACCAGCACCGGCTCCTCCTCCCCCGCCTCCTCCTCCACCAGAGATCGACGAAACAAGTATCTGCACCACCTCCTGTTCCACAGTCCCCACGGAAACCAGCACCGTATCGGCAAACGCCTCCCTCTCCATCTCCGCCGCTCTCTTCGGCTTCTCGCCTCACGACAGCCGAGAGTTCAGCGCCTTCGACTACGAATCCACGGTGACCTACCTCGACTCCCAGAACCTTCTCTTCACCTACGACCCGCACAAACTACGCCAGCGCTTTCCTGCCGGCATCCGCACCGAATCCATGCGCACCATACGCGCCGTCCTCCTCGATCCCGCAACGCTCAAGGTAAAAAAAATCGTCGACTGGCAGGTTCAGGGAGAAGGTCAGTTCATCTGGCACGGCGCATCCGGTCAGATCCTGGTTCATCTCGGCCACCATCTCCGTCTTCTCGACTCCGACCTCAACGTTGTTCGCGAGACCTCCATTCCCGGCCAACTCGTCTTCGTCTCAACTTCACCCTCCGGAGAGTTCGTCGCCGTCGGAACGCTACATGAGCGACACACCGCAACCATGCATGCCGAGCTCGCCCACGACACCCACATCGAACCAGAAGAAGACATCGATATCCGCCTCTTCGATCAAAACTTCGAACTTCTACTCACCTCCCGCCAAACCTCCGCTCTCCCTCCGCCAGTCCTCTCCGACACCGGCGAGGTTCGGGTCAACTCAACCGGTCGAAATCGTTGGCGCATTCGCGAGTTCCGCTGGGACCGCACCGAACACACCATCGCGAATCTCACCTCTGCCTGTCGCCCGGACCTCGCTACGCCTCTCACCGGCTCTGTCTTCCTCGTAGGCTGCAGCGACTCTCCCCTCCAGAACTGGTATCGCCTCATTCGTCTTGACGGCCATCCCATCCTCACCGGCAAAGGTTCTTCGGACGAGATCGAACAATCCTCAAGCAGTACGAACCAGAACGACGTCGCAGTTAGAGTTGTCCGCGCTCACTCCTCCAGAGCACGCGGCCAGACATTCAAAAAACAGGACCTCAAGGAGCAGGAGATCAGCGTCTACAGGGTCAGTGACGGCAAACGTCTCTTCTTCTCCCTCAACCCCGACGTCTCCCTCGCCGAACAGTCGTTCGCTCTATCGCCCGATGGCGCTCAACTCGCCATTCTCTCCGGCATCAATATCTCGCTCTACACCGTCGCGAAAGCAACTCAGTAAAATGCAAAACCAGTCACAGATAAGGCCACCCTCCAGAGCCCGCATCCTCGGGGATTGGCGTCGCCCCAAACTTGCTCGCACGATCTCCAGGAGGACGCTCATGATCGCGAACCGTTCTGTCCCGGTCGACACCGTACTTCCCCACATCTTTTATCGCGACCTGGCCGCAGCCATCGATTGGTTGACTAAGACCTTCGGATTCGCGGAACACTACCGCTATGGCGACCCCCTCAGCGGCGCTCAAATGCATCTCGGCGATGCGTGGATCATGGTCCAGTCCACACGCGCAGACAGAGCCGCACCCGCGCAGCTAGGCGCCTACACCCAGAGCCTCACGATTTTTGTGGAAGACGTCGAATCCCACTTCCAACGCACGAAGAGCTCAGGAGCCACCATCATCGAGGAGCTTAATGAGACCGTCTATGGCGAGCTCCAGTACGGCGCGCTCGATCTGGACGGTCACCTCTGGTTGTTTTCACGACATGCCCGCGATCTAAGTCCCGAACAGTGGGGCGCAACGCTGGCTCCGGCCAACTCTCGTCACCGAAACTGAGGCCGCCAAAATCCTGTCAAGCCCCCTACACAACAAAACCCGCGCCAATCCAGCGAAATCGCGTGGCGTATCAGTTTCACTCAAACTGGTATACTCAATAAAGAGTAAGGAAAAAGCCCCGACAATTCGGGGCTTTCCGTGCGTTTAGCACATAAGCCCTTTGAAATGAGGAATCTGCAAGTAAATCCTTTAGCAGTAGTATTTTACAGAGATATACCTGTCGCAAGTCTACGAAAATAAGCGCCTTACGAGCAGCTAATAGGAGGGGCCCCCCACTCACGCCCGCACATAACAAATGCCCAACGAGCCCAACAACACGATAGCGGTCGCCATGTCCGGAGGAGTCGACTCCTCCGCTGTAGCCGCCCTCCTGCGCGCTCAGGGCCACGACCTCGTCGGCCTCACCCTCCAGCTCTGGAACCAGCGCCGTCTCGCCGGACACGAGGGCATGCCCGAATCCGTCCAGGGACGCTGCTGCTCCATCGACGACGTCTACGACGCCCGCCACGTAGCCGAGCAACTCGACATCCCCTACTACGTCGTCAACCAGCAGGAGCGTTTCGAAGCCGACGTCGTCAAGCCATTCGTCAGCGAATACCTAGCCGGCCGCACGCCCATCCCCTGCACCCTCTGCAACAACCACCTCAAGTTCGACCAGCTCCTCACCACCGCCCGGCAGATCGGCGCCGACCGCATCGCCACCGGGCATTATGCGCGAAATCATTTTGACCAAGTCAGACAGCGCTGGATCCTCTCCCGCCCCGAAGACAAGTCCAAGGACCAGACCTACTTCCTCTTCGGCCTCACCCAGGAGCAGCTAAGCCGCACCATGTTCCCACTAGGCGAGATGCAGAAGCCCGCCGTCCGCCAGATGGCCGCAGAAGCCGGCCTCGCCGTAGCCCAGAAGTCCGACTCCCAGGAGATCTGCTTCATTCCCGGCGGCGACTACAACACCTTCCTCAAGGCCTACCTCGACGAGCAGGGCGAAGACCTCCCCAATACAGCCGGCGAGCTAGTCACAACCACCGGCGAAGTCATCGGCCATCACGAAGGCATCCAGAGCTTCACCGTCGGCCAGCGCAAAGGCCTCGGCATCACATCGCCGAACCCCCTCTACGTCCTGGCCATCCACCCCGACTCCCACCAGGTGACGGTAGGCTCAGACGAAGATCTCCTCTCCCGCGACCTCTTCGCCAACCGCCTCAACTGGATCTCCATCCCCGGCCTCGCCGAAGGCGAGGGAGTCCGCGTCAGCATCAAGATCCGCCACCGCCACACACCGGCCATGGCCACCCTCACCCGCATCGACGACCAGACAGTCCACGCCTTCTTCGACGAGCCCCAACGTGCAATCACCCCCGGCCAGTCCGCCGTCTTCTATCAGGAAGACGAGGTAGTCGGGGGTGGTTGGATCACCTGACAGAAATCAGAACCTACCAGCCGTCATCGGAGTCAGGACGACGCCCGCTCGCCCGCCCGCTTCCAAATCCCTTCGCCCGGCCAGCCAGAACGTCCAACCCCGCCTTCAGCCCATTCACCAGCCCCGAAACCTCGCGAAGCGGAACTTTGATCCCCCGCTGAACCGTCTCCGAGATGTCGGAAGTAGTATTCAGAACCGAGGTCACCATCCCATCCACCCTCGCCATCTGCGCCCGTGTCTTCGAGTTCAAATCGCTCGCGGTCGCGTCAAACTCCTGAGCTTTCGCGCGAACAACATGGCTCGTCTCAACCAGGTTCTCCGTGATGATCTTCACCTTCGGAGCAGTGTCCTGAATGAAACCATGAGAGCTCTCCATGAGCGGCATCACCTTCGCGCGAATCTCTTCGAAAATCTCAAGCCCACGTTTCCTCGTCTTCGCCGCGCCGACTGCCATCGCAATCAGAGCGATCGCTTGTACGATCAGCGCAACCGCGACCATCCCGACGAAGACCATCAGCAACCTCGAATTCCCCGACGAAAGCGAGTCCGGGTCCTGCAGCCACATTCCTGACATCACGATCCGCATCGCTTCCATAACGTCTCTCAATCCCTCAAGTTACGAGATAACAATCATAGGGCCCGGCCGCCAGCAAGGGTCGACCGGGCCCAGACTATCAGAAACGACTAAAAGATAAACGTTTACGAGTGAGATTCGCCCGTCGTGCTCGCATACGCTTCTTTACCCGCGTCAATCGCAGCACTCACCTTATCGGTATGCTCCTGCACCAGGCCTTTACCCTTCTCAACATACTGAGCCCACTGAGTCCGACCGCGGTCATAGTACTCCTTACCCCGATCAACGTACTCGCTCACCTGCTGCTTGCCTTGTGCGGCCAGAACAGTCGCGCGATCCTGCGCCTGCTGCGCAAGAACAGCCGCTTTGTCCTTAGCATCGAGCGCGCTCGCTACCAGATCTTCCCGCGTCTCTTTCCCGGCCTTCGGGGCATACAGTACCCCTACAAGTGCACCAATCCCCAGTCCCGCCAGGAACCAACCCAATCCACTTACTCCACTCTCGTTGTCGTTATCTGACATGCTCATTCTCCTCCTTCAGGCTTCAAGTGCGGAATCTGCCTCTCCGCCTTTTATATCTCAACTTGCAAACTCAACTTGCAGATTTCTAATCCATCAGATCTGAAATCGAATCAGAAATACCCTACCTCGCCCAATCAACCGGTAAAGCCGCACTGCCTTCGTTTAGGGAGATGCCCTGCGTTCCAATTAGGTTGCGCGCCCTCATCGTCACCACGCATCATTTGTCCCAGAACCTCGCATGCCCTGCTGGGCATCCCTGCTTGATCTGAGCCAAAATGCTACCCATGATTTTTTCGATATCTTTCGGAAACAGGTTCGTCTAATCCCCAGGAAGACCACCGCTCCGCAAAGATAGGGAAACCCATCATTCCCTCGAAACTTCGAACTGAGACGCTGCATCGGATAGCTGTTCAGTGATTTAGAGTGTTCGCAGTGCAAGTCACTCGACGCACGAAAGGGGTTTCATGTACGCCGAACGTCATCTCTCCGCCACCCGCGCCCTACTGGCCGTCGCAACTCTAGCCATCACTCTCGGCTTCTCCGGATGCAAGAGTTCCGCGCCCGCGACTCCTACCGACGACGCCAGTCTCACCGCCGCTGTGCAAAGCCGCATCTTCGGGGACGACGCACTCAAGTCCGAGCCCATCAACTCCTCCGTCCAGGGACGCGTCGCCACCCTCAACGGCAACGTCAGCAGCGAAGCAGCGCGCTCCCTCGCCGCAGCCGACGCCGCTCAAGTCGCCGGGATCAAGACTGTAGTCAACAATCTCTCCGTGCAGGCTCCCGCTCCCGCCATCACTGCCGCAGTCGTTCCTCCGCCTCCACCCCCTCCCCCCGTCGCACCAAAGAAACTCCCGCCCCCCAAGCCAACACCCAAGCCAAAGCCCGCCCCCGTCGTTCACGAGTCTGCGCCTGCCGATGTTCCTCCCCCTCAGGTAGCAGCCGCCGTCCCGCCCCCGGCCCCCCAGCAGGAACTCCCTCCGCCTCCTCCACCCCCGCCGCCCGCGCCTGAATTCCGTAGCATCACAGTTCCACCCGACACCACGATCCCCATTCGCATC
Source organism: Tunturibacter gelidoferens (assembly GCF_040358255.1). Classification (NCBI taxonomy): domain Bacteria; kingdom Pseudomonadati; phylum Acidobacteriota; class Terriglobia; order Terriglobales; family Acidobacteriaceae; genus Tunturiibacter; species Tunturiibacter gelidiferens. The sequence continues at coordinate 4,517,414 of NZ_CP132938.1, forward strand.
ACTCAAACTCTCGACAGCGCCACCACCCAACAGGGCGACAGCTTTACCGGCACCGTTGCCACCGACATCATCCTCGACGGTCTCGTCGTCATTCGCCAGGGAACCCCTGTCTCGGGCCGTGTCTCCGCCGTTCAGGAAGCAGCCCACTACAAAGGCAGTTCCCTACTTACCGTCGAACTCACCAGCATCAACCGGCGCGGCGAAAAGCTCGCCGTCACCACAGAACCCTACAGCGTCGAAGGCAAGGGCCGCGGCAAAAATACAGCCGAAAAAGTCGGCGGCGGAGCAGCCGTCGGTGCTATCCTCGGTGGCATCCTCGGCGGTGGCAAAGGAGCAGCAATCGGCGCAGCAGCCGGTGGCGGTGTCGGCGCTGGCGCAAACACCATCACCCGCGGCGAACAAGTTCAGATCCCATCCGAAAGCCTCATCCGCTTCCGCCTGACCAACACTTTATCTCTCAGAGTTTCCGCAAAAAATACCGAGAGCACCAGCTCCAATCCCGATCTTCAACAGCGGCCTGGAGACCAGCCGCCCCAATAGCAAAACTTTGCATCTAACCGTTTAGAACAATGGACGCAGACCACTCGGCCTGTCGTCCCATTTCCTGAAACTCATCATCGCGAAGCCGGTCTAAACCAAGCTGCAGCCGACGAATCCGTCACAAGACTGCCCCTAACCGAACCATCACTCCAGAGGTGTTCCGTCTTGACGAAGGCATCGCTCGACAATGCGTCTCGCCCCGCAGGGTTTCTCACCTTCACCCTGCATGCGCATCTTCCGTATGTCGTCAATCACGGCACGTGGCCCCACGGCCTGGAATGGCTCCACGAAGCCGCAGCCGAGACCTACCTCCCCTTCCTCCGTGTCCTCAAAAATCTCGAGCGCGACCAGATCCGTTTTAACTGCAATCTCAACCTCTCGCCCATCCTGCTCGAACAGCTCTCTCACCCTGTCTTCCTGGCCGAGTTTCCTCACTACCTCACTCGCAAGATCGTCGCCGCCCGTGAAGACGAGGCGTTCTTCCTGCAAGCCGGCGATGGTCATCTCGCCGAGACTGCCCGTTTCTGGCAGCGCTTCTTCTCCCAGGCACTCGAAGACTTCAACCACTTCGACCGTGATCTCATCGCCGCCTTCCGCCACTTCAACGACACCGGCCTCATCGACATCATCACCTGCGGCGCCACCCACGGTTACATGCCTCTGCTCGGCACCGACGAAAGCGTCCGAGCCCAGATCCGCACCGCCGTCGACACCCACATCCGCCACATCGGCAAAGCTCCCCGCGGCATCTGGGCACCCGAGTGTGGCTACCGTCCCGCCGGTCCCTGGAGCTACCCCGTCTCTAACGCCGACGGCAGCCCCACCCCTCCAGCTTTCAATCGCATCGGCATCGAACAAGCTCTCTCCGAGTCCGGCCTCGAGTTCTTCTTTGTAGACACCCACCTTATTGAGGAGTCCAGGCGCACCTCCTCCCCTTACGACCGCCCCGGCGATAACAAGCCGCAAAGCCCTGATGAGGATCGCCAGACCCATCAGCCGCATCGTTCCCTCTATCAGCCTTACTACGTCGACGGACCCTACGACAAGCAACACGCCACGACCATCTTTCCCCGCGATCCCCGCACCGGCCTCCAGGTCTGGTCCGGCGACACCGGTTACCCCGGCGACAGCGTCTACCTCGACTTCCACAAGAAGCGTTGGCCCGGCGGTCATCGTTACTGGCGCGTCACTGGCTCCAGGGTCGACATGAACGACAAACAGCCCTACTACCCCCACGAAGCCGCCGAGCGCACCAAGGCTCACGCCGGCCACTTCGTCCATCTCGTCTACGAGGCACTCAAATCCGGCTTCAACGACACCGTCCCACCCATCCTCTGCTCCCCCTTCGACGCCGAACTCTTCGGCCACTGGTGGTTCGAGGGTCCCCTCTGGCTCGAATCCGTCGCCCGCAATCTCCATGATTACGATTCGGGGATCAAGCTCATCAGTTGCGCCGACTACCTCGACCAGTACCCGCGCGCCGGCTTCATCGCCATGAACGAAGGCTCCTGGGGATCCGAAGGCAACAACCAGGTCTGGCTCAACCCCGAGACCAGCTGGACCTACACCCACATCTACCCCGCCGAGCTCTACACCCGTGATGTCTGCACCGCAGGCCTCTGGCGCACCTCCTCACTGGGCCTTCGCATCATGCAACAACTATGCCGCGAACTCCTCCTCCTGGAGTCCTCCGACTGGCAATTCCTGATCACCACCGGTGCAGCTCGCGACTACGCCGAAATTCGCTTCCTCACCCATAACGATCAGTTCAATGAAATAAAAGCCCTCTGGCAGACCTTCGAGTCAACCGGCGCAATCACCGAAGCCGAGCAAACCCGCCTCACCGAGATCGAACTCCGCGACAGCATATTCCCCGACATCGACCCCGGCCTCTGGGTAACCGGTGCCGCAGAGACCCATCCTCTTACACCGATCCCCCACCCAGTCGAAACCACCGCCTAGCCTTTTCCTTTACCAAACTCTGCCGTTGTTCTTGCCGTTGCCGTCGCCGTCGCTTTTTCTTCTGCTTTTCTTGTTGTCATCCCCGAAGGGGATCTGCTTTTGCTCTTTGTCGTTGCACGTTCTCCCATCACCAGACAATCGCCACCCTAAGCGATGGTCAACCAAGACCTGCGCGCTCACCAAAAAACCTGTCAAGCCCCAAAACCACGAAAACCCGCGCCAATCCAGCACATTCACGTGGCGTATTAGTTTCACGCCAACAGCTATAATGAATGAATAAGCAAAGAGAAAAACCCCGGAAACCACCGGGGTTTTCGACATTAAACCGTAACCCCTTTGATTGGACGAATTTACCCGCAACCCTTTTGGAATGAAGATTTTGCAAAGGGCAAAAAATCGTAAATATTTGAAAAAAGGTAGTTTACGGTAGGGTACCCCCCGGGGGGACCCCCCAAATTCCACCCCCAATCGCACAACCAATGGCATCAGAGACTAATGGAAAGGACCAGACTGACGGTGACGACAGCGACCCAAACCCCACCCCACACCGCCACTCTCAGCCACCAAGCCACATCTCCCAGGAATCCCCTCACCCTCTGGCATCTTCTCTCCCTCGATGCCCCCACAGTAGCCGCCCTTTGGACCTGGTTCATCGCCTCTGCCAACCACCTCCATCTACCAGCGGTCAGTATCGTAGCCATGTTCCTCGCCGTCTGGATGCTCTACGCCGCCGACCGTCTTCTTGACGCCCGCCTCATCGGCACATCAAACAACGGAAAGCTCGAAGCGCGCCACTACTTCCACAACCGACACCGCCGCTCCTTCCTCGCAGGCATCCTCTCAGCCTCCATCGCGCTTGCCGTTCTCCTACCCCGGTTCGAAGCCGCAGCGATCCAGCTCTATCTCATCCTCGGCGGCCTGCTCTGCGGCTACTTCATACTCATTCACGCCACCAGCAGCGCTCACCGTCTCCCAAAAGAGATCGCCGTCGGCCTCTTCTTTGCCGCAGCCACCTTTATCCCTACCGTAGCTCGCCGTCCCGACCTCCGCATCTCCCTGCTCCCGCTCGCGATCCTCTTCGCTACCGCGTGTAGCCTCAACTGCCTCTTCATCTACGCCTGGGAACACAGCTCTCTTCCGCAATCCGATCATCAGGCACACGCCGCCACTCATCTGGCCCTCCGCAACCTTCCCCTTCTCACCACCGGCCTCATCTTCCTCAGCGCCGCCCTCACCCGGCTCGACCACCAGGCTTCCTGGCCAATCCCATTTGCGATCGCCGTCTCTGCCACATCCCTTCTCCTTCTCCATCGCCGTCGCCACCACACAGGCCGGCTCGCCCTCCGCAGCCTCGCCGACCTCGCCTTCATCACTCCGCTCCTCCTACTCCCCTTCCTCCCTCGATGACGACCGCCCAACCCAACTTCGATCTCATCGCACGCCCCTATCGCTGGCTCGAATACATCACCCTCGGCCGCGCTCTCGAAGACTGCCGCCTCCATTACCTTCCAAGCCTCCTCAAGCGCAAGCAAGCCCTCGTCCTCGGCGATGGCGACGGCCGTTTCCTCGCCCAACTCCTCGCCGAAAATCCTCACCTCCGCGCCGATGCGATCGACACCAGCGCCGCCATGCTCCTGCTCCTCCGTAAACGCTGCGAAGCCCTGGCCCCCAACGCATCCACCCGCCTCAAGACCCACCAAGCCAACGCACTCACCTGCCCACTCGACGGACCCTACGATCTCATCGTCACCCACTTCTTCCTCGACTGCCTCACGCAGCCCGACCTCGAGAATCTAGTCAACCGCATCGCACCAACTCTCGCCCCGAAAGCCCTCTGGCTGGTCTCTGACTTCCACATCCCCAGCGGCCCCATGCGTCTCCCTGCAAAGGTCCTCGTCCGCACTCTCTACCTCGCCTTCCGCATCCTCACCGGGCTCCGCACCGCTCGACTCCCCGACCACGCCACCTCCCTCCAGCAAGCAGGCCTCACTCGAATCGCACATCGACACCGACTCGCCGGCATCCTGGTCACCGAACTCTGGCAGTTCAACCCGGCCACTCCATGAGCCCCTCGACGACGGAGCACAAACTTTTTCCTCGCCAAACCCACAACCACACCTACAATCCCGGTATGCCGCGCACCCAACCGTTCCTCGTCGCTGCACTCCTTCTACCGCTCGCCGTCCAGGCCCAAACAACTCCACAGCCCAGCATCGCCACCAACTCCCCCGATGGCAAACCTCTCTCCACCCGGGTCGTCGCCTACAACATCGACGCCAAACTCGACACCGGTAAAAAGACCCTCGACGCCACCGAGACCCTCACCTACAAAAACCTCACAGGCCAGCCCCTCGCTTCAATCCCCTTTCATCTCTACCTCAACGCCTTCCGCCCCGAGTCCACCTTCACCAGCGAAACCCACTTCACCGGCGGTGTTCGCGGCAACGAAGACGATAACGACTATCCCGCGGAAGAGCGCGGCAGCATCACCATCTCCCACATCGAGGCCGACGGCTACGGCGACCTCACCACAGCCATGCACTTCATCGCACCCGACGACAACAACGCCGAAGACCACACCGTAACCGAGCTCAGCCTCCCTCACCCGCTCGCGCCCAACGACTCCATCACCTTCCGCCTCGACTTCCACGACGTCTTCCCTCTCTCCGTCGCGCGCAACGGCTACAAGCGCGACTTCATCATGGGAGGCCAGTGGTATCCCAAGCCCGGCGTCTTCTGGCACGGCGCCTGGAACTGCCACCAGTACCACTCCACCACAGAGTTCTTCTCCGACTTCGCCACCTTCCGCGTCTCACTCACCCTCCCGCGCCGCTACGTCGTCGGAGCCAGCGGCATTCCCACGGGTGAAGCCATCAACCCGGACAACACCAAGACTCTCAGCTTCTACGGCGAAGACATAGGCGACTTCGCCTGGGCCGCCAGCCCGAACTTCACCATCACCGATGGCACCTATCTTTCTTCCCTCGGCCCGGTAAAGATCCACGTCCTCGCGCTCGCCGCCCATCCCAAAGCCGGTGCTCGTTACCTCGACATCATGCAGAAGACCCTCGCGCAATATGACCATCGCTACGGGCCCTATCCCTATAAGATCATCACCGTCATCGATCCCGAACCAGGCTCCGAGATCGGCGGCATGGAGTATCCCACTCTCTTCACTGGCGACACCTCCTGGTACGATCCCACCTACCTCACCGAGCAAGCTGCCGAGCACGAGTTCGGCCACCAGTACTGGTACGGCATGGTCGCCACCAACGAGTTCGAAGATGCCTGGCTTGACGAGGGCATCAACTCCTACACCGAAGTTACGGTCATGAACGCGATCCTCGGCTCCCAGAACTCCGTCTTCGGACGTTCCTACGCGAACTTCAGCGACACCGACCTCCGTCGCCTCGACTACAGAGCCAAACCTGACTTCGATCCGGTCACCCGCTGGGCCTTCAAATTTCGTGACTTCTTCTCCTACGGCGGCATCACCTACGGTAAGTCGGCGACACTCCTCGCCACACTCGAAGGCCTCATCGGTCGCGACACCATGGAGGAAGCGATGCGCACCTACTTCATGCGCTACCGCTTCACCCATCCAACCACCGAAGACTTCCTCCGTACCATCGAAGAAGTCGCCATCAAAAACGGTCGCGCAACCGCCCTCGGAGGCACAGTCATCAATCCTTCAACTCAGACCGCGCGTCATGCAGACACGCCCCAGTTCATTCCGCAGACCGGCCTCGCCGCCGTCTTCAACGCTCCGAGCAACTCTCAGGTTGTCCCCATCTCAAGCCTCCGCCCCTACTTCAATCAGGCCGTCTACGGAACGCAAGTTCTCGACTACACCGTGGATCAAGTCTCCTCTGATCCAGTCAAGTGGTGGCTTCCCGAAACTAAAGACAAGAAGCAGATCCAATACCTCTCCACGGTCTACCTGCATCGCAAGGGCGACTTCACCCTTCCCGTCACCGCCGAGATCGCCTTCGACGACGGCACGCGCCTTCGCGAACACTGGGACGGCCTGGACCGATGGACCAAGCTCACCTACACCCGCAACGCCAAGATCGTCTCCGTCGAGATCGACCCTGACCACGTCATCCCACTCGATAAAGACCTCTTCAACAACAGCTACGTCACAACACCCAACAACATCCCTGCACGCAAGATCTCCAATATCTGGCTCAACGTTCAACAACTTCTAGCCCAACTCTCCTCTTGGATGGTGTGAGTGCCTGGATCGTGTGAGTAATCGTCCGACAAAGCCCAAGCCCCGCAACACGAATCAGGAGTTCCGCCACATGCTCGAACGCCGCAACATCTTCCTTCACGGCCTCTTCCTGACGTTTCGTCGCTTCCCGGCGGTCCTGTGGGCCTACGTCTTCAATCTCGGCCTCGCTCTACTCTTCACCGTTCGCCTCCATAGTCAGTTCAGCTCCATCATGGATCACTCCATGGCCGCACAACGACTCATGGGCGGCTTCGACCTCGGCACAATGGGCGAAGCCTTTCTCCGCCTTCAAGACGGTCCCTCAGGCGGCAGGACGGAGTCCTACTCCGCTATTCCCCTCTATCTCCTCGTGTATTTCTTGCTCGTGCCCGGAACCCTCTACTGTTACCAAACCAAGAGCCCTGCCCGCCTTAGTACTCTTCTGCACCAGGGCCTGCTCCACTTTTGGAGATTCTTCCGAATCACTCTCCTCACCATCCTCATCTCGACGCTCATCCTCGGCCCTCTCGTCTTCCTCCAGTCCAAGTGGGCTGATCACGTTGACAAACACGCGGTCGAACGTCATGCCTTCTTCGCAACCCTTATCGGCTACATCCTCATCTTCCTCGTAGCCTCCATCCTTCGTCTCTACTTCGATCTCGTCGAGGTCTACACCGTCCAATTAGGTCTGCATCTGCGCCACAACGGCAAGCCAGACCGCCGCGTCCGCCGCGCCCTTGCACCCGCGGGGCGAACCCTCCGCGCTCACTTCTCGCAAGCGTGGCCCATCTTCCTCTTTCTCACCCTGCTCGGAGCGGCCGCCGTAATCCTCACCGCCCGCGTCTCGATGCACATGCTCGCCCAGCCGCGAGTCTGGCCAATGTTTCTGCTCGCCCAATCAGGCCTCTTCGTCTTCTTATTCACCCGCTTCTGGCAGCGCGGAGCCGAAATCTCCCTCGCGCTCCAGAACCCCATCTTCACCCCCTCTCCCTTGCCGATCCTTCCAATCGTTGGCACGGTCAACCGCATCGACCCTCTGCACCCCAATCACTCCATACCAACTCCGCAGTCCGCCCTGCCCCTCGACCCGATCCCAAACCCGGAACCCGCCTCACCCTCGCTCGACGAACCAGATCCCGGAGTCTTCCATCACGATCCAGCCAAACCACCGCATTAGTCCGGGATCTCACCACACGTTCACCGCCCGGCCATGTTCCAGAAACAACACTGCGATAGAATGTGAATAGATTATGAATTTGTATATTCTTCGCCATGCCAGTGCCGGCCTTCGCCGAGCCAACCCCCTTCTCGACATGAAGCGTCCGCTCGATAAAGAAGGAAAAAAACACAGCCTACAACTCGCCTACGTGCTCAATGCATTGAACATACAGTTCGACCTCATCGTCTCAAGCCCGCTGAAGCGCAGTCTCCAGACCGCCGCTATGATCGGCACCGAGACCGGTTACGAGGCGCCGATTCAACAATCTGACGCACTGGCCCCCGCCGCCACCGTAAAAGACTTCCAAAAGCTCCTTCGCGAGCTCTCCAATCGCGAAAACGTTCTCGTTGTGGGCCATAACCCCAACATATCTGTCTTCTTAGGCTCCCTCCTGGTGCCCGCCTCAAGCCCGGAAGCCAAGATCCGCCTCCGCAAGGGGTCCATTGCCCGTGTCGTCCTAACCCGCGGCCCTGCCACCCTGCAAGCCCTTTTGGATCCTCGTACCGTCCGCGCCCTCTACGCCACCTCAACGAAGAGCTCCCGCCGGAAGACCTCGCGGAAGTAAGCCGCTTCCTTCTTCAGCGACCAGGCCTCTAACTCTGCCCCGCCGCGCCCCGGCACCAGCTCCAGCAGCACCCGCTTCGGATACACGTGGGTCTTCATCTGGAGTACCGCGCTGGCCCGATCCTGATTCAGCGCTACCGCCAGCCGCAGCAGGACCACCGCCCGCGTAACGTTGGCATGCTCTTCCACAGGAATCCATCGCATCGGCCGGTCCAGCGGATCCGGCCGGCTCTTCCCCATATAACGAGCCACGGCGCTCACAATCATTCGCTGCTCTGGAGAAAATCCGAAGATCTCCGAGTTCGCAATAATGTACTGCGTATGCCGGTAGTGTCCCTGGTGGTTCATAAACTTGCCGACATCCTGCATCATCGCCGCCGCCTCAAGCCACAGCCTGTACTCCTCCGGCAGCTCATGCACTCGTGCCAGCGCATCGAATAGCTCCACCACATGTTGCCGTACCGGCTCCACCTGCCGCTGTTCGATTCCATATCTCTCGCAGACCTCCAGCACTCCCGCCCAACGCTCGCTCTCAATCTTCTGGTGTACCGAGGTCCGTAGATCCACCTCCGCCAGCATCTGCGCCAACATCCCATCCCGCAGCCCCAGCGGCGAGTAGCGAAAGCCCTTCAATCCCATCTTTTCCAGCAGGCTCGCATACACCAGCGACCCGCCAATAATGATCTCCGACCGCCGCGGACCGATCCCCGGAACAGCCTCCCGCTCCGCATTGTTCATCTTCGCCAATCGATCAGCCAGCCTCCGCACATCCGGAGTATCCGCAGTCAACGCCCCCACGCGCTCCAGCCGCTTCTTGGCCAGCGTCTTCTTCACCGTTCTGCCTATGCGAACATGACCGCTCGCCTCCGCCAGCGCCGACGCCGTCCCCGAGGTCGCAATCACCAACCCCACCCTCGGCGTCCCCAGCTTCTTCTCTGCCCGCTTCAACTCGCGGTCGATGAACTGTTTCAACCGTGCAACATCCTCCTTCGACGGCGGATCGGTTCGCAGAAACTCCTCCTGCAGCCGTACCGCGCCCAATGGCATGCTCACCATCGTCTTGATCCGTCCACCATCGGAGAGCGTCACCTCACAGCTCCCGCCACCCAGATCAATCAGCAGGCAACGACCCCGTGCCCCGACCTCATGCGTCACCACCCCCAAATGAATCAACCGCCCTTCCTCGAGCCCCGAGATCACCTCAACGCTCCATCCCGTCGTCGCCTTCACCCACTCGGTAAACGCCGCGGCATTCCGCGCATCCCGCATCGCGCTCGTCGCCACCACACGGACCTTATCCGCCACATGGAGCTGTACCGCTTTATGAAACCGCTTGAGCGCCCGAATGGTCGCCGCCATCGCCTCCGGTGAGATCACTCCGGTCTGAAAAACACTCTCCCCCAGTCGTGTAACTTCACGATCTTCGTGCAAAGTCTTCAATCGGTGCATCTGAACCGTAGCAATCTTCAACCGGCAAGAGTTCGACCCAATATCGATCGCGGCAAACGTAGGCATATTTCGAAATCACCTCAGGGAGTAAAAATCCCACCACCAGCAGATTACATCCCGCGATCCATTCTCTGGATCCGGCTGGCTCGTGTCAGCAGCTCACCCTCTCATCCATTTATGCTTAGAGAGCCTCACAAAATCATGATCACAGACACAGCACTAGAAACAATCGCCGAACCCAGGGCCTCCCTCGACTCCTGCACCCCCCGACGCTCCACAGCCCTCCTCGCTCTGACCGGCCTCTGGCTCATCATCTTCTTCGCAGCCCTCTTCTCTCCCCCGCTGCTCGATGATGCCGACGCCACCCATGCGGACGCAGCTCGACACATGGTCCTCTCCGGCGACCTCGTTACCCTCCGCGTCGACGGCATCCGTTATCTCGAAAAGGCACCGCTACCCTACTGGCTGGGGGCACTCAGCTTCCGACTCTTCGGATTCAACACCTTCGCAGTGCACCTTCCGCAGGCAATCGGCGTCTTTCTCCTGGCTCTACTCGGTTATCAATGGGCCTATCGCGCCTTCAACCCCCGCACTGCCTTCTACACCGGCCTCGCAACCCTCACTACAGTCGGCGTCTTTCTCTTCACCCGCTACTACATTCCCGAGGTCCTGCTCTCGCTCTTCCTGGCCCTCGCCCTCTTCTGCCTCCTCCGATCGCTCGTTCCCCAAACGAGTCAGACAATGACAGCTCAACGGCCACTAAAGATCGACCCTGCCTCTTCCAACGCCGAAAAAATAGTAGCCATCGCGCCCGGAGTCCAGCCGAGTAGAGAGGCTTCCTCATCTTTCTCTCCAGCTGTCTATGCCTACGGCATGTGGACAGCTCTCGCTCTGGCTGTCCTCACCAAAGGCCTTGTAGCTCTCGTTTTCTTCTTTGGCACAGCCATCGCCTACCTCGCTCTCAGCGGGGAGTACAAAAACTGGCGCAGTCTCAAGCCCTTCACAGGCATCTTGCTCTTTCTCGTCATAGCAGCGCCTTGGCACATCCTCGCCGGCCTGCGCAATACCGGCGGTATGAACGGGCACGGCTTCTTCTGGTTCTACTTCATCAACGAGCACGTTCTCCGGTTCCTCGGTCGCCGTTATCCCAAGGACTACAACAAGCTACCGGGCTACCTCTTCTGGAGCCTTCATCTCGTTTGGCTCTTCCCTTGGTCGCTCTTCTGCGGAACCTTGTGCCGCCAGGCCTACGTCGCCTTCCAGCGCTATCGCGTCTCGAACCCCGCTCCCGCAGACGAAGCAAAAACCTTCTACTGGCAGCCCTACGCAGTCGTCGTAGTTGGCCTCGTTCTGCAAAACGCCCTGAAAGTCCCTTACATCTTCACCCTCTTTCTGGCACTCATTCTCTTCCTGCTCCACGGCCTCCGTCGCAGACAGTCGCACTCTCCCTCTGGCACTCCGCTGATCAGCGTCGAGACCTTCGCCCAGCGCAGCACTCTCGTTCTAAGCCTCTTCGCCTCACTCGTCCTGGTCTTCTTCTCCCTTTCCACAAACCAGGAGTACTACACCTTCCCCGCCTACCTCGCGATCATCATCCTGCTCGCCGCCGCCCTCAACCGCGCCGAGCAGACCTTCGCCGCCGACCGATCCTCCCGTCTCTGGATCATGGTCGGCCACGCCACCCTCACCGTCCTCGGCATCGCCATTGCCATCACCCTCGCCTACGGCCTCTGGACCTCCCGCCACCTTCCCTTCGTTCCCGACATAGGCGACCTTCTCGCCCATCGCGGTGTCGGCGACTACACCCTCTCCATGTCAGGCATCTTCGATCTCACTGGCCCCAGCTTCGCCGCGCTGCGCCTTCCAGCCGCACTCGCCGCCATCGCCTTCCTTATCGGTCCCTCGGTCGCGTGGCTTCTTCGTACCCAGCGCAGGCACCTCGCCTCAACCGTGGCCGTCGCCGTCACCGCTACCACCTTCTTCATCGCAGCCCACATCGCCTTCGCCCGCTTCGCCCCCATGCTCTCCTCCAAGAGCTTTGCCGACACAATCCAGCATCTCGAAGCCAGTCACGCCATCTCCCCTGAAAACAAAGTCATCTTCTACGGTGACCAGTCCTACGGATCCTCGATCACCTTCTACCTCGGCCGTCAGATCGACCTCGTCGACGGCCGTGCCTCCTCCATGCTGTTTGGCGGCACCTTTCCCGACGCACCACCCATCTTCCTAACACCGCAGGATCTCCTGAACATCTGGAGGCAAGGCGAACGCAAGCTTCTCTTCGTCCCTCTCGATCAACGTGGCGCAGTCGATCGACTCCTCGGAAACCACAAAATCCTTCTCTTCGAAAGCTCTGGCAAGGCCCTCTACACCGATCGTCCCCTCGAGAACTCAGGCAGGACTCCCTGATCCGAACCGCGGCAATCCTTAAATCACAGCTCATCGCAGCACGGGGTTTATCTGGCAAAGCGTCTAACAGTAAAAGCCAAAAACCGCACACGCAGAACAAACCAAAACCCGACGAAGAAACCCTAGTGCACGAGACCTCTCCCCATAACGCCAGACCGCGCCGCCTCTGGAACCCGGTCTCTCTCGCCGTCATCTTCTTTCTCTGGCTCATCCTTCAGATTGGTGGCCTCTTCAGCCCCGGCCTCCTCGACGATGTCGACTCCATCTACATCGAGATCGCCCGCGAGATGCTCCAGCGCCATGATTTCGTCACCCCCTACATCGACGGCGTTCGTTTCTTCGATAAGCCTCCCCTGATGTACTGGATGGCAGCCGGCTCCATGCACCTCTTCGGCATTCACGACTGGGCCGCACGCCTTCCTCTAGCTCTCGCGGTTCTCGCACTGCTCCTCGCCGTCTACGCCCTCGGCATTCGCCTCTTCACAACGATCTCTCCGGCCGAAAACCCTGATCGCGGAGGCTTCTACGCTGCCGTCGCCATGGCCACCAGCATCGGCCCCTACCTCTACACTCGTTTCTACATTCCAGACATTCTCATCGCTCTCTGGATGACCTTCGCCGTCCATCTCTTCCTCATCGCCCTGAATCGCGTCCAACCAGTCCGCCTTCAACCAGGTTGCACCTCATCGGCCTCCCAGCCGCAAAAATCATCCCTCCTGCCATGCCTCTCGTTCGCCGCCGTCATGGCCGCGAATGTCCTGACCAAGGGCCTCATAGGCCTCGTCTTCCCCATCGGCTTCGTTCTCCTCTACCTGGCTTTCACAAAACAACTTCGCGCCCTCCTGAAGCTCCACCCTCTTCCCAGCGCGTTGGTCTTCCTCTCACTAGCGGCGCCCTGGCACATTCTCGCCGCCCTCCGCACCCCGGCGATCCCCCTCCCCGCGAACCTGGGCCTCCCTGCAACCGGCGGCTGGGCCTGGTTCTATCTCTACAACGAGCACATCGCCCGCTTCCTCTCCAAACGCATTCCCCACGACTACGGCCAAACCCCTCTCTTGCTCTTCTGGGTTTATCTCGCCATTTGGATCACGCCTTGGACGGTCTTCCTGCCCGGAGCTATCGCCGGCCATATCCGAAACCTCCGCCACCGCGCGGCCAGCATCACCACAAACACCCTCACCCTTGCACGCGAACACGAAGCATCGCTCTCCCTTCTTCTCTGGTCTCTCCTCGTTATGGGTTTCTTCTCCCTCTCAAGTCGCCAGGAGTACTACTCCATTCCCGCGATTCCCGCCCTGTGTCTCATGGCCGGCGGGCTCCTCGCTCGAGCCGACCAATCTCCAAACTCCATGCCAATCGGAGTCGACGCAGCGAAGAGCGCCCTCCGCTGGCATCTTTACCTCCTCGTCCCTCTCACTACGGTCATCGCTATCGCCTGCGGATACTTCGCCCTCACCGCACCGCACCCGGCCCCCGGCGCCGACCTCGCATCTCTTCTCAACTCCAACCCGGACTTCTACAACCTCTCTCTCGGCCATCTCTTCGACCTAACCGGAGACGCGATGGGACTATTCCGCGCACCACTCACCGCCGTCGCTCTCAGCATGCTTGGCATCGGCATCGGCAGTTACCTCCTGCGCCGCCGCTCCTTCACCTACGCCGCTAATCTCGTCTTGGCCGCAGCCATGACGGTCTCTCTCCTGGCCGCACACGAGGGCCTCGTCCGCTTCTATCCCATCCTCGGTTCGAAGGACCTTGCCCTCGCCGTCAACCAGGAACTTCGTCCCGGCGATCGCGTCATCATCGACGGCTGGCTCTCCTCAGGATCTTCCATCCTCTTCTACACCGGCCAACAGGCAGGCCTTGTCAACGGGCGAATCTACGGTCCCTGGTACGGCTCCTTCTGGCCCGACGCTCCACCGATCTTCGGCACCGACGACGGACTCCGCCAAGCCTGGACCGGTTCCCAACGAATCTTCCTACTCACCTTCAGCAAGCAACGTGCCGCCGACCTCGCTCGCTTCGCTCCCGTTCACCTGCTCGCAACAGAAGGCGGTAAATTCATCCTCTCCAACCGCTGATTGTCTCGCAGCCACCGCTTCAACAGACCCCGCATAAGACCACAGTACCCCCCGAATCCCCGCAGTGGCACAACAGGACACGAGCCGATATCCTTATAGAAGCCATGTCTCCCATCCTGCTCCTGATCGCTCGAGGTGCCCTCATAGTTGGCATCTTCGGCACCCTGACCTCCGGAGTATCTTTTCTTCTCGCCTTCCTGGGCGGCCTTCACTTTCGCTCACGTCGCAACGATCAGGGCAACTACTCCCCGCCGGTAAGCATCCTCAAGCCCCTGCACGGCAAGGAGGCAGGACTGGAGGAAAACCTCGAGAGCTTCTTCACCCTCAACCACCCGGAGTTCGAACTCATCTTCTGCGCAAGATCGCTCTCTGATCCCGGAATCCTCTGCGCTCAGGAGGTCGCTCGTCGATTCCCATCCATCCCCACGCGTTTTCTGGCCTCGGGCGAGCCGCTCTGGCAGAATCCCAAGACCTTCTCCATGTCGCTCCTGGTCGAAGCAGCGAAGCACGAGGTCATCCTCTTCTCTGACAGCGATGTCCGCGTCGGCCCATCCTACCTTCACGAGATCCTGCAGCCTCTCGCCGATCCAGCCGTAGGGTTGGTCACCTGCGCTTTTCGGGGCCAACCAGCAGGAAACAGCTCACTCCTGACCGCGCTCACCCAAACTGTCGAATTCTCCAGTGGAGTCCTCACCGCAAATCTACTCGAAGACATCAAGTTCGGACTCGGCCCAACTCTTCTCACTCGAAAGGCCTTGATCCGCGAAATAGGAGGTCTCAAAGACATGGGAGATCTGCTCGCCGACGACTTCTGGCTCGGCAACCGGATCGCAGATAAAGGCTACAAAGTAACCCTTTCCACGACCATCGTCGATCACTTCATCAACTACGGAAGCATCATCGGCGGATTGCACCACCAGATCAGCTGGATGAAGAACACTCGCTGCTCCAGACCCGCCGGACATCTTGGATCCGGCCTCACGTTCGCCATGCCGTTCGGCATCATCGGCTTCCTCTCCGCACTCGCCATCGGACGACCCGTGATCGGCTTCTGGCTTCTGTTTGCCGCGCTCGTCAATCGCTGGCTTCAGGCCCTGCTCGTCGGCTTCGTCATCATGCGCGACAAGCTTTCTCTCTCTTTCTTCTGGCTCTACCCACTCTGCGATCTACTCGGCTTCTACAGTTGGGCGGCCAGCTACTTTGGACGAGAGATCGTCTACCGCGGCGAGCGCTATCGCATCAACCCAGGCGGCGTCCTGGTTCGCCTTGGTCCCTTGTAACGCATTCACTGTCCACTCGACACACGGCCCCAACCGACCCGTTCCAACGCTGTCCTCAGCTGCCTCTCTTATCCTTCCGCCCAGGAATCACCACCTGCCTACGCATTGGAACCAAGCCAGCGCCCGGCGCCTGCTGTTGCTGCATCCGCGTCAGCATCTCCGTCCGGACATAGTCGACAAAACCCTGCATCTGTCGATTCATCTCCTCCATCCGCTCCCGCATCTGCAACACAATCGCAATTCCGGCAATATTCACCCCAAGATCCCGCGCCAGGTTCAAAATAAACTCCAGCCGCTCCAGATCCTCATCGGTATACAGCCGCGTATTTCCTTCACTTCGCGACGGCCGCAGCAACCCCTCCCGCTCATACAACCGCAGCGTCTGCGGATGAATCTCGTACATCTCCGCCACCGACGAGATCATGTACGCGCCCTTGGTCTTCCGCTTTGTCGCCATAGTCCCAACCCCTGAAGTCCCAACCCTGATCAGATGCCTTACCGAAGTCTAGCTCTTCACGACATACGCAAGTCAAACAAACTCCACTATGCTCCGGATCAGCATCTCACCTACAACTATGAAGACCTCCAGAGCCTTACGTCACGCCACGCAAATTCTCACCGGAATCGCCGCCATCGCCGCAGCCCGCGCCTTTATGCCTCACACCGAAAAGCGCCACCGCAGCCGAGTCGTTCTCATCACCGGCGGCTCCCGAGGCCTGGGTCTTGCTCTCGCGCACCGCTTTGGCAAATCCGGCGCAAAACTCATCCTCGTCTCCCGAAACTCCGACGAACTCACCCAGGCTCGTGACACCCTCCTCTCCCACAACGCCGTTCAGCATCCCGACGACATCCTCCTTTTACCCGCCGATCTCACCGACGCCGCCCAGGCAGCCATGCTCGTCGACTACGCCGTTGGCTTCTTTGGCCACATCGACATCCTTATCAACAATGCCGGCGTCATCGAGGTCGGCCCCGTCGAAAACCAGCCGATCGCCGCCTACCGCCGTGCCATGGCAACCAACTTCTTCGCAGCGCTCTACACCACCAACGCCGCTCTTCCTCACCTGCTCCAACGCAACCCCATGTATGGTGATGCCGCCATCGTCAACATCGCCAGCATCGGTGGCAAATTCGCTATGCCTCACCTGCTTCCTTACGTTGCCAGCAAGTTCGCCCTGGTGGGCTACTCCCAAGGGCTTCACGCCGAACTGCGCCACAAGGGTATTCGCGTCACCACCGTCTGCCCGGGCCTCATGCGCACCGGCGGAGCGGTTCATGCGAACTACACTGGACAGGCCAAAAAAGAGGAGCGCTGGTTCAAACTTGCCGCCAAAACTCCCATACTTGCAGCCTCAGTCAACCGCGCCGCCAACAAGATCTACGACGCCGTAACCGCTGGCCGCGCCGAGATCACCATAACCCCACAAGCTTGGCTCGCGGCCCGCATAGCCGGTCTCGCCCCCGAAGCCACTCAGTACCTCGCAAGCCTTGCCAACCAACTCCTCCTGCCGGCCCCCTCCGGCAACAACGAGGTTCCGCTCGGTTTCACCGTGAAGGTGTCGGCACACAAAGCCAGCGAGGTATTCGAAACATAATCAAAATCACACCAAAGCCGACCTGACAACAAATAATCCCGCATCCAATTACGAGAAAAGGGGCTGATCGAACCAAGATCAGCCCCGCCTTCAAAACAAACGCACATTCAGTTCATCAAACCGCCGTAAACAATCCGTCCCGCGGATCTTCCGGATTCAACTTCGCCAACTCCCGCAGGATTTCCTTGCTCCGCTCATCCTGCACCTTCGGCACCACGATCTTCACCTCCACAATCTGATCGCCCCGCACTCCCTCCCGCGAAGCCGAAGGCACTCCCTTCTCTCGCAGTCGCAACTTCTGCCCCGTCTGGGTTCCAGGAGGAATCTTCAACTGCGTCCTCGCCCCACCCTCATGCGTATCGATAGTAGGCACTTCAATCTTCGCTCCCAGCGCAGCCTCCGTCATCGTAACCGGAACGGTTACATATATGTCATCCGCGCTCCGAGTAAACACCGGATGCGTCCCCGCCTTGATAATCAAAAACAGATCCCCGGAAGGCCCACCATTAATCCCGGCATTTCCCTTTCCCGCCAGCCGAATTCTCTGGCCATCGCGCGTCCCCGCCTTGATGCGAAACTCGAGCGGCTCCCTCTTCGTCACCACTCCCTCACCATCGCACGTCGGGCACGAATTCTGCACCTTCCCCGACCCGCCGCACCGTGGGCATTGAATATTGAACTTCATCCTCCCACCCATCTGTGTCACCTGCCCAGACCCATGGCACTCCGGACACTCCACACTCCCGCCCGTAGTCGACTTACCCTTGCAAGTCGGACAAACCTCCTGCCGCTGAATCTCCAGCCGAGTCACGCCACCGCGCACCGCCGTCCAAAAGTCCACACTCACCTGATACTCAAGATCGGTCCCCGGCTGCGGCCCGCGCGAAGCCTGCTTCCCGCCATTGAACATCCCGCTGAAGATGTCCTTGAAGCTCCCGCCAAACCCACCACCCTGCTCCTGCTGCGCCGATCGTCCGCTCTGAAAATCCGAAAAATCGAACCCCCCAAAGTCGAACGGAACCTCCTGACCCGCTCCCCGGCCTGCGCTTGGACGCCCGCCGCCATATCCAGCAGAAGATGCACCGCCGCCATAGCCGCCACGAGCAGCTGCCTCCGCCGCAGCCGGATCGATATTGTCCGAGTAAAACCCAAACTGGTCGTAGATCTTCCGCTTCTTCTCATCACTCAATACATCGTTCGCCTCAGAGATCTCTTTAAACTTCTCTTCAGCTTTTTTGTCATTCGGATTCACGTCCGGGTGATACTTCCGCGCAGCCTTCCGAAACGCCTTGCGAATCTCATCTGCCGTCGCCGTCTTCTTCACGCCCAGCGTGCCGTAGTAGTCTTTCGTCTGTGTCGTCGCCATAATCTTCTTCCATTCTCTTACCAATGCGCCTCACGCGCATCTCTAAACCTTACCCAACCTTCTCCTCAGGTGCCGCTTGGCAAACCGGACACCAGAACAGATTCCGTCCCGCCATTACCTTCGTCAAAATCTTCGTCCCGCTAATCCAACAGGGCCGCCCCTGCCGGCGATACACATAATGCGCCTCTTCCTTCAGCACCGGCCCACTCTTATGTGGCCGATCCTTAGGCTTCGTCGTCACAATCCTCCGGTCAACCATCCCCGCCTTCATCAACACGCCCGCCTCCTTCCATATCGACCGCAGCGTGCGCTCCTCTACCTCCTTCCCCGGCGTAAACGGACTCAGCCTCGCCCGAAATAGCAACTCCGCGCGAAAGATATTCCCAACTCCCGCCACCACCGATTGATCCATCAGCAGCTCACCAATCGCCTTCTTACTCTTCGCAATCCTCGCAACCATCTTCTCCGGGCCGTCTCCATTCAGCGGATCGGGCCCCAGCCGCTCCAGCAGCGCATCCCACTTCGCCTGCGAATAGATCGAGCAGTCCATCGGCCCGCGCAGCTCCACCCAAGCCACCTTCGCCGCCTCGATGTGTCCAATCCCATCGTCATCCGAGTACCACGCATGCCGCTTACTCACTCCCGGAGCAGCCGGCTTCTTCACGGCCGCCTCATTCCACATCCGCAATCGCAGCGCGCCGCGTACATCAGGCAGCGGCCCGGAGCCCTCCGTAAAGTCCCCTTGCAAGCCAAGATGCACATGCAGAATCAAGTCCTTTCCAAAGTCGTACCCCAGATGCTTCCCCACAGCCAGCACCCGCCTCAGCTTTCGCCCATCGATCATCCCCGAATCAACAAACCGCCCCTGCGGCCCATCCACTCGAACAGTCTTCCCCGCAAATGCCGCAGCATGCCTCTCGGCCCATCGATGAATCTCATTTCCCTCAGGCATCGTCTCTCAACCTCGTCGCAGTCAACTGTGTCTGATGGCGCCGCCGAATACGCCGCGGCCGCCCACTCGTCTTCAACTCATACTGGTAGTGCTCAATAATGCGCTCCGGAGTCCACAGCGCCCAGTGCTCGCCCTTCTGGGTCTGCATTCTGTCCATCTGAATCTCATCCATCTGACGCATCATTTTCTGCAAATCTCTATAGTGCTCTGTATAAGAGCTCTCTTCACTCTCTATCAGAGGCTGCATATCCACATAGACCGGCTGCGCCCACTCATAGAATGTGTGCCACACGTCATATACATCCAGGTGTCCCTTCTTCACCAGCAACGACAGGTGTTCATAAAAATCCAGCACCTCGAACGCGCTCACCGGAGGCTCCTCCACCGTCCAGGGCTTTAATCCCTCATCGTCCAGCCGCGACTCCGCAAGCCTCCGCCTTACCGCGACAAACTTCTCCGACAAAAAGAAGCTCAACTGTTTCTCAAGGTTCTCAACTGCGCGGTAATCCCGCTCATGCCGCAGTTGCAAACCTGCATAAGAGATAGCCGCAACACTCGTAACTACCAGAGCTGCCGTTGCCACCGCCTGAACCGCCTCCCAATTGACCACCAGGTGTCCTCCAGCCTCCTTTGATGCATCCACGCAGGATCCCATCTAACCGCTGCCCATAAACAGCGAGGACGACGGCCAACGCACTTGAAGTCGCGCCTGCCTTCGTCCTCACCAACTGCTTAATCTCGATCTCCTACCAGTACCAGGAAGCACGTCGGCTCATTTCAACCGCGCTTCATCCAAGCATTAGTTCCAAACCTGCCGTGCCTCAATCGCCTCAATCTGAAACATCTGGTCCGGCTCCATCTGCTGCATCCGCTGGGCGAACTGCATCGCTTCTTCCTTGGTGTCGAACATCATCCGGTTGTACAGCCGGCCTGCTCGAACCTGGTCGCACTTCCACATCGTCTCGGTCATGGTCTTCCCTCCAAGCAATCGATTGAGTTCCAGGTTCTCCATCCAAAACGTCTCTGCGTACCTATCTTCGCTTTTTCCCTTGCTCACTGCTACACACCTTTCTGGTGATAGACGCACTCTACACGCCAATCGCCGTCAGCCGGCCTGATAAAAAGGAGGGGCACCCCGTCAGGAACGCCCCTCACCTTTATTACGTCAAAACCAGACCTTCCGGATTACACTTATTTCTTTTCATCGACGTCGACGTACTCGGCATCGATCACGCCTTCATCCTTCTTCGGCTCTTCATGAGATTCGGTCGTGCCTGTCGCACCATCGGTCGGTGCTGAAGCTGCTGAGGCCTTGTACATCGCCTCAGCCAGCTTGTGGCTAACCGTAGTTAGACGATCCTTCGCAGCATTCAGCTCAGTCGCACTCGGCGAGCCAGCCAGAGTCGTCTTAGCCTCAGCCAGCGCCGTCTCAACCTCGGTTTTGTCCGACGCCTGAACCTTATCGCCCGCATCCTTCAACATCTTTTCGATGTTGTAGACCAGCGAATCCAGTCCATTCCGCGCCTCAACCGCATCGCGCTGCTCTTTATCTTCAGCAGCATGAGCCTCGGCATCCTTCGCCATCCGCTCAACCTCTTCCTTGCTCAGGCCCGACGAACTCGTGATCGTAATCTTCTGATCCTTACCCGTGGCATTATCCTTCGCCGTCACATTAAGAATGCCGTTCGCGTCGATGTCGAACGTCACCTCGATCTGCGGCACGCCACGCGGAGCCGGAGGAATTCCAGCCAGCTTGAACTTGCCCAGCGTCCGGTTCTGCGCCGCCATAGGTCGTTCCCCCTGCAACACATGCACCTCAACCTCAGTCTGCGAGTCGGCCGCCGTAGAAAATGTCTCCGTCTTCTTCGTCGGTATCGTCGTGTTCCGGTTGATCATCGCCGTGGCAACACCGCCCATCGTCTCAATCGACAACGTCAGCGGAGTCACATCGAGCAGCAGCAGGTCCTTCACCTCGCCAGCCAGAACACCAGCCTGAACCGCCGCACCGATCGCTACAACCTCATCCGGATTCACACCCTTATGCGGCTCCTTGCCGAACAGGTCCTTCACCAGCTGCTGAATCTTCGGCATACGAGTCTGACCGCCGACCAGAACCACCTCGTCGATCTTGCTTGCGTCCACACCGGCGTCCTTCATCGCCTGCTTGCAAGGTCCAATCGACCGCTGCAGCAGATCATCGACCAGCGACTCCAGCTTCGCACGAGTCAACTTCCGCACCAGGTGCTTCGGCCCACTCGCATCGGCAGTAATAAACGGCAGATTGATCTCCGTCTCCTGCGCCGTCGACAACTCGATCTTCGCCCGCTCCGCAGCATCCTTCAGCCGCTGCAGCGCCATCTCGTTGCCCTTCGAGTGCAGATCAAGCCCGGTCTCCGACTTGAACTCCGCAATCAACCAATCCACAATGCGCTGGTCGAGATTGTCGCCGCCAAGGTGTGTATCGCCATTGGTCGACTTCACCTCAATCACGCCTTCGCCAACCTCGAGGATCGAGATATCGAACGTACCGCCGCCGAAGTCATAGACCGCAATCGTCTCGTCCTTCTTCTTATCTAGCCCATACGCCAGCGCAGCCGCCGTCGGCTCGTTCACAATGCGCTTCACATCAAGCCCGGCAATCTTGCCGGCATCTTTCGTCGCCTGACGCTGTGCATCGTTGAAGTAAGCCGGAACCGTAATCACAGCCTCGGTCACCGAAGTCCCCAGATAATCCTCCGAAGCTTTCTTCAACTTCTGCAGAATCATCGCCGAGATCTCAGGCGGCGTGTACTCCTTGCCCTGCGCCACAATGACGATGTTGTCGCCCTTCGCCACCACCTTGTACGGCACCATCTTCATCTCATCGCCAACCTCGTTCAACCGGCGACCCATAAAGCGCTTGATCGAATAGATCGTGTTCTCCGGGTTGGTAATCGCCTGCCGCTTGGCCACCTGGCCCACCAGCCGCTCCCCGCCCTTGGTAAACGCAACCACCGACGGAGTCGTCCGGCCACCCTCTTCGTTCGGGATCACCTTTGGCTCGCCACCTTCCATCACCGCCACACATGAGTTCGTTGTTCCCAAGTCAATTCCAATAATCTTCGCCATCCCAAATCCCCATTCCGGGCGCACAGCCCATCAACATTTTTGACCTCTTAAGAATCTCACCTTGAGTCACTTATTGTCAACTATTCTGATGTACCTAGCCACTCTTAGGATTCAGAACCCTTACCCCTTCTTTCAAATAGCTTTAGATCCCCTTCAGCCATTACAAAAGAACCGAAACCTGACCCCAAAATCCTCTCGAAGAACCTCCAGTCCCCCACAGCTACTTCCGATAAACCAAACACGTGATCCGCCAAAACATCCCGGCGCCCTCACCCAATCGGTCCCTCGAAGGTGTCATTGTCGCCCTTGATGCCCCCGGTTACGCTTCCTTCAATTAATGCATCACTTGGAGCTCTGCTCATGCCTTCCCTTACTGCAAGCCGCACCGCACGCCGTCTTTTGAAAGTCGCCTCCCTGGGCCTCGCAGGCCTCCTAGCCGGTCTTCTCTCGGGTTGTAACGCCACCGAAGACTCCCCCAACATCTCGACCACCACCTACACCTGGTCCACCCACCTCCCCAAGAGCCTCGACGCCGTTCAAGTCCCCCCACTCCGCCACTCCCCCTCCACGCGGAGGCTTCAGATTGGCTCTTATCACAACGTCTCCCAGTCGATGGGCCCGATGGGCCGCAACCCCTCCTAAAGTCCGTCGACACAGAACCGGCAGCTCGAGCGCCGGATAACCATAACCAACAAAGCGCGGCAGGCTCCATCCAACGGGCCTGCCGCCTTTTTTTGCGCCGCTAACCGCACGCGGGAACTCGAAATGCATCCATCAACTCCTTTTTTGCCTCTATTTAGGAGACAATCACTGCACCCAAGGAACCCCTCTAAAGACCATGGCCTCGGCTGCGACCGCACCACCCGATCAATCCGCTTCAGTCACCCAGGGTGTGAACCCCTGGCTCATCGCCGCCTCGGTCATGCTCGCCACGTTCATGGAGGTGCTCGACACCGCCATCGCCTCGGTCGCCCTTCCCTACATTGCCGGCTCCCTCTCTGCCTCGAACGACGAAGCCACCTGGGTCCTCACCAGCTACCTCGTCGCCAACGCCATCGTTCTCCCCGCGAGCAACTGGTTTTCCCTCAAATTCGGCCGTAAGCGCTTTCTCCTCTCCTGCATCGTCATCTTCACCGTCGCCAGCTTCGCCTGCGGAGCAGCTCCCACCCTCGGCATCTTGCTGCTCGCCCGCATCGTTCAAGGCGCAGGCGGTGGCGCCCTGCAACCTCTCTCCCAGGCCATCCTCCTCGAATCCTTCCCACCCTCCAAACGCGGAGCTGCCATGGCCGTCTTCGCCTTCGGAGTCGTCGTAGCCCCCGTCCTCGGACCCACCCTCGGCGGCTGGCTCACCGACACCTACTCCTGGCGCTACGCCTTCTACATCAACATCCCCATCGGCATCATGGCCATTCTCATGATCAGCCGCTTCGTCCACGACCCGCCGTACATCAGCAAAGCGCGAGTCCCCGCCTTCGACCGCTACGGCTTCGCCGCCCTCGTCGTCTGGACCGGCTGTCTCCAGGTCGTCCTCGACAAAGGTCAGGAAGACGACTGGTTCGGAGCCACCTGGATCCGCTGGGCCGTCTTCTTCCTCGTCACATCTTTTATTTACTTCTGCTGGCACTGCTGGCGCGACAAAGACACCATCGTCGACCTAAAAGTCCTCAAAGACCGAAACTTCCTCCTCGGCTCGATCCTCATCTTCATGTTCGGCGTTGGCATCTACTCCACCGTCACCGTCCTGCCACTCTTCTATCAGGAGCTCCTCGGCTACACCGCCTTCACCGCTGGCCTCGTCGTCGCGCCGCGCGGCATCGGCGCCGTCTGCGGCATGCCCATCATCGGTTACCTCTCCAACAAAGTAGACCCGCGCTATCTGCTCACCTTCGGCTTCTTCACCTTTGGTCTCACCACCCTCTACTTCGGCAACGTCACCCTCGACATCTCCCCCACCACCCTGCTCCTCCCCATCCTCATTACCGGCTTCGGTCTCAGCTTCATCTTCGTCCCCATCAGCACCGCCGCTTACGGCACCCTTGATGCAAAACAGATCGGCAACGCCAGCGGCCTCTTCAACCTCATGCGCAACGTCGGCGGCTCCATCGGGATCTCCATCGCCTCCACCCTGCTAACCCGACGCTCCGACGTCCACCAGAACGAGATCCTCAACTCGGTCCCCCGCACCGGCCAGCAGTTTCAAAACTCCCTCGGCAGCATGACCCAGTTCCTGACCAACCCCTACGGACAGTCGAACGCTGCCGATCCCGCCCAGGCCTCCCTCTATCAGCAGCTCGGCCGCCAGGCCTCCCTCTGGTCCTTCGTCGACGTCTTTCGCTGGCTCTCTCTCCTCT
Organism: Tunturibacter gelidoferens; assembly: GCF_040358255.1. NCBI lineage: Bacteria > Pseudomonadati > Acidobacteriota > Terriglobia > Terriglobales > Acidobacteriaceae > Tunturiibacter > Tunturiibacter gelidiferens. Next base: position 4,542,503 of record NZ_CP132938.1, read on the forward strand.
GCTTCTTCTGCGTCGGCATCGTCTGGCTCTTCAAAAAAGTAAAACCAGGCAAGCCCCCCGCCGGCGCTCATTAGCTCATGGTCACTCTTCACCGGGTCACTCCAACCCTATCCGCCAGCCACAAAACAGTTCGCCTTTGCGCTCTCCAGGACACACCATCCGCCTTCGGAAGCACCTCCGCCCGCGAATCTCAATTCTCTGAAACCGACTGGCATAGCCGCGCCGCCAATCTCTGCACCCCACAATCGATCGGATACCTCGCATATCATCAGGACGAGTATTGCGGCATCGCCTGTGGCTTCCTCGATCAACAAGTCCGCACAGCGCCGAACTCGTATCCATGTGGGTTGCGCCCAACCACCGTCGCGCTGGAACCGGCAGGCTCCTTGTCAAGGCGATCGAATCCTGGGCTCGCCTCTGTGCAGCGCACACCCTTCGTCTCATGGTCACCAACAACAATCTTGCTGCCATATCTTTCTACGAGCGCCTTGGATTCACCAAAAACGACCGAACAGAGCCGTATCCCAACGATCCCAATCTGATCGAATACGAAATGTCCAAATTGCTTCTTTGATCTTCCCGCCCTCAGACCGATCGACAGACCGATCGACAGCAGTCAACATCACGTAATGCCCACGTCTGACTCTGCGATACCCTCAAAGACATGCAGCGCGACCGGCTCCCCTATCTCCTGATCCCACTAGCCGCCTGCATCGCCATCCTCCCTCTCATCCTCCACGGCTGCTCCTGCGGCCACGACTTCGATTTCCACCTTCTCAACTGGATGGAGGCCGCTCATCAGTTCTCTCACGGCAACCTCCATCCCCACTGGGCCTACACCGCTGCCTATAACGCCGGCGAACCACGCTTCGTCTTCTACCCTCCACTCTCCTGGACCCTCGGCGCCATCCTCACCGTCATCTTCCCAATCACCGCAACCCCCATCCTCTACACATGGCTAGCCCTAACAGCCAGCGGCCTTGCCTTCCACCGTCTCGCCCGCGCCTTCGCTCCCCCCACCGCTTCTCTCCTGGCCGCGATCCTCTACACGGTGAATCCCTACATGCTCTTCACAGCCTACGAGCGCACCGCGTACGCCGAACTCCTCGCCGCCGCCTTCATCCCGCTTCTCCTCCACGCCATACTCCGGGAGCGAGTCACCATCCCCGGCATCGCGATCCCCATCGCCCTCCTCTGGCTCACCAATGCTCCCGCCGCCGTCATGAGCTGCTACGCTCTAGCTCTCCTCACCCTCCTCCGCCTTGCCAGGCCCTCCGACACGCCTCGCAAAGATATTGCAGTCAACACAATCTCCGGCACTATCCTCGGCCTCGGACTAGCCGCCTTCTACATCGTTCCCGCCGCCTATGAACGCCATTACGTCCAGATCGCCATGGCCATCATCCCCAACATGCGCATCCAGGACAACTTCCTCTTCCATCACACCGGCGACCTCCCTCACGATCAGGTTCTCCACACCGCATCCCTCCTCGCCGTAATCATCCTCGCGCTAACCGTCCTCGCTATCGCCATCAGCCGCCTCCACTGCCCTGCGATCGCGAAGGCGCGAACAAAGTTGTCGAACACGCGAGAGCAACCAACAAAGAACCAACACGAACTAGTCAAAGAAGCGTCATCTCGACCGAAGCGCAGCGAAGTGGAGAGACCCCCGCATTTTGCCAAACCCGCCGTCGCCCCCGACCATTCGCACAACAGCTCTCCCCTGGCGTCCCTCGCCACCCTCACCATAGCCATTACTCTTCTCCTCACCCCTCTCACCGCTTTCATCTGGAACCACGCCCCCGAGCTCGCCTTCCTGCAATTCCCCTGGCGCTTCCTCGCAATCCTAGCCGCCGTCTTCGGCCTATCTGCCGCACTTGCGCTAACCCGCGTGCATCTCAAACCCCTCACCTGCACACTCATAGCGATCACGCTCGCCGCAGCCCTCACCTACCCCGCCTACACCCTCTTCCGTCAATCCTGCGACGAAGAAGACACACCCGCAGCCCGCGAAGCTCTCTTCCACTCCAACCAAGGCACCGACCCAACCGACGAATACACCCCCACCACCGCCGACAACGACTCCCTCGCCCACAACGACCCCGCCTTCTGGCTCTCCCCGAATCCAAACAGCAAAGCCCCAACCGACACCCAACCCAGCCCCACTCCCACACACCTCACCATCGACGCCCCCATCGCCGAAGACCTGATCCTAAATCTCCGCGACTACCCAAGCTGGCACATCACCCTCAACGGCGCGTCTGACTCAACCCGAGACCAACGCGACGACGGCCTCATAGCTCTCCCCATCCCCGCCGGCTCCTCCACCGTCACGATCACCCACGTCCAAACTCCCGACCAAACCCTCGGCGACGCGATCTCACTCATCGCCATCGCCACTCTGCTCCTGCTCCTCTTCCGCAAACCGAAACCTCAACCTGCGCTTCCGTAAAAATCCGCACCATCCGCATATACTGACCACATGGCCACCCTCACATCATTCAGCTGATTTATCATCGAAGCCGATGCAACCCACAGTAAAAGATCTGCTTCTCTCCGGCGCTCAGCTCACCGATGCTGCCCTCGAACGCCTCCTGCCCGCAACCGACACCCTCCCTCACTCCATCCATCGCGCCATGCGTCACAGCACCTTCGCCGGCGGCAAGCGTCTCCGTCCCATCCTCTGTATGGAAGCCGCAAGAATGGTCACAGCGACGGAAAGCTACCCCGAAGGCATCGCCGATCTAGGCGCAGCGTTGGAGATGATCCACACGTACTCCCTCATTCACGACGACCTCCCAGCCCTGGACAACGACGACCTGCGCCGCGGCCAGCCCACCTGCCACGTTGTCTTCGGCGAAGCCACCGCCATCCTCGCTGGCGACGCCCTCCAAACCCTCGCCTTCCAGACCATCGCCAGCCTTCCCATCCCATCCCCCACCACCGTTGCAATCCTCCGCGAAATCTCCCTCGCCGTAGGCACCGGTGTAGGTCGTGTCGGTGACCTCGACACAAAACTCCCTCCCGGCATGATCGGTGGTCAGGTTATGGACATCGAAGCCGAAGGCACGCCTCCAACCGCCGCCCTCGTCGAAGCCATCCACCGTTCCAAGACCGGCGCTCTCATCACCACCAGCATTGTCTCCGGTGGCCTCTACGGTCTCAGTCTGCGGCATCGCTCAGCGAGCAGCGGCTACGGAAACGGCAACGACGAACCCGCCACCGACTCAAAGTCTCGCTCTGACACAGGCCGCACCGCCTACGCCCCCTACGCCGACACCATCGCCCGCCTCCGCACCTTCGGCGAGAAGGCCGGCCTCGCCTTCCAAATCGTTGACGATGTCCTCGACATGACGCAAAGCTCCGAAGAATTGGGCAAGACCGCAGGTAAGGACACCGCCAGCATCAAAGCTACCTGGCCCGCCGTCTTCGGCATCGACCGGTCCCTCCACGACGCACAGGAGCTCATCGCCGACGCCTTCGCCGCCCTCGCCCCCTTCGGCCCCGCCGCCGACCCTCTCAAATCCCTCGCCCAATATCTGGTCGAACGAAAAAACTAGAGGTCGACCGCAAAACTGATTAGCGCCGTCGCATTCTGGTTGTTATCCGCGATCTGCGGCCTTCCTTCCCCTGCCCAGGAAAGCCACCATCACCCCGCCGCACCATACTCCTCGTCCGTAACCTTCACGCCCCACGCAACCGTCTTTCCTGAGTCATCCGCCTGCTGCATCGCCAGGTGCACCAGCGTGCGTCCGGCCTGCGCGCCATGCCAATGATTCTCTCCTGCCCCAATCACAACCACGTCTCCAGGATGAATCGCCCGCGCCGCCTCCCCCTCAAGCTGCACCCACCCCAGGCCAGAGATCACCTCCAACACCTGCACCACCGGATGCGTATGCCACGCCGTCCTCGCCCCAGGGGAAAACGTCACGCGAGCTGCCTGCAACCGCGAAGGCGCAGCCGGCTCCGCAATTCCGTCCACCCATACATCTCCAGTGAACCAAGCCTCCGGACCCCTCTTGCTTCCTCTCTCACTGCCCGTCACAATCTTCATCTCGCCACTCTAGCACTTCTCGACTCGACACTCAGCGGGGACGCTATCATCGAAGATGATGCTCACCGAACCCGACATCCTTCAGGCCCTCCGCGACTGTTACGACCCCGTCCTGCCCTGCAACGTCGTCGACCTCGGTCTCATCCGCTCCATCACCATCACCCCCGACGCCGAAGCTCCCGGCGCAGGAATACCAGGCATCCCACAAAAACACATCGTAGAAGTCTCGCTAATCCCGAGCCAAACCGACGAAGCCGCCAACGCCCAACTCAGCGCACAAATCTTAAACCGCCTCGCCGGCCTTGAAACAGTCAGCCGCACCACCGTCACTCTCCTCAACACGCCCATCTGGACACCCCTTAACATCACTCCCGCAGGCCGCAAAACTTTAGGCCTTAACGGCAATCCGAACCTGATCCAAATCCGCTAACATGCCCATGCGCAAATCAAAGTCTGCCTTGGTCATGCCTGCATCTTCTCCACCCCAGCATCCCTTCGATCAAATCCACGGCGTAGAGACCAGCGGCCTCATCGCCGCAGGCAACCTCACCACCGGCCACCCAAACGATGCCCACGTCACCGCCTACTACGGCGTCGCCCCCAGCATCCTCCGCACCCTCATCGGCCTCTGGCGCGACACTAATCCACCGCACCCCATCCACCACTACACATTCGTCGACATCGGAGCCGGCAAAGGCCGCGCCATGCTCGTCGCCAGCGAGCTGCCCTTCCATCAGGTGATCGGCATCGAACTCAACCCCAGCCTCGCCGACACCGCCCAACTCAACCTCGAGCACTGGCGCGCCTCCCACACCGTCGACTCCACCGCGCAGCCCCTCGCCCCCATCCGCCTCCTCGAACAAGATGCCCTCACCTTCGACTTTCCCCGCGCCCCCACTCTCGCCTTCCTCTTCCACCCCTTCGAAGCTCCCGTCCTCAAGCTCCTCCTCCGCCGCATCGAAACTCAATTCGCCCCACGCCGAGGAGCACCCACCCCTGCCTTCGACCTCCTCTACGTCAACTCCGAGTGCCGAGCCATCCTCGACCACCATCCAGCCTTCACCAGACTCTTTCTCGGCCCTGTAGCCATGTCCCCCGAGGACCACGCTGCCGACCTAGCCGCCATCGCCCAGCAAAAAGAGTACGGCTCCACCGGCGACGAGGAGTGCGCCATCTACCGCCTCACCGGCCGCGAGAAACAACCCGCCTGAGTCAGAACGACTCCCGGAGCGCGACCCTAAGCCGCGCCCCGGGAATCGTAGTTTGCTGCTGATCAACCTGCCGCCATCAGTGTCCCGCCGGGTAAGAAGGTGGCTTCGGCGGTCCACCAGGTACATTCAAGTAAACGCTTGGTGCATTGGTAAGCGCAGTCTGCAGCGAATACGCCGTCAACCCAGCTCCAGGCGACAAGAACGGCGTCAGCGCAGCTACAGCAGACCTCTTGCCGTTGTAGACCGTTGTCAGTAAATCCGTACGTTCGTAGTTCGTGTTGTTAGCCGGATTCTGATTCATCACCACTCTGCCCAGCACACGATGCTCCGCCTCCACGCCCATGATCGAGGCAGCCACCTGCGCAAAGTACTCCAGGTCCCGCGCCGTATAAGCAGCCCCGCTAGCATCGCGCTCAATAACCAGACCACCTCTCGTATCCGACGCCATCTGCGCAAACTCGATCGTAGCCATAAGGTAAGCCGCAATAAAAGTATTCTCCAGAGTATTCAGAACACTGATGAAGGCAGAAAGTGTATCGAACGTTCCCGTCGGCAGATAAAACGTCTGGATCGGATCGGTCGTCGAAGACGTCTTCCCAATCAGAGAACGAAGCAGATCGGCATGCTGAATCTCTTCGCTCAACGCAGCGCGAAAGTATTCAACGTTGCCCAGGTTACCGGTCGGCTCCACATGCGTCGCCGTCCCGCCAGGTCCGGCAAGGTTCGGATCCATAACCACAGGACCCACCAGACCGTTGTAATAGAACGTACTCGCCAAGTCCTCGGCAATCAGAGCTGCAGTAAAGATCTCCTGCGCCGTATCGCCACTCTGGTTATCAACACCTGGAGTCTGCGCACGAAGAGGCGTGCCCGGAAGAAACGCCGCTGCTGTTGCAGACAAGCCGAACAACCCAGCACGGGTAACGAACGAACGACGCGGCAACGAGCCCCTTACAGGCTCGACAAGACTTTTTCCATTCATGACTTTGGCCCTCCTGAGGCCACAAAACCCTACACACTTTGTCGACTTGAAAGCTGGCCTGTACTGCGATCGAGATGCGGAAGGAGGAAGGTTGCTCGGAGAGAAACGGTGGAGACGATCCTGAATCGTGCTACTCGGTACTTTCAAAACGTGACCGGAAGCAACTTGGATGGCCTTCAATCATTAATTTTTGTCTGCTAAGTAAGTGAAGTTGCAACATCTTGCACACACAATTCAAGCCGTCTTGAACACGGGCTCATCGGATCGATCCAATGGTTAGATCTGAGCTTCCGCCTCCAACGCTTCCCACCGCACACCGCAAGCCGCGCCTGCGATCCCCACAATCCTTACTTAATGTAATACCCCGCCACCCGCCAAACCTTATCCTTCTCCCGGCTCATAATCACAGTCTCCTGCGCTGTAGGTTTGTGGTCAAAGCTAGTCTCATAGAGAATCACGACGTACTCGCCAGAAGGAACTCCCGGTAGCAACGTCGTATACGAAGCGCTTTGCAGCTTCCTGCTCTCTAGCTTCCCCATCGGATCATGCACAGCCTTCATCGAGGACTCAAACTTCTCCATCGTGACAGCGTTCTTTACCATCTGCGACGCCTCAGTCCAGCACTCTGCATACTTGCCGGCATCCAGCTTTGTCATCCACTCTTCCGCATCACGCGCCGCAAGTTGAACCGCATCCAGTTGCGCCTGCGGAGCGTGTTCCTGCATCGCAAAACTCAACTGTCCTCGCGTCGCTCCCACCACGACACATACTGCCAAGACGATCCTCGAAACTCTACGCATGCAAGGCCTCCCGCTGATCGAAATCCTAGATTGACTTCAAACAAACCAATCGTATTACGCCTTGCCACCGTTTCCAACTGAAGCGTCACAGACAACTGCTCTACGCCTTCACCCGCACATAAAACATCCGCTCATCCCCACCCGCATGTTCAATCACGATCTCCCCATCGGCCCGCTCCACGACACTCGGAAACTTCTCGCCCCACTCCACCAACACCAGCGCATCCGGCTCCTCGCTCATCTCTTCCAGTCCCAGCGTCAACAACTCCCGTTCCGTCTCCAACCGGTAAAGATCCAGATGAAACAGCCGGACCTTCTTTCCTGTGTACTCGTGCACCAGCGTAAAAGTAGGACTGGTCACATCCTCTTCTGACGCCGCTCCAAGGGCCGCAGCAATCCCCTTCACCAGCGTCGTCTTGCCCGCGCCCAAATCCCCTCGCAGCACAAACATCTTCGGCACAGGCAGCAACATCTCTACTACCCTCTCCCCCATCGCCAGCGTCCCCGCAGCACTCCGCGTCTTGAACCGTTTCTTCTCCCGCAATTCCAAGCTCACCCTTCTTGCCTCCGCCCCGTATCGTTCTTCATCTTCTCATTTTGAATGGACCATTCTCCTCCATCCTGCCGCATTTCCCTCGATACAAGATCACTACATTGCGTTCAAAATTTCGCCAGATATTTTCGGGGTGGAAGCCAAGCGAAAATTCATATTTGGCTCTTCTAGGTGGACTATAAAATCTTCTGTCAACACTCGATCCAAGTCGAATTTTGATCGATGAGGCAGTCGGAGTTTATCGACGATATTCGTTTACCGGCGTTCCCGAGCGATCATTTCACACAGACACTCACCTCTGTCGTTGCCGTGACTGAACCGCTTGTACCCGTTACCGCAATAATATAGTCCCCGACGGTCGTACCTGAATTTGTTGTGCCGGAGCCGGTGGGTTCCATGACTGGATTATTGATCCCGCCGCACCCGGTGGCAGTTCCGGAAACGATAGCGACTACCATCATCGGAAGTAGTGTTTGCCATCTCCATCGGATACGCCGCCGAAAAAAAACTAGAACAGCTACGGCGATGCTGTTGTAGAAGACTGAGAGTTGCTTCAGGGTGCTCAGCAACGTGGAAGCGGATGCAGTGGTGCTGATAACGAGTGTTGCTCTCGCCGCTGTCTCCAACCACACAGTATTAGGTGCCGCAATCTTGCAGCTAGGTTGGTAAGCTGATGCTTCGGCACTGATGACAGCACATGTCAATGCCACACTCCCACTAAATCCTTCGTTTGAAAGCACGGTGATGGTCGAATTTGCAGATGCTCCAGCAGCGACGCTGACTGGCGTGCTGGTTAGCGTGAAAGTTGGTGGAGCGCCGAGGGGCGATGCGGTGACTGTGTAGGTCCCGCGCGACAGATTGCTAAAGGTGGAGACGCCAGTCTGGTCCACGCCTCCCAACGTAATCTCCTTCTTGCCAACAAATACGGGGGCGAAAGAAACTCTGAAATAAGCAATAACGTAGTTACCGAAGGTGGTCGCATAAGTCCCTGTACCAAACAACGTGCATTGACTATTACTAAGGACGGCAGTTGATCCGGATGTTAGTGGCGAGCCATAGTTGGTGCCAGCGTCGTTTACAAGAAAAATGTCAGTCGAGCCAGGGTCATAACGCAACTTACATGCGTTGGCGGCGAGGGTGTTATTGCCTGAACTCTTCAGATTCAAGAAAACGGATTGAATTTGAGAGGTTACGTCTGAATATATCGCCATAAATGTCTCCTCTGAACCACTACCGGAAGAAGGCGAAATAAATACCGAGGACACACTGGCGGTGACGTTATAAGTTCCGACTTGTATCGGTGGATTTGTATCTCCCATCCATCCTTTACTATCAGCAGACAGGTATAGTTGCTTAGCCCCCCTGAATGCAGCGGAAAACGCTACAAAAAATCTAACCGTCACACTGTCGCCGGAGATGGTTGCGGAAGATAGACTGGCCAGCACCGAGCACTGAGAGTTGCTAACACTTTGCGCAGTTTCAGCGGTGGCGGTGGTCGAGAGGAATTTACCTCCCGAGTCTTCGGCGAGCTGGATGACACCTGAACTAACGTTGTAGGTCAAAATGCATTGATCTGACGACCACCCTCTCTTACTCCCCGGAGCAACACCGTTCATAATAAAGAGAGAAAACGACTGCCCATCCGTTACACCTCTGGGAACGAAGTAGGTCGCCACAAATACCTGCTCTGAGCCATTACCGAACGACGGAGAAAAAGACACGAGATTAACGCTTTGAGCTCTCAGAGCGATACTCGCACCTAATCCCACAAATAGAAGCGCGAGCACCTGACCTAGCCTCAACCTAGAGCGAAACGATGCGACGCCTACGAGATTGAAACGAATCATGTCGATCCTCCGAGATTCGCGAAAGAACAAGCACGAGTTTGCACGGCTACTGTTTGCTCGTGGGATTCTGGGGCGCACAGGAACTAGTCGCCTCGCTCCCCAGCCAATAGTCAAGCTGATCGTTCGTGCTCCGTTACAAATGATCGGCTTTTACTCCCGCACAGAAATAGCAATGCGACGCGAACATCCACAATCCTGCCAATGACCTCGCTCAGCCATCAAAATGTGTTCTCCCTGCACCCTCAGCCAACCTCTCACTACTGTTTGAGGTAAGCGATCAAGTCCCGCCGCTCTTCTGCCTTGGGAACGCTAAAGCTCATATTGTTGTCCGGAACCATCAAATCGGGATCGCTCAACCACTTCTCCAGGGTCGCATCGTTCCAAGTCACGGCAGAATTTTTCAAGCCCATGGAATAAGTAAATCCCGCAATGATCCCGGCCCTTCTGCCATACACTCCGGCCAACCTCGGTCCCTCCCGGTCGACAGCCATCGCATGGCAGCCTGTGCACCGCTTCTCAAACACTGCTTTACCCCGCACCGCATCGCCATCCCCAGCCAATGTCGCCTCGCTCCCACCCGAACTCTTGCCGAGCATAGACAGCGTTTGCACATCGGCCTTGGAAAGCTTTGCATTCCAGTGCAGCAACCGATACTGCAGCGGAGGCATTTCCCCGCTCTTTGCCTCTTCGAAGATCTTCGCAGTCAAAACCTCCTGCTTATCCGCCGGCATCTGCTCCCAGTATGAGAGGTCCATCTTCTTGCGTGCCTCGATGATGTCGCGCTCGATCAGCCACGATCCTGGAGCGATCCGCGCATATACTGGCCAGCGAGTCTCGCTCGAGTGGCAGTCCGCACACTTGTTCACCAGCACCGCCTTTGCGTCTGCCGGCATAGTCGCACCCTCCAGCAGCGTGCCGAGCCCCTTCGCCGGCTCGACACGCGGATTCCCAAACGGATGAACATACCCCAAAGCAACTACTACGGCTACGGTCAATGCCGCAGCAGTCCACGGGCGCACTAGACAGTCCCCGCCAGGTTCGTGTCGACAATAGCCAGATGAGTATGTCCTCGAACGACCTTGACTTTGGTCACTCCAAGCACACTCTCCAGCTTGCCCGCTGGAACCATCATCGGCCCTGGGTTCGGCGCTGCTCCCGGTGCAGGCTGCGGAAACGCCGTCGCCATTGCCGTGTGGAAGGCCACATTGCCTTCAACCTTTTGCACCACCTGGTGGATGTGACCGTTCAGAACCGTCACCGAACCAAAGGGCTTCAGCATGGCCAGCGCCTGCTCTCCATCCTTCGTGCCCCATCCCCACTTCTCATAGACCATCCACAAAGGAATATGCGCGAAGACCACGATAGGGGTCGAGTGGCTCAACCCGGCCAGGTCAGACTTCAGCCACTTCAATTGGTCATCGCCCATATTCCCCATCGCATCTACTTGCACGCAGTTGTTCAAGCCTACAAAGTGAACCCCTTTGTGGTTGTAGCTGTACCAACCATTGCCCACAGTGCCCTTGCCAAAACGTTGTTTGTACTGCGCACCATCGTCGATATAGTCGTGCTCTCCCGGCACATAGAACACTTCGTTCTTGAACCCTTTAATGACCTGCGACGCGGTATCGAACTCCGCTGCTTTCGAATTCTGCGTGATGTCGCCGGTGTGAAGCATGAAATCGGGGGCCTTCATGCCGGCAGGCACAATATTGGCCCTGTCAATCGCCTTCTTCAGCGTTCCTGTTACATCCGGGTTGGCACCTTTATTGAAACCAATGTGGCTGTCGCTAATCTGCACAAAGGAGAAGTCTTCCACCTTACCAACCCCAGCAGCAGCACCACCCTTCATCGTCTGCGCTAACAACGTCGAAGTTGGCACGCCGCCAGCCATCGACCACAGGAGCCCTGTGCCGGCCCATGCCATACACCCTAAAAAATTGCGCCGATCGATGCCATCTCCCGCGGATCGCGCAGCACCCTGGTCTGCTCGCATTACTTCGTCTTCTTTGAACCGACTCATATCAAGCTCCGTTTGTTTTTGATCGCCAACACCCTCCTAAACTGGCGAGACGCGCGTTTATTCCCGTCCGTCCAAAAAAAAGCGCGAGGAATAATCCGTCATCATTATGGTTAGCAAAGATGTCTGTTTGTCTGCTGTAGCCGAGGGACGGCAAGTCTCGCGCTCATTTCTAGAACGCTGTAAATCCCATGGAATAAATCCGCCTCTCATCTTTAGTTTGAGGAGTGATACAAGACTTCTCTTCAGCCAAGGTTCCGACATGCGTTTTCGCTACCAATCCTTGATATTCGTCTCATGCTGATCCTCACACCATGACCCCTGAAACCGTACACAACGCCCGTTCCTCCATCCCCCGGGCATCCTGCTCGCCTGACTTTGCTATGATCCTCAAAGCTGCTGAGCCTGGTAGTCGTTGGGATCAATCCTGGTCTGGGTCCGCCCCCTGGACCGCAGTCCATAACCCCAGCCAGCTCGAGGCAAACCGCACCATGCTCTCTGAAAACACCCGCAGCGCAGACTTCGAGCGACTCGCGCTTCCTCTCTTCGCATCGCTCTACAACCACGCCTTCTGGCTCACTCATGATCATGCCGAGGCCGAAGATCTCGTGCAGGAGACCTTCTCCAAGGCTCTCCGTGCCTTCGACTCCTTCCAGTCCGGCACCAACTTCAAGGCCTGGGTCTTCCGCATTCTTCGAAACACCTTTCTCACCTCGCGCACTGGCATCGCCGCCTCCCGCACCGTCTACCTCGAAGACAATCCCGAAACACTCGACACCACCAACGCTGGCCCCACCCCGGAAGACACTCTCATTCGTCTCGACAACCAGGCCGCTCTCAACATCGCACTCGATCAGCTTCCGTCACAACTTCGCGAAGTTTTGCTCCTCTGCGACGTTGAAGAGATCAAATACAAAGACATCGCCCTCATCCTCGACGTCCCCATCGGCACGGTTATGTCGCGCGTTTCACGCGCCCGCAGCACCCTCCGTCAACTCTTGCAACCGCAATTTGGGGAATCCCTATGAATCAGATGTCGCAAAACAATCGGTCAATGGAACATCTCAATCCAGACGAGCTCAACGCCTTTATCGACGGCGAACTCTCATCGAGCGAGCAGGACGGAATTCAGCTTCATCTCTCCACCTGCCATGCCTGCACGCTCCGCGTCCTCTCCGCGACACGACTCAAGGCCGCCACCGCCCGCGCCGGGCAACGATTCGCCCCGCCGCCCGAAGCCCTCGCCCGCCTTACCACCCGGCTCCATTCGCACCAAACGCAGACCGCGCAAACGCAACCGAAAACGTTTGCAACCATCTCTCACTTCCGTCCCGCAGTCTGGACAGCCCTCGCTGCGGGTATCCTTCTTACCCTCTCACTCCTCGGTTGGCGTCAGCTGCATCCAATCAACAACCTCGCCGCAGAACTCCTCGACCAGCACCTCGCAACTCTCTCCAACGGAGCGGCCCCACAAGTCATCTCGACCGATCGGCACACCGTTAAACCGTGGTTTCAAGGTCGTCTTCCCTTTAGCTTCAACCTTCCCGACTCCCTGCCGCCCGATACCATCCTAAAAGGAGCCGACCTCACCTACCTCAACGGACAACCGGCCGCACTGCTCCTCTTCACCATTCACAGACATGAAGTCTCCATCTTCCTAACGCAACGATCCACCAGCCCAACCCTCACAACACTGCCCAATACACGTGCAGGTTTCAATCTCCAAACCGCCACCACATCAGACCTGCGTATTGTTGCCGTCAGCGACGTCAATCCCGCCGACCTCGATCTCCTGGTGGCCGCCTTGGTTCATATACAAAAATCCGCGTGATCGAACGAAGTCCCTCTTGGGCACAAACGAAATCCTCCGTATCTAAGCCTCATCGTTTGCAAAATCTCACACAATAGGAGGGGGCGCGGTCGGATATTTAGTACCCTGAGGAATGTACTGGGCTGCAAGCGCGCCAAAGATTCTCACCTGCTCCTCGACCCACGCTGCATCCTTGCCGAGTTCTCTAGCGAGTAAAGATGCGACCTCAGGCGCTATCGCTATTGCGGCACGCGCGTTCAATAGGAGCGCACGAGTGCGCCGCGCTAGTGCATCGTCCAACGTGCGAGACATCTCGTTTCGTGCGGCCCAAACGACCTCTGCGGCAATGTAAGGAAGATCAGGATGCAGCGGTTTGGCGAGCTCCGGGTTTTCTTTTGCAAGTTCAAGAATTGCTGGAGCGTCTGCTCCATATACTGACAAACTGCCAAATTCCTCAGGGTGCTGATGGTAGCCGTGAAGATGCATAGTAGCCGTAACACAAGGCCTTTCGTCAAGTCGCCCGAGCGTAGTGGCGTGGTCGACACAATCTTCGGCCATATGTCGATAGGTCGTCCACTTCCCACCGACGATTGTGAGCAGACCGGAGTGGTCAATGTGAATCGTGTAGTCGCGAGAGAGCGAGGAAGTTTTTCCATCGCTGGCTCCAGCAGCCTTTACTAACGGCCGTATGCCGACATAAACGCTGAGAATATCCTCTCGAGTCGGCTTGTGGCTCAGGTAGCGGCCCGCAGTCTCAAGGACGAACTCGATCTCTTCCTCAAAGGGTAGCGGCTCGTACGATACCGTCTCGATGGGCGTATCCGTGGTACCGACCAGAGTGCGGTTGTGCCAAGGGACAGCAAACAGTACGCGTCCATCGTCGGTATGGGGTACCAGCAGAGCCGTGTCCCCGATCAGGAAGGACCGGTCGAACATAAGATGAATCCCCTGGCTGGGTGCCATCATTTGCTCGGCCCCGGGTTCGGCGAACCGGCGAATTTCATCAGTGAAGATGCCTGTGGCATTCACCACGCAACGAGCCGTAATTTCATACTTTTCTCCGCTTTCACCATCTACCGCCACCACCCCTTGCACGAACCCCGACTCATCTTTCTTCAGCTCGATAACGCCTGCGTAGTTCAACAGGGCCGCTCCATGCTCTGCGGCAGTTGTCATCAGATTGATCAGGAGACGCGTGTCATCAAACTGCCCGTCGTGGTACATCACCCCGCCGCGCAAGCCGTCCTTGCGAATCGTGGGCAAAAGCTGCATCGTCTCTTCGAGTGAAAGTACCTTGGATGCGCCGAAGCTGTATTTGCCTGCAAGAAAGTCGTAGACCTTCATCCCAATTCCGTAGAACGGCGCCTCCCACCAGGAGTAGTTTGGAACGATAAATTTCAGGTCTTTCACGATGTGTGGAGCGTTCCGCAGGAGGATTCCCCGCTCCTTCAACGCTTCCATCACAAGCGAGACGTTCCCTTGCTCAAGATAGCGGACGCCACCATGAACGAGCTTGGTTGCGCGACTCGAGGTTCCTTTGCCAAAGTCTTCCCGCTCCAGAAGCAGCACGTCATAACCTCGCGATGCTGCGTCGACGGCAACTCCGGCCCCTGTAGCTCCTCCGCCGATCACCACAATGTCCCAGGGTTCTTTCCTGTTCCGTACACGGGCTACCATCTCATCGCGATTCATCTGCTCTCCTTGTTCCAGTGGCGAGAACGCTCGACGGCTTCTCTCCAATTTTCCTGCAGCTTTTGCATATGCTTCTTATCGGTCTTCGGCTCGAAGAGCGTATCAGCCTTGCGATGTTGTTCCAACTCATCGATGCTATTCCAGAATCCGCTGGAGAGACCGGCCAGATAGGCAGCACCCAGCGCAGTCGTCTCAAGCACAGCTGGGCGGTGAACCGGGACACCCAACAGGTCGGCCTGAAACTGCATGAGGTCGTCGTTGGCTGCGGCTCCCCCATCTACGCGAAGCTCCGTGAAGGGATTTTTTGTATCGGAGTCCATCACTCGAAGAACGTCCGCAACCTGAAATGCGATGCTCTCGATGGCGGCTCTCGCTATGTGGGCGATTTGTGTACCGCGCTGCAGGCCAATGATCAGGCCTCGTGCCTGCGCATCCCAGTACGGCGCTCCAAGACCGGTAAAGGCCGGAACAAAAACCACACCATCCGAGTCAGGCACAGAGGCCGCAATTGCCTCCACCTCCGATGACTTCCGGAAAAACTTCATATTGTCTCGAAGCCACTGCACCACCGCTCCGCCGATGAAGATGCTGCCCTCAAGCGCATAGGCCAGCTTCCGATCGGTGCTACACGCAAGCGTTGTAATCAGCCGGTGGCCCGAAAGCGCGAACTTACCGCCAATATGCTGCAGCAGGAAGCAACCCGTACCATAGGTATTTTTGGCGTCGCCAGGAGAGACACAAAGCTGCCCAAACAAGGCCGACTGCTGGTCGCCAGCGATTCCTGCGATCTCTACCTCGCCTAGACCAAGCGAGGTCGTCACCTGCCCTACGTTCTCGTTCGACCAGACAACTTCAGGCAAAAGACTCTTTGGAATATTGAAGAGCTTCAGCAGATCGTCGTCCCACCGGTCCTCAACGATGTTGTAGAGAAGCGTCCGCGACGCATTAGTGCGGTCTGTGATGTGACGTTTCCCACTAGTCAAATTCCACACCAGCCAGCTATCGACTGTCCCAAAGGCGAGTTTTCCTGCCTCGGCACGAGCACGCGCTCCACCAACATTCTCCAGTATCCAGGCGACTTTGCTCGCGGAGAAGTAAGGGCTCAACAAGAGTCCTGTCTTCTGACGCACCGTCTCCTCCACCCCATCGTCGGAAAGCTTCTTGGTCAGAGCAGCGGTACGGCTATCCTGCCAGACGATCGCGTTATAAACCGGCTTCCCCGTCTCGCGATCCCAGACGACGGTAGTCTCCCGCTGATTGGTAATCCCAAGTGCGATGACATCTCTTGGGCGTACTCGCGCTTTGCCCATCACCTCAACCGCAGTGCCGAGCTGCGAGGTGAGAATGTCAAAAGGATCATGCTCTACCCAGCCACTGTTCGGATAGATCTGCGGAAACTCGTGCGATGCAGTCCCCGCGATCTGTCCGTCGTGGTCGAAGAGGATGGCGCGGGAGCTCGTCGTTCCTTGATCGAGCGAAAGTACATACTTCATCTTGTCTCCTTTGATGCTCGTGGCTTGAAGGACGACTTACCTGCATCGAACGTTATGCCTTCATGGCGTCGAGCAATGCTTTCTTTCTCGCTGGCAGAAAGGGCCGGATCAGAAGTTGGTAGGTTCCGCCGCCCACAAGTCCTCCGAGCAGCGGCGCGACGATTGGAATCCACCAATAACTCTGTGGCGACGGCAACGCAGAAGCGCCCCAGCCCATGAGAAAACAGAACAGTCGCGGTCCAAAATCGCGAGCAGGATTGATCGCCCAGGCCTCCAGGTAACCCATCGAAGCGCCAATCAACGCCACCAGAAAACCAATCATCAACGCTCCCGCATTCGCACCGGGCGCCATTTCGTTGTACTGCTCAGTAATCGCGAAAATGCCAAAGATCAAAAATGCAGTCAGGATGATCTCGTCGCTAAAGGCGTGCATGGGCGTAATCGCCAGGCCGGGGTGAGTGAAGAAGACCCCCGCAGCCCCGCCGGCCGCTCTCGTAAGGTGATTCGTCAGATTGAAGTTGTCGATCACTGGGGAGAACAGTGTGTATACGATCCCCGCGCCCAGAAAGGCTCCGGTCACTTGCGCAAGGCAATACGGGATCACTTTACTCCAGGAAAACCGCCGGTATACCGCGAGTGCCAGCGTAACAGCCGGATTACCGTGGCAACCACTCACCGAAGTCGTCGTATAGATAGCGATCGTTACGGCCAGCCCCCACGCAATGCACACTCCCCAATATGCCTGCTGGTAGGGGCTTGGACTATAGAGCGTGTACATTGCCGCGACCGAGTCGCCGAAGGCAATAATGATAAACATAGCCATTGCTTCCGATATCAGTTGCCCCGCGAACGTCTTACTCATGCAGCGTTTTCTCCTGGCTTGCTGTTCGATTTATCTCACTCGGGAAGAGCCACAAAAGTCGGAATTGCGGCTGCCCGCTCGTTCGCCATTATCTACATTTTTTTCATTGCGCGGAGGGTTGCCGCATAATGCTGGTCAAAATCCGGATATCGACGAAGTTCTTCGTCCACTCCTCGTTGCTCCTTCTAATCCCGCATAATGGAAGATTAGGGAGTCTTCGCATGGGTTTATTCAGCAAAAAGATAAAGCAGGAACACAAGATCATGCTCCAGCATGATCGCGCCGCCGGGACGCTCCAACCCGAGTCACACCGCGCCACCCCCGAGTGCCCCCAGCCCGAGCGTTGGAGCATGATCGACTCCATGACCGCCGAGCTCGAGGTCCTGGAGTTCCTTGCTACTCTGGTCACAACCATAAAGCCCATGCTGGTCGTTGAAACAGGATCTTTCCTCGGCGTTTCCACAGAATGGATTGCGAAGGGCCTCGAACGCAACGGCTTCGGCAAGGTCATCAGCTGCGAGTTTGACCCGGTCGTTTACGCTCGCGCGAAGGAACGACTTGAAGCGTCCCCGCTCAAGCCCTGGATCGAACTTCGCAACCAGTCCAGCCTTGAGATGAAGATCGACGGCACGATCGATCTCTTCTTCTCGGACTCCGACATGCCTATCCGCGAGCAGGAGGTCAAGCGCTTTCTCCCCCAGATCAATCCCAATGGCCTCATCCTCATGCACGACGCCAGTTCGCACCACAAAGTCGTCCGTGACGCGGCGAAGTCGATGGAATCGGAAGGTCTTCTCTCCGTCATCTTCTTACCTACCCCTCGCGGTCTTGTCATCGCGCAGCCTCGCGTCGGCCGCAGCTAAACGCGGGGAATCAGCGAATGCCAAGCCCACAGACACAACGACAGTCCCTTTCTTTTCGAGCGCCTTGGCACATCTTCTGGATCGGACTGCTCCTCCGCGTCCTCTACATCACTCTCGCCCACACCTATCGCATCCGCCCGTCGGAGGATCACCTTCAGTTCGGCTGGGAGATGGGCCGCATCGCCCGCGCACTAGTCACCGGCTTCGGTTACGCTGACCCCTTCACTGGTCATTCCGGGCCCACCGCATGGGTACCGCCTCTGTATCCTCTGCTGCTTGCCGGCGTCTTCAAGATCTTCGGCGTCTACGCCGCAAAGTCCGCCTGGGTAATCCTGACCATCAATAGCATCTTCTCCGCAGCAACGGCTCCACTTATATTTGAGATTGCCGCAAGATGCTTTCGACCCACCGGACGAGCTCGTAACATCGCCCTGTGGTCAGCATGGCTTTGGGCGCTCTATCCTGCCGCTCTGCAATATGCCGTTCACTGGGTCTGGGACATGGCCCTTACAGCTCTGCTGTTCTCCGCTGTAATCACTATTGCCCTTCGTGTTCGCAACATAGGCGAAGATCCTCCAGAGCCGAACCCTCAAACCAACGTTCGATGGTGCCTCTTCGGACTTTTCTGGGGAATGATCGCGCTCCTGAACTCGACCATTCTCCTCTTCCTTCCAGTCTGTGGTGTATGGATGCTCCTTGGTGCAGCGAAGCAGAAGGCGACGCTCAGCCCCGCAATTGGAAAAGCCATCATCGCAGCACTTATCTTCGTCGCCTGTCTCGCCCCGTGGATGATCCGCAACCAAAAAGTATTTCGCGCCTTCATCCCGATTCGCGGCAACCTCGGCGCAGAACTGCACGACTCCGTTCTCGACTCCTATAACGGATTCACCGTCGGCACTAGAGTGCCCGTCTGCGACGTCTGCCCGGAGTATCTTGAATACAAAAATATGGGCGAATACGCCTACGTCCAGCGTGAAGGAAAGCTCGCGCGCGAACATATCCGCACCCACAAACTGCGCTTCTTCGAACTCGCCCTCAAGCGGTTTTATTTTTACTGGATCAGCGTTCCCAAACCACCCGAAAAAGGAGTTCTCAACGAAGCTTTCCGCGTTCTGAACTACAGTTTTGTCAGCCTCGCCGCGCTTCTAGGTCTTTTCTTGGCGCTGAAGCAACGCATCCCGGGAGCCATCCTCTTCGCGTGGGCTTTTGCACTTCTACCGCTTACCTACTACTTCGTCACCGTCCAGGCACGCTTTCGCCACCCGCTCGAACCACTCATGACCATTCTTGCTGTCTATCTCTTCCAATCCGCCACTCAGGTCATCGAGCCGCGACTTTGATATGAGGCCGACATAACATCGCCCTCATGAGTGTGAATGCTCTAGGTGTCACCTGCATGACTCCCGATCTGCCACGCCTTCGCATACTTCCAACTGATATAGGCCGAATGGTAAAGATGAAGTAGTAGCCCCTCGCGACCGTCCAGAAAACCCAGGCGAAACCCAAAGTTCCAGACAAACGTCAGGATCGGGACCAAAGCAACATTCCAGCAGAAAGCTACCCACGAACGGCTGACCTTCCCCTTCGCAGCAACGATCTGGCCGCCAAGACTGCTATACCGGTTCATGTGTTCAAGATAGATATTTAAATCGGGATAGCCATGGTGGAGAAAGTCATTCTTCATCGTCTCAACCCCACCCGCAATCTGCACAGACTCATGCACCGGGCGATCGGTGAAGCAGACCGCACCAGAGCTGGTCATACGACGAAACAAGCGCAACTTAAAATCCGGATAGTAGCCCCCGTGACGCATCCAGCGCCCGAGAAAGACATGTCGCAGCCGAAGCCGGTAGCCATCTATCTGCGGCAGGGCCTGAGGATCTACCTCAAGCATCTGACCGATCTCTCTCTGAAGCTCAACCGTTAGCTCTTCGTCCGCGTCAAGCGAAAGAACCCACGTACCCACACATTTTTCAATAGCAGAGTTCTTCTGTTTCGCAAAACCCTTCCACGGCTCCGTAAAGACCTTCGCTCCGAACGACTTCGCAATCTCCGACGTACGATCAGTCGATCCCGAATCCACCACCACCACTTCATCCGCAAAATGCACGCTAGCGAGCGTCCGCGCGAGGTTGGCTTCTTCATTCAGCGTAATGATGGCAACGGATAGTGTCGACCTCGGCATGTCTCTTCATTCTATTTGCCTTCACGCCGAATTCGGATACCTTCATCGTGTCGTAACAAAGTCAGACTACTGTTTTCTTGGTGCAGGAAGATTGAAAACAAGCAGATTGAACCGCGATTAATGGACTGTCCCCTCGCAATAATCCCATCCGGTCCCGGCCGCATACGATGCTAAGCAGACGTCGCCTTCTCCAAAGGGGCCTCACCACCGCTGCTGGGTTCACCCTCAGCAAGACCGTGCCGGCGATGCAACAGGCGATGGCTTCACCCGCGCAGGTACGCAGCGGAGTCAAGCTTACGCCCTACGTCGATGCCCTTCCCATTCCGCCAACTATCCGCGCAACCGGCAAACTAGCCGAAGTCATCGACATCGAAATGCGCCAGTTTCAACAGAAGGTGCATCGGGATCTCCCGCCCACAACCCTCTGGGGATATAACGGATGCTGGCCCGGTCCAACCATAGAGGCCGAAGGCGGCAAACCTCTCAGCGTCAACTGGATCAGCAAGCTCCCCTCTACGCATCTGCTTCCCATCGATCACTCCATCCACGGAGCCGAATCGTCCCTGCCTGCTGTCCGCAATGTGGCGCACCTCCACGGCGCCTGCACAATGCCGGACGACGACGGCTACCCCGAAGCATGGTTCACCGCGCAAGGCGAACATGGGCCGCATGGGTCAAAGTTCAACCCGCGCCCCTCTGCCTATCCCAACTGCCAACCTTCTACTGCCCTCTGGTATCACGATCACTGCCTTGGGATCACTCGGCTGAACGTCTACGCTGGTCTGGCAGGCACCTATCTCATTCGCGACGACGCGGAGAGAGCACTCAATCTGCCGCAGGGCGACTTCGAGATTCCCCTCATGCTGCAAGACCGCCTCTTCCACCATGACGGCTCCCTCTTCTACCCGAAAGTTGTCAACGGTCCGAAGGAACACCCGGTCTGGATTCAGGAGTTCTACGGCGACTACAACTGTGTCAACGGGAAAGTCGCACCGTTCCTCGAGGTCGAGCCACGCAAGTACCGCTTCCGCATCGTCAACGCCGCTAATGCACGCTTTTACCACCTGCGACTCTTCAACTCCAACGCTGCCGGCAAGGTTCAGAATGACTCCTTGGACGTGCCGTCCTTCCAGCAGGTCGGCACCGACGGCGGTCTGCTCCCTGCCCCTCTCGAACTCCACTACCTCCTCATCGGACCAGCCGAGCGCTTCGATATTGTCGTCGACTTTTCCAGCTGTGAAGGCAAATCTTTCTCGCTCGTCAACGACGCCCCTGCCCCCTATACGATGGGCGGCCAGTACCTCACCGAGGACGTCATGCTCTTCAAGGTGACCAAACCTCTCTCGGGCAGAGACACCAGCGTAGTCCCTGAAACGCTCGTACCCTTCGAGCCGCTCTCCCCCAACTACGAAACCCGGGAGCGTCTCCTCCTCGTCTCAGAAAAAGAGCGCCCCTCCGACGGCTACGTTATCATCGGCCTTCTGGGAAATGCGCGCTGGCATGAGCCCATCACCGAAGATCCGAAGGCCGGTTCGACCGAGATCTGGTCCTTCGTCAACACTACTGGCGACGTTCATCCCCTGCACGTCCACCTCGTGCGCTTCCAGGTCTTGAATCGCCAGGCCTTCGACGTGCCAACCTACCAGCAGACCGGTAAGCTCGTCTTCACCGGAAAGCCAATGGCGCCAGAAAGCAATGAGCGCCCCGCTTACAAAGATACGATCAAGTCCTACCCAGGCTATGTCACCCGCGTCATCATGCGCTTCGATCTCCCCCACGGAGCACCGGTCTCTCCCGGCGACGAACTCCTCTACGTCTGGCACTGTCACATCCTGGAGCACGAAGACAACGAGATGATGAGACCCTACAAAGTCGTCGTCTAGATCGCAAGATTCAATCTTGCATCGCTTGAACAGTGAATACCGAATGAACGGAATGTTACTTTTCAAAATGATATTTGGCGCGACGAAATGCGACGAACAATGTAATCGTAATTATTGATCATTTCATTTTGGCGTGACACATCAAGCATGCTGATACCTCTACGGTTATCCCACTGAGGTTGTATTCCCCAACGGCTCAATCCGTTCCCTCAGTTTTCCGGAGGTATCACTTTGAAACGTACTGTCAACGCCCCTAACGGGACCTTGAAGTGCGGCGCGATGATGTTGATTGCGCTGCAAGTGTTTGCGGGACTGCCACAATCCGCCTACGCCCAAACTGCTGTCCCCGAAACAAAGACCCCCATCAAGCACGTCATCATCATCATCGGCGAAAACCGTACCTTCGATCACGTCTACGCGACCTACAAGCCGAAAGAAGGCGAGACCGTCTCGAACCTCCTCTCCAAAGGCATCGTTAATGCCAACGGCAAGCCCGGCCCAAACTACTCCTTCTCCGCCCAGTTCTCGGCCCTCGACACCACCACCGCCGACAATGGAAAGTATTCCAACAGCCCTCAGTCCAAGAGCATCTACAGCACGCTCCCGGCGGCTCTCGCTGGAGGTCCTGAAAAAGCCAGCGAAACCAGCGCTCCTTTCACTACGCTCAAGGTCGCCGAACTTGCAGATACCGGTCTCGCTGCTGGTTATGACAAGTTTCTGTTGACTGGCGCAACCGGTATCGCCGGCGGCAAGCCCGACACTCGCATTACGAACGACACGAACCTGCGCGAAGGTGTCTTCCAGCTCAGCGGACCCAAAATGCCGTACGACGCCTACACCAACAGCCCTGTGCACCGCTTCTTTCAGATGTGGCAGCAGACGGACTGCAACGCCGACTACGCCACCGAAGACAACGCCAGCGGTTGCTTGAACGACCTCTTCCCCTGGGTTGAAGTCTCGGTTGGCACCGGCGGCAATGGAGCCAAGCAGCCAGCCAACTTCAACGAAACGACCACCGGCGAAGGCGCCACCTCCATGGGCTTCTACAACATGGCCCAGGGCGACGCTCCGTACTTCAAGAAGCTCGCTGACGAGTACACCATCAGCGATAACTTCCACCAGTCCGTCATGGGCGGCACCGGCGCCAACCACATCATGTTCGGCTTCGGCGACGCCATCTTCTACACCAACAGCAAGGGCGTTGCCGCGAAGCCCCCAACCAACCAGGTGGAGAACCCCAACCCCCAGCCCGCCACCAATGACTTCTATGATCAGGATGGCTACGGCGGCGGCAGCTACGTCAACTGCGGAGACATCAGCCAGCCAGGTGTCCCTGCAGTGACCAACTACCTCCAGTCCCTCAAGCGGCCAGTGAAGTCCAACTGCGTCAAGGGTGACTACTACCTCGTCAATAACTACAACCCCGGCTACAACGGCGACGGTACCCTCACCTCGCAGTACTCGCCCTTCACCATTCCACCAACCAGCCAGAAGAGCATCGGCGACGACCTCGTCGCTCACAATGTTCCCTTCAAATACTTCGGCGAGAACTGGGATCTCTACGTAACCGATCCCACCGAGTCGAACTCCTTCGATGCGTATTGCAACATCTGCAACCCCTTCCAGTACCAGACCCAGTTCATGGGGACCCAGGCCGCCCGCCAGACCTACATCGCGGACACGACTGAGCTCTATGAGGACATCGACACCGGCAACCTGCCGCCAGTCTCCATCGTCAAGCCCAGCGGCTTCAACGATGGTCACCCGGCATCTTCCAAACTCGACCTCTTCGAAGGCTTCACCAAGAAGATCATCGACGGCGTCAAAGCCAACCCGACCCTCTGGGCCGACACTGCTATCTTCGTCACCTTCGACGAGGGCGGCGGATACTATGACTCCGGCTACATCCAGCCCGTCGACTTCTTCGGCGACGGTACCCGCATCCCTCTCATCGTTGTGTCGAAGTACTCTGTGGGCGGCCACGTCTCGCACGAGTACGGCGATCACGTCTCACTCATGAAGTACATCGAGAAGAACTGGGGACTTCCAACCATCTCCGACCGCAGCCGCGACAACCTGCCGAACCCGATCCAGAAAGCCAGCAGCCCCTACGTCCCGACGAACAGCCCAGCAATCGGCGATCTAACGGATGACTTCCAATTCTCCTCTAAATAATAGCTAGTCTCATTCGATCAACTCTTCGACGGCCAGCCAAACTGGCCGTCGAAGATAACTTTCTAAATAGGTACTTCACCGATAAATCCAATGAATAACACGATCCAACATCTACAAAAACTAACGTCGAAGACGATTCCCTCAGCGATCTTCTTCCTGGTAACCCTCTCCTCTTCCCTGCTCTACTCAGCCAGTCCTACACCTCTGTCACAGTTTCATGTACGAGACCAATGGAACCTCGGCGGCACAGGGGGCTGGGGTTATATCGTTCTCGACGCGCCTGCCCATCGTCTCTACATTCCCCGCACCAATCGCGTGATGGTGGTCGATACCGACACCGGCAAACTGCTCGGCGAAGTCGAAGGCATGAAGAACATTCGCGACATCGCCCTCGATGACTCCGGAAAATACGGCTACGTCACCGACCCGACCGACGGATCAGCCGGCTTTGTCCGCGTCTTTGATCGTTCCAGCCTCAAGCTGGTCGCATCGGTGCCCACCGGAGCCGTTCCCGCTGCCATCGTCTTCGACCCCTCTTCAAAGTCGATCTTCGCCTTCAACTCGCACAGTCACAGCGCAACCGTCATCGATGCTACGACCAACCAGGTCACCGCCACCATCCCGCTTGCCGGACGGCCAGGCTCAGCAATCACCGATGGAAACGGAACTGTCTTCGTGACCCTTCCAGCCCTCGGTGAGATTATCCGCATCGACGCTGCCTCGAAGAATGTCTCGGCTTCGTGGCAACTAACGCCCTGCACCGGACCCAGCGGACTCGCAATCGACAGCGTACGCCATCAACTATTCACCACCTGCGAAGACCACAAGCTGATCACCCTCATTTCGAAAACGGGTCAAGTAGCCGCTATCGCAGATGGTCCCGCAAACGCGGGAGACCTGGACTTCGATTCGCGCCACAATCTGCTCTTCGTCGCGGACACAACCGGCACACTTTCTATCTTTCGCCGCGAATCACTTCTCAAATACTCTCGAATTCAGCAGGTCAAAACCCAACCCGGTGCCAGAACCATGATCGTCAGTCATAATGACGCCAAAGCCTATCTGGTGACTTCCAAGTTCGGCCAGAACACGGGCGCTGCATCCGAAGAACTACAGTTTCGGCCAACTCCAATCCCCGGCAGCTTCTCTGTCATCGTTGTCGGACGCTAACAAAAAAGCCGCACCCCGGAAGATCAGAGATGCGGCTCACAGTTCGCAATCATCCTCAAACTAAACCGCAGCCAACCACGGTGGCTGCCCCAACGAAACGTGTCGATACTCCGGCGAGTATCCAAGCCCACGCGCGTAGTTCAATATCCTCTCGAAGTCTAAGCTGATCGTCGCGCCTGCCTTCTGAGTTACTTCATCTTCGATCGGAAGATCGAAGTCATCCGCGCCATAGTTCAACCCGACTAGCGCATGCTCATTCTGAGTAAGCACCGAAGTACGTATTCTCGGAATATTGTCCAGGTAGATCCGACAGAGAGCAAGATGGCGCAGATACTCCGCAGTCGTAATCTCGATACCACCAATCTGCGTGAAGTAAGGTTTATACGTCCAGCAGAGAAAACTTCCCAGTCCTCCAGTCTCATCCTGAAACTGCCGCGTTCGCTCGAGATGCTCAAGCCTCTCCTCGAGGCCCTCATCAAATCCGATCACCATCGTCGCCGTCGTCTTCAGCCCAGCTTCCACAATCGCCCGCTGCGCTTCAATGTACTGCGCCACCGTGTACTTAAACTTAGAGTGCCGCGCACGAAAATCCTCGGTCAAAATCTCCGATCCACCGCCAGTGATCCAACGGACGCCTGCATCCTTCAGCCGCGTCGCCGCCTCCGAATAGCTCAGCTTTGCGTGGTCGGCCAGATACATGAACTCCGCAATCGTCAGTGCGTAGAACTCCAGCGCATCCCCATATCGTGCTCGAATCGCAGCAAATAACTCGCAGTAGTAACTCAACGGCAAATGTGGATTGAACCCTCCGTTGAAGGCCGCCAGATCCCCGCCCAGCGCAAGCAGCTCATCCAGCTTCGCAAATACTTCCTCGTGGCTCAACACGTACCCGCCGTCCTGGCTAGGTAGTTTGTAAAAAGCACAGTAGTCGCATTGCGCTACACATACGTTCGTATAGTTAATGATCCGCATCACCATATACGTACAGGAACCCGGCGCATGAAATCGCCCGCGCACCCCGGCGGCAAGCGAGCACAACTCGGCATCGGACGCGTTCGTCCAGAGCCATCGCGCATCATCCCGTCCAATCCGGGAACCCTGTGCGACCCTAGCGGCAATCTCGGAAAACGTACTCGCGACCGAAGCGGCAATCTGGCTCATCCTTCTAGTCTAGTTCGCCAGCGCCAGCCAGACCACTCGCAATCCCAAAAGCAAACCGAGGGGACAAAGAAAAGGGCCCGCAATTCTCTTGACACTGGAAGTTCAATTCAACTAGTGTCGCGGCGCTGCTATTGGGAGTCTTAGACGAACGCTGACCGTCCGCGCCGTTGACTCCAAACGAAACCAGCCAGTTTCTCCGGGGAGCCACTCATGAAATTCGTTACATCACGGCGTTTTCTGCGCAAGGCAGGATCCCACTTCTTCATGCTTCTACTGTGCGTCTTTGCAGCAGCCCAGGCCTTTGCGGATCCAGCCATTCCAACCGGCGATATACGTATTCACTACCACCGGCCGGATGGCAACTATGCCGGTTGGACGATCTATGCCTTTGATAACACAACAGAAAACACTGGCAACTATGGCGGCGGCCCAGTACAGGTCACTGGCACCGACACCTTCGGCGCGTACTTCGACGTTGGAGTGACCTCCGGCGCGCAAGAAGTTGGCATCATCATTCACAACCCGACGGCATCGGGCGGAGACCAGAAGGACACTCCCAACAATCTCTTTGTCGATCCCGCGACCCAGGGCATCGAGTACTGGGCATACTCCGGGATAGCCAAGCTGTATACCACTGCGCCGAGCCTCACGAATCCCACCGCGCTGCTGCCCGGATATGTCCGAGTTCACTACCACCGGACGGACGGCAACTACGGAGGCTGGACGATCTATGCCTTCTATGACACCACGGAGTTCACCGGCGACTACAACAGCGGACTCGTCCCCGTGACGAATACTGACGCATACGGAGCGTATTTTGACGTAGCGGTTGTCCCGAACGCGCAGAACCTTGGGCTCATCATTCACAATCCCTCCGCGCCTGGCGGCGATCAGAAAGACCCAGGGCCGAACGAATTTGTCGATCCTTCCACGGAAGGCTTCGAGTACTGGGGCTACACCGGGATCGGCAAGCTCTACAAGAGCCCACCCAGTCTCACCAATCCCACCGCGCTCCTGCCCGGGTACGCCCGCATTCACTACTTCCGGCCCGACGGGAACTATGCGAACTGGACCGTCTATGCCTTCAACGACACAGCGGAGTACACCGGCGACTACAACGATGGACTGACTGGAGTGACCAGCCATGACTCCTACGGCGCGTACTTCGACATAAGTCTGATTCCCAACCCGAAGGACCTCGGATTCATCATCCACAACATCTCTACCGGGGTTAAAGATCCCGGACCTGATATGCATCTGGATGTCGCCACCAATACCCAGGCTTGGGTGATCTCAGGCAACGCGACTGTCTTCCTCACAACTCCGACTCCTACCCAGATACTGGATAGTCTTCTGAACGTAGAGCAGGCATACTGGCTTGATCGCCAGCGAGTGGCCATCCAGCCGCAGTTTGCTCAAAGTGGTGACACCTTCGCGATCAGCTCCAGCCTCACCGGCGGCCTGTCTGTAACTCCCACCGGCGTCACTGGAGGCACCAATATTCCGCTCACCGTTGGCGGAGCCCTGACTGCAGACGAGTTGCTACGCTACCCGCAACTGAGTGGATACACCGTCCTCCAGCTACCGGAGAATACGCAGCTCTCGACCTTGCAAACCGCGCTCGAAGGACAACTCGCGTTTTCCGCGGTCGGTTCCAATGGAATGCTGCAGTATGCCACTGGCAT
This sequence comes from Tunturibacter gelidoferens, assembly GCF_040358255.1. Lineage (NCBI taxonomy): Bacteria > Pseudomonadati > Acidobacteriota > Terriglobia > Terriglobales > Acidobacteriaceae > Tunturiibacter > Tunturiibacter gelidiferens. The sequence goes on from NZ_CP132938.1 coordinate 4,570,946, forward strand.
TCAATTCGCAGGTGTTTTGGACGATCTCTACTACTACCCCGGCAAGCTAGGCGTCGTCTTTCACCATTGGGACGACAAAAACTGGCGCGATTGGCCCGACGACGAGGACTGCGCCGTCAAGCTGAAGCTCTGGGCCCCCACCGCGCAGAACGTCTCCCTCCAGCTCTTCGATCACGAATCCGACACCGCGCCTTCCGCCGTCGTCACGATGCATGAGCACGATGGAGTATGGGTAGCGAAAGGCGACCCCAGCTGGAAAGATAAATACTATCTCTACAGCGTGAAGGTGTGGGTGTCAGCCGACGGCGCGGTGGACACGAATGTCACCAGCGATCCCTATTCGATCGATATCGCATTGAATGGCACCAAGAGCAGAATCACAGATCTCGACTCCGACAGGACGAAGCCCGCAGGCTGGGACGAGGAGACGTCACCTCCGCTAAGAAGCGTCAGCGATATGAGCATCTATGAACTGCATATTCGCGACTTCAGCGTGAACGATCTCACAGTTCCCTTGGCTCACCGCGGCATGTACGAGGCCTTTGAGGACCAGGGCTCGGACGGCATGAAGCATCTTCGCTCGCTGGCCGAAAGCGGGCTCAAGGCAGTCCACATCTTGCCTTCGTTCCACTTCGCCAGCGTGAATGAAGACAAATCCAAATGGATCATTCCCACCGGTCTGGGGGTATATCCACCCGATGGCCAGCAGCAGCAGGCAGCAGTAACCGCCAGCCAGACCAGCCCCGCATATAACTGGGGCTATGATCCTGTGCACTACTTGACGCCCGAGGGTAGTTACGCGATCAATCCCGATAACCGCGTGCGCGAATATCGGGTCATGGTTGACGGCCTGCACAAAGCCGGTCTGCGCGTCGTCCAGGATGTCGTCTTCAATCACACCAATGCCAGCGGCGAGGGACCTAACTCCAATCTCGACGAGGTGGTACCAAACTACTATCACCGCCTCGATGCGAATGGAAACCTCGAAACAGGTTCGTGCTGCCCGGATACCGCAAGCGAACATCGCATGATGGAAAAGCTGATCATCGACACCCTCGTACTCAACGCGAAGGACTACAAGATCGATGGCTTCCGCTTCGACATCCTTAGCTTCATGTTCACTTACAACGTGCAGGCCATCCAGCAGGCCCTTCAGGCACTCACTCCCGAGAAAGATGGTGTCGACGGATCGAAGATTTATTTGTATGGAGAAGGCTTCAACTTCGGAGACACCGCGAACAATCAGATAGGCCCCAATGCCTCGCAGATCAATCTGTATGGTTTTGGCGTTGGAACCTTCAACGACCGCATCCGCGACGGCATCCACGGCGGCAGCCCGTTTACTGATGAGCGCGTGCAGGGCTTTGCCACCGGGCTCTTCACCGACCCAAGCGACTACACCAACTCAAATCCGCCGCTAAACGGTCAGCAAAATCAGTTGTTGCAGTACTCTGACTGGATCGATGTAGGACTCACGGGAAATCTGCGCGACTACAGCTTTACCGACAGCGCCGGGGCAACAGTAACCGGAGCCCAGGTGCTCTATAACGGACAACCAACCGGATACACCAAGAGCCCAATCGAAGCGGTGAACTATGCCTCAGTCCACGACAACCAGGACCTCTTCGACAAGGTGCAGCTGAAGTCGAGCTACAACGACAACATTGCCACTCGTGCCCGCAGGCAGTTGATGGGCATGAGCCTCGTAACCCTCGGGGAAGGAATTCCGTTCTTCCAGGCAGGCGACGACCTGCTGCGCTCCAAAGACATGGACCAGAACAGCTACAACTCCGGAGACTGGTTCAATAAGATCGACTGGAGCGGTAAGACCGCAAACTGGGGCATCGGTCTGCCCATTGCAAGCCAGAACCAGGCCCAATGGCCGATCATGATGCCGCTGCTCAGTAACCCCTCCTACACCCCGCTTCCGGCAAATATCGCATACAGTAAAGCAGCATTCAGTGAATTGCTGCAGATCCGCTACAGTTCGGAGTTGTTCCGCATGCCCACATTTGAGGAAGTGCAGCGGAACCTGACGTTTCTGAATACAGGTTCAAACCAGACGCCGGGGCTGATCGTAATGAATCTCGATGCGAATGGTGGAAGCTACGGAATCTACAAACACATCCTGGTCGTCTTCAATGCAACCAATGCATCCGTGACGTTCACCAACACTCATCTCCAGGGCTTGGGCCTGCATCTGCACCCGGTGCAGCGAAACTCCAGCGATCCCGCAACTAGGCAGTCCACGTTCAACTCGAAAGAAGGAACCGTTATAGTCCCGGCGCTCACAACCGCTGTCTTTGTCGCCGAAAGCGAGTAGGCACCCATCGCCTACAACGGTGTCCGTTCAAGCGCGTGAGAGCACGCGAATCAAAGAGATAACCGCGCTGCGCACGCATTCGCGTTCTCGGCGAGCACTACTCCGTGCGCAGCGCTTTTATCGGATCGACTCGAATTGCGCTCCGTGCCGGAATCGCGCATCCGATCAGCGCCACCATGGCAAGAAGAATCGCGATAGACCCGAAGGTCAGTGGATCATCAGGTCTGATCGCGAACAGCATGCTAGCCAAGAGTCTCGTTGAGAACATCGCCACGATAGCCCCCGCTGCTATTCCGGCGATCACCGGAATCATGCCACGCACCAGCACATTGTGCAGAATCTCCCCTTTCGGAGCGCCAAGTGCGATTCGTATCCCGATCTCCTTAGTCCGATGGGCCACCGCTAACGCAAGTGTTCCGCTTACCCCCACCACGGTGATGAACAACGCCAGCGCTGCGAACAGACCCAACAGCGTAGCCGTCACCCTGGGAGTTCCCAACTGCGCGCTTCGCAGCTGATCCAACGTCCGGATCTCGGTCACCGGCTGGTGCGGATCGATCTGGTGAATGACATCGGCGATCTGGTTGGCGGTGTGCATCGGATCGACACGCGTTCGTACCAGCAAGTGAGCGTCGGTGAGAGAAGGAGACTGATCCTGCGGCAGATAGATTCCTTCTTTCAAATCCTTATCAAGTCCATATTGATGAACACTGCTTGCCACTCCAACCACAGTGATCCATGTCTTACCATTGTCTGTCGACACGTGACGGCCGATTGGATCTTCCGTAGGCCAGTAATGTTTTGCCATGCGCGCGTTAACGATAGCTACTGCCGGAGAGTGTTCCGTATCCCCATCCGTAAATGCCCGCCCCGCAAGAATCGGCACACCGAGCACACGAAAATAGTCGGGACTTGCGAGTTCAAAGTCCACCTGCGGCATCAACTCGCCCGGGTTCAAAGCCCGTCCCTCCAGCTGCACACCTCCAGTCATTGTGCCCATGTTGCTGTTGAGCGGGACCATCACGCTCACTGCAGCGCTCTCGACTCCGGGCAGTCCCGTTACACGGCTCAGCACCTGGTGGAAGAACTGATTCAGCTCTGTGCGTTTCGCATATTTGGTCCAATCTAAACTGATACGCATCGAGAGCACATTCGCGGTCTTGAATCCCGGGTCAACTGACAGCAGCTTGTGCAAACTCTGGAGCATCAATCCCGCACACATCAGCAGCACGAAGGAGAGAGTTACCTGCACCGCAACCAGTGCCTGGCGAGCCCGCGTCACTCCTCCGCTCCCGACTGATCTTTCGCCAGAGCCAGTCAGGACACTCAGACGGTCGCGGCTGGCTACAAATCCAGGGAGTGCTCCAAACATCACACCCGCAATAACCGAGAGGGCAGCTACAAACAGGAACACCCGACCATCAAGGTGAATCTCTCCCGACAGCGGTGTCATTCGTGCTGCATAAGCGATCAACAGCTTCGATCCAACCGCCGCAATTCCAAGTCCCAACACCCCTCCTGCAAGGGCCACCACCATGCTCTCGGTAAGAAGTTGTCGAAAGATATCCCAGGAGCTCGCACCCGTGGCCATGCGAATAGCCGTCTCCTGAGATCGGCGAAGTTGTCGCGAGATGGCCAGATTCGCCAGGTTCGCGCACGCCAGCAGCAGGACCAGTACCGCCGCTCCCAGAAGCGTCAGAAAAGTAGGCCGCGCCGCATGAGTCAGCTCCTGCTCCAGGCCGGTCATTTGTGCCATGACTCCTGCGCCCGCCGGGTAAGATTTCGGATAACTGAGAGCCAGCCGATTTGTAATCGTAGCCAGATCACTCTGCGCCTGTGTTGCCGTCACCCCCGGTTTCATCCGCGCGAAGACCGTCACCATCCGCATATCCCGGTCGGCGATCATCTTCGGATTGGACCGGAAGGGGCAGGACGTCGTCGGCATGTAAACATCGTTTGCGTCCGGATACTCCGGAAGTGGCGGAAGTACACCAACCACTGTATGAACGCGATCATTCATCTCGAACATGCGGCCCAGTATCTTCGGATCCCGGCCAAAATTCTTAACCCAGTACGCATAGCTAAGTACCAGCACAGGCTCCGCTTTCGGACTTTCATCTGCCGGTGTGATCAGCCGCCCCAGGACAGGCTTCACTCCCAGCACGTCGAAGAAGTTCGCAGAGACCACCCCTGTACTCACACGCTCCGGTACCTTTGCTCCAAGCAGGGTAAAGGTCATCGAATGATATTCGGCCAGATCGGAGAACACGTGATTCAGTTGGCGATACTCCTCCACCTCCGGCACGGAGAATCCAATCGGATCCGTTCCGACGCGCGCTGCCGTCTGTTCAACATGCACGATCTGACCTGGCTCCGCATAAGGCAGCGGGCGCAGCAGCACTCCGTTGATGACAACAAAGATCGCCGCGTTCGCACCAATTCCCAGCCCAAGCGTCAGAATCGCCATAAACGCATATCCTGGACTGCGACGTAACGTTCGACATGCATAGCGCACGTCGCGCAGGATATTCTCAAGCGGCGCAATGCTATTCCTCCGCCAAAGATCCTCGCGAACACGTTGCGGAGAACCGAACTTCAGATAAGCCTGCCGTCGCGCTTCTTCTTCGCTCATTCCGCGAGCAAGGTTCTCATCGCACTCCAGAGTAAGATGATTCTCCATCTCGAGACCCACCTCTGCATCGCTTAGCCGTCTTTTGAAAAATCTGCGTAAGCTCATCTGACTTCCTTTCGCGTTACACTTACTCCCCCATGACGAGGCCGATTGCACGCACCATCTGTCGCCAGCGATTCGTCTCCAGCGTCAGATGTTTCTTCCCTGCCGCAGTAAGCCGATAAAACTTCGCTTTGCGATTGTTTTCGCTTGTGCCCCAATACGCCTGAAGCCATCCGCGATCTTCAAGCCGGTGAAGCGCAGGATACAGTGATCCCTGTTCAACCTGCAGTACGTCCTCTGACGTCTGTTCGATCACACGCGCGATGGTGTGGCCATGCGCCGGCCCCATCACGAGCGCCTTGAGGACCAGCATGTCCAATGTTCCCTGGACCATCTCGCTGTCTTGTTTTTTGCTTCGGTCCAAAGCCACTCTCCACTCGAACGTCTATGGGGAGAAAGATAACACCACTCGACCGTCTATGGGAAGCGAAGGCTACCGCAAACTATCGCAAAGCCTACGAAGCCCCCCACTACAATCACCACCCGTTAGCCATAGCAAGCTGTCGATCAGGCAGTAGCCTTGATCGGCGGCCCAAGAAACTCCACACCCCATTCCGCGCCATAGGCGTTCAACATCGACTGCTCCGGACGCCCTGCCTTCCTAATCTCTCCCAACCCAGCGAAAAACTTCATCGCATCCATCGCCGGCAGCAGCAACACCAATTGCCGCGACGGGCGGTCGCTCACATTCACGAAGGTATGCGCCACGCCTCCCTGACAACATCTCCCGTCGTAGCCCGAAATCTTTCCCTCCACTTCATACAGATACTCTCCTTCAAGCACCCAAACACCTCAGTCTCAGAGTGACGATGCAGCGGCGGCCCAAACCCCGGCGCATTCACCGTCTCCATCAAAGTAAGCGCCTCCCCGGTTGCATCATGCTGCAGCCGCACCGCGAGCTCGAGCCCATCGCAGGAATCTTCACCATCGAAAGTTCATCGGTGGTCGAATGAACAAACTGAACCGGCATAGCGATCCTCCTCCTCAATTCAAGTGGCAACAAACGTAATCATTCCTCCATCACTTATCCGTATCCTCAAACGCATACCGTCCCAGCGCAAACGGACGCGAAACCGCCGGCTTGCTGTCCAGCGGATAAGAAGGATAAGGATCGACGGTCCCTGTAGGGAAACCCCAGATCTTCCCGGTCCGCAGATCCACGACCACCTTCCCGTACACCTGCCCCGTCCCATCCGGATACCGCAGATTCTGCACTCCCGGCTCGATGTAGAGCGCATGAGCCGCCGCCGAGTCAGCCGCAACCGTTGGAGGAGACACATACGGCCTCGCAGCGATCGCAACCAACGCTATCGCAATCACGGCCAGAAGAATATTTGTCAGCACATCTTTTCTCACGAGAACCTCCCTCACCAACCAAAACTCAGCCGCAGCTTTATTCCCGTTTTGGACGAGAACCCGCACGTAAAGCCTCACCAGAGAGAAATAATTCTCACGAACCTAACACTCGCAACATCCCCGCCGATATAGCCCCCATGTTCTCAAAGCCGAAGTTCTCCGACGGAAGATTCTGTCCCCACTGCAACACCGAATCCCTGCACCGCTCTCATCGCCGCGGCTGGGACTGGTTCTTCCATTACCTGGCTCTGCGCCCGGTTCGCTGCACCTGCTGCTGCCAGCGCTTCTACGCCCCCAGAACCGCCTACGGTCCCCATATCCGCCCCCATACAGGCCATTCGCGATAAACTAGAAGGGACATGATCCCTACCCTCGAATGGCTCCCTACCGGCGTTAACTTCCTCGACCAGACCAAACTCCCCCTCGAGGAGACCTACGTCCTCGCCACCGACTACAAACAGGTCGCCACGGTCATCCGCGACATGATCGTCCGCGGAGCACCCGCGATCGGCGTCTCTGCCGCCATGGGCATGGCCATCGGCATCGATCGCAGCTCCGCGACCACCCTTCCCGCCCTCACCGAAGAAGTCGCCCTCATCGCCAAGACCCTCGCCGAAACCCGCCCCACCGCCGTCAACCTCTTCTGGGGCATCGACGAGATCCGCAATCTCTACATCGAACTCGCCGCCAAAAACACCCCCATCGCCGAGATCAAATCCTCCGTCGTCGCCAAAGCCCGCCGCATGTACGACGAAGACATCGCCGCCTGCAAGCAGATGGGCGCACACGGCGCACCGCTCCTCCCCAAAGAGGGCACCGTCCTCACCCACTGCAACGCCGGCGCCCTCGCCACCTGCGGCTATGGATCGGCGCTGGGAGTGATCAGGTCCGCAATAGCCCGCGGTCACAAAATCGACGTCTTCGCCGACGAGACCCGTCCCTTCCTGCAAGGCGCCCGCCTCACCGCATGGGAGCTCATGAAGGACAACATCCCCACCACCGTCCTCTGCGACAACATGGCCGCCTCTCTCATGCGCCAGGGCCGTATCCAGGCCGTCATCGTCGGAGCCGACCGAATCGCCGCCAACGGCGACGTCGCCAACAAGATCGGCACCTACGGCGTAGCCATCCTCGCGAAAGAACACAACATCCCCTTCTACGTCGCCGCCCCCTGGTCCACCCTCGACCTTCAAACTGCCACGGGCGACAGCATCCCCATAGAACAGCGCGACGCTCGCGAGGTCACTCACTCCAACGGCAAGCAGATGACGCCCCACGGCGTAGCCATCGAGAACCCAGCCTTCGACGTCACCCCCGCAAAGTACGTCACCGCCATCATCACCGAGCGCGGCGTCCTCACAGCCCCCTACAACCAATCGATCCGCATCATGGCAAAGCAGACAGAACCCGAGCTCACAGCCGTCTAGGCAGCTTCCTCGCGCACCTGAATCACGCTCCTCCTACCCGTATTCACTCCGGTTTGTGGTCAACTAGGTTGGACCCAACCGGAGACCCCATGCTGAGCAAGCTTCCCCTCCTGTTTCTCCTTCCCCTCACTGCCAGCCTCGCACAAACTACTTCACAAGCGCCGCAGCCCACGCAGTCCGTCGCCACGCTCCGCGCCCACACGCAGCTGGTCGTCGTAGACGTAGTCGTCACAGACAAGAGCCAGAACCCGGTCCGCAATCTCAAAGCCAGCGACTTCACCCTGCTGGAGAGCGGCCAGCCTCAGCAGATAAAGTCCTTCGAAGAACATGGCGACCCATCCGGCACCGCCGCAACGAAACCCATGCCAGTGAACTCCCCCGGCATCTTCTCCAACTACTCTCCCGCTCCCAGCGACGCGGTCAACGTGCTTCTCGTCGACACTCTCAACACGCCCGTCACCGACCAGATCTACCTCCACGATCAATTTCGCAAATACATAAAAACTGCCAAACCTGGCGTCCCCACAGCAATCTTTGGCCTCACCACCAAGCTCCTCTTTCTGCAGAGTTTCACTTCAGATCCGGAACTTCTCAAAGCCGCCATCGACAACAAGAACTTAGCCCACTCCCCTCTTATTGAGCGCGTCACCGGAGGCAACACCACCCAATCCGCCGATCAGATGAGCGAGACAGTCGCCACAAGTGGAGTTACTGCACAACCCGGGTCGACGGCTTTCATGCAACAAGTCATAGCAGACCTCAAACAGTTCGACGCGCAACAAAACTCCTTCCAGTCCCAACTCCGAGCCAAATACACCCTCGATGCCATCAATCAGCTCGCTCGTTTCCTCTCCGGCATCCCGGGCCGAAAAAATCTGATCTGGTTCTCGGGCTCTTTTCCACTCGACGTCCTCCCCGATGGCTCCATCAACGATCCATTCACGGTAGTCGCCAGCTCCGAGGCGGAGTATCGCGAGACGACAAACCTCCTCACCCGCGCACAGGTCGCCGTCTATCCCATCGACGCCCGCGGAGCCATGACATCCCCCAACATGGACATCTCTCAGTCCACCTCCATCTACCTCGACGACGCCAAACGCTTCAACGCCGACGAGGTTAAGTATCACCTGACAGCCGGCGCCGAAAACCTGACGATGCTCAGAATGGCCGACGACAGTGGAGGCCACGCCTTCATCAACACCAACGACCTCGTTGACGCGATAAACAAAGCCACAGCCGCCGGCTCCCACTACTACACGCTCACCTACTCCCCTACCGACTCCAAATGGAATGGAAACTTCCGAAAAATCCAGGTCAAACTTCAGCAATCCGGTCTAAACCTCGCCTACCGTCGCGGCTACTTCGCCGATGACCCCGACATCTCACTACAACCCCATCACAGATCTGGCAAAGCCTCAGCCACCGCAGCCCCACCAGTGGATCCCATGCACGTCGCCATGATGCACGGCGCCCCCGACTCCACCCAGATCACCCTCAAGGTTCGCGTTCTCCCCACCAGCAAAGCTCGAGAAACAGACGTAGCCAAAGGCAACACCCTCAATCCATCCTCGGACATGAAAGGTCCCTACCGCCGCTACGCCATCGACATCGCAGCCGACCCCTACTCCATCCACACCGAGCAAGCCTCCGACGGCAACTACCACGCCGAGCTTCAATTCCTCACCTATGTCTACGATCGAAACGGCAGCCTCCTCAACATGGAAAGCGACCCCGTCCGAGCGAACTTCTCACCCGATCTCTATAAACAAATCCTGCACTCAGGTCTTCCGTACCGCCAGGAGATCAGCGTCCCGCTCAAAGGCGACTTCTACCTCCGCATCGGCATTCACGATCTCGTCACCAACCGCATCGGGTCTCTCGAAGTCCCCATAGGTGCCGTCAAAGACCTGCCCCCACTCCCCGCCTCCGCTGCCACGGAAACGCCCGCGGCACCCTCACCATAGAAGTAGCCCCACAATCGATTTGCCGCGGTCAAAAATGCCGCCCCCGTAACTCTCTGTGCCTCCACAAGACTCGCTCCCACAAAATGGCGCCAAACCGTCTACACCCGTATCCTTATCTGTAGACACATTGGCGTGAGACATCCCATCTTCAATCCGCGTGCCCACTCTCTTCTACGCGGCAGTCTCCTCGTTCTCTTCAGTCTCGCAGCCGCTCTACTCCTCTCCGACTTCCCCCACAACCGCGCCACCCCATTCCTCATCCTTCCCGTCCTTTTTGCCATCGCCGGCACCGCCGACACCGTCCGCTGCATACAACGCCGCTGGAGCTTCTACCACGCCGGCGTCATCCTCTGCATCTACATGGACCTCATGGCCCTCTGCATGATCCTCTTCTTTCTCCTCTACCCCTACGCGCGCTGGATCGCCTCTTCGCAATAACGAACCGCGTAGCGAATTCCCGCCCTGTTCACCGATCAACACCCACTCCATCCTCTAAAAACCCACTAGGTTATACTCGCCGCACCGGAACGAGCAGCGATCAAACGGTTCCAGGCACGATCAACTTTTAGGAGACTGACCTCATGTTCAAAGGATTCCGCGATTTCGTCCTGCGTGGCAATGTCATTGATCTTGCTGTCGCCGTCATCATCGGAGCAGCATTCACGGCCATCGTTACCTCCCTCACTGAAAAAGTGATTGGTCCGCTTATCGGAGCCATCGTAGGGAAGCCCAACTTCGGATATCTGGTCGGACACGTCAACGGCGGCGAAGTCCGTTACGGCGACTTCCTCACTGCCGTCATTAACTTCCTGATCCTCGCCGCCGTCGTCTACTTCTTCCTCGTCATTCCCACCCAATATCTCCTCAAGAAATTTCACCCCGCAGTAGTTGAACCGCCAGCCACCAAAGCCTGCCCGCAGTGCCTTGGCGACATTCCCATTGCCGCCACTCGCTGCAAGTTCTGCACCCAGCCCGTATAACTCTCCTCGACAAACGACATCGCGAGAGCGGCCCACAATCCGTCGTGGGCCCTTCCGCGTCGTCAACAACTCATTGCTGTAACTCCAAAATCAAGCCCAATAACCGCAACAAAAAAGGGGTCCTCCTTCAACTGAAGAGAACCCCCTAAGAAAAGATCATCCTAAAGATCAGCCCGCCCAACCGCGGGTGGCGAAGGAACGATTAGCCAAACAAACTAGCGTTTATGCGCCACTACAAGCATGTTCTGAGAGAGAACAAACCGCGTGTCGCTCGTCTCAGCGGCAAGCAACAACCGATACGGAAAAGTTCCAGCCTCCCACACCACACGTCGCCCCAGACTCATGAATCCATGCGGAACCGGCTTATCCTCATAAGCCGCAACCTTCCAGAATCCGATCGTCGTCAATAGTTGGTTCGCAGAGGTAGGAGTGAAGCTCTGCTCATGGGTAAGGTCGCCGTAACGAACCCGCATTCCGAAGATGCCCTCCGCATTCGGAACATGGATAAGACATTTGCCCCCCGGACGAAGCACCCGAAAGACCTCGTCGAGAACCACGAACGCTTCGTCTCGCGTTAGGTGCTCCACAATATCCCAAAGCAGAACGACTCCCACCGACCCGCTCTCCGTGCCTTGCAGAGAGTCCAGAAGCTCGCCCTGGGATATGCCGTCGATTCCAAGCTTGTGGGCAAGAGCCACCTGCTCTCCCGAAACATCGACCCCCGTGACCGAAGTAAACCCGTTCAGTCGCAGAACGTGAACAAACGCCCCGTGCCCGCACCCCAGGTCAAGTATCGGCGTGTCTTTATCAACCGCAAAGTGGCGACGAATGACCGGCTCGATATATCGCCTTCGATCCGCAAACATCGACTGGTTTTGTGAAGGATCAGCTTTTGCCTGCCCGCTCGTTACATACGAGGAGTACAGACGGCTTCGCCACGAATCCTGGTTAACCACGAACACCTCGGAGTCTAGACTTTCCGCAAGTTTACCATGGTCAGAGAGTTAGCTTAGTCGTATCGGCCGCAAAGACCCTCTGCCAAGTGTTCCCTTGAATGTCATTCTTCAGCTCTTGTTCGTCAGTCCCAACCGCAGGACCACATCTCCGCTCTGATGCGAAAAGCAGTGCAAGTGTCGTCGCACTCCTCGCGTTAATTTTAAACTTCGTTAAGCATCTCAAACCCAGACAGATGCCACCCCAGCCCGCAACTCTTTTGCGATACCCTACCTCATAGTCCACAAACCACACCGAGGCCCACGACTTGACCCGTCTCCGCACCGTAGCCTGCCTGCTTCCTCTCGCTGCCCTCACGCTCGCCCAGTCCCCTACCCCCCAGGTCTTCGGTTATCGCGACTTCTCGCAACAGGCAAAGTGGGACAAATCCTTCATGGCAGTTCCCGACGCTGCACTCGCCGGCCAGCACCTCAAAACCCTCACCTCCGCTCCCCACTGGGCCAGTTCGCCAGAGGACTACGCCACTGCCGTCTACGTCGCCGACAAGTTCAAAGCCGCCGGCCTCGAAACCCAGATCGTCCCCTACAAAGTCCTCCTCAACAAGCCCGTCAAAATCGCCATAGAAGCCTTCGATGCCGACGGCAAAAAAATAATGTCCGGCCCCACCCCCGAACATGTAGATCCCAACAAATTCGGTGGCGACCCCTTTCAGGACGACCCTCGCATCCTCCCCGCCTTCAACGGCTCCTCTCCCTCCGGCGACGTCACCGCCGAGGTCATCTACGCCAACTACGGCACCCTCGCCGACTTCCAGCAGCTCACCAAACTAGGCGTCAGCGTCAAAGGCAAGATCGTCCTCGTCCGCTACGGCGAAAACTTCCGCGGCATCAAGACCTACATCGCCCAGCAGTACGGAGCCGTCGGTGTCCTCATCTACTCCGACCCCGCCGACGACGGCTTCTTCCGCGGCGACATGTACCCCCGCGGACCCTACCGCCCCGAAACCGGCGTCCAACGCGGCTCCATCCAGTTCCTCCCCATCTACCCCGGCGATCCCACAACGCCAGGCGTTGCCTCCACGCTCGATCTCCCCGACTCCAAGCGCATCCCCGTCGACAAGCTCGAAAACAATCAACCCAGCATCCCCACCAATCCCCTCTCCTACCACGACGCCGGCCCCATCCTCAAAGCCCTCGGCGGAGCCGAATCCCCCCGCGACTGGCAAGGCGCACTCCCCTTCACCTACCACCTCGGAGCAGGCGGAACCCACGGCACCTCTCCAAAAATCACCGTCCACATGCACCTCGAGCAGGACATCGCCCTCCGCACCATCTGGGACGTAGAAGGCAGGATCCCCGGCACCGATAACTCCGACGACTGGGTCGTAGCCGGCAACCACCGTGACGCCTGGGTCTACGGCGCGGTCGACCCCAACTCCGGCACCGCCGCCATGCTCGAAACCGTCCACGGCCTCGGCGACCTCCTCAAACAAGGCTGGAAGCCCCAGCGCACCATCGTCATCTGCAGCTGGGACGCAGAAGAAGAGGGTCTCATCGGCTCCACCGAGTGGGCAGAACAGCACGAAAAAGTCCTCGCCCACGCCGTCGCCTACTTCAACACCGACGTAGGCGTCGCCGGCCCCAACTTCGATGCCGCCGCCGTACCCTCCCTCAAGCAGTTCGTCCGCGAAGTCACGAAAGAGGTCGCCAGCCCCAAAGGCGGCACAGTCTACGACCAGTGGAAGGCCGACCAGGCCGCACCCCCTCCTACCCGTCGCACCCGCCGCCCCACCGAAGCGACCGACTCCGACGTCCACATCGGCACCCTCGGCTCCGGCTCCGACTACACCCCCTTCATCCAGCACCTCGGCGTTCCCTCCACCGACATCGGCTCCGAAGGTCCCTACGGCGTCTACCACTCCGTCTTCGACAACTACAACTGGTTCACCAAATTCGCCGACCCCACCTTCGTCTACGAGCAGCAGCAGGCCCGCGTCTTCGGCCTCGAAATCCTCCACATGGCCGACGCCGACGTCCTACCCTACGACTATCAGCTCTATGGCAAAGAGATCGTCGGTTACCTCGAAGCCGCGCAAAAACAAGCCACCACCAAAAACTTCACCCTCGACTTTGCCCCCGCCCTCGCCGCAGCCAATCGCTTCGCCGCCGCCGGCACCGCCATCCGCGCCACCCAGTCCACACCACCGGCGAACCCCACCACCCTCAACCAGTCCCTGCGCAACGCCGAAGGCGCTCTCCTCAACCCGGAGGGCCTGCCCAAGCGCTCCTGGTACAAACACACCATCTACGCCCCAGGCGAATTCACCGGCTACGCCGCCGTCGTAATCCCCGGAGTGAACGAGGGCATCGACGCCCCCGACGCCCCCCGAGCACAATCCCAGTTAGCCGCCCTGACCGCAGCCCTCAACCGCTCCGCCACCATCTTGGAAAACGCAAACAAGGAGGCCGCCAAATAACCATCAACCCACCACAAACCACCATCCTCAACACCACAGTCAGCCACCACCAGAAAGCTGGCTGACTTTAGATTCCGACCAACGGGAGGACCACCCGAAGGAGTACACGCGTCACGAAGTGACCGCCCTCCGCGCAGGAGGCCCGTCCGGCAGGACAGCAGCGCCAAAGAAAAAGAAGACCATCCCCCAAAAGATGTATCTTTCATTGCCGAAGTGGGATATCCCCACTTAGTCACCTGCAGCATGATTACTCTCAAGACGGTCAAAGCCGCCCAAAGGAGACTCCCCAATGGTCCATGATCTCGTTTTAGCTTTGGTATTTCTCGCAATGATTATTGCTCCTGCACTTCTTGCCATGCGATCTGACAAACAGGAGAAAGATATTCTCTAGATTCACCCCTGTGCTGCCGCCCCACGGAGTAAGTTGTTGCCAGCCCACACCAACCCGCATCCTTCACCGCATCGCGGGCATGGCCTTCAACTTCAGCGCTGACCAATTCGAGCCGTCCTTCGAACCCAGCTCTGAGCTACCCCGTGCCGCCCCGCAGCCCAGTCCGATTCGCCCCCGACGCAACAAACTCGCAGCCACCGCTACGAGCCAACCTAAACCAAACTCCTCCCCAAAAAGATAAAGGCCGCCTCCCAAACCAGGGCCGCGGCCTTTCTTTATAGGCCCACTGCCATCCCGACGAAGCAGCTTTTCCCACCTAAGCCGTCATCCTGAGCGAAGCGAAGGATCCCCGTATTTAGCTTTTGTCTTTCGCAGTTGCCTTTGCAGTCATCCTGAACGGAGTGAAGGATCCCGACACCTTCCACCTACCCATACCGTTCGAACCCTCCCGGCAACCCGAAAGACTACCCCCGCAAAGCCATCTGCTCAGTCACAATCTGCGTCAGGTCCTGCTTGTGCAGCCCATGCTCCTTCGCATTGAACTCATCCACCTTGCTCGACCAGTTCATGCTGCAGAACTTCGGCCCGCACATGCTGCAGAACGCCGCTTCCTTGTAGTAGTCATCCGGCAGCGTCTCATCGTGCATCCCCCGCGCCGTCTCCGGATCAAGCGACAGCGCAAACTGCTTATCCCAATCGAACGTATACCGCGCATGCGAGATCGCATCATCCCTATCCCTCGCCCCCGGCCGATGTCTTGCCACATCCGCCGCATGCGCAGCAATCTTGTAAGCGATAATCCCGTCCTTCACATCCTTCTCATTCGGCAGCCCCAGGTGCTCCTTCGGAGTCACATAGCAGAGCATCGCCGCACCATGCCACCCAATCATCGCCGCGCCAATCGCAGACGTAATGTGGTCATACCCCGGCGCGATATCGGTCACCAGCGGCCCCAGCACATAGAACGGAGCCCCATCGCAAAGCTCGACCTCTTTATCCACCTGCAGCTTGATCTGGTCCATCGGAATATGTCCCGGCCCCTCGATCATCACCTGCACATCGCTCTTCCACGCCTGCCGAGTCAACTCGCCCAGCGTCTTCAACTCCGCAAACTGAGCCTCATCGCTCGCATCCGCCAGACATCCAGGCCGCAGCCCATCCCCCAGCGAGTAGCTCACGTCATACTTCGCCATCACCTTCGTGATCCGGTCAAAATTCTCATACAAAAAGTTCTGCTTATGCTTCGAAGTCATCCATTGCGCCAGAATCGCGCCCCCGCGACTCACAATCCCCGTAATCCGCTTCGCCACCAGCGGCACATACTCAATCAGCACCCCAGCGTGAATCGTAAAGTAGTCGACTCCCTGCTGCGCCTGCTCCTCAATCACCTCAAGGTAAAGATCGATGTTCAGATCCTCCACCCGCTTTACCCGCGACAACGCCTCATACAAAGGCACCGTCCCAATCGGCACCGGCGAGTGCCGCAGAATCTGCTCCCGAATCATCGGTATATCCCCACCCGTCGACAGATCCATCACCGTATCTGCGCCAAAGTGCACCGCCGTATGCAGCTTCCGCAGCTCCTCATCCACATTCGACACCAGCGCCGAGTTCCCGATATTCGCATTGATCTTGCACAGCGATTCCACTCCAATCGCCATCGGCTCCAGCTCCACGTGGTTGATATTCGCCGGGATGATCATCGTTCCCTTTGCCACCTCGCTCCGCACCAGCTCCGCCGCAATCTTCTCCCGCTGCGCGACATAAGCCATCTCTTCGGTAATCAAGCCCTTTCGCGCAAAGTGCATCTGGCTCATATTGGTATCGCCAGTCCGCGCAGCCTCGGCCTTGCGCTTCACAATCCACTCCGCCCGCCCAGTCGGCACCTTGTAGTCGTTGCCGTGCGAGTGCGCCCCACTGCCATTGCCGTTTGCCGCTGCGCTGTTCCCGTTTTCGCTCATGTCTCCCCTGCCCGTCTTGCCGTGTTATCGAGTAAGTATACGATGCACGCATCTCCGCTGACGCTTCCCGCAAAGTTTGCAGCGCTTCCGCTTCCGACTAGCCACGATCCATCTTCAACTCTGTGGAACCGTTTTCAGGCCGTTGCCGCCGCAATTAGTTTAGGGACCCGTAACGATAGTGCCTTTTTTGCACCTCGTTGCTCTGCTCAAGTAGACTGCGCAGCAAGTTCGGCTGGGAGGTGTATTTCCATGATGAAATCCTGGCTCGTTTGCTTTGTATTCACGGTAACTGTGCTCACAACTCTGGCGACTCAGAATCAACCGACCGCGGAAAAGAACAACCAAGTCGTCCTGAAATATCTGGGAACGGCAGGATGGGAGATCAGCGACGGAACCATAACGATTCTGATCGATCCATATCTGTCGAGAATCAACGGACCTCCACCACCCGGAGGTCACCCCATGCCAGGAGATGTCCGCCGGGCGTTTCGGTGGGACGACGTCGCAACGCCGGACATAGCAACCATCGATTCGCACATTCAACGAGCAGACTTCGTCCTCGTCACTCACACTCATTACGACCACGTTCTGGATGTTCCCCACATCGCCCTCAAAACTGGCGCCGCAGTAATCGGCACCGAGAGCACCGAAAATGTCATGCGGGCCTACGGCGTGCCTGAAGAAAAGCTGATCACTGTACGTGGCGGAGAAGACTACCAATTCGGCTCTTTTTCCCTCAAAGTCATTCCCAGTATTCATAGCCCTCTGGACCACAAGCGCTACTTTAGTTCCGCGACTGCCCCGGCTGGAATGAAAGCACCGTTGACCTTGGAACAGATTCACCCAGAGGGAGGCACTCTCGCCTACCTGATCCGTTTCCACGGTCATCAGATTCTCGCGTTTGGCGGGATGAACTACATCGAACGCGAAATAGCCGAACTGGAGCCGGACGTCGCGTTGATTGGAGCCGGTGTTTCTCGAAAGGAGATCTACGACTATAGCGGCCGCCTTATGCGCGACCTCCATTATCCAGCCATAGTTCTCCCGACTCATTGGGACAACTTTTTGGCGCCGTATAGCGCCTCGCAGCAGCCTGCTCTAGAGGCCCTACAATCCTTCGTACAGGAGATTGTGGCTGCTTCTCCGAAAACAAAGGTGATTGTGCCAAAGTATTTCGAAGCGATTCCTCTCGAAACTGTTGCAAAGTGAATCTCTGATGGGCTCGTTGTTGCAAATGTACGAATGGTCGGGACACCCAACATGTGGCCGATCGACTCTGCCCCAATCACGGTCTAATAGAAACTGACCACTCCATAATTTGCGCCGCGCTCCGCCTCCATCACCTCCCCGCCCAGCAGGAATAAGCCGAATTCCACAGCCAACCCTCTCCAAAACCTCGCATCCTACCCAGCAGAACGCAGAACGACCGTGAGCACCCCGGCATGAACGTTCGCCGCTCTCACCCACACATTATCACGCAACACCACAAGACGCCTTCGCGCGCCAGCGAGACATCTCGCGATCTTTCCAAAAAAGGAGCATCACCCATGAAACTATTCTCAGAAAACATCGAAGACCTCCGCACCCTTTACATTGCAAACCTCAAAAAGGCCCTCGACATGGAGCAGAAGATCACCAAAGCCCTACCCACCATGATCGAGAAGTCCACCGATCCGCAGCTGGCCAGCGCCTTCCGCAACCACCTCACCGAAACCCAGGGCCATGTAGCCAAAGTGGAAAGTATCCTTCGCGACGCCACCAACGGCAACGCCGACACCTCCACATGCAAAGCCATCTCTGCCCTCGTCACCGAAGCCGAAGACAACATCAAGGACGCAGCCGACCCCAGCATTCGCGACATCACCCTCATCGCCTCCGCCCAGCAGGTCGAACATCACGAGATCGCCGTCTACGGCACCCTCCGCACCTGGGCCGAACTTCTCGGCGACGACGACGCAGCCGACCTCCTCGACAGCATCCTCGACGAAGAGAAGAACGCCGACGAGCTCCTCTCCACCATCTCCGACAGCGTCAACACCACCGCCGCCGAAACCAAAACCGCAGCCACCACCAGCCTCTAAACCCAAGCGAAGCGGAGATCCCAAAAGATCTCCGCTTCGTTCGTCTCAATCCCCCTCAAATCAAATCGAGCTCCCAGGTCTGTCCTACGAGATCTTTCCCAAAGCTGTGGTGCGGCTCCTCTTTCACCAGTCTGAACCCAGCTCTCTCATAGATTCGATGCGCGCCGGTAAGTATGCTCTGCGTCCACAAAACCACTCTCTTATATCCCGCACCCCGCGCAAAACGAACGCACTCACTCACCAGTGCATCTCCCAACCCCATGCCTCGCGCACTTGGCTCAACAAACAGCAATCGCAGCTTCGCCGTCTCGGCTTCCGTCGGATGCTTCACCAGAAACACATGTCCCACACTCTTGCCATCCACCTCAGCAATCCAGCAGCGCTCTCGCTCAGCGTCGAAGTTCATGAGGAACTCACTCACGATCCGCGCCACCAACGCCTCAAACGTCTCATCCCATCCGTACTGCTCCGCATATCCGAGACCTTCTCGATAGACAATCCACCCCATGTCTCCCACTCGATGCGGACGCAGGCTGTATGCCATCCGACCTCGATCACTCTTCCCTGTAACTCCTCCAGCGATTTCCATACATTAACTCTACTTTTCACTCCCAACATGCGAAAGGGCCGCCTCATCCACCTCCGGCAAAGAGGCCAGCCGCCTGCCCAGATCGCGCTTCAACCTGTCCAGAAACTTTACTGATCGTCATCTCGACCGGAGCCGTGCAGTCTTATCGCACGGCGCAGTGGATTGCGGCCACATCTCTCAGTTGCAGCGAACCGATGCATGCTGCGGTATCCGTCAAGACCCCGCATTTCGTCTTTGCAGTTGCTTGTTTTCACTTGGGACTAAGGCTTCAGCGTGTCGTTCTGCGCAAACCCTTCTCAAGCTCGCGCCGTATTTCGGGAGTGTCTTCGAGCACACCGCATCGTTCGAGTTTGATTGGTGAGTCTTTTGTTACGATATCGTGCCTTTCGTCATTCCCAACGGGAAACACGATGAACCGTTTTCCAGAAACCAGTTCTCCGTCTTTCTCAGGCGGGATGGATCCGTTGCCGTAGTGGTACGTCCTTACGATAGCGCCGGGCAGCCAGGGAGCAGGCTCTTTGAGAGAGGTGACGACTCGCACTTTTGCCATTCCGGGATCGTACTTCTGATCATCTGCAGTCGTCGGGAGGACTTCGACGGCTAAAGTATAGCGGACGTCCCGCGCATGCGCCCATACGGGAATGTTGCTGCAAGGGGGAGGGATTGGCATCTTTGCATAGCTGGATTCGGGTCTTGGAGGTGGTATCGGCACAGTGGGGCTGGATTGGTATTCGTCGTAGAGGTGCCACTCTTTGGATGCAGGCAATAGATCTTCAATGTGTGCACACGCGATCAACTGAGTAAAGCAGGAGAAGTTGTATGACGTCAGACGCTCGATCTCGGCCGGTGGCGTATGGGTGGAATAGTAGGCAACCACCATTTGGCAGAGAATCTCGCAACCACTCGGCCTCCACACTTTGTAGTACGGGTGTATGGCGAGTTCATCCTCAGAGCCCAGATAACTGGAACTGAACGGGTCTTCTATTGTCCGATGAAGTCGCTGGCGACTCGCAGCACTGATAGAGAGACTCCAGGGCCAATCGTTATCCCTTCGGATCCTCCTGGTGGGGACGTCAACGGAGATCCCGCTGCCCGTTCTCCAGATGGTCCCGTCATGGACTGTGAAGGAAGCATAGAATGCCGCGTCGCGCCCGCCGAGCCATTGGTAGAGATTGAGTCGATCGTGCGCGGAAAACCATTCTACCCAAGCGCGACGGGGGGCATGGGGGTTTTGATATCTGATGGTGCCCATGCCGATTGCGTATTGGCAACTTGCAGCCGTGCAACTGCCGTCGTAGTGGCCCCACGCTCCCCAGCGATTCATAAGGCGTTGGGCATCGGCCCACGTGCTCTGATAGAGGCGAATCTGGTGCATATCTGCGGACAGCCGCTCGGCTCGCCAGCGCGATATTATCAGCTGAATCTGCACTGCCAGAAAAGCGAGCAGCACCAGAGACACAACCACCCAACCTGCAAAGCGGACCAAGCGCACAGCCCACATTCTAAAAGCCATACGAGGTTAGACACCGGGAAAAGTGAAAATGCCTCAGCGTTGGTTGACTCAAACCGGCACATCCGTCAAAATCTCGCAAAGTCCAACGAAGCATGCCACATCAAAATTCTTGTCAACCCCCAAAGTCGCTAAAACCCGTGTCCAGAGCGGCTTTTGTCGTGGCGTATTACCCCCCGCCAATCGTCTAAAATAGAAGTAGCGAGCAGGAATCGAATAGACTCCCGCACCATTTATTCAATAAGGAGCGCAACTGCAACAAAACAAGTATTTTGCACGCAAGCCCTTTGAATGGAATATTTTACAGACACAAACCCCCTGTAACTTATTCATTCCAATAAACTTACGCCCAAGATACCCCCAGGGGGGGAGGGGGGCTACCCCCTATCAGCTGACTACCCAAATCGAACCCGTGAACGTAGACTGAAAGGCGAAGAACATGGCAAATGCACCCCGGAAGAGTCCGATCAAATTCATCGTCGCCACACTGATCATCGTGGCCACCATAGCCTATCTCTCGTTCACCGGCGGCCGCGACAATAAGAGCTACTACGTCACCATCGGCGAGCTCCAGGGCATGGGGAACAAAGCCTACGTCCGCCACCTCCGCGTAGCCGGCAACGTCGCCCCCGGAAGCATCCACCGCGTAGGCACCAGCGCCACCTTCGACCTCCTCGAACAGGGCCGCAAACTCTCGGTCGTCTATCAGGGCTCCGAGCCGCCGCCCGACACCTTCAAGGACGACGCGCAGGCGCTCGCCGTCGGCACCTACGGCCACGACGGCGTCTTCCACGCCACCCAGCTCCAGGCCAAATGCGCCTCCAAGTACGCCCCGGCGCCAGCCTCTGCAACCCCGGCCACAACCGCCGCCGCAACGCTTCCTGCAACTCGCTAACCCGCCGCGCACAAAAAATATGACGCAGACGGCCGAGACAACCCGCAGCAGTCCGACTCCATCCGCAGCCGCCAGCAACTGCATCTCGCTCGACTCCGTCTCGAAGATCTACGGCACCTTCGCCGCACTCCGCAACGTAACCACCAGCTTCTGCACCGGCTCCTGCACCGTCATCCTCGGCGAAAACGGAGCCGGAAAATCCACCCTCCTCCGCATCATCGCCGGCCTCATCACACCCACGCGCGGGCGCGTCACCGTCTTCTCCGACCATCCCCACCAGCAACGCCGCCGCATCGCCTACATGAGCCACTCACCCATGCTCTACGACGAGCTCACCGCCATCGAGAACCTGAACTACTTCTCGTCTCTTCATCGCGACGGAGGCTGCGCCTGCGTCGGCAACCCAGAGATGGCCCTCCGCGCCGTAGGCCTCGACCCCAAGCTCAACCGCCCCGTAGGCCAATACTCCCAGGGCATGCGCCAGCGCACCTCGCTCGCCCGCGTCCTCCAGACCGACCCCGAGATACTCCTCCTCGACGAGCCCTTCTCCAACCTCGATGCCGCCTCCGCCCGCCACATGGTCGAACTCCTTGCCGACTTCCGAACCTGGCCCGTAGCACCAGTCAACGGCGTAGCCGGTGCCCGCACCATCCTCCTCACCACGCACCAGTCCGCCCTGGCCGAACCCATCGCCGACCGCATCCTCACCATGCGCAACGGCCAGATCGTAAGCTCGCAGCAGACGAACCACCACATCATGGACTCCCCAGCCGAGGCCGCTGGGTGAAGACGCCCGCCCCAGCCAAGACCAACGCCGCCCGCCTCCTCGACACCCTCGGCATCCCCTACGAACTCCGCCCCTACGAGGTCGATCCCGACGACCTCACCGCCATCTCCGTGGCCCGCAAGATAGGCCTCCCCCCCGAGCAGGTCTTCAAAACCCTCCTCGTCCACACCAACACAAGCGCCGGCGGCCCAGCAGGGATGGACCACGTCTTCGCGGTCATCCCAGGCGACGCCGAACTCGACCTCAAAAAACTAGCCCACGCCGCCGGAGCAAAAAAAGCCGAACTGGCCTCCCTCAAGGAGGTCGAGCCGCTCACCGGCTACATCCGTGGCGGAGTCACGGTCATGGGAGCCAAAAAGCCCTTCCCTGCCTTCGCCGAAGAGACCATCGAACTCTTCGACCAGATCTCCGTCTCCGCCGGCCAGCGAGGCCTCCAGCTCCTCCTCGCTCCCGCCGACTACCTCCGCGCCGCCAACGCAACCCTCGCCGACCTCACCAAAGGCCACGCGCCGGCATGAAGTATCTCCAGCACGTCCTCGACCACCTCCGCAAAGACCTACGCCTTGAGTGGCGCTCCCGCGACTCCATCAACGGGATGCTCTTCTTCTCCCTCCTGGTGGTCGTAGTCTTCGGCCTGGCCTTCGACCCCACCAGCTACCCCACCATGGCCCGCCAGATCTCCGGCGGCATCCTCTGGGTAGCCCTCCTCTTCGCCTCCATCACTGCCCTCAACCAGTCCTGGACCCGGGAGCAGCGCAACAACGTCCTCGAAGCCCAGCGCATGGCCCCCTCCCCAGCCTCCGCCCTCTTCCTAGGCAAAGCGCTCGCCAACATGCTCTTCGTTCTCCTGGTTGAGGCGGTCCTAGCCCCTATCTTCATCGTATTTTTCAACCTTCACGCCCTCGGCAACGTCTGGCTCCTCGCTCTCATCCTGCCGCTGGGAACCTGGGCGCTTGTAGTCAACGGCACCTTCTTCGCTGCCCTTGGACTTCGCGCCCGCAACCGTGAACTACTCCTCCCGCTCCTCCTCCTGCCAATCTCTCTCCCCGCCCTCCTGGCAATGGTCGAGGCCACCACTGGCGTCCTAACCGCAGACCTGGACCCAATCCAGATCAACACCTGGATCAAGCAACTCCTCGGCTACGACATCATCTTTACCACGGTCTGCATTTTGCTCTTTGAGACCGTACTCAACGCCGAATGACGGCATTCGGGATAAACTAGGTCTATGGAGCAGCGTACCCCCACTCTCCGCGGCGTCGCCTGGCTCTGGTTTGGAATCAGCGTCGCTGTGCTCGCCGTCGGCTTCCGACAGGCCATCTTCCTCGTCCCCACGGATGCGGCACAGGGCAACGTCGGTCGCATCTTCTACTATCACGTTCCCATTGCGATGTTGAGCCTGATCTTCCCGTACATCAACTTCGTAGCCTCGCTCTTCTACCTCTATTGGCGACGTCGAGAGCCACTCAAAGCCCTCACCGCAGATGCCCTCGCGCTTAGCACCGCGGAAGTAACTGTCGTCTACTCGAGCATCTGCCTGCTCACGGGCATGCTCTGGGGCCGCGCCACGTGGGGCATCTGGTGGACCTGGGATCCACGCCTTACCAGCATGCTGCTCCTATGGTTGCTCTATGTCAGCTACCTCATGCTGCGCCGCTTCTCCTCCACCGGCCAGACCCATACACTGGCCGCGGTCCTCTCGGTGTTTGCCGCAGTCGATGTTCCCATCGTCTACATGTCCATTCGATGGTGGCGCACCCAGCATCCTGCGCCGGTCTTCGGCGGTGGACCTGACTCGGGCGTCGATCCTTCCATGCTCCCTGCTTTTTATTGGAACCTCGCTGGCTGGACCGTTTGGGGCGTCTGTATCGTTCTCTTCCGTTTCGCCCTCGAGCGACGCCGTCAGTTTGCCGAGCAGGAAGCCGCCCTGCAGGCCATCGAAGCTTCTTTGGAGATCCCGCAATGACTTGGCGTTCTTTCTTCGATATCAGCAGCATGCCTCACCGGCACCTACTCTTCGCTTATGTGACTGTATGGGTTATTCAGGGAGGATATTTCGCATGGACTGCCTGGAACTGGGCCCATGTGCGGGGTGCACGCCGCTAAAAATCAACGAAGCCGCAGGGGGACCGCAGCTTCGTTGTCCGAGTAGGAATTGCATGTGATGCTGTAAATCGACCTTCGATGATCAGCATCGACAATATAAACACCATGTGGCATCGAGAAGTTTCTCGGAAACAGCTAAAACTTCGCTATCGCACTTCCTCTTGCAGCCCTTGGAACACCTCGATAGACTCCGAACAGTGCCCACGCCCCACCTGTCTGCCTTTCGTTTCAATATCGTCGCAGCACTTGCATTCCTCCTCAGCCTCTCTGGCTGCCGCAGGAGCAGCTTCCCCGACGTTCCAGCTGGCTATCGAGAGTATGCTTACATCAGCAACGGTGGATCGAATACAGTCACCGTGCTTGATCTCGTCTACCTTCGTCAGGATCGCACGCTACAGGTAGGCGCCAATCCAACCAACCTGGCTGTCAACCCGGCTCGAAATGAGATCTACGTCGCCAACGCTCAATCTGGCACTATCTCCGTGATCGACGCCGAGGCGAATCGTGTGGTTGCGACGATTTCAGTCCACCGCCAACCGTACTTCATCACGGTCGACCCTACCGGACACCGGGCCTATGTCGCCAACTACGGCTCGAACAGCGTGAGTATCCTTGACCTCGATCGTCGCCGCGAAGTGTCCGTCGCAGGTGCCGGCGAGCAACCCATCCAGACGCACATATCGTCCGATGGCCGCACACTGGTGATCACAAACCATGGCAGCGGCAGCGTGTCTCTCTTCGATGTAACTCCCTACGACTCCGCTAAGCCGTCGTCTGGAACGGCCATACACCTCCGTTCGACATTTTCCGGCTGTCCAGGAGCCGCAGACACTGTGATTCTGCCCGACTCCTCGAAGGCGTTCGTGGCCTGTTCCGCGGGCCATCAGGTGATGGCAGTGAGTCTTACGGCGGCGGCTGGATCGTGGGCAGCTAAACAAAATCCTTCGCTTACATCCGACCATATGCTGGCCTTGCTTGATGTTGGGAAGACGCCGGTTCATCTTGCGATGAAACCGGATGGCGGCGAGATCTTTGTTTCAAACTTTGATTCCGACAGCTTCTCGGAGATCGCTACATGGACCAATGAGGTTGGAGGAACTTACGCCATTGGAAACAGGCCAGTTCGTGGGATCGTGAGCCGCGACAACAGTATGCTTTGGGTCGCGAATACAGGTGCAGATTCCATTGGGCTTTACAGTATCGATGATGGGAAGCTGGCTGGCAGTGTCCGTACGGGTTCCGGGCCAGATGCGCTTGCATTTTCGGAGGATGAGCATCTTTTGCTGGCTGCAGATACCCATTCTGGCGACGTTGCGCTGATTCGGACCGCTGGGAAACAAGGACCCGCACTTTTTACCATTCTTCCGGCTGGAATCTCTCCCAACTCGATTGCGATTAAAGCGATTCGAGAGAAATAGTTTTTCAAGAAAAAAGTTTGGCGTGGTGGGCGACTAGATCTGTTCTTTTGCTGGGTTTTTGAGTGGTGTTTTGGAAAAAGCGCATGTTTGATCGTGGTTTTTTGATGGTGCGATCGTGGTGAAATGCGTGGTAAAGATGGTGTGCTGACAGCGTACTTTTCGCCGCCGAAAAATACGCCATGTTTTCCAACTATTTTTTTGAGGTGCTTCTAAAAGATTCCAGAAGACGCTGTCCTGCCAGACGGGCCTCCTGCGCGGAGGGCGGGCGTTCGCACGCCTTTTTAAAGCTTCGCCCGGTCCTCCCGTTGGTCGGGCTTATGCTCATGCCGACCAACGGGAGGGCCGTTGCAGATCGCTTTGCCAAGACCGGTAACCCGTCACGAAGTGACCGCCCCACGCGTAGTGGGCCCGTCCGGCAGGACAGGTTCTAAGAGTTTCACTAAGTGGGCTGGCGATTTGGCCCGATTTTTTAGGTCTTGCGGGCCAGTACGAGGGTGATGTCGTCGGGTTGCTCTTCAGCGCCGATCCAGGCGTCGAGCGCCAGCATGACCTGGCCCGAGATGACGTGCAGGGGCTGATCCCGGTAGCGTGCAACGACCTCCATCATCCGCTCTTCGCCAAACTCGCCGAAGTCGTTCTCGGGTTCGGTGACACCGTCGGAGTACGCGACCATGATGTCTCCCGGCTGCATGCGGAAACGGTCTTCTTCGTAGTGCATGCCGTCCATGAGGCCAACTACGGTGCCGCCTTTGTCGAGTCTTCGGATGTGGCCGTCACGCCCGAGGACGAGAGGCGGAAGTTGTCCTGCGTTGGAGTAGGTCATCATGGCTGTGGCTACGTCGTAGTGGGCGAGAAACAGGGTCGCGTACTTTTCCGGCTGCGTGCTGCGGTAGAGGTGTCGATTGAGGAGGGAGAGGATGCGTCCCGGCGATTGGAATAGCTCATCGCAGTCTCCCCCGCGGCCTTCCCTGCTGGCCATCAGACCGGCCACGCTGGATTCGCTGTAGACGAGCTCTTCGCTGGCGAAGCGGTAGGCCCGCACTGCGGAGTGGAGGGTTGCCATGAGCAGCGCCGCCGAGATTCCCTTCCCGCTGATGTCGCCGATCGCGATGCCTACGCCGGTCTCGCGGCGGCTCATCATGCCCGAATGTGCTTCTTCGTGGAAGACGAGAAAGTCGTAGTAGTCACCGCTGACTGAGCGTGCAGGCCGACAGACTCCGTGCAGATCGAGGGTTTCAAGTCCCTGGGAGTGCAGCGGAAAGAGGTTGGCCTGAACCTCCTGGGCGATGGAGATCTCGTTCTGCAGACGCTCCTTCTCCTTCTGTTCTTCAAGGAGGCGCTTCAAAGACCCTGACATGGTGTTGAAGGATCGACTCAATTCGGCTAGCTGGTCGTCGCTCTTGACGCCGATACGGTAGTCGAGATCCCCGTCCTCGATATGCTCCGTTGCGCTGTAGAGATCGGCTACGGAAGATGTGATGGAGCGACTGAGTCCAATGGCCATCCACAGCGCCAGGAGTTCAATGAGCGCGAAGACCACGCAGAGCAGGATGATGGCGATGCGCAGAACGCTGGTGACAATACCACCGAGCGAGGAGCCGAACAACTGGTTGTAGAGCAGAGAGGGCCGCGAGGAGACGGCGATGAGAATGTTGTCTCGCTCTCCGGAATCCCACTCGATGATGGGCTCGGTCGAGGTGAAGCTTACGCGGGCGTCAGCGAAGTTGACGGCAGGCGGCTCGGCTCCCCCGACGACCCAGGTCGATCCACCGTTGATACCATCTGCTCCGACTGCGAATCTAACCTTTTGATTCGATTTTTTAGTGGTTGCAGGAGTGGCGCCGTTGTTCTCCTGACTGATCTCGTTGGTTGCTCTTCCAGCGCGCTGGGGGAGCAGGCTGGCCTGTCCCAGGCCCTCTGAGGCCAACTTCAGGAAGGCGCTGTCAACCGGCAAGCTCGACATCAGAGTGAAGATACGTCCGTCGTTCCACTTTTTCTGATGAACGGCGACAAGGTAAAGGTCATGTCCGTCGAGAACCAATCCTGAGAATTCACCACCCGGCAGTTCCGTCGCCCAGGGAGGAAGACCGAACGGGGCTTTCCCGCGATATTTTGGGCCGAGGTCGAGCTGAGCGCCGTTCATAAAGACGCGTAGCTCCCGATGGGCCCTGATGCGGGGTATTTCGAGGCGAGCTACTTCCCCGGCCTGTTCGATGTCCTGGATCTCACTGCCAATTTGCTGCGCCGAATCCTTCGGGCGTCCGGCGACGAGCGCTGTGGTGAGGTCGGCGCGGTGGCCGCTCTCGTTTCTCATCTGAACCAGCTCAGCCTGCAGCCGGGAGTCGGTGAGGTGAATGGCGAACTGCCCTGCGGCGACGTAGGCCAGAACGGCAACCAGGGTGAGGAACAGGACCACCGGTGCAAGACCGATGAGAAGATAGGTAAGCACGAGCTTGTTGCGGAGGCTCCAGAGCAGATGCTTTCGCACCATCTGCCAGGTGAGTGGGATCGCGACACAGACGAGAGCAATTCCAACAAAAAACTGCAGGACTCCTAAAAAGGTCCCGAATCCGCCTGAGATCCAACGACGAACGAACAACACACAGAACCATAACCCAAGCCACGCCGCGGCTCCGGCAAGTCCTGTCGGTAGCCGTTCCCTCAGCAGCGTGAGGAAGCGCGGCCCGGTAGGGCTATTCGGATCTTGCATCGTTTGCCGCCTCCAGTTCCGCTCGCCGTGCCAGCTTCAGGCTGTGCCGTGTTGCCGAAAAGTGTGCTCCTGCCAGCAAGAGCAAGCCGGAGAGAAACGCCCACATCATCAACCCTACCGAAATATAGAACGGTCCGTAGACGGACTGGAAGTCCAGCCAGGGAAGAGCCCTGATATAGAGGTACTTCGCCATCTGCCACAGCAGGCCGATGACGATGGCTGTTGGCAGCACCGCTAGAGCCGGAATTTTTCTGTAGGGCAGCACCCAATAGATTAGAAAGAAGAGCAGGATGCTCGCAAGCCCGGCGCAGAGCTTGAGGAAGCCGTAAGAGACGAAGTGGAAGACAACGTTTTCTGTATGACCGAAGAAGACCCAGGCCAGGATGGTCTGCTGGCTCGCCGTGGACGCGACTGAGGCCATCGCCAGCACGCCGACGGCAAAGGCGAGTCCAAGTGATATGGCCTGATTGTGAAGATAGTTTCGATTCTGACGCACTCCCCAAACCCTGTTAAGCGCAACCTCCAAGGGGAGAAAGACACCGGTCGAGGTGATGAGCAGCATGACCAGCGAGAAGAGCTGCGTTTGTTTGTGGGGGTGGGCCAGAAGCTGCATGTTCCGCATGACGAAGTCCTGGCCGACAGGAAGCAGATTCTTCATCATGTCGCCGACGATAGCTTCCATCGAGCGCGAGTGGAAGACGCTGCGGGAGATGGTCAACAGCAGCACGATGAAGGGAAAGAGCGAAAGGATCACGTTGGCGGCGACGCTGAAGGCGTAGGTGTGGACCTCGGTGCGCGTCATATAGCGAACCAGCGCGACGATCTGCCCAGATAAGCTGTCGTCGCAAACGACGGGCGGAACGTCTTCGATCGGTTTGGGTGGCAGATCCTGGTCGGTCTTCGATTGGGGTTCGTTAGGAGAAATTGACGGCATAGGAGAGTTCGATGCAGAGTCAGGCGAACTGGGCCGCGCGACTCACTCCGATGCTAGCAGAGGGTGTCCGTTTGTGGTGGTCGCTGGTGTTGGCTTGGGATGGCTAGCCGTTTGGAGCGGCCGAGAGGCTGTAGATGCGTGCCAAAGCCCATTGAGACGACTCCGCGAGTACGGAATCTTCGACCGCGCTCCATTGCTCGAGCTGTGGAATGAACTGTGGGTCGCCACTGTTTCCCATGGCGATGGCGACGTTTCGCTGCAGTCGTTTGAGCCGGGTTCGCTCCAGGGGAGAGCCCTTGAACCAACGCTTGAACGTTGCGGGGTCCATTGCCGCGAGCCAGGACAACGACGGGTTGATCAGC
Source organism: Tunturibacter gelidoferens (assembly GCF_040358255.1). NCBI lineage: Bacteria > Pseudomonadati > Acidobacteriota > Terriglobia > Terriglobales > Acidobacteriaceae > Tunturiibacter > Tunturiibacter gelidiferens. The sequence continues at coordinate 4,600,904 of NZ_CP132938.1, forward strand.
TGCTTTCGTGTGAGCATGCCCTCGTTCTGGGAGACTGGAGAGCGGCGGTTCCACGGGCAGACATCCTGGCAGATATCGCAGCCGAAGACCTGGCGGCCCATTGGCTCGCGCAGCTCTTCGGCGATGACTCCCTTTTTCTCGATCGTGAGGTAGGCGATGCAGAGCGAGGCGTCCATCTGATGCGGCGCAACCAGCGCGCCGGTGGGGCAGGCGTCGATGCAACGGGTGCAGCTTCCGCAGCGGTCGGCAGCGATATCTGGTTCGAACTCGGACGACACGGGGATTGAGGTGACGATGACGCCGAGCAGAAGCCAGGAGCCGAGCTTTTGATCGAGGATGCAGGTGTTCTTGCCGACCCAGCCGATGCCGGCCTTTGCGGCCGCGGCTCGCTCCACCAGAGGGCCGGTGTCGACGTAGCAGCGAGTCTGGCAGGCAAACCGCTCGTGAAGTTGTGATTCGATCTTCTGCAGGCGGCCTAGCAGCTCGTCGTGATAGTCGGTGGGGGCGAGTTCGTCAGGACTTGTGGGGTCGGTGCGGCCACTCCAGGCATAGCGGGCGATCCATCCGGCGCCGGGTGAGGCCTCGTCGATGGAGAGTGGGGCGTTGGTGTTATAGTTCAGCGCGCAGACGATGACCGATTGCGCCCAGGGCATCGCGATTTGCACGTCGCTTCGCAGCAGAACTCCGTGGTCGTCGCGGCGCTTGAGATACTCCATCTCGCCTGCTCTGCCGGCGTCGACCCAGGCTGCAAATCGCTGCGCGTCCAGAGGCTTTGCGTCTGCTTCGGAGGTTGCGGAGACGACTGGCGCTACTCCCGCGGTATCGAAGCCGGAGCGCGCGGCTAACTCACGCAGCCATTGCTTGAGATCGGATGTCCAGGCCGCGGCGGGTTGTGCTGTCTGGGTCATCAAAAGCTTGTCATCCCGCAAAGAACCATCTTATTAATCCACGTTCAGGATAAATGGCGAAGGGAACAACTCTTTCCGTGCTCGCATAAGATGGCACGTCGAGGAATACAGATGGCATTGCACCAGACACGCCTTTGCCGGTAGACTTGTCTTAGCTGGGCACGACGTCCGAAATCTTCGGGGAGATGCCAGGTCACAATCACTATCGATGGACGTGCGCTCTTCGGCTTTCGCGCCTGCTGGTATTCGGCTGCCATCGATAGGTTAGTTACAGTTCCTCAGACTGCAATTAACGCCACGCTGACACCGGCACTTTGGCCAAGCTAAAGACGGTATTCAGGTGATTGATAAAAATGCGGAGAGGTGGCAGAGCCCGGTTGAATGCACCTGACTCGAAATCAGACATAGGCGTAAGTCTATCGGGGGTTCGAATCCCTCCCTCTCCGCCATCAACCTGGTCAAAACCACGGCTCGGTCGCTGTTTATTCGGTTTCCCGTCGCCATTTCGCAGTTAGAAAGACGGCTGCTCCGGCACCGACAAGAAGGAACGTTGAGCCAAGTATCTTGGCTATCGCTAACCCCTTATGCGGCTCGTCGTCGGGCGGAACGAGCGCGAGAACAATCGTCAGCACAGTAGTGATCAGGCCGACGGAAGCGAGTAGAACAGCGACGGACCGTCCTCCCGGAAACCGAATTCCTCCCTGCGGAAAAGGTTCGCGCTGTAGTCGGATCATCGCCAGGAATAGAAAGACAAACGGGATGAAGTAGGTGACGATCGACATGCTGACGAGCAGGTCATAAGCGCCTTGCACCGTGCTGCCGGCCTGGCTTAGCAGCGCACAGAGCATTCCCGCAAAACCATAAAAGATGATCGCAATCCATGGCGTGCCCCACCTTCTATGGACGCGTCCGAAGGCCTTCGGCAGGTATCGATCGATGCCGGCCACAAAGGGTAACCGGGAGGTCGATGAAAGGAAGGACGCAGCTCCTCCGATGCTGTTGAGTGCAACGAGGAGCACGATCACTACAACGATCCACGAAAGACCAAGGCGGCTACACATCACCTGGATGGCACTTGCGAAACCGCCGACACCACTAATTTCAGCGCTCGGCAGAGCGACGAGCATTGCGATTGTTCCTGCGATATAACTGCCGGCGAGAATTACTCCTGAAACGATGAGTGCGCGGGGAATCGTGCGCCGAGCGTTCTTGATCTCCTCGCTCATGAAGGAGCCAGTCTCGCAACCACCGAAAGCGAAGAAGATCGTCGACCAGAAGATGGCGTTTTTGAGATCGGCGTGAGGAGTCATACTCACAGCCGTGAACTTCGTGGCGGACCCAAAGCGGAAGACGCTGACACCGGCTAGCACTAGCAGGATGATGATCGGAATCCAACTGCCGAATGCGCCGACGCTGTTCAGCCATTTTCCGAATTTCAACCCACGAACGTTGAGTACCGTAATCACAGCGAGACAGCCCAGAGCAAACAAAAGGTAATAGCTGCCGGTGGCGGCAAGCTTCTGTCCGTGGGGAAAGGCGAAGAGCAAGCTACCCGCTCCGAAGTAGAGCACCGCGGGGAAGTATGGAAGATTACTCATCCAGTACGTCCACGCTGCGAGAAAGCCCGAGAAGTCGCCGAACGCGCGTTGCGTCCAGACGTAAAGTCCACCTTCCTCCAGATAGCGCGCCGAAAGTTCGAGCACGCTCGCAGCGAGAGGCACGAAGAAGAACAGACACGCGAAGATCCAGACAAGGATTGTGCTTGGCCCGGCGGCAGCGGCTGTTGCTATCCAGCGCAGACTCAGTCCGCCCGCGATGTAGAAGAGAGTCAGATCGAAGAGACCCAACTCGCGCTTCAGTAGTTGTTTCTCTCCCAGATGGCCGGGTTCAGTCATCGGGCTTCATCCAGATCGCGAAGCACCGCCATCGCAGCATTCCGCCCGTTGATCCCGATGACGCTACCGCCAGGGTGTGTGCACGCGCCGCAGAGGTAGACGCCCTTCATCGGAGTTCTCGCCGTAAGGCGCTTGCTCCACATGTAAGCAGGAAGACACTCGCCCTGAAATATATGTCCGCCGGTGAGGCCGACCTTCTGCTCGATGTCCGGCGGCCCCAGTACCTGCGCGTCGACGACAGCGTCCTTCAGATTGCTGCAAAAGCGGCCGATCGACCGCAGTGCAAGGGTCTTCGCGTCGCTGCGGTGTTCCTCCCAACTTCCAGATGCGAACTTGTACGGAACGTATTGCGCGAAGACGCTCATGGTGTGGAGACCCGCTGGAGCTACGGTTGCATCGTGCACGCTCTGAAAGTAAAGCTCGCACCAGAGTTGTTCCGGAAGGGATCCCGAACGGGCTGCGGCATAACTGGCCTTCCACTCCTCTTTCGTTAAAGGAGCATTGATCTGGCCGTAGTGGTGTGGCTGTTGAGTGCCCGGTCGAGCCGTGAAGTTCGGCAGTTCGCGAAGTAATACGTTTAGCTTGACCGTGCATCCTTCGATCGGCACCGAGTGCACCTTCGCCGCCCAGACCGGGTCCGCATCGGCGTCAAGCATGCGCAGTGTGCGGATCGGGTCTGCATTAGAGACGACAACCGGTGCAGTGATTCGCTCTCCCCCTTCGAGCAGCACGCCTTCACCGGGGAGAATTCGTGCCACGTTGACGCCCGCGGCCACGATCGCTCCGGCTTCGCGGGCGGCATCACAGAAGTAGAAGGACACCATCCCCATGCCGCCCTTCACATAACCCCACATGCCTGGCATGTCCCCAAGCCGCCCTGAAGAGTGATGGAAGCGAATGGAGGCCGTACCGGCGTCGAAAGGGCTCGCGTTGGTGCCGATCACGCCCTGCCCAAGATAGGCAGACTGCATTCGCTCATCGATAAGATAGCGCTCGACGAATTCCGCCATGGACCAATCAAAAAGAAGACCGCGCGCTTCGGCGTCATCCTTTAGAAGCTCTTCGAGTCGCTCTTGCGTGGGTGCATCGCCGACCCATAGATCGCGACGGCTCTCGTGTGGATCATCGCTAAGAATTCCGCTTGCTGGCCGAAGCGCATCTCGCAATCTGCGAACTACGTCATTCATCGCACGCCAGCCTTCGACGTCCCTTGGCGAGAAGCGGCGAACCTCTTCTTCGCATCGAGCGTCATCGTCCCAAAGCTGAATGCTGCTGCCGTCCAGAAAGGGCACAAAAAGTCCGTTGACAGCGGGCGTCCAATCGAAGCCGCGGCCTGGCAAGCCGAGTTCCTTGATCACGAGCGGATGCAGCAGTCCGGCAAGATAGGCGCAGGGCGACATTCGAACGCCGGGAAACGGCTCCTCGACAGTACAGGCACCCCCAACTCGCTCCCGGCTTTCGAGCACGAGGACGCGTTGACCTGCCCGCGCCAGGTAAGTCGCGCACGCCAACCCGTTGTGGCCTGCGCCTACAACGATCGCATCCCAGTGGCGTGCCGCGATCTCTTTGATTGGCGCTGGAAGCCCGACTTTTCCCGACACTGCTGCCGTTGCAGACATACTGGCAGTATCTACGTCAGAGTTCTAATAACAAAGGGAAAACAACCGATACGTTGACCTTGTTTCGCCAATTGCCGTTGACTGGGGGATCCGTCGATGCAAAACTACTTGTCGCGAAGATGACGCTCTTTAGGTTTGCTCAGCTCGAGCAAATGGACTGCATCCTTGTTATTTCAGAACTTGGCCGCCAACAAAATGCGCAGATCGCGCAAGTTGTTTCCAGTAGCACCGGTTACGATGCTCAAGCCAGCTTCCTGCAAAAAAGTGCCGGAGTCGAAGCGTTGCAAAGACCCCTGAGCCTGAGGCAGCAGTTTTTCGTCATCCAAAAGAGTCTCATCCACAACTGCGCCTGCGGCCGAACTATTCCCATCGATGCCATCCGTGCCCGCAGAGAGGACGACCGTGCGCGCGTCCAACGACCTCAACAAGGTCGCGGCATAGAGCGCAAAGTGCTGATTGCGTCCACCAACCCCCAATTTATCGTTCCCGTCCAGCGATATTCGGGCGGACAACTCAACCGTCACTTCACCAGAAGAGATCACGCAGACGCGTCCATGATCTCGCCTCAGGCCCCGAAGACGTTCCAGCAGATATTCGGCGGCGACACTGTAGCTCCAGTCGTCGCAGGTATTGTCGACGACCACGTAAAATCCAAGATCTCTGGCGCGTTGTTCGACGATCTCTACCAGATCCTCGGACGATAGCAGAGTCACGGCTTTTGAACGGAGTTGAGCCGATTTGGGTGTTTCGTGAAGTTGGGTTGATGAAAAAAACTGCCGCACCGAGGCCGGAAATCTGCCCATCAAACCATACCGTTCGAGAATCTCTTTGCACTGATCAACGGTTGAGCTATCGGGCAGTGTGGGGCCGGATCCCAAGGCGTCCAGATGCCTCAACGGCACATCCGAGACGAGCAGTGAGTAGCTCAGGACACCCTCGGCCTCGAGGACCAGCCGTCCTCCCTTCACCGCCGAGAAGTGCTTGCGAACACAATTTATCTCAGCAATAGAACCGCCGCTATGCACCAGTTCTCGGTGAAACTTCACCATATCTTCAAGCGTGATCCTGGAGTCAAGTGGCAATTCCATCATCGCGGAGGCGCCTCCGCTGATAAGAAACAGACAGAGCGAATCTCCCGTCGCGATAGCTTCCTTCCGTAGCGAACGCACAAGCGCCACGGCCGCTTCCGCTCCATCGATCGAGGCTTGATTGGGTGTTGGATGTCCTCCGGCAAAAAACTGAAAGCCTGGAAGAAGATCTGTTGGTCGGTCGCTGGCAATCACCACACCAGACAAATCGCATTGGCTCAGCCCTCGTAAAGAGGGCAGCAGTGCTTTGAGCATTGGAGAGGCAGCTTTACCCGCAGCCACCACGCCGATACGGCGTATACGGCTAAGGTCGACTACGTCGTCGCCAATAGTTAAGAACGTAGTATCGCCTGCCCCGGCTATGCGCTTCACCTTACGGTTAACAGCTTGCTCGATGCTGCAATCCGCAAGTGACTGCAAAAAGAGATTACAGGCAACCTCTCGTAAGCCCGACGCAGTCGTTATCATGCAGTGACACCCCAGCAATACCCGCTCTTAGACTTGGAAGCACAGCCACCGAGCGCGACTTCCGGCCAGGCAAATTACTCTCGCTATCGATCGCCACGCGCGCCTCGATTAAAAATACAGCTTCCTAAGTTAACTCTCAGACTAAAAGGAAAATGCAGCTCCGCCTGCCGAAATACCAACCCCTCCCCGCACAGTGGCGCAAGGATGGCAACGAAGGAGATACTAGTTAATAGGTCGCACCATCGTCAAAATTTCTCTTTCACCCCGCCGTCTTTCATCATTAGCTCAAGTTCACGAGGAGATCAAAATCGCATGGCAAAGCTTGGATTTCTTGGCTTAGGCATTATGGGTGGCCCAATGGCCCTTCATCTTATTGGAGCAGGCCATCAAGTCGCACTATGGTCGTTTAGCAGAGGAAAAGTTGAGGCACTCGCGGCTAAAGGTGGGATTTCGTGCGATACACCTGCCGAGGTAGCGCGGCAAAGCGACTGCATCTTCCTCTGCGTCGGCAACACGGAGATGTCGCGAAAGACGATCCTCGGCAAAGATGGACTCGCGGAGACCGCTGCCAAAGGATCCATCATTGTGGACTGTAGTACTGTCTCTCCCTCTGCAAGCCGCGCCATCGCCGCCGAACTCGCCGAGAAAGGCATCGCATTCCTGGACGCTCCCTGTACCGGATCAAAAGGCGGGGCAGAAGCAGGCACCCTCACCTTCATGGTCGGAGGGCCGAAAGACGTCTTCGAAAAGGTGCGTCCGTACTTCGAGGCTATGGGCAAGCAGTTGTACTACTGCGGGGGGGCCGGCATGGGGCTCCACGCCAAACTCTCGCAGAACATGATCCTCGGCAATCTCCTTCAGGCCTTCAACGAGAGTCTCATTCTCAGCACTAAAGCCGGAGTCGATCCTGAGATGATGCTAGACATCCTCAACAATAGCGCCGCCAAATCAGGCCTGATCTCAATCAAGGCACCCTTGGTCTTTGCCCGAAACTTCACCACGAACTTCTCCGTCAAGTGGCTGGAGAAAGATATGGAGTTGATGCTGGAGTCCGCTGCCGAACTGAACGTGCCAGCACCGCTAACGGCACTCTCGCGACAACTCTTTCGCGCGGCCATCGCAAAAGGCTACGGCGAAGAAGATATTTGCGGCTCCATTCGTGTGATGGAAGATATCGCTGGATGCACGGTCGCCAGCAACCCAAAGACGCAGCAAACCTGATTGGTCGACGATTCAAACCTTCGCCGCTCTGGAAACAAGACAAAGTCTTTGACAGAGAATATCGTTGCAGAGAGTGGTCAACTTCATGTTGCGAGGATAGGGGCACGTGCTGAACCGTAGAAATTTCCTGAAAGCCGCGGGAACAGCAACCGCGGAGACGTTACTGGGGTCAAAGATGTATGCGCTGACAGCAGCTCAGACTGGCCCTGCCGCGCCGGTTACAGCCAACGATCACGTACAGTTCGCACTGATTGGAGCCGGCATTCAGGGCCAGTCCGATACGAAGTTTGCAGTGCAGGTTCCGGGCGCGAAGTTGGTGGCCGTAGCAGACTGCTACGACGGCAGGCTCGAGCGCAGCAAGGAACTCTGGGGCACAGACATTTTTACGACGCGCGACTACAAAGAGATCCTGGCCCGCAAGGATATCGACGCCGTCATCATCGCCACGCCAGACCATTGGCACAAGCAGGCTGCCATCGACGCCATGAACGCGGGCAAGGATGTCTATTGCGAAAAACCGATGATCCATCTCTATTCCGATGGACCTGAGATCATTGAAACCGCCCGCACGACAAACCGCATCGTCCAGGTCGGAAGCCAACGCGTGAGTTCGATCATCTACTCGAAGGCCAAGGAGCTGCTGGCTTCGGGAGCCATTGGCCAACTCAATATGGTGACCGCGCGCTGGGACCGTAACTCGTCCATGGGCGCATGGAACTATACCGTGCCACTCGACGCCTCAACGGAAACCTGCGACTGGCCTCGCTTTCAGGGGACCGCTCCCAAAATTCCATTCAATGCAGAGCACTTCTTTCAGTGGCGCAAATGGAAGGCCTACAGCAGCGGCGTAGCGGGAGATCTCTTCGTTCACCTCTTTAGCGGCACCCACTTCATCACCGGATCAAATGGCCCCACGCGAGCGATGGCAACAGGCGGGCTGCGCTTCTGGAAGGACGGGCGCGACGTCCCCGACGTGATGCTGGGCCTCTTTGACTACCGTGAAGGATTCAACCTCAGTCTTCGCGTGAACTTCGTCGACGGTGGCGAGGAGAGTGAAGGGCTGATCTTCACCGGGTCGGAAGGCACCATGGAGATTGCCGGCAACACAGTCAGCATTAGCCGAGTGCCGCTCCAGAAAGAACCAGGCTACACAATCGGAACCTTTACGGATGCAATGCAAAAACGCTTCCTGGAAAGCTACCGCCAGAAGTATCCGGTCTCACATCCAACGGGAAGTCCGTCGGCCGGATATGAAAAATATGTTGCCCCCGCCGGATACAGCGACAGCTACGACCACTTCAGTAATTTCTTCTCGGCGGTCCGCACACGGAAGCCCGTTGTGGAAGATGCGGTGTTTGGTTTCCGCGCCGCCGGTGCTGCCCTACTGAGCAATCTGAGCATGGAGCGTGGTGAAGTAGTGAAGTGGGATCCCGACTCGATGAAGCTTCTATAGAGAGAGAGATTTCTGCACGCAGCACTCAAAGCCTTGTTTGTTTAATCGACCGCCATTTGAAGCGGTTGGTGCGCAACAATTGATCTCGAAGCCACTCAGCGGAAAGTCAATCTCAATCTCACGAATCCTTCGTTAAAAAATGAATACTTGAAACGTTTTTGTGGAGCACAAACTACCAGCACTCCTGGTTTGACAAGCGAGTGAAACGCAGCTTATCGTTGCCGGCGCAATCCACCCCACGCGTACCGGAGTTGCAAACGTGAAAAATACTACAAGCGAATCTTCCACTGCGAAGCTAGCCTTCGCGCGCCTCGTCGGAACACTTCTCTTAACGGTAGGTGCTCTAAGCGGCTCAGCCGTTGCTCAGAACGCAACCGAAGTCGCCTCAGACTTTGGCCCCAATGTTTACATCTTCGATCCCAGCATGTCGACAAGTCAGATTCAGGCAACGGTCGACTCCATAGCCAACCAGCAGGTTAGCAATCAGTTTGGCACGCAGCGCTACGCACTCTTATTCAAGCCAGGAGTCTACGGCAGCGCCGCCACTCCGCTCGACTTCCAGGTGGGCTATTACACGGAGGTCGCCGGCCTGGGCGCGTCGCCGGCCGACGTCACCATCAACGGCCACGTCGATGTGTACAACCAGTGCTTCGCCGCCAACAACTGCATCGCGCTCGACAACTTCTGGCGCTCCCTCTCGAACCTGACCATCAACGTCATGGGTCTATCCGGCTGTCGGTCTTCGGCCGACTTCTGGGCGGTCTCGCAGGCAGCGCCAATGCGGCGGGTAAACATCACCGGCGCGAACGTCACCCTGCAGGACTACTGCACCGCAGGCCCCCAGTATGCGAGCGGAGGCTTCATCGCCGACTCTCAGACTGGCTTTGTCATCAACGGATCGCAGCAGCAGTTTTATGTGCGGAACAGCAGCATCGGTGGATGGTCCAACGCGGTCTGGGACCAGGTCTTCACCGGCGTCGTCGGAGCGCCCGCGCAAAGCTATCCCAATCCAGCCTACACAACCCTGCCGAGCACCCCGATCAGTCGCGAAAAACCCTTCCTCTATACCGACAGCAATGGCAACTATAAGGTCTTTGTTCCTGCGCTGCAGAAAAACTCGTCTGGCGTCAGCTGGTCAGGCGCAAACACACCAGGTCAATCAAGGTCGATCAACAACTTCTTTGTCGCGACCCCTTCAACCAACGTGGAGGTGATTAATCTCGCGCTACTCCTGGGCAAGAGCCTCATCCTCACGCCGGGGGTCTATCAGCTCAAAGACTCCATCCGCGTCCTCTATCCCAACACCATTGTGCTCGGCCTCGGCTTCGCTACGCTTGTCCCGCAGACAGGCCGACCTGCCATCACGGTTACGGATGTAGATGGAGTGAGGATCGCCGGCCTAATCGTCGATGCCGGCCCGATCAACTCCGACGCGCTCGTCCAACTCGGGAGCTCGAGGCTGAGAGGCCTGGACAACTGGTTCGGATTTAACCGCTTCCGGGATCACTCCTCGAATCCATCCTCCTTGAGCGATGTCTTCTTCCGCATCGGCGGAGCCACCGCTGGAAGCGCCACCACCAGTCTCGAAATCAACAGCAACGACGTCCTGCTCGACGACATCTGGGCATGGCGCGCGGACCACGGCACCGGCGTCGGCTGGATAGTGAATACCGCGGACCATGGCCTCGTTGTCAATGGTGACAACGTCACAGCGCTCGGCCTCGCCGTAGAACACTACCAGAAGGAGCAGGTGCTGTGGAACGGCAATGGCGGCGAAACTATCTTCTATCAAAGCGAGTTGCCATATGATCCACCGAGCCAGAGCGCATGGACCGACGGATCGGCCAATGGCTACCCGTCGTACGTAGTCTCCAACTCAGCGAACACGCATCAGGCCTACGGTCTGGGCATTTACTCCTTCTTCAATCAGGGAATCAACATCATCGAAGACAACGCGATGACTGTCCCCGATACAAGCGGGATAGCGATTCACGACGTCGGCACCGTCTTTCTGAATGGCAGCGGTCAGATCACCCACGTCATCAACGGACAAGGCACAACTGCCAACAGCAGCAATGGAGGCAGTCTGAATCCTGTCGTGCTCTACCCCTAAATACAAGGCACTTCAAGAACAGACTTGTCCAATCATTCCTGGAGGGGCAGCAGACGTTATGCTGTCCCTCAATTATTTTGTTTCTGTCGATGAATCAAGACACCGTGCTCTCGAACGCAAGCAACCACAAAGCGCACTCAAGTACTCACTTCCAACTCGTCGAACCTGCGCCACTTGTAAAACCAGATCGAGACGATCCAGCTCAAAGCGAAAAGCCCAATGATGACGTACCCCAGTGTGCCGAAGTTCTCATTGAGAGTTCCAACCAAAGCCCAAAAAGTCCCATGAAAATGGAACTGATCTGCCATCAGGCCGAGGGCTTCAATTCCCCCGACCAACACCGCAACGACCACCGAGATCAGGGTGATTGTCATGTTGTAGTAGATTTTGCGAATCGGCTTTACAAAAGCCCACCCATAAGCACCAAGCATCAAGACATTATCGGTGGTGTCGATCAGCGACATACCTGCGGCAAACAGCGCGGGAAAGACCAGAACTGACCACAGCGACAATCCTCTTGCGGCCTCAGAGGCCGAGAGGCCAAGCAATCCAATCTCCGTCGCGGTGTCGAATCCAAGGCCGAACAGAATGCCGAGCGGGTACATGTGCCAACTGCGGCGGATCAACGCGAACATGGGACGAAACAGGCGAGAGAGAAATCCGCGGCTGCCCAGCAGCAGATCGAAGTCTTCCTCAACATACCGCTCCCCTCGACGAACCCGCTGGAAAGCAAGATACACCGACCGCAGAACCGCCATATTCACGATCGCGATCGCAAAGAGAAACAGTGTCGAAACGAGCGTCCCTACCACGCCGCCGATGTGTCTCGCGGCATCCAGTCGATGTTGCAGCGACAATGCTGTAGCCGAGATAGCAATCGAGCCCAGCACCACAATCGTCGAATGTCCGAGAGAGAACATGAATCCCACCGCAACCGGGCGTTTGCCCTCCTGCATCAACTTCCGCGTTACGTTGTCGATCGCTGCAATATGATCGGCATCCACCGCATGACGAAGGCCGAAGCTGTAAGCCAGGAATGCAGTACCCAGCAACACGGGATAGTGTCGAAATGCAAGAAAAGCCCACATCCAGGCAGACACATTCATCAGGAGAAGAAGAATGTAAATAGCGATGACCTTGCGCCTGGTACTGGCCGCAATATGGTCAAGCACGCCGCTAAACAGATGTTTCATTCAGTCCGTACCCAAACAATACGAATCACAGTACAACATCAGGTGAAAAGGCGTCTTATTCGTCGCTGAAAATATCCACATCTTCAAAGGTAATCGCTGACTGCAATATCGGATGCAGCAAGCACTGGCCTCCATCTCTCAGGGAGCGACTCTGGTCAAAGCCGTAATCTCCTCAGCAAACTCGGGCCACGCTTCGCACAGCTCCCGTCGCTCGCCGGTCTCGTAGTCCTCAAACTCGAACCCTGGACTCACCGTACATCCCAGCAGCGCCCATCGCCCTCCGTCAACCAGGCGTGAGCCTTGCCACACGCCCCGCTCCACAACTACCTGCGGCCTTTGACCTCGTAGCAGATCGTTCCCGATCACCACCGTCGCGCCCTTACCTTTCTCGACCAACTGCAGCATCTCCACCGCGTCGCCGGCATAAAAATGGAACACCTCATCCGACTTCAGCCGGTGCATCTCACTGAACGTGTCCGGCTCCAGCAGATAATAGATCGCAGTCGCAGTCCGTCGTGCTCCCGCATACCTCTTGTCCTTAAATATCTCGGCGTCCACCTTCTCCGCGGCCTCGTAGGTCCTCACATACCACCCGCCCTCGCGCGGATGCGGTTGCAACCCAAGCAATTTCTTCACGTCCTCTGCCGTCATCGAAGCCCTCTCACGCTATGCTGGTACTACTCCATCCATTCTAGTTTCCCGTCTCACAGGAGCCTGACCTGATGCCCATCCGCACTCGCCTGGAGCACTACTTCGGCTTCTCAGAACACGCGACCAACTGGCGAACAGAGATTCTTGCCGGACTAACGACCTTCATCACGATGGCTTACATCATCTTCGTGAACCCTTCTCTGCTCAGCAAAACCGGCATGCCCCTCGCCGCCATTACTACGGCCACCTGTCTCTGCGCGGCTTTCGGCAGCATCCTCATGGGAAGCATCGCCAACTATCCCCTCGCCCTCGCACCCGGCATGGGTCTCAATGCCTACTTTACCTATACCGTCGTCCTCGGCATGGGAGTCCCCTGGCAAACTGCTCTCGGCGCCGTCTTCCTCTCCGGAGTTATCTTCCTCGCCCTTACCTTCACCGGTATTCGCCAGCGCCTTGTCGCCGCTATCCCCCATCAACTCCATGCAGCGGTAGGCGGAGGCATCGGCCTCTTCATCGCCTTTATCGGCTTCCGCAACGCGGGCATTATCGTCCCAAGCGCCGCCACCACCGTCACTCTGGGCAACCTCCGCGCCCCTCAAACCGCGCTCGCCATCTTCGGCCTCTTACTCATCGCGATCCTGCAGGTCCTTCGCGTCCGAGCCTCTATGCTCATCGGTGTTCTCACCACAATGTTCGTAGGCATTCTCTGCCACCAGGTTCACTGGCAACCCTCTACCTACGACCTCACCGCGATCAAAGCGACAGCCTTCCACCTGGACATCCTTGGCGCGCTCCACGTCGGAGCCTTCGAGATCATCTTCGTCTTTCTCTTCGTCGACCTCTTCGACAACATCGGCACGCTCGTCGCCGTCACTCAGCGCGCCGGCCTCATCGCCCCCGACCACACCATCCCTCGCCTCAACCGCATCTTCTTCGCCGACGCATCCTCCACCATCCTCGGTTCACTCGCCGGCACCAGCACGGTCACCAGCTACATCGAGTCTTCCGCTGGAGTCGCAGCAGGAGGACGCACTGGCGTCACTGCCATCGTCACCGGCATCCTCTTCTTCCTCTCGCTCTTCATCGCTCCTCTCGTCGGAGCGATCCCAACCTTCGCCACCGCGCCCGCGCTCATCCTGGTCGGCGGCCTCATGCTCACCGGCCTCGGCGAGATCGAATGGGACGATCCGCAGATCGGTATCCCCGCCTTCTTGACCGTTGCGACCATCCCTCTTACCTGGTCCATCGCCGACGGCCTCAGCTTCGGCCTCACCAGCTACGCGCTTCTGCAACTCCTCGCCGGACGCGCTCGCCGTCAGGACTGGATGCTCTATCTTCTCGCAGCCCTATTCCTTCTCCGCTTCATCTTTCTCGTCCGCAAATAGACTACGACTCCACGAACTTCACAGCCCCTTATCTCGAGTTCCAATCCTGCGGAAGAATCGAAGCAAAAATTGAGAGGAGCCTGCTTCGTAAACCAGGGATCCGGGGAGGTTTAACTCCACCTCGGTCCCAACGCCAGCCTCACTCCACACCGCCAGTTGTCCACTGATCCGTTTGGCGCGCTCTCGCATGCCAGGCAATCCCCAATGCCCCGCGCGCTCCCCTTCCTCGAGGACCTTCCGGTCGATTCCCTTCCCATCGTCGCGGATCCGCACGCGCAGCAGCCTCTTCCCGTACGTAATCTCCGCTTCGATCTTCTGCGCTTCACTATGCTTGAAGGAGTTTCGCAGCGCCTCTCGAACGATGTGGTAGACGTCGTCCCGAAAGATCGGATCCAGTGGCTTCGCGGTTCCTTCCTCGACGACAGAGAACCGCGGCCCGGTTCCATCTTCGCTGTTGGCTCCAAGCTCTCTTCCCAGCGTGGTGATCATGTGCGCCAGGTCGTCATCGACCAAAGTAGAAGACCGTATGTCGTAAATTGCGTTGCGTCCCTCCACCATCGCCTGATCCGCACTCTCCAGAGCGGAATCGAGACTCTTCTCCGCCTCCGAAGGATCTCTTGGAATCAGGTCCCGTGCCGTCTGAAAATGAAGAATCAATCCCTGAAAACTCTGCAACAGTGTGTCGTGAAGCTCACGAGCGATGCGAGTTCGTTCCGAGAGTCGCTCGATAAACTGGATATCCATCCGCGACGTTACCTGGCCGACATGCCACTGATAAACCGCCCACGCCAGAACTGCCACCGTAGCCGCGCACAGCAACAGAAACCAGTTTGTCTGGTAAAACGCCGGAACCACCGTCAGATTCAACGAAGGCCCGTCCATGTTCCACACCCCATCGCTGTTCGAGGCGATAACGTGGAACGTGTAAGATCCTGGGTCCAGGTTTGTGTACACAGCCTCTCGCAACCCAACCGGGTCACTCCATCCACGATCGAATCCATCAAGACGATATTTGTATCGAACTCGCTCCGGCACAGAGAGACTCACACCCGAAAAGTTGAACGTCATTCGCTGACGAACAGATGGAACGCGCACAGACGTCGCTAAATCGATTGGAACTCCATCGACCGAAACCGCATCTATCTTCGCCAACACTGGTGCCGTAGAGTGCGTTGCTCGGATCGGATCGACCACCGAAAGTCCGTGATTCATGGAAAACCAGATGCGTCCCAGTGGATCTGCGACGACCGATTGCTGCCTCTTGACCCCCTCGACTCCACTCAATCCATCGATAGTCCCATACTCTCGCACATCTCCCTCCTCCGCCACGCCGCTCAGCAGTCTATCGCGCTTCACTCTTAGAACGTGATTGGAGGTCGCAACCCAGAGCCAGCCATTGGTGTCTTCCGCAACTCCGAAGATCTGCTCATGCAGCGCCTCCGGCACATTACGAGGAATATGGACTGTACCGGAGTTGAGATACGCGAGGCCAGACGTCGTCCCGACCCACAATACATGGCTTGAATCCTCAAGCAGACAATCAATATCGGGTGATGGCAGCCCATTGTTCTCTGTAAAGGTTCGCCACTGCCCATGCGATAGCTGAGTCAGACCAACCGGGGTTGCGAACCACATGGTCCCATCGGCACCTTCGGCTATCGATGTCACCGCATTGGACGGCATCCCATTCGCCATGGTGTAGGAAGTAAGCTTTCCGTCCCTTACTTCACTGACCCCTCCGTTAAGAGTCCCAGCCCAGACAGATCCGTCGCGATTCCGATGAACTGCATACACACTGTCCTGAAGGAGTCCATCCGCATGCGTGTAGGTCTTGGTCTCGAAGGCGCCGTTCGTAAAACGCAACCGTGTGAGCCCGCCTCGTTGTCTGCCCACCCACAACTCATCGCGGCTGCCCGTGATGGAGTAGACAACATCTCTGTCCAGGCCCGCAGCGTTCACGCTTTCGATCTTTCCATCTCTCAGCCAATGCAACCCACCGTCGAGAGGGGCAAACCACGTGCGTTCTCCTGCATCGACATAGACCGGACCACCGCTCGCCGACCGTAAGTCGTTGTCAACCGCGTAGCTCACGAAAGTGCTGTCACGAAGCCTTTCAATACCCCGCGGCGTTCCGATCCATATGTTCCCCTCTCGATCCTCAAAGAGAGTGTTCACCGCCAGGCCCGAAGCAACCGTCCCTTCGTCATCAGAAGAGATGCCGAGGGCGTTGAATCGAAGCAGTCCATGAGAACTGCCGATCCAGATGTTTCCGTCCCTGTCACGAATCGCCGAGAGAACCGAAACCTTCCAAAGTACAGAGGGCACGCCCTCGCGAGTAATCTTCGAGCCATTCCAGCGCAAAACGCCTTTGTCGGTTCCAATCAACAGTTCGCCATTCTCCATCGGAAGCAGGCAATTAACCCTTCCGTCATCCACCTCCAGCGCTACGCTGTGAACCTGCCCGTCTCTCAAATAGAAGAGACCTTTATCGGGTGTACCTAACCAGATGACGCCATCGCTGGTCTCTGCTACTGCCGCTACCGCAGTATTCGGCTTGGCAAATCGGTGAGTAGCCACGCCGGTTGCCCAGCTCAGTCGGCTGGAGAGCTCATCATTCATCACTGCTGCCTGAGCAGGATCGGATCTCCCAGGCGCCTGCGGCGCGGTGAGAACATCGAACTTGCCTGCGTGATACGCAAGCGGCCCCAGAGCCAGGGACGAGAGAAGCGCCGAACCATCTCTGCGTCGCCCAATGGATGTAATTCCAACCTCTGCCTGACTGTGGCCTGGGTCGAACTTCCCATCGTGATATCGCAGGATCGTAGTATTCGCCAGAAGGATCCACAGATTCGATTGAGAGTCCGCAACCAGTTCCTGCACGGGGCCGATCGGGAGCGTCGCTGGAATCTGCTGTTGGAAGACGTGAAAGCTTAGTCCGTCAAAACGAACCAGGCCCTTCTCCGTCCCGATCCACAGAAACCCATCTGCGGTCTGAGCGATCGAGGTCACCGCGCCCCCGGTGAAACCTCTCTCAAGCCCCCAACTCTCTCGCATGTATTGCGAGAGAGCCCGGTTCGGATCGACAGCGTGAACCGTTTGGGCGACGAACATCACAACGAACACGGCCACCATTTTTCCGACAAGCCGATGAACTTTCATAACCCCATCACGGAAGGTACTCGAACTTCTCCAGAACAACTTCACTCTCTTTTTGCATCGGATACTTATCGCTCGCAACCACGTAAAACAGCAGCTGCATCTTCTCGTGGCCAGGCGAGGGTACGCCCGAGGTAAAGACATGTTCCGCAACAACGGGCGCGCCTTCGCGAATCGAGTCTCCTCGCACCGTCACAAACTTCACTCGCCCAGGCTCCCAGTGGAACGAGTGAGTCAGTTTACCCGCAGGCTCCACAAACGGAGCGACATTGCCCGGAACATAAAAAGGCTGAATACCGAACTGTGCATTGTCCTTACTGGCGCCATCGCCCCATTGACTCATCTCAACATCCACCTCACGATAGTTCTGCTCTCCTCCCCAATCGTCAAAAGTGTTCAAGCTTAAGACCGCGGCTGGTTCCAGATGAGACGTGTCCCTTACCGTAAAGATGTAGGTTCCATATCCCAAACTTCGGTTCATCTCCACCTCCGCGCAAGACCACTTGTTCCCTTTCTTCCTGATGCGAAGATGGAGCGCCCCTTGCGGATCGACCCACGCGTTATCGCCTTCGTAGGGAAGATTCAACCCTCCGCGATCCGAAGCGATCGTGCGGACTCCCCAGTCATAGCCGCTGAATTTAATCGGCACCGTAGGCGCAATCTGAGGTTTGCCAACACCATCGACGATCGCCAACGCCGCAATCGAACCGCCAACCGTAGGTGCCACATCCATCGTCGGCGGCGGTTGATATCCCGGATCGACCAGCATCGCAGCATACTTGAACCCGAGATGACTTGACGTGCTCCACGTCGAATCCGTCTGAATGGTAATAAACGGCTGGTCCGGCCAGGGCTGAACCCACCACGGCCCGCTCATCGCATAGATTACGATCCGTTGACCTGGCCGTGAGCCAGTCACACGCCCTGAGATCGTGTCGACGCGCTCCCGGCCGCCCTGCGCAGCGGGGGGAATCTTCGTAAATTCCACCGTCGGACCAGCGACGTTCTGCCGGGAGCGGCACCCAGCCAGCAAAAACAGAAACGCCGTAAGACAAACCACGTGGCGCAACGTAATCAACCACAGCAAACTCTGACTGAGGCCCGAGCGACCGCCCCGCCGATCCCGAAGCCGGAAGTCATTCTTGGAAGCGGTCACATACCATTCGGACACAAGAACCCCCGGAGTTATCTCAATTTGCCTGATTGAGATAGCAATCATAATCCATCCCTATCTCCCTTCGCAGCCTGCCACTACGATCCTCCTCCCCTTTGATCCGGCAACGGAAAGAACTCCGATCTCATCGTTCTTTCAGCCGCAAATCGCGCTTGCAATAAGCCTCTGGCCGTGTCGAAAGCCTTGGTTCTCATGGTGTAAGATATGGTCTTCCGCCCAGTAGATGCGGTTGGATCGTTGCATGGAAGATCCCAGCTTCGATACGAAGCGGATAAAGTTTATGCACTGAAGTACCCTCGAACAACGTCCACGGGAGGACGTACCTGAAGCAGCGACAAGCACCAACCTGGGCAGCCACCTCACTTTCGTAAAAAACACCGGAGTTCTTCACATGGCAAAAGGCGTCAATAAAGTCTTCCTCCTCGGCAACGTCGGCAAAGACCCCGAGATCCGTTCCACCGCCGGCGGCATGACCGTCGCAAGCTTCTCTCTCGCCACCGCAGACCGCCAGAAAGACGCCCAGGGTAACTGGGCCGACAAGACCGAATGGCATAACATCGTCTGCTTCCAGCGCACCGCAGAGGTTGTGCGCGACTACGTCAAAAAAGGCTCGCAGATCCTCATTGAAGGCAAGATCCAGACTCGCTCCTGGGATGACAAGACCAGCGGCGAAAAAAAGTACAAGACCGAGATCCTCTGCAATGAACTCACCTTACTCGGCGGCAAATCCGGTGGCGAAGGCGCCTCCACCGGCGGCTACTCCAAGTCCAATACCGCCAGCTACGACCAGCGCACCCCCTCCAGCCAGCCCGACTACGCCGACGTAGGCATCACCGACGACGACATCCCCTTCTAACTTCACACAGCAGCATCTGATCCTTTCATCAACAGGCTCCTCACAACGAGGGGCCTTTTTGATCTTGCTCGTCATCCCGCCACAGGCGTCATCGCACATACGACCATCAGCACGCCCTCAACGCTCCAGCGCGCTCTCGCTAAACCGGAGTTACCTCGAGACTCTCCTGGCGATGACCGCTCGTGGCGACTCCCGCATCGTGTGGTAGTCCAAGGCTATCGAAGACCGGCCCAAGCGCCAGAACAGCGATAAAGAGTATTGCCATGTGGAAGTCGCGTAGTTGCGGCACCGCGGCAGAGTGACCGTGCGCGTGCGCAACCAGACGCAGCGTAATCGCACCCACGGCCACGCCCATCCCCATGCTCAGCTGCATAATCGCGCTCAGGAATCCATTCGCGCGGCTCATCCTGTTAGGAGGGATCTCCGTGTAGGCGAGCGTAGTCATGCAGGTGAACTCCATCGATCGACAAGCTCCGTGAAAGAACAAAATCGCGAGAATCACGAGAGTTGGCGTAGAAGGGTTCAACGTCGCACAGAGTGCCATCGATGCCGCCGTAATCACTCCATTGACCAGCAGAATGTTGCGGAAGCCGAACCGGCGCAGCACCTGGATCACAAATACCTTCATGCTCAGGTCGCCCCCGAAGAGCGCAAGCAGATAAAGTCCTGACCTAAACGCGTTCAGTCCAAAGGCAATCTGAAACATCAGTGGCAGAAGAAATGGGAGCACCGCAACCGCAATTCGAAATGCGCTTGCTCCATAGACCGAGAGCGAATACGTCTTGAGCTTCAACGATTCGAAGTCCACCAACGCGGTCGCCGGCTTGCGTCTTGCTAAGACGATCGCCGCAACTCCGCTGAGCGCACTCAGAGCAAGAGTGGCACTTGGCACCTGCCAGCTGCCGCCGTCTCCTCCCAGCTTCTCCATCGCGTACACAGCACCGGTAGAGGCGAATCCTCCCAACAGAAACGTCGTCCAGTCGAAAGGATGTCTTTCATAGGTTCGAACATTTTCGATCCAAAGCAGCGTGAGCACCAGAGCCAGGACTCCGACAGGGAGATTAAGAAAGAAGATCCAGTGCCAGCTCGCATACGTTGTAATGAAGCCTCCCAGCGGAGGGCCAATAACGAGCGCCGTTAAACCAGGCCACGTGATGTAAGCGATCGCCTGAGTCAGCTTCTCCTTGGGTGTAGTCCGAAGAACAATAAGTCGACCCACCGGCACCATCATCGCGCCGCCAATACCCTGCAGAACCCGCATAAAGGTAAATTGCGTAAGCGTCCCAGCTGCACCGCACAACAGCGAAGCCAGCGTGAAGACACCTATCGCACACGCGAAGACGGAACGCGAACCGAAACGGTCGGCAACCCATCCACTGATCGGGATGAAGACCGCAAGCGTAAGCAGATATGCGGTCATGCCAATGTTCAAATTGACCGCGCCGACATGGAAACTGCGTGCCATCTGGGGCAGCGCAGTAGCGATGATCGTGCCGTCTAAGTTCTCCATGAAAAAGGCGCCCGCGATCAGGCTCGTGATGTAAATCGGGGAAATACTCTTCTTCATCAACCCATTTTACGAAAACGATGCAGATCGACTGAATCGATTAGTGCAATTAAATGATCTGAACCTGACTTTCTCCTGACAATTCCCCCTCCCGTTCTACCTACCATTCAGGGGAACAGACCTGCAGTGAGCAGTCACCTTCTGCTCCTACCGAGCCGCATGCTGCCCTCGCAGCGCGGTACTCGCCAGATGTCCTTCCTCACGGCCGCCGCAGCACAGGACGGCCGCCTTTTTTGAAACTGATCTACGGAAGCAACCATCCCTTTACTGTTACGATAAGTTCATGGGAATGAGGTCTCCCAAAACCGCCGTAAAGATCCGGCTGATGACCTCTGCCAATTCGATCTTCTTAATTTGAGGAACAACGAGGCAGACGATGTCATATCTCTGGGTCACAATCGGCAGTGCGTTGGGCGGCTTACTGCGTTACACCATCACGCGCCTCACTCTCACCTACAGCATCGGATTCCCCTTCGGCACCATTTTCATCAACGTTCTCGGGTCGTTCATCATCGGCTACTTCGGAACGCTCACCCTGCAAAGTGGCCGCTATCCCGCCTCCGAGAATCTCCGCCTCTTCGTCATGGTCGGCATCTGCGGAGGCTTCACCACCTTCTCCTCCTTCAGCCTCCAGACCTTCGACCTGATGCGCTCCGGCGCATGGGGCAGAGCTCTCGCGAATGTTCTTCTGTCCGTGGTCTTATGCGTAGCTGCAGTAGCCGCAGGCCACCTCCTCGCCTATCGCACAGTCCCGGCCCAGGCCATCGCCGAAACAGCTCAAGAGGAGTACACCGGGTAAACTAACCTCATGATCGACGAAGCCACCTTCCGCCGCGAATCCGACCGCGCCCTCGAATCCCTCAAACAGTCCCTCATCTCCGCCGAGGACGACGATGCGGGCTTCGAGTTCGAAGACAACAACGGCGTCATGAACATCATCTTCGAGAACGGCTCCAGCAAGTTCGTCATCACTCCCAACACCCCCATCCGCCAGGTCTGGATCTCGGCCCAGGCCACCAGCTACAAGCTCGACTGGGCGGAAGCCACCAGTACCTTCACCTTCACCAAGACCGGAGAAGATCTCAAGACCCTCACCCAGCGCCTCCTCCGCGAGCACCTCAAAGACCCCGCCATCACCCTCCCCTGACCACCAACAACACCCCTGCCTTCACCTATCCAACCTCAACAATCGAAGCCGCGAACAGTCTCATCGTTCGCGGCACAGGCGAGTGCTCAGCCTCCACGCCACACGATCCCGTTTTCCTTAAACGGAAAGCGGTGCCCACCCGCAACAAAAAAATGAACTTCAAAGCGCAAACCGTATTAAGCTAAAACCCTACGCGGCCATCCGGCCAACTGGCATACAAAACAACTAACGAGTTTCGCTCCCAGACCAGGGAGGATGGGATAGCCATCATGACGCCGAAGCTGTCCGTAGCGATCATTACGCTCAACGAAGAGGCCAACCTGGCCCGTACCCTCGCTAGCGTCCAATTCGCCGACGAGATCGTCGTTGTGGACTCCGGCTCTACCGACCGCACCCTCGAGATCGCCGCATCCTTCAAGGCCAAACTCTTCCTCGAACCCTGGCAGGGCTTCGCCGCCCAGAAAAACTTCGCCATCGAGCGTTGCACCGGCACCTGGATCCTCTCCCTCGACGCCGACGAAGCCCTCACCCCCGAGCTGCAGGCCGAGATCAGCGCTCTCCTCGCCGCCTCTCCCTCCGCCGACGCCTACCTCCTCCGTCGTCGCAATCTCTTCCTCGGCCGCTGGATCCGCCACGGCGGCTTCTATCCCGATCCCCACCTCCGCCTCTTCCGCCGCCACTCCGCCAACTTCGCTCCTCCCGCCCGCTTCACCGACCGTCCCGTCCACGAGACCATCGCACTCGATGGCGTCACCGAGACCCTCAAACACGACATCGTCCACCACGCCTACCCAACCCTCGAGAGCTACATCGAAAGCCTCAACCGCTACAGCACCCTCGGTGCGCAGACCGTCATCGAAAAGGGCCACACCAGCTACTCACGCCTTGCCCTCCTTCACAACGTCCTCGTCCTCCCCCTCCTCACCTTCTTCCGAAACTATCTTCTCCGCCTCGGCTTCCTCGATGGCCGCGAAGGCCTCCTGCTCCACCTCTACCACTCCACCTACACCAGCTGGCAGTACGCCAAAGCCTGGCAGACCGCCCGCAGGTCCTGACCTACTTCCTCAAGAAATGTAATCGTCATTTCGACCGAAGCAGTCACAGTCTCATCGTGAACCGCGCAGTGGATTGCGGCCACATCTCTCAGTTGCAGCGAACCGATGCATTCTACGGTATCCGTCAAGACCCCGCATTTGTCTTTGCCGTTGCTCTTGTCTTGCCCCTCTGGTGTAAAACAAAACCATGCCCAAACGCATGACCCTGGCCCTCCTCGCCATCTCCCCAACGCTATATGCCACGCTTCCGGTTACAATCTCCGCGCAAACCATCGCTGCCAAAACCACCGGCATGAAGCACCTCGACGGCTACCTCCCGCTCGACTGGGACGCCAAAGCCGGCAAGCTCTATCTCGAGATCCCCCACCTCGACGCCAACGGCCACAGCCCCGACCTCCTCTACACCCACTCCCTCCCCTACGGCACCGGCTCCAACGACCTCGGCCTCGACCGCGGCCAGATCTCCGAAGGCCGGATCCTCCACTTCGAGCGCACCGGCCCCAAGCTTCTCCTCGTAGAACCCAACCAGCACTTCCGCTCCACCTCCACCGACCCGCTCGAGCAGCTAGCCGTCCGCCAGTCCTTCCCAGAGTCCATCCTCTACGGCTTCAAAGTCGAGGCCGAAGACCCCAACGGCGCAGTCCTCATCGACGCAACCGACTTCTACCTCCGCGACGCCCACGGTGTAGCCGAGACCCTCACCACCACCAAGCAAGGCACCTACAAGCTCGACCCCACCCGCTCCACCATTGCCCTCGACGCCACCAAAGCCTTCCCCAAAAACACCGAAGTAGAATCCATCCTCACCTTCACCACCGACGCCCCCTCGAAAGGAGAGTTCGTCGCCAACGTCACCCCTGACCCCCACGCCCTCACCCTCCGCGAGCACCAGTCCTTCATCGAACTCCCCGGCCCCGGCTTCACGCCCCGCCGCTTCGATCCCCGCGCCGGCTACTTCCCCACCAGCTATCGCGACTACGCAGCTCCGTTAGGCGCACCGCTCGATCAGGACTTCATCATCCGCCACCGCCTCCTCAAAAAAGATCCCGCCTGCACCCACGCCTGCGAAGCCGTAACCCCCATCCAGTACTACGTCGACCGCGGCGCCGCTGAACCCATCCGCACCGCGCTCCTCGAAGGCGCACGTTGGTGGGATCAAGCCTTCCAGGCCGCAGGCTGGGCCAAGGGCACCTTCCGCGTCGACATCCTCCCCGCCGACGCCGACCCCATGGACATCCGCTACAACATCATCCAGTGGGTCCACCGCTACACCCGCGGCTGGAGTTACGGCTCAGCAGTAGTCGACCCCCGCACCGGCGAGATCCTCAAAGGCAACGTAACCCTCGGCTCCCTCCGCAGCCGCCAGGACTACCTCATCGCCGAAGCCCTCCTCAGCCCCTACAGGGAATTCGAACGAGGTCCCGGATTTACACCGATTCCGGGTGCCCCACTTGGGACGTGGAATCGCACAACCGCAAATCCTCAAAAGAATCCCGAAACCGATCCGATGCTCCAAATGGCCCTGGCCCGCACCCGCCAGTTAGCCGCGCACGAGACCGGCCACACCCTCGGCCTCGCCCACAATTTCGCCGCCAGCTCCTTCCCCCACACCCCCGAAGAGTCCGTCTCCGTCATGGACTACCCCCACCCCTACATCACGCTCAACAAAGAAGGCATCCCCACCCTCGCCCAAAGCTACGCCGTCAACATCGGCGTCTGGGACAAGGTCACCATCGACTACGGCTACCGCGAATTTGATAGCAATAAACATCCCAACGAAGACCCAGCCGCCCTCAACGCCATCCTCGAAGCCAGCGAGAAGACCGGCCTCCTCTACATCACCGACGAAGACGCCCGCCCCCGCGGCGGCGCACACCCCCACGCCCACCTCTGGGACAACGGCACCGACCCCGCCGACGAACTCGACCGCATCCTAACCATCCGCACCGCCGCCCTAGCCCGCTTCGGCGAAGACGCCATCACCACCGGCACACCCATGGCGCAGCTCGAAGACACACTCGTCCCCCTCTATCTCCTCCACCGCTACCAAACCGAAGCCACCATCAAAGAGATCGGCGGCCTCGACTACCGCTACAACCTCCGCGGCGACAACCAACCCGCCCCCGAGATCGTCCCCTCCGCCGAACAGAAGAAAGCCCTTACCGCCGTCCTCAAAACCCTCTCCCCCGAAACCCTCACCCTCCCCGAATCTCTCCTCAAAATCCTCCCCCCACGCCCTCCCGGCCTGCCACGCACACGCGAGTCCTTCCCCTCCGAGACCGGCCTCACATTCGACCCCGTCGCCACCGCCGAGTCCGCCGCCGACCTCACCCTCAACGTCCTCCTCGACCCCGCCCGCGCCTCACGCCTCGTCCAGTACCACATGCGCCTCGCCGACGCCCCCTCCCTCCGCGGCGTCCTCGAAGCCATCTCCAAAACCACCGCCGAGCGACCCGAAGGCGGCCACACCATGTCCTCCGAAGTAGAGCGAGCCGTAGAGTTCCGCGCCCTCGAAGCCATGCTCTCTCTCGCCGTCAACCCGCAAGCCTCCACGCAGGCCCGAGCCATCGCCCGCTCTCACCTCAACGACCTCCTCAAGCAGTGGACCACCGCCGCCCCACTCCCCGACACCGCCGAAGCCATCCACCGCGCCGCCCTCATCGACCGCATCAACGACTTCAACCGCGACCCGGAAAAGTTCATCCCCGCCAAGCCCATCGAAGCCCCACCCGGCATGCCGATCGGCACCGCCGACGACCTCTAGTACCAAACTCAAAATCGCGGTAACCTCACAACAACCCGCCGCTCAGAATGCCGTCATTCTGGGCGAAGCGAAGAATCCCTGTATTTTGCATCTGCCGTTGCCTGTTCTTTTGTTGTCATCCCGCAGGGATCTGCTGTTGTTCTTGTCTCTAGGTACACCAGGACCTCATGCTTTATCAGTGTTTTCTTGATGACAGCAAGGATAAGCATCAAGAGTTTGCTTACGTTTGCGCTGGTTTTTATGCTCGAAAGGAGGATTGGGAAGCCTTTTATACGGCTTGGAACAATCAGCTAAAGGCCGAAGGTATTACTTACTTCAAAACCAGCGAATTCAAATGGCTGACTAAAGAATTTCAGCGTTTTAGGATACTGCCCGAGCCCTATGGGAGACAGGCTGCAACCCTAGTGCGCGAACGGCTGATTGATCTCGCAATGCATAGCAAGGGAATCAGGGGGATTGGAGTATCGATTCCGGTATCCGTATACAACGAGCTAAGAGAATTGCCCCTAGCCTCCGAATTCTTCACAGAAAACATATACAAGTTTGCCTTCGAAAGCCTGTTGTTCAAGCTGTCGAGCATGCTAGCTCCCCACACCGTCGCATTTGTGCATGACGAGGGAGACGATTTCAATGAACTGCATGACGTCTACATGGCCTTCAAGACAGCCAATCATGAAACAGTAAAGTGGCTGGGGCCATTTTTGCCGCTCGACGATAAGATACATGCCCCACTCCAGATCGCAGACATTCTTGCTAACAGCGTGATGGGGAAGCATAGCGACATGTTGAAAGGAAGAGAAGTAAATCCCTTAGAGGTGGAGTTCATTCAGCAGTCAGAGTTTTTCACGTTCACCAAAGAGTTTGGGCTAGCCGTTATGAAGGTTAATTATCAGGAGAGAGGCATACCCCTTCCTGACTATTTGGAATCCATTGTGGTTCCATAGAAATATGAGATTATGGCTGGCATGGCAGACTTCGAAACAGCTACACAAAATCTTCAAGAGAATTTGCACCTACTGAATGGAAATCAGAATCCAGAGGCCCTTGCGCTGTGGAACATAAGTAATGCTCTACTAGTTGTTTGCGACTCTCTTCAGGAAGAGAGTCGGAGAATTCGGCGGATTGAGTCCGACATAAAGCGACCCACCCGGTAGCCGTGAATGGCAGTGAGGATTCTTTCTCAGTAGGTTCATTTTGCATCGGTTTCTCCTTACTTGACATCAGGGGACATTTACCTTTACAGACACCACCCTGTCACAACTAGCAGAAACCAAAGTACTTCCCTGCAAGAAACCCCCAGTGGGGAGTGCCCCACCCAGCCACCCGCCAGATATACTCACTCCTCGATGACCAAACCGCCTCCAATCCGCGTTCTAGTCGCAAAACCCGGCCTCGACGGCCACGACCGCGGCGCAAAAATCATCGCCCGCGCCCTGCGCGACGCCGGCATGGAGGTCATCTACACCGGCCTCCGACAAACCCCCGAGATGATCGTCTCGGCCGCTATCCAGGAGGACGTCGACTGCATCGGCCTCTCCATCCTCTCCGGCGCCCACAACGTCATCGTTCCCCGCATCACAGCCCTGCTCCGCGAACAGAAAGCCGAAGACATCCTCCTCGTCCTGGGAGGCACCATCCCCGACGAGGATCAGCCGAAATTAAAAGAAAACGGCGTCTCGGCCATCTTCGGACCGGGAACGCCGCTTGAAACCACCATCACCTTCATCCGCGAAAACGTAAAGCCTCGCGGTCTACTCCTCAGCTGACTACCAGGGCAGCGGCTTTCCAAGATGGAGAAACTCTCCATTCGGCCCGCTATCCTGCAACGTCGCCAGCTCCACCGAGGTCTTGGCGCCGGTCTCAATGTCAAGCTGCGCGCCCTCGCCGCCCATCTCCGTCTTGACCCAACCTGGGTGCGCCGAGTTCACCTTGATCTTCGTATCTTTCAACTCATGCGCAAGGTGAATCGTAAACGAGTTCAGCGCCGCTTTCGAAGCGTCATAAGCAAACGTCTTCGCATCGTAGATAAACGACCCCGGCGTAGCGTGCAGCGTATTCGAGCCCAGAATGCTCGAAAGATTCACAATCCGCCCACCCAGACTCTTCTTCAACAGAGGCAGCAGCGCCTGAGTCAGCCCCACCACGGCAAAAAAATTCGTGTTGAACGTCTTCTGCAGAAGGTCCTTCGAGGTCTTGGTGGTCTCGTTGCCTTTACGGCCATCGAGCATGATGCCTGCATTGTTCACCAGAATATCGAGATGACCGTAATCTCTCTCGATCAACTTCGCGACCTCAGCATAGTCCGCTGAGTTATCCACATCGAGCTTCACCGCACGCGCTTCGACGCCGTCCTTCTTCAGCTCGGTCACGGCAGCGTCGCCTTTGGCCACATCGCGAACGCCAATCAGCACAGTAATCCCGAG
Organism: Tunturibacter gelidoferens; assembly: GCF_040358255.1. Taxonomy (NCBI): domain Bacteria; kingdom Pseudomonadati; phylum Acidobacteriota; class Terriglobia; order Terriglobales; family Acidobacteriaceae; genus Tunturiibacter; species Tunturiibacter gelidiferens. The sequence continues at coordinate 4,629,040 of NZ_CP132938.1, forward strand.
CTTCCCAAGCTGCCGCGCCGTCTCCAGACCAATTCCCTTATTTCCACCCGTAATCAGCGCAACCTTTTTGTCAGTACTCATCCAACCTCACCTCATCACAGATCTGACTGCAAACCACTTACTCATGGGATGCGTGTGACGCCAGATAAGCCGCAAAACGTTCCGCATACCTTGGCGGCAAGCACATCTTCTTCATATTCTTGCCCACCACAACATGCACCGTCTCCCCCTCGCACAGCAACGCGCCATCGGCAATCCGCAACACCTTGTAGCGAAATTTAATCACCGCCCCACGAGCGGCCGTCAACCTCGTCTCGACCATTAGCTCATCGTCATACCTGGCCGGCGCACGGTATCGCACATGCACCTCCACCACCGCGATCCCGCAACCCTCTTCCGCCTCCATTCGCTTGTAGTCCAACCCCATACTGCGGATCAACTCCACCCGCCCCACCTCAAACCAGATCAGGTAGTTCGAGTGATACACCACGCCCATCTGGTCGGTCTCGGCATACCGTACCCGCACCCGAGCCTCCCCAACACGCTTCTCTGCGACAACTTCGATCATCCAGACAGTCTACCTAATCTGAACCACGATTCAGATCGATCTGCCTCCGGGTCGCAGCAGCTACACCTTCCCGCAATGATCAACCCCTGCCCCAAACCGGCTTCCTCTTCTCCAAAAACGCCGCCACACCTTCGCGAAAATCATGCGTCCCTCTGGCCTCCGCATTCGCCGCCAGTGCCTCCGCAATCGCCGCATTCAACCACGGCTTATTCTGAGCCCTCAGCAGCCGCTTCGTTGCCGCCATCGCCTCCGGACTGTTTGCCCGCAACATCCCCACCAGCTCCAGCGTCCGCGCCGTCAGCTTCTCCGCGTCGACAACCTCATTCACCAACCCCAGCCGCTGCGCCTCTTCGCTGGTAAAGATCCGCCCCGTCAGCAGCAGATCGCGCGCCGCCTTCTCTCCAATCTGCAAGACAAGAAAAGCCGACACGACCGCCGGCACAAATCCGATCTTCACCTCCGTGTACCCGAACTTCGCACCCGGCACCGCCAGTGTAAAGTCGCACATCGTCGCCAGCCCGGTCCCACCCGCAATCGCAGCTCCGTGCACCGCCGCAATCGTCGGCTTCGGAAGTTCGTACAACGTTCGAAACAGCCGCGCAATCCGCTCCGCATCTGCAGTATGTTCCACAGCGGACTTGTCGTTCATCCCCTGCAGCGCGCTCAAATCCAACCCAGCACAAAACGCCTCCCCTGCGCCCGCGAACACCACAACGCTGCAGTCGCTCGCGGCAGCCTCCTCCATCGCCGCAATCAACTCCTGCTGCATCTCGGGCGTCATCGCATTGCGCCGTTCCGGACGATTCAGAGTGATCATCCGAACTCCATCCACATCCGTAACTAGAATCGTTACATAACTCACAAAAAGCCTCCTAACTCTGTCCTCCGCCAGCCCAGCTAACTCGCTGATCAGCTGACTCGCTGCTCTTACTGCACTCTCTCACCATATTTCCGAGAGATCTCCGCACTCGCCGCCAGCAACCCATCCAACGGCCGCAGCGGCTCCAACTCCGCCCCCAGCCCCTTCAACTCCGCCAGCAGCACCTCGGTCGCGACATTCCCCACCAGCGCATCCTGCGCAAACGGGCATCCACCCAGGCCGCCAATCGCCGCATCGAACCGCCTGCACCCCGCCTCGTACGCCGCGCGAATCTTCTCCGCCGCCTGGTCCGGCCTCGCATGCAGATGCACGCCAATCTCAATACCCTCATGCACTGCCAGAACATCCGCCACCAGATCGCTCACCTGTTTCGGCGTCGCCAGTCCCACCGTATCCGCCAACGAGATCTGCGTCACCCCGTTATCGACCAGCAGATCGCAAGCCGCGACCACCTCGTCGATGTCCCAAGCCTCCCCATAAGGATTCCCAAACGCCATCGAGATATAAGCCACCACATCCATCCCTGCCTTGTACGCCAGCGTGCCGATCTTCTCCAACTCTTCCAGCGCATCCTCTGGCGTCTGCCCCTGATTCCTCTGCAAAAACGTCGGCGACACCGAATAAGGAAACCCCAACGTCTGCACGCTTCCCGTCTTCACCGCCCGCTCAGCACCCTTCGCATTCACCACGATCCCGATAATCTCCACATCATCCGGCGGATCCAGATACTCCAACACCAGCTCCGAGTCCGCCATCTGCGGCACCGCCGACCGCGAAACAAAGCTCACCGCATCGATATGCTTGAACCCCGCCGCAATCAACACCCGCAGATAGTCCGCCTTCACCTCCGCCGGCATATTCTTCGGCAGCCCCTGCCAAGCATCCCGCGGACATTCAATAATCTTCACTATTTCGTTCATCGAAAACTCTCAGACCCTTTCGTAAACAGCCACCAACAGATCAAACTGTGAGTAGCGATAATGGCACTTATAGTCAAAACCTTATGGGAAGACCGTTCGCTTAGAAGTCCGTACAGCGGCCATTGCAATAGTGCTAGAACAAATACGACAACAGTCGCGCCCACATAATCCCCAATCGCTAGACAAGCGAAAGGCAAAATCAACCGAGCAAGGACGTAGTTGCCATGTCCTGCGCCGGACGAAACAAATCCGCTCACGACGGCGACAGGAGCTATCAAGCTGCCTGACGCTAGAAATGGATGATCGCGTAGCCATTTCTTCACGTCTGCAAAACCCCCGGATTAAACCTCGCCACCTCCGGATTCAAACTAGCCGCCTCCAATGCCGTCATCAAAACCTCCCGCGTCTTCACCGGATCAATAATCGAATCGATCCAAAGCCTAGCCGCCCCATACCTCGGATCGGCCTGCGCATCATACGAGGACTTAATCTCGTCATACAGCGCCTTCTTCTCCGCATCCGACAGCACCTTCCCTCCACGCTCCATCTGCTTTGCGCGCACTTCAGCCAAAGTGTTCGCCGCCGAAGCCCCACTCATCACCGCATACCGAGCCGTAGGCCACGCAAACAAAAACCGCGGATCATAAGCCTTCCCACACATCGCATAGTGCCCCGCCCCAAAGCTCCCGCCCACAATCACGGTAATCTTCGGCACCACACTCGTACTCACCGCCGAAACCATCTTCGCCCCAGCACGAATAATCCCGCTCCACTCCGCATCCTTCCCCACCATGAACCCATTCACGTCATGCAGAAAGATCAGCGGCACCAGACTCTGATTGCAATCCATAATGAACCGCGCCGCCTTCTGCGCACTCTCCGTATAGATCACCCCGCCAAACTCCGTCCTCTTCTCCCCAGCCTGCGGCCCCACCGCCACCGTCTGCGACTGGTGCATCTTCTGATTCGCCACAATCCCCACGGCCCGCCCACCAATCCGAGCATACCCACACAACACCGTCCGCCCAAACTCCGCCTTGTACTCATCGAACTCGCTACGATCCACAATCCGCGCAATCACCTCGCGCATATCGTAAACATTGCTCGCAGCCTTCGCCGGATCGGGATCGATCAGCCCATACAAATCCTCCGCCGCAAACTTCGGCGCGTCCTTCCCCCCGTCATACTCGATAACACTAAACGGAGCCTTGGCCGGCGAACCGATCTTTCCCACCAGAGAACGTAACCGTGCTAGGCACAGATGATCATTCGGCTCCTTGAAGTCCACGGTGCCCGAGATCTCCGCATGCATCGCCGCCCCGCCCAGCTCCTCGGCGTCCGTCTTCTGCCCAATCGCCGCCTGCACCAGCGACGGCCCCGCCAGAAACAACCCCGACCCCTCCGTCATCAACACCGTATCCGTCATCACCGGCAGATAGGCACCACCCGCCACGCACATCCCCATAATCGCGGTAATCTGCGGTACCCCCAGCGAACTCATCACCGCATTGTTGCGAAACACCCTGCCAAAGTCATCCGTATCCGGAAACACATCCTCTTGCAACGGCAGAAATACCCCGGCTGAATCCACCAGATACAAAGTCGGAATCCGGTTCTCCAGCGCAATCGTCTGCGCCCGCAGCACCTTCTTCGCCGTCATCGGAAAAAACGCCCCTGCCTTCACCGTAGCGTCATTCGCCACAATCATGCACAGCCGCCCACTCACCCGCCCCAGCCCAGTCACCACACCCGCCGCCGGAGCCCCGCCATACTCGCCATACATCCCATACGCCGCCCAAAGCCCAAGCTCCAGAAACTCACTGCCCTCATCCAGCAACAACGCCAGCCGCTCCCGCACCGTCAGCCGACCCTTTGCCTTCTGAGCCTCTGCCGCCTTCGCCCCGCCACCCAGCCGAATCTCGTCCTCCGAAACCCGCAAAGCCGCCATCAATACCTGCAACGCTGCACGATTCGCTCCAAACCGCGCCGCCTTCACATCCAGCTTCGACCCCAACGCACTCTCCAACTTCAAATCCTCCGCTGACCGCCATTCACAAAAGCTCGCCAGCCTAGCATCTTAGCCGCACATTAGGTTCACCGTCTTGTCCGAAGACGTGTACCCTATCTTCGAACTGAATCCAGACATAGTTCAGACATCTTCCACGGAGACACGGAATGAACCTCCGCACCAACCTCGCACAGTTGATTCTGATCTCCAGCGTGCTTCTCCTGCCTGCCGGCGCTCTCGCGCAAACTCCCACCGCCGACCTCGATAAATCCATCGACCTCTCCGTCGGAAGCCACGTCAAAGTTCAGCAACTCCTCTTCAACCTCCAGCAAGCCGTCGCTAAGCACAACCCCGCTGCCGTCGCTGCCCTCGTTCACTATCCCATCAAGGTCAACCCCGGCAAGCGTCCCATAACCATCAAATCTCCAAAAGCCTTCATCAAGGACTATGACCGCATCATCACCTCCGACATCTCATCGGTCATCCTGAAACAAAAGTACGAGGCTCTCTTCGTCAACTCCCAGGGCGTCATGCTCGGCGACGGCGAAGTCTGGATCACCGGCTTCTGCCTCGATAAAAACTGCAAAAGCTCCGACATAAAAATCGGCACCATCCAGGACACCACAAACCTCAAACCATAAGCATTAACGCAGGCAGCAATGTCAGACTTATTTCATGTCCAATGACGCCGGGTGCCCCATATCTCGATTTTGAGATGTGGGCATCGTCCGAAGGACGACCGTAGTCTTCACCTGTTGCACTACCATCAAGTCACCATGCAACTCCAACCCACCGACGCGCTCTTAGTCATAGACCTCCAAAACGACTTCATGCCCGGCGGTACCTTGGCCATCGCAGACGGCAACGCCATAGTCCCCCTCATCAACGCCCTCGCAAAAAAGTTCGACCACGTCATCCTCACCCAGGACTGGCACCCCACCCAACACATCTCCTTCGCCACCACCCACGCCGCAACTCATGCGAGCGCCCAGCCCTACGAGACCATCCAGGCCCCCTACGGTCCCCAGACACTCTGGCCCGAACACGTCCTGCAACACACCGAAGGCGCAGCCTTCCATCCCGCCCTCCACATCCCCCACGCCGAACTCATCCTCCGCAAAGGGTTCCGCCGCCACATCGACAGCTACTCCGCCTTCCTCGAAAACGACCACGCCACACCCACCGGCCTCGCCGGCTACCTCCGCGAACGCAACCTCACCCGCCTTTTCCTCTGCGGCCTCGCCTACGACTTCTGCGTCCGCTACTCCGCCCTCGACGGCCACGCCCTCGGCTTCGAAACCATCGTCGTCGAAGACGCCACCCGCCCCGTCAACCTACCCGGCTCAGTCGCAGAAACCAATGAAGCCCTAGCCGCCGCCGGCATTCCGCGCATAGCATCTAACACGCTGTGACCGAGCAGCCCTGGATCGCCACCGAAGCCACCGTCACCACCTGCCGCTACCAGTCTCCCGGCCTCAGCATCCTGGCCTTCGGCTTCCAGAACCGCGAAAAGTTCCGCATCTCCTTCGACTACTACGCACACGGCCGCCTCTACTCCGACGAGTTCCAATCCCCCATCGCTGTCCCCCAGAACGAGCACATCTCCATCACCTATAACCCGCTCCATCCCGAGCAAAACAGCCGTAGCCATCGCTCCGTCACCACACCCAACCCAACCCGGCCACCGATCCTAATCATCGGCATCATCGGTTCCATTTTTCTCTCGCTCTTTTGGCTAGCCATCCTCCGCGGCTGCCACTAACGCACGGATCACACTGGCCACGATCAGAGTTGACCGTCCAGCCCCAGCTCTCCGGCCCGCGCCTGCATCGCCCGCAGACAATTCCCCACATGCTCCTCCACGCTCACCCCAAGCAGCACCGCGCCATCGGTAATATCCTCCCGCTTCACCGCCCGCGCAAACGCCTTGTCCTTCATCTTCTTCTTCACGCCCGCAACCTCGACCTCATGAATCGACTTCGAAGGTTTCACCAGCGCGCAAGCCGTCAAGAAACCCGCGAGCTCATCACACGCAAACAGCGCCTTATCCAGGTACGACTCCCGCGGCGTTCCCGAGTAGTCCGCGTGCGCCAAGATCGCATGCAGCACCTCCTCCGGCCATCCCAGTTCGCGCAAATGGCTCACGCCAACAAACGGATGTTCCTCGAGCGTCGGATGCCGCTCATAGTCCATATCATGCAGCAGCCCAGCGCTCGCATATCGCTCCACAAACGACGAAGCCTCCTCCCCTTCAAGCCCCAACCGCGAAGCCTCCATCGCGCCATAAGACTGCGTACAAACCGAGACTGCCAACCCATGCTTCCGCAGACTCTCGCCCTTGGTCCACTCTTCTAGCAACGCCAGCGCCTGCACTCGACCAAAACCATCGCTCATCAAAAACTCCTCCTCTCCAAATCTAACGCGGCCGCCTACCGCCTTCCGAAGCAGCAAGCAAGTTACCACTTAGGTTCCTTTCCTGTTTTTTTAGGCTTTTGTGGATTTGTCTGCGGTTTTTTTGTTGACTCACCCGAGTCCCAGTGTCAATCTAGGCACATCATATGTTCCGTTATCGGACATGTGCTGGGTCCTTGCTCTGGGTCCCTTCGCTACAACAAAACTTATGGCAACCATGATGGCACCTGTCGAACAACGTGAGGTCCTGCGTTGCGACCACTGCAGTTTGGTGCAGTTCCGGACAGCAAATGCGCTGTGCCGCCGCTGCCACAAATGCCTCGAGGTCGAAGAGCCCGAACCCGCTCCAGCACCACTGGCGCTGGTTCCCCCACCATCAACCCAAGAAGGCGGCCTGCAAGTAGCCCGCGCCGTTAGAGACCTGCGCCACGTGCGCAATCTCTCGCAGCGTCAGCTCGCAGCTCGCATGGGAGTGCCTCGCACCTACATCTCTAAGATCGAGAATGGCAAAGCCATGCCGACCCTGTCTTCTCTCGATCGCCTCGCTCGCGCTCTCCAGGTCGACATCTCCGCCCTGCTGCGCGACTCCAACACCCGCCATCGCGACGAGACCGCGGTCCTCATGACCGACCCCTTCCTCGCCGAGATCGCCATGTACACATCGCAGCTCGACGATCTGCAACGTTCCATCTTCCTCAACCATGTTCGCGAGTTGGCTGCAGGACGCCGCCGTACTGCCTGAACCGCAGCTCGTGCGTAGTTAAAACCTCCAGGGAGAGCAACACCACTGTGGTGATGCTCTCCTCTCCGCTCGATCTTCTCTTCAGCCCGTTCTCTTTGTACTCGCTACGAATCTCTCAGCGTCAGAAGCTCGCTAAACCCTCTGCAATCCGAAGATGCGTTGGCTCGCAACCTCGACGAAAAATTACATCTGCGGATTCCCCCAACCACTCTCGCTTTTCTGGCTCTGCAAAACCGACGTCCTTCGTTGCGCGCCCACCAACGGTGTGCTAGCGTCAATATCTGCGAGGTCGCTTTGCGCGCATCAACACCCCTTCCGAACTCCAGCCGCGTTCCCAATCGCAGCCATGAGCTCTCTGCCGAAGAGCAGAGCGTATACCGAGAGCTGGATCCAGCCAAAATTCCGCAACACGTCGCCATCATCATGGACGGCAACGGCCGCTGGGCCGGAAAACGCGCCCTCAAGCGCTTCCTCGGTCACCAGAAGGGCGCCGAATCCGTCCAGTTCGTCGTAGAGACAGCCTCCCGCATCAATCTTCCCTGGCTCACCCTCTACGCCTTCTCGCTCGAGAACAACCTGCGCCGCCCTAAGTCTGAGGTCAGCTTCCTCATGAAGCTGCTCAAAAGCTACCTCGTAGGAAACGTCAAGCGGATGAACGATAACAACGTCCGCATGGCCTACATCGGTCGCACGCACGACCTGCCGCAGGAAGTCCAGGACACCATGCAGTGGGCCTCGGAGTCCACCGCAAAGAATACCGGCACCACTCTCACCCTCGCTCTCAACTACGGCGCCCGATCCGAGATCGTCGATGCCGTCCGCACCATCCTCACCGACCTCACCACCGAAGCCCACACCCGCGGCTGCTCCGTCGATGACCTCCTCGGCGCCGGTGCCCTCGAGTCCCTCGACGAGCCCACCATCGCACGCGCCCTCTACACCGCGCACATGCCCGACCCCGATCTCGTCATCCGCACATCAGGCGAACAGCGCATCTCCAACTTCCTGCTCTGGCAGATCGCCTACTCCGAGATCTTCGTCACCGATCGCCTCTGGCCGGACTTCAACGGCCTCCACCTCCTCGAAGCCATCAACGCCTACCAGCATCGCGAGCGCCGCTTCGGTGGCCTCGGCGAAAGCTTCACCGACGAAGATCTCAACAACCTAGAGCCCGCGGATGAAGTAGCCGCAGAGATTAAGGACCACCTCATCCCCAAATCGGACGCCAAAGTCGAGAACAAATCAGAAATAAAGCCCGACGCCGTCCTTACCCGCCACTAGCCTAAAGCAACCTGCGCGGACTTTCAGATGCGATGGTCTCAGGCCGCTGCTTCAATCCACGCACAAACTCCCCAAGCGCCGGACGAATCGCCGCAAACATAGGATCGTTGCGCTCCATCAGCGCTACCTCTGAGACCAACTTTAGCCCAACTCCCAGCGACGCAACCGTATGGCTGTCGAACGGCAACCAAGCCCGCATCCTCTCCACAATTCCCAGAATATCGTCGTGGTTCGCAGTCTCGAACGACAGTGTCCGTCCCTCCACCGGCTCTCCCTTCGCTCCAGTCAGCGCCTCCACCGTGATCTTGTAACGGTAAGAGTTCATCTCAAGCCCTCTCAATCTGCTTTGCAGCAGCGTCAATGATGTCTGTAATCGCGTGAATCTGTTCCGTCGTCAGCGGACCCTTCTTCATCCGCAGCGCCATCCGGAAGTTCTCCACCGCGCGTTCAATCTGAGGAGAACGACCACTCCCCTGCTCGCTGCGAGCATGGTCCATCCTCGCGAAGATCGCATCCACCACCGCTTTATTCTCAGCCAGTGACTTCGACCCCTCCTCCGTGATCGTATAAAGCTTGCGCGCGCCCTCGGAGACCACGGTCGCGTGTCCCATCTCCTCCAACATCGTCAGCATCGGATACACAACCCCCGGACTCGGCGCGTACACCCCGCCCAGTCGCTCCTGGATCGACTTGATGATCTCGTATCCATGGCTCGGCTTCTCCGCAATCTGCTGCAAAATCACGTAGCGAAGATCGCCCGCCCCAAAGAACCGCATCGGCCCTCCACGTCCCCCGCGAAAGCCATGTCGTCCTCCGCCAAAGTCGCCAAAACCGCCTCGTTGATTGTCCCTGTGTCTCTCACCACGCCCTTCTTCTGTGCCATGGCAACCTCTGTAGTGCTCGTGTAAGTGTTCGTGTAGTTTTCTCATGGCTGGATATTACTAAGATATATCTTGATAAGTCAAGATATAAAATAAAATAATCTTGACGACTCCGATATATTCTGTTCAGGACTTCATGAAACGCATTCTTACCGCCACGGTTCTCATCCTCGCCGTCTTCGCCCTCATCTTCTTCGGACAGCTGTGGATGATCACACTCTTCAGCGCCATCGTTGCAGAACTCGCAGCCTATGAATACCTCAAGCTGGCCTCCGTCGGTGCAGAAGCACACGGAGCCAAACTCCGCATCCCCATCTGGTGGATGACCCTCGGAACCGCTCTCGCCTTCGTCGTCACCCTCCCCAACGTTCCCGTCGAGTCCCAGCTTCCCGTCCTCAGCGGACTCACCCTGATTCTCTTCGCCTGGAACGGCTTTCGAGCCCCGCTCATCCAGGTCCTGCCCGACACCGCCCAGGGCCTCTTCGGCCTCATCTACATTGCCTACCCCCTCACGCTGGTCCCCCTCCTCTGGAAACAGGAGGATGGTCCCGCGCTCGTCCTCTTCCTCATGGTCTGTGTCTGGGCCGGCGATATAGCAGCCCTTTACATCGGCCGCGCCTTCGGCAAACGCAAGCTCGCCCCCCGTCTTAGCCCTGGCAAAACCTGGGCGGGCTCTATCGCCTCTATCATCGGCAGCGTGATCGCCGCCAGCATCGTCATCGCCATCGCCGACACCCTCACCGCCCACGGCAACACCCTGCTTCACATCTCCGAGCCACTCTGGCAATCCCTCCTGCTCGCCGCGATCCTCAACATCGCCGCCCAGCTAGGAGACCTTCTCGAGTCCGCCATCAAACGCGGCGCAGGCGTCAAGGACTCCGGCACCATGCTTCCCGGCCACGGCGGCATCCTCGACCGCATCGACGCTCTCCTCCTCGCCGCCCCAGTCCTCTGGTATGTCCTCCTCCTCAAGGACTACTTCGGTCTCGGCCGCTTCTAACGGCACTCCAAACGTTCTCGCACTTGCCGTTGTCCGCCTTTGCACTTTCCGTGTCCGCCTTTGCACTTTCCGTGTCCGCCCTTTGCACTTTCCGTGTCCGCCCTTTGCACCTGTGTCCGCCCTTTGCACTTGCCATTGTTCGCCTTTGCACTTGCCGTTGTCCGCCTTTGCTGTCATCCTGAGCGCAGCGAAGGATCCCGACACACTCATACCCACCCATACCGTTCCACCCTTTCTGCGAAAACAACCCGTTTTTCCCCACAAAACAACCATGCCAGAAGGCCACGTCTATATCCTCGGCAGCCGCACCGGAACCCTCTACACCGGCGTTACTAGCAGATTCGACCAGCGCCTCTTCGAGCACAAAAACGGCATCAAATCCACCTTCGCCAGCAAATATCATTGCAACCGTCTTTTCCTGCACGAGCGTTTCGGCGACATCCGATCAGCCATAGCCCGAGAAAAAGAAATAAAAGGCTGGACCCGAGCCAAAAAACTAGCTCTCATCCTCCAGCAAAACCCTGACTTCAAAGACCTCGCCGCCCAATACGGCTGGCAATCCTAACCCCACACCAGAACATAGCCGACCAGAAATAAGAGTCGAAGAAACCCGCGATCTCTCAACTGCCGTGCCCGCTCTCGCCTCGCATCAGCCCGCGCCATCAAATCATCAGCCTCTGCCATCGAATCATTAGCCTGTGCAGTCAAATCAATCGACTGTGCCATCGAATCCTCAGCCTGTGCAGTCGCCTCTGCCGTCGAATCCTCGCCTTTGCTGTCATCCTGAGCGCAGCGAAGGATCCCGAAGAGGTCGGACCCACCCATACCGTCCACCCCTTTCTCACCCAAATCGCACAAATTCCCCGGAAGAGCCCTCGCGGCCAAATCTTGTCAAGCCCCGAAACAGCTCAAACCCTCCTCAATCAAGGGAATTCGCATGGCGTATTAGTTTCCCTCAACCGGCTATACTTGAAGTAGTTCTGAAGTAAACCCCGACGTTTACCAAGGATGCGACGTAACTCCTTTGACTGGACATATTTGCAAGTAACCCTTTGTATATGAAATATTTACGAGACAACGCGACCCCCATATCTATGCAAGGAAAAGACTTACGCGCAGGTAATAGGGGGGGAGACCCCTTCGGCAGGCCAGCCACGCTGCGCGCCGCCAGCCACCTTGAGAATCCAAAGCACCCCATAGACCCCGAGGCCGAGGCCTCGTGAGAAAGCTAGCAATCCTCGGCTCGACCGGCTCGATCGGCCACAGCACTCTCTCCATCTGCGAATCCTTCCCCGACCGTTACCAGGTCGTCTCCCTCGCCGCTGGCACCAACATCGACGATGCCTTCGCCCAGTGCCTACGCTGGCGGCCCAGAGTCATCTCCCTCGCCACCGAAGCCCTCGCAGCCGCTCTGCTGACTCGCCTTAAAGCCGAAGGCATCACCAACATCGAAGTCGTCCATGGCAGCAAAGGCACCATCCATGTCGCCACGCTGCCTGAGGTCAACTTCGTAGTGTCGGCCATCGTAGGCGTAGCCGGCCTCGAAGCCACCTACGCCGCAGTCTGCGCCGGCAAGACCATCGGCCTCGCCAACAAGGAGTGCCTCGTAGCCGCAGGCGAGCTCATCATCGCCGCGGCAAAGCAACACAACGTAGCCCTCCTCCCCATCGACTCCGAGCACAACGCCGTTCACCAGTGCATGCGCGGCGGCACCGCAGCCGAAGTGAAGCAGATCTGGCTCACAGCATCGGGTGGCCCCTTCCGCAACACTCCCCTCGCCGAGTTCGAGAACATCACCCCGCAGCAGGCCCTCAAGCATCCCACCTGGGTCATGGGCCAGCGCATCACCATCGACTCCGCCACCATGATGAACAAAGGCTTCGAGGTCATCGAAGCCTGCCGCCTCTTCAACCTCCCTGCCAGCCGGGTCCGCACCACCATCCACCCTCAATCCACAGTCCACTCCCTCGTCGAGTTCGTCGACGGCAGCATCCTCGCCCAGATCTCCGTCACCGACATGCGCCTCCCCATCCTCTACGCCCTCGCTTATCCAGAGCGCGTCGCCGTGACTGAAAAAGAGGCCCTCACCTTCGACCTCACCACACTCTCGCAGCTGGACTTCTCCCAGCCCGATCTCAATCGATTCCCCTGTCTCCGACTCGCCTACGAAGCAGCCGAAACCGGTGGCAACGCCTGCATCGCCCTCAACGCCGCCGACGAGATCGCCGTAGCCGCATTCCTCGAAGGACGTATCCCCTTCCTTGGCATCCCGCGTACAATAGATGCTGTGCTGCAGCTAACTTCCGGTCAATCTCCGGCGTCTATCCTCGATGTGCTTGATGCAGATCTTGCCGCGCGTGCCTCTGCGCGCGAAGTGATTGCCCGCCAACTCACCGGCGCCCAACGGTAGCCTGCAGCCAACCAAGTAACGAGGTCCTCCCGAACTTCATGGCAACAATCATCCAGCTTCTCATCGTCCTCGGCATCATGGTTCTGGTCCACGAGTTCGGCCACTTCGCGGTCGCCAAGCTCTGTGGTATCCGCGTCGAGGTCTTTTCCATCGGCTTCGGCAAGCGCCTCTTCGGCTTCCGCCGCGGCGACACCGAATACCAGATCGCCGCCGTTCCTCTGGGCGGCTACGTCAAGATGGCCGGCGAAATGTCCTTCCAGACCATTGAGACGGACGAGCCTCGCACAACCGATCCCGGCGACTTCAACGCCCATCCCCGCTGGCAGCGCATCCTGGTCGCACTCGCAGGCCCGATCGCAAACTTCATCCTCGCCCTCGGCCTCATGACCGGCGTCTCCATGCTCCACAACGAGGTGCAGGAGTTCATCGACGGGCCTGCTCACACCGATTACATCACCCCGAACACGCCCGCAAGCAGGACCGGCATCGGTAGCGGCGACACTATCGTCCACTATGATTCCATCGAAAACCCCACTTGGGACCAGGTCGGAATACGCTCCCTTCTGAATCTCAACCAGACCGTGCCGTTCTCCTTCATCCGCAACGGCCAGCGCACCGACACCAAACTCTTCGTTGAAAACAAGGGCGCACCCGACGACTTTTCTCTCGACAACCTTGGTCTCATTCCGAAGATGCAGACGACGCCCGTTCAGGTCGACTCGCTTGAGCCCAACATGCCCGCAGCCCACGCGGGGCTCAAGCCCCACGACAAGATCCTCAGTATCGACGGGCTTCAGTTGCACTCCGTTCCTGCACTGTTGTCCTATCTTCAGAATCAGGCTGGTAAGCCCGCGGCCCTTTTGATTCAACGCACTGCGCCTGATGGCACGACGCAGACTTTACCAATTCAGGTCACTCCGGAGCTAGCAGAGACTCCCGGTGGACCTAAGGAAAAGGACTACCGGCTAGGTTTTGTGGCTGTGCAGCCTCCCGTCAAAGTAGAGAGGCTGCCGCTGGGTAAGGCAATGGTTGCGTCGTGGGAGTTCAACAAAAAAGGCTCTCTTCTTATCGTTGAGGTTCTGAAACGGCTGTTTACCCGGCAGGTTTCGGTTAAGAGTTTGCAGAGTCCGATTGGGATTGGGCAGCAGATTCATCAGGCGGCGCAGATGCCGGGCTGGATGCCTTTGATTGGCTTGATGAGCTACATCTCGTTGAATCTGGGGATCTTCAACCTGCTGCCGATTCCGATTCTCGACGGCGGCATGATCCTGTTTTTGCTGATTGAAACGATCATGCGGCGGGATGTAAATCAGCAGATCAAGGAGCGCGTGTACCAGGTTGCGTTTGTTTGCCTGCTGGCGTTCTTTGCGTTCGTCATCTTCAACGATCTGACGAAGCTCAATCTTTTTACAAAACTTAAACCTTAGTTTAGAAAAACAACAAAACCCCGGAGCGAGCATGGTTCGCTCCGGGGTTTGTTGTTTTTGCTGGTATTTTTTGAGGGTGTTTTAGAAAAAGAGTGTTTTTGGTGTGGTGTTTTGGTGGTGAGAACGTGGTGGGATGCATGGTGAATGTGGTGCATTGACCGTCACTTTTCCAGGTGGAAAAAATACGCCAACTTTTTCAACTATTTTTTTCGGGGCCGGTTGAAGCTGCTCGCAGCTCCGCCACGATCTCGCCGACTGCCTGTCGCGCTTCGTCCTCGCGATCAGGGGGAAAGCTGATCGCGCCTACGCGAGCGTGGCCTCCCCCGCCGTAGCGCTCGCAGATGGCAGCGAGATTGACCAGCTCCGAAGGCATCAGCTTGGTCCACGGGTTGGTTCCTACGGACACCTTGGTTCGGAAGCTCGATTTGCTCAACCCCACGTTGTAGGTTGCGTCAGGATGCAGGTAGTACGGGATGAACTTGTTGTATCCCTCGGTCGGCTGGTCGGAGATGTCGAAGGTGATCACGCCCTGGTCGACGGTGGCTCGCTGTTTGATGAGCTCAAGCGCGGCCCAGTGCCGGCCCATCAACGGGCCAAGCTGCTCCTGAACGAATCCCTGGTCCAGAACCTGCTGCAGACTCATCTCGGTCAGAAGCGGAATCAGTCTCTTCACCAGGGTGCCGTCGGCGGAGCTTTCGATGACCATCGTCAGCTTCATCGCAGGCTCGGCCATCTCGACTGCGGCCTTGGCGCTTTCGTACCGCGCGCCGTCGACGATGTCGGCCCACTGGATCAGCTCCAGCATGGGAGCTGTGTCGAAGCCGAAGTTGACCTGCGTGATGTCTGCGATCAGGCTGGTGCAGGAGATGTAGTTCGGGTTGAAGAACTTTCGCATGCGCTGCGAACCGTCGGCCTGTCCTGCTTCAAAGTTCATCTGGTCTTCGGGCGTCAAAAACGCGCTCTGGTGATGATCGAACCACCAGGTCACCTTGGGGGAAGCGGAGTATTTAAAGTCCACGATCGCGTTTTCGCCGCTGATGAACTCGGCTTCGTCGAAGAGTGCGCCTGCTCGATGCACCAGCCCATGGTAGGAGTACGAGGTCGCCGTCTTCACGCACTCCCGGTGAAATCGCGTGAATAGCGAAGCCGAACAAGCACCATCGAAGCACTTATCGTGATAAAAAATCTTACAGTCCAAATCGGCTCTCTCCCGTGCTCAACACCTTTCCTGGAAGGTGTGAAGAGTCCAGCATAGCGCACCCTGCATCGGTCGCGATCCCTGTCACTTCGCGGAACTTCCCGCAGGCTCTTCGCGTATACCAAATCCAGCCCTACGAGGATTCCCTTGCAGACCAATACCCAAGATCCATTGCCCGACACGCCGCTTCCTCCGACCCCGCACTCTCCGATCGAGCGACCCTCGCCGCTGCGCCATGTGTTCTTCGGCACGGACGGGCTTCGCGCCGGCTGGAGCATGCTCATCTTTATTGCTCTCTTCGCGGCCTTTCTCTTTCTCGCGAACTTCATCACGCACAAGATTCATCCACCCACCCACCACACCTCGCCGGACCACACTATCCCCTTCTACTTCATGTTTCTGAACGAGGCCGTACCGCTGTTCGGAGTTGGGATCATCACGTGGATCATGTCGAAGGTGGAGCGCCGCCCTATCGGCGTCTACGGTCTTGGAGGTGCCAGCAAGCTCCCGCACTTTGTCGCGGGGCTCGCCTGGGGCATCATCTGCCTCACACCGTTCATTCTCATCCTCTGGAAGGCTGGTTTTCTTGTCTTCGACAATCGCCTCCTCTTTGGCAGCGACATACTCCGCTACGGCGCGCAGTGGCTGGCGTTGTTCTTCGCTGTCGGTTTACTGGAGGAGTACTTCACTCGTGGCTATCTCCAGTACACGCTCACTCGCGGCCTGGCCGGCCTCTTTCGATCAGCCTTCAAAACTCTTCACAGCAACGTTCTTGCCTTCTGGACTTCGGCTGTCATCTTTTCAACGTTTTTTGGCCTGATCCACGGCAGCAATCCCGGAGAGTCGCCCATCGGGCTGCTTACCGCAGGTATCGCCTCGATGATGTTCTGTCTCGTCCTCTGGCGTACCGGCTCTCTCTGGTGGGCCGTCGGCTTTCACACTACCTGGGACTGGGGCCAATCCTTCCTCTACGGAGTAGCCGACAGCGGCATCATGGTGCAACACCACCTCCTCGCTACCCACCCCGTCGGCAAGCCGCTGCTGAGTGGAGGCACAACGGGTCCTGAAGGCAGCGTCGTCATCCTGCCGATCATCATCCTGATTATCGCGGTCATCGTCTTCACGCTGCCGCGCACCAACGCGGGCTATACCCGGCTCCTGGAGCCACCGGTCGAGTCTCAGGATGGTGTCATCAGGGGAGCTGGATTGGAGTAGTTCCATCTGGAAGGTTTACGGCATGCCAGAGCTACGCGATCGGCGTCCCCTGATACCTGGTCTCGGCGAGGTCCAACTCGCGCTCCATCGTCCGCAACGTGTCATCACTGATCCGCCCCCTGTCGCGCAGACTGATCAGCGTGCGTCGCTCGGCCTGCAAGGCATCTTCCAGGATGCTTCGCAGACGTGTCATCGTCTCGGTGTCGGCGGCCTCAAGATCTCCTTCTTCGCCACCGCCGACGGCTGCAAGCTTGTGCCTGTACCGATGAATCAGGTCGTCGTATAGATGCTCTGCGTCCTGCCCTTGCCGCTTGCGTTCCTCCTCAAGATGATGAAGCGCCGCACGAAGTACGATTCTCCGTGCCTCCTTCTCCTCCGGATCCATGCCCGGTACGCCGGCCAGTCCCAGCGCGCGAATCAACGCGGGCAGCGTAAGACCCTGGAGCACGAGGGTGACTAGGATGACACAGAACGCCAGAAACACGATCAGGTTTCTTGTCTCAGCTCTACCGTTTCCCAGCATCTCCGGAACAGAGAACGCCGCAGCCAGCGCGATGACACCGCGCATTCCTGTCCATCCGACGACGAAGACCTCGCGCGGGCGCAGTTCCTCCTCTTGATGCCCCATCCATCGCCGTTCCACATACGACGCGATCTTGATGGCCGGAAAGACCCAGACCATTCGCAGCACGATCAGCACCACGCTGAAGACGGCTCCGTAAAAGATCAGCGTTCCCCTGCCGAACTTGCCGTGAATCCCGTTCAGGACGTAGGGCAGCTGCAATCCGATCAGCACAAAGACCAGGCCATTCAGCATGAAGGTCAGTGCGTCCCAGGCGCCATGCACCTGCAGACGCACCTCCGGCGAAAAGAACTGCGTACTCTTGCGGCTCAGGTAGATTCCGCACGCCACGACTGCCAGAACTCCTGAGGCCTTGGCGTGCTCTCCTGCGATGTAAGCTGCGTACGGAACGACGAGACTCACCACGAGCTCGACCGGACCGTAGTCGATGAACTTTTCCAGCCAGCCCACGATCACCCCGATCAGCAGGCCGATCCCGATGCCTCCGATTACCAGATACAGCAGCCTCGCCAGGCCCCCGCCCAGCGTCGGGGTCTCACCGCCCTGGATGATTCCAAGTCCAATCTCGAGCGCCAGCAGACCGGTCGCATCGTTCAACAGGCTTTCACCTTCCAGGATGTCGACGATCCGCCTGGGCAGGCCGATGGACTTTGCAATCGAGGTTGCGGCGATCGCGTCTGTTGTTGCGACGACCGCACCGAGCAGAAAGCCAGCCTTCCAGTCGAGCGCAGTGATGAAGTGCTCGGAGAACTCCGCTACGCCCCACACCGTGAAGCCGACCAGCCCGAACGCCATCAGGCTTATCAAGATTGCGTTGCGGCGAAACTCACGCCAGGACATCCACCACGCGGACGCGTACAGCAGCGGCGGCAGAAAGACCACGAAGACGACGTTCGGATCGAGCGGAACACGCGGCATACGCGGCAGGAAGCTGATGATCAGCCCCGCCAGCACCAGCACGATGGGATAGGGCACCTTGATCCGCCGCGCCATCGCCGCAAAACCGGCGACCAGCACCAGCAGAAGAAGAATGACTGTCTCGACAGCATGCAGACTCGATCCAGCTTCCATAACACCCTCGTTTCGGTCCGGCACCGCGTTGCAAACGAAACTACGTCCAGTGTCTCTGAAACTGATGCCAAGTAAACCAGATTAAATGACATGTGCGAGGCGATGTCGAGTTGCGCGCAGATTCCCGCACTCCATTTACACTTCGATCAAGGCTATGAACCCGTACGAATCGATCGCCGCAGCAGCCTCCCCGGAAGAAGCCCGCACCGCCCTGCGGGTTCAGCGCAGACGGATCTTTTATCGACTCGTCGTTATTTTTACTTTGCTCGTGTTGGTTTCCGGCGCGGTTGGTTTCTTCTACGCGCGCCATTGGACTCGCCAGGCGATGCACGATGCTCTGCCGCAGCTGGATGGAGTCATCTCCATCTCTGGGTTGTCCGCTCCAGTCTCGGTTCAGCGCGACGGCCATGGCGTTCCTCATCTTCGGGCAAGTTCGCTTGACGATCTGGTGACGGCGCAGGGATATGTGACCGCGCAGGACCGGCTGTGGCAGATGGATGCGCTGCGCCGACACGCCGCGGGCAACCTTGCGGAGATCCTCGGTGCGCCTCTGCTTGAGCACGATCGCGCTCAACGCACGCTGCAGATTCGCGCTGCGGCCGATCGTGCGCTGGCTACTCTCCCGGCAGATCAGCTTCATCTGCTTGAGCGCTATGCCGCTGGCGTCAATGCTTCGATCGCCGACCAGAGCGCTCATCTGCCGCTCGAGTTTCGCCTGCTGCGTTATGTGCCTGCGCCGTGGACTCCGCGCGACAGTCTTCTGATTGGCCTGGTGATGTTTCAGGATCTTACGAACAGCTTTCCGCAGGAGTTGAATCGCGAGGCGCTGACAGCGCGGCTGCCTTCGCATCTGGTTGGGGACCTGTATCCTGTGGGCTCGTGGCGCGACCATCCGCCGGCTCAGCCGCTGATCGATCTGACTGCGCCGCAGCAGGATATTCCGGATATTCCACTCGACGAATCGCAGACGAAACTTCGGAGACCGGCGCTTCCTACTGCGAGTCCCGAAGATCTGCTCGCCCTGCAACAGATACTGAAAAATCCTGTGTGCGACGGATGCTTTGCGGGGTCGAACGACTGGGTCGTCTCAGGCGCTCACACGGCTACAGGCAAGCCGCTGCTCTCCAACGACATGCACCTCGCGCATAATATTCCGGGGATCTGGTATGAAGCGGATCTTGAAGCACCCGCGCCGAGTGGAGATCTGCACGTCTCCGGCGTCTCACTGCCCGGCGTCCCGTTTATCATCGTCGGCCACAACGCCCATGTGGCATGGGGATTTACGAATCTCGGCGCTGAGGTGCAGGATGTCTACGTCGAACACATACGCGGTAGTGGCGACACGATGGAGTATCAAACGCACGACAGCGCCTGGCATGCGGTGATTCACCAACAGGAGATCATCCACGTCAAAGGAGCGAAGGATGTTGTCCTTGATGTGCCTGCCACTCAGCACGGCGGCGTGAATACGCCTGTCATCTCGGGCATCTTTCCCAGCGAGAAGCGCAGCCTCTCCCTTCGCTGGACGATCTACGATCCCGCAAACATTTCGCCATCGTTTTTGGCCGTCGATACGGCAACCGACGGCGCCGGCCTTATCTCTGCCTTCTCCAGCTTTGGCGGCCCTGCGCAGAATCTCGTCTATGCGGATGACCAGGGCCACATCGGCTACCATGCCGTCGGAAAGATTCCGATTCGCGGCAATATCGTTACGCCAAGCCCCATCAGCCCGGTTCCCGCCGACGCGCTCGACCCCGCGCAGGATTGGGTTGGCACGATTCCCTATGACAACCTGCCGCAGGCGACCGACCCGCCCAACGGCATCCTCGCCACCGCGAACGCCCGCGTCACAAGCGACGACTATCCCTACCCCATCACTCTCAACTGGGCCGCTCCCTACCGCAATGAGCGCATCTGGAAGGTCCTCACTGCGCGCGCCGCCGAGACCAAAGACCACCTCACCGCCGCAGACATGCTCGCGCTCCAGACCGACGTATACTCCGATGTCGATCACGTCATCGCTCAGCGTCTCGCCTATGCCCTCGATCACACCACCAAAGCCGAGTTCACGACAGAAAAGGTCGCCGCAAAACGTCTTCACCAGGCTGCCGATCTTCTCCGCGACTGGAACGGCAACGTGGAAGCGGACGCCGCGGCTCCCGCCATCGTCGTTGCTACTCGCGCCGCGCTGTGGCCACTCCTGCTCGACCCGCAGTTCACGTCGCAGCCCGGAACAAAATCGGATCTTCAGCCTGGAGTCCGCCGCACTGGAGCGGCTCTCTACACCTGGGGCAACAAATCCTACGCGGAAGAGTGGCTCATCATGCACACCCCCAGCCGCTGGCTTCCCCCGGCCTATTCCTGCTGGGACGACTTCCTCACCGCCGCCGTCTCAAAAGCCCTCGCCGATAGCCACGCTCCAGCCGATCTCTCCAGGTGGCACTACGGAGAGTTCCGGCCCATCAACATCGAACACCCCATCTATGGCCAGTCTCCGATCCTTCAGCGCGTCCTCGGCCTGCCCACCAGCCCCGGCCCCCAGCCCCAAAGCGGCGACGACGTCACTGTCAAGCAGGTAGGCCACAGCTTCGGCCCCTCCGAGCGCTTCACTGCCGATCTATCCGAACTCGACAACAGCACCCTAAACCTCGTCCTCGGCGAATCCTCCAATCCTCTGAGCGTCTGGTTCATGGATCAGTGGCCAGCCTGGTATCACGGCACCACGTTTCCCCTGCCCTTCAGCCATGCAGCAGTCGATGCCGCCACCACTCACACCTTGACGCTCACTCCGAAGTAGCGACGGTCTCAACTGAGAGGAATCGCGATGCCATCCTGCAGGCGTAGATGCCCTGGAAGTTTCAGCTTTTTGAGCTTTCGCTCAAGCACATCCACCTCCGCCACCGCAATCTTTCCGGACCACTCGCACTCCCCAAGCTCTACCGAGACGATCTCGCCCTTCTTCAACCCCAGCAGCAGCCCCCGAATCGTGGTCACAAGTCCGACATCGAACGCGATCTCGTGAACCTTCACTCCTGCCAGCCGGACATCCACATACGGGTGCAGGGTGGAGTGGATGGAGTGGTCGGCGATCGCTGAGACAATCTCCATCTCCGGGTTGCTCCGGCTCTGCCGCACGTCTTCCATAAACTTCGAGTAATGCTTCCATCCGTTCGCCAGCGTTGCCAACACGCTTACATGCATCGCCTCCGCCAGCGAATCGGTCACACCCTCCTGTACGCTGCTCCAGGAGATCATCTTCGGGACTTTCTTGCGCAGATCCGTCAACTCCTCCGCACCGAGCCCAGCCTTCAGGTCGGTCTCCGCCTCGCCGCCCGAGACCAGCGAAAACAGATCTCCTATGCTCATATTCTCGGTAAGAACTGCAGTCGCTTCTTTCGTTCTGTTCTCCTCGGCTGTCTCTGTCATCGCTGCTCCTATCCGGACCTGCGTCTCTTTTTCGAAAACGTGATGCGCTCTTCAGCGGGCCCCATATCAGATACAAAACTCAGCGACACATACGTCTCTCTGCCTAACAACTTCATCTTCGGCACGTCCCAGCGGCAGCCTGTAGTCACCTTCACCAGCGTGTGCATGCCCCAGAGCCCCACTCCTGCGATTGTCGTAAGCAGCACAGCAACCCACGGCGGGACCACCGGGCCCACCTGCAGCAGAATCTCGCGGTTCAACTCGCTGGTCCCCACCACGGCCCTGGCCGATACCTTGTATAACTTCGGCTTCGCATAACGATGTGTGCCCGAATCGCTTACAGTCTCCATCGCCGAACCGTCGCCCCAGTTCAGCTGGTAGCTCGTCCCAGCATGCGACGGCGTCAACGCCGGCACCACGACGATCTTTCTTCCTACCACCGGTCGAAGGGATGAAGGAGTTAAGGTCAGAGCGACCGCCGATGGCACCAGAGGGATAACCGGACTCAATCCGGACGGCGGCGGTTCGATCGCAGGAATGCTCTTTGGATGGTCCGGACTCGACGACGCTTGAGGCTGTGGCGTCTGTGTATTCACCGACGGCGCCTCTGAGGTCTGAGCTGTCGACGGCGGCGCACTCGGTGTCGGCCCTGCTGGTGTCTGCGCGCTCTGAACCGGTTGTGGTGGTTGTCCGTTGTCAGACGGCTGCACCGTCTGCGGGGGCGGCAAACCTGGCGCCTGCGAAGTGATCTGTTGCGGCAGCGGCGGCCGATATCCATACGGCGGCAGCGCCCCATACGACGGAATCAGCGGTGGTGGCGTCTTCGGAGGATGTCGCGGATACGTCGGTGCCGGCGTCTGCGATCCTTTCGGCGGCCAGCGCGGAGGGTGCCGGGTAGTCATACCGGTAGCAGGCGGCGGATTTTTTGTCGTTGATGGTAGCGAGTTCGATCCAGTCCCCGGTGACTCCTTCGAGCCTTCGCCTGAAGCATTCGGGTTTTGCGCCGTCCCTGGCGGCGAATTTGACCCAATCGTTCCCCACCCGGTCGAGGCTCCCGTGGTGTCTCGTGTAGGTGTAGGTGTTGGTGTAGGTGTTGGTGTAGGTGTTGGTGTAGGTGTAGGTGTAGGTGTTGGTGTAGGTGTTGGTGTAGGTGTTGGTGTAGGTGTAGGTGTTGGTGTTGGTGTAGGCGTAGGCGTAGGTGTTGGTGTAGGCGTAGGCGTAGGTATAGGCGTCGAAGCCGATCCAGTTGTCCTCGTCCCGATCGGTTGCCAGTTCATGTACAGCTGGTTAGCGGGATTCGCCGCTGGCGCAGATCCGGACGGCTGCGTCGGAACAGTGGCCGACGCCCCCTTCGCCGGCGCACTCGCTGTTGGCGATTGATAAGGAAGCGTCTGGAGTGGCTTGAGGGTACCTGTCGGTTGAGGCTGCACCAACGGCTGCTTCTGCGCATTCGTTGGCGCCACCTTCGCCCCAGCGGCAGGAACTCCCTTCGGTGCCGGTTGCTGCCGCTTGTACGACGTTCCGGAGGTCGAGCCGCCTTTATGGTTTGTCCCGTTCTGCGCCGCCATCCTCGCTGCGCCCATCCCAGCGCATACCAGACTCAGCACTCCGATCCATCCAATGCGTCTCATCATGGAACTCCTCCGGGGATCGCAGGCTTCCACTCTTTGAAGAATGGTGTCACAACCCTGTAAACCGTTTCCGAGTAAAATCCTTTTCGTGCACGCGGGCCGCGAAACACCATCTTGAAAAAAGAGGACAACTCAATGGCACACCCCTTCTGTCACCTGGAGTTAGGCAGCACCAACCTCGCAAAAGCGAAGAGCTTTTACACGGACATGTTTGGCTGGGAGATCACCGACACCCAATATGGAGAAGGAATGACCTACTCCATGTTCAAACCGGAGGGCGGCGGCCCTGGCGGCGGCATGATGACACAGCCCGTCCCGGGAGCGCCATCGTCCTGGCTGCCCTATGTCGCAGTCGATGACATTCACGCAGCAACAAAACAGGCCGCAGGCCTGGGTGCGCAAGTCCACGTCGACGTTCAAGAGGTACCGAACATGGGCTGGTTCAGCGTTATCAGCGACCCCACCGGCGCAGCACTCGGCCTCTGGCAACAAAAGCTCTAACCTGCGACTCATCGCCACCGCTCCGCGCAACTCGGCCATTCCTGTGGTCATATCGCCGGAGCCCGATGCATCGCAAGGTGCGGGTGCCCATACTCGCGGTCTCATCGCGATTGTGTGGGACTTCGTGCGCAGGACGAACCGCTCTCCTCAGGTTCACCTACACGCTTCGGTCAGGGCTCCGTCATACACTAGTCAGCAGATGCGATCCTCTCACCTTCTTTTGGCGCTCACCCTGGCCCTCACTCTGGGAACGACACAAGCCGCAAGCTTCGCCTACGCTCAATGGGATATCGAAGAGTCCCACACCACCGCCAGCCTGCGCGGCATTCACAACGTCGGCGGAGGAGTCGCGTGGGCCAGCGGCACTGATGGTACCGTGCTGCGCACCGAAGACGGTGGCTACCTCTGGCAGACCTGCGCGATTCCACCCGGTGCGGAGAAGCTCGACTTCCGCGGCGTCCAGGCCTTCGACGAAAACACCGCCATCGTGATGTCCAGCGGCCCGGGCGATCAGTCCCGACTCTACAAAACCACGGATGGTTGCCAGACTTGGAAGCTCATCTTCACGAACCCGGACAAAGACGGCTTCTGGGATTCAATTAGGTTTGATTTCTTGCCAAAGAAACGGCAGTCCAATGACCACCGGTCTGGCGTTCTTGTCGGCGATCCCGTGAATGGTCAATTTGCTGTTTATACAACGCAAAACGGAGGAGACTCTTGGGAAATATGGGCGAAAGATGATGAAGTGAATGCATACAAACGATTAGGACCGATCAACGCGAACACGAGAGAATCTCTTTTTGCAGCGAGCAATAGTGTTGTCGTCACACTCAGGCCAAACGAGATTCGCTTCATTACCGGTGGCGAAGGCGGGTCGCGTTTGTTTTCGGCGGAGCCACACAATCCGTTCGACAATGAGACGAAATTCAAATTTACAGTAACGAAGCTTCCATTTTCTTCCAACAAAAGTTCGGGAGCTTTCTCTATTGCAAGCAGACAGACCCAACCCTACAAAGACGACTTGATGGTTGTGGGAGGAAACTATGAATCTCCAGATAGTGTCGGTGCGTGTGCATATCTGCCACACCGGGAAAACAACTCACTTGGGGGCGTGGTCTTCTTCGGATCTGAGCGGCAAAGAGTAATCTCCTCCACAACCCCACCCCACGGCTATCGCTCCGCCGTCGCGTGGGATGCCGATCAGAAACTCTGGATCACGGTAGGCCCGAACGGCACCGACATCTCAAACGACGATGGAAAAAACTGGCGTCCGCTTACGCCCTCACCGACCGACCCTGAAGATACAGACAAAAACTGGAACGCGCTATCGCTTCCCTTTGTTGTGGGTCCACACGGACGTATCGGCCGCCTGCGCACTATCGATCAAAAGGCAGCGGTTACAAAGAAACCGTAGTCGCCACGCAGCTATGATTTCCGGAGCAGCACCGGAGCCGCAAAGGATCACTGAGGCTGCTGCGGTGTAGTCGGAGTAGTTGTGCCACTCCCTTGCGAACCGGATGCGGGAGACGATCCGAAGCCCGAACTTGGCGATGAGCCAAATCCTGAGCTGGGTGACGATCCAAATCCGGAACTAGGCGAAGAGCCGAAGCCCGAACTCCCCGACGACCCGAATCCAGAGGTTCCAGTACCGGTCCCAGCACCTCCAACGCCTGAGCTCAGTCCGCCAGCCGATCCAAGTCCCTGCGTTCCTCCGCCTTGTAGACCTGCGGCGGCTTTCATCTGTTCAATCCGGGGATCGTAGATAAACTCCCACGTGTTGTACGACGTCTGCTCGTTCAGCACCTTGATCGAGGTGCCCTCTTTGGGAATGCCAACACCGACGAACGGTGCTCCACCCCCCGAAAAACCACCAGTGGATTGACTGGCAATTCCGGCTGCAGATCCCAACGTGCTGTTCGTGCCGGTCCCAGTCGAGGCGGCTCCCGAGCTGTCCGTTGAACCCGTCGCTCCGCTCGCCGCACCCGGGCTTGAGCTTCCAGCTCCCGTGGTGCCACCCGAGGTAGCCCCGGCGGAGCTTGTACCTCCCAGCGTAGTTCCGGAAGAGCCCCCAAAGGCGCTTGACCCCGACCCTGCCCCCGATGAACCGAATGCGCTGCCGCTCGAAGACCCAAATGCCGACGAGGAACCTGCGGCTCCCGCCCCGGCCGCCCCAGGAGATGCCAGGCCCGCGGCCGAACCCAACCCCGGCGCAAGACCCGTCAATGGCTTGCCGAAGAATCCCTTCACTGTAGTCTTCGCCTCGCCGACGTGAATCAATCGCCAATCCGCCTTGCCCGTGAAAGGATCGACGTACTCCTGACGCAGATACTTCACAGGCGTTCCCTTCGCCAGCGCATCCATCGTGCCCGGATAGGAGTTGTTCTTGCGGTAGTAGAGCTGGATCGCGCGCACGTACTGGTTTCCGCGATGGACCGCCTCGACCTCCTTCTCGCGCCTCAGCTCCTGCGCCATCTTCGGAGCCGCGATTCCCAGCACCAGCAGAATGATGAAGATCGCGACGATCAGCCCCACCAGCATGAAGCCCTGCTCTCCGTGTCGAACATCAATGTGGAGGTCATCAATGTGCAGATCCCCGACGCGCAGATCACCCTTCGCGCACACACGGGGATTGCGGTCACCGAGCCGAAAACCGGGGCGAAGCTTCCTCATCGCATCTACCTCCAGCTTCGCAGTCTCACCGCGCCAACAGCGGCAGCGTCTGCGTATTGTTGTTCGCCATATCCTCCACCTGCACGGAGTTGGCCGAGATCGTTATCACCTTATACCGCCGCTGCACGATATCGCCATTGGAGGCCAGAAACACATCCTCCCCGTGCAGCAGAAATGCTCTGCGTGTTCCGTCCGCGGCGGTCGCGGTACCAAAGAACTTCAGGTCGATCGGAGGTGGTGGAGGCGGACCAGGTGGAGGTGGCGGCGGACCCGGCGGCGGAGCCTTCACCGTTCTGACTGGCACAATCGGCTTTGGGATATCAATCGGGGCAGAGTTCGCCGAAAATATATTCCGTCCACCACCCGAGTACACCAATGACTCGGTCACCAGCATCGCATCCATTCGCAACGTCGGATCAAGCTGTGCCGAGGTCGTCCCAAGCTTCTTCGCCGCCGCACCCGCGATATTTCCCGACGGCAGCGCAACAACCGCCCCCGCAGCAGGAGCAGACCTCGCCGGAGCCGTGACGACCACAGGCGGCGCCACCGGAGCAGGGCTGTCATCACGCAGCTCGTAGTACAAGACGCCAGCCGCAACCAGCACGAACGCAACGATCGCAGCGCCCTTCTTCTGTTGATCCGCAGTCAGCCGCATCATCGCTGGCCTCCCGCCGCAGTCGCTTCCGAGGTGCTTTCAGCCGCCTTCTCACCAGCACCAGCTACGCTCTTCTCCGAGCCTTCGGTCCCCACCGGCGACCGCAGGTAAGTCGTCAGCCGCAGCCTTAGCCCGACCGTCCCGCTCTGCTGCCCGGTCAGTGTAAGCCCCGTGATCAGGAAGTACATCTTGTCCCGCTCCAGCAAGTTGATAAACAGCACCAGCGGCCGGTAGTCCCCACTCAAGCTCGCATCCATCCGCGCCTCGGTCAGTGCGCCGACGGTCCCATCCATCACCGGCGAGTAGGCATACTGCACCCGCGTCAGCTTCACTCCCTGCTTCTTCGCCAATGCGCCCAGCTCTCCAGCCACCTCGGAGTTCGCAAACGGCAGCCGCTGCTTGTAGAACTTGTCTGCATCCTTCGTGGCCTGCGCCAGCTTCTCGTCCAAACCTTCCAGTGGCTGTCTTGCGATCTCCGCCGTCTTCATCTGTACCATCTGGTCCGCCAACGCAGCCGCATTCTGGCTGTTCGCCGCGCGCCACGCGAAGGCCATATGCGCCAGCAGGTAAAGATTCACCAGCCCCAGCGCCACGACTCCTGCGATATGGAAGTTCTTCAGGGTGCCCAGACGGCTCGCCTTCTCGGCCCACTGCTTCGCCGCAACTGCGGTTCGCTTCTTCTCGGCTACCGTTGTCATCGCGCAGCTCCCTTCTGCGCTGGAGTCTTCGCCAAGCCGCTTTTTGGAGATGCAGGAGATGCGCTCTTCGGAGCCGTCGCTCTCTTCTTCTTCACCCCGTCCGCGGGCGAATCACCCTCCGCTGCACCGCCCCTGCCCTTCGCCGCGACATCCTTCGCAGACCTCTCCGGCAGCGGGTTGTATCCACTCAACACATCGAACTGCACCGCACCCGGAGCCATCACCTGCGCCGCGTTCCGGTTTCCCTCCTGCGTCTGCGCCTGCTCCGAAGCAAGCCTCGGCGAAAGGAACCGTTGCGACGTCTCCAGATTTCTTACCAGCTGCACTGCCTTGTCGCGATCGCCGCTCACCCGCAGCCGAATATTCACATCGCCTTCCTTCGTAATCGCCGGATCGATGCTGGTCACCTGCACCCCAACCGGCAGCACCTTCTCGAGGTCCATCATCACGGCCGTCCAGCTGAAGCTCTTCTCGGCAAACATCTGGTTCAGAAAACGCGACCGCTCCAGCACTGCCATATTCTGCGGCTGGTGCATCCTCGCTTCGTTCGCCTGGCGCTCGTTCTGATACCTCTGCGTCTTCGCCTTCAGCGCGTCCATCTGCGCCTGCGCCACGCGGGCTTTGGCATTCAGCGAGTGCAGCGCAAACCCCAACCCCACCGCCAGCAGCGCCAGCACCACCATCGCCAGCCGAAGCTTCGCAAACAACGGCCTCAGCTCAATGAACGGTCGATTCGCAAGATTGACAGAGATTCGCATCAGTTCTTCAGCGCTCCCCGGACGCCGGCCAGCCAGCCTCGCGGCACACTCGCCGTCACCGCTCCCGCCTCCATCATCCCTGCATCCATCATCTCGCGCACCCGCAGGCCCTCCAGCCCGTTCTCTTCGGTCGCCGCCGTCAGCGTCCCCGCGTCCAGTGTTCCCGCGATCAGCAACTGCTCAGGAGCCGTATGCAACGAGTCTTCAAAGTAAGCCGCCGCCACGCTCACCGCCTGCGCCACTTCACGCGCCGCTGCCTGCGCCTCAATCTCTCGCACCAAAGCCGAATTCATCACCGAAGGCGGCATTCCAGAAGGCGCATCGAACCGATCCCATCCATCCGGCCCCAGCGGCTCCTGCCGCGCCCACTCCTGCACCGAACTCTCCCGATCCACCAGCGGTATCGCGCTCTCAACCAGTTCAACCGGAGCACCCGCACTCGCCCCCGCACCCATATCCACAGAACGATGCAGCAGCAGAACTCCCGCCTGCACAATCGCCGTCGTCACCGAACCGAGCCCGGCGTTAACCACCAGCACCGGCGACGGCGTCTCGTCCAGGCCCGCCAGCGCAGCCAGCGTACTCGGCAGCACCGCGCCCGGCAGATATCCCGCAGCCAGCACCATCGCCTCGTACTCTTCGAGCACAGCCTTCGGGATCGCAACCGCCAGTAGCTTGATCGTTCCCTTCTCGCTCGACATCACCTGGTAGCTCACCATCGCATCATCCGCGTCGAAGGGCAGCAGCTTCTTCAAACGAAACCGCACCAGAGGTAGAGCCTCCGCCACTTTGGTGGGCAGCTGTTCGAAGTCCAGAAACAACACACGCACCGCCGAATCCGGCACCACCAGCGTCACATCCCGAAGGCGCCCCGCGCCCCGCTCTGCCCGATCGGACGACCCACGCCCCGAAACCGTGTCGAGCGCCTTGCGCACCGCTAACGACACGCAAGTCTTATCAACGAGGTTGCCATGCTTCAGTCCAGGAGCCAGCGCGCCATTCGCCAGGTCAACTCGTGCCACAGCGGTCAGCAGAGCAGAGGCATCTTCAGCCCGCGCCGCCACGACGCCCTCTGCGCGAACCTCAACCGCCAGCCGCGGCCGCGTGCCCAATGTCTTCGGTAAAATTTCCATTCCGTCCTAGACTACCTGTTTTTCTTCATCAAGCTACTTACTCTCAGAATGCGCTTGACCTATTAAAAGCCATCGTTTTGCGAAGACATAAATCCATAGCGAGCGAATGCAGACGATGAAGACTACCGCGGGCCATCGCCATGTCGAGTTAGCCATTCCCAGCCAAGCGCTGTGAATGCTACGAGGCATGGTAAGAACCGCAAGGAGTGCCAGCAGAAAGCACGTCCAACCAAAAAGCCGTGAACTTAGGAATGGAGTGTTTCCATTCGTCACCTTACCGTCCAGCCTCGATAAATGTAACCTTATTGATCTCTTTCAGCGTCGTAATCCCATCCCTTACTCTCTCCAACGCCGAATCCCTCAGAAAAGCCATTCCCTTCTGCTTGGCCTTCTTACGAATCTCGCTGCCCGGCTTCTTCGCCAGCAACATCTCGCGAATCTCATCGTCCAGCTCCAGCAGTTCGTGAATGGCCGACCGTCCACGATACCCCGTCCCGCCGCACTCAATACATCCGGGCCCCTCACGAAAGTTGAACCCGCGCCACTCGTGCAGATCCAGACCGCTCGCCAACAACTCTGCGTCGCTATAGTGCACATCTCTCACACAAAATTCACAAACCTGCCGCACCAGCCGCTGCGCCAGAATGCAGTTCAGCGCCGAAACAAAGTTGTAAGGCTCAACGCCCATATTCAAAAACCGCCCCAGCACATCGACCACGTTATTCGCGTGCACCGTCGTAAACACAAGATGGCCCGTCAGTGCCGAGTTGATCGCAATCTGCGCCGTCTCCGCATCGCGGATCTCTCCGACCAGGATCTTGTCCGGGTCATGTCGCAGAATCGACCGCAGCCCTCGCGCAAACGTCAGCCCCTTCTTTTCATTCACCGGAATCTGCGTGATGCCGCGAATCTGATACTCAACCGGATCTTCAATCGTGATGATCTTATCTTCTTCGGATTTAATCTCGTTCAACGCTGCGTAAAGAGTCGTCGTCTTACCCGAACCCGTCGGCCCGGTCACCAGCACCATGCCATAAGGCTCTTTGATGTACCGCCGAAATCTCTCCAGATCCTTCGCCGCAAACCCCACCACATCCAGCGATAGCGACTTGAACTTCTCCGACATCGACTCTTTGTCGAGCACACGAAGCACGGCATTCTCGCCATGCACCGTCGGCATAATCGACACACGGAAGTCGATCAGCCTGCCCTTGTACCGCACGCGGAAGCGACCGTCCTGCGGCACGCGCCGCTCTGCAATATCCAGCTCGCTCATGACCTTGATACGCGAAAGAATCGTCTGGTGATGTTCCCGCGCAATCGGAGCCATCGCCTGCTGCAGCACGCCGTCGATGCGGTACTTCACCAGCAGCGAATCATCGAAGGTCTCGAGATGAATATCCGAAGCGCGTCGCTCCAGCGCCGTAAAGATCGTCGTGTCCACCAGCCGGATAATCGGCGAGATATCGTCTTCGCTCGTCAGCCGCTCAATCGAAATATTCGAGTCCTGGTTCTCATCGCCGTGCAGCACATCGAACGCAAGACCCTCACTCGCCTCATCGAGCACACGCTGGCTCTGCTCGGTCTTCTTCAGCAGTTCGGTGATCTGGCTCAGTGTCGCCACCCGCGTCACCAGCCGCTGTCCCAGCAACCCCGAGATCTCGTCCAGCACCATCAGCTTCGAAGGATCAGAGACCGCAATCGCAAGCTTGCCCTCCATCTGCTCCAGCGGCACGAAGTTGTACCGGAACATCATGTCCACCGGCACGCTCTTGAACAACTCATGCGAGATCTTGAAGTTCTTCAGGTCTACGAAATCAGCACGATAGCGTCGCGCCAGCGACTGCGCGCGCTCCACCTCGCCCATTCCTGCCTCATTAATCGGTATTGCCAACGGTGCCATTGCCATATTCGTAAGACTCCTGTTCCAACCAAACCGTCACTCACACCTTCGCGTCATTCACAGTGTGTTCAAACGATCTTTCTTGCGCGAATCCGATCATAAGAAAAAGCCGAAATCCGCAGGAGACGAAACATCCGTCCAATCTTCTATTATTCAGCAGAATCACCTCTTATGGTATCCTCCGCGCAACCCCGTTTAGTCTCACAGACCTACGTCTTTTGGAGGACCCCACCATGAGCACCTACCCACCCACCTTAGCCGCGCTCGCCCCCAAAGCCATCAACTGGTCCATAGCCCTCAGCATTCTGCTCATCCTGGCTGGCCTCTTCGCTATTCTCGTCCCGCCGTTCTCGGGCCTCGCGGTCACACTCATCTTTGCCTGGGCGATGATCATCAGTGGAATCACACACTTCGTCTTCGCCTTCAAGACCCACACCACCGGCGGCGTGCTCTGGGAGCTGCTCGTCGGCGCCATCTACCTCTTCACGGGCGTCTATCTCCTGCTGCACCCGCTCGATGCCCTCATCGTCCTGACGCTGATCCTTGCCGTCTATCTGGTCTTCGAAGGAATCGTGGAGATTATCCAATCCTTCCAGCTTCGTCCCCGCCACGGAGCGAGCTGGCTCTTGTTCGACGGTGTCATCACTCTCATCCTGGCCATTATGATTTGGCGCTCGTGGCCTGCGAGCACGGTCTGGGTCATCGGAACGCTCGTCGGTATCAGCATGATGTTCAGCGGCTTCTCCCGCCTCATGCTCTCGCTCGCCGCCAAGCGCGTGCTCAAGCAGAGTCTCTGATAGGCAATGTCCTGCCGGACGGGCCCACTGCGCGTGGGGCGGTCACTTCGTGACGCGTATACCGGTCTTGGCTAAGCCAGCAGCATAGAGCCTCCCGCTGGTCGGCGCCATCTTTCCTCCGACCAACGTGAAGACCACGCGAAGCAGTAAAAGGGCGTGCGAACGCCCGCCCCACGCGCAGTGGGCCCGTCCGGCAGGACAGATCTTCTAAGGCTGATCCGTATTCAAAGAAGCAATCAAAGCATCGGCCTGCGCGATCGACGCATCCAGGCTCACCATCAGCACATCCACATCGGTCGACATCTGCGCCGAGGTTCCCTTCAACGATCCAATCGCCCGCGCATTCAAATTATGCTTTAGAAACGTCACCTGATCGCGAAACGCCGTGATGACCGGTGTCATCCGCGCCTCAGTCTGCCGCATCGACTTGATGTATCCCGCCTCACTTAACCGCGACTGCCGCAGCATCACCGCAGACTGCGCCTTCAGCTTCTTGTTCTCCATCCCGTCAATCTCTTTCTGCCACTCCTTGAAGAGATCGTTCGACACCTGATCGATCGAGTCGATGCGGTTATGAAGCTTCTGCGCACTATCCGCAGCCTTCTCGTACTCTCCGTTTAATTTTTTGTAGTTCTTCTCCAGCGACCCACCCTGGAATCCAGTCAGCTCCTGAAACGACTCCATCGTCGTTTTGATCTGCTCCTTCGCCTGCTGCTGGTCCTTCTTCGAGTCCTTCACCCGCGACACCAGAATGTCCCGCTTCTCCTTACCAAACGTCTTCATCGCCTTGTAGTAGGAGCTGGTACACCCAGCCAGCACCATCAGCGGAGCCACCGCCATCACGCATCGCAACACCCAACGCCGAGAGATCACAGTCAACTCCTTCACCCCGCCAGAGCTTGACGAATTGTAACCTCTCTCTCAAAGACCCTGGCCTGAATGCGCCCTAACCCACAACAGGAAGCCGGTCTCCCCTCGAACGCAGCCAGAGTTCAATAGCAATCGTGTTGATCGAAAATCCGATCCAGAACGCAACGCCGAAGAACTGCGCCGGCTCAAGATGCGTCAACCGGCTCGTAGCAAAGAACACACCCATCACCGGCCGCGTGGTTGCGATACCAAGAAGAATCGCAACCGACCGCAACATCCAGCGCATCTTTTCAACCGCCTCACCCCGCCGCGCAGCCACAAAGGCCCGCACTAGCGAAAACAAGAAGAGGCTATTGAACAACAGAACAGCCGACCGCTCCACCCACCCTCCAACCGGATGAGCGCTCATGGCATACGCGGTAACTCCCACCCAGGCTCCCAGC
Source organism: Tunturibacter gelidoferens (assembly GCF_040358255.1). Classification (NCBI taxonomy): domain Bacteria; kingdom Pseudomonadati; phylum Acidobacteriota; class Terriglobia; order Terriglobales; family Acidobacteriaceae; genus Tunturiibacter; species Tunturiibacter gelidiferens. The sequence goes on from NZ_CP132938.1 coordinate 4,663,121, forward strand.
AGGAAGAACACCCGCTCCGCCCGCATCGCCCTGGATCGTTGCAACAGCACAAACGGACTCAGTAGCACAAACGCCATCGCCGGAAGAATATGAGCAAGCGTCAAAGCTTCATGCGACGCAAACACCGCATCAAGCCCCGCCGTCGGCGACGATCCACCAGACCCGCCCTGCGTGGGATGAGCAAGCACCGCGACTCGACGCAACACCACCGCAACCGCGATCACGACGCAGATCCAAAAGCCCACCTTCAGCCACCCAGGATACTTAGGGCAGACAACACGGGAGGAGCCTTCCCGCATCTCGATTCCCCGTGCCGGAGCCTTCGCATCCATACGCCCTCCCTGCTGCGAGGCCAAGCGCAATCCGCTCAGACGCGCGAGGATACCCGAGGTACGCAAAGAAGAAGCCCGCCGTTCCCTACTGACCGCCCGAACCGCCCGCGCTCAAGCTAAAGATCGGCAGATAGAGCGCAATCAGAATCGTCGTCACCACCAGCCCCATCATGATCAGGATCAGCGGCTCGATCAAACTCATCGCGGCGGTAAGATTGGTCTGCACATCCTCCTCGAAAAACTCCGCCACCGAATTCAGCATCTGCGGTAGCGCGCCAGTCGACTCGCCCACCTCTATCATCTCGATCGCCAGCTCCGGAAACACCTTCGTCGCCTGCAAGCTCACCGACAAGCCCTTCCCCTCGCGAACCGTCTCCACCGACTTATAGACCGCGCTCGCAATCTCCCGTGAATCGATCGACTTCGCCGCAGTCTCAAGCGACGGCACCAGCGGCAATCCGCCCGTCAGCAGCGTCGACAGCGTCCGCGAAAACAATCCGACCTGGTACTTCAGCCAGACACTGCCAAACACCGGCAGCTTGATCCGAATCTTATCGATCAGTCTCGCACCCGCATCTGTCTTCGACCAGCGGTAAAGCAAAAACCCAACCACACCCACCACTACAGCCACGTAGATTCCGTAAGACTGCGCCTCACGCCCCAAATCCAACAGAAACGTAGTCAACGCCGGCAGCTTCGTCCCCAGCTGGTCATACAACTGTGCAAACCGTGGCACCACAAACGTGATCAGAAAGATGAAAAGCCCAATCACCATCACCACCAGCAGCGCCGGATAGATCAGACTAGCCTTCAGCTTCTTTCTGAACGTCAGCGATACACGCTGAAAGTCCAGAAACCGCTGCAGCACCTCTTCCAGATTTCCCGACCGCTCTCCCGCCAGCAGCGTCGTCGTGTACACAATCGGAAATCCGCCCTGCGCCTCAAACGCCTGCGAGATCGACTCTCCCGTCTTCACCCGCGACGCCACGTCCTCCAGCTGCGCGCGAAAGTGCGGAATCTTCTGCCTCTTCCCCAGCAGCTCCAGCGATCCAAGAATCGGCAAACCCGCCTTGATCAACGTCAGAAACTGTTGATTGAAGACCAGAAACGTCTCGAGCTTTACCTTCTTCTTGCTCGCCCCCAGCGCACTCTTCGCCTTGACCGAATAGACGAAGTACCCCGCCTGCGTAAACCGCGCCTTCAGCTCCTCCGCTGTAGCCGCCGCATGGCTCTGCTCCATCACCCGTCCACGCTCATCCGCCAGCTTGATTACAAACTCAGTCATAGACCCTACGGCACCCGTCTCCGCTCAAAGTTACTCGTCCATCTTAGACGTTCCCACAACCAAAACGCGTCTCAGAATGACACACCTTCTCCATCCCCCAAACAGGTCACAAGATCCTCTACGACCAGGCAACTGCGCTCTTGTATGATCTGGTGTGACATTCCGGGTCACCTCCGGTGAGATTCGCTGGTGGCACCGACTCGCGCATACAAGCACGGTACGAGATTCACAAACCTGTTCCCGCTGAGCACCTTTTGAAGGACATGCCACAAATGACTGCGACCTCTTGGTTCAAGACCCCCTCCGGAGCCCGATCGCTCCTCGCCTTCCTGATCACCCTTCTCACCCTCCCCGCCTTCGCTCAGACTCAAAAACCCATCTACCCAACGCTTCCGTACAACTTCGCTCTCTTCCCAACAGCCACCGGCGCATTCGGAGACTTCAATGGCGATGGACGAATTGATGAGGCCACTCCAAACGGTATCAACGCGATGGGCCTAAGACTGAACAACGGCCCGGCGTCATCTCCAACTCTTACAAGCATCCCACTGTCATGCTCCCCGCAATTCGTTTTGGCAACGGATTTGAACAATGACAACAAGATTGACCTTGCCTTTTCATGTTCAGGTGCGTACGTCGGTGTAATGCTAGGGAATGGGGACGGTACCTTTCAAACAGCGTCCTACTACCCGGTCCCTTCGAGCGCGCTTAGCGGAATCACCGCAGTCGATCTAAACGGAGACGGTTACCTCGATATCGCCGTTGTCGCAGATACGGTGAATGTGGGCGTACTTCTCAATCAGGGCGTCGGCAAACCAGGATCGCTCTCTTCGCCTAAGCTCTATCCCGCGCCGTCAGGTGTATCTCTGTCTACCATCGACGCTGGTGACTTCAATGGCGATGGCAAGCAGGACATCATCGCAGGCTACACGCAAATTGCGATCTATTACGGAAACGGTGATGGAACGCTGAACACGCCACAACTCACTACGGCGAGCACAGGGACAGCTTTTGTCGTCGGGGATTTCAACCGCGACGGGTTGACCGACGTTGCCTACCTTGGACCGAATCCTCAGACCCCGACGTCATCGCTCCAGGTCTTGCTTGGCGACTCAAGTGGAACGTTGACGAACGGAAGCAGCCTGGCGCTCGACCCAACAGTAAAGTACCTATACATCGTTCCCTTCCAGAATACGAATGCCAGCAACATTACAAATCTCGCTCTCATTGGCAACGTGACGACTATTGCCCTCAACGACGGGGCTGGAGGTCTGACTCTTGGGGAGAGCTACGGCGTCTCCAACTTTGCCATACCTGAGACAGCTGATAATGGAATTACCAACCTTTACTTCCAATCCAATGTCGAGTCCATCGTCCTTGCAGGAAACGGCAACGGCACCTTTCAGGGCCCCAGAGCTACGTTGCTGGGCTCGAACTACCAAGCGGTGGCTGATCTAAACGCCGACGGACTCACAGATGTGCTTTCCACCGACGAGTCCGGCAACTTGATCGTAGCTCTAGGACGCGGCGATGGCAGCTTTACTGTGGTAAGCCGAACTCAAGTTTCCCCCAATCCTTTCGCTGGCCCAACTACGGTAGGGGACTTCAACGGAGATGGGAAGGAAGATGTCCTCTTCTTTCCGGGCGTAACACCTAGTGGCAATGCCCAGGTAGAATTTCTGGCGGGGAACGGAAACGGTACCTTCCAGCCCATCGTCAATGAGTTACAGATACCCGTTCCTGGGGTAGGAGCTACCGTCGTAGGAGACTTCAACGGCGACGGAAATCTAGACATCGTCTATACCACCCCTTCTTCAAGAGCCTATCCCTATGAGACTCTCTACTATCTTGCAGGCAATGGAGCCGGAAATTTCGCCGCTCCGGTCGAACTAGCGCAACAAATACCGAACTCCCTCGTTTCACCAATACTCATAGCCGACCTGAACGGAGACGGCATCCTCGATATCATCTGGGACAACTCCACTCTCCTGGGCAATGGCGATGGCACCTTCAACCGCCAACCTCTAAGCATCGCCGGAAACGCCATCTCTCTCAGCGATTTGAATGGCGACGGAAAACCGGATCTGGTGGTCTACAATAGCGGCCCTACCGGTGTTAGCTTATATGCTGGAAATGGGGATGGGACATTTCAGACAACACCGTTTTACACTCCCGACCTCACGGGCACCTTTCCTTATGGCGCCTCCCCGTTAGCGTCAATTGGGGATGTCAACGCAGATGGCCACCCGGATCTGCTCCTGCAATCTTTTCCTTATGGGCAGCCTGGAGTTCTTGCGGTGTTTTTAGGAGACGGTACAGGTAGCTTCGTTCTTGAGAATACCTATCCTCTAATTAGTACAGGCTTCTCGATGCTGGCTCGACTTAATGCTCAAGCGCACAGTCTGCCAGGCGATCATACGCTCGACTACGTCTACACAGCAGGTGGTGCAACCATATCTCTCCTTAACCAGCTCAACCCCGCTCCAACCGCTCCGGCTCCTCTTCCCTCGAAGACCACGCTCGGGGCCTCCTCAACCAACGCAGCGCCCGGCCAGCAGCTCACCCTCACAGCAACGGTCACCGGAGCCAGCCCAACCACCGGCACAGTCTCCTTCATCACCAACGGCAAAGCACTCGGAACAGCAGCTATCACCAACGGCACCGCCGCTCTCGCCACTTCCTTCGCGGCGGCCGGCACCTATCCCGTCATCGCCAACTACCCCGGAGATGCCAACAATACTCCAAGCTCCTCCAACGCAGTCTCGATCGTCGTCGCTCCCGTAAATTCCACCACCACCCTCTCCGTCTCTGCAGGCAGCGCCGGAACTAACCAGCAACTCACCTTCACGGCGTCGGTCACTGGTCTCAACCCAACCGGTAAAGTTACATTCGCCTCGTCAACCGCAACGCTCGGCACCGCCTCACTCATCAACGGAGTGGCGACGCTACCCTTCGCCTTCACTGCCACCGGCAGTTTTGCCGTCACAGCAACCTACGCCGGCGACGTTGCCAACCTCGGCAGCGCCTCCACACCAGTCACAGTCACGGTCGCCGCGCCGGACTACACCATCACCGCTTCCCCGTCCTCCGCAACGATCAAGGCCGGACAGTCTGCCACCACCACTCTCACCGTCACCCCTGTGGGTGGCTACACCGGCACGGTGAAATTCTCCTGCGGCACGCTGCCCACCGGCGTCGGCTGCACCTTCGCCCCCTCCTCTGTAACCCCATCGAGTGGCGCGGCAACTTCAACCCTCACCATCACAACCACCGCGCCAACCACCGCCTTCCTGCGCAGACTCTCCGTTCCGCTGCAAGGTGTTGCGTGGGCCAGCCTTCTCTTTCTGGCCTTCTCTCCCCGCCGCACCCGCGGACTCAACCGTCGCTTCGCGCGCGCAATGTTGTTCACACTCTTACTAGCTGCAGGCCTGTTTACTTTCTCTGGCTGCAGCTCTTCCTCGCCTTCCAACCCCGTCACCAATCCGGGCACCCCAGCCGGTGCCCAGACCATCACCGTAACCACCGCAGACTCCTCTGGCAACCTCTCACACGCAATCAACTTTCAAGTGACCGTGCAGTGATCGGTCGCGCAGAAAAGAATCGTTCCTAAAAATCAACCCATAAAAAATCCCCGGGATCACCGGGGATTTTTCTTGTCTCGAACTGCCCTACGAAGCAGCCTCGATCCCGCCCAACATCATCTCGAGCGACTCCCGCGCATCCTGCACCGCAGTCCGATTCCCCTCCAGCCGGCTGATCATCAGCGCTCCCTCCAGCGTCGCAATAATCGTGTTCGCAACCCGCCGCGGCTCTACCTCTCCCCGAATCTCCCCACCCGCGATCCCTTCCTCCACAATGCTCGCAAGCCGCGCCTTCCACTCCTTCATCGCCGCGCACACCAGACTGCGCAGCAACGGATTCCCATCATCTGCATCGATCGCCGTATTCATCAACGGACACCCCCCCGGAAAGATCCCCGGAGTCTCCGCAAACCGCCTCACCGAGTACTTCAGCTTCTCCACCGCCCCCGGAATGGCATCCTGACCCTCCCGCCTCGCCTTCGCCACCCGAGCCCATGCGTACCGAAACGCCTCCGCCGCAAGCTCCTCCTTGCTCTCAAAGTGGCGATAGACCCCGCCCTTCTCCAACCCCGTCGCATCCAGCACGTCCTGCATCGAGCACCCCGCAAAACCCCTCTGATTGAAGATCGGAGCCGCCTCCTCGATGATTCTCTGCCGCGTCAACTCACCTTTTCCCATACCTTTACCCTCGCCGCATACCTGCTCCGAAATCCTACAGCAGCAAGAAAACGCATCGTACGGCTCTTCTCCTGAATCAGATGCTTAAAGAAACCGTTCAGTCTCTTTTTTGAGAGGCCCTATCAGCGGTTCGGGAGGAGATCGACACATCCATGGCCACCGCCACCCTCATTGAACCAGTCCAGGTCGCCCCGCCAAAGCCTAAAAAAGTTGCTCAAGCCCCCCCTACCCGCCCCGTCATTAACCCCTGGGTCGTCGCCCTCACCGTCACCCTGGCCACCTTCATGGAGCTGCTCGACACCTCCATCGCCAACGTCTCGCTCCCTTACATCGCCGGCGGTCTCGGCCGCTCCTACGACGAAGTCACCTGGATCCTCACCACCTACCTCGTCGCCAACGCCGTCGTCCTGCCCATGTCCGCCTGGCTCTCCCGCGTCTTCGGCCGCAAGACCTACTACATGGCCTGCGTCACGCTCTTCACCATCACATCCTTCTTCTGCGGAATCGCCCCCACCCTCGGCATCATGCTTCTCTCGCGCGTCCTGCAGGGCATCGGAGGCGGCGGCCTCGCCCCGGTCGAGCAGGCCATCCTCGTAGACGCCTTCCCTCCCGCCAAACGCGCCTCCGCCTTCGCCCTCTACACCGTAGCCATCGTCACTGCCCCCGCCATCGGCCCCGTCCTCGGCGGCTGGATCACCGACAACTACAACTGGCGCTGGGTCTTCTTCATCAATATCCCCGTCGGAATCCTCTCCCTCTTCCTCACCAACCGCTTCGTCCATGACCCCCCTGCCTTTGCCGAAGAGCGCAAAACCGTCCGCGTCAACGGCAAGCTCCGCGTCGACGGCATCGGCATCGCCCTCGTTGGCCTCGGCTCCGCAGCCCTCGAAGTCCTCCTCGACCGCGGTCAGATCGACGACTGGTTCGGCTCCCGCTTCATCATCTGGATGTTCGTCATTGGAGTTGGGTGCCTCACCGCAGCCGTCTTCTGGGAGCTTCACGTTCCCGACCCCATCATCGACTTCCGCCTCCTCAAGGTCCGGAACTTCGCCCTCGCCAACCTCTTCTACTTCGTCTTCGGCTTCGGCCTCTTCGCCTCTACCACGATGATCCCGCAGCTCCTCCAGTCCCTCTACGGCTACCGCGCCATCGACGCCGGCCTCGTCCTTGGGCCCGGCGCACTGGTCATCACCTTCCTCGCCCCCGTAGGCGCCCAGCTGGTCCAACGCGGAATCGTCAAGCCACGAATCCTGCTCTTCGGCGCAGTCATGATCGTCGGCATGTCCTTCCTCCACTACAGCCACTTCAACCTCGACACCGACTACAAGCACTACGCCCTCGCCCGCGCGCTCCAGGGCCTCGGCTACGGCTTCTTCTTCGTGCCACTGTCCGTCATCGCCTACTCGCAGCTCAGCCCGGCACAGAACAACAAAGCCTCATCCCTCACCAACTTCTTCCGCAACTGGGGCGGCAGCTTCGGCATCGCCTTCATCACCACCATGTCCGAACGCCGCCAGAACTTCCATCAGGAGCGCGTAGGCTCAAACATCGCAGCCTCGAACGGCGCCCTCCAGCAGAACATCCACCAGACTGCCGCCTACCTGCAATCCCACGGCATGTCAGCAGCCGACGCCGTCACCGCAGCCTACGGACGCGTCTACGACCAGCTCCACGCCCAAACCCAGCTCCTCGCCTTCATGGACTGCTTCCACATCATCGGCGTCATCACCCTCATCGCAGCCCCACTGGTCCTGCTCACCAAAAGCTTCAAAGCACCCGCCAAAGCTCCAGAAGGCCACTAAGCTTTCGCGGAGCACGGGCCAGAACTATGCAGCCCGCGCACTGGAGAACTTCTGCCGATACGCGGGCTGCGCCAACTCGACCGATCGTCAGCCTGCCTTGGCAAACGAGACCTTCGGAAAATCAATCTCGACCTGCGCCGCATTGTTGAAGTAGTTCGTCAGCACGTTCAACGCGACGTGAGCAATAATCTCGGCTACCTCGCCATCATTGAAGCCGGCCACGCGAACCGCAGCAAGATCCTCATCGCTTATCTCTCCACGAGTCTCCAGAACACGACGCGCAAACGTTAACGCCGCGGTAGCGCGCGCATCTTGACCGTGCCCGCTGCGGGCCTCGCCAATTTGCTCCGACGTCAGGCCAACCATCTTCCCGATAGCCGAATGAGCCGAGAGGCAATAATCACAATGGTTTTCCTGCGCGGTCACCAGGGCAAGCTGCTCCCGAGTCTTGGCATCCAGCAGACCGTGGCTCAAAGCACCACTCAACCCCAGATAACCCTCCAGAACAGCAGGCGAGTTCACCATGACCTTGGTCATATTGGGCACGATCCCGAGAGCACCGTGGACAGCAGTGAGCAGATCCTTTGCCTTACCGGTTGCAACATTTGGATCGATAGCGGAAAGACGCGACATAGAAATTCTCCTCGTTGGTTCGAATGAACTGCAAGCCTAAACTTCTGACTCACCTCGTTTGATACCGAACGATCGGTAAAGTTGCAAAAGAATTTTATAAATTTACAAATGCACCGAAAATGAAGCGAACGAACGATCGGGATACTCTAAAGAAGTGGGAACGAAGAAGGTCGAAGCGAAGGGAGATTCAACATGGCACACTCCACCGTAAGCGATCAGGAGCTGCTCGTCCGGTCTGCAGGAGTATTTCGCACATACGGCTTCGAGGGAACCAGCCTCGCACGCCTCTCGGAGGCGACAGGACTGGAAAAGGCAAGCCTGTACCACCGCTTCCCCGGAGGAAAGGAGCAGATCGCGTTGGCGGTCGCCGAAGGAACGCACGCATGGCTGCGGCAGAATGTCTTCGAGCCTCTCAAGGAGCCGGGAGATCCCCGAAAAAAACTTCGCGCCGCCATCGAGCAGCTACGAGCCTGTTATGCCGACGGCACCCTCCCCTGCGCCTTCGAGGTGCTCTCCCTCGCTGGCGGCAGCCCCGAGCTTACTGACGCTCTCAAAGGCGCACTCCAGGCCTGGATCAAAGCCTTCACCGACATCGCAAAAGAAAGTGGCCTGCCCAGCGCCGAGGCGCGCAAGAGAGCCGAGCAGGCAATCATCCAGATCGAAGGATCCCTCATCGTTGGCCGGGTCCTTGGCGACACCAAGGCCTTTCGCAGAGCTCTCGACGAGTTGCCCGCACTCCTGACCAACGAGTAACTCGCCCTCTCAGGAAACGGCGCGTTCCACCAGCGTCTTCAGCACGATCTCCAGCTCCAGTGTTCCCACTGATCCTGATCCCCTTCGCCTTCAAAAAGCGCCATAGCTTCGCCACATGGCTAGTCGCCTTCTTTGCCTTCTTCACCGAAATGATCTCCGTCGTCCGCATCGCCTCCCAGCAAGGCTCCCGCACCCTCGCCGAGATGTTCACCGATCCAGCCGACATCCTCTCCGGTCTCAATCGCCGCCTGCACAACCGCCTGCAAAACGGATTCGTCACCTGCCTCATCCTCCGTCTCGAACCCGATGGCCTCTGCACCTTCGCCAACGCCGGCCATCTTCCGCCTTATCTCAACCAGAACGAGCTTCATCTTCCCGCCGCGCTCACTCTCGGCCTCGTCCCGTCAGCCAGCTACGAAGAGACAACGATTCAACTCGAAGTCGGAGATCGCCTCACCCTCTACACCGACGGCCTCCTCGAAGCCCGCAACCTCGATGGCGAACTCTTCGGCTTCGACCGCCTCCAGCAACTCGTCGCCACCAGTCCCGACGCCAAGCAGGCCACCGAGGCCGCCATAGACTTCGGTCAGGAAGACGACCTCACCGTCCTCACGATCACGCGCCTCGCCACCGGAGTCGAATCCACCACCGTACTCGAAGCGCCGCCACTCGTACCCTCAGTCGCCTGAAAACTTGCGAACTCGCGCGGCTCACAAACCCTGAGCCTTCGCGTCAGAGACTATGTAGATCGACGTTGGTTCCGTGGTCTACTATCCGCACCATAGCTGTTTTGCCATACCGGAGGCCGGTATGTGCGGGCCTGAAGCTGAAAATACGTGCACTGGAGAACTCCATGCCGAAGAAGCTGATCAGTCTCATCGCATTACTCGTCACTGTGCAATTTCTCTCATCCGGCACCACCCGGCAGGCACGAGCGCAGGCGCCGGCGGCTCCCTATCCCGTCGCCGCTCCTCTCGATCAGTACCTCATCCCGGAGAAAACCTCCGAGATCGAGCTCGCTCGCAGTGCTGCCCCCGCATCCATCTCGGACGGAGCGGAGGTGCTTGTGCTCTCGCAGCAGGGCTACACGACCGCAGTCAAGGGCAGCAATGGCTTCGTCTGTCTGGTAGAGCGGTCATGGGCCAAGTCCACGGACGATCCGGAGTTCTGGAACCCCAAAGTTCAAGCCCCTCACTGCTTGAATGCGCCCGCCGCAAAGACCTATCTGCCCATCGTCCTGTTGAAGACCAAACTGGTGCTGGCAGGAAAATCAAAGATGGAGATTGCGCAGACACTCAAAGCGGCACTCGACAAAAAGGAACTACCCACGCTGGAGCCGAATGCGATGTGCTACATGATGTCAAAGCAGCAGTATTTAAGCGACGATGACACGCACTGGCATCCGCACATGATGTGGTATGTCCCGGGCGACGCAACTCAAAGCTGGGGAGCGAATCTGGCCGGGGTGCCCACGATTGCCGGCAATGTCCCCGAAGACCGCATGACCATCTTTCTCATCCGAGTTGGCCACTGGTCGGACGGTACGCTCGCCCCCCAGGATACGCACTAGCAGCCAAAATCACTCACCTCAACACACGCCGGAACCCTATCCGGCGGCGCTTCGGCCTGCGCACCATCCCAAAAAAAAATAATTGTTGACTATCTACAATAGCCTTGTGTAGATAGTCATAGTATGGGTAAGCCAAGCGATCTCGTGCAAGGCACGTTAGACCTCCTCATCCTCAAAACCATCGCCCTCGAGCCGATGCACGGCTGGGCCATCGCCAAACGCATCCAGCAGATCTCGAACGAGGTCCTCCAGGTCCAACAAGGCTCCCTCTACCCCGCTCTCCACCGCCTGGAGCAGCAGGCATGGATACGCGCCAAATGGACCGAGACCGAAACCGGCCGTCAGGCCAAGTTCTACTCCCTCACCGCCGCCGGACGCGCCCAGTTGGAGCGTGAAAAGGAAAGCTGGAGCAGGCTCTCCAACGCCATCAACCTGGTGGTCGAGAACGTATAGCAACGGAGGTACAAATGCGCTGGATCCAACGTCTCCGCATGGCCATGTTGATGCTCTTCCGCCGCAGCTCCGAAACAGCTCGTCTCGACCAGGAGATGCAGTTTCACCTCGACCAGCAGATCGCCGAAAACATAGCCGCCGGAATGGCGGCGGATCAGGCCCGCTCCGCCGCCTTGCGCACCTTTGGCAATCCAACCCTGCTTCACGATCAGGCTCGTTCCACCTGGAGTTGGAGCTGGCTGGAAAAGTTCACCCGCGACGTCCGATACGGCGCCCGAACCCTCGTCCGCTCTCCCGGCTTCGCCATCGTCGCCGTCCTCGTCATGGCCCTCGGCATCGGCGCCACCACCTCGCTGTTCACCATCGTGCGCGCCGTCCTGCTCAAGCCTCTGCCCTTCCACGATCCCAACAATCTCGTCATGGTCTACGAGCACTTTCACGACAACCAGCTCGGCGATGGATTCAACGTCGTCGCACCCGGCGACTTCCGCGACTGGCGTGCGCACACCAACGGCTATCAGGACATGGCCGCATGGCGCGAGTATGGCTTCAATCTCGCCGGCGAACACGCCGAACTACCCGAGGTCGTCAAGGCCGCAGGCGGCTCCTGGAATCTCTTTCCTCTCCTCGGTATTCAGATGGCCCACGGCCGCTCCTTCACCCCCGAAGAAGATCAGGTCGGTGCCAACCACGTTGTCCTGCTCACCTGGAACATCTTTCAAAGGCGCTTTGCCGGAGACGCCTCCATCGTAGGCAAACAGGTTCGTCTCGACAGCAATCCGTACACGGTCATCGGCGTCCTCCCCGCCTCGTTCACCTATCCCGATTCGAAGACCCAGGTCTGGGTGCCCTACGCACAAACCCTCACCGCACGCCAATACGACGCGCACGACAATCATCAAAGCCTCGTCATCGCCAGGCTCAAGCCTGGAGTCACCGCCACATCGGCGCTCGCACAAGTCAGCGCTCTGCAGTACCAACTGCATCTGGCCAACGCGTCGAAGCCCGTCGCAGAAAGCGCCGTCTCCCGGCCCATGATCGACGACGTAGTCCTCGACATAAAGACTCCACTCACCGTCCTCTTTTGCGCCGTCGGGTGCATGTTGCTCATCGCCTGTCTCAACGTCTCCAACCTCTTCGTCGCACGCAGCGCGGCCCGGCGCAAAGAGATCGCAGTGCGCGGCGCCCTGGGCGGCACACGTCTCACCCTCATCCGCGAACTGATGACCGAAAGCCTGTTGATCTGCACCGCCGGAGGTGTACTCGGACTGGCAATCTCTGCTCTCACAACCCGCTGGCTCGCAACGCACTGGGACGCGCTGCCCCGCGCCGAGGTGGTGCGGATGGACGTCCCCGTCCTCGCCTTCTCCATGGGTCTCGTCGTCTTAACGGCGTTGTTGGCAGGTCTGCTGCCCGCCATCTCAGCAACCGGAAAGATGGCCTTCGGAGTCCTTCAGGAGTCCTCGCGATCCGTCGGTGGCAGCACCTCACGCGCAACCATGCGCAAAACTCTGCTCGCGGTAGAGATCGCCCTCACCGTGATCCTGCTCTTCTCCGCCGCCCTCCTCTTCAAGAGCTTCATGCATCTCAGAACCACTGACCTTGGCTGTGTCACCGATCGCGTCCTCACCATCAAATACGGCCTGCCGGAGAATCAGTACAACACCAGGGAAAAGGTCGTAGCCTTCCATGAGTCTCTGCTCGAAAAAGTGCGACGCCTACCCGGAGTCACCTCTGCAGCCCTTGTCTCCACTCCTCCCGGAGGAGGCTACGAAGGCGACGACGTCTTCACCATCCCCGAGCACCCGCCAGCCGCCTCCGTCCTGCAGGACGACGCCATCTATCGTTCCGCCGATCCCGAATACTTCAAGGTCATGCAGATCCCGCTAATCAGCGGCCGCGTCTTCACCGATCAGGAGCGTCTCACCCGCGATCACTACCTCGTCGTCAGTAAAAAACTCGCCGACCAATACTTCTCCAGCGACAACCCCATCGGCCGGCACATCAGAGTCAGCTGGGACACGCCAGAACCGGAAAACTACGAGATCATCGGCGTCGTCGGCGACACCGTCTACGACGTCGCCCAGCCCATTAAACCCACCATGTACTTTCCTATCCTCTCCGGCCTTCCCAACCAGGTCAGCAGCGCCACCATCATGGTGCGCACCGCAGGTGATCCTCTTCTCGTCTCTGTTCCCGTGCAGAAACAAGTGGCCGCGCTCGATCCTTCGCTTCCCGTCTACGACGTTCTCACCATGCAACAGATTCTCGGCAAGACCACCGCCAGCCAGAGCTTCAGCGCTACTCTCACACTCGCCTTCGCACTGCTCTCCCTGCTTCTCGCCGCCATCGGACTCTACGGCGTCCTTTCGTATCTCATCTCGCAGCGCATCACGGAGATCGGCATCCGCGTTGCCCTCGGCGCCCAGCGCTCCCAGGTCCTGCGCCTCATTCTTCTAGACGGCCTGCGTCCCGTCTTCCTCGGCCTCCTCATCGGTCTCGCAGGCGGCGCAGTGGTCGGAACGCTCATACGGTCCATCCTCTTCGGAACCAGCCCCTACGATCCCGTCGTCTTCGCCGCCATGATTGTCAGTCTTCTGCTCACCGCCGTCGCCGCATGCGCCATCCCCGCCCTTCGCGCTCTCAAGATCGATCCCATGCAAGCCCTGAGGACCGAGTAAGCGGTCAAATCCCTGACCGTGAGTCTTCCGGTCTTATACGGCAGCCTTTTCTACCAGGCCCTTCAAAACTGTCTCCAACTCAACCTTGCCCTTCCGCACCTCCGCGGGTCTCTCAAATTCAATCCAGCCTTCATTGAATCCATCGAGCATTCGCATCCATGGTGTCGGATTCTTCATCCCCTGCGAACGAGACACTGCCTCCCACTCCTCACGCGGAACCAGCTCCACCGCAATCGGACGCCCCAGCACCTTTGCAAATCCCGCAGCCAGGTCATTCGGCGATACAGGGCGCGGCCCAGTCAACTCCACCACCCGATGTCCGGTCCATGTCTCCTGCAACAACTCAGCGCCAAGCTGCCCGATATCCGCGGTCGCGATAAACGGAAACCCCTTATCAGCCGGAGCCAAAAAGCTATAAACCACACCCGTATCCCGAGCAGACGCGACATTATGCGCTGAGTTCTCCATAAACCAGCCCGGACGCAGAATCGTAATCGGCAGGGATACCTCTCCCAGCATCCTCTCGAGAATCGTATGCAGTGACAGCAGATTCTGTTCAGTCGCCTGTGCTCCAATCGTCGAAAGATGTACCACCCTCTTCGGACGCGCAGACTTCAACGCCTCCGTCAAAACCTTCGACATCACCATATGCTCTGCGAAACCAGGCGTCGGATCGTATATCGGCGGCAGCATCGTAAACACGCCATCAACTCCCTGAAACGCTGCAGTCAGTGACTTCACATCATTCAAATCAGCAACCGCGATCTCGCATCCAAGCCTCGCCCACTCCTCACTCTTCTTGGCATCGCGCACGATCGCACGCACAGACTTCTTCGCAGCCAGCAGAGTTCTTGCCATCTCACCGCCGACATTACCCGTTACTCCCATCACTGCAAACATGGTCAATCTCCTTGAGGAATCAAAATCAGATCCGCATATAGGATGGGAAAATCAAAATGACTATTCATACATAAACAGAACTAGAATCATTACCAGCAGTTATGAATAAAATGACACCCTCCAATGCTCCGAATGATCGCCTGCTAAGCGGCATCAGTGTGCTCATGGCAGTTGTCGAAGGGGGTAGTTTCATCCGCGCAGCTGAGGCTCTCGGCATCACTCAGCCAGCCGTCAGTCGCTCCATCGCCCGCCTCGAATCCCGCGTCGGCGTTCGTCTGCTCGACCGCACCACCCGCTCCCTCACCCTGACCGCCGAAGGCCGCCGCCTCTACGAAGAGACCAGCCCTCTCCTCACCGGCATCGCCGACGCTGTCACCTTCGCCTCCGGATCTTCCGCCACCGTCCGTGGCCGCCTCCGCGTCAACATGGACCCGCTCTTCTCCAGCCTTCTCCTCGCCCCGCATCTGGGCGGCTTTCTCGACCGCTACCCCGAGGTCTCGCTCGAACTCCTCACCCGCCCAGAGTTGGGCGACCTCGTCTCCGAAGGCTTTGATCTGGCTGTCCGCTTCGGCGAACCGCCCTCCTCATCACTCGTCGCACGCAAACTCCTCGAAACCCACATCGTCACCGTCGCGGCCCCATCGTATCTCGCCAGGCAGGGACGCCCAGAGAAGCCCACCGATCTGGCAAAACACCACTGCCTCCAATTCCGAGATCCACGAACCAACCAGCCCTACGAGTGGGAGTTCCATCGCGGCCGCAGGATCGTCCCCATCAAGACCTCAGGCCGTCTCATGCTCTCCGACCCCTACACCTTCCTCGGGGCCTGCGTCGCCGGAGCAGGAATCGCCCAGGTTCTCGCCCTCTCAGTCCAGACAGAACTCGATCGTGGCGACCTCATCGACCTCTTCCCCGATTGGCCCGACGAAAAGTTCCCCCTCTTCGCCCTTTACCCCTCCCGCCACCTTCCACCCGCCAAACTTCGCGCCTTCCTCGACTTCGTCCTCGAACTCGCGAACCCTCCCTCACGTCCTCAAAAATAAATCTGAAAAAGTTGGCGCATTTTTCGTTGTCGGCCAAACCGATGCCAAGCCACCACATCCACCACGCAAAACACCACGATCTCACCACAAAAACACCGCGTCCAAACCACCACTTTTCCTAAAACCACCCCCAAAAACGCCCCAAAAGGACGCAAAAAAGCCCCGGCAACCACCGGGGCTTTTTTTCTAAACCAAATCCCAAAAAACTAAACGCTGAAGCTCGATCCGCAACCGCAGGTGCTCTTCACCGCGGCATTCTCGAACTTGAACCCGGCGGCCTCAAGCGTCTCCACATAGTCCACCGTGCAATTCTGCAGGTACATAGCTGAGGTCGCGTCCACAAACACCTTTAGATCCTCGAACTTATAGACCTTGTCCATCATTCCGCTCTGATTTTCAAACGACATGGAGTACTGGAAACCCGAACATCCACCACCAACCACACCGATCCGAAGCCCAGCCGGGACCGGAGTCTGCGTCGCCATGATCTCCCGAACCTTGTTGATCGCGGCCGGAGTCAAAGTCACAGGCGTAGTCGAAGCAGGTGCTCCAACAACGACTTCAGGGGTAACAGTAGCAGTCGACATCGGCAAATCTCCTTGTCTCATTCAGACATCTTTAAGTGTATGCCCCTGCCTCTGCTCCGGCAAGTGCTCATTCCATAGGATGCGCCGCAGCCCAGTCCGATTCAGCAGCCTGCCTAAGAATCCTGCTACCATTCCACCTGCCCCTCCATCCAAATAACGTGAAGCTTCTCCTCTTCATCTCGAACGCCTTCATCAACACCATGGGCATCACCCAGCCCTCACCCAGGGCCGCAAATCGTGCAGCGTGGTTCATCTTCATCATGCTGTCTACGGTGCTCGCCGTCGTTGCAACCATTGCGTTTCTGGCCATCCGCTGGGCCTCTCATCGCTAACATTCCAGCCTCGTTATAACTTAGTCTCCCCTTCGAAAAACGCTGTTCCATCAATAGTCCCAAAGCGTATCATTGCGACGGACGGCCCGTTACCAAAGACACATAACTCGCAAGAATCGGCACACGGACCGCCCGAAAAAACGTCGGCCCTGTCACAGGGCGGAGGAACCGCTATGAGCGCTTTACCTGTTCTCCTAATCGTCTGGGCGGTATTTTCGGCCTGTTTCCTCGCGCTACTCGCCTACAAGGGACAGCTCACCCGCTATGAAGAGGACCAGCTCTTCCTCAGTGAAAACGCGACTCACGAACAACAGATACAGACCGAGATCGTCCGTAAAGTAACCAAGATCGCGCCGTTCGTCCGCGTCTTTGGTGTTGCGGCTGCGGTCATGACCGCGGGCATCATCGGCATCTTCACCTTCGACGCCTGGCAGCATCTCAGGTAGATCTTCGAAAACACGGGCCGGCCGTCTCGTAAAGACCGTGCCGGCCGTATGCTTACCCGCCGCGCTCTATGCCTTGGAAAAATCGCCCTACCGCAACGGGAGTGTAATGTCTTCCTGAGAGAAGCCTCTACCCTCCCGCCGTCCGACGTGTGTCGTTACTTCCCTCTCACCGCAATCACTTCTATCTCAATCAGCGCCCACGGAGCGGCCAGCGCCGCCACTTGAAACGCGCTCCTCGCCGGCTTATTCGGCTGATCCTTCGTCCCAAAGAACTGCGTATACGCCGCCTGAAGCCCCGGGAAATCCAGCTTGCCACCCTTCTCCGGATCACCCGCCAGAAACACCGTCATCTTCACGACGTCCTTCATATCCAGCCCTTGCTCTTTCAACAGCGCCTGAATCTTATTCAACGCGCTCAACGCCTGCGTCTTTGTATCGCCATAAACTGCAGCAGTCCCCTTCGCCTCATCGGCAGGCGTCACAGGCGAAGCCAGCTGCCCGCTCAGATAAAGCGTGTCTCCCGCCCATACACCATTCGCGATAGGCGACTTCTCATTCGGCTGCAGATGCTTCACTACAACCTGTCCCTGCACTCCACACGCAACAGCCATCAACGCTGCTGCCATCACACCAAGCTTGATCTTCATCAATCACTCCCTATGCTTTCCAGAAAAAATTAGCTAAGAACCGCGCTAGCAGCCCCGGCAAGTCTCGCAGACTTCACCTTATCGGAGATCATCCCCACCGCACGACGCGCGCTCAACGCTGCACCCTCCTGCCATCCGACAATGTGACTCGCCGTATCGCCGGCAAAGTAGATCGGCCCATCCGCCTGGATGATGACGTCATATCCGCTCTTCCCGCCGCCATACTTGCTAATCCACGAGCCCTCATTCCACGGCACCCGGCTCCACCCGCAGAACACAGGGTTCTTCAACTCACTCCCGTGTCCCGGATGA
Organism: Tunturibacter gelidoferens; assembly: GCF_040358255.1. NCBI lineage: Bacteria > Pseudomonadati > Acidobacteriota > Terriglobia > Terriglobales > Acidobacteriaceae > Tunturiibacter > Tunturiibacter gelidiferens. The sequence goes on from NZ_CP132938.1 coordinate 4,681,156, forward strand.
ATCTTCTCAATCGACGCCCGCGACGCCTTGAACTTCTCCTCCAGCGTCAGGTTGTAAAACGGTGTATCCAGCTCATCCGAATAACCCGACACCACCACACCCGTCGGGTGCATCAGCCGCGACGACGGATACCAGATCGGGCTTGGCCCCTGCATCAGATACGAAAGCCCACCATAGATGTTGTAGTCCTGCTCCCAGAACCTTCTGCTCTCCCACGCAATTTTGTACGCCCCGCCCATCGTGCTCTCGTCCACTACCTTCTTGAACGTCGGCGACAGATCATTAGGGATCTTCTTCAGCATCGAAAACGGCAACGCCGTAATGCAGTAAGCAGCCTCCACCTGCTTCGTCGCGCCGCCCTGCGTATACATCACGCGAACACCGTTCGACGTCTTCCGAATCTCCGTCACAGGTGAGTTGTACTGCACCACCGGTCCCAGCGCCTTCGCAAACGCATACGGTATCCGGTCCATCCCGCCCACCGGCTGCATCATCGTTGCCTGCCAGTCCCAATCTTCTTCGATGAACAGGTCATACCAGAAGTCCTCATCCAGCAGCACCCGCATATCCAGCGGCATCTCCGGCACCCCCACCTGTGCCCCGGCGCCCGGCGCCGTCTTATATCCAGCCCGCTCCGACCCAACATACGCACCCTTATCGTCCAGCGGTCCATACACTTTCAGAAACGCCGTCATCCGCTCGCGATCTTCTTTGCTCAACTCCGAGTCCAGCGCGCCATGGGCAACACACTTCGACAGCAGCTCCGAAACATGCCCCCGCGTATCGTTGATCGCCTTCCTCTGCGGTACTGGCTTCCCATCATTCGCCCGGTCGTTCTGAAGCAGTGTGGAGCGCGACGTATTGATCTCCACCTCCATCGGAACGCCGAGCTCGCGACAATATCCCAACATCGTCCAGTGGGTGCTCGGCAGCCGCGCCGGTCCAAGGTTCTGATAGTTTCCCTCTTCCCACTTGATCGCCTGTTTGCTTCCATCGCAGAAGCAAACCTCCTGCCCGGCGCGTCCGGTCCAGTTGCGCCCACCCGGTCGTTCGCGTGCCTCCAGCAGAGTCACTTCATATCCCAGCTTCTGCAGCTCATAAGCTGAAACCAGGCCGCCTATCCCACCACCCAGCACCACCACCTTTACGCCCTTGCCCGACCCAGCTGCCGCCTGAATCGGCTCCGCCTGCGCACCCTTCATCGGCATCAGCCCGAGAGACTGCATCGTTGCAAACGCGGCACTATAGCCACCCACCTGCCCTACTCGCATCAGAAAATCGCGCCGGGAGATCCCCATCATGCCACCTCTTTCTTCCAATGAATTCAAATCCTGATGCAGCTGCAAGAGAACGAACATCGTGGTGGAACGAAAAGAAATGGAAGCTCCGCCAAAGACATCGCGAGAGCCGCATCGCCTGAAGCACAGAACTAAGAAAATCAATTTTTTCGAAAAGTTATGTTTACTCTATCGCAAAACTTCCTTGCTGGTCAGCAAATTTCGACAACCGATTTAACATCGGCATGGCTAAAACCCAACAAAGATGACGATCGTCATAAAATAAGACTCGAACTTCAATCAACCCCCAAGGTCGATCTTCGATGAGAGTAAGCCGTACAAAAGCAGCAGAGAACCGCGAACGAATCCTCGATGTTGCAACCAGGCTCTTTCGAGAGCGCGGCATCGACGGCATCGGTGTCGCCGACCTCATGAAGAGCGCCGGCCTCACCCACGGCGGATTCTATGGCCACTTTAAATCGAAAGATGATCTCGTCGCCCAGGCCTGCGGACGCGCCGTCCAAAAGATGCGCGACAACTGGATCAAGGTACTCGACCAGACCACTGGCGATCCCGTCCACGCGCTCGCCGATACCTACCTCGCCGCCAAACATCGCGACAACGCGGGCCGGGGCTGCACCATAGCCGCTCTCGGCTCAGAGATCGCCCGGCAAAGCACCGCCGTGCGCCACATCGTAACCGAAGAGCTCAAGCCCTTCATCGATTACCTGTCTGCAATCGTTCAGGGCAGCTCCGCCAGCCTCCGCCGCGAGCGAGCCATCACACTCTACGCAAGCCTCGTCGGTGCCATCGTCATCGCTCGCGCCGTCGATGACGCCGCATTCTCGAATGAGACTCTTCACGCCGTAGCTAACGGCATCCGAAGTAAGAGCACGCCACGACCGCCAAAAGGGGGAAAGAAGCGAATCGCCACCCGAACTCCACGTGCGGCAAAACCATAGTCTTGCTCACCCGCAGGCACCGCTCCAATGGCATTAGAATCCTGTCAAGTCGCCAAACCATGTATCTCTCAGTAAATAAGGAAGATACGCGTGGCGTATCAGTTACGCGCCAACAGCTATACTGAAATAGAAGAGATACCAAGCCCCGGCAGCTCAGCCGGGTTTTTCGTTTAAGCCGATAACTCCTTTGATTAGACAAATTTACCTGTAACTACTTTAGAATGACGATTTTGGAAAAGATCAAAATGCGTAAGCGACTGAAAATAAGGAATTTAGCAAGAAATACCCCCAGGGGGGTAACCCCTCAACCCTGACAAATCAACGCAAAGCAACATATAAGATAGGACCCATCAGAGCGAGGTCACCATGGCTTCTTCCACCTTCCCAACTCCATACGCTGGAAAGCAGGCCGGCACGCTGGTAGCCTCAAACACCTCGAGCGTTCCCTGGTACATCTGGTGGGGCGCCCTCGCCGTCACCTCCTCCTCCATCGGCGGAGCCTGGGACGTCTCCTGGCATCGTTCCATAGGCCGCGACAGCTTCTGGACGCCGGCGCACATGGCCATCTATGCCTGCGGTGTTTTGGCCGCAATCATCTGCGGCTACCTCATGCTGGTCAACACCTTCGGACGCTCCTCCAGCATGCGCGTCGCATCAGTCAATGTCCTCGGCTTCCGCGCCCCACTCGGAGCCTTCATCGCAGCCTGGGGTGGCATCGCGATGATCACCTCAGCCCCCTTCGACAACTGGTGGCACGCCGCTTACGGTCTCGACGTCAAGATCGTGAGTCCACCCCACACGCTATTAATTCTCGGCATTCGCGGCGTCGGAGTCGGCATCCTCTTTCTCATCCTCGCCGCAATGAATCGCTGCGCGGCCGAAGGACAGCAGGCCAGCGAAAGCACCTTCAAGACGCTGCAACGTCTGCTCCTCTACGTTGGTGGTCTCTTCGTAGCTGGCCAGATGTTTTTTCTGATCGAGTACACCTGGGACGTCCAACTACACTCGGCCTCTGCCTACATCGCAATGGCAATCGGCCTTCCGGTCGTCTTCGCCATGCTCTCCCAGGCGTCCCGCTACAAGTGGGCCGCCACCTCCGCCGCGATGGTCTACATGATCTTCGCGATCGCAGAGATTCTCATCCTTCCTCTCTTCCCCGCGCAGCCAAAGCTTGGCCCCGTCTTCTATCCCGTCACCCACATGGTTCCGGCGAAGTTCCCCGTCCTCATCTTCGCTCCAGCGCTTGCACTCGATCTGCTCTGGCAACGAACCCGCAGTTGGAAGCCTTGGACGGTTGCTCTCGTCTCTGGCTTTTTGTTCATCGCCGTGCTGGTCATCGTGGAGTGGCCGTTCGCCACCTTCCTGCTCTCCAAAGCATCCGAGAATCGCTTCTTCGGCACGATCTACTTCGACTACAACTCCCGCCCCAACGGCCTCGATCGCCTGCGTCTCTTCTACCAGCCCGATCACGGCTCCGTTCTGTTTGGTGGACTGCTGCGCGCGGTAATCTACGGTTCCATCGGAACCTGGATCGGCCTCAGCTTCGGACGCTGGATGCGGAGCGTGCAACGGTGAAGCGTTTGTCCATCCCGATTCGCGCAATTCTGCTCCTCTTGCTCTGTGCCTTCGCCGCTCCCCTCCGCGCCCACGCTCACGTAGGCAGCAAGGATGTCTATGAACAGGTCGATGCAGGCCCTTACAAACTCTTCGTCACCATCCGCACGCCAATCGTGATTCCCGGAGTAGCTTCCGTCGAAGCACGTTCGAGCGGCGCGACAGTCAAAAGCATCCGCATAACTCCTCTTCCAATCACAGGCGAAGCGTCGAAGCATCCTCCCACCTCCGACCCGATGACAACCTCCACCGCCGACCCGGCATTCTTTACCGGCAGCATCTGGATGATGGCCTCCGGCTCCTGGCAGGTTCGCTTCGAGGTCTCAGGCGACGCCGGAGATCAAGTCGTCTCAGTTCCAGTACCTGCCGTCGCCCTCTCGACCCTGAAGATGCAGCACGGCCTCGGAATTACTCTAGGAATTCTTGGTCTCTTCCTGGTTGTTAGCATGGCCGGTATTGTCGCCGCGGCTGTCCGTGACGCTCGCCTCGAGCCCGGCGCCATTCCATCTCCGAATCGCAGACGCCGAGCCATTCTTGCAACTGCAGGCAGCCTCGTGGTCATGGCTCTCTTGATATGGGGCGGAGCAGCCTGGTGGAACGTCGAAGCGGCCAGTTACGCGCTGGATGTATATCACCCCATGTCGGTGACACCGGCACTCTCAGGCAATACCCTCGATCTCAACGTGCAGTCTTACGACGGTGGCAAGGAGCGAAGCTCCCGATCCAACAAAGACTTCCTCCCTGACCACGGACACCTGATGCATCTCTACGCCATTCGAGAGCCTGAGATGGACGCCGTCTTCCACTTGCATCCCGCACTAGCCTCCGCAGGAGACTTTCGCATCTCGCTGCCTGCGATGCCCGTCGGCACCTACAAGCTCTACGGCGACATCGTTCACGCCAACGGCTTCCCCGAGACACTCGTCTCCACCATCACCGTTCCAGCCGATATGCCGGGCGGTCCGCTCGGCCCCGACGACGCCAACGGATCTCCGCAGCCGCTCAGCCAGGGCCAACTCGGCAACTCGTACAAACTACCCGATGGATACGTAATGGTCTGGGATCGTCCCTCAACCATCAACGCAAACACCGCATACGCCTTCCGCTTTCACCTGCTCGACGCGAATGGCAAACCCGCTACCGACGTGCAGCCTTACATGGGCATGGCAGGTCACGCAGCCTTCGTCAAAACCGACGGCGCCGTCTTTGCCCACACTCATCCCGAGGGCTCCGCTGCAATGGCCGCGCTCATGCTCGCCAACGGAAGCAACGACAGCGATGCGAGCGACCGCCACGCCGCCATGAACATGCCCATGGAGACACACAGCGAGCCGCTCTCCAGCACCGTCGAATTTCCTTACGGATTTCCCTCGTCTGGCCGCTATCGAATCTTCATTCAGATGAAACACAAAGCAACCATCGAAACCGGGGCCTTCGATGTCGTAGTCCCATAGGGAAAACTCTTCCGCAGGCCCCTGTCGCAATTTAGAAGTTCAGTCGCAATTGGAACTCAGTAGTCCGCGGTCCACCGATATCCGATGTACCCGAACCGCGCTGCACACGATTCTGATCGTGGTCGGCGAAGCTGTTGGGGCCATTGAGCAACCCACTCAAAGCGGCGTTCCCGCCCAATGCGGTTGTGGTGTTTGCGAGTGTGCCGTTGATGTAATCTTTGAAGTTCGAGAAGTTGCCAACGTTGTAGAACGCTATTCCCGGCACCAGAGACATTCCTTCCCGCACACGACTCAGTCGAATCGGATACGAGATGCTCAGATCGAGGGCCCGGTAAAAGGCGTTTTCTGGACCAACTGTTTCTGGAACGGGTGAGATCGGCTGCTGCGTTGCCTGGAGAGCCAACAGTTGCCCCGGAGTGAAGAGCCCGGCTGTCAGGAGCGCTTGGCCCGCCGGCGTAAATTGACCGGCCTGCGTTGCGTTGTACTGTGAGATGAGTTTATTAAGGTTGTTCCCCTTGTACTCATGCATGAACGCGCCAGGTTGGGTTCCAGGAACGATATCGCCGATGGTCCCATCGCCCGTAACGTCGGACTGGAAGATACCCCCTACCGCGCTGCCGCTCGTTCCACCATTGTCAAGATAGAGGTTGGTGGCCGCAGCAGAGAAGAAGTGCCCGATGATGCCGATCTGTGGACCATACTTCAGTGTCGCTGATCCTCCAAACGAGATCTCATGGGTATGATCCAGCCCACTCCGGCCGATATAGGCCGTGGGATTGTCATAGTCATAAGATGGCGATGAAAAGAACTGATCACCAACACCTGTGTTGCCATTGTTGGTCGCGGGGTTTGCTGTAGAGACGGCACGCGAGAAGGAATACGAAATCTGCAGATTGGTACTCATAATTCCAGGAGCAGGATGTGCCTTCTGCTCACGGAAGACCGCCTGCAGCGCGTCATAGCCTGATCTTCCGGCTGGAACCAAAAAGAGTCCCTCTCCCAAATTTGGATTGAAGCCCGGGAAAGCCGCTCCTGTCGCCACGGTCAGCCCGTTGTACGACGCGGGATTGCTATTCAGGAAGGTGTTTCCTGAGTCCAGACCGTTCACCGCGAAGTCAGCGATCTGCGCTCCAGCAGCAATCGCACAGACAATGGCCGCAGAACTGTATCCGCCAGCGCAGTGGAAGGAACTGGTAGCAGAAGCGATCGCGTTCTGGGCCGCAGCTATATTCAGCGTACGTGCGGCGCCCACGCGATTCACATCAATCTGTTGAGCGATCTTCAGAGTCGAATTGTGTACATAGTCGACTGAGAGAATGCCCCCCTTGAAGATCTCCCGCTGAATACCGCCGTTCCACTGTTCCGAGTACGGGGTTCGATACGGTGCCGCGTATGCGCCGACTATCGTGAGTGTATTCCCGACATACTGACCGTTGCTGGCGGGCCCAACCGATTTAGTCACCTGTTGAAACAGATTCTGAAGATTGATAAAGTGCTGGCCTGCCTGACTCAGAGGCTCCGTGCAAATATCGGCAATGGAGACTCCACCATCGCTAGTGACTACTGAACCGTCCGGCAGCGTGAGGGAGTTTGTGCCGCCGCATATGCTGTGGTTCGTATCGTTGAACAGGCCTTTCTTAATCAGAGCCTGACGCGAGTTGAGGGTGTTGTTGAAGACATCGCCCTCATAAAAGATGCCAAAGGCCGCGCGTACAACAGTCTTATGGTCTCCGGGGCTGAACGCGAACCCAAGCTGAGGACCGAAGTTTGCGTACGGTTGGTGAATCTTTTTCCCTAAACCAGCCTGAAACTGATCGAGGAGTGGCGCATTGCCAGAGCAAGGGGAAGGTGTGATCGTCACATCTGAGCAAAGCGGAGTCGGCAGATCTTGGTTGGCCCGATCAGTATCGACGCTCCACCGCACTCCTGCAGTCAAAGTGAAACTCGGAGTAATCTTCCAATTGTCTGAGACATAGGCACCCTCCCGCCAATCCTCGACGCCTCCGCCTGGCAGATCGAAACCTGGTTTCTCAGTGAAGAAACCCTGTCCGTTACCGAACAACACTGTAGACGCGTAGTACCCGTTCAAAGGATCCGAGGGGCATGGACCAGGAGTTCCAGTTCCGCAATTAGCAAGCTGAGTAGACGCTGTGAGGGTTGCCCGGGGAGCGAGTCCTAGAAAGCTCGCAAAGCCACCGCCCAGAATACGATTGATGCTATACCCGTAGCGAATCAAATGAGCGCTCTTAGTCCAACTTCCGTCGTAGCGGAACTGCTTATCCGACTGGTACGTTTCTTGTGGAGAATCGACGTTCGGCCCTGAGAAGAGACCCGCGGAGCTTAGACGAAAGTTCAAGCCCGGAAAGCCGTTATAAACACTGGTGTTTCCGGTCGTACCGTCTATCAAAAGATTATGGAACTTCTCGTAGCTTGCACGAAACGAGTGGGTAAAATGCCCGATTGTAAAGTCAGCTCCGCCCGCAATACCCGGAGTATTATCGCGGTTGTTGTATATCTCATAGCCGGCTCCGAAGTTCGAGCTCGAGCTGTTGACGTCGTAGTTGGCGCGAGCGAAGTAATGCACGCCCCACCGTCCGCTGTAATCCAATCGAATCGTCGAGTAAGTCTCTCGGTAGGGAGAGGGTATTGTCGGGTGCGCCTCCTGAATCGCCGAGAAGAGCGGAGCCAGTGTGATCGAAACTGGTGACTCCTGCTTGATGCGCTCCGCATTCGCGAAGAAAAATAACTTGTCTTTGAGAATCGGCCCCCCGATGCTTCCACCGAACTGATTTCTCTGAAAAGGAGTATCGATGCCGCCCGCCGTTCTCGCAAAGAGTGCACTGTGATCTTGAAAGTTGTAGAACGCCTGGCCATGGAATTTGTTGGTTCCGGAGTTCGTTGACACCAGCACCTGGCCAGTCGAGGTCACCTCACCCGAGACATCCTGTGTCGAGCGGTTCAACTGAAAGTCACCGATCGCGCCCTGTGACACATTGAAGATGGTTGTCCCAACGTTCTCGTCCGTGATGTCCTGACCGTCGAGAAGAATACGCGTCGTGCGACCCGAAACACCGCTTGTCGAAATCGCAGAGTAGCCTGCCTTCGTCGGATCAAACGACTCCCCACTCTGCAGGATGACCCCTGGTTCGATCTGGGCGAGATCGAGAAAGTTTCGCCCGTTCACCGGCAGGGAATCGATCTGGTCCTTCGTGATAACGTCGCTGACGCCCGCCTGATCCGTGTTAATCTGAAGCGCGCCGGCGTTTACCTCCACCGTCTCAGTCGAGGAGCCGATCGCGAGCTTGAAATTTCCATTAGTCGCCGTCCCCGTACGGACAACCGTCTTCACCGTAAGCTTCTCAAACCCCGCAGCATTCACCGTCACCGTATAGGGTCCGGGAGTCAACGGCCCTAAGCTGTAGAAGCCGCTGGAGTCAGACTTCAAAGTCTTCGACGAATTGGTGTCATTACCGAGAATAAGAATTGTCGCATCAGGTACGATCGCTCCCGTGCTATCTGTGATCGTGCCCTGGATTGACCCGCCGTTAACCGAGATCGCCTGCCCCGCTCCGTTCAACGTTGTGGCGAGCAATAGTATTAGCAACCCACATAGTGTTTTCATGATTCGTCTCCTGTGCCTCGCAAGATCATCAAAAGCGACGCCGCGATGCATGACCGCGGATCGACAAGCTGTATTCAGGCCGACCTCACGCAAACTGAATAACAATCTGAGCGGTCGTTTTTTGGGTAGGCATGTGTTCCATCAGATCCATTGACGAATGAATGCTGTTGACTGACCAGATTGGCCAATACCTGAAGCACCCTTCGCTTCGTGCAATGAAGATTTCCAATCCGAGATGGAACGGATCGTAATCACGCCTGGGTTCTATTTACGCAACGTTCAATGCTGTTGAGGGTGGAATTTGTTCTGGACGCCGGACACGACATGGTGAAATCTTCCGAAGAATTGCGGGCCATAGATTCTTCCATTTAGTTTCGGAAGAATCGACGAGGCAGGCTCGCATCGAAAATGGAGAAAGCCAAAGCCGCAGCACCCTGTAAGCCATAAACTACTTCGAAATAATCGAATCGTTACTTGGTAGGACTGACTTTAGGCGAACCTGGTGGGATCTGCTATGGCCACCTCAAAAAAAAATCCCATAGCCACTCTGCGAAGGCTCGCAGCTCATTCGCGAGTGCGGGTCTAAGACGCTCTGACCATCTAACTTTCGGCAAGCTGACTCTTACTGCTGATTCAGAATTCGCTATCGAGATGAAACTTTTACACTCACGCTTAAAGCCTCGAGCCGCCATCGACGGGAATACTCGCACCTGTGATCCAACGCGCACAGTCTGATGCCACGAAAGCGACTACGTCCGCGACGTCCTCGGGTTTGCCGAGTCGCTTCAGAGCCTGCATTTCCAGAGCAACTTCTCGACCTGACTCTGTCTTCGTAAAACTCGACATATCCGTATCGATTACTCCTTGGCGCGATAGCGTTCACGCGTACGCCACGCGATCCAAGAATGGCAGCCCAGTGTCTGACCCGAGTCTCAATTGCTCCCTTGGTAGAGGCTTAAGCACCGGCATACGCAACGATCAGCCGAAGGGGAATGGGAGCCCAGCGAGCTAGCGAAGTTCGATTCAGGAACCCAAAGCGGTTGCTGAATCTCTGTTCCAATGGTTTGCGATTGTAACACGGTGCGAAGGAGCCGGGATACGCAAGCCTCTCCTAGAGCTTGTCGCTTGATCGCTGTATATCTCAGTTTGGCAGGTCGTCAGCAAGCCTCAGTGGCAAACTAATTCCCCTCCAATTGTCGGAACCTGGCTTGTGAAGACCCCGAGGCATCCTTGAGCAAGGTTGAGAGCGCGCGGAAGGATTCTTGAAGGTAAAGCTCCCAGACTGATCGGTCGCCGCGCTCATCTGAGTGCCGTCTCGCAGTTTCAACTTTACAGACGCTTGGTCGACAGGATTTCCTAGCGCATCGACGACTTGGCCGAAAAGCGTCAACTCGTCATTTGCTTGCTTTCGTTGCGAAGAACTTTGTGCAGGCAGAGACAGCGCGAGTCCGACTACCCAAATGGTCAGGAGCACGATGGTTGTTGGAACACAGAAATGATCCAATACAGCGGTTTTTGATTTTGTGTATCAAAAAATGCATATCGGAATTGCCCACTTGAGTCGTTCACGCCCTGACTATAACGCAATTTCTCTTAGTGCATGATCTTTTGCACATTGAAATACCTAAATCCGCAGCTTCCCGGTGACGATGTGCGTGTGATCAGGGAACGATACGCCCTAACACATTGGCGGTGCTGTCGTAGTCACCAACAGTTGAAGTTCAGCACCGCGTCCCATCATTACTGCTCCAGATACAACCTCCCTTGCATGTGTCCGCGTCCAGGGGGAAATACGATAATCAGCTGTCACATCGAGTCCACGCAAACGGATGAGGGGTTGGTCAATCCCATAGTGTTGGGAGTGCAAGTACGCAAAGAGCACAGCCTTCGATCCATCCTGCGCCACATATTGCACTTGAGAACTCTCATCGCCCTCGGGGCGCTGCAGACGATAGAGCTTGCCGTGCTGAACAGACGTTCGGATGGTCTTGTAAAAAGAGGTAAGGCGCCGCAGTATCTATTTCGTCTGGTGCCCACTTGCTTAGGTTTCCCCAATTCCCAATGCACCCTGCATCGCGGATACGAATCTAAACTGCAATGGGATCGCACGCTTGTCGAGAAAGTTCGGCACGTCCGTGACCCAGGCAGCCATAGTCTCTGGCGTATCGGCGTGAGTGAAGCCATCTTGGAGGGCTAATCTGTCCAGCGCGTCAGTATTACCAATCTCCAAGTCCGGCACGATCGCTGTTTCGCTGTCCAAACCACCCGTCATCGACGATGAAACGTTCCACCCCCAGCTTGCCAGCTTTGTCCGCCAACGCGATTTGGCCTGCCTCATCAAAAGCGAATTCGGTCGCCTCCCACGAGTTGTAAATCACAGGTCGTGGTTTGGGATCCGGATGTGTTGGCAGAATCTCCGCTACCTGGAGCTGTGAAGAGCATGCGAAGCTTGTCCTTGCCCATGCGACGTGTAGCCCGCATAAAACTTTGGCGTCTCCAGGCTCTCGTTTGCAGAAATAGCGCGTCTAAGTGTTCACTAAGATCAATAGATTGAACCACAGCGTAATTGTAGGATGGTGCCCGGAGGGGGACTTGAACCCCCACGACCTGATAAGGGTCTGCGGATTTTAAGTCCGCTGTGTCTGCCGATTTCACCATCCGGGCTCGCGAGAAAGAACACCCCGCCTGCACCATCTTAACGCATTCCCGAAGACTTCCAGTCACGGAACATCAACGAGCATCTGTGCGTATCTTCGAAACTCAGTTCGCATATTATCCCGAGTCGGTCCCAGCTATGCCATTCAACGAAATCCTGATGCAAACCTTATCTGCGCTCTGGGACACCAAGCTCCGTAGCTTTCTGACTATGTTCGGCATCGTCTGGGGCATCACTTCGGTGATCCTGCTCGTTGGGCTGGGCATCGGGTTCAACGTGGACCAAAAGGAACATCTCCGCACAATCGGCACCGACATCGCCATCATCTTTGCCGGCAAGACCGGTGCCCAGGCGGGAGGATACGCTGCTGGCCGCGACATCCATCTCACCGTCGATGACGCCATCGCAATCCAGCAGCAGGCCACGCTAGTAAAGACCGTAAGCCCCGAACTACGACGCAGCGTCTCTGAGGTCAGCCAGTGGAACGCAGCCAACCGAGCTGTGCGCGGAGTGTGGCCAGAGTATCAGCGATTCCGGTCCCTCACCGTCGAGCAAGGACGCCTCATGACCGAGCAGGACGAAGCTGAGGGAGCACGAGTCATAATACTTGGAGCCGAAGCAAACCGGCAGCTCTTCCCCGGAAAACCGGTCATCGGACAACCGCTTATGGTAAGCGGCTACCAATACACCATCATCGGTGTGCTCGCCAAAAAGAAGCAGAATGGCAGCTACGGCAGCGGCCCGGACAACACACAACTGTTCACAACATACTCCGCCATGGCCCGTGACTTCCCACCCACCGAAGGCCCCGGCGTCATTCGCGGATATGTAAACAACATCGTCGTCGAACCGGTATCGCCCGAGATGCATGAAAAAGCATTGGCCCAAGTCACACGAATCATCGCGGAGCGCCATCACTACGATCCCAACGACAAAGAAGCGTTGTGGATCTGGGACACTCTCGAAGGCTCGAAGTTTACCGAGCGCATCTTCAGCGTCATGACGTTCTTCTTCGGAGCGGTAGCGCTCCTCACTCTCGCTCTGGGTGGTATCGGGGTCATGAATATCATGCTGGTCGCGGTCACTGAACGCACTCGCGAAATCGGTGTACGCAAAGCGCTCGGTGCGACGGCCATCGACATCAAACGCCAATTTCTCGTCGAGTCCGCAATCATCACGTTGGTAAGCGGTCTCGGTGGCCTTGCACTCGGAGTCGGTGTCTGCATAGCGATGCGCTACGTCCCGCTCCCTGACTTCGTGCCACATCCAGTAATCTCTCCGTTGGCCATCGCCGCGTCGCTCACCACTCTTGCAGCCATCACCGTCTTCGCTGGAATGTATCCCGCACTGCGAGCCGCAAATCTTAGCCCCATGGAATGCCTGAGGACCGAATAGCGATGAACCTTAGTGAGATCATTCGCCAAAGCCTCGACTCGCTCCTTCGCAACCGTCTCCGCTCTGGTCTCACCATGCTCGGAATCATCTGGGGCCTGGTCACCGTTGTCCTTCTGCTCAGCTACGGCAAGAGCCTCGGAGAGGGCGTACTCAACGGCTTCATGGGCCTGGGCGACAACGTCATCATGGTGTGGGGCGGACAAACCAGCATGCAAGCGGGTGGCGAACGATCCGGCAAAAAAGTAAAGTTCCTCGACGGCGATACCGAAGCCGTCCGCGACGCTGTCCCCTTCCTCAAAGCCGTCAGCTCCGAGACCGACGATGGCTTCAGCTTCAAGTACGGCTCAAAGGTAGTCAACATCCAGAGCAAAGCAGTCGACTTTCCTTACGGCGGAATGCGCAGGCTCAACGTCGATCAGGGTCGCTACTTCGAAGCCGCCGACTTCTCCGATCATCGCCAGGTCGTCATCTTCGGTCCGCACGCCGCGCAAAAGCTCTTCAACGGCTACCCTCCCGTAGGCGAGTCGGTTGAGATCGAAGGTCACGTCTTTCAAGTGATCGGCGTTTTGAAGAACAAAATCCAGGACTCCTCCAATAACGGTCCCGACAATGAAAACGCCTTCGTCCCCTTCGACATGATGCGTCTGCTCCGCAACCAGCGCGACCCCGACAGCATCGTCTTTCAACCCAGCGCGCCCGAACTTCATCTCAAGGCGCTGCAGGCAGTACGCGCCGTCCTCGCGCAACGGCACCACTTCGACCCCAAAGACGATAAGGCCGTCCCTAGTTGGGACACAGTCGCCGACTCAGCCGAGATCATGCAGTTCAGCACCGCGCTCGATCTTCTCCTCGGCATCATCGGCGCCATGACCCTCGGCGTCGGCGGAGTCGGCGTCATGAACATCATGCTCGTCTCGGTCACCGAGCGCACGCGCGAGATCGGCCTGCTCAAAGCTCTCGGAGCACGCCGCAAAGACATCCTCACGCAGTTTCTCCTCGAAAGCCTGACGCTAACCTTCCTCGCAGGCGTCATCGGAATGATCGTAGCCGTCATTGTCGCGTACCTTATCCCGCCGATGCCGCTCTACTCCGACATCTACAAGACCGCCAACCACGAGGGCGACATCCTGCTCCGCGCCTCTCCGACCATCATGCTCGTCTCGTTCGCAATCCTCGCCGCGGTCGGCGTCATCTCTGGACTCCTCCCCGCAGTGCGCGCCTCACGCATGGACCCCGTCGTGGCCCTCCGCCACGAGTAAGCCTCTTTGTCCCGACCAACGGGAGGACTGGTCTACTGATCCAGCCAAGACCGGTATACAAGTCACGAAGTGACCGCCCTCCGCGCAGGAGGCTCGTCCGGCAGGACACACGCTTCTAATTGGCCAAACGATATCGAATCGTCTGATCCTCAAGAAAATACTCCGCCGAACAATCGGAACCTCCGCAGATCATCGCCTGTAGCCCCGCGCACTGTTGCTTCGTAATCAACCCCAGCGAGCCGCACGATGGACACGCAAGCACCGCCCAGTAAGGGTTATCCGCCTTACCCAGTTCGCCCGCCTGTTCCAGCAGAAACAACGTACCCGGCTGCATCTGCTCCGGGATCCACACGTCAAGTAGGTTCAATTCCGCTACCATGCTTGCCTCTTCTTCCAACGGTTGTCTGCAGGTTCATGACTCACGTTCTAGCGCCAATACCGATTTGTCAGGCTGCGGAAGAGACCTCCTGGATGGCTTTGTGCCTTATCGCCTTATGCACTACTTCTGGTGCAAAGCATAACGGATTTCCTGCCGCTGTCAATCCCGCGTTTTGCACAATCTTCAACTGGGGAGACGCATCGCTGGTTCTCTCTCAACGGGCCGCATAGAGCGCACGATAGATCTCGCGATTCCGCAGAATCGCCTGCACATACTCCCGTGTCTCGGTATAAGGGATCGACTCGACAAACTCGGCGATATCTTTATAGTCTCCGATCGCCATCCACTGCCGCACGGGTACGTCCCCCGCGTTGTAGGCTGCCAGCGCATACTCAGCCTGTCCGCCGAACCTGTCCATCACCTCCCGCAGATTCAGTGTTCCCAACTGCAGGTTCGTCGCAGGATTCAACAGCATATTGGCATCGAAGTGTTTAATCCCCTGCTTCTTCGCCGCGGACTTTCCCACCGAAGGCAGCAACTGCATCAGCCCCCAGGCATTGGCATGGCTTACAACTCCTGCATTGAACTCTGACTCCTGCCGAATCAGTGACGCCACAAGGAAAGGATCCAACCCATTCCTCTGCGAGTAAGCAGTCAGATCCACCCAGTAGGGCTGCGGAAACAGAAGCTTCCAATAGATCGTCGGAACCTGGTCCAGCGGCAGTGAAAAAAAGAAGATCCCACTGTGCTTCATCGATTGAATCGCCCGCGTCGTCTCCCCATACGACGAATAGATCTCAGCCTGGGCCAGCGCGCCCCATTCGCTCGATGTCGAACTCGCCTGGATCTCGGGCCCGATATATTCATTCAACGCCGCATTCGCCAGCAGCCTCGCCTTGATCAGATGAGGCTCGTTCTCCGGCAACTCCCCGGTCAGATCGGGAACTACAGGCACGTGCACCGCACTCAAAGCCGCAGCGGGAGCCACACTCGCCGCCTGCGTCTTCAGTACGTTCAACCGCTGCCTTGCCAGCCCGGCATAGTAGGAGTTGACGTAAGAGGCCGTCACCGCGCGATAGTAGTTCGCCGCCTGACCAAAGTCCTTCTCTTCATCCTCGTAGATTCGTCCGCGCCAGTAGAGAGCCCCGGGAATCTCAATCCCCCCGCCAAACATCTGGATCTGCTCCTCCATCAAGCGAGCAGCCTCGGCATAGTTATGCTGCCGATAGTTCATCCACGCAGCACGCCAGTGTGCCGAAGGCCCGTACACGCTCTTCGGAAACAGCTTCACCAGCAGCGCGTAGTGATAAGTCGCCTGTTGCGGGTCGTGCTTCAGCAGATACATATTTCCGCCTGAATAAAGTGCCTCCTCCAGCCACCGGCTCGTCGGAAAATCCCTGACCATCTGTGAAATCAACGCGTCATGCGCGGCCTGGTCGTTCTCCGTTCGCGACAGCTCCGCCAGCAGATACAGCTTCAGCGCCGCGCTATCGTCCCTGGTGTCCGGAAGCTTCTCCACCTCTCGCCGGCTGATCTTCTTCAACCTCATATCGCACGCCGCCGCATAGATCAACAGAGCATCATGATCTGCCGAGTTCAAACCCGAACCATCGTGCTCGATCGCGTGGTACTCCTCACCAGCCTCGGCGTATCGCTTGGCGTTGAACAGCTGGTCCCCGTGAATCTTCCGCTCCGCCGCGCTGGGAGGTGTATTCATCGCCTGCAACTGTGCCCGCGCCTGTGCCGCCTCAATGCTCAACGGAAACCCCACATAAATACTCTTGTAAATCACGGCAGCATGGGTCGTATCACCCGAGGTCTGGTAAGCCCGCGCCAGCGCATAGCGAAAATCTACATGCGACGCCTGCGCCGAATCTGCCAGCGGCACCAGAACCTTCAGTGCACCCTGCGGATCATTTTGCTGAAGATAAGCATTCGCCAGCAACACCGGCGCACTCGCATCGAAGATGCTCTCCGGATGTCGTTCCTCAAACCGATCCAGCAAACCGTACGCATCGGCTCCATGACCCGCCTGCACCGCGGCCTGTGCGCCAAGATAATCGGCGTAATCGTCCAGAGCCGTGCCGCTTGCATTCGCCTGCCGATAGCTGCGCACAGCATCGTCATAACGGTGATCCAGCAACTGAGCATGTCCAAGCGCCAGATAAGCCGCAGCCGCACCTTCTCCCGGATGCTGCCGCGCATACGCTTCCACTCCGTTATATGCTGCTACGGAGCGAGTCGCAGCCAACTGTTGCGCCATCGGACGAAGCTGCTCCGAAGCCTTGAACGCGCTCGTCAGGTGAATGGTTTGGGCCGTAGGCTTCCGCGAAACCACATGACTCTTCCGAGTCGTACTGCCCTTCTTCCCTTTCGCTTTACTGGAAGATCCGGCCTTTGACTTTCCGCTCGAACCCTTCGGCTTGGAGCCCGAAGACTTCCCTGCGCCTCCGGAAGGTGTCTCGGATTTGGACGGTGGCTTCTTAGTCTGCTTCGTCTGCGGCGTCGCCGGCTCAGTGCTCTGCGCCAGCCCCATTGCACAGCCCGCCCAGAACGGCACGCTCATCCCCATCAAAGAGGCGGCAACCACCGCCGACCAAACCTTACCCCTGATGGTCACCATCGTTCCCTTGTTTCTCCAACCCACATCTCCACTCTAAGCTGCGCCGCTCCAGCTCCGCAGCACCAATCGAGCACGAACCACCACAGATACTTCAGCCGATACCTCACCGGATCGTTCGTGAGAGGTGTTCCAGTTACCCTCAAGCCTCTTATCGGCCCAGCAACGTTCAATCAAAACCGCCCAAAAGTAACCAATTTCCAAATCGTTCTTCCACCCAGAGGGTAAACCTTTGTCCGCCTCAGCCGAATAGACAAATAGGAGAGAGCAAATATGCATATGCAGCGAACTCATAGTTAAATTTTGCTCCCACGATTACTTTCTCCAACCCCAAAAAGAGATCGAAGACCCGCCAGAGGAAACCTATGCGTCTGACACTGCTCATCTTTGCTTCCATTCTCGCTCTCGGGTTTTCCCCCCTGCTTGCTGATGCCATCCCCTACGCTATCGTAGGCCAGCTGGCTCCAGATCAGTCGTTTACAGCAACCAGCAACGGAAAAATTACCGCCTACTTCTATGCTTCCAGCGCCGCCAACGACGACAAGATCATTCTCTGGGACAAGACCTCAGGCGCAAAGACCACGCCCTCCCTCGACAACCACTCCTCCGCGGTTGGCTCCTCCGTCTCCCTCTCCCTCAAAGCCGGCGATTCCCTCGTCTTCATCCTCGACGACGTGACAACCGGTCAATACTTCAGCTCTGTCGACTACTTCGGCGTTGCCTCGCCAGCCAACTACAACGACGACGGCTACAACCACGCCTACTCCACCCTATACTCGGGCGGGTTCAGCGGAATCCCCGCCGGCACCTACATCGGGATGGAAGATCTTGGAGTCACCAGCCTCAAGCCGCTCACCGGCTCCGACCTCGACTACAACGATGACAACATCGTCATCACCAACGTCACCTCAACCCCGACCCCGGAGCCGAGCACCATCATCCTCTTCGGGACCGGTCTCGTCGGAGCAGCCAGCGCACTCCGTCGCAAGTTCGTGCGCGGCTAAACCCTGCGCCCTCAATGTTCGGCAGCACCGGAGAACATCTGCCTCCCAGGCCGTGTTCTCCGGTAACCGCTCTCCCGGCAGCAAAATCGCTCCATGCAAGCTCTCGCAAAATTCGTAACTTTGCTCTCTACCCCAGCGACATTTACTATGTTGTAGATGCTGAATCTCCGCGCTCCTTCCACCGGACGATTCGGTGTTGTTTTCCGCACCTTTTTACTCATGCCAGCCATCCAATCTCCAGCCACGGAAGAGGTACACCCCGACGTAGCGCTTGTAGCGCGCGCGAAAGAAGGGGATACCGCAGCATTTGAGCAACTGGTTCGTCAGTATGAGCGTCAGATCTTCCGGGTCGCGCAGCATATTACGCAAAACCGTGAAGACGCTGAAGACATCACGCAGGACGCATTTCTCAAGGCCTACGAGAAGCTGGACCAGTTCCAGGGAAACTCCAAGTTTTCGACTTGGCTCGTCCGCATCGCGGTCAATGAGAGCCTCATGCGGCTGCGCAAGCGCAAAACAAGCAAGACCGTCTCCATGGACGAAGACGTTCAGACTGAAGAAGGATCTATCCCTCGCGACTTCGCCGAGTGGCGGCCAAACCCCGAGCAGCAGTACAACCAGGCCGAGCTCGCCGACATCCTCCGCAAGACCATTCAGGGTCTCCCCCCGGGCTTTCGCACCGTCTTCACTCTTCGCGACGTTGAAAATCTCTCCACGGAAGAGACTGCGGAGGCACTCGGCTTGAGCGTCCCCGCGGTGAAATCCAGATTGTTGCGTGCGCGCCTTCAACTGCGTGAACGTCTCAGCCGATACTTCCGGCAGAAGCAGGAGGGCCAGCCAGCATGAACTGCACGGACCTATTGAGCCATCTTTCCGACTACTTCGACGACCAGCTCACCGCCGAGCTTCGCGAGGAGATCAGCGAACACACCGCTGGCTGCCAGCACTGCCGCGTCGTGCTCAACACCACCCACCAGACCATCGAGGTCTACAAGGGCAACGAGATCTACGAAGTCTCCCCCGGACTACGCGAACGCCTTCACTCCGCCATCATGGCGAAGTGCCTGGCCGTAAAGAAATAAACTAAGAGACCTTTAGAAGCTCTTCTTAGACGGAGCTTTTCTTCCAGCGCGGAAAAACTGATTGTCGTCTGCACGGAGTGTGAGCCCGCAGTTGCCGCAGCCGTATTGAACCAATGCTATGGCGCTCCTATGTTCTTTGAAGCTCTGTACCTTCCGCAACGAATCACTGGGCAGCGTTAGAGGGTTGCTCGGTCCTCCCACGAGATCCGTACACGAGCATTTCACCCAACCACCTGCGGCGTATTACGCAGATACGCTCAGCGCCGGGATAGCGGTTGCTTCTTGCCTGCCGGATCGAAGAGTGCGCCATGGGCTCACGTTAATCTTAGCGCCTATAGTCGATACGTTTTCGCAGTGCCACGAGCAATGGGATCCCGATCCCCAGTACGTACTCTATGCTGGCGGGCTCAGGTATCGGAGTGGCGGAGCCGATGATCTTGCCCTCCTTGTCACTCCAGGTTGCGATCAGCACTCTCGGCACTGTGTTGCCTTTTACCACTACGGATTCACGGATCGTATCCGTAGTGGCGATCCCATCGCCGCATGTAAATGTTGCCGTAAATGGGTTCTGGAACGACGAGGCGCAGGTTGGGTCCAGTGGCATGATTCCGAATAACGGGTTGCCAGAGGCTGGCAAATCGATCGTGACCTGTAGGTCGTACACCTTCGCCGTTACGCTGTTACAACATTTGAACGTGAAAGTCGCGGCGGGGTCGGTAATCGAATCCGCATGGGCTTCGGGGGCTGACGCAACACCGATGACTGCAAATAGTATTGCGATGATCGAGAGAGATTTTTGAGCTGAGACAGGGCACATGAGGTGACCCCTCCCGTGGGTGGGCCGCAATTGTATCACCAGTTGCAGGGTTCTAGTCGCGCGGAGACATCAAATCCGCCCTGCCACCCGCAACGCCCCAATCTCCGCATCCGTGAACACCCTCGACCGGATCAGAAATCTCACGCCTTCCCCATTCTCGAGAGAAAACATTCCCCCGCGCCCCGGCACCACATCCAGGATCAGCTGCGTGTGCTTCCAGTACTCAAACTGGCTCCCGCTCATATAAAACGGAGTCTCTCCCAGCGTAGCCAACAGCACATCGCCATCCCCCACCAGAAACTCTCCCCGCGGATAACACATGGGAGAGCTGCCGTCACAGCAACCTCCCGACTGATGAAACATCAGCTCCCCATGTTTGTCCGACAACCTGCCCATCAGCTCCTCAGCAGCAGGTGTCGTTACAACCTGTTCCGGCACATCCACCATCTCTGCCTCTAGAAAAATCCCATCGCATTCGGGCTATAGCTCACCAGCTGATTCTTCGTCTGCTGATAATGCTCCAGCATCATCTTGTGATTCTCGCGCCCAACGCCCGACTGTTTATACCCTCCAAACGCCGCATGAGCCGGATACAGGTGATAACAGTTCGTCCACACCCGTCCCGCCTCAATCGCTCGCCCGAAGTGGTAAGCCCGATTCATATCCCTTGTCCAAACGCCCGCGCCCAGCCCGTACAGAGTGTCGTTCGCCAGCGCCAGCGCCTCCTCCTCGTCGTGGAACGTGGTCACCGAAACCACCGGCCCGAAGATCTCCTCCTGGAAGATACGCATCTTGTTATTGCCTTTGAAGACGGTCGGTTCAATATAGAAGCCCTCAGCCAGATCGCCCGTCTGCGTGGCGCGCTTCCCGCCAATCAGAACCTCCGCGCCCTCCTGCTTGCCGATATCGAAGTAAGAAAGAATCTTCTCCATCTGCTCGCTCGAAGCCTGCGCTCCGATCATCGTCGTCTTATCGAGCGGATTCCCTTGCTTGATCGCACCCACGCGCTTCAGGGCACGCTCCATGAACTGGTCGTAGAGCGTGTCCTGAATCAGTGCACGTGAAGGGCAAGTACACACCTCGCCCTGATTCAATGCGAACATCGTGAAGCCTTCCAGCGCCTTGTCGAAGAACGCATCATCTGCGCTGGCGACATCCTTGAAGAAGATATTCGGGCTCTTCCCCCCTAGCTCGAGCGTCACCGGAATAATATTCTGCGACGCATACTGCATAATCAAACGCCCCGTCGTCGTCTCCCCGGTAAACGCAATCTTGTTGATGCGCTTGCTCGAAGCCAGCGGCTTACCTGCCTCCAGCCCAAACCCGTTGACGATATTCACCACACCGGGCGGCAGAATATCCTGAATCAACTCCATCAAAACCAGGATTGACATCGGCGTCTGTTCTGCCGGCTTCAGCACCACACAGTTCCCTGCCGCCAGCGCCGGCGCAAGCTTCCACGTCGCCATGAGGATCGGAAAGTTCCACGGAATAATCAGCCCGATCACACCCAACGGCTCATGGTAGTGATACGCAATAGTATCTTTATCGATCTCCGAGATCGATCCCTCCTGCGCCCGGATCACACCCGCAAAATAGCGGAAGTGATCAACCGCCAACGGCATATCCGCCGCCATCGTCTCACGAATCGGCTTCCCGTTATCCCACGTCTCCACAGTCGCCAGCATCTCGAGGTTGTCTTCAATCCGCTGCGCGATCTTCTCCAACATCCGCCCCCGCTCAGTCGTCGAAGTCTTCCCCCACGCCTTCTTCGCCGCATGCGCCGCATCGAGCGCCCGGTCCACATCGGCAGCATTCGAGCGCGCGATCTCACACAGCACCTGCCCAGTCACCGGCGTCACATTTTCAAAATATTGTCCCGACAGCGGTGCCACCCACTCCCCGCCAATGAAGTTCTCATACCGTTTCTTGATCGACACAGGAAACCCATAGGTCCCCGGCTGCAGCGCTGTCATCGTAGCCATAGCATCCACTCCCTCGAGATCGTTACCTACACCGCGCTCGAAATTGTAGTCCTCCACACCGAAATCTGTCACAGCCCTCAGCAAACAGTCGGAATCGCCTTTCCTCTCTCGCTGAACACATGAATAAACGCGTACTGCAGCAACATGATCGTCTTGCCGTCCGCAATCTCGCCCCTTTCGATCGCTGCCATTGCGTCCTCCATCGAAAGCTCCAAAACCTCAATATCTTCGCCCTCAACAAAGTTTCCGCCACCGACCGCCACCCTGTTCCCACTGTCATACTCGGCCAGAAAAAAGTAAAGCTTCTCAGTCACCGACCCCGGACTCATGAAAGCCTCAAATATCTTCCGAACATGCTCGACGCGATACCCGGTCTCCTCCACCACCTCCGCCTTGATCCGCTCCTCCGTACTAGCCTTATCCAGAAGCCCCGCCGCCGTCTCAATCAACAAGCCCGGATGCCCATTCACAAAAGCCGGAAACCGAAACTGCCTTGTCAGTACAACCGTGCGCTGCTCCAGGTTGTACAGCAGGATCGTTGCACCATTGCCCCGGTCATAGGTCTCCCTGCTCTGCTGCTGCCACGTTCCATCACTCCGTTGCAGTTCGAACGTAGTCTTCTTCAACACGTACCAGTCATCGGAAAGTGTCTCGATCTTCTTGATCCGGACACGGTCTTTCATGAAGGAAGTCTGCGCGAAATTAAACATGCCGAAACCATATCGTGCAGTTTCGTGCAAAGTCAAGTATTATCGTGAACAACGAAAATGCTAACCACTCATCGAAAACAGCAGATCCTCTCCATCCTCAAGCGCCAGGGCCAGGTCATCGCAAAAGAAGTAAGCGTCGCAATGGGGGTCTCAGAAGACACCATCCGCCGCGACCTTCGCGAAATGGCCCACGAAGGTCTCCTCCAACGCGTTCACGGCGGGGCTCTGCCTTCCTCCCCCGCCGTCGCAGATTTCCCCAGCCGCGAGCGAATCGCTCCCGAGGGCAAAGTGGCCATCGGTCGCGCAGCAGCAAAGATGATTCAGGCCGGACAAGTCGTAATCCTCGACGGCGGCACCACCGCCAGGCAAGTCGCACGGCACATCTCTCTCGACCTGAAAGCCACCATCGTCACGCACAGCCCCACCATTGCTCTGGAACTCATCGACCACCAGAACATCGAAGTCATCCTCATCGGCGGACGCCTGTTCCGCCACTCAGTCGTCGCCGTCGGATCCTCCGCAATCGAGGCCATCGCTCAAATCCACGCAGACACCTTCTTCATGGGAGTTACCGGCGTCCATCCGAAGACGGGCCTCACCACAGGCAACTACGAAGAAGCTGCGATCAAGCGAGCCCTGAGCCACGCTGCAGCAGAGACCTTCGTCCTAGCCTCCTCCGAAAAGCTCAACGCAGCCTCTCCCTACGTCGTCGTCCCCCTCTCGGAGATCAGCGGCATCATCACAGAACGCTCTGCGGAAAAAACTCTCTTACGCCCTTACGCAAAACTCGGAATCACCGTCACCCGGGCCTGAAAAGCCCCGGCCACCGGCGAGGCTCTTCCTCTATCCTCTCGCGACAACCCTGAAGTCGTCCGGCTCCTGGGCAAGCGGCGTATCCCATCCGCAGCAAGGAACAATATTCCTCCCTGCCTCTGGCGGACCCCACGTGTGGGGCTCGTAAACGTACACCGGCGTATCTTCTTTGAGAACAGGATCGACAATCCGCCAGGCCTCTTCAACGTAATCCTGTCGCGCAAATAGCGTAGCATCACCGGCAATCGCGTCCGTTAGCACCCGCTCGTACGCCTCCATCTCCTGCGGACTCGGATGACGGCTCGCAATCAACTCCACCGCCTCGCGCCCGCCCCCAAGCTCGTCCGCGACAGAGACCGACATCGCCACTGTCATCTCCGGACTAATGCGGAAGCGCATATAGTTCTGCGCCGTATTCGGCTCTGTGATGTTCGTGGTCGGTGGTTTGCGAAACCGCGCCATCACCTCCATGCATGTCACCGGAAGATTTTTTCCCGCACGGATGTAGAAAGGAACACCGTCCCATCTCCACGATTTAATCTCCAGCTTAAGACAAGCAAACGTCTCGACCTTCGAGTTCGGCGCAACACCCTTCTCATCCAGATAGCCGCGAAACTGTCCACGAACCAGATCTTTCGACTCGATCGGTGGAATGGCCTTAAGCACCTTCACCTTCTCATCACGCATCGACTCTGCATCCCCTCGCGCCGGACACTCCATCGCAAGGTTACACATCACCTGAAAGATATGGTTTTGAATCACATCGCGAATCGCGCCAGTCTGGTCGTAAAAAGCTCCCCGGCCCTGAACCCCAAAGTCCTCCGCCATCGTGATCTGAACGGTTTCAACATAGTCACGATTCCAGATTGGTTCCAGGAACGTATTCGAAAAGCGAAAGGACACCATGTTATGAACCGGCCCCTTCGCCAGGTAATGATCGATACGAAAGATCGACGACTCCGGAAACGCCGACAGCAAAATCCGGTTCAGTTCCTGTGCCGAAGCCAGATCATGCCCGAACGGCTTCTCCACAATCATCCGAGCGCCCTTGGCCGAGCCGGACTTCACCAACTGCTCGACCACCTCCTCGAACAAAGAAGGAGGAATCGCCAGATAATGAGCGGGATGTTCCGAAGAACCCAGCGCCTTCCGCACCGCGACAAACGTAGCCGGATCCACATAGTCGCCATCGACATACTGCAGCAGCGACTTCAGCTTCTCCCACGCTGCAGGATCGAGTCCGCCATGTTTCTCGAGACTATCCTGGGCACGCGCCTTGAACTGGTCAAGGTTCCAACCAGCCTTCGCCACACCAATCACCGGCACGTTGAGGGTGCCCCGCTTGACCATCGACTGAAGCGCAGGGAATATCTTCTTATAAGCAAGGTCGCCGGTCGCGCCAAAGAAGACCAGCGCATCGGAATGAGTTTGACTCACGAGTTTTCTCCTTCAAGTCCTAAGACTATTTTTCGTGCGGCTTCTCAAGATGGCCGCCAAAGGCGAAGCGCATCGCAGACAACAGCTTGTTCGAGAAGTCAGCCTCACCTCGCGAACTGAACCGCGTATAGAGCGCCGTCGTCAGCACAGGAGTTGGAACGCCTTCATCGATCGCAGCCTTGATCGTCCACCGTCCTTCACCCGAATCCGAGACCCTGCCGCCATACTTCGACAGCTCCGGATCTCCAATCAGCGCCGACGCGGTCAGATCCAGCAGCCACGATGCAATCACGCTTCCGCGGCGCCATACCTCGGCGACATCGGGCAGGTTGAAGTCGTACAGATAATGCTCCGGATCTCGCAACGGCGTCGTCTCAGCATCGATCTCCGCCGTGTGCTTGCCGATATCGGCCGCCTTCAGCACGCCCAGACCCTCAGCATAAGCCGCCATCATCCCGTACTCGATCCCGTTATGCACCATCTTGACGAAGTGACCGCCGCCCGTCTCCCCACAGTGCAGATACCCCAACTCCGCCGTCCCACCAACCTTCTCGCGCCCCGGAGTCTTGGGAATATCGCCAATCCCAGGAGCAATCGTCTTGAAGATTGGATCCAGATGCTCAACGACAGCCTTCGGTCCGCCAATCATCATGCAGTACCCGCGCTCGAGTCCCCATACGCCTCCGCTCGTGCCCACATCGACATAGCGAATTCCCTTAGGCTCAAGCTCCTTGGAACGGCGAATGTCGTCGACGTAATACGAATTCCCACCGTCGATCAGAATATCGTCCTTCTCCAGGTGAGGCACCAGTTCAGCGATCGTCTGATCCACAACTCCCGCAGGAATCATTAGCCAAATAGCGCGCGGCTTGGAAAGTTTGCTAACAAAGTCCTCAAGCGAAGATCCTCCCGTAACACCCTTCTCCTTCGCAAGGTCAGAGACAACCTGTTGCGACCTGTCAAAGACAATGCATTCATGCCCATTCTTCGCCAACCGTTTCACCATGTTGGCACCCATCCTGCCCAGGCCTATCATTCCAAGTTGCATTGAACGCTCCCTTTCCAAAGTTGCTGATTCACTGAACATCAAAAACGGCGCAGAGTCTTCTCGCGTCCGTTAGCCGCCGGGCTATTTGTTCTTCCTGTATCTCCGAATCAAATTCGTCGTGGAGGTATCATGCGAAAGCTCAGGCTCCGTCTTACTCTCCAGCTCTCCGATAATCTTCTGTGCCAGCACCTTGCCAAGCTCAACGCCCCATTGATCGAACGAGTCGATGCTCCAGATAGTACCTTGCGTGAACACCGCATGCTCGTACAGAGCAATCAATTTTCCCAACACCTCCGGAGTCAGGTGATCCGCAAGGATCGTATTCGACGGACGATTGCCCTCGAACACCCGATGCGGAACCAGCCAATCGGGCGTACCCTCCGCCTTCACCTGCTCCGCCGTCTTGCCGAACGCCAGCGCTTCAGCCTGCGCAAACACATTCGCCATCAGCATGTCATGATGCTGCCCCAGCGGATTGAGGGTCTTATAAAAGCCAATAAAGTCGCAAGGAATCAGCCGTGTCCCCTGGTGGATCAGTTGATAAAACGAGTGCTGTCCATTCGTGCCAGGCTCGCCCCAATAGATCGGTCCAGTCTCGGTCGCAACATGCGTTCCATCGAGCGTCACATGTTTGCCGTTGCTCTCCATCGTCAACTGCTGCAGATACGCCGGAAACCGCTTCAGGTACTGCTCATACGGCAGAACAGCAACCGTCTGCGCGTCGAAGAAATCCGTATACCAGACCGTCAGCAGACCCATTAGAACGGGCAGATTGCTAGCAAACGGCGCGGTGCGAAAGTGCTCATCCATCTGATGAAAACCATCCAGCATCGAGCGAAAGTTATCCGGCCCAATCGCCAGCATCGTCGACAGCCCGATCGCCGAATCCATGGAATAGCGTCCACCCACCCAATCCCAGAACTCGAACATATTCGCCGTATCAATCCCGAACTTCGCAACTTCCTTAGCGTTCGTCGAGATAGCCACGAAGTGCTTCGCCACAGCCTTCTCATCGCCACCCAATCCAGCAAGGGACCAGTCCCGTGCCGAGTGCGCATTCGTCATCGTCTCCAGCGTCGTAAACGTCTTCGAAGCGACGAGAAACAACGTCTCATCCGCATTGAGATCCTGCACCGCCTCAGCAAAGTCTGTGCCATCCACATTCGAGACGAAGCGGAAGGTGATATCGCGCTGGCTATAGTGCTTCAGTGCTTCATACGCCATCACCGGCCCAAGATCCGAGCCGCCAATCCCGATATTGATGACATTCTTAATCCGCTTTCCTGTGTGTCCCTTCCACGCTCCACTGCGGACACGCTCCGCGAAGGCGGCCATCTTGTCCAACACAGCATGGACCGCCGGCACAACGTCTTCACCATCAACCAGGATCTTCTCACCCTTCGGCGCGCGCAAAGCAACATGCAGCACAGCCCGATTCTCGGTGATATTGATCTTCTCTCCGCTGAACATCGCGTCGATCCGCGTTCGTAACCCCGACTCCTCCGCCAGCTGAACTAGAAGTTTCAGCGTCTCGTCCGTAATCCGATTCTTCGAGTAGTCGAGAAAGATCCCAGCAGCTTCAAGGGTGAACCGCTCCCCGCGCGCCGGATCATCCGCAAACAGCTGGCGTAGCGTCGTGTCGTAGATCTGCTGATAGTGCGCACCCAGCGCCTTCCATGCCGAACGCTCGCCGAGCGGCGTCAATTTCGTAGTCATCTACATACTCCTTGCATCTCTGTTTGTTCCGCCAAACCAGACTACTATCCATTCCTGTTACAAGTAACGTGTAGAAGGACTAAGCCGAAAAAACTCGGAACATTTCTCCAAAATTAACGAAAATACTTCAGTACGCAAGTTCGCATCACTCCCGCTCCCCGTGGTTCGCTCTCCCTGCAATAGATGACGAAAAGGCGAATAGATATTCCTGAAAATGCCGAGCCCGTTCCATCGTCTATGAGAAGACTGGCCGCATAAAAGTTACCACTTTATGAAGATGATCAGTTAAGGCTCTTTTTCGCATTCAGCCGTCGCAAATCAGTTACGTGCTGTCTCTTCAAATACCAACCTCGGTACGAATCGCCGCAGCGATGGTATCGGCATGATGCCGCATGAGCGGCTCTGATTCAGCCTCGATCATCACCCGCGCCAAAGCCTCCGTGCCACTGTAACGAATCACAACTCGGCCCGAGTCAGCAAGTTCCACCTCGGCAGCGCGAATCGCAGCAGCCACATTCGGAATCCCTTCGAGCGGTCTCTTCTCGCGCACCTTAACATTCACAATCACCTGCGGAAACACCTTCAGATCTGCCACTAGTTCCGCCAAAGACTTCCCGCTCCGGTGGACAACATCCAGCAGCAGCAACGCCGTCAGCAGTCCATCCCCCGTCGTGCTGCGTCCGCTGAAGATAATGTGGCCGGACTGTTCTCCACCCAGGGCAGCGCCCGTGGCAATCATCTGCTCAAGAACGTACTTGTCCCCGACAGCAGCGCGAAGCATCTCGATTCCGCTACGTTTCAGCGCCGCCTCAAGCCCCATGTTGGACATCGTCGTCGCAACCACCGTCGAGTTAGTCAAAAGCCCGCGACGCTGCAAATCGCGTGCCGCCAGTAGAAGGACAGCATCCCCATTCACAACGCGACCATGCTCATCGGCAAAGAGCGCACGGTCGGCATCGCCATCGAACGTAATCCCCATCGACGCCTTGCAACGCTTCACCTGTTCGGCAACGATCTCTGGATGCAATGCCCCGCAGGCCTCATTGATATTTCTCCCGTCGGGACTGGCATGAGTGATCAAAACCTCTCCGCCCAGATCCGAAAACAGCTGTGGTGCAACCGACGAAGCAGCTCCATTGGCGCAGTCGATCACGATCCGCTTCCCATCCAACGAAAGCTCAGGAACGGACGCCAGCAGAAAGCGAACATACTCTGCGCGGTCGGCCTCATTTACAGCAGGCGGCACGGTACTTTGCGGCGCAGTCGTCGGTGCAGCAAGTTGACGGAAGATCTCCTCTTCGATCGCAAGCTCAACGGCATCCGGAAGCTTATAACCATCTGGCCCAAAGAGTTTAATGCCGTTGTCCTGCCACGGATTGTGTGAGGCCGAGATGACGACGCCGGTAGCGAAGCCATGAGTATGCGTGAGAAACGCAACCGCCGGCGTTGTGATCACACCAGCGCTTTCAACAGAAGCTCCGCCCGCATCGAGCCCGGCCGTTAAGGTTGCGGCAATCCATTCGCTGGATTCGCGAGTATCCATTCCGAGTAAAACTCGCGGCGTCAGAGTCTTCGCACCAAGAATATGTGCGAGTGCAAGTCCGATGGCGTATACCGTGGTCCCATCAAGTGGTGACTGCCCTGCGACAGCGCGAATGCCGTCGGTTCCAAAGAGCTTCTTCATGACTTGCTGGTCTCCATTATGTGTGCGTCTTCCATATGAGTCTGACTTATTTCGGCCTCGAGCGTCCCCTGCGCAAGCCGCGCGCGTATCGTCTGTCCAACCGCGGCATCTGCGGAGGAACGCAGCAACGTACCGTCTGCAGCGCCGCCTTGCAGATAAACGAGAGCATAGCCACGCGATAAGACTGCGAGTGGCGACAACGCGTCGAGCCTCGCTGAAGTCATTTCGAGACGTGTATGCCGACTCGCAACCGTCTGAACCGCGGCGCGCTGCAACCGCACCGCCACAGCCTGCAAACGATGATCCGTCGCGGCAATGCGAATAGAAATATCCTGGCGCCGGAGACGATCACTCATCGAATTCAGCCGTTGGATCGGAACGCGAAGGCGCCCTTGCGCTGCCGCCTCAAGACGTAGCCGAAGCTCGTCGAGCCGTTGATCCCTGCGGTTGACGGCATCTCGCAATCGATTCAAAACCGTCTCTGCAGAGAGTCGTGCGTAGCGCTGTCGCGCGTGCATCAAGTGAAATCTCCCAGCACGTTGCACTCTCGCACTCAACGCAGCCACGCGCTCCTCAATGCGATGCTGCGCCGCCGTAATCAGTTCAGCAGCAGCTGACGGCGTCGCCGCGCGAAGATCCGCGACAAAATCGGCGATCGTGAAGTCCGTCTCGTGGCCAATTGCAGAGACGACAGGCAGTCCGGACGCGGCGATCGTACGGGCCAGCGCCTCATCGTTGAAGCCGGCGAGATCTTCCATCGACCCGCCGCCTCTTGCAACCACGATGACATCGACCAGCGAAGCATTTTTGTTGAACCACCGAATGCCTACAGCGACAGACTCCGGACTGGACCCACCTTGCATCGTAGCGGGATACACCAGCAGATTGAGCCGCGCATGACGACGGCGAACAACAGTAACGATGTCGCGGATCACTGCGCCGGAGAGTGATGTGACGATGCCAACGCACTTCGGGAACGATGGCAACTGTCGCTTACGAGACGCGTCGAAGAGCCCCTCAGCAAGCAGTCGCGCCTTAAGCTGCTCGAACGCAAGCTGCAACGCCCCAGCGCCGCGAGGTTCCATCGTCTCCGCGATAAGCTGTAACTGCCCGCGGCTCTCATACACAGAGATGCGGCCACGAACCAGAACGGAAAGCCCATCCGCAGGCCGAAAGCGTAACAAACCCGCCTGACGGCGAAACAGCACAACCGGCAACTGGGCCTCGCCATCCTTCAACGTGAAGTAGATGTGCCCCGAGGGGGCTGGCCGGCAGTTGGAGATCTCACCTTCGACCCAGAGGTCGGTATAGGTCATCTCGATCTGTTGTCTAACGTTCGTCACAAGGGAGCGAACGCTCCAGATGCGACGCTCAGTCACCGGTTCCCTCATGCCCGGCACACTTCGAGGCGGGGGTTTTAT
This sequence comes from Tunturibacter gelidoferens, assembly GCF_040358255.1. Classification (NCBI taxonomy): domain Bacteria; kingdom Pseudomonadati; phylum Acidobacteriota; class Terriglobia; order Terriglobales; family Acidobacteriaceae; genus Tunturiibacter; species Tunturiibacter gelidiferens. The sequence goes on from NZ_CP132938.1 coordinate 4,712,111, forward strand.
CGCAATCTCGCTGGACCCTTCACTGCGAGGGACTGAATCAACAGAAGCAGCAACCGCGATCGCGGCCTCTTCCTCAAAGAATGAAAAAAAATCCGTTTGAAGCAGCAGGTCCGGCGACGGAATTGCCAGAGCCTTCGATGGTGACCGCCTTTCAGTCCGGACCTTCCCTCGCCGCGCTCGAAGGCTGGCCAGTGTCGGCGGATTGTCTTCCCTTTCGGACATCTTGCCTGAGTCTAGCATCGCGACGCGGCTAATCGGACGGTCAGCGGCGCAGCCGTCCCACAACCCAAAGAATCACGCTCAGAAGAACACTGATCAGAATCGAAGTCGCGATTGGAAACGAAACCGACCATCCCCGGCCACGCCAGCTGAGGTCCCCAGGGAGGCGTCCAAGAGGCAGATTCAGGCGATTCAGCCCGAGAATGATCCCCCCGGCCAAAGCCAGCAGCAACCCGAGGATGAGGAGAGTACGGCCCAGCTCAGGCATGCCGCATCACTCGCTAAGCAGTCGCCAGCAGCACGGCAGCCTCACGTAGAAGCTCCGAGGGCTGACACGGTTTTGTAAGTATGCCTACAGGCCTCGACCAGGTACGCGCCTGTTCACGCACGTTTTTCAGATTGGAATAAAAACCGGTCAGCATAAGGATGCGACACGCGGGCAGCTCCCGCGTCACATCATTTACCAGCGAAAGTCCATCTCGTCCGGGCATCGACACGTCGCATAACAACAGGTTAGGCACAAACTCGCGAGAACACTCTAACCCTTGATCAGCGGAGTAAGCGGCCTTCGCCTTGAAACCACTCTTCTCAAAGATAAGAGTCAGCGTGTCGGCCACCAGACGGTCATCATCAACCACCAGAACTCGATTCATCGGTGCCCTCCGTGCGAATCGTTTGGGGTGTGCACGTCAACACATGCCTGATGGGTTAAGACTAGGCTTCAAAACACATATTTGTCGAATCAAAATTCAATGATTTCGTTCTAAAGATTTAGACTCCACTCTCCAGACAAGGTCACGCAGCAGGCTGTGCAAAAGAAAGTTTGCGAACAACGAGCTGCGATTCCATCCGCAGAGAATCGCAACTGCAGTCTCTGGTAAGGTTTACGACAGAACGCTGACTCCGACTGGATTAAGGATCACAATTTGCAAGTCGCCGCATTCATCGCCGGTATACTCTTTTGCCTGGGAGTCGCCCTCGACGCCTTCCAGACCATCATCCTTCCCCGCCGCCCCACCGGACGATTTCGCATCACCCGCATCTTCTTCATCGCCACCTGGGTTCCCTGGGTCCTGATGGCCGATCGCGTCACCGATAAAAAACTCCGCGGGCAGATCTACAGCATCTACGGCCCCCTCTCCCTTCTCCTGCTTCTCCTCCTCTGGGCGATTCTTCTCATCTTCGGCTTCGGATTGTTTTACTTCTCCCTGGGCTCCCCGTTCGGCGACGCGATGATGATCCACACCAACAGCGCTTGGGCACAATTCGACACAGATCTGTACGTCAGCGGCACAACCCTCTTCACCCTTGGCCTGGGAGACGTCGTCCCACACAGCCTGCTCGCACGAGCCTTCATCATCTTTGAATCAGGCGTAGGCCTCGGCTTCGTCGCCCTCGTCATCGGCTACCTTCCCGTTTTGTATCAGTCTTTCTCCCGGCGGGAAATCAACGTGGCCCTTCTCGACGCGCGCGCCGGCTCCCCGCCCAACGCAGCCGAGCTCCTCCGCCGCCACGCCTTCGAAGGAAGCGAAGAAGCCCTCATCGACCTCTTGGAGGAGTGGGAGCGTTGGTCGGCCGAGATCCTCGAATCCCACATCTCCTACCCACTTCTTTGTTACTACCGTTCCCAGCACGACACCCAAAGCTGGCTCGCCGCCCTCGTCTCCATCCTGGACACCTGCGCGCTCCTCATCTCAGTCATCGAAGGCGCCCACTCCCGCCAGGCTCAACTCACCTTCGTCATGTCCCGCCACGCCCTCATCGACATCGGCGAAGTCTTCGAAGTCCTCGAACGAAAAGACGGCAAACCCCGCACCGACCCTGACCGCCTCCCCTCCAAAGACTTCTACCATCTCTGTGAGGCGCTAGGCGAAAATCAACTCCGACTCTGTGGCGATCCCGCCGCTGCAAAACGTCTCCACACCATCCGTGCGCTCTACGAGCCGGCCGCCCACGGCCTGTCCGATTACCTGCGCCTCCCGCTCCCGGTCTGGGTCGCGCCTCCAAAAGTCAACGACCAGTGGAGCATCCTAACCAGAATGCGAACCGACGCCGCCACAGCCTTGAAGTCCGCAGGCGATCGCACACCCTTCTTTCACGACGAAGACCACGGCTAATCTTCTTCCCCACACGCAGATTCGGGATGCCAAGGCTGAAACCCCGGCATCCCGAACTCACTCCCAAATTACATCCAAGAACTACTGTCCAGCAGGACCCGTCGGCGCAGGATTCAGCTTCTGAGCAGCCAGCGACCCCGCAGCACCCTTCGCATCTTTATCCTTCAGCTGCGCGTAGATCTTCTTCGCCAATTCCGGCTTCCCCTGTGCTTCATACAACTCCGCCAGCTGCAGTTGCGCCAGCCCCGAAGGCACCGTGGTCGTCGGCTTGGCAGTCAGCTCGTTATAAATATCTACAGCTTGAGAATCCCGCCCCGTTTGGCGGTAAAGCTGCGCCAGCGAAAGCTTCGCGAGCGCCGCAAGATCCCCATTCCAACCACTTGCCACCTGCTTCAGCGTGCTCTCCGCCGGACCGTTTTGGCCCTCTTCCATATACGTCAGGCCGCCGAAGTAGCGAGCCACCCTTCCATCCGGAGTCATACCGTACTTGTCCGCAACGCCCATAAAAAGGTCATTGGCCGCCTTGGCACGCTCGGTCGGTGACGCATACGTCTTCACACCCGCAGGCACCTGCTGCCCAGGCGCTGCGAGCGGTGTCTGATAAGCCTGCATAGCTGCGCCGAAGGCGACCGAAGCCTGATTCGCGCGGCTGTTATAGATCAGAAATCCACCCACCACGATCAGAATCGCCACAAGCACAATAGCGCTGGTAGCAATCACGGAGCGGCGGTTTTCACTGGCCCATTCGAGGCCATGCTGAGTCGTATCGACGAACTGGTCATGCTTGAGAGCTTGTTTGGTCTGCTGGTCCACTTTGTCTTGTTCTTCCTTTTTTGCTCGTCGCGGTTTGCCGCTTTGAGAGAACTTGTCGCGCGAAGTCACAGCGCAGAACTTTAAGTCTACCAGCGCAGGGAACCGGAATGTGGCCTAAACCCCAATCTCAGGTCGGCCATCATGCCAAACCCTCCCAGGATCAGCGAATCGCCGACAAAATCTTCCAAAATCCAGCACCCCCACAACCAAGGGTTGACAGCCCAACGGTAGAAGCGAAGACTTGTACCCGAAGGAAATCGCGCCAACCCATGAAGACCATAGCCGTCGAAACCGCCATCGCAACCCCACCCACAACCAACAAACACCTCATCCGCTGGGTCGAAAAGATGGCCGACCTCTGCCAGCCCGACCGCATCCACTGGATCGACGGCTCCCAGGCCGAGTACGACTTCCTCTGCAGCCAGCTCGTCCACGCCGGAACCTTCACCAAGCTCAACGAAAAGCTCTGGCCCGGCTGCTTCCTCGCCCGCTCCGCTCCCAACGACGTCGCCCGCGTCGAAGACCGCACCTTTATCTGCTCGCTCTCCAAAGACACCGCCGGCCCCACCAACAACTGGGAAGACCCCTTCGTCATGCGCAAGAAGCTAAAGGCCCTCTTCAAAGGGGCCATGCGCGGCCGCACCATGTACGTCCTGCCCTACTCCATGGGCCCCATCGGCTCGCCCATGTCGCAGATCGGCGTCCAGCTCACCGACTCCGCCTACGCCGTGGTCAACATGCGCATCATGGCCCGCATCGGCGCACCCGTCTTCGCCGAGATCGACAAGGACGAAAAGCGCGTTGTCCCCTGCATGCACACAGTCGGCGCACCCCTCGCCCCCGGCCAGCAGGACGTCCCCTGGCCCTGCAACGACGAAAAATACATCGTCCACTTCCCCGAAACCCGCGAGATCTGGTCCTACGGCTCCGGCTACGGCGGCAACGCACTCCTCGGCAAAAAATGCTTCGCCCTCCGCATCGCCTCCAACATCGCCCGTGACGAAGGCTGGATGGCCGAGCACATGTTGATCGTCGGCGTCGAGTCCCCCAAACGCCCCGACGGCACCACGGAAAAAACCTACGTAGCCGCAGCCTTCCCCTCGGCCTGCGGCAAAACCAACTTCGCCATGATGATCCCCCCCGCCGGCTTCGAGGGCTGGAAGGTCTGGACCGTCGGCGACGACATCGCCTGGATCAAACCCGACGCCACCGGTCAGCTCCGCGCCATCAATCCCGAGGCCGGATTCTTCGGCGTAGCCCCCGGCACCAGCGCCAAAACCAACCCCAACGCCATGGCCACCCTCGCCAAAAACACCATCTTCACCAACGTAGCCCTCACCCCCGAGGGCGGCGTCTGGTGGGAGGGCATGACCGACACCCCACCCGCCGAACTCATCGACTGGCGCGGCAACCGCTGGACCCCGGCCATCTCCAAGGAGACCGGCCAACCCGCCGCCCACCCCAACGGCCGCTTCACCGCCCCCGCAGCCCAGTGCCCCACCATCGACCCCGACTGGGAGAACCCCAACGGCGTCCCCATCTCCGCCTTCATCTTCGGCGGCCGTCGCCCCACCACCATGCCGCTCGTCTATCAGGCCTTCAACTGGTCTGCAGGCGTCTACATCGGCGCGACTATGGGCTCAGAGACCACCGCAGCAGCCGGCGGCGCCATCGGCAAGGTCCGCCGCGACCCCATGGCCATGCTTCCCTTCTGCGGCTACCACATGGGCGACTACTTCCGTCACTGGCTCAAGATGCAGCGCAACCTCTCCGCCACGCCCCGCGTCTTCCACGTCAACTGGTTCCGCAAAGCACCCGACGGCAGCTTCCTATGGCCCGGCTACAGCGAAAACATGCGCGTCCTCAAGTGGATCATCGACCGTGTTCGCGGCCGCGCTCAGGGCAAAGAGACCCCCATCGGCTGGACCCCTCACTTCGACGACATGAACTGGAAGGGCATCGACTTCCCGCGTGAAACCTTCGACATCCTCCAAACGGTCGACCGCGCGCAATGGAAACAAGAGGTCATGGGCCACGAAGAGCTCTTCCTCGCCCTCCACGATCATCTCCCCCCCGAGATGATCTACGAGCGCGAACTCCTGATCTGCAGACTTTAGGAGCGGCCGATACGGTATTTTTTTCTGCGTGGTGGCCAAGCGTTTTTGCAGGGGTTTTTGCAAAAGGCAGGTGCGAAAACGTGGTTTTCCGGATGGAGAAACGTGGTGAGATCGTGGTGAAATGCTGGCTGAAAACACCACGATTTCCGGTCACGAAAAATACGCCACGTTTCAGCACTTTATTTTCCCCCCTCCAGCCGGGAGTCAGATCTCCCGAGATCCGGTTCTATTTGAATCGTGATTGACCTTCAGAGGTCCCAACGAAAGCACCACCCAGAGAGCGAAGCAGATCCTATGTCGAATCAGCACGCAGCACCCTACAACCCCAATCCGCAGCCACCGGCGCCCGAACCCAGCCACGCCGAACGCGCCCGCACCCTCTTCCACCTGGCTAGCGTAGCGACCCTTTCGACGGTCTCCCGCAAGCAGCCTGGCTTCCCCTTCGGCTCCCTGATGCCCTACGCACTCGACCCCGCAGGTCGGCCCTTGTTCCTGATCAGCACGATGGCGATGCACACCCACAATCTGAAGGCGGACCCTCGTGCCAGCCTCTTCGTCACCCAACCACCCGCCGATGGCGACGTGCTCGGCGCTGCGCGAGCCACACTCGTTGGAAACGTCCTTCAAATCACCGACGACGAGAAGCCCGAGGCTCGCGAACTTTATCTGAAGGCCCACCCCAACAGCCACTACTGGGTGGACTTCACGGACTTCGCCTTCTTCCGTCTGGAACCGGTGGATGTCTACTATGTGGGCGGGTTCGGCGTCATGGGCTGGGTTACTGCCCCGGAGTACGCCTCAGCCTCTCCTGACCCCCTTGCAGAGGCAGCGCAGGGCATTCTTGACCACATGAATGCCGACCACGGCGATGCCCTCATCCTGCTCACGAAGGCCCACGCAAACCTCGAAGCCGAGTCCGCAACCATGACCTCGGTCGACCGTCTGGGCTTCCATGTGCGTGCCGTTACTTCGGCGGGGATCAAGGACGCCCGCATCGTCTTCTCCCGCGAGGCGACCACGCCCGGTGACACCCGTTCCGTTTTGGTCGAGATGGTCAAACATGCCCGCCAGAACGAGGCACTCCCCACAAATGCCTATTGACTCCTATCCCCTTTGCCTTTATCTTTAATGAGTGGCAAGACTCCCTTCGGGTTGAGTCAGTCATAACGAAGTCCACCCACTTCGTTGCTTTACTGGAATACCCACGCAACAGCCCCCACCGCGCTGCGTGGGTTTCCTTTTTAACCATGAACTATATGGGATCATCTCCCTCGGCGCGTTCTTTGAAATCCTCGAAGAGTGACCGTCACACCGTAAACTAATCGGAGCGATGCCCCTTGAATCTCCCAACACCGCCCCTGAAGCCTCGATTCCGGCAAGTTCCAACGGCTTCGCACCGCTGAAGATTCCTCTGTTTCGTGACCGATGGATTGCCAGCACAATCTCATCTGTAGGGACGTGGATGCAGGACACTGCAGGCACATGGCTGATGACATCCCTGACCGCGTCGCCTCTGCTGATTGCATTGATGCAGACCGCGGCCAGTCTGCCGGTGTTGCTGCTGGGGCTGCTGGCGGGGGCAACGGCGGACATCTTCGACAGGCGCAAGCTGCTGATCTTCTGGCAGGCCTGGATGCTCGGCTCGGTGGGCATTCTTGCGATCCTTACTTTCATAGGCCACATCTCGCCGTGGGCTCTGCTCGCCTTTACGTTCCTGCTCAACATCGGTTCAGCGATGAACAACCCAGCCTGGCAGGCGATTGTGCCGGAGCTGGTGCCTCGCGAACTGATTCCGGATACGGTATCGCTCAATGCCGCGAGCAACAACCTGGCCCGTGCGGTGGGCCCAGCGCTCGGCGGATTGATGGTTGCCGGCTTCCAGAGGGTTTACACAGGGGCCGGCTCCGTGTTCGCGCTTAATGCACTCTCGTTCGCAGGCGTGATCTGGGTGCTGGTGAACTGGAAGAGGATTCCCCTGTTCAAGTCTGCGCTGCCGTCGGAGCGCATCGCTGGTTCGATCCGCTCGGGGCTGCGCTATGTGCGATACGCGCCGGACCTGCAGTCGTCGCTGGTGCGCGCGTTCATCTACACGTTCTTCATCTCTGCGATCTGGTCGCTGCTGGCCGTCGTCGCAAAGCGTGATCTGAAACAGGGTCCACTGGGTTATGGAATTTTGAACGGCTCGCTGGGGTTGGGAGCAGTGATCGCGGCTACTACGCTTCATCGCATTCGGCAGCGATTTTCCGCGGATCAGATTCTGGCGACTTCGACGCTCTACAACGTCGTTGTACTGCTGGTCCTGGCGTTCGTGCGCAGCCCCTCGATACTGATCGCGACGCTTGTCTTGTCGGGTGCGGCCTGGACCAGCACTATGTCGACGATCAACGTCTCGGTTCAGCTTGCGGTGCCGGCTTGGGTTCAGGCTCGCGCGCTGGGCACCTACATGACGACCTTTCAGGGAGGCATGGCGTTCGGCGCGATTCTGTGGGGGTACATCGCGGAACACACATCGACGACGATCTCGCTGACCACAGCGGCGTGTGGTTTGCTGATCACCTTCCCATTCGCGAGACGGTTTCATATCCTGCAGGGTCCGCTTCCTGACCACACGCCGTATCAATGGAAGCATCCTGCGCCACAGCTTGCACTCGATACGGAGCCTACAGACGGGCCTGTCCGAATTTCGATTGAGTATTGCGTGCCGATCGAAAACTATGCGGAGTTCACCTCTGCGATCCATCAACTTCGAGGCGTGCGGCTGCGGGATGGCGCGATGCGATGGGGCATCTACCGCGACGCCATCGATCCGAAACATCTGAACGAGACCTTCGTGATGGAGTCGTGGCTGGATTACCTGCGTTCGCGCGAAAGGATTACTGCGGCTGATGAGACGATTCGCGCTCGCGTGCGTGCGTTACATCAGCATGAAGATCCGCCGAAGACGACGTACCAGATCTATGCGCGAGAGGTTGCGAATCCGATACCGTCGCACTCTGTTGCGAGCACTATTGAAACGAAGCCGTAATACTGGATCGAACTGTTTTCTTTCGTTCCTGCAGCTTTTTGCGGTTGTTGGGGAAATGGAAGACGGAGTCAATAAAAGTCCAGCCCGCAAATCTTTGAAAATAATGGTGTGGCGAGTTGCGAGGCTTCCGGAAGAGGAGGAAACACGTTTGGCCGCCGGCGTGCTCCTTACTCGGGCAGGCCCCTTCTCTGAAAAACTTTTCCGAGGTCTTGCCATGAGGTTAACGCTACGTGTGTTTTGCGCTACATCCTCGTTGGTTGTCGCGCTATTTTCTGCCAAACTCGCTTCTGCCGACACCATCTCTAACCCGTTTATCGAGATGAGGAACAACGCATCGACAATGCCGCAGATGGGAAGCGGCTCGATGATGACTTACTCCGTACCAAACGGCTCCGCGATCTATAACAGTTCCAATGGATACCTTGAAGCGGAAGATTCATTCATTCCGCTCTTTGATGGAGACTACGATGATGCAGTCGTTTTCAGGAAGGCTGCCTTTCCTGATATCCCGGAGACTCGCAACTTTGTATTGCTGGGGAGCGGGCTGCTGACAGCTGCGGGCTTTATTCGCCGCAGAAAGGTTGCGGTACACGTCGCCGAATAAACTTTCGTTGCCATGGACGACGACGGGCACAGCCGAAACCAAGGCTGTGCCCGCGGATTTTGCAGCGTGATTAGACGGCCGCGCCGAGTGCCAGGTCGATCAGGGTTTTTTCTTCGATCTCGTGAGCCTTGGCGGAACCGGTTGCTGGCGTTGCACTGGCACTCCGTTTGACGCTGAGTACAGCGCGGTCGCCGGACATGCGCCGCAGCAACGGCATCACGTAGGAGAATGCTCCCATGTTGGCTGGCTCTTCCTGGACCCAGATGATCTCTTGTGCGTCCGGGTGCTGGTCGAGAGCAGCCTGCAGTTCCTGCTCGGGCCAGGGGTACATCTGCTCGAGGAAGATGATGCCGACGCTGAAGTCCTTGCGTTTCTCGCGCTCGACGCGGAGGTTGTGGCCGATCTTTCCGCTGCAGACGAGTAGGCGGCGCGGATTTTTTACGTCGTTGTCGGGCAGTACGTTCTGGAAGTGCTCGATGGCGAAGTCGGCGAGGGTTGAAGAAGCGTCGGGGTGGCGAAGCATGCTCTTCGGGGTGAAGACGACGAGCGGCTTGCGCCATGGCCTGAGAGCCTGTCGGCGCAGGAGATGGAAGTACTGCGCTGCATTCGAGGGCTGACAGATCTGGATGTTGTCGTTCGCGGCGAGCTGCAGGTAACGCTCGATACGCGCGCTGGAGTGCTCGGGCCCCTGGCCTTCGTAGCCGTGTGGAAGAAGCAGGACTATACCGGAGAGGAGACCCCACTTCGCTTCACTGGCGGCGATGAACTGGTCCATGATGATCTGCGCGCCGTTGGCGAAGTCGCCGAACTGCGCTTCCCACAGGACGAGGGTCTCGGGATAGTCGCGGGAGAAGCCGTACTCGAAGCCGAGGACCGCGGCTTCGGAGAGGAGCGAGTTGTAGACCTCGAACTTGCCCTGCGTTTCGTTTAGATGAGCGAGGGGAATGTAGCGGACTTCGGTTTCAGTATCGACCATGACGGCGTGGCGCTGATTGAAGGTTCCGCGCTGCGAATCCTGTCCGCTTAGACGCACGGGGACTCCGGCTTCCAGTAGCGAGGCGAAGGCTACGAGCTCGGCCATACCGTAGTCGAAGAGCCGCGAGCCTGCGCCCATCTCCTGACGCTGCTCGAAGAGTTTCTTCACCTTGGGATGGATATGGAATCCGCTTGGGTATGAGGTCAGCGAGGTGACCAGCTGGTTGATGCGCTCGGCAGGCAGGCCGGTGGGAACGTTATACTCGGGCTCGCATTCGCCACCTTTGTAGGGGTCCCAATAGGCGGGTAGCTGGGCTAGCTGCGGCTTATGATCGGCATGGGTCGCGGTCTTTTGATCGTCGAGGAGCTCTTGCTGGACCTTCTGCACTTCGGCGGTGGGGTCGATGCCGATCTGCTTTGCATAGAGCTGGTAGAGCGCGGGGCGATCCTTGATGATGGCGTAACGGCGGGGCTGCGTGACGGTGGGATCGTCGACTTCACTGTGTCCGTGTTTGCGATAGCCTACGAGATCGACCACGATGTCGGAGTGGAAGCGATTGCGATACTCGGCAGCGATTGCGGCGACTCGCACGACGGCATCCGGATCTTCGGCGTTGACATGGAAGATCGGAATGGGGAGACGCTTCGCGATGTCGGTGGCAAAGCGCGAGGAGTTCGACTCTTCGGGGACAGCTGTGAATCCGAGGAGATTGTTGACGATGACGTGGATGGTGCCCCCGACGTTGTATCCGTGCAGCGTGGCCATGTTCAACGTCTCGGCGAGAATGCCTTGTCCTGCAAATGCTGCGTCTCCGTGGATGATCAGCGGCAGAACCTGATCATTGCCATCTTTACCGATGCGCTCCTGCTTGGCTCGGGTGCGTCCCAGGACTACGGGGTCGACTGCTTCGAGATGGCTTGGGTTAGAGGCGAGATGGAGCGAGATGGTTTTTCCGTCAGGCGAGTGGTATTCGCCTGTTGCGCCGACGTGATACTTCACATCGCCGCCACCCATGGTGCTGCGGGGATCGACGTCTTCGAATTTTGTGAAGATCTCTGAAGGAGACCGGCCGATGGTGTTGGTCATGACGTTGAGGCGGCCGCGGTGGCTCATCGCGATCATGGCCGTGGCGACGCCGGTTCCCGCACTGACTGCGAAGACGCGATCGAGGAACGGGATCAGCGCTGTGATTCCTTCGAGGGAGAATCGCTTGGTGCCGAGGTAACGCGACTGAATGACTTGCTCGAAGAGGTCGGCGCGAATGAGTTGCGTGAGGATCAATGCTTGATCAGGCTTGGGAGCAACTTGTTCGATGCGCTCCTGCAGCCACTGACGTTGTTCGTTGCTGGGGATGTGCATGAACTCCGCGGCGATGGTTCCGCAGTAGTAGCTGCGCGCTTCTTTCGCAATATCGCCTTCTGGTGCGGGAGTTGGAAATGGCTCGGGAGGAAGGTACTGACCGAGAGGGTCAAGTGATGCCTGGAGGTAGCCCCAGCGGCGGAAGATATCGAAGATTGTCTCTCGTTCGTGTTGTTCAACTGCGGATGTTGTTGCAGTCAGTGCCTCTGCCTTCGTGGCCATTGCTTCCTCACTTCAGATCTATTCGCGAGCGGTGCGCGTCCTCTATCTATGCTAGACCTTTCGGAGGTTGGGTGCACGCTCTTGAGTGGCCCGCGAGAGGCTATGACCATAAAGTTGCACCCTCTTAGATCAGCGAGCGAGAAGACGCCGCCGATATTTTTGCTCTGGAGTGTTGGAGGCGCGTCAGGTAACGTTTCCACTATTGGTAGAGATGTTGTAAGCCATTTTTTTCCAGCGGGTTAGGGGCTGGATTCCCGACTATGGACAAGTCACTGAGGAGCGCAGTCGTGATTTGCCGCTTATAGTGGAAAGTTATGGTGGTTGAGGCTCGCAGGGCTCTAGTTTTGCTCGTAGTGGTGGGTTTGATGGCTTTGCCTGAGGGGTTTGCTCTGACGCTTCCGGGCCAGGCAAACACAGTTGCGCAGCCAACGGCCCAGGAGCCTGCACAAGCTGCCCCTCCCTCTGCTCCAGTAACTCCTTCTGCTCCCGCAACGGAGGACGGGAAGCCTGGCGAACGACCGCTGCCGGATATTGCGGCTCTTATGCATGACGTTGAGACGAATCAGAGAGCCGCAGAGGCGATTGAGAAGGACTATCTGTATCGGTCTCTAGTGACGGAACAGCGGATGGATTCGCATGGTGGACTAAAGAAGACCGAGACGATGGAGTATGAGGTCTTTTGGGCGAATGGAGTGCCGGTGGGCCGGCAGGTAAAGAAGGATGGGCGAGAGTTAAGCGCGGACGAGCAAAAGAAAGAGAATGAACGGATTGATAAGGACTCCGAGAAGGCCAAGGAGAGGCGGCAGAAGGCCGATGAGGAGGGGAAGGAGTCTGATGCGCGCGGGCACGAGCTGATGACGGCCTCGCGAGCGCTGGAGTTGGGAAGCTTTACCAGTCCGCGACGAGTGCAGTTGAATGGCAGGGACACGATTGTGGCGGACTATGCAGGCGATCCGAAGGCCAAGACACGAACCAGATTCGAGGAGGTGGTTCGAGACATGATGGGCACGGTGTGGGTCGATGAACAGGACCGCGTGCTGGTAAAGGCCGAAGGACACTTTGTGAATAACTTCAAGATCGGTGGTGGGCTGGTGGCGAATATTCAGAAGGGGACAAACTTCTCAATGGAGCAGAGAAAGGTTAATGGCGAGGTATGGCTGCCGGCAAAATTCGAAGGCCAGGGATCTGCACGAGCATTGCTGTTTTTAGGTTTCAACGGCCACATTGAAGCCGTCGAATCGGACTATCGGAAGTTCAAGGCTACGTCGACCATCCTGCCGGGTATGAGCACGGTCGATAGTTCCGTTACACCGGAGTCGGTACCAAAGTGATCTTCCGGCGTCTGTGCCGGCGAGACGAGCTCGCGGTGGAGATGATGGATGGCTTGCAGCAAAACGTAAGGGGGGAAACGCGCAAAGGGATAGCCGAGGCCATCCCTTCCGCAAAACTTGGTTGTCGCTGTAGTCGTAGTGCTAAAGACTAGAGAGGCTGGACGTCAGACGCCTGCCAACCCTTAGGTCCCTTTACCACGTTGAACTGTACAGCCTGGCCCTCTTGAAGGCTCTTGAAACCGTTCGAATTGATCGCCGAGTAGTGTACGAATACGTCCTCGCCGTTCTGACGGCTGATAAAGCCAAACCCCTTGGCATCGTTAAACCACTTCACTGTTCCCTGTTCCATGTTCGCTATTTCCTTATTGCTATTGAATTTGCCGCTAGATCCAAATCGGGGTTCGTACAGTACGAGCTTTGCAGAAATCCAATCTGTTTCAAACGATGTGTGAAGGTTAGCACAGTTGCCAAGTTTTTTTTACTTATTCTCCTAAATAGTTATGGTTGCACTATTTATGGTGCAAAAAATGTGAATATTTCGGCTTGTTTGAGGATATCGGGGTTGGATGGATTCGACAAACGTGCATCGACAATGTTAGATGTCACGCAGCGTTACGCTTTGAGGTGAGTTCGGACGATCTCCTCGGCCTGATTCAAGACCTCGTCAAGGGTCATAGAGGTCGAGTCCAGGATCACTGCATCGGCGGCGGCCCTAAGGGGGGATTCGGCCCTATTGCGATCACGGTAGTCGCGGTCTTTCAGCTCGCGGAGGACGGCTTCTTCGGAGAGGCGCTGCTGCTCGGCCGTGACGGGATCGGGAGCTTGGCGCGCGGAGTTCTGCCTGACAGTGGGTCCAACGGAATCGGACCCGGGCGCGGCCTGGCGATAACGGCGGCTGCCCCGAACCTCGGGGGCCGCGTCGAGGAAGATTTTGACTTCAGCGTCCGGAAAGACAGCCGTGCCGATGTCGCGGCCTTCCATGACGACCCCACCAGCTTCTCCTAGCGCACGCTGCTGCTGGACCATCCAGGCGCGAAGTTGAGGGTGGACAGAGATTTTGGAGGCGGCGTTGGTGACGTCGGTTTCGCGAATGCGGCGGGAGACGTCCATGCCGTCGAGCAGGACACGGTTGCCTTCGAGTTGGGGCTCTAGGGTGATGCGGGTGTGGGCGGCGAGTTCCATGAGTGGCGCTTCTTCATCGAAGTCGTAGTCGTTCTCGATGGCTTTGAGGGCGAGAGCGCGGTACATGGCGCCGGTCTCAAGGTTGAGGAATCCGAAGCGGCGGGCGAGATGGGCGGCTAGGGTGCTTTTTCCGGCGCCAGCAGGCCCGTCGATGGCGATGACGGGACGCTGGCGCTTTTTGGTTTCAGGCTGCGTTGCGGGTGCGGAGTCCTCGTGCGGCTGCGTCATCCGGCTTAGTCCCCTTCCTCACGTTTGAATTTGCGGGCGGGAGGCCTGTTGCCGAAGGGCTTGTTGTTGCCCTTGAACTTGTCGAACGTGCTGGCGGGTTTGCCGGCTCCGGTGGTGGCGGATTTGCTGTACGGTTTCTTGCCGGCGAAGCTGCCAGTAGTTGATTTGCCGGCGAAGCCGCCGCTGGATTTGCTGTACGGCTTTTTTGCGCCAAAGCTGCTGGCGGTTTTGCTGTACGGCTTTTTCTCGCCGAAGCTGCCGCTGGATTTGCCTTCGAAGGCGCCCTTGGGACGTGGGGTGCGAGGCGCGTCGAACTTGCGGAAGGGGGGACCGTCGGGACGTGCTGCACGGCCCTCTGTGCGGCGGGGTCGGTCTTCGGAGTCGCGAGAGAAGTTTTTGCGTGGGGCGAAGCCGTTGGTGCGGTCGCCGCCGTCGTAGCTGCGTTGCGGGCGAGCAGAGAAGCTGCCCGGTTTACGGGGTCCACCGAAGCTGGGCTTGGCTGACCTGTCGCCGAAGGTTCGACGGGCAGGGCGGCTTTCTCCAGCGTCTGCGTCGGGACGAGGTGCAAAGTCGCGGCGTGGGGGGCGAGAGTCGCCGTAGTCGCGGCGGGGCGGACGGGAGTCGCTGCTGTCGCGCCCGAAGCTTGGCTTGCCTGCGAAGCCTTCACGCTTGCGCCCGAAGGTGCCTGGCTTGGAGAAGGTCTTGCGCGGACGGTCGCTGTCTCCTACTGGGGCATCGGTGTGTGGGCGCGGTGTGTATTCACGGCGCGGCGGGCGACTGTCGCCAGAGTCTTCACTGCGGCGGAAGCTGGAGCGGTCACCCCCGACAGAGGGACGATCGGTGCCAAAGCGGGCCTTGCTGCCGAACGCCGGCTTGTTGCCAAAGCTTGGGCGGCTGCCGAAGGACGGCTTCGATCCAAAAGAGGGCTTTGAGCCGAATGGTTTCGAGCCGAAGGAGGGTCGCTTCCCCGCTCGATCGGAGCTCGGCTTGCGGTCATAAGTGCGAGGGGCGCGGGGGGCTTCGGCGCTGTCGCCTTCGTTCGAGATGTCTGAGGCGGATGCGGCTGCGAGGCGGTCGGCCTTCTCTTCTTGCCAGGGTTTGGTGAAGCTGGGGCGGTCGGGCCGGTTGGATTCGCGGGTGAAGGGCCGGCGCTCGCGCGGGGAAGGAGTGGATTCGGAGCTGCGACCAGGTTTGGTTACAAATCCTGTCCCGACCTTGCGGGGCTTGGGGATGAACTTCTTGATCCGGCCAGTTTCCTCGGAGGATTCTGCGTTGTCGCCTTCGGTAGTGACGACAATAGAGTCGATGTCGTCGGGTGCGGGAGCTGCGATTGCGAGGAAGGCGGGGAGTTCGCCGGCGACGTGGAGGACTGTGCGGCCCTCTACGGCGATGGTCTCCAGCTGGCGCGCGGAGATGAGCGCGTGGATGACGTCGCGGATGCGCGAGCGGGCTGCGATAGGCGAGAGGAAGGTCTCGATGTCTTCTTCAGAGGCGACGATGGCCTGGCCCAGATAGAGAGAGATGAGGGCCGAGAGGGCCGAGGGTTGTCCTGCGTTGGCACCAGCTTTAATCTGCTTGGTGAATCGGGCGGTCGTGAGCTCCCAGAGGGTGGCGGCTCCGTCAGGCTGGGGAACCGGGATGACGCGGAGGTGCTGCCAGAGCTCGGTGAGCGAGCGGAGGACGGCGGTCTCGGTGACCTCTTTGCCAAGCTGAGTGGTGAGATCATAGGAGCTCATGCCGGTGGTGTGGTCTTTCGCGCGTTCCGCGAGAAGGGTGTATGCGTTGAGGGCGAGGGGGGAGACCTTGGTGGCGCCGCTGGTGGCGGGTGGCTGCTTCCAAGCTTTGTCGCCCCGCAGGGTGAAGATGTAGGGGAAGGCGAGCGGAGAGACGATGAAGTCTGGCGTTTCGCTGCCGGTGCCGTTGGGGGAACCAAGTAGATAGAGGGGAATCGCACCGCCGTCGAGGACGAGACGGGAGAGGAGGCTGCGGGACTGGTCGGTGTCGGCAAGAGTAGGAGCGGCGTTGGCGGTCCCGAGGATGGCTTCGACGAACGAGGGCGCGGGCGCGGGAAGCTGAGCTGCGCGAGGTGTGAAGAAGACCAGGCCTGTGGTGTTGAGCCAATCGCGGAGCATGTTGATGGTGAGGATGGGATCGGCGTTGTGATGCCAATGCGCGAGGCGGGCGGCGGCGAGCTGGTCAGCCGTGGGAGTGCTTAGGTTACTCAAGGTGTTGCCTTCCTGCTGGGCGATGATCCGCACTCCAGCAATCTTCGGCCTGGGCCGAAGGACGGTCTTCGATTCAAAAGGAGCGGCGCGCGACTAAAGTTCGGTCAAGTGTCTGCTGCGCGTTATTACAAGAATACCGCAAAGTTGGACGGTTTGCCGGATAGAGCCCTCTAAGAAGTAGCTCTCCGTTTGACGTTCAAGGGAGGTCATCATCGATTCTTTTGAATTTGTGCTTGTTTGCGAGAATTGTTAGCAAGGGTTAGGCGTGCAGATGCACGCCTCCGAAAGCTTCGTTGAAGGAATCAGGCGGATCGCACGCGGCGGCGGATAAGTTCAGAGAGCCCCGCGATGCCGGTTGCGAGCAGGGCCAGGGTTGAGGGCTCAGGAACGGACGAGCTGTCGGGGGTGACCACGGTGGAGGTCGTGTAGTCTTCGCTCGCGGCGGTCAGTATCAAGGTTCCGCCGGAGGTAGAGGCGCTGAGAGGGCAATCGCTCGCAGGAAAGTCCGACAGACAGTTCTGGAGATTGAGATCTGTTGTATCAAGCGGAAAGGTGAGATGGCCATTGGGGTCACCGCCGTCGGCTATCGAGACATTTGTCAGGGGACCGCCCGGGTAGAAGATGTCTATGAAATTGTCGCCGCTGTTCGCTAGGAAGATCCCGAGACCGGCCACGGTGAGGTCGTTACCAGAGTAGTGGTTGTTTCAGGGTCAGTGAAGGTGGAGAGTATGTACTCGCCTGGACCCAGAGAACCAAGGCAACTGTTCGCAGCGACGCAGGCCAAGAGTTGCTGACTCGCAAATGTGCCGGTGAAGGTTACAAGCTCGTTGGTGAAGATTGACTTCCGAGGGTGCCGCTAGCCAGCTCCGAGATGGAGACGCTGATGGTGTCTGCTTTTGCAAGGTTTGCGCCTAGTAGAAAGGCGGAAGCGAGGACCAGAAACGAACGGAACGAAGAACGCATAAGACCTCCGAGGATGCGTACTGTCTTCCAACTGCAAAATCTGTTTGTCGATCTAACTGCTCTAGCGCCGTAGCTTTACCCGGTTTGGAAAGGAGGCGGAAGTGGTAAACGAGCAATTCTTGCGATTTTTTATTTGCAACAAGAGCGCCGGAAAGTAAGCTGCGCATCTTTGCTGAAGAAGCGCGCCCTCGACTTGTCCCCGGTAGAAGCTACAAAGTGGGTCAATTGAAGTTTTACGGGATAGGCTGGCCCGCAGCAGTCATCTGTTGGAGCTGCTGACGGTCATAGGTTTTGACGCCATCGGGAAGTGGTGCGTAGTTGAGCGTGGCCGCCGCGGCCTGTCCGTCGGTAATGACGTACTGGATGAAGTTTCGAAGGGCCGTTCGTTTGCCGACATCTGGGCCGTCCTTCGGGATGATGAGGAAGGTGAGGGTCGAAATCGGGTAGGCGTCTGGCGCGGAGACTGGGGCGTTCACAATCGGAGTGCGTGGATCTTTTGAGAGTTGATCGGTGAAGGCTGCGATAGCGGCGGTGGTACTGGACGTATCCGGCAGGATGTACTTGCCGGCGAGATTCTTAACCGAGGCGACGGGTAGTTTGTTCTGCTGCGCGAAAGTCAGTTCGACATATCCGATGGCTCCAGGAGTTTGACGGACCTGCCCGGTGACTCCCTCACTTCCCTTTCCACCCATGCCAACGGGCCAGTCGACGGAGTTGCCCTTGCCAACCTTCTGCTGCCACTCTGGACTGACGGACGAGAGATAGGTGGTGAAAGCATTCGTGGTGCCGCTGCCATCGGTGCGGTGGGCGACGAGAATCTTCATGTTGGGCAGAGCAACACCTGGGTTGTCTTTTACCAGGATCGGGTCATGCCATGAGGTGATCTTGCCGAGGAAGATCCCCGCGACGGCATCGGGAGAGAGCTGGATCGGCTTGCTGAGGCCGGGTAGCGAGTAGGTGATGCAAACCGGGCCTGCAGATTCGGGGATCTGGATTACAGGTTTCATGCCACTGAGTTGATCATCATTGAGCGCGGCATCGGAGGCTCCGAAGTCTACTGTGCCGTTTTTGACCTGCTGAACGCCACCCCCAGAGCCGATGGATTGATAGTTGATGCGCACACTGGAGTGTGCGTTGGAGAAGGCCGAAGTCCATTGGGACATTACTGGATAGACGAAGGTGCTTCCGGCGCCATTTAGATTGACACTCTGAGCTTCGCTGCCACCAGAGCTTGATTTGCAGCCCACTAGGGAGACAAAAAAAAGGGTGGACGCAAAACAAAGAACATGGGCTGCTCGGAGAGGGACGCGGAAGCTATCGATAGATTTGCGCAAAGTCTTCTCCCGTGAAGCGAAGATTTATCTTAGTTTTGTTGCACGACCATGGAGTGATGGTTGCCGCCCAAACGACATATTCGCAGAGTCTTCACAGAGCTAGATGCGCTGGAAGGCCTTCGCAATGTCCTTATAGGAGTAACGCAGAGCGATGGGCCTGCCGTGGGGACAGGCCGTGGGATGCTCGGTCTTTCCGAGGGACTCGAGCAGCCACTCGATCTTCGAGTGTTCGAGTTGCTGGTTGATCTTGATCGCAGCGTGGCAGGCGATAGAAGCCGCGATGCGGCGACGGCGGGCTTCGGAGTTCTCGGTTTGGCGATTGCGGTCGGGGATGGCCAGAACCTCTTCTAGCAGGTGTTCAAGCTCGCGACCGTCGAGACCAACGGGGGCGGCTTTGACTGCGAGAGTCCGGGGGCCGAAAGGTTCTACTTCGAAGCCATTGC
The DNA here is from genome assembly GCF_040358255.1 of Tunturibacter gelidoferens. Lineage (NCBI taxonomy): Bacteria > Pseudomonadati > Acidobacteriota > Terriglobia > Terriglobales > Acidobacteriaceae > Tunturiibacter > Tunturiibacter gelidiferens. The sequence continues at coordinate 4,731,269 of NZ_CP132938.1, forward strand.
GCTCCAACTCTTCGGCGATCTCGGTGAAGGTGATCATCTGCGCGGGGAGTAGGTCTACGAGCAGAGGCATGAGCAGACGCTGTCGCTGGATCTGTTCGGTATCGCGATCGCGCAGAACTTTTTCGAAGAGGATGCGCTCATGAGCCACGTGCTGATCGATGATCCAGAGGCCCTCTTCGTTGGTGGCGAGGATGAATGAGTCGCGAAGCTGACCAAGCGGCTTGAGGGTTGAGAGCGCGGTGAGGGTGTCGGCTTGCTGCGGCGAAACTGGTTCATATCCGGGTTCAGTCTCGATGGACTCGTAGCCCACGGGGATCGAATGTCCTGCGAAGGCGAAGCGGCCCGGAGATGGTGGCACGATCGGGGCAGCAAGTTGGAAGTTGGGAGACTTTACTGTCTCGGTCGAAGTTGGAACATCCCATTGCGCGGTTTCGGAGCCATTCGAAAAATAACGAGCACCTTCTTCTTCGACAGTCAGCGGAGTAAGTGGATGGCCTTCAAATGTCGTCGGTTGAAAGGTGGGGTCAAAGACTGGCTGGCGTATAGCGTCGCTGCCATCTGGAAGGCCGGGGAGCGGGCTTACGTCGATGAGGAGAGAGCTCGAAACGCCATGCGGACCATTTTGAAGTGCGGTGGCGAAGCTGGCTGCGGGACGGGCCCGGATGAGCGTGGTGCGAATGGTGTCGCGAACAAAGTCGTGCACGAAGCTTGGCTGGCGGAAGCGGACCTCGGTCTTGGCTGGATGGACGTTGACGTCGACTTCTTGTGCCGGCATCTCGAGGTAAAGGAGGACGACGGGATAAGAAGTGGGCGGGAGAATGTTTCGGTAGGCCTCCGAGAGTGCATGGAGGATGAGCTTATCGCGGATGAGACGCTGATTGACGAAGACATAGATGGAATTGCGATTGAGCTTTTGCAGTTCGGGCTTGGAGACAAAGCCAGTCAGGCGCAGGTAACCGGGGTCGGGTGCAACGTAGTCCTCGTCGCGCTTCCATGGTGGGGGCTCGGGAAGCCCGGCGCGATTAAAGTCAAGTTCGGCGGTAGTGGGAAGCATGTAATTGCTGGTGTCTTTGCCGAAGATCTGGAAGAGGCGGTCGGCGGAGTTGGCAACAGCGGGGGCGACCAGGAGAGCCTGCGTGGAGGAGTGAAGTTCGAAGTGTTTTGTGGGGTGGACGAGAGCATAGTGGGTGACGAGGGCGGCGATATGGGAGAGCTCGGTCTGCTCGGACTTGAGGAATTTGCGGCGGGCAGGGGTGTTGAAGAAGAGATCGCGAAGGGTGATGGTGGTCCCAACTGGGAGACCGGCGTCTTCGACGCGGAGGATGTTACCGCCGGCGATCTCTACGACGGTGCCTGAGGCCTCTTCGGCAACGCGGGTTTCCATTTGCAGGCGAGAGACACTGGCGATCGAAGGCAGGGCCTCGCCGCGAAAGCCTAAGGTTGCGATGGAGAGGAGGTCGTCGGCACTGCGGAGCTTGGAGGTGGCGTGGCGCTCAAAGGCGAGGAGGGCGTCGTCGCGTACCATGCCGTGACCATTGTCGGTGATGCGGATCAACTTGCGCCCGCCGGCCTCGACCTCAATTCGGATGCGGGTGGCGTGGGCGTCAAGGGAGTTTTCGAGGAGTTCTTTGACGACGGATGCGGGTCGTTCGACAACTTCGCCGGCAGCGATCTGGTTCGCCACAAGGTCGGAGAGGATATGGATGCGGCCCATGAAATCGATTGTAGGGGATCGGTGCGCCTGCTGATTGATTAGGCCACAGCGGCATTTCTCTCGTAGAGTGAACGCTTTTCAGCTCGCTGTGGGAAATAGATTCCCAGTTGTTGCCCCAATAGGCAAATGAATACCACTTTAAGATGCATTTCATTGCGCATTTTTCGATAAAGCATCCGGCTAATGAAGTTTGAAAGGCGATTATGAACGAGTTTCCGCGTCTCGTGATTGGCCATCAGAATGCACATACATGTTGCAAGTACTCGTCCTACGACCTTTAGGAGCCTTATGAAGCAAAGAACACTGGGACTCTGCATTCTGGCCTTGGTTACTCTCGCCACTACTTCTGCCGCGTACGCCGATACCTTCGATTTCAGGTTTTCAGGCCTTCTCTTCTCTGGCTCCGGTACGTTTACCGCGACAGAGAGAGGCGCTTCAGATATCTATGACATTACGGGCGTCACGGGAACCGTCAAATATTGGGCGGGATCTTCGCAGATTACTTCTCTAGAAGGACTAGGTGACAACAAGCTTACATACCCGGGAATTGTCCCTGGATTCTTATTGCCAACCAGCTTCTTTGATTCCAAAGGTGTGTCGTTCGGCCTCGCCAATGGAGACGATATCGATCTGAGCGCTACCTGGGGTATTGAGACAGCAACGATAGGAGGGCCGAAGGGACTGAGCCTTCCCGAATCCGACACTGTAGACGTAAGCAAGAATTCGCCGGTTCCCGAGCCCAGCAGCCTTGCGCTCTTTGGCACGGGTATCTTCGGTATCGCCGGTGCGATGCGCCTCAAATTACGCTTTGGTTGATTCACTGCATTGCATCATGAGTCACGGAAGAGCCGCTTCGCAATATGAAGCGGCTCTTCTTTTTATGTAGAGGTAGGCGGCAGTCGAATGACTATCTACCGATCATCTGACTTTTTTCTTTGTTGCGGTTTTGGATTTGTGGGTTTCGGTATCTCGGTCGCCTACCATGTGGAGACGCATGAAGTTCGTCGCCCCGGATTTGGTGCGAGTCCCGGCGACGATGCCAACGATCTGACGCTGATGAACATGGCCCTGTGTTTCGAGGATCTGTTCGGCCATGTTGACGAGCTTGTCCGTATCGCGAAAGCGAGCGCAGAGGATAGGATATGTGCCCCAGAGAAGCATGCAGCGGTTGATGACCTTCTCAAAGGGCGAGAGCGCGAAGATGGGCGGGTCGGGGTGGTACTTGGAGAGGAGCCGGGCGGTCATGCCGCTCTCGGTGAAGATGGCGATAGCGGCTACGTCGAGGTCGTCGGCCGCATGCGACATACACTCGCAGATTGTCTCCGCGATGGAGAGGCGGACACTGGGGTGATGACCGAGTGCGGGACGAGGATCGAGGCGGATCTGGTGCTCTGTCTCGGTAATGATTTTGGCCATCATGGCGACGGCTTCGACGGGATACTTGCCTGCAGCGCTTTCGGCGGAGAGCATGACCGAGTCGGTGCCGTCGTAGATGGCGTTGGCGACGTCTGACGCTTCGGCGCGAGTGGGACGCGGGTTGTCGATCATCGACTCGAGCATCTGCGTGGCCGTGATCACGGGCTTGCGGAACTCGGCGGCGCGGCGAATGATGTGCTTTTGGAGTGCCGGAACTTTTTCTGGTGGAACCTCTACGCCCAGGTCGCCGCGGGCGACCATGATCGCATCAGTGATTTCGAGGATGCTATCGAGATGTTCAATCGCCTGTGGCTTTTCCAGCTTGGCCACGACCCACGCGTCGGACTTGAGAGCAGCCAGACGATTCTTGACGTGGCGTACGTCGTCGGCGGTACGGACAAAGGAGACGGCGACGGTGTCTACACCCTGAGCAATGGCGAAGATGAGGTCCTCTTCGTCCTTCTCGGTGAGCGAAGGAACGTTGACGGCGATACCTGGGAGGTTGATGCCCTTGTTTTCGCCGAGCATGCCGCCGTTGATGATCTCGCAGGTGACGTCTACGCCTTTGACCGTTTCGACACGCAGCTCGATAAGGCCGTCCGAGAGCAGGATGCGGGATCCTGTCTCGAGATTTTCGGCGAGCGTCTTGAAGGTAGTGCCCACCAAAGCGGCGGTGCCTTCGATCTCGCGCGGGGTGATCGTCAGGCGCTTGCCGGCGATGAGTTGCACAGGCTTATGACCTTTGAGTTTCCCAGTGCGAATCTTGGGACCCTGCAGGTCGGCGAGGATGCAGATGGGCTTGCCCTCTTCTTTGGAGATCGTGCGGACCATGCGTATGAGCTCGGCCTTTTGTTCGTGGCTGCCATGAGAGAAGTTCAGGCGGGCGACGTCGAGTCCGGCGCGGACAAGCTGGCGGAATATCTCCGGAGTACTGGAAGCGGGGCCGAGGGTGGCGACGATCTTGGCGCGGCGACCACGTTCTATTGCGGCAAAGGGAGCAACATTGGGCATTGAGTTCAAAGATTTCTTCATGGGTCGCTTGAGGAGACTTTCTCACCATCGCGAAAGAATGATGGTATGACCAGTGAGTTTTAACTGCCGTGGCAATTCTAACCGGGGAGGAGGGTGTTTGGGGGCGCGGGGTTGGAATGAGGATGATGCGGGTGGAAAAATCGAGAGTGGAACTCTGCATTAAACTCAGCCCCGCACAGAACGCAGAGCGAGATGATATAGAGCCAGAACAGGAGCGCTATGCCGGCGCCCAGGGATCCATAGACCTGAGAGTAGTTGGCGAAGCGTGTGACATACCAGCCGAAGACGACAGTCGCAAAAAACCACATGGCGGTGGAGACGAAGGCCCCAGGGAGGGTACGCTTCCATGATTGTTGCATGGGAGTTCCCATATGGTAGATGAGGGCAGTGACGCCGATGCTGCCGATAAGCGCAACGCTCCATCGGATGACGAGAGCAAGGATAAAGACCGACGTACGGGCAGAGGGCGTGATGTGCAGGGCGACCCAGGTCGTGATGAAGTGACCGAAGACCACGAGGACGCTGGCGAGCGCGAAGGGAATCAGCGAGAGGGGGACCAGAACGAGTGCTCGGATGCGACGCTGCCAAAAAGTCCAACAGTCGAACGGGAGATCGTTAGCACGGCGCAGACCTTCCATGATGGTCGCTAGAACGCTGGAGGCGCCGCTGAGACTGACGAGCGCCGCAAGGCTCAGTGCGTGAGTGGAACGGGTGGTTTGTGGCGAAGCGACAAAATAACTTTGCAGCAGGGGGCTGACATCTGGAGGAAGGATGCGATCGAAGAAGAGAGCGAACTGGAAGCGAAAAGGCGTGTTGTCCGGAACGAGGCTGATAGCGGCGGCAGCGACGATGAGGGCCGGAAACAGCGAGACCATCGCCGAGTAGGCAGTAGATTGGGCGAGGTTGAGGCTATCGTGCCTCATTGCCCGGAGCAGCGTTCCGTGGAGGATCCTGGGAAGACGAAGAAGTCTTCTCATAAGGGCACACCGAAGAGCGAAAGAGACAGATTACGCCTTCCACCGATTGAGGAAAGCCGTGACGGCTTCAACGCTGGTGTGCTCGAACTCCTTCTCGTGTTCGGCGTAGAGGAGGGTGCCGTGGGCGTCGATGACAGCGAGAGAAGGAATGCCATGGGCGATGGGAACATGATACTTCTTTGCCACATCCACGTTGTGGTCTACATGGCCGGTATCGATGTGCACAACAAGAAAGTGCTTGGCGAGGAGTTCCGCATTGGGACTTTGGCGGTAGTAGTAATCCAGGACCTGACAGTCACCGCACCAGTTTGCACCGAAGTCGAGGATGATGCGCTTGTGCTCGCGGCGGGCGGTGACCATTGCGGCGGCAATGTCAGCATTGGCGTTGGCGGTCTCTGAGTAGAGGTTCCTGTTGACCATGAAGACGGACTGAGCAGAGGCCGGAGCGAATGAAGTCATCATGAGCGCCAGAAGCGCTACTGCAACAGTGCGAATCGTGATGCGACGTATCGTGTTCATCGAGACCTTGTTCGTAGGACAGGACTGTGAGGGCGCCCGCTGCGATCCGGATATCTACATTCAATCCGGATATCTACAGATGATGCATGAAGATCAGGGAGTAACGCAAAACTATGCTGAGAGAAGCCGGTGACGGCTACTTCCCGGCATAGTAGCCGTCGCGGGTCTGGACGACGAGACCTTTCTGATGGATGTCTACCGCGACCTGATGGTAGCCGTTCGAAGCTGCGTCCTGGGCGGGGGTGTAACCGAGGCGGTACTGTGCTCGAAGCTCTTCCGCTATCTGGTTATAGATCTGAGCGACGTCTTGATTTTTCTTTACCTCGAAGAGACGGCCACCAGTCTCCTGTGCCATGCGTTCGAGGATCTTCTTTCCGTCGACCTTGCTCTGGCTGGGATAGTTCCCCCCATTGCCACCCCCATTGCCCCCTCCGGGATAGCCGCCGCGGCCGCCGGGGTAGCCACCACCAGGATATCCGCCCCCGGGGAAGCCACCGCCAGGGTAGCCACCACGACCGTGCTGAGGGTTATTGTTCTGCGGATGAGACTCTTCCCCTTTGAAATAAATGGCATAGATGATGGTGTCGGCTCGCTGGGCGGCTTCGATGGATCGCACGAGATTCTCCTTGCTGTTTCGATCTACACCATCTGAGAGAATGATCAGGGCTTTGCGGCCTGTCTGCTTACTCATCAGCTCGTCGGAAGCCAAAAAGAGAGCATCATAAAGAACGGTCCCTCCCCGGCTGTGGCTGCGGCTGTCGCTATCGTCATCAGCGGAGGCGGGGGCGGGAGTATCGATCTCTTTCAGAGCCCTTTGGAGCAGCGGGCGCGAAGTCGTTAAGTCCTGCAACAGCTCCGTTTGACGCGCAAACTGGACGATGAAGGCCTGATCCTTCGGGTTGGTCAGCATCTGATCGAGGAAGGTACTGCTCGCGGTGCGTTCTTCGTCCAGGACACCGCGCTGGGACTGGCTGGTGTCGACGAGGAGGCCGAGGGTGAGCGGGAGGTTAGTGTCCTTGTCGAAGTACCGGATGGTCTGGGCCTTACCGTCCACCTGAAGGGTGAAGTCATCCTTGGTAAGGTTCTGGATAAGTGCTCCCTTTTTGTCACGTACGACCACGGGAAGATTGACCAGCCGGGCGTCGACGGCGATCGTCGCTGCCGTGGTGGAAGGGGACTGATCGGGCGGAGAGGTTTTTTGTTGTGCGGCGATGCTCGGAATGCGCAGGCCGGAGGCGAGTAAGACAACGACCATAACAAGAGGCCGGAGCAGGTGGGGGGCGATCATGTGAGTTTAGACGACACCGGGTGGGTGGGGTTTCAAACTGGAGTCGTTTGACCTGACGTTTTTGCTGACGAGAAATCTCTGACTTGCTACTATCGATTCATCGTTCAATCTGCTCTTCCGCATTCCGGTTTCTCTGATTCAAGTGAACCGCTTGCAGAACGAAAATCCTCGGCTCGTGGAGTCTTTGCGCCCTCGGCTCTGGAGCCGTTTGCAATCGCCAGCGGATCTTCGTAACTTTAACGGCCGCGTTTCCTGAAGAAGCAGGCGAAAGATAGGTGGAGTTGCTCTGCGCGATAAGGTGTTAGACAGCTCTCCTTGCAGTATGCTGACAGCGTTGGGAAAATGCTGGAACGAGAATGCAATGGACATAAGCAAGAGCGTTGGCGAAGCGTCGCTCGATGTAGAGCTGGCTCATTGTGCTGCTCCTGAAGTCACAGATACACACTCGCGCTCCGGGCCCATTCACTGGCGACACCTGATCGCTACGTTCTTTATTCTGCTGCTTTTTTCCTGGCTGGGGATTGTGCTTTCGAGACAGTCGGATGGAGTTGCGACGATTTGGTTCACCAACGGACTTTTGTTTGCGCTGGTGGTTACGCGCCCAAAAAAAACCTGGATCCCTTATTTCATTGCGGGTTTCTTGGCCGATACGCTGGCCGATGTGATCTACGGCGACCCGTTGCGGCTGGCGATCGGCGTGTCGGTAGCCAACTCGGTGGAAGTAATCACCTCATCTGTGCTGTTGACGCGCTGGTTCGGCAACCCTCTGCAGCTGACGAAGCGCCTTCCCCTGCTGGGCTTTCTTGGCGTCGCGGTCGTTGCGGCGACGGCGCTGACCAGTGCTCTGGGAGCTTCGTGGACGTTACTCTTTGTGAAGGCAGGCCCCTGGTGGATGCTGTTTCGTACTTGGTACCTGGGTGATGTGTTGGGGATGGCGATCATCGCGCCACTAGTCTTCATCTTGCAGCGGCCAGGCTTCTTTACGATGCTGCGAAGTCAGGAACTGCCGAGAACACTGTTATTACTGATGGTTCCGGCGGCCGCGACAGCGCTGGTGTTCAGCCACAGCAAAGACCCGCTCATCTTCTTTATCTTTCCCGCGCTGTTGCTGGTGGTGTTCCGGTTGGGTTTCCCGGGCACGGTGCTCGCCGTGTTTGTAATTGCACTGATCTCGATCTGGTTCACTGTCACTGGACACGGGCCGTTGATGCTGATTACTGGTACAAATCTGCTCCACAAGATTGTGATTGAGCAAATCTTCCTTGCCGTGGCCCTCTTCACCTTCTTTCCAGTGGCGGCTCTACTCGAGGAGCGCAAAGCGCTCGAGATTTCGTTGCAGAAGAGCGAACTGCGATACCGCGAACTGGCCAATGCGGATTCCCTGACCGGTCTTGCCAACCGGCGGGCCTTTGATGAAAGGCTCGAGGAGGCATGGCACCGGGCTATGCGCGATCAGCAACCGCTGTCGCTGCTGCTGATCGATGTGGATCTTTTCAAAGCGTATAACGACCTCTATGGACATGTTGGCGGGGATGAATGTCTGCGCTGCATCGCGAAGGTGATTGCAAGTGCGTTACAAGGTAAAGCCGAGATCGCAGCGCGTTTTGGGGGCGAAGAGTTTGCCGTGATCCTGCCGAACACGACGATCGAAGTTGCGGTGCGAGTGGCGGAAAACGTCCGCGAGGCTGTCGCATCCTTGAAGGTGCCGCACTCGGGCAACCAGCTTGGAATCCAAACCATCAGCGTGGGTGTGGCGGCGGAGGTACCGAACCGGAACACTGCGGTGATATCTTTACTAACAGCCTCCGATCACGCGTTATATCGTGCCAAGTATCTGGGACGAAACCGAGTAGAGTCGACGACGGCAGTGAAATCGAGAACCGAGATGTCCACTGCGGATTCGACGGCCTGACAATGCGGGTCCGCCATCTCGTATTTGCCAACGGCAATGGGTTAGGAAGAATGTATCTTGACGGGACGATGAGACAACTTCTTTGGCTGACAGTTGGTTGTTTCTGTGCGCTCCTTGGAGTCGGGTGCGCCTCAAACTCGGCTACGGCTGCTACACCCGCTCACTCGCTGGTCGCAGCAACCGTGACGAAGCCTCCCATGGGATTTGCAAAGACCGTCGTGTTATGGCCAAACGGAGCGCCCGGCGCATTGGGCGACGGTGAAGGAGACGTACCGAAGATGTATGTGTATCCAGCACCGGGGGCTGGCTTACATTCTGCTGTGATCGTGATGCCAGGCGGCGGATATGTCCATCTGGCGATCGAAAAGGAGGGTGGGGAGGAGGCGCGTTGGCTGAATGCGCATGGCGTAACAGCTTTCGTGTTGGAGTACCGGCTGGGACCGCGATACCACTTCCCTTCTCCGATGCTGGATGGCGCACGGGCGATGCGCTATGTACGCAGCCACGCAGCAGAACTGGGAGTAGCGAAGGACAAGATCGGGCTGTGGGGCTTCTCGGCTGGCGGTCACCTGGCAGGCTATCTGGCAGCAGTGAATGATAACGGCTCTTCGGGCGCTGAGGATCCTGTTGATAGAGTCAGCGACCGGCCGGACTTCGCGATTGTGTCCTATGGGCGATTCACAATGGACGACTCAGTACCGAGAAGGACGAATATGGAGGGGCTGCTGGGCGACCATCCGACGAAGGCAATGTTGGACTCGATCTCGGTGGTGAAGCTGGTGACGAAGAATACCTCTCCCTGCTTCATCTTCTCCACTACGGCCGACCAGACTGTCAATCCGATGAATGCAACGGCATTCTACGACGCATTGAAGCAGGCCGGTGTGCCAGTGGAGCTGCACATCTTCGAACGCGGGCAGCATGGAACGGGAATGGCTCAGGGGATGAAAGGAATGTCCGAGCTAGCCATCTATCCGACACTGCTCGCGAATTGGATGGAAATGCATGGCTGGATGTCGCAGGAATAGTGTGCCGAAGAGATCGCTGCGCTCGTTCAAGCAGCCTGGAATCAAAAAAGTTGATCCCAGGCTGCTAGGAACGAATAGACTGCATTTGGTATCGCTGCGGAATAAAAGTCGAAGGCAAACGTTTTACAAGGTGCACGTGGATCACGCATTTTGATTGCGAGAGAAGTTGCTTCGTCCGGTTATGCTAGCGGACGGGGGGTTAGAGAAGCACGATGCTGGCACTATCCTTGCAAGTATTTCGAGGTATTTCTTGAAGGCTTCTGCGCTCGAATCCCAGCGATCCTGGATTTGGAAGACGATTCTCTCAGCGGCGCCGGTTTCGCTGGTGGTGGCGGAACTCTGGCGAGTCAATCATGGGGCCGATTTCGGAAAGTTGAGCGCTGTCTTTATTGCAATATCCGGCACCGCCGTTGCAGTTTGGGCGCTGTGGCGCGAATATAGCCGCGTAGAGAAGCTAAGAGGGGCCGAGCAGGCGCATTCACAGTTTCTGGCAGCCGCCGAGACCAGTCTGGATGCCTTTGGGCTCTTTGAATCTGTACGAGATGAAGCAGGCAGAGTCGTAGACTTCCGAGTTCTGTACGTCAATGCCAACGTTGAGAGACTGACGGGACGATCACGTTCTGAGCTCCTGGGACAGACTCTGTGCGCAGTGACTCCGATTAAGACCACGGGACCGATGTTCACGAGATTTTGCAGAGTTGTCGAGACTGGGGAATCGCTCAACGAAGAGTTTCCCGTAAGTTACCCGAGCGTCAAGGCAACCTGGTTGCGAACCCAGGTCGTCAAGCTCGGAGATGGGCTGGCCATCACCTTCAGCGATATCAGCGAAGCCAAGGCGACGCAGGAACGATACGCGCACCTGGCGGAGTTTACGGACTCTGTCTTTCAGAACGCTCCCTTCAGCATTATCGCGACCAATATCGCGGGAATGATTACGGCAATGAACGGGGAAGCAGAGAAGCTGACGGGGTATCGCCGCGAGGAACTAGTCGAGAAGGCTTCACTAACAGTGCTGCACGACGAACGAGAGCTGTTGGGTAGGGCGGTCGCGATCGACTCTGCCGCGACGTTGGAAAAGTATGGGTTCGAAGTTCTGACGACGAGGGCGGCCGCGGGAAAGATGGAGGAACAGGAGTGGACGCTTGTCCGACGCGACGGCGCACGAACGCCGATCAATCTGGCCATGAGAGCCGTAACCAACGAGGCCGGTGAAGTAAGCGGCTTTGTGAGCATTGCGTTCGATATTACGGACCGGCGCCAGATGATGGAGTATGTCACTCATTTGGCCACACACGATCAATTGACGGGACTGACCGGGCGCGCGCTTTTGCAGGACAAGACCTTTCAGACGGTGGAACTGGCGCGACGATATGGAACCAAGGTCGCTGTCTTTGTCATCGATCTCGATCACTTTAAACGTATCAACGACTCCTTGGGACACTCGGCCGGGGACCAGATTCTGATCGAGGCTGCGCAGAGACTGCGTCGCTCCGTGCGCAGTACCGATGTGGTGGCGCGGGTAGGTGGAGACGAGTTTGTTGTTGTAATGCCGGACATCACCAACGTGGACGACGTTGAACAATGCGCAGCCAATCTGGTAGCCGCGTTATCTCCGGAGATATCAATCGAAGAGCACCTGGTACGTGTGACCGCGAGTGTCGGAGTCTGCATTTACCCCGACTTCGCAAGCGATGCCAAGCATCTGCTCAAACGGGCGGATTCGGCAATGTACGCGGCAAAGGAGAATGGGCGGAGCCAGTTCCAGATCTTCAGCGAGAGCATGCTGAAGGAGACGGCAGAGCGACTGACGATGGAGCATGCACTGCGCCACGCATTGACGAATAAAGAGCTCAGCATGCATTATCAGCCACAGATCTCGCTGACCACCGGAGCCGTTACCGGCATGGAAGCGTTGCTCCGCTGGAATCATCCTAGACTTGGAAGCATCTCGCCATCGCAATTTATTCCATTGGCAGAAGAGACTGGACTCATTGTGCCGATCGGGGAGTGGGCCTTTATGACCGCATGCTGCGAGGGGAAGGCGCTGCAGGACGAGCTTGGGATGGATCTAACGGTCTCAATCAATCTGTCGCCACGGCAGTTTCAGCAAAAAAATCTCGTCCCTATTGTTGAACATTCCCTGTCGAAGAGCGGTCTCTCTCCCGAGAAACTACAGATCGAAATCACGGAAAATATGTTGATGGTCAACTCCGAGCATGTTCTGGACAAGTTGCAGAGAATGAGGGAGCTGGGAGTCCGTATCTCCATTGACGACTTCGGCACGGGATTCTGCAGCTTCTCGTATCTGCTGGAATATCAGGTCGACCGGCTGAAGATCGATCAGAGCTTCGTGAAGAAGGCCGGAACCGACGCCAATGCCGCGGCCGTGGTTCGAACGATTATCGCGATGTCTCACGGGCTAAATATTAAAGTAGTCGCCGAAGGGGTCGAGACCGATGAACAGATGCGATTTCTGTTGCGAAGGAAGTGCGACGAAGCGCAGGGCAACTTCATTGCGAAACCTGTGGCAATGGCGGAGTTCAGTGACGTGATACGGCAGTACGCCAACGGCCCCGCCGCTCGTGCCTCGGAGCCCGTTACCGGATTGGTTCGGTAGAGGACTTTTGGCACAGCGACGATCGCGACGGAGGTATACCTGAGCGCGACACAACAGCTGAATCTTCAGAAACTACTTGCGATTGCTAGGTCGTCGCCCGGCTGCGCTTGATCAGGTGGTAGATGCCCAACAATATGAGGGCACCGACGAGCGACATCAGAAAGCCAGCGGACTGATCAGGCTCATAGTGACCAATAGCCCGGCCGAGGAAGGTCCCGAGGAAAGACCCTGCTATACCGATCAACATGGTAATGAAGATGCCGCCGGGCTCTTTGCCTGGAATGATGAGTTTGGCAAGCGCGCCGACGATGAGACCGATGACAGCCGTCCAAAGCAGATGAAACATAGCTGATCCTCCGTGTTTGGTTTTCCGGGGCGGCCGGATACGTCTCGCTGGATGGGAGAAGGATACTCTTACTTTGTACCGACGCAAGAGTTTGATCTTACTGATTCGCAGATTTCGGTAAGAGAATGCAACGCGGAAATGCGCTTCATCTAATCAACAAGACAACCAGGTTAGAGCGTCGAGCGATGACTTAGGCGCTGCGGACGATCAGGTCGTTCTTCCAAAGAGCCAGGACCACGTCCATCTGGCTGTTGTGCGCGATGTCTTCGCCGTCGGTGACCTCAGCCCAGAGCGTAGAGACAGTCTTGTGGGTGCCTGCGTTGAGAAGCGCTACGGCACGAAGAGCATAGGCCTTGGCCTTGTTGGATGGAGCATATTGCCCGGCAGGAATTCCCTTTACCAGGCCGGCTTCACAAAGACTGAGGAAGGCGAACCGGGGGCCACCCTTTCGCTGGGCCGAGGGGCTGGTCGGATAGAGTTTTGCCGTCGCCTGGTCCCAGCGAGCTGCGGGCGTGATCGATTTGCCGTACGTATCCATGCGGGCCGCGATCAGAGCGGCCTCGCCGTATTTGTTCGCCATAGTATCTCTCCTGTGAGGATTGTTTCAGATCCGGTAGCAGGCGTGATCGCCGCTCGCACGCGATCGTGCGGTCGAGGCGGTCTCGCCGAAAGCTGCCGATCGATTGCCGAATCGTCCTGCGACGCTCCCGGTCTGGTCAGGTCTTTGAAGTTGGCTTGGTCGAACTTTGTTTCGTCGGGCCGGTGCCTGATGGGTCAAGTGCGGTGTCTTGCCAGAGCTTGATGCCGCCGTCGATCGCGTTTGTGTTCGCGCCCAGAATCACATGATTGGGCAGGGACTTCATCATCTTGGCGTTGCCACCGCCGAGGAGCACGGTGTCGCAGACCATCGCGGCCTTGAGGCGGCTAATGATGTCGAGGACGGACTTTCTCCAGCGCTTGACTCCGCGACGTTCGAGGCCCACGAGACCGATGTACTGTTCGTAGGTCAGCCCTTTTTTGTAAGGCAGATGAGCGAGTTCGAGCGGGATGATGACGCCATCGAAGATCATTGCCGAGCCCAGGCCGGTGCCGGTGCCGAGGAAGAGCATGCGCCCTCCTTTGTAACCGCCGAGAGCCTGCATCGCGGCGTCGTTGATGAAGCGGAGGGGTTTGCCAAATGCCTTTTCGTATGGAAAGTCGATCCAGCCTCCGCCGAGGTTATGGGGCTCGGCGATCGGACGATGGTGGACGACCGGACCAGGGTAGCCGATGGAGACGCAGTCGTAGGTCCATCCGGCGGTGGCGGCGAGGACGTCTTGGGTCATTTGTTCAGCGGTCATGGTGGGACCGGAGGGGATCTTGATAGGGACGCGCATGTCGGTCGAGGCAACCTTGATGTTGGTGCCCCCGATGTCGATGACCAGAACTTTCATTGAATTGGATGTTAGCAGCGTTGCGGATACCTTTGGATACTTTGGCGGAAGGTGATCAAAACGGACGCTCCAGACTTCCGGGGGGTACCCCCCTGGGGGGGTTATACCACTCAAGTATCGCTTTTTCAGCCACTTACAATTTAGCCTCTCTCTAAGATTAACATAGCAAAGGACTTATAGGCAAAAACTTCATTCCATTGGGGTTATAGCCTTGGTCACCAACACTCGACGTATTCGGTCCTTCACCCCAGAACCTAATTTCAATTTTACAGGATGGGACATAACTTATACGCCACGCCAAAAGCCTTACTGGACGCGGGTTTTAGCGCGTTTGGGGGTTGACAGCCATTTTTACAGGGAAGTTTGCCCATGTCTTTGCCTCTGTAAAAAAGTGGCGGGTTCTGTGGGTAGCGCTACAAAGGGTTTTCGGTAGTTCTCCCAATAGTCAAAGCGAAAACAAAGCGAATCTAAATTAATGAAGACATTATGAATCTTTTCGTTTGCATATTTTCTATCCGAATAAGTCTCTCAATACAATTGGTTTACATTTTTTAAGACATTTTTATTGACAGTAGTATTTGATCTGGTTTATTGTGGTGATGGGCACATATGCCCTAGGAATTGATAATATGCGTCGAATCATTGTGGCCACTCTCGCCCTGTCCCCCATGTTGCTTCACGCTCAGGCAAATTCGCCTGCAAAAACCCAGACCTCTGCCGCCAACCTGCGCGCTGAGCTGGTTGCCGCACCGTTTGCCGGCGCTGAGTCCGATCGCGGTTCCTCTACAACCGCGGCTCCTGTTCGGATCTCCACCGGAGTCAATGTTCCCAAGTTGATTTACACCGTCGCGGTCGAATCGGACGCCGACTTCGCTCCAACGACTCAGTTTGAGCGAACCGCTGTTGTTGCGATGACGGTCGACCCGAGCGGTAAGCCGACGGATCTAAAGATCGTTCAGTCGGTCAACCCAGTGATGGACCGTAACGTTCTGGCTGCGGTCAGTCAGTATCGCTTCACTCCGGGCACACTGGATGACCAGCCTACTGCGGTTCCGGTCAATCTGGCGGTGGTTCTGCGTGGAGCCCGTTAGTTCCCTGTTTGACTGACAGCCCTCCCTTCAGCGGAGATCGTTGATGTGGGCCTGGTTCAAGCTGAAAGGCAGACTCTTTTGAGTCTGCCTTTTTTGCGTTGCAAGAAGAGGCGTTATTGTTGGGAGGCTGGAGTGGCGGTGGGGCTGCTCTGCCCTTTGCCATTGGGATTTGGGCGCAAGACAAGGAAGACCGCGATCGCTCCAGCGATGACGCAGGCGATGACGATCAGCAGGATGGGGCTGCAGAAGGCTTGTCTCTTCTCAGGCGGCGGGGTGGGGGAGGAGGCCATGGGTGGTTGGATGCAGAATGTGGAGGTCCGCGTTTTTTTATAGGTGCTGAAAGGGTATATTTCGCGGGGGTTTTTGCGAAAACGTGACGGCTGCGTGAGGTCTTTTGACGGTGTGATCGTGGTGGGATGCGTGGTAAACGTGGTGAATCAATACCATCAAGATGCTAGATAGAAAATACGCCAGTTTTGTCGAATTTATTTTCGTCCACGGATGGGGGGTGCGAACCGGTTGCGCTTCGTTGGTGGCGAGAGGCTTTTCACTGGTGGGTTCCGGACCTGAAATGGCGGCTCTGGGGCTGTGGCAAGCGATTTCGCTTGATTGGCGGGAGTGCGGGGTGGGATACTTCGGGTGAAAATGCGATGAATCGACGCGCGCGGCCTGGGCCGAGAGGACCTGCGAGTGCTCCCCGGAGGGAAGCATGGCGAGTGTTGCTGGAGTGGGTGTTGATGAGGGCATGATCGCTCCCGGGGCTGCCGAGGAGTTGGCTGGACCGGCGCACGCTGAACTGAGCGCCACGAGGCCAGTAGCGCGCGGGGAGCGGATAAGCAGCATGGATGTGCTGCGGGGCTTTTCGCTGATGGGCATCCTGGTGATGAACATCTGTGAATTCGCTTATGGATTTCGTAACTATGCGTATCCTCTGAGCACGGTGAAACCGGTGTTCGATGGACTGCACTGGAAGATCAATACGACTGTGTGGTTTCTGCGCTGGATCTTTGCCGAGGGCAAGATGCGTGCGCTGTTTTCCATGCTGTTTGGGGCGGGTGTGATCCTGCTGACGGAGCGGGCGCTGGCGCGAGGAGCAGGGATCAAGGCGGCCGACATCTTTACGCGGCGGAACATATGGCTGGTGCTGATCGGGATGATTCACGGTTACCTGATCTGGGACGGCGACATCCTGTTTTACTACGGCGTGGCGGCGTTGCTGTTTCTGTTTCCCTTCCGCAATGTTCGGGTGAAGCGCCTGATGTGGACGGCGGGCGTCATTCTGTTTCTCAACTCCGTGCTGATGATGGGGGGGCAGTACGGAAGCGCATACAGCGCGAAGCAGGCCGCGGCGAAGGCCAATGCGAAGCTGGCGCAACACCAGACGCTTACTGAGGATGAGATCGGCGATCTGAAGAAGTGGCAGAGCACGCAGGACAGATGGCGTGCTCCGGACAAGAAGAAGTACGAAGATATCGCCGCGATGCAGAAGGGGTATTTGAAGGCGCAGGGGCACGTGGCTGGGAATGTGTTGATGGGCGAGTTGAAGGGCGCTTACTTCGGGTTCGGCGACTGGGTCGGGCTGATGCTTCTTGGCATGGCGCTGTACAAGAATGGTTTTTTGCCGGGCCGCTTAAGCTTGAAGACGTACGCGTGGATCGCGGTGATCGGACTCGGGGTAGGCTGGGCTGTGACGGGGGTTGGCGCGTGGAAGGCATGGGCGGGACACTTCGACATGTTCAAAACTCTGATCTGGATGCAGGCTCCATATGACATAGGGAGGATTGCAGGAGCGCTGGGGAATGCTGCGCTGCTGCTGATTCTGTTGAAGACGGGAGTGTTCAAGTGGCTGCTGGCACGGATCGCATCGGTCGGACAGATGGCGCTGTCGAACTATCTGCTGACGAGCATCACGATGAAGACGATCTTCGTGTGGGGCGCCTGGCACTGGTACGGCTATGTGGAGTACTACAAGATCTACTATGCGGTGCTGGGAATGTGGATCTTCAATATGGCGTTCAGCTCGATCTGGCTGCGGTACTTTGAGTTTGGTCCGATGGAGTGGGTGTGGCGTTCGCTGACGTACTGGAAGCGGCAGCCGATGCGGATTCGGGCGGTGGCTCCGGCGCCGGTGGTTGCCGACGCTACTGTTTGACCATGCGTCAACACGAGGTTCGCACGCAGCTTGGCCGGGTGCCAGTTCAGATGTTTGCGGCCAACGATCGCATGAACCAGATGCTGATCGAACATCTTGATCCTGCGGCGTGGAGAGCCAAGCCGCCGGCCAAACCGCCGGATAAGGCTCGCACCATTGCAGCGATCTTCACGCACGTGCATAACGTCCGCTGCAAGTGGGTCAGGCTTACGGCTCCGCATCTGAAGGTTCCACTACAACTGAACCGCGCGCACTGCACGCCGCAGCAGGCTCGTGAGGGATTGGCCGAGAGCGCCGCTCGCTGCGAGGAGATGCTGGCTGAAGCGCTGGGTGGTGAGGGCGGCCGCATCGAGAAGTTTCGCCGGGACGGGTGGGCTCCGGAGTGGCCGGCTGGCGTGGAGATGCTTTGCTACATGCTTGCTCACGAAGCTCACCATCGTGGTCAGGTGTGCATGCTCGCGCATCAGATGGGATTTGCGTTGCCGTATGAGGCGTCGGACGGGATCTGGAACTGGGAGAAGCTTTGGAGAGAGTGCGGGTGGCCTCGCGGTCCCGGCTACGGTTCTTAGATCATGTGGTTGCCTGCAGTAGTTTTTTTGGGTTGTAGACGTAAGTCAGGAACGCGTATCCCCACGGAACTGCGACGATGGGGAGTATGACCCACAGAAACGCGGAGGTGGTGCCTTCGGCTGATGAACCCGCCAACGTGCCCTTCGACCAGAGTGGGTACGCCACTACGATGAGCCACATGACTTTGTAGAAGACCTCGAGCAGCACGATCGGCAGCATCTTGAGAGGGCGAATGATTCCCAGGCCAGCCAGGGTGGCGAAGGCTGTCCAGAGGCACCAGGCGACGGCATCCATCGGCTCCCACGGTCCCTGATGAGTGAGGATGTGGGTCCAGGTTTGTTTGCCCAGCACGAAGAACATCAGGATGTAGAGCAGGCGCAGGAGATAGATGTTGATGAGGCGGACGCCATCGTATTTTGCGGAGGGTTGAAAGATGTACCTGGGGCTAAAGGTCATGGAAGTATCCTCGACTCGCAGTGCACTGCGCTTCCCGGTAGCACGTGCACACTAGACCAAACTCGGCTTGGGTGGCAGGTCTCTATAGATAACACACTGCAAGGTTGATACAAAGTACCACTTGGACTGCGGCTGTCTCGACTGAGGAGGTGGACCCAAAGCGCGGAGAGCGGGATGACCTTCGATCAGCTTGAACCGTCCGCAAATGCGCTGTGAACCATCACGATGTTCTTGACTGATGCAGGAGCCAGAGCATCCTTCCCTGATTGTCATCTCTCAGTGGCTTGTGATGCGGGACATTACGGTGTGGCGTCGCTGTTCTACATCGCTCGACGAATTGGTTGCGCCGGTTTGACGTGTCGTCATTTCACCTGGACATCAAAAAGGGTTATTAGCAGGGCAGCTTGGTCTGAGCTGATGGTGAGACCGCTCATGGTGGCTGGTGTCCCCCGAAGGCCGTCGAGCCGGCAGCCGCGAATATCCGCACCAATGAGCTTCACGTGTGACAGGTCCGCGCGGCTGAGGTCGCAGTCGCGAAAGATGGTGCCGGACAGATCGGCGCTGTAGAAGTCTGCATCGGTCAGGTTGCAGTTCTCGAAGACGCAGTGTTGAAGGCGCGCCATTCGCAGGAGAGCGAAGTCCAGCTTGCACTCTTTGAAGAGGACGCTCTTCAGTTGGGCATCGGTGAAGATAGCGCCGGTAAGTCTCGTTGAGATGAACTCCACGCGCTCGATGGAGCTTGCCTTCAGGTCACCGTTCGCCAGGTCGGAGCTTTCGATGCGGGAGTCGTGCAAGTGCAGCCCGTGTGCTTTTGGATCAGCCAGCGAGACGGAGTTTAGAAGACAGCGATCGATTCTCGCGGGTTGTCCGCGCGGACTTAGAAGCGGAGGCAAAGCCATGTCTGACCCTGTGGCGTCGCTTACCTGCCCAGATTCGAACTGCTCGGTAAAAGTCTCCGTGAGTAGATCAAACTCTATCTGCGGGGCGATGCGGCCCTTGGTCTTCGTCGCCATGCTTCCAGAATATCCTCACTGATTGGAGATGGTGGCGATGGACCCGTCCAGCTTGGTGAGATGCACCGTTAGTTTTTCGTTGTAGACGCGAATCTTGTCCTGCAGGAAGCTGATGGCGAAGGCCTCTCCGAGGCGGAGCGAATCGTCGCTGTCGCTGCGCCAGTGGATGCCTGCGTGAATGCCGTGGCCGAAGGTGATGTTGTGCGCGAGTTTGTTGAGCTCGCCGTTGATGGTGAGACTACCTGCGTCAGGGCCTGTGTAGGGGTTGAGCGAAAGACCGTCTGGTGCAGGCACCTGTGGGTTGGGGACGACGAAGTTTCCATCGTAGAAGAACTTGAGAACGGTGATACAAGCCCCGGCGACAGTGCCGTGACCGGTGGGGTAGGCGGGGTGAGCGGGCGATCCCTCAGGAAAGGCTTGCGAGAGAAACCAGCTGTTGTTAGCTTCATAGCTGGCTTTCAGCGCCTGCGAGTTGAGGAAGTTATTGTTCAGTCTGGCCTGAAGGCTGCCCAACTGGTTCGTCCTGGTGAGGTAGGCGATGCCGCCGCTGGACTCAGGCCGTGGACGCAGGTGAACGAACCACTTTTGATACCAGACCGTGTCGAGAACGCGGGCTGCAACTTCGCCGATGGTTGCAGAGATGTCGGGGCCACCTAGTGTGTCGAATCCATTTTGAGTGCGGGAGGTTGCGTAGGGATTGCCTGGATTGAGGGGTACGCCGAGGGTGTTCATGACGAGAAACGCGACGAAGTATGCCTGAAAGAGCACGTCGACGTGGGTCCACGCGGCGAGTCCACGGCCGTTTTGCAGGAAGCGAACGTTGGGGTCCGCTTGATTGGTGAGGCCTGTATTGATCCCGTTCTGGACTTGCAGGAATGAATCGGGATCCAGCATGTAGTTGAGACCGGCCTGATAGGTTATGTACTGATTGGTGAGGGGCAAGGGTCCGAAGAAGCTGGGTGTGATGATCAGCTGCGAGATATAGGGCCCAAGTGTCTCGCCTGGGTAGGAGCCGCGGAAGAGCAGATTGGGTGTGACCTGACCGGAATGCGTTCGCGGCCCGGCGTAGCTGGGCATGCTGGTCAGCTCGGCGCAGGCCGCGGCGGCTACGGGGCTGGTTTGGTAATCGGTGAAGGCTGTGTCGCGCAGCAGCGAGCACCAGTAGAGCTCGGTGAGCTCGGTACCCCAGGCGGGGCTGGAGAAGGCTGGCGGCGCTGGAACGATGACTTCGGTCTCCTGGTTGTGAGGAGAGGGTGAACTGCCGAATTGATGCGAGTCGGTTCCTTCGAGCGTGAAGGCTAACCCACCCTGTGGCCCATTCAGGGTGCGGGTTCCTCCGATGATGATGTTCTCGAAGTCCGATGGTTTGCCGCTGGCCAGAGCGGTCGTGAAGGTTCGATAAGCGGCGGGGTTTACCAAGCCGATCGAATCCTGAAGGACGACTTTGGTGTAGGTGGCCGAACCGTCGGAATAACGCTGCTGATCTCCGTTAGTTTGATGGGAAGGAATTGGAACAAGAGCCTGAGCGATCGCCGCGTTGAGACGGATCGCAAACGATGCCTGGACTCGCGGATTGCTTGGTATGCCGAAGCCGCTCGCGGTAGTCTGAACCGTCGCATGCTTGACATAACTAGTATCCCGCCTTCCTTACAGGATCTCGTGTCCTCGCATGCCAACCCTCAACCCAACCTCAACCAACATAACCGCCGCAAGTTCCTGAGTCAGATCGGGGGAACGTTGTAGCACCGGCCTGGGCAAGGCACAATCGAAAAGTCAGAGTTGCACCAAAAAATGGCGCTTCGCAGTCAGGACAGCCGGGCTGAATTAATGTTGTGAGCTACGGGGCGAGCCCTCTTTGAAGCCTCTGATTACGGATGTTCGGCGGCGGCTTTCAAGTTGGCGAGCCCCTTGTCGAAGTCGGGGCCGATCACTTTGTCCATTGAGGTAAAGACGCTCATCAGCTTGCCGGGGAAGAAGTTCATCGGGCCGTTCATGATCCAGTTGACGCGGGTGTCGGAGCCTTGCGGTTCGAGCACGAAGCTTGTTTTTCGCTTACGTTTGGTTCCGCACAGCAGGCACGCTAGATCATTGCTTCGAGGCGCACGTAGCTTGCTTCCATACCGTGTTCCATGCCTGTCGCCAGCATCGTTGCTCGCGTTTTCTCATCGGGTAGCGTCATCCGGATCGTCATCAAGGTTCCTTCGCCGTCCTGATCGAAGGTGGTTTCAACGTGGTTGTCGGGCGTGGGATCCGGCAGGTGCATCCGTTCGACGTGCACGATTCTGTTGAAAGGGTTCAGCTCAAGGTACTCACCCGTTATGTGGAATCCGGCGCCTTTGCCGTTGGTCCACTCGTAGCGGAACTTCCCTCCGGGCTTCGCGTCGTTGATGCAGACAGGCATGCTCCAGCCTTCAGGGCCGAGCAGCCACTTTTGTAACAACTTCGGATCGGTGTGCGCGCGATACAGCGCTTCCGGCGGCGCATCAAAGCGCCTCGTCACAATCACATGGGTATCGCCTTCCGTCTTCAACGTCATCTTGCTCATCGCATCTCTCCTCTCTTCTTTGTGTCGATAGCGGCCAGAACTCCGTCCAGCCGGTCGTAGTTCTTCTCAAGCGCAGTGCGGAGCATTCCAAGCCATTGATTCATCGCTTCGATTCCCTCCTTCGCGAGACGACGGGGGCGCTTTGTGCCTTCCACCCGTCGCATGATCAGCCCAGCATCTTCGAGCACTTTGAGATGTTGCGAGATCGCCGGTTGCGACATCTCGAAGGGACGTGCCAGTTCATTGACCGTGGCCTCGCCCAGTGAGAGCCGCGCCAGAATCGCCCGGCGAGTTGGGTCAGCTAAGGCCGAGAACTTTGTATCGAGGCCATTCATAGGTTATAACTTATATAAGTAATAACTTATTGTCAAGATTTAAGTTTCATCATATGCGGAGAGTCGCTATTGACGGGTGGCTCCGGCTGTTTTCCATCTCACCCTTTGGAGAGTGCGCGAAGGATGGGGCACCCGATTATTTCTGGTTGGTTGAAATTGATGAAACCAAGGTGGGCTACCCGCCGTCGAAGTTTTGTGCGATGACCTGCTCGCGCGAATGGACGTAGGCAGCGAAGAGGTCAATGCACCACCAGCAAGCTTTTTCCAACATCGTGATTGAAAGCTCAGGAGGATTTATGGCAACAGCCGTCGCAGCAGCAACGATGAAGGTGGCTCAAGTTTCCGCGGCCGGCGGAGATTTTCAGATTGTGGAGCGTGCGATTCCTAACCCAGATGCGGGGCATATAAGGATCAAGGTGCTGGCCTGCGGGGTTTGTCACAGTGATGCGATGACGAAAGAAGGTGCGTGGCCGGGCATTCAGTATCCGCGGGCTCCTGGACATGAGGTGGCAGGCGTTGTCGATGAGGTGGGTGCGGGGGTATCGACGTGGAAGAAGGGGCAGCGCGTCGGTGTCGGCTGGCATGGCGGCCATGACAACACGTGTCTCTCGTGTCGGCGTGGTGATTTTGGCAACTGCTCGAATATGAAGATTCCGGGCATCAGCTATGACGGCGGGTACCAGGAATACATGGTGGCTCCGGTGGAGGCATTGGTGGCGATACCGGATAGTCTGGGTGACGTTGAAGCGGCGCCTCTGCTCTGCGCGGGGATTACTACCTTCAACGCGCTGCGGCACAGCGGTGCACTGCCCAGCGACCTCGTTGCGGTTCAGGGTATCGGCGGTCTCGGTCACCTTGGAATTCAGTTTGCGAGCAAGTTTGGTTATAACGTTGCGGCGATCGGGCGTGGACCGGAGAACGCGGCGCTTGCGAAGAAGCTTGGAGCGAATGTGTACATCGACAGCAAAGCGACGAACGCTGCCGAGGAGTTACAAAAGCTGGGCGGGGCAAAGGTGATTTTGGCGACCGCTCCGAGTTCGAAGGCGATGTCTGAGTTGATCAATGGGCTGGGGCCGAACGGCAAGCTTATGGTGATTGGTGCCAGCTTCGATCCCATTGAGGTCACGCCAATACAGCTCATCACTTCTAGCCGAACGATTCAAGGGTGGGCTTCGGGAACACCAACTGACTCCGAGGACACACTGCGCTTCGCAGAGCTGACCGGCGTGCGGCCCATGATTGAAACCTATCCGCTCGAAAAAGCAGCCGAGGCTTATGCGCGGATGATGAGCGGGAATGCACAGTTTCGCGTGGTGCTGACGATGTAGCGTGACCGAGGTCCTGAATTCATCCATTGACCTGGGGCTAATTCGGGTCTAGTGTAGACGTGCCTTAGAAGAGGAATTTAGGAGGCGTTCATGCGTCGATCCCTTTGTCTTCTGTGTCTACTGGTTTTTGGCGGTTGCCTTGCGGCTCAGGCCGATCCACTCGTGACGGTTACCGTCAACTTCGTCTACCACAACTTCGACGACACGGGCTCGACCACCTTCTCGTTCGATCCGGACAAGGTGTTCTTCTATCTCCACCCAAATTACCAGTTTGATTTCTTGTATCCCCTCATTCAGTCGCCCGAGTTTCCGAGCCCGAGCAGCTTCGACACAGTGGATTTCTTTGGCGGCTCGCTCGCGTTCACCAACTTTGGACCAAATTTCATCTACGATTTCGAAATCGACGGTACCTGCCAGGACATCCCCCCTCTCGCCGGCACCGGGGCGGTGCCTACCTTCGTAACAACGACCTGCTATGGCAGCGGCGTTCGCGATTCTATCGGCGGGGACCAGACAGAGGTGGTCGAGGAGATTACCTCGCTGGACTTCGTGGTGACGGGAGGTGAGGCCACACCTGAGCCGTCGAGCCTTGTCCTGCTCGGTACCGGCCTTGCCGGTCTCTTGCAAATTGGCTTCAGCCGCATGCGAGCTGCCCGAAGAGCTTCCTAGCGGCGGCGGCTCCTGCGGACTGCGCTAACACTCGCGACGGGTGGCTCGCGAATCATTTGGTACGCGCAGTTGGGCTGGCGAACATTTAGGTTCTGCCAAGAGAAGCGGTGCTAGCGTGGCGTGAATGCCCACATCTCACAATCGAGATGTAGAGCCAGATATAGACTTTCGGATGTGGGCCATCTGCTCGATGATGACCTTACATGAAGGAGTCTTTTTATGGCTGAAACCACACCGACTGGGGCATGGGGCGATAACGAAATACAGGCGAAGAGTGTGCTAACAAAGATCGCGGCGTTTGTCGCAAATCGAAATATCCCTTTCCTTATTTGCAGTGTTGGAATGATCGTGATGTTGCTGTGGGCGGGGAAATTCAAGATGACAGCACCGGGAGCGGAGGGCATCATCCCGCTTGTCAGTAACAGCCCATTGACCAGTTGGCAGTTCAAGCACTTTGGACCATATATTTTGGGGGATATGATCGGGCTCACGGAATGGACTGCAGCAATCCTGCTGATCATTGGCTACTTCAAACCTAAAGCAGGCATTCTGGGCGGGATCATTCTAGTCGGCATGTTCTTCACCACGAGCACCATGTTGATCACGACGCCGGATGACACCGTCGTGGTTCACGGCATCCATTACATGAACAACACCGGCCTGTTTCTCTTCAAGGACATTATCGCTTTCGGAGTTGCGTTCTATCTGATCAGCTACTATGGCCGAAAAGCGATCATGGCTGAGAATCAGAGATGATGGTCTGCGGGGGAATTCATGACCTTGGAGTCCTGAATGACTGCACTCCCACCCTTCGCAAGTGCGCGAAGGATGGGGCACCCGATCATTTGTGGTTGGTTGAAATGAGTAAGAGCAAGGGTGGGCCACCCGGCCACCCACCAGAATTCTAGACCGAAACAGCGCTCTCGTCCGGTTAGCGCCACTGGGAAGCTTCGCCTTCGAGCAGTAAATATCCATATTCGCCTTCGTGTTCGCGGCCCAAGCCGCGCAAGTATTCACATTGGGCAATTAAGGATTCCGGAGTCAATAACTCCATATGCAATTTCGCAATATCGCTAGGAGGGAAATGACAGTAGAATCCATTCTTTTTCACCATCAAAGCGGCATAGTTATCACTGTCTTGTAGAGCGTCATTCATTTGCTTCTCTATGAGCCAACCTTCCTTTTGAAAACCTACAAATACTAGTTCTAAATTTACATAGCATGTATAAGATTTCAGTCCGATTGCGAGTTCGACACAGGTTCTCTCACTAAAAGGAAAGATAGAAAATGGCGCTACGTTCGGCGAGAAGGTGGCAACTTGCATGCTATCTATCTCTGACGTGAGTTCCTCTTTCCAGTTTGAGGTCTTTTCGATCCGAGTGGCCTTCAAATGGGACAACGCGGCTGTCATATCTTCAATTTTCGATATGTCAAAACATTCGACGTAGCAGTAAGGGGAAATGAGCGCCCCACTTGTCCCTTGTTGTTCCGCTTGTTGTAAGAGCTCCTCTAACTTAGATAAATAATTTTGGGGCGTGAGTGGCAGCGTCTTAACAGATACAAATTTTTCATCTAATTTTCCATAACCATTCAACACTTCTATGGCAGCACCCAATCGCTGCTTTTGTTTAATCTTTCTACTATCTTTCGTCTTGCCTGCCTTAACCTCTACGACCTCAACTGACCCATCCTCACGAACGACGGTCACATCGCCTAGCGCCAAACAGTTAGTGATGCAGTTAAGAATAGGAAAAGAGCCTCTCGTAAAAAACTCGCTGCTCCAATAGTCCATCTCCGCGATCAGGCCTTCTGACAAGATCACTTGATTGACTGGATTTTGCGACAAGACCCTCGGGACTGATCTGTCATATCCGAATGCTCGCCAAGCAATCCCATCCCCGATTATCCTCAGAGTATTCGCAGTCATCCTATGCATAAAGATTTGTGAGTCAATAAATTCCCGCTCTCGCTCGGTGACGGGCGTCTGAGCTTTGTAATGCTTTATGCTTTTCTCCTGCACGGCGGCGTCGTGAAGTATATGCATTTGGAGTTGCGCCATCGCAGTGGGATTATGTTGTCTCTTTCGGCTTGTGATCAGGTAATCCTCGAGAATGTCGGGGTAATCTCCGTTTGCCAGTCTCGCGGAACCATGTGCCGCCGGATTTAGCGCTGCACCTTGTTGTAATCTCCATGAAAATGCACGCTTGTATTTGTTTGCGACCTTTCCTGCTCTCTCGGTGCTCATTTCGCCCTTTTCTGATGACAGACTAGACTTACGCAGTTGACGGTCTCTAGTCAAAACAAAACGGCAGGGCCGAAGCCCTGCCGTTGTTTTATTGTTACGCGAAGCGTCGAGAACAGTACGAAGTACTACTCGGCGGCTAGTTCTTCTTGTTCGCCTTCCATGCGCATCTGCTCCAGTTCGCGCTCTTCGGCTTCGATGGCGGATGCCACTTCCTGCTGGACCTGGGCTGCCGCTTCTTCCAGTTCTGGTGAGAGCTGGACGTTGCGGTAGTACTCCATGCCGGTTCCGGCGGGGATGAGGCGGCCTACGATGACGTTTTCCTTGAGGCCACGGAGCGTGTCGATGGAGCCGTTGATGCTGGCTTCAGTGAGTACGCGGGTGGTCTCCTGGAAGCTGGCGGCCGAGATGAAGCTGTCGGTCGAGAGCGACGCCTTGGTGATGCCGAGGAGGAGCGAACGGCCGATGGCAGGCTTGCCGCCGGACATCAACACGCGCTGGTTCTCGGCGTTGAAGCGGAAGCGGTCGGTCTGCTGATCGACGAGGAAGGTGGTGTCACCGACTTCTTCGATCTTGACCCAGCGAAGCATCTGACGAACGATGGTTTCGATGTGCTTGTCGGAGATGGTGACGCCCTGGAGCCGGTAGACTTCCTGGATTTCGTTGACGAGGTACTGCTGGAGTGCGCGCTCGCCGAGAACTTCCAGAATGTCGTGCGGGTTGCGGGGACCGTCGATGAGTGCATCACCGGCACGGAGGCGTTCGCCTTCCTGCACGTTGACGTACGTACCGCGGGGAACGCTGTACTCCTCTTCCTGACCGTTGTCCGCGGTGACGTAGACCTTGCGCTGACCCTTGGAGACTTCGCCGAAGCGAACGACACCATCGATCTTGCTGATGATCGCCGGATCGCGGGGCTTGCGGGCCTCGAAGAGTTCGACGACGCGTGGGAGACCGCCGGTAATGTCCTTGGTACGCGTTGTTTCGCGTGGGATCTTGGCAAGGATGTCGCCGGGGAAGATCTCGTCGCCGTCGGCCACCATGAGGTGAGCGCGTGAAGGCATGAGGTAACGCTTGTTGCCCTGAGCGGACTTGATGATGATCGCGGGCTGACGCTTCTCATCGGAGGAGTCGGTGACGACAAGACGGCTGAGGCCGGTGACTTCGTCGACTTCTTCGTTGAGGGTGAGGCCTTCCTGGAGGTCCTTGAACTGGACGGTTCCGGCGATCTCGGTGAGGAGGGAGAAGGTGTAGGGATCCCACTCGCCGAGGCGCGTGCCCTGGACGACCTGCTGGCCCTCTTCGACCTTGAGCTTGGCACCGTAGACGACAGCGTAACGCTCCTTCTCGCGGCCCTTCTCGTCGACGATGGCGAGCGAACCGTTGCGGTTGAAGGCGACCAGGCCGCCGTCCTTGGAGCGAACGGTGACGAGGTTGATGAAGCGCACGGTGCCGACGTTCTTGGCCTCGAGGTGCGAGGCGTCGGATACGCGTGATGCCGTACCGCCGATGTGGAAGGTACGCATGGTGAGCTGAGTGCCGGGCTCGCCGATGGACTGCGCCGCGATGACGCCGACGGCTTCGCCCATCTCGACCATCTTGCCGGAGCCGAGGTTACGGCCGTAGCAGAGGATGCAGACGCCGCGCTTGGATTCGCAGGTGAGAACCGAGCGAATCTTGACGCGCTCGATACCCGCGGCCTGAACGGCGCTGGCGAGATCTTCGTCGATCTCCTGGTTGATGTCGACGATGGTCTTGCCCTCGAAGTCCTTGAGCTTCTCGAGCGAGACGCGGCCGATGATGCGGTCGCGCAGGGGCTCGATGGTCTCGCCGGCTTCGATGATGGGGGTGACGTAGATGCCTTCGACGGTGCCGCAGTCGTTGTGCGAGATAATGACATCCTGCGCAACGTCGACCAGACGGCGGGTGAGGTAACCCGAGTCTGCGGTCTTGAGTGCGGTGTCGGCGAGGCCCTTACGTGCGCCGTGGGTCGAGATGAAGTACTGCAGCACGGTGAGGCCTTCGCGGAAGTTCGCCGTGATGGGGGTTTCGATGATTTCGCCGGAGGGCTTGGCCATCAAACCACGCATGCCGGAGAGCTGGCGGATCTGCTGTTTGGATCCACGAGCACCGGAGTCGGCCATGATGTAGATCGGGTTCATGGCTCCTTCCTTGTCGGCACGCTTCATGTTGTTGAACATCTCGTCGGCGACGCGCTCGGTGACTCCCGACCACATCTGGATGACCTTGTTGGAGCGCTCACCGTTGGTGATGGCTCCGTCGAGGTACTGCTGCTGCATGGCGAGAACCTGCTTTTCGGCATCGCCCACGACGGTGTACTTGGAGTCGGGGATGACCATGTCGTCCAAGCCCACAGAGAGGCCGGAGCGCGTGGCATAGGTGAAGCCGAGGTCCTTGACGCGGTCGAGAGTCTTGACGGTGACTTCGAGGCCGAGGTTCAGGTAGCAGTAGTTGATGAGCTGGCCGATACCCTTCTTCTTGAGCAGGCCGTTGACGTAAGGCATGCCCTCGGGGAGCGCATCGTTGAGGATGGCGCGGCCGACGGTCGTGTTGATGTACTGCTTGTTGAACTCGACCGGCTCGGTGTGGGTGAGGTCCTGATCGTCGTACGCGGTGGTCATGTCAAGGACAGGGCCGGTGTAGCGCAGACGAATCGGGGTGAGGGTCTCGACCTGCTTCGCTTCGAGGGCCATGAAGACCTCTTCGATGTTGGCGAAGACGCGGCCTTCACCCTTGGCGTTAACCTTCGCCTTGGTGAGGTAGTAGAGGCCGAGGACGAGGTCCTGGGTCGGGACTGTGATCGGTTGCCCAGAGGCTGGGGACAAGATGTTATGCGAAGCGAGCATGAGTACGCTGGCTTCGATCTGAGCCTCAGGGGAGAGCGGGATGTGAACGGCCATCTGGTCGCCGTCGAAGTCCGCGTTGAAGGCAGTGCAGACGAGCGGATGGATCTTGATCGCCTTACCTTCAACGAGTACGGGCTCGAAAGCCTGGATGCCGAGACGGTGAAGCGTCGGGGCGCGGTTCAGAAGAACCGGGTGATCCTTGATGACCTCTTCGAGGATGTCCCAGACGATTGGCTCCTGCATTTCGACCATCTCTTTGGCCTGCTTGATGGTGGTGCAGTGGCCGGTCTGCTCGAGGCGGTGATAGATGAAGGGCTTGAAGAGCTCGAGCGCCATCTTCTTGGGAAGACCGCACTGGTGCAGCTTCAGCTCGGGGCCGACGACGATGACCGAACGGCCAGAGTAGTCGACGCGCTTGCCGAGGAGGTTCTGACGGAAGCGGCCCTGCTTACCCTTGAGGGTGTCGGAGAGCGACTTAAGCGGACGGTTGTTCGCGCCGCGGAGAACGCGACCACGACGACCGTTGTCGAAGAGAGCGTCGACGGCTTCCTGCAACATGCGCTTCTCGTTCCGGACGATGACCTCAGGTGCGTGGAGGTCCATCAGCTTCTTGAGGCGGTTGTTGCGGTTGATGACGCGGCGATAGAGGTCGTTCAGGTCGGACGTGGCGAAGCGGCCGCCGTCGAGCGGAACGAGGGGGCGAAGCTCGGGCGGGATCACGGGGATCACGTCGAGGATCATCCACTGCGGCAGGTTGTCGGACTTGCGGAAGGCCTCAACGATCTTGAGCCGCTTGGAGTACTTGAGCTTCTTCTGCAGCGAGGTCTCGGTCTTCATGCGCTCGCGCAGCTCGATGGCGAGCTCGGTGACTTCAACGCGCTTGAGGAGCTCCTTGATGGCTTCTGCGCCCATCATGGCCTTGAAGCCGGAGGGACGGTACTGCTGATCGAGCTCGCGGAACTTGGTCTCGTCCTTGATGACTTCGCGCTCTTTTACGGGCGCATCGCCTGGATCGACGACGACGTAGGACTCGAAGTAGAGGACGGCCTCGAGCTCACGCAGGCTGATGTCGAGCAGGTGGCCGATGCGCGAGGGCAAGCCCTTGAAGAACCAGACGTGCGAGCAGGGGCTGGCGAGCTCGATGTGTCCGAGGCGCTCGCGGCGAACCTTCGAGAGAGTGACTTCGACGCCGCACTTGTCGCAGATGACGCCGCGGTGCTTCATGCGCTTGTACTTGCCGCAGAGGCACTCCCAGTCGGTGATGGGTCCGAAGATGCGGGCGCAGAAGAGGCCGTCGCGCTCGGGCTTGAAGGTACGGTAGTTGATGGTTTCCGGCTTGGTGACCTCGCCGTGCGACCAGCTGCGGATCTTCTCAGGGCTGGCGAGCTGGATCTTGATGGCGTCGAAGTCGGCGATGGGTCCGGTCAGTTCAAAGGGGCTGGAGCGAAACATATTTGGCGTCTCCGTGTGCAGTGTCTGGCGTTTTTTGCGCCTTGCTGCTGGTTACTGCTGCTTTACTTCTGCTGGGCGGTGGGTGGTTAGGTCCGTCGCCTGCTTCTCTTTGTTTGCTCTTCCCCTTTGGCCGGCCCTTCGTGAATGTTGAGCGTGAGCCTCATTCAGAAGGACCGTGCCTGGGGTGGAGCGGTATCGACTAATCTGCTGCGGCGATGGCTGGCAGCGGCTGCTTCTTCTGGTCGGCCTGTTTGATCAGTTCGACGTCGAGGCAGAGGGACTGCAGTTCGCGGATAAGAACGTTGAACGATTCGGGTACACCCGGCTCGATGGCAGCTTCGCCCTTGACGATGGCCTCGTAGATCTTGGTACGGCCGAAGACGTCGTCGGACTTGGCGGTGAGCAGCTCCTGCAGGATGTAGGCGGCGCCGTAAGCTTCAAGGGCCCAGACTTCCATTTCGCCGAAGCGCTGTCCGCCGAACTGCGCCTTACCGCCCAGCGGCTGCTGAGTGATGAGCGAGTACGGTCCGATGGAACGAGCGTGGATCTTGTCGTCGACAAGGTGCGACAGCTTGAGCATGTAGATGTAGCCGACGGTGGCGGGCTGCTCGAACGGTTCGCCGAGCATGCCATCGTAGAGCTGCGACTTGCCCGAGCTGGGAAGACCAGCGGCCTTGAGAAGCGCCTTGATCTCGGTCTCGCGTGCGCCGTCGAAGACTGCCGTGCCGAACCAGATACCACGCTTCATGCCGGCGGCAACGCGCAGAGTCTGCTCGTCGTCGAGGTCAAGAAGCTGGTTGAGTGCGGCGGTTCCGGCGAAGCGCGCCTTGAAGAGCTCGCGGACTTCGTTGGCCGACTCCATCGTTGCGGCAAGCTCAGCGATCTGCGCGCCCAGGGTGTGTGCTGCCCACCCAAGATGCGTCTCGAGAATCTGACCGACGTTCATACGCGAAGGCACACCGAGCGGGTTGAGGACGATCTCGACGGGGGTTCCATCGGGGAGGTATGGCATGTCTTCCTCGGGGAGGATTCGTGCGATAACACCCTTGTTGCCGTGGCGGCCGGCCATCTTGTCACCGACAGAGAGCTTGCGCTTCATGGCGATGTAGACCTTGACCATCTTGATGACGCCGGGCGAGAGTTCGTCGCCCTTCTGCATCTTGCCGATCTTCTCGTTGGTGATCTTGCGGAGAACGTCGATCTGGCGTGAGGTCATCTCCTCGATCTCGTCGATCTGCTCGTTGACGCGGGGGTCCTTGTCGGCGTAGCGAATGCGCTTGAGGTTACGAGTGCTGATGAGCTCGATGGTGTCGCGGTCGAGGATGTCGCCCTTGTTGAGCAGCTTCTTGTTGGTGCGCTCGTCGTGGAGATCAGCCAAAACCTCTTTGGCTCCCAGGATCGCTTCGAGGCGCTTGAGGCGCTCGTCGGTGAGAATACGAATCTCGTCGGCGAGGTTGCGCTCGAGCTTCTCGATCATCTCCTGCTCGATCTGCTTGGCGCGCTCGTCCTTCTCCTGACCCTTGCGGGAGAAGATGCGGACGTCGACGACGGTGCCTTCGATACCCGGAGGGCACGTGAGCGAAGCGTCGCGAACATCGCCGGCCTTTTCGCCGAAGATGGCACGGAGGAGCTTCTCTTCCGGCGTCAGTTGAGTTTCACCCTTCGGCGTTACCTTGCCGACGAGGATGTCGTTGTGACCGATCTTCGCACCAATGCGGATGATGCCCGAGTCGTCGAGATCGCGAAGTGCGTGCTCGCTGACGTTGGGGATATCGCGCGTGATCTCTTCCGGCCCAAGCTTGGTGTCGCGAGCTTCGATCTCGAACTCCTCGATGTGGATCGAGGTGTAGTAGTCCTCGCGGACCAGCTTCTCCGAGATGAGGATCGCGTCCTCGAAGTTGTAACCACGCCAGGGCATGAAGGCGACCAGAACGTTACGGCCGAGGCCGAGTTCGCCCTGCTCGGTGCAAGGACCATCAGCGATAACCTGACCCTTGACCACGCGATCACCCTTGCGGACGATCGGCTTCTGGTTGATGCATGTGTTCTGGTTGGAGCGCTTGAACTTCGTGAGCTGATAGATGTCCGAACCGACCTCACGCGAGAGCTGCGTGGGGTGATGCTCGCCTTCTACGCGGACGATGATGCGTTCGGAGTCGACCGAGTCGATGATGCCGTTACGCTTAGCCAGAATGACGGCGCCGGAGTCGCGGGCGGTGACGCCTTCCATGCCGGTACCGACGAACGGGGCCTCAGCGACGAGCAAAGGAACTGACTGCCGTTGCATGTTGGCGCCCATCAGTGCGCGGTTCGCGTCGTCGTGCTCGAGGAACGGGACGAGCGAGGCCGCGACCGAGACCAGCTGTTTCGGTGAGACGTCAACGTAGTCCACTTCAGACTTGTTGACGAGGACGAAGTTGCCCTGACGACGGGCGTCGACAACATCCTGCATGATGTTCAACTTCTCATCGAGCTCGATGTTCGCCTGCGCGATGGTGTGGCGATCTTCTTCCCAGGCCGAGAGGTAGAAGCTGAAGGGGGCGAGGTCCATGGTGCGCTTGCCAGCCTTCTTCAGTTCGGCGTTCTTGGCGCGAGCCTCTTCGATCTCGAGGTAGTCGCCCTGACGCAGACCGGACTCGCCGGCGTTCGAGACGGAGACGTAGTCGAGCGCACGGCCTTCCTTCACGCGGCGGTAGGGAGACTCGATGAAGCCGTACTCGTTGATGCGCGCAAAGCAGGAGAGCGACGAGATGAGCCCGATGTTCGGGCCTTCCGGCGTCTCAATCGGGCAGATGCGGCCGTAGTGAGTGGGGTGCACGTCGCGGACTTCGAAGCCAGCGCGCTCACGGGAGAGACCACCGGGCCCAAGGGCGGAGAGACGACGCTTGTGCGTGATCTCCGACAGGGGGTTGGTCTGGTCCATGAACTGCGAGAGCTGCGAGGAGCCGAAGAACTCACGAATCGCGGCCATGACTGGCTTGGCGTTGATGAGGTCGTGCGGCATCGCGGTCGACATCTCCTGATAGACCGACATCTTTTCCTTGATGGCGCGCTCCATCCGGACGAGGCCGATGCGGAACTGGTTCTCCATCAGCTCACCGACGGCGCGAACGCGGCGGTTGCCAAGGTGATCGATGTCATCAACGACGCCGATGTTCTTGCGCAGCTTGAGGAGGTAGCGGATGGTGCCGTAGAAGTCTTCGGGGGTCAACGTGCGCTTGTCGAGGCCTGAGGGATCCTGGTTCTCGTATAGCTTGATGTTGAACTTGAGGCGGCCGACGCGCGAGAAGTCATACTTGCGCGGATCGAAGAACATGCCTTCGAAGAGCGCAGTGGCGGTGTCGAGAGTCGGTGGGTCGCCGGGACGCAGCTTGCGGTAGATCTCGATGAGAGCTTCCTCAGGCTTGCGAACAGAGTCGCGGCGAAGGGTGTTGGTGATGATGTTGCCCACGTCGTCGCGCTCGGGGAAGAAGACCTCGATGCTGGAGACGCCGGACTGAATGATCTTGTGCAGCTTGTCGGCGGTGAGCTCCTGGTTGGCCTCGTAGAGCAGCTCGCCGGTGGTGAGATCAACCACATCGGAGGCAGTCATCGCGCCGTCGAACTCGCTGGTCTCGACTTCAACTGCGTCGATCTTGTGGCTGCGCAGACCCTTGATCGTGTGAGCGGAGATCTTGCGCGTGGCAGGAGCGAGCTCCTCACCCTTGACGGTGATGGCATGGGCCGGACGGGTGCCCTGGAGGTTGCTGAGCTGACCCTCGGGAACAACCTTCCAGTGGAGCTTGCCGTCGGCTACGTTGATGGTGTCGACGGTGTAGAAGGTCTTGAGGATCTCCTCGTCGGTACGCAGGCCGAGTGCGCGCAGGAAGATGGTGCCAAGGAACTTGCGCTTGCGGTCGATGCGGACGTAGAGGGTGTTCTTCTGGTCGTACTCGAACTCGACCCAGCTGCCACGATACGGAATGATCTTGCCGAGGAAGTAGGTGCGGTTGTTCGCCGTCTCGAAGAAGACGCCGGGCGAACGGTGAAGCTGCGAGACGATGACGCGCTCGGTACCGTTGACGATGAAGGTGCCGTTCTGGCTCATCAGCGGAATGTCGCCGAAGAAGACTTCCTGCTCCTTCATGTCGCGCAGGCTCTTGACGCCGGTCTCCGGGTCCTTGTCGTAGATCTTCAGGCGGATGGTGACCTTGAGAGGGGCAGAGTAGGTCATGCCGCGCTCTTCGCACTCTGCCTGGTCGTACTTCAGCTGCAGGCCGACAGGGTCGCCGCACTTGGTGCAGAAGTCAGGGGTGTTCTTGTTGTATGTTCCGCAGAAGTTGCAGAGCACGTCGCCCGGGTGGAAGGGGTCGGTGATGACCATGTGGCCGCAGTTGGTGCAGGCCGTGCGCAGGTGGTTGAGACCTTTGAGGTAGCCGCACTTGCACTCCCAGTTGCCGATGGAGAAGTCGACGAACTCGAGCTCGGAGACGTTACGGAAGTCGGTGATGGGAAATACGGAGGTAAAGACCGACTGCAGGCCGTTGTCCTCGCGCTCCTGCGGGAGCTTGTCCATCTGCAGGAAGCGCTCGTAGCTGCGGCGCTGCACTTCGATGAGGTTGGGAATCTGAATGGATGTGGGGATCTTCGAAAAATCAAGACGACTACGGATCGCGCGCATTTCGCTGTTGTTGGACTCGCCAGACATGCTCTCTCCTGAAAACTGACCTTCGAGGCCTCCCGAGTGCGTCTGCCTGCATCGTATTGCTGGCTTCACTCGTTAGGGGAGGGCATCGGTCAGGCCCTCCGGGTTTGGTTCTGATCGCGCAGTCTTTAAGATCTTCGGGTCTTGCTGTCCTCGATGGCAGCGAGTCCCGTGCGCAAAATGTCTTGCCGTAATGGTCCGCGGCGCGGATAAATCTTGAAACTTTTACTACCTGCCGGCGTTCGAAGCTGCTATAAAGAACGCGTGCAGCGTACTGTTGGCTCCTATAGCGGAGACAATGCCGATAAACACGGCAAAGCGCTCGCGGGGACAGCATGCCCCATGAGCGCAAAGGTCGACTTGTGCACTGTTTCTATATAAGTGGTGTTAATGCCTGCCGCCATTGAGGTTCGCCTACCCCAAAGTTGTGCCGCTCGCATGTTTCTTATTGCACTATGCGCATCCGCCGCTCGAAGCGTATAGTGGCCGGTTCCTTAACCTGTGAAGACAGGATGATCCGGGTACAACGAAGTTTTTTCTGGATACAGCTGGCCGCCTACGAGCACGTCAAGGCGGAACGAATTTTCTCTAACGTCAAGAATATCGCGTTCCGCCTTATCGTGCAAGCTGGCAGTTAACTACTTGATTTCGATGGTGGCAACGCCTTCGAACTTCTTGGCGATGGCAGCTGCGTCATCCTTCGAAATGTTCTCCTTCAAGGGCTTGGGAGCGGCATCGACCAGATCCTTGGCTTCCTTCAGCCCAAGAGCGGTGACTTCGCGTACAGCCTTGATGGTGTTGATCTTATTCGCGCCGGCATCCTTGAGGATGACGGTGAATTCGGTCTTCTCTTCGACCGGAGCCGCTGCCGCTGCGCCACCGCCTGCTGCCGGGGCTGCAACTGCTGCTGCTGCCGAAACGCCGAGACGCTCTTCGAGCTTCTTGACCAGAGCCGAAGCCTCGAGGAGGCTGAGGCTAACGATTGAATCTTCCAACTGCTGGATGTCTGCCATGTTATTTCTCCAATTAGAACTGAACTTTGTGGTGCTTATTGCTCTACCAAAGCCTGACTGCGCTTCGGCTGCCTATGCCTTCCAGGGTTTCCGTTGCGCCCAGACCAGCGCCCCCGGGAAGACCAGGCGAAACTTGTTTAGCCTTCGACCGGGTCCGTGGTTGCGGCTTCCCCACCCTGCGATGCGGTGGAGTTCTCAGGCTGCTCAGCGGTTGCATCGGCGGCGGGAGCTTCAACAGCGTGCGCCTCGGCAATGAGCTGACCTTCAGCGGCGGGAGCTTCCGCAACTGGAGCTTCAGCAACAGGTGCTTCAGCGGCAGGCGTTTCGACTACCGCTGCTTCTGCCTTCGGCGCTTCGACTGCTGCCGGAGCGGCTGCGCCAGCAAACTTGCCCTTCTCGACGCCCTGGTTGATGACAACTGCGAGATCGCGGCCGGTAGCGTTGATGACAGTAGCCAGACGCTGCGCAGGCGACTGAATGAGGAAGAGAAGCTTCGAGAAGAGCTCTTCCTTGCCCGGCATGGTGGCGAGATCGCCGATCTCACGAACGTCGATCACCTTGCCGTCAACGATGCCCAGCTTGAAGGTGAACTCGGCGTTGTCCTTGACCCAGGTCGAAAGGGCCTTGGCCAGGGCAACGGGATCGCCCGAGGTGTAAGCGACAGCCGACACGCCCTTGAGGCCCTGCAGCGCCGACTCGATCTTGGTGCCTTCGCTGGCACGTGCAGCCAGCTTGTTCTTGACGACGTGATAGTTTCCGCCGGCGGCGCGAACCGTCTTACGCAGCTCGAAGTCCTTCGCGGCGGTGAGGCCCTTGAAGGTGCCGATGATAGCGGAGGTCGAGTGCTCGAGCTCGGTTGCGAGCTGCTTCACCTTCTCCGTCTTTGATGCTCTGGACAATGCCATGACTAAATCCTCTTCGCTTTCGCTTGCCCCACTCCTCGCTTCCGCGGCCAGAGGGGGTTTCGTGCTAACTAAATTGATTAGGCCTTGCCTGCTAGTTCGGCAGCGGCGTAGTCGAGCTGGATTCCGGGGCCCATCGACGAGCTCAACGTGACACCCTTGATGTACTTGCCCTTGGCGGCCGACGGCTTAGCCTTGACGACGCTCGTAATGACGGTCATCGCGTTATCGACCAGCTTCTGCGGATCGAACGAGAGCTTGCCAACCGGAACGTGAACCAGCGCAGTCTTGTCGGTCCGGAACTCGATCTTACCGGCCTTGATCTCCTTGACTGCGGCGGCAACGTCAGTGGTGACCGTACCCGTCTTCGGGTTGGGCATCAGACCCTTGGGGCCGAGCACCTTACCGAGACGTCCGACCGAACGCATCATGTCGGGGGTCGCGATCAGAGCGTCGAAGGCCGTCCAGCCTTCTTTCTGAATCTTCTCGACCAGCTCCTCGCCGCCGAAGAACTCAGCGCCAGCGGCCTCTGCTTCCTTGATGCGATCGCCCGAGGTGATCACGGCAACAATCTTGGACTTGCCAAGGCCGTGCGGGAGCACCACAGTGCCGCGAACCATCTGGTCCGCGTGGCGGGGATCGACGCCAAGACGCATGGTCAGATCGACGGTCTCGTCGAACTTCGCATACTTTGCTTTTTGCAGGAGCGGAACAGCGTCCGCCAACAGAT
Source organism: Tunturibacter gelidoferens (assembly GCF_040358255.1). NCBI lineage: Bacteria > Pseudomonadati > Acidobacteriota > Terriglobia > Terriglobales > Acidobacteriaceae > Tunturiibacter > Tunturiibacter gelidiferens. The sequence continues at coordinate 4,769,600 of NZ_CP132938.1, forward strand.
AAGGACGGGGCTCAACGAGCGCACGCGCCTTTACTAGATTCTTAGAGAGCTTCCTTGCCATTTTCCCTCGTCTCCCACCCCTCTGGAGCTGTTCCCTCCGGGCGTGGTTCTCGACTGGCCTCAATTGGACATTGAGGCACTCTTATGAGTATGCCGTAAATGCGGTCCTGCGTCAAGGATTGGCCGCCTGTTGGGCTGGTTTCCTCCGCAAAACGTACACCCCGCGATAGAGAAATGGAGTCGCCTCGTAGGCAGGATCTTTGAGTGCCGCCTTCTCCCATTTGAGTGCCGGTGCATGCATCACGATATAGTCCGGTTTATCTTCAGCGACCCAGGAGACCCAATCTCCGTGAGTCACGTGGTCGGCGTTCTTGGGCGTCGTCAGGCCCATCACATCGTAGATATATCGATGGCTGCAGTAGTAGCCGAGTCGCCCAGTCTCCACGGCTTCGATCGTTGCCTCCGGAGGAGTATTCCGGTTCAGCCACTCCGCCAATACTCGGTAGTCGGTTTCGGGCGTTTCGTTGAATCTCTGCACTACGAAGGCATTTGTAAGGGCGACGGCAGCTAGAACGACAGCCGCAATGGAATATCCAACTCGGTTCCGGGGGATGCCCTCGGCTCCATAGACCAGGCCAAAGAAGATAAACGGTGCGAAGTACCAGCGATACCCCGGGATATTTAGTAGCACGTAGAACGCGAGGAGCAGCGCGCAGAAGGATAAGACCGTTTCATTCAGAGCCGTTCCCCGCAGACGTTTTACCCCGACGAAGGCAAGTGCCACTACCGCCAACACGAAATAGATCGTCGGTTTGAAGTCCTTATCCAATTGCCACGCCATTCCGAAGAAGGCCGTTGGCCATGGTCCCAGGGCGCCCGATAGACCTTGTCCGATCTTCGCGGTGGTTGAGGAGGGAAGGATCTGACCGTAGACACGATAGTTCAGCAGGAGAAAACCGGCCGCAATCGCCAGAGCCGGAAGAAAAGACGATAACGCTGGCCAGCGTCGACGGCGGAAAAGATGCGCGCAAACCACCAGAAGCATCATGCCGCCTTCGAATCGTGTGAGCACTAAAAGCGCCAGTACCGAAGGCAGCCAGTTGTACATTTCCTCCCGGCAAAGCGTAACCGTAAGTATCAGCATGAAGAGGAACAACGCGGTCTCCATGCCCACCTGAACATAAAAATATCCGACGCTAGCTATCAGAAAGCCGGCAAACGGGACCATGCGCTCGGCAAGGACACTTGCGAGGAACAGAAATGTGGCGGAGATGAGAACGGACGCGAGAATAATGTTGCCGTGAAGTATCCATGAGACAGCGAACAGGAGGTAGCAGAACAGAGGGGAGGTGAGCCCATTCACCTTCTCTCCGACATTGAAGACAAACCCGTCGCCCGAGAGCGCGTTGTTGATGTAACGCGCGTAGATCAGAGCGTCGTCGATCTGGGCGTGACGAGCCCGATACGACAAAAAAACCACGAGCGCGAACAGAAGAATGTACTTCATCCTCCGCCATGCCTGGATGCCTAGCATATGCGGGATTTTACAAACATTCCAATCTTCCGCAAGATGAATATCGCCCCAGTAATCGCTCTCTTTCGTCTGGCCTCGAAAGGCTGTGGGAGAACACGCCTTGACGAGGCGTGAGGCCCGGGATATATTGGTTTTCCGGAAGGCGAACAAATGGCGAATAAACTAAGCGCAACTCTCTTCCCAATTCTGCCGCAGCAACCTACCGGCATCGCCCGGCTGGCGGCTGAAGCGGAGCACGCCGACGATGGCCACCTGATCGAATTCAAGATGTTGAAGGTGCGCAGCATCCTGAATAAATCGGTGTCGAAGCGGCAGCTGTCCCTGGCCTACAGCATCAATCCGTACCGGGGATGCGAGTTCGGCTGCAAGTACTGCTATGCACGATATACGCATGAGTTCATGGCTCCGAAGGCTACGGCAGAGACGAGCGCGGAGGTCACGAGCAACGGGATAGATATGAGAGACCCTTTAGCGTTCGAGCGAATGATCTTCCTGAAGCAGAACGCCGCATGGCTGCTGGAACAGGAGTTGAAGAAGATCGACCCTGCCGACGAGGTGGCGCTGGGCACCGCGACCGATCCTTACCAACCGATCGAGCGGCGGGCAAGGATTACGCGCAGTCTTCTGGAAGTGTTTGCGCGAAAGGAGGGCTACCGGCTCGGGATCGTGACCAAGTCGCGGCTGATCGAGCGCGATATTGATCTGCTGGTAGAAGTTGCTCGCCGCAACACCTTGGTGGTGCACGTGACGATCACGACACCCGATGCAGCGCTGGCGCGTCTGCTGGAGCCACGAGCGCCCCGGCCTGATCTACGCTTTCAGGCGGTGAAGCGGTTGCGAGAGGCTGGGATCGTCGCAGGAGTCTTCGGCTCGCCGCTGCTGCCCGGCATTACCGATAACGAAGAGGCGCTTGACGGCATGGCTCTGCGCGCAGCTGCAGTCGGAGCGAGTTTCTTCGCCGCCCATCCACTCTTCCTCAAGCCGTGCTCACGTCCTACTTACCTGAGCTTCGTTCGTGAGCACTTCCCTGCCCTTCAAGCCGACTACGCCAAACGTTTTGCCACGGCTGACTTTGCCGGAAGAGAGTATCGAGAACGCCTTGCAAAGATGGTCGACGGCGCTTGCCGGAGGTACGGCCTGGGGAAGCGTTCGAGCGATGCCCTGCTAACCCGAAACGAAGAGGGCGGGGGCAAAAGACCGATGCAAAGTGCGGGAACAGCGGCGAGACAGCAAAGACTATTTGCATAGGCGACGAGAAGGCTGAGGCGGGGCCACAGTTAACGACGAGAGAGGACGCCCGGAGGTCATCGTCGACAGACAAAGTCGTTGATGATGCCTTGCGTCCTCGCTTGTAGAAATCTCCGCTTGTATAAAGCTGAGTCGGTGCGAACAGCCGTGAGTTAGCCTACAACTTCAATGCCCATCGAACGGGCGGTGCCGCGAATGGTCTTCGCTGCAGCCTCGACGGTGGTCGCGTTCATGTCCGGCATCTTCTGGGTGGCGATGGCGATGATCTGCTTCTCGGTCACCTTGCCCTTCTTCTCCTTGTTCGGAGTGCCAGAGCCCTTCTCGATGCCGGCGGCCTTGAGCAGGAGCACCGGAGCCGGAGGGGTCTTGGTGATGAAGCTGAAGGTGCGGTCCGCATAGACGCTGATGACGACAGGGATGGTGAGTCCGGCCATATCAGGCGCTTTGGTGCGCTCGTTGAACTGCTTGCAGAACTCCATGATGTTGACCTGAGCCTGGCCGAGCGCGGGGCCGACCGGAGGTGCAGGGGTGGCCTTGCCGGCCATGATCTGAAGCTTGACGTATCCAGTGATCTTCTTCGGTGCCATTCGGGTAAATCCTCTTTACTCTTCCAGCGGCGGGCGTTGTTATATCCAAACGCCTGCTGCTTAATGTTATTTCAAAACTCTTGAACTACTCGTCGACGACCTTGTCGACCTTGGAGAACTCGATCTCGACCGGGGTCGAGCGGCCAAAGATGCTGACCATGACCTTGAGGGTCTGCTTGTCCTCGTTGATATCGTCGACCGCACCGGTGAAGTTGGCGAAGGGGCCTTCGTTGATGCGGACCTGCTCGCCCTTTTCGTACTTGACCTTCATGGTCGGCTTGTTGCCTGCGGTCTCGGTGCGGAAGAGGATGGAGCTTACTTCCTGCTCGGAGAGCGCGACCGGGTTGTCGCCGGTGCCCAGAAAGCCGGTGACGCGCGGCGTGTTCTTGATCACATGCCACAGGTCGTTGTCGAGATCCATCTCGACCAGAACGTAGCCAGGCAGGAAGACGCGCTCGATGGTGTACTTCTTGCCGTTGCGCAGCTCGGTAACCGGCTCGGTCGGGATCATGATGCGGCCGATGCGGTTCTGCAGACCGAAGGCGGTGATACGGCTCTCGAGCGACTCGCGCACCTTGCGCTCAAAGCCCGAGTAGGCGTGAATGATGTACCACTTGAAGTTCTCATTGACCGGTGGAGCGAGCTGCTCAGAGGGTTCTCCCTGAGGATTCTGCTCTTCCGGATTTTGCTCTTCTGCCGCCATCGTTGTGCCTTTTTCACGCATCGTGTACTTCTCTCTACCGCTATTGCTCGGAATTCGAATCTTTTTAGTGCTGGGTCAACCGGTGTAACAACGCTTCGATCGCCCGGCCGATGATGTTATCCACCAGCCAGAAGTAAGCGGCGAAGATGAAGACAGTCACAAGCACGACGATCGTAGTCGACTGAACCTCGGCGCGCGAAGGTGAGATTACCTTGCGCATCTCGCTGCGAACGTCCTTGAGGAACTCGCCGAGACGTGCTGGCTGCGCCTTGAGCTGCTGCAATCCGGTGCTGGGCTGTTCGGTTACCGCTATTGTCTTGGCCATAGTACTGCCTCAATCTTCGTGGTGCGTTGTGGTGTCTGCTCCCGGACTTGAGGGACCGGGCAAACTGGCGGGGGAGCTCGGATTCGAACCGAGAAGTTCGGTTTTGGAGACCGACAGTTTAACCGTTGAGCTTACTCCCCCAGTGGTGCGGAGTGAGACCTTCGCCTCACTCCCAAAATCCGGCTGGAGATTACTTCGTTTCTTTGTGGTCCGTATGCTTCCGGCAGGTGTTGCAGAACTTCGAGAACTCGAGACGGCCAGTGGTCGTCTTTTTGTTCTTCGTGGTGGAGTAGTTCCGGTTCTTGCAATCCGGGCACTGAAGAGTAATGATCTCGCGCATATTGAAAAATCTCCTTCTAACGTGGCCAGCCACCTCGGCTGGCAAGCAGCGTAGCGACACGCCGCGACACAGGGCAATGGCCCCTGCAACCAAATCCTGATTGTGAGACGGAAGAAAAGCGGTCAGGCCACGCTCGTCCTCTTAAATTATCTCTTAAAACAGTGTTTCAGGAAAGCCATAGCTCCGATCCGTCAGAACGATGGCCGCCAAATGGAACATTGAAGCAATAACACCACTAAAACGAGAAGGCGGCAGAATCCCTCCTGCCGCCAACCGTTCGAATCTTTACTTGATGATCTCGCTGATGGTGCCGGCTCCGACGGTGCGTCCGCCTTCGCGGATGGCGAAGCGCAGACCCTTCTCCATCGCGACTGGCGTATGCAGCGTGATCTCCAGCTGGATGTTGTCGCCGGGCATGCACATCTCGGTGCCCGCAGGCAGCTTCGCCGAACCCGTCACGTCGGTCGTGCGGAAGTAGAACTGGGGACGGTAGCCGTTGAAGAACGGAGTGTGACGTCCGCCCTCTTCCTTCGACAACACGTAGACCTCGCCCTTGAAGTCGGTGTGGGGCTTGATCGAACCGGGCTTGGCCAAAACCATCCCGCGCTCCACATCTTCCTTCGCAATACCGCGCAGCAGAAGACCCGCATTATCACCAGCCAGACCCTCGTCCAGCTGCTTCTTGAACATCTCGACGCCGGTGCAGACCGTCTGGCGGGTCTCGCGGAAGCCGACGATCTCGCAGGCCTCGCCAACCTTCACCTTGCCGCGCTCGATACGGCCCGTCACCACGGTGCCACGGCCCGAGATCGAGAAGATGTCTTCGATCGGCATCAGGAACGGCTGGTCGACCGCACGCTCAGGCTGCGGAATGTACTTGTCCACCGCCGCCATCAGCTCGTCGATCTTGGCCTCCCACTGGGCTTCGCCGTTGAGCGCGCCCAAGGCAGAACCGCGAATGATCGGAGTGTCGTCGCCAGGGTAGTCATACTTCGACAACAGCTCGCGAACTTCCATCTCCACCAGCTCGATCAGCTCTTCGTCCTCAACCGCATCGCACTTGTTCAGGAAGACAACGATGAAGGGAACGCCAACCTGACGCGCCAGCAGCACGTGCTCCTTGGTCTGGGGCATCGGGCCGTCGGTCGCAGCCACCACCAGGATCGCGCCGTCCATCTGCGCCGCTCCCGTGATCATGTTCTTGATGTAGTCCGCGTGACCCGGGCAGTCGACGTGCGCATAGTGCCGGTTCGGGGTCTCGTACTCGACGTGCGAGGTCGCAATCGTGATACCACGCTCGCGCTCCTCAGGAGCATTATCAATCGTGTCGAACGAACGAAATTTGTTGTTCGGGTTGTGCTTGGACAACACCTTCGTAATCGCCGCCGTCAGCGTCGTCTTGCCATGATCGATGTGCCCGATCGTCCCGATGTTTACGTGCGGCTTTGACCGGTCAAACTTTTCCTTGCCCATGACTGCTCGTCTCCTCGTGTTGGCCGGCGCGTGCACCGGGGTTCAGGTGAATACTTCAAACGAAAGCTAAAAGCGAAAAACTAAACTTGAGAAACGGGGGTTTGTCTCAGTAGTACGCGTACAGCTTGAAAAACTTCTCTCGCAGCTCCGGAGCAACCTGCTCCAGGCTGGCGAGATAGAGTTCGCGAATCTGGCCCTGGTCGGAGTTTCCCAGCTTGTTGTACTCCGCTTGTGTGGCGGCTCCGAGATTTCCCTTGCCGAGAACTGTCTCGAAGTCGCGAATCCTCAGCTTCGACCGCTCCAGCGACTTCAGGAAGTCCGCGACCCGGCTGGAAGAGAAGGAGGCCTCAACTGCTGACTTCACCTTGCTGAAGGTCTCGGGATCAGAGACGGTAAGTACGGGTTGCTGATACAGACTGCTCAACACACTCTCCTGCGATCTCTCACTACCTGACCGCGTCTATCAATCTTTGGAGCGGGAGACGGGAATCGGACCCGCGACCAACAGCTTGGAAGGCTGTGACTCTACCACTGAGTTACTCCCGCTTACCTGCAGGGACCGCGCCCTTTGCTTCCTGTTACGGGCATCGAAGGACAACTGCCCTGCAATCAATCTCTGGAGCTGACGGAGAGGCTTGAACTCTCGACCTCTCCCTTACCAAGGGAGTGCTCTACCACTGAGCTACGCCAGCCTATAAAAACCAACCTACAAATCTTACCGCGAACGCAACCGTCCGAGTATGACACGGAAGGCAAAAAAACCTAACAGGATCCAAGTCAGCTGCTGGTACTTGCCCGGCTCCATCGTCTGCCAGACAGCTACCGCCAGCAATCCCAGCACAACCAGCGCAATCACCATCCTTCCGCTGCCTGCCGGGCTTAGATCCACAACACTCACCAACTCCTGCAACCAAACCGCCCTGCAAATAAGTGGTGCACAGGGGAGGATTCGAACCTCCGTAACTCGAAGAGTGGCAGATTTACAGTCTGCTGCCATTAACCACTCGGCCACCTGTGCACATCCCGCTTGAACCCCAGCGCGCAGCCCTCATCTCAATCTCTCAAGCCCACACTTCGATTCTAAACCCCGAATCGGGCGGGTATCTACCCTTGAAGGAATGACCAGGAGGCCTGCAAAGCCAGAACGGCAAGCAGTACAACCAAAACCATCTTTCTTTTCCTGCTGCTTGAAACTGGAGCTGGCGAAGGGACTTGAACCCCCGACCCTCTGATTACAAATCAGATGCTCTACCAGCTGAGCTACGCCAGCCCAAACAGCAATTTTGCTCTCTGTAAGCTCAGCCGCCCAACGCGCAGCAGTGCCCGCGCAGAGTGCGCCGCAGACGTAACTTTAGCATAGCAGGAACCTCGGAGCAATGGCGCGCTCGCTGCGGATTTCTTCGGCTCACAAGGCCGTCGCGCGGAGCGTCCAAAATGCGCCGCTATGCTAGGCTATGCGAGCATTTCTCTTTCAATCCCGGGACCCGGTCGGACAAAATTCATGCGCTTTTTGCTTCTACTCTCTCTTCTCTTCAGCACCTTGCCGGTAGTGGCGCAGAACACAGGCGATGTCCCCCAGTTGATTGAAGGCCCCCAGACAACATCGTCGTCCAAGTCCGCGGTCATGAACAACGATTCGGTAGTGAAGATGGTGAAGGCGGGCCTCGGCGATGACCTGATCATTCAAACCATCAACACACAGCCTGGGAGATATATCACCGACGCTGACGCCCTGGTCGCGCTCAAGACGGCTGGACTCTCCGACCGGGTCGTCTCCGCAATGATGAACAAGAGTCGACGGCAGATCACCAATGTGCCGGAGACCGAAAAGCCTGTCGTTCTCTCCGACGTCAATGAGATCGGTGTCTATTACAAAGATCGCGCTGGAAAGTGGACCGCGATCGATCCAGAGATCGTTCATATCAAGTCCGGCGGATTCATCAAGTCAACCGTGACCAACGGCATCATCAAGCAGGATCGCAACGGCCGCGTCAATGGCCGTGAATCGGCACTCGCGCTGAAGCGTCCGATCGAAATTCTGCTCTACACGCCGGAGGGCGTCGCGGCCAGCGAGTACACCTTCGTTCGCTTCCGCCTCAACTCCAGCAACCGTGAGTTCCGAATCCTTACTGGCGGCGTCTTCCACTCCAGTGGAGGAGCGGACCGGGACGAGGTCCCCTTCAAGCCGGTGCGAACCGCCCCGCGCACCTACGAATTTACCGTGGAAAACAACGTCGCAGGCGGCGAGTTCGGCATTCTGCCACCTGGCACAGGCAACGTCACCAACGGCGGAAAGATCTACACCTTCGCCATCGTGGAATAAACCGCGAAACAGCTCGGAACTCTTCTTCCACCTCGCACGTCAACGAGCAACGACCGAAGGCCATGACGCAAGATGGGCTATGCTTATTGCTTGAGGCGCTGCAGTTCGTGAATCGTACTGACCATGCTGACACTTTGCCCGAACGGCTATGTCCCTGATGCATAAGCGCACACGCTACTCTCTGTTGCTGATGCTGGCGTTGATGGCCGCGCTGGTGGTCGCGCTGGTGTTGCGAAAGGCCGCTCCGCCGGAGGTCGCGCGACTGCTCCCCGAGTCTGACGCGATCGTCTACGCCAACCTGAAGCCGTTGCGGGCGGCCACTCACTTCGATCGTTCGCCCGTGGATCGGACCCCCGAGTATCAGCAGTTCATCGACGCAACCGGCATCGTACCCGAGCGCGATCTCGACTCCGTCGCCTTCGCTCTCCACCGCATGGACGACCCCGCGGGTCCGAACGGTCCGGTCGGCTACTCCGAGGTCTTCGAGGGCCGTTTTGATGGTGATCGCCTGGCACGCTACCTCGCCTCGATCGCTACGGCGAAGGAGACCTACGCCGGCCACGATATCTTCACCATCCGCGTTGGTGACGAGAAGGTTGCGCGGCCCCTGCGGATCTCGCAGCTCGGCTACGACACCATCGCCGCCTCGAACATGCCTACGGCCGAACAGATTCACTCCATTCTCGATCGGCATCGCTCCGCGGCATCGCCGTTTTCGGGCTCGTCGCTCTTGTCTGCGCGCTACCGCGATGTACCTGCATTTTCCAGCGCCTGGGCAATCGGCCACATCGGTCTTCCGTTCTCAGAGCGAGGCTCCATCAGCATCTTCGGCTTGCAACTCCCCCTGCCGGAGGACACTACCTTCGTCGCCAGCCTGCGCTATCTCGGCACGATTCACCTGCGCATCGAACAGATCGCCACCACCGATGCTGAAGCGGCCCGTGCGACTGAAACTCTCGCGTCGCTGCTCACGCTCATGAAGTCCGTGCAACAGGCACAGGCACAGATCCAGCCTCACCCCACTACCGATGCCGCATTCCGCGAGTTGACCGACTCGACGAAGATCGAACAGCATAAAGATCGTGCAGTTTTAACGGCGAACATCCCGCTTGAACTCGTCAAGCAACTCGCAACCCCCAACCCCGATCTTCAGCCATGACGACCGAGACGACTGACGTTGCTGCGCACCCGCCCACACGAATCCTGCTGATCCGCCACGGCCAGAGCGTCGCGAATGCAGGCGGCATCCCGCCCGACCACATCACCAATCCCCTGACGGAGCTGGGCCACGCCCAGGCAAAGGCCTTCGCCGACGGCTTCTCCTGCGAACCGACGCTGTTTCTCATCTCGCCTTATCTCCGTGCTCAGCAGACCTCGGTCCCGCTGCGACAACGCTATCCCGGGGTGCCGATTGAAGAATGGCCGATCCAGGAGTTCCACTATCTAAACCCTGCACAACACAACGGAACGAGCGAAGAGCAGCAGATGCCGCACATTCTAGGGTTCTGGGAGCGGGACGACCCGTCCTACTCCGACGGACCCGGCGCTGAATCATTCAGCGATTTTGTTAGCCGCGCCCGCAACGTAATCAAACGACTTGCCCAATTGAAATCAGAGGGATGCATCGCCGTCTTTACCCACGGCTTCTTCATGCAGGCCATTCGCATTCTCCTGCTCTTCCCCAATGCGACCGATCAGCAGCTGATGTCAAACTTTCGGCGCTTTCATTTCGTCAACTTTATAGAAAACCTCGATGCAGTCGAACTCGAGGTGGTCAACAATCAACTTCGAATGATCGGGCAGCAGCATCTAACCGCTTTCACGCTCCAAGGAGAAACGTCCCATGCATAGCTCTACTCTCTCCGTTCTTCGAGTCCTGGCTCTTGCCTCCATGGTGTCGATACTGCCGTCCTCTGCGTTCGCGCAATCTGGCGCAGTCATCACCGGGCAGGCAGCCTTCGCCGACTACACGCAGGAGCACCCCGGGATCCGCCGCAAGATCACACTTGCCGACCTGCCCGAACCGAAGCCCGACGAGTCCGTCGACAATGGCCCGAGCGTCGTTCCGCGGCCCGAGGGCGCATGGCCTGTCGCACCAGCAGGCTTCAAGGTAGAGATGTACGCGCAGGGCTTCACCGAGCCGCGCCTGATCCGCACCGCACCGAACGGCGATCTCTTTCTCGCCGACAGCAAAGCTGGTCAGGTGAAGGTGCTGCGCGGCGTCGGAGCCGACGGCAAAGCAACCACCACCGAGGTCTTCGCAACCGGACTCGACCACCCGTTCGGCATCGCCTTCTATCCGCTGGGAGAGCACCCGAAGTGGGTCTACGTCGCCAACACCACCAGCGTCGTCCGCTTTGCCTACAAAGACGGCGACATGAAGGCGAGCGCTGCGCCTGAGGTCATTGTGCCAGTACTTCCAGGCTACGCGCAGCTCCGCGGCGGCGGCCACTGGACCCGCGACGTAGCCTTCTCGCAGGACGGCAAGCGGATGTTCATCTCCGTCGGTTCGGCCTCTAACGCTGACGATCCGGACACGCACCCCAACGAGTTCCACCGCGCCGATGTCCTTGAGTTTTCTCCTGAAGGCAAGTTCGTGAAGATCTTCGCGAGCGGCATTCGCAACTGCGTCGGCGAGGCCATCAACCCGACGACCGGCCAGCTCTGGTGCTCCACCAACGAGCGTGACCGGCTCGGCGACAACCTCGTCCCCGACTACATCACCAGCGTGAAGGAGGACGGCTTCTACGGCTGGCCCTGGTACTACATGGGCGGCCATCAGGACCCGCGTCTGGTGGGCACGCACCCGGAGCTGAAGAACAAGGTCATCACACCGGACGTCCTCCTGCAGTCACACTTTGCGTCTCTCGAGATGACCTTCTACACCGGCAAGCAGTTCCCCTCCTCCTACGGTGGCGACGGCTTCGCAGCCGAACACGGCTCCTGGAACCGCGCGCACCGCTCCGGCTACGAGGTCATCCGCATCCCTATGCACGACGGCCAGGCGACCGGCGAGTACGAGGACTTCCTGACCGGATTCGTCACCTCTGACGGCAAGGTCTGGGGCCGTCCTGTCGGCGTCACCGTGGCGAAGGACGGTTCACTCTTCGTAACTGATGACGGCTCGAAGACGGTCTGGCACGTCAGCTACACCGGGAAATAGAACCGTCGCAACATAACGCCACAAAATAGAAGAACGGCCGAGATCTTCGGCCGTTCTTGTTTTGTAGGGATCTCTGAGCTGTTGTGTCAGAGAGCACTCTCAAAGGCGGCACTCTTGAAGCCCCTGTTTTTGAACGAGTAGCCAAGCGGCGAACCAACCACTTGCGGCAACGGCAGCGTGGCGTCATCGCGCTTGCTCGAAACCACCGACACCAACGCCTCGAAGCACTCTGCGTCGAGTTGTACAGGAATCAGCTTCGACATGATCGACAGAGTCTCATCGAGCTCTATACCAGCACGATAAGGACGATCTTCCGAGAGCGCCGCGTACACATCCGCAACCGCAACGATGCGAGACTCAACCGAGAGATCGGAACCCTTCAGATGATCCGGGTAGCCCGAACCATCAAGCTTTTCATGGTGCTCCCCTGCGATCACGGCCATCTCGTGGAAGGGCGCAATTCGCTCCAGGATGCGCCGCGTGATGCGTGGATGTTCGTAGACTGCCTTCCACTCCTCCGGGCTCAACTGGCTCTTCTTGTCGAGGATGGCATTGGCTACACCCAGTTTGCCGATGTCATGCAGCAATGCAGCCCTGCGAACCAGCTGTGCGCGGTCTGGTGCGAGTCCCATTGCCTGCGCGATGCCGAAGGCGGCGTCCGCAACCCCTTGCGAGTGGCGAAAGGTAAAGTGAGACTTGGCGTCAACCACGTCTGCGAAAGCCTCGCAGATCCGGTCGATCTGGCTTGACTCCAACTGGTGCCGCTTGCCGGAGTCGAGGTCGAGAACAGCCTGCCGCGTGTCCTGCTCTGCATCCGCAGGGGAGCAGTTGTTCCAGAGTTCCCTGCGGCGATGCAGGGATCGTGCGATGCGGACAAGTTGTGGATCGAACCAGGTTCCGCTGCGTTCTTCGAGGGTGTCGATCGCACTCTGCATCCCGGCTATCGCAGAGGTAAGATCCAGGTGCTGGGCAATCGCGCAGATGCGGGCCAACAGGGGAATCTGCTCTCCCTTCAGGCTGTCCGGGTAGCCGCTGCCGTCCCATCGTTCGTCCACACTGCGGACGGCCTCGGCAGCGATAGGTCCCATGCCGAGTTCGTTGAGAATGCTTGCTCCCCGGTCGTAACGAATTCCGATTCTATCGAAAGTATTGTGGTGACGAGTGACGCCGTTCTTGAGGGATCTGGCTGCCCTTACGACGCGACCGGCGTCGGGAAGAACCTGGCTCCAGAGAAGCTTCAGGGTCGAGAGACTCGGCTTGTGCGGTTTGCTCCAGTCTTCAAGATTCAGCGCTGCGCTCGCCGCTCGATCCACTCCGCCAATAATCTGGCTTACGCGGCTGGCGCTGCGGCTGCCGCCGATATCTTTCAACAAGAGTGCAAAGTAGAGGCTGCTGGTCTGGTCGGACGGAAGGTTAACCTCTTCGGCGATGCGCATACCCAGCAGACAACTGCGGAGCGCATGCCCATGGACCGCGCCCTCGGTCAGGTCGAGCGCGTAGGAGAGCGCCGAAATAATCTCCGACAGGGAGATGGATCCGTCAAAGCCCTGCGTGTTACGTCGAAAAGCAGCCGAGGTCTGCGCCATGTGTGTCTTGTTCTCTCGTAAAGCCAGATTGGAATAGTGTCTTTTTCCAGGGCTGACAGACGCGATCTACTGCAGAACTTCAGTGTTCATGGTGAATATATCGGCGGCATAGGTGAGTTGGTATTACCCAAATGGTGCACAAGAGGAATAGGCCAAAGCGTTCTCCCGTTACGGGAATGGACCTTTGAATGCCCGTTCATCCACCCTGTTTCACGAGCGCAAAAAACGGCAGAGCCGACAACCCGCATCAGCCCTGCCGTCTGGATTCCTTTGGAACTATTGCCCCTTCAGCCCCGTCGCTGACTCCGTGCCCAGATCCGCCAGCGTCGTCCGCAGATATTTATGCGGATTGACCGGCGTATTCCTGATGCGAACCTCGTAGTGCAGGTGTGAGCCCGTGGTGCGTCCGCTATGGCCGACGTAGCCGATGACCTGGCCGCGAACCACCGTCTGCCCCGCGATGCAGGCGAAGCCGGACATGTGACCATAGACAGTCTCAACCCCGTGCCCATGGTCGATCACGACCTCTCGTCCATACCCATTAGACATCTCGGCCTGCTTCACGATGCCGTCCCCGGTCGCCCGGATGGGAATTCCGTTCGGAGCGCTGATATCGATGCCGGTGTGGAACTCGCCTTCGCCGTTGCCCAACACCGGGTCTTCGCGCTGGCCAAAGCTGCTCGTGATCGGCCCCATGATCGGCCAGAGTGTCGGGACATACGACGCAACCTCCAGGCTGCCGGCTCCCAGCAGATCGGTGGAGATATAGCCGGGGCCGTTGAGACTCGAGATCGCCCGGGTTGCCGTGCCGCTCATTGCAGAGCTGCGAAGCGAGTAGAACGCATCGATGGACTTGTAGTAGGCCTGCTCCGAGGTGTCAGAAGAATCCGAGCCGCTGGCCGCCGGCGTCGTAGCGATCGCTTCAGCCACTCCCGACGACTTGCCATGATGCCCGTCGCTGACTTTACCCACGGGAGATGCGAGTTTGCTAGCCGTCAGACCGTACAGTACGGAGACCTCGCTCGCGAGAGAGCCCAGTGAAGCCGCCTGAATGTCCTTTTCATGCGCCGCCTTCTCGAGGTGCGCGTAGTCCTTCTGGAGCGAGTTGTGGTCCTGCCGCAGCTGATTGAACCGGGAGGTCTTGATCAGCATCCGGGAGTAGGACCCAGCCAACCCAGTGATGGTGAACATGCCGATAATCGCGGCAGCCACAAACAGATAAGCGTAGTGCAGAGGAACAGGTACCTTGCTAAGGTTGCCTTCTTCGTCGCGGCTGACGAGCATGATGTAATGGCGTTTTTTCAGCTTCAATCAGAATCCCAGGCCCAGATTTGACCGCGAAGCGAGACCGCGGCTCGGAGAGGTTGCAATCAAAAGAATCGTGCGATGTAAATCGACTTCGACAATCGCCATTTCCAATTGAACATCTCTCTTGAGCTTCCTCTTAGAGGGTACCAAACCAGTTACCCGCCGTGCAAACGAGCTTAGTCCAGATCTTCATCCCGTAACTACCACAAAAGAGTCACATTGTGCTTACCATTTAGTCTGCCATCAGTATGAAGAAACCTTTCGCACCCTTCGGAGAGTTGGGCCTGATCGAGCAGATTCGCCGTGACTTCGCGACGACCGGCAGTGCGGTCAAACTGGGCATCGGCGACGATTGCGCGATTCTGCGGCCTCCGTCCGGATGTGAAGTCCTTGTGACCACGGACTTTACCCTGGAAGGTCGCCACTTCCGCCGCGACTCCCATCCACCGGAGTCGGTCGGCCATCGCTGCCTCGCTCGCGGATTGAGCGACCTTGCGGCCATGGGCGCGACCCCATTGGCGGCCTTCCTCTCCCTGGCGCTTCCCTCCACCATGCTCGCCGAGGCAGCAGGACGAGCCTGGACGACCCGCTTCTTCAACGGCCTCCGTGCGCTGGCTGAGCTGCATGCCGTACCGCTGGCGGGCGGAGACACCTCGGAGTCGCCCGGCGGCAAACAAGCCCTGATCCTTGCCGACATCGTGCTGATCGGATCTGCGCCAAAGGGCAAGGCTCTACGACGCTCTGGAGCCTTCCCCGGAGATGCCCTCTACGTAACCGGCCAACTCGGGGGCGCGGCTGCAGAGTTGGCCACCTTGCTGGTGCGAAGAAAACGGATCATCAACTTGAAAACCACCGACGACCATCCCCACCTGTTTCCCGAACCGCGTCTGGATGTGGGCGAGGCCCTGCTGCGAAGAGGCCTCGCCACAGCATGCCTCGATATCAGCGACGGGCTTTCGACCGACCTTGCCCACCTCTGTCGCGCCTCCGGAGTGAACGCAGAGATCGAACAGGAAGCGCTGCCAATCCATCCCCTCGCCGGGAAGCTGGATGCCCAAGCCGCACTCCACGCAGCACTGCACGGGGGCGAGGACTACGAACTACTCTTCACCGCGCCATCCTCAGTCACGATGCCATCCTCCCTCGCAGGAGTACCACTTACGCGAATTGGAACTCTGAAGGCTCGCCGCACCGCGCAACCCCTGATGACTCTGCTCGCACCAGACGGCAGCCGCACGGAGTTGAAACCCGGCGGATGGGAGCACTTCTCCAAATCCACCAAGACAGAAAAAAAGACACCCCGCTGAGCCTGCTACCATCAATCGGTTCGAATCGAATCTGCACCCTAAAAATATGCGCGAATCCACCAGAATCATTCGTTCTACGCTGAGCCGGACTGTCCCCGGCGAGCCGCTCCACACGGGGCCAGTATTCGCCGCGCCATATCACACGCCGGGTGACCCATCGGACACTCCCTACACCTACGCACGCTCGCATAACCCAACCTGGACCGCACTCGAAAAAGCAATCGGCCAAATCGAATCCGGCCACCTCGCTACAGGCGAAAGCTACCGGGCAACCGCGCTGGTCTTCGCCTCCGGCATGGCCGCGTGTGCTGCGGTCTTTGGAGCGGTGCTACGACCGGGAGACGTTGTCGTACTTCCTTCGAACGCCTACTACACCGCACGCGTGCTGCTGCAGGAGTACTTCGCTCCCATGGGGATCACCTTGCGCATGTCACCGACTGCCGGAAACGCACAGGCCGAGCTGCTCGAAGGCGCGCGACTCCTCTGGTTGGAGTCGCCAAGTAACCCCGGCATGGAGATATGTGACATCGCCCTGCTGAGCGAGGCCGCACATCGTGCAGGAGCTCTGGTCGCTGTGGACAACACCACGCCCACACCCTTGGGACAACTTCCGCTCGCATTAGGCGCAGACTTTTCCGTCGCCTCAGACACGAAATCCATGACCGGCCACAGCGACCTCCTGCTCGGTCACGTCGCAGTGCGAGACCTGGAACTTCGCGCAAAGATCGACCAATGGCGCACCCTTACCGGAGCCGCCCTGGGCCCGATGGAAGCATGGCTTGCGCTTCGTTCCATCGCGACACTTCCCCTGCGCCTCGAGCGCTCCTGCGAAAACGCGCAACGCATCGCCGAATTTCTCACGTCAAGGAAAGAAGTAACTAGCGTCTTCTACCCCGGCTTACCATCGCATCCCGGCCACGAGATCGCGAAGAAGCAGATGCGCTACTTCGGCCCGGTGTTGAGCTTCGTGTTGCGAGATAAAACCGCCGCAGAGACCTTTCTTTCCCAGTCAACGTTGCTAACAGACGCCACCAGCTTTGGCGGTATAACGACAACAGCCGAACGTCGCGCGAAGTGGGGCGGCGATACAGTACCCGACGGCTTCATCCGCCTGAGCGCCGGCTGCGAAGCCATCGAGGACCTCATCGAAGATATGGCGCAAGCCCTGGATGCAACCCGTTAATGCTCAATCAGGCGACAGATGCCAGCGAAAAATTTGCTCAGAACTGGACAGCTGAGATACTGAAGACGGCGCCGTTGATCGCGCCCGCACGGCAGTTTATCTATCCTAGGCAGATCGCAGGCGAAGAAGATGCCCTCGCCCGAGGTGCGTTGCAGCTGATGGTTCAGCCAGCCAACGGCGGAGCATTTCTCGCAACCTGCGCCCTGGGCTTCACCAACTCAAAGATGCCGACCGGCGTCTTTGCCTGTCCAAATCCGCAGGAGATGTGCGCTGTGGCCGGCGGCTACGCCTATATCGTCGATACCATTCAACCGGAGCACTGTACTCACATCGAAATGAAACCGGTCGTTGAAACACACCTCCTCGTTACGCAGGGACTTCTCTTATTTGTTGGGTTTCACTCGATGATCGCCTGGAGCGCAGGCGGAATAGCGTGGGAGACAGCGCGGCTTAGCTGGGAAGGCGTGCGTATCATCGGCATCGAAGGCAACACGCTGCACGGCGTTGGATGGAACCTATTGACCGATCGCGAGGTTGCATTCCAAGTAGATCTTCTTACTGGTCACCATCAGGGTGGAGGGTTCGCTCAGCCGCCGCAGCGACAAAAAAGCTGAGCGCGGCATCGCCCTGCTTCAAGAGCCGAGTGTGTTCGAGCACGCCATATTTTGAAGCAAGCTTGCCCTTACGCCCGTGTTCGGCGATCACCAAAGCATTCGCACTGAGAATCGCACTTCCTCGCACACTTCCAAAAAAATTCAGCGTGCCTGAGTATTCGTCCTCCGCCTCGTACGGCGGATCGAGATAGACGATGTCCACCGGTTGCGGCAGTTTGCCAAGGCGTTGCAGCATCGCCCCCACACCACGATCCTCCAACGTGAAGCCGCGACTGATCTTCAGCGCAGCAAGATTCTGCCGCAGCGAAGCCAGCGCCGGTTCGGCGTTCTCAGCAAACCATACGTGCTCCGCGCCACGACTTATCGCTTCGATTCCAACCGCTCCCGTACCGGCGTAGAGATCGACGAATCGACAACCATCAATCCGCGGCGCGAGGATGTTGAAGAGCGTCTCGCGCAGACGGTCGCTAGTCGGACGCGTCTTCAAACCGGGTGGAGCAGAGAGCTGACGGGAGCGGTAAGTACCTGCAATGACGCGCATCTTCCCTATGGTAAGCCCAGGGCAAGCCGCAAAGACGCGAATCCGTAAACCCCAGCGCATACAATGGAGGACATGCGTGGGTGGTCTTTTCCGATCGGCAGATTTCTCGGCGTGGATGTCCGCATTCACACCTTCTTCCTCCTTATCCTTGGGTTGTCGATCAGCTACGCCTCGATGACGGGAGCAACCGGGAGCCGCGGGTTTGCTCTCTGGCTCCTGCTCCTGCTCGCAGTCATCGTCCGCGAAGTAGCTCGCGCCATCGGCGCCGCGTGGTTCGGGCTTGACCTCCGCGCTGTGCTTCTCCTTCCCGTAGGCGGCTTGATGAGTTACGCAAGCAGCGAGGCGACCGAGAAGGCTACAACGCCAGAGATGCAGAAGCGCATGGCCGTCATCGGGCCGAGCGCAAATATCGGATTCGGCCTGCTGCTGGCCGCAATGACACTAACCATTGCGCCTGAGGTCAGCCTTCTCGAACGCCCATGGATGTCGCCTGCGCACCTGCTGAGGGCGGCGATATGGATGAACATTCTGCTGGGTGTCGTGAACCTGCTACCAGCATCGCCGCTTGATGGTGGACGTGTCTTTCGCGGCGAGTTCGCCAAGACAAAGGGCGTCATCAAGACTTCACGAGCAGCGGCAGGTCTCGGCCAATTCATCGCCATCGCGCTCATAGTCGCCGGCCTTCTTGTGCCGAACATGTGGCTGGTCATGATCGGAGCCTTCCTCATGATCGGCGCACACATGGAAGATCAGGGCCTGCTGCTTCAGACCGATGTGGACGCGGTGCGGATGCGCGACGTCATGCTGACGCAGTTCAGCATGCTCTCGGCCTCGGATACGCTCGAAGATGCGCTCCAGCGCTCGGTCCACACCCTGCAGGATGTCTTTCCCGTAGTGCGCGGATCTAACCTCGTTGGCGCTGTCTCGCGGCAGAGCATCGTCGATGCCCTGCAAAGCGACGGCAACGGCTATGTCCAGGGCGTGATGACGCGCTCCTTCCAAACCGCGCAGCCCGACGATTCCCTCGTCAAAACCCTGCGCCGCATCATGGCCGGCCAGGGCGCGCAGATGGTTCCCGTGCTCGAAGGCGACCGCATCGTCGGCATCATCACGCCGCAGAATCTTGCTCTCTCCATGGGAATGCTGAACCAGCGCCGCAAGCTGCGGCAACCGGAATAATGCCCGCAAGTCGCGACAACGACGACCGGCCGCTGGCGCCGGGTCTCTACCTCGTAGCCACCCCCATCGGCAACCTTGAAGACATCACCTTGCGTGCGCTCCGAGTGCTGCGTCAGGCGGACCGCATCGCCTGCGAGGATACGCGGCAGACCCAGAAGCTGCTCAATCACTTTGAGATCCGCACCCCGACCGTGAGTTATCACATGCACAACGAGGGCTCACGCACCGAAGAACTCATAGCCGAACTAAAAAACGGTGCGCGCATAGCGATCGTCAGTGACGCCGGAACCCCCGGCATCGCCGATCCCGGAGGCCAGATCGTCGCGGCCGCCCTCGCCTCAGGAGTTGATGTCTTCCCCATCCCCGGAGCCAACGCCGCCATCAGCGGCCTGATCGCAAGCGGCCTCAACACCGAACGATTCACTTTCCACGGCTTTCTCCCCGCCAAAGCAGGCCAACGAAAGACCGCTCTCGACGACCTCGTACGAGGCGACGTAACCCACGTCTTCTACGAAGCCCCCCATCGCATCCTCGACACCCTCGCAGACATCGAAGGCGTGTTCGGCCCCAATCAGCACATCGTCATCGCGCGCGAACTGACCAAGATGCATGAAGAGTTTTTGCGTGGCACGGTCGCCGACCTACGGTCCCAACTCTCCGCCCGCGCCAGCATCCGCGGAGAGATTGTGCTGATGCTCGCGCCCACAACCATCGAGAGCACCTCCGAAGACAAGAAAAACACCCTTGCCGCCGAGGTCTCCGCCATGATGAAGTCAGAAGGGATCAGCGAGATGGACGCCCTGAAGCGAATCGCTCGCGAACGCGGCATCGGAAAGAGCGAAGCCTATCGCGAGTTGCAACGCGAACAGAACAAGCTGCGCTAGGCTGCCATGCCGCAGTTTTCCCAGCCGAGACCTCAGTCCCGCCCCTTGACCCGATCGTAGTGATAAACGTTGCTGGTGGTTCCCAGCGCCTGGTTATAAAGGCTGGTCGCGCCAATCGCTTCGTTCAACTCTTCGGTGAACTCATGGATCGCCCGCAGATGATCCGCCGACGCGGGAATCTCCAGCTTGCTCGTCTTGAGAAACTTCTGGTATCCCCGGTCGAGCAGACGCGTAATCTCCCCATTCAGCAGCCAGCCGGGACGGGCCAGGATCTCAACCGTGCCATCAGGCGCCGCGGCAATCTCAGCCGCACAGCCGTATTTCCTTACCTGGACAGCATTTGGCGTTCGCTTTGCACCCTCCTGCGCGGGGGCAACATCGAATCTCTGGCCTCCGAGGAGACCAAGAACATCATTAAAGCTTCGTTGTGGGATCTTTTTCGCCATAAGTGCAATACGTTAGACTCGATTAACTGTCGCACATCCGCGGAAGTCCTTCAATCACCGCAGCGCAGAACGATTCAAATGAATCAAAAGAAGATGGAAGCTGCATGATCACCACCGTCAAACCGTTTGGAACAAGCATCCTCGACCGCGTCGGCCACACGCCACTGGTGAGGCTCGAACGCCTGAGCAGTCATCTGCCCGGAATCCAAATCTTGGGCAAAGCCGAATGGGCGAACCCAGGCGGTTCGGTTAAGGATCGTGCTGCCTCCGCCATCGTCGCCGACGCGCAGCACCGAGGTCTCCTCAACGACACCCGAGGTCTGCTCGATGCCACCAGCGGCAACACCGGTATCGCATACGCCATGCTGGGCGCCGCGTTAGGCTTCCGTGTCACCCTCTGCATGCCATCGAACGTCTCACCCGAGCGCAAGCGCTACCTCGCCGCCTACGGAGCAGAGGTCCTCTGGACTGACCCAGCCAACGGCTCCGACGGCGCGATCCGTAAAGCACGAGAGCTGGCCGCAGCCGAGCCAGACAAGTACTACTACGCCGACCAGTACTCCAACGACGAGAACTGGAAGGCGCACTACCGCACCACCGCAACCGAGATCTGGGAGCAGACCGAAGGCCAGATCACCCACTTCGTCGCAGGCCTCGGAACCAGCGGCACCTTCATGGGCACAACCCGACGCCTGAAGGAGCTGAACCCGTCGATCCGTTGCATCTCCATGCAGCCGGACTCGCCCTTCAACGGTCTCGAAGGCCTCAAGCACATGGCAACCGCAATCGTGCCGCGCATCTACGACCCATCACTTGCCGACGCGAACATCGACATTCCCACCGAAACCGCCTACGACATGGCAAAAAATCTGGCCCGCAACCAGGGCCTGCTCATTGGAATCTCAGCTGCCGCCGCCGTCGCAGCTTGCCTCCAGATTGGTGAACAGGAGGCGAGCGCCGGCCGCGAGGCTGTCATCGTCACCATTCTCTGCGATTCAGCGGAAAAATACATGAGCGAACGCTTCTGGCAGGAGGGCTAACCAGATGCTTCGCATCCATTACGCTGACTACGAAACCCTGCGCGCCCACGGCGAAGAGACCTATCCCAACGAGTGCTGCGGCGTCCTGCTCGGAAAGAACATCGCCGGCGAGGGCAATGGCGCCGCGGCGGTCAATCACGTCCAGCAGATCGTCCGTGCCGGCAACACTCGCACCGACTCCGCCCACAACCGCTACAACATCGCCCCGCAGGAGCTCGTCAAGATTCAACGGCAGGCACGCGCCCTCGGCCTGGACATCGTCGGCTTCTACCACTCGCATCCCGACCATCCCGCCCAGTGGTCCAAAACCGACTTCGCCGAAGCCCACTGGCTGAGCTGCTCCTACATCATCACCAGCGTCGAACAGGGCAAAGCTGTCCTGACAAACTCCTTTCTGCTGAGCGGAAAAACAGAAGAGGACAAAACATTCGACGACGAACCAATTCAAATCGACATCGCTCCTAACGTCGCCGAAGCAGCGGCCCACAACCAGAAAGGTCAGGCATGAACATTCACATCCCAACCCCGCTGCGCGCCTACACAGGCGGATTAGAGACCGTCAGCGTCGCGGGAACAACCGTCGGCAGCGTGTTTCAGCAGCTCACCGTCCAATATCCTGAGCTCAAGCCACACCTCTTCACCCCGGAAGGCAAACTTCGCTCATTCGTGAACGTCTATCTGAACGATGACGACATCCGCTACCTCCCAAACAAAGAAGAGACCCCGGCAACCGACACGGACGAACTCACGATCATCCCCTCCATCGCCGGCGGAACGAACTGTCGACCCTAAAATTTTCCTATTTGTAACCGTCTAAAGAATCAGTTCGAAGACGGTTTTACGAGATGAAGATTTTTGACGCTTCCATGAGAGGCAGAGGAAAAGACAATGCCAGCAGCCCTAGAAGAGACCGTAGAACTCCCAAAGCTCTCCAACGATGAGATCGCCCGATACTCACGGCACCTAATACTCCCCGAAGTTGGAATGGAGGGCCAGCAGAAGCTTAAAGCCGCCAAAGTCCTATGCGTCGGCACCGGCGGCCTCGGCGCACCTCTCGCGCTTTACCTCGCAGCCGCGGGTGTAGGCACCATCGGCCTCGTCGACTTCGACACCGTCGACTCGAGCAACCTGCAGCGCCAGATCATCCACTCCACAGCGACGGTCGGCAAGCTCAAGGTCGACTCCGCCGAGATCATGCTCAAGGGCCTCAACCCCACCGTCAACGTCATCAAGCACAACACCATGCTCACCAGCGCCAACGCGCTCGAGATTCTGAAAGACTACGACGTCATCGCCGACGGCACTGACAACTTCCAGACGCGCTACCTTGTCAACGACGCCTGCGTTCTGCTCGGTAAGCCTAACGCCTACGGCTCCATCTTCCGCTTTGAGGGTCAGGCCAGCGTCTTCGGAACCAAAGAAGGCCCGTGCTACCGCTGCCTCTACCCCGAGCCGCCGCCGCCGGGCCTGGTTCCCTCTTGCGCAGAAGGCGGCGTCCTCGGCATCCTCCCCGGACTCGTCGGCGTCATCCAGGCAACCGAGACCATCAAGCTGATTCTCGGAATCGGCGAGCCCCTCATCGGCCGCCTGCTCCTCGTAGACGCTCTCGGCATGAGCTTCCGCACCCTCAAGCTGCGCAAGAATCCCGAGTGCCCTGTCTGCGGCCCCAACCCCACCGTCACCGAGCTCATCGACTACGACCAGTTCTGCGGCATCACTCCGCCAAGCGAAGTCGGCCCTCTCGAAGTCGCGCACGACAAGGCGGTCAGCGATCTCCCCGTCGTCGATGGCATCCCGCAGATCTCTGTACAAGAGCTAAAGCGCAAGCTCGACGCGAAGGAAGACGTCTTCGTCCTCGACGTTCGCGAGCCGCACGAGTACAAGATCGTAAATCTCGGCGCGCCACTCATCCCGGTTGGCGAGATCGCGCTTCGCACCGCCGAACTAGCCGACAAGAAGGATCGCGAGATCGTCGTCCACTGCAAGTCCGGCGCACGCAGCCAGAGAGCAGCCCTTGCCCTCAAGCAAGCCGGCTTCACCAACGTGTCGAATCTAACCGGCGGCATTCTCGCCTGGGCGGACAAGATCGATCCCTCGCTGCCCAAGTACTAACCCACCTCCAGTAACCCAAAGAGGCGGCGCACTCACCCTGCGCCGCTTCCTATTCTGCTTTATCTTCCACTTCAAGCATCTGCAAGCACAGCGGCCTCTCCAGCATGCAATCCATGCGTGCGACCGAAGCCAGCGCCCGCTCAATCGTCGAGCTTAGACAAGGCTCAGTCGTCACCACAAATGGCAGACGATGCTTCGGATATCCCCGCCGCTGCAGCAGCGAATCGATATTGGCGCCCACCTTCGAGAGCGCCCCCGAAATCGCCGAGACAATTCCCGGCTTATCGTCGACGACAAATCGCAGATAGTGCGGTGCCAGAAAATCTCCCGTCACCTCTCGCCTGCGCACTGGCAGCTGCACCGTTTTACAATCCTGCGCGACGGCCAGCAGATCCGACACAACCGCAACCGCCGTCGGCTCGCCACCAGCGCCATGCCCCGAGAAGACAACATCCCCGCCAAATCTTCCACTCACCACCACCATGTTCTGCGTACCGTGCGACCAGGCCATCGGCGAGACCAGCGGAACCAGCATCGGCGCAACCCGCGCATGCACAATCTTCCCATCGAGCTCCGCACGCGAAACCTGGCGAATGGTGCAGTTCAACTCCTTCGCATAAGAAAAATCGATCGCCTCAATCGCCGAGATGGTCTGTATCGCAACCGCATCCGGATCAAGTTCAGCGTGCATCGCAATGCGCGACAAAATACAGAGTTTCGCCCGCGCATCGTAACCGTCCACATCGGCAGACGGATCAGACTCCGCATAGCCGAGCTGCTGCGCATCAGCCAGCACCGTCGCGTAATCCGCCCCAGCCTCCATCCGGCTCAGAATGTAGTTGCAAGTACCGTTCACGATGCCACTGAGCCTGGTCACCTGGTCGCCGCACAAACCCTGCAGCATCCCCGGAATCACCGGCACGCCACCTGCCACGGCAGCTCCATGCAGCAGATGAACGTTATGCTGCGCTGCAAGCTTCGCCAGATTCGTGCCTCGATACGCGATGAGTTGCTTATTCGCCGTCACCACAGACTTGCCCGCGATCAGAGCCTTCCGCAGCCACCCCTCCACCGGGTTCAGGCCACCCATCAACTCAATAACAACATCAACATCCGACCGCAGAATCACATCGATGCTATCGGTCCACACCACCGAAGCCGGCACGGCCTTCGCAGCTTCAGAACTACGCTTCCGATCCACATTGCGGTTGAAGATATGGGTCAGCTGCACACCCGGAAACCTCGACGCAGCAAGCACCCGAGCCACCGAACCACCGACCGTGCCAAACCCAAGCAGTGCAACCTTCACAACAGAATCCGCTTTATTGTTTTTTGCCGCTACCTTCTTCCGCTTCGTCGTCATGTCTCAATAGTCGATTCTGCCGGCGCGCTCACGCCAGGCCTCAAAGCTCGAAATCGCCTGCTCCGGCAGAAGATTTACCGTCGGTATCTTCCGCTGGTCGAGCGGCAACTTCATCTCCTCATAAAGAAAAGCATCGTCAAAGCCAGCCGCTGCAGCATCCGCAGCGCAATTTCCGTAAAAGATCGCCTCGCAACGTGCCCAGTAGATCGCAGCGAGGCACATCGGGCAAGGCTCACAGCTGGTATAGATATGGCATCCTGTCAGCTGATAGCTCGCAAGCGTCGTACAAGCGTTGCGGATTGCTACAATCTCGCCATGCGCCGTTGGATCGTTCGTCGCAGTGACAAGATTCGCGCCAGTAGCGACGATCTCACCATCGCGCACAATCACTGCGCCAAACGGTCCTCCGCGACCGGAGGTGACGTTCTCCGTCGCCAGCGCGATCGCTCTCTGCATGAAAACTGGGTTGCCCTGCATTCGGCTCGGTATCCTTGTGGAACAATCTGTGCGGCGGCAGTAACGGAATAATCAGATTATGGCACATGCCTTTCTCTCCAAACGCATCGTCACCCCACAGGGCACACAACCCGGCGCGCTCCTCGTAGAGGACGGAACAATACGCGCCGTATGCCGCCCGTCCGAGGTACCCACCGACGCCATCGTTCACGACTGCGGCGACGATGCTCTCCTTCCCGGGCTGGTGGATACACACGTCCACATCAACCAGCCGGGACGTACCGAATGGGAGGGTTTCCGCACTGCGACCCGTGCAGCCGCAGCGGGAGGCTACACCACCCTGATCGACATGCCGCTGAACTGTCTCCCCGAGACCACCACCGTAGCCGCACTCGAAGAGAAGCGCGAAGCCGCACAAGGAGAGTGTTTCGTAGACTGGGCACCGTGGGGCGGAGCCGTCGCGGACAATCAGCAGCACATCCTCCCTCTAGCGCAAGCCGGAGTCCTCGGCTTCAAATGCTTTCTCATCTACCCCGGCTGCGACGGCTTCACAATGATCGACCAGCAACAACTGGAAGCCGCGCTGCCATCGATCGCGCAGTCAGGCCTCCCTCTTCTCGTACACGCCGAACTGGCTGCCCCGATCGACGCTGCGACCCAGTCACTGCGCAACGCAGACTGGCGCCAATACCAAACCTATCTCGCTTCGCGCCCCGACGAAGCCGAACTCCAGGCCATTCGCCTGATGATCCGGCTCTGCCGCCAATACGACTTCCGCCTGCACATCGTTCACCTCTCCACCGCGCTCGCTCTGGCCGAGCTGACCTCCGCCCGCAAAGAAGGCCTCCCAATCACAGTCGAAACCTGCCCTCACTATCTGCACTTCGCCGCAGAAGAGATCCCCGACGGTGCAACCCTGCTCAAGTGCGCGCCACCCATTCGCAGCAGGGAAAACCAACGAGGGCTCTGGCGCGGTCTTCGCGATGGAACCATCGACATGATCGTCACCGACCACTCCCCCTGCCCGCCCGAGATGAAGCGCACAGACACTGGCCGCTTCGATCAGGCCTGGGGCGGTATCGCCAGCCTGTCCCTTGCGTTCTCGGTCATCCACACGAACTGCACTCATCGCGGCCACACGCTCGAAGACATCGCGCGCTGGATGAGCGCAGCACCTGCAGCTCTCGCCGGTCTTACTCATCAGGCAGGCGCACTGCAATCCGGCCGTGACGCCAACTTCGTTGTCTTCGACACCGAGGCAGAGTTCACCGTAACTCCCGACAAACTACACTATCGCCACACCATTTCACCGTACATGGGGGAGACGCTGCGCGGCCTGGTAAAGGCCACCTATCTGCGAGGAGAGCCAGCTTACGTTGAAGGCGCCTTCGCCCCCACGCCTCAGGGCCGTGAGGTCAAGTTATAGTAGGCAGACACGCATGAACAAAGTTCTGGCCCGATGGAATTCGCTCGACCCCACCATTGCCGCCCGCGAGGCTCTCCCCTGCTGCGGCTCCCATGCGTGGGCAGAGGCATTGGCATCCGCGCGCCCAATCGCCGACGAAGCTTCCCTCCTCGAAACCTCCGCCGCCATCTGGCTTAATCTTCCGGAGCAGGCATGGCAGGAGGCGTTCGACAGCCATCCCCGCATTGGCCAAAAGCATGCGCAGACCCAGACAACCGAAGAGTCTCTGCGCTGGTCGGCACAGGAGCAACACGCAGCTCACTCCGACGACCATGCTGCCAAACTGGCTCTCGACGCAGCGAACCGTCTCTACGAACGGCGCTTCGGCAGAATCTTCATTGTCTGCGCCTCAGGCAAGAAATCCGCGGAGATCCTCGCCATCCTTGAAAGCAGAATGCAAAACGACGCGGCCACAGAGCTACATGAAGCAGCCGAACAACAACGCCAGATCACACAGCTTCGTCTTCATCGCTGGCTGGAGTCGGAGTGACGATGGGCATCTCCACACATATTCTCGACACAGCCCTGGGACGGCCAGCCACAGGCGTCCCCATCACCCTCGCTCGCCTGACAGACGGGGAGTGGTCGTCCCTCAACGTAGCAATCACCGACGCCGACGGTCGCTGCAAACATCTCCTTCCTGCAACCGAAGCCCTGCAGCCGGGCATATATCGCGTTCACTTCGAAACCATCGCCTACTACAACCAGCATCAGCTGAGCGGCCTCTATCCATATATCGAAATCGTCTTTACAGTCACCGAAGGCGAGCAGCACTACCACATCCCGCTACTTCTGACTGCGAACGGCTACACCACCTATCGAGGAAGCTGACCAGATGATTGAGCTGGCTGAAAATCGTTACGGAAAATCCCGCGTCCGCCTGATGAAGGTGACCCGCCACGCTCACGGCCACGACCTGCGCGAATGGACGGTTCAAGTCTTACTGAAAGGCGACTTCGAGACCGCTCACCTTGACGGGGACAACAGCAAAATCCTGCCGACAGACACGATGAAGAACACCGTCTACTCCCTCGCGCGAACTTCAAAGGCAACCGCCATGGAGGACTACGCCAAAGAGCTGGTCGACTTCCTGCTAGGACGAAATCCGCAGGTCTCCTCCGCCTCGGTCCGCATCGAAAGCATCATGTGGAAGCGCCTTACCGTTGACGGTGAACCACATCCCAGCGCCTTCATGCGTGGCAGCGGCGAACTTCAAACAACCAGTGTAGAACGCGCGCAGGGCGGCAACTTTCACATCCTCTCGGGCCTCGACAACCTCGTCCTGCTCAAGACTGCAAACTCCGGCTTCGAAGGATACATCAAAGACTCGCTCACCACCCTGTCCGAGACCAAAGATCGCCTCTTCGGAACCGCCGTCACCGCTGAGTGGCACTACACCTCACCCGATCTGGACTTCGACGCAGTACGCACAAACCTTCGCGAGGCCATGCTGCGCACCTTCGCCAACCACAACAGCAAGTCCGTACAACAGACTCTCTACGCCATGGCAGAGAGCGCGCTCGAAGCCGTCCCTGCAATCAACGAGATCGAGATCACCATGCCCAACAAGCACTGCCTCCTCGT
Source organism: Tunturibacter gelidoferens (assembly GCF_040358255.1). Lineage (NCBI taxonomy): Bacteria > Pseudomonadati > Acidobacteriota > Terriglobia > Terriglobales > Acidobacteriaceae > Tunturiibacter > Tunturiibacter gelidiferens. Next base: position 4,798,364 of record NZ_CP132938.1, read on the forward strand.
CGACCTCTCCCGCTTCAACCAGGACAATCCAAACGAGATCTTCGTCCCCACCGACGAACCCCACGGATACATCGAGGCGCGCGTCCGCCGCAAATCGTGAGCGCAGCAAATAAGCAACCATGACAGGCACAAAAAGAGATTGCGCCACTCGCATCATCGCTCGCTGCCGCGAGATCGCCACTCACACCGAAGTCCCCGGTGAGATCACCCGTCGCTTCCTTACCCCTCCCATGCACGCCGTCCACGCGCTACTGCGACAGTGGATGGAGGCCGCCGGAATGACGGTACACGTCGACGCCATCGGCAACCTTCGCGGACTTTTGCAGTCTCCTGTCCCGAACGCCCCTCGCCTGATCATCGGCTCGCACCTCGACACCGTACCCAACGCCGGAGCCTTCGACGGCATCCTCGGGGTCATCCTTGGCATCGCCGTCGTCGAAGAATCACGAGAACACCGGCTTCCCTTCTCCCTCGAAGTCATCGGCTTTTCAGAGGAGGAAGGTGTCCGCTTCAGCAAAGCCTTCCTCGGCAGCCTCGCCGTTGTAGGAAAGCTCGATCCAGAGACACTGCAGCGCACGGATCCAGATGGCGTAAGCATCGCAGAAGCCATACGCCACTACGGCCTAGATCCCGCAAACCTTCCCGCAGCAGTCTTATCCCGCGACGCCTTCGCTTATCTCGAGTTTCACATAGAACAGGGCCCCATTCTGGAGAGCGTGGGCGCATCACTCGGCGTCGTCGAGGCACTCGTAGGACAGACCCGCCTGCAACTCCTCTTCGAAGGACAGGCAAACCACGCCGGAACCACTCCAATGCACCTGCGACACGACGCAATGGCCGCCGCAGCCGAATGGATCGTCTCCGTCGAGGCCTACGCCACCGCTCACGAAGGCCTCGTCGCAACAGTCGGCAAGCTGGACGCCTTCCCCGGCGCTGGAAATGTCATCGCCTGCAGAGTAAAGACGTCGCTCGACATCCGCCACGCAGACGACAACACACGCCACGCTGCGGTCGACGCTCTGACGCAAATCGCAAAGAAAGCAGCAGCCAAACGCGGCGTAACCCTCACACTCATCACCGAGATGGAGCAGTCCGCTGTCCCGCTCGACCCCCGTGTCACAGCCTTACTGCAAAGCGCCGCCGCAAACGCTGGCTTCCCCAGCAACAGAATGACCAGCGGAGCCGGCCACGATGCGATGATCCTCGCCCCAACCATCCCCTCGGCGATGCTCTTCCTCCGCAGCCCCGGTGGACTCAGTCACCACCCCGACGAAGCCGTACTCCCACAGGACGTAGAAGCCGCACTCTCAACTGCAATGGAGTTCCTCGCGCTCCTGAGCGATGATAAAACCAAGGATAGCCATGCATAAGCTGGGACAGACCCGCAGCACCAATCAGCGCGATCATCTTCTCCACACGCCGGACACCTTCGTCCGCACAGTGCTGCCCGGCATGGAACTCGCCACCGCCGTCGTCCACATCTCCCCCGCAGCAGGCGCTGCCTTCACCCAATACACCGCCGAACTCGAACCCGGCGGCAAACTGGGACCCACATCCAACCAGCGTTTTATCTATACCCTCGAGGGTGCAGCCGATCTCGCAACCGACAGCACGTTTCAATCACTCATCCCAGGAAGCTTCACCTACATCCCTGAAGACGCCGCACACACACTTACCGCGCAACAGGCCACGCGCCTCGTCATCATCGAAAAACCCTACGAAGCGATCGCTTCCGCTCCTCCACCAGAGCTACTCATAGGCCACGAAGACAAAACCCTCTCAGTCCCCCTCGACGACGACCCCGACCTCCAGGTTCGCAGGCTCCTGCCCGGCTCTCCGTCCTTCGATTTCGCGGTCAACACCATGACTTACCAGCCCGGCGCCGCACTCAGCATGGTCGAGGTTCACATCATGGAGCACGGCCTTCTGATGCTTGAAGGCGGCGGCATCTATCGCCTCGGAGACAGCTGGTATCCAGTCACTGCAGGCGACTTCATCTGGATGGGACCCTTCTGTCCACAGTGGTTCGCAGCCATCGGCAAGCGTCCCGCAAAATACCTCATCTACAAAGACTGGAACCGTCACCCACTGGTCTAGCATCTACGTCAACCTCGGCCAAAAGGAGGCAACAGTTTTGGCACAGCAAATTCAGATCGATCAACCACGGCTGACGAGCGAACTCGCAACCCTCGCAACCTTCACCGACGCCGAGCCCGTCAGCAACGGCACCCCCGTCACCCGCATCGTCTTCTCTCCAGACGATCTCCGCGCCCGCGCATGGCTCAAAGAACTTGCCACCGCCGACGGTTTCGAGGTTCGCGACGACGCCGTAGGCAACATCTTCATCCGCTGGACCGGCACTGACCCCGACGCGCCTGCAGTCGCCACCGGCTCACACACCGACGCCATCCCTCACGCCGGAATGTACGACGGCACGGTCGGCGTCCTCGGCGGTCTCGAAGCGATGCGCACGCTCAAACGCAGCGGCCTGCAGCCCCGCCGCTCCATCGAACTCGTCATGTTCACCTCCGAAGAGCCCACCCGCTTCGGCATCGGCTGTCTCGGCAGCCGCCTAATGTCCGGGACCCTCGATCCTAAACAAGCCGACGCTCTCCACGAAGCCAACGAGCCAGCCGACACGGCCAAGACCCTCGCACAAGTTCGCACGGCTGCGGGCTTCACCGGCGACCTCGCTTCGGTTAAGCTCTCACCGAACCACTACCACGCCTGGCTCGAACTCCACATCGAACAGGGTCCCCTGCTCGAACGCGAAGGCACTCCCATCGGCATCGTCACCAGCATCGCCGCCCCCGCAGGCTATCGTTTCACCATCAGCGGCCTCGGCGGCCATGCCGGCGCGCTCCTCATGCCCGACCGCAAAGACGCACTCTGCGCCGCGGCCGAACTCATTCTCGCCATCGAAAAACACGCCCTCGCCACACACGTCATCGACACCGTCGCCACCGTCGGCACCTGCGACGTCCATCCCGGCGCAGTCAACAGCGTCCCCAGCCGTGTCGTCCTCCAACTCGACATCCGCGACACCGACCCAACCCGCCGCGAGTCCGTCATGCAGGCCATCCGCCGCGACATCGAAACCCTCCGCCAACGCCGCGGCGTCATCATCACCGAGCAGATCATCAACGCCGACGCCCCCGCGCAATCCTCCCCACACCTCGTCGAACTCCTCGAAGAGGTCTGCGCCACCGACGGCATCTCTCCCAGAAAGATGGTCAGTCGCGCCTATCACGACTCGCTGTTCATGGCCCGCATCGCACCCATCGCCATGATCTTCATCCCCTGCCGCAACGGTGTAAGCCACAGACCGGACGAATATGCCACACCCGCGCATACCACTCTCGGGGTACAAGTGCTTGCCTCAGCTCTTGCTAAACTAGCGTCAGAGTAACTCCGCATTCGGCATGGCCATCGAATCCATTAATCCCGCCACCGGCAAGCTGTTGCGCAGCTTCGACCCGCTCACCGACGAAGCCGCGCGCCAGAAGATCGCTCTCGCCGCCGACTCCTTTCGCACCTACTCTCTCGTGCCGCTCGAACACCGCGCCCTGTGGATGCGCAAGCTCGCGTCGATCCTCGAACACGAGATCGACGACCTCTCCATCCTCATCACCCAGGAGATGGGCAAGCCCCTTGAGGCAGCTCGCTTCGAGATCCTCAAATGCGCCGACGCCTGCCGCTACTACGCCGAACACGCTGCCCGCATCCTCGCACCCGAGTCCATCCCCACCGAAGACAACTACAGCTACGTGCGGTGGGATCCAATCGGCATCGTGCTGGCCGTCATGCCGTGGAACTTCCCCTTCTGGCAGGTCTTCCGCTTCCTCGCACCGGCGCTCATGGCCGGCAACGTCGCTCTCCTTAAGCACGCCAACAACGTCCCGCAGTGCGCTCTCGCCATTGAATCCCTCGTTCGCCGCGCAGGCTTTCCCCGCGGCACCTTCCAAAGCCTCCTCCTCGAAATCCATCAAGTAGAAACAGTCCTGGGCGACGAGCGCGTAGCCGCCGTCACCGTCACCGGCAGCGAGACGGCAGGCCGAGCCATCGGTGCGCAGGCTGGCTGGCTCATCAAAAAATCCGTCCTTGAACTCGGCGGCAGCGACCCCTTCATCGTCATGCCCTCCGCCGATCTCGACGCCGCCATCGAAACCGCAGTCCGCGCCCGCTGCGTCAACTCCGGACAATCCTGCATCGCGGCAAAACGCTTCATCGTCGCCGACGAGATCTATGACGTCTTCGAATCGCGCTTCGTCGCAGGCATGGAAGCCATGCGCGTAGGCGACCCCATGAAGGACGGCACCGACATCGGCCCGCTCGCCACCGTCCGCGCCGTCGACCTGCTCGAACAACAAGTGCAAGCCGCCACCCGCGCCGGAGCGCGCATCCTCACCGGCGGCGAACGCATGCTCGGTACCGGCAACTACTTCGAGCCCACCGTCCTCACCGGCGTCCCACGCACCTCCGCCGTCTATCGCGAAGAGCTCTTCGGCCCCGTAGCCATGCTCTTCCGCGTCGAGAACATCAACGAGGCCATCGAGATCGCGAACGACACCCCCTTCGGCCTCAGCGCCTCCGCCTGGACGCGCGACCCCGCCGAACAACAACGCTTCATCTCCGAGCTGCAATGCGGCGGCGTCTTCCTCAACGCCATGGTCGCCAGCGATCCCCGCCTGCCCTTCGGCGGCATCAAGCGCTCCGGCTACGGCCGCGAACTCTCCGCCGCAGGCATGCGCGAGTTCCTCAATGCAAAAACCGTCGTCATCTCCTCCGCGACGACCCCCAACGAACCCGCCACCAAGCCATACCTCGTCTCCACCGCCGACCCCTCCCCCACCCGCTAGCCTGTATCAGCCCCGAGCGAATTGTAGGCATCCTTTGTCCTAACAAGATCGAACGGCTAGTCCTAAGCAAGATCGAACACCAAAGCCCCGAATAAGGTGGCCAAGCCGCGTATTAGGCCCTCGCTGTCATCCTGCCGAAGAGCTGGCCACGCCAGTATTAGCCTTTGCTGTCATCCTGAGCGCAGCGAAGGATCCCGACGAACTCCGCCACGCCCAAACCGCTCGTCCCTTTCAAGCCACGCCTTTCAAGCCGTTGTCTGTTCTTAATCACCCTCTAGCAAGATGCGGCTCCATCCGGAAGCAATTAGTCTCTTGTGAAATTTAAATTCGGAACACTGACGCCTTCCCCTCTCCCAACACGAGACACCCGTTTTCGGCTAAGCTTCTGTGTCGTCAAGAAGCGTTCTCCGTTCGTCGCGAAGCCCTCGTCGACCAGACACACTTTTTACCCAAGAGGATCACCATGCCCGATCTCAAGTACTCCAGCGGCTTCGGAAATGAGTTTGCCACCGAGGCCCACCCCGGCGCACTCCCCGTCGGTCAGAACGCCCCACAAAAGGCCCCGCTCGGCCTCTACACCGAGCAGCTAAGCGGCAGCCCCTTCACCGCGCCCCGCCTGCTCAACCGTCGCACCTGGACCTACCGGATCCGCCCTTCCGTCATGCACAAACCCTACGAGCGGATCGCCAACGGCATGGTTCGCGCCACTCCATTCAACGAAATCGAAACCACACCCAACCAACTCCGCTGGGACCCGCTTCCACTACCAACGACGCCAGTCGACTTTGTAGACGGCCTCACCACCCTCGCCGGCAACGGCGACCTCACCATGCACTCCGGCGTCGCCATCCACATCTACGCCGCAACCAAGAGCATGACCGACCGCTTCTTCTACACCGCCGACGGCGAGCTTCTCTTCGTCCCCCAACTCGGCCGCCTCATGCTCCACACCGAACTAGGCATCCTCGACCTTACCCCAGGCGAAGTAGCTCTCATCCCACGCGGCATCAAGTTCCGCGTAGAGCTTCTCGACCAACAAGCCCGCGGCTATCTCCTCGAAAACTACGGCGCCAGCTTCCGCCTTCCAGAGCTCGGCGCAATCGGCGCCAACGGCCTCGCCAACAGCCGAGACTTCCTCACCCCGCACGCAGCCTACGACGACCGCGACAACGCCACCTTCCAGGTAGTCGCAAAGTTCCAGGGAAATCTCTGGGCCTGCGACTTCGACCACTCCCCGCTCGACGTCGTCGCCTGGCACGGCAACTACGCCCCCTGCAAGTATGACCTCGCCCGCTTCAACTGCATCAACTCCGTCAGCTTCGACCACCCCGACCCTTCCATCTACACCGTCCTCACCTCGCCCAGCGAGATTCCCGGCACCGCCAACGTAGACTTCGCCATCTTCCCTCCACGCTGGATCGTCGCCGAGCACACCTTCCGTCCGCCATGGTTCCACCGCAACTTCATGAACGAGTTCATGGGTCTCGTCACAGGCGAATACGACGCCAAAGCCGAAGGCTTCGTCCCCGGCGGAGCCAGCCTGCACAACTGCATGAGCGGCCACGGCCCCGACGCCGAGACCTTCGACCGCGCCAGCAAAGCCGACCTCAAGCCCGTCAAACTCGAAGGCACTCTAGCCTTCATGTTCGAAACTCGCTTCGTCTGCCGCCCTACCAAGTTCGCGATGGACACCGCCGCCCGTCAACACGAGTACTACACCTGCTGGCAGACCCTGAAGAAAAACTTCAAACCGTAGCACTCATGCAAGCCGCAAGCAACACCCAGTCTCTGGCCAAGGGGAGGACCATTGGTGTTCGGTCAAACGAGACAAGGTATACAAGTCACGAAGTGACCGCCCCACGCGCAGTGGGCCAGTCCGGCAGGACGTCTCTTCCGTGCCCCCTAAAAATTAAACGTAGCCTGCAACGTGATCCGACGCGAAGCCGTAGCCGAGCTGAACGGCCCAGCCGCCAGCGTAGTGAACTGACCAAACCGAGGCGAACTCAAACTACTCGTAGGCGTGCCGTAGGGAATGACGTTGAACAAGTTGAATGCCTGCGCGCCCAGGGTAAACGTATACCGATGACCCGAACTCGCGCCCTGTGGCCCGAACCCTCCACGAACACCACCCGGCCCACCGGCACGAGCACCACCAAGTCCTCCGGGACCACCACCAGGGCCGCTACTCGCTCCCGCCGCCGCAGTAGCTCCGCGAGTTCGCTCCCCAAATCCAAACGTCCGCGAAGCGCGAAGATTGAACGTAAAGTTCGACGGACCATCGCAGTAGTTGATCGGCACCGGCGTCAGGCTGCCGGTCTGCGTGGAGCTGAAGTCACGCGAAATCCTGCAGCGCCCACTATCTCCACTCTCGAAAAACGGCCGTTGGTTGTAGATCGAGGAGCCCGTAGGATCGAGACCGGTCGTCAGGTTATACGGCGTTCCCGACTGCACAATAATGAACGGACTCGCAGAGAAGCTATACGGAAGCTGCCAGCTCCCCCCGACAACCGCAAAGCTCGCATGCGTAAACGACGCACGCCCATAGTCCACCTTCGTGTCCGTATTGCTGGTCGGAAAGAATCCCGCCCCCGAGGTATTGGCATCGGCAAGATTCAACGAATAAAACCCGAACAACGTCAGCTTCTTCAACCGCGCATTTCCATTGATCAATAGCTGATTTTCTTTATAGACACCGCCCGACTGAAACTGCTGATCGAAGCCCGTATCGACAATGAAGTTTCTGCTCAGATACTGATGATCGCCACGCGCATAAAGGTAGTTCACCGACATTGTGGCCGCGCGCCCGAGCTGCTGATCGACCCCAACCGCCTCCTGCATCGTGTACGAGCTGCGTATCCCGTCGCCGAGTCCGTAAGTTGTAATTTTGTTCGCGACCGCCGTGCCACAGTTACCAGGATTATCCGGCGTGCACACAGCCCCGGGATTAAGGACCGTCGAGGTCACCTGATTGAAGCCATTCTCCTGCAGCGTAGTCAGATAGTTCGCCAGCGTAAATCGATCGTAAAAGATCCCGTACCCGCCTCGCACCACCGTAACCGGCGATTTATTGCCCGCTCGGGGAATCCCGTAGGCGAACGATATACGCGGCGCAAAATCACGCCCACTATTGATAACGTTCTGCGCCTCCAACCGAAGCCCATAGGTAATCGTCAGGTTTCCCCTGGGCTTCCAGTCATCCTCCGCATAAAACCCAACATCGGTCAGGCGTCCCGCCACCTGCTGCTTATTGATCGCCGTCTCCGCATACTGCCCTGGCAGCCCACACTGGTACGACGAAATCCCTCCATTCAGTGTGTCGCAGGGCTTCGTCGCCGCCGGATTACAACTGCTCGGCCGCTTGATACTAGGATTCGAATCGAAACAAGGATCCAGCAGATAAGAGTAAGTAAAAGTCCCATTCGATCCCGCATTCGACGAGAGCGACTCGTTGGTCGTGCGTAACCTCCCGCCAAAACGAATGAAGTTCTTCGCCAGCGCAATCGAACTGTAGTTCTGCAACTCAAGGTGAGTGCTGGTGCTCCTCTGCGTCCCTTGGCTCGATCCGCCCGACGTAAAGATTCCCTGCACCGACAGCGTCGGCGTCGTGCTCAGCGGATCCTGCGTCGAGTAGTCACGCTGATACTCAAACCGCGTCTCGTTGATCACCCGAGGACTCAAAATCTGCGTATCGCTGATCTGAACCGTATTCTCCGTAGTCTCCGTGTTGTAGCCCGCCGTCGGAAGATTCGTATTCCCAATGCCGTTGTTCTGCTGACCATTCACGTTGTACTGGTACCGCACCGTCAGCGTGTTCTTCTCTCCCAGCGCAAGGTCCACGCGCGGGCTCACATCGCTCCGCGTCTGCGGATGCGACACAGCGCGCGCCGACTCCGGATAAGAAGAAAAATAAGAGCAGCTTGAAATCGTTGCAACACCCGGATCGCACGGCGTCGTCGCATCCGCCGAAGTCGCATAGTAGCCGCTGGGATTGACGATATTGTTGTCCTGGATCGTCCGATGCGACCCGCCCACCGTAAATGACGCGATGCGGTTGATCGGCCCGCTCACGCTCCCCAGAATAAAGATCGTGTGGTACGGAGGCTGCGTGTTCGACGGCCCCAGGAAAGGGTTCGAAGTATTGAAGGCATTATCCCCGCCCTGCACACTCAGGCTGCCGTGATACTTGTCCGTCCCCGGCTTGGTAAAAACCTCGACACGCCCATAGCCAAGCTTGTCGTACTGGGCCGAAAACGGATTCTGATTGATCCGAATCTCGCGGATCGAAGACTTTGGAGGAAGCTGTCCGCCGGTAAATCCATCCACATAAATCTGCCCGCCGTTCGGTCCCGCAGCAGGCCCTGCCAGCGCGGTCAACTCCGAAGACAACTCATCCGGGTCATCCGATAGCGCATCCAGGTCCTTCCCCTTGATAACAGTGCTACTGGCATTACTGTCGGAGTCCACGCTCACCTGCGCACCCTGCGAGTTGACGTTCACCTCTTGCTTCTGCTCCTGGATTGCCATCTTCGCATCCAGCGCCAGATTTTGCCCCGCCGCAAGCCTCACCCCCAGCTTCACGTACGATGCGAATCCCGACATCGTCACCGTCAGGGAATAAGTTCCCGCACCAACATTCCGCAACACATAACTTCCATCGCTCTGCGACTGCGTAATCAAAGCCTTGCCGGCGGCCGGAGTAAGCGTCACCGTCGCCCCGGGGATCACAGCACTCTCAGGATCCGCTACCACCCCGTGCACGATTGCGCCCGTCTGCTGGGCACTCGACACCACCGGCATCCATGCAACAAAAAAAAGCAAAACAAACTTCAACCCTGCGCGGAATGACATTCCTTCTCCTAAAAAGTTTTCCATCGTTGCAGTTCGCGATCGAGCTACTGCGCGCTGCCATCAGAGCCGCCGAGACTCCAGGGAGAAAGCGTCAACGCCGGACCACTGCTAGGTGTTGCCGCCAGAATCGGCTCTACCCCCGAGAGCAAAGTCACGCACGTCACCTGACTGACGGCCGAATCCGGCTGCGACGCGACAATCATCACTGCATCTCCCACCTTAAGATCGGCAACACTCTGACTCGGCAGCCGGCTCACCAGTTGCGAGAGATCCGTTCCTGCAGAGTGGCCCGTACCGCCCGTCCGTTCCCCGCCACCGGCAGCCTGTCCTGCACCCTGCGCCGGAGCCTGCGAGTCGCCGCCCCCGCCACTTGCCCCGCCCTTTGCACGAGCCGCAAATCGTGCCGCAGCCTCAGGCGGCAACGCCTTTAAGCTGGAGTTGTCTGTAATCTTCACCGACACCGTCTTCTTGGTCGCCAGGTCCTTCAGCGTCAGTGTTCCGCCAGCCGCATCGATCGTTGCGATCAGACCAGCGAGATTCCTGAATGAGCCGCTCACCACCTCCTCCGCTTGAATCGACGACCCATCATCGGACGTCGTCCCGCGCACACGAAGCTGATCCCCCACCTGTATCTGTGCCAGCGTCCCCGGCTTCGCATCTTCAAACTTCACCGAGTCGCCCGCATATCGCCGAAACTTCGTCGCACTCGACGTCGTCACCGTCAGCTTCTTCGCGCCAACCGACAACACTGCCGAGCCGGCCCCGGCATCCACCGCGCTCACAATCCCGCCCATCCCCCGCTTCTGCCAATCGCCCTGCTCCGCCTCGTGCTTCTGCGCAATGTCCGACGACTTCATCAGGATCACACGCGATGCCGTAAGCCCCGCGCCGCCGTCACCAGCCTTGCCACTCACCAGCACCCGGTCCCCCGCCGCAATGTCGGCCAACGCAATCGTCTGCGCCGTCTTCAAATCCGTGCTGCCGGGCGCCAGTTGCAGAATGCGAGCCCCATCGGCCACACTCACGACAACCTCCTGCCCCGCATCCGTAGTGAGCGTCAGGCTGTTCCCTGCCGTCGCCTTCACCGTACCAATCTGCCGCACAGCTGCGGACGTCGCAGCCGGATTCTGCGCTAAAGCACAGAGGTCTCCGACAGACAATGCGGCGATCGAAACGATCAATCCGGCACCCAATACAACTGCCCGGAAAACCCCAGATTCTCTTAACATGGTTCTCTTCCTCAAGTGAAATACCGCCGCATCCTCGTCGGTCGCCTGGGATTTACTCCTCCAGGTCGCCATCCACTAAGGAAGACGAGATAGCAGCGCAAAAGTTTCCTGGGAAAAGCCTGTCTTGAAGAAGGCGGAACCCGAGCAAACCGGCTCCGACCCACTGCTCCATGCTAAACGCTTTACGGTCCCCTGCCCATCAGAACCATCGCCCGTCAGTCTCTCACAACACCACTCAACTTGCGATGGCCACGCTCATGGCGAAGACTTTACCGGAAGGAACCGGTTCGATCTCAGCATCGAAGGCGTCAAGCTCAAGGAGTGTTACCGGATCGTCTCACTCGAAAGGATCGCCACGCTCTCCGCAGGCAACTCCACAGAACCACCCTTGACCACAACCTCATCCTTCGAAGCTAGCAACAAGGCAGCCTTCTTTACAAAAGGAAGCTCCACCGTCGCCGATCCGAGATTGCACATCACCGTCACCACCCCACGCTCGAACATCAGCCAGCGCCGCTTCTCATCGAAGGTCACCTTCACGTGTCCCACCGCACCATCGTTCAACGCCACAGACCCGCGCCGCAACTGAATCAGTCTGCGGTACCAATCCAACATCTCTCCATGGCGCCCCTGATGAACCTCCGCCCAATTCAACTTCGATCGCAGAAACGTCTCAACATCTTCCGGATCGGGAATGTCCTCGGGGTCCCATCCAAACGCCGCAAACTCGTCTCGACGCCCGTTCTTTACCGACTTCGCCATCTCCGGATCCTCATGGTCCGCGAAGTATTGAAACGGAGTCGACGCGGCATACTCCTCGCCCTGAAAGACCATCGGAACAAATGGAGCCGTCATTACAATCGCAGCCGCCACCCTCGCGCGGTCGAACCCAACCGTCTGGTCTAACCTGTCGCCAACCGCACGATTGCCAACCTGATCGTGATTCTGGATATATCCCAAAAAATGATGCGGCGACAGCTCATCCGCCGGGCGCCCATGCGATCGCCTCCGATACTCCGAGTAGCTTCCGTCCTGCACAAAGTTTTTCGCCAGGGACTTTGCCAGCTTCTCCAACGAGCCGAAGTCCGAGTAGTAACCCTTCTCCGTTCCTTCGTTCGTCAGCACCGCAAACAGCGCATGATGAAAGTCATCGCTCCACTGCGCATCCATCCCATACCCGCCCTCCCTCGCAGGAGTAACAACTCGGGGATCGTTCAGGTCACTCTCCGCGATCAACACCAGCCGCCGTCCCACCTTCGCAGACAAAGTCTTCACCTCAGACGACAGCTGCTCCATAAAATGTATCGCCGACCGGTCGACATACTCATGCACCGCGTCCAGGCGAAGTCCATCGATGTGATAATCCCTCATCCACATCAGCGCGTTGTCGCAGAAAAACCTCCGTACCTCGTCGCTTCCCTCGCCTTCAAAGTTGATCGCGCCTCCCCACGGAGTGTGATGTCTCTCCGTGATGTAAGGTCCATACTTGCCCGAGTAGTTCCCCACCGGTCCGAAGTGGTTATAAACCACGTCCAGCAACACCGCGAGCTCCCGCGCATGGCAGGCATCCACCAGCCGCTTCAACCCATCCGGCCCACCATACTGTTCGGTCACCGCAAACAGCGCAGCCCCGTCATACCCCCACCCCTGCCCACCCGGAAACGCAGCCACCGGCATCAACTCCACATGCGTAATGCCAAGCTCCACCAAATATCCAAGCTTCTCTATCGCCGAATCGAAGGTCCCCTGCGGTGTAAACGTTCCCACATGCAACTCATAGATCACTGCATGCGCAAGCGCAGCCGCACTCCAGCCTCTGTCACTCCACTTGAAAGCCCTCTGGTCATACACCCGCGACAGTCCATGCACTCCATCCGGCTGCCACTCCGATCTCGGATCAGGCCACGCCTTCGGATCATCTCCAATCACAAACCCATAGTCCGTACCCACTCCCGCCTGCTCCACGGAAGCACTCCACCATCCGCGCCCGTCAGGCCCGCTCATCGGATAAGTAACATCGCCGATCTTCACGCCCATCTTCGACGCACTCGGCGCCCAAACCGTAAACTCATGCATCAGCGGTCTCCCCCAACCTCTTCGCGCGCCAGTAGCGCCACCGGAAAATCCTTCAACAGCCCCTTGACTTCGACCTCGCCACCCTCAACGATCGCTCCCGTCAAACGATTCCTCCATCGTCCCTCCGGCAGTGTCACCACTGTGTCCTTCCACGCTCCGTCAAGCTTCACCGTGAGCCTTGGCGCCACCGTCACCACATCCTCACCTCGCAGATACGCAATCACGTGGTCATGCTTCGCTCCATCCACCATCAACGGAACATAGTCCGCCTCTGCACCAAACGACTTCGGCCTCTCACGTCTCAGTTGAAGCGCCTTATGGATGGTCCACATCTTCGGCAGCCCTTCCTCAGCTCTTGCCATCACCTGCGCCGCCGCATCACCGCCGTTCATCGGCTTCAAGTCATATAGCAACCGCTGCCGCAGTGCATAGTCCACCGGCCGACGATTATCCGGATCCACAAGACTCAAATCCCAGATCTCCGTTCCCTGGTACAGATCCGGCACACCCGGAGCGGTGTACTTCAACAGCGTCTGCGCCAGCGAATTCACACGCCCCGCCTCCAGAATCCTCTCCACAAACTGCTGTAGCTCTCGCTGAAACGGCGCATAGCTATACGTAAATTCAATGAACAGACTCAGTGCATCTTCAAATTCTTTATTGTTCGCCACCCAGGTCGTCTGTTGCTTCGCCTCGCGCATCGCCTTCAACATATAAGCCTGAGCGCGATCCATCGGCAGCGGCCACGCCCCAATCAAAGTCTGGTAGAAAAAGTACTCCGTATTACGATCCGGCAACGGATCCACCCCAGGCTTGCGCGCGCGAAACGCATTGTTCATCCGCGACCAGCGCTGTATCGCCGCACCAAACTTTCCCGGTATCTCCGACAACACCGCCAACCGCGCCCTCACGTCATCGCTGCGTTTCGTGTCGTGGGTCGACAGCGTCGTCATCGTGCAAGGATGCGTCTCCTGCATCTTCCCGCAATACGAATGAAACTCCTCAACGCTCAATCCATTTCGCCCCGGATCGCTCCCCACCTCATTCATTCCCGTCAACCGATTGAAGCAATAAAACGCCGTATCCTCCACGCCCTTCGCCATCACCGGTCCGGTGAACTGCTGGAACCTCAACAAAAACTCGCTTTCCAGCTTCCCCTTCACCTCCATCGTCAACACGTCCCGAAGAAAGTCGAAGAGCCCTCCATCGATATCCTGCCGCTTCTCCTTCGCGCACTCCGCAGCCTGCGTAATGTACTCGCGATCTTCCTCGGTAATCTCCTCACGCTCCGGCACCACGTACGTCCGATAGATCGAAAAGCACGCCGCGACCTCGCGAATCGCGCGCCTCACCTCGGCCCTCGTGTAGTCGCGCCGATCACGATTCGCCTCGCATATCTCCACGAAGATCGACGTCAGCCGATTCACATCGCTCCCCAGTGCCTCCTGCGACACGTTGATCTTCTTCTCATGCGCAATGGCGTGAAAGTCCGTAGGCTGCTCCGTAAAATCCGCATAGACCGAGCTCAACTCCATCATGCCCTCGGGCGCCACCAGCACTCCCGAAACAACATTCAAAAAGTCGTACCCGCTCGTCCCCTCAATCGGCCAATCCTCGCGTAGAAACTCGCCGGGCTCAAGAATCTTCTCTCCGATCACCCACGCATCCGGAGCGCGTTCGCGCAGCCGTTTGAAGTACTCCTTCGGATCACGCAGCCCATCCGGATGATCCACCCGCACGCCATCCAGAACTCCCCGCTTCAACCAATCCAACACGAGCGCATGCGTCTCCTCGAACACATATTCGCGCTCCACTCGCAGACCAATCAGCGTGTTCACATCAAAAAATCGCCGATAGCTCAGCTGCTGGTCCGCAGTCTTCCAGTAAGCCAATCGGTAGTTCTGCTGATTCAAAAAATCATCCACTGCGTCTAGGTTCTCATTCAGGTCCGCCATCGCCCGGTCCATCGCATCGAAGATCTCCGGCTCCTCCGCGCACAACCGCTCCAGCAGAGTAAACAACACCACCTTGTCGCGATGGCGAGCCAGAATCGTTCGCCGATCCACATACTCCGGCGCCGGCAAACGGCCGAACGAAGCCGCAAGAAAACTCAACGTATCCGACTTCGCATACTCCGCCGCTCGAGACAGAATCACCGGCAGCGACTGCGGCGACACCGGCAGCGACTGCCCCGAACACTCCACCTGAAACTTGATGCCGCGCCGCACCACCTTGATCCCGCCCGCCTGCAACACCCTCCCGTACTGGTCCCCAAGGATCGGCACCAGCACCTTGTCGCGAAGCCGCTCCTCCTGCGGCTGCCAGTCGATATCGAAGAACGAAGCATACCGGCTCGACGTGCCGTTTTCGAGCACATCCCACCAGAAGCGGTTCTCCTTGCCGAGCGACATATGATTCGGCACGATGTCCAGCACCTGCCCCAACCCCGCCTCACCCAGCCTCTTGCAGAACCGTTCATGCGCCGCCGCGCCACCCAGCTCTTCATTTACCTTCTGATGGTCGACCACGTCATATCCATGCATACTCCCCGGCGCAGCCTGAAGATAAGGAGAGCTGTAAACATGCGAAATCCCAAGCTCATGCAAATAGTCGGCGATCTTCGCCGCATCGTCGAAGGTAAAGTCTTTATGCAGTTGCAGTCTGTAGGTAGAACCTGGAATTCGTAGCATCATCAACCAATCGAAAGTAGCGTTCAGGAAACAAGGCAGTAAAAATCACGCAGAAATCCCGCACAAAAAAATCCAGGTAATCGGTTAGAGACTCAGAAGCTCTCGTTGGTTGCATTTGGAGATAACCGTGGAGACCCAACGGCGTCACACGACGCGTATCTACCTCTTCTTCTTTCGACGAAATGCAGATTCCGCCGCAGCATTCTGCTCAGGCCGCCACAAACCCGACATCGCAAAAGCAGAATGTATTAACGCAATGTGCGATAACGCCTGGGGGAAGTTCCCCACCATCCGCTTTCCAATAGGATCGTACTCCTCCGACAACAGCCCAACGTCGTTGCGCAGCGCAAGCAACCGTTCAAACATCGCCTTCGCATCTTCCTTTCGCCCGATCAGCCACAAGTTCGTAACCAGCCAGAAGCTGCAAGCCAGAAATGCGCCTTCACCTCCTGCAAGCCCATCCTTCGTCTTCTTGGTATCGTACCGTTCCACGAAGCCGTCCTTCATCAGCCGTCTCTCGATCGCCTCCACCGTGCCAATAATCCGCCTATCATCCATCGGCAAAAATCCCACCAGCCCAATTCGCAGACACGAGGCGTCGAGCTGTTTCGATCCATACGACTGCACAAAGCTGTTCAACTTCTTATCAAACCCCTTCTTACATATCTCCCGATGCAACATCTCGCGGTTCTTCTTCCATCGCTTGACGTCACCCTTCCCATCGAACTGCTCGTGATGCCTAATCGCCCGATCAAGCGCCACCCACGCCATCACCTTCGAGTGAGTAAAGTGTTGCGCACCGCCGCGTGTCTCCCAGATCCCTTCATCAGGGTTCGGCCACACCTTGCACAGATGGTCGATCAACGCCGCCTGTACCGAAGCCGCCGACACACGTATCTCGTCTTCAGCCTGCGGAACCCTCGACAGAGCCGACGAAACCTCACCAAAGACGTCCAGCTGAAACTGATCCACCGCCGCATTCCCGATCCGAACCGGACTCGAATTTTCATAACCGGGCAGCCAGTCTGCCTGCCACTCCACCAACTGTCGCTCGCCGCAGATCCCATAGATCGTCTGCACCTGATCGGGTGCCCCAGCGATGGCGCGCAACAACCACTTACGCCACTCCACCGCCTCGTCCACATAACTGGCCTGCATCAAAATCAGCAACGTAAACGCCGTGTCGCGCAACCAGCAATAGCGATAGTCCCAGTTGCGCGCCCCGCCAATCCTCTCCGGCAACGAGGTCGTTACAGCCGCCACAATCCCCCCCGACGGTCTATACGTCATCGCCTTCAAAGTAATCAGCGAACGCTCCACCGCCTCCGCGTAAGGCCCGGCGTACGCATTCTTCCGGCTCCACTTGCTCCAGAACCTCTGCGTCTCCGCAAGCGCTTTATCCACCGAGAGCTCAGGTGGACTCTTCTCCAGAGACGAAGAACTGGTCAGCGTAAAACTCATCGTCTCGCCCTTACGCACCGTGAAGTCGCTCCGCGTCGTCATGCCTTCTCCACGCAATCGCGCCTTCGTTCTCAGCGTAACCATGTCCATGCCGGCGATCGCCCGCAACCCGTCCGCGGTGCGCGTCACCCAGGGAATCGTCCGTCCGTAATCAAACCGGATCGCCAGATCCATCTGCATCGATACCCTGCCACGAACTCCACGTACGATCCGCACAACATGAGAGTGCCTCTCGCGCGGCGGCATAAAGTCGATCAGGCACACCTCTCCCTCCCTCGTCTCAAAAGTAGTCTCAACGATCAACGTGTGCCCTTCGTACTCCCGCCTCGTCGCCTTCACCTTACCCTTCGGTACGATCTGCCAGAAGCCGTGATCCCGCGTCCCCAGCAGCGCCGCAAAGCAAGCAGCAGACGAGAAGGTGGGCCAGCATAACCAGTCGATCGACCCCTCTTTCGACACCAGCGCCGCAGTCTCGCAGTCCCCCATCATCGCGTAGTCTTCAATCCTCTCCCCATGTAACGCCCCGTGCAACGCCCCATGCGCCGCCCCGTCTACAGCACCATGCAACTTGCCTGCGACTTTCTTCTTCGCCTTCGCCACAAAACCTCCAACTTGCCGGTGCATTCAGCCCGCCTACAACCACTTACGCCACACCCGGCATCTCTTTCAGGAATGGATTTAACCCATCAGATGCGCAACACCGCGACCCCAGGGCAAGGCAATGAAGTATGCCAGCGAAATTACCCTTCGAGCAACCGGGCTCATGAAAAATCTTTCGCCGCTGCCACCCTTGCTCTCGCGCAGCCTCAGAATCGGCAGTACACTCACGGCAGGAACGCCTCTTCAGACGATAAGTATCTTCCGGCAGATATCGACAACCTGAGGCGCCGCTAACCGAACCGAGAAAGTCCACATCGCACGATGGCCTCCGCGCAGACAAATATCGACCTTACCTCGAACGCCATGAACCCGACGCCCGCGACGACCGCAACCAGCAGCATGCTCGTTAGCCTGGTTCCCCTCTCTCAAGAGGCCTTCGAAATCACGCTCTCAAACCTTGCCCTCGCGTTTCCAAACGAAACGGTCCTCGTCGCCACCCCGGACACCGCGCCTCAGCTCTCCTCCGGCAGCCCCTTGCGCCTCATCCCCTACACCCCCACCGCCGTCTCTGCGACCCCCTGGGTCCTCACCGCAGCCGACTATCTCAACACCTACAAACTCGCGCAGGAAAACCGCGCCACCAGCTGCCTCCTTCTCGGCGCCGAATGCCAGTCTCTGCATCCCGAGACCATCCGCGCTCTAGCCCAATCCACTCTCACCAGCGACCTCTCCGTCGCGCACTACGAACTCGGCCCCCGCGAAGGCCTCGTCAACTCCGCGATGCTCTACCCCGTCACCCGCGCCCTCTTCGGCACCCGCCCGCGCTACCCCCTCGCCATCGACCTCGGCCTCTCCCTTCGCATGGCCGGCCGTCTCGCCGCCACAGCACAGCGCTTCACCGCCACAGCACAGGACGACTCCTTGCTCTGGCCCCTCGCGGAAGCAGCAAACGCCAACTTCACAGTCGCCGAGGTAGAGGTCACCCCTCGCGCCATCCCTCAACCCGCGAATCGCGACCTCAACAGCCTCCTCGCCCACATCACCGGCTCATTCTTCGCCGACGTCGACGCCAAAGCCTCCTTCTGGCAGCGTGCCCGCGGCACCCAACCCGCCCAGCCCCTTCCGCAAACCGCTCACGTCGCCGAGCCGCCCGAAACCGCACCCATGCTCGAGGCCTTCCGTCTCGCCTACACCAACCTCCACGAGATCTGGTCCCTGGTCCTTCCGCCCAACTCGCTCCTCGGCCTCAAGAAACTCTCCATGCTCCAACCGGAAAACTTCCGCATGCCCGATAATCTCTGGGCTCGCATCGTCTACGACTTCATCCTCGCCTACCGCCTGCGCACCATCAACCGCGGTCACCTTCTCGGCGCGCTCACCCCGCTCTATCTCGCCTGGGTTGCCTCTCATCTCACCTTGATCAGCACGGGCACGCCCCCCGAAAAGCACATTCAGGATCTCGCCGTAGCTTTTGAAACCGACAAACCCTATCTCGTATCACGCTGGCGCTGGCCCGACCGTTTCAACCCATAGAGAAAGCACTTCAACAAAAAATCTCTAAACAGCGGCAAATCAAATAGGCCAGCAAACCCGTAAGGAGACTTTCTCATGTGGCAACAAGTCGAACAGGCACTCCGCCAATCCGCCCAGCAGGTCCTCTATAAGCTGGCGAGCTTTCTCCCGGCCCTCATCGCCCTTCTTCTCGCCCTAGTCATCATGACCGCCATCGGCATGGGCCTCGCCGCACTCCTTCGCCGCTCGCTCACCGCCGCCAAGTTCGACGAGCGCCTCGCCCGCAACTCCTCCGCCACCATCTCAGACTGGTCTCCCGCGCATAGCCCAACCGCACTCCTCGCACGAGTCGTCTTCTGGGGATGCGTAGCCATCGGCTGCTTCATCGGCATCTCCGCCTTCGACGCCGCCTTCCCCGGCGAGTCCCAAATCTCCCTCTTCGTCCTGCCCTACCTCACCCACTCCATCGGAGCCGTCCTCCTCCTCATCGCCGGCACCCTCATCGCGCGCTTCCTCGAGCGCTCCGTCCTCATCGGAGCCGTCAACGCCAAGCTCCAGTACGCCCGCTTCCTCTCTCTCGGCATCAAGTGGCTCGTCCTCGTTCTCACCGCCGCTATGGTCCTCGACCACCTCCAGATCGGCGGCGCCGTCGTCGAACTCGCCTTCGGAATCCTCTTCGGCGGCATCGTCCTCACCCTCGCTCTCGCCGTCGGTCTCGGCTCCCGCGACATCGTCAGCCGCTCTCTCGAACGCAGCGCCGACCTTCGCTCCAACCTCGACCCCATCCCCGGCGATCCCGACTTCAAATCCTCCGCACCCACCGAACCCCTGCGTCACTTCTAAAGCAAATTTCCTGTTGCTATAGAGGTGTTCTACCGCTCATTTTTGTTGTCATTCCGCACCCTGAGCGAAGCCGAAGGGGGAGGAATCTGCTTTTGCCCTCCGTTCGGTATCCTCTACGTCAACTCGAAATTTGCTCCAGTTCAATCGAGCCACACCTCCACACGCGCTCGTCCGAAGACGGCGATACGATCCTTCACGTCTGCGCACTATCCCGCAGGCGTCGCGAATTTTCATCTCCAACAGCTTCCTTCCTCCACGGAGCAGGCATACTATTGGTCTTCGCGAAACTCGCCACCTAATCCGGCCCCTCACACAAATTCATCCCCAAATTTCGAGGACCATTCAATGGCAACCAAAAAGACATCCACTCCCCACATCTCAGCCTCCCCCCGCACCGTACTTCCCGGCAGCGAAAAATCTGCCTTCGTGCAAACCGCCGGCGAAAAGCCCGCGCCCTCCGGCACAAAGATCACCGTCTCGGTCGTCGTCCGCCGCAAGGCCCCTCTCAAAGTCGCCAACCGCCTCGGCAAGCAGCGCCTCACCCACGCCCAATACAGAAAGACTCACGGAGCCGACCCCGCCGCCGTCAAACTCGTCCGCACCTTTGCCAAAGAGTTCGGCCTCACCGTCGCACCCGACACGCCCGGCCCCGAGCGCCGCACCATCAAGCTCACCGGCACCGTCGCCGCCATGCAGAAGGCCTTCGGCGTCACCCTCGTCCACAAAACTCACGACGGCACCACCTACCGCGTCCGCGAGGGCAGCATCACCCTCCCCACTGACCTCGTCGGCCCCGTCGAAGCCGTTCTCGGCCTCGACAACCGCCCCCAGGCACAGCCCCACTTTCGCATCGCGGGCGAAGCCGGCGACCTCACCGCCAACATCGCCCAGGCCGGAGGCTTCGCCCATCCCCACGCCTCCGGCACCAGCATCTCCTATACCCCGCCTCAGATCGCCGCGCTCTACCAGTTCCCGCCCAACGCCTCCGCCGCAGGCCAGACCATCGGCATCATCGAGCTAGGCGGAGGCTACAAAACCACCGACCTCACCGCCTACTTCAAAACCCTCGGCCAGAAAACCCCCAGCGTCAAAACCGTCTCCGTCGACGGCGGCAAGAACAGCCCCACCAACGCCAACAGCGCCGACGGCGAAGTCATGCTTGACATCGAAGTCGCCGCCTCCGTCGCCCCCGGCGCCAACATCGTCGTCTACTTCGCCCCCAACACCGACCAGGGCTTCATCGACGCCATCGCCACCGCCGTCCATGACACCACCAACAAACCCAGCGTCATCTCCATCAGCTGGGGCGGCCCCGAGTCTAGCTGGACCACCCAGTCCCTCAACGCCCTCGACGCCGCCTGTCAGTCCGCCGCCGCCCTCGGCATCACCATCACCGTAGCCTCCGGCGACAACGGCTCCACCGACGGCCTCACCGACGGCAGCAACCACGTAGACTTCCCCGCCTCCAGCCCCCACGTCCTCGCCTGCGGAGGAACCAAACTCATCGGCACCGGCTCCTCCATCAACTCCGAGGTCGTCTGGAACGAAATCGCCAACAACGAAGGCGCAACCGGAGGCGGCGTCAGCAACTTCTTCCCACTCCCCACCTGGCAGGCCAACGCAGGCGTCCCCGCCCCCACCAACTCCGCAGGCGGCCGAGGCGTCCCCGACGTCTCCGGCGACGCCGACCCCTCCACCGGCTACATCATCCGCGTCGACGGCAAGACCCTGCCCATCGGTGGCACCAGCGCTGTAGCTCCTCTCTGGGCCGGCCTCATCGCCGTAGCCAACGCACAGAACGGAACCTCAGCCGGCTTCATTCAACCCGCCATCTATGCCGCCAAAGGCGCCGCCGCCTTCAACGACATCACCTCCGGCACCAACTACTCCGGCTCTCCCACAGGCTTCACCGCCGGCCCCGGCTGGGACGCCTGCACCGGCCTCGGCTCCCCCATCGGCACAAAACTCATCACCGTCGTCAACCCCTCATCCACCAGCGCCTCGAAGGGTGGAAAGAGCAAGGGCAGCAAGAAAAAGCCCGTCCGCACGCGCCCGGCACGCAAGCCGCACGCCGCAACCAACCGGCGCAAAGCCGCTGCCGGCAAACGTCGATAACTCTAAACCCTCCGCCCGGAATCGATCCCCAGGCGGAGGGAGCAACTACTGGCCCATGTCGTAGAAGAACTCTTCGTAGACCACCTTGCCGCCCACAACCTTGTACACCGCAACCTCTTCCATCACGAAGCGCCGGCTCTGCGGTTTGAACGTCACATCCAGTTTGAAGGTGCAGGTAAAGTGCGAGCCGGCGACCAGAGGTCCCTCGACCGTACAGGAGTGAACCTCATGGTTTGTCGCCCACCACTCGCCCTTGGCTTTGACCGCCTCCAGTCCTTTGGACTCGCGCGATCCTCCCGGAGGCGCTCCCGCTTCCATGCTCACGATGTCCTCGCCGTATAGGCTCTCGGTTGCCTCCTTAAATTTGCCTTCCCGGCAAAGCTTCACCAACTTGTCGGCCAATTCCTGCGTCGTCATTGTGCGTCTCCTTTTCTAAAAACTGTGTATTCCAACCGCCACCAGCATAAGGCAAGAGGCGCACGGCTGTTCCTGGCAAACTCCGGACAGTCTTCCTGCTACGCGAGGCCGCCCAGGATCCAGATCACAATCATCCTAAGCGGCCTCCATCACCACGCAACAACCCCGCTAGTTAGAAAGCAGAATCTGGCAGGCTTCCTTCATCTCCTCCTGCTTCGTCTCGTCCTCTTTGTCATTCGTGCTCACAAAACCAAGTCCGTGCGGACTCTGCATTCCGCTCACAATCGGCGTCAGCTGTCCAAACTCCAGGTCCAGCCGTCCCACAAATCCCGGAGCCGCGCTTGCACCCGCAACTCCCGCCGAGTAAGCGGCGCCCGGACTAAAAACATCCTTCGTGATCTTGTACGTTACGTTGGCAGGCTCATCCGACACCAGCAGAAAACCATCGGTCGACGGCGCGAACAGCGTGTCATCCACCTGCGGCTGGCCGTAGGGAGAGCTCAACGGAATCTGCAGCGCACTCTGAGCCGGGCTACCTGGATACCGCACCACGATCAACTCCGAGTCGCCCTGGCTATCCAGCACGATATCTCCCGTCGGCGATGTCGTCATCGAGTCCGGATCCTGCAGGTTCAACGTCACAGGCAGCCCGGTCAGGACATTCTTTGCCGTTGCATTGCCCTCCAGCACCGGCGTCACCACCACCAGCCCGCCTTCAATCTTCGCCTCGACGATAGCCGGAAAGGCGTTCGGATTATGTGCCGGATTCGAAGCGCTCAGATAGGTCTTGCCCTTCAGAAACGTGATGTCGTCATATCCGCCTCCGGCCGCTGGCGCAGCCGCAAACGGAACCGTCTGTTTCACCCGCGTATCCGGATCGAAGATCACCAGACTAGGATTTGCATCCTCATTCTGCATCACCCAAAGCTTGTTTGTGTAGGGATTCAGCTTCAGACCATCATTGTGCCCCTTCACCGTAAAGCTATAGACCATCTGCCCCGCCCGGTTATATTCGACGATCATGTTCGACTTCCCATCTTTGCCCGCGGGATCATTTCCATCGCCGTAGCCGATATAAACATGGTCCTTGTATACGGCGATCGAATCGGGAGCCGTAAACTTCCCTTTGTATCCCCTCGCGAAGACGCTGAGGTGGTAACCGTCAACAGCGGTAGGCGTGCTGGCCTGGCCAAACGCCGGGGCAACGCTAAGCAGCATGGCAGCGGACGCAACAAGAGCATTGCGCGAGATCAGTGGAGAGAGTGCGGTAGACATGGTGAAACCTCCTGAA
Organism: Tunturibacter gelidoferens; assembly: GCF_040358255.1. Classification (NCBI taxonomy): domain Bacteria; kingdom Pseudomonadati; phylum Acidobacteriota; class Terriglobia; order Terriglobales; family Acidobacteriaceae; genus Tunturiibacter; species Tunturiibacter gelidiferens. Next base: position 4,822,305 of record NZ_CP132938.1, read on the forward strand.
CTGGGCGGAAGAGTTGGATAAAACAGAAGTAGCTAGGTTCAAAGCGATACTCCTCCCCTGAAAGCAACGCAGTATGACTGCCAGATGAATTCTTCGTGACCCCTGTAGTCTTCTCAAAACTGTGCAAAGCTCGCCGCCTCCCGCCTGGCGTCCTCCTTGCCATAGTTTTTGCAATTCTTGTTGTCATCCCCGCAGGGGATCTGCTGTTGCTTCTGCAGTTGTCGTTGCTTCTGCAGTTGTCGTTGCTTCTGCCGTTGTCGTTGCTTTTGCCGTCGCCGTTGCTGTTGCATCTGCCGTTGCTCTTGCAGTTGCCGTTGCTTTGGCAGTTCTCGTTGTCATCCCCGAAGGGGATCTGCGGTCGCATTTGCCGTTGTCGCTGCATTTGCCGTTGTCGTTGTCGTTGCTTTTGCAATTCTTGTTGTCATCCCCGAAGGGGATCTGCGGTTGCGGTTGCGGTTGCCGTTGCTTTTGCAATTGCAGTTCCTGCCATCTTTACCGTCACTTCTTCTACTACTGTTATCTCCCTATTGCTTCTTCTCGTACCCCTCGCTTCCAGGTTCGCTCAACCACCCCATGGCCCCGACTCCCCGCGACCACCCAAAAATCCTCACTCCGACCGCAGCCGCGCAGTCTCATCTCATGAGTAAACTAACCCCACCATGAAGCCCCCAGTCCTCACCCTCCTGCTTCTCTCCACCCTCACAGCCTCAGCACAAAGACCCCTCATCGGCATCTTCGAGTCCACCTCCTCCGGCAGAGGCGACAACCAGGGTCAACCCGGCGTCCGCGTCCTCTTCCATCAATCCGGCCGGGAGTGGCGCTCCTACAACGCCACCTGTCAGGACGAAGCCTGCCTCCAAACCGTCGTCCACGTCTATCCGTCCGTCACCACCTGGACCCTCATCAGACGAGGCAAACCCGTCGCGAAGGTAGCTGCCACCACGCCTGCCGCCTACCACTTCTACTCCGAGATAGGTGTCCAGGCCATCACCAACCCCGCCGCTGTACTCAACCTCGAGACCCGCCCAACCCCCGATCGCCCAGACCCACCCCACACCATCCTCGCCACCACCCTCCCCACCCTCACCGACCCCGACAACTGGCAACCCGCCTCTCCCTTCCCCCTCGACGTCACCCACGTCCAGCAGGCCTTCCACAAACTCTACCCTCACCCAAAGAACTGCACGCAAACGACCAGCAATTCACCATCGAACTACCACGACTCCACCATCACCGACCAGCAGATCGCCCCCGGCTCCTCCTACGTCTCGAACAAGAACTGGCGCATCCTCGAGGTCACCCTCAACGGCTACCTCTGCGACGGCCCACCCGACGACGCCTGGGTCGATCACTGGTTCGCCATCTCACCCATGGGCGAAGTTCACCACCTAGGCCGACTCATGCACCTAGCCGGCGCCGCAGACTTCGCCCACGAAGGCCACTCCGAGTTACTCTTCCAGGTTCAAGCCGGCAACGAATCCGGCTACAAACTCTTCTACGACAGCTTCACCCATCAAGCCCTCGCCACCGTCACCTACCACTAACCACTCACCCACTCGCAGCAAAACGCCGTCACTCTGAGCGCAGCGAAGAATCCCCGTATTTGCCTTTGCCTTTGCCTTTGCCTCTGCCTCTGCCCTTGCCGTTGCCATTGCCCTTGCCGTTGTCTGCTCTTCGCCGTCATCCTGAACGGAGTGAAGGATCCCGACACCTTCGACCCACCCAAACCGTTCGGACCTTCCAACCCAAACACTCCAACCGTTCCCGCTCCCTCCACAAAATCGTCAGCTCGACCGAGGCCGTTCACAGCGCAGTGGAGAAACCCGCTTTCCGTTTAGGTTCACCACACACGCTAGCGCCTCACACAAAAAGCAATAGCAACACCTAACTCTTCGCCCCGCCCATCAGATGAGTAGCATGCGTTATAGCCGCCCCCGCACGAAGATTTGCAGCCACCAACGCCGTCTCAGCCAACTCCTCCTGACTGGCCCCCGCAGCCACCGCACCAGCTCGATGCAGCTCCAGACAGTAGGGACACTGCGTCGTCAACGCCACCGCCACCGCAATCAACTCCTTGTACTTTTTAGGAACAACTCCATCAGCCATCGCCGCCTTATCGAACGCCCAGAAAGCCTTCGTCGCCTCTGGAGCTCCTTCCCCGAGCAAGCCCAGCTTCTTCATATTCGCCATGTCATACATTGCTTCTCTCCCATTCAGTTGTGAGATATCTCACGTCCGCAGGTCTGGCCCACCACTGTCACTCGACTCTCAACCAGTTTCGGCCCACAACCCAACCCCGTCAACCTCACAACACTAGGCCCCGAATCGCCACACAGAGAAAATCCGGAAGCTCCCGGAAAACCTGTCAAGCCCCTGAACCGCCAAACCCCGCGCCAATCCAGCGAAATCACATGGCGTATCAGTTCCTCTCAACCTTCTATAATGGATACAGCGGAGAAAACGAAGGACAGCGTCGCCTTCTACCGACGCCCGGCCAACGCCGTGCGTAACCTCTTGAAAACAAGTATTTTGCACGTAACTCCTTTGTATGGAATATTTTGCAGCCACTGCCTATCTGCAAACCACTCAAATAAAAGGATTTGCTCCCAAAATACCCCAAGGGGGGGGAGGGGGTACCCCAACCCCAACGATTCGTCGCAAGCCACCAAACTTCGTCTATCCTTATGCAACACCTTCCATGACCAGCCATCATCAGATCGTTGGCAGCTCCCCCATCCGCAAAGAGGGCAGAGACAAGGTCATGGGCCGCGCCCGCTACGTCGATGACATCAGCCTCCCCGGCATGTGGTTCGGAGCCACTGTCCGCAGCACCATCCCCCGCGGCCGCATCACCTCCATCGCCTTCGACCCCGCCATCCCCTGGCACGAGTACACCATCGTCTCCGCCGCCGATATCCCCGGCGAAAACTGCATCGTCCACCTCACCAAAGACCACCCCTGCCTGGCCGTCACCCATGTCAACCACGCCGAAGAGCCCATCCTCCTCCTCGCCCACCCTAACCGGGCCGTACTCCCCGCCGCCGTCGCCGCGGTCCACATCACCTACGAAGAACTCCCCGCCATCTACACCATCGAGGACTCCGAAAAAAAAGAGCAGATCATCTGGGGCGAAGGTGAGAGTGCCAACACCTTCAAGACCTACCTCATGCAGAAGGACCAGAAGCCGATCCCCGACGAGATCTGGCAGACCGCCGACTACATCGTCGTAGGCGAGTACCGCACTGGCGCCCAGGAGCAGCTCTACATCGAGAACAACGGAGTCATCGCCGAATATGATCCCGAAGCCGGAGTCACAGTCCGCGGCTCCATGCAGTGTCCGTACTATCTCGTCCACGCCCTCGAACTGGTCTTCAACCTCCCCGCCGAGAGGTGCCGAGTCATCCAGACCGAGACCGGCGGAGCCTTCGGCGGCAAGGAGGACTTCCCCTCCGTCATCGGCAGCCACGCCGCCCTCCTCGCCATGAAGTCCGGCCACCCCGTCAAGCTCTGCTACGACCGCGCCGAAGACATGGCCGCCACCACCAAGCGCCACCCCAGCCGCACCCGCCATCGCACCGCCGTCAGCAAGGACGGCAAGCTCCTCGCCGGCGAGATAGACTTCGCCATCGACGGCGGGGCCTACGCCACCCTCTCCCCCGTCGTCCTCTCCCGCGGCACCATCCACGCCCCCGGCCCCTACCACTGGCCCCACCTCACCGTCCGCGCCAAAGCAGTCGCAACAAATATTCCGCCCCACGGGGCCTTCCGCGGCTTCGGCGCACCGCAAAGCATCTTCGCTCTCGAACGCCACATGGACAAGATAGCCAAGGTCGTCGGCCTCACCCCAGAAGAGTTGCGCCGACGCAACTTCCTCGGCACCGGCGACCACACGGCAACCGGCCAGCTCCTCAAAGATCCCGTCGACATGCAGCACCTACTCACGCGAGCCCTCGAAGAGTCCAACTACCATGCCAAACGCGAGCAGTTCGACCGCGAGAACCCAACCAGCATCATCAAGCGCGGTATCGGCTTCGCCACTTTCTTCCACGGCGCAGGCTTCACCGGCTCCGGCGAGCGCCGCCTCAACTCCCTCGTCGAAATCGAGCTCACACCCGAAGGCCAACCGCGCCTCCTCGTCTCCTCCACGGAGTTCGGCCAGGGCACCAACACCATCCTCTGCCAGATCGCCGCCCAAACCCTCCGCTTGCCTTACGACCAGATCCTCATCGCCCAACCAGACACTGGCCACGTCCCCAACTCCGGACCAACCGTCGCCAGCCGCACCGCTATGGTGGTCGGCAAACTCGTCGAACGGGCCGCGCAATCACTCTGCGGTACCCTCGTCCATGGCGGCTATCTCGCACCTGACTACACTCCCGAAGACTTCCGCACCGCCGCGCTTCTCTTCCTCGCCCAACACGGCTCCCTCAAGTCCGAAGCCCGCTACCAGTCCCCCGGCGACATCTTCTGGGACGACGAAAACTACAGTGGCGAAGCCTATCCCGCGTACGCCTGGGCCGTCTACGTCGCCGAGGTCGCCGTCGATACCACCACCTACTCCGCAAGCGTGACCAACTTCTACGCCCTGCAGGAAGTAGGAAAAGTCCTTCACCCGATCCTCGCCGCCGGCCAGATAGAAGGCGGAGTCGCTCAGGGTATCGGCTACGCACTCTACGAGAAATGCCTGTGGCAAAACGGTCATCTCGCCAATAATCAGATGACGAACTACATCATGCCCACCAGCGCCGACGTCCCACCCATCCATGTCACCTTCGAAGAGATTCCAAGCCCCCACGGAGCCTTCGGAGCTAAAGGCATCGGCGAACTCCCTATGGACGGCCCTGCTCCCGCCATCCTCAACGCCATCGAGCATGCCACCGGCATTGCCTTCACCGAAATTCCGCTCCTTCCCGAAGACATCTTCGAGCGAATAACCCGCACGCCCGAAGCAGGCAGCGAATCTCTCGATCCCGCGGTGGCCGGCCCAATTTTCAGCGAGGCCACCGCGTGACCACGATTCAACTCACTGTCAACGGGCAGTCAAAGATCATCGAATCCCCGCCAATGAAGCGTCTCCTCGACGTTCTTCGCGAAGACCTTCACCTTCCGGGAGCAAAAGAAGGCTGCGGCGAGGGAGAATGTGGCTCCTGTTCGGTTCTTATGAATGGCGATCTGGTCAACTCTTGCCTCATTCCTATCCTTCAAGTAGAAGGAGCGGAGATTACGACGATCGAAGGCGTCGCAATCAACGAAAGACTTCATCCTATCCAGCAATGCTTCCTCGAGAACGGGGGGGCACAGTGCGGCATCTGCACTCCAGGCATGATTCTCGCCACATGTCACCTGCTTGAAAAATATCCGCAACCAACTTTGTTACAAATCCAGGAAGGTCTCTCCGGCAATCTTTGCCGCTGCACTGGCTACATTCGCATCTTCAACGCTGTTCAGGCCGCAGCTCTCGTCGGAGCCGCCGAATAATGCGCTCCAACATCACGCAATACGATCTCATCGCCCCAAAATCGCTTGACGCTGTTCTTCAGATCCTCGCAGACTCGCCCGACCGCTACATCCCCATGGCCGGCGGCACCGAGTTAATGGTGGCGCTGGGCGCTGGGCGTCTTCAGCCTAAAAAGCTCGTCTCTCTCTGGAACCTCGAAGAGTTGCGCTTCATTGAAGTCACCCCCGACGCAGTCCGCATCGGTGCCGGCACTACTTTCACTGATGTTCGCAATCACCCCATCATCGCCAGCGAACTCTCCCTCCTCTTTCAGGCCGCCAGTTGGACCGGCTCCATTGCGAACCAGAACCGAGGCACCATCGGCGGCAACATCGTCAATGCCAGCCCCGCCGCCGACTCCCCTCCGGCCCTTCTCGCTTACGACGCTACTGTCACTCTCGTCTCAACTCGCGGCAGTCGCACAATTCCTTACCGCGACTTCCACCTAAGCTACAAAAAAACCGCTCTCGCCCCTGATGAACTCCTCCACAGCATCACGCTCTTACGTAACTTCGTTGATTACAAAATCTACATTCGCAAGGTGGGGACTCGGAACGCCCAAGCTATCTCAAAGGTCGCAATCGCCGCAGTCGCCCGCACCAACCGTGGCGTGATCGAAAGTATCCGCATCGGAGCCGCCAGCCTGCGCGAGACTCCTGCCCGCCTCATCGCCACGGAACAGTCTCTCCTCAACAAACCCGTGACGCCCGCTTCCCTCGCCGCCGCCCGCGGAGCTTTATTGAGCGAAACCCTTCCCATCGATGACATCCGCAGCACTGCGAAATACCGCGCTGCAGTTGCTGCCAACCTCCTCGAAGAGTTTCTGCACACCCTCTAGCATCATGCCGCGAGAGCCTCTACCCAAACAATTCACGCGCACGTGCCAGATCTTCAATCGTATCCACATCCAACTCCCCACCAGCCAACGCTACGCACTGTGCCGACCGCAGCAAATCTTTTGCTCCGGCATCGCCCCGCAACTCCATCAGATCCTTAAACAAGGACGCCGGAAAATAAGCCGGCACTCCTCGCCGACCATCGTACGTGGACCCTGCTACCTCTCCTGAAGCCGCCAGGCTCCGTAGGTGCAAAGCCGTCACACCCGGCATATCGCAAGTCATCACCACACAACCGTCCAGGTCATGCAGAGCCCCCACTCCAACTCGCACTGAAGCGCTCATTCCCTCGCACCAGTTGTCATTCCTCAAAACATCAGCATCACCCAACTCACACTCCGCCTCGATCGATTCCGCAGAAGCCCCCAACACCACGACCACCGGTGAAAATCCGGCCTCACGAGCTACCCTCACCGAGTGTTCCAACAGATTTTCGGCTCCTATCTTCACCAGTTGCTTCGGCTCCCCCAACCGCCTCGAAGCCCCAGCCGCGAGAATCACCGCACCGATCCGCTTCACGCAACATCCAGCGCACACTGTGTTTGCAAATAGCGTGCGACGCCACCCTCTCTCAGGTGAATCTCAACATCTTCCGACGACAACCTTCGCGAAGCACCCAGCTTCCCCATGCAGGAGGCTTGCACCTCAGCGATAACCGCGAGAGCAATGGCCTCCGGTCCGTCACCGCCAAGGTCCAACCCCACTGGCGCATAGATACGGTCGCAGCACGCCCCAAGCGTCCATCCCAATATCGCTGCAGCCTCGCTGACCAGCAGCGAACTCCGGTGCCGTGCCCCCAGCAGACCAAGGTACCTGGGATGCAACGGGAGCACCGCGGCCAGCAGATCCCTGTCCTGCTCATAACTATGTGTCATCAGTACCACTGCGTCGTCAGGACGAATCGCCAGAACCTCACTCGACGCCGCAGATGCCACGATCACCCGCTCCGCCTCCGGAAATCGATCCTCGCGAGCCATCTGCGCCCGTCCATCCATCACCGAAACGCTCCAACCCAGTAACGCCGCCATACTCACCACTGGTTTCGCGTCATCGCCTGCTCCCAGAACGAACAACCGCTGTGGAGTGGTGATTCGCTCCACAAAGATGCCAGATGGCATATTCGCAACAGCGCCTCGAAGTAGTACGGCTGCCCTCGCCTCCATTAGTTCAGGCTCTGTCAGGCCCGCGCTAGCAAATGTGAAATCTCCCGTCGCCGCAAGTACAGCACGTTCCAGGCTCCTTCCGGCACACGGTAGCCAGGTCAGCACCGTCACCTCATCCCCAGCAAGCGCAACTTCCAGTGCCGCGAGCGCAGCTCGGCACTCAGGAGTATCGACCGGTTCGATCAGTAGATCGACTATCCCCCCGCACCCCAGCCCAAACGGCACCTCCGCCGTGTCATCAAACATCGTCGAATACCGCTCCACCACGGCGCCATCCCGAACCAACCACGCGGCCTTGCGCATCACCTCGGCCTCTAGGCATCCTCCACTAATCGTCCCTGCGTACTCTCCTTGCTTCCCCAGCAGCAGGCGAGCTCCCGGCCGTCGATAGCTCGATCCCTCGACCCGTACAAGCGTCACCATCGCGGCTGCTCCTCCTTGCCGCCACATCCGAACGATCTGCCGACTTTCTTTCATGCCAAAAGTCTGCCTCCCTCAACCCTGACTGCTATTCTCCGCGTCGGGGTCTCATCTGTCCATCGAAACGGCAGACGCCGTAGCCTCGGGTCGTTCCAAGAGTGGGATCTCAAGTGATGAGAGATAAGTGCTCAACCAGGGCTAGCTGCCGCGAAGAGAGTAGTTACTCTACGCAGAACAGCACCCTTCCTCCTGTAGCGTCTTCTCTTACTCTTAGCCGAAGATTGCTCGAATTTCCCAAAAAACTCAATCGTTCCGAGGCTGTTGCAACTGCCACTTTATAGGTAGTTCCCTCAAATCCTCTATATGCAATACTTTTGGCGCAGGAGACCGGATACCTGCTTTTGATGGAGTGTCACAACTCCAAAGAACCGCTTCACCTGCACTTGCGCGTCCGTCCTGATTCACTTTGTAGCACGAACCTAGGAGCTTCATTCATGCATCTCAGCCGTCTCGCCGGTGTTCAGGCCCTGTCTGCCCTGGTCGTTCTCGTTGCATCCGCCACCGTTCCGTCTCTCGCACACGCCCAAGCCCTTACTTTGGTGCAGAGCGGCACTCGATATGCCGGAACCATCACTCCAGGCTTCAACGGAGACTTCGGACCCGCGACAACGGTCAGCCTCAACACTCCGTCCTATATTGTCTTCGATTCGAACGGCAACCAATATCTCTCGGATACGTTGAACAACTGCGTGCGCAAAATCGATAGCTCGGGGTCGATGAGTACCCTGGTCGGACTCGCTGTCTCGGGCAAAGGAGACACCTGTTCCACTTCATCGAACAGCACTCCGGCCCCCTCCCAGGGTCTATACCAACCCACGGGTCTTGCGGTCGACAGCTCGAACAACCTCTACATCGCAGACAGTAGTCACAACTGCGTTCGCAAACTCGCCGCAGGAGCCTCCGGAGTCGCTTCGCTTACCACCGTCTCCGGCACCTGCGGTTCCGCTGTCTCAGCCACCCCGAACCCCAACGGTCTGGCCCTTGACGCCAGCAACAACCTCTACATCGCCATTCAGGATACTGAAGTCCCCGCGGCTCTCAGCACCTATCAAGTCCTGCTCCAGGCTCCTTCCTCGAGCCTCTGCGTAGTAGCTGGCGCGCCTTCCGCACTAGTTCCTACAACCTGCCCCGGCATCACCGGCAATGTCACGCTGAACGCCCCCTCAGGTCTCGCAATCAACGGCGCAGGAGATCTCTTCATCGCCGATACCGGCAACAACTGCGTCCGCCAGGTCGTCGGTCTATTGACGTTCCAAACAGCCGTCGGCCAGTGCTCCAATGACAACTCAGGCACAATCGCCACGGCACTGAACAAGCCATATGGTCTAGCCTTTTCGCCCACGCAGTCGATCTACATTACCGAGACCACTCCCGATGTCGTGGTCAGTTACGTCCTGGGCGCATCCAGCGTGACCATCACCGCGGGCCTCCCCAATGGCGCCTCCGGCTCCTACAGCCCAGTCCAGGACGGAACCTCCGCACTCGACTTCCCTCTCAACGGTCCCCGAGGAATTGCCGTCGACAGCCTAGGCAACTTCTCTCTCGCTGACTCCAGCAACAGCATCCTTCGCAAACTCAGCAGCAACATCATCTTCCCGCCTACGCCAGTTGGGAGTCTCAGCGCTGGCCTCCCGGTCACCTTTGTTGTCAACCAAAAAGTAAATCTATCTGTTACTTCAGGGCCAGACTTCAACATCATCACAAATACCTGCACCGGCGTCCTTACCCCTTCGGCTCCGGGCGCGCCACCTGTTACCTGCCAGGTCTTTGTTCGCTTCACACCCACTCTTCTTGGACTGCGCAGCGCTCCCATCAAGCTCGCCGACTCGGTCTCCGGCAACAGCATCTCCCAAGGGCTCGAAGGCAGGGCAACCGGCTCGCTCGGTGTCTTCACCCCCGGTATCGTGAAAACTGTTGTCAGCTCCCTTACCGCTCCTTCAGCAGTAACGGTAGACCCAGCCGGCAACGCGTACATCCTCGAAACTGGCGCAACTCCCGGCTCGGGCAACCTCCTAAAGCTTCCTGTCAGCGGACCGCCTTTTCCCATCATTCCCGGAGGATCCGGCCTACTCACCTCCTCGGCCATCACAATTGACTCCACCGGAAACTACTTCATAACCGACGCCGTTCACGGCACAGTTTCCCGCTTTGGCGTCGATGGCAGCCTGAATACCGGCTATGTAACCGGCCTTGATACGCCAACCTCCATCTATGTCGATGGCTTCGACAACCTCTTCATCGCCCAGGCAGGCTCGACGCATAACGTGATCGAGGTCTTTGCAGGTGGCGGGAGCCGCACTATCGCAGGCAGCGGAACCAACTCCTCGGCCGACGGCGTCCTCGCCACGACTGCCAGTTTCGTCTCACCTGGCGGCCTCATTCTCGATGCTACCGGCATCCTCTACATCGCCGACACAGGCGGACATCTCGTCTACGCAGTGGATAAGTTCGGCATCATTCACCAAATTGCCGGAAATGGAACCACGACCACAACAGTTGCTGGCCAAGCCACAGGGACCGCCATCATCTCTCCGTCTTCCCTAGCCTTCGATGCGGCTGGAGACCTCTACATTGCGGATGCCACCGCTAACACCGTCTACACTGTCTTCGTCTCTACCACAAGCAGCGGCAGCAACATCTCGACCACCCTTGGCACCGGGACTGCCGGAAATTCAGGCGATGGCGGCTTCGCCAACCTCGCCCAGATCAACAACCCCCTCAGCATCGCCGTTGAAGGCAACAGCGATCTCTTCGAAGTCGACAACGGCAACAACTCCGTCCGCGAGATTACCTATCCCAATCCCACGCTCGCCTTCGGCAACGTTCTGGTTGGCCAAAGCTCCGGCGTCATCCAGCAGACCTTGAGTAACTTTGGCTCTGCTCCCTTCACCCTCAACGGTTCAATTACCACCTCCGATCCTCACTTCACGATCGATCCGGGCACTACCACCTGCGGTACCACCATCATCTCGGGTTCCACCTGCAACCTGGGCTTCGTCTTTACTCCAACCGCCAAGGGTTCGCTGACGGCCGCCGTCACTATCATCTCCAACTCGTACAACAGCCCTCAGACAATCACGCTTACCGGAACCGGAAAGGTCATTGCGCCGCTTCAATTCACATTGCCAGCCGAAACCGAAGTTTACGGCCAACCCTTTTCTCAAACCGTCAACGTCACCAATGGCAGCCCCTCTCCGAGCGGCACCATCACCTTTAGCCTCGGTGCACGGACTGTTTGCATCGTCACCGGTACCTTCGGACTAGGTTCCACCTGCATCGCTTCCAACAGCGGCCTCGCCGTCGGTACCTACACACTCACCTTCAACTACTCCGGCGACACCAACTACTTGCCCGCCACCGGTAACGTGAACCTCACGGTCACTCCGGCTGCGCTCAACGTCACCGTCAACAACGTTACCCGCCTCTACGGAGCGTCCAACCCTACCTTCACAGGCTCACTGACCGGAGTTGCCTCGGGCGACACGATTCTCGTCGCCTACTCCAGCACCGCCACCGTCACCTCTCCTGTAAATACCTACCCGATCATCGCGACTCTCACCACGGCTGGGACAACAAACCTCTCCAACTACGCGATCACGAACACACCCGGAACCCTCACCATCACTCAGGCTCCCATCGTCGTAACAGTTCTCAACTTGAGCCGTCAGTACGGCCAAGCCAATCCCGCCTTCAACAGCACCACCCTCGGCGTCTTGAACGGCAATACCGTTAGTGGGGGAACCTTCAACGGCGACGTGCTCACAATCGCCTATACCTCACCGGCCACAGCCACCTCGCCTGCTGGAACTTATCCCATCAACGCGACCGTGGCCGGAGCAAACGTCGGCAATTACGCCATCACCGTCGCTGCCGGCACCCTCACCGTCACGCCTGCGGTCCTCACCATCACGGTCAACAACGCGACCAAGACCTACGGAGCAGCCAACCCAGTCTTCAGCAGCACTGTCAGTGGCGCTCTCAACGGAGATATCTTCACGAACGCTTACTCGACTATAGCCACTGTCGCGTCACCAGTCGGCTCCTACCCGATTAATGACGCGGTCGGCGGTCCTGCAGCCTCCAACTACACAGTCCAGGTTACCCCGGGAATTCTCGCGATTACTCAGGCCTCCATCACTGTCAACGTGACTGCTAACAACGCCACACGCAACTACGGCGCGACCGATCCCACCTTTACCAGCACGGTCAATGGCGCCCTGAACGGCGATACCTTCACCATTACCTACACCACCACGGACACACCAACATCACCGATTGGTACCTACACGATCATCCCCTCTGTTTCAGGCCCTGCGACCGCCAACTACAGCACCATAACAACGACAAACGGAACTCTCACCATTACCCCAGCCACACTAACCGTTACGGCGACTAATGCCACGCGCACCTACAACACACCGAACCCTGTCTTCACCGGAACAACCACCGGTCTGCTCAAAGGCGACTCTGTCGCTACCACGTTTAACAGTTCCGCTGTTCTGAACTCCCCCGTGGGCACCTACCCGATCATTCCCTCGGTCTCCGGCGCGGCTCTCTCAAACTACTCCGTCAACCTGGTCAACGGCTCGCTCACCATTACCCAAAATCAAGGCGCTCTAGTCATTAACGTCAACAGCGCGAGCCGTCTCTACGGCGCACCCAACCCCGCATTTTCTGGAACCGTCACCGGCGTAGTCCCTGGCGACGACGTAGTCGTCACCTATACGACCGTCGCGACCCCCACGTCCGCGGCAGGCCAATACCCCATCGGTGCCAGCGTCTCGGGAACCTCTGCCGGCAACTATATCGCCACCATCCACCCCGGCACGCTCGACATCAGTCCTGTCGGCACCGTCACTACGGTCACAAGTTCCGGCTCGCCTGCAGCCGCTGGCACCACAGTCACTTTCACGGCCACGGTCACCACCACAACTGGTGTGTCCACTGGCACCGTCAACTTCTCGGATGGCGGAAATCTCCTCGGCACCGGTACCCTGAACAGCAGCGGTATCGCTACATTCGCCACCAGCGCTCTTACCTCAGGCAGCCACACCATCACCGCCATCTTCCAGGCCAACACCAACTTCTCCACCAGTTCGGCCACCCTCACCCAAGTCATCAACACTCCCGTGGGCAGCTTCACAATGTCCGCCACGCCTCCCACTCAGCTCATTCGCGGTCCTGGTGCAACGAGCTATCAGATCGTACTTACCTCCGTTGGAGCCTTTGCCGGCCAGATCAATCTCTCCTGCTCTGGCCTTCCTGCTGACGCTACATGCACCTTCGCCAGCAATCCGACACTCACCGCCGGGGGCACCGCCACTGTCGCGCTGACCATCAACACTACCGCGGCCGACGCCAAACTTAGCAATCCATCGATCCCTAACCTCAAACCCATGGATCTCACCCCAATCACCGCTGCCGCCGTCTTCCCGGTCGAACTCACCGGACTTGGCATCTTCTTTGCCGGACTCCGGCGCCGCAGAAAGCTAGGTACTCACGAGATTCGCCTTCTCGCAGTCATCCTTCTTTCCTTCGGTATCCTTGGCCTGGCGGGTTGCTGCTTCAACACCACATTCCAGACCTACACCGTCAGCATCACGGGCACCAGCCCCAGTTCTACGACGTCATCTCAATCCACCTCGGTCTTTCTGTCCGTCGGGAAGTAGTAGCAGTGTCACCCGTCTGTCCGTTGATCTCGCGGGACAAACGGGCGCCAGTGAAAAATCAGGAAGCACCGTAGTTGGAGGTTTCATCCTTATGCGTCTCCGCCCCGTGAGCCCCGATAGATTGAGCTCTCATACCGTGCACCTCACGAGTGTCCTACTCAATTCCGTGACCAGGCTCCTCGTCGCCCTCTGCATCGCAGCCTCGCCATGGTCGGCTCTAGCGCAGGCGGTCAAAACCGCCTCCACGCCCCCGCCCGATTTTTCGCGCCTGGACCTCTACGGCGGCTATGCCTACTTCCATCCTTTCAACAGCGAAATCGCTCCCTTCGTCTATCAGCCCATCAATCCCGGTGCCGTCGCAAGTGCCACCGCCTATTTCAATCGTTACTTGGGCGTCCAAGCCGAGGGCAGCTTCTTCCCGTACGGGACCAACGATTGCTATTACACCGCCCAAGCCGGCCCTGTTCTCCGCTACCAAAAAGGCCGCTTCATCCCCTTCGCCCACGTTCTCGGCGGCGGAGCCAGAGCAGGCGGACCAGCCTTCCAACCCTGCACCTGGGGCTGGGGCGTCACCGCCGGAGCAGGTCTCGACCTCGTCCTGCCAGTTTTCAACAATCACATCGCCCTTCGCATAGCCCAAGCTGACTTCAACTACTCCCACGTTGACTACGGTCCAGTCGACCCCGCCCAGGTAACCGGAGGCGTTGGTGATATCACTGCCTACCGCCTCTCTGCCGGCGTAGTTCTGCGCTTCGGCCAGCAAACGCCTCCCCCACCTGTCCAACTTGGCTGCACCGTTCAACCAACCAACGTCTTCCCTGGCGATCCCGTAACCGTTACAGCCACTGCTACAAACATCGAAGCGAAGAAGAAGCTTTCCTACACCTGGACCGCCAGCGGCGGTGAGCTCACCAACAACGACGCAACAGCCAACATCAACACCGCAGGCCTCGCACCAGGCGACTATACCGTCTCGGGTCACGTCAGCGAAGGCAAACGCCCTGGCGAGAGCGCCAACTGCTCCGCCGGCTTCCGCATCCATAACCCCGCTCCGCCCTCCATCGCTTGCTCCGCCAACCCCAGCACCGTCATGCCCGGCGACCCCTCGACCATCACAGCCGTCGCGAGCAGCCTGGAGGGTCTCACCCTCAGCTACTCCTACTCCGCCTCCGCTGGCCAGATCTCCGGAACCACACCTACCGCGACGCTCGTCACCAGCGGCGCTCCCTCAGGCATCGTCACGGTCACCTGCAACGTTGTCGATGATCTCGGCAAACACGCCTCCGCCGACACCACAGTGACAATCATCACGCCTCCACCTCCGCCGGTCCCGCAGGTACGCCCCCTCTGCAGCGTTTCGTTTGAGCGGGATCTGAAGCGTCCCGTCCGCGTCGACAACGAAGGGAAGGCCTGCCTGGACGAGATCGCTCTCACCCTCAACCGCGACACCACCTCAAAACTGGTAATTGTCGGCAGACACTCCGACGATGAAACGCCTGATGCTGCAGCCCAGCGCGACCTCAACGTAGAGCAGTACCTCATCGACGAAAAAGGAATCGATCCTGCACGCATCTCGATGCGAACCAGCGGCCAACCTGGTCGCGTCCTCGACAGCACACTCGTTCCCGACGGAGCCTCATTCACCCCCGGGGACACGGCTACCTTCGACGCAAACTCCGTGAAACGGGAGGGCCAGCCATACGCTAAGCCAAAATCCACTACGAATCACTAACCAATCACGAATCTGATCGACTTTTGTCTCAAACCTGAGAGGAGGAGCTCCAGGCTCCTCCTTATTTTCCGCCCCACGGTCAACCTGAAGCGCCCATTCAACCAGCGCACCCGCGAACATTCTCATCTCGACCGTACAAGCTCAATACATCATCGCGTCACTGGGCAATTCAGCGCCCCGCATCTGTCTTCCCTTTTGTTGCTCCCTTTCTTCCACACGCCACAACTCACTTCGAACCGAGCACAGCCGAAATCCCCGCTTCCCCGCTCCTTCGCCACCCCGACACCAAATCTGCTAAACTACCTTAGTCGGTACAGCGATCCTGCAAGTGCACCCGCGCGCTTGAGCCTTACGGAAAGCACTCTCATCGACATCTCACCGCAGCACATTCGGGGCGTAGCGCAGTCTGGTAGCGCACCTGGTTCGGGACCAGGGGGTCGGAGGTTCGAATCCTCTCGCCCCGACCATTTAAATCCCACGTTATCAATGAATTAGCAAACTGCCTTTCTGTGCAACCTTTTGCATTTGGGTCCATTTGGGTCCAATCAATAATTCTTCGATCCGGCCCACCGCATTGCGCGACTCCGAGGAGACCGCGTGGATGTAATGCTCCCGCGTCACCTCGGACGAGGTATGCCCCAGCAGGGTCTGCACTGTGCCGAGGGGAGTCCCCGCCGCATCAAGCAAACTCGCTGTCAGGTGACGCAGCCAGTGCCAATTAAAGCCCTTCAGCCCCAGCCTTACGGCGACCGGTCTGAACTGCCGGTTGAGCAGGTTGCGACGGCAAAGGGCAGTTCCCGCGGCTGAGGAGAAGATCAGCGCAGTTCCGCTTCCCTGCCTCTGCAGACCGAGGATCTGAACCGCAATCGGAGAGAGCGGAACGACCCGCCGGCTCCGCTTCGTCTTGGGGGTATCGAACTGGCCCTCGTAGACCGTCTGCCGAACGCGTAACGTTCCCGCGGTCAGGTCGACGTCACACCAGCGCAGTGCAAGCATCTCCCCAATCCGCAGTCCCGTTAGAACGATCAGCGCTGCAATCGAACGGGACGGTTCCGGCAGCTCTTTGAGCAGAGACTTGAGCTCATCCAGGGAGACCAGAGGTGGCTCCTCGGAATGAATACGACGCGGCAGGCGGGTCTTTTTAACGACATTCTGCCGAATCAGCTCATCCATCTCCGCAGCATTGAGCACGGTCCCAAACGTGGTCCGAAGATGCCGGACCGAGTTCCAGGACATGCCAGCGCTGAACTTTCCGTGCAGCCACTTCTGTACTCCGTCCCGGGTCAGCGCCCGAAGGGGTATCTCCCCGAAGACCGGCAGAATATGGGTTTGAAGGTTGTGGTCATAGAACAGACGGGTGGAAAGCTTGAGCGAAGGAAATACCGAAGGCTTCCACATCTCCTCCGCAAACCTCCGCAGAGTCATCGGCCCCGATGCCCCTGGCTTGCCTACGTTTATCAGTTTCAGGCGTTCCCACAGTTCTCGTTCCGCATTGCGCTTCGACGATATCTCCTCGACTGCTCCAAGGACTACCGATCTCCGCACAATACGAATCGAGCCCTGAGGCCCCGGAACTTCTTCACGCCAACGTCCGATCCACACTTTGTTTTTCTTGCCTCTCTTCGAGACGGTGCCATATTGCAACCGACTATTCTGAGTCATTTCATGATCCTTCCTGACTCTTCCAGCCGGTATAGCGTCGTAACCGCAGTGTAGGAGCTATCCGCTTTGTATTCAAGGCTCATCGCGAAGTCCCCTGATCGACCCAGATGCGGACCTCTTTCAGGCGAAAACGCAGGTATTTCCCAATCTTCAGGTGGGGTATCTTATCCCTGCCTCGTTTGCGTACTCGTTCATAAACCCATGACGGCGAAACTCGCAGAGCTGCCGCTATTTCGTCTACGGTCAGAAGTTCCAGCAGGTACTCTGCAGCTCCTGCATGACCTCGCTCGGGCTCAGGAGACAACACGGCGTCTGAACTATTCCTATTCATCGCCGAGCCCTGCCGGTTTGATGTACGAGCGGGAGCAACTATGACATCCATAATTCACCTCGAAGCCGGCCGTAATCACTTCGACTCGCCGACTGACCTCAACTTAGGTCAAAAAAAAGGCTGCGATTATTACCTTTTGCGACGCATTATTCCCTCTGAGTCAATAATCCAGAGCCACACTTTGTTGCATCGCAACCACAATCATTCGACCCCTCAGCTTGATCGTTGTCCGGGTATGCGCGATGATCGATTCGAACAATGAGCAGCACACCCATCATTCCGCCGGGCGGTATGCCGCCAATCCCACCCCACTGGCGCGAGGAAAGCGACTGGATCGTCCTCATCGAATTTCTGCCAAAGAATGACGTCGAAGACCGCACACAGGCCGCAGAGCGAACGGGTACATGCTGGCATATGCGCAGATGACCGATACTCGAATGCTGGCCCTTTTGGGTGATCCTCAAGCGGACGCATACGAGCTGCTGTTCTCATTCAATTCGGCAGAGAATAAGACTGAGTTCATGCGCCTTCTCAATTCAAACGAGCTATCCGCCTGCGACGACGAATTCATTCAGGTCCCTCCGCAGGACGAGATCGATGCGGCCCAGCCTATCGCTAAGGTCCTGCCTGAAGATGTTGTCCAGAGAGTCACTCTGATCGCAACCATGCTGATGGGCGGGCAGTCCGGCATCGTTCAGTAACAATCTGCGCCTTCGAATGTCTGAGGGAGCGATTCTCGAAGACATTCCTGCTGCACCTGAGTGATTGCCAATACTCATCCCCGCAGTCCCATTGCTCTTCATTCGCCCGGACACTGCTTCGGGCCTGGTCCGACGCCCTGCGGACGGCGCAGGCTCTGCTTCGGCCTGACAGCCGCCCTCCGGGTTTCGGGTCTCTCCAAAACAAGCCTCTGCACAGAACGCAGAACATTCTTTCGGCCCTCCCGAAAATGCGCCCGCTTGCCTTGGGAGGTGGGCCCCTCGCATCGCTTCGCGTGGTGTGTCCCGAGCGCCTTCAGAGGCAACGGACCAGAGGAGATTTCAGAAATGGCAACCACAAGCGTAGCAACCGCACAGCAGAGCAACTTCGCCAACCGGATCCTTCACGGCGACTGCATCGAAGTGATGCGTCAGATGCCTGCGAACAGCATAGATTTCATCCTCACTGATCCGCCCTATCTCGTGAACTACCGCGACCGCGGTGGACGCACGATTCAGAACGACCTCGATGAGAGCTGGCTCAAACCTGCGATGGCCGAAGCGTATCGGGTATTGAAACAGGACCGCATCGCTGTGATGTTTTACGGATGGACGAAGGTTGATTCGTTCTTCGAAGCATGGCGCAGCGCGGGGTTTCAACCTGTCGGACACATCGTCTTTCGCAAGAGCTATAGCTCGAAGAGCAGGTTCCTCCGCTACCAGCATGAGCAGGCATTCCTGCTGGCCAAGGGCAGACCGCCGCTGCCGAAGCAGCCGCTCGGCGATGTGATGGAGATGCCCTACAGCGGCAACAAGCTTCACCCCACGCAGAAGCCCATACCGGCGCTGGTGCCGCTGATCCGTAGCTTCACTCTTCAAGGCGAGAGCGTACTCGATCTCTTCGCTGGAAGCGGAAGCACCTGTGCAGCCGCGTTGCTTACAGGCCGTACGTATACCGGCGTGGAGATGGACGACGCTTACTTTCAGCAGGCCAGCGAGCGTTTGATCAGAGTCGACCAGAGGGTCGCTGCAAAGCGATCTTCTGGTTCGGGCATTCCCACGCGAGTGTGATGCTACCCGCGTGGCCGCCGCGGCTCGAGGCGAGCCATTGTTCAGAGCCGTGATGATCGCGGCCTTGACCCGCAGCCTGCTCACGGATTCTTCGCCCCATCATGGTGGGAATGCCATGCGCTGCGCCCTGCACGGCGCAATGCCCACACATGAGTCCATTCTCATCGTGGTGTGCCAGATCGGCCACAATCTGCGTCTCCGGATTATTGCTCCAAATGGAATAACGCGTCGCAAAAGGTAATAATCGCAACCCTGTTTGTGTCCTACCTTCGCTCCAGACGTTTGAACGGAGAGTCTCCACTCGCCGGAAAACGAAAGGAGCAGCAATGCAAATCACCCTTCCCATCAAACGGCCCCATTTCCGGCGATTGCGCGCGCAGTGCCGGAGATGGGCCATTCCTTCACTGGTGTCTCTCGCGGCCCTTCCGGTCTATGCACAGACCGGCGCGAGTCCGTGGGAGAACGCAGTCAACGCCCTCAAGACATCGTTCACCGGTCCGATCGCACAAGGGCTATCGCTTGTCGCCATCGTTGTCGGAGGTCTGATGTTCGCCTACGGTGAGGGCCAGTCGAAGAAGATGCTTGCCGGCATCGTCTTCGGTATCGGTATGGCTATCGGTGCGGTGAACTTCATGGCCTGGCTCTTTCCGTAGTCACACATTGGTGGCAGGCCCAATCACAACCCAACGTTGGATAAGCAGAAAGGAGGTAACAATGGCAGAGGGCGGTTCACATCGCAACCCACGCAGAAACAAGGTCTTCAAAGCGATGAACCGCCCGCTGACCGTGTTGGGTGCAGAGCGGCGGCTGTTCTTCGTCGCGCTGATTACGGGCGGCGCTATCTTCTCCATGCTGCATTCGCTGGTCGGAGGAATTGGTCTCTTCATCGTGGGAGTGATCATTGCGCGGATCGTAACGAAGCATGATGTCGAGATTCTCCGCATTCTCTTCAACTCCACGAAATTCCGCAGACGCTGCGACCCCATGAAGTGGGAACCAACGGAGATCACCGTCAGGAGAAACCATGTTCAGGACTAGCAACATCACGAAGGACTGGAACGAAGCGGGGTCCTTCGCCGCCCAGCTCAACCTGCATGGATTCTGGGACGAGCATTGCTTTCTGACGAAATCGGGCGACCTGTGCACAGTGTTGAAGGTCGGCGGTATCGACTACGAGAGCCTCGACCATGATGGCCGAGATTACGCCGTCAAGCGACTTGAAGCCGCCCTCCGCTCCGTCGACGACAGGACACGTCTCTATCAGATCTTGTTCAAGCACAACCGGCCGGAGATCGCCCATGCCGAGTACGGCGATCCACTCGTCCGCGCCGCAGTAGAACAGCGTGCGGCCTTCCTGAAAGCGAAATCGGAACGACTGTATTCGATCGAGATCATTTGGGTCGTAATGATCGACGGCAGCTATCGCAAGACGGGACTGCTACACGCGCTGTCGCGGTTGCCAAAGCAGCCACGCTCGTCGGTACGCGACTTGCATTCACTGTTCTCAGGCAATAAAGAACGCACCCTGCTCTACCAGCAGATCGAGCGCGACCGGCTGCGCCTGCAGCAAAAAGTTCAGTGTTTGAGTGGGCAGCTTAACGACCTTACCTCGGTCGAGCTGCTAGGGGCGGAAAAGACCTTCCGGCTTGTCCGGCGTCTTGTAAACTTCCGCCCCTCCAAGATCAACGATGCTCCACTATGCGGTGCGCGTCATCTCGATTGGCAGGTGTGCGATTCGGAGTTAGAGGCGCATCGCGGCCATCTGCGTGTGGACGATCACTATGTCCGCGTCCTAACGTTGAAGGAGTTGCCCAGCGAGACGCGGCCACTGCTGTTGCAGGGTCTGCTCGACGTTCGCGCCAACTTCCATGTGGTCACCGAGTGGCATCCGGTAGACAACGCAAAAGCGCGGAAAGAGATCGCCTCCCGCCGCCGTCATCACCACAACTCCAAGACCAGCTTCGTCTCGAACCTTCAGGACCGGCAGAATACAGGCCCGAAGGACGAATTAGTCGATGACTCGAAGGAAGCCGCGGTTGCAGAGCTGGGCGTGGCCCTGACCGCGCTCGGAATGGAAGGCAAGAACTTCGGCGAATACACGCTCTCGATCGTGATCTACGACGAGGACCGTTTCAAGGTCGAGAACGCGGTAGCTGAGTTTCAGAAGCTCTTCACTCAGCATGATGGGCTGCTCTATGAAGAACGCTACAACCTGCTTAACGCCTTCTTCGCCACGGTGCCCGGCAATCGGCAGTTCAATCTTCGCAAGCAGTGGGCTCTTAACTCGAACTATGCCGACCTGTCGTTTCTCTTCACCGTCGATAGCGGCAAACAATGGAACCCGCACCTCGAACGCGAGTACCTCGCCGTTCTCGAATCGAGGCATGGCACACCCTACTACCTGAACCTCCACAGCGGAGATGTAGCCCACACACTGATGCTCGGGGCTACGGGTAGCGGAAAGAGTTTTGCGGCGTCGACCATCCTTCAGTCCGCCCAGAAGTACGAACCACTCACCTTCATCTTCGATCTCGGCGGGAGCTACGAGACGCTGACCCGGGCCTTCGGCGGGTCCTATCTGAACGCCGGTTTGAAGAATCCCGGATTCAGCATCAACCCGTTCTCTCTCGAGCCGACCCACGAGAACCTGAATTTTCTCTATCTCTTCGTTCGTGTGCTCATCGAATCCGGTGGCCGCTACGAGCTGACGACGGCAGATGAAAAGGCGCTCTACGCTGCGCTGGAGCGCATCTATAAACTTCCCCGCGAGATACGGACACTCTCCAACTTCGCATCCGTCCTCGGGCCTCTCGGTGAGCGTCTGCACCGCTGGACGCAGGCTGGACAGTTCGGCCATCTCTTTGACAACGTGGAGGACACGCTCACCTTCTCCCGGTTCCAGACATTCAACTTCGATGGCTGGAGTGATTACCCCGACATTCTGGAGCCCTTGCTGTTTTACGTCTTGCAGCGTGCGTCTTCGGAGATCGAGAAGCCCGAGAACACCGGAACTTTTAAGATATTCCTGATCGATGAGGCGTGGATATTCCTTAAGAACCAGATCATCCGAGCATGGATCATCCGCGCCGAACGAACGTGGCGCAAGAAGAACGCCGCGATGGTGCTGGCCACACAGTCAGTCGTGGAACTGGCCGCCTCCGACATGCTGCACGTCGTCAATGAGTCCTGCCCGACAAAGATATTTCTTGCCAACCCGAATATCGATCGCAAGCTCTATGCCGAAGTCTTCCAGTTGAATGACACGCAACTCGAGTTGCTGGAGTCATTGGTGCCCAAGCGCGAACTACTGCTCATCCAGCCGGAGGGCACCAAGAAACTGGTGCTCGAAGTCGATGCTCTCGGCTACTGGATGGCCACGAACAACTCCCGCGACAACCTTCGCAGACAGGATTACTTCGCCCGCTTCGGCCCGGAGCAGGGACTCCTGCGCCTTGCCGAAGACTACCCCAATCCCACGAACCAAACACCCGCCGAGGAGGCTGCATGAACCGTGCTCCGGTCTTTCCTTTGGTGCTGGGCCTGGTTGCGACCTTTGCCCACGGTCAGCAATCGGCACGCATCGTCAAATACCACGCCAACGACATCGTGAGTGTGCGGGCGAAGATGCGCTACACCACGCTCATCCAGTTACCAGCGAACGAGAAGATTCTGGAGGTTGCCACCGGAGACAAGGACTTCTGGATCATCGACACGGTTGGCAACTACTGCTTTCTCCATCCGGCGAAAGAGGGTATCCATTCCAACCTCAATCTGATTACCGACAAGGGCACGGTCTATTCGCTCACGCTGGACGACGTCGAGACTGTCGATCCTGACCTCAAGGTCGTCATCGAACCGTCCGACCAATCCTCCCTTACTGCCGCGAACGGCCCCAGCAAGCTTGTACCAGCAAGCGAAGTAGAAGCAGCCCGCATCCAGGTGCAAGCGGCTCAGACCCGCGCCTTCAATGCTTCCGAGCAGTTCCGCGCTGAGTATCCGGTCAAGGCACTGAAGTTCGACTACAGCTACCGTAACGAAAGCCCCTTCGATGTCTCCGCGATTTATCACGATGACAAGTTCACCTATATCAAGTCGTCGGCAGCGGAGAAATTCTCCATCTACGAGCTGAAAGATAAGAAGCCCGACCTGATTACCTTCCAGTTGCTGGACGGCACCTACATCATCCCCACTGTCGTCGATCACGGCTACCTCCAGATCGGCAAGCACAAGCTCGCCTTTGACCGGGCGACGAAATAGGAGGCGACGTGCCAGAAGAAACCCAAACTCCAGAAGCTGCCCAGGTACAGGCTTCGCCCAACTCGCCCTCCACTCCAGCCCTCCGCGACAAGCGTGTCGTGCCGGAGGGTGTCGCCCCAAAGCAAGCGCAGGGATACGTCGTTGCAGGACTCGCTGTGCTCATCCTGCTCGCCGTGATGTTTTCGAAGAATCATGCGAAGACCCCTCCCACGGTTCTTCCTCCGAATACCACTCCTTTCTCCAGCGATGCAAACGCGCGGAAGATTGCGGAGCTTGAGCAGAACCTCACCGCGGAGCAGCGGCAAAGCGAACAGCAATTGCAACAACAGAGAGCGGCCGCTGCCACAGCATCGGCAGCAACAGCAGGCGATGCCACAGCTCCGCAGGCGAGTCCGGCAACGGTTTCTGCCACGCAGGTGCCTCCCACCGAGCCGCGTGATCCCATTGCAGACGCCGAACGCGCGATGGCCTTCAAAGCACGTTTTGCCTCCAATCTTGTTTCCACTGATGGCGATGCTTCCCAAGCATCGCCTTCTACGGATGGGACGCCACATCAGGCGACCAGTGTAAACGCCTCTGCGCCTCGCCCTGCGGAGCAGCCCTTCCCGGCTTCTGCTTCGCAGTCCGCCGGCACCCTCAAACGCGCTCCGGAGGTCAATCTGAACTCCGCGCATGGTCAGCCGTTCGCGATCTTCGAGGGTACGATCATCGACGCCGTTCTGGTCGATCGGCTGGATGGAGAGTTTGCCGGGAACTTCAAGGTGATGGTGACCAATCCCGTTTACAGCGAGGACCGCCAGTATGTGCTCATCCCCGAGGGAACATTCATTCTCGGGGACACACAGAAGGTATCGAGCTTCGGCCAGAAGCGCCTTGCTCTCACCTTCCACCGTATGCTCATGCCGGACAAATACTCTGTCGATCTTGACCAGTTCAAAGGCCTTGATCAAGCCGGTGAGACCGGCATCAAAGGCAAGGTCAACAACCACTATCTCCAGATCTTTGGCACCTCGATCGCCCTCGGTGTCATCGCCGGCGCGGCGGAGGCTACCACAAACAGCGGCTACAACCAGAGCGGCTCCGATACCTACCGGCAGGGCATAGCGTCCAGCCTCTCGCAGTCAAGTACGAATGTGCTCGACCGCTTTATCAACGTCCTGCCTACCCACACCATCTTCGAGGGGCATCGCGTCAAGGTCTACATCACCCAGGACATGCTGCTGCCCGCCTATGAGAACCACGACATGCCGGGGGTGTTCTGATGCGTGCTCTTTTCCTTCTTTGTTTCGGCTGCGTGCTTGTGGTTGGCTGCGCCTCCCCCTCGCCTCCGCCGAAACCGTCGCCCTACCGATATGCAAGGGCTGGCAAGCTTAGTCCCATTCAGATCCCACAGCCAGAACAGGAGAAACACCATGACAAAGACACGAACAATTCTCTTCACCTTATTGACGAGTTTCCTCTCGGCCGGCGCGGCCCACGCGCAGTTCGGATCGGGCATCGTCTACGACCCAACCCAGAGTGCGCACGCTCTGCAACAGCTTCAACAGGGTGCGAGCGAGCTCCAGAAATGGACAACGGAGCTCAACGACTGGCAGGAGCACCTGCAGAAAGAAGCCCAGATCTACACGACCGCGGAAGAGACTCGGACCCAGATCGTGACTATGTACAACCTGGCCTACCAGATGTCGACGATGCCGCAAAATCTTGCCGCGAGATATAAGGCAGACTTTGCACGATGGTCAAACCTGGCGGCTCCGCCGAATACGTATGGCAACACCTCCGAATTAGTGAATGCCCTCAATTTCGGCGGGCTACCGCAAGCCTCTCAGGGTTACAACAGTGCATTCGTCCAGGCCCAGAACTACCCTTCGGGAATTTATTCCTCTCTCGACTCACCCACCCGGGCAACGATTGCGAATCAGTACGCCACCTCCGAGTTGGCACGGACTACGACAACCAGCGCGGTCGCTACCCTCGGAACCGTTCGTTCGGACTCGCAGGCGTTTGCAACCAAACTCGCTAACCTCGAGGCTGACACGTTTTCGACCGACCCCGCACAGCAGACCGAGAACGCACTGCTCGGCAAGATCAACTCCGCCACACTGCTTCAGATTCACTCGCAGCAGGACACTAACCAACTCCTCGCGGCCTCCATACAACAGCAGATCCTCGCCCAAAAACAGCAGATCGATGAGCAGAACCGCGCGATCAACAACTCCATTTACTTCCAGCAAAACTTCTCGAACACCATGCAGAACGTGACCAGCGGAGTGAGTAACTCGATCCACTCAATCTCTCTCAGCACGACAGGACAGTGACCCAATGCAAGAGAATCCATTTACTTTTCTCGGCCAGGCCATCAGCCAGCTCTTGTCGTCGCACAGCGCGGCACTGCAGGCTGCGGGACTTAATATGTTCCGCGGCCTGGCCGTTATTCTGATCGCATGGTTCGGCATCAAAGCCGCCCTGTCCGCTTCGCACGGACATGGCGGCTTTCACTTCGCCAAGTTCGCCGACCTGATCCTCGTGATCTCGTTTGGCCTTGGGATGCTGACTTACTACTCGACGCCCATCCCCGGTGTCGGCTATAGCTTCAGCGACCTGATCACCAAAGAAGCGTTGAGCATCTCTGGACAGATCGAGTCCGACCAGACCCAGCATATCGCTACCACCATCACGACTGCGGAGCAGCAGCTTGGCACACCACCCGGCAGCTTCAACATCCTCGAGGATCTGACGTTTCTATTGATCGTTGTCCTGTTAGCGGCAATGCAGGCCGTCTCCTTCGCCGTGATTGCTTACGGCTACGTCGCCTCCGCACTATGTGTGTTGATCGGTCCGGTCTTCATCCCCTGGTTCATTGTGCCCAAGATGGACTGGTTGTTCTGGGGCTGGTTCAAGGCATTCATCGGCTTCAGCTTCTATCAGGTCATCGCCTCAGCGTTCATCTTCGTCTTCTCGAAGGTCCTGACCTCGATGTTTCAGGTGATCGGCAACATCACCATCTCGAACGCACTCACCATATTGCCCGCGTTGTTCATCACGCTCTTCGTCTGCATCTACGGCCTGGTCAAGATACCGGAGCTGACGGGAGCAATACTCAGTGGACGCAGTGGCACATGGGTCAACCCGATGGGAAGGTAACTATGACAGATACGAACAAGCCTCTGCCAATCACCGATGCCGGACAGAAGTTTCTGGAGCTGTACGCCGAGCCTATCGTCACCAACACCTATCTGAAAGTCGCACTGCTAGTGCTCTCAGTTGTCACGCTCGGCTGCCTTGCGCTCCTCTATCAAGCTGAGACCGCTGCCTTGCGGCTGAAGCCGCTCGTCATTTCGGTCTCGGAAGCAGGTCGAGGAGAGGTATCAAACTATGCCGACTTCTCGAAGGTGCCGGTCGAGCGGGTGAGCAAGTATTACCTCGCCCGCTGGGCGGAGCTTTACTACGGACGCAGTCACGCCACGCTGCAGCGTGACTTTGCCGAATCGCTGAACTTCTTCTCGAATGACTTGCAAGGGGCTACGCTCCTGCGCGTCACCAAGTCGAAGACCCTTGAAACCTTCCTGCTCGACCCCAGTGCGTTGAATGTCGATGTCGAGATTAAGTCCGTGGTCCTTGAGGACCTGCGGCAGGCGCCCTATCGCGCCCATATCGAGTTCGAGAAGGTCTTACGCTCACCGGGCGATCAGGAGGAACAGAAGCGCGAACGCTGGACCGCAATCGTCGTCTACGGCTTCCGCGACGAGGTTCCCAATCAGATGCTGCTCACGAATCCTCTCGGGCTGGTTGTCAGCTATGTCCATGAGGATCAGGCGTTCGGGAGCTAACAGTCATGCGACCCAAAATGACCATACTCCTCCACTGTGCCGATCGTGAGTTGCTTTCTGCGACGGCATTTACTCTGCGCCTGCATCCGTATCAGGTCATCGCTATTGAGGAGCGTGGAAGCCTCCCTGGTGGCCGCCGATCGAAGTCCGGCCTTCGCCTGCGGCATACTCATTCACGCCCGGCAGGGAGACCTTACCGGACGGCTAATTCATCGCATCCTGGAATGCGCCGCGCATATGCCACTTCTGTTGGTGGATCGTGCCGGCGACCTCGCACCTGTCCGCTACGCCGACGTGGTGCTCTATGGCCGCAACACTACGATGGAGCACATTCTCGCATCGCTTCAGATGCTCTGCCGCCGCAGGCCCGGACAGAAAGCACGGAGTGTCGCTTGAGATATCTCTCTGTCTGTTCGGGGATCGAAGCGGTATCAGTCGCTTGGCAGCCGCTAGGTTGGCAGCCCGCGATGTTTGCCGAGATCGATCCCTTCTGTGCATGGCTGCTGCGCTCGCGCTATCGCGCGTCGCGGCCCATGCACATGCCAAGTCCACATGACGCGCCAACGCGCAAGGAGACGAAGCAGCGTGCGGCGGCCATTCGCAACATCGTTGCTCTGCCTGCCGATGGCGCGGTCATCAATGCCGGCGACTTCACTCGCATAGGAGCAGACGATGTTGGAGCAATCGACCTTCTGGCCGGAGGAACACCTTGCCAGTCTTTCTCCGTCGCCGGTAAGCGAGTCGGACTGGATGATCCGCGTGGCAACCTCACCATCGAGTTTGCTCGACTTGCTGGCAAACTCAGGCCCTTATGGCTGGTGTGGGAGAACCTCCCCGGCATCCTGTCGATCGACGACGGACGGACGTTTGGAGCCTTCCTCGGGATGCTGGTCGAACTCGGGTATGGGATCGCCTACCGAGTTCTGGACGCTCAGCATTTCGGAGTACCCCAGCGACGGCGTCGCGTCTTCGTTGTCGGACATCTTGGAGACTGGCGAGCTGCCGCAGCGGTATTACGTGAGCGGCACGGCCTGTCGGGGAATCCTCCGCCGCGCCGAGAAGCGCGGCAAGGACCTACCGGAGGCGTTGAGGTCGGCCCTACTGGCGGTCGCCTCACAGATACCGCTCCCACCATCGATGGGGGATGCAAGGATGGTTTCGTCCGTAATCAACTAGGGGCTGGCGTCCTCTCGTTAACGGACCAGATATCCCATTGCCTGAACGCAGGCGGCATGGGCAGGCAGGATTTTGAGACTGAGACGCTGATCGCTCACGCGCTCTCCGCCGATGGCTTCGACGCGAGCGAGGACGGCACCGGGCGTGGAACGCCCATGGTGCCGGTCGCCATCTGTACTGCACATACGCAGTCCAATGGCAGCGGCTTCTCCGGTGACGTTGCTCACACATTGGAGAGCGGAGGCGCTCAGACTATCGCCTTTGCGCAGAACAGCCGCAACGAAGTGCGATTGCATGGCGGAGACGGAATGACAGTCGGAGCACTCGTAGCGCAACCAGGCGCTAAACGGCAATCCTACGTCGCCTTCTCCGCGAAAGACTATGGTGCCGACGCGGATAAAGTCGCACCGACACTGCGCGGAATGGGACATGACCGGAGCCATGCCAATGGTGGTGGCCAGATAGCGATCGCCTTCACACAGAACCAGGAAGGGGACGTCCTTAGCGGCGATGTCATGCACCCGCTGGGAACGAACTCAAACGCCACCGGACGAAACGCTCCAACTCTTGCCTTCACGCTTCATGGCAGTGATCGAGCGGCAAGTGCGGCATCGTCCACCGATATTGCTGGAAGTCTGCGCACCCGCGCGCCCGGAAGCGTCGAGAACAGCTCGACGACCGCCGTGCTGCAGGAACAGCCTGTCGCATGGGCTGGAGAACTCACTGCCTCGACCGATATAGCGGGGACCCCTCAACGTGGCGGCGAGGGAGGGAGGTCCGACGGGGTGATGACCCCTCAGTTGGCCGTGCGGCGGCTGACACCGCGCGAGTGCGAACGGTTGCAAGAATTCCCCGATGATTACACGCTGGTCGAGTATCGCGGCAAGCTGGCGGCCGATGGCCCCCGCTACAAAGCGCCCGGCAATTCGATGGCGGTTCCAGTCATGCGCCGGATTGGCGAGCGCATCGCAGCCGTCGATGCAATCCTCCGTGATCGACACGGCAACGGGAGCGTCCGATGAGTCGGCAGGCCCTCACTCAGACGACACTGGCGCGTACCTCCCAGGCGCGGAGAGAAGCAGCCCCTCTTCTTGCCTTTGCCGCCCCTGAACTCGACCGACCCCTCTCGCCTCACACTCCGTCGCCCGCAGACAGGTTCTCTGCATGGAAGGGTACGGAGGACGATCGAGAGCGGACGGCGCGGTTAACCCACCCTCTGCTTTTGGAGCCGGATCTGTGGCAGTCGAGTCCAATTGGTTCTATCACTGTCCGGTTGCACCGTCATCCTGAACGCCATCGAGTCCTTCGGACGGGTATTTCCATAGCGCGCCATCTCTCCTGTATTTTCCCTGCTCACCCTCGGTCACTCGCTTCAGTGCTTTACCCGCGCCCTGCGGCACGGCGCGTCTCTGCTTCCGCTATGCCGCCCTACGGGTTACGGCTTTCAGAAAATCTTTGTGCAACGAACGCAAAAAGATTTCCCGAACCTTCCGTAAAAGCGCCGCTTGGCACTTGGGAGCGGGGCACCTCGCGTCGCTTCGCGCAAGAGTGTCCCGAGGGCAATCCGGGCAAATACAAACAAGGAGAAACACAATGGCACTCTACGAAAACAACGTCAAACTGAAGGGCTACGTCGGCAAGGACGCCGAGAGCTACGCAACCAAACAGCAGCAGACCTTCGCGGTCTTCTCGGTCGCCGTCAAGTCCGGCTACAAGGACAAGCAGACAGACCAGTGGGTGAACCGTACCGAGTGGCCCCGTATCGTTGTCTTCGGCAAGCCCTCCGACTACGCAAAGTACCTGAAGAAGGGTGACTACGTCGAGATCGAAGGCGAGTTGCGCAGCTCCGAGCGCGAGGTCGAGATCGTCAAGGACAAGAAGAAGACGAAGATCAAGATTCGCGATTGGGAGGTACGCGCCAGCAGCGTGAAGAAACTGGCGAAGCCTTCCTCAGGGGAGAATCTCGATTCCGAGACCATCACGGAGGGCGACGCGGCTTAGGCCGCGTTGTCCTTCCTCGGGAGGTCCAGCCATGACACTCTTCGAAAACACCGTCAAATTGCGCGGTTTCCTAGTAAAGGATTCTGCGTCTCCCCCTTCGGATGGAGTCACGGACGACGCTTTCGCAGTCCTGTTTCTCGCAACGATGTCCGGTACCTGGAATATCGCTTATAGCGAGTGGATTCCACGCACCACCTGTCACAGGATCGTCTGTCCGGGACCCTACTTCTGCGGCTTCACTCGTGGAATGAAGCGCGGGGAATATGTCGAAGTAGAAGGTGAACTCTATGTCTACGACTATGAGCGGCCAGTCGTCGTGGAAGGCGAGCGCTTTACGGCGGAACGATTTAGATGCGAGGTCAGGGCGCTTCAAGTGCGCAGGCTGGAGCGTCCACCAATGGTCGTCGATACGGGCGAGAACGACTAACGCGGTCTCGCTCTCTTTCGCGGAGAGGCTATTGCCTCTCCGCTTTTCTTCTTACATTGCCGCGCAGTTCGCACGGAAAGGATATTGATGATCGCCAACGCCGCCTTCGTCGCCACACTGATCTTTCTCACGCTTGGCTTCTGGTTGAGCAATGAGCTTCGCTTCCTCACTCCGTGGCGCGGCTTCATCCTCCACAACCATCTTCAGAGCATCGCGCTTTACTGCGCTCTGCTCTTCACCAACCTCCTCGGCCTCACCGTCTGGATCGAGCGCAAGTTCTTCCTGCGCGACACAGGCCGGAAGCTCAGGCATCTCGATCAGGAGATTCATACCGGTCAAAGCGAACTGTCCGAAGAAATCCTTTCCCGCTTCGGCGGAGAAGAGGAGGAACAGTAATCATGCAGAGCGAAGACCAATATATGGAACGCACCCCCGACCTTGTGGCGAGGATTCGCAAGCTGCGCGAAGCCGCAGAAAAAGAGATGAACCGCTTTACCTGTCTGTCCGACTACGACGTGCGCCGTGTCGTCGGACAGGGACCGAGGACCGCTTCAGTTTCGGCCGAAACAGTCTCTGCCTCGGCCGCCCAGAGCCGTCCGAAGAAGTCCTCGGGCAAGCCCTCGAACACGCAGACCTCGATTCAGTTTTCGCTTGCTCCTGCGGAGCCGGGGGATGGCGGGGAGGCTGAATGAAAATCGATATTCCCCAGGAACTCCCTCACCGCCGTGAGAACGGCGGTGCAGTTCCGGAACACTCCGCAACGCGCAAACTACCGGACAATCCCATCCTCCATCGCCTGCGGTCTCTGGGGGAGCCTGGCACGGACGCTCGCCGCTCCCCTCCACGGGCGAAGCACCCCCATGACGAGTCTGCGTCTGAGCTTCCGCATGATCGCCGCCGTCCTGCGCCCTCCGCCGATCCTCGGCGTCCGGCACGGACAGGCGGGAGCATTGTGGGACTGGAGCTCCGCCCTGAAGAAAAGCAGCTTCTACGAGAGGCTGGACGCTTTCGCGTCGTCCGCACATCGGACCTCCGCGAGACGCTATACCAGGGCAAAGCCCGGCCTCTCGAGAATGATCTGAAGTATCTCCGCGACAAGGGCTTGATTGAAACCCGATTCGTCAATCTGCGCCGCGATGGACGGCGGCGCACGATTGAACGCACCGAGGTCGTCACCCTTACCAAAGACGGCCGTCGCCTCCTGCTGAAGCAAGGCGACCTACCGAATGACCAGAGAGTCTATACCGGACTTGTGAAGCCCCGCGAGATCGAGCATGACTCCCAGATCTACCGCGCCTACCGGAAAGAGTCGGAGAAGATCGAGAAGAAAGGTGGCACCAATCTCCGCGTAAAGCTCGATTTCGAGATCAAGTCCCAGGTTCAGAAGGCGATCTACGCCGAGCGCAAAGCCGATCCCAAACGCGACATGGCCGAGATCAAAGAGGAGGTAGCACTGCGTTTGGATCTGCCCTTCGTCGATGGCAAGATTCAGATCCCGGATGCGCGAATCGAATTCGATCAGCCCAGCGGAGTGGATCATAACTTAGACGACCGGACCCTAACTGGTCATGAGGACATCGAGGTCCTCACCGCCGCCTATCACGCCGGACACCTGCGCGCGAAGGCGCAGGCAGGTTTCCGCAACTATGCATCTTCGTCCGACTTCTCCACGATTTCTTCGAAGATCGAGGACGACCACCACATGATGCGAGACATTCTGGAGCTCTGACTATGGACTACGATCCAATCTCTTCTCTCGAAGCCATCGGATACATCGAGCGGGAGGCTTCGTTCCTCTATCTGGTCGCGGTACACTCCGGCTACTTCCTTCGCCGCCAGTATTGCCGATTCGCGGGGCGCGACGGAGGTACGCTCTTCTCCCGATTTCTCAAGAAGGCCGACCGACACCGCCATTTTCATGTGATCGAGTGCGGTCAGGGTTGGCACATCTACCACCTGACCTCGAAGTCGATCTATAGGGCGCTCGAACGGCCCCACTCCCAGCACCGCCGCATTAAGGGCGACTCTTATATTAAGTCGCGTCTCATGGTGCTGGACTTCGTCCTCGCCTACGTGCGCGTGAACTTGCTCACGGATGAGGCCGGCAAGGTCGATTTCTTCACGACGCAGTGTGGCGTTCGTTCGGAGCTACTACCCAGAAGTTACGCCGGGAGGCTGATGTACTTTCCCGATGGGTTCCCCATCCTGGTCTCGAACTCCGGCGTTCCTAGCTTCACCTTCTTCGACGGAGGCCAGGCGACCTCCTCACGGTTCGAGCGTTTCCTCGCACAGTACCAGCCCCTATTCGCAGCTCTTGGTGAGTTCAATCTCATCTTTGTTGCCGACACTGAGAGTAACTCTTCGAGAGCGAAGGCTACCTTCCATCGTTTTTTACCTGCCGACTGCCTGCGCGGTGTCACGCCGACGACACCCCTCGGCGTCGACCACTTCGTCCAGTTCCTCGAAGTCAGGCAGCAGTCCGAAGTCGGTGGACGCGGAGTTCTGTCCAGCGATCTCAAGACTCTGCGGGAGGGCGAAGCTATGTATACGTCACTGGAGCACCAGGCTCTCTACTCGGCATGGAAGATCGGCAGCACCACGGTGGAGAAGATTCGTCAGAGATTTCTCCAGACCTCGATGCGGGTGAACTTCTCCACCGTGGTCCTGCCTTACCGCTATCCAGTCGATGTCGCGCGGCCCGGAGTTCGCTCCCACGAGGGTGACGACACCCCATACCAGACCCGTGACGAGACCCCTTCTGCCGAGGATAAGCCATGAGATTCCAACTAGTTCCGCAGATAGGTAGTGTCAGGGAGGGGTATGTGCCGGGGGTGGGAGCGACCCCGCCCTCCGGGCTGCCGCGTCGACTGACGCCGCGCTGGTCGCTCCCACCCCCGGCACACCACGTATCCAGGAAATATCTAACGCAGATATTTCACTGATTCGCGCTGGGTACTAACCGGATCAGCTCAGCATGGTTCGCTGATCCTCAGAGCATCCGGGGCAAGATTCACCAACGATCGCAAACTCATCCATAGGAGAAACTCCATGAGCAAGCTGAAACTGGAGCACGGCGTCAGCAGGATTCGGCGCGCGAAGCTGCAATCCTCCATCGATCAGACTGTAGCTGATGACATCGAGCTATTGGCCGAGTGGTCGAATAACGAAACCAACTACGTCATCAATGAACTACTCCGCTTCGCGCTGACTCAGGAAGAGGAGTTCCAGAGACACAAGATCAGTTCCGCCACGGCCGCTCCTACAAAGCCAGCACTAACACCCATCAAATCCGTATCAGAACCTGCTGCACAACCGGACATGGCGGTATCGAGTACCGCAGCCCGCACTTAGCGAGGTATCGAACCATGCGTTTCAGAGCTTCACTTCAAAATATCGTCCGGCCTATGGTCGAGTACCGTTTCCTGCTGTCGCTGGGATTGAGCGCGGCTTGCGGCATCGTCCTCGGCAGCATGTTCCCCATCAACACAGCTAACCCATTTCTGCGATTGATCGAGTTGGAGCGGCCTCTGGTCTTTCAGGCGGTGGTCAGGAGCTACAACCTGTTTCTGTACTCGACTCCGTTCATCGCCTGCTCCATGAGCTTCTCGTTGCTGTATGTGCATCTCTACAGAACAGAGTTGGGACTGACCGCTGGCACGCTGCCTCCGTATTCTGATCCGCATACCCGGGCTGAGCTTTCCCTGGTCCTTGGCGAGGTACACCGTCAGCTCGTTCCGAAGCCCAGCCCGGCTCCACACTGGCTCTCGATTCCCGAGCGCGGCCTTTATACCGGCATCGCCTCGTTCGGCTCCATCGGGAGCGGCAAGACCTATGGGCTAATTCTTCCGGCGATGCGACAGTTATTCGCATATCGGGCCGACGATCCGGCGCGAAGGCTCTCCGGCATTGTTCTGGAGGTCAAGGGCGATCTTTGCCGGCAGCTTCACCGCATCCTTAAATGGTGCGGGCGGGAACAGGATTATGTCGAAGTCTCGCTCAATGGCAACGTCCGCTATAACCCCCTGAACAACTCGCTCGACGCTTACGCACAGGCGTTTAACATTGCTTCGATCATCACCTCGATCTGGGGCAGAGGCAAGGAACCCTTCTGGCAGCAGTCCTACACAGACCTTATGCGGTACGTGATTCTCCTCTATCGCATCCGCGACGGATACCTCACGATGGTCGATCTGTTTCGCACCGTCATCAGCGCGGGCAGACTCGAAGAGATGCTGACCGAAGTTGGTTCGCGCTTCAGCACCACGAGCTATATTGGCATCAGTAAGGAAACGTACCGCGAACATGAGGTGCAGCTATCTCCGCTTGGCTTCAAGTGGAACGAAGATGCAGGTCTTCACCTGATCCCGTGGACCGAGGCGCTGGAGAATCTGCTGATACAGGAGACATCCGCACCCTTCGAGGTCTTCACGCGCAAACCGCATCGACCGGAGCAGCGCGACCGTTTTGACAGTATCCAGTATTGGTATTGGGAGCACTGGAAGTTCTTTCGCTCTGAGGTCAAGACCTCCATCATCCAGGGCATCGTCGTCTTCCTTTCGCTCTTCGAGACTGATCCCGATGTTCGCCGTGTCTTTTGTCCGCCGAAGGAACTCTATGATGGCAAGCCATGCGCTTCTGATCCAAACGGCATCATCCTGTCCTCATTCGACGAATTGATCGAATCGGGCGCGGTGGTTGGCCTGAACTTTCCTGTGGCTCTGAACCCGGCGCTTGCCAAGACCCTCGGCACAATGATGAAAATCGACTATCAACGTGCCGTGATGTTGCGTATCCCAAAGATGGATGCGGAACCGCAGAAACACTTTCGTCCAACCGTCTTCATCTGCGATGAGTACCAGAACTTCGCTACGGTCGGCGGCGACAATCCCACCGGCGACGAACGCTTCCTCTCCATCTCCCGGCAACCGAAGTGCATCCCCATCGTCGCCACCCAGAGTATCTCCAGTCTCAAGGACGCACTGCCCAACGAAGGTGTCAAGACGCTGCTACAAGCGCTCCGCAACAAGGTGTTCCTGACGACGACCGACCCGGAGACGGCGCGTTATGCCTCCGAGCTGTGCGGGAAGGCAGATCGCACACGGATCAGCTACACCGTCTCCGAGTCCTCCACCAATGCCAATGTCAGTTGGTTGAGTGGCCGGACATCATCCAGCAAGGGCTCTGTCTCTGCCTCGAAGTCATACCAGAAACATAAGGAACCGCTGTTCGAAGAGAAGGTATTCTTCGACCTCAAAAATGCGCAGTCCGTGGTAGTCGCCTTTGACGGTATCAGCCCTCTACCGCCAACGTACTGCTATCTCAAACCTGACTTCCTACCTGCCACCATGAGTTGGTTCGATCAGGAACTGATTGATTTTGATCCCAGGAGAATACTCGCATGAGCTTTGAAGTCATTATTCCGTTTCTTAAACCAATTGAACATCTCCTCGCCAGCAAGACTGTCTCCGAGATCATGGTGAATCCTGATGGTTCTGTCTGGATGGAAGAGAAGGGTCATATCGAGTTGCAGCCCGGCGTCCGATTTGAGGATGG
Source organism: Tunturibacter gelidoferens (assembly GCF_040358255.1). Classification (NCBI taxonomy): domain Bacteria; kingdom Pseudomonadati; phylum Acidobacteriota; class Terriglobia; order Terriglobales; family Acidobacteriaceae; genus Tunturiibacter; species Tunturiibacter gelidiferens. The sequence continues at coordinate 4,858,748 of NZ_CP132938.1, forward strand.
AGCATTACTGACGGGCCTTGAAGTGATCGCAAACCGCTTTGGCAAGAAGCTCGATGCCGACTCGCCCATCATGAATCTGCGCCTGCCGGATGGGAGCCGCATGGCGGCACTCATTCCACCCGTGGTCAATCCCCAACCCATGATGACCATCCGCAAATTTACTTCGCGTAATTTCACGATGAATGATCTGATCGAGCGCAGGATGGTCACTGCCGAGCAGGCACAACAACTCTCCAACGCGGTCCGCCGCGGCGACAATCTCCTGATCTCCGGGGGTACGGGTGCCGGCAAAACAACTCTCACAAACGTCGTTGCAAGTTTCATTCCCGATTCGGATCGCATCCTTGTCCTTGAGGACGTTGCTGAACTATATATAAGGAAGCAACACGTCGTCTCCGCGGAAGCTCAGCTTGATACGCACAAGAGTCAGATTGGATTCAGTGACTTGCTAAAAGCCACGCTGCGCCATCGTCCGGACCGCATCATCGTGGGCGAGATTCGCGGTCCGGAGGCGCGCGTCTTCCTCGACGCTTTGAACACCGGACATCGCGGATCGCTGTCCACCATCCACGCCAACGGCGCCAATGATGCTCTACGGCGTTTGGCACAGCTCGCAATGCGCGGTTCGGCTGGGGTTCCGCTCCACGAGGTTGAGGACGAATGTAGAAGATCCATCGATCTGGTCACGCATGTAATGAACCAGGATGGATGGCGGCGGATTACAGAAATCCGAACGGTCTCTGACTCCTGTGGAACAGGACAGACGTGTGCGGAACCACCTAAATGCAAATCGAGGTCAGTTAGCAGCAAGTTCGACTTAGTATGCAAGTTTCGTCAGGAAGAGCCTAAGAGCGGATCATAAACGCATGTGCCCGTTGGATGGACTAGCCACGTCTCAACGACACTTTTGCATATCGCCAATGGGGACGAGTAGTTGGGCCGCTGTACCTGTAGCCACACCGCCGGCACTCGCATGTGCGTCCGGCTGAATCTCATCCATCATCGGAATGCGATATGACGTAGAAGTTAGGGACAAGACCGCGTTGCCGACACTATTGATTAGATTGATTGTTTGGGGAACGACATCGAGGACTCCTCCCACAGCTCCGGCGACATGATCCCACACCGAGCAATTTCCCAATGCCCATGCTGATCGACTCCCCCAAGAGGATTGTTCTGCATATAACCGTACAGGTTGAGCGTTTGCGGATTGCCCAGCTTCGCATACGGGACCGGCTCTTCTTGCGCGCTCCAATCGGGCGACATGAACCTACCGGTACTGGAGCTGTAGTATCTGGCACCGAAGTAGTCCAGCCCTGATTCAGCATCTCGTTCTTTGCCGGTAAACTTGTATGCAAGTGTACAAATGCTAGCCGTAGTCGTAGATGAACCGGTCTCTGTCATAGCTGAAGCTGCAAGAGAATCTTGTCGTTATCGTCGTCCGTCTTTACGGTGCTACTGACTAAATTTCCATGCCCCACCGCTACAACCGTCATTTCCACTCCGGGGGGGACGTCGATGGTCGTCAAACCGTTGGCCCCGGTCTTGTACCACCTTTCGTGCTGGGCGGTCGCATCTCGAACGAGCACAGCTACAGCAGGAATTGGTTTTCCTGCCCGGTCTTGTACCTCGACATCACGATGCTTTATGTGACCTATCGTCACGGTATTTCCGCTAGTCGGCATCACGGCCAGCGGAAGCTTCAAATCGAATGACTCACTCTTGACCATGAGCTCGCGAACTGTGGTTTGGCACAAGCCGTACGGACATGTCGCGATAAGCTGGTATGGACCAGAGGGAAGATCGCGCGCCGGGATTGTTCCATTTTTATCTGAAAGCGCCCTAAAAACCTCTCCGCCACCCTCCAGCGGCTTTACTATCACCAGAACGTCGGGAAATCCCGCGCCTGTTTGGTCAACCACGACAACATGAAGCGGTGCCGCGTTGGCGCAGAGCAGAGAAGAGAAGTTGGCGAAGAGAAACAAAAACAAAAATCTTACTCTCATTGTGGGCATGAACCTCCTGTGCAGGCCGTTTTCTGCTGCGCTGCTTGTTGAGTTGCTCCCTGCTTCAAGATGTTGGCAGCGGCACCATCATATTGAGCGTTCGGCTGGAAGCTCTGACCTGCGGCTCCTAATGCTCCTACTATCTGCTGCGCACGGCCTTCGGCTGTTCCTCCGGTCGTGTTGTTCGCGCCTGGCGCGCTTGGCGCATCACCAGCAGCTCCCGCAGCGGCAGCCCCTTGGAAAGTCTTGGCCCCAAGGATGTCTGTTACATGCTGATCTTCATGAGTGAAGGCAGTTAATCCAGTCTGGAAATCGCTCTTCCCGGTTGCGTTGGCAATCGTCGAAATATTTGCATTGTCCAACGTCACACTTGCGCCCCCGATGGCTCCGGGAGTGCTTCCGGGAACTGGAACTGTTGTACCGGCAGTTATGCTCATCGTCCCATTCCCATTGCTGACCGCAGGCAGTGTCCCAAGCCCAAAAGAAACAGGAAGGTTGCTAGACGCTATTGCATTGACTGTTGCCGCGCCTTGTGGCGTGCGGAGCAGTGTCGAAATGTACTGCTGAACCTGCTGCTGCATCGCAGCACTCACAACAAAGTAGTGTCCATCTGGATCAACACCACTAAGCGGATTGTTTCGCACATAGCTGTACAGATTCAGCGTCTGAGGATCGTCAAGTTTGCTGTACGGTACGGGCTCCGCCTTGGCCGCCCAGTCCGGCGACATGAACCGTCCCATATCCGAGGCGTAGTACCTGGCCCCGAAGTAGTCGAGTCCTGATTCTGTGTCTCGTTCTTTGCCGGTAAAGTGGGTTGGATCGTTCCCGATGGAGCTAAGCGCGTCGCCAAAGGGTAGCGAGGTGTATGAGGCGGGACTAATTGGCACAGCCTGCGACGAGATATCTCCCTGTCCGGCGCTCTCGTATCGTTTGGTATCCAACCAGTCCGCTCCAGACCAAAAGAACTGATTCGGCTGCCAAGACCCGATCTTTTCTCCATCGATGGAAGCGCTCTGGACCACATAGCCTGTCGTCAGGTTGTTATTGATCAGCGTCTGACCGTTTTGGTCGTGCAGGAAAACTTGTGCCCCGTTCGGCCCACTTTCAAACACAAGTTGACCTTCTGAATCGTACCTATATTTTGCAGTTCCAGCCAGAGCATTGGCGGTAGCGAGACTATCATCGGGATAATACGCGTAAGTTTGGCCCAAGTTGTCCTTGGTGATATTCCCCGCGTTGTCGTAGGCAAAGCCTCCGCTTGCGTCGGCATGGTTGTTGTTTTTCGAATAGGTGAAGCTGGGCTGCGGAGCGGAGCCTGTTCCCGAAGCAGTCTGAGCCCATCGATTGCCGAACGAATCATAGGTCCAGCCAAGGATTAGGCCAGCTGCAGAGGTTGCGCCAGTAAGCCGATTGAGGAAGTCGTAGGTGTAGCTCCAGTTTCCATTAATGCTGTCGTTCGATGTGTGCACGTTTCCGTTTGGGTAATAGGTCGCCGCAACGCTGTAGCCGATCGAAGACGCTGCCTGAAATTGACTGTTGGACAGCAACCTGCCTCGATTGTCATATGTCCTGTTCTCGGTCAAGCCATTTCCTAATAATCGGGTGGCCAGCGTGCCAAATGGGCTATAGGTAGCGTTCGCAAAGATTTGGTGCGAATAGACGGTTCCCAATGCAGAGGTTGTACTCTTGTTCGAGCTTGCCGCCGTTACGTGCCCTGCGTCGTCGCGGGTCATGGAGATATAGATTCCTCCTCCATTATTGATAAACGTTACATTGCCCGCAAGGTCATAGAGTTGGGCATTGTTTCCCGTTGATGTATTTACTGCAGATCCAGAAGAGGCGGGTAGCTGAAAATACCTTGTAAGCTGACGGCCCATCGCATCATAAGCATAGCTGTAGCGCGAATAGATACCCGCATACTGGGACCAAGCCGAACTGAGACGGCCAATCGTATTTGTCAGGCTAAACGTTCCCCACGAAACTGTCTTCTCGTCGTAGTTGTAGAAGAAAGATGCGCCAGTTTTGTTCGAGGGCGTCTTCGAAATTAGCCGGTTCAAGCCGTCATAGCTGTAGATGGTTCCGATAGCGCGTGCGTCCGTTTTAGATCCTAAATTGCCGTTTGCGTCGTAGCTGTAGCTCTCCACTCCTGCGGGTAGCGGAGTGGTAGCGGACGCTGGGCACGGCGCATAGCTGTTTTCCGGATTGGACGCACATATTAGCCGAGAGAGTGAATCGGATGTAAAGCTGCGCGTCCGTGGCAATTCTCCGCTCGCGCCTATTTGATTGACATTGGTTAGGTTATTGAGAACATCATAAGTGTAGTCTGTCTCCAGAGTAGGAATTGGGCTCGTCGCAGATGGTTCCAAGACCTGAGTTAGTCTACCGATAGCGTCCATGGTTCGCTTCCACTGATTGCCAACCTCATCTGTGGCAGTCGTTGCGCTTCCGGAATAAGACCAGCTTAGAGTGCTTCCATCCGCTTGTGTTTGTAATGTCTTTCTACCTAATGCATCGTAGGTATAGCCGGTGGTGCCGTAAGTTGAATCCGTTTTGTGCCGATAAGGATTCGATAAAGAAGAGACGTTACTGAGACCATCATACAAGGTGTCTACATAGTCGGTTCCTGACGGGTCCGAGGTAAGTTGAGATTGAACAACACGGCGCATGCCATCCATAACGGTAACGCTAGTTTCCGAAGGACCGGAAGTGCTAAGGAGACGTGAGGAGGTCACACTTGGAACGGAATCGTTGTAAGTAGTGGTGGCCACTCCAAGATCAGGGTAGTTCACCCTCGTTAGGCGATTCAGTGGATCGGCATAGGTGTATGAGGTGGTTTGCCCGTTCGGGTCCGTCGTACTTGCAAGTTCGCCTGTCACGTAACTGTACGAGAAAGAGCTGCTGTGACCCAAGGGGTCGGTGATCAGTGTCAGATAAGCACTCGAGTTTCCTGCCGCGTTTCCCCCAGCCGGGCTGTCTGTATAACCGTAAGTAGTCGTGTGGGTTGTTCCAGTTAGGTCCGTACATGCACTGTTTCCGCAAGGGTCGGTGACGGTGTTGATTTGTCCGGTGTCAAAATATGTGTATGTGGTGCTTAATACAGAGTTGTTTGTGTTGAGCCATTGAGAAACCGACGTTGCATTCCCTCTCAACCCAGGCGCGCTCGCCAGACCAGTTTTCGCACCTGAAGCCGCGACAGTTCCCTTGTCATAGAGATAAGTAGTCTGCTTGACCTGATTGCCGGAACCATCGGACATGGTCACACTATCGGGCTCATCTAAAATGTGGGTCCCCGAAGAGAAAAAGTTATGATACGCAATCTTGGTCTGCCGCATAAGCGGACCAATCGCTGCGGTATTCAGACCATTGCTGAGGGTCACATTCCCGAGCCCTGCGCAGGCAGGATCTGCTGGCTTTGCACCTGCACTCTGGAAGTTGTATTCGTAAACAGCCGCTATATTATCGAATTGATCCGGGCAGCGGAGAGTTGTCATGCCCTGGCCGTTGTTCAGAATCGTTTGCTCCCCAATCATCACGTATGGATCAAGCCAGCTTTTGTTGACCGTCTTCAGAGGGTGGTTGCTCCCATCCAAGTACGATATGCTGCTTTCCACCGGAAGCCCATCTCCGAAGCTACCGTCGCCATTGTTGACGTAAGAATAATTCGTTACACCAGAAAGTGCCCACTGACTTCGTACCAGTTCATAGGTCGAAACAGTAGTATTTTTTGCAGTCCAGGTTGGCGTGAAGCCATTAAGTATTTGCCATGTGGTGGAGTAGGACGAAAAATTCTGGTGCAAGCTCTCAGAAGATCCATCGTAGCTGACATATCGATCGGTGATCGCTGCGCTATCAAAAATAGCGGAGCAACTCCCAGAAGGTTGCCCGGTCCACGTTTGTAAGGTGGCATTTGAGGATGAGTTGGTGCCCCATACATAACGAACGTATCCCCCATCTGGATAGGTTATCTTGCTGAGTAGTCCCCAGGTGCCCCCATAAGTGAAGCTATATTTTTGCCCATTGGGCAGGTCTATCTCACTTACGACTTGCGTCGGCAAGCTCGCAGCTCCAGCCAGGAACCCGCAGCTGGATCCATAGGTAGACTCTATTGTTTGCGGAAGCGTTACGTTGGTAGTGGTCCACTTCACACTCACATTGTTTGTCAATCCTGAAATCGTAATCTGATCGCCAGCGGTGTTCCCGAGTCCACTCCAAGAGACAGCGGTTCGACCAGCCGTATCCTTATAGCTCCCGGATGCAAGGATACTTCCAGAAAGATAAACGCTAGTTCCGTTAAGCGAAATCTGATTGCCGTTCCGGTCGGTGATCGTTTGGGCTAATGCGCCAAACGGCGTTATCCCTCCCGCGACAACCGTCGGACTGGTATTGATCCCGGGCCCCGTAGGAAACTGATAAACCGTGCCGGATCGATCTGTCACAGCTAACGGAGGCTGGACGCCTACGGTCCCCGCCGGAGGCGTTCCTAAGCTTACACTTGTGCCATACGCTCCGGCGCCTCCCGAAGGATAGGTAGTCTGTGGACATGCACCTGGAGTAGGGTTGTCGACCCAAGGCCAATTGTTCTGTACGCCGAGGGGCAGAAGGCGTCCGTCAAAGTCGAGAAAAGTGTAGTTCTCCGTGCTCCAGCAATAGTTGGTACCTGAAGGAGAAGGAGAAACACTAGACACATATGCTTGGGCTTGATAGATCGGAAGCGCATAGGACCAGCCATTCAAATCGAAGGAGGTCGGCATTTTGTTGACTGTTGGAGTAGTCCATTTGAAATATTGACTAACTTGATTATTAGTGACGTAGAACGGCGCCGAAGAATTGAAGCGAATCGAGAACGGAAGCGAGAGCTGGCGACCGGGAGCCGGAGTAATTGGGAGATTGAAAGAAACTGAGCCGTCCGCAGGGTTGACAGTCTCGGCGCCGATCCCAATATAGTTGTGTCCCGCTTCTGGGATTGGCTCTTTTTGTGCCGTGACTGGATCGATCACTTGGCCCCGCGAAGAGGCGACAAGAAGAAAATAGGCCAAGATGCCCATCCACGCATGGGAATACCTGATGTATGCCGTAACTGTGGGTAGAGGCTCGTCCGCCACGCAGGAGGCGGGGCAAGGTTTCTGAAACAGGGAACGATTAAGGCGCTCATGAGCGCTGGGCAAAGGCCAAGGCATAGACCATCTCCAAATTCGGCAAGAACGTTCACAGACGCGACACAGACTTGGAATTGCTTGCTGAGAGAAAGGGAGTAGCCAGGCTCTGCAAAGGTTACGAGGAAAACTCAAGGCTTGTTGTGGAGGGAACAATATTGAATTATCGAAATGCCGTCAACAACTATTTAGAATCGTCGCGGATCTCCGGCGCGTGGGGCCGGAACCAACCGCGCACCTTCACTTAAGAAATAAGATGGCTGCGGATTGCTTGTTTGAAAACCTGGACTTGGCGCACGTGAACCTGGAAAGAATTAGGATCAGCATGGTCCCAATCTCAAAATCGGATCGTTCCTGAGTTGAGGAACCCATTATTTAACAACACCGGCGGCGGTTACGCCAAGGGTATATAGGGCAGCATCTGGACTGTGGCTTTCAACTTTAAGTGGCGCTGGGTGTCAGAGTTATTTGGGCTCTGGCTCACTTTTGGTGAGGAGGGTGGGTGCGGTCGCGAATGCGTTGGCAGACGCGGAAGTCAGGCCGAGTGAAGGACGCGCAGCCTGAGCAGGTCGAAGCTGGCGCGGCCATACATCTGCCGCTTGATCAACTTCAGACGGTGGATCTGCCCTTCCACCATCCCATTGCTCCAGGGCAACTGCAGCGCTGCGGCGACAGCATCCTTGTCCCGCCGGAGGTGGCGCGCAAAGGGTGCATACGGGGAGCTTTCCGCAGCCTAGAGCCAAGTCGGCCACGCTGCAGCATTCCGTTTGCGGATGATCTCGAACAGACCTCTAGCAACGTGTGCGAGCGAAGCAATCTCCGGAGAGGCACGGTAGAGCGCTTTCAAATAGCGATTCCCTATCGGGTTTGCTTTCAGCATCAGCCATGCGATGCGTTGATGCCCGATAAGAATCGATCTCTTCGCAAGCGGATTTGTCTTTGCTTTTTTGAGAGATCCGAAGCGTTGCCGCAACCACGCACGAACCGTTGAGGAGTGACCTTCGAAGCCTCGTTCTCTGAGTTCTTGCCAAAGCAGCATAATATTCCGGCAGCCTTCTCCGTAACGCTTCTCAAGATGTGGACCATACGCATCAAGGATGCTAGGGAACACGCGATTCTTTCGCGATGGGAAGATGCCACAGGCAAGCCAGCGCTGTACCGTGCGCAAACCCACACCCAGCTGTCGTGAAGCTTCGGACCGGTTAGTGCCGGCGTCGAGCAGGCGTATGAGCTCTTGATAGATCGCGAGGCGGTGCTCGCGCTTCTGCAGTGTTCGTCGCGAGGCTAATGTAGGGGGCTCCAAGTTCTTCCGCAAGAGGCGGAGCCGCAGATTTTGCGAATCATTTGCTTGCACACCTCATTCATCGAGTGGCGATGACGCTCGAGAGACCTCACCAGAGTCTCGAGCAGATTGTTCAAGAGATGCCAACGATCAGCGACCTGCAATGCTTTAGGCGCGCCCTTCGCGATGGCATCTGCAAATGAACTTGCCCGGTCCCGGCTGACCACTTGCACACTCGGATGCTGGCGCAGCCATGCTGCTACCGTCTCCGTACTACGGTTCGGTAGCAGATCGATGACTCGACGCTGGTCCAGATCACAAAGGATGGTTCCATATCGGTGGCCCTTCTTCCATGCCCACTCATCGATCCCAAGGACTCGCGGTGCAGAGAATGCAGATGGCAGCGATCGCTTGCGAAGCGCCCGGAGCATTGTCGATCCGCTCACCAGCAAGCCCAGTTTGCGGGCCCGCCGGGCGCCAGCTCGCCCGCCGGACGCCAGCGTTACCGAGCTGAGAGCTTCACTTGAGCGGCAGCTTCGCCGCGCATAGCGTGCCACCGTTCCTGGCAGCTGTTCTGTGAGGATGCGGCGCGAACATCGCTCTTCCACGCAGAAGAACTTGCGGGCCAGGAGCAGGATGCTTACAGGAATGCCCTCCCAGGGCAGGTCTGCGATCGTGCGCCAATATCGACTGTGCACTCGGGATGAAAGACGCCCGCAGCTTGGGCATTGGGACGAAGAGCGAGTTGCACTGAGCTCTATCTGGACGGCTCCGGCCTTCTGACGAAGGCACATCAGCTTCACCTCCGCACTGTCTGGGATCAGAGTTCCTCGGTTAATCCCTAAGGTCTACACCCGCCCGCTTAGCCCACTTCACCAAATGTGAGCCAGAACCCAAATAATTCTGAAACCAATAGATATAGGAGCTTGAAGAACAACATTCTCAAACAGCTTCGACTTGTAGGCGCTGATGGCTCCCACTAGACACTCACCTTGATATTGGTTCCGTCCTCTGCCAAGTTTGCGATGGGACACTTCGATGAGAATCCTGTCTTCAGCATGGGTAGGTTCCAGAGAGGAGAGGCCGGATACTCTTCGGGGTTTTGGGTGAGGTGGGTGACTGCGAGCACACACGAAGCCAGGAGAGGTGTCATGGAGTGTCGCTCGGAGTGAGCGTGGTCATGACCACCCGCCATTACCCATTCCGCTTCGTTCATACGTCCGCAGCGCGTTCTCTGCGCCCAGGACTCGCCGTTCTCCGTACCGTGCAGGTCGCACCATCCGCCGGCAATCTTGGAAATGGACCTTGTGAATCAAGCAAATACGGTCACTCTGGACTTTCACTCAATGCTAACGCTCAGATAAGCGGCTTAGCGTACATAAATTTCCCTTTCTTGAGGTGCTCCCAATAGCTCCGGGACAAGGTCCGGGGCGTAGTACGGGTCGGAATCGTGCGCCAGAACGACTATCCCAAAGACGTTTGGATATTTGTCCGGGTTGAAATCCAGCTCCCCGTAAAAGTCATTTTGAAGTTTGGGGATTCTCTTTTCACGTAAGAGGGTATGCGACTTCTTCAACTGGTTCACGGCCTTCGCAAGACGGTCTCTCACCCAATTGTCTCGAGCTGCGGAACCTATTTGAGCTTTTACTTCGATCAGGAACATGACGTCTCCGAAAAGGACGATCCCATCGACCAACTGGTCGCCTTTTTTCTTGCCTTTGGCATTCCGATAAACGAAGTCTCTGAAAAACGACTTCTCCGCTACCCATTGCGCTACCTGCTCCTCATAGAGACCGGGCTCTCCGCCAGGTTCAGGGAGTTTGCTCATCGCAAACCGGATTGCGGCGAGTTCTTGCGGAGTTAGCATCCGAGTGGTCTCCTGCTACTTGTCTTGATCGGCGTAAAAGACCTCCGCCTGGATAAAAACTTCGTTGACAGTCGCATAGTCATACTGGACCGTGAATCTCCTCCTTGGACCGGGACATTACCAAACTTCTGCTAATCCACGGTGGGCGTATTGACTCGATTAGCGATTTCACTACGTTCCCGATCGAGTTCTGCCCTCAACTCCTCCTCCGAAGGAAGAACGAGCTTGTACCTACTGGCGAATATCTGCTCGTTCTCGTTGAGAACTGAGTAGCGCACGACCGAGGCATCCTTATCAGCACAGAGAATGATTCCGACCGTGGGATTGTCGTCCTGCGCTCGTTTGAGGTCGTCCATCATGCGGACGTACATATCCATCTGCCCTATGTCCTGATGGGTCAGCTCGCCCGATTTGAGATCAAACAGGACGAAGCACTTGAGCAGATAGTTGTAAAAGACCAGATCAATGTAGAAGTCTTTGGATTCCGAACTGATTCGGTACTGTCGCGCCACAAAAGCGAACCCTCTCCCAAGTTCCAGCAGGAATTCCTGCAGATTGTCCAACAAGGCTCTTTCGAGATCCGCTTCTAATAACCTGCCAACTCCGGGAAGACCTAAAAACTCCAGCATGACCGGATCTCGAACGAAATCCCGTGGGGTTTGGGAGGGTGCCAAGTTGCCTCTGGCTTCGCTCTCGACTGCAGGTCGGTCCGACGTTGCCAGAAGCCGTTCGTAATAAAGGGTGCTGATTTGGCGCTCAAGCGAGCGCGTCGTCCAGCCCTGGCCCGCGGCTTCGTTCATATACCATTGCCGAGCGGAATCGCTTTCTACCCTCAGAAGCGTGCGGTAATGGGTCCAGCTCAATTCAGGACGCAGCGCGTCGCGAATTGGAAAGGCCTGATAAAAGACCCGCATGTGTCTCAAATTGGAGGCGTCGAAGCCCCTCCCGAACTCTGCGGCAAGCGACGAAGCCAATGTCTGCAGCAGCCGGGCTCCATATTCCGCCCGTGCCGAGCCGCCCTGTTCGAACTCGACGATATGTCGGCCTATCTCCCAGCAGGTCTGTACCTGGACGGCATCGACAGCCCGTAGTGCCCTCTGACGAGCGTTTTGGATCAGGTCGCGAAGACTGTGAAGAAGCTGGGACGCCCCTTCGTCGGCTTCGACCGCTTTGCGCAAATCCTTCGTCATCGCACCGTCCCTTCTTATCGTACCCGCTCGTAAAATTGAGTTGTGGCCGAACTCCAATGGGGAGTCGACCTATCAACTACAGTCCCAGGTTATCGTTCACCGCGATCTCAATATCCTGCTCAGAACCAAGATAGCGTTCCGTGGTCTGGATGGAGGAGTGCCCGAGCAGGAACTTGATCTGCTCCAGATCCCCGCCATTCTTGCGGCAGAGTTTGGCGCAAGTGCGGCGGAGGTCATGAGCGCCGAAGTGCTCGATTCCGATTTGCTTCGATGACTGTTCAACTACCGACCAGACCGCCCAGTCGCTCAGCGTGTCGCGATTCACTTTCCCGCTCTTTGAGATGGAGCGCAGTAGCCTTCCCTTATCGATGCCGGCCGCGGCTTTCCAGGCGTCGATGCCCTGCTTGACCCAGATCGGGATGGCGACGGTGCGGATGCGCCGGCCCTTGCCTTCGAGGTCGGCCAGCACCCAGCGCCCCTCTCTTTGTTGAATGGTCGCGACCTCGAGCTCGGCCAGCTCGTTGCGGCGTAGGGCGCAGCCGACCAGCAGCGCCAGGATGACGTAATCGCGTTTGCCTTTTAAAGTCGATCGGTTGGGGACTGCCAAAAGTTCTTTGGCCTGCTCCCGGGTCAGCCAGTTCCCCAGCCGGGTTCCCTTCTGGCTGATGTTGGGGACGTCGGTCAGGCTGGACGCTTCCTCCTGCCCGATCATGCCGTCGCGCCGGGCCTCCCCGATCATTTTGCGCACGGCGGAGAGCCGAACGTTTATAGTGGAGGGCGAGAGCGTCTCCATGCCCGCCCGCCATTCCATTAATAAGGACCGGGAGAGAGGCCGGCTGGCACAGAAGGCGAACAGGTCGTCGAGGGCTTTGGCATAGTTGCGCTTGGAGTGGGGCGACGGGACGGTGTCGAGGACCAGCTTGCGCAGTCTGGCCTGGGCCGGAGTAAGGGCGATGGGCTCCCCTGCCCTGCTTTCCGGCGGTACAGCCGCCAAAATGAGCTCGTTGGTCATGAAATGATTTTACCCCTGACAATTGCCATTGTCGTAGGCTATATAAATTGATTATAAACGACTTATGGCACACGCGGTGCCGAAAAATGCTCTTCACCTAGTCAGTCTTTAGTGCGTCACCTCTTTGAGCGAAGCACGCACCGCACGCTGAAGGAGCACCGTACGGATGCACGGCATAAGTAGGAGGAACTTGCTTCAATCCAATTATTCCGACCGAATTGAGGGGAACAATACGGGAACATCGACGACCCGAAAACAACCCGAATCGTACTAAACCTAACGCAGCGGCGCAAACTCGCTACAAATGAAGTCGTCAATGTAGCGCGCCCCTACTGCACACCGGAAGTGTTTGGGGCATTCTATGCGGACTATCAGATCGCCGCTGGTCATATCGCTACTCTGACCGTGGATAACCTGGACGAGATTGCCGCTGAGTTAAGGCTAGAGGCATAGACTCGCTCGCGTCAGATTCATTCCACTGCTAGCGCGGTACTTCGTCGTCAGTAGCCACATACCAAGGTACGTCCTTCGTCTGAAACATCTCCGGGCAACGTGCAGTGACATGCGAAAGAACGATCTTCGCGATACGGACGCTGTGCTCTATTTCCTTTTCCCATTCCATATTTGCAAGTCCGTCACTATGCGTCGGAGGCCACCGGGCCGTTCGGATGGCGAGCACCAGACTGGAAGCAATTATCAGAGCTGGGCCCAGCTTCTGAAAGTCCACCTCACGTCGATATCCACCGATGTCTCCGGCAGGATTAGTGGAAGTCATGCGATTGCACCTCCAAAGCCTGATCGGAAAGTGGTCTCAGCCATGCCACTTTGACGTGGATGACGTCGTCCTGAACTTGCAGAATGCCACCCGCAAGAATGAACTTGCTGCGGATGACTGTTGATTGATTTCTTTCGTAAACATCGACCATGATGATGAGGTTGGCAAGCCCGGCTTCATCCTCAAGTGACATGAAGGTAATTCCATTAGCGGTTCCTGGACGTTGCCGGGCTGCGACACAGCCAGCTATGAGTACAAATTCTCCATGGCGTCGATTTTGTAGATCGTTGGAAGAAAGTACATTCTGCTTGCTAAGCGCTTTCCGGCGATATGCCATCGGATGTTTGCCGACGGTAAGGCTTGTGCCGGCATAGTCGGCGACTAATCTCTCCTCCGTACTCATCTGCTGCAGGGGCAGGCTCGCGTCATCATCGCGCAGCACATCGTTATTCTGTCGAAACAGCGGACCCTCCAGTTTGCCTGCCCGCTCCACCTGCCAGATCGCATCACGACGATGCTCGACACCGTCGAGGGTATTCAGAGCTCCCACCCCAGCCAATCGAGCCAGTTCTTGTCTAGATAGCGACGGAACGCGCTGAGTGAGATCTTCAGCAGAACGGAAGGGACCATCGGCTTCGCGCGCTGCTACCAGCGCTTCGGCTGATCTCTTGGTCAGGTTTTTCACATAGCCGAAACCGATACGCATGGAGAGCTTTTCATGCCCTCCTCGCTCAATGGTGCATTGCCAGTCCGAAGTCTGTACGTCGATGGGTCTGACATGAACCCCGTGGCTTTGGGCGTCCTTCACAAGCGTAGCGGCCGAGTAGAATCCCATCGGCTGGTTATTCAAGATCGCACATAGGAAAGCCTCCGGGTACTTCACTTTGATGTAAGCCGAATCGTAGGCAAGCTCACCGAAAGACGCGGCATGAGATTCCGGAAAGCCGTAGAGGGCAAAAGAACTGATGTTCTTGACAATCTGATCCTGCGATTTGGGGTCGATACCGTTCTCCGTCATTCCATCTCGCAGTTTGCCTTCGAGATTCTTCATTCGTTCCCAGGAACGTTTCATGCCCACGGCGCGGCGCAATTCGTCTGCATCGGCACCACTGAAGTTGCCTGCGATCATCGCCATCTTGAGCAGTTGCTCTTGAAAGAGCGGGACACCCAAGGTGCGCTCCAGAACCGGTTTGAGGGAGGGATGCGGGTATGTTACAGGCTGCCTCCCCATGCGTCGCTCTAGATAAGGGTGGGTCATATCCCCGTGGATCGGTCCTGGCCGGATGAGAGCGACCTGCTTTGTAATGCAATATCGTTTCGTGGGTCGATGCTTCGGTAACGAAGCCATCTGCGCACGGCTTTCGATTTGAAACATGCCGATGGTGTCGGCACGTTGAATGGTCCGATAAACATTGTCATCTTCCGGCAGTTGCGCGAGGTCAATCCTGTCTCCATAGAACTCAGGAATCAAGTTGAGGCAATCTGCGAGAACAGCCATCATGCCCAGGCCAAGCAGATCGACCTTGATGATGTGCATGTCTGCACAATCCTCTTTGTCCCACTGGATGACCGTCCGACCTGGCATGGATGCCCTTTCCAATGGCACTACCTGATCGAGCTGTCCCTGACAGATCACCATCCCACCGCTATGTTGTCCGAGGTGGCGGGGCAGTCCCTGAATACGCATGGAAACTTCAAGTGTCTTGGCGATCCGGGAATTTGTCAGGTCGAAGCCTGCATTCTTATAGGAGTGTGCCATCGTGTCGTTTGGTCCGCGCCACTCCCAATTGCCTACACCTCCCGACATCTTGTCCAGGGAATCTGGATCAAGACCCATAACCTTTCCGACTTCTCTCGTCGCAGACTTTGCGCGATAGGTGATGACATTCGCAGTCATGGCAGCGCCGAGTTCGCCGTAGCGTCGATAGACATACTGGATGGCCTGTTCACGCTTATCCTCTGAAGGCAGATCGAGATCGATGTCCGGCCATTCATTTCTGCTCTCACTGAGAAATCTTTCAAAGAGCAAGTCCATTCCCACCGGATCAACGATGGTGATTTCGAGGGCATAGCAAACAGCCGAATTGGCCGCACTCCCACGTCCCTGAATCAGGATGCCGCTGCGTTTGCAGAACTGTACAACATCCCACACGATGAGGAAATATCCCGCGAAACCTAGCTTCTCAATCAATGCGAGTTCGCGCTCAACCTGCTTCTCCGCACGGTGGTAAAGGTCTCGATTGTTTTTGGGACCATATCGCCGTTGCACTCCCTCAGCGACACGCTTCCGCAGGAAGCTATCCATTGTTTCGCCGTCGGGCACCTGGTAGCTCGGAAACTCGTATCCAAGATCACCCAACTCGAACTTGAGACGTGACGAGAGTTCTACGGTGTTTTCCGTGGCATGAGGTACGTCACAGAACAGAGCATTCATTTCTTTCGCGGTCTGGAGATGACGCCGATTATTGAGAGTCAGAAGACGACCGGCTTTATCGAGTTCTGTGTGATAACGAATAGCCGTAAAGACATCCAGAATCTCTTTGTCATACGGGGTAGCATAGCGGACACCATTCGTCGCCAACACTGGTAGTTGAAGTGACCGGGCAATGCGAATAGCAGCCTGATTACGCCATTCTTCTTCGCGTTCACAATGGCGCTGCAATTCAACATAGACGTTGTTACGTCCAAAGATGCGTATGAGACGCTCGACCGTCTCACGTCCAGCCGTCTCGCCACCGCGCATGAGAGCCGCTGCTAGTGGGCCTTCATCTCCACCCGTTAGGCATACCAGCCCGGCAGCGTGTACCTCCAGATCATCAAAGATGGCTGCGCCTTCTTGTTTCTTCGTCTCCCGCATTTTGAATCGCGTGATGAGGCGACAGAGATTCTGATAACCCTCACGAGTTTCACAGAGCAGCGGAAGCCGGACGGGTTCGGTGATGTGTTGATACGGCACCCACGCCGGAGGCGTGAGTCGCGAGCCGAAAGATGAGACTGCAACTTCTGCTCCGACATGAGCGCGGAGTTCATTGCGCCTTGCGCTGGTATGGAATCGTGCGGAGCCATACACGCCATTGCGGTCGAGGAGAGCCATCGCTGACATTTCCAGTTCGAGAGCGCGCTCAATGAGCTTTTCCGGTTCAGACGCGCCTTCCAGAAAGCTGAATGCGCTGGCAGCATGGAGTTCTACATAACGGTCAGTCATAGAGCGCCGCCATGTGCCACTTGTTCTCGAAAAGGTCACGCATCATGCAGCAGCAGAGCATGGAACCGTCCTGCGATCGCGCTACTAGATCCCACTGCTCGCAGCCCCAGAGCGTCCGCGCCCACCAATCGCCGCCGACAACCCAGGGTCCGTAGGCGTGTTCAACGACATAGCGGCGATCTCGAAAAAAGAATATCGACGGTCGCCCGTTTTGCAACGTGATGGAAGCGGCTTCAGATGGCCGAAGGACACGCATGGAGGCCCGCGGCTGCGAGGATGCAGCTACAGTCGATTCGCCAGAAAGAACACTGAAAGGCCCCATACGAAAACTTTCCAGTGCATGAGTGTCCTGAAGTACAGCGCAGCCGACATTGTTCTCTCCGACGATGGCCCGAATGCGAGCAAGCGTAACGTCTAGCCGGCTTGCCTCTGGAAGCTGGGGAGAGAAAAGCCCAAGCTGCACTTTGCTGGTGCTGCCTGGCTCAGCATGCAACGCGATAGCAAGAATGGAGGCGGCGGGTGGATGCGCCTGGAGATCGAGATGAAGCAGCTTGATCCAGACTTGTTTGTCTGTTGTCGGCAGCGCAGGCCGGACGGTTCTGGTATGTGACGCCCCACCATCCAGCGTCAGTGTGATGGTCAAAGAAGCCAGCGCGAGGATGCGTGCCTTCGCCCGCAGAATAAGTTGATCCAGCATCATATTCGCGATAAAGAGCAATGAATCCAGTAGATCGACAGGCGCATCCAGCTCCATTCGCTCATCCAGCGTGAAGGGCGGCTCAACTGGTTGGAAGAGATGGGGATGTTCGCCGCGTGCCAGTTCCCGGAGACGTTTGCCATCCTGTCCCATGCGGGCGATGAGCTCTTTTTCGGGAAGGGCTGCCAGATTACCCAACGTTCGAATGCCCCATAGAGCGAATGTTTCCGTCTGCGTATTTGTGAGATCGAGAACAGTCAATGGCAGGCCGGATAAGATTTCAGCCTTACTCTGCCGAGGAATGACCTGAATGGCTGAACGCACCATCGGGCCTTTCGCAAGACAAGCCGCTGCATGAAAGTTGTCGCTGACGGTGACTCGGGCAGATATACCGAGCGACCTCACTCGCTGTAGCAGGCTTTGCGCGAGCAGTTCAGGAGGACCAAATAGACTCTTCGTGCCTGCGATGTCGATGCTGCAGAGCAGGGCTGTGTCTTGTCTGTGTTCTTCTATCCGCGGTGAGAACGCACCTGCGCATTCGAGGAGTATCAATCTTGTTCTTGTCTCTGCCTGACCTGAACGCGACAGAACTATCGGTTCCGAGAACGTATCGACTTCCACTCGGGTCATGCCGCGAGCCAGGCCGGCAAGCCTCGCCTTAGTGTTCAGAGAGCAGACGTATTGCGAGGGTGGTTCACCTTCCATGACGACACAGGGCTTGCTGTGCAGTTCTGGGCGAAGCCGCAAAAGCGATTGCGCTGGAAATTCTTTCGCATAGAGACACGCATAGAGTTCCGTTGGCGTTGTCATCTTGCACCTGCCCATGCCGTCCGACAATCCCAGGTAACTCCAGTGACATTCTTCGGCGGCTTGCGCAATAGAACGACATTGCTTGTGTTCGGCGCGAAACGTCGCCGTGTGACCTCAACATGAGGTTGTATTCCTGTGAATACGGTGGCGTCATTGCTGATCACTTCCGCTGGCTGGAGAAGAAGCAGTAACTCAGCACTGCTCTTTGCACACGGATGCTGGGTGAGGAGAAGAACGCTCGATTGAGTTCGCTCTGCTGCCGCTCGATAGCGAAACCAGGTAGAGAGCTGGATGCGTGAGACGAACTCCGGAGCGAGGCCAGCCATATCCAGCACGACTCCGCTAAAGCCGCCGCCCTGTAAAAGCAGATCAGCAGCTCCCAATGCCTGTTCGATGCGCCCCCACGGTTTGGACGTTGGAACGTAACGTCGTGAAGTGACGGCTGTTGGTTCGTCGCTGGCAACGAAGCTCGGCCTTTCTTCCCTCGCTCTGCGTTGCGGCTCCGCGCAGCGCGGCGCGAAGGATTGTGGACCGAGCAAATCGCTGACAGCACCGGACAGTCCCTTTGCCTCACCACGCGGATGCGCACCACATCCTCCGCCGTGTAACCCCTGCTTTGCAGGACGCGGAACGAGGTACCTGTCTGGTAAAACGAAGGTGCGCGCTGGGCGTTTCTCCGCCTCCTGTACTGCACCGCAGCGAACCCATAAAAGCCGTTCAAGATCGACACCAGCAGCGGCGGCAGACACGGGATCAAAGTTGTTTGAGGCGTCAATCCAGGCGCAAACCTTCGATGCTTGGGTCAGGTGCGCCACAAACGAAAGAGCGATGTCTGTTCGCCCCGAGCACTCTGGCCCAACCAACTCGCTTATCGCCCCAATGGGTAGACCGCCTTGCAGGAGATTGTCCAGGGATTGAATGCCAGTCTCCGCTACCGGTCGGATCATTTTGGGCGCTGGAGTCAGTGCGGATGGAATCTTATGCGCAAGAGCCGCTTCGATCTGTGTTCGGATTGTGGCGGTAGTAGGCATAAGCATGTCTTCGCTTTATATTCGCCTATTCCTGCCTGTAGGAGCCACCTGGACCGCCCTTAAAGTAGTGCAGGATTCTAGGTAAGTGATTGCTTGTAAAGGAGAAGAATTTATTTGGGACATAGCGTTGGGCAGAGCCCAAATCCAGAATTTACACTTTCTGGGAGTAGGGTGGATATCTAAAATGGACGGACGCGAATCATCTCCGTCACTCTAGGTAGCTGCGTCGCGATGACGAAAAGATCCCTGCAGGGTCGTGAAGGAGACTTGTACGATGTGCGGGCGCTACAGGAGACCAGGCAAGCAGAAGATCGCGGAGGCCTTTGCCGTGAGTGAGGGCCTGGACGCGTTCGATCTCGAACCGGATGACAATGCCTGTCCTCAATCCTTTCAGCCCGTCATCCATTTGAATGAAAACGGCGAGCGGCAGATGGAACTGATGCGCTGGGCGTTCAGGCTCCCCGACAGACTCCTATTCAATGCTCGTTCCGAAGGAATCGAGAAAGCAAAGTTCTGGACTGATTCCTTTCAGAAGCGACGCTGCATTATTCCGGCAAGTGCGATCCAGGAAGCGCAAGATCTCCCCGATGGAAAGAAGGGAGACAAATACGAGTTCGATATTCCCGGTCGAGAAGTTTTCGGAATGGCAGGTATATGGAAGCTCTGGAAACATCCGGGGACGGGTCAATGGGAATCGACATTCGTAGTTCTCACCGGAGAACCGAACGAAGTGATGCAGCCGATTCACAATCGTCTGACGACTGTGTTGCAGCCGAAGGACTATGCAGAGTATCTCGCGTTCTCTGAGAGGCCGCCCGTCCATTCGCTTCGTATTCTGCCGTCCAATGAATTGCGTGCGATACGTTTAGAGAAGTCCGTGCCAAAGCTACAGGCGAAGCCTAAAGCAAACCCGCAGATTGCCCTTTTCGGTTCGGAGTGATCGTGTATGCCAAAACGCAGCGCAGGTCTTTTGATGTTTCGCAAATTGAATGGTCAGTTGGAGGTCTTTCTTGTTCATCCGGGAGGACCGCTCTGGGCCAAGAAAGACAAGGGTGCGTGGACGATACCCAAAGGTGAATATGAGCAGGACGAGAATCCGCTTGTCGCAGCGCGGCGCGAGTTCGAAGAGGAGACGGGCTTTCCTGCAACCGGCGATTTGGTCGATCTAGGCTCGATCAAACAGAAGGGCGGTAAACTCGTGACCGCATGGGCATTCCAGGGTGATTGCGATCCAGCCAAATTGATGAGCAATACATGCGAGATCGAATGGCCTCCGCGCTCCGGCCGTCATCTCGAAATTCCCGAGGTTGATCGGGGCCACTGGTTTTCGATGAACGAAGCAAATGAATATATTCGCGAGGAACAACATGAGCTTCTGCGCAGGCTCGTGCAATGACTCAATTTGAGTTCAACGTTCTTTGGCAGGCGTCTCCAGGTGTCGACTTCGAACTTCCAGCGTGCGATGAAGGCATGGTTCTGCTGAAGTTGTGGGCACGCAAATGATGCGACTCTGGCGCAAGAGCTACCGAAAGTGCGGAAAATACGAATGGGACGCTGGCACACGGCTTCTATCGCCGCGTGGCGCAGTGTTCCGGATGTGGTGAGCTGTGATTGAAGACTATTCCCGCGACTAAGTTTTATTAGTTCCGCTGTCGAGTTCGTGTGCTACGGTGTTACGCTTTCTCTATTGGAGATCGGATGAGCATAACTGGAGCAGTATCTGAATTGGACAAAGAAATATCCGCGTTGAACAAAGAAATCAACCGTCTGACGCAGATCCGCGAGTCTCTCTTGAAGAGCCCTGCTGGAGAAAGTCGACCGAATATAAGCACAGCCGGTAAAACCCAAAAACGAAAATATGTGCGTTCTGCTGTTACACCAGCAAAGACCTCCTCGCCGGCTAAAAAGTCCAACACCAGGAAGAAGATTGCGCCGGTGAAAGCATCCGCTTCGGTGAAAGCGACAGCTCCGGCGAAGAAGAGAGTGGTATCCGCAGCAACCAGGAAGAAGATGTCTGACGCTGCCAAGGCGCGGGCGGCGGTTAAGTCCGAACCGGCGAAGTAGTAGTTTAATTGAGGTGAGAGAACACCCTCACCTCAATTAATAGATGCATCGATTCGCCCCTGTTCAGATTTCATTGGCTCGGAACTTCCCAGCCTTGGTTGGTCAACTGGAGTCCCGCAACTTCATTTGACTTCGATATGCCGTTTACTGTCGTCCGAATATCTCCGAACTCGCGCTGTATATCGGGTCGTTCCGCCCAGGGTGCGAGGTTTGCGATCTTATAGGTATAGCTGACCTCGGACTGAGAGGACGCTCCCGTGTTGATGGGCTCGGTCCATTTCACAATCGAATCGACCATCCTATCTCCATAGCAGAAGCCGGCGGTTTGGCCGAAGATTCCGGAGGCCTGCTGAAGATATTTCTTGCCTACCTCGGTCGGTTGATAGCGCTTCACGCGCCGAGGCGCACCTGGGCCAAAGATGCCTGGAGTGGGAGCGATCGTATCTGAAGATCCAACCAGACCCGCCGCCTCTAAAACTGCAATTTGGACGCCAGTCCCCGACTGGAGTTTCTGTTCGGATTCGGAAACATCGATTGGAAATGGACGACCGATCCAGGTACAAGCTTTTCCGTGTTTCTCAAGATACTGGTTGATAGCTTTCCTGAAATTGTCGTCGCTCGGTTTCTGGGCGTTGTCGCAAGCGGTAAGGAAAATAACCCCTACGAGAAAGAGGAGAGAGAATCTGCGCATAAAAATATCCTCCAGAGTAATTGGTAGATCAGAGCTAGTTGATTTCGATTTTGAGAGCCAACAGCTGAGAGAAGAGATCATCGACTAAGCCCTTGAGATCTCCATACCTCTGATCGCGCCGCATAAAGAGCACCGTCTCGATTCCGAGGTAGCGGTCGGTGAGAGGCTTGAAGACGGTACCCGCATGAGAGATGTGGGCAGCGGACCGGGGTAGCAAAGCGAGCCCGAAGCCACGGGCTGCGAATTCAAGCGCGTGAGCCTCTCCCTTCACCTCTCTAAAGATGGGGCGAACTCCCAGACTGCCCATGTATTTCACTACCCGTCCATAGAAGCGCGGCTGCAACGATCGAGGCATCCAGAAGACCATCTCGCCATCAAGGTCATGTGCGGTTACCCCTACCTTTTGGGCGAGCCGATGGTTCCTCGGCAAACAGGCCGAGAACCCCTCCCGGCCAACCCGATGCAACCATAGATCCGGATCTGAGAGTGGTCCGACACCCAGCGCGGCGTGTAGCTTACCTCGAAGAACACGCTCCACCAACTCCAGCGTATTTGCAGTTTCGAGCACAATACTGGACGGCTCATTCGCGGGAGGATGAATAACCGGGCTCAATCCACTAAGGAGCGGCAGAAATGCACTGTGGGTATATGGAGAATAGCCTATGCGGTACGGCCCACTCTCGATCTGCGCCTGGAACCGGGCTAGGTCCCACGCCCGTTCGGCATGACTAAGAGAGAGCGACGATTCCTGAACAAATAGCCTGCCCGCTTCGGTCAGCACCACATTGCGCGTTGACCGTTCAAACAGCTTAACTCCGATGCTCTTTTCCAGCGACGAGACCCTTCTGGTGAGCGACGGTGGTGCAATGCCAAGCTTTTTCGAGGCCCGAACGAAATTGCCTTCCTGCGCGATGACGACGATCAGGATGTTGAGTTCCAGTGGATTCTTGCTCTGCATGAGAACCTGCCTTTGAGAGATTGAGTTGTGGTGCTTCCGAAGGCCATTTCAGAATCCCGGTACTCCCGGGATGTACTATTCACTGCAACCGTCCCACCCGCGATTGGACGCCGAGACCTTTAGGAAATCCCAAGCGGGTCAAAACGCGATTCACTACGCCTACGACTTCCACTTCCTGGCGGTATCGCCATCTACGGTGCGAAGCCATCGCCAACGCCGAAGGTACAAGCGTGAGCCACCCCTTCTCGTCGAGTTCACACCAGCCGCAATGGTAGCCATCATGCGAACGCAAAAAATAGATCGGTCGTTCGAAGATGGAGTGGAAGACCTTCCCTGCCTCGATTGTGCGGACAGCCGCGTTAATCTCCACTATTGCTCTCGGCTGCACGAATGGGACAAGAGTGTTGTCACCTGCTCCGAGTACGCCGTACAAGGGCTCTGCCTCGCGTGAGTACCTTCGAACCGTCCGGTGACCGGCTCCATCTATCTGCGAGAGCGGAGGCAAGAGGGTGGTTACAGGAAAGTAAGCCAGCCAACTCTCGGGCGGTAGCAGTGGATTTTTCAGGTCGGTCAGTCCTTTGAGGACAGCGGCCGGTACATTGGGGAAATGAAAATGTAGAGAGCGAGTTGCGTCATTCTCTGATATTGCTTCATCGGTCAACTCGTCGTGTGTGACGCCGTAGACCTCTTGCAGGGATTCCAGTCTTTTGTGCGCAATCGAGTGGCTCTCCCGTTCGATTCTGCCGAGCCAACTCGCGGAAATCTTGCGCGCCTTATCTCCGTGCCTATTGGCGATAACCGTGGTGAGCTTTTCCACCTGGCGGAGGGAAAGTTTGCGCTGGTTACGGATGATCAATAACTTGCGTCCAATCTCACTCATTTAATTAGCCTCTGCTTACCACTCGAATGCGAGAAGCTGGGAAAATGCTCCTATCTATTAGGAGCAAGCACTATGTTCCACGCCGTTTGCGAGTTTCCTGTGTCATAGCGAATCGGTCGTTGCTTATGACACGGAAACTTCTCTTCTCAAGACGGGCTATGCCTCCACCCGCAGCATTGCCGCCATAGAGCAGCAATCCTGAGTCCACTTGTAAGTTATTGAAAATAAGATTTAGAGGGAGCGATTTTTCGCGAATTCCTGTGAAGGAACCAGATCCCGTGACTTCGCTGGCCGTGTTGAGCTACTGACCCTCGCAATATTCGGTGGGTGACCGGCCGCCTTGGTCACAAAACTGGAGCGCAATAACCGGAGAGCCGGCTACCCCTACTCATCAAGTTTGCGGGGAATATCGAGCGTTGCATGAAGGATTCGGATGATTCGAAGCGGGTGAGAATCCGGATCGTACACGATGATGTAATTGGGAAAACGTGGCACTGTTCAGAAACGCACGGGCCGAGATGTCTGGTCTGGACGGAGATGCCCAGCTTGCGGAGCCGAAGAAAGAAACCCAAACGCCGTGTAAATCTGGGCTTCCACCCTATCTGCCGCTTCAACGCTGTCTTGCGCGATGTAGGACCACACAGCAAACAGATCGTCCTCAGCTTGAGGGGTGAGGCGATACGAATTCATGCCTAGCGTTGTCGCTCAGTCCAAGCGTGCTTTTTCGCCTGCATATGAGCCCGTACTTCCCTATCGCCAGCCAGTTCGCCCTGCTCCGCAGCGTTCCATCCATCTTCGATTATTTCCGCAATTTCACTGTGGTTGGAGGCAAACCAAGCTTCCTGCTCGTGGAGTAGGCTAACAGCGCGCTCTACGAATTCATCGACGGTTTGGTAGGGACCGCGCTGAATGTCCTGCCGAATCTGTTCTTCCAGCTCAGGGCGAAGGTGGATGTCCATAGGGAGTAGTTTACTCAAGGCGAACCTTTAACCTGTGAGGCGATTCTTTTCGTCGATTGCGGGGTAATTGCACGAACACTTCGCGTTTTCGCCTGACTATTAGAGTCGCAGATTCGCGAGGCGCACGCCGAGAGAGACCACCGGCTTTAATAAAGGATTCGTTTTCGCTATAGTCGGTCAGGGCGTTCTGGGTAACCCCAAGAGCATCGGCGATGAGGCCAAAGCTCAACTCTCCGGTCCAACTCTTCCCCCGTTCGATATTGCTGATTTGCTCTTCTGAGATGCCCACCATCTCAGCTAGCTTCCGTTGACTCAAACCCCGGTCAAGACGAAGCTTCCTGATGCGGATTCCAAAGTTGGGCTGAACATTCTCCACATAAAAAGTGTGGAGAATCGCATAATTTTATGACACCGAGCCATACTACGGGTTATGATCTCTGTAAATTAGGGGTTGAGTGTACTTAGGAGGTTGGGTCAGCAGAAAAATCGAAAAAGTCTCGAACGGGAATTCCGAGAATAATAGAGAACGCCTCGATGGATTCAAAGGATGGGGCATTTAAGCCGCGTTCTATAAGGCTAACGAAGTCAATCGAGATGTCCAAAAGTTCAGCAAATTGCTGTTGAGTCATCCCTCGGCGCTTGCGGATCGAGCGTAGTTTTTTCCCGAACTGTTTTCGCAAGGTCGCCACACATGAAGTGTGTCTGACCGATCGGAGCAGCAACACCGAGCATTACTACGTATTTCTGCTTTTCGAGTTGGCTCAAACTATTTAGTTTCCTGTTCAAGGATTCGGAGTTCGATGCTTTCACGAGCACAAGTCGCGCGTTCAGCAAAAGAGGTCCTATGAGTTCTGAAGCCGCCGCTTATTTCCCGGATGCTCTGGCGAGCACATCGGAGGTTTGCGAATCGGAGCATAGGACTTCAGAAATTCCTTCGGCTCTCCCTGATTTAGTCCAACCTCAAATTGACACATCTGAGTCTTTCGTCAACTTCGTCTCCAATATCCCTGAGATCTCAGATGAGACGCTACTGGAACAGGTCTGTCAGGGAACGAAAGAAGCTCTTTCCCTCCTCTTTCGCCGCCACGCCCGCATCGTCCGAAACGTGGCCTACCGCATTCTGCGGAACGAGGCAGAGGCGGACGATCTGTTGCAGGACGTCTTCATCTTCATATTTCGCAAGGCCGCACTCTTCAATCCGTCGCGCGGTACGGCTCGTTCATGGATCGTACAGGTCACCTACCATCGAGCTTTCGACCGGCGCCGCCATCTCAACACTCGACACTTCTATGCGAGCCGAGGACTTGAGGATGTTGCATTGAATGTGGCCGACCCTCGGCATGAGATTCTCTTTACCGAATGGTCTCTAGAAAGTATCTGGGGAAAAGAGTCAGCCGCGAGGCTGCGGGAACTTCTCTCCCCTGCCCAACTCTCTACCATTGAGCTGCATTTCTTCGAGGGGTATACATTGGAAGAGATCGCTGACCGATTGGGGCAGAGTCTAGGCAATATTCGGAACCACTACTACCGCGGACTCGAAAAGTTGCGTAAGCCTGCTTTTGCAAACAAGTTGCGATCAAAGTGACCAGAATCGTGGAAAACGACTTCAATCAAGGTGTCTCGGCATTCCCGTCAGATCACTGCGATGATTACTTCATCGAGCTCTGTGCGCTCTCGACTACTGATACCTTGACCGTGGAAGAGTGGAAGCAGCTCGAACTGCACTTGTCCATCTGCGCCAACTGCAGGGAGATCAAAGCACAGTACGACGGTCTCATTGCCACAATAGTTCCGGCGCTAGCTGCAGATCAAACAAAAGCGGATGACGGCCACGCTTCTGATTCCTGGCCGGTAGAGCAGGCCGAAGCTTCTCTGATGGCAAGGATAGACCGGGAGAACATCTCCCCGGAAAAGGACCTTCCATCTACTACGGCGACTTTGCGCCAGCGGCGCATCCGTTGGCCCTATGCCTGGGCAGCCGTCTTCTTGGCGGCGTCCATTTGGGCCGCCTATCAATTTGACACTCACCGGGGACGCGGTTCGTTGGAAATCGTGACTCTGCCGACGTCAAGTACGCATGACGCGCAACACGATCTCCCTCGCTCCGTGCCGCTTCCTTCAGGACAAGAAAACAATGAGCAGCAACAAGCAGCGAAAATAACAGAACTGCGCCATCAGCTTCAGACAAGTCTCTCGGATGTAGTCAGACTTGAAGGACAGAAGAGTTCCCTCGAAGATGAATTGGCGAGGCGCAATACTGACCTGGGCCGGAATTCCCAAGATCGCATAGAACTGGAACGGCAATTAGCCCTCGCGCAATCCACTGCACAGAGCCTGCAGGACAAACTAAGCCTCAGTACGTCTCGGTCCTCTCAGGAGACAACGCAGTCACAAACTCTGCAAGCGCAGGTCGAAGAGCTGAGTGCCTCTTTGCGAAAGAAGGACCAAGATCTCGCCCAGAATGAGGATTTGCTCCAGCACGATCGCGACATTCGAAATCTGATTGGAGCGCGCGACCTTTATATCGCTGAAATTTACGATGTGGCCAAGACAGGCAAAACCCAGAAACCCTTCGGAAGAGTGTTCTATACGCGAGGAAAGTCTCTAGTCTTCTACGCCTATGACCTTGATCAGCAACCAGGAGTGAAACTTGCAAGTACCTTCCAGGCGTGGGGACGTAAAGGGATCGATCAACAACACGATATCAATCTCGGGATCTTCTATCAGGACGACCAGAACAAAAAGAGATGGGTTCTGAAGTCGGACGATAATGCTACGCTTTCCCAGCTTGATGCAGTCTTTGTAACAGTCGAACCCCATGGAGAGAGTTCTAAACCGAGTGGCGAACCACTCTTGTTCACCTATCTCCGACTGACACCCAATCATCCATAGTGTTCGCTGGTATTTAACTCCTCCACTGCACCGATAGACACAAACTTTCTTGATAAGGGATACAGGCAGCTTCCGTAGACGGAATGACACACCTTCATTCCAGTCCGCTCGAGGAGCTTCGCGTGAAAGATTTTTGTACCCTTCGTTTGCTGTTGCTGATCTTCTGCGCCACAACATTCGTCATTGCCCAATCTACGGACGCGACCATTAGTGGTTTGGTCATAGATTCTTCTGGAAAAGTCATCGTAGGTGCCGAAATTGAGGTCCTGAATGAAACGACCGGCGTCCGTTATGACAACGAAACCAACGGAGCTGGAGTCTACACCCTATCGATCCTTCCACCTGGACAGTATCGAGTTCAGGTATCAAAGGTAGGCTTCAAGACTTTAATCAAGCCAGACATCGTTCTGAATGTTCAGAGCGCTGTAGCTTTGAACTTCACCCTGCCTGTCGGCGCAGCATCCGAAAGCATCACCGTCGAGGCTGGCGCGTCACGAATCAACACAACGGATGCTTCCGTGAGCACAGTCATCGATAGAAAATTTGTCGAGAACACACCGCTAAATGGTAGAAGCTTTCAGGATCTGATTTCTCTTACTCCGGGTGCGGTAACACAGAGCCCACAAAATGGAGGCACTGTAGGTGCCAATGGCGATTTCAGTATCAACGGTCAGAGAACCGAATCGAATTCTTACATCGTGGATGGAGTTTCAGGAAACACCAACCCAGGAAATACAGGTGGTCTCGGAGTTACGGGCAATGGAACTATCGGTGCATCTACGGCGTTAGGAACGACACAGAGCCTAATTTCTGTGGATGCGCTCCAGGAGTTTCGGGTCGAAAGCTCCAGCTATTCTGCAGAATATGGACAAAGCCCGGGGGGACAGTTCCTGCTGCTCACTCGTTCTGGTACAAACGCCTTTCACGGTACGGCGTTTGACTATTTACGCAACAACTATTTCGATGCGAATGACTGGTTTGGGGATCACTACGGAACGCCTATACCGGCACTTCGGCAGAATGATTTTGGCGGAACAATTGGTGGCCATCTGTGGATTCCAAGAGTTTACGATGGTAAAGATAAGACCTTCTTCTTTGCCTCTTACGAGGGCCTCCGCCTAACTCAACCTCAAGCTGCGTCGATTGAATATGTGCCTGATGTCGCTTTGAGACAGAGTGCAGCCCCGGCTCTTCAAGGGCTCCTGAGCGCATTTCCGTTGCCAAGTGCCGGGGGGATCGACTACGGCAATCTCGCTCAGTTCATCGAGCCCTATTCGCTACCCGGTCGAATCGATTCGACAAGTATCAGGGTCGACCATACCTTGGGCCCGAAACTGGTATTGTT
Source organism: Tunturibacter gelidoferens (assembly GCF_040358255.1). Taxonomy (NCBI): domain Bacteria; kingdom Pseudomonadati; phylum Acidobacteriota; class Terriglobia; order Terriglobales; family Acidobacteriaceae; genus Tunturiibacter; species Tunturiibacter gelidiferens. The sequence continues at coordinate 4,887,565 of NZ_CP132938.1, forward strand.
CTTTCGTTTCAGCGACACGCCAAGTTCGGTTTCGAGTCGCAACCTTTCATCCCTCAGTCAAACGAGCCTGAACACGCAAACCTACACCCTCGGCGCAACTAGCCAGCTCTCAGAGAGAGCAAGCAATCAATTCAGGCTAGGCTATTCACGCGGAAACACCGTCTTAGCAACAACCCTTGACTCGTTCGGCGGTGCTACACCTTCAAACGCGGCCGCACAGGTGGGAACAGGTATGTATCGAAATCCAGCGACTCTTTTGTTGCTGAACTTCGCCGGCGTTGGCTCTTCTCTCTTAAACGCCGGAACCAGCGGGGTCGGTGATCGGGACTGGAATCTTGTAGATACCTTCAGCTGGTCGCTCGGTCACCATCAGCTGAAAGTTGGAGTCAACTATAGAAGGCGTAAAGAGCTTCAATCTAGCTCCACTCCCCTCGTAGAAGCGCTCTATTACAATTCCGCCGCGATCCAGACAAACCAAGCCACGGTGATGCTGCTTGAGCAAATAGTTAATCCGACTCCGGTGCTCAGCAACACAGCAGCGTTTGCCGAGGACGCGTGGCATCTAAACTCTCGTCTCAATCTCACCGCAGGAGTACGTTGGGAGATAGATCCAGCTCCAAACGACGAACACGGAAACGATGCCTATACGCTTCTAGGTAGCGTCAGCAATCCAAGTAGCCTTTCAGTTGCGCCTCGAGGAACTCCGCTTTGGCAAACATATTGGTTTAATTTCGCCCCGCGTTTAGGAGCAGCCTGGATCGTGCATAACAGCCCAGGATGGGAGACGGTACTGAGATTCGGTGTGGGAGTTTTTTTTGACACCCTCAATGAAGCCGCAACGAACGGGTTCGGCGCTCTGGGGTTCTCGGCACGGCAAGAATCCTTTGGGGGCGCTTTACCTGTCACCGCTGCCCAACTAAACTTTGCACCCACGGCCACGCCTCCTTACACGAGCCAGGGCATCTACGCGTTTCCAGCGCATCTACAGGCCCCCTACACCCTGCAATGGAATACGGCACTTGAACAAGCGCTCGGGAAAACACAATCAGTCACAGTCTCCTACGTAGGCGCCAGTGGGAGACGCTTGCTGGCCACTCAGACGTTGTCTCTTGGCGCACTCAATCCAGATTTCGGAACGGTATACACAATGCCTGGAAATGTAACTTCTAATTACCAGGCGCTTCAATTGCAGTTCCAGCGAAACGTGAGCCATGGTCTCCAGGCTCTGGCCTCTTACACATGGTCCCATGCAATTGATGATGGATCCAGCTATTCTCAGATTCCTCTCAGTCGAGGAGATTCAGATTTTGATGTACGCAACAACTTTTCGGGTGCCCTGAGTTGGGATATACCGGGGCCGAAGCATGGGGGAACGCTGAAAGGATTATTTGGGTCTTGGGGAACCGACGCGCGACTCCTGGTTCGCAGCGCGTTTCCAATCAATTTGTTAGGCAACTCGCTTTTCGATCCTTCAACCGGAGAATCGTACTACAGCGGTGTAAATTTCATTCCAGGACGGCCAACATTTCTATATGGCCCGCAGTATCCGGGTGGCCGCGCCATTAACGGCGGCCCATCCGCACCGGCTTCGACTGCAGCATTCGTCTTGCCGAGCGGCACAGATACCGGCAACGCACCCAGAAACTTTGTGCGAGGTTTCGGAGCTACTCAGGTGAACCTCGCTCTAAGGCGATCGTTTCCTCTCTCGGGAGCGGTTCACATCCAGTTTCGCGCTGAAGCCTTCAACGTTCTCAACCACCCCAACTTCGGCTATGTGGATCCGACGCTAACGGATGCCACCTTCGGACAGGCGACTCAAACACTGAATCAAAGCCTTGGCACGATGGCGGCGCAGTACCAACAAGGCGGCCCTCGCTCGATGCAGTTTGCGCTCAAGCTTGTCTTTTGAACACCGTCGTTCTTGTAGAGTGCGGCTCCCGCCAGCTTATCGCGGGACATGACTCCGACATTTCACTTAATGACATACGGGAGAATCTGTGAGAATAAGCACCCTAGTCGCTGTGTGTGTCTTGATATTCGCCCTGGGAAATAAGGGCCTCAACGCCCAACAAAAAAGAAGTATAGGGCCGTGCGACTGCGCTACGGTGAATCAGATATATAGGGATATAACAGGCTTCGGCAGCATAGAACTCAGTCCGGACGGACATCAGGTGGCCTATTTATTGGAGTCGCCAAACATACAGACAAACGACAACGAGATCAAACTCTATATACGCAACATCCCGGCGCCCACGAGTGACGACGCTAAGCCGCTTCTGGTTGGGCATCTGTCTGAGTTGCATTGGACGGCTGACGGCAGATACGTGACAGTCTTACGGCGGGACAATGGCCGACGAAGCATAGAGCGCGTGGACCCGGCGACCGGACATCACTTGGTTCTTTTCGAAACCGATTCGGACCTTCGCGAATACAGCCTGGATGAGGCAAGCCACGTCTTGGTCTATGGAGTGGAGGTAGATGAGAAGAGGTCGGCGTCGCATTCGGCAGAAGAGGTTGCGAAGGGGTATCGAATTGATTTCCAGACTCTTGGGATCGTCCGAGGCCCACAAGAAAGAGCATATGTGGTTCGGCGTAACGGAGCTAGCTGGAGCCCTCCGACAGAGATCGTGATTCACTCTCCTCTAAGTGGAGATCCTCTTCCAGCCGTAGCCCACTGGGCGAACACAACGCTGGAGCTTAATCTATCGCCGAATGGCAAGAAGCTCCTGCTTGAGTATAGGGACGCTTCAGAAAGAATGCCGGAAGTGTGGCAGAAGAGTGGCTTCATGTATATGCGGAGGCACGCTGGTTGGGTGCCATTTACGATCAGCGTTCTTTACGACATGGATAGCGGGAAGACTACCGTCCCTCTGAGGACGCCAGCAACCGCCAGCTTGTCACATTGGTCGCCAGATAGTTCCTCGTTCATTATCGCGGGTTTGGCGCCCGTTGGAACAGAAGAAGAGTGGATCGATCCGGTCGCCCACAAGGTAGATTCCGGAAGCCACCTATATTGGGTTGAGCCAAGCAGTGGTGAAGTCATAGAGATTACAGCAAAGCTATTTGCCGGGTTTGAGGGTCTCCTGTTTTGGGACAAGAAAGGCAGAGTTTTCGCTCGGGCAACATCCAGTGGTGACTCAATCAGCGAATTTGTTAAGGAGGGCAGTAGGTGGCGCGAGATGTCCGCACTGAAGATCCCGGTTCGATTGGACCCGGCGACCTTAGCTACTGACGGGATCTATGTGGCGGGTGAATACAATGATCTCATTACCCCACCGCAGTTGCTCTTGAGTCACCTTGGTCGCGAGGACAAACAGATATTTGCGAAATATAACCCTCAGTTTGATAACGTAACCCTCGCGAAACCGAGTGAGATCCACTGGCAAACGAAGGAGGGGTTTAATGCCAGCGGCTTGCTTTTGCTGCCGCCTGACTTTAAGCCAGGAACGTCGTATCCGCTTGTTATTCATACCAAACCTTTTGACGATTCCTTCGGTTGCAGCTGGGGGAAGTTTCCCTCCTTTGCGCCGCAGCTCTTAGCCAATGCTGGAATCATCTACCTGGGGCCCATCTGGACCAAAGGATCGACTCAAAGCGAGTCCGATTATTACCCCCCGGGGTATCCGGGGAGCGCCGGGACAACCGGAAACATCGCAGAAGCAGCCTTCAATATGGAGCTCTGGGATAGTGCCATAGAAAAGCTAAGCTCCGAAGGCATGGTGAACAAGGAGAGAGTCGGGATTATCGGATTCAGCCATACGGGGTGGTACACCGAGTTTATTCTGTCCCATTCAAGGAGTCACTATCGTGCTGCGACGGTTGCGGACAATGTGCAGTATAGTCTCGGAGAATATTGGCTCGGGAATAACGCGGAGACGATGCGTATGTACGAGGGAGTCTACGCCGGACCTCCTTATGGAAAGACGATAAAGAACTGGCTTGACCACTCGATCTCCTTCAATATCGACAAAATCCACACACCGCTCTTGATGGAGGAGATGGGGGGTGGCCTTCCTTATGATGATCCGAGAAATCCGCCCCACAATCTGGCCGCGAGCTTAGAAGTATTTGCGGGCCTCAATCGCCTGAGCAAGCCGGTCGAGATGTACTACTATCCGAACGAAACACACTCCCTCGACCATCCACAGGCCCGCGCAGCGAACCTCCAGCGCAGTGAGGATTGGTATCGCTTCTGGCTGCAAGGGTACGAGCGTCCAAATCCGGAAGATATTGACCAGTACAGTCGATGGGGCCATCTTGAGGATCTGCAACAGCACGATGCTGCCGCTTTCAGCCGACCGACCACCTCTTCTGAAGCTGGGGAGACGAGCGTGGAACAGTGACCCCGGCATGAAGGATATTCTCGGCGCGATTGTTAAGGCCCGAAGATGCGCGGAATACCCTTTGAAGAACAATATTCCGCACATCCTGCGGGAAATGTTAGTGTCATCGGAGCTGTCCGCCCGCTAGGTCTTAAGTAACGTTATTCGTCGGACTCGTAGGCCCCGATCGTGCAACCTACGAAATCCAGGTCGACTGTTACTGCTGGTTGTGGCTTGACCGATCCGTGATTATGCTCGGATTGGATCGCCGAGGTTGCATTTGCTGTTGTAAGGATCATTGGTTGTGTGTAGCGCATTGGATAGTCCTTCTTTCTTTTCTGAATTTCCGCTGAATCAGGTTGAGCGACCGCCTGGGTCAAAGCGGATCTTATGAGCTGCGCAAGAGCGCGGCTGCGAAGTGGTCAGAATCAATCTACGTAGCGGCTGACATTAGCACACCTGACTTGGCCCTAAGCCAGACCTCAAGAACGAGGGTTCTTCTGAGTGCGGCCCAGCCCAATACATCGCTTCCATTGATAACTCGCGCTGCAGCGTGTTGCAGTTTGTCGGCATCAATCAGGCCATAATCGGCCAGTAGCGGACGAGCGACTAAGGATTCGATTTCATCCCTGTGGCTCTGCATGTTAATGCGCGGACTTCGCGAGATATAGGCTTTCCGCTTCCGTTCCAGAATCTCAACAGGAACAATTGAGCGGAGCGCTCTCCGCATGAGCGAACGTCGTCGTCCGGGCTGGACGAGCTGTTCCCGCGGAAGACTAAAGAGAAACTCAATGAGGTCGCGGTCAAGTATGGGATAACGATATTCGTATCGCGCGTACATCTCCGGATAGAGATGAGGGAGCTTGTCTACAACGTCCCACCAGGCAGTGAAGTTACAGATCGCAGACGGAGAAGCCCATAAGCGACTCGCCTTGTGAAAAGCGCCGTCATCTGGCGATACACCGAGGCGATGTGACGCCCGGCTGATCCAACCAGGTCGCTCAGATGTCGGGTGCCACGGAGAATACAATCCCAAAGTGAACTTCGTCGTTCGATAGAGCATCTGGACCAACGGAGATCGAGAAAAGACGCACCATGCTAAGGATTGCTTCAAGAGAGCTGGAATATCAGCAGATACTACATAGTTGGCCAGTTCAGGTAGTGGCGTCGGAACTCCTCCGAGGAATTCGTCCCCACCGATGCCTGAGAGAATGACTCTATAGCCGCGATCCCAGACGCGACGGTGCATCTCTTGCCCCCATTCCAGGGTTGCCTTGTCATTTCCAGGTAGAGGAGATAGAGCGGCCGATGCCTCAGGCGGGACGAAGTTATAAGCTACGGTCGATAAGTTGACATGAATCCCGGTTTTGCCACGTCTAGCCTCCGTTATGGAAAAATATCGCTCTTCATCCCAATTGGGCTCCGAGGGATCGTAGTAGGACAGCGTATCGAGCAGAGAGTCGGTCGTGCTTCCACGAGATCTTCGAATAAAATCGGACATGCACACTATCGCAGTCGAGTCCATTCCCCCGCTAAGATGTGCGAGAATCGGATCTCCGCAGTGATCGCGGCGCCCAACCGCCTGTTTGAAATTGACAAAGAACTGCTCTTCATAATCGCCATCGCTTGTATATCTAACCAACTCTTTGGAGCGCGGCTGCCAGTGAGCTCTTTTAATCATGGTGCCGTCTCGAATCAAGACATAGTGTGCCGGCGGCACTTGCCATATGTTTCTATATGGCGTTAGCCCATGCAGAGATTGCCCGCATAGAAAACGCATTGCATATTGCTCATTAAGAGCAAAGGTACGGCCACACCCTACAAGGGTTTCCAGATAAGTGGACCAATATAGTATTCCGTCGTCCCAGTTGAAATAGAGACTGCGGGTTCCCGCATGATCGCGGGCGAGGTAGAGCTCTTGAGCAGATCCGCACCATAGCGCAAACGCCCAATCTCCGACGAAGCGAGCGATGGAACTCTCTCCCCAGCGTTCAAACGCAGCCAGAATCAAGGAAGAGTCGCTAATTTCTCGGTCGTCGATGTCCAAGGCGGTTCTAAGGTCTGAGCGGTTATCGAGCCTACCATCCAAGACCAGCATGTTGTTCTGGGCATCGACGACGGGCTGCGAGTCAGAACGAGAGCGCCTGGTAGTGTGTAAGGGTTGAAAACCCATTCCCACACGACCTATTGTGCGCCTGAAGGTCCCGTCCGAAACATAACCCTCCGTGAGCGCCGCAAGTCGTAGCAGCTCCTGGGACTCGACGATTTGTTCTTGGGGTCTGCACGTTCCAAAGATGATGCTCATCGGCCCTCCCTCCTCAGCAACGCTCCAATTCGTGATAAATATCCCGAAGATAGGGTTTGTCGCCCACGACAGTGCCGTCAAGCTCCGACCAAGCATGGGATCGGAAGGGCATCATCTGCGCGCCGACTACCATCTCAGCATTCCATCCGTATCGCCTCAGCAGCAATACTGTGACTGCAGTCCGTTGAAGACACAGGACGTGCTTTGGATAGAACACGCAGGCCATGTCTATCGCGTGGCAGATTCCTTCAACGGTAAGTCCTCGTCTTTTCTCATTGCCTTCAACTTTGCTGCGCAGAACGAGTTCGCGGATTGAATTGAGCTTCCCGAATAACATCAATAGCTCTAATCGAATTAGGAGCAGATGACTCTCAACCAGGAGGCTTCTCATATGGAGCCCCCGATAGGAATTTCAATATCTAGCTCTGTACAGAGAAACCTGATCCTGCGTGTCAGAGCCTCGATCCTCGTTGACAGCGGCATAACCGGGGAATGGCCCCGTTCGGGGCTATAGTCCACAACGATGGGATTTGTCTGAGATATCCGATCTTGCAGACGAGCGGCCATTTTTCGGACGTGTGTTGGATCGCACTGCATGTCTTTATCGCCACAAACAAATAGTGCCGCGGGATAGTTCACGTCATCACGGACGTGATGGTAGGGAGAATAGCCATAAAGTGCGGCGAAGTCTGCTGCATCTGCAGTCGTGCCGTATTCTCCAGCCCATTTATTGGCGTCACCAAATGACTCATAACGTAACATGTCAAGAATGGGCGAGAGGGACAGCACGGCCTTGAAAAGATCGGGCCTTTGCGTCATGGCAGTCCCTACAAGAAGGCCGGAGTTCGACCCACCGAAGATAGCGAGCCTCCGAGGAGTTGTTACGCCCCGCGCGCAAAGCCACTCGGCGGCACAAATGAAATCATCGAACGCTATTTGGCGATTACGTCCACGGGCCGCGGTATGCCAGGGTTCTCCGAACTCGCCGCCGCCACGGATATTTGATACCGCAAATACCGCGCCAAGTTCGAGCATGATCGTGACCAAAGCAGAAAATCGCGGTGTGGTGCACGTTCCAAATCCTCCGTAGGCTGTAAGAATCGTCGGCTTGGCAACTCTCGCGTCTATGTCGCCCAGCGTGAGAAGGGATATTGGTATGCGTGTTCCATCGAGAGAGGGATACGAAATCCTCTCAATATGATATCGATCGCTAGATGCAGCAGCTGTGCGCTGTGCTGAGGCAATGTAATGACGTGTTTCGCTCTTGTACTCCAAGATCGCGGGAGGCTGCGTAAAGGATTCGTACGAACAGAACAAGGTATCACTCACCCCGGAATACGCGGGCAAAAGAGCAAAGGAGCCGTCTTTCATGGCTTCCATGGTGCCCAAGAAATGGCCTCCCAACGTCCAGACATGGATCAGCTCTTCCAGCTCGGAGATATATGTGACATAGACTGAGTCTCTGACGAAACGCAGATTGCGAATCTGTGTCTTCCACTCGGGAACGACAATCTGGCCTTCGCTTCCGTCCTCATTCAACTCAACGATCCGGCCGTTTGGCGCACCATGGAGCGAGTGAACGAAGGTACGTCCATTTCTCAAGAAAGGCCCATAAGCGGGCTCCTTGTCATCGAAGATTCTCTTCCATTGCACATCTTTAGATCGCAACGTGCGATAGAAATCTATCTTCAAATCAGTTCCCCGTTCCCGAAGGCAAACGGCCCCCAGATTCTGGTTATCCGAGATCAGCACTAACCTACTGCGATACGTACGGTCCGCACAAAAGATTGGCAGGTCTGTGTGACTGGAATGCCCCAAAATATGATGTCTGATCTCATGGGGAGACCGATCTCGCATTTGCGTCGGTGATTCATGGCAGTAGCAAAAGCCCGCATTGTCGGAGTCAAAGACGAACCCGCGGGGGTATCCCGCCTGCAACTGATCTTCAAAGACATTTCCCGTTGCGACATCCATAATGTGGATCGTTTCGTTCCGCTCGCCACCATGCTTGAGTGAGTACGCCAACAACGAGCCATCGTCTGAGATGCGGTGAATTGCTACAGATGCGAACGGTCCCTGTGCTGATGGATCAACCAAAACCCGTTCTCTGTCAGCCCCTACTGCCCGAACCCAGATACAGGGTTGTTCTTGGTTCTTTTCCCGGCGGCGATAGAAGTAGTTGTCGCCGATCTTTGCAGGCTGATCTATGGTTTCGACGTTCAGATACCTATTGACTCGAGAGCGTATTTCGTCAGCCGGGCAAGCTTCGGCGAAATAAGCATCATGTTGAAGTTGCTGATCGGCAATCCACTCTTCGGTTGGGGCAGAGTTGCGATCTTCGAGCCAGCGGTAATGATCGACGACAGTAACGCCATGGAGGACCTCTGTTACTGGTTTCGGTCTGAGACCGTTCAATGGCATAGCCCCTCCATGAGTTCCGGTGCTTGCGCCGCACGATCCATGTGTCGCGCAAGGCTACGGCTGTAGCTCTGAAAGTGAAGGTCATACCGGCGGGGCGACTGGAGCCAGTCTCCTCTTCCATAGAGATATGAGACGATCGTAAGAAGAGGAGCAAGTGCGAAAGCTCTATCGAGCTTCGCTTCGCATGCGGTATCAGGCCATTGCGCCTTATAAAAGGCTTTCAGCTGATGAATCCAGGTACAGGCCTCTCCATTGGACCTCACGGCCCCCACGAATAGTTGTTGACAGGTCAAGAACGGGTTCCCCACACAGGCCTCGGCCCAATCGATAAAGACGCACCGCGAACCGTCGAAGAGGATGTTGCCGAGATTGACGTCATTGAGAATGAGGGAGTCAGGAATGCCCAGCTCGTGCATCTCCGAGCAAGCGTCGTGGAGAATGCTGCCTAGCTCTCTCAGCCGATTTCGGTGAAGACGAGGAACGTTCAAGGAAGTCTGTTGTTCCATCGACTCTTCGAGATAGTCAATCAACTCACTCAGATGTGTCCGGAGAACTGGGATTCTGCCGTCGAAGCAGCCCACGGCGAGCAATTGACCCACCCGAAATGTGCTTTGCCTCTGCAATTTTGCCAAAGCACGTATGGCTTCTTGGAGTACGCGTTGCGTCAAGCAGTTGCAAAGTGGCTGCCCTGCCTCCTCCGTCACCCAGGCATTCCAATCCTCGCGTGCTGCCACCATCGGGGGGAGAGAATCTGGGAAGTATTCGGCGAGCGTCGTCGTGACCGCATACTCGTGCCTGTTTGGCATACCTGTTGCTTTCAGCCAATAAGCTGGACCCTCTTGGGTGCCAAAGCGAACGAGTGCGAAGTTAGCTGAAGCATTGAGTTGCAGGATGTCCTCGCTAAATTCGACTACATGATGGCGCACGCTCTCCCGGATCCAATGCTGCGCTTCATCAATCCACCCGAGCCTCGAAAAGGGTCTGCCGCCTCGCCTGTTGCCCGCAAGGATGCTTCGCACTGTGAGATGCTCCGTTGCCGTCAGTTCCTGGCGGTCAAAGTCATCGACCGGCACCGTTATGAATCCATTGGCGAACGATATACAGCTATGCCTGCTAACTTCGGCCACTGCGCATGGAACCGTTGACTCCTCTTTTGAAAGGATGTCGATGATGACCGATTTGATATTCCACTTCGCCTGGACCGCTTCGTTGAGCCGCTCAGCGGGTCTTGTCCACTTGGGAATGTTGATGCGGGGCAATCGGAGAGCTTTGCCGTGACGCTCTGCTAATACCATTCGTGAGAATGGCATGACAAGTATGACCCGATATCGTTCCTGGTCGTCGAGTTGATTAGAGAACGTCATCATCGCACCACCGGTTTTACTGCTTAGCCGTTCGGTTCAGTCATGCAAGAGATGTTTCGACATCAACTGCTCGAGGAATGCATCTACGTCCCGTTCCACAATGTGAGGGTCAGTGTTGGTCTCCATGGAGAGCTCTCGAACAATCTCCTCGACGGCCTTGCCTCGTTGAAGCTTGTCCCAGATATAGCCGCCTGTAGCATTCAGCGTCACCATCTGGTTACGGGGGATATCGAGAATGACTGCTCCGTCTTGATTGACAATGAAGCGAAGATGGGATGCGAATGAAGACATATCAAGACCTCGAGCAATCGTGAAATCCGTCACCTATGGAGTTCTAGCTTCCATAGGTGAGAGCCGGGGGCCGCGTGCCCTGCGAGTGTGTTCGAGGATGCACCGCTTCATGTCACATAACAAGGTCCGGATGGCCCATTATTATCGTCGTACGCCTGTCCCATGGGCCCCCCTATCTCCCAATCCCTATGCGCCGCTGTCAGTTACTCTGTCGATGCTTCGTCCTTCAAGAAGAGACAGCTCAGCTACCCGGCTTGCCAGTTCGGTGCGATTGGTCACCCCCAACCGCTCGAAGAGATCGCTCAGAATTCGCTTTACGGTTCGGGAACTGAGAAACAACGCATTCGCAATGTCATCGTTCGTCTGACCTCTTGCCAGCATTGCCAATAATTTCATCTCTCGCCGCGCAATCGGATGGTTGGCCGTGTCAGCGGAAATGCGAGAAGCATTTTCTCTCAGACGAGAAGGGTAGGCCATTTGTTGTGAGGCGAGTACCTCTAGGAATGTACCGGCACCACAGAGGATGAGCTTGGGCTTGCATCGTTCAATCTCCTCCCGCACCTCCTTCATTTCGTAGCTAGGGAGGTAGATGATTTCCATCCGGTCGGAGCACATCATCATGAGCCGTGCATCTTCGGAATCACAGGCAAACAACAATGCGCGTGTCCGAGGTTCTACCCGTTTTACTGCGCCTCCGTGGCGGTCCTCTCTTCCTAGATTGGGCTCGCCTTGGCCCCTTAAGTGCCGAGTTGCTGGTTTCATCTCTAAAATTCCCCTCGCCCGCGACAGGCGATATCTTGATCGGCCGAAACCGAGAGCGGTCAGGAGCAGAATAAGAACGGATTTCAGGAGTGCAAGAAGTTTAATAAAGTGTAGCGAATCCGCTACTGCCATTCACGCTAAGACTGATGCGTGTTCGTGCTTGCTCAATGTCTTGCGCATCCCCTAAGAGCTGAAAGCCACAGACCTATCATTTGAGGCTTTGTTAGCCGTAGCGAATCCGCGACGGGGATTGAGCCCGTTCGACGCCTAGGCAGGATGGGGCTTGAATTTGGACACGTCGATCTTGAGAACCTTAACTCTTGCAGAAAGGGTCGACGGCGGTAGACGGAGGATCGTCGCCGCGCCGGATGGGCCAGAGACACGACCCTGTCCCTCTGCCAATGCGCGCTCAATCAGCTTCCGTTCATGATTCGCCATCTCCCGTCGCAGAGAACCGAGGGGCGCGTCCTTGGTGGGCCGCGTGCTGAATAACAGCTCTTCCTCGACCGAGAAGACCTCGCCCGCCGTAACAATTGCGGATGTATCAATGACGTTTCGCAATTGACGTACGTTCCCCGGCCAATCGTAGGAACGCAGCAATTCCATAGCGCGCTTTTCGACACTTCGAATTATTTTTCCGTGCCTGGCGGCAGAAAGGTTGATGAAGTGGGTTACCAGCATCTGGATATCGTCCCTGCGCTCGCGCAGAGGTGCCACTTCGATAGGAAAGCCATTGAGCCGATAAAAGAGGTCGGGACGGAGTTCGCCCGCTCGCATGGCTCCCTGAAGATCGCGATTCGTCGCGGCGATAACACGCACATCCGAGAGGATCGACTTCCCTCCCCCCAGCCGCTCGAATCTGTGGTCCTCGAGGACGCGCAGCAGCATCGCTTGCATCTCAATCGAGATCTCAGCGATTTCGTCCAGGAAAAGTGTACCCCCTGAGGCCAATTCGAATTGACCTATGCGCTGTCGATAGGCGCCGGTGAACGCCCCTCTTTCGTGACCGAAGAGCTCTGTAGCCATGAGAGTTGCAGGTATTGCAGCGCAATTGATACTGCGGAAAACCATACGTCCGCGCTTCGACTTTTTATGGATTGCCTGAGCGATGAGCTCTTTACCGGTGCCCGTCTCGCCGGTAATGAGGACGGTAGCATCAGTAGAAGCGACCTGCTCGACCCGGTTCAGCGTACGCTGGAACGCAGAAGAAGCGCCGATCATCTGCTCGAACTTGTTCCTCTGGATGACAGCTAGCCCGCTCTGCAGAGCGAGGTTGAGTTCCTGCAACGAGGTCTCTTCACGGCGAAGCTTCTCTTGCAACGCTCTATTTTCCCCGATCATCCACTTCCCCGCACTCGGATTCTTTGTTAGACCTTTGGCGAACGGTAGGCTTGGCCTCAACCAGCCGAACCTACCCGTAATGTGAAGGGGAATTGGTGGCGAGGGAAAATCTAACGAATGATTCGACTTTGTTGCTTATCCGAAATAGGAGCAAGAAGAAGCTAGTCAAGTAATCGAGTTATCCAACGTTTATGGCACTGAACACGCATTAAAGAATCTATCGACGTAAAAATTATCCTGTTTCTCCTAAGCAACAACCTTGGGGAAGCCGTCGGACTTTGCGCTTTCGGTCTCTAGTCTCCGCGCAGCGCACATCGCGCTGAAAAAGGAGATTACTCAATGAGCCGAAATACACCTCGCAAACTTATTTGCGCCTTGACTCTCGCTTTACTAGTGGGCCCAGTCACCCGGGCCTTCGCTCAATCGCCAACAACGACTACACCGCCGCCTCCCCCTCCGACTGTGGTGACTGGAACAGATCCGGAACCTGGTGACCCGGATGTGGTTCACATAATCCTCATCCTTTTTCATCTAGCATAAGATTGCAGTAGATCGAAATGTTGATTTCGGCGCCCACAATAGGAGATCGCAAATGCAACTGACAGGCTTCGATCTTCTGTTTTGGGCGGCCGGATTTTATAGCCACATAGTGCTTTTACTTGTGCTGACCACTCGTCGTCGCGCCTCGGAATTTCCTTTTTTCACCACGCTTATCGCATCAAATGTTCTTAGAACGGCAACGCTCTACTTGATCATTCATCATGGAACCAAGCATGAATACTTCTACACTTACTGGGGCCTTGCTGTCGTCGATATGGCATTGCAGTTCTGCGTGGTGTACGAGATGGCGTCGCATGTATTCCGGCCGCTCGGGCGATGGGCGCCTGACGTTCGAAAGAGCTTTGTCTGGATGTTAATCGGAAGCATTGCCATTGCGTCAGCTCTGACCTGCCTGGCAAAGCCAGATACCCACATATGGGTAAGGTCTCTTGTAATAAGGGGGAATTTCTTCTCGTCAGCACTGATGAGCGAATTGTTCGTGGGCATGATCGCCCTTTCGGTTACCGTGGGGTTGCCCTGGAAGACGCACGTTGCAAGAATTTCGCAAGGTCTGGGTGTTTACTCGATTATTGGCGTACTAACCGAGGCTGGACATAATCACTTTGGCACCCATTCGCAGATATTCACAACGTTATCCCACCTTAGAATAACGACCTACCTTATTTGCGTTTGGTATTGGATTATCATGCTCTGGCGCAACGCACCTGCAGCGAGAGAGCTTCCCGAAGAAATGCGTATACATCTGTTTACTTTGCAAAGAATGGTGGAATACGATCTTCGGGAACTCAAGAATTGGAGAAAAAGGTGAATATGCGTACGACCTGCTTTCTCGGCGGTCTCGCTATCTTCTTAGTCGCTCTGGTCGTGATTGCGGCCTATTACTATTTTCGTCATCGCCGCAGACAACGATTTCCATATGGAGATTGGGAAAGTCTGCTGAAGCGGCTGACATTGGTTGATCGTGATGCTATCGCGCTGATTGCGCTCGACCTCATCGATGAATCCGGCCGGCGAAGGACAGAGGAAGATGATTCGGCTTTGGAACCATCTCGGATATTTACTCTCATCGGAGGGCTCGAAGGACTCAAGGTCTTGGAGCGCAATTGCGCTGTGCTGGTCGATCTCGCCTTCTACGTCCAACAGTGGTACCCGGAGGCGCTGGCTGTCGCAGAGCATCTCCGTCTTAACACAAGAGAAATCGAGTGGCATGTGAGTCGCCTTAAGGGCGCAGCGCGCACTGGGAAGCTCGAGACAGCCTTCGCCGATTCCGCTCAACGCGCGATTGCGACCTACTATATGATGACTCGTCGAGTTCTCGCTCTGTACGAAAATGGGAATCTACCAGGCGTGGAGGACCTGCAAAGAGCGCTCTAGCGCCATAGAAAACACTGTCGAGACGGTCCTCTAGCACTCGTGCCGGTTTCTGAGTTCAATCCACGCTTCTCTGTCGCATCGAATCCGCCGATCAAGCGACGCGCCGCGTAAAGACCCCAGCGACCATACCCACCACTTCTATCTCTTTCCTGTATTTCCATCGCTTGTTGGTTTCATATGACAAATTGTGTGGCACAAGCGTCAACCATTCCGCTTTCTTGTCCACTTCGCAAAAGCCACAAACATAACCGGTCCTGGTGAACAGGAAGTAGATCGGCCTGTCGAACTCATTGTTCCAATCCTTCCTGCCGGCGATAGCTCGTTTCTGTATATCAATCAATACAATCGAGCCGGCTCGAATCATTGGCTCCATCGTTCGATCCCGGCGACCAATGACGCCGCGTCGATAGTGGCTGGGCAGTGTTGTCTGGTCGGATGGAAGAAGAAACGTATCTTCGGGTGGTTGATCGGTCACTAAGGTATCTGGTAGCCAGAGTCTTGCATGGTGCTCTAATGGTCCTTGTAGCAGAAGCTGAGTGGAATTCGGACTGGAGATTTGTTCGAGCTGCGCCGGACTCTCGCTCGGCCCTTGGCAAAGGCCCAGCATTTGATCAGGAGTAAGACCGTATATATACGCCAAAACGATCAGTTTTGCGGCTGACAATTCACGATTTTCACGTTCTACCCGATCGAGCCAGCTGGCGGAGATTTTGAACGAAGGATTGCCCCACTGCTGCGCAAGAAGATTACTTCGTTCTTCGACTTCTCGTAAGGTGAGGCCCCACCTAGCCCGGGCCGCATGAAGTTGAGCGCCTATGCCCTCCATCATTCGCTCTCCAGAAATAGTCGTGGGAACCGATTACATCTCGAAATTCGATGCACAGACAGTCGCCAATACATGCCGCTCTTCGGAAGAGATCTCCAACACGGACGGCGCGAAATATAGGTGTTCACAAACTCTGCTCCTTGAGCTATCAGTAAGAAGCCGAACGGCTGCCTGCCTGCGACCGTCTATCGTTATCTGAAAGGGTTGCTACTGGGAGAGGATTGCATTCAAAAGCGATCTGCACCATTCTCCTAGCTTTGGCAGGGGGTGCTTCCGGTTAGCATAACATCCATTCTGTTCGACTGCTTGGTCTGCATACCGTCTTGAACGACGCGCTTTGTGGCGAGTAGAGATCCGGGATTCGACTCCAGAGCCAACTACCGCTCGGACTTCACAAGCGAAGAGTCCATCTCTTCGTCGATTTTGCGAACCGAGGTTTATAGGATCTATGATTCAGCTTCGGGAAGGTCGACTAGCGGTCTCAACCTTCACATGAATGCCTAGTCGCTTACTCGGGTATATGTGTTAATCCAGTTCGTCTCCCAGGTGTTGCCGCCGTCAGCGGAGTACGCCTGCTCCGAGTGGACTTCCGTCGCGGAGACCGGCCAGATCGTGAAGCGGACGAGAATGTTGCGCCCGTGAAAGAGTTCGCTGTCGTAGAATTCACCGCGTCCGTCGTTGAATCCACCAACAGCAGGAACGCTGAGCACAGCCGAGTCACTGGTTGCGAAGCTGATGTTCCACTGTTGCGCGCGCGGATCGTAGAGGCGTAGCGCGAGAAGTTCGAGGTGCCCGGAAGGACCATCTGCCTCGACGGTGGCAAGGTTGGCGCGACCGTTCCAGACTTTATTGTTGACCGTGGTTCCTTTCATCTCTGTCCATTCCGAAGAACCAGACAGCGGATGCACGAGTCGTCGAATCTCCATCTTCCAAGTGCCAAAGTCGAAATCGAAATCATGCTGGCTGCCTCTGGCGGGGGATTGCGCGGGCGCGTCCGCGCCGGCGGGCTGTGTGCTGGGACGTCCAGGCTGCGGCTGGCCCCATTTCGCATCGCCAGTTCGGGTCTGGTCGGTAATCCAGTTGACCTCCCAGCTCTTGCCTCCATCGGGCGAGAAAGCTTGCTCGAAGTGCGGCCTGCCGGAGTTCATGCGCGACCAGTCAAAGCGAATAAGGGTCGCCTTCCCGTTAATCGTATCCGTGGTGTAGAAATCGCCATGACCGTCCCGGAACTCTCCGATCTGAGGAGGGTCGAGTCGACCGATGCGGCTGTTGGCCCAGTAAAGCCGCCACTGGCGCGCCTCCCGGTCGTAGAGACGGAGGGTAAGACCCTCGATATGACTTCCGTCCGCGCTGTCGAGTTCTACCGTGTCGAGTTGCGCGCGGCCGCCCCACACTTTATAGCAAGCGCCGGTGCCAGCCATGTCCATCCAGTCAGGGTTGCTAGTTAGCGGATGCTGCATGCGACGCAAGCGAAACGTGAAATTCCCCAAGACAGAATCGAAGTCATGCGCGCCGTCGTGCGCCGCGGGTGGAGCTGGAACCGCGATAAGCGTCGTGGCCTGTTGGGCCTGAGCGCCGCACCACGCGAACAGGAGGATCGAAAGCAGGAGAGCGAATCGCATCGTGTTCTTCAAGAACAAATAAAGTCGCGCGTCGCAGGCTCAGGCGCGCCGTAGGTAATAGTGAGCCTTCCGCTGGTAATCTGAAAGAGCCACTTTTTATGCAACTTGCGATACCAATCTCACGCAAAGGTGATCCGCTGTTTCGGCAGGTATACAGCGGTGTACGTCAGGCGATCCTAAGCGGAGCGCTCCGCTCCGGCGAGCGTCTTCCCTCGACCAGAGATCTCGCCGAGCAGCTCGGCCTCTCGCGAACAGTGGTCCTGCTCGCCTACGACCACCTACTCGCGGAGGGATTCGTTACCGGACAAGCGGGTGCAGGCACCTTCGTCTCCGCCGGGATGTCACGCAACGTGGCTCCGGGCACCCGCGGCCTCGCGCGCATGCAGTTATCACGCTTCGGAAAAGTTGTGAGCGAATCGATTGCGATGGTGAACACCCCACTGCCCCGTCCCAAAGCTCCGCGCTACAACTTCATCTACGGCCGCAGTGACCTGACCACGTTTCCCTTCGCCGTCTGGCGTCGGCTGCTTGCGCGGCAGGCGCGCGAGGGATCGACAAAGCAGTTCGACTACGGATCGGCCTTAGGCAATGCAGAACTGCGTGCGGCCATCTGCGCACACCTGCGCCGTTCGCGTGCGGTAGTGTGCGAGCCGGAAGAGGTGATCATCGTCAACGGATCGCAGCAGGCACTCGATCTGGTGATCCGCGTTCTGGTCGATCCCGGCGACACGGTTGCGCTCGAAGACCCCCACTACGACGGCATCCGTGGGGCATTGCGCGCAGCAGGAGCGCGGCTGCGCGGAGTTCCTGTAGATCGCGAAGGTCTCGATCCGGCGCGGCTACCCGACGATGCCCGCTTGATCTTAGTCACACCCTCGCACCAGTTTCCAACCGGCGCGATCCTTTCGCTGGAGCGAAGGCTGGCGCTGCTCGACTGGGCGCGGCGCGAAAACGCCGTGATCGTCGAAGACGACTACGATGGCGAGTTCCACTATGCAGGCCGTCCTGTGGAATCGCTGCAGGGCCTCGACCGCGAAGGGCGCATCGTGTACATCGGAACGTTCTCGCGAACGGTCTTCCCCTCCATGCGCATCGGCTACGTCATCGCGCCAACGTCGCTGGTTCCGGCACTCACCTCGGCAAAATGGGTGAGCGATCTGCACTCGGCATCGCTCGAGCAGCAAACCCTAGCGAACTTTATCGCGGGCGGCATGTATGAGCGTCATCTACGGCGATTGAGGAAGAAGAACACAGCGCGTCGATCAGCGCTGCTGGAATCTGTCGCGAACTATCTGGGGGATCGCGTGGAGGTAACGGGCGATGGTGCAGGAGCGCAAGTGGTGCTGTGGCCGCGCAAAAAGGTGGTGGAGCAAGAAGTCGTCGAAGCGGCGGCACTAAGGGGTGTCGGAATCTACGGAATGGCGCACTGTTGGCTTGGCCGGCCAGCGCGTCCTGCCTTCATCCTCGGCTACGCATGCCTCAGTGAGCAGGAGATTCGAGAAGGAATCCGGTTCTTGGCGTCGATCCTCTAGCTTATGCGATTTGTGAGCTCGCTGATAACGCGACAATTTCCGGGAATTGACATAGTGAGCCACAGCGTGTCGCTACCAATCTTCAGTCGCTCAGCGATTCTACAGACAGGCGGCGTTGGCAGATCAGTGAGTCCGGAGAAGTCGGCGAGTGTCCCGGAATTTCATAGAGGAGGATCTGGATAATCGGACACTGGCGCGTCTCCCGGTACTAATTTTCAGCTGGTCTTCTAACCATCTGTTGCCAATCCGCCATGGCAATCTCTACTACCTGCGTGAGAGTCTTTCGCGAAGCGCCATCTCGTGACTGCAGGGCGAGGCCGTGAAGGACGGTCGAGAAGTACGCTGTCACGGCTGTAAGGGGTGCTGTTGTTGGGACGTCGCCATCGTGTTGCCCCTTTTTCAGGCGATCTAGAATGGATTGCGTTATCTGGCGGCGTATCGCTAAGAGGTGCTCCTGCACGGTCTTGCTCTCCACTGGGCAATTGGTGGCTCCCAGAATCAGTAAGCAGCCTCCAGGCGAATCTGGCGCGGAATACGCATCCACGGCGGCCTGCAACATCGCATGGACTGCTTCACGAGTACTGTCCCCCGTTGCAAGGGCAGCCGTCGTACTGAAGCCTGCCGTTTGGCGGTAAAGCTCGACTGCCTCTTGGAACAACTGCTCTTTACTTCCAAACGCCGCATAGAGGCTCGCCTGCGTAATGCCCAATTCCGCGCGTAAATCCGCCATCGAAATGGCGTCGTAACCGCGCGACCAAAAGAGTCGCATCGCTTTCTCTAGCGCCTGGTCTCGATCGAATTCACGGGGTCGACCCCGATTGCGTCTGGAACATTCTGGATTATTTGTAGATCGAATGGTCTTTATATTTGCATTTTTGCGGTCCGCCATGTATGTATTTATAGACCAGTCGATCTGAAAATGGAAGGCTGGCCAATTAATTCCCTCGAATCAGGAGCACATCATGAGCCTCAACAACCGCAGTTCGATATCGTTTCCGCCAGTCTTCGAGACCCGCGAGATAGAAACCAATGGCGTAACCATCCATACGCGTGTGGGCGGTCAAGGACCTGCAGTAGTCATGCTGCACGGCTTTGGCACAACAGGCGATATGTGGATCCCGATGGCCTCCGCACTCGTAGGCGGCCATACCGTCATCGTGCCGGATTTACGCGGACTCGGACTGTCCTCCAGGGCGTCGGGAGGATACGACAAGAAGACGCAAAGCCACGATGTGGCAGGCGTGATGGATGCTCTGGGCGTGTCTCGCGCCGATTTCGTGACGCACGATATCGGGAACATGGTCGGTTACGCGTTCGCCGCTACGTCCTCAGACCGCGTTAGCCATTTCATCCCCATCGACGCCCCTCTTCCCGGAGTCGGTCCCTGGGAACAGATTGTGCAGGATCCCCGCATGTGGCAATTCGGTTTTGGGGGCCCTGACATGGAGCGACTCGTCGCCGGCCGAGAACGCATCTATCTCGACCGTTTCTGGAATGAGTTCTCCCTCCACCCCGAGCGATTCGATGAAGCGAAGCGCCAGCACTACGCAGAACTCTATGCATTGCCCGGTGCGATTCGCGCAGGCTTCGCACAGTTCGCCGCTTTCGGACAGGACGCGCTCGATAGCAAGACCTATCTCGCCAAGGGCAAACTTACCATGCCTGTTCTCGCCATCGGCGGCGAAGCAGCGTTCGGAACTATGATGGCGACAGTGATGCGTGTAGCTGCAACGGATGTGCAGGAGGCAATCGTCCCAGACTCCGGTCATTGGATTATGGAGGAGAATCCAGTCGCAACCACCAAACTCGTTGCTGACTTCCTGAAATCGTGAGGTCGGTGTGGTTGTTCACTTCGTAACCCCGGTTTGCGGCTTCTCATTATCGATCAGCCAAGCGCCTCGAAATTAGGTCTCATCGACTCGCCACGAGCGACCACAGGATCTTCCAAAGCGGTTCCAGCGTTTGACGAATTCTGAGGCATACCTCCGAACCCAGCGCATGATGGTCGTATGGGCAAGACTCAGCACGCGCTCAGCCATCATCTCGACCAGGTCCCGGAAGCTGAGCTTGTAGCGCAGGTACCAGCGAACGCACAGGATGATCACCTCGCGGTCAAAGTGCCGCCCTGCAAACAACTCTTCGATGCTGCTCAGTTTGCTCATCGCTGGTCCTCAACTCTCCGAAAGACCAATGTACCCGACCGAAGTCCGCTATTTGCACCAGAGCCGGCTGGACCAGGGCCATTGTTTTTGCATCCAAATTGGATCCTTTGGACCTAGTGGGGGAGATCGCTGACGCTCTGCAAATTGTCAGCGTAGGTTTCGGTATTCTGCTTCGGCTCGTTTGAGAATGGGGCAGTCGGTATCAGCGTTCTTCCAGAGCGCAAAGAACTTTTCGTATTGGACTCGGGCCTTCGCGAATTCTCCCGCGAGAGCATAGGATCGAGCCAGACCGATGTGACTCAAGACGAAAACAGGATCGCCGATCATGATGCCGGGATGAGCGAGGATCTTTTCAAACTCTTTAGCTGCCTCTGATCCTTTGTGGGCCGCCAAAAACGCCTCGCCACTGAAGAAGACGGGGTATAGAGAGCCGAAGTATGCGGTTTGGCTGCTTCGCGGCGACCCCATTTCATAGGGGACGCTGGCCTGCAGCGCGGCGAACGCCTTTGAGGAGTCGCCATGTTGCACAGCCACGGCGGCCCGGATGACCGGGAGATAGCTGAACCTGACTGAGGTGTCCTCTGGATAGCGCTTCTCCAGATCATTTGCAAGCGTGTCTGCCTGCTTCAACTCTCCCGCAAGAGCCAGCGCAAGAGCCGCGCCATAATTCACCTCACGGTTGCCGGCCAGAGTCAACGCCTCTGTGGCAGTTCGTTTCGCCTCGATCGACTCCTCAAAAAATGCTTCCCAAAGAGCTGCCCTGACTTCGAACACGGCTGCCTGCTCGCGTCTACCTCCTTGGAGCGCCAATGCGACCGCATGCAGCGACAGGTTGACTGCATTCTTGAGGTGCCCCTCCGATGCCTCCGCAAAGGCCTGACGATCCAGGATCCGATCCTCCAACTCAGGGTGAGCTTGCGCTGTCTCAACCTCACGCCTCATTCCTGTTCGATCACCCATGATGTAGGCAAGGTCGAAGCGGAGTGTCGCCATCCGCGCCTGATCGATATTGCGCTGCGCTGCCACGTGGAGCGCAGTCTCTGCGTCTTGAAGGTTGTTGAGATACAACGAGTCGTAACCCAGCAGGTAATATCCAACACCGTCGTCCGGGTTGAGCTGGACGACCCTTCGTGCCTCTTCAGATGCACCTGTGTAGTTGGCTAGTACGAGGTCGACGAATCCAGCAAGAAAGGCATGAGGGAGAAACTCGAGCGGGTATGTTCGGATCCACTCGTTGCAGACCTGCTGCGCCTTTTCCTGATTTCCAGTCGCTCGTCCGAAGTAGTAGGCGGTAATAAAAAACCGTTCCTTGTCGCTGGCCCGGTCGCGAAGCTGATATGCCCGTACGACATTCTCGGTGGCCAGTTCCGAAGACCCAGACGAGCCGTACATCAACCCTAGTGAGGCGTAAGCCATTGCGAAGCTCGGGTCAATCTCCACGGCACGCAGAAAGAATGGTATGGCAGGCTCGCCTCCCTGCAAAGCCTCTACCCTCCAGCCGAGGCTATAAGCCTTCAGGGCCTCAAGCGATGGCGTGGTCGCTTCGGCGAGCGGGGTATCCTGCTTTACAAGCGGGGCGGTTGATGCGCCCACTCTGGCGCGAAAGCCGCGCGCCATTTTGGTGACCGCGGCCAGAATGTCTTCCTTCTGCGTAACCTGGGCCTGCTCGTCGTCGATGTTCTCTCCGGTGCGGCAGTTGACTGAGTGGAGGTTCAGTACATAGTCGCTGCCGAAATGTTTGATGGAGCCCTCCAGGACGGCGGAACCGCCGGTACGCTCGCAAACCTCCCGAGCGGTTTGCCCCTGAAGACGAGAGTCGAGTGGCTGCCTCATGAGGCCCAGCACCTGCCGGATGCTCTGGTCGGAGATCAGGCTGAGCGAAGGCGACTGTTCCAGCTGCACCTCCATGCCCCGGCGCAGAGTGTCGTCGAATATGGGATCTCCGGTGGTATTCACGAAATCGGCCACCAGGATGGAACGCTTCTCGCCCGGATTTGTAGGCCGGCGATCCCGAACTAGAAAGAATGCGCCTACTATCAGCAGCACAACCATCGCTGCGATGGAGAACAGGGCTTTCCGACTCGCCCGTGGCTTTTGTGGAGGCGGGAACGCCACGGGTACCCCGGCCGTTTCAACTTCGTTCTCCTCAATCAGAATGTGCGTGTGTGTCCGTGCATGCGCCACGATGACATCGCCTGGATGAGTCAAAGTGCGAACCGGTGCGGCAAATCGATAGCCGCGACCCGGTAGCGTCACAATATATTGGCGATCCTTCGCGGTGTCTCCCAGAGCCTTACGCAGCAGAAAGATGTTCTGGCTCAGGTTCGATTCCTCAACAAACGAGTCAGGCCAAACCTCCTTCAGGAGGTCTTCCTTGGAGACCACGTCCCGGCTATGGCGGACCAGTGCAAGCAGCGTTTCGAATGCCTTCGGAGTAAGCGGAATGAGGTTGTTCTCCCGGAGCAGCGTCTGCTTGATGGGGTCCATGCGGAACGGCCCGAACTCATAGACGATCCTGGGTTCCGTAGTCATAGGTAAAAACCAAACGAAGGAAGAGCCCATTCCGTCAGGGGACTTAGACGTAATCGCAATCTAGCACAGAAGCACTTTGAGTCTCGTTGAAACACCACGACTTGGTGCCTGTCGATCCGATATAAGACGTTTCCTTTGTTGCCTCAAAGCAACGATTGAACTTCATTGAGAAATATTGAACCGCATACTGAAGACTTTTTAGGGCCTTTCGCGCAGGATGCGGTCAGTCGAAGCCGCTGCAGGAGCGATGGAGATCGGAGTATGCCGTGGTGAAAACAACCAGGATCACGATTGAGACCGAAAGCCTACAGGTCGTTTATAAAGGCAAAACCTCCATGGCATGGTGCTCCACTTGCGTCGCTGAAGTGGAAGTGGTAACGCTCACGGGCGGCGGTCTTGGCAATGAAATACCGTCGGCTGTCTTAGGCGGCTGGATCGCAGCCGGCATGCTCCATCTTCAGAGTCTCGACGGAGAGCTCGCTCAGATCTGCCTTAAGTCGTTGCTGCAGTGCTTCGAATCCGAAGATGCTCGCTCACATCCAGGCCCGAATCTAATTGTCCCGTAAACAGGAGAAGAAAGATGAAATTCATAATATTCGCATCCAAGTGGCCGTGTCTCGCACGGCTGAGTCTGGTCCTGGCCACACTGGCAGTTCCGGTTTGCGCACAGGCACAATTCACGGAAACCCTGAGGTACACCATCATTGACCTGGGTCCAGTGGGCCCGTCGTCGTCGCAAGGCCAGCCATTTACGATTAATCGCAGAGGAATGGTCAGCGGCGAGACGGTACTGGCCAACCCCGGCAACACAGGCGAATGGGTATCGCAAGCTGTCCTTTGGACGGGAATCAGCACAAAGGTGATTGGGACCCCCGGGCTGGGAGGGCCAAACAGCGTTGCCTTCGGTGTGAACAACGCGGGGCAAGCAGTAGGGCAAGCCGACACGCAAACCTCGGATCCGAACGGCGAAGACTTCTGCGGATCCACAGCGCTTGGTCTCACCCACAGCGGCAACACCTGCGTACCCTTTTTGTGGCAAGACGGCACAATGGTCGCGCTCCCGAGGCTGCGGAACAGCGGCGGCGCGGAGGGCAGCAATGGCACCGTCGCACAGATTAACAACTTCGGCATAGCAGCCGGAACGGCGGAAAATGGCGATTCCGACTCCACGTGCCCTGGCGCTCCCATTTCCGCGCAGAGCATCCAGTTCAAGCCAGTGATCTGGTTCAAGCCAGTCCCATGGTCCGAGGTGCGCATTCAAGAGCTATCCACCGTTGAAGGCGACCCCGACGGCATCGCATTGGCAATCAATGATCGCGGGCAGGCTGTCGGCGCCAGCGGACATTGCGGACCGTTCAATGTGCTTGAGCAGAACAATCTAGTGCCGCTGCATGCTCTCCTTTGGGAATACGGCAAAGCCATCGACCTTGGAAATCTGGGCGGAGACGGAAAGTTTGCTGGCATCTACGCTGCTGGCCTCAACAATCATGGGCAGGTCGTAGGAGTATCTGACACCACCGGCGACCAAAGCTTTCATGCGTTTCTTTGGGAGCAAGGGCGTATCACCGATCTCGGAACTCTTACAGGTGACTCGTACAGCGTCGGCATCGCGATCGGCAACAACGGCCTCGCGCTTGGAGTGTCCCTCAACTCTGGCTTTAGCCCGCGAGCTGTGCTCTGGCGCGACGGAACCGCAATCGACCTGAATACGCTCGTTCCGCAAGACTCCGCTTTGCGCCTGGAGTCCGCATGCTCCATCAACGAGAGAGGCGAGATCATCGGATTTGCGGCTTTGAAGAGCAATCCCAATGAATCTCACGCTTACATTGCGAAGCCAATCAGGGATTTCGAGGACAGAGACTAAGCCACGCAGAGTCGAACAGAGGAGGCAGGGTTCAGCGCGGCTTCCGCGTCTCGCTCAACCAGGCAGACGCGGAAGCCGCGCTGATCCCCCTCCCTGAGCATTGTCGTTTGAGCGCGCGGGCGCTCATCCCTTGAGCAGGATCTCATTCCTCGCTTGGTCATAAAACCGTTATCAAACTTTCTTCAACTTGTCCCCGCGCAGTGGATTCTCAACTGGCGATAACAGATGGGATGAGTGGGCCGGTCTCCAGCGGGATGCGTTATGCTCCCAAGTTATCGACGCGCATGAAGCGCGGGAGACAAGGAGACCGGCGATGAAGAAGCTTACCACTACGATGATGCAGGAGACACTCAACAAGCAGGACCGACACCTGACCGTCGGTCTGGATCTGGGCGACAGGTCGAGCTTTTATTGCGTGCTCGATGAAGCAGGTGAGGTCCTGATGGAGCAGAGGTTGAGCACGACGCCCAATGCGATAAAAGAGATCTTTGGAGCGATGCCTCGGAGCCGTATCGCACTGGAGACCGGAACGCATTCACCGTGGGTAAGCCGGTTGCTTAGCGAACTCGGTCATGAAGCGATCGTGGCGCACGCGCGCAGCGTGCGACTGATCGGGGAGAGCAGGCGCAAGGATGATCGGATCGACGCCAGAACGCTTGCTCGACTGGTACGGATAGATCCACAGTTGTTGTGTCCAGTGAAGCATCGAAGCGCTGAGGCCCAGGCGGACCTGACGGTGATCCGGGCAGCCGCTCTGGTGCGTACACGGACGATGTTGGTCAACGCGGCGCGCGGCCTGACGAGAGACCTCGAATCTACGTCGCTCGATCTTATTTATGTTCTGAAACTTGCATATTCGGTAGAGCTCTGCGAAGGACCAAAAGGTCCAATAACAGAATGGCGAGCCGCTGCTTACAAGATCAGTTGCCAATACCCTACATCTATCCATTCGTCAAATTTTCGACCGGCTTCCTTGAAGTGAGCGGCCTTTTCAAATCCAAATTCCTCATGGAGAGCGACACTCGCTTCATTCGGAAGCGCGATACCGCCGATTACGCAATTCGGTCAGGAGCGCATCATACAGGTGCGAGCAGGAGCAGCACGCCGAAGGGCTATCCTTTAGGAATCGTGTTGCAAGCCTTCCAGAGCTGTCATCGTTTTGTTAAGGATTTGATAGGGGGACAAATGACAACGCAAGAGCATCTCCACCGCAAGCGTGAGAGTCATGGACTGCTCCCAGGACAGTGCCTGCCACATAAGTTCCTGATTCGTCCGGAGTTCCTCGCGTGTCATAAATCTGCCCTCCTGCCGACCTCAGTTTGGTGATACTTAGTGTGAAGTTGGCCCTCATCAGCCGTGTGCAAGAGAGCGTAATTGCAAGCCATCTTCCATGCCGGTCGCTCCCCAGCATCGACCATCGATGAGTTCTACGGACTTTTTCCGTGTCTATTAGTAAGAACTGGCATGGAACGAATTTATTCCGCGTTGAGGGAATAAATCTTTCTCCCCGCAGTTTGCTCGCTAGGAGAATTTATTCATGAACGCTACATATCGGTCGAACTCCGCCGGCACATGCTGCCTCTCTGAAATGCCGATCCTTCGAGCGAGGAAGGTTAATGCGGAGCCGCCAAAACCTCCGATTCCGGTGCCACTGGTCTCGGAAGTTCCCCTTGTGGGGGGAATAAGCACGGCGCCTCAGATATGCAATGGCTGTAAAGAATCCAAGATATTGGCTGTCGCGGGGAGAATAGCTCAATCGGTTTCACATGACCTCCGCAATCACTTGACTGCCATTTATTCCAATGTCGAATTCATGAGTGAATCCAGGACCACTGACGTGGAGCGAGAAGAACTTCGGGAGGAGGTACGCGCAGTGATCCAGGACATGACCGGCATGCTCGATTCTCTTCTGCTCCTTGCAAAGACGGGCCAACCGCCATATCCCCGTTTGGGATCTCTAAACGAAGTAGTGGAGCATGCGGCTTGCATGGTACGTGCCCATCCCGACGCAAGAGATGTCGACGTTGTGATTCAGAATGTAGCTCCTGTTGCCTGCTGGATGGATAGCACAAAACTTGGCAGCGCTGTTTATAACCTATTGCTTAATGCCTGCCAGGCAGCGCGGCTCGGACTCGCTCCGAGAAGGGTTGAAGTCACGCTTGCTGAGGACCACCGGCTTGTTCATATTCGGGTGGTTGACAGTGGCCGCGGAGTGCCTGCCTCCATTCGAAAAACGCTATTTCAGCCTTTTGTAAGTACCGATAAAATCAATGGAATCGGTCTTGGCCTTTCGATAGTAGATCGCACCGCGAGAGAGCATGGAGGCTATGCAGATTTGGAAGAGTCCGGCCAAGGGCGGACGGTCTTTGGTTTGCATATTTCAAAGTATGCGTTAGAGAATCTGACTCCAAGATCGCAGCCGTGAACTCGACTTGAAACGAAAGGCGCAGTTTAAATCAGGCGCGTTCTTTTTCGATAAGTCAAACGGAAGCTCTTCTGCGAGGAGTTCTGATCGATGGACGCGTCTCTCATAGCCCGCTGTCCTCTTTCTGCTTCGGCAACTCGAGCATCCTTCTCGCGCATTTCGATGGGACGAACCAAGCCGCTCGCGAGTGGTTTACAGGGGGGGCGCGACCGAGCAACTCGCAGAGTGCCTTCCGAGCCCTGGCTAGACGTGACATAACGGTTCCAATTGGGATTGACAATATTTCGGCGATCTCCCGATAGGACGCCTCTTCAACATCACAAAGCAAAATGACTTCTCGATGGGTGGCTGACAGTTGCTCGATTGCGCTTCGAACCGCGTCGATGTCGAAATGCTCGATCAGCAGTGACTCGGGAGTGTCGGAAGTTGCCGGGAGCGCCCAGGAATTTTTCTCCATGTCTATAGGAATAGTCGTGCGGTGTTCCTGCTTCGAACACGCTGTTAGAAAAGTGTTCTTCAGGATTTTGAACATCCATGCCTGGAAATTGCTGCCAGGCTCAAACGATGCGAAGCTGCGTAAGGCCTTTAGATAAGTCTCTTGGACCAGATCCTCGGCATCGTGCTGATTGTGCGCCAGCCAGCGCGCGAAATTGTAAAGGGAATGCGACAAGGGCATGGCCAACTGTTCAAATCCTGCTAACGCCTGATCGCCCTGCAACGATAGAGTCCCGAATGGAATCTCGCCTTCTGGAGTACATTGAATTTGTCTCATTTGCCTTCTCCAGCTTCAGTTTGAGAACCGGTGATAGGCGAGTCTGACGTGCCGAAGGTCAGAGTGCAATTCACTGGCGCTTTTCTCTCTATAGTCAGTTCATCCCCGACTAACAATTGATGGTCAACGAGTTAGCTCCGTGCGTATTCTTCGCGCCCATCGCCGTTCGAGGGTCACGGCATGCCAGTGGAAGATAGAGAAGCGTTTGTGGGTTGTGAGGCTTCGCCAATTCGCTGGAAACGATAGGGATGACCCAGCAGGGGCTCAAGCCACGGATCGCTCCAAAACTGTGCGGAGTGAAGGAGTTTCAGCTTTCGCCGCGCACGTCACGCGAGGGAACGGCTGCAAGTTGCCTGTACGTCGCACGTCTGCTCTGGGCTGGGCACAAGCCAAGCGTGCAAATGCATCATTCGTCGTATCTTCTATGCGAGTGTTTGGTCTATGTAGTTTGCGGGCTGCCTTCGAGGCAAGCATAACGAGCAGGTAACGGTTTGAAACGCATGTCGTAGCGCTAAAGATTAACTCAGAACGCATCGATCTCCCCATCAGTTTTGAAACTGGTTATAGGCCAATCTGACCGTGCCGAAGATCAGACTGCAATTCACCAAGGGTTTTCTTCGCATATCCGGCTCATTTCCATCTAAACATTTTATAATCAATGATTTATGACGATACATATTCTGTGGGTGCCAGCGCTGTGCGAAAATGGCTGCAGCGCGAGACCTAAATGTGATGGAATCATTGCGGCAGACGCCCGTCGTTCGGTTCGGAACTTTTGAGGTTTCTTTCGCTTCGAACGAAATACGCAAAGCGGGTGTTAAAATCCGGGTCCAGCAGCAACCCCTGAGACTGCTGGAGATATTGCTCGGGCGGCCGGGAGAAGTCGTTACCAGGGAGGAGTTGCGGAGCCGAATATGGGCCGGCGAGAATTTTGGTGATTTCGACCAGGCTGTCAACATCGCCATTGCGAAGCTCCGAAGTGCGTTAGGTGACTCGGCCGAAAGTCCCCGATATATTGAGACACTTCCAAAACGTGGTTATCGCTTCATTGCGGAAGTGTCGGTTGTCGATACTGCGGGCCACGCGAATGCGCCAGAATCTGCGCCTGGAGATACAACCGGGATAGAGCCGGGGCCTCCTGGCCAAGGCGTAGCGCTAACCGTTTCGCACAAACCCTGGCTAAGGCCGACACGCCGCGCCGTGGTCGTCACCGTAGTGGTCCTGAGTTTGGCAATTCTCGCAGTCTGGCTATTTCGATCCCGGGAACGCCCACTTGCCGGGATTCGATCCATAGCAGTGCTTCCGCTGGACAACCTCTCAGGCAATCCTTCGCAGGATTATTTTTCTGACGGCATGACCGACGAGTTGATTACGGATCTGGCAAAGATCAAAGCTTTACGGGTCATCTCGCGCACCTCCGTCATGGGATACAAAGGAACGCACTCGCATCTTCCAGAAATTGCGCGACAGTTGAACGTAGAGGCGGTCGTGGAAGGCTCGGTGCTCCGCGTTGGCGACCGGGTCCGAATTACGGCTCAATTGATCCAGGTACCGGCCGACAGACACCTGTGGGCCGAGAGCTATGAGGGGAACCTCAGCGATACCTTAGCTCTCCAGAACAACGTAGCGCAAGCTATCGCAGAACAAATCCGGATCGAGGTGACACCGCAGGAGCAAGCTGCACTGAAAAGCGTGAAGACGATTGACCCCGCTACTTACGAGGATTATCTCAAGGGGCGATACTTTTGGAGCAAACGGACAGCGGACGGCTTGAAGAAGGCCGTCGATTACTTCAACCTAGCCATCGCCCGAGAACCAAACTACCCTGCGGCCTACAGCGGCTTGGCGGACACGTATGCTCTTTTGGGAGATTGGCAATATGCGGTGATGCCCACCAAAGAGGCAGTGCCCAGAGCAAAGGCCGCCGCCGTGAAAGCTTTGGAACTGGACGATACGCTCAGCGAAGCGCACAATTCGCTTGGGTTCTGCCTAGACGGCTTCGACTGGAATTTTGATGCAGCTGACAGGGAATTCCGGCGAGCGATAGAGCTCAACCCAGGGTATGCATCCGCACATCATTGGTACGCCTGGCACCTTGCGTTGCTAGATCGTAATGACGACGCCCTCACCGAAATGAGAAAGGCCGCAAGTCTGGATCCGCTGTCCCTCAACATCAATTCGGATTTGGCCGAGCTTCTTCTTATTGCGCATTTTCCTGACGAATCGATCCAGCAGAGCCGGAAGACGATCGATATGGACCCTGCTTTTTCAGCGGCGCATAATCAACTCGGCCAGGGGTACTTGGCGAAGCATATGTACGCGGAAGCAATCGCAGAGCTGCAAAAGGCGATCCAGCTCTCCGGAGACAGTCCGATATTTACCGCGAACCTGGCTCGCGCCTACGTCGCAGCGAACAGAAAAGCAGATGCGGTGGAGCTGCTAAACGATCTTAAACGAAGCTCGGTCCCTGGCTATCCGCTTGCCGCGGAGATTGCGATGGTCTATACCGCCCTGGGCGACAAGGACCACGCCATGACATGGCTCGAAAAAGGTTATGAAGAGCGATTTAATCCAGGCGTCCTGCTGCGGTCCTGCTTCGACCCAATACGCTCCGACCCGCGCTTCAAAGACCTTGTGCGTCGGATTGGGCTTCCGTCGTAAATTCGCGCGAGGCTATCTTGCGTCTCTCGACTCCACAACGTTGTCTCGTATAAAAGCGACCTGGCAAAAGACGCAGCGAAGATTTGCCTTCTGATTTTTGGTTCACTTGGACTCCGGCCCCTCGTCCGCTCGCCGCAAATTTATTTGATGAATCTTCTCAGGTTGCAGGAATAAACGCATTCCTCGGCAGTTTCCACTTGATAAGCCGTAAAGACATCTCTGGAGTCTCACCATGTCCTTGCTACACCGCCATACCCTGACTCTCCTCACGTCGCTCTGCACCACCGCCTGCATTGCTAGTCTCCTCAGGATTTGGCCGGTTCGACTTCGTCTCCGCCAACGCCACAGATTTTTGCGCCCGGCGTGGTATCCGGTCCGGCGAATGACGGCTCCCCTGCGTTTTCGCCGGATGGCAATACGATCTTCTTTACACGCAGCACTGCGAACTGGGGAGTGATTGTCGAGTCGCACAAGATCCGGGGTGACTGGTCACAACCGACGCTTGCTCCGTTCTCCGGCGAATGGCCGGAAAGCCCTTTTCAATCATCAATGGCGGCTCCGGCGCAGATCAGGCTATCGAGGCAGACGGCATACTGCACGGCTACGGCAATCGTGCGGTCCCCCAAAACGGCGGAGGCAACGATCGTCCCAACACGACGGCGGACCCTCGGCTAGGGCACAAGACCCTCTCCGAATTCTTCAATACGGCAGCCTTCGCTCCTCAACCCCTCGGAACGATAGGGAACACCCAGCGCAACTCGCTGTTTGGCCCCGACTTCCGCCACGTCGACCTCTCCATCTCCAAGAACTTTCCTGTGACAGAACGGGTCAACCTCCAGTTCCGAGTGGAAAGCTTCAGTATCTCAAACACGCCGAACTTCTTCATTGCGAATAACAACAGCGGCAATCAACAGTTTGGCAACGCTGCTTTTGGTACTATCTCGGCTACCGATCCAAACTACGTTCCCCGGCAATATCAGTTCGTACTGCAAGCACAGTTCTAACCTAACGCACCCCCGACCCGTCGATGAAGAGAGACCCTCTTCTCCGACGGGTTCTTCCTTCTTAGCGTCATACTTCGTTTATCTCAGGCATTTCATTTGACTGATTCGATCACGTAGCCTTGCTACGCAGTCATATCGACCTGAATCTCTACGTCTTGCGGAGTATCCGTCTCAAAGATGGAGGCGAGCCGGCTACCTTAGAAACTCGCTCTATCCGATGTTTGCGTTTGATACTCCAGCTGTACTTGATCCCCTTCGCCGCATCGAAAACCCATGGAAATACTCTGCCCTAGGCGATCGCTGCTGTTTCTCCTCGTCGGACTGTATAAGTCAACATCGCGCGAAGCGACGCCGGGACGCCTCTGGTCGCCGGTGCTCGACCAAAAGACATGTTGATTGACAGATATTCGGCTAAGCGACATTCATACCAATGTTTCAGACGATGTCAAATATTGACATACATTGGTCCATGCCATTCTTGGTACCTGTGCGCCACGCCCCTCACGCTGTCGGATCTGAAAGCTCAGTCATTCGACTGAATTCATCGTGGGGAAATGCACGATCACATCGCTCGAAAAAAGGTTAATTCAACCGCACTTTACTTTTTGAAGACCTGCATCAGGAGCTCTGACTGAACCTCATTCAACTGCTTTAGTGTCACTTCCAAAGCCGGTCGGTCTTCATACGTAGCCGCGCTGAGAATGCCTTTGAGACGAAAGGAGGCGCGCCGCATGAGCAGCTCGGCATCTCTTAGCTTTTTGCTGTCATCGGTAATGCCGGCATGGATCTTCTCGGCATATCGCTGCACGAGCTGGATGGTCTGTGAAGCCTGCCCGGACTCACCGGAGTTAAACTGCTTGCCGGCCAGATCCGTCATCTGGCTCACGAGCTCGGCATAGAGAAAGCATCTGTCTCTAGGCTGAGCTTGATCCGCTTTAACGTGAAGCGCGGCGAGAGTGGTTGCACTGTCACCCTCGTCTGAGGCGGAAGCGCAGGCACAAGTCAGCGAGAGGATGGCTATAACTATGACAGTAGACAAGAATCGCATCTTGCACCTAACGAACAACCAATTCTAAAGACGCACAAGTTTTCTGAGCCGCCGCGCACCTCGTCCGGTCCCTTCGGGAAGGCAAAAATTCAGCTAAATCTCTGCTACACTTCCATCAATTTTGGCAAACGGACTTCGTGCCTATACGAAATGAAAGGACAGCGCCAGCCGTTGCCATTAACCAACCGGGGCGATGGGGTTGGAGTCCTCGACAGAGGCACTCGAGCCGCGGGCCACTACTGAGATCCGATGCGGAACCGAGTCCGCACGTAATGAACCGTCGGGAGTGCTCACAGCACAGACTGTCACAGTGTTTTCAAGAAGGTAATCAACTCCTCTTTTTCTTCGGGACTCAACTCTCTAAAACGTCTGGCGGGCTGGCGGGCTTCGCCATCGTGACGCGAGATAGCATTATCAACAGATAATGACCCCAAGTCGTGCATGAAGCGGGCCTTTGTACGTAATCCCCAAAGCGGCGCAGTTCTTAATTTGTTGGCCGTGTCCTGGGGTCCAACCTGGACAATTCCATCTCCGGTTCCGATGTCATGCAGCAAGAAGTCGCTAAATGGATGGATTATTTTATCCCCAAGAGCCTCTGGAACAGTAAACATGCCACCATCTATAACTGTGCCTGGAGGGGCCGTGGTGATGGATTGCACATGGCAAACACTACAACCGACTCGCCTAAAAAGTTCTCCTCCTCTTAACGCTGCGGGGGTCGCGGCAAGCACTGTGTCTCGAGGTGGAACCATAGTGCCGCGTATGAACTGAGCAAAGTGGTCGATGTCAGCCAACCCAAGATCGTCTGGCTGATCTTCCACGCCCGTCGTGGTGTTGAGGACGTTAGTAACATTTGTAGGGCGTAGCCGGTTACTGATTCCCATCTCGTTGAGATAAGCATCGCCAATAAAGGAGAGCAAGCTGCTGTGTTGGTCCTTCCAACCGAACCGTCCCACGCGGGTCTGTCCAGGAGCCTCGAAAATCGGGGCCTGTACAACTTCCCCATGAACTCTCCCTTCGCTCAACTCCGGTTGTTCCTCGGCGATTGCGATCAGCGTCTTGTCGTCGATGGCTTCCACAAATCCATCCCCCAGGGTGTTGAGGGCAGCGCGTAATGTGCGGATGTTTTCTGTCGCAGGTATGGTCTCCTGGGCTTCCGGACCGATAGCGCGATCGTTGACAATCGACCTGCCGGTAATCGTGTTTTTCCCGTCGTTGATAAAGATGGTTGGGTTTACGAAATTGCCATTTTCATCATTGTGCCCAACCCGGAGTTCCGTGATCTGGCTGGCTGCCCCACTATTCGGATTTTGATGACAAGTGACGCAGCTCGTTGCGTTGTACACAGGTCCAAGTCCATTCGCGACCGTCTCGTTTTGCTCATAGACCTGCTGATCCCGAGCAAACGTGTCTCCAGTTGGCTCGGCGATTCCATTGCTGACACTTTGTGCGCTATTGAAGCTGGGAGTGTTGAACCCGGCCGGCGCTTCAGTTGCTGACTTCGCTGCGACTCTAACGAGTCCCGCACCCAACGCGATCAATATCGCGAAAAGGCAAGAACAGAGGAGAACCTTTCTCCAATGGGGTATGAGCATGAGCGTTCCTCCAAAAGACACCAGTCGCCTACGAACGTTCGGGACGTAAACTGGCTGGTCCGTTACCTCAAATCCTCAAAGCCATAACAGAACGACCGGCAAGTGAACCAGAAGTCAGAAGTCCTGTACGTATCCAAACTGGGTTGCGCAAAGATTATTCCCATCGCGGAGCAGAAAATTTCCGAAGAGGAAGAATAGAGCGGTTCTGACTGTACAGTCCTGGGTAATTACTCAACGGGGAACGGGATGCGGCAAAGAGGTGCAGGAAAAGGCGGGGTTTGTTGGCATCATCATTTTGCTGGTCGATCAAAAGAGTTTTCACACGATGGCAAAACGCCTTGAGAAGCAGGGTCTCGCTCGAGCCCTGCTAAGCAAGGTGTAAACCGACTCCCACGATTTACAACCAGATGGTCGACTTTTCTCTTAGACATACCTGTCTCTTCACGATTGAGCGATCCGTGGCCTTTGGGCATCGAGCATTCCTACCGTAAACCGAATTGCTTTCAGCCTATTCCATAATTTGAGGACGAATTTGGAATAACGGTGACCTTGCTCAGTTTTGTACTGCAGAGGAAATCACTATGTTGAACAGTAACTCTATGTCGTACTTCTCTGATATATCCGCCTCGTTCGGGAGAACTTTATCTTCCTTCAACCCCATAGCGAATAAGAACTGGTTCCGCCCTGGTGCGGTCCTTGCCCTGTCTGGCATTTTCTCGATCGGGGCCCTAGCGCAAACTAGCAGCACGTATGTGCAGACAAACATCATTTCGGACGGTGCGACGGTAAAAGCACTCGTTACCGATCCCACGCTAATCAATCCCTGGGGCGTTTCAGTCGGTCCGGCTATCTGGATCGATAAGGCTGGCAGTGGCTCGGTGGCGGTCGACACCGCCGCTGGTGCCACTGCGGTACCGTTGCTGCCGTCGGTCACGATACCTGCGGCAGCTCCCGCGCCGGCGCAAGGCAGTCCGAGCGGCACGGTATATAACAGCAACAGCGCTATCTTCGACATTCCGGGCAGCACATCGGCCTTGTTCCTCTTCGGCACCCTTGACGGCACGATCGCCGCCTGGAATGTGAACAGCGGGACGCAAGCGGTGACGGTGGTCAATAACTCCGCCAAGGCCTCTTACACCGACATCGCGCTCGACACCAACGCAACCGGAACGTTCCTGCTTGCCGCTAACTTCAGACAAGGCACCGTGGACGTCTTCGACAGCACTTTTGCTGCGCACGTTCTTACAGGTAGCTTTGCCGATCCGACATTGCCCGCGGGCTATTCGCCCTTTGGCATCCACGGCATCGGCGGAAATGTCTATGTGACCTATGCCCAGGTCAACACCGCCACTGGTGAGAGCGTGGGTGCCGGTCTCGGCTATGTCAATGAGTTCGACAACAATGGAAACTTCATCGCGCGAGTCGCCAGTCAAAGCGTATTGAATGCGCCGTGGGGGATGGCGCTTGCTCCCGCGGGCTTTGGTAGCTTCGGTGGCGACCTTCTGATCGGCAACTTCGGAGACGGCGTGATAAACGCTTTCGATCCCGAGACGTTTGCGCTGATCGGCTCGTTGAACACAAGCGCGGGCACCCCGATCGCGAACATCGGCCTGTGGGAGATATTCTTCGGACAGAACAGCGGCCAGACCACCACGCTGGGCGATCCCAACACCCTGTACTTCGCGGCCGGTATCAACGGAGAGAAGGGCGGTCTCTTCGGCTCGATCGCGGTCGTCCAGCCGGCAGCGGCCAACTTCACCCTTCAAGCGTCCGCCAATTCGGTTACAGTCGCTACAGGGCAGACGGCCGGGAACGTGACGCTGTCACTCGCCGCAGCGAACGGGTTCACAGGCCCTGTGACCTTTTCCTGCACACCTGCCTCGGTCACCTGCACCTTCAGTCAGCCGTCGGTCACGCTTTCCGGCTCTGGCACAACCTCGGTTACGGTAGCCATCGCTCCAACAGCTACATCAGCTCCACCAACGGGTGGTGGTTATAACAGATCTTCCAATCATTCTGTCAATTTGTTCCAGTCACGGGCCGGCATCACCCTAGCATTCATCGGCCCAGCCGGTCTGCTTGCATTCGCCAGTCTGAAGCGCAAATCGATCCTCGCAGGGGGATCTCTCTTTGCTCTCCTGCTGGTAGCGGCTACGGCAGCAATCGCCGGTTGCTCTTCGTCAGCTTCTCCGCAGCAGGCAGCTAGTACGACTCCCGTGGCACCCGCTTCGACACAGGTTACGGTCAATGCAATCTCGGGGGCGATTACACAAAGCGTCATGGTCACTCTAACTGTGCAATAGCTAAGATTTCGCGCTATCAAGGGCTGCCGAGAGGCAGCCCTTGCCTTCGCTGGAGAGGAACCTTTATAAACTTTTGCGCATAGCAATTCAGAAACAGGCGGCTAAGAAAAAGCTTAGTCGGTTGCGGGAGTGTGCGCTGAGCTACTACTCGTGCAATCGATGCCGAATGGCCACCATCTCTGCGGCGTCGAACGAAGCCCCATTCTGTTCATAGTGGATAGGGTCGTGATCCCTGGGTGTTGAAACTGATGATCCGACAAATTAGTTGTCAAGAAAGCCTAAAGTAATTTCCCAAAAAGAAATTCACGAATCGTGCTGTGAGCCTTCCAGAGCCCTCATTGTTTTGGTCAGGATCTGTTGTGGAGATAAATGGCAACGCGACAGCATCTCAACTGCGAGCGTGAGAGCCATTCTCTGCTCCCCGAAAAGTGCTCTCCACATATACTCTTC
Source organism: Tunturibacter gelidoferens (assembly GCF_040358255.1). NCBI lineage: Bacteria > Pseudomonadati > Acidobacteriota > Terriglobia > Terriglobales > Acidobacteriaceae > Tunturiibacter > Tunturiibacter gelidiferens. The sequence continues at coordinate 4,925,102 of NZ_CP132938.1, forward strand.
ATTTGCCTGAAGTTCTTTGCGTGTCATGAATGTGCCCTCCTGCAAGGGGTTAATAGGACCCAGTTCGCCGGCAATTAGTGTGAGCTCGCTTCGTGATGTGCAAGAAAGAGGAATTGGCAAACCATCTTCTAGTCTCTCGTTCGCGTCGTCCTTGGACCTTGAGGTACCGGCATCTGCTGTTGAGGCAATTACGCGGGTTTTTGTATTTGAACTAGAACCGCTAAGAGGTTGTCGAGTTCGGATGGGTTGACATCACTGACGGCGACGATGCGGAGATCTGGTGTGATAGCGGTATGGATGGTGAAGCCTGCGCGGGCGCCCGACAGAGTGGAGAGGGTTGAGTTCGTAGATCGTTGCATGAGGAAGATGGAGACCTGGTGTTTGTGGATGGTAAAGAGGAGCAGAGCCGCGGGCTGGCCGTTGAGGTAGGTAAGGTCCGCGCCTTTGAGAATCGTATCTGATGGTAGAGCCGCGGTGTCGGGAAGATTGAAGCTGAAGGGGAGGCGGCCCTGGAACCAGGGTTTGACCGTATGACGGTCGGAAGAGATGACCTGTGGAGTGGCTGCACTGGAGAGAATGGCGAGGTGCTGGTCGAGGAGTTCGGCCGCAAGGGTATTGGTTTGATGAAGCTGACGCCAACTAAGGAGTGAAATCGTCAGCAGGATGGCTGCGGCAAGTGCTGCCCAAGCTGCGGGACGGATGGAGTAGAGGCGAGCGGGCGTTTTCGTTTGCGGCTGCGGGCTTGTTTGGGGCAGAGGATTTGTCTGCAACTGCGATTGGGAACGGAGTTGTGCGGCGAAGCGGCCAAGCGCTTCGGCCGGCGGAGCGAAGCGGTGCCCAGCACGTGCGGTAGCGGCTTTGAGTTGCGTGGCGGAGAGGACACGCAGAGCGCAAGCGTGGCAAGTGGCTAGGTGCTGCTCTGCTCCTTGGCGTTCGGTGGGTGAAAGTTCGCCGTCGATGAAGGCGTTGAGTGTGTACGAGTTGAGATGTTCGGTGATTTGAGGCTTTTCATTCATAGGGATTCCCCGAGCTGCGGCTGCAAAAGTTGGCGGAGGGTGCGGCGGGCGCGCGAGACGCGTGACATAACAGTGCCGATGGGGACGTCGAGGATGAGGGCGATGTCTTTGTACTTAATCTCATCAACGTCGCAGAGGAGCAGAACTTCGCGGAGTTGTGGTGGAAGCTGCTCGAGTGCGATGTGGAGAGCGGCCAGGTTGTCGAGACGGATGAGATTGTCTTCCGGAGTGGACCCGCCGGGGGTGTCGAGTTTTTCTGGATGGTCTTCGAGGAAAACAGTGCGGGAGGCGGCTAAGCCGGTGCGCGTGGTGAGGAAGGTATTGCGAAGGATGCGGATGGTCCAGGCCTTAAAGTTGGTACCTGGCTGGAATGAATCGAAGGCACCGAGGGCCTTTGAGAAAGTCTCTTGCACGAGATCTTCGGCCTCGGCTTGATCGTGGGTCAGCCAGAACGCGTGGTTGTAGAGCGACGGAAAGAGCGGGAGCGCAAGCTGTTCAAAGGTGTCGCAACGACTGGTTTCAGAGAGCATGGTGCGGTATGCCTCAACCTGACTGGAGTTACGGTCTGTGGTCCACGGAGCGGAACCAGACATGGGGTTATCCCAACCACGACCATGCTCAACTGCTTTCGGGATCATCGCAAAGTCGGGCGCACCGGATGGCCGAAGGCTGGAGATGCGGGCGATGTGTGCGGTTGCAGGGGTCATGGTGTGAGGGTGAGCACGAGGGGAAGATCAAGAATGGCGCCGAAGCGCACGGCGGAGCCTCCGACTAAAGAAGAGTCTGGCATCACATACCTCCTAAAACGGAGATGAGACAGATTTATTCCATGCTTTTTTGGGCTTTTCTAAGAAGGAATGTCAAACTCGGCGGTTATTCAATTAAAGAGGCGAAGATAAGCAAAGTTTCGAGCGGATAGCCATTGAACGGGACCATCCGAGCTCAGCTAAGAAATTCAGTGGACGGTGGTTGGGGACGCAATTGCCGTCGTTCCAGCCGCGAATCGGAGCACATCAAAGTTTGCTGCAAAGTTACCCGCGATACGTACCGGTGCCAGCATAGGTATGGTTTCGGACTTACGTTGATCGCGATGGTGCGGTCCCGAAGCTCCAGGCATACGTCAGCGGCTGTCCCAAGCCCGTCGAACCGCTACCGTTGAACCTGACCGTCATGCCCGTTGTCCCGGAGTACGACCACAGCTTCGCCGGCGAGGTAAGGACTCGGGATGTGAGCGTCTGATAGGGGCGGTCGAGCAACCGGCAAGGCGAGGGAAAGGCCAAGGGATGGCAGCGACACGCACGGGTCAAACCTCGCGGCTGAACCGAAGTCTGTGGGCCGCATCTCGGTAACCAAATTGCTGCTGGATTATCCCGCGCAATTTCTTCTAACGGCGAGAATAAAAGCTCGCCTTGCCAGTTTTAGACGATATAGGCAATCAAAATCAGATGGAGATTGATATGAATCAGTTCAAGGAAGACGAAGTAGTGCAGGAGAACGAAGGTGTTACGAAGCCCGTGGGCGATGGCATCGACCGGCGCAATTTTCTGGGGTGCATGGCGTGGGCCGGCACAGGGCTGCTGTGGTCGATGGTTGGCGGTGTGCCGACTTCAAAGTTGCTGGCCCAGGCGATGAAAAGCGGTGGTGGCGCTGGAACTGCAAAGGTGGAGGATTTTTCTTTTGTGCAAATCAGCGACTGCCATATCGGGTTCAACAAGGGCGCGAACCCGGATGTGACAGGAACACTGAAGAAAGCCATCGATCGGGCGAATCTTGTTCCTGCAGGAATGAAGGCTCCGGACTTTATGTTGCACACCGGCGACATCACGCAGAACTCGAAGGCCGCGGAGTTCGATACGGCCTCTGAGGTGATCAAGGGTTTCAAGAGCGAGGTGTTCTATGTGCCGGGAGAACACGACTATATCGACGATGGTGTGCAGTACAAGCAGCGTTTCGGCAAGGGCACGGTGGGCAATGGCTGGTACAGCTACAACCACAAAGGGGTTCACTTTGTAGGCTTGAACAACTGCGTGCAAGTAGATGCGATGGGGAATATGGGCGAGGATCAATTAAAGTGGCTGAAGTCTGACCTGGCCGGGTTGAGCCACTCGACCCCGATCGTGGTCTTCGCCCATATCCCTTGTGGATGGTCTATGAGAAGTGGGGATGGGGCACGAAGGACGGAGAGCAGGCACTCGCCATGCTGAAGCCCTTCGGTTCGGTGACGGTTCTGAACGGTCACATCCACCAGGTGGTGCAGAAGGTCGAAGGCAATGTGGCCTTCCACACGGCGATGGCGACGGCGTTTCCGCAGCCTGCACCGGGAGCGGCGCCGAATCCAGGGCCGATGGTGGTTCCAGCGGGCAAGCTGGAGAGCGTGCTTGGAGTGACCAAGGTCAAGGTCGTTAGAGGACATAATCATCTGGCAATTGTCGACACGACACTGGCGGAGACGGTCTAATGCGCCCGTGGACTGCTGCGGCACTGACCGTAGCCGCAATAGTGGCCTTGGGGTATGTTCATCCGTTTGGGAATCCGCGTGCCGAGCCGGCGAAAGGACTCGGCACGCTGCTGGAAGGTGCGACTATGCCCGCAGACGCGAAGGCGGTACTAGCGAACAAGTGTGCGGACTGCCATTCGAGCGAGACTCGCTGGCCAGTGTATGCGCGGATCGCTCCAGGATCGTGGCTGATTGAGCGCGACATCGTTGAGGCGCGCAAGAAGATGGACCTCTCACACTGGGAGCAGATGCCGGCGGATCAGCAGCAGGTTTTGACTGCGAAGATCGTCGAAGAGGCAAAGAACGACGACATGCCGCCGCTGCAGTATCGGTTGCTGCACTGGACTGCGCAGCTTTCCAAGACCGATGTGCGGGCACTCTCGATGCTGGGCAAGAGTGCGAGCGGGAGCGAGGTGGCTCTGGCTGGGGATGGCGATGCTGTGCAAGGCAAGGCTGTGTTCGAGAAGCGTTGCACAGGCTGTCATGCGATGGCTGTTGATCGTGAGGGACCGAGGTTGGCAGGAGTCTATGGCAGAAGAGCCGGGAGCATTGCGGGATTTACTTATTCGGCGGGCTTGAAGAATTCTGGCGTGATTTGGAACGATGCGACCCTGGAGAAGTGGTTGAGCGATCCAGATTTGATGGTTCCCGACAACAATATGAGCTTCAGCGTTCCCAAGGCAGAAGAGCGGAGGAACTTGATCGCTTACCTGAAGCAGTAGCGAGAGGTTGACTGAAGAGCGCAAGGAGAGCGTATGTCGGATTGGTTGAACGAAGTAATTGGCGAGGATTTGATTGCCGTATACGAAGGTCAATATTGCACGGAGGACGCTGTCATTTGGCTGCGGCAAAAGCCTCGGACAATCGGCGAGTTGCGGTCCGAGGAAATCGACTGGCTTCGGTGGATGGCTGCAAATACCAATAACCGAGATTTACTTGAAAAGCTGTCACAGGATTCTGATGCCGATGTCCGCATGTGGGTAGCGTGCAATCCGATGACACCTCAAACGGTACTCTGGAGGCTAGCCGAAGATACTGTTGTCTTTGTCCGCAGAGGAGTTGCTCAAAACCGTAACACGTCAGCGACCCTACTGATAAGACTGGCCGACGATCTCGACAGTAGAGTTCGGGCGTTGGTCTTCAGAAATTGCAGCAGGCAAACACCTCTTCTCTCTCTGATCTTTTAATTCAGATTCTTTGAGAGCGAAATAACGCTCTTAGCCCGTTGTTCTATTAGTCGCAACCTGTTCCCGAAGCTTAGACAATTCGATGCGCATCCATACAATAAGCCTCGAATCGAGTTTGAAATTCGTTGATCAACTGAACCTTTGAGCGCAAGACTATTTCCCGAACTGTGGACGTTCGCGTCACGTTCTATTCCTGCGCATGAGTAAAGCAATCAATCGCAAAAGAACACGGAACAATCACCCTAAAATCTGGGTAGGGAGCAAAGTGGAAAAACCCTGTACACCCATCGGGAATCCCACAAGTAAACTGCAGCCGTGCAAACTCTCTCTTGCTCAAGTGCCCTTGACATCATTGGTTATGCAGCACTCTAGATGGGCGCAGTGGGATGTTGGCTGGGTAGTGATTCGGTTGCTCACTGAGTTGGCGGTGAAGTGGCTCCGTGCCATGACTCGATAGATATTGCCGCCGACACAGTAATCGATTCCTGTTTTCCCAGAAGGCTCATCGAAGCCTCCAAAGCATGGGAAGGTGTCGAAGGTCTCGAGCGCGACAAAGTCGAGTCGTCGTGGATCGTCCTCGTGCACTACGTAAATCCCATGGTCGCCAGCGAGGAACAGATGGCCGTGCAAATCGTCCACAACATCCGTCAAAGTGCTCAGCGGGACTGAACAAGTGATTGACCTGAACAAGGTGCTGATCAGCGCCGATCCTGTAAATGGACGCCGAGTACCATTTCTCCGAATCTGGCTGATGTGGCGTCGCTGCAACAAGATATGTGGCAACACCCTGCGCAATTGCTGGCACCGTGGCATCGGAACCAATTCAGCCTGCCGTCAGCAGCATCAATGCGACGCGACTAATAGGCAGGCGCATGATTGCATACGGCGATGACATAGTTTGGATCTCCATTTTTTGAAGAGCCGTAAATACAGTGAACTTCGTCATCTCATACACTCCACGAATTTCTACGAGCACCGTTGCAAGTTGGTGAACAGTTAGTTGATAGCGCCATTGAGCAAACGGCCCGGTATCGGCCTCAATGAACCAGGGACAAAACAAGATGAAGGTTTAAGCTCAGTGGACTGCGATACGCCCTCCACCATACAAAGCATTGAAAGTCGAAGAGGATTGGTGTGCTTCCAGTCCCTTAAGAACGCAACCTGCAAAAGTTGCTCTGAATATGCACTGTATTTATGTCCTTCTAGCGTTTGAGTTTGCCTGCTTTGGAAGCTGACTTGTTTCAATTGAAATTTGCGTCGGCATCAAACTATCGGCACTTCCGGATTCTGTACCAAAATAGAAGTCAAGTTAGGCACCCGCTCCGGTCGCGGCTCCCAAGCCGGAAACGTTAGCTCCGGCATCGGCTTGGCCTGGAAGAACTTGCGCACCTGCCGTGCGATCCAGCGAGCCGAGGTCTTCGCCTTTTTCCGCCGTGCGCTATCTGTCGAGATCCCGGTCCCCGCATACATCTGCCGATACAACTTCGACAGCAACACAAAGCCACCCTAGCCCTCAGATTCGGTACGCACGAGGACCTCTTCCAAACCGAACCCAAGTCGTAGAACCGGTCCCAAACCTTCTGCGTCCGGTCTCTTATCTCATCTGAGCTCATCAAAGGACGCGGTGTGAACATTTTCGGCCGGACCGCGGTTGGAATCAGCCAATACCGTGTAACCGGCGTTCCTTCTACCGTCACGGGGTCTTTGGCCTGTTCCTTCTCCCATCGTCCGAAGTCGACGGTTCCCGGAAATGGTGTCATCATTACGAATTGCGCAAAGGTTACATCCGCCTTTAGGGCTAGCTCGACCGTCGCGTCAAATGTACTGGGCTTATCGGTAGGAAGGCCGAAGATGAAAGATCCCAATACGTGCAATCCGTGTTTCCGGAACGTCTGCAACTGCTCAACTAGCCGGTCACCCGAATAGTTGAAGTCCTTATAGACTGCCTTCAGTCCCTCGGGCGTCACTGCCTCCACTCCCACCAACGCACCCTTGATGTTTGCCCGGCGCATCGGCTCCAAGTACTCAGCATCTTCCGCCGATTCCATCGTAATCTGCGTGAAGAACACCATATCCTTCGGCAGCTTTGCCATCTCCGCCACCAGCGAAAATCGCTCGGCCCGCGTCTGTATCAGGGACTCCACCCGCCCATGATTGTTGTGCTCCCTGGCGAGCCGTAGGTCAGTGAGGGTGACGGGGTAGAAGTTATCGTCCGCGAGTGCGATGAACCTGAAACCTCTTCGACGCAGATCGATAATCTCATCAATCACACTTTCAAATGTTCTTTGTCTTGGCTTCTGCCCATCGGTGCGCCACACCGAGCAGAACGAGCAGTGCTTAGGGCATCCGCGTATCGTCTGCACGGACGCCCACATGTACTTGTCTGTTTGCATCAGATCCCAACGGGCAGCGAGGAACTCCTCGCCCTCGATTTTCCCGCCCTCATAGATCCGCTTTGCCCGTCCTAACTCAAGATCGCGCAGAACTTGACCCCATACCACACCGCCATCGCCTTTCACCACTGCATCCGCGTGGCCGCGCTCAAACGGCTCTTCCGGGAACAACGTGGCGTGAATGCCTCCATAAACTACGGTTGCTCCGGGCTGCTTACAGATTCTGCCAACCTCATAGCCGCGCAGCGCGTTGCCAGTGTGGACACTGATTCCAACGACATCCCCCGCTTGGATGGTTGAGGGGTCTAACTGCTCCAGCGACTCATCGACGAGAATGGGGTCCCCCGCTGCTTCAGGTGTAGCTGCTGCCAGGACAAACAGCCATCTGGGCGTAATGACGGCTGTGCCAAAAGAGTTGTCACTGGGATTTACGAGATGAACGCTCATTGAATCATTACCTTTCTTCGTGCTAGTACAGTGGTTCGGGACGGAGCTTCTGTTGCAGCCTGCAACCTAGGTGATAGCCACAATCATTTCTGTTCGTGCGGATACCAGGTAAGCTGGCCAGTCACGCTGACATTGGAGTTACTCCCAATCTTGTAGATCGGAGCTTTCCACTCCTCGTACTGTAGCCAGCCGCGAAATTCAATGTCCTCGCGAAAACGCTTTACAACGGACACTTGGATCGCATTCTGTGTTGTGCCGCCGGGGATAAAGTCTTTCGCTGCTTTCGCGTTGCGATAAGAAAGCTGCACATCTTCCCTGGGAGAGAGATGATAGGTGACCCAAGCTTGACCGCCCTTGGACTCACGCCCAACAGGATCACCGAGAATGAAGCCCTTATTGGTGTAACCCTGTTTTTGTATCTGCTCGGCGTAGAGAAATTGTCCGCCATTACTGCGACTGGTCGGCGGATCGGTGCTGACTGCTTCCACGCGAAAATCAAGATGTGCAAGACCCGGGAAATGGGACAGATAAATGCCTGGGCGAATGCCGGCGCGTCGCGGCGCACTGATGGGGCTTACATCGTCGTGGGCGAGCGAGTCCGAGTATAAGGTCAACCACTTACGCACAAAGGGCAGACGATAGGAAAAATCAAAGGTGCCGAAACGTGCTCCGGGATCGTTTCGCGACAGCTTCTCGGCCGCAGAAGTATTCTGGAAGCTGAAAAAGCTATGAAGAAAGCTATGGATGGTGATTGGGGCATGGCCTTCGCCACCCCAAATCGTGGCACGTTCAAAGCCCATCTCTACATTGACTGTCGGCTTGAAACTTATTTTCTCGACATGTATCCAAGGATCGCTGGGGTCGACATGTCCCTTCAGACTCCCTACGAAGAACTGATATCGAAATGGCCCGGTGAGGCGTGAGAGCAGTGGAACGTATAACGGCTCGACGCGGTCTATCTGAAAAGCGTAGATATTTTCCGCATTGTTGCTCCAGGCAAAGCTGCCTCCTTTCGCGGGCCCCAACCAATGGTCACTTTTGCCGAAGGAGAGTTCGTGATTTAGGAGGAGATAGGAGAGATTTGCTTCGACGATGCTGAAGTCATTCACCGGCGCGATCGGTCCATAAGGAATAGTCGATTGATTTGGATAGGTCGGGATTGGAACGCCATCGATGGTCGAAAGGAGATTAGTCAAAGACTGCGAATATCCGGGAGCGCCCGGGGCATGCTGATATTCCCCTCTGAAATAAAGGGCGAATCGACCAGCTTCGCTTCGCGTACTGAAGCCGGTTATGGGATTGAAACCCTCTTGATAAGGACGCCCATAATCGTTGACGATTGTCAGCCCAAGATGGAAGCTATCTCTTAATGGGATCCCTGTGATGCCGCCGAGACGGGTATAGGCACTCTCAAAGCTGTTACGCGGATGTAGAAGATCGGCGAAGCTATGTGTGCCGGTATCGAGTTCCTTCCGCACCGCAAGATAAATATCTTGGGCTTCGTCGTCCTTAGAAGTGAAATCCTGGATTTCCGCCGTTTGATCCAGCATGTGCGTAATACTCGATCGTGTCCAGGGACGAAGTCCGCGATAGCTGTAGTTGATATAACCAAGCGCCTGCAGGCGGTCGAGCGCAGGATATATCCAGCTGTCGATGGGAACATAAGTTGATCCTGTCGCGGACTCATCGCCGTCGTCGACCGTCACTGAATTGGCGCTCTGGCCACTGACAGAACCCGTTTGACCCAATGCTCCTGCGCAATAGATGCCCAGTAAGAGGCCTGAGGCCAGAACAGAAGCGGCATTTAAACATTTCATACAAACCTCATGATTCCTTCTCAATCGATTCGGTACCGTCATCTTGATAAGCCCCGCTGAACTGCTGCTCGGTGCCTGATAATGCGGACGGCACCGAGGGCTGTACAGCCAAAACAAAAAATTGGGCCGACCATAACCCGGTCCTCTCCGAACCGAGGAAGGTGCAAGCCTTCTCCGATCCAAAACACGCCGAAAGCAGACAGGAGGACGCCAACGGAGAACTTCAAGGTGTTCTCAGGTATTCTGGCCAACGGCTTATGGAGGACGAGTCCAAGAAGGATCACTAATAGGCCAGCTGTGAGTGCGCCAAGGCTGGCTGACAGTAGCATGTGTCCTGTGGCGCCGACCGCAATCACGATAAACACGACCTCCATTCCCTCGATCACAGCAGCCTTGAAGCTGATCATGAATCCCACACCATCGATTGCTATATTTGGAAATTCTCCAGACTTTCGCAGGGCTTCTGTTTGACGAGCAAAGGAAACGCCCTGTCCCGGAGCGGCCTCGGCGGCGGTCATTAGACTGTGCACGGTATGCTCCATTGCCTGTTGCACTGACCCTGCTGGCAACTCAATGCCGCGAACGGTGAAACGTAATTTGCCATTTTGGGCAAGCCAGCGTACAGGTTTTGCCTAGAGTATTGAGCCAGTCAGGTGCGTGCCTTCTGGCAGCATGCCTCCAGGCTGCTATGGACACGCATCGCACCGATGGATACCATCGCCACCATCCGATGCGCCGCCCCTACGCTTCGCCTGCGGCCATAATTCACAAAGAGCATCGAATACGGATGTTCCATCTCCACGAATATCGCCCGTTTTCGAACACGCAGCGCCTCTGTCGATCTCAACAAGCCGTCCACTATGATCGACTCTTTTGCCTAATGGAGAGGCGTGAGTTGCAGAAGACAATTCCGTACGGCGTTGAGCGGTGCTTGATCTTTGGACTGTTCGAGGAGAGCAGGGCGACGAGCCTCGACTCGCTCGGCGCAAGGTTCCACTACTTGGGCTCAGGTGCGGCAGTACCGCTCCAGATCCAGGGCAACCGTCTCCTTGTCGAGGCCTCGATTGGCAAAGCTTCAGGACGTTTTCTCCTTGATACAGGCAACGAGTTCGGATTCTCGGGATGACGTTTTGAGCCCCTTCTCTCACCCCCCGCACAGCTTATCCGGGGGGGAGGGAAGGTAGTCCGCTTAGAATCGGCGCTGAGCCTCATCTGCCTCCTCTGCCAGACTGAACATCACTCGCAGGAACTCTGGATTCTTCTGGCCGATGAACAGCCCGTCATTCACAAAGCTCTGGAGAGAGGCCACTGCTCCACCATTTTTTGTAGAGGTTGGACGAATGATCGCAACGGGTGGAAACTTCTTGTTGAGGAAGTGGGTAGGCTCGGGCATGATGAGGTTGGCCTGCAAGGTGTCGCCCTTGAGGGACTCGGGATTGGTCTCTCCTTGGGCGTTAGCGAGGGTTGTAAACGTAACCGTCGCGCCGGTTCCACCTGGTCCATTGTCAACGTCTGTCAACGGGAGCGCATTGCCTGCTTTATCCTGCCAGGTTTGAAAGTGCATGGTCTCGCTGGGGCCGATGCTAAGCAAGACTCGTAGGACTTCCAGATTGGTTACCTTTTGAGCCAATGTTGGATAGAGGCTGCTGCCGCCTGCCTCAATAAACGCAAAGTGGAATCCTGCCGTAAAGGCGATTGCCTGGAGATGGGGCGTGATGCTCGTGGTGTTGTCGCCGCTGAGGGAACTGCCGGCGGTGTCGGCGTCGGTTCTTGGAATCGCGGTATGTTTCCCTATGTTCAGACTGGGGACTGCTTGGACGAATGGCGCGCTGGGGTCGAAATCGATGTTGGTGATGCTGCGGTACTGGGACCAGAAACTGGTGTCCACGGTAAGCTGCATCAGGTTGGTGAGCCGTGTCTTCCCGGTGGAACCCGTCGCGGTGCTGCCTGGGATGGTGGCAAAGCGGCTGAGGTCGACTGCCTCGGCACCCTTCGATTCCAGATAGGCTTTTAGGAAGGCGGCGTGGCTGATCTCATCGTCGGTATTGTCGTGAATGTACTGGGCCATGTCCCCATCGAGAATGGAAAGGGCGCCCGTGTAGAGTGGGTTTCCCCCGTTGACTCCGGAAACCTCCTTATCCTGGGTTCCTCCAAGTTCGGCGTATTGAATCCACAGATCGGCTTCGATCTGCTCGAGAGCATTCAAGAACCTGAGAATCGCGATGTCGCCTTGTGTGAGATCGCCATCTCCGTCCCGCTCCTGGCCAAAGGCGGATAATCCACCGCCCAACAAGCCTGCACCCATAGTCGCTGCGCCTGCCGCCGTGATTCCGGTTTTCAAGAAAGCGCGCCGATTCGCGGATTTCTTGATCAGAGTTTCGGATTGTGCCATTTCGCTTCTCCTTTTGTCGAACATTATTGAGTCCACACCCTCAGACAGCTTTCGAAACTTGACGCTATCGGACGGCTTCCGTCTGACTATGAAACCGAACTGAAGCGCGTTTATTCCATCATTGCCTCAAGTTTGTTGGGAACAGCGTAATGTCCCGCCGATATACAAGACCGCAGTGATTTGGAACCTCGGCCTATAGGCGAATCCCAACTAGCAAAGACTTGCAAGTAGGTTCGAACACGTATAACTCGCTGCAACGATCAACTGTGAACTACCTCGTTCGGGCAAGATGGCACTGGCGAAGTCGCTTGTATGCGTACGATTTCGCCTGAGGCGGTGGCAGCGTGCAAAAAAGACAACCCTGCACCCCCAGCCGTTTCGAGGTGGGCGGTGCAGGTCTTAGTTGGCAATTCAGCCTTGTATTTAGTGACTGTCTCCGTCGTGGTCGGCATCGCCAGCGCTTACGGATTGGTGACCGGCAGCGCTGATCGAAACAGTGTCGGCCGGCGCAGGGGTTGATTGGGACGGCACAGGAGTGGAAGCCTTCTGCACTTCTGCTTGAGGCAGCACGGGGACGGAGGAACTGATAGCAGCAATACTCATAGTGAAAACACCTCTACAGGCGCTAATCGGCACCAGAAGGTGTCTCTTTAGTCGTTCAAATGGTCGCAGCGCTTAGAGACAGAACGCCTGATCGCCGGAGTCGCCTCAGGCCTCCGATCTAGCCACCCAACTCGAAGCTCTCGGCAGTAATCCTGATGTTTTCTCGCTTGCAGGCAGGTTTACGCTGCCGCCGTGCCTCCAAGCTCCTCGGTGGGAGTTGGTCGATGATCTTGTCGCCGTCGATCACAATCAACCGTGCTTTCCACGATTCTTGCGCACACTCCTGAAAAATCAGCAGGAATGCCTAGAATAAATCTACGCAAACCTAGTTAACGAGTGCATCGACATCTGTCTGGTTCCTCAAGGAGAGATCATTCATGCGTTTTCAGCGAACGTTGATTGGAGGCGGGGAGCTGCTAGCCCTCTTGCGCCCTTTGTGGTGTTTCATTGCGGTAGTCTCTTTCGGCCAGGGTGTTGGACTGCTGCCTGCGTGGGCAGCGCCCAGCTCCACGATAACAACGCTGTCCGTCACCTCCGGTGGAAACGCAGTGGCGACAGTTGCATCTGGTAGTGTGGTCACTCTGACGGCAACCGTTGTGGCCGGCAGCACTCCGGTCACACCGGGCCAGGTCAACTTCTGCGATGCGACGGCCAAGTTCTGCACCGACATCCATCTGTTGGGCACGGCGCAGTTGACCGCCAACGGTACGGCTACGCTGAAATTCCGCCCTGGGGTTGGGAGTCACAGCTACAAGGCGGTTCTTGCCGAGCCGGCCGGCCTTGGGCTCAGTGCTTCGGCCGCATCGTCGCTCACAGTGACGGCGTCGCAGGGCACGGGGCAACTGGCCACAACGACGTATCTCGAAGCCGGAGGGGTCCCAAACATCTTCTCATTGACGGCGACGGTGCCGGGCAACGGAAATACTTTGCCGACGGGCATGGTCTCGTTTGTGGATGCAAGCAACGGAAACGCAGTGCTGGGGACGGCGGCGTTGACGAGTGAAACGGGCGCCGGATTCGGGGGTTCCTCACTTTTGCCTGTCGCCTCACAGAACACCGGTAACACTGTTTTGACCGCTGACTTCAATGGCGACGGAATCCCGGACCTGGTCATACTCGGAAGCGGTATCTCCGTGCTCTTGGGCAACGGGGACGGCACATTCACAGCAGCGCTCAATCCTTCGTCCGACTTGCCGGGCGCTATCGCGGTGGGAGATTTCAACGGGGATGGTATTCCCGATCTGGCCGTGGCGCCTGCCTTTGATGAGGGCAATAGTGAAGTGCTTTTGGGTAACGGGGATGGAACCTTCACCAACGGGAGTGGGAGCCTTGGGAACGGCAACGGTACGACTACGTCCGATTCCATCGCTGTAGGGGACTTCAACGGAGACGGCAAGCTGGATCTAGTCGAGGCTTGCACCAGCGTCAATGAGCAGCCATGCAACCTACTCCTGATTCTGTTCGGCAACGGAGACGGAACCTTTACGTCCTCCTTCGCCCCCTTGGCGTTCTTCGGTTCCCAATCGATGGCCGTGGGCGACTTCAATGGAGATGGCCAACCGGACTTGGCGGTGACAAACTCCGGCGCGAATGGCGTGAACGTCTTTCTGAATCGTGATGGGGGTCTTTCTGCGATGCCAGCAATCCCGGCAACGGGCGGCAGCCCCACATCGATTGCCGCAGCAGACTTCAACGGAGATGGCAAGCTGGATTTAGCCGTGGCCAACTCCGGCAGCAACAATGTGACGATTTTGCTGGGCAACGGTGATGGAACCTTTACAGCTGCAGCGAGCCCGGCGACGGGTACGGCTCCCAATTCCATCGCGGTTGCGGATTTCAATGGAGACGGCGTTCCTGATCTCGCGGTGGCCAATGCCGGCAGTAGCAACGTGACGATTTTGCTGGGCAACGGCGATGGAACGTTTACGGCTGCCACCAGCCCAGCGGCGGACACCGGCTCAACGTCAGTCGTCTCAGCAGACTTCAATGGAGACGGCAAGGAAGATCTTGTAGTGGCCAATTCCCCAGATAACTCAGCAACTGCGCTTTTGGCAGAGACAGCGCTGACAATTGCAACGGTGAACAATATTTCCCCCGTAGGCGTAGGCACACATCTCGTCAAAGCGATCTATTCCGGCGATGTCAACTATGGTGGCAGTACCTCCGCCGATGTGTCCCTAACTGTGGTGTCGCCGGGCTTCACGCTGAGTGGTACTTCAGTTTCCGTCGTGGCTGGCGCCACCGGGACTTCGACTCTCACGATTACCCCCACGAACGGCTTCTCCGGAACGGTGACCCTGGATTGCGACGGCGGCAGCTATCCGGGCAACGCAAGCGACTTGCCCACCTGCTTATCCATCCCGCCGGTGACTATCTCGGGGAATGCGCCGGCGACTACGACGCTCAGTATCCAGACACAACCAGGAACAACCCCTGCGCAATACCTGGAGGGAGTGAATGCAGTCGCTTCGAGCGGAGTAGCCATGGCCAACACCGCAGTCGCAATAACGGTGATCGCTCCCGCTCAAAGCTTCACGCTAACCAATACACCCGTCAGCATCGCCACGCCCGGCGCCAGCGGGACTTCGACGATCACGATCACGCCCAGCGGTGGTTTTTCGGCCCCGGTGGCGCTCTCCTGTACCGTAACCGGTCCGGCAACTGCGGTCTATCTGCCCACCTGCTCCGTCGCTGCGCCACCGGCCATCACCTCAATAACAGCTGTAACGGCGACGCTCACTGTCAACACCACGGCAGCGAGTAGTTCGTCCAACACGACTGGCCAGGCAGCGACGGCTTTCCGCAATCAGCGCAACCGGTTGTTGGCGCTTGGTGGAGGCAACGCGCTTGCGGCGTTCCTGTTCTTCGGATTGCCGTTACGTCGCCGAACAAAGACTCTGCTTAGTCTGTTGCTGCTCGGTGCGTTCGCTGCAATAGTCATGGGATGCGGCGGAGCACAGAAGGCAGCCAATCCGGTCCCGACGCCAACCAATCCGGTCCCGACGCCAGCCAATCCCGGCACGACTGTTGGGAGCTACATGGTCACGGTGACTGGTTCCAGCCGCGCCCTGACCGCGTCCACGACCGTTGCTGTCACTGTGAACTGAACGGTCGCAGAGTCTCCAAGTGAGAAACTCCGCCAACGCCGAGTATGATTTTAGTAAGCGGTATTTTGAGGCCTTTTTGGGGGTGAGTTAGGGTGTGTCATCAGTGTCCGCTTGTTTTGGGTGGGTGCCTGTTGTGTGTCTCTAAGCAGCCGATGAGGTTGAATCGTTTGGAAATTGTATACCGGTTCACTGCGAATAGTGACGCGATTCACCAAAAGATCCGCCTGCTTTCCGTGGCGATCATTTGCGGAGCACAGCCGCTGATGGGAGCGGTCGATGAATTCGAAGGAACGAAGTCACGGTCATTCGTACCGATCACAATTGGTATTTGCCGTACTGCCTCGCATCCCCAACGGCCCCTCGTGGGCGCACTGCCATGGTCGTTCCACTTTCTCAGATCTTCGCGTAGGGACGACACCGTATCCACAGGTTCTTTCATCGAGGGTCGCCTGAAATGTATTCTGGTCAGCGCAAGCCGGACCGAACAGGCTGAGTAGGCACCCTCGCACCCAATAAAGCACCGACAACAACGGCAACCTGACGACGAATAGCCTGGCTCAGCTGCAGTCGTCTAGTCGCCGGTAGCGTTGCTCAAATATTGTCGAAGCAGCAAGGCCGGCTGCGCCTCCCACGCCTGCACCAGATATCTTGTGGCTGTGCCAGCCGGAGGAGCGAGTCTCCGCAAGCTGGAAGGATGTGTGCTCTCTGGCGATGAGTTCCGAGATGGATTCGCTGGTTGGTTTTTTGCCGATGGAGAAGAAGCTGTCGCAGGTCATCCGATCAATGTCCTTGAGGTACGCCTTCAGGGCTTCTACCGAGAGAGCGGAGATGCCATTAGAGCTGAAGCTCACGTCGATACTGGCAGCTGGCATCGCGGCAATCTCAAACGCAGGCATAAGGACGACATCAGCACGTGCGATGGCTTGGCCGGTCAGTTCTTCTTCGCCGTAAAGCAAGAACTCGAGGCTTGGGAAAGCTTTGAGTAGGTAGTACGAACTCAGTGCGATGCTCTCCGGCACATCGAAGTCGATATAGGTAAGTTCAGGTCTGTCGCGAAGCAGGTAATACGCCATGCTGCCGTACCCGCCGCCGAATTCGACGACCGTGGCTGGGCCCGCTGAGAGCATGCTATCGATTCTATGAGCGCAATAGTGAGCGTACTCCGCGCCCACGTGAATGTGTGTGCCATCAATCTGGACACCGAAGGGATTTCCGACACCAGGGCCGTAGAGATCGCGAAGGGGGAAGCGGCCGTCTGTCTGCTCCTTCCAGTAATCGTAGCGATATAAGGCGTGGCTTAGGTAGAAGCGGCGGTGGAGATCTTTGATGTTGCCACCAAAGTACGCCTTGGCCAGCCCGAACGGCGCGCCCAATAGACCGGAGGAGCAAGCGTCCCGAAAGAAATTTCGATACATCGCTCGTAATGCCGGAATGTCTCGAGTGAGCAGTGCCTGTACGACCGGGCCAAGGCGCTGCTGCCGTATCTGCTCCCATCGGTGGGTCGGCCGGTAGGCCACCGGTGCAGACTGCTGGCGTTCGTTCGCCTTACGGTAGGCGGCGCAAATTCGCTCAAGCAGTTCCGTGTCATCGTCTGTCGTATCGATGCGAGAGGCAAATCCATCGGTCACGTTCTGTAGATCGTAGCGATGGTCCCCTTTGAAACGAAGGTCGCCGTGGTTCGCAAACTTCCACATGCCGAGCCATATCGTAAAGAGAGCCTTGGCCTTCTTCGCTGCTTGAATTGGATGAAGCAGGTATTTGGGTTTCACTCTTCACCCCTTTCTACAAGGGTCCGAGCTACCGATCTATGAACCCACAAGATGTAAAGCTGTTCTAGGTAATGGGCAACATAACCGTGAACGGCAGCGGCAGAACGTCATGCTTGAGATTTAATGATCTACTTTGCGCTCATCGCTTGTCAGCAACGCAAAGAGGATTTTGTCGTGATTTGACAAGTGTGTGACAAACAAAAGACAAGTTCAGAGTCGTCGATAGGTCGCACCCACGCCTGCGCCGCAGGTCCCAAGTCCCGCGAAGCTGCTTCGCCCTCGAATTGCGGATTTTCGCAACGCGGCTAAGTACCTCAAGGATTGGAGTTCCCGAGAACGTATGGTCCGCCGTCTGACTGCAAGGGAAAAGCGAAGAGTGGATCGACAGATCTGCGCAAATGTATTCGTCAATAAGGGCGAAGATGTTGTCAAGGACAAAGATATTTCTTCCCCGTTGCCTCGTGCGACGCTCGGAGTAAGAGCTTAGAGACCAGAGTCCGAGCGGATCCCTCTGTCGAATCATTTTGGGTGGAGGGTTCTCCATCAACCATCAATTCGGTCACAAATGCGACCATGATTGCTTATTCGGACATCCAATCTGTCGAGATAGAGACCGCCGCCGTTCAAAACCGTCGAGTCAGGAGTTAGTCCCAGGCCGGCGATAGAGGTGTAGAAGCCTACCCTCCTAGGGTACCCCGGAGTAGGCGCCCGGTTTGAAAAGAACTGCGGCGCGGCTGCCGCTGAACTGCCCGCTGCTTACGCTGGAGTTGGAGATCGAGACGATGTCTGAATTGATGACAGAGCCGGATACTGTTGGGTCGAAGACGTAAACGTTTGGTCCAAAGATGGTGGAGTTGTATTGTGCGAAGGCTGGAACCGAGAAGCCGCAGAGGACGGCGCATAGGATGAGGAGGAGCCTACCGAGTACAGAAGCGGAAATTCTAAAGAGATGCATGGATAACCTCGTGTTTCAGGATGGATGTGGTGGGTTTGGCACAGCAGCCGGACGAGCCGCACCGTTTCTGCAGAACGAGGAGAAGGAGAACAAGTCCAAGGGGAGGACTAAGGGGGAACGTTAGCCAGGTTCATCCTGCGGATCTTCAATGGATTGGCAGGGCCGAAATCCTGCAGCGCGAACTGCATGGACTCACGAGCGCCGCAAATATTGCATATGCACCGTAACGCTGTCGTCTGGGGTGGCATCCAAAGGCACCAAGGATGGCCTGAGAAGATCTGCGGGTGGCCTAGCAAGGGTTCCATGACTTCGTTAGGGTCTGTCGTGATGATCGTGAACGTCTCAAGCGGCTGTCGGGTAGCGGGGTCGTTCCAGCTCTTCCACAGTCCTGTCATGCCGAATAGCTTCCGATTCTAGGCGATCCAGGCTGTCGCAGATAGAAGCGGGGAATGATGTAACGGCAGGATGGTTCCTTTTTTGTTGGTGGAGTTATCGGAGCTGTTAAAATTCTGCTCGCTCAAAAGTTCCATCAATCAGATTTCGGTAATCTCGATGGTGTTATAAGAAAAGCAATACAAAACCGAAGTTCGTGTCACTTTGGTGCAGCGCGTATTGTTGGTTATTGGCTGCATTTTGCTCGCAGCGATCGGCGCTTACCTTATCGAAAAAACCATAATTGGAATCCGGTTAATTTAGCGCGCTGAATAGCCAATCATTCCTCAGCGACCCGTTGCGTCTTTAGGATCTGCCGGAAATAGTCCTCGCACTGAGCACGCCTGGGGCCGCTTCGTCTGCGACGCTTTGTCCGGTTGCCTCGTCGCTCAGCGGCGGAACTGGCGACGTATCCGAGCAAGAAAAGTGCGAAGACCGTCGCGGCGAACAGGTTCTCGAGGATGGCGAGGCCGCGGCCCGCTGGGGTAGGCGGGAAGGTACTCGGAATTTCTCTAGAATGACGCGATATTGATGGTCAACAAGGCTAAATCGGCGAGTCACTCATTGAGACGCGAGAGCATTCCACTCGTCCGTATCTTATTTTGGCGGACAAATGGCTACCCGCTGTTCACTGGTGATCACAGGGTAGGTCGTTCGCCGATCCCCTAAGTGGTGAGCGTCTCACCAAGTCGCCTTGAGTTCAACCGGTCCCTGGCCGAGTAACTGACCCTGCAAGCCACCTCTGCTCATCGGACAAATCGGTTATGGTGAGCCCTGCGTGTTCTGAGCAGATCTATTCCGCTGTGCTTCTTCCCCTGCACCATACCATGCTCCTTTTGTACCAGTTCCTATGCTGCAACTGGTACAAATTTCGCCGGGCATACCAATTGCACGAAGGTTTTTGCTCTCAGTGACTAATTTAAGACTTTCTTCAAAAAAATGGAATAAAGGGCTTGGTCATCAGTTTTGATTGGCAACGCGCCTGATGTGTTGTTCCCTGGAGGTAAGATGAAATCATTTCGCACGATCTTTGCTAGAGATCTGGATTCCGTATCTCTCAAGAGTGAGATGGAGACTTACGGATACGTCTTCATCCGAGACCTGATGCCGAAAGGAGACCTGGAGCAGCTCCTCAGCGATATGATCGGCATTGCATCGGACGAGGGCTGGACGATCGAGGGGTCCGCACCATCGGACCGCATCGCGAATCCCGCCATGGCGTGCTTCGATCCTGACCCGAAATATAAGCAGGCCGCAAATCGCGCGTTCCGCTTGGAGCAGCTCCACGCGTTGACGCATCATCCAATATTGACCGATGTGATGAAGCGACTTGCGGGGCCGCGTCTTTTGGTTCATCCCAAGCCCATTGCACGGATGATCTTCCCCAACTGCGAGGGCGCCCTTTTGGGTGCGCATCAGGACAACTCGGGGATTGCGGGAAGCTCTGACAGCTACACAGTATGGATGCCGCTCCATGATTGTCTCCACGGACAGGGGACGCTCGAGATCAAGGAAGCATCGCATCTTTCGGGGCTTCTAACCACGGAGGGATATATCAAGCCGGAAACAGCTCCGGGAGGCGATTGGATAGGCGGGGGGATCAATGCGGGAGATGCTGTCTTCTTTCACAGCCTGACGGTGCATAGGTCGACACTCAGTACTTCCAGCCAGCTCCGTTTTTCGGTGGATTGCCGGTTTCAAAGCTATGACGAAGCCGTCTCACCGCTCGAGATCGTGTTTCCCAATCAGGCTAAAGGCGGACGAACCTGGGAAGCCACCTATGCGGACTGGAAGCATGACGATTTGAAGTACTATTGGCGCGATTTGCCTTTGCGTCTAAAGCCCTCGGTGGCCGAGCTAACCGCGCAGGCCGAGAAAGCTGACAGTCCCGAAAAGCGACTTCGCTACAAGACTACCGTGGAACTGATTGAGCGAGAGATTCCCATGCTGGTGCACTGAGCGGACCTAGACAAGTGGGAAGAAGGCCGAGAAATTCCTCTGGAAGCTAGTGCAACCGCTCTGGCGAGAACGCGATGAGAGGTGGATATGGGACTCTGGTGCAAATATCTTGATGTTTTGAGTGGAGCTGCGGGCAGAAGTTCAGATCAAGCGTTTCCATAACTCAGAGATATGCTTCGGCATCTCGAGTTAGGGACTAATCTTGGGGCAGTTCTCGCTGCGACGCTGCTCCCGAGCGTTGTGGCTACGATTCAATCGGGGACGGTTGGGACCCTTCTCAGCGCCCTGACCAACGGTGACAACTACATCGTCGACGTCTTCCTCGGCGATGGAGATGGATCCTTCGCCCCCGCCTCACGGATCATCACCGGACTCGCCAATAGCTTCGGCATGGCCGTAGGAGACCTCAAGAAGCGGATTCTGCGACGAAGTGTTGAGGAGTTCCGGGTTCCCTTTTCGATAGCGTTGGTTCTTGCCAAGTCTCTCTGTCTTTAAGTACAGGGGAGATCGCAGATATTCTCGGTTGTGGCGTCCCATAACGCAAACGTCTGCTTTGGCTCATTCAAGATTGAACGCATCACAATAGTCGTGATGCGGCGCGAGCGAAGGCCCGTCGATGTGAGCTTTCTTGAAACGCAAATCGGAACTGCGCCGGTGGCGATTCGAGGGACCAAGCTTATCATCGCTCATAGCGAGGCACTCCTTCGGGCACCGCCCTTCTCTTGGTCATTCACGGGCTTCTCTTTGCCCACTGCCGAACCGAAATGATGACCAGCGGTGTTTCGTTGGACGAAATTCCATCTCAGTGCCGGCTGTTCCAGCCACTTCCAGGACGCGGCGGCATAGCAGACCGTTATTCCGAAGGCCACGATGGCCGAAACCACATAGTGAGTCGTGAATCTTCGCGTGAATCCGAGTGCGGCGACATGGATGAGATAAACCGAATAGCTTATACGTCCGAGAAACACCATTGGCCTGGCCTGCAGGAGCCCGACGCGGTGACCGCTTAGTGTCCATACGAGTGCTCCCGCGTAGGTCAAGAGAATAAACTCGTACAACCAGACGTTCGCCAAAACAGTATCAGCGCCAGGCTGAAACCATGGATGGGACGAGAGAACACACAGAGCAGTTGCTGTGATCGCGCAGACCCACTGTCCGTTAGAGCCGAAGCGATGTATCAGCCACCGGCGGTGGCGCCAGACCAACTGGATCAATGCGCCGGCCGCCAAGAGATCGATTCGAAATGGTAAGCCGGTGTGAATAGACCATCGGTGTGGGAAGCAGACTGTGGCTATGCAACGAAACACAGGGGCAGCGACGATCATAGCCGCAGACAGCCATGCAAGCGCCCTCTCACTCAGTCCGTAGACCAAAATCGGCCAGATTATGTAGAACTGCTCCTCCACCGCGAGCGACCAAAGAATCCCATGGAAAGATGGGGCGTAAGCGCGAAAGGCAGCCGTGTTCATCAGGAAAAGATAGAGATACCAGTGATGGATCCAAGCTGCGCCGAACAATACGGAGGTAACCGCCAACGCCAGGATGTACGGCGGAAGAATCCTTTGGCATCTTCGAGCATAGAAGGTGGCAATGTATCTGCCGCAAGTGGTCTGTCGCCGGAGCTCCAGTAGAACTCCGGTGATGAGGAAGCCGGAAAGCATGAAAAAAAGGTCCACACCGCTCCAAAGTAACTCCGAGCGAAATGCGTGACTCGTAAAAACCATCAGGACGGCGATGGCTCTGAGTCCATCCAACTGGTGGATGCGCTTTCCAGATGAATCATGATTGGTGAAGCGTGTGCTGTGCGCGTATGTCATCTTCCCCTTTTGGTGAGCCCTGAAAAACGTGCGACGCACGAGTTCATTACTTCGTCATGTCAGACACTTTCCAAGCTGCTGTCCGTTTGTCGCCACGCTTCTGGCAACCCAACGCAAACTTCTAGCAAGGAGAACTAGACCGAGCCGGATTTATTCCTTTGTTTGAATGACAATCACATGTACGCGCATGTCGGAAGCTTCCTTGACACGAGCGGGAAGAAGTGTACCCGGGTCGGCGATTCGGAGAGATTGCGCATGTCGTGAATGGACGCCTTGGCGATAAAACCACAACGCAATCGTTCGGTAGCAGGCCGGCGTCCTGCATAGACTCGCCACGGACCTTAAGAAGAACCGTTTTGGATGGATTCTGCAGCAAGTGACCGAATTCGCCGCGTATCACGGACAGTCTCAGCTCGATATGAATCGGTTCGAAGATGCGGCGGAGATCTTTAGAGGCCTGGCAGCGATGCACGGACTCGCCCACCTCGTGTTGGAAGGCAAGGCCTTGCGGTTTTTCAAGGGAGCGAGGGCGGAAGGGTTCTTGAACGACGAGCTGCCGCGAGTCCTTAAGGAGATTTATCCGTCGCGGCGTGACCTGACGGGAAACGGCATGATGCTTAGGGCCTCGGTCCATCAGGATATACCCAGCTTGAGCGGCACGGAAAAGAAGACCGGTATGTGTTGCTGTTGAGCATCACTACCGTAGACCGAATCGCAGTGAAATTATTCCAGGCGCTCGGAATAAAAGCCGGGAACTCCAGTTTTGGGCAGTGTAGGCAATTAAAACCAGCTGGAGCTTGATATGAATCGCTTTGAAGATAAGGCAATGAACGAAAATGAGGCCGCCGCACAACCCGGCGATGGCATCGACAGACGCAACTTCCTTGGTTGCATGGCGTGGGCAGGCACCGACCTACTCTGGACGATGGCTGGTGGTGTGCCCACCTCGAAGTTATTGGCGCAGGCGATGAAGGGCGGCGCCCCAAAAGCCCCCAAGTCGGAAGATTTCCCTTCGTCCAGATTAGCGACAGTCACATCGGCTTCAACAAGGGAGCAAACCCGAATGTCACGGGGACGCTCACCAAAGCGATCGACAGGGTTAACGTGGTTCCGGCCTGGATGAAAGCGCCGGACTTCATGATCCATACCGGCGATATTACCCAGAACTCGAAGGCAGCCGAGTTTGATACTGCGGCCCAGGTGATTAAGAGCGCGCAGGCGGACGAGGTCTTTTATGTCCCGGCGAGCATGACTTCATCAACGATGGCGAACAGTACAAGCAGCGTTTCGGCAAGGTACCCAAGCCAATGGCTGGTATATCCCTCACGCTCACGAAAATATCGCAACGGGCAGCCGGGAGATCGCAATGAATAAAACGATTTACCCTCTAACCTCGGTCCGATTCTTTGCGGCCTCTCTAGTTCTGATTCATCATTCAGTCCGAGTCTTTTTGCCTGCCTTCTCTGCTAAGGAGGCCCATCTGGCTCGGGGCGATATCGCCGGTATACTTTCGCTTGCATTCCCGGTTTCGGTGAGTTTCTTCTTTCTTCTTTCAGGCTATGTATTGAGCTATGTGTACTTGCATGACGGACAAACGGTCGATAAGAGTAAGTTCTTCGCAGCGCGCTTAGCGCGCCTTTATCCTCTGTACTTCGTTATGCTAATACTCGATACGCCGAAACTTCTAGCGGGAGAAGTAGAGCGGCACGGCGTGAAGCTTGGGCTAGCTATGACAGGGGAGATATTCGCAGCAAGCATGGTGTTGCTGCAGGTCTGGTACCCGATTGAATTAGGTAAGATTAACCCTCCCAGTTGGTCTCTTTGTGTCGAGGCCTTCTTCTGCTTGTGCTTTCCCGTTCTAGGCGTTTTACTTTGGAAATTGCGTGGGGTGCAGCTTTGGATGACCGCATTGCTCTTGTACGTCGGAGGGCAAGCACTGGTTTGGTGGATGAGAGTGCGTTTGGGCATTGGCATGACGGTGACCTTGCCACCGACACACCTATCAACTTTTGCACTCGGGATTCTTCTGGCGCGGTGGCAGACGCTGCGACGGATGCAAACGGGCAGACCGCAGGTCCAAGCATGGCATGTGAACACGGTGTTGTGGCTGGCTGTCGGCGGAATTCTACTAAGTGTCTGGCTGGTTCCCTTCTGGCAGATGCCGAATCCTTATTTCAACGGGCTCCTGGCGCCCATCTATGCGGCCTTTATTTGGGCGTTGTCGGTGATGCCAACACTATGGTCGCGATGGTTGTGTAGGAAATGGATGGTGGCCCTCGGAAATGCTAGCTACGCGCTATACCTCATCCACTTCCCTATTCTCAACTTGTTTATGCACTTTCGATGGGTAACTCCTGTGTGCTATCTGGTGTACCTGGGACTCTGTTTGGCAATAAGTTTGTTGAGTTACCGCTACTTTGAGACGCCTGTAAGGCTCTGGTTACTGGAAAGGTTCGCCGACAAATCGCGATCCGGCCGCAGCGATCTCAAGAAGGCAACTGGAGTCTCATCCAGCATTTGTTCTTCGAAGGACTTTTAGCTGGATAGCAGCGAGGAGGAACTGAGAGGGAAGGGCTTTACTGCACCGTCTGACGGGAATTCACAAAGTCTTAATGCAAGGTGCTGCTGTAATGATTGGAGGAGTGACCGACTCTAATTCGGCCTTCCTCATATTTCCGTTCTTAGGTGGACACTACCTCTGGCAGTCCAGCGAGCGGATGCTTCATTTGCCTGCCTCGAAAAAAATTGGGTTGCTGAGAATAATCGTCGCGCAACTAAATTTCTAAATATGTACAGAACTTCGAACCTCAGGCCGTTCAACTTGATCGCGCCGACGCGGCTTTCCGGTTCAAATTGAAGGATCAACCAGTTTCGAACAGCTCGCGCGCTCAAGGGAGCCGAGATCGTGGAGCAGACGTACTACCGTTGGCGCAAGGAGTTTGGCGGGTTGGAGGCCAGGCTCGACGGCTAAAGGAACTGGAGCAGGAGAACGCGAAGCTGAAGCGTCTGGTTTCGGAGTTGAGCCTGGAGAAGCTAGTGTTGAAGGAAAATCGGCTCGAGAAACTTCTAAGCCCTGAGCGACGCTCACCCTGGCCATCGTAACGCTGGCCAGTCAGTATGGCCGCTATGGCTATCGCCGGATTACGGCGCTACTCCAACGGGCAGGCTGGCATGTTGGCAAGGAACGGGCGATCAGATACTTACAAAAATCAATGCGCTAAACCAACAATCCAACCGGTACAAAAGATCGGGCAATCCAAGACAGTCTCAAGCTGGGGTACGATTCGAATCAGCTCTCAGCACAAGTTTTCTTTTCGTTTTTCAACGTAAAGAACTCGAACCGCTGCGACGTCATGCGTTCGTAAGGCAAATGTCAATCTCTTGCCTGCGAGAGAGGCGGGCTCAAGCCCCGATTCTCGTACCAGTACTGATGCAAATGAAGCAGCTACTAATCGGAAGTGGGCTGGACCACCGTTCAAAGCGCAAGCTTACGTATCCGCTGACGCCACTTGATCGACTCGCAGAAGTAGCGGACACCTTCGAACAGGTGAAACCTGAGACGGAACCATATAAAGCTAATCTGCGTGAAGTGTCGTCGGACTTGATCAGGGACTGTCTCGTGCGGAGGCGCATGGGCAATTGCCGGCGGCAAGCTTAGCGGCATCAGTGACCGCCGGAGCGGCCGCTTCGAGGATATGCCTTCTCGTTCGAGCTCTCTCTGGAGCAGTAGGTAAAGCTTGCAGCCGGGAAAGCTGGTAAGGACAGACTTGCTTCCGTACAGACTCAACCAGAAACGCACGCGGGGGCGGACGAGATGAACCGTCCAGTTTGCAAGGGCTTCAGGAGCGAAATCATCCATAACCTGAGTAGTCAAGATAATAATGACTCCAAGTGCCAAAGCTGCCCCTGGACTCTCCTCAGCCGCTGCTCGGACTTCTTTCCAAAAGAGATCATCTTGATGGCGAGCGAGCACATGCCGGTAGAATTCGATGAAGTGTGCAGTCCTTGAGAACTCGCTGAGTAAATGTTTGAACAGGTGCAACCCCTGCGCAAGGAATAGATCACTTCGAGAAAGAACTGGGATGGAGACACCATTGAAGTCGAGTACATCTTTTCGTGCGAGCACTGAAGGAAGGCTTTGATCGTTGCTTTCAGCGTGGAGCTCTACGCAACGCAAGGGAAGAGGTTTGTATAAATCTTTCACAGATCTGCCTGGAGTATGGACTCTCTTGAATTCCCAGCTCTTGCCGCTCACCGCATGGAGGTAATAACCTCGCTGTTCCAAAATCTGACGCGCTTCGACTAAATGATCCTCTTCTATCAAGAAATCCAAGTCTAATTGCGATCGCAGCCACGGCTTGGACACTGAGAGGGGCCAGAGCGAGAACCCTTTCAGGGTTGCATAAGAGAGCTGTGAGTTTTGAAACTCACGGTGAATCGCATTCGATTCGGTCATCAAGCGCTGAGTGCGGGCGATGTTGTCGTTGTAATTCTGCTGCAGACGCGCTAGTACTACTGGCGGTAGGAGGTCGGATCGTTGTACTTCCAGCATCCGATCCAAAAAGTACAACGCAAGACCGCTGGTGTCCAGCCAATGTAATAGCTTCTTCCAATCCTCATGGGAGATATGTTGCAGTAGCGAACATTGATCCGGAAGCGGGTCGCAGAAGGTCAGCAGCACAGCGTGCCGCATCTGTTGCTCGGTGCTCAGTGGCTTTTGCATCGTCTCGAATTTCATGCGGACTCGGAACCAAGGTAACATCAAACTGTTCTGCGATGCTCTGAGCTACCCACTAGCATTGGTGATTCGAAGCATAGTAAAGCTTTTGAAAACTTTTTCACAGAGCTGTAAGCGGATTGTCATTTCTACGAACCTGAGAGGTAGCGGAGTCAAATTTTCGCGCGAGATATTGCATGACAAGCTACCGTGGTGCATCACATGCGTGTACGAACATCGCTCAGTCAGCATGACGAACAAGAGCTACCACGTTTTCTGAATCCCTAATAAGCTGACAGCTTCAATGGCGCTTGGATCGATCTTGAACCTCGGAGTATGTCAGGGTATTTTCGCAAGTCACTATTGCCCGTCGTGCACCAGCTTCTCCAGCCGATGAACTGCCCAGTTTAGATCTTTGTAACGCAACTCGAAGACGTCGGCAGTCAACAATCGTTCAATAGCCTCATACTGACGATCAAGTGTATTTGGTGGTCCAAAGAGCATTTGGCGGACAAAGTGGCGCGTTACGTCCTTGCGATAAGGTGTAACGCCCTGCCCGCCTTCCGAAAGCCGATTCAAGAACACGATGAAATCCACCTTCGTTGCCTGGGAGCAGGTCAAGCCAGGGATCATTGATGTCTGCATTTCAACGGATGGTTTACCAGCCGCTGGTGGCATCATCTTTAGCTCACCGATCTCCGGGAACAGTTCAGCCGCAGTGGGCCGAAACCGTACCCGATGGCAGTTGCCTGCGACCACCCGATCTTCGCCGCAGCTCAAGAGATAACTTTTATCGTCGGAGATGTACGTCCACCCCTTTCGTGCACATGCGTAAGATAATGTAGACTTTCCCGCACCTGAGTCTCCGCAGAGCAGCACACCACGCCCGTCCAGAGCCACGCATCCTGCATGAAGCGGCGTTGTGTGAGAGGAAGCGATGCAGGCGATCGGGGTTCCGAGGAAGTAATATCCCGCGTATAGCTTGTGACGAAGAGCTGCATCCGATAAGCATATCTGCGCAATATTCCGCTCCATATCAACGATGCCGTAGTTGTTTTTGTCCGCGATAGTTATAAACGACGATGACATAAGGCGGTACACGGGCAAGGGCGGACAGTCGAGAGAGTCACTCATCACCGCATGCACTTCTGAATTGATGGGAACCGTGTTGTATCGTTGCTCGAATTCTCCCCAGATGCCCTCGAGCACGTTAAGTACATCGACTGAGTTTGTCTTGACTTCGACTGGAAATCCATATGGATAGAAAGTCCTGGCCAGCGAGAGCTCGGATTTCGGCAGCTCGGGCCTGGAATAGTCCAGTGGTTGTGAGTTATCACACGCGCGTTCGATCTCCTGGATTGTCACTATTTGAGTACCTTGTCTTTTAGAGACCAAGAAGTATCTAACTCTTCTACGGGTTGCGCACACGAGATGCTTATGTCGGATCTATGAGGTTGCTTTGTCATATGCTCGTGCTGCACTAAAGAGTCATTATGGACGGAGTCTTGTTGTGGGTTGTCACCGATTTGTCACTTCATTGTCCCAAATGAGCGTTAGCTCACGAACCGGCTTGCGCAGCCGGCAGTAGGCTCTGGTGCAAATTCTGAAAGCGGTTGGAGTCGAGGCGATAATGGAACAGGATGAGAGCACTGGATCTGTTTAAGGGACGGCATTTCGATCAGGAAATCATCGTGCCTTGTGTGCGATGGTATCTCAGATTCAAACTGAGTTCGCGGGACTTAGTCCAAAGGATGGTGGAGCGTGGAATTGCGTTGACGCACATGACAATTCTGCGCTGGGTGCAGCGCTATGTACCGGAGTTCGAGAAGCGCTGGAACAAGTACTCTCGGCCAGTAGGTGGATCATGGCGTTGTGATGAGACCTATATAAAGGTGAAGGGGCGTTGGACCTACTTGTATCGAGCAGTGGATAAGCTGGGTCGAACGGAAGACTTTCTGTTGAGTGAACCGCGCGATGTTACGGCAGCGAAACGCTTCTTCAGTAAAGCGATAGAGAAGCATGGGACACCGCGGGTCATTCACTCGATGCTTACGCGGCTTCGCATCGAGCCGTCACAGAGTTGAAATCAATGGGAACGATAGCGCGCCGTGTAGGGATAAGGTCCAGCAAGTATTTGAACAATATTGTGGAGCAGGATCATCGCCGCATCAAGCGGATTCGGCCGATGCTCGGGTTCAAGCGATTTGAAACGGCGGCAATAACGATAAGCGGCATCGAGCTTACAGAAAAGATTCGGAAACGCAGTTCAAGACTGGAAGCTTGCCGGGCAGAACTGTAACTGCTCCTGACGTTTGGGTAGCTATTCTCGCTGCCTAAACTCATCAAGAATTCTTTCCAATCGCCTGCTCTGGAAAAGTTTGCACCAGAACCGTGCCTCTAGGGTCAGCTGATTCCTATCAGCGGCCAATAAAAAGGGACAAGCAGGAGGAGCACAAGCGACTCGATCACAGTTACGCACAGGCCAACGCGAAAGACATCTTTCGCGGTGAAGTAGCCATAGGAATAGCCGACGACCAGGACACCGGACTGGTACACGAAGATCTTGCCGCCGGCGGCGAAAGCCCAGATTAACCCCAGAGGAAGCGGGTGAATGCCGCTGGCTTGTGCGAAGCTCATCAGGCCCGGCATGGAGGTGGCGAGCATGCCAATCTCATTGCCAAGAAAGATGTGGTAGACGAAGGCCGTCCAGTATGGCACCAGAGCCAGGGCGAAACTGCTAGAGACGATCAGCGGCCTCATCCAGTCGAACATGATGGCCGTCATGGTGCGCAGGGCTCCTGTCTGGACGAGCACCGTCCCCATGCTAACGGCTGCAGCCACAAAGAAGACAAGCAGATAGTTGACCTTCTTCATGTCCTTCTCGTCGAGCACACCGACGCGAGGCAGGCAGGCAAAGAGGCCAACGCCTAGACCGATAACGGCCGGTGAGATGTGGTGAAGCAGGTCCGTCATCCAGAGTGCGATGGCGAGCAGCATCAGGAACAGGGCTCTCTTTTCCATCCGCGTCCAGGGTCCCATCCTGTCGACTTCCTCGCGAAGAAATGCAGCTCCGCGCGTCAACGCCGCATCCTCCGGAGGGTAGAGCCACAGGACGAGCCGCCAGATGCCGAAGATCGTCACCACCGCGCAGGGAAAGAAAGCCAGGAGCCACAGGCCGTAGTAGATATGGACGTTGGCTCCCTTTTCGATCAGGCCGCGCCCCAGAATAGTAGAGGGACCGGCGATGACCATCTTGTCAAAACAGCCGGCGGTATACGTGAGAGTGATGAAGATTCCCTTGCCGACGTTGCTGCCGGGGCCAAGTCCGAAGACCTGCATCAGGCCCAGAGCGACCGAGGCCATGATGACGACGCAGGCGATTCCCGAAGGGACCAGGAAGGTAAGCAGAAACGACGTAAGGATGATGCCAAGAAGGAGACGCGAATAACTGGTTCCGACTCGCCGGATGATGAGGTAGGCAAGGCGGCGGCCCAGGCCGGTCTTGGTCGCCATCATGCCGAAAAGCCCGGCGCCAAAGAGAAACCAGGGAGTTTGATCCGCAAATCCGCTGAACGCTACGTCGAACTTGACGACCTTGAGCACCCAGAAGAGATAGCACCCGATCAGGCCGGTGAGCGCATGAGGGATCGGCTCGGCGATCCAGGCGACGATCATGAAAGCCGCTACGGCGAGGGCGTGTTTGGAGTTGGCGGCGAAGTGGAGCGGAGCGAACCAGATCAAAACCGGCGCAGCGACGGCTGTGATGAAGCCGACGATCTTTCGCGTGGAGGTTTCGGTCTTCTCCGCTCCGCCAACTTCGGCGGCGGCTTGCATCGCTTGTACCATCAGGCTTGCCTTAGCTGCTCATTTGTGACGCCGCGCGTTGGTCGTGGCCGCTATGCCGTCAGCCTCCGCTCGAATCTAGGTCCGTTTGCTGGAGCCAGGTTCGGCGAGGATCTTGCCCCACTTTTCCTGTGCAGCGCGCCGGACCTCCGGACTCGATTCGGCGACCGGAGGAAAGTCCTTCAGCCACTCGTACGGCCTGCAGGCGTCGATGACCGCACGCGAACTGTGTCCGCGGTCTGCAATGGGGATGATCGGATCGAGCGAGCCGCTCCAACTGCGACGGATGATCTCGATATCCGCTTCGGGGTTAGACCGGGTGGCGATGGCCCAGAGAACGTCGTCGGTATTGGTGACATCGATGTCATCGTCCACGACGACGGTGTAGCGACCAAGATAGGCGCCGGCGTGGCAGTAGGCGGCGATCATTCCCGCCTGGCGGGCGTGGCCGGGGTACCGCTGTTTGATGGAGACGAAGGTCAGCAGACGGCTTCCGCCCGACTCGTGACACCAGACGCCGGTCACGTCCGGGACGCCGGCCTTCTCGAGCTCCTGCCAGATCAGCGCGGACCTCATGAAGCAGCGCATGTAATTGAACTCGCAGGGCGGGCGGGTGGGCGGTGCTCCAAGAATGATCGGATTGTTGCGATGGTAGAGCCGCTTCACCTTCATTGTCGGCTCGGGGCGCATGTTGCTGGCGTAGTATCCGGTCCATTCGCCGAAGGGACCTTCGTTCATGTTTTCGCCGGGAATGGCTTCGCACTCGACGACGATCTCGGAGGAGGCCGGGAAGGGCAGGCTTGTGTATGCGCCGTGGATGACCGGCACGGGCGCGCCTTGAAGGCCACCCACCCACTCGTACTCGGAGACGCCGTACGGTATTTCCATTCCACCGGCCAGGTAGAGTAGAGGATCATGGCCAAAGGAGACGGCGAGTTTGCAGGACTGCCCCTTGGCGAAGTACTTCTCACGCATGATGCGACCTTGTTTGCCCGGCGAGATAAAGAACCCGAGGGTATTGCGATCGTGGATCATCACCCGATACGTCCCGAGGTTCACCCAGCCTTCGTCGGGATCGCGTGTGATGTCCACCGAGCCGGTGCCAAGATAGCGACCGCCGTCGAGCTCGTGCCACTTGGGCGTGGGGAACTTGAACATGTCGATGTCTTCGCCTTCAAAGACGTTTTCCATGATCGGACCATCGGTGACTACCTCGGGTTTGATGTAGGTAAGCTCGGTGATGTGCTTCTTGATGTCCTTCACAAACTGCAGCCGTGTGTAGTTTGTGTCCATGTGAAGGGTCATGGCCAGGCGCTTGGTGGTGTTCAGGGTGTTCGATAGGACACGATATCCCTCGGGATAACCCTTGATCCGATCGAAGAGAAGCGCGTGGCTCTGCTCGCCACGATGATGGCCAAGTTCCGTAATTGCTCCGATCTCAACATCCCAGTCGGCACCGTCGATATGCTTCAACTCGCCCAGCACCTCGGCTGCGCGAATCCAGTCGCGCAAGTCTCTACTTTGCATCTTTCACCCCTTGCATCCGATTTCTAAGTGTGATCCTTTGCGTCGACCCCTTCGATTGAAATCACCGAAAAGCAACGAAAAATGATTGGACCAATCTCATACCATTACACAAAATATGTCAAGTGAGTGCCTTTCGGCAGTGGTATGACTAGGCTTTATAGGTCTTAGTCAACTGGGGCGGGAACAGGTCCGAGAGCGGAATCTGCCGGTCCGTTACTCCCTGTTCGAAGCAGAACTGTGTAAAGGCCTCCAACGTGCGCCGGTTCGCCTCGATGCCGTAGGGCCAGACATCCTCCCCGAACAGCGTTCTTGTCCGCTCCAGAGCGATGTGCGACCAGGGGATTGCGACCCGCGAGTTCACCAGGCTGGAGAGACGCTGCAGGCTTCTGTTCTTCGCCTCTTCGAAGGCCTTGAGGAGATTCATCGCGATCCAGGGATGCTGCTCGAGCGTCTCCTTCTTGATAACGACGGCGTGCATGATCGGGAAGATTCCTGTGTCTTTGTAGTAACTCTCCTCGATCGTGCGATAGTCAGGCCAAAGACGTGCGATTCGCGGATCGCGCTTGATCATGCTTGCCGGTTCGCGGGCGGAGATCATCCCGTCGATCTCACCAGCCAGCAGCAGATCGTTGAGAGAGCGGTCGGGGACGGTTTCAATTGAGACGCCGCTGGGCAGGAACAGTGTGACCTTCTCGGTGCGTCCGGCATCGTTAACTCCTGCCTGGACCCAATGGATATCCTTCAACTGCATCCCGCACTGATGCTGGAGATACGAGCGCGCATAAACGCCAGCTGTCTGCGCCCACTCTGGAATGCCGATCCTCCGTCCTGCCAGATCCGCGGGTTCTTTAATGCCTGACTTGGTAGCGATGTAAAACGCCGACTGCCGGAAAACGCGCGACGGGAAGACGGGAATCGCCCAGAAGGGAGCCTTGTTCGAGGCCGTGAGCGAGACATACTTCGCCATGGAAAACTCCGAGACGTCCCACTCGAGGAAGTTGAGCATGCGGAAGAAGATCTCTTCGACGGGCAGCTCCATGGCCCTGAGGTCGATCCCCTCGGGATGAATTCTTCCATTCATTACATCCGAGACGTGCTCGTAGTTGCTCATTGCGATGGAGAGGGGAAGCTTGGACATCGGAGGCTCCTGAAAGGACTGATTGAAACATGAAACGACGACCGCTCTCCGCCGTTTGGCCCGAAGCGAAGAGCGGCGCGGTTTGCGGAATGCCGCGCCCGCAAGACCCTAGCTGCGAACGGTTGCTGGCTGCTCCAGAATGTGACCCCATCTTTCCAACGTCTGAGCCCGGAGTTCAG
Source organism: Tunturibacter gelidoferens (assembly GCF_040358255.1). Taxonomy (NCBI): domain Bacteria; kingdom Pseudomonadati; phylum Acidobacteriota; class Terriglobia; order Terriglobales; family Acidobacteriaceae; genus Tunturiibacter; species Tunturiibacter gelidiferens. The sequence goes on from NZ_CP132938.1 coordinate 4,958,897, forward strand.
GGCTCGACTCGGCGACCGGCGGGAACTCCGACATCCACTCGAACGGGCGAGTCGCGATGACAACAGCCCTGGAGTTGTGAGAGATGCCCTTCCTCTTCCGCGGATCGAGAGGACCGCTCCACGCCTGACGGATGAACTCGATGTCTTCGCTGGGATCGCAACGGGTGGACATCGCCCACATGACGTCAAAGGGATTGCTGGGATCGATATCGTGATCGACCACCACGACGAAGCGCCCGAGGTAATTTCCCGCGTGTACGTTCGCTGCCAGCATGGCCGCCTGCCGTGCATGACCGGCATAGGCCTGCTTGATCGAGATGACGTTGAAGAGCCTGCCTCCGCCGGATTCGTGACACCACACCCCCTCGACGCCGGAGAGGCCTGCCCTTTCCACCTGATCCCAGATCATCGCGGATTTGATGACGGACTTGCTGAGAGTGTAGTCGGAGGGCGGCCGCATGGGGCAAGCCATGGTGATGATGGGCGAGTTGCGATGATAGACCCGCTTCACCCGCACCACATTGTCAGGCCGGGTGGAACTCGCATAGTAGCCGGTCCATTCGCCGAACGGACCTTCCAGGCGAAGGTCGTCCAGCAGGATCTCTCCCTCGAGCACGATCTCAGCGCGCGCCGGCATCGGCAGGCCATGAAGCTCGCTCTTGAGCGTCTCGAAGGGAATGCCGCGGTGTCCGCCGGCATGAGCAAACTCGGCGACCTGATAGTTGACCTCATTGCCCGAGGAGAGGAAGAGGAGCGGGTCGTGACCGCAGCTGATCACCACCGGACAGGGCTTGCCCATCTTGAAGTATTTCTCACGGATCAACCTGCCGTGCTTGCCCGGCGACATCCAGATACCGATCGTGTTCTTATCGTGCACCTGAGCCCGGTAGGTTCCGACGTTCACCCAACCAGTGTCCGGATCCTTCATGATGATCAGATCGGCGGTGCCGATGTAGCGTCCGCCGTCGAGCTCATGCAGGAATGGAACGGGAAATTTGAAAAGATCGACGGCTTCGTCGCGATCAACGTTCTCGAGCAGCGGACCCGACTCCACAAATTCATTCGGAATCAGAGCGAAGTTCTTCATGCGATCGCGATACGCGCGAACCACATCGAGCGGCCGCTTGGAGAGAGGAAGACCAAGCGTAAGCGCCAGACGTTGCGGCGAGTTCGTCATGCCGGACAGAACCCTGAACTCGGGTGAGTAGTCCGGAATGTTTTCGAACAGGATGGCGGGTGGATTCTCCGGACGCGCGTGGTACACCATCTCGGCGACAGCGCCCATTTCGAGCTTCCAGTTGACCCCGGACACTCTCAGCAACTCACCGATCCCTTCGACCCGCTCCAGCCAATCGCGCAGATCTGCATGAGGTTGAGGGAAGTTGCCGAAGGCCTTTTGCTCTGCGGGTTGCGCAAGCTCAGCTATGTTCATGAATTTATCTCCTGAAAACTTGGGTGAAGCCGATCAAGCCGAGAAGAGCGATCGTCGTGACGACAATCTGCACGATCCCCCAGTAGAGCCCGATGCGGAAGATGGTTCGATCCTCTCCCTTGATGTTCACCAGGGAGGCGGCAAAGCGAATGAGCGCGGGTTTGACGGCGTTGGTAGGTCCCATCGCGACGAGATTCACCAGGCCCACCAGCAGGACCAGAGGCAGGCCCAGCTTTGCCGCGGAGGACATCTGGAGGCGCGAGAAAAGGAAGATGGCAGGCGCGCCCTGGCCGAAGGTCATACCGCCCAGGAAGATCAGCACCGAGTCGAGCACCTGATAGACCGTCTTTCCTCCCTGCGCAAGCACCTGGCCAAGAAAGGCGATCTGTCCGGTGGCCACCATGAGATAGACGGTGGCGCTGCCAAACAAGAGGGTGCTGAGGCTGGAAGCTCCGTGCGCGGTGCCTCGCGTGACATCCTGGACGAGGCTGGCCTTCTTCAGGCGAACCGCGTAACAACTCAGGATGGCAACGATCAGAGGAACGGCGGGCGTGGTCAGCAGATTGATTTTTACCGGGGTGAACCCCCACGCCGACACATTGAAATCGAATCTCGAGAACACATGCGATACAGCGGGAATTCGCGTCAGCATCGTGTAAGCGATTGCGATCAGCAAAGGAAAATACGCCTTCATCCTCATGCCGAGCGTGTAATGCACTGGCTGGGATAGTGGAGCCGCAACAACCGCCGGGGTCCATTCCACTGTCTCTGTTGCAGGGCTGTCTGTTCGGTTCATCCGCCCATAGAGGAAGAGGAAGAGCAGTGCGATCACACCGCCTGACACGAGCGTGAGTTCGTGATAGTGAGGCCAGACCTGGGTAAAGAGAATTAGGCCTGCAACATCGCTGAGACACAGCATCCAGAAGAGCGTCTGGCTCTGACGCGTCCTGAAGCGAAAGCCCAGGATTCTGTATGTCCCGATCATTGAGACGAAGACAAGAGGAATCGCAAGCAGCCCGGAGGCGCCAGCGATCCGATCGACAGGGAGGCCTGTCGCCGCGCTCGCAATGACTGCCCCGATGAACAGAGCGGCGAAGGGAAGGCACCAGGACGCATAGATTAGGTAGCCGGCCGCCGACGCGACGCCACCGAAACCAAGGTCGGCGAGAGCGGGAATGGCCACCGGATAAACGGCGTACAGATTAAACGTGCCCACGAAGGCGCTGAGCAGCGTGATCATCGTCAGCGCGCGCACCTGCCGGTCCTTTGTCGGAACGACAGCGCTGAAGGAGTCGAGAAGCGCGGGAGTCAGTCCGGTCGCTCGAAACGTTTGTCCGAAGATCTGCCCCGACCATAGCAGGATGAAGACACTCCACATGGTCAGATTGCCCCAGAGTCCGGCCTCGACACTCTTGATCACCGGCAGGTGGTAGTAGGTGACAACAACCACAAACTGGACCGCAAAGGTCAGTATGGAAGTCATCAGCGCATTGAGCCGGAACAAGAGAAAGCCCGCAACCAGAGTCGCGAAGGGGAGCAAGGCGACCAAGACCTCGATCACCGTCAGGGTCGCAGAATTCCCCGCCAAATTGCCCGATCCGCCCATTTCCCATCCTTTGCCGCTTGCAAGCCGCGTGTCATCCGGCCTGAGCGCCCATTCGCCGAATCGATCCGCTATTATGTCGACCGGCTTCGCAGGCGCAGAACCGGAAATCCAGAGACGTTTGTGATGCTCGCTATTCCGTCGCCATTTCTGATGGCTGAAGAAGTCCCGCACGCAGGAGCACGGGATCGATCGCCTTCTGCAACTCGGCATCCAGATCGATCAGCGGAAGCCGCAACTCCGGTGAATCCAGCATCCCCAGTCGCGACATCATGTACTTCAGCGGGACGGGATTGGTATCGAAGAAGATAGCCCGATTCAACTCGAACAGTTCGAGGTGCAGTCGTTGCGCCATCTGCAGGTCTCCCTGCTTCACGGCGGTGTAGAGCGATGCGACCTTTGCGGGGGCGACGTTGCCTACCGCGTTCATCAATCCGCTCGCCCCGAGAACAAGCATCGGAAGACTGAGCGCCTCGAGCCCGCAGAACATGCGGAATTCCGGACCCATGCCGATCTGCAGCTCTGTCAGCAACTCCAGTCCCTTATCGGCATGCTTCAGCCCGACCAGATTGTCGATCCGCTCTCCGATCCGCATGACCGTCTTCGCATGGATGGAGACCGCGGCTCGGCCTGGAATGTGGTAGATCATCAGAGGAAGTGCGGTGCGCTTGCCCACTGCGGCGAAGTACTCAATCAATCCTCGCTGCGACGGCTTGATGTAGTACGGGGTGACCACGAGCACAGCACTGGCTCCGGCCTTCTCCCCCAGCTGGGTAAGCTCGACGGTTTCGGCAAACGACTGCGAACCGGTTGCGGCGACCACGGGAATCCTGCCCCGCACGGCAGCCACGGCGACTTTAACAAGCTCAGTCCGCTCAGCCACGGTCAGGCTGCTGGGCTCTCCCGTCGTTCCGGCCACCACCAGGCCGTGGGAGCCCTCCTTCGCCTGGCGCTCCGCCAGGTCGGCAAAGCGGTCGAAGTCTACCTTCCCTCCCCGGAAGGGGGTAACCAGGGGAGGGTAGGAGCCGCATAGAAACGTCTTATCAAGCTGCATCATAGACAGACCATCTCGCTTTCATTTATCGCACGGGAATGATGCTTCATCGCTCGCGAAGCTCAGGACTAGCGGTTGGTGTAGAAGCCGGTGGACGCGCCCAGGAGTTCGATCGGCTGGTCCAAGCTCTCCTGCCAGAGCAGAGAACCCATCCACACATTCAGCGGACTGTCCTGCACGGTGAGTTCGTAGACATCTTCGTCGAGCGAGGCATGGTTGTGAACCGCCCAGCCCGGAGCGGAAAGCATCAGGTCGCCAGCTTTCCAGGGATACTTCTTCCCTTCGACGACGCTGTAACCGGAGCCGGCGAAGTAGTAGTTGACCGCCGCGCCCGTGTGGCGGTGAGGGCGATCGACGATGTTCTTCGGCCTGATCGTGAACGTCGCGAAGAAGTTGCTTGTGGTGCCGTTTGTGCGCCCGGTCGCCGCGTTGTACAGCAGGTAGAGACGGCGCCCACGATAGGACTGTCCGAGCGACGCGAGCTTGGCCAGCTCGGCCTTCACTCTTTTCCACGGAAAGTAGAGCGGCTCCGACTTCATGACATCGGGGTTGATCAGCTTCTCGTACGGCATCAGCTGTGCTCCATCATCGGAGATCTGGAAGGTGCCATACGGGCTCTGCGCCGTCGCGTGCTCATCGGTGGACTTCTTCTTGAACTTCTCCGGCTGCGGGTCTTCCTCGACAATGTACACATTCATCTTCTTCAGCAACGGCGAGTTGCTGTAGGTCAGCCGCACCTGCAGCTCGTCGGTGTCGTTGACGTGCTCATAAATTACCCATGAGGGCGTGTTGAATGCATCGTACTGACCGTACTTGATGACCTTGCCGTCGATGTTCGCCTGCCCTCCGCCGCGGATGCAGAAGTTCACGAGTGCGGCGTTGTGCCGGATGGGCTTGGTTCTCTCGCCTGGCTTGAGGACGCAGATCGAAACGCCAATACCGGGCGCGAGGCCTTCCCCCACACCGGTGAGCGGGTTCGCGATCATCGATTCGCGTCTTCCGTTTGCCGGTGCAGGAAGGTTTGCGAGCCGCTCGATCTCGGCGTCGATGGCCTCCTTGGGAATCGTCACCGCTGGAATGAGATCCACTTTCTTCTCTGCCGCACCGGTGTGATCCGCGAAGTAGTAGCTGGTGTCCTGTGCTGTTTCCTGCATCGTGTCCTGCATGGTTATCTCCTATGGAACATTAGATTGCCTGGCTTGTCCGCAAGCGCGGCTGCACTCGTTGCGGAGGTGAAAACTTGTAACCCCGTTGATTGCTTACGGCGTCGCGATAGAGTTGTATGCCGAGGGAGAGATCGGAGATCCCCACCCCCAGAGACTTGAACAGCGTAAGGTCCTCCGCCTCGCCCCGATGGAAGCGCTTGGACACAATCGAGGCGAGAGGCTGAACCGCCTCCCATCCCGCAGCTTCCGAGCCGAAGAAGTCGATCAACTCGCGCGACAGTTTTCGCGCCTGCGGAATACTGTCGGTCACGACTGTAGTAGTGCGCGCGAGTATATCCCGGGCTACCTCAGCGCGACTTGGCACGATGGCGCCGACGGAGTTGATGTGCGCGCCATACTGCACCATGTTCGCGCTCAGAATCGGGTCTTTGGCTCGGGTGGCGAGAGTGATGATTGAGGCGCCCTCAACAGCCTCGCGGACGCTTGAGGCCGCGACCGACTCAATCTCGAACTCGCTCCTGAGACGTTCCACAAATCGAGTGCGCCGGCCTTCGTCTGGGCTGAAGACACGGATGCGCCGAATCGGCCGGACGGCAAGGACCGCCGCGACCTGAGAGATCGCCTGCTTGCCTGTGCCGATGATCGCAAACTCTTCCGCGATTGGGTCCGCCAGCCACCGCGTCGCAACCCCGCAGGCCGCGGCAGTGCGCATCTGGCCCAGTGCGAAGGCCTCAATGATCGCCTTCAGGCTGCCATCGTTGCTATCGAAGAGAAGGAGCATTGGCGTAGCGCCATTCTTCGTGTGCGACCACACCTTGGCGCCGCTGAACCCGGCCACCGGAAAAACAGCCCCGATCGCGTGCAGTGTCGACCCGCCGTCCCACTCCACGTGCGTCTTGATCATGTTCTGCGCTTCGTTCCGCGCCTCGGCTAGTAGACCTTGCTGGAGCGCGTCGATCGCACCGGCAATATCCATCATGGAGACGACTTCGGCTTCGGAGATCCAAACGGGCTTCTCGATCTGGGGGGTCTCGGAGGTCATAGCGCCTCCGCGAAAGGCGACGCGACCGGCGGCGCCAGATTCAGGGCATTCACAATCAGAGCGTGCGACATATAGCGGCCGACCAGCATCAGCACGGCGATCGTCCGTGGAACTCCAATCAAGCGAATCACCGTCTCAAGCTCAGCGTTCGTGTTGTGGCCGTTTCGTTCGACCACGGCGATGGCAAGCCGCTGAACCTCGCGCTCTTCCTGCGACAGCTCCAGGGCAGCATCCGGCGTAACCCGGAGAATGCCAAGGATCCACTCCGCCGAGAGTCCCAGTTTCAACGACAGCCGCTCGTGCTGAACGCGTTCGTAATCGTTGTCCATCAGCCTGGCAATTGTGAGCGATATGACCTCGGTGAGATTTCCAGGCAAAGCATGCTTCAGATACTCGGTGAGTTCCAGAAACGAAAGCAGCGCCTCGGGCTGATGTGCCGTACATTGAAAGAACTCGCCCAGGTAGCCCAGCCGCTCCACCCTGGGTTTCAGGAAAGATGCGAGTTCATCCGGAAGCTCTTCGCGTGAGATTCGGGGAATCGAGCTACTCATGACCGGACACCTTTCGACATCTCGAAACAATGCATATAACGCAGCCGGTTAAACTGGCGCGCTGGATTTCCGTTCAAAGCTTCCACAGCCAATCCGGAAGTGTGAACTCCTTAAGCCTCAGAACCAACTACGGAGCTGAGTGTAGCATGAGGTAGTACATTATACCAATCAAATATTAGTCATTTTTCCACTAGGCTCAGAACCCGTCTCTGATGCGCAGGTCGTCGCTTCGAACTGGGAAATAATTGTTTCCAGGAATGGCATTCTAAGCCATCCCTAGTAAGAATTAGCGAAGGAATGTCCTTCCGTGTCGTTCGACGACTCCGACTTCCAGACGGCGGCGAGGACGCTCCCAAAATGCTAAGGAGCCGGTTGCCGCTTGGCTCCCGCTTCTTTTGACAGGTTAGCGACCTTAAAGGTATAAACTCATTCCATAAAGAAAACCGTGAGGCAGACGAGATTAGGCCGGAGCTGTCATTCGCGCTCGCAGATCTCAGACCGCGCCCCGTTCCCTCACGGATAACCTTTTGTGCCTTAACAAGGAGCTGCCATGCCGATTGCCACCATCAACCCCTTCAACGGAGAGACCGTCCAGGTCTTTCAGCCGCTCTCAGCGGAGCAACTTGACGGAAAGCTGTCCACCGCCGCGGCGGCGTTCTCCCGCTACCGTAGCACCTCCTTCCCGGAGCGTGCGGCCTACATGATTCGCGCTGCCGAGATTCTCGAACGCGATAAGGAGCAGGTCTCCAGGCTGATCACCGTCGAGATGGGAAAGCCGCTGACCTCCGCCGTCCACGAGATTGAGAAGTGCGCCCTCGTCTGCCACTATTACGCCGAACACGCCCAGAAGTATCTAGCCGATGAAGTTATTCCCACCGGTGCCATGAAGAGCTTCGTCCGGTATCTTCCCCTAGGCCCGGTGCTCGCCATCATGCCCTGGAACTATCCATTCTGGCAGGTGATCCGCTTTCTCGCGCCGGCTCTGATGGCCGGCAACGTCGGTCTTCTGAAGCATGCGTCGAACGTCCCCCAGTGCGCTTTGGCCATCGAGAGAATCTTTCTTGAAGCCGGCTTCGCCGAAGGCGTCTTCCAGACTCTGCTGATCGGCACGGGAGAGGTCGATGCGATACTTGGTGATCCGCGCATCGTCGCCGCGACCATCACCGGCAGTGAAGACGCGGGGATCAAGGTGGCAATCGGCGCGGCCAAGCGGGTCAAGAAGGTCGTACTGGAACTGGGAGGCAGCGACCCATTCATCGTGATGCCCAGTGCGGATATCGACAAGGCGGTGACCACCGGTGTACGCGCTCGCGTGCTCAACAACGGCCAGTCCTGCATCGCCGCCAAGCGCTTTATCGTCGCGGCGGAGATCGCCGACGAGTTCGAGCGCAAGTTCGTAGCAGCCATGGAGGCCCTCACCATCGGCGATCCTTTCGATGCCGCCACCGACGTCGGCCCGCTAGCTACGGCGAGCAGTGTCAAATCTTTGCATGACGATGTCCGTAAGACCGTCGATGCAGGGGGCCGTCTGCTCACCGGCGGAAACGTTCTCAATCGACCTGGATTCTTCTATGCGCCCACCGTCCTGACCGACATCCCACTCGATTCTCCCGGGTATCGCGAAGAGTTCTTCGGCCCCGTCGCTTCGTTGTTCCGCGTGGCGGATATCGACGAAGCAATCCATATCGCAAACGACACCCGCTTTGGCCTCGGAGCAAGCGCCTGGACCGAAGACGCGGACGAACGCGAACGCTTCACCAACGAGCTTGATGCCGGTATGGTCTTCATCAACAGCATGGTCGCCTCCGATCCGCGGCTTCCGTTCGGCGGCGTCAAGATGTCGGGCTATGGACGCGAGCTTGCAGCCCTGGGCATCCGTGAGTTCGTCAACGCGAAGACCGTCTTTATCCAGTGACCGGAAACTGCGCATCGATTTCAAACGCCTCAGGGCCCTTTCGCCACGAACGCACGCGGAACTGATACCCTCCGGTGAGTGTTCCTAGCCGATCGAACAAGTCCGATTCGTCGCGCCATGTTTGTCAGGATGTAAGGAGAAGTGCACTTGAAGCGACTTATTGTTGCAATTACAGGCGCATCCGGCGCCATCTATGGGGTCCGAACGCTCCAGTTGTTGCGGGCAGCCGGCGGCGTCGAGGTACACCTGGTGATCTCTCCCTCTGCCGCTCGCACGCTGCTGGCTGAAACCGACTACACCATCGAAGACCTGCGAAAGCTCGGCGACGTGGTGCACAACCACAAAGATATCGGCGCTTCCATTGCAAGCGGCTCCTTTCGCACCGAAGGCATGGTGGTAGTTCCCTGCTCAGTGAAGAGCCTGAGCGGGATCGCGAACTGCTACGACGAAGACCTCATCGTGCGCGCGGCCGACGTCTGCCTCAAGGAACGACGCCGCTTGATACTGATGCTGCGGGAGACTCCGTTCCATGCAGGTCACATCGCGCTGATGGACCAGGCCACCAGAATGGGCGCGATCATCATGCCGCCCATTCCATCGTTCTATAATCGCCCGAATAGCATCGACGATATGGTCAACCAGAGCGTAGGACGCATGCTGGACCTCTTCGATCTCGCCGCCGACATCGTGTCGCGGTGGACGGGGACTGCGCCTCTACCCGCTTTGGGCCCGGAGTAGTACGTCCGTTGCGTCCATGCTTCCAGCGGGAAGAAGAAGCGACCCTCAGTTTCTAAGCTGCACTCATTGCAAAGGCTAAGGGCACGGTCGAAGCCGTGCCCTTAGCCGAGCGGCTTTCATCAGACTAACCGAGGTTCTACTCCGAAACCCTATCGTTCGTGTCCATGTTGAATTTGATCCCGGACTTGGCGAGTTCAGCGACATACATCTCGCGAACCTGAGGATCTTCGTCTTCATACTCGATCATGTTGCCGCCCGTCTTGACGTCCACAGAATCCAGCAGATGCGTGTAGCCGCCGCCACCTAGCCCCTCCATGAACCATCTGCCCTGGCCTCCCCAGTTGGGAGCGATATACCGGGCAGCGTCGCGGCCGGTATTGAAGTGCTGGTGGAACCAGCCGTCCGGCGGAACAAACAGACTTCCATCGGTCCAGTCCACGCGTGTCTTCTCCTTCGCCTCCGAGTAGCGCGTCGACCCCTTCCAGAAGAGGGTGTAGCCCGTTCCGTTCAGAGTGACAACGTGCGACCCTGGCCCGTGCCGGTGCGCCATCTTGTAGGTTCCCGTGGAAAACTCCGAGATGTGCGTCTGCATGGTGTTGTTCGCAAGCTCCAGCTCGATTCTCGAGTTTCCCTTACCGCGATCCGCTGCCCGCTCCAGGCCGATGGTACGAGCATCTGGAACAAAGCTGCCGTGCCAGGTGTGAATGCTCCTTTCATGCTTGTGACCCTTCACAATCTTCGTCAGCATTTTGTCATCGCCGCTCTTCAAAAAGTTTCCTTCCGTGTCGAAGCGATCGCGGAAGACGAAGTCGTTATTGAAGACGAAATCGGTGTTATGGAACAGATCGATCGCCACCGGAGCATTGTTCACGGACAAGAAGCGAGCCGGTTTGCTTCCGAGATTGGTGTGCTTACGCCACAGATTGAGCGGCGGCCCGAGCACACTGCCCGCCTTCCACTTGACGCTGAACTTTTCGCCGGTAGGCGCCCATAGCTGAGTCTCGCCCTCGCCCTCGAGAAAGTAGATGGTCTCCTCGAAGAGGTAACGCTGAGGGTTGGTAGAAGCGCCCGCAGGAAGCTCGCAGACGTAGGCGCAGTTGACTCCCTCTCCCCCAACCAGATTGATGTGAGCCCCGAGTCCCCCCACTCTCTTCCACGGCTGCAGTTCGAGAGCTCTGAGATCTTTGATGGCGAAGTCCCTGTAGACCGGGATGCCTTCCTGATCGAGCCACGCGGCGAACGGGTCAAAGTTCGTCTGGTTCACGTTATAGCCCGAGTCGTGCGCGTCGGCATGTTTCTGCGTGGGATAGGCGTCTGCGGGGGATGGGGATTGCCCGTCCGCAACACCTTTCAGAATCGAGCAGGTGGCGGCAAGAGTGAAGGCGCCGTCCGCCGCACGTTTGACAAAGTCTCGCCGGGAGATTCGCCCGGCCTTGAAATCGATTGCTATGTCTTTTGGACTCTTCACTCATCCTCCATGGCGGCTAAAACAGTCCCGCTGGCCTGCCGCTGTTTCTCGCTAGACGCATGGCAGCTTGATCCAGGACACTGCCGGCTCTTCGGTTGATACGAGCCCCTTGGCACGATTACTACGTAAATGGAAACGTAAGCGTTCGATCCCAAGGTGCCGGAAAACATTTGTCTCTGTAAATCTCCTAAAAGACGAACTTCGCTCCAAACTGAATCTGCCGCGAGGTCGTCAGGGTTGGCGCGGGCAATTGTCCTGCGGAACCCAGAACACCTCCCGAACTGCTAAAGATTTGCGGCGAGTCACTTTGGAAGTTGGTGTGATTAAAGACGTTGAATACTTCGCCCCGGAGTTGCAGGCCGTATCTGTCGTGAACCAGCGGGATGTTCTTGAACAAGGAGCTGTCGACATCGATATATTCGGGTGCGCGCAGTGTATTGCGTCCCAGATTTCCAAGCTCGCCCGGTGCCGGGAAGGAGAAGCAGCTCAGGTTGATGTAGTTCAGAGGCTGGCCGGTATTGATGGGGTTGATCGAACAACCCGGTCCAGGATTGTAATTCGGTCTCTGTCCGCCGGCGCTGCTGTGGGCTCTGCTGTTGCCCGTAAACGCCCGGTCCGAACTCAGTCGCACCGAGAAGGGCTCGCCGGAGTGGATCTGGAAGATGCCGCCTAGCTGCCATCCTCCCAGTACTGCCTTGGAGACGCCGCTCAGTTCGCCGATAGGAATATTCCACTGGCCGTTGACTACGAAGTTGTTCGTGATGTTGAAGTCGGAAACACCCTTGTTGAGCGCCAGATCGAAGGCATACGACGGTCCGACGGTGTTGTTGTATTCATTGTCGCTGAAGGTATCGGAACCCTCATCCATGCTCTTCGACCAGGTGTAGCTGGCCTGAAGTGCGAGCCCGTGCGACAGGCGCCGGCTCAGGTTCACCAGCAGGCCGTGGTAAATCGAAAAGTCGGTATAGACCAACCCTTCGATACGCGAGTAGTTGGGGTTGATCCGCTGAATATTCTTCGAGCTGTTACCGGCAGGGATGGGGAAGTGGAGTTGCCCATTCGCATCGAAGGTGACGAGAGACAGCGGCACCTGATCCATGTCGTCAATGTTCTGCGGGACATGAACTGAATGGGATCCCACATAGCCGATCATCAAAGCGAAGTCCGATGGCAGTTGCTGCTCGACCGTCAGGTTCCACGCCTGGTTGTAGGCCCGCGGTGGATTCTGCTGTACGTAGGTGCCTTCACTTGCACTTGCAGTCAGCAGGTCAAGACCGTTCGATGGGAAAGCGCTCGCAGGAGGAGCGTTCACCACACCCGAGTTGAAGAAAGGAATTGCGTGGGTCCGATTTAGGAAGAAATAAGGCAGCGACAGGATGTCATAAATGCCGTAGGAGGCGCGGAGCGAAGTCTTGCCGGTTCCGAAGACATCGTAGGCCAGGCCCACGCGCGGCGCGAAGTTCAACTTATTGGCGTTGCCGACAAAAGAGCCCCCAAGCCGTTCCGTCGCATCGGTGAGGTTTACCAACGTCGCCACCTTGCCGTTGGCCTCGACCACCGGCGTGTTGTACTCGTACCGCAGCCCGGCGGTGATCGTGAGGCGCTCACTCAAGCGCAGCACATCCTGGCCATAGGCCCCGTAGTAGTCGGTCTTCAAGCTGCGGGCGCCGTTGGTCGTCGGAAGGTCGGAGGAGAATTGCAGCGGTACATTCTGCAGTAGGTCCTGCACCGAGCCGTAGTCCCACTCTCCCAACGGGTTTTGGACCGAGGTAAAGTCGTCCGCGATCCGATTGAAGAGAAACCCGAACTGCAGCGAATTTTTGCCCTTGATCCAGTTTAGATCGTCGGAACCCTGATACGCGATGTAATGAAACAGGTCCGCGCCCGAGGCCCCGAGCCCCCCGGCGGTAGCGACGTTGCCTGCCGTGATCACGCCCACCGGCTTGCCCGGCACAAACCCAAGCGTGGTATCAGTCGCCAGCGGCGAAACCGCGGATATATCCTCGGAATCGGACGCGAATGTGTAACTGACTCCTAGGTGCGCCGTGTTCAAAAGGTTAGGGGTGAGGAAGTTCTGCAGCGTGACGATGGCGTTGTCATGACTGGCCCGCGATCCGACCAGCTTGATGTTGAAGACGTCCGGAGCCACAAGCGATGAGGTATCCCACTGATAGCTGGTCGAAAGGATGGTCTTGGGAGAGAGGTGGAAGTCGACTTTTCCGACCGCGTAGTACTCCTTGCCTGTCTGGGCGCCGGAGAAGTTGTAAAACGCCGTGCCGTCACCATTGTCGGTTCCGTTTGCGACCGGGAAGAGCGGCAGGAACGGCTGAATGGCAGGAGCGATCGCGACTGTAATCGTTCCCGGCCCGTTGGGATTCGGAACCACTCCAGTCCTGGCCGAATTCGATATCGTGAGCGACCTCTCAGACAAGCCGAGGAGCTGGTTCAGGCCTTCGAAGTTACCGAAGAAGAAGATCTTATCCTTCTTGATGGGTCCGCCAACCGCAACCCCATACTGATAACGGTGAAAATCGGGGATCGTCGGGCCGTCGAAGTAATTGCGCGCATCGAGAGCGCTGTTCCGGAAGAATCCGAAGCCGGTCCCGTGGAAATCGTTGGTCCCCGATTTGAACGCCGCGTTGATGACGCCGCCTGAGGTCAGACCATACTGCGCGGAGAAGCCGCTGGTGAGGACCGCAAACTCACGTACGGCATCCACGCCGAGGTTGATGTTCAGCGCGCTTCCCGGACTACCGTTCGAATAGTCGTTGACGATCAGTCCATCGGCAAGATACAGGTTCTCCGTTGGCCGGTTTCCGTTGATGTAAAGGTTCTCGCCGTTGCCTCTGGCTGCGCGCGAGTTGGTCGGCGATCCCTGCGTCGCCTGCTGTCCGAGGCCGCCAGTGACTCCTGCCTGCAAGGTCGCAAGCTGCAACCAGTCGCGCCCATTCAGAGGAAGTTCGCGAATCGCGTGCTCGCCAACAAGTCCGCTCACCGTCGGGGATGTCGTCTCCACCTGCTGCGCCTGATCGGTGACCACGACGGTCTCCGAAACATTGCCAAGCTGGAGAGACAAGTTCACCGTGAGCGAAGCTCCGACGGTCAGATCGATGCTTGGTCTAACCTCCGCCTTGAAACCCTTTGCGGTGGTTTCAATCTTGTAGCTTCCCGAGGGCAGCCCGGGAAACTGGTATTGCCCCGCACTGCCGGTCGTCAGACTCTGTTGCGCTCCGGTTCCATTGTTCGTGATCTTAACCGCAGCGCCCGCGATGGTCGCACCGCTGGAATCGGTCACTACCCCGAGAACCGAGCCGTTTGCTCCCTGGCCAAGTGCAGATACACTGCCGGCCAGCAGGAGAATGCAGAGTGCGATTGTCTGTAGAACTGACGTTATTTTTATAGAGTTCATTGCGCCCCTGGAGAGTGTGACTGGATGCCGCGATTGATTCTCAGCATCGTGTCGTCCACCTTCAATCATGGGCTGAGCTTATACCTTTCGAAATGGAACGCTGTCAAGGAGGAAATGTGCAGCCGCGTTTCGGCTTCTCTGCGAACTCTTGAGTTTCGAGGCTGTAACGCAATTTGGACGTTATAAATCCCGCAAACCGCTGTTATATTCAACGGAGCCACCGCAAGCTGCAGGCCCGGGCACAATGCCGCGCCGCTTCGAGTCCCACCCGGCTGCGGTGTTTTGGTCCAGAACGAAAAGATTTGGTTGTACCATTACTAAGCGGTGCTAGACTGATGTTTGTAAGGTGGCTGCACTGACCTTTATGCAACTCGAGCGGAGAATCCATGGCGGTTCGCGGACCAGTGGAACCTTTCAAAATTGTAGGGCTCAACCGGGGACGCGTTCACGAACCCGTCGCGGAGCAGATTCGGCAGGCCATTTTCAATGGCTTAATCGCCACCGGCCACAAGTTGCCGCCGGAACGGGAGATGGCGGAGCACTTTCAGACCAGCCGCGTTACGCTGCGCGAGGCCCTTCGCGCCCTCGAGAAAGAAGGTCTGATCACCGTCAAGCGCGGCGCCGGCGGCGGAGCTTTCGTTGCCGATTTCGACCAGGCGCTCCGGGCCCTCACCGAGTCCTTGAACACTGTCGTAAAGCTCGGGTCCGCCAAAAGCGCCCACCTCACCGAGATGCGCTCCATCCTCGAGCCTGAGATCACAAGGCTGGCTACGCTCCGGGCCACAAAGGAAGATGTTGCCGTCATTGAGGCCGTAGTCGATGCCCAGGAACAGGAACTCAAGGCGGGAGAGCTCAGCCGGAAGCTGGATATGGACTTCCACCGCTTCGTGGCGGAAGCCGCTCACAATCCCGTGCTCAATATCGTGGTCAACGCCGTTAACGAATCCATCAAGGACTCCATCCTGCGATCCAAGCGAAGCGAAGAGATGCGAAGACGTGTTGTGAGCTACCACCGGAGCATCTTCGAGGCGATTCGGGCGGGAGACTCCGACCTCGCCAGAAAGATTATGTCGGAGCACGTCGTCGATGTGCAGTGCCACCTGGAAGCCTCGGACGGAGCCTAGCTTCGCCAGTGGCGAAGTCGGACTCAGCCGGTGATCTCTATCTGCGTGAAGATCTCGCTGCTCCCAAAGGAAAGAGACCGATGGACAGACGAGCGACGGTCGATGTTGCAGGACTGATCGACAACACCCCGTTGGACTGGTTTCATGCGATCGTCCTGATGAACACGTGCATGGTCATGTTCTTGGAAGGCTACGACATGCAGGTGACCTCGTATGCGGCGCCTGCCATCATCAAAGCCTGGCATCTTACGAGCGCGCACTTCGGCCCCGTCTTCGGATTCGGCTTGCTCGGCTATTTCCTAGGCGCCACCATCCTTGGCCACCTGGGGGATCGCTTCGGGCGCAAAAAGGTCATCCTCGGTGGCTCCCTGTTCTTCGGCGCATTCACATTCGGCGCAGCCTTTGCCACCTCCCTGACGCAACTCTTGATCCTCAGGTTCCTGGCAGGCATCGGCATAGGCGCTTCCATTCCAGCAGCCATTGCACTGACGGTGGAATACGCTCCCGCTCATTTGAAGGCGCGCATCATCAGCTTTTTGTTTCTCGGTTACACCCTGGGCGCGACCCTCGGCGGTTTTATTGCGGTGAAGCTTATTCCTGCGTTTGGATGGCCTGCCGTGTTCGTCGTGGGCGGCATCGCGCCCCTGGTTCTTGCTGCCATAGGGTTGTTCACCCTGCCGGAATCGGTCCAGTTTCTCGCTCTTCTGCAGGATCGCCCTCAGCGTGTTCAGGCGATTCTCACCAGATTCCAACGCGGTTTGCGCTTCAGCGATGACACCAGATTTTTCGTTGCGGAGCAGAAGCATCGTGGCCTGCCGGTCAAGCAACTCTTCGCGAACGGCCGCGCCGTCATGACCATGCTCCTGTGGACCGGCTTCGCCTCAAGTCTTTTGGCCCACTACTTTCTGACGAGCTGGTTGCCGACGATCCTGGCCGGAGCCGCGGTGCCTCTGTCCTACGCCATCATCTCGGGCGCGCTGCTGCAAGGGGGAGGAGGTATCGGCGGCCTGCTCCTATGCTGGCTGAGCGACACGAAAAGCGTTCTGTTTATCGCGCTCGCCTTCTGCCTCGCTTCGCCTTTCATTCTGTTCATCCCGCACGCGGGCGGTTCTTCGCTCATGGTCCTTTGTTTTCTTACAGGCTTCTTTCTGGTCGGCGGTCAGATTGGATTGAATTCGATCGCAGGAACGATGTACCCAACCGATATCCGCGCCACCGGAGCCGGGTGGGCTCTCGGTATCGGACGTATCGGATCGATCGTGGGGCCAGTTCTGGGCGGCGTGTTCCTTTCGATGCGCGTCCCCACCCAGACGCTGTTTCTGTATACGGCGTTGGTACCGGTCGTATGCGCGGCCTCCATCGCGCTGCTTTGGAAAATTTCCGCCGCAGTAAAACCCGCCGCCTCCCCGATTCCTTCGTAAGTGACGATCCGCGCCGAGAGAACAAGCATGAACTCCACCGACACGCCGCAAGACAAGCAGACCGGTTCCACGACGGGGAAGCAGGAAGCCGCAACACCGCGACGCGAGTTGAAGCAGCGCTATGACGGTTACGCGAAGGTGACCGGAAGCGCCAGATATGCGACCGAGTTCCAGATGCCCGGCGCGGTCTACGCCTTCCTGGTCCAGAGTACGATCCCGAAGGGTACGATCGCCTCGATCGATCGTGCCGCTGCCGAACGTGCTTACGGCGTTCTCGCCGTGCTGACTCCCTTCAACGCTGCACGGCTTCCTATGCCTCCTTCACAGTCGCATGCGCGCCGTGCTGTCAGCCTTCTACAGGATCGAGCCGTGCACTACAACGGGCAGCCCATCGCTGTTGTCGTCGCCGCGAGTCTGGACCAGGCGCGGCATGCCGCAACGCTGCTCAAGATCGAGTACATTTCGGAGCCTCCGCAACTCGATTTCATGGGCCGGCTTGACCAGGGCCGTCCGCTGAAGCAACCTACGCGCGAACCCGCCGACTCCAGGCGCGGCAATCTCGCAGCGTCGATGGCCAGGGCGACGGTCACGCTGGAGGAGACCTACACCACGCCCATCCAGAACCACAACAGCATGGAGACACACTCGACGCTGGCCTGGTGGGAAGGCGAGAAGCTGAACGTCTACAACTCCACCCAGTCGATCGAAGTCGACCAGCAGGCGCTGGCGTCGACCTTCGGCATACCTCTTAGCAATGTCCGCGTGCAGTGTCCCTATACCGGCGGCGGGTTCGGGAGCAAGGGATCCCCCTGGTCGCACGTCTTTCTAGCCGCGATGGCTGCGAAGACGGTGGGCAGGCCGGTGAAGCTGGCGCTCGATCGCAACCAGATGTTCGGGCCTGTCGGCTCGCGTCCCGCGACAGTGCAGAAGATCAGGCTCGGTGCGTCGGCGGACGGCAGGCTGCTGGGCGTCGAGCACAACGTCATTCTGACTGCCTCGGTGATGGAAGACTTCCTCGAGCCATGCGCGGCGCAGACCCGGATGCTCTACTCCAGCGAGTCCAATGCGACGACCCACCGGTTGGTCGATATGAACCTCGGGGTGGGCACTTATATGCGTGCACCGGGAGAGGCTTCGGGCAGCGCGGCCGTTGAATCTGCACTGGACGAACTCGCCATTAAGCTGAAGATGGACCCGGTCGAGCTGCGTCTGATCAACTATGCCGAGACGGACGAGGGCAGGAATCTGCCGTTTACCTCGAAGCACCTGCGGGCGTGCTACGAGCAGGCGGGGACCCGATTCGGTTGGTCGAGCAGGAACTCAACCCCGGGTCAGAGGCTCGAAGGCAATGCACTGATCGGCTATGGAATGGCTACGTCGACGCGACGCGCTGGACGTTCCGAAGCGGAGGCGGTCGTGCGGATCCTTCCGAACGGACGCGTCTTCGTGGGTGCCGGCACGCAAGACCTTGGCACCGGCACCTATACGATCATGGCGGATACAGCCGGCAATGAACTCGGCCTCGATCCTTCACTAGTGGAGGTCAGGCTGGGCGACTCGGCGCTTCCCGGCGCCCCAGGTTCCGTCGGATCGCAGACTGCTGCGAGCGTCTGCCCCGCTGTACGCCTGGCCGCGATCAAGGCTCGTTCTCGATTGATTGGCATGGCTTTGGGCGATCCCGCCTCTCCGCTTCATGGCAGGAATGCCGAGGAGATCAACGTTGGCGAGGGACGTATCTTCGTGACGTCCGACCCTTCTATCGGCGAGAGCTTCGCAGAGAGGATCGGACGCAACGGAGGCGACCCGGTAGAGGCGATCTCGAGCGCCGAACCGGAAGCAGGCGCGGCTAGGTACAGCGCCTACTCCTTCGGCGCAGTCTTCGTCGAAGTTGCCGTGGATCGCAGTACCGGCATGGTCAAGGTCCGGCGCGTCGTGGGCACCTACGATATCGGCACGCTGATGAACCAGATGACAGGGCTCAGCCAATTGATCGGAGGCGTTGTCTGGGGAATCTCGTTCGCCTTGCAGGAGGAGGCGCACATCGACCCGTTCTCGGGCCGCACTGTGAACGCCAATTACGCTGAGTATCACGTCCCGGTCAACGCGGATATAGGCGAGATCGACCTGACGGTGCTGAACATTCCCGACACACGGTTCAGCCCCCTGGGCGCGCGCGGCATCGGCGAGGTCGCAACAACGGGAGTCGCCGCAGCCATTGCCAATGCAGTCTACAACGCGACCGGGAAACGCGTGCGAAACTTTCCCATCACGGCCGACAAGATAATGGCCACTGCGGGAACGACTGCTTGAGCAGAAGGCGGAGGAGTCTTGTGAAAGCAAAACGGACCATCCCTATGGCATTGCTCATCGCGTTTGCGATGCAAGCCTTAGCCCAGCAGTCGCCGCCGGTCCCGGAGAGTTCGTCCCTGATCCTGACCAACGCGATTCCCCTTCCAAACGAGCCGGGCCGCATCGACCACTTCGCACTGGATCCTGCCGGCCGCGTGTTTGTGTGCATCGTCGGAAACGACAAGGTGGCAGTCGTTGAGACCTTTTCCGGCAAGGAGATCTACTCCATCTCTGTGCCTCGTCCGCAGGGTGCGGTGTATGTGCCCGAATTCGGCAAGCTGTTCGTGGGAAGCCGCGATGGCAAGCTCTTTATCTTCGACGGAACCAGCTACAAACTCACTGGATCCATCAACTTCTTTGGCGATACGGACAACGTTCGCTACGACCAGGCAGCAAAGCGAGTTTATGTCGGCCATGGCGATGGTCCTGATGCCGGCATCGCAGCGGTCGACCCGCGCACGAACCAGCGGTTGGAGGAAGAGTACAAGCTTGGCGCGCATCCAGAATCCTTTCAGTTGGAGGCGTCAGGCCAACGCATCTTTGTCAACCTGCCGGACCTCAAGCGAATCGATGTCATCGATCGCAAGGCCGGCTCCATTTCGAAATGGCCGATGACAAAATACCAGGACAACTTCGCGATGGCGCTGGACGAGCGAGACCACCGCTTGTTTGTCGGGGCCAAGACGCCAGCGCGCCTTGTCGTGTTGGACACAAATACGGGCCAGGTGGTGGCCGCATTGCCCAGTGTCGCCGATAGTGACGACCTGTGGTACGACGCAGAGTACCGCCGTATCTATATGCCCGGAGGCCAGGGCTACATCAGTGTCTTCGATCAGATAGGCCCCGACCGATACAAGCTGCTCGAGAAAGTTCCACCCTCCCTAGGCGCCCGCACGGCCTGCTATGCGGCCAAGATCGGCAAGAAAGGGGCCCACCGATTCTTCCTGGATGTCCCCGCGCGCTCCGGCCGGGACGCGGAACTCTGGATTTATCAGGCACAGGAGAGCGACCAGAGAAAGCTCCTGATGGTGCAGAGGCCGGAACAATGGCAGAGATGCGGGTGTCCCATCTCTCGATTCTGAGACATGGGTTTTAGTCCGAGCCCACAAACGTTACACCCACGAGGAATCCGCTCTGATCCGCCTTGGCAACCGTCTGATCTAAAGCGGATCCAATCCTGCATTCCGCACCATAGAGCGGAACATCCGTCGCGTTCGATCGGCCATCTCGACCAGCGATCCGCACGTCGCAGCAGCAACATATCGATCCGGTCGAAGCATCATCACGACCGTGTCCTCGCCTTCTACAAAAGATGACATCGTTCCGTTCACGTCCCGCGCCACTTCGATCTCAGGGGAAGCGCCGGGGTCGGGATTGTAGATGCTTGGCAAAATGGCGAGCGGCCGAGGATCTTCGAGGCCGAAGTCGAGCTGGCAAGCCTCCTGCAATCGCTTCTGCGCATCCGGCCCATACGCGATCAGACGGCAGCTATCGCCCAATCGTTCGTCGAGGAGAATCTTCCGTCCGTCGCCAGTCTCCACCAGAGGCTGGGGCAGCATGCGGCCGACGAGCCTCCCTTGTCCGGACAGGTCGAAAAATCCGCTTTCGTAAAAGGGCTTTGGCTTGTACTTCATCTGTGCGAAGTAGGCGTGCACCCGCGGTGCAAACCGCGTCATAAGGAACCCATTCTGAATGAGGAAGGCTTGCAAACGCGACCTGGGCGCGAAGATGCGGCCCATGTTGACGGCGAGCTGGATCAGCGCGAGCGCATGCGGCTTGCGCTCTTCAGAGTAAGTAAGCAATAGCCTTGGGCCAAGATCGCCCCGGACGACCGCTGCCAACTTCCAGCCCAGGTTGTATGCGTCTCGCAGCCCACTGTTCAGGCCCTGCCCCGCGAATGGCGGAGAGAGATGTGCCGCATCGCCGGCTAGAAAGATGCGATCGGTGTTCCACGTATCGGCGCTCCGCGCATGGAAGACGTACACCTGCGCACGCACGACGGGCGAATCCTTGTCCGGGCCATGAGCGGTCAGCAGTCTGTGTACGAACTCAGGCTGGGTCGCCTCTGCATCATCTTCGCCGTCTCGCAGCATGAACTCGTATCGGCGAATGCCGCGAGGCCCGGGCAGTGTAATCAGCGGACGCTCAGGATCGCAAACGACCCGCGTCTGCCGCAGGCGCTCTTTGGTGCTCTCCAGGTCCACGATCAGCCAACGTTGCCGATAGGTGGAGCCGATCAGCTCCGCGCCGATGCGTTTGCGACAGAAGCTCTTTGCCCCGTCGCAGCCGACGACGTAAGCCGCCCGAACCCAGACATCTTCGCCGTTTTCCGAGCGCGCCCGAACCGCGACCGCATCGGCGCTCTCGTCGATCTCCTCCACCGTGTGCGAGAAGAGCAGAGTGACGTTCGTGAATCGTTTCGCACCCATCAGGAGAGTCGCTTCGAGCCGCGGCTGCGTGAACGCGTTGCGCCGAGGAAATCCATATTCGCGCGTGGTCGGCTCAACCCGGAGAAAGCAGCGGCCGCCAGCGGTGAAATAGTGCGACCCATAGTCGGCCGCCACATCACGCATTACCTCTTCCACCAAACCAATCGCCTGCATGGTGCGCAGCGACTCGTCGTCGATCGAAACCGCGCGGGGGCTGCGGACGGTGCTTTCGTTGCGCTCCAGCACAACCACGCGCAATCCGGCACGACCTAGGATATTCGCCAGCGTGAGCCCGGTGGGACCCGCGCCGATGATCGCTACATCGCACTCAAGTTCACGATCCATCCCTTTATCCAAGATTGTCTGCGGGCTCACCCGGCGAAACGGCAGGAACACGCCGTCCCAATTGTTCTTTCGCCAGCGCCACCGACGAGACCAGCAGAAGAACGAGGCGGCGTTCGAGAGACTCATCGAACGAGACTTCTTCAATCATGATGCTGAGACTCGCGACGAGCGCCTGTTCCGCAAGAAACACCGGCACGGCCACGCCCACAATCCCGCGGTCGACCTCTCCATGCGAGACGCAGTAGCCGTTCCTCCGAATCGCCGCCAGTTCGCTGCGGAAGTTAGCTTCATTCGCCGCCGCGATCTGATCGGAAGGCTTGGCGGCCAGCAGCTTCGTCAGTCGCCGTGCGGTCAGTTGCGCGAGGATAACTTTCGACGTTGCGCCCCGGGTCAACGGCCGCGGGCGTCCGCGCTCGTAGCTTGTGTGCACGGAGCTGCCGGAGTTGCGCGCGTCGGCGACGCACATTACCGTATCGCCGTAGAGACGCGCCAGCACGCTGACACACGGAACGCCAACCTGCTGCACAAGCTCGGAGAGCATCGGTCCGATCAGCTGCACCATCGGGTCCGTCAACCGCGCACGGCGGTCGAACTCCACAAACGCGGCACCCAGCCGGTAGTGCCCTTCGTAGGCAAGCTCAAGCATATTCACGCGCGTCAGTTCCCGCACCGTCCGGTACACCGTGCTCGCGGGCACACCGACCGCGAGCGCTATCGCCTGCACGGTCCAGACGCTCTTCTCTTCGGAAAAGAGCGTGAGAACGCTGAAGTATCGATCAATTCCAGACATGACTGGAGCCTGTTTCCGGCTCTCGTTCAATCGTGTTACGGAGTGTCCCAAGCCCTTCGATCGTTACTTCGACTCGATCGCCAGCTTTCATGAAGATCTGCGGCTCTCGCTTGAACCCCACACCGCCGGGAGTGCCGGTCGCGATGACATCCCCCGGCGAAAGCCTCGTGAAGGCAGTCAGATAGGCAATGATGCGCGGAATCGAAAAGATCATGTCTCCGAGCTCTGCCTCCTGCATGACCGTTTCGTTCAGCAGCGTCTCGATGCGCTTGTTTTCGAGCGGTCCGGCCTCTTCCAGCGTCAGAAGCGAAGGACCGAAGGCGCCGGTGCGAGGAAAGTTCTTCCCCGGCGTGAACTGCGTTGTATGCCGCTGCCAGTCCCGAAGCGTCGCATCGTTGAAGATCGCAAATCCACCCACCAACTCCATCGCGTCTCCCTCTTTCACCCGAAAGCCGGACCTGCCGATTACCACCGCCAGCTCCCCTTCATAGTCCAATGCGGCCGAGTTCGGCGGCAAGACGATCGGCGTATCGTGTCCGGTCAGTGTGTCGGCGAAGCGTGTGAAGATCGCCGGATTCTCAGTGGCGGCTCTTCCGGTCTCCACCCGATGCTCTTCGTAGTTCAGCCCCACACACAGTATCTTGCCGGGGTTCGGAATCACCGGCAGATAGGTGAACTGGCCGAAGGCGTAATCGGTTGTGTTTGCCTTTGGAATCGATGGAAGAAGACCAAGCCCTTCGGCCGCCACCAACGACTTCAAGTCCGGCAGAACAGCGCCGATGCGAACTCCGAGATCGAATACGCCGTCCTGTCGCAGAATCCCGTAGCTGGCCCGACTCGATGCTTCAAATGTAATAAATGCCACGTTGATCCCCTTTTCTACGCTCTCAGAATGCCGCGTCCCCAAAGATTGACTGTGCGCTCCGCATGAGGCCATGTCTTGACCGGACGATCGTGCACGACCTCCAATTCCGCCGAGATTTCGATCCAGTTGCCGTCCGGATCGACGATAAAAATAAACAGATTATTGCCCGGCCCATGTCTGCCAGGACCCCACATCAGCGAGATGCCCTTGCTGGCCAGATGATCCGCCCAGTCGCGGATCGTATCCCACTCGCCAGCCTCATACGAGTGGTGGTCGACCCCCTGGCGATCCTGAAAGAAGCAGGCCAGGTTGTGATGTTCATGATTGCCTCGCATGAAGGATGTCATCAGCTTCCCATCGTCGCGGATAACCCGGTCCGAAACCCCAAAGCCCAACTTGCCCGAGTAAAACTCCTCGATCGCCTCGATGTTTCGCGAAGCCAGCGTGAGATGTTGCAACGGTCCGCGAATTCCCTTCGGTATCGCTGCAGAAGTACGTGCAAGTCCAAAGTGGAGAATGTTCCCATCCGGATCGATTACCGCGAAAGCATCCGTCTCGAACAACCGGCTGCCCACCGTACGCGGTTGCAACTCCATCCGCTCGGCGAGTTCGCGGAGGCCGGTGAGCGCTTCCGCATCGCGGACGGCGAAGCCTGCACAGGCAAGCCTCTTCGCCTCGCCGGTAGAGAGGAGAACTCGCCGCCCGGGCCCTGCCGCCAACCGGAGATCCTCAGCGAGAAGCTCGACGTTCATATCCATCACGTCTGCATAAAACGCTGCAAGGCGCTCCGGCTGCGGTGTTGTGAAGTGCAGGTGGTGCAGGTACGCGGAGGCTTGAAGCGCCGTAAGGGACATGATGGGTTTCCAGAATGACTGTTCTTCAATGACCAAAATCTTGATTGAACCTGCGACTCACAGCGATGAGCTACGTGTAGATGGAGCGGTGCCGCTCCGCCTCCCACAGCCACAGGTCCCACGCACGATCCATCTGCCGCTCGTTCGTTATTGCTGCCGCAGCGGCCTCTTCTGCGGTAAGGTAAGTGACCTCGCCAAGCTGAAGCGCGTCTGCTTGAATGCGCGCATTCATCTCCAGGTACACGGCTCGAAACACCGCTTGTCTTAGGTTCTCTCCAACTACGGTCGAGCCGTGACCGCGCAGCAGCACAGCCACGTGCTGTTTGAGGCATCGCGAAAGCGCAGCGCCAAGCCGGGAATCTCGAATGAGCAGGTCGGTCGAATCCCCTGCGTCCTCACGAATCTCGTAAACGGGCGTGCTCTCCCCCAAAAATCCGGCAAGATGGTACACCGGGCGAATCGTCGCGCTCTTTACGACAGAAAACGGGATCACGGCGGGCGAGTGGCTATGAACCACCGCCATTACATCCGGCCGGGCACGGTAGACCTCACTATGGATGAATCGTTCAATATAGCTGGGCCGCGTGTCATCCCGGACTTCCCTGCCCTCCAGGTCATAGGTCAGGATGTCTCCCGAAGCCACGAGCGCGGGCGCCATACTCCGGGACAACAGAAACCTGGCTGGGTCAATGGCGTGACGAACACTCACGTGCCCAAAGCCGTCCACAACCCCGCGCGCGAAGAGAACGTGGTTGGCCGCAACCAGCTCTTTGACCTGTCCTGCGATCCTTTCGTCTGAATTGTCCATGGATCCATGTTCGCACAGATCTCATTTTTTGATAATCATTCATATCATTTTTATCTACATATACGAAATTTGCTAATATAGACGTCGAAGTAGGCAGATTGCACTCAGAAATTTCTGAGCTGTTCGGAAGAATGGACTCAAGAAAAATGGCTCATTAGAGCGAGTGTCTTCCGACGAGAATCCGAACCTCCGCTCCGCCTATCATGCTTTCAAAATCTTCTTCAAATCAAGGTGCCGAATGACGCAAAAACTCGACTGCCCAGTGATCGCGATCGAAGAGCACTATTGGGACGCGGAACTCGCATCTCACTTCTCCGGCTCGGAAGGATCTCGATCCGGCCGGATCGAAGAGAGGCTCCGCGATTTCGGCGGCGACCGCATCGCCGACATGGACTCGGCCGGCATCGACCTGTGCGTGTTGTCGCACGGCTCACCCTCCGCACAGAAGTTGTCCGCGGAGATCGCGGTTCCGCTCGTCGAACGAGTGAACGACCGGCTTGCCGCGGCGCTCGCAGCCAACCCCCGCTTCGCGGCGTTCGCGGCGCTGCCGACCATCCTGCCCGAAGCAGCAGCCGACGAGCTCGAGCGCTGTGTTGCCATGGGCTTCAAGGGCGCGATGGTCCACGGCATGACCGGCGGCGAGTTTCTCGACCTCAAAAAATTCCACCCCATCTATGCCCGCGCCGAAAAGCTGAATGTGGCCATCTACATGCATCCATCGCTGCCGCACCCGGCGGTCATCGAGGCTTACTACAAGGATTACCTCGCCGACTTCCCGATGCTGGCCCGGCCTGCCTGGGGATACGGTGTAGAGGCGGGAACCCAGGGGCTGCGGATGGTCCTATCCGGCGTCTTCGAGCGCTACCCGAAGCTCAAGATCATTCTCGGGCATCTGGGCGAGACCTTGCCGTTTCAGCTCTGGCGCATCGACCAGGCCCTGTCCCGCTCCGGACAAAAATCGGTCCACTTCCGCGAGGTATTCACCAACAACTTCTGGATCACCACCAGCGGTTTCTTCTCGACGCCCGCGCTGCTCTGTTGTGTGCAGGAGATCGGGGCCGAACGAATCCTGTTCAGCGTCGATTGGCCATTCATCTCAGACAGCAAGCCCGCCGTCGACTGGATGAAAGGCGTCCCGCTCCCGGCAACGGACAAAGCGAAGATCCTGAGCGGCAATGCCAGCTCGCTCCTCAAACTGTAGTGGGGAATGATCGGATTCGCGCGACGTCATCCGTCGCAGGCTGGCTGCATCGCAGTCTCTCGTTTTTCAAGCAGCAGTTCGGCGGTGATCTCCCACATGCGGACGATATAATCCCTCGCGTCGTAGCGCGAGCGCTTGCCTACCTCGAATGGCTCTGCGAAATCGTGGCAAAGATCAAGGAGCTACCAACCGAGGACCTTGATTTCCTCTAAGTAGGTGTGACGAAATGCATAGTTAAACACGAGCGCTGCCAATGCCTCATCCGTCACAATCGCCCGACCGCCATCTTCGACTTTGTCTGTTTGTTTGTCGCTCTTTCTCTTGCGCTTCATCAAAGCCCTAATCACCGGAGACCAGCCCAACAGTGCGGCGCAGGTCATGTGAAGGATGTCATGGAAACGGTAGCCGTCAGCCTCGTAGGAATTGTCGTTTAGCTTCGCTCCCAGCCGCTCTCCATCGATGAAGACTTCCACCTTCGATACTCCGTCCTCTACGGAAGCAACAAACTGCGCTGTGAAGAGGCGCGGTAATTGCTCCCCAGGGGGGAAGTGTTCATCGAAATCCACCCAGTCGTCTTCACCTGTCGGCAACCATCTCGAAGTCGTCTTCTCAAGATTGTGAACAGCGATGTCTTCAAGCGATAGGTCTTCCAACTTTGCAATTGCTGTGAGATACCAAAGAATATCGCCCAGCTCTTCTTTGACTTTCTCTCGAAATCCGGTGAACTGATCGCCGTCTCGCAGTCTCTTCTTATACAGCGTGTGGATCGAGCCGGTTTCTCCCGCAAGGCCGTAGAGTGCGACGGTCACAGGATTTTGCGTACCGAGGCGGTTTGTATCCATAGCTCGCTTTTGATAATCGTCAAATCGCCTCAGTGGCCTCCTGAAATGGAGCGATCAGTTCGGGTTCTTCTACTTTGGCTACAAGCGCAACGCAACTCAACGCCGTTAGCTCTAGTCCCATTTCGAAAGCCACAAAGCGACCTAGATGGATTAGACCAAGATAATTTCCATATGCGCGGGCCCAGAGATAATGCATCGGATAGAGCCGGAAATGCGAAGTCCGTTCCTGCCCTCCGGTATAAATGCCAACTGCTGCATGCATGGAAAGCCCTGAAAGGGGGTAGCGTTGAGGTCGACATCCGGCGCCAGAATGCCGCAGTGGAGAGCTGATCGCCGGCGAATACCGCCGCGGTAAGCTGAAATTACAAACTCGAGCTGATTAAACGCAGACTCCGAGGGTTGAGGGTAGCCAATCAGTCGCTGGCCTTGTTTTGGTGTGCCTCTTCGCCAGCTTCTTTTTGTGGCTGGCGCACGGCTTCGCGTGGGCGATGATCCCAGTGTAATCCGCAGAGTGGTATAAAAACACCATCAAGAAGGCGACGAAGCGAAGTACATCCAGTTCTGGGTGGAAGTAGGAACGCATTGCTCCGTCTCCTAAAGTTGTTCTAGTTGACTCGTAGGATCGTGGTGCTGAAAGGCGGAAGTTCAGCCTTGACCCGTTGGTCCTGGAGCTTAATCGATTCCTGCTCCCCAAGAAGCACCGAGGACGATTTGCAATTGGCTAAAGACGTTCCGTTTGTCGCCAGTGAGAGTTCTGCAGGCTTTGCACTTTTGTTCAGCAAGACGAGCATTCTCCCGTGCTGGGTGTCACACCCTGAGCTAAGACCGGAGCCCCTGACGAAAGCAATTGTCTTCAGGTCCGACTCGATGATTTGCTGCTCGCCTCCGCTTAATTCTGGGGAAGACTTGCGGATGCTCAGTAGGTTTTTGACCCAATCATGAATGAGGGATTGCTCGGGCGTTCGGGTGTGAGAATCGAAAGCACCCGTCGATGCTGGTGAGGAAGGAAAGCCGCCAAGGAAGTCTCGCCGGTTATCGGGATCATGGCCCCCAGTCATTCCAATCTCGTCACCGGAATAGATCACTGGTGTTCCACGCATGGTCAGGATGATTCCGAAGGCCAGTTGAAGCTTCTCCGGCGTTGCGGCCGGATCATTCATGAAACGGTCTGTATCGTGACTACCCAGGAGCGTAACAAGGCGCTCTGGATGCGGATAGAGTGTATCCTGACGGAAAAGCAGGTCGAGATCCGTCATCGGAGCATCGCGCAAGATTACATTGCGGAGGACTCCATAAAGGGGATAATCGAACGGGGTGTAGAGGCGGGTGTCTATCGGTGTGGTCTTTCCTATCTGGCTTCCACCTGCAAAGAAGGCGTTGACCGCAGGAGGGAGAACGTATGTCTCGTTGAAGACTTCCCCCACGGTCGTCAGCCTGGGATATTGATCGAACAGTTCTTTGTGGAAGTCATGCCAGAACTGGCGGCCGACGTAAGGGAAGGTGTCCAGGCGAAGCCCGTCAGCGGACGTTTGCTCAATCCACCACATGGCATTCTGGATCAGGTAAGCGCTGACTAAGGGGTTCTCCTGGTTCATGTCTGGGAGCAGATCGACGAACCAGCCGTCTTGGACGTTGCGAACCTCGTCCTGACTCGCATGTGGGTCCATCAGCGCGGGGAAGACTCCAGAAGCCGGCCGATGGGCGATCTTCGTCCCGTGAAACCAGTCGGGCGTCGGCGAGTCGTTGACCCACGGGTGATTTGGCCCGACATGGTTGGGAACCGTATCAAGCACAAGTTTCATGCCTTGCTGATGCAAAGAGTTAGCCAGCGTCTTCAGATTGTCGAGACTCCCGAAGTGCTCGTCGACGGAATACAAATCTGTTGCACCGTATCCGTGATAGCTTTCGCGCTCGTGGTTTTGCTGTACCGGAGTCAGCCAAACGGTGCTTGTTCCCAGGTCTCGAAGGTATCCGAGGTGGTCGAGAACTCCCTTGATGTCTCCACCATGCCATGCATGCGGGTCCATTCGGTCGTACGGCATACCGGGCTGCACATTGTTCTTTGCATCGCCGTCTGCGAAGCGATCCGTCATGATCAGGTAAAAAGAGTCGTTTGCGGAGAAGCCTTTCGGCCCCTGTCTTCCGGTCGTCCGGTTGGCCAATTCATAGGGTACAGAGGCCGAACCTTTATCGTTCGTCACGGTCAGAAGCAAAGATCCTGGTCCCGCCGCGTGTTCCTCGAGCCGGAGAAACGCCCAGTGGCCATTTGCCGAGACCTGCATTTTGCTGATCGTTGCTTTGGAATCGCCGAGTGAAAATCTTGCTCCGTCGAGGTGCTCGCCATAGACGAGGAGCATCGGATCCGGCAATCCCGTCCACCAGTTCGGAGGGTCGATCTTTGACATGATCGGTTTCTGGCACTGGACTGGCGAGGTGACAGTGAACAGCAGGAGGACGGAGGCGAAGTCTCCTGTCAAGGAGAGGCGCAGCGGTCCGACGGCTGCAATCTTCGCTCGGCGTGATCCGCGCTTGAGGAATGGAATCGAAAGCATCAGGGTCTCCAGCGGGCCGGGACACATTAGGGTGCAGGCCCGGAAAAGAAGGTGAAGAGCAATCCCAACACTGAAAGCTTTCTGCTCGGAACGCAATGATTCCGAGGTAATCAATCTCTGAACAGTTGTGATCTTTCGGTAAGCAACCTGTATTGAGCACCTTGTGGGGAAACCTTTATCATCTTCAAACGAGGTTTGTTCATCCTGGATCAGATAGCCACATCCTTACAAGACGTTCGCCCGAAAGGTTCACACCGGCGCCTGGCATTCGGCGCGTTCTCGGCAGACCTCCAGGCGGAAGAACTTTGGAAAGATGGAGTGCGAGTCCGTATTCAGCGGCAACCCTTTCAGGTGCTCGCCAGCCTTCTAGAACATCCCGGCAGGACCGTCTCCAGAGAAGAAATCCAGCATAGGCTGTGGGGCGACCAAGTCAATGTAGATTTCGATCACGGCCTGAATGCCGCAGTAAAAAAGCTGCGAGAAGCTCTGGAAGACCCGTCCGATGCCCCCATCTATATACAGACGGTCTCGCGAAAAGGTTACCGCTTTGTCGCTGAGGTACATGGTGCGGAGCCGCCCGCCGCTGTGAGCGTGGTCAGCGAAAGCGAGCCGGAGCTTACGACACCCGTCTTGCCAGACCACCAAACGGCGGTGCAAAAAGCTAACGTAGCCAAATGGCCGTACGTCCTCGCCTTAGCAGCGATCGCAGCATTCATCGCGTTCATCATCAAGCTTCCGAGATCCAACGGGTGGGTACCAGTTCCGAAAATCACGCAAATTACACATTCCGGGCGGCTCTCAGTCGGAAGTGCGGACGTGCCGAGCTTCCCTGCGATCGTGACGGACGGGACTCGCATCTACTACACCACCGAGAGCAATGGGTGGGCCTCACTGAAGGCAACATCGGTGAATGGAGGCACAGAGACCTCCATTCAATTACCACCAGGATTGGCGGAGCCGGAAATCAGCGACATCTCTCGCGACGGCACGAAGCTACTCCTGCTCGACGTGCATTCCGCCGGATCAGAGCACCCGCTCTGGATTGTACCGTCTACAGGAGGACCAGCCCGCAGGTTTGCGGCTGTATCGGCACATGCGGGAACCTGGACTCGAGATGGGTTGCACATCGTGTACGCACGTGATGAAGAACTCGAGATTGCAGATGAGAACGGCACGAATGCTCGCAGGTTAGCAGTTCTTCCCGGAAGAGCTTACTGGTTGCGCTGGTCGCCGGACGAACACCGGCTTGCTTTTACGCTGCTCGACCCCACGACTAAAACCCTTTCGCTCTGGAGCGTAACCGCCGACGGCAGCTCTCTGAGGAGATTCTTTCCAAACCGCTCGACAACATCCCTTGACTGTTGCGGCTCCTGGATGCCCGATGGTTCAGGATATCTTTTTCAGTCGACCAGCGGTGGTTTCGGTTTCAGCAATGATCTCTGGCTTGGCACCACGGATGCTGGAATTGGTAAGAGAGGTCTTTCCCCAAGGAATCTTACTAATGGTCCCGTCGACTACCAGTTTCCAGTGAGCAATCTGTCCGGAAGCAAACTATTCTTTACCGGCGCTGGATCCCTCGTGCAATACCGTGTCTTTGATCCTGCTCGTAACGAATTCGTTCCGTTTCAGGTTGACGATCAGCAGGCAAGCTCCTTGAACTTCTCAAGCGATGGCAAGTGGATGACGTGGGTTCGGTCCGGCGATTCGACGCTTTGGAGGTCGCGCTGTGATGGCGAGGAACGCGTCGAGATCAGTCCGTCCCCACTCCAGGTTCGGCTTGCTCGCTGGTCACCGGACGATTCTCAAATTGTTCTTATGGCTCGTGAACCGGGGAAAGCATGGCGAATCTATATCATGCCAGCGACCGGCGGTACTCCACGCCCGATCCTTCCAGGAGACGCCGCTCAGACCAATCCCGAATGGACTCCCGATGGCAACTCGATCCTATTCGCACGCACTCTTGTTCGCGGTCCGGGCATACCGAGTGTCGAAAGCCTATCGCGTTTCGACCTTCTTCACTCGAAGGTGACGGAGATCCCGAATTCTCAGTCGATGACCGCTGCTCGATATTCGCCGAACGGTCGATACCTCTCGGCCATCTCCGATCGTGCCATCATGCTGTTGGACCTGAAAAGCGGACGATGGAGCCGCCTGAGCGATCTATCAGCCGAGAATACGTTCTGGTCCAATTCTGGAGAGAAGCTGTTCACCCAGGCAACGAAAGAAGAAGGAGAGCCGCTCTACGAAATTTCTGTTCCTGGCGGACAAGCTCGAATGATCGAAGCTACGACAAGGCTTAACTCGGAAAATTTCGTTGAGTTTCGGCTGGTGGGTCTCAGTGGTGATCGGCCAGTCATAGCCGCGCGGCTCGCCACCGCCAACATCTACAGCCGGGACACTGCGAGCATGCACTAAGCGAAGGCAGGTCAGCGTATTCATGGGGCTCGAACCCATCCAGAAGCGAATTTCGGAAGGAACATCTAGGCAAAAGCAGAGGATTAATTTGCAAGCGACTCTTGCGTATAGGCAGGCGTTGAGCCGATCTCTTGTGAACTGGGCCAATGTCACGGTAAAGACTTTGCAGACTCTGGAAGTGTAGGTGCTGAAGGAACGGATCAAAAGGCTTCGCGGCCTGACCTCTCGCCCTTTCGGCGTCAATGCCCCTTACAAGGCCCGCATCTCCCGCTTCCCGAAGCGGCATTCGTGGATGTTTGCATCGAGGAGCGGATCCCGGTTTTGTCTTTTTTCTGGGGCGATCCCACACCGTATGTCGAAAAGGCTCATAAGGCCGGTATCAAAGTTTGTGATCAAGTAGGTTCGGTTAGCGCAGCGAAACGAGCACAACAATCCGGAGCGGATTTCATAATCGCGCAGGGCGTTGAGGCGGGAGGGCACATGGCGGGAACGGTCAGCACGATGGTTCTTGTACCCCGCGTCGTAGACACCGTGGCTCCAACTCCCGTAGTGGCTGCAGGCGGAATTGCGGACGGACGGGGCTTGGCAGCGGCACTGGCGCTGGGCGCAGACGCAGCGGTCCTCGGAACTCGGCTACTTGCGACAACCGAAAGCAATGCCCACGAGATTTACAAAAGGAAGTGAGCAGAGAGTTCCGCGCCGCAGAGGATCAATTTTTAACGCACGCCCATTTGTCGCGTGGCATTGAAGGACGAGGAAGCTTGAAGGGACATTGTCGGATCATATGCTCGAAGGAAAATCTATAGAGGTTCACTTGAGCATGCTTGCTCTGCCCATATCCATTTCGTCCGCCATCAGTCTAGATAAGATGAAGAAGCTCTTCTGCGTGTTTTTCGTTCTGGCTCTTCTTGCTTCATCCACGGTTCTTACCGCACAACAACATCATCACCACCGGACCGAGGGCGGCCCTGGGAATGCTGCCCTGGAAAAACTAGGTGCCGTTCATATGCCGATCACCTGCGCTGCTTCAGTACAAACTCTCTTTGAACGTGGTATCGCACTGCTGCATTCCTTCTGGTATGAGGAGGCTCTCAAGCAATTTCAATCCGTCGCCGCTGCCGATCCACAATGTGCCATGGCGCAATGGGCCATCGCTATGACCGAGTGGCGTCCATTCTGGGATGGCTTGCCCGATGAACGCCGTAAAGTTGGTGTCGCGGAAATCGACAAGGCCATGGCTCTTCATCCCAGGACCGATCGCGAAAAACGCTATATCGCTGCCCTGAGCAGTTATCTGCACGGCGAACCATCGCAGAATGAAAGACGGCCCACGCATATGCCACCGCCATGGGAGCTCTGCACACTGCTTACCCGGATGACATAGAAGTCCAAGCCTTCTACGGTCTGGCTCTCGCGGCCAGCATCGGACAGGAGGATCCAGTTGCGGATGCGCGCAAGGCTCTCGCCGTACTCGAGCCGGGCTTCATAGCGCATCCGGATCATCCTGTCTACCCATACGAGACGGACCTGAAGAAAGTCTGGTCTATAGATGATGACGACAATGGACATGACAATATGGATCACTCCGCTATGCCAGGGATGAAGATGAACTAGACGCCCCTCCTGTCTGTCCAGGCTGCGCCATTAGCGGCTACCAAACTCAAATACTTCCCCTTCCATCGATATGCGATCAGTTCGACGCCAATGAAGAGGCGAGATGGCAAAGCGACTTTCTTGCATCGTCCTACCCTCTGCCGGTAGACCGAGCGCATGACAGACAACTCCAGTTCCTCGAAGTTCACATCCAGCCACTTGAGTCCGATCAACTCGCTCCGGCGCAGGCCGGTGACCGTGTCACGCTCCGTGATGGATATTCTCCTTCCCGATCGACTAACCTAACGGCGGCCGTTCGTCTTGCAGGCAAGGCGAGGAACTCTCGTCCTGCTATCGACGGTCATGCTCATTTGTTGCCTCCGCACCACAGCCGGCCAATTGTGGTGCGGAAGGTGAAAAGCGAAGGGGGCGATCTCTCTTTCGAGATCCCGCCCCATGCTCTCCGATTTCCGAAGATCCGGCTCGGCGCCGAATCACAACTCATTGCAACTTCAGAACTGTTGTGTGAATGCGGGAAAAACCCGCGCTACTCATACTTTTCTGACATCGCATTGGCTGTGAGAGCTTTCCCGGTTCCATCCAGAAGCATCCAGTTTCCTGCCTGCTCTGCGAGTCCCGTTGCCGGTTCTCATTATGGCCTCTGTCTACTCTCTCCTGCTGGAAGATCTCTCTTCCGTTGATTCGTAAGATACTCGCAATCCGGGTTGGGATGACACCAATCTTTTTGTGCAAATAACGGCAGAAGTGTGGAAATGCAGTCGATTGTTCTTTGGTAGCCGACAGCAAGGAGTTCTCCGAATTATCTTGTGGTCCGCTCGGCGAAAGCAGAGTACATCGTGCCACCAAAGAGCGAGGGCCGCGTGGCAATTCTCGCCACGCGCTCCGCACCTTCCTCGCCGAAGAGCTGGCGGAGTCTTTCGAAGCCGACCGGATATGGCCCCCATCTATTCGGCTTCGAACGCTCATATTCGACGATCAAGAATCGATCTGCCACCGATAGAAGCCTCCTTAGAAATGCCTGCTGCTCCTCAATGAAGTGCAGCGTGTTTGCCATGAGAATTCCATCGACAGTCGGAAGACGGAGGCTGGGGCTTCCGATATCTCCCAGCGTTTTACGAATTTCGACTCCGTCGTAATGGTCCGGGACATGTTCCAGAGCCCTGGTATCTAAATCAACGGCGTAAATCTTGCTGCCGGGAGCCAGCAACTTCGCCAGCACCGCTGTAAAAGTGCCGCTCCCGCAGCCAAGATCACACCAGGATTGCGGGCGCGTCCATTCGATGAGCGGGGTACGAATGAGTGCGGTAGCTTCAGCGATCTTCACCTCTTCACTGTACTTCAGACATTTGAAGCTCGGCCTTTACCGGGCTGGTCATCCTGTTCAGTGAGTAGACCGGCAGTTGAGCCTTAAGCTGGATCCCTTAAGGCTTTCTTGCCCTCCCTGTACATCTGCATCGCGAACCTGTGAGCCCACTTGGTCGAGCAATACTTCATCTTGTGCTGACTTGGAGGGCGAAAGACCTTGTGGCACGCCGGGCAGGCCTTTGGGGTCGACGCATTCCACTCATCGAACCAGACCATCCAGCTTAGCGCGTCTTCCAGAGTGCTTAGCCGGTAATACGGAACAACCTTTGTTCTGCCCTTGTGAGGGACGACTCTCACGTCCCCAGACCAGGAGCTGGATACTTCCGTTTCAACGCCGAACTTGAGTGCAATCCTCACCTGAGAGATCGGCGCGGCCCTTATCCAATCGAAGAGATCCCCTCCACCTTCTGCCAGAACCCAATGGAGTTCTGGAGAAAGGGGGACTCTCCGAGCTTGTGAATCGGATTGAATCGAGTAGCTTCCTCATCCGCAGCTAGGTATTCGTAAAGTGCGTCACGTTCATCGCAGTTCCCTTTCGCCGCTTCGAGGAGGACGACTCCCGATTCTACCGATGATTCCCGTGGATTCCGCCGCGAGCCGTCTGTAACGAGACAAGATCGCGACGCCGTTATAAGCGTTCTGGGTCACGGCTACGCCCTCGTACCCAAGCTTCTGGAACACGTCCGGCTGGAAAACCTGTTCCGTTTAATTCCTTTAGCAAGAGCACATCGGGTTGCCTTGCCTTCAGCCACGCTGTGACGTGTTCAAGTCGAGCTCGAATTGAATCTACGTTCCAGCTCGCAATATCGATCATGATCTCCTAATAGATGCCAAAAGCTAGCAGGCTGGTACTCGCAGGTTCTGATCAGGGTTCAGCCAATGCTTGACTAGTTGCAGCCCGATTGCGAGACATTCAACAGCTCCGTTACCCGTACGAACCGTCTTCTCCCTAAGACAACACCAATTTCATGCCGGGCGGAATGTTCGAAACAGTTTGTTCGGTCTCCTGCGGATGAGTAGTAGTTTTTTCATAGAGTTACGCGCGCACTCGCTGACCGTTTGTTATCCGCTGTAGGGCATGTTCGCTGCTGTGATAAAGTCTGTCAGGCAGGATCAAGAGTGGTATGTCGACAACAGATCCAGTTTCGACGTCGGCGGAACTCAGTCGGGAACAGGTCTGTTTGGTGCGCGATCACCTTATGGAGATAATCGTGAGCCCGGCGTTTGCGGGGAGCAAGCGCGCTCAGGACTTTCTTCAACTTATCGTCGAACACGCGGTGGCAGGCCGGCTTGATAACCTGCGAGAGCGCATGATCGGGGCCGAGATGTTCGGGCGCCCTGTGGACTACGACACTGCGAACGATGCAGTAGTCCGCGTCAAAGCCACGGAAGTTCGGAGGAAGCTGGCCCAGTACTATCAGGAAGCAGAAAAACAACCTGCAGTCCGGATCGAGCTTCCAGTCGGATCGTATGTGCCGAGGTTCCAATGGGAATTCTTGGAGAGGCTGTCCGAGCCGCCCACGGAAACTGCTCCCGTAGCTTTTGCGGAATCGGCCACAACTCAGGACGCGTCCCATGCCACGGGTGAGACTGCAAGCCGCACCCCGCGTGTGTTGGTCGGAGCTCTGGCTGGACTGGCTTTCCTTGCCGCAGCTGGCTACATCGGCTTCACAGTCTGGCCCAAGCGGCCCAGTACAAGACCCGAGGTTCACTCCATCGCGATCCTGCCCCTTCAGAATCTCTCGGGCGATTCGCAACAAGACTATTTCGCAGATGGCATGACGGAAGAGCTGATTTCCGATCTGGGTCAAGTCTCAGCTCTGCGTGTTATATCCCGGACCTCGGCGATGAGTTACAAGGGTACGAAGAAAACTCTGCCCGAGATCGCTCGCGAATTGTCCGTGGACGCGGTGGTGGAAGGTTCAGTACTGCGAGAGGGTCGCCAGGTGCGAATCACTGCACAGTTGATCGATGCCAGAAACGATCAACACATCTGGTCGCGCAACTATGTACGCGACCTGACGAGCGTGCTCGCGTTGCAAGGTGAAGTCGCGCAAACAATTGCTGATGAAATCAGCATTCACATGACACCGCAGGAACTGGCACGCCTCGCCCGCGTCCGTACGGTCGACCCAGAAGCGCAGGAGCTGTATCTACAGGGCGCGCAACGCTTAAATGCGGGAGACCCGAGAGACGCAATCGGCTATCTTCAGAAGGCGATAGACAAAGATCCCAACTACGCCCAGGCGCATGCCGCATTGGCCAGAAGCTACGGATGGATGGGGGAAGCTGGCTGGATGCCTTACTCGGAGGCGTTTCCCTGGCAGAAGACGGAAGCAATCAAAGCGATCCAACTCGATGACGCTCTTCCCGAAGGCCACGTCGAACTGGCTAATGCCGCAATGAATCTTGATTGGGATTGGAGTACTCAGGGAAATGAGTTTAAACGGGCGCTTGAGCTCAATCCAAGCTCAGCCCAGGTCCGCTGGGCATACTCCAGCTACCTGGAACGGATGGGCCACATTGCCGAAGCGATCTCAGAGTCAAAAGTGGCGTTGCAACTCGATCCCGTTTCCAGTCGCACGTCTATCAATTCTGCTTGGAACTACTACTTTGCCCGCCAATATGACAAATCACTGGCGCAGATGCAACGAGTATCTGAATTGCAAAACAGTCCTTCTGAAATAGCCTTTCCTCTCGGTGTCATTTATGTGGAAAAGGGCATGTACGAAGAGGCTATTCAAAAATTTCAAGAGCTGGGAGGGGCTCCTCATGCTTTAGGCCACATGGGCAACGCTTACGCCAGAATGGGAAAGGTCATTGAGGCGCGCGAGATGATTTCGAAATTGCAGGATCACCTACAAAAGACCGGTATCGGCAGGTATGAAATCGCGCTAGTCTACGCCGGACTGGGCGAAAAGAACGAGGCGTTCTCTTGGCTGGAAAAATCGTTCGTGGTGCGTGATAAAGGGCTTACTTATCTAAAAATAGACCCCTGCCTGGATCCGCTACGCTCGGACTCGCGCTTCCAGGATTTGGTGCGGCGCGTCGGCCTGCCATCATAAGAGCTCACGAATGGGGAGTTAGCCGTTTGGATGGTGGTTGTCCAACTGAGAATGAATCCGCAAACTGTCTATTGAGGGGGCCGCTCGTAGCAGCTGAACGCCGCTGAGTCGGTATTTCTAATATAGAGGGTCGCACTAGATAGCAAATACACACAAACGTTCCGTGGCTTCCGCCGCGTCCACCCACCGAAACAGTTGTAGCTGACACCTCCCGGCGTTTTCGTTTGTGAGACTTTCTCCAACAGAAAACGTGCCTTTCAGGAGACACCAAACGGCCAGCTGTGTGATAGGTAATTCTTTGAAAACAAACAGAGCCCTCTGCAGTGCGCTCAACAAACTGTTTCGAACATTCCGCGCAATGGGATCTGCTGTTGTTATGAAACCAAGTCTTTTCGAAAGGGGCACCATTTGGGTTCTTGCAGTCAAACGAGTACCGCTACGGAGATCGGCCGCAGGCATTCATCCGTATTTATCGTGCGCAGGTTGGACAAAGAGAGTTTGCAATGGGAGTGCCTGGGAACATGGCCCACGAAAAAGAAGGAAGCTGAAGGGATCAGGCATTCGCTCCTTAGACCTCCAAATCGAAGTTGACAATCTATGGATGTACGAAACTCGGTAGCTCTTCAAGAGCGTTCTGGAGCCTTTGGCGCATCTGCCATCTGGCCTCGTGAACCGTACCTTCCTTCTCACACGCGAAAGCGAGATAGGAGAGGAGTTAGTCGAGTGCGCCATCCATAGGTTGCAGCATCGTTTCCCTCGCGCGTTTCGTCTATTTCAAATAGGCGAATACGCCTTCCCGAACGTCAGCTGAGCTATTCGGTAAAGAGAAGTAGGCCACCAGGACGTATGCAATGTTCAGGCAGCCTACCCTGCGGGGGAACGATTTTCTCGAAGTGGTGTTGAGAAACTGTCATTGAGATGCAAACCGACTTGTCGTGTTTATTTGGTAGATCTATCCATATCGGCGCGTGACAAGACAACTTCGTTTGGCGTCGTGATGGCAAGCATTGTCAGCTTATGGAATCGATCTCCCCCGACTTTCACCAACGCACCCTATATCGAGCGGTCCTCGTGATTTATGCCAAACGCTGCCGAGTTCCGCAATCAAGTAATGGGCCTGTGGGCATACCGAAACGGAGTGAAGATCGATTTCTCTAGTCGACCGACACTGCCTTCATAGAATCCTTCAACGAGACCCATCTTTCGGGCCGGGCACTTTAATTTACACTGATTTCGCAACCATGCTTAGGGAATTGCGCACTACGCTAATAGTCCATCTGGTTCAAAAAATCGGGCAGCCCACGCGGATTGATCATAGCCATCATCTGTGTTTGTAAGACGCTTGAGTGCCAACTCGCGGGCAATCATAACATCCCGTCGCGAGCATCTTAGAAGCATCGAGCAATCTGCGTCGGACTGTTTTTCGAGAACTGACATGACGAAGACAAAACGCTCGAAGGCACTGAGTGCGACAATGGCGGCAAAGAGGTTGTTCT
Organism: Tunturibacter gelidoferens; assembly: GCF_040358255.1. NCBI lineage: Bacteria > Pseudomonadati > Acidobacteriota > Terriglobia > Terriglobales > Acidobacteriaceae > Tunturiibacter > Tunturiibacter gelidiferens. The sequence continues at coordinate 4,998,810 of NZ_CP132938.1, forward strand.
TTCCTAATGCTGCCACCCCTTTGAGACTGATCGACGACAAGTTATCAGTGTGCTCTGGCGCAGGCATGATTATCCGTATTGCATGCTTGAGAATCGTGCGGCGCGCCCATGAACGTGCCCAATCCATGAAAACGCTGATTCCCTCCACGCATTCTCCCAGCCCGCAGACATAACACTGCTCAGCGATATCATTGTCAGCGGTTAGTAGGAACGAGAACAGGTACAGACTGTGCATCTCTTCAGTCAAGAGTTTGATTGTGGCTCTTTCGTCAAAGATGTCCATCGGCTCCAGCATATTCACCTCTTTCATTTCTGGTCTGTCCAGTAGGTCGATTGCATTTGATCCAACCGCGTTCAGAGGCTGACATCATTCCTCTCGGTAGAGAGCGCTTTGGACGCGGGCAAGGTCTGCATCTCAGCTTGCGCGGCGCAACGAAACGGTTGTCATTTGCGGGATACGCCGCACGGTTGCTATTGGGTTGGCACGACTGAAGCGTACGAGTACAGCATTCGTCGTTTCCTGTATGCGAGTATTGGGTTTATGGAGTCTGCGGGTTGTCTTCGAGACGAGCTTGGTAAGTAGAAAACGGCCTGAAACGCACGCCATTGCATCGAATACCAGATCTGAACGCATTCTTATCCTCCTTGAACTGATTTTGTTCTTCAATAGCTGCTGAGTGCACCTGCCGCAACAGCCGGTAGCAGATGAAGGCTTTTAACCTCACCGGCTTCGTCGCTTTCTCACATTGAATGTGAGTGAACTAGCTGAGTGCTGTCATTCGACGGAAATGGTTTACATCGTTAGTCGAAACTTTTCGTTTCGAAAAGACCTTAGGACGCCCTAAATAATATCCCTGAAATAGCTGGAATCCTTCTGCAAGAGCCACTTCAAATTCTTCGTTGGTTTCGATTTTTTCCGCAACGAGCGTCGCGGCACTCCTCTTGAGGCGACGGATGATCTCCCTACGCTCTTCCTTACCGGAGAGCCGAAAATCGACCTTGACATAGTCTGCCAGCGCAATCAGACGTTCCATTTTTTCGGAATCCTGAAAGTCATCGAGCGCAATATGGTAACCCAATGCTTTCATTCTGCGGCAGGCAGCCAGGACCTCTTCGTCTGGCTCAACCGTTTCGAGCAGCTCAAGCACGGTCGCAGGCGGAAGCAGCGTCAACAACCCTCCTACTAATGCTTCACGCGTGCAATTCAGGAAGATGCGATATCCTCCTGTGTGTTCGTGGATCCCATGAAACATCCAGTCGTCAACCATCATCTGCGTTGCCGCATCGGAGTCTCCAGTGAACCGGTTATCCCATCCCGAACGGGACAACACTTCGTAGCCGAAAATCTCTCTCTGGCGATTGAAGATCGGTTGGAGCGCAAGAAAGCGATGATTACGGGAATCAGAACTAGTCCATTGAGCCTTCATCCAGTTCCGAAAACTATCACCCAGCCTTAGAGTCTTACGACGGCGCCGCACTGAGCCGAAGATATTCAAAAGAGTCTCCTTGTAGTTTTTTGATTAACCAAGTCGCAGTGCGAGAACTCCAAGTAAGGCTTTCCTGCTCAACTTCTTCTGTAAACTTCTCCATTCATATATTCCCCATGATTCCCTGATCCCGGGAGACTCAAGCTTCCCAGCCGGGGAGTTCCGCTAGCATTTCCATCAATGCATGCTCAAGAAGCTCCTTCTCACTGGGTAGTAGCTCTCCGGATTCCGCCCGGACGGAGGTGCGGGCCGAAATGGACTCCCAGGGAACGCACTTCGCGTCGACCGTAAAGCTTTTCGCTTCACAGTGATTCACGAATCGTTCCATCACCCTCTGCAGCTCTCGCATGTTGCCTGGCCAGGGATAGGACTGAAGCAGATCCATGACCGATCTAGTCAGGCTCGGTAATTTCTTCCCTGCTGTTCCAGCGTAGTGAGTGAGAAAATACCAGGCCAGCATGGGGATGTATTCTTTCCGCTCACGCAGGGGAGGAACCATGATTGGGATTCCGTTAAGCCGATCAAATAGGTCGCTGCGAAAGGTCCCGTTCGCTGTGGCAGCTCCCAAGTCGCGATGGGTGGCAGCGATCAGCCGCACGCCCGATCGGATCGAGTCGCCTTCGCCTGCGAGCTCTGATTCTATCTCTTGCAGAACCCGCAGCAGAGCGAGCTGTGACTCCGCCGACAGCTTTCCGATGCCTTCCAAAAAGATCGTCCCCCCCTCGGCCAATTGGAAGCGGCCGGGACGTGGTTCCGTCGCCTGAGACCGGCTACCTTTCTGGCGACCGAGTAGCTCGGATGCTATTCGCTCAGGCGGAATCGCCGCGCAATTTGCGCGGACGAACGCCTGGGGGGAACGATATGACAATCTATGAATGGCCCTCGCGACCAACTCCGTTCCCGTCCCGATCTCGCCGGTGATCAGAACGGTACAATCTTTCGCCGCAACACGTGGCACATACACAAGGGCGGGCAGGAGCGCCTCCGAAGAGCCAAAAAAGTCTTCGTCCAGGCGCGAGCTGGCGATGTCGTGCTGAAAAGACAGGGGCTCTTCCCGAACGCTGTTTGATTTCCGCTTCTGTTCGCTCGTCGCTCTACCACACCGCTGAGCGAAGGGTCCTTGTTTATCCCGAAAATCGTTCATACAGAGCCCTGCGCCTTGGCGGCAGGCGAATCGCTCATTTGTCTGCATGGACTTCATCTCCTACTGTTGTCCCGACTGAATGGTGGTCTGCCAGCCATGAAAACACCCGTTCCGCGCAGGTGGAATGTTCGGAACAGTTTGTTGGGTGACCAGCCGATGAGTGCCTGTTTTTTCAAAGAGTTAAGCGCGCAGTGGGGGAGCGTTTGTTGTGCACTCAAAGGTACGTTCGCTGTGATAAAGTCACTCAAACAGAAGCAAAGGGGCATATGTCCACAACCGATCCAGTTTCGAAGCCGGACGAACTCAGTCCGGAACGGGCCGGTTTGGTGCGCGATCATCTCAAAGAGGTGGTCGCGAGTCGCGCGTTTGCGGGGAGCAAGCGTGCTCAGGACTTTCTCCAACTGATCGTTGAGCATGCGCTGGCAGGGCGACTCGATTGCCTGCGCGAGCGGATGATTGGAGCCGAGATGTTTGGGCGTCCGATCGACTACGACACCGCAAATGACGCGGTGGTCCGTGTCAAAGCCACAGAGGTCCGAAAGAAGCTGGCGCAGCACTATCAGGAATCAGAAAAACCCCCGGCAGTCCGTATCGAACTTCCGACCGGGTCCTATGTGCCGAAGTTCCAGTGGGAATCTTTGGAAGCATCGGCTTCGCCACTCGCCGAAACTGATCTCCCGGCTTTCGCGGAACAAACCACCGCCCAAGAAAAGTCCGGGGAGAAACCAGAGGCGAAAATCGACGAGCCACCCCGTCTTCCCGGGAAGCATTTGCGCCGCGCGCCGCACGTGCTGGTCGGCGTCTTGCTCGGATCAGGCCTGATTGCGATGATCGGCTACGTGGGCTTCAAAAGGTGGTTTAGGGAGTCAAATGCACGGCCAGAGATTCGCTCCGTCGCAATCTTGCCCCTGCAAAACCTCTCAGGCGATCCGAGGCAAGACTACTTCGCTGACGGCATGACGGAAGAATTGATTGCCGACCTCGGCCAGGTTTCTGCGCTACGCGTTATCTCACGGACCTCGGCGATGACTTATAAGGGGACGAAGAAGACGCTGCCCGAAATCGCCCGGGAACTGGGAGTGGATGCGATCGTGGAAGGGTCCATGGCGCGCGAGGGTAAACAGGTGCGAATCACCGCTCAGTTGATCGATGCCAGGAACGATCAGCACATCTGGGCCCGGAGCTACGTGCGCGACCTGACCAGCGTTCTGATGTTGCAGGGCGAGGTGGCGCAAGCAATTGCCGACGAGGTCAGTATTAACGTGACGCCACAGGAGCAAGCGCGTCTGGCGCGTTCGCGCCCCGTCAACACGGAAGCCCAAGATCTTTATCTGTTGGGCATTCACCTGCTGAATGCGAATGTGGGAGACCCCCGAAAGGCCATCGGTTATTTGCAGAAGGCAATTGATACAGATCCCAACTACGCGCCGGCGCATGCTGCGTTAGCCGATGGCTATGGCTGGATGGGGGAAGCTGGCTGGCTCGCATATACCGAGGCGTTTACCAGACAGAAGAGCGAGGCGGCCAAGTCGATCGAGTTGGATGATGCTCTGCCCGAAGGCCATGCCGAGCTTGCGAGCGCCGTGATGAGTCTCAGCTGGGACTGGAGCACTTCGGAAAAGGAGCTCAGGCGAGCGCTTGAGCTCAATCCTAACTCGGTATCCGTCCATACCGCCTACGCCCTTTATCTTGAGCGCGTAGGCCGCCTGCCCGAGGCGATGGCAGAGGCGAAGCGAACTCTTCAGCTCGATCCTGTTTCCAGCCGCTCATTTATCACCGCCGGAATCGTCTACTACTTTGCTCACCAATATGATCAGGCACTGGCACAGTTTCAAAGGGCATCTGCGCTGGAGCCCAATCCTCCTGAATTTCTCTTTCCCTTTGAATTGGGTGTCATTTACGGGGCGAAAGGCATGTATGGAGACGCCGTTGGAGAATTCCAGAAGCTAGGCGATACCCCCCACGCTTTAGGCCACCTCGGTAATGTTTACGCTCGAATGGGGCGAGTAGCCGAAGCGCACAGGACGATTTCGAAGTTGGAAGAGCACGTACAAAAAAGTGGTATCGGGGGATACGAAGTCGCGCTGGTCTATGCCGGGCTAGGTGAAAAGGATGAGGCGTTCGCATGGCTCGAAAAATCTCTTGCGGCGCATGATAAAGGGCTTACGTATCTCAAAATAGATCCTTGCGTGGACCCGCTGCGCTCCGATGTACGCTTTGATGGCCTGGTACAGCGCGTCGGCCTTCCGTTATAAATACAATCTGACTGCGAGAGGCCGCGTCGTTGGTGGGATCACCGGAACCGATTCGGGTCGGATCACGATCACCACACGCGACCTAGCAGCAATCGGCGAGTTGATACTGAATGACGGCGTTGTAAATGGCCGGCGACTGGTGAGTCATCAGTAGCTTCTGGTGCTCACTTTCTTCTTGCGTCGCAGGCCAACCTTCTCAGGAGGGGGGCAATGCGCTCATTCAGCACAGAGCGGAGGTAACAACGGAACCTGCTTCGGCTATTCCATGCTGCTCGGTTCTCTTGACCGAGCTGCGGGGGCACTGTTCAAGATTTGAAACGCTCCGTGGCATCGCTGGAGCTACGTATCCACCAACTTCGGCGCGAAGCAATGACACTCGTCCGACAGGACCATCTGCTCCGCAAGCGATTTGAGTTGTTGGTAAGCATTCCGGGCATCGCACAGGTAAGCGCGATGCAATTGCTCGCGGAACTATCTACGCTGCCGTCAGACCTTACGGTGCGAGAATGGGTTGCACATGGCGGCCTTGATCCTGCGCATGAAATATCAGGAAGCTCAGTGAGGAGGGCGTCCCGCATCAGCCGCGCGGGAAATCGTCACCTGAGGAAAGCGCTTTACATGTCGGCCCTGGTCGCATCACGTTGCGATCCGCACGCAAAGGCGTTTTTTGCTTGGAATCGATCATCGCTGCGGGAGCAAATGTTCTTATTCCCAGTTGTCCACCGCAGGTTAAGGTCTGTGGCGGAATGGAAAGCGACACGGATTCGTTGACGCCACCGCCCAGAATCGTATGTGGCAGGAGTTGCCGCAATTTACCGGCAAGCTGTTCCGCTGAATTCAAGTCCTGTTGCCGGATCGTGCCCCATACCCCCACGTAGGTGGCGTAGATCATGCCTGGATCGAGACCCTGGATCGTGTCGAGGACGTGTTTCTGGTCGGTCGCGCTGAATAGGCTCATCCGTGTACTCACAACGCCCTTGGAGATCGCCGTGTTCAGAGAATAAAGATCAGGTTTTGGCGGAACGGGTTCCGCCTGCTGTGCATCCGTCATGCGGCATAATCCAAGGGTGACGAGGAAAAGAACGTTCAGAGCAGGTTTGCATTTCCTTTGGCTCTTTGGACTCACTTGGGCATCCGTCGGTATGTTTTGATTGCAACAAGAGAGCAAGCCGTCGCAACTGTGAAAAGGAATTTTCTCATCGGCTATCCTCTTTTCGGGGGCGGAAGCGGCATTACTACTTCCGGCTACAACCCTATCCTCAATGCAGAGTTGTGGGGTGTGCGGCGATGGTCTGTGTAATCCAGTCGCAACATGGATCATACCGTCGTGTCTCTATGGATGTCCGGGGCACAGTGCAGCTCCAGGTTTCTCCAAATTGAGTATAGGGAGAGGGTTCGCATGGATGGAGTCAACCGTACAGGACTATTGGCAGCCTGGTTTATCACCTTCTTGCTCGTCGGGCCGGCGCTGGTTAGAGGACAGAATCTGGTTGTAGGAGCCAATGTTGTCAATCCAATGCGCGCGAGTGTCGCTAATCAGAATGCGCTGCTCGATCAGCTCAAGGCGGCTTCCGTACAGGTCATTCGCTGCGGCATCTCGAATGACGACAAAGGTATCGATTTTGCAAAGCGAGCCGCTGCGCACGGTATCAGTCTCCAGCTGATCGTTAGTGCCGAATATCTGCCCAACGCGCCATCCCGGCCTTACCAACCTGATCAGTTTCCGCAAATGTGGGGCGGACATCCACTCTCATGGGCCGATCCCGCAGCTTCTAAGGCCATCTTCCAGAAACTCTTCGACAGCCTCGATGCGAACAACGTTCGCCTGGCGGGCGTGGAACTCGGCAACGAGATTAACTGGGCCGCTTTTAACCCGGAGTTTCCTCTGCCGGGCGAGGGGAAAATCCTGAACATCGAGGATCTCAACAACGATCCCGAGGGAAAGCAAATTGCGCAAGGGTTTCTTCAGTACATCAAAATACTGGCTGCGCTCAAAGAGGTCCGCGACCATTCCCGTCTGAATCGAATGGCGTCTATCATCTCCGCAGGCCTGGTCAATGCTAGAGATGGAGATAAGCTCTACAACAACAAAAAAGAGGACATGGTCAGTCTCGCCGCAACGATAGCGTTTCTCCGCGCGCACGGATTAGATTTCCTGGTCGATGCTTACGGTATTCACACCTACCCTTCCAGTTCGCAGCCCGGCAATCCTGCTGCAGCGGCAGGGAGGCTCGACCGGCTAACCGACGTGGACTTGGCGCTATGCCGTCCCGAAGGCTCATCGGAAGGAAAGCCCTGCTGGATCACTGAATGGGGCTTTCCCAACAGCGACATTTCCTGCCCGCCAAATGAAGCCAACCGCACGCTTCTCATCGAAGAACTCCGCCATGACTTCGACGCGTTCGCTACCGAGCATCGCCTCATCGGCATCGACTACTTTGCCTGGAATTCCGATCCATGGTCAAAGACAGTTGACGTCGACAGTGTCTATCGCTGCGGCGCTCTCACAGAAAGCGGTCGGCAAGCCATTGCTCCGCCGGGGCAAGTCAATATGCCCGATCCCACCGCTACGCTTCGCATTCGCGTTGGGGTCCCGCTCGTCGCCCGAGGACCGGCACCCAACATCGCCGACGCCGCGTTCACCGCTATTCAGCTTCCTGACGGAAAATTTCGCGGCTTCACAGCTGGCGGAACGACATGGGCCATCGACGGCAGTCACCCCTACGACATGGGTGGAGCAGGCGTGGCCGTGGTTAAGCCCGGACCACCCAACACCCCGGATTCCTGCGGCCAGTGGATCGTGCATGTCGAGCTCGAAGGCCGGACGCTCTATGGCTGGAACCACAACGAAACAGCCTGCAACTATGCTCGCGGCGGACAGACCCACGCCAGCATGGCTCTCGCGACCTCTACCGACTATGGCCTGACCTGGAAGACTGCAGGGCCGATCATTACCGGCACCGATCCGCCCGCGGATGGCAAGGAGACCGGCGACAGTTGCACCAATGTTGTGCGCGGGCAGGACGATTACGACTATGCCTATTGCCTTCACAATGGGGGGCACTCATGGGACGGTGGTTATGCATTTGCTGCTCGCGCTCCATCTTCCAATCTTGGTCCCGGCCAGTGGAAGAAATATTTCAATGGCACCTGGTCTCAGTCTGGCGTTGGCGGCCAGTCCAGCAAAATCGACGGAAGTGGCTCTGCTTGGTGGAATACAGCTGGCGAGACCCTTGGTGTCAACTGGGTCAAAGGGGGGCTTGGCCTGATCGCCTCGAGCGATCACTTGCATTTTGTTTCTGTGCTCCCGCAGCCTCTGGTGTTGGCTGAGCCCGGTGACTGGTCGCGTAAAAACGGTCTCGAACTCATCTCCTATCCCGATCTCATCGATGCCACGACTGGCCTCAACCAACTGGGCGACCACTGGTTGCTGACGTATATGTATCTCAATCCCGGCGAGAGCTTTGGCAAGCGCTACCTGGTCTTTCGGCCGGTCGACATCTCATGGACTCGGGCACCAGGCGAGCCATTGGTGGGAGAGATGCTCACACACTGGTACGACGCGATCTCGCATGATCACTGGACGACCATCGCGCCTGTCCCCGGCAACTATTCTGCTTACCGGCTTGTCGCTCAGCTCGGGTACATGATGACCATTCCCGATCCATCCCGGCCTACGGTTGAGCTCGAAGAATGCATCAGCAAATGGCCCGGTCATCCCGACCGCATCCTTAATCAGAAAGGTGTCTGCGAGACGCAGGATTATCAACGCTTGCGCAGTGCGGGATTCGTCTATGCGACCGCACAGCCCAGCACACAACCCGTGTATCGCTGCTACTCAGATACCGAGCACTCCCATTTTGCCTCCAACAGCGAGGACTGTAACGGTATGGGAAAGCGGGAGGCCCTGCTCGGCTACGATCTGAAGCAATGACCCGAACGGCAAACCACTCGGCGATCATTCATGCATTGGGTCGTTGAGATCTACAAGCAGAGTGATCTTTCAGCCCCCCTAATGGCTGTCTTGATCTTTGTTTTGGCTTGTTGCACTGCGACCAAAACTCTGACAACTCAATTGGGTCTAAACAAACGCATGCTCAAAATGAAGCGAATAAACATGCCCGCAGTTTTCTGCACTGTGACAGTTCTTTCGTTGCTGTCCGGTACGGTCTGGGCACAGAGCACAGCGAATGTGCAGCCGGACTCTACTGCCTGCCTTCAGTGCATTCAGGTCCGTGTTGGTCTTCCCCGTATCGTGCGCGGCCCCGTCGTGGCTGTCATAGACAATCACTTCACTGAGATCCCCCTTCCCAATGGAGGCTTCCGCGGCTTTGACGCGCACAGCGAGACGTACGCGATCGATGGGCATTCTCCGTGGGATATGGGTGGCCCGGAGCGCACCGTTCTCAGTCCCGGTAGGCCCGAAACATATGACTCCTGCGGGCAATGGCTGAACCATACCGAGCCTGTTGGCAATACGACCGTCGGTTTTATCCATGCCGAAACCGCGTGCCACTACCAAGCCAATTTTCAAACCCATATGTCGACGTCCCTTGCTGTCTCTACCGACTATGGATTGACCTGGAAGAGCTACGGACAAATTCTCACTGGCACGGATATGCCCACTGCCAATAAACAAACGGGGGAAGGCTCCTGCAGCACGGTTAATGGGCAGGACGGCTACTACTACGCCTACTGCTTCCGGAATAGGGATGGAGCGCTCATCGTGGCGCGCGGACCTGTCTCCGATCCGCTACCTGGCAAGTGGGCGAAGTTCTTTCAAGGCCGGTGGGACCAACCGGGACTGGGAGGCGATGCGACGCGTCTCATGAATGGTTCAGGCGTCAGCGTAGCCCGCTGGGCAACAACTGGCGAACTGGTGTTCACAGGCTGGGTGCATGGCGGACTGGGGCTCTTCCTAAGTAACGACCATACGACGCTTGCCAGTCTGCCAGAGCCGCTCTTGGGGCTCGATCCTGCAACATCCGCGCTTCCCCCTCCCTACGAACGCATTCTGTATCCAGTCTTGCTCGATGCAAAAACAGGAGCCAATCAGCTCTCGAATTCGTGGCTGCTGGTCTATGCTTATTGGCCACCCCATGAAGGCCGCGAGATGGAGTACCTCGTCTTCCGCGATGTAACCGTGTCGCTATCAAGCAAACCCGTCTCATCGCAAATCGGTATTCTGCTGGCACGTTGGTATGACGCAGCGCTGCATGATCGCTGGTCTACTACGGCTCCTGTTCCCGGCAATTACAGTTCTTACAAACTTGAGAAAGAGTCCGGTTATCTGATGACGGTTGCCGATGAAGCCAAACCCTCCGTCGAACTGGAAGACTGCGTTACTCAGCGGCCCGGACATCCTGACCATATGCTCGCAGAGAAAGGATTTTGCGAGACTAACAACTATCGACGCCTGCGCACAGCGGGTTGGGTGTATGCGAAAGCGCAACTAGGAACGATCCCACTTTACCGTTGCTACAACTCCAAGGATCAGTCTCACTTCGCGTCCAATGAGCCGGACTGCGAGAAGCTGGGAGACTCAGAGAAATTACTCGGGTATACCCTGGAACAATAAATAAAGTTGACCGTCAAGGTGAAGGAGATATTCGTGCCAGCAACTGAGCGATCTGGTTTTTCAGTAGTTCTCTACGCCATGACATTTCTTTCGTTGCTTTTCGAATTCGGCGCGGCTTCCGCTCAGGACGTCGTCCGAGGAGTCAACTTCGTTCATCCCTTGCAATTCAACGCAGCAGACCAGGATGCCAACCTTGCTCACATCAAATCAGCCGGAATCCGCGTCATCAGGTTTGGGATCGAAGAGGATCTGGATAAGAACATAGATTTTATGAAGCGGGCCTATGCCCAGAACATTGCGACTGTTCTGATCCTCCATGGCAAATATGCTCCTAACGCTCCCGTGCGGCCCTATCGTCCCAAGGAGTTTCCGGGGATGTGGGAAGGTCCGCCGATGTCCTACCTCGATCCTGATCTTTCCCGGCAATATTTTCAGCAGGTGATGGATAAGCTGGACGCCAATGGAATCGTTCTGGCCGGGCTGGAATTGGAGAATGAGATCAACATGGCGGGAAATAACCCGGACTTTCGTTTGCTCGGCGAAGGCAGAGTCCTCGGCCTGAACGATCTGTATCACGATCCTGAAGGACAGCAGGTTGCCAAGGGCTATCTGCAATACCTAAAAGAGCTAACTGCGCTGAAACAGGTGCGCGATCATTCAAAGCTCAACCAGCGCACGCCGCTGCTTCCCACAAGCTTGGTGGATATTGAGCAGGAGGGACCATGGCCAACGCCGAAAAACTATGACGGGGTCAGCCTGGGCGTTCCAACGCCATAACTAGTCCAGGTTGATCCAGACTGACTTTGACTCACTGACTGCGTTCAGCGTATCCAAACACTTATCGCGGCCGATGCCTGACTGCTTGAAGCCGCCCCAAGGTTGCGTCATATCTCCCAGGTCGTAACAGTTCACCCACACAACGCCGGCCTCCAGGTCGCGAGCTACTTTGTGCGCGGTGGTAACGTCCGATGTCCACACACTGGCCGACAATCCATAAATGCTGTCATTGGCGATGGCGACAGCTTCATCGATTGTCTCAAACGGCAGCACGGTGGCCACCGGTCCAAAGACTTCCTCACGCGCGATTCGCATCCCGTTGTTCACCCCAGTGAACAAAGTAGGTTCAACATAGGCTCCGTGGTCGAATCCCTCCGGCGTTTGGCCGCCCAACACCAGCTTGGCGCCTTCCTGCGTTGCGAGATTTATTTCTGAAAGAACGCTCGTTTGCTGATTTCGGCTAGCCAACGGCCCCATCGTAGTCGCGGTGTCCAGTGGATCTCCGATCAGGACGGTCTGGCGTGTTCTGGCTTTGAACCTCTCTACAAAATCATCATGAATACTGGCATCCACCAGGAGGCGCGAACCGGCGCTGCACATCTCTCCCTTATTGCCGTAAATGCCGTTGACCGCATATTCGACCGCAACGTCGAGATCGGGCACATTGGCAGTGATGATCTGCGGCGACTTGCCACCTGTCTCCACGGTGACCCGCTTCAGATTCGATTGACCCGAATACACCATCATCATCTTTCCGACATCGGTCGAACCCGTGAAACTGATCTTGTTGACGTCTGGGTGAAGCGCAAGAGCTTTGCCCACCGTACCGCCTGTTCCATGGACTATGTTGAGGACGCCCGGCGGCCCGCCGGCTTCCAGAAAGAGCTGTCCCAGTAAGGTTGCTGAAAAGGGTGAGATCTGTGCCGGTTTGAGAATGACGGAGTTGCCGATCGCGAGAGCCGGCGCCACCTTCCACGCCGCAATCAGCAGCGGATAGTTCCAGGGTGCAATACAGGCAACCACGCCGATTGGCTGGCGCACAATATAGTGGAACGCATTCGGGGCCGTTGTCGTTACTACTCCTTCGACCTTGTCGATGGCTTCGCCGAAGAACCGGAAGGTCAAGGCTGCGGCAGCGACGTCGCCATTTGCATTGAGCATGTCGGCGATAGGCTTGCCGACATTGACTGAATCCATGAGTCCCAAACGAAGTGCATTTTCCGTGATTAGATCGGCCATTCGGTACATCACCTGCATGCGGGCGCGCGGCTCCAGTCGAGACCAAACTCCCGCCCTGAATGCCGCACGCGCCGAGGTCACCGCGAGATCTACATCCTCGACGCCCCCCATCGGTACCGATGCTAACGTTTCATCGTTCGCCGGGTTGACCGTTTCAAATCGTTGGCCGGAGATGGCATCGACCAGTTTGCCATCGATAACCATCCGCGTCTCGGGCCTGAGCGCCGAAGCTTGTTGGTGGAAGTCTTGCGTGGGGACCTGCATTTGCACCGTAGTCATACTCGTCTCCTTTGATCAAGGCTGTGGCAATGCACTGCCGCTATAGGTCGAGAACGACGTCCGGACGTCCGCCATTTTGGTTTTCGCCCTGAGCCTTTCGCGGCACGGAGCAGCAGGGCAGAATCTCCCCTTCGCCCCGGTCAGCCAGCGGTTCGTCGAGATACTCTACGGCGCCATGAACAATCTTTGTCTTGCACGTTCCGCAGATTCCCGAACGGCAGCCGAAAGCGGGAGCAAGCCCAGCCTCTTCCGCAAGCTCGAGCAGAGTGCCATCTTCCCGGGACCATGCCGTCTCGGTCCCAGACCGGGCAAATTTCACGTGGACCGCACTCCCGTTGTGCTCTTCCGAAGGCTTTCTCGGCAACTCCGGTTTAAGTACCGTTCCTGGACCGAAGGACTCGTAGTGAATTCGCTCAGGTCGAACGCCAGTCCCAACTAGTCCTGCGTAGAGCGAATTCATAAACTCAGATGGGCCGCACAGGTAGAAGTCGTAGTCGCCCGGAGGCACAAGCGCAGTCACAAGGGTGATATCGACGCGGCCCTTGCTGTGATAGGTAACGCCGATCTCGTCCTCGGGTGAGGGACCACTTAAGCAGACGTGCACGCTTAGCGTACGGTGCTCGACTGCGAGTTCCTGAATACGCTTGCCAAATGCGCGGACTCGGCCATTTTGCGCGCCGTGAATAAAGTGGATCGGCCGATAGGTGCCGGTGCGGCGGCCCTCCTCAACGATGTGCTCGGCGATGGCCATCATTGGCGTGATGCCAACCCCGCCTGAGACAAGCACAACAGCTCGATTGCTGCTCTGGTCGAGAACGAACTTGCCGCGCGGCATCAAGGCGTGGAGACGAAAGCCGGTCTTCGCATTGGCGTACATGAACTGAGAGACCAGCGCAGCTCCCTCACCGCGCCTGATCGACAGCCGGTAGAAATTGGGGTTGTAACAGGTTGAGATTGAATAGGTCCGCAAAGCGGGCTCTGTGCGGCCGGGGATCGTCACACGGATAGGCAGGAACTGACCTGGTTCCCAGCGATATAATGGGTCACCGTCTACGCGGCGGAGATAAAAGGAGCTGATGATTTCGCTCTCTCTTTCAACTTTGGCAACCTCTAGTTCCACATAGGAGTTGCGCTCGCTTTCCGCGGCGGCGGAAGCGGTTGGAGCTGCGCTGATTGTTGTCGAGACCGGGTGCGAGCTGGCTGCAGGCAATTCTTCGAGCCTCCCTGAGTTCTCAGACAACGCCTGGACAACGAGCTTTTGGAAATGGATGCAGAGGTGCTCGCTGTTGATCAGGAACCGGCCCCGATCAGGCATGCCACCCAAGAGCCCGTGCTGCACGGAATTGGTGAGAACGTCGTCTTCGTAACCCACCTTCTTGTTGAAGGCGATCAGATCATGAGCGAACTGCTCCGACACACCGGGCCCAAAATATTGTTCCGAGAATCCCTTGGCCTTGTTCGGTCCGTCAGGGACCCAAACATCAATGGAGAGGTTAGGAAACCCCGGATTGATGTTGACCGTGACATTAGGCCACAACAGGTGATATTGAGCCTGCGTTATCTCGCCGCGCGCGTCATAGATTTCGACAGCGGTCTTGCCTTCGAGCGCCGACTGACGCACCTGCCCCAGCTGACTCGCGAACCAGCCATGCGTGGTGAGGTTGTAGTTTTCCTGCTTTACATCAATTGCTGCGCTAAAGCCGGGATGTGCCACGGCGCAGTGGTAACACTCGAGATAGTTCTCAAGCATCGTCTTCCAGTTCGCTTCGGCGGTCCAGGAGTCGCGGCTGTATAGCTCGAGACTTTCCAGGTGGATGCCGCTTCCAGCGAGGATGTTGAGCAGATCGCCGTAGTACGAGGCAAGAGACTTTGCCTGGGAGTCAAGATTGACAAAGACGAATGGGCCCAGCGTCTCCGCTCGAAGCGGCAGAAGTGGATAGTCTTCCAGCCGGAAGTTGCGTTCAGCAGCCGAGCGCGGCGCGCCCTTTAGGCAACCGGTAAGATCGTAGGTCCAGGCGTGATATCCGCATTGCATCATCTTCGCGTTTCCGCGGCCCTTCATCACTTCATGCCTGCGATGGCGGCATACATTGACGAAGCCCGCCAACTCTACTTCGTTGCGGATCACGACAACGGGTACTTCGCCCGCATAGCCGGTAATGTAGTCGCCCGGATTCGCCAGCTCCTTTGCCGGGCCTATGTAATTCCAGGTCTTCCGAAAAATCTTTTCGATTTCACGCGTCGTGATAGCGGGGTCCGTGTACCAGTGGGCGGGAAGCGATTCGCCGCGATCAAGCGCTGCGAGCAAACTAGCGGGGGTCTCGGTGACTTGGCTTGGAATGATCTGGATCATAGGATTTACCTCCTTGACTTACTCTTTTCAAGAATGGACTTCACCGTGCGCGCCGGCTCCCTTTGCGGCTATTCCGTCAGACGCCGCGGCAATCATCGTTCGTTGCGGACCCGTCTTGATGAGAAAGGGAACAGACAGCAGCAAGATTGCGCTGACGCAGAGTAAAACACCCCAGAAGTTAAGCAATCGGGCCGCGGCAGAAGCGAGCGTTGCGGTGGCCAACATTCCTATGGAATAAAAGACGTTGTACACCGCGTACACTGCCGAATAACAAGACATTCCAGATCGATCGACAACGTTGCCGAGTTCCGCCGACGCCGGGTTGAGCATGAAGGCAAACGCGATATTGATCAAAGATAACGTGACGCCGACCAGGATGACACCCTTGAAGAGCGCCAGGAAAGGAAGCGTGGCCGCCATTGCGATCGTCCCCAGAACGATCACTCTTTGGATAGGAATCCGCTCTGACACGCGGCCTACAAGGGGGGCGCTCAAGCCGTACACAGAGGTCGAGACCGTAAAGATGATGCCGATTGCCATCGATGTTGCGCCGTAACGCGCCAACCGTACAGGCAAGAGCGGTTCGATGATTCCCACAGAAAACGCGGCTAGAGCGATAGCCACAGCAGGGACCTTCAGCGATTTGTTGAGCATCAAAGCACGAAGGTCGACCGGCTCGTTCCGTTGTTTCCCACCTGCTGGAACAAGAAGAGCGATCAGGGCTGCCGCGATTACAAACGCGACGCCGGTGATGAGAAAGGGCAACCTATAGCCGCCTGCGCGATGGAGGAGTCCGCCGGCAATCGGCCCGATCACTGAACCGAATGTGCCGCCAGTAAATGCATAACCCAGCATCACCACACGCTTTTCGACATAGTTTGTCGCGATGAGTGCAAGACCCGAGGTCCAGAGCGCGGCCGAGGCGGCGCCTTGGCAGAACTTCCCGAGTAGCAGCAGCGAGAGGCTCGGCGCCGCGCCCAACAGCGATACTGCACAGACCGCCAACGCCGTACCACACAACATGGTTGATCGGCCGCCGATGCGATCACCCAAGTACCCGAAGACTGGAGTCACCAGCAGGACACTGATTGCATATACGCCGTAGAGCAACGCAAGATGTCCTTCACCTTTCAACCCGGCGGGAGAATGAGCTACCAAAGGGAAAAGGAGGCCGTAAAGGAAATAGTCGAGAAACAGAGCAAATGCGATGACGGCGACCATAGCTCGGGAATGACTGCCCAGTGCGTCACTTGCACGGTCTTGAATTATTTGAGTCACGACGTCCATCACTAGAAGAGAATTACGCTCAGAAGCTTTTGCGTTAGCCCGACCTGTTTGAGATCGCGCAGGCAAAACACGACTAGCCACGGATCTGTACGTCAGAAATCTGAGGGCCCTATACCAGATTCAGCCAGGGAACAACTTCCGAACAGTCGGGGCGACTGTCTGGTCTCTTTCGTTGGCATCGCCAGCAACGCAATCTATTGCTTCTAAACGCTCTGTGATGTACGGTGCGAGAAATGCCGATCCCGGGGGAGAACAGTCTAATCCTTTCCACCATCAACCGCCAAGCTCTTGATCCAAAGCGTCAGTAACTTCAGAGTTCACTCCAAACCATTCCGGCCGTGAACCTCTCTCTGCGCGGGGACACATGGGTGTGGCGACTGAACAGGTCGACTCAACGACTCTAAGACTCTAAGTTGGTCCACGATCAATTCGATGATGCATCGTCCGACAAAATAGACCTCGTGAACTCAACGCTAACCTTAAGGCGATATAGCGGCATTTCAGCCAATTATCCGCCAGGCGAGAACTGTGCTTCTAACTGCGCTAGAGCCCATGTTGATTGTTTCGAGGATGAGTTCGAAGTGGGGCAAGCTTCCATCGGGGCGACGTATGCGATCAAGAAATGGAAGAAGCTGCGAGTCGTCGGATACGAAGTCCCAGGAGCTCTCGGTACCCGCCATCGACGTGCCTTCGAGGATAAGGGTGTTACCATTGTCGCCAAGGTTGGGCAGAAACGCGACAACTCCGTACACGTGATGCTGCGGATCGGCGAGCGAAGACTCCCATCGCAGCGGCTCACCCTTGCGGGGCGACCGGTTGAACACCGAAAAGACGCGAATCTCATAGTTATCCGAAAATACGAAGTTCATATTGCGTTCGTAGAGTTCAACCCAGGGGTTTGCTTCGGCCGCTCCGACGAGGATGGCGTTTCCAGACTTGAGGTCGTTTGGCCGGAGATCGCGAGCATAGCGGACCTGCAATTTCGAGCGATCCGCCAGGGCCAACCGATTGAGAGACTGCGCGATCTGAAGGTCAACGATGGAGGTATATCTTCGATTCGCCAAGTCATTTTGCATAGCCTGCTGGGCGGTGGAAGCTGCCGCCGGAAGGGTTCGGTACTCCCCTTTGATGTAGTTATCGAGGTTGACGTGTTGTTTCGCGAAATTGCCAAAGAGAACCAACCCGCTATCGCCTGGAACGAGCAGAGTGGATTGATCGGGCAAGAACATGCGGCTCCACAGAGGATGAACAGGCGGGCGGCCCTCCGGTGAGATGGATAACACTCCACGATGAATAAGGACCGCTGCGAGGATCGCACTCGATAGCAGCACTATAAGCACCCCAGGGCATTCGTTTAGTATCGATACGCTTACGACTACGCCAACCGGTTGTATACCTTTGCTCAAGAGCTCGCAAACCCTTCGCACCTAAGACTTGGGAATAAAGGAGGCGATTGTGGCTAAGAATGCCAACGAAGAACTCAAGAAGCTAAAAAATCTGGGGGACAAGATTGCCGACGAGCTGACCCGGTTTGCCGGGTCCATGACGTTTGTCTATGTCCACACCTTGTGGTTTGGCTTATGGATTGTCGTAAACTTGGGTGCGCTGGGCCTCGCGCTGGTTTTTGACAAGTATCCTTCGGTCTTTTGACTCTAATCGTTTCACTCGAAGCCATATTTCCTTTCAACGTTTGTCATGATCTCGCAAAACCGGCAAGCCAAATCCGCGGAGGTTCGATCAGAACTGGACTATGAAACCAATGTTAAGGCTGAGCAGGAAATCGAGCTCATCATGACAGCCCTGGATCGAATAGCCAGTAAGCAAGGGGTGGACATTTCGGACTTGATCTCACAGCACAAACGTGTCCGAGAGGCAGCCAAATGATGCGGTCAGTTACTTGCGCTTCGATATCGCGCCCGGGATTTTGGTGGACCCGATGAAAATGTTCAAGCGAGCTTTCATGAAGTTCATTTGG
The DNA here is from genome assembly GCF_040358255.1 of Tunturibacter gelidoferens. Taxonomy (NCBI): domain Bacteria; kingdom Pseudomonadati; phylum Acidobacteriota; class Terriglobia; order Terriglobales; family Acidobacteriaceae; genus Tunturiibacter; species Tunturiibacter gelidiferens. The sequence goes on from NZ_CP132938.1 coordinate 5,017,184, forward strand.
ACCGCGATCGTTTGAACCAAATTGTATAGTCCTGCCCTGCCTGCGATCGTCGTTGAGCCACGCAGGACAAACGCGCATAATTGACCTGCCCGGTGATCGGCGCATCATTCAGATGCGTTGATCAGAGCGTTGATCGGTCTGCCGCATCGACACAATTCGGAAACATCCCCGTTGACCCGCCCCTTCGAACAACCTGAAGGTCGAGTCGAGGGATGGCTCCTCGGGCAATTATGGCCTTTTGGACAAGAAGCGCTTTGCTGAACTTCTCATTAACGGGATTTTGAGCAACTTAAACTCTCAGGCTGGAGCGACACGGCGACGTCACCGGAAGCGAGACTTCGCAGGCGCTTGAAGCAGGTCAGTGCCAATGTTTAGAGGTAAAACAGCTTTCGTATGGGGGCGGCTGAGCATAGACTTGCGCCATGTTTCACACAATGCATCAAAACCTGCCCAGATGTTCCATACTTCTGGTTGCTAGCCTTTGTCTGAATCTTGCCGTATCAGCACAAAGTGCGCCGAAGGTTGTGCCCGATACCGATCTGCCGCTCTCAGCGGAGCAGACGGCGCGGGCTACCGGAATGTTGCCGCTCTTCGATCGCATACGGGAGCTATCGTCGGAATCGTCTTCTGAGAATCGCTGGGAACTGTTCTTCCAGCGGCAGCAGGCGCTGATGGAGGTGACCTCGGCATCGCTGGAAGTAGATGCGGCGACTGGGCAGATGGATGTGGAGATTGCGGAGACGCGAGAGCTGCAGAATTACCTGACGACGCATCGGGACAGCCAGGTTGGCCGGTTGAACCTGGTGAGCATTGCAATTGGTGGAACCGCGGGCACGGCGAGCTCAGCGCTTGGGCTGACGACCCATGCCCGTGCCGCGAGTGTGACTGGTATCGTTGCGGGGTCGGCGACGGCGGTGCTGTCGCTGATTGGCCTGCGGATCAGCGAGGGGCCGAAGCGGGAGCTGGAGGTGAAGAGCAATATGTTGAGCGAGCTCTTCGACCGTCCTGCCAATGACAGAAATGTCTATTCAAAGGTCGTGGCTACTTTCATGAACTCACCCGTGCCCGGCGACCCGGATGGCCTGACACGGCAACAACGGCTGATCCGCGGTTGGGTGCAGGTGGGGCGGATTCCAGAACCGGAGTCGGCGAAGGGACACGAGAAGATTGTCCAAATTACGAGCATGCCAGGAGAGAAGATCAAACAGACCATAGGTGATCTGGATGACCGGCAGGCGATGTTGTATGACTTTCGCGCACGGCTGACGCATATGAAGCGAGACCTAGCGATTCTGCTGGGGAGCATACCGAGTGAGATGCCAATGAACCCTCTGCCGGGACCGAAGCCCTAGGTTAGACGCCTGGACTTGAATTACGAAGAAGGCGGAGGGCCAGTTGGCACCTATACCGAGATTTAGGCTGTTTGTGATTGCATGCACGTTGTTTGGCGCCACCTTCATGCTCCTCGTCTACTTCTGGAAATAATCCAGGACCCAACCATCATGAGCCCCGATATGCCCGTTTTGTTCCACCATGAAGGGTAAAGTCGAGCAACCATTGCGTTGCGAGGCATCTCACACCTAGATTGGAAATCCAGATCTACCAACGGTCTTAAACCTTATCACCATCCGATGACGTATCCGTCTTCTCGTGGGTCAGCGCCTCCGGACCGAAATCCTGAATTGAGATCGATGACAATTCCATTGACCCTTCCTATGTCATCACCCACGGACTTAATTACATAACCCTTTGCGCGCAAGGAATCGATCGTGTTCTCGGGAATCCTATCCTCGACATTGAATACCGGCTTTATCTCTGTCCCAGTCTCTTGTTGGCCCCCATAGACCATGCGCGGCTCAGTAATTGCTGTTTGGATGTCCTGATTAAAATCAACCACGTTCAAAATCACTTGAACAAGCCGTTGCCAGATTCCATCGTTACCTGGGGTGCCAAGCGCCATAAACGGCTTACCGCCTTTCAATACAATAATTGGACTTTCGTTAGAGCGGGACCTTTTACCTGGTTCCAACCGCGAGGGGTCGTTCGCGTCAAGATGCAGATGCCTCATCTCGTTACTGAACAAAACTCCCGTGTTGCCGACGACAACGCCGGAGCCAAACTCTGCACCTAAGGTCTGGGTCAAGGCAACCATGTTTCCATCCGCATCCACAGTATTCATATGGGTTGTGTGAGATTCGACAGGTTGATCGACATCGCCAGCGGTAGTTACCGACATGGTTGAGTCGAGATGAATAAGATCACTGCGCCGTTTGGCGTATTCCTTTGACAGAAGACGATTCACCGGTATCTTCACGAAGTTGGGGTCGCCAACATAACGGTTGCGATCGGCGATCGCCAGTCGCATCGCTTCACCAACAACGTGCAGATATTCAGGTGAATTTTGGCCAAGCGATTTCAGAGGGAAGTTTTCTAGAAAATTCAACTGTTCCAGAACTGCGATTCCGCTACTACTTGGCGGCTGGGTATAGAACGTGTATCCGTGATAAGTGGTCGAGATCGGCGTAACCCAGGATGCCTGGTATGCGCGCAGGTCCTCTCGTGTAATGATGCCGCCTTCCTTTAGGTAAAAGTCAGCTATTTGAGTTGCGATCGATCCCTGATAGAAGACCGCGGCGCCCTTGGCGGCAATCTCTTTGAGTGTTCGTGCAAGATCAGGTTGTCTGAAGATTTCGCCTGGCTGGGGGACGTGACCGTTCGGCAAAAACACTTTGGCAGAAGTCGGAAACATTGAGAGCAACTCGCGCTTTTCGCTAATACTGTCGCTAAAGGGTTTCCTCACGACAAACCCATTCTGTGCGAGATCAATAGCAGGCTGCAGTACGACCGCCCAGGGCAGTTTTCCGTAGGCAGCATGAAGCGTCTCCCACCCCTTCAGACCGGAGGGGACGGGTGCCGAGAGTACTCCACGTGAGTAATCTTTTCCCGTATAGAAGGAGGCTGTGGCTCCTTTTGGTGCAGTTCCATAAAAGTTGAGAGCACGGACCTCGCGTGTCTTTGCAATGTAAATCGTTGCGAATCCATTGCCTCCAGCCGAAGACATTCGTGGATCAACCACAGCAACTGCGGCTGCAGTTGCGACTGCAGCATCAAAGGCGTTGCCGCCCTGCTGCAAGATGCGCATGCCCGCCTCCGATGCAAGCGGGTCAAGCGAGGTGACCATTGCTTCCCTTGCCGTTACCAACGGTCTGGGTGCAAGCTGCGCTCTACATAGAGTGCAGGTAAGGGAAAGAAGCGTGAACATTGGCACTAAGGAGAGGCGGCGACGATTGAAATACATTGATACTTTCCTTCGTTAGTAAAACTCATGTTGAGGTACTTGAACGTGTGTCATTAGGGAAATCGAAGCCTAACGAGACTCTGTCATTGCTTTCCTCTCTGATCGATACAACGGAAGCCGGAGACATCTTTAGCATTGCCACCTTTGATCATTTGAGCCGTAAACGGATAAGCGCAGACAGGTATGCTGCGGTCATCAGAACCATGCATATGACGAACGGCGATGATCCGAGATGGAGGAGTTCCTCGCTCAACCCACTGATCGAGAGCACTTAACACGTCATGGTCGGGGTCTGGAGTAGGCGCCTTTGGTACGTTGTCAGGATCGTTGCCGGCGCGTGCTCCTCCAGCCAACATATACCCTGGGCCGCCGTTGCAGTGGGACATCCCGGGCACTAAGAAGAGTCTGAAGAAGTCATGAGTCATCGCGGAACCGCCCATCGTTTGTTCTACGTTCTCGTAGTAGTCGATGGCGTCCTGTGGCGGACCCACGGGGTCCACCCAACCGTGATACATCAAAATCTTTCCACCATGCGCTTTGTATTCTCGAAGGTCGGCGTTGCTTGCATTGACGGCAGCCATCTTGGTATCTGCGTATGCGAGGTCGCGGTCATAATCGAAGGTGCGCCAATCCCAGTCGGGATCGTCAAAGACGAAGTACTTCCAGAAGTCGGTTCGCGCCGGTTCTGCCCCGCTCAATACATAGTTCTTCCAGCCAGCGTAGTCACCGCTCGTCAGGCTTTCGCTGCCTGGCGCCCACCCAGCAATAATCCGCTTGCCAGTGCGAGGATTTTTGGGTCCCGCATAGAGCTTCCTAGCCGCTTCAATCTCTGTTGGAGTGAGGCAACTCTCGCTCTGCCCTCCATGGCACAAGAGGACACCGGGATCGAAGTGGCACTGAAGTGGATCCGCGATGATCCCATCTTCCAGTCCATCGTTCCTATCGCAGGCGGCGATCGCGGCCTTGTTTATTAACGGCAACTTGCTCTCGGGAAGTAGAAGTTGACCGTCTTTATGTGTCGCAGCAAATGCCCAGATAAACGCTGCATTGAGATGAACCCGATCATTTCCAGCATCTCCGGCGATGATGCCGTCATAGTCGTCGGGAAAGCGTTGAACTTCGGATAGCGCCTGTCCTCCACCAGTGGAGCATCCATTGAAGTACGAATGTTGCGGAGGATGTCCATAGTACGCGCGGAGAATAAGCTTGGCGGTCTCAGCGGTCACATGAATTGCCCGATATCCCCAATCCACTATCTTTTCAGGATGGCCCGCGGCGAATCTAAGGTCGCTTCCGATGTGTCCAGTGTCCGTGCTGGCAGTCGCATACCCTCGGTTTATCGCGTTCTCCATCGCGCCATAGCTAATGCTCCCAATGTAGCCGCCATTTCCGACGCCTTCAAATTTTTTGTTCCAAGCGGAAGGTGTCGGCAACCAGACTTCGAAGTTGATCACGGAATCATCGGTAGGACGCGCTACGCCGACTACCCTGCAAAATGCGGGAACGGATTCTGAAAGTGTGCCAGGTTCACTGGGCTCAGATTTTGTGAGTGGCGTGAACTTGCCTGCCGCGACTTCGGTAGCTGAGGTGATCTCTATATGAGAGATCGTCATTGATGAGAGGGCCTCACAGTTCGTGGCGAACGCGTGGGCCGGATTTGATACTCCGAGGAGGAATAGTACGACAAAGCTTCTATAGATGAATCGAGCGTGCTTCATAGAAATCTGTTCCTTTATCGGTCTTGCAAGAGTTGAGTGCGGCAAATTTGAACCGATTTGGAAAGATTCCCGTTCACCAGATCAACTTCAGTCCGAACTGCAACTGTCTGGCTGTCGTGGTTGTCGAACTAATCTGCCCTGCCGTCGCATTGGTCGAATACGTCAGAGCATCAGGCGAACCCGTCTGGGCGAACAGCACACGATCTCCACCGTTTGAACCCGTCGGTATCGCGAAGTTAGCGCGATTGAAGATGTTGAAGGCCTCTACTCTGAACTGCGCGTTGAAGCTCTCCGACAAGGCGGGGATTCTGGTGTTTTTGAATAACGACATGTCGAAGTTTTTCAAGCCTGGGCCAATCAGGGTATTACGCCCTGCATTCCCGAGGTACTTGCCCGGATAGGCGAAGCATTGCGTCTTGATGTAGGTCGGCGGATGACCTCCGGTGCGTCTTACAAGACCAACGGCGGAATCACAACCGGGAGCCGCCACACGGTTCGCGATACCGTAGATATCTCCCCCATGGTTCTTGATGCCCATTGGATCGCCACTCACCATCGCGGTAAACGGTGTTCCCGTGCTGGCCTGGAAGATGCCTCCAAGTTGCCATCCATTGCTGAGGACACGAACGGGTCCGATGGTTGTCTTCGTGCCAGGGATCTGCCAGAGATAGTTGATGACGAGATTCTGAGCAATGTTGAAGTCTGCGAGACCTCTTCTCTGGTGTGGATCAAAGTAGAATGGCAATTGCAGGAGAGTGTTGAGGAAGGTATCGCCGCTGATCGTGGCGGAACCTTCATCGATTGCCTTCCCCCAGGTGTACGAGCCTTGAAGCTGCAGACCGTGGGAGAGCAGTTTTTTGACGCCTACATTCAATCCGTCATAACTCGACATCCCATTCCACAAATAGCCGCTCACCCCGGCAACATTCGAGTGGGTATTTACCGGAGGCGTACCTGCGGGAGCTCCCATGTAGCCTTGAGGTGTGCGAATCGGAAGGACTAGATTCTGGTCCCATTGTCCGGGCTGGTGAAGGCCATGGGAACCGACATATCCCGTGGTCAAGGTGATACTGCCAGGAAACTCTTGCTGGACGCTCAGGTTCCATTCCATGATGTAATTGCGCTTGGGATTCTGCTCCATGTGCAGGTAGTTCAGCGCGCCTGATGCGGCAATGAGAGGATAGGCGCCATTCGTGAACGCCCCAGCTAACGCTGCAGAGTTGTTCGAGCTACCGGTCTGGTAGAACGGCGCGTCCGTCTCTGACTGGACCTGGAAGAGATAGAGCAGGGGCAGTGAATCGTAAACGCCAAATCCACCGCGTACGGCCGTCTTGCCGTTCTGGAAGGGAGACCATCCAAAGCCGACACGTGGCGCGACATTCTTGAGTGTGGGGTTATTGAAATAGGGATTGCCGAGTCTCGGTTGCGCGTCCGTCACATTCACCAACGTAGCTATCTTTCCCTTGCTCTCCGTGGGCACAGTGGAAATTTCATAGCGCAGACCCATGTTCAGAGTCAGGTTCGGGCGAAAACGCCAATCGTCCTGAATATACGCTCCGACGACAGACTGACGAAGGTCGCGGGGAGAGATGCCGTTGCCAAGCGGGGAGCTGAAGGCGGACGGCTTGTTCGTAAGGAACGATTGGAGATCTGGAAAGGTAAAATTGCCGTTCGGATTCAACGCTCCGAGGCCATTGTTTTGCATACGCTCAAAGGCGAATCCAAATTTGAGCGCATGGGTTCCGCGCGTCCAGAATGCATCGTCGTACGCCTGGTAGGAGTTGTAGTGGTAATCGAACTCTCCCACAGAACCCAGACCGCCGGGATATTGCACCAGCGAGGTTACGTTCACGACCGGAGCAGCGCGACCCGGCACAGCCCCAAGGGAGGTGTCTGCTGCCAATGGATTCAGAGCACTTAGGGTCAAGGGTGCTTTCGAGACGACGCGACTGAAGCCGAATCGCGCCGAATTGAGAAGGACTGAACTAAACACATGAGTGTCTTCAATCGTGGCAAGTTGACGTTTTGAAAGTGTGCCAATCAGCTTGCTGCCTAGAGTGTCGGGTCCGGTAGTTTTCCCATTGTCAAAGAGATAGGTCCCATACAAAGTGTTTGCGTTGCTGAGCTTATGGTCAGTGCGGGTGGTAAAAAAGTCCTCGCTCGTTACCTGCGCGCCGACGAATGAGTATGTACCGGTATTTCCCGTGGAATCGAGGGGGCCAGTGGGAAGAGGATAAAGGGCAAGGAACTTCGTTACACTTGGGGCGACGGCCACCGTCACTGGCCCCGTGGAGCACTTAGAACAAAGGATGCCCTGACGCGCGGCTGGCGAAGGGACGTTGCTGGGACCAAATGTTACACCGAGATTTTGTCGCACCCCCTCGTAGTTGCCGAAGATGAAGGTGTGGTCTCTCCATATCGGGCCACCTGCGGATCCGCCAAACTGGTTCCGCTTGAAGGCGGGAATCTTTGCCCCATCGAAGTAATTGCGTGCGTCTAGAGCGCTATTGCGGATGAATTCGAATGCGCTGCCATGAAAGCTATTGCTGCCAGACCGGGTGATTGCATTCAGGACACCTCCTGCTGTCTTACCGTACGACGCGTCCGCATTGCCGGTCACTACCGAGAATTCCTGGATTGAATCGACTCCCAGGTCGACACCGAGAATGCTCCCTGGCGCTCCGTTGGCATAGTCGTTGATGCTGATTCCATCGAGACGATAGTTATTCTGTTCCGGGCGGTTCCCAGCAATCGATAACTGGTTTCCTAAGCCGCGGTTGTCACGAGTGTTGTTAATACCGACTGTCGCCTGGGTCCGCACCGTCGCGACACCGGGCTGCAAGACCGCCAGAGAAGTCCAGTCACGTCCGTTCAAAGGAAGCTCGACGATCTTCTTTGAATCGACAACTTCGCTTACGCTTGAAGTTGTCGCGTCAACGGTTGGAGCGCTTGCAGCTACGTCAACAACCTCCGCAGATTGTCCTATTTTCAAAGTGAGGTTGACAGACTGTCTTGCGCCAACGGTCAACGTGATGTTTGAAGCAACTTCGGTATTGAAGCCCTGTCCCTTCGCGGTTACTTCGTACTTTCCTGCCGGCAGGTCAGGGGCTTGGTAAAAGCCATCTTTATTTGTCGTCAGCTGGCGACTCGAATTTGTCTCCGTGCTCCGGACGGTGATCAGGGCACCAGGCACGACCGCCCCTGTGGAATCGGTGATCGTGCCGGCAATTGTTCCTCCCTCTACCTGTGCGTGTAGCGTTCGCGGTGCTCCTGCTGCGGCCAACAGTGACACAAGAACTACCACCAGGTAGAGGCTGCACGTACGCCCGCGTCTTGTCTTCGTGATGGTCACTTTCATGTCGCCTCCTGAGGTGCCGTTCTGCCCTTCCCATCCAAGTAGCCTTAAATGCGATATTTTGCAGCATGGGCCTACTATCTGAAGGAAGTGAGCCAACCGTAACGGTTCCTGCATGAACAGGCGATTACTAAGCTAACTCGGCAAATTCATTCAGCGTTCATTTTGGATTGGCGTCAAGACATCTCAAGCTGCTGTTCAACCTGCAAAACAATCGGCAACACGCAGACGAATGTACTTCCCTCTCGATTTGATTGCTCAAGCCAGAGAGAGCCTCCATGAGCTTCGGCGATAGTGCGGGCGATCGGCAGGCCTAAGCCGGCACCACTCGTCGTATCCGATCTGTTCTCCTCTTGCGAATGGCCCGGATTCACCCGATAAAACCTCTGAAATATCAGGCCGTGGTGTTCCGCTTCGATCCCCTTACCGGTATCTCTGATTGACACCCGGTACTCACCTTCGTACTTTTCGAGACTCACGAATACTTCACCCTCGGCACGGGTATGTTTTACCGCATTCGTCAGCAGATTGATGAAAATGCGCCGCAACAGGTCCTCGTCTCCTTGAGCTGGCGCTTCCTCAAGCGATTCAATGTGAATACGTATCCCCTTTGCGGTCGCGAGCCACCCAACACTTCGAATGGTATCCAGCAAAAGCTCATCCAAATGAAATGCCGTACGTTGCAGAACAAGGCCGCCCGAGTCTGCCCTTGCCAAACAAAACATATCCTCTACAACCCTGCTTAATCGGCGTCCTTCTTCCTGAATCACCCCGAGGGAATGGCGATAATCCTCATCCTCTTTCGGTTTGTCCAGTTGCAATGTAATCGCAGCCGTACTGCAGATTATCGATAGCGGTGTTCTCAGTTCATGGGAGGCGTCTGCCATGAAATGTTTCTGAAGGTGAAATGAGGTACTTAGCCGGGAGAGCAGGTCATTAAAGGTGTTGGCTAGACGGCCTAGCTCATCCGGCGAGTCGGAGACTGGGAATCGCTGATCAATATTTTCGGCACTAATGCGCAAAGCGTGTTCCGACATCGCCAATACAGGCGCAAAACTTTTTCTGACAAGAAACCAGCCAGCTAACCCAGCGAGCAGTAAGCCGATTGGCACTCCCACCAAAAGTATTCTGCGCCCGGTTTTCAATTGGACTAGAAGCGAGTCAAGGGACCGGCTTGCGACAACGATATACGTCCGGCCCACAGGCTGAAGAGTGATGTGAACCACGGCTACACGACGGAGTCCGGTTTTGTCATTCGCCTTCACTGTGTAGAGATGAACTTCACCATCTGCTAGCGATGCGACACCCGGGACTACAAACTCTTCACTTATGCCAATCGGCTTTTCTGCGAGCAGATTGCCATAGGAGTCATAGATAGAGAGCGTGTACCCCGAAAAACTCAGTATTCTTACGGCATCTCGAGCTGCCAGTTCATCCAGCCCACTTTCGCTGAGCCCATGTTGGAGGATCGCCACTGTCGCATCTTCTATCGAGGTGAGTACGGCGTCTGATTTACCGTAGAAATTTCTGCTGAGTAGCGCGTAAATTACATAGCTCAACACAGCCATGAACAATGCGAGAACAGCTACGTGCCAAAGTGTGAGGCGTAGCAGGGTGGAGGATGTCTTCTGCTCTTTAGTTCTCTGAAATAAGCGCATAGCCTTCCCCGCGACGGGTACGCAATAGCTTATTGTCATATCCCGAATCGATCTTTCGCCTGAGTCGAAGGATATAGACATCGATTACATTGGAGAAGGCATCGAAATTTTCATCCCACGCGTGTTCCGAGAGCTCTTCGCGAGATACAAGCTTTCCGCTTTTCCGCCCAAGATACTCAAGAATCGCATATTCTTTTGCTGTCAGGTTGATTTTCTGTTCGCAGCGCGTGACCGACCGTGCTCCTGTATCAATGCGCAGATCCCCGACCTGAATGCATTCCGTATAAGTTGTGGTGCCGCGACGCAGGAGTGCCCGAATCCGGGCGAGAAGTTCGGAATACTCATACGGTTTCGTCAGATAGTCATCTGCGCCGGTATCGAGACCTTTTACCCGGTCCTGGACCGAATCGCGTGCCGTGAGAATAAGGATAGGAAGACTATGGCCTGTAGCCCGCACCGTCTTGCAGATACTGAATCCATCTTGCCCAGGCAGCACCAGGTCAAGAATGATCAAGTCGTAGGTATTGACTGCCACCTTGTAAAGAGCCTCTTCCGATTTACTCGCAATATCAACGGAATAACCTTGATTGCGGAGTCCTTTCGCGAGCATCTGCGCGGCTTTCGGCTCGTCTTCCACTAGCAGAATACGCATGCAGACCTCCGAGCCAGGTGCGAGCCGGGAGAGGATTAGGCTGTGCTACCATTGGCGTTCCATCATACTATCAGGCTCCCACAGTGCTCCTACATAATCCCAAGATAGCTGCCTGCAGACAAGCCGTTGCACTCATGGCACTATTTTTAACATCCTTGAGTTCGCTCGCTCCGGCCATTGCTGCGGTTAGGCATGCCCCCCGGATAAGCGTTCGGTTAGCGGTGAGTTCGCGGCCGGGGAATATCGTCTATCTTCAGCTCGATCTGGCCAAGGCTCTGCATTATTTTAAAGATGAGGGTCTGGACGTCCAATTCAAATTCTATGAGGGCGGTCCTAATACTGCGAAGGCGCTTGAGGACGGTCAAGTAGAGTTCTCTGGCAACTCCATCGATCACGCGGTATATACGCGCAACGCTCCAAGACCTTTAAAGATGCTAGCGGCCTTTACCGACTTACCCGCAGTTACACTTACCGTGCGTCGGAGCCTTCGTGCCCAGATTCGTTCAATCAAAGACCTTCGAGGAAGACGCATCGGCATTGCTGCCCTCAATTCAGGGACGCATGTGATTCTAGCTTCAGTCTTGAAATCCGCTGGTGTTCCCTTGGACGCAGTTTCGATCATTCCTGTAGGTCATACCGATCAGATGATCGCCGCTATGAAGCGTGGCGACATCGATGCTGCTGTTAGTACTGATCCAGCAGCGATGCGGCTCCTGATCAGCGGTAATGCGTCATTGCTGCTTGACCTTGTGACTTACGAGGAGACACAGCGTGTTTTTACCGGATCCTATGCGTTTACGGGCCTCATGACACGATCGGACGTCATCGCGCACCGGCAGGCCGTAGTCCAGGGGATGGTCAACGCGGTCATAAGGGCCAATCAATTCATTGCAACGCACAGTGCAGCAGATATTGCAGATGCATTGCCCATGTCTGCCAAACATGACCGGTATGTCTTTGTTAAAAGCATCGAACACACACGCCCTTCCTTTTCCAAAGATGGAATCGTCACGGCGGAAGGAGTAGCGAACAACATCAAATCGCAAAAGGCTCTGGGATTGGTCGCGTCTGATCAAACATTGGACCCTTCCGAGTTCTTTGATATGCGGTTCGCTATGCATACCAATCATCGATAGATTAGGTTCGTGATCTGGGACGCACGCTGCGGCACGCACACCTTTGTCTGATGACAACTTGGATCGGTGCAAGCGATAAGCCGACTTCCGAGGACCTATCGATGCTGAAAAAGAACTTTCACCGCCTGCGCAGCATTTCATAACTCTGAACCACGAATAGTTCTGACAATTTCACAGGAGAGGAAGCCTTTTCCAAGATCGCAACGATGCTCGGAGCAGGCTAAAGAGGTACCTAGACGAAGGCAAAGGCGTACCGCTAGGCTCCGTGTGGGAGATATTGGTCCGGTTCAATCGTCTGCAAAGGAGAAGATCGGCTAGTCTGGGATCGCTTCTAAGGATCTGAGGACAGCGTCGCGACGGCGTAGGAGCCTGGCATGGTCGTCTTCAAAGAAGATCATTTCTTTATTCGCGACGACCGTTCCCACGCCTGCGTATTCGCTAAGCAGCTTCAGCCCTTGTTTCGAGTTGAAGTCGATCGCCGTGTTGAGTTGTTCCAATTCTTTGACGAGTGTTTCTCTGGTAGTCATGCCCTACACTTTGCAATCAGGCCCGCGGCACGGCCAATCCCTCGAAAGTCACAGATCAGTTGCGTATGGAGAAACGCGCTCAAACTTTATTGTGACCGTTCGTATTTCACGGATACCGTTGGAATGCCTTGCCGCGCTGTCGAAACTCTCAGATAGGAAATTAATTTGCCGCTCGTATTGATCGGCGGGGTGAAGACGACCGAGCGGAGGTGTCTTATGGAAGGGGCTTCACTCAGGTTAGCACCACCGCATTCCACCCGCCGCTGCGGCTATCTTGATGCTGTGCTCGTTGAAAATGCCTGGAACCTAGCTGAGGAACTTGCGCCAGATGTCTGGAATCGTTGCACTCAGACAATCCACTCAAAAAGTAATCACCATTGTGGATTGTGAAACATGAAGTGCACTCTATGGGCGAGTTCCGCAAGAACGATCCAAAAAAGAACGGAGACTAAACAGACATTACGCAGTCCGATGAAAGCTTCAAAGCAATCTGATTGCGTCCGGACCGGTGTAATTTCGGTTTCTGAATGCGCGGAATGGTTGACCCCACCATCGATAATCGCTGTTTGCATAGATCAAATGGTAAAGCGCACTCACGTGCCAGCGTTGACAAAACGCAATGTCCGATGAGCGCATTCCCATTCTGGATCTAATGAAGGTTGTCGAAATGCTCTTGCCAAGACGAAGATCCGCGAACAGTCTCAAAGAACTCTCGGATCACTTCATTTAAGTCTTGCTCTGAGCAAGATCCCGACACGAAGGCGCGAATGGGGCCAACATTCAGATTGGCTAAACGCCCAAACAAAGAGGCAGTCGAACTCTGTTCGCTACTTTTAAGCCGAAGATCTTCTAAGAAGGTTTCGATTTCACCAACCTCCCATTGGGAGGCAACTCCAATCTTCGCTTCCCACTGTCGCAGGACAAAAGTCTGTAAGGTGTATGAACCCAGCTCATGCAGTCGCACGACCACGACGAAAGGCACTCCGTGTGTCTGGAGTTCTGAGGTCGTGTATTCCAAGATCTGATAATCGCAGAGATTCATCTATAATTTTCTGTTGACTTGGGTGCCAAGTCTTTTCTGCATCTGCTTGGACGAGTTCCGGCAAACGAAGTAATCGATCCGTTAGACTGCTATGCAGTTCACTCAAATCCCCCTTATACCATTCTGATGCCATCGGGGGGACTATTGACGTGAGCACTTCAGGAATGATGGTTTGAAATCGTGAGATCCATGAGGCTACTTGTTTATCATGCCAAAGATCTGTATAGACTGCCATCTCCAAATGAAGAGCAGAACCAAGATTGCCTTCAAAGTTCCATTCCGGACCTCCGAACATGTGGCCGTGATCAATGAAACAAACTTCCTGAGCGTTTGTGGAGCTTCGTCTGAAGATAGCCTGACGGTTGTCTTGATGATTGGCCCAAACGTCGAGGAGGTACATCCCCAAGAACACCTCCCGATTTGTGATCATGCTGACTCTTGAAGGGCTTATGTATTCTGTTGGCCGGTCTGGGCCAGAGGTCTGGCCTACAAACAGACTACCAAAATGCATACCCTTATCGGGGCGGCGTACTCCAGATGGAAGTTCGAACCAGAGGTCCGGATGACTGTCGATGAAGCTGTCAGAGAGGCATATCCCCCTGGCTTCCGCTACGGGGAGTCCGACCGCTTTTGCAACGAGGCTCCCCATGTGTTCATTGGCGAGGAGGTTGGGGCCTATGGGATTGTCCGTCATCTTTACAACATAGTGCCGGCCATCATTGGCTCGAACTAAAATCGACTGCGAACCACCTTTCATCTTCCTGATGTATTTGTTGGCAGAGAGAATGGCATTAGAACAAGGATGAAGGCTATCTTCAAAGGAACAAAACTCAACGAGACCCACTTTTCCTCCAAACGGAACCTCTGAAGCGTACATGGTCTGTCCACTTTTCCACTCTACAACTTTTGTTTAGCCCCTTAGGAGTAACTGTTAGCCACTGTAAGAGTAACGGTTGGGTTAGAGGAGTGCCAAGACATCCGCTCCTCCCCTGACTGCAGGTATTGGCGTCGGGTCTGATTTTCGGTATTCAATGTCCAGACAATCAGCTCCGCCGACATTTTCTTCCGATTCTTAGATCGTGGGGTAGGCAGGTTCTTACAACTTGCCGCAAAGCTGACTTTGCAGGCACTACGTGATTACTTCCGGACGGCCCGTGAATCGAGAGCAACACGGAACTGTTTAGGATGTGCGAAGCTCAATGAGGTCGCGGTAGGGACGATCATTTCTGATCGTCCCCGCACAGATCCGCAAGAGCGCTCATTAGCGCATGCGGCTCTTATCTCGGATGACTGGCGGCGAAGCGGTCAAGGGGCCAGGGATGGCGCACACGAGGTGGAGGAAGCCATTGTGCGGCCAGCTTGAGACAACGGACCCAGGCGTACCGGTGTCTTTGACTACGTCGCTTGAGCGCTTGTCCCCAGTATCCGGTGGATTTCTCGCCCACCTGCGTTGCCAGGGCTGCTTACGTGAAGAGTGCAGCGGCTTCTGCTGAGAAAGATCGCCTCCCGGCCAGTTCCCGGCGCGCCGGATCAGCTCCGGTGGCATCCACCCATCCTTCGGCAAAGCCTGCGTAGATCGAATCCACTACCGACTCCAATCGGTCTGGCAGTTCATCGTGTTCCGGGATGCGGAAGGGGATACGCTCCACCCGTCGTTCGCAGAATTTACCATGACCCATCTTCCTACCGGCTGAACTTCCCTCGCTCCTTGCGGACCGGATCGATTCTTTCGAGCAGTGTGACGCTAACAGTGTCGCCCGGCGCCTTTCCGATCGCATGTAGGATCTCAGCTTTCACGGGAAGCTTGTGATTGCCATCTCCCAGTGCCATAAACGAGCTTTGGAATGGGTATCCGTCAATGGTGCCTTTGACTTTCGCCAATCCACGCGTCCCCAATAACGTGACAGATTCGGGCCAGATGACGTAAGTCCAGCCACCAGACTTTGGGCTTCTAATGAGGGGTGCCATGAAAGATTGGGTCAGCATCTTTGCCCACTGTGCCATCGAAATTTGCGTTGTGTAATCCATAGATTAGTTTTGTTGGACTGTGCGGACCGCTGTCAGATTTACCCGCATTTCCGCATTCTTGCTCGTGAACCATATAGCCAATGTCATGACCAAAATCTTAATCAGCCAGTCTCCGGAATGAATGAGCCTCAACTCTAGCGGGACATTCGGCCACAGCATTGAACCCGAAGCAGTGTAAAGGGAAAGCCCAGCCAGAGAATGACGACGAGGCCAAGTGCCGATCTGAGTTTGTTCACCCCTTGGAGGCCGACGAGCCAACTGATCACACTCGCAAGCAGCAGGTCGCGAAGTATTTCGGCCGCAATCGTGAATCCGTCCGGCTGAGCGCTTGCGGTCCCGCCACTCAAGTGCCTAACGCGCGGTGGAGTCGGTCAACTCTTTGCGCTTTTGAGGCGTTTTTACCCCTTGAAAAAGGCGGGTCAGGATTTTGCGAGCGGGGGTGTCATAAAATTGTGCAGCAGCCCAACAGAGCATGACAAGCAAAGCGGTGTACCCGAGCATGATAAACGCGGCAAACGCCTGATGTTCATGGGCGAATCGAATGGCGGGCGGGAGCCCGAGGGGCAGGAGCATGGGCGGGTGCAGGACATAAAGAGGGTACGATATGGTGCCGAGAAAAGCGCACAGGGCGGTCCAGCGTGAGGAGAGTGAGACGTGGGCGCCAAGATAGATAATCAGTGGAAAGAGCAGGATGAGCATGGCGAATTCCGACGCAGGATTACGTGTGAGGACAGGTGGACCACAGAGAGAAAGCACGAAGATGAAAGTAAGGGTGATACCTGCCAGAAGAGAGGCCCGCCAGACCGGAGATCGAGCGGGTGCGCGGTGGCGATAGATTCGAAAGGTGAGTACACCTAAGAGAAAAGACATCGAAACACGGCTAAAACCGACGTAGGCTCTGTCGGCGGTGGAACCGAGGTCGAGCGTACCCAGTTGAAGGCGCTCTGCGAAGAGGGAGACAGCAGCAAGAGTCGCTAAGCCGACGATAATGCCGGTGCTGGCCAGTCGTAAGCGCAGCAGAGCGGCATAGAAGAGATTGGCAACGAGTTCGCAGAAGAGGGTCCACATCACGCCGTCTAGCGGAAAAAGATTGAGTGAAAGCGAGGGAAGGACGAGCAACCCAAGAACGGTTTCGATGGTGATGGGAAGAATGAATTTGCTAAGGATGCCCCGCAGCTGCATTTTGATGACCAGTTCGATTGCTCCGACGAAGGTGCCGAGGGTTGCAATAGGATAGAGACGGATAAGGCGCGCAACCAAGAAGCTCTTGAATGTCAGAAAGCTGCAAAGGCGTTTTTCATAGGAGAAGGCTATGACAAACCCGCTGAGGCAGAAGAAGAAGTCAACGGCGAGAAAACTATTCTCGGTGGCAAAAGGCTGCGCGAAGGAGCGTGGAGCATGCCTCATGATGACGAGGACGGCCGCCAAGCCGCGAAGTGCGTCAAGAAAGTGGAAGCGGTGGTGCTCGCCGGTCGTGCCTGGATTGATAACTATGTTCGTCAAGAGTTTTCCATCATAGGTCTAAAGTAGCATTGGACATGAAGTCTGGATTTCAGATGACAACGGAGTTCGCCGAATCGAACAGGAAGCGAGTGCCGTCTCGCCGCTGTTATCCCCAAATTTCGCAGTGTTTCGCGTCCCAGCGATTTTACCTTCGGACTTGACGCCTCGCTTTGGGCCGTAACTCCAACCGGTGTATCGCGTTTTGCCCAAGAGCAATGGCAGGCAATGGACGTCATTAGCTCTATCCCCAGAGAGACCCTAAAGCGAAGCGATGGATGGAGATCCGATGCTGTGTGCAGAATTCTGATCGGTCACAAGGGCAATGCCTGGATCGCGAACAACGCGGGTCTTGACCAGCTCCGTCGAAACAGATTGAAGAGGATGAGTCTTCCTCCTGCAGAGGATGATTAATTTGCTAGCGCTTCTGAGAAGAAGGAATCGGTGTGACTTGGTAGTTCGAGCTCGACACTGACTCATATTGCATCTGACGGATCGATTAAAGCCTTCCCAAGATCCAGCACTCAATCTGCATTCGAAGCGACCGCAAAGGAACGATTTGGCCGGCTGACGAAGGGCTCTTTCGCCTTGAGAAGGCTTGTGGATACCAAAATAGAAAGGAAGTAAAATACCCCATGGACAAGATCTAGATGTGGTGTGTCAACCGATTGTTGTCCTTGAGAACTCGGCTGATGGGTGGTAGTTGGTTGAGACTGGCGTGAGGCCGGTGCCAGTTGTACTGATGGGTCATGCGGGAAGCGAGGCGGTTCGTTCTTCGGAGTTTTGGTAGGTGCGGGCATAGGCCCATTCGCGGATGGCAGTCTGGATGAAGCGGTCCGCCTTGCCATTGGTGCGCGTAGTGTAAGGCCGGGTCCGGCGGTGCCAAGCCGTGGCCGCAGCCAGGAAGTGAGTCGAGCTGCGATCGGTCTGGTCCGGGTACATGGCCGTGAAGGCGAGCCGCGAGTGGTTGTCGATAGCGATGTGCAGGAACTCCGCGCCGATGCCCTTGACGCCATCGCGGCGGTCGCCTGTGACGCGGTGCGAGGGCCGCTGGATACGCACCAGACGCTTGATGTCCAGATGCACAAGATCGCCCGGAGCGGCGTGTTCGTAGCGGTTTGGCGGTATCCGTTGCTCCAGATCGCGGATGCGGTTCAGCTTCAGCCGGCGCAGCACCCGGCTGACCGTGGCCCGGCTCATATCGAGCTGCCGCGCGATCCGCACCCCGGTCCAACGTTCTCGCCGCAACCGTTCGATCTCTACGACCCGCTCCTCTTCAATCCTGCGTGGCGAGCGGTGCGGACGCGACGTGCGATCCCTCAGCCCCGCCACGCCCTGCTCCCGGTACCGCCGGACCCATTTGGCCGCCGGCTGAGCTTGAACTCGGCCTCGGCCTCCTTCAAGCTCAACCGGCCCTCCAAAACTCTCTTCGCAAGCTCCTCTCGACGAACAATCGTCAGTCGAGCATGATGGTGATAGTCCATTCGGTCTCCTCGGTCGCTGTGGCTTCGCAACTTCAGCTTCCCAGTTCTCGATCGAATGGACAACAACCTATTGAAATTTCACACCTAGCGACTAGTTGTTTTGGCCGTAGTTGTGGTGGCGCTGCTATTTTGCTCTCAAAGGTCATGGATTATTCCCATCCCACGATTCCGCTCCCAGAACGATAGGTTAATCAATGGGTCGTCGAGCCAGTTTCAACCACCCGACCCCAACGAAGAATCCGGTCACGAAAACGAAGAACCAAGGTATACCAGTCCTTAGAAGTGCAGACCAAACCGGCAACAGTGAACAAGACCATAGATACCAGTTCTAAATTGCTAAGTTTCATAGATTCACTTTCCAAACATTATAAAGTGAGACCCGACCGATGCCGAGGGTTGTTGGATCAAACAGGTTGCCCCGTTCCAATTTCTATCTCTCTGGTCGCGAAGCCGAATCATGAATAGCGTTCAGCGGATATAATTTTTCAAACTCGTTTATAAGGAGCTTCAAATCCAAACTTTACCGAAATACCTGATCACTTGGCAAAAGTTATTGACTGCTTTGCTGATCGCGTGTTGCGTATGCTTCGCTCTTCTGTCCTTGCATTGGAGATGGATGGGCGACACGCAAGTTTTTCACTACGGCGTCTTCTTAATGAAGGCGGGGATGTCTCCCTATCGTCAGATTATCGACTTCAACATGCCCGGTTCCTACTGGTTTGATTTTCTCGGAACGACGCTTTTTGGCTCGTCCGATCTAGGATGGAGGCTTTACGACTATACGTTACTGAGTCTACTCGCGTTTGCGACAATATCGATCACTTCCACCTGCGATTGGTTCGCCGGACTATACGCTGCTGTGCTCTTCGCACTCATTCACGCTTCGGAAGGACCTCTGGCAACGGCTGAAAGAGATGAAGTGATGACCGTTCTAGTGGTTGTAGGTTACGCTCTCGTTTTTCTTGGTGTTCGTTATCGGCGTCCTGTTCATTTTTTTACGTCCGGAATTTGTCTAGCTCTAGCTGCCACCATCAAACCGACGGCCGCCGCATTCGAAGTCCTTCTAACAGTTACTGCTCTTTTCCAACTCCGCAAAGAGGGTGTTCGTACCTTTCCGTTTTTGCGTGCAATTGTCGTAGCTACCCTGATAATCCTAGCAGCGACGCTGATGTTTCTTTTATGGCGCTCTTCTTTCAATGCGTTTCTTATGCGGGCTCTACCTCTAGGTGCTTTTTACTCGGCCAGCATCCGACCATCGTTCCCCTATTTGTTGCATTACAGTACACCGCGCGGACTAATCCCACTTCTTCCACTAGCAGGTTTACTTTTTTTCCTCAATAGATCTTGGCGCGATTGGCGTTTTCGAGTGATTGTCGGTGGTGCGATATTGGGTCTGGCGTCGTACTTCGCCCAAACGAAAGGTTTTGCATACCATCGCTATCCCTTCGTCGCTTTTGCACTCCTGTGGTGCGGTATGGAGTTTACGGCAGCGCTTCGGAGAGGAAGACTTATAGGCGCGATTGGGGGCGCAGGCCTTCTGATCGGTGCAGTTTTAATCGCACCGTTTTACCTCTACAGAACTTTTAATTTTGTTCAAACCGATCTAATTTCAATGGGACTCGTCAACGACCTAGAGCGATATCCGTCAGATAAATTAAATGGAAGGGTTCAGTGCCTCGACGGCGTCGCCGGATGTTATAGCGCGCTCTACCGGCTTCGTTTGAAGCAGAGTACCGGTCTGATGGGCGATCAACTGCTTTTTTCGTCCCATCCAAACCCTGCGGTCGACACATACCGCGATGAATTTATGAATGAAATTAAATCCGATCCTCCTCTAATTTTTGTTGAAACTAGTTATAGATTCGGGGATCCTCAAACTTTCGATAAAATAGATGCGTGGCCCGCATTCGCGGAGTTCTTGCGGACTAATTATGCGCTTGTCGGTGAGGGTCCCGGCGACTTGCGAACCCAGGGGGCTGACCCGCTCGGCTACCGCATATATTTGCAGGCTGGTAGCCAGCTTACGGCCACAACTCAATAGATGGAAGTTAGCTTCATCGACCTGAGACTTTTGATGAGTGTGATCCTAGGTACTCTCCATCGCAATTGGTTTTGCTTCTGGCTCCATCTCGTTCATTGGCCGACCAAAAGCAATCTTTGGATAGACGTTGGTAAATGTATCGATAGAGACATCGATGAGAGCTGGTTCCGCGGGGTCTTCCCACAGCGAACGCAGTCCACCATCTACTTGGTCTTGATTCGAAATGCTT
The DNA here is from genome assembly GCF_040358255.1 of Tunturibacter gelidoferens. NCBI lineage: Bacteria > Pseudomonadati > Acidobacteriota > Terriglobia > Terriglobales > Acidobacteriaceae > Tunturiibacter > Tunturiibacter gelidiferens. The sequence goes on from NZ_CP132938.1 coordinate 5,037,852, forward strand.
AGGCCTCTAATTCCGAACGCTTCGGCAACCCGGGGAAAATCAGGGGCGCTATAGCCCCACAGCGTGGATTGATATTGCTCCTTAAAGTAGCTTTGCTGAAACTGCCGCACCATTCCGTGGCAATGGTTGTTGATCACCACGATCTTAACCGGGAGTCGATTACGAATTATGGTTTGCAGTTCCTGCAGATTGCACTGAAATCCTCCATCCCCGGCAATTACGACGACCGGACGAGGCGCCAGCGAAGCGGCTGCGCCGATGGCAGCTGGCAAAGCAAAACCCATCGAACCCATCCCGCCGGATGTAATCCACCGCTGGTCTCCTCTCACTTCAATCGACTGTGCGGCCCACATCTGATGTTGTCCCACGTCAACTAGATATGCGCCGGCAGAAGCTGAAACGGAAGAAAGCTGATGCATAAAGACATTTGGATTGATGCCTGGGAGTTCAGCAAGTTCCAAGCGGTCGTCATATTTCCTGTGAAGGCCTTCGATCTCCTCTCGCCATGTTGACCAGTTTGGTCCCGCTAGATTTCCTAGCTCTTCCAATGCTGCTTCCAAAAAGGGCCTGAGATCGCTGTTGACAGCGATACAGTCTGGTATCCGGTTGTTTATCTCGCCGGGTTCGCAGTCAACATGCACAATTACACGATCTCCTTTGAAAAACTTCGTGTCGTTGCCAGTTTGGCGTATATCGAGCCGGCTACCAAGAACCAGTAGAAGATCACTATTTGCAAGAGCGTGGTTCGCCCAGCGATTGGCGTAGCTCCCAATCATGCCAACACGCAACGGGTCATTGTATGGCATGACGTCAACAGCAAGAAGACTATTAACGACCGGAATACCCAGCCTTCTAACGAAGGTGTGTAATTGTTCCAAAGCGTTTCCAGCCCGGACGCCGGCGCCCACTAAAATCAATGGACGCTTTGATCTCACCAATTCCTCTCGGAGCTGTCGCCAGACGCAACGGGACGCCATAGGAGTGGAAGTCGCGGCATGTGCGATTGCATCTGGCTCCGCAACGTTTAGCATAGAATTCTGAATATCCATGGGGATATCAAGCAGGACAGGTCCAGGTCTACCTGTTACCGCGAGATCAAAGGCGCGTTCCAACAACTTAGGCAGTTCGTCCGGTGTATTTACCTGCCAAGAAGCCTTCGTTATTGGCTTGGACATTGCGACAATATCGCTCTCTTGAAAGCCAAGTTGGCGAATCGCGCGATCTCCACGAAGTTCATGACGGTTCACTTGGCCAGTGATGAAAACTGCTGGAGAGGAATCGAAGTGACAGCTGCCAATCCCTGTAAGCAGATTAATCGCACCCGGTCCACTGGTAGCCATTGCGACACCCGGAACTCCTGTTAACCGTCCAGCGGCGTCAGCCGCAAAGGCGGCTGCCTGCTCGTGATGCATGCTTAGGACACGAATTTTTTTGAACTCATAGAGCGAGTTCAAAAGGTGGGTGATCATCCCGCCAGGGAGCTCAAAGACAGTTCTAACGCCTCGGAGGTACATGTATCGTGCAATGTAGTCGGTGGCTTTGATCACATCCTCGTCTCCAAAGGAGAAGTGCTTTTCTTAATACAATCGCTCTGTGTCTCAGAACTTTGAAGGAGCGCCTCGTAGGAGCTAACCTGATTGTGACTGAATGTGCGCATATCCAAGCCGTTACGCCAGCTTTGATACCAATCCACAAGCCACTCGAGAGTCGTCGTTAAGTCTAGTCGCGGCAACCAATGAAGCTCAGCACGCGCCTTACTGGAGTCGAGCTTTAGAAATTGCGCCTCATGAGACGATCGGGAGTCGTCGGAATGCCAGTGGGCACCGTCCCCCCAGTGCCGAACCATCTCGGTGGCCACACGACCGACAGACCATGTGTCCCGGTCCCAAGGGCCGAAATTCCAGCTATCGGCGAATCTCGCTTCGCCTGCAAAAAGACGCTCACCTAAAGCAAGATAGCCAGCTATCGGTTCGAGCACATGCTGCCATGGTCGGATGGCCTGTGGGTATCGGATCAAGACTGACTCCTTGGCCATAAAGCCTCTCACGAGATCAGGTACGAGCCTATCTTCGGACCAGTCTCCTCCGCCGATGACATTTCCAGCACGGGCCGTAGCTAGTCCGACCCCGTGAGTCGCTAACATCTCTGGACGGAAAAAAGAGTTTCGATACGAGGCAGTCAAAATTTCGACACACGCTTTGCTGCTGCTATATGGGTCGTGTCCGCCCAACGGATCTGTCTCTCGATAACTCCAATGCCATTCACGATTGAGATAGCACTTGTCCGTCGTGACGATCACAGCAGCACGCACGGACCGGAGCGTGCGAATAGACTCGAGAACGTTGGCAGTTCCAATAACATTCGTTGCGTATGTTCCTACAGGATCGGCGTAGGAATGCCGAACCAGAGGCTGTGCACCAAGGTGAAAAACAGCTTCTGGTCCAAACTCTCGCATTGCACGATCAAGCGATGTGGCGTCACGCAAGTCGCCGCGAAGATCCTCGACGTCGCTGCCAATGCGAGCGGCCTCAAAAAAACAAGGCCTCGTTGGCGGGTCGAGGGAATACCCCCGGACGCGTGCCCCCATTCTAGCTAGCCATAGAGCTAGCCAGCCGCCCTTGAAGCCAGTATGGCCGGTGACAAAAACCTTACGTCCGTGCCACGCGTTCTTTACCAGGTCTTCCATGGCGCCTTTCCGGAACTCCAGAGATGTTCAAGCTGCTGCCTGTCTCGTAAAGTGTCCATCGGCTGCCAGAAGCCCGAGTGCTGATAGGCATGAAGATTCCTCTCACGTGCTAGCCGTTCTAGCGGTTCACGTTCCCACATAGTGGAAGAGTCCGGGGGAATCGATTCGAGAGCCTTCGGCGAGAGAACGAAGAACCCGCCATTTAGCCAACCTTGACCTGCCGTTGGCTTCTCTTGGAAGGTATGTACTTCAGTTCCTTCAATACCCAGCAAGCCGAATCGCGCCAAAGGTTGAACAGCGGTTAATGTGGCGAGTTTACCGTGAGAACGATGGAATTTGATGGCTTCTGTGATGTCCACATCTGACACTCCGTCTCCATATGTCATGCAAAATGCATCCTCTTGCGCTACGTGAGGAAAAATTCGCAGCAATCTGCCCCCGGTCCCAGTCTCTTCGCCTGTCTCTACAAGAGTCACATTCCACGGCTCGGTTGTTTTTCCATGCACCTCCATTCGATTATTTTCCATATGAAAGGTGACATCAGCAGTATGCAAGAAATAGTTTGCGAAATATTCCTTGATCAAGTAACCTTTATAGCCCAGGCAGATAACGAAGTCGAAGATTCCGTGATGAGAGTACATCTTCAGAATGTGCCAGAGAATGGGACGCCCGCCAATTTCAACCATCGGCTTCGGGCGAACCGAGGTCTCTTCGCTAATGCGTGTTCCGAGACCACCTGCGAGTATTACAGCCTTCATCCTTCTCACACCCTATCTATTTCTAGTTGCCTACCGGTTCAGCAAAGCGCCTAGCCGAGGCATCACGATATAATTCGTCTCGGGACCACAACGAAACTGCTCAATGTTGTCGCTTGCACCCATCGTAGTATATCGCTGCCTCGCTCAAACGCCGACTTCGGCCTATATCGCTGAAACACCAAGGAGTTCTCTAAACCCGATGAGCCAACGCTCCGAAGAACTTCGCGAAGACATCCTCGAACTCGTCGTCGCCTATCACGCAGAAGTTTTCCCGGAAAGGTCTTTCGATCCCGGGACATCATCGGTACCTGTTTCTGGGAAAGTTATTGATGGGCAGGATCTCAAAACACTGGTAGACTCAGCCCTCGACTGCTGGTTCACGACTGGACGATTTGCCAATGAGTTCGAAAAAAAACTTGCTCGCTTCGTGGGTGTACGGGGATGCTCCCTAGTCAACTCTGGCTCTTCGGCAAATCTTATCGCTCTGACTGCTCTGACTTCACCGAAACTCGGAGACCGGCAATTGAAGCCTGGCGACGAGGTAATTACGGTGGCAGCTGGCTTTCCGACCACGGTCAATCCAATCATTCAAAATCGCCTGGTTCCCGTGTTCATCGACGTCACGCTTCCAACGCTTGAGGTGGATGTGGCACAGCTCGAGAGCGCCTTGAGCCCAAAAACCCGCGCCATAATGATCGCTCACACTTTAGGAAATCCATTCGATCTTGGCGCGGTCATGACATTTGCGCGCAAGTACAACTTATGGGTCATCGAAGACTGTTGCGATGCGCTTGGAGCAACTTATCGGGGACAGAAGGTTGGTACCTTCGGCGATTTAGCGACGCTTAGCTTTTACCCAGCTCATCACATTACCATGGGGGAAGGCGGGGCAGTACTCACTAATGCTCCCCTGCTTCAAACACTGGTCGAATCGTTCCGCGATTGGGGCCGTGATTGTTGGTGTGAGCCTGGCGTCGACAATACCTGCGGCAAACGCTTCGATTGGCAGTTGGGCGCCCTACCTTGCGGGTACGATCACAAATACACCTATTCTCATATCGGATATAACCTCAAGGCAACAGATATGCAGGCTGCTCTTGGGTTGTCGCAGCTCGATAAGATCGAGCACTTTGTTCAGCGTCGTCGCGACAATTTTGCATACTTGAGAGAGGCCTTGGCACCCCTAGAGGAAGTTTTCATGCTTCCGATCGCCACCGAGGGCTCAAACCCGAGTTGGTTCGGATTCCCGTTGGGAGTTCGCGAAGAAGCGCCCTTTACGCGAGATCAGTTAGTGAAGGCGCTAGAAACTCAGAAGATTGGAACACGACTGATGTTTGCAGGAAATCTCCTTCGTCAACCCGCCTATCAAGGAATAGAGTTGCGGCAGATCGGTGATTTGCCTAACACAGACTTCGTGATGAGGAACGTCTTTTGGATCGGGGTGTTCCCGGGACTCACTAATGTGATGCTTGATCACATTGTCCAAACAATCGTTCAGTTTGCGGCTCAGGCTAGGACACTGCCGGTGCTTTCGTGACCAGCACTACATTGATTTGCTCATGACACGGCCCATTTGTTCCAATGATCTTGATCAGATCTGTGAGCAAACGAGGATTCTTTGGGAGGAGGTGCGAGATCAACAGATCTTTCTGACCGGAGGAACGGGATTTTTTGGCTGCTGGCTGATCGAAAGCTTTATCGCCGCCAATCAGAGTTTTTCGTTGAACTCAAAGATTACGGTCCTCACCCGTAACCCGGACATATTTCGAGAACGCTCCCCCCACCTAGCCGTCAACCCTGCAGTCTCTTTGCTCAAAGGAGATGTAAGTTCGTTCCGGTTTCCGGAAGGCAGCTTCCCCTTCGTCGTTCATGCGGCAGCCGACACTGGCGGCAGCAGAACCGGAAAAGCAAAAGACACAGCGATCACAACTCTTCGCACCATCCTCGACGGGACCCGAAACACTCTGGACTTTGCAGCTTCGCACGGGACGCGCAAATTTATGATGATAAGCTCGGGCGCCGTCTACGGCGATCAGCCTTCTTTCACTACCGAAGACTTCTATGGATCACTCGACCCGTGTTTGCCGGAGAACGCCTATGGAGAGGCAAAGCGTGCAGCAGAAGCGCTCTGCTCAGCCTATACCTCATCCCACGGATTTGCCTGCAAGATTGCCCGATGCTTCGCTTTTGTAGGACCTCATCTTCCTCTCGATGGGCGATACGCGATCGGTAATTTCATTCAAAGTGCACTCACTTCGCAACCAATCCACATACACGGGGATGGAACTCCAGTTCGTTCGTATCTGTATGCAGCCGACCTTACTGTCTGGCTATGGACCGTATTGTTTAACGCGCCTTCGCTCTTTCCGATCAACATTGGGTCCGACAAGGCAATCAGTATAGGTCAGCTCGCAGAGGAGGTGCGAGCCACCCTCGACTGTAACCTCGACATTCTCATATCACGCCGCGCCTCGGCAGGTGTTCCGATAAAGCACTATGTTCCCTCGGTTCAAAGGGCATACGATCAGCTCAAACTGAAGCAAACTGTAGAATTGCACGAAGCGATCCGTCGGACGGCGGAATGGTACGGATGGACAAACGTGAAGGAGTGAAACTCTTGAAGCTGATAAGCATTGTCAGCCCCTGCTATAACGAACAGGACAACGTGGAGCAACTTTATTTGCGAACTCGCGACACGCTTGCTGAGTTCCCGCTGCTTCGCTACGAACACATTTTCATCGACAACGCCTCCACAGACAACACGGTGCCGATTCTGCGCAGACTTGCTGCGCAGGACCAAAATGTAAAAGTCATTGTGAACGCACGGAACTTCGGCCACCTTCGCTCTCCGCAGCATGCGATCCTTGAAGCGCACGGTGATGCTGTTGCGATGCTGCTCTCTGACCTCCAAGATCCTCCAGAGCTGATCGGCGATATGATACGCGAATGGGAGCGAGGAACATTGGTTGTTGTAGCCATTAAAAACACTAGCGACGAGAGCGGGTTGATGTATGGGATCCGCACACTGTACTACCGCGCAGTGGCCGCTTTAACGAACGTTCGCGTTTTTGAGCACTTCACTGGCTTTGGTTTGTATGATCGAACAGTAATCGATATCATTCGATCGAGATTTCGAGACCCGTATCCCTATTTCCGGGGAATGATCGCCGAGATCGGTCTACCTTATAAAGCCATCTACTACAACCAAAAGCGACGCGAGCGTGGCATTACTAAAAACAACTTCTACACTCTATACGATCTCGCTATGCTTGGCATTACAAACTTGTCCAAAGTTCCGCTTCGCCTTGTTACTTTTACAGGCTTTATGCTTGCTGTCTTGAGCGCTCTCATTGGAACCGGATACTTGTTCGCGAAGATTCTATTCTGGAACCGGTTTGACATTGGTGTTGCTCCGGTCGTCGTAGGCCTTTTCTTCTTCGGTTCTGTTCAACTGGTCGCTCTCGGAGTAATCGGTGAGTACATTGGCTCAATTCACAGCATGGTGCAAAATCGTCCTCTAGTGATTGAAAGAGAGCGGATTAACTTTACGGACGAGCCTCAAGTATGACTGGCCTCACGTCCGGGTCAAATCAGGTAATGAAATCAAGGAAGGGTATCACCCAACATATTCCGCAAGGCCAGTGGCTCCGCTACTTATTAGTTGGTGGGTGGAACACACTCTTTGGCTATACCTGCTTTTTCCTGATCAATCGTTGGCTGAATCGAGCAATGCCTTCCTACTCCTACATGGCTGCAAGTCTCAGTTCAAACCTAATCAGTATCACTGGTAGCGTTTCTGGGATACAAGTGGTTTGTTTTTAGGACGAAGGGTCACTACGTACGTGAATGGCTACGCAGCCTGGTTGTCTACAGTGGAACTATTGTTTTCTCTGCCCTCGCATTACCTCCACAGGTCGGCGTCATCCGTCATGCCAGCCACTACCAGACCCAGGCTCCTTACATCGCTGCTGCGATCGTGGCAGCGATCACAGTTATCAGCAGCTTGTTTGGTCATAAACCACATTTCATTCAAAGCTCTTACCTAATCTGAGCAAGAACTCTCCTCCGATTCGAGCAAAGATAGAAGAAAAGTCTTTACAGTCATTTTATTTCCAAACATAAAGTCGAGCACTTTCCTACCTCGTATGCATGACCCAATCTATCCATTTTCTGGCGCCTCGAACAGCCTATTGGATTCATAACGATGCAAGTCGCAACAGAAAGCGTAACCATGAGCGCTTCGATAAAAGTCAAATAATTGAGCCATTGGCGTCAGAGCAGGCAGCTGATAATCCTCTTAAGAAACTTGATGCGAGATTTCAATCTATTCAGTCAACGGGCACATAGGACTTTTTGAACTGATCAAGAAACAATATCTCGCGCTAAACGTTTAAGCACCGAGAGCCAGATGTTTCCGAATCTCAATACCGCCCGCTACACCGAAGCTCTTGAATTGCAATTTGGAAATGATCGATAATCATTCATATTATCCACGAGGAGTCAGTTCATGAGAGGCCTGATGCCGGTACTGCTCCGGTGGATATTCCCCAATCGATATACTGATACAGCCAAATGCACCGCCTGTGGCGCAACCGTTAGCAAGATCCGGATGGTCCGATCTGGCAATAAATGGTTTTGTAACGAGGACGAAGCATATGAATACTGGATCAACACCACGCGCTGAGAGAGTTTCGGATCTTTGTGCAGACCGCCTAAGAAATCACACGCAGCAGAGCACCACCTTCACCTGCACTTGTGCTACGGTTGCGACGCGCCAGTGCGCGAACAACAGAAACTATAATGATGTTTGTCAGGATAATGCGGTTTTGACCAAGTGCGGCACGGGTAGTAATTTTGACTGCTACGGTTGGCACGGCCGCGCCCATTGGGTATAACGCTGTGCGCGGTCCAAACTCTTCGACAACTTTGGCAGATTCTAAATTCCACATCGAGCTACCACGAATGAGACCAACATGTGCTAATCCGCACAACTTCGAGCGATGGCTAAGCGCACACGTCAACCCTAGCAACAGTTGAGCTTGCAACGTACATTAGCTAGAGGTAGGCTACAGTGAAATATCGGCGTTACTGTCAGCTTTCTGTTTCGGATGCCTCGTTTCTTTCTCGTCAGCACAGCACGATGGCACCACGTAAGTATCCGGAGCACTGTTCCCATCGCCGTGCCTGCTTTTCGTTTCGCAGGGGCGACTGCGGCGGCGACGTTTTTATTTGATCTTATCGGTCGCACATACACCGAGCGGGTGCTTCTTCGCGTATCTCGAGACCGCAGATCGTGGCGCCGATACCCCTGCCTCGCGACATCGGCGATAACGGGGAGTGGCATTCATCAGAAGCCGCAGCTGGTGATGTCCACGTCACTTTTTCGCAAGCCGACAAACATCTGCTGATTCACTATGCTTCTCAAGGCGCAGAGACCAACAGATCTACCTTGCAACTACCAGCGCATTTTCACGTGCAATCGTTTGCAGCGCTCGCAAGTGGCAGGTCGATGTTCCTTGGTTCTTTACACCAGCAAGATGCCGTAGCTAACGGCACCTATCGGGTTAAGATGCTATTACATGGCTAGATGAGAACGGCAAGCGCCTCAAACAATTTCAGAAGAATGAGATATGCGCTTAGTGGATTTGCGCGGAGGTCGCGTCGTGGCTGACGCTACCACGTTTATCGAGGTACGCGATTCCGACATAACGACCTTCGATTTTGACGGGACCGTGCTCAGTACTCTCCCGCTCTTTCCCCTGCCTCAGATGCGATTGTCTCGAGTGCAAAAACCTTATGCCCGGGTAAGACAGTAGCTATCGCGTATTCCCATTCTCTAGTACAGGCAGTCGATATTCCTATTAACGGCTTAAAAAACCTGACACAGACCTGGCAGTCGATTTAACTACAGGACCTAACGCTGGATCATGCAGGCCTTGTGCGTTATCATTTGGACCTATTCTTACACGCGTAGACGTTGGAGTTATGAATTGTACGAAAGGCAGTGATTAAGTTGAAGAAACGATTTGCTAATCGGAAGGAGGCTTGAGGGATCACCCCTTCTTGAAAATCTAACAGTTAAGTTTCATCCTTCTTCGACCCTTTGCTCCCCTCCCGTCTGAATTTCACCGATTGCTCTCTACCGTTCGTCGATTCTGTGACGAGTTGAGTTGCTACTTCCATTTAAGGTACACTTCGCAGCAAGTCCAACAAAAGCGGTCAATATCATTCATCATCATAGTGTGCGTTCTATAAGGAATCTAGGAAGTTCCCTGGTTCGCAAAATCGGTATCCTTATCGATCTCGCAATCTCACCCGAACGTTGTGTTAATGATGGTAACCTCTCATAAACTCAGCTCAACGGAGATCGACAATGTAGTCCAACAGTAAGACGACGTCGAAAAAGAGTGCGGTCTTGAAAGTAATTCGCAAGATTCGATGGTCTATAGAACATCGCGGAATCATTGGAACTTTGACCTCGGCGACCAAGAGTATTGGTCGCAAGTTTAGGCGGCTGGGTGTGCGCGCAACTCACCACTTTGATACACAGAATGGGGTGGTGACGGATGGCTTAATTCCCGGACACGATCTCGCAGTTGGACATGAAAATGACAAATTCATTGCCGGATATGCCGCGATACCGCCATCGCGCTTTCTTGGAGCGATGGAGAAATGGAAGGCTAGCCGGCCAAAGCATGCGATCGAGAGGTATACGTTCATAGACTTTGGGTGTGGAAAGGGCCGGGCAACTCTTCTCGCCTCCCAGCTTGGTTTTCGTAATGTAGTTGGAATTGAACTGAACCCTAAATTGGCTAACTTAGCGACGTCGAATGCAGCAATCTGGACGGCGGCCGGGAACACGCGATGTGCGATTCGCATCGTCTGCGGCGACGCTCTGGAATTGGAGTGGCCTGACGGACCGGTATTGGTTTATCTCTACAATCCTTTCGGCAAGCAAGTCATGCGTCGCTTGGTCGAGAAAATGAAGACGAAATTTAGCAGCAACCCGGGAGATCTTGAGGTGGTTTATCAAAAGCCAGAACAGGCGCATTCATTTGACCAAGGATTTGAGTTGGTTTGGTGCGAAGCAATCCCCATGTCTGAAGAGGACACGAATGCGGAATTAGCATCAGACCCGAAAGATGAAACCAGAGCATATAGACTGTCTGGTTGGTAGTTGTGTATTCTTTCCACCCAACGCTTATTTTACATTCCTGCGGTTGTGCGGTCTGCCGCAGTGGGAGGCAAGTTTCATCTCTCTAAGGAGTCATTCTATTGCGTGACCGTCTTAGACGGGACAAGCGAGAAGGCGCTTGCCTTCCCGGTACATCTCAGAGGAGTTGCAGTATGTGCGGTCAATAACCCGGAACACATCCTGCCAGGGATTAAGCTGAGAGACCACATGAACCTTATTCTAAGTGCTTGGGACGCGTGTCAATGAAGCCTTAGGACCAATGTCTAGGTAGAGGCGTTATTCACTAGTCACGGAAAGGATCGGCGTAGACTTATGCGGGTTTCAGGTGACTAGTCCAACTGCTATTTGCAGAAAGCGACCCGACGATGCGATGTTAAATTTAGCGGCGATCAAGTTGATGATTCCTGAAATTGTCCTTCCTCTCCCGTACCATCAGACATGGTAGTCGCTGTACGACACCGATCATTTATCGCCTGATCGGGCCATCACCGAAAGGTGGCCAGTCGGTGGAAAATACGGGATTTCGAAGGTTAACTCAGATACGGCGAATCTTTCTGAGCGTTCTGAGAGATTCGCACAAATGCTCATGACGCTATCAAGTCACCGGCGCATCCTAATGCTAAGATTTGGCAAAGATGGGCATAAGTGACTCGGTTCAGGTCCAGCCCGCCCATTCAACTCATCAAATCTACGCCACGCACAAAGGACATTTGAATGACATTAGTTTCGCTCCTTGATTTTATTGCGGCTATTTTGTGGTGTATTCTCCTTTTCTTCGCAATCACCGGATATGGGGTTGTCATCTCCCGTTTCCTATGCGTTGGTCGTCTTCCTGTCTCGCTCGCATCGACCTGCGGCTTCGGCGTCATCATCTTTCTAGGCGGCTGCTTGAACCTGCTCAATGCCATTGAGGCTCCCATTCTCTTGGCATTAGTCTTTCTCGGTCTGCTCGGGGTGACCATCTTCCGTGTCAGGCTTGTTGACAATGAAGACCCATTCCCATCGAACTATCAGGCCTGGTCACCGATTGTTGTCCTTATACTGATCGCGGGAGCCATAGTCTTCGCCGTACGTTTTACCGCCACCGTGCACTCGACCTCTTACCAGGCTGGGGATGACTACAACTTCTATCTCGCCGCCCCCACCAAAATGCTTCAGCTTCACCACTACGCCGCCGACCCTTTCAGCGAACGTCGCATTATGTCTAGCATCGGCGGCAACTACTTCCTACAGGATCTCGTCCTCGTCATCCTCCCATTGGCTGACGTCCAGATGGCCGACCGCGCTCTCGGCCTTCTCCTACTGGTCTCCCTCTGCTTCTCCCTGGCCGACGAGTTCCGCCTCACCCCGGCGCAGCAAGCCGTTTTTACGCTTCTCGTCTTCACCACTCCGCAACTCACCTTCAACCTCACGTTCGTCCTCCTGCCCAGCGCCCTTTTCTTCGCTCTCGTATATCTAGCAGCAAACCGCAGACTCCTGGCTTCACACCCCACCCTTCAAGCTATTCTAATCGGCGCAACCACTGGCGTCCTCGCCTCCACCAAATCCACTTATCTACCCCACGGAGTAATCTTCGTAGGTTGCTTCGCATTCTTCCAACTACGCCGCCGCGGTCTCTCCGCCGCAATAAAAATACTCCTACACGCAGCTCTCGCCTGCCTGATAGTCATGGCTCCTTGGATGATCGCCAGCCATGCTACCTCCGGCACCTGGTTCTATCCGTTGCTCGGTAAGGGTTATCAGTACAGCGCCTACGGCCTCTATCCTGCGCCCTCAGGAGCCGGCCTCTCCATAGTCGTCCACAAAGTCATCCCCTTCTGCCTACCGCTTTTCTTCCTTCTGTCCCTTGAGTGGCTACTCGGCGATCAGGACGAACAGGGCGAAGCCATCTTTGCTCTCTCTGCCGCCGCCCTATGGGCCACCCTGCTCGTAGGCATAGGCACAGGCGGAGACTCCGTGCGCCGCTACAACTACCCCTGCATTCTCCCCGCAATGCTCCTGCTCTACGTCGTCTTCAGTCGTCGCCGAAATATCTTTCCCGGCTCCCGGCGCTGGCCGATCCTGCAAACCGTGACCATCCTCTTCATCGCCTATACCGCCGTGACCACCTGGCGAAACAAGTTCACCAACGAGTACGACCAAATCCCACTCGGCCTAAAAGCTGGCCTGCGCGACACCCCTATAGTCCCACTCAGAGTCGCAGCCCAGTACGCCGCCGTACAGCGAAGCCTCCCTACCGACGCTGGCGCCCTAGCCACTGTCACCAACAGCTTCCTCCTGGATTACCGAGCTAACGCCATCAGCATCGCCGACTATCCCGGAGCCGCTAGCCTCCCCCCCGGCTGGCCCTCCCGAGGGGACGGCAACACTCTCGCAAAGTACCTCATAGCGCACAACCTTCGCTACCTCGTCTGCTCCTACGCCGACTTCGTCCCTCTGGACCGCGAAGCCAACAAAGTCCTTCACGACTCAAGCCGAACCCAGTGGATCAAAAGCGAGCAAGCCATCATTCTCCGTTCTCACCAGCAATACGCCGAACTGGCCCACACTCGCCGCCACCTCTATGACGATGGCCAGATTTACGTCCTGGACCTAGCCGACTCCATCACCCCCAAATAGTCCTTCATCTATAACGGACGTCCCGCCCTGCTCTAGCGTCATTTCGTTACTGTCAGGCTCACCGTTTGGCGATGTCTCCGACGACTTCCTGACGCGGCTAAGGTAAGCTAGACGATCTCCTGTCGTGGTGGCCAGGCGTCGCTAGTCTTTAGGCCAAGAGGCGCGGTGTTCATGCATAGTGGTGGGGCGGTAAGAAGGTTGAGGTCAATTTGATGTAACTTATTGCAACCATAAGGGTCGGTCTGGGGGCGAGCATGGCTTCAATCGACTCTCGTCAGCGCACAACTCTAGGAGAAGGGCGATCTCGCGTTTGGGAAGTCAACTATCTAATTTAAACGAAATGTTATAGAAAGAAGCTTGGATTTGGAATTTAGAATACAGCTCAAATTGGCTTGATCGACCCGACAAGCTTCTCAGCTATGTCATAGGGGACCAGGTATGCAGACATTTGATCAAAGTAGTTCTGCTTTTGAACTCCGTGTGAGAGACCCCGCGATGCGTGCGTACCTGCAGCGTCATCCATTTTTGGTGGGGCCAGACCGAGAAATGAACGAGAAAGGACGTCAAGCTGTCCGGGATGGACTTGTATTACGAAACCGGGACAAGATAAGTACTCAATTGCGCCGCTTGACACGGGCAGAAACACGACTGACATCGGAACAGATGGATCGTTTGAATCGGATTATGGACGAGTCCGAGGTGCCCAAAGCGGCTAGGCGAGCTCTTATCGACGACTACGCATGGGAAGCAAAACTTGTTCCTAGCGATTCCAAGTCCGTGCTGGTGATTGGATGTGCGGATGGTACCGAACTAATGTTTTTGCGGGCTGTCCTGCCGGACGCGAAGATCACCGCATTGGATTATGAGGACTCGATCCCAGATCCGCGAAAACGCGCTATAAATGTCCGGTTTTTTCACGGTGATATGAATACGATTCTGACGAGTTTTGGCCAGGAGTTTGATCTCATTTCATCAAATCATACGTTGGAACATCTATACACGCCCAATGAAACATTGAAAACACTTTCAGAGCTGTTGATCAGCGATGGCGCCCTGATATCAACACTGCCGATGGATGGACACGAGAATACCCCATTCTTGGACAAGGTAAAGGCAGCGGCCTCAGGAAAGGCGGTCTATCCATTGGATGTGGTCTATCTCGATGCTGGTCATCCGTGGAAGACAAATCCCGCAGATCTGGTAGCGACAATGCAGGAGACCGGCTTTGAAAGGCCTCTGCTCTTTCAGAGACGTGACCATCTTTCCCGCACCCTGCCGTTCGGCGAGAGAAGATTCAAAGTTGCTCTCGCATTTGCAAAAGCGATGCACGCGATTCTTTTCGCTTCGCCGCGTTCTGTGATCAGAGTTTTATTTCCAAATAGTCCGCCGAAACTTCTAAGCTCACTCTTAATGGGAGCAGAACGTCGTCTATGGTTTGGCCCGAACAAGCTAAAGAATAACTTCACACAAGAGGTGCTCGTTCTTGCACGCAAAAGCTCCTCTAGCCCGTACGCTAGTGGCGATTGATCCACCTGTCTCAAAGCCTAATATTTTCTGTTCTCAAGCAATCGGAAGGTTGAAAATGCGTCCACTTCGAACGACATAAGCAAAAAGATTTTATGGTCCGCACGACAAAAAATCCCGTTGAATGCGGAGTTTGCTATTCGCCGGGCTCGTCTTACCTTCTGAGATGCCTTTGGTGCTCGTTATGGGACCACGGGCGTCTCATAGCTCGGGCATCAAGGAAGCACCACAGATGTCTTGTCTTTTGGCCGCGGCGACGGACACTAATCTCTTGAATGGATGTGTAACGCGCTTGTTAGACGGTTAGGACGCCACCCTCTCGATAACGGTCCTGAGTTTTGTTGTTCATTTTCCCTTTTCACTTCCTTCGGATATGTCGCCCTTTTCGATAGCTTGCAGTGTCAGTTGGCAGTCAAATCTAAAGAAGGGTGAAGGACAGCGATTGATATCGTTGACACTTCGAGAGGCCGGAACTAAATTGCGAAACCTCGCCATGTTCGTGTAATGCTATCCGCCGGCGTTGGAAAGGTGTTGGGTGCCTGGTTTCGAAAATACTTTGTAAAGGTCGTTTGACTAGCCTAATCTCAAGATTAATCGCCGAGATCCAGGAAACCAATCTCACTCATGAGCATGGACGTCTCCATAAAGCGAAGGCTGATGCTTGGCTTCTTGACCAACTGGGTAGGGAAACTCTCCTCTACCGTGATTCAGTTCGTCCAGATCCCGGTCTTCCTCCACTTCTGGAGCGTGCCCCTCTACGGCGAATGGATGATCGTCAACTCCATCCCCGCCTATCTCAGCTTCAGCAATGTGGGCTTCGGCTCTGTCGCGGGCAACGAGATGACGATGCTGGTAGCCCGCGAGGACCGTGCTGCCGCTCTCCGGGTCTTCCAGAGCTGTTGGTGGCTCATCGCCATCATCTGCACAGCAACGATCGTCCTGCTCTCCGGAACCCTCTACTATCTTCCCGCCTCCCGCCTTCTCAAGCTCACCACGCTGGGCGAGGCCGACACCAAGTGGATCATCTTTTATCTCGGCGTCTCCGTCCTGCTCGGGCAATTAGAGCAGCTCCTTCAGTCTGCCTACCGAGCCATCGGCCGCTATCCCTACGGCACCTTCCTCAAAAACATGTTCTCCCTCTTCGCCTTTGGCTGCATGATCGCCGCAGTCACACTGGGCGCAGGCGCACGCACGACAGCGTTGGTCTTTGCCTCGGTTAACGTGGCCATCACCATCTTCTTCTGCATTCTCGTCCGGCGCGACATCCCCTGGATCGAATATGGGTGGCAACACGCGAGCTTCGCCGAGATTCGCAAGCTCGCCCGACCGGCCTTCGCCTACATGGGATTCCCCCTCGGTAACGCCCTCAGCCTGCAAGGCAGCCTGCTCGCCGTCGGATACGCTCTCGGGCCCACCGACGTCGTTATCTTCAGCACTGCCCGCACTGTCTCGCGGGTAGCCCTGCAGATGGTCCAAATGGTCAACAACACCTTCGAACCGGAGATGTCGATCGCCTTCGGAGCCGGAAACTACGAACTCACTCGAACTCTGCTCCGCCGCGCCTGCCAGCTGGCCCTGCTCGTAGCCCTGATCCTGGTTATCGTCATGCTCAGCTTCGGCCCATGGTTTCTGGTTCATTGGACCGGTGGCCACGTCCCACCCAGCCGACCCCTCCTCAGCATCCTTCTCGCCGTTGTCGTCCTCTACGCGTTGTGGTCCACCAGCGGCACGCTGATGACCTCCACCAACCAGCACCAGCGCCTGGCCACCTACTATATCCTTGGCACCAGCGTCGCCTGCGTTCTCTGCTACGTCCTGGCGCGAGCCTACGGGCTCTATGGAGCGGCGGCCTCACTCCTGATCTCAGAGATCGTCATGAATCTTTACGTCGTCCCTGCCTGCCTGCGCATCGCCCACGATACCCTGCCCGCCTTCCTGACCAGCATGCTCCACTACCCATCCTCCCTCCGCCCTGCATCCCTGTTAGCCAGGATCCGCCGCTCAAAACCCGGCTTCGAAAGCTGAAATCACCCGGAAAACTGTGAAACTCTCTACGGTTAAAGTTCGAAGTACGCTGATCGCATTGGCTTACATTCTATCTCTGTGGCATGCAGCCAATAGTTTCGCCTCATCAGATCCGTTGGACCCAACAGATTCAACACAAAGCCCATATTTTGAATTTATTTGATCAGATCATTCGAGGTAGTTTCGACCTCGAAAATCTGACAGCTGTGGAGCCCGCAAGCTTGGCAATATAAGTCGGAAACATGAGAGTTGAAGTACAAGGGAAAAAGTACCAGATCCATTACCAAAGTGGGCCTATCCCATCGGGGAACAGTCCTCGCATCAACCTATTTATTGCTGGGTTGAGTAGAGAGACAACACTCCGTCATGAACGGGAACAAGATTTGGTGCCTCTCCCCACCCCACTATCGCGATTGCCCCGGCTAGACATAAGTCCACAGGCTGCATCACCCAATGGACTTGCCTAAGGATACGTAATGAGAGAACGTGTACGTGCCGCAACAAATTGAGGACATGTCGGAGATTGCATCTTCTGATGCTTCCGAGGCCCTGGTTGCCGCAACCCAGGGCTTCGTCAAGCCAGTAAAACCGTGGGTGTACGGGATAAATGTCCTTCGCTTGCCGCTATGGTATTACCTCTCGGTCTTGTGGTAAAGATGGGCTTCCTGATTGACCACGGGAGGCATCGAGAAATGGATAACCGAAGGAAGCGATGACCGAAATCAAGATCACCTGTAGGACGTGCTCAGCTCTACCATTGCAAGAACACTGAGCGCGAAGAGGCGCCCCGTATACCCACCCATGCCGCACTTAGCCAAGCTACGGCCGTCATCGCCCCGCCGAAGAAGACTCGGAGATCATCAAGGAAAGCAATCTATGTGGCCGCTGAGGATTTAGTCCAAGACTAGAATCTGTCTCTGATCCAGAACCTGAATTCATTGATTAGCATAGCTAGTATTCGAAATACGGGTACAGCTAACAGCACAGCAATACTGACGATGGGAACTATCCAGTTATCGGGTATCTGGTCCAAGAACCTCGAATCTGGCTTGTTTGACAGATCGTCAGGTATCCTTAGAATGAAGTAAAGGGTGGTCATCGTTAGATCTTCTCCATACATCCCATGGCGAAGGAAGCCGAAGAGCATCGCCAACACAACATCGAGACGGCGACGATTCAGACCAACCCTCGCTCGAAGGTTGGTCTGAATCCATGCATGCTTTGGGTAGCATTTCGTTTGACACCAAGATTAAGAAAGCCTCGACGATTGATTACTACCACCATTTGCGAGTCATTACCAGCACCATCATCATACCGCAGGTTGCAGCCCCTCACTCCCTGCCCCAACCTAAAATCGGGTGTATGGTAGCAAACGTTGCCGCCTATTATCTAAATTGCGTCGCTGGGTCTAGCCGGGCGGAACCGCTAAGTGTGGCCACTGCGGCACGATCGTTAGCAAGAGTCGTGTGATTCACTTCGACACTCATAATTGGTTCTGATACGACAAAGAGGCTAGTAAGCCCTGGTGGAGAACTCACACCTAACCTGTAGGACGAGACTTACATTGATCGGCCCACCACAGAAGCACTCGCACGCGGGACCGTTGGCCTCTGTGTGCCACGGATGTTGATCGCCGAGTTTGTAGCTGGCGAGTCAATCTACAGGAATGCTGAATTGCGATGCCCCAAACCGGACGGCCGATGCCATCTTGTCCATCAATCTAAACCTTATCCAGGCCGTTGCCCCTTTTGAGCGAAAGTGGAGGCCGACTTCCATGCGGAACCTCAAAGGTTGTACCGCTTGAACGCAGACTGTTTCCGAGTCTGCCTAATCCAATCACGTAAATGGTTCAGAAATGGTCGTGCCGGAGGGGCTGAACCCTCGGATCTCTGATCCCGAAGCAAACAGCTAAAAAGCCTTCGCAAGAGTCTCTGAATGGGAATTGAGGGAATTGCAGAATGGTGTAACTTTTGATTCGTCAACTGCGGATTTCTCATGACAACTTTTCTGAAAATGGCTCTTTCCGATCCAGACTGCGAAAGCGCCAACTGCGCCGCATGCGGTGCAGCTGTTAGCAAAACCCGGATGGTAAAATCACCCTCCCAATGGTTCTAAAATGAGGAAGAAGCGTACGAATATTGGATTAACACCGTGCGGTGACGGCTTATCAACCGACCCTTCCGGCAAGAAACGAATCTAAAAGAAATGCTGCCCTCGATCGTTTTGCGAAGCGCACACACTAATTGGACATTGAATTTTCGAGTCAAATCTGGGATCGCTTCTTGCGATTCGAACTCCTTCGATAGCTCTCAAATTCCGATCCTTTTAATCCTTCTTCCTGCTAGCCGGGGGTAGCCTAAGATGCGAGCGCTCCACTCGCTACGTCAAACTGCTCAGATAACCGGAGACTTGCCGGCCTCGAACGATGATGATGGCTTCAACCGATCCGTTCAAAATGCGAGATCTGCTCCATCCACCGAAGCCCAAAGGCCGTAACCTCATTCGTCCTTACCCGCCGATTCGAAGCGAAACGCTCTGTCGGCCCTTGAGAGCAAAACACGAGCTTCGCTGAGATACTGTTCTGCGTTGCCGCAATGTTTTGGCAAATTCTTAGTATCCGCGGGAGCACGGTTCTCGATCCTGGTTTCGGCGAGAATCTTTCGGCTTAAATCCGCAACGGCGTTCCGACGCGATAGCAGGAGCGATTGCAAAACGGCTAACCTGTGATGTGGTCTCGTCCGCACCTTTGGCAACATCTCTCGCATCCGATCGCGAGGCGCCTTCACCGCATCGATAGACTTGTGACCGGATGCGGGAAAACGGTTATCTCCTTCACCATTTAGGCGAAGTCTTCTAGACCTTGGACCATTTCAGAAATAGACTGGTTGCGAGATGTTCATTCGCAAGATCGTTCATATCGATATGGACATGTTCTATGCTTTGGTCGAACAGAGTTCGTACCACAACCCACGCAGCAAGCTGGTAGTTGCACATCCTTTTGTCGCTGGACCTCCTAGGATCACTACATAGAGAGAAAAATGGTGAATCTATGAAACTATTCTACAGCCTATGCAATGCCGCCATAGCGGTGGCTATCTGCATAGTGATTGTCCTCGTACTCGGACTTTTCCCTAGCCCGCACGATTACCGCTTCCTAATCACGGGAGGGATAGTTCTCTTTGTAGCTTTTACCGCCGCCTTCTATTGGAATTTGATTAATATGACCCGAGACTAAAAAGATTACAATGAAATCAATAGTCATTTCTATCGATCGCTAGGTTGTAAATCCTATGGATGAGCGGAGAAACACTGTGTTTGTAAGGATTCGTCACATCCTTTTCGGTCCAATTTTGTGCGGTATATCTCTTGCTCTTGCGATTCTTGTTTCACATCCAGTAGCCGAAATGGGACTAGACGATGACTGGTCTTACATCTGGAGTGCAAACGCTCTTGCGACTACCGGGCACATCATCTACAACGGTTGGGCGACTGCGATTCTCGGTTGGCAACTGTACATGGGCGCACTCTTCATGAGGCTGTTTGGGTTTTCTTTTTTTATTGCCCGGGTCTCTGTCCTGATCATCGCCATCTCGACCGTCGTGCTGATCCAGCGATTACTCCGTCGCTTAGGAATGAGCGACTGGAATGCTACGATTGGAACCCTCACGATTGCGCTCTCTCCCGTTCTACTGTCTGTTGCCTTTAGTTTCATGTCGGACGTCCCGGGATTTTTCTGTATTGTGCTTTGCTTCTATAGTTGCACCCGTGCGATTCAGACAAGCTCGACGCGAAAAACGATTGGCTGGCTTGTGTTCGCAACCATATCAAATATCGCGGGCGGCACTGTGCGGCAGATTGCTTGGTTGGGCGCGCTCTTGGTCGTGCCTTCCACAGCGTGGCACCTTCGAAGGAGATCTGGCGTCGCAATAGTCGCATTGGCCTTGTGGATGCTTAGCGTCGGCGCCATCAGTTGGGCTATGCATTGGTTCAACCAGCAACCCTACTCCCTAACCGATGCTCTAGTTCACCCGCCACACGGCCAACTAAAGGGGGTACTGAGGAACATAGCCTTGCGTAACACTCTTGCTGTCTCTTTGTTCGTCCTCCCAGTTATTGCTGGCTTCATACTCAAGCTGCCTCTTCATGATAGGTGGACTCGCTTTCAAGCTATTTTCCTGTTTATCTTATCCATCGTGGTTGGATTTTGCGGTCTTCTTTTCAGAAAGCAAATTAATCTTGAGCTTGAGATTACCAACGGCACGGTCATGAACAGGGGACTTACAAGCGGGTCTGGAATTCTTGGGAGACAACCGGACATGCTTCCTTACGAATTCCGTATGCTCTTGACCCTCCTACTCATTGCTAGCCTCTTGGGCTTCATACTATTTTGCCTCAATGCTTCCAAAATCAAAGGTCCAGATTGGGAGGGAAAAAATAGATTTACATGGAGTAGTACTGGCGCGCTGTTTGTCCCCTATACAGTGGCCTACATATTTTTGTTGGTGACGAGGACAAACATCTTTGATCGATACCTAATTCCTTTGATTTTGGTAGCTGTGGCCGGTCTTCTAAGGTTGTATGAGCAGAAAATTGGTGGGCGGCTGCCCTCGTTGACTGTGGGTTTAATACTGATGTTCGGTGCTTTTGGTGTCTGCGAGCTACACGACTTATATGCAAGAAATCGCGCGGTGCTAGATATCACAAATGAAATACTATCCACAGGCGTGACTAGAAGCGAGATTCGTGGTGGTTTTGAATATGACGCATGGACACAACTGCAAAATTCTGGCTACGTTAACGATCCTCGCTTGATTGTTCCCACGGGCGCCTATAGAGTCTTCCCAATGCAACCGGGTCTTTCAACTGCCTGTCAATCCTGGTTTTCAGATCTCATGCCATCTCTAAATATTCGATTTGCGCTGGCGTTCGATCAAACCACCTGCTACACCTCTTCGTCTTTCAGGGCTGTTTCTTATAATGCATGGTTGCCTCCGCACAATCGAACTCTCTACGTCCAGAAAATACCCTAAAAAGCAACGGTTGTGGTGAGTCGCTTTGAGTTCAGATCGTTTGGGAGACGACCAAACCACGGCGTCGCGGCATCGAACTTGAAGGGTGTTTAGTCCAAAGGGCCTGATTGCGGATCGTAATCAACTTCGAGTAATCGGATCATTCACTTCGCGTCGCTTTAGTAAAGCTAAGGTCTCACCATAGTGAGCCTGAGGAATTACACGTTGCAAGCGTGCTGGACCTTCATCTCTATACATCGCTAGACAGGCACAGACTGCTAAGCAGGCGCTAAGGCCTGGAGGGATTTGGCAGTTCGGCAGTTTCTTTTGTTCTGAGATCTTATCTTGAAGACGGTCCAGTCTCAAGCTCCCGAGGATCGCCATCATTGGCAGGATCGGAGCACAATAAGGAAACTTCGTTCTAGAAGTTGTCAACACAATAAGGAAAATGATTGAGACTACCAAGCACAAGCGTGCCGCCAAACATTGTCGGGGCGACTGCTCTCGAAAGCCATCCCGTTCGACGCTTCAACCTCAGATATGAACTCTGACAATCAACTTGCTAGAGCAACCGTTCTTCCGGAGCGGAAAGTGGCCGGGCTGAAACACTGCGGATAAGTGCTCCTCGGCGAAGAGCGATTCCTTCCGGGCCCATGACCAGTGTGCCGAGGACAGGAGCAACGTAAGATCCAACGACGGCTGCAAAGATGATGCCGAATGCGGCATAGGTTGCTTCATATATTAAAGCGCCTACGTCTCCTTCCGGGGCGGCGTGGGTGTAGAGAACAAGGACGAGGAGGCCCCACGGAGTCTGTCTGGTGTCGCCGCAGAGGGATTCAAAGACAAAGAAAAGCAAAAACCAGACCGCGGGAGCGAGCAGAAATACCCCCGGCCATCCGGCAAGATGATAGGCAGTTGAGGTGGAGGAGAACGAAACTCCGGTGGTTTCATCTTCTGCACCGAGAATGCCGACTTCATGGGCGTAAATGTTTCCGCTGAGAAGGGTTGGTTTATCAGGCCAGATGAAGTGGGGAACCAGGTTTTGGAATGCTACGGCGATGGGGTATAAACCATAGGTTCCGAACTGGGCGGTGTGATTGATGAGAGCGTCATCGATAGAGATCATCTGAAGCCGATCGAAAAACCCCTGTGGATTATTGTAGTAGCCGAGCACGCGATCTTCATACTGGTCGGCAGAGGTCTGGATATATTGCTCGCGAACATAACTAAGATCGGAAAGGAGAGAGATGACGGTGGAGACGTTCGCTCCGCCGCTTTCTTCGCGGAAAGTTCTTCCGTACTGAGCATAAGGTACGAGATATCGAAAGATGAAGATGGTGGTCAGGATTGCTCCGATGAGCTGCGCTCGACTAAGTTTAAAGCGCTGAGAGGCTACGGCGAGAATCCAGCAGGCGAATGGGGCGAACATGCCTTCTTTCGAGAATCCAACCAGCCCAACGACGAACATTAGGGCCCCAGCAAGGAGGACCGGCAGGTTCACACTGCGTTTGCCGCCGGTGCGGCGGATTGTGTTCATCACTCCGATGACAATTGCCATGGGAAAAAAGCGATTAAGCTGATTGAGAGCACTGAGAACAGACCCGCTGCCAGAGGGTATGAGAATGAAGGCTATGTTGAGGAGAACTCCCGCAATGAGACAGCCGACCGTGGCTGTCTGCATTTTGGTATCGCTGACCATCCTTCCCAGGAGGGCGCGCTTGGGTGCGACCCTTCTAACGAGATAGACCGTGGTTAGCATCATGCACATGCCGGCGAGCAGGACAGCGATGGTGAGGTTCGGGGTAAGGAGATTTGAGTCTGCGGCCTCGCCGAGATAAACTTTCATACAAAGCCCAACAACGACGCCCAGAACGGCGTTGAAAAAGATGAAAGCTCCAGAGGTGCGGGAGAATCCACCCGCGATGTTAAAAGCATGTGTGGCAACAAGAATGTAGAAGAAACAGCCGAGAGAGAACACTGAGCTGGTCCCCTGCGCCAGCTGGATGGCACAAAGGATCGCCGCAATAAAGAAGACCGGAACGATCGGAATGCTTTCGGGAAACGGCAGGCGCACTCGTGTCTTTCTCAATCAGGACTGATAAAGCTTCCGAAAGGCTGGGCTCGCAGGGGGAGCCCTAAATTAGACGGTCAAAGTCCATGCATCCACTCTATCGGCGCTCTCAGTGATGATAGCGATAGTTAGGCCGGATCGTCAAAGGAAAAGCCCTCACGGGGATGCAGCGACAAATACGAGCAAGGTACTCTGCTTCTGCCCGATCGAGAAATCCGCTGTACAATCGCATATCTGCATGGGTAAATCTTTCTTAAGATGGCTGGGGTTTTCAAAGACTCGTCCAACCGCGGAATGCAAGTATTGTGGAGAACGCCTCTTGAAGAATCAAATGCTCCATGTCTATCTGTACGGATGGTTCTGTGATGAAGAAGAGTTTCACGAGTATATGAGTGAGCGTCAGATTTAACTGGTAAACTGAAACCGCAATCCGATATCTTCGGATGCCAATTCGTGGCCTTCGGAGCGGGGATCGCCCAGGCACTGGTATGTTCGCAGTCGTGTGGTCACCGAGTACTAAAATGGTAGGAGCCAGCGCACCAAGCGCAAGCGGCTACATGGTTGACCCCGGATTGGTCTAGGAACGCTGCGATTCTGCCTCGTCTGAGGGCTTTGTCATGTGAGTACCAGGCGGAGTGCGAATGTGGTCAGAGCGGTGCCCAGAACGACGCCGGCAAGAGCGAGGTATGGCGAAGGGGTTAAGCTGAGGCTCAGGAGTAGAGGAGAGATTTCGGCTGATTAGTGGTTGACCACGGAGACTAAGCTATTTTCCCTTCCCGTGGGGCGAGGGACTACCCGTGGTTTGCAGTTCCCCGTGATTTCCATCCACAGTAGAGGTACAAACCGTCGGGGTTGAGGCTTTTGTCGGACCGAACACCCCAGCTAAGACGAGAGCGGCGAACACAACGCCGGCCGCCCCTATGATGTGCTCTTGGTATACAGTTTGATCTCCTGGTCCGTTACGGAATGCAGCTGTAATTGACTGCGAACCTTGCGCCGGCTATGGAGGCGCTTACCGTGATATTGAAACCTGTCGGAGTGGCTACAGAGAGTTACCGATAAGGTAATTGGAAGCGCCGCCATTCTGGTACGCTTGGCAGACATAAGCTGTCGTCGCCGTCGGCCAGGTTAGAGTGGCGATCATCCCTATCGTCGCTGTTCCGCCTATAAGTCCCTCGAACGTTGGTGCAGGTCGCGGTGGCACAGGTCACAGAGGTGACGTCAGTCCCTACGGCGGTGGTTGTATTTCCAGTTGTGTTCGAATGGCAGTTGGTCCCGTTTGCCGCACACACTAGCTGCCCACCAATGGTTGTGGACTCTGCCAGGCTGGCAGGGTTATCGAATATGACTGGATCGGTGATTTCCCATGAGGAGATAGACCCACGGAATCGAATAATTCCATCCTGGTTTCCTCGGTTCCCTGCCCTGACGTAAAGCCACCGGGCAGGCTGCGTTGTGCCACAACCGCCATGCAGCGGGCAACCCATCGGGATCTGACTGCGAGGTTGGGGTCTGTGATCCGTCGTTCCAAAACATTAGGTGCCCCTTCCGAGGATTCTTCGGTCATTGGCTCTTTGTGTGACCACTCGGACATATAATCGAGAGCAGAGAAATTTCGGTGCGAGATGCCCAATTTGACCGAGTTCCCCACGATGTCAAAGAGTTCCCCCAGGTGTCCGTCTTGTCACTCAACCCAATGCGGTCGAGCCCATCGGCGGTATTTCTTTGATTATTTGTCCAGCCTGTTTGGCTGTTTACCGTATCGTTGCAACGAATGTCACACCCGATTTTACGCTTTTGTCAACAGATAATCCGATCCCATTCTAACCGTCGCTAACCTCCTCAAAGACATCTCCACTCAGTTCAAACTCGGGACTGGTCAGTTCCTGGAAGCGTCGCCGGAACTCCTTCCGCTTGATCAGACCAGAGAGCGTCTCTCGGGTTTGAAGCCTTTCGTTTTGCGACTCGTCGGCCTTGCGCGATTCACGATACGTTCCGCGTCGCGTAGGGGCTAGAAGCGACACACCGCTCTCGCGTAAATCCAGATGCGATGGAGCAGGCCGGCCAGCTTATTCTCAGCTTGACGGCAGTAATCGGCGGTGGACGCTGCGAACGAACTTGTGACGTAAGTCCTATCCGCAACGCGACGGCCATCGCGCGCAAACAGTCATATGGTGATGATTTGTCACTCGGCGAGATTGGGGGCAGGTTCTAGTGTCCTGACCGCCGACTATTAACGCAGAACCTTCTCCGCTCTCCGAGCACTGGAATTTTGTTGCACAGGTTCAGGGGTACTCGGCCGTGGCGTTGTACCTGTGGGAAAATCAAAAGCGCAACACGATGAGGCAATAAACGGATGTCCAATAGGGCACGCTGGACCTCGTGGTCCTCAAGACTCTGGATGTGCTTCGAGGTAAAAGCGGAGGATTTGTCATGGGAGTGTTAAGGAGATTTCTGACGCGTCTGTCGAATTTAAAGGCAAAACAGCAAAATGATCAACGGTTGCTGGGAAAACACAGCTTTCCCAGCAACCGTTCCCCAGTTCGCCCAATAGGCGCCACTAGGCAGTTGGACGAGCATCGGAGGTCTCTTCACTCCTACCGATTCGTTACGCCAAACAGTCACCGACATAAGCCAGTGGTTACAGGGTTCATCGCGAGTGACTAAGGGCTCGATCCGGGCTGCTCGAAGGCTAGAGATGAGGGTGAATGTCGAATAGACAGCAACGGAGCGAAGAGCTGGCCTATCCCCTTAGACATCGAGAATTTTTGTGGTCGGTAAAGGCGTGGGTCGATCAGGCGCAGAGTAAGGCAATCGATAGTTATACCAAGGCCGCAGCCAATCAAGGCCCGAGGGTTCCCTCCGCCAGGAACTGACCAGGATGTCTCCCCACGTGGCTTCGATGGCACACCGCACGCTCACCTCGAGAGTGCGGTTTCCGATGCCGATCCACGTTACGGCGAAAACTCCCAGGGACCAGACGATGGGCGCTCCTTGCGATCCGATAAATTTGGCAGCTCTGCCGATATCCAAAAATGATGTGTCACCTTGAAGTATATTGCGCAACATTTGTTGCCGAAATCTACTGCATCTTCGCTTATTATTCTTCTATGCCAATCTTGGAGAAGTTCTTTCAGGAATTGATGGTGATACGAAATGTGCTTCCTTCAAGAGAGCACGCTCATTTGTGCGCACTGGAATTCCCAGACGACACTGAGAAGATCAGAGGGCGAATGGAAGCAGGTAGGAGACGTACTTGGCACGCTCCTGACTCGATCGTTACTTTAACTGGCTAACGGTAACTCTTAAGGGGCTAGACTAAAGTTGTAGAGTGGAAAACTGGACCGACCATGTACGCTTCAGAGATCCGTCTGGAGGGAAAAGTGGGTCTCGTTGAGTTTTGTTCCTTTGAAGATAGCCTTCATCCTTGTTCTAATGCCATTCTCTCTGCCAACAAATACATCAGGAAGATGAAAGGTGGTTCGCAGTCGATTTTAGTTCGAGCCAATGATGGCCGGCACTATGTTGTAAAGATGACGGACAATCCCATAGGCCCCAACCTCCTCGCCAATGAACACATGGGGAGCCTCGTTGCAAAAGCGGTCGGACTCCCCGTAGCGGAAGCCAGGGGGATATGCCTCTCTGACAGCTTCATCGACAGTCATCCGGACCTCTGGTTCGAACTTCCATCTGGAGTACGCCGCCCCGATAAGGGTATGCATTTTGGTAGTCTGTTTGTAGGCCAGACCTCTGGCCCAGACCGGCCAACAGAATACATAAGCCCTTCAAGAGTCAGCATGATCACAAATCGGGAGGTGTTCTTGGGGATGTACCTCCTCGACGTTTGGGCCAATCATCAAGACAACCGTCAGGCTATCTTCAGACGAAGCTCCACAAACGCTCAGGAAGTTTGTTTCATTGATCACGGACATATGTTCGGAGGCCCGGAATGGAATTTCAAAGAGAATCCGGCTTCAGCTCTTCATTTGGAGAGGGCGGTCTACAACGATCTTTGGCAAGACGAACAAGTGACCTCATGGATCTCACGATTTCAAACCATTATTCCGGGAGTGCTCGCTTCGATTATCCCCTCTATGGCAAACGAGTGGTATACAGGAGATTTGAATGAACTGCAAAGAACGCTAATAGATCGGTTACTTCGTTTGCAGAAACTCGTCAACGCAGATGCAGAACGGACTTGGCACCTAAGTCAACAGAAAAGCATAGATGAATCTCCGCGATTATCAGATCTTGGAATACGCGAGCTCAGAACTCCAGAGACACGGAGTGCCTTTCATCGTACTCGTGCGACTGCATGAGCTTAATTCATATGCCTTGCAGATTCTTATCCTGCGAGATTGGAAAACGAAGATTGGAGTTGCCTCCCAATGGGAGGTTGATGAAATCGAAACCTTTCTAGAAGATCTTCGGCTTGAAAGTAGCGAACAGAGTTCGGTTCCCTCTTTGTTTGAACGTTTAGCCAATCTGAATGTTGGTCCTATCCGTACCTCCGTGTCGGGCTCTTGCTCTGAGCAAGATCTAAATGAAGTGATCCGAGAGTTCTTTGATGCTGTTCGCGGATCTTCGTCTTGGCAAGAGCATTTCGACGAGTTTAACGATTTAGATAGAACCAATGGAGTCTCGCGATAACGAATGATCGTGCGGCGACAGAGCACGTGCAGTCTGTATTTTGCACGTGCAGATCACGCTCAAGGATGAGATTGAAGTCATGCGTCGGGTCTAGGCAGTTCAATTTTAAACCTTTATCGGGGTTGAGCTTCCTAAAAAATTGAGAGACCGATCCTTTCCCATCTGCTCATTGGAGTGCCCGGCAAATTTTGTGCCAGTGAGAAACATAAGAAACTGGCATGAGAGGAGCTTTGTATGGGACGAGGGAAGAGGTATCAACCGGAGCAGGTGGTGAACCTGGTGCGACAGATTGAAGTGGCGGTGGCGAACGGGAAGACGACGGCACAAGCCTGCAAAGAAGCGGAGATCGTGGAGCAGACGTATTTCCGTTGGCGCAAGGAGTATGGCGGTCTGCAGGTGGATCAGGCGCGACGGCTGAGGGAGCTTGAGCGGGAGATTGCGAAGCTGAAGCGTTTGGTCGCTGAACTAAGCCTGGACAAACTGGTGTTGAAGGACATCGCGGCGGGAAACTTCTAAGCCCTGAGCGACGGCGTTGTGCGGTCAGCCATGCTTGTGAGCATGGAGTGAGTGAGCGGCATGCGTGCCTGTTGTTGGGCAGCCCAGAGGCACGCAACGCTACCGACCGACGCAGCGTGAAGACGAAGATGCTCTGACTCAGGCCATCGTAGTGCTTGCCAGCCAGTATGGCCGCTATGGGTATCGCGGGATCAGGGCGCTGCTCAAGCGAGCCGGCTGGCAGGTAGGCAAGGACCGAGTCGAACGTATCTGGCATGGCGAAGGGCTGAAGGTACCAAAGAAGCAGAAAGCGAGAGGCCGGTTATGGCTCAACGATGGCTCGTGTGTGCGGCTCAGTCCGACACACTCCAACCATGTGCGGAGTTACGACTTCGTGAGTGCGCGAACTCACGATGGCCGCAGTGTGCGCATCCTGAACTTGATCGATGAATCCACGCGGGAGTGCCTGATGATCCGTGCCGAGCGGCGTTGGAGTTCGGCCAAGGTCATCGGAGCACTGGCCGACGTGATGGTGTGGAAAGGGGTGCCGGAGCACATACGTTCCGACAACGGTCCTGAGTTCGTCGCGAAGGACCTGCGCAAATGGCTGGCGGACACAGGTGCAAAGACACTGTATATCGAACCCGGCTCTCCCTGGGAGAACGGCTACTGTGAGAGCTTCAACCTCAACGGAGAGATCTTTTACTCCATCAAAGAGCTTCGCGTACTGGCCGAACGCTGGCGCGTCCACTACAACACCGTCAGACCACACACACTCCTCGCTGGGATATAAACCACCAGCGCCAGAGACCTTGATGACCACAACCAACAAGGGGCATGGAGCTGTGGAAACCGCTTCGCGCTTCCCACAGCTCCATGCCCCCGACGGCGACTATCTGAACTCAGAGATAAACGCGCTACACTAACTCCTCATTGGCACAAAGATCGGGCAACCCACGACCACGCCGGCGTCAATTCGGTTTCTGAATCGAGGAATTGTCGGGCCCGCCATCGATAATCGCATAGATCAAATGGTAAAGCGCACATCGCGTACCAACGCTGACAAAAAACAATGACGGATGAGCGCATTCCGATTCGGGATCTAAAGAAGGTTGCAGAGTGTCGTAAGGGTTTCGGCTAAAAAAGGCGGTAAGCAAAGCCTACCGAGAAGATGGGGAAAAAGCTGACGTAGCTGAGATTATTATCGTTGCGAGATTTGAAGGCGGCTATTCAACGCTAACAGCGTTGAATAGCTCGTTGTAGAAGGCCATGCTTCGGCCTCCGCTCCGAACCCCGCGCGACGAAAGACCTCGACGTTTTCATTCGGTCAAGCAAGAAGAATAGCGAGGCGGTCTATCAGGCCCGCCATATATGGAGCGCCCCTTGCCGATGTACCCCAGAAGTCTTTAACGAGGTAAATCCGCTTTTCGAATCGGCGTCGAACCGTACCGTATTGATATCCTCCAGCAGATCGATGGCGTTGCCTTTGAGATGGCATGGATCGACCCGTGCAAGGTACGCTCGAAGATGGAGTCCCGGAAAACTCTCTAACGACTTCGAATACGCGCAGTGCCTCAGGCCCGCAGCACCGAGGCCTCGTCCGGCTCGCGGCTCAGAAGCGGTTTCTCCATCACGTACCACGAGACTGACGCGTACACTACCGTGATCGCCGCTGCTATCGCGGCAGTCGCAACGATGGAATGGACCATCCAACTCGCTACGACTAGTGCTGTGGTAGAGATCAGGTACATCGAGTAGCTGATTCGCCCAATATACCGAAGCCGTGCCAACTTCAGGATGCCGACCCACCGCCCGCTCAAAGCCCACAGGATCAACCCTACCGAGATCAGCATCGTCAGCTCGTAGATCACCGTGTTGCCTGCTCGCGTGTTCGCGGCCGTGCTGTATCCGCGGATACGCGACAGAAGTCCCAACGCGATGACGGCTGCGGCTGCCAGTCCAAGGCCGTAGGCCCCGAACTGTTGCACCAATGCACGATGCGAACGCCATAACAGGGCCAGCAGCGCTCCGGCCGCCACACAGTCCATCCTAAACGGTGTAAGAAAATGAATCGCCCACTCCCGCGCAAACAAAGGGGTGCATAACCATCGCAACAACGGAGCCACCACCATCAGGACGCTCGCGATCCACCACAACTGAACTTCGCGTACGAAATACACCACGAACGGCCACACCAGATAAAACTGCTCCTCCACCGCCAGCGACCACAAAATGACCAGCGTATAAGGCTCAAGAATTCTCAGTGGATGAAGGAAGTTCATCAGAAAGACGTACATGTACGCATGGCGCATCCATGAGGTTCCAAACAGCAGCGTCGTCACGGCCAACAACAGCACATAAGGTGGATAGATTCTTCTGGCACGGCGTTTATAAAAACCGCCAAGGTACCTGCCCAGGCTGTCCTTCTTGTGAGCGATCAAAATCCCTGTAATCAGGAACCCGGACAGAACAAAGAACAGATCAACTCCCATCCAGAGCAGCTTGATCGTGAAAGCATGGTGAAAAAATACCGCGAGTATCGCCGCCGCACGTAGTCCATCCAGTTGCAGAATGCGTCCCGGCTGACATGCTTCGCCTTGTCTCCCTGTAGCTTCCATTCCCTATCAAGCATACCTTGTGCTCAAAATAGGAAGAGAAAGTTCAGCCATGCAAGCCTCCAACTTGCGAGATTAAAGGATTTCTTCGTTTTCGTCTGTTGATAACCCCGACATAAGGCAATGATTTTTCAACAGATTACAAAAAGTGGTTCACTTTTGCGCTAAACTAGCTGCTTCTGACTCCTAAGCCTATCGAACTGCTCCTGACTTAAATTCAACATCAATAGAACCCGGTCTGCGCTCCTTTAGAGTCTGCCTCACCAACTGGATGTTCAAAAACGGCGATTGGCTGCTTCCATCAACCCAATAATCTTCTCCGTTTCAGTGAACTCCCAGTGTGTGCCGATGGGCGGAAGGTGGAGTGCTCGTTGGATGAGTTCCATACCTCTATATACGCCGTGAAGCGGCCAGAGTTAAGTCCATACGCGTCGACGCGCTCCAGGTTCGATTCGCGATCCGATACTTGAAACGTAAGCGTCCGTCCTTATGAGGGGGTGTCAGAGTTATGTATCACATAGCGTTATGTGGATACATAACAGGAAGAGTGGAGCGAGACTTTCCATGGCAGCAGTTGGTGGATCTTGTGATGGGGTGGTCTGCG
Source organism: Tunturibacter gelidoferens (assembly GCF_040358255.1). Classification (NCBI taxonomy): domain Bacteria; kingdom Pseudomonadati; phylum Acidobacteriota; class Terriglobia; order Terriglobales; family Acidobacteriaceae; genus Tunturiibacter; species Tunturiibacter gelidiferens. Next base: position 5,070,103 of record NZ_CP132938.1, read on the forward strand.
ATCTGAGCAAGGACGTGGTGGAGATAGAGCTCCGGGTCGAGTCCGTTGAGCTTGGCAGATCCGAGCAGGGAGTAGATCGCTGCGGCCCGCTCTCCGCCTGCGTTCGATCCGGCGAAGAGGAAGTTTTTACGTCCGAGCGCGACGACGCGCAACGCGCGTTCGGCGGCGTTGTTGTCGATCTCAAGGTGTCCGTCGTCGACGTATCGCGTGAGCGCGGTCCATCGCGAGAGGGCGTAGCGGATCGCCGCAGCTGTGTCGGACTTGCGTGACAGCTTCGCGAGTGTGTCTTCGAGCCAGGTGTTCATTCTGTCGAGCAGAGGTCTTGCCCTAGCTTGCCGAAGCGTCTTCCTGATCTCCGGCGTTCTGCCTCTGATCTCGGCTTCGATGGCGTAGAGTGCGGCGATGCGTTCGATCGCTTCGGTTGTGATGGGCGAGGGGTGCGCGATGTGGATCTCATGGAACTTGCGCCGCGTATGGGCCCAGCACGCTACTTCGATGATCGTTCGTAGAGATGCTGGAAGCCTGCGTAGGCATCGGCCTGAAGCGCACCCTTGTAGAGCTTTAGGTGCTGGCGTGGGTTCTGTCCCTTGCGGTCTGGTGAGTAGGCGAACCATACGGCGGGCGCGGTTGTATCGCCGGATGGCCGATCGTCGCTAACATGTGTCAACCTACAAACGCGATGTTCCCGAGAGCGGTGGTTTGCGCAAGGCAGTGTGAAAACGCGAGTGCGATAGCGACAGCGTTGAGTGCAAAAGCGGATGACTTCATTGGCATCTTCCGTTCGTAGAGTGGGGCTGGCCTCTCTATCGGCGGAGGATGACGGCGGTTCAGTGGTAGGAAAACTTTTTTTGACTGATGATAAGAGTCCGTGTGCCAGATCGGTACTGGCGCGCCAGCGGCGAAGAACTCGCCTCGAGACCGGTCTGCCTCTCAGCATCGCTCGGCCTATCCCGGAATCTTCGTCCATGGAGCTACGAAGGCCGCCGTTCGGAGCTTTCGCACATACGACCCCGACGCCGGTCTACTCCGACTCCAGCCTTGCGCTCGCCCCTGGCAGCTCCCTCACCCCGCTCAACGACGGCGTCATCGAGGCCAGCGCACCCGACGCACGTGAGCGATTCGGCTTCGACCGCACCCAGAACATCGGCATCCGGTCCACCTACGCCATCGATGAGGCGGCACAATTTCGGTCTGAGAGCCCCGCAGTCCAATGACATCACCGTCATGACCCATTCAGGATCATGGATGGTTCAGCTTGCCAGAATCTGCCTTTATCTCCGCTGCTCTTAGGCCCAAAGACACAAACAGCTTTATCCAGTGCGAGCTTCCTGCGTCAGCGATTAGAACTCCCTCTCTGCTGAATTCCTTCGCCATGGTTCATAGGTCACTTGCTCCCCATTCTGCTTTTTTGAACCATATGACTCTCTACTCCAAATCGCTCGACTCTGATTGGCTTCCGCGTGACGTTACTTTGGTCTAAACAGGGCAGGCAGCATGCTGGCTTCCGAAGTAAGTCTTTATAGGTGTGGGCCGATAACAGCGGTGATGCCTACACACAATGCTATTATTTTACGTTCAGCGACGATCATAGTCTTGGTTCTTTTCACGCCATTTCTAGGTTGCGGCAACAACATTCAAGCTCTGGCTGGGAGCCCTCAACCACCGTCAGGGAGTCCGCCGTCTTCGTCCACACCCCAGCCGCCGGTTGCCACCCCTCCGCCCATTAAGGTGATTCCGCAACAGCCAAGCTTAGTCGGGCTTCGAATCGCTAATTCGACGAAGACAGTTCGGTCTGAGAACCCCTATGCCTTCATGGCTACTGCAGACTATTCGGACGGTTCCTCCGCAGATGTGAGTTCCACAGCCTCTTGGTCCGGAACCTCACCGATAGCATATATCTCATCCGGAGGCACAGCGTTCTGCAACGGCCCTGGGACTTCTGCGGTCTCGGTTCAAATCGCTTCGTTTTCGGCATCGTCGTCTTTCAACTGTATTCTGAAACAAGTAGTTCCTCCTCCCGGTTTTGCAGAGCATGCTCAGCAGTTCGATGGGCCATTCCCGTCTTGGTTGAATGTCAAGACCGCGTTTGGAGCAAAGGGAGATGGCGTTACGGACGATACGGAAGCATTCCAGAACGCGTTGAACCAACTGGTCTCGAATCCCGCTATTCTTTGGGTGCCGAAAGGAACATACATCATCAGCGCCACGCTGCAGATGACGGCCTGCGGGGGCGTCTCAATTATAGGCGAAGATCCAAAGCAATCGGTTATTCAGTGGAATGGTCCAGCTGGTGGAACCATGCTGGACCTTGAGGGTTGTGCTTGGTTCAGACTCGCGCGCCTTGGCTGGAACGGCGAAGATAGAGCGAGCGTTGTGATGCGTATCGACTCAACCCTTGAGAATGGAGAGAATTATCCGACCTACGACGATATCGAAGACCAGCAAATCAGTCACACAGGAATTGGGATCCAGGTAGGATTTGCAGGGGAAACGAGCGTTCAACGTGTGCACTTTGATCACAACACGATAGCTGGCGTCCTCTTAGCATCCTGGAACGCATTGAATTTCAACGTGGTCGACTCTCTCTTTACGGACTGCAACGTTGGCGTGACCAATTCCGGGCCTGGAGGATCCGGGGCTTTCAATGTTTCAAATAGCGTCTTTGTTCGGTCACAGACCACCGATATGATGATGTGGAACACCGGGCCTTTTTCAGAAAGGCAAAATATATCTTTTGATTCGACAGCATTTTTCATCGGAGGACAGATCGGAGCTGGGGCAACCATTGTTCTTCAAGGCAATACAGTTATTAGTCCTGCTACAACTCCGATACAAATAGGAAATCCAGGTCCAATTATGCTAATCGACAATTATTTCGCCGGTTTGGACCCTTCGCTTAATATCCTTTCGGTGACGGGCGCCAATCCGCTAGGCGTATTTTCAATCGGAAACGTGTTTGCGGTCGCGAGCCCGTTTGGAAGTAATATTGGTCTGTTCAATAGCGTTGACGAAGCGCAAAGCTCATCGGACATTGTTCCTGAAGTAAATATTCCGACAGATGTCTACATTCCACCCCTAAGCGGCCGTCCTATTTTTGAAGTTCCGGTAGGTTCGTCCGCTAGTGCGATTCAGAAACTCGTAGATAGCGCAGCTCTGGAATCGCAAGGTGGAGTGGTCCATTTTCCAGAAGGCACGTTTTGGATAGATCACACTATCAATGTTCGAGACTCAACAAACCTCACACTGACCGGAGACGGTCCGCTTACGAGCATTTCTGGCGTAGGCTCCCTTTCTGGTCCTGTTATTCAAATTTCTGGAACTCACGCCAGACTCGAAAACATGGCACTCAACGCAGAAGAAGGATCGGCGACGGACACTGCCTTGGAAATCGACATCGAGGATCGTCCGTCGACCAGCGTTCATTGTGATCAATGTAAGACCAACTACGCCAGCGTTGGTCTCCAAGTAGGTGGAGTTGATAATGCTTTAGTTGATGTACGAATTGGCGAGTTGAACGCCGCCGCCGGTCAAAGAGCCGCAGTTATCACGGGAGGCGCCGTCAGGCAGGGCGGAGGTCAGACGTTAGGCCGTCTAGATGGGTTCATGATGTCGCTCGATTCTTATGAAGTGTCGGATGGAGGGCATTTTTTAGTCGAAGATTCCTGGCATGATGTCGGTCAGGGTTCACAGCAATTCACGTTATCCGGCCCTGGGGTCGTGACTCACGAAGGGGGTACCGTATATACACCAAGCTCTGCACCAAGTATGAAAGCAAGCCAGTTCTCTGGCTCAGTAAGTCTACTTGGTGTGTCAAGCAACTCAATCTTGTCGATGGACCAGTCTCAAAAAGCCTCGGCGATGATTGCCGGCACGGTCCAGATTTCAGGGCTTCCAATGCTTGCCACGGATGGCAGCGTAACGCATACGACGCAACTTTCTAATTTTCAATCCGTCAATAATCTCACTCCGACGCCAGTCCTCGATGTACCTTCATCATCCACGGTCGTGGAGAAAATGTTCGCTCAGGCACGCACGGAATATGTCGTCCCACGACTGACACCCTCGCCAGATGTCACTGAGATAGATTTGCACCGGATCGTTGTCTCGACCGATGGTATTGGTATAAAAATTCAACCAAAATCTTCATTTAGCGGATCGAACTCGTATTCAATTACTTCGCTCGCGTCAAACGGACAATCTACGGGCTCACCCTCCAGTTGCAGCAATGGTTCATTGACAATGAATGGGGCTTGGACACTGCAGCAAAACGTGGACGGCTTCTATGGTTTGAGCAACGGGAGTACCTTCCTGTCGAATCGAACCAGCGATTCGACAGATTCTACGAGTACGGGCGTTTCGGCGACGATGTCTGATGCCGGGCAAAGGTGGAACATAAGACCAGTTGGAGGCGGCTCTTTCCATGTCATCAACAGAGCGAACGGTATGGCACTGACAAGTGATTCTAAGGGCTGCATTTCGTTATCTGTTGAGAGTGAGGCAAGCAGCCAAGAATGGTCCGTTGATCTCATAGAGCCCAAATGAGCGCAGAACTTTTGACATGCGAAGAGCGGCCGTCTGTGAGTTCAGCCACATTGGGCCAAGTTGGCGGTGACAGTTTTATACTAGTGATTATTTAGGGCCTGTCCGGTAACCCAGCCCTTCCCACGGGACGATCCACGATTGTCGAGCGAGATGTCGCTTTTCTCAGGTCAGGCGTCTCGGAGTGCCGCCCAAAGGGACGCGGTTCGGGAATATGAAAGTCTCAGGTCTAGAAAGATGAGGATCTGATCTTTACCGCATTGTATCAGCGCTCTCCGTGAGATCATCGCGAGCGAAAAATCCGAGATTGGCAGAACTATCTGGTATCGATTCACATTCACTTCCATTGAGAATTGAAGACCGCAGGGGTTTCTTGGTGGAGTCTACTGCTTCTTTTAAGTGTGACCCTATTCGATTTCGAGACACAGGCTGACCCGAAATCTCCGGCCACCTGATCTCCTTCTGAAACTTTTGCCTCTCTGCGGATGACAACTCATCAGAACGCCATTGCACGCAATGTCTTACTCATGTGGTCGACAGTCTTCTTCTTCGTTCATCGACGCTTGCTCCATTGCTCGGATCAGCCTGAATCTAGTTTTTCGCGTCGTTCTTCTGAATTTTTTCGTCGGTGGGTTCAAAGGCTTGCGAGAAATGTCATTAGCACCTTATCCTCTCGCCATCGCTCCTTCCCGGGCATTGGGCTGAGCTTATTCAATTCTCGACGAAACCGCTCTGGCGTCATGAGCAGGTATTTCTGAGTGGAAGCGAGTCCAGCATGTCCCATATAAACTGCCAGGGCCGGCAGCATTCGGTTTAGGTCCGCGCCGTTCCGAATCCACGACGTGATCCGATGAACGGCAAACGTTGGCCTGAGGTCTTGCATAGTGGGTTGGCTCTTGGATCCGTCATGGCGAGTAATGCAGGCAATCTTCCGAAGTTTGCGAAAATTGATAATGAGAGAAGTAGTAATAAGAGCATAGCCATCATTCTTGACAAACAGCCGGTCGCAGTGAATCTGAAGTGAAGACCTCCAGGCCACGTACCCTCGTATAGCATTTTGCAGATCACTGCAGATCGGAATTCGGCGTGATCGATCCGATCGATTGTTATGTATAGTGAGCATGCCCGTTTTCAGATCCATGTCGGTCAATCCGAGGCCAAGCGCCTCTCCGACGGTAGCGCCTGTTCCGTAGAGAAGCAATATTAATGTTCGGAATGTTTGCGGAGAAATCAAGCAGCTATAACGCTTTTGACTTTTGAATGTTGCCTTCAAGAGAGAGTGGATGTGCTCCCGACTGTAAATGTGAGGAACAAATGTCTGACGAACCTTCGGCCTCGGATTTGGCATGAGCAATGTCGGCATAGCTTCACGGACAGCCCAATATTCAAAGAAATACATTAGCAAGCGATATTTTCTGCGCCAGCTGAACGTCACGGATGGCTGGCTGTTTAGGAACGTCAGCACATCTTGAGTCATCACTTCGCTGAGTTGTACATCGCCAAGAAGGACTAGAAATCCTAGAAGAGTTGACTCCTCGGTTTGATATTTGAGACCGGCCGCGCGCTTGAAAAGGACATAGTGTCCAATTCCTTCGGACAGCTTCACTTCAACCCCGCCAAGCTAAATGCAGCCACCTGCCAAAGGGAATACATATCAAGTTTGGCGTAGATACTTACCGATTTGATATCGCCATGACCCAAGAAATCTGCGATCTCGATCAAGGATGACCCCTGGCGCAAGAGTTGGGTGGCGCACGCGTGCCGAAGTGAGTGAGTACCGTAATGTTTCAACGTGATCCCCAGGCTCTTCATTCGGACGCGTACAATTTTGGACAAGACCGTTTGGTTCATGGCTCGATACGGTGGCTTGAGAGTCACAAAAAGATGGCGACTCGAACACAATGGACGGCTGTTCCGCAGGTATCTCAACAGCGCTTCACCAACCTCAAATTGAATCGGAAATTCTTGAATCTTTCCGCCCTTACCCCTCTGGACAGAAAAAGTTTCGTTGATCCAGTCGAAGTTGTCGACCGTGAGGCCCCTAATTTCAATGCCTCTTAACCCGTATATCGAACAGAGAAATAATATCGCGGTAGTTCGCAAATCATTTGATTTTTCGTCCGCTGCGGATCTAAGCAGCCGTCTGACATCCCTCCAACTGGGCCCCTTCGGCAGATCGTCGCTACGCGGGATCCGAGGACTCTTGATACTCCGCGCTATCTTTGCGTCGCTCAGGCCCTTGGTGCCTGTGTATTGAAAGAAAGTACGCAGAGATTGGCAGTGCGCCGCCATTGATCGTGGCTGCAGACCCATACTGCGCTTACCTTCCAGATACTCGTCGACGGTGCTAAGGGAAATCTCCGAGACCTGGTGGTGGCGTTCTCTCGCCCAAACAAGAAACTGCGAGACTTTACTTTGATGATTACGAATCGAATCCAGCGACATCTGTTGCGTGACCTTAATGAAGTGCACAAAATCCGCAAAAACTGTATCAAAAGGGTGAGTCGCAATAGCCGGCAGGACTAACCGGCTGTGAAACCGGAGCCATTTTTCGGCTGTATTCCTAAATGTGTAAGCAGTCGAAGCTCCCACTACTCTGGTTTGATGGGATCGAATATATGAGATCCAGTCCAAAGTCGCGAGTTCAAGTTCGGCCGGGTGCACGTCGCGCAAGGTGGTCATGCCTAGCAAACGATTGATATGTAACAGACGGCTCGCAACAACGCGAACGTACGCTTTGCTTGTGCCCTGGTCGAGTAGGTGTGACAAGTAATGTTCCCGTTCTGTGCGCAAAGGGGCTTCACATTGACGCAATCGTACAAATTCCTTTTCCCGGACAGTTGCTTTCACCTCATGCCCCCCAAGAAACTGCGCTAAATCCAGTTATTGTAAGATAACCATTCGCTATGGTAGCTCTCGACAAAAGGGGGCTTTTTGCTTCTGACGGCCAGAACTCGATGACAACTCGACAAATAAACTGCGCAGAGAACCACAGATCCTGTCTACGCATCGTCTTGGGCCCTGTGAACCCCGATAGAACACATGCTATTTTTCGTAACACTAGCTCGTAGGCGTTTATAAATTGCGCCAGCTAGGCCAAAGTTGAGACTGTCAAACTCAGACTTATCATCCGCCGAAGGATAAAACCCCCTGATGTCTGCAGAAACCGTCCCTTGTGCCCGCGATCTCAATGCATTCCCAGTCTGGTCGGACATGCGCACTCTCTCTTCTCGTCTTCCTTATAAGACGCACAATTGACGCCCTGAATCGACATCTCTCCTGCCGCTGGGCCGGCCTCTTCGACGGAGACGCCGGGTCTTGATCTTCTAAGCCATCTGCGGTTGTCTCGTCGAGCTCAACTCTAGTATCCTCGCCTACTTCAGAGTCCTCTTATAGCATATAGATTTGTCGGACCCTGCTTTTGAACTATCACGACAGCGGCGTTTCCGGACCCTTCTTCAAGCTCCTTTGCACGCTTTCGTTCAGTTGGTTACCGATCCTTAGTTCCGGTATACTTCATGCGTAATCAGCGCGCGTGAATCGACGTAAGGCATTGAGTCCCCAATACAAATCGATCGCGGAACAAGTCCTGAAGGGGTTGTACGAATCCAAAGGCCTCTTCGCCGATAGTCGACTGACCTCTGAACACTTTGTAAAACCATATCAAGTCAGTAATTTTCGGACCGGCATGAATTAGACATGCGGATCCTCCACAAACATAAAAGCTCAGACAAGCATATGATTAGACTCTCAAAGTGGTTATTCCCAGATCGATATAGCGAAACTGCTAAGTGCGTCTCCTGTGGCGCCGTAGTCAGCAAGACACGGATGGTGCAATCGGGGTTCCAATGGTTCTGCAATGAGAGAGAGGCCTATGAATACTGGATCAGCGCACTGCGTTAGACGAGCGGCTGAGATGGAGAAAGTGGCTGGACCCGGATGAAGTGGTCATCCTTTGACTGGTTCTGCGACAAGGGAAGCGCACGAATATTGAAGTATCACGATGCGGTAAGGGAGCGATAGCGCTGAGATGCAGGAGATTGAGATAAGCCGACTTTCTTCAGAAGTGATTGAACCCCAGAAAAGACTTTATCGCCCCGAGCTAGACCTTCTCCGTCTCCTAGCCTTCGCTCTTGTTTTTGTCCATCATGCAACTCCCCCGTCATACATTCGGAGCTTTCCATTTCTCCAATGATTCTCAGATGCCGTTCGGGTGGGTCCGGCCGAGGCCTTTAACAGGTCTTCGCCGCTCCCTTTAACAAATGGTGAGGGTAAGCGTCATTTCGAAGCTAAATAAGCTGGATAAATTGCTTTTGCCAGAGACCTGAAACGAAGGCGCGTATTGGTCCGACATTCAAACAAGCCAAACGTTCGAACAAAGATGTGCGTTGGGACTGTGCTATGTTTTGTAGCTGAAGGTCTTGTACGAAGATCCAAACTTCATCAATCTCGTCTTTTGCCGCAGTCCTGATTTTCGCTTCCATTGACGCAAGATGAAGATGTTTAAAGTATACGAAGTTAGCTCATGCAGTCGCACGGCGACGATAAAAGGCACTCCGTGCGTCTGGAGTTCCTAGGTCGTGTATTCCAAAATCTGATAATCGCAGAGTTTCATCTATACTTTTCTATTGAAACGCTCACCCATCATTTGAAGCACCTTTGTGTATCTGCTGGGGTAAATGGGCGAGTCTATCCGTTAGCTCTCAGAGAGTTTACCTAAATCGCCGCTGTGCCGTTGCGGCTGCATGGAGTCGTTAGCCGATTGGAGAACTTCTGGAATCACAGATTGAAATTTTAAGATCTACAGGGCAATCTGTTCATCTTGCCAAAGATTTGTATACTGCCAGCTCCAAATGGAGAGGAGAACCAAGATTGCTCTGAAGGTCCCATTCAGGACCGCCGAACATATGACCGTGATCAATGAAGCGAACTTCTTGTGTCATGCTGGAACTTCTTCGAAAGATAGCCTGACGGGTGTCTTTGGTGATTTGCCCAGACGTCCAGGAGGTATATCCCCAAAAACGCTTCACGGTTCGTGATCATGCTGACTTTCGAAGGGCTTATGTATTCGATTGGCCGGTCTGCGCCCGATGTTTGGCCTATCGTGGCTTCGGTTTCGCCACGTGACTGAGTTGTACCGTGCCTCTAGGTGCTCCTCGCCCTGATGCCCACAACTGCAACAACACGTCGAATCGGAAACCTCACTTAATTTGTGGAGTCGTCTGCATTTGCCCCGCCGGAGACAAACATCACGTGGTGAGATCCTGATCTGACAAATATCCTCTAATCGCACAGTTGTTCTCTTTTTTTCGGTCAAGTCATTCAACCGTTTCGCTCGTCCTCGGCCAGGCTTTGCCATCGTCATGATTGCTTGAAGTCGGGAGAGCTGGCAGCTCATCCTTGGCCTACTGAAAGTTTCCATCTCCGGAATAAACTGCCGTAATCGTGTGAAGTCCCGCGGCTAAGGATGAAGTTGAAATCGTGGCGGCACCATCTCCATTCACGACACCAGAACCAATGGTGTTCTCTCCATCCATAAATACCACGACTCCTGTTGCACTCTTAGCTAACGTTGCTGTTATGGTGAGCATATTTCCGTAGACCGAGGGGTTTATCGATGACATAAGGCTCATGGCCGCCGCCGCTTTAACGATAGTCTGCACAAAAGGCATAGAGGTCGTAGGACCATAACTGAAATCTCCAACATAGAACGCAGTAATGGAGTGGCTGCCCACTGCGAGCCCTCCCGCGGTGATGGTCGCAGTGGCGCCCGAGATTCTGGAGGTCCCGAGGACTGTTGCGCCGTCTTTGAAGATAACCTCACCTGTGGGAGAAACTCCACCCCCACCTGAGACAGTGGCGCTGAGTGTGATTACAGTTCCGAATGAGGCTGGATTTGGAGCGGAGAACAGCGATACAACGGCCGTACCCTGTATTCCGATCAAGGGAACAGTCAGAGACTGGCTCGGAAAGCGGATATTGTCTCCCGGATAACCCGCATACACCCAATTAGTACCAGACCCGAGGTTTGAAATCCCGCTCACCGAAAAGCTGGCAATCTGTTGGCCAAGTTGCACGTTCAATTCTTGGAGATCAGTATTCGCAAGGTCAGTTATTCCATCGCCATTAAAATCACCTACGACTAAAGACAGTCCATTAGAGTATCCCATCTTATAGTTCAGGCGAGGTAAAAAGCTTGCAGCCCCATCCCCCAGAAGTATTGAAACGGTAGAATCGAATTGATTGCAGACCGCGAGATCAGGAATGCCGTCCCCGTTGAAATCCCCGACTGCAATTGCATCAGGTGCAGTTCCTACTGCGACGGGAACTTGATTCTGAAAAGTACCGTTTCCATTTCCGATCATTATGGAGACTGTATTGCTGTTTCTGTTCGCGATAGCTAAGTCGAGAATGCCATCATTGTTAAGATCAGCCGTCGCCAGAGAATATGGCCCAACACCCGTTGCCCAGGTCGTCCGTGCCTGGAAGGTCCCGTCGTCGTTGCCGATAAGTATCGAAACCGTATCGTCGGATGTATCCGCGACGGCTAGGTCAATAACTCCGTCAGAGTTGAAATCACCCACTGCAACAGATTGAGGGCTACGGCCAGTAGTGAAAACAGAGGCTGCCTGAAACGTCCCATCGCCGTTTCCAAGAAGTATGGAGACGTCAGAGTCAGTTACATTAGCGACCACAAGATCTGCGTTGCCGTCACTATTGAAATCGCCTGTCGCAATGGACACTGGACCGCGACCGACTCCATATATCAGTTGGCTTTGAAAACTGCCATCGCCGTTACCAAGAAATACGGAAATGCAGTTTCCGTTCGTGTCCGCAACAGCTAAGTCTGAGATACCATCCCCGTTGAAATCTCCTACCGCTATCGATTCCGGCGTATGGCCCGTCGGCCACGTGATCTGCTGCCGAAATGTTCCATCGCCATTTCCAAGTAGAACCGAAATATCATTGTCATTTTCATCGGCAACAACAAGGTCGGGTGTGCCATCGCCATTAAAATCACCTGTCGCAACAGCCCCTGGTTGGCGTCCTACACTGTATGGTATCGCATTTGATAGGCCAATCGAAGGGTTAGACAAAGCTCCGGATCCAATTTCAAAGTTATTGGCGGTACTATCAATTAAACTTACAGCACCAGTCAATTGCTCCCTGCCAAATGAACTTACGCTGCCAGTCAGCGTGTAGTTTCCAGGAACTCCGCTCGAACTTAGCGATGCTGTGCTCGAATACACAACACGACTCGTAACGGTCACAATGCTCGCTGTTGATTTGCTTCCCAAATTTTTCTTTGTCGCCATAAAAACGGCAAGAACGTTATTATCACCGACATTAAGTCTGGTTCGCAAAGTTGCGGTTCCACTGCTCGTTAACTGTGCCACGCCATAAGAGCCCTCACCCACAAGGCATGTAGTAATCATCTCACAAAAATAGACACGACCTTGAGTCACGGGCGCGTTGGTTCTTACGGTAGCGACAAGACTAACGAAGGTCCCTTCTGAAATTGGCCCACCAGGCGAAACGGTCAGACCAGTCGTGGTCACTGCCGGAGCGGCGTGAAGTTGCGTGGAGACTGCGAGCACCACCAAAAGCACTCCAAAGTATCGCACTGAAGATTGACGCATAATATTCGTCCTCTGAGGGCCCCGCCTCTTATAATGTTTGCCCAGACCGCTCTCATAAAGTCCCGGCATCGTGTACTGGTTCTTAAATGGTGTGCTCCAATAACCGGTGGTCATGGCTTCTCGATAGCAGATCACTCTTCTTATTCTTCGGCTGATCAACGGAATTGCTTTAGAACGCTGACTTGTGCCGGCTAGTTGACTCTTTTGTCTATGGGATCGTACGCGAAGGATTAAACAACTCCTGAGCTGATCAAAGTCAAGGTCTAAGCGACTCGGTTCAGACATATCCAGTCTCCGGGAAACTTAGACGAACCACATGACTTGGATATTCATTGATCAGCGCCCGTTTGACTTGAATTCATCTGCGAATGAAGATTTGTTTTATGGCAGGCCACTATCTCAGATATCTCTCGTCAGATACTAAAGCTACGAGATGAGGGCGCTATCTCGGCCTGACGTTCCCACTACGTCGACCACTCTGCAGACATCACTAAATACTGCAGACCATTCAACGTTATATTAACGACGGAAGGAGTCTGTCTCCAAAGCGAAGCATTAAACGGCGGATGGTGGATTGTTAAACGCGGCATAAATTCACAAAAATCGTTGCTGTCCATGTCTAATTCTATGTTTTCTATCGACTTCCACTAGTCCGCTCTGCTATGAAGCCCTTTTCTGAGCACCTTGAGAAGGTGACGGACCACTGCACACACTTGGCATCCACCATGTTGGGTATCCGGACGAGGCGTCTTGGACCACTGGTAATTACAACAACACAGAACGCATTTGGTGAATGTTGAAACTATTCCAATCTTCAACTCATGTTCGTGAACACTCGGCCAAAGACACGCCCTCGAAGGGCGTCAATTTTTCTACGCAGCATGCGAACAAAGCGGTCGCAAGTGATTTACAGCTATTAGTACTGTTATGCATTCTTGTTTCGTCACGAACCTCGGACCGCAGACGAGTGAGGGGCCACAGAACTCCCAACTAAGCTCCGACAACTCAAATCTGAATTGACGTGGGATTTACGCCAAAATGAAGCATAACGATAAAGAGCATATAAACGGCCAAAAGATGATTCCGGTGCCGGTAGGCAACCGACGAGAGAAGCTTCTCACTCCACTATATCGGTCTCGACCTGTATCTGATAAGTCACAGCCTGACTATAGGATCCGGACGTAGAATTCACTAACATCGTTTGAGTCGCACTGCTAACTGGGACCGAGATCACGGGGCCACACCCCACAACACACAGAAGCGCGGCACTGCATAAGAGGAATCGTATGTTACCGGACCTCCTTGGTCTTCTCCTGATCAAAACTCCAAGCATGCCAACAATCGGGAGTCCAAGTAATCCTGCCGAGGTTGGCGTAGCTGCTGGGCTAAAGGAAGCTTTGACGATCTGCGCACTTCCGTCTCCAGAAAACGAGACGGAGGAAGGGGATAAACTGCAACTGTAGGAGGACACCTGGCAATTGAGCCGTACTACACCCGAAAATCCCTTCGTAGGGATCACTTTTAGGTTGTCAACAAACACTTTGGGTGCAGCAACGGAGCCGGAAGGATTAGTCTGTTCCAATAGATACGGAAGTAGAGCGGAAATATTGAGAGGAGCACTACAGCTGGCCGAAAAATTGGCTACTCCTGTGTAGCAAGCGACTAGTTGGTGATCGCCTGTGAAAAGGGCTTTTTGAGTGAAAGTTGCTATCCCGTTAGCGACAGTCACATAGCCAACCACAATGGAGTTGTCGGTCAGTGTCACACTTCCATTCGGAACGATCAACCCGTTACTGGATGTTACCTCAATCGTAAGTGGAACTGCGGTTGAGGCGAAGAGTGCTCCTGACGGCTGCTCCAACACTGTCGCAGTGGGCACTGGACGGACGAGTTGCGTCAGAGTCGCTTGAGTTGAAGCACCCACTGATAAGGTTAGAAGTAGGAACAGCGGGGCCAGCCAGCATCTGTTGATTACGACGACATTTTTATACTCGCGCATTTCAATTCCCATTGGCAACACAAGTGGATTTTCGATCTCGAGCGAATTACCGATTCGGATGGCCCAGTTTTGTAGAGAACAGGATGGACCGCTCATCTTAGAAATCTCTCCAAAAGCCGCGACAGGTTACTTGGTGCCGTCTTTATTTGGCAATGTAGGGGCATCCAACCTCGCGTTGGGTGTTTGTTTTGCGAAAGATAGGAAGCCACCCATCAACCAGATTAACAACATATAATTCACAAGAGACACCGCTGCGCTGATAAAGAACATTACAGGCGAGTGGAAGATAAGTGATTTCATGGCATCCTCTATGAATAGTATCGACATTGATCCGGCAGTACCTTACTTTAAACATGCTATTGGGTTGTCTAGGCTCTCTTTGGAGATTACAGCTGCTTCACTAGGCTAGAGGTCCGATAAGGCATAAAGGTCGCTTGAATTTAAGATTAACTAATCCTTTGACTCTCATTCTAGGTGCCGAGAGTTGAAGTCGAAATTATAGGTTGCTCCAACTGTCGCGGATCCAGGTGTGATTCGACCGGTGGCGACGGCTGGCATGTCCCACGATTGATATTGAAAATCGACTTTGAGAGCTGTTCGATGAGTAAGGTAAAGATCTAACCCTATCCCGGGTGAAATAACCAAGGAATCAGAGCGAATATATCTTACATTCCCAAAAATGTAACCGCCATTGAGATATGAAATTCGCCCTCTCCCAACGAGGAAATCGATGTAGGGGCGAAAATTTCCCATTGGATACTGAAGTTTGGGACCCAAAAGAAAGCTCTTCTGACTACTGACAGATCCACGTTGGACCGGATAGCTTCCGCGAAGCTCAACCGACGCATCTAGTTGACGAAGAGTGAGCAGAGTGAGATCGGTGCCTGAAGTGACGTCCAAGTTCTTTCCGCTCTGAAAGTCAGTGGATGTTCGCGTAGCTGCCAGAAAAGCAGAGAGCTGAAGCTTTTGGGTAGCAGTCGGTAAGCTTTGCGCCAACGAGCTGAGTGGTAAAAGGGAGATAGCCGTGATCGTAGCTCTTTTAAGTATGGATCGTGTGTCGCTCATTGGTTCATCTCATTGCCACATAGATTTACTTCTAAGATCTCGTTGAATACAAGATACAAAACGCCAACTATTGTTGATCAAACCTCTTGTTGATTTTTCGATCTGAATCGGGTCGCCAGGTCCGGGATCCCCACACCGTCGATGAGCCAGATTTTCGAACGAAGTCATCCTGTCCTTGTAGGCCGCCGTCTTAATATCTGCCAGATTATCTTGTCGCCCATTCAACGCCGCTGAGTTGGCTTCCAATCCTGGCAACGCGATCGAAAAATCTCCCATCGTCTTCTCCGTCTAGAAACGGTGTAGCTGTGCGATATTTTCGGAAGCCCGTTAAAACTTCACGAGCCGAAATAGTTGCTCTTTGGCGTGGTAGTTGCTTTGTACTCCTTGGTCTCGGCTTCTACGTATCTGTCACACGGGTTGTTAGCACTTGCAGGGCCAACTCTTTTAGTGACGTGATTAGAAAACGCTCATATGCGTAAGAACCACAGTTGCAGCCGTGGCCCAATGATGAAGTTTGGAAAGAATTATGTGTCCCGCCAGACGAAATACATGGAAAGGTGTTGGGGAGATCGCACCCGCTCTGGGCAATGAATCCGAGAGCACGTTCAGCGCCGATTTCAAGTGCGTTATGGGAAGTTCGCCGCGATCGTACATGCGTGCGTTATACAGGAGCGGCTCCACATCGTTAGTCTGATTCAGGACGATTGGCCTGGCAATTGAATAGGCGCCAATTGAGCGTCGCGAAGGACTCCACATTCCCGGGTTGCGGCCGGATGACGAGCATCTATGTAAGTCAGTGTCAACGGGAACGCACGGGATTTCTGGGCGCGCTCGGGAGAGCGTGCAATTCATCTGATCAGTATCCGTCGTCGCACAGCATTGCCTCTCGGCTTATGGTTCCTGCTCTCCGCAGAACCAGACATCTATTTGCTGTCTAAGACCCCGACGAGTCCGCACAGAAGATCGAGTTTGGGTTCTCTGTCAGCCCCGAAACAAACGATGGGAGCCTCGGAGTTGCCTCCATCGCTCAGCCCGTCACCAGCGAGGCCTGGCAGCCTGCGCACGAGTAATCCTGATGTTTTGTGACTGCGGCAGGTTTAGGCTGCAACGGTGCCTCCGAGTTCCCCGACAGGCATCGTCAACTTAACGGCGATGGGTTGCAGCATCAGTGCAGGAAAGCAGAGAGCGGCATACATGGCGAGCTACGGAAGGAGAGCCGCGATGGCGGTCTTGTTCCAAAGGTGAAACGCTTGCTTGAGCAGCCGCCGATGGCGGGCTGCGGAGAGGGAAAGAGACTGTTACGAAACTCTCCGGGACGGACCACAGATTACTAGCTGGCACTGCTTCCGACTTTTCGAGTGACTCAGGGATCAATTAGCGCCTCGGCCTTTTACCGCCGACCAGGGCTGATTGCGGATCGATTTCCCCTATACCATTTACTGTGATATAGGGTTAAGAATGTTTGTATGAGAATCGGTGAGCTTGCGGCCAGGGCGGAAGTTAACATTCAAACTCTGCGCTTCTATGAGCGTGAGGGATTACTCCTCCAGCCCGTGCGGACTGCCTCCGGATACCGAAGCTATGCGGAACGCGATCTTGAGCGGGTCCGCTTCATTCGCCTCTGTCAAGGGCTTGGCTTTACGTTGCGGGAGATCGACAAACTGCTGGTTCTGCACAAGAGCGTCACTGAATATAAGGGGACGCCAAAGAAGAAACCCGCGGCGCTACAAGAGATCGTGATAATGGCCAACGAGCGCCTAGAGTTGATCGACCAGAAAGTCAGAGCCTTGAGTCTAATGCGAGCTGAGTTAACCTCGCTGGTCACAGCCCTCGGCGAGGAGCCTCCCGTGTCGTGCCCCGTCTCCCGCTAGTCCAGCAAAAAATGAAACTCTGAATTAGTGCTTGACCTTATACCGAGGTACAGGCTCCAGACTTGCTCTTAAAGGCGGTTGGCATGCGTTGACGACTGCCAGGAGAGCCAAGTATGCAGGATCGAAAAGCTCCCTCTGATTCGTCAGTTTCGAAGTGGACCATCTTTCTGCTTGTTCTGGCCTTCGTTACTGTGTGGGCGGTGAGAGGGGTTCTAGAGCGCGCCGGAAGGATGCAAACGGCGAACACGTCGGCCTCTGTATTTGCCAGAACGGCGCCGGGCAGCCCCGCGAACGCGGTAATCCGCCTCGATCAGGTCGTTGGTGTTTACTTGAAGGGCACCCTGCTGGAACGGGAGAGCGATACCGCTTACCGCCTCCCAATCGGAAGCGGCTCCCGGTTGTTGCCATCCTCACCCCTGAGACAACCGTCGTGATGGGCAGGCCGCAAGACATGGCGGCAGGCGCGATTGTTCAACTCGCGGGCACGCTGGACGAAGACCGTGTCCTCCGTGCGAAGCAGGTCGTGATCCTTACCGGCTCCGTTCGCCTATTAGAAAGCGCCCGGTGACCTGGCCATGATCAGTTATTTGCAGACGGCATTAAGTGGATGGGGGGCGGTTACGCTTTTCGGGTCCGGGCTCGCGATGCCCTACATGCTCCGCAGCACGCGCGGTACCAAGACTCCATATCTGCGCCGAATGTGGCCTCATTTTTGGCTTGGATATATGGCATTCCTTGTCTCGTTTGTACACGCATGGTTCACGATGCGCAGCGGCAACACGCGCGGCATCAACACTGCCGGCATATGGATTGCAACCGCCGCTCTCCTGATCATGCTGTGGCAGATCGCCGTGGGCCTAATGCTTCGCAACCCAACTCAATCCAATCGCCGGACATTGCGCCGCATGCATTTCTGGACGATGACGCTCGTGGCCGGCCTCATCGTGGTGCATATCGCGCTCAACAGGCCGTAGCCAAAGGAGACGTTTCAATGAAGAAGACCATAGTGACAATGCTTCTGTTTCTTAGCGCTCTTGTCGTTCTGGCAGCTTCCGCACCGGCGAATTTCGCTGGCAACTGGACGTTTGATTCGGTGCAGAGCAAGAACATCGGGATGATGGGTCAAGCAAAAATTCAGACGACTGTGACTCAGTCGAAAACCAGGCTGGCGGTCGACGACAATTCGGTCTTTAGCGGGCAGGCCGACACGCAGCACACGGTCTACGACCTTAACGGAAAACCCGTCACGAACACCTCGATGATGACAGGAGAGGCCACCACTCGTAGCCACTGGGACGGACCTCGGCTGATCACAGAGTGGGAAAGCGCGGGCGCCATCGCCGGAACTACGATAACGCGCATTGAGACGCGATACCTCTCAGCGGATGGCAAGACGATGTATGTGGAGTCCGCGCGGCCACGCAAAGATCCGATGATCATGGCCTTCACGAAGGACAAGTAGACGATGGCTACGATGACCATGACGGCCCCTTCGAAGCAGGAAAGCAAGCCTGGAAAGTTGCGCGGTTGGTGGATTCTACTGATTCTCCTTGTAGGCGTCCTCGCGGCTCTCGCCTGGTGGGCCTTGCACCGTAAGGCAGCAGCTGAGGCTAATTCAAATCAGTACAAATGGATCCTCCCGGAGATTCGCAGCACCACCACGGACGTCAATGCCACCGGCACAGTCAAGCTCAAGACCGGAGCGGTAGTGCGGGTGGGAGCACAGTTGTCCGGCATCGTGCGACGCCTGAATGTAACAGTAGGGTCACACGTAAAACAGGGAGATGTGATCGCTGAGATCGATTCGCGGCCGGTGACGGCCAGGATCGATCAGGCCCGCGCGCAACTCGCACAGGCGGAAGTAGCTCAGGCGAAGGCGCAGACGGACTTTTCGCGAACACAAAAGCTGATAGAAGCCGGGCTTGTGCCGGTGCAACAGTTCGATGACGCGAAAGCCTCGCTAGATGCGTCGAAGGCGTCGGTCGCAGCTGCGCAAAGCGGACTGGCCGCGGCGCAGGTTGACTTGGCTTATGTGGACATCCGTGCGCCTATCGCCGGAACGGTCGCATCCATCTCAACGCAGCAGGGAGAAACCGTTGCCGCCTCCTTCGCGACCCCGACTTTCGTGACCATTATTCAGGAGGCGGCCCTGGAAGTCATCGCAATGGTCGACGAAGCGGACATTGGAAACGTTCGCCGGGGAGAGAAGGTCACTTTCACCACCGAGACCTTTCCGGACCACGAATTCGAAGGGATTGTGACCCGAATCGCTCCGGTGGCCACCATCATTTCGGGGGTCGTTAACTACGAGGTGGCAATTTCTATCGAGCGAGACCTTGCGTTGTTGAAACCGGACATGACGGCGAATGTAAATATTCACACATCGCAGCTTCAGGCAGTGCTGATTCCAACCAAGTGCATTCACAGGGATGGGCCGCTGTCTTTCGTTTATATGCAGCGTACTGGGGCCGTCCCGCTGAAGCGTGTTGTTTCAGTAGGTACGCGCATGGCAAATGAGACCGAGATCGTTCGCGGCCTCGGACCCAATGATCGAGTTCAGTTTGAGACCGGAGTCGCCGCACCATGATCAAAATCGAGAATATTTCCAGGACTTATTCCCGAGATGGGATCCCCATCACTGCTCTCCGCGAGGCAACTTTCAACATCGACGCCGGAGACCTCGTCGTGATTCGAGGGGTCTCGGGTTCAGGCAAGTCGACCCTGTTGAACATCCTCGGCTGCCTGGATTCGCCCAGCACCGGTACTTATCTTCTTGATGGCGCCGATGTCTCGCATAAGAGCGACGCTGAACTCTCGCGCATCCGGTCCCGGAAAATCGGATTCATCTTTCAGTCTTTCAATCTGCTGCCGCACACCACTGCCATTGAGAATGTCGAACTCCCGATGATTTACGCCGATCGGGAGATCAGCCGCTCGTGTGCCGCGGCGACGCTCGCCCGAGTTGGGCTGGCCCATCGCGAGCGCCATTTTGCCACAGAACTCTCAGGAGGCGAACAACAGCGCGTCGCGATCGCACGAGCACTCATCAATGATCCCGCACTCATCCTCGCCGACGAGCCCACGGGCAATCTCGACGAAAGCGCGGGCGCTGATGTGATGGGCATCCTACATGATTTGAATGACGAAGGCCGAACGATTGTGCTGGTAACCCACGACGAAGCGGTAGCGTCCCACGCCCGAAGAGTATTGATGATTAGAGATGGCGTGCTGCGCGAGTCGGAGGCGAAGACATGAATGTACTTCATTTCTCCCGCTCGATCGTGCGGACGCTCGTCCGCAATAAGGTTCGCGCCTTGCTGATGATGGCAGGGGTGACCATCGGAATCGCTTCGCTGACCATCCTCACTTCGATCGGCGAGAGCACGCGTCGTGAAACTATGAAGCTATTCAAGAACATGCTCGGCACTTTTGATACGGTGATTATCCGGCCAGGGTCGAGCAAGAATCGCGGCATGGTTTCTTTGACCAACGTTGAGCCGAGTCTCAAGTTCGATGATGCGACTGCGATTGCGACGCAGATCCCCGAGATCCGTCAGTTGGCGCAGGTCCAGAATGCGCTCGATATTGACGTGAAGTATAGGGACCGCAGCGGAACACCCGCGATCTTCGGGGTTTCATCCAACTGGCTGGAGCTTCGCGGCGACGAGGTTACAGAAGGCAAGTTCTTCTCAGAAGACGATGTGCGGTCGTTGGCACGGGTCGCCATTCTGGGCGCGGATACGCAGAAGCAGCTGTTTCCCGACGAAGATTCGATTGGGAAGACCATTCGAATTGGGGACGTGCCATTTATTGTGCGCGGGGTGATGGTCGCGCGTGGAGCCGGGCCGGCGGGCGGAAGCCTCGACAACCTGATCTTCATCCCGGTGACAACCGCGTCGAAAAGGCTATTTAATCGTGACTTCTTCACGATGCTGATTGTGCAATTGAAGGACCCGGATCAAGGACAGCTAGCGATTGAGCATATTCAGGCGCTGCTTCGCGCGAGGCACCATCTGGCGCCCGGCACGCTGGATGATTTCAATGTGACCAATCCGCGGGCGGTGATGGCTGAAGTCACGACAATGGGGTCGACTATTCGGAAGCTCTTGCTGATCGTCGCTGTCCTGGCCACCGGGATTGGCGGAATTGTGATCATGAGTGTCACCCTGATTGGCGTCTCGGAGCGACGGAAAGAGATTGGGGTGCGCCGCGCAGTCGGAGCCAGCAGAAACGCCATCCTGGTGCAATTCCTGCTCGAAGCGGTTCTTTTGTCCTTCGCAGGCGGCATAGTCGGCATCGTTATCGGCATCGGAGGAACCCAATTCGTGTCGCGGCTTCAACGTCTCCCATTCTTGCTGCAACCGGAAGCGGTGCTCAAGGCAACCCTGCTCTCGATCGGGCTTGGCTTGCTCTTTGGAGTCTACCCAGCCTGGAGAGCGGCGACGACGAACCCAATCGACGCACTCCGCGATTAGCGCGATGCCGATTCTACGCGTCCAACAGATACTCCAGATAGCCGTGCGTAATTTCCGGCGCTTCCGCTTGCAGGCTGTGCTCATCGTAGTCGCCACGATGACTGGAACCGCCGGCGTCCTCGTCTCAGCTGGGTATGCGGCTGGAGGACGGCAGAAGATCCTTGACCAGTTCGCCAGCTTGGGCACAAACGTCATCATTGTCACACCGCAACAGAGCCGGGCTGTCGGAGGACGTGCCCGCACCGGCTCTCTGGTGACGACATTGAACCCTGCGGATTACAGAGCGATCAAACAATCCGTGGACGACATTTCATCAGCTTCGCCGACGATGGCCGCCGTGCTTCGGATTCGCGCCGGCGACCTCACGAAGAACACGACCGTCGTCGGGTGCACACCGGAGTACTTCGTGATCAAGCATTGGCTTCCGGTTCGTGGCGAGGTGTTCGAGGAAAGAGCCAATCGTCAACAAGCGCGCGTCGCATTGCTGGGCACAACCGCGGCGCAGGACCTGTTCGGAGAAGGCGATCCGACCGGGAGCCGGATCGAAATTAACCGCATTCCATTCACAATCGCGGGCGTTATGTCCGAACGAGGGCAAGGCCTCGACGCCTCCAACGAAGACGATCAGGTTTATGTCCCTCTGGATACGGCGATGCACCGCCTCTTGAATGTCAACTACTTCAACTCCATTCTCTTGCAGATGGACTCCCGTTCGCAGATGGATGATGCGACCGAGCAAATCCGTCAGTTGCTTGGAGAACGCCATCGGCATATTGCGCCAGCGGGAGACGATTTTGTCGTACAAAACCGTAAAAGCTTGCTCGACACTCAGCTCTCCGCATTTAGCCGCCTGACATTCCTCATCCGGTGGATCGCGGGGAGCGGGCTTGTGGTCTCGTCTCTTGGAGTTTTCGCCGTGACGTGGATTGGCATACGAAACCGCACTCGCGAGGTCGGAACGCGACGCGCGCTCGGAGCGACGCGCGGAGATATTCTCCTTCAGTTCTTCTCCGAGGGAACGCTGGGGGCATTGATTGGCTGCGGCACAGGTATGGGAACCGGCTACCTCGTTCTTCGCTCTGTCGACGCGCGTCTCATCCAGCCGCTCATGTTTTCAACTTTGGCAGCGGGGCTTGAAGTGTTTGTGTCGGTAGCTGTCTATTCGACATTCACCCTTATCTCCAGCCTTAGAGCCGTTCGTATCGAGCTCTTGGTCGCATTGCATGCGGAGTGACTCGACGCGAATTGCGTTCGTAATGAACTCTGCTATCAGTGGCGCCTGGCCACTCCAAGCGTGGGCATGCTTGTTGCCACCTCCAATTCTTTTGGTATTCGAGAGCTCGCTTCGTGACCGCCATTTCAGTTGATGCCAAATTGCCAATGCGCTTAACGAGCAGATTGGGCAAAGTTTTGCAGCCCCGATGCTGGTGGGTCACGGGCAAGCCGCAACGTTTACATATGAGTTTCTTGGGCCACTCACTGCTCTCTTGAACAGGCACAAATGAGATGATGCCATTGTCGAAGCGGAGGCATTCTCCTATGGGCTATATAGAAGGTGAAGGACGGCATCAAGGAACACTGTTTCCAGTGCTGCTCGATGATCTTGTTCCGACTGAGCATGTGTGTCGTGTGATCGACGCGTTTGTGGACGGGCTAAGAATGGCCGATCTCGGCTTCGAACGCGCGGAAGCCGCGGAGACCGGCCGACCTGGCTATGATCCGCGCGACCTTCTGAAGTTATGTCTTTAGGGCTATCTGAACCAATTTCGTTCTTCGCGGCGCTTGGAGGCGGAGTGCCTCCGAAATGTAGAACTAATGTGGTTGCTGGGCAGACTCAACCCGGACCATAAGTCGATCGCCGAGTTTAGGAGGATGCATCGCGAGGCGGTAACAGCGGCGGGAGTCGAGCTGGTGCGTTTCGCGAAGAGCTGTGGCCTCATTCGTGGTGAGTGGATCGCCATCGACGGCTCGAAGTTCCGCGCTGTGGCCAGCATCCACTGTGCACGCGAGGTTGGACCTGAAACGATATCTAGACAGCATGGAGAAGGCCGACGAAGAGCAGCAAGCCAGCCTTGCAAGCTGCGCTTGAAAAGCTGAAGCAGCACCCTGAATCGGAGGTCGGATTCTTGCTAATGGGCCGCCACTCGCTACCGGCGTACAACGTGCAGACCGCAGTCGATGCAGAGCATTCATTGATCGTGGCCCAGACCGTGGTTCTAGATGCCAGCGACAATCGTTGCCTGCAACCGATGGCCGAAGCCGCAAAGATGATCCTTGGTGTCGATGGCTTCAGCGTCGTAGCGGACGCCGGATACTCGAATGGAGAACAGGCCGCAGGCTGCGAGGCGGCAGGGATTTTGCCTTATGTGCCCGTGATGCGCACCGTGAACAACCAGGGAGATGGCACCTTGTTCGGACGCGAAGACTTTCGCTACGAACCCGATACCGACACCTATGTCTGTCCCGGAAATAAAAGGCTGCGTCAGAGCACCAATCGCAAAGACCGTTACATCCTTTACAAAGCTGCGGCACGCGACTGCGGTGCATGCTCCCTGAATCACAGTGCACAGAGGCTCCGAGGCTCGGATTGGCCAGACACCTTTACGAAGATGCGTTAAACCGCATGCAGGAGCGCGTCAGCGCAGCTGCGATGAACTCCGTCGGTCCACTGTAGAGCACCCCTTCGCGACCATAAAGTACCGCATCTTCGGACACCCACGAATGCTGATGCGAGGGCTTTCAGGTGCCCGTGTTGAGATCGGGATCGCCTCCATGGCCTACAACATCAAGCGTATGACGAACGTGTTCGGTGCGGCCAAACTCACGGATGCCCTCCATCGTGCCTGAGCTTGGACGCGTTCGCAGCCCATACAGATTCTAGGAATCGCTCGAAACCAGAACTGCTCCCCCTTGACGGACAAACAAAAATCTCAGTTTCGTAACAGCCTCGAGATGTCGGCGCAAGCGAAAGGGAGCGTTGATCGACTCGAACACACAGAGAAAACGTTGAGCGTGCTCTGGAAATTGAAAGCGCTTCATCTGCCTTTCTCGCATGCGGGTTGGCTGATGCGAGTTCTCGGCTCGATTGTTCAGATAACGGCTCTGCCGGTGTTCCACGTCCGGCAAAATCAGCTTCTTCGCTGCAGCATAGCTCCGTAGCTTGTCCGTGATGATGACGCGCGGTGCTCTCGCTGCCGTATGGAGTAACTTGCGAAAGAAACGCAAAGCTGCCCAACGGTCCCGGCGCGGCTGCACCAGGATATCGATGACCGCTCCGTTCTGGTCCACGGCCCGCCACAAGTAATGCTGGATCCCATTCATCTTGATGAAGACTTCGTCCAGGTGCCACCTCGCACCGAACCGAGCTCGCTTCTTTTTCAGCCGGGCAGCGTAGGCGGAGCCGAACTTGTGGTACCATTCCCGGACTGTTTCATACGTCACCGGGACACCTCGCTTCGCCATCATCTCCTCGATGTTCCGATAGTTTATGGCAAAGCAAAAGTACAGCCATACGCATTGCTCCACCACTTCGATCGGGAAACGGTGCCGACGGTATCTGCTCTCACGCGTACTCACCACGTCAGCTTCTCACACATCCATAAGTTGACAATGCCCCCGCTGAAGATGAAGATGGGGAAACTCTGCTGCTATATCTATTCTATGAGTTGGATAAGTTGTGTCTAACGCTTTTTCTGTGGAAGTCTGTGCACCGGCGACTATGCTGTAACCGGGGATGGCCGTTTTCTTTGCTCTGATGTATGGTGACGTTCAACTGAGTTGTGAGGACTGAACCTTGAAGTTCATGGATGCTAAACGTGAGGATGTTGTGATAACAGTCGCCTATGGGGTGGTGATTGTCGGCCTATTTGGATTCGGCCTGTATCTTCAGTTCGCCAAACATGAGCCGAAGCTGCTTGAACAGCTTTCAGCGACGCTAGCCAAAGCAAAGAGACGATGATTGCTGGTTCACAGTTGTCCTACACGGTTACGCAAGGGCTCAGGTGATGACTGTCGATGTGGGTGCTCTGAAAGCACTAGACGGAATGACCGGAGGATTAATACCTGCGCTCAACAATGCCGACGCCAAAAGAGTGCCAGCCCAATCAGGAAACGTTGGACCGATTGTTATAGACTCAATCAAATCTTTCAGATGAACTTTAACCAATAGTCCATGTTCTGGGCCTTCAGCTGAAAAGGATGAATCCAACGTAGCGTGGGGCACTACAGGCTGGATTGTGATAAATGCCCGGAGTTCACATTCATGCCTATAGCAGACTCTCTTTTGCAGGATGGCTTTCACCGGAATCAAGTGTTCCCTAGACAAGACCTCTAGCTCGGTTGCCTCAAGAGACTTGATGAGTCTGCCCACAGTTGTTTTTATGGCAACCCCGTAAATGGTATCGGTGTAGAGCTTCCAAATCGCTACCGACTCTCCACGATCCTGATACCAGCAGTTGACTGCCACGGTCTTGTTGAAAGCCTGGAATAGGCTCAAAATGTCACCGCTAACAGGGGGAGAAAAGCGTGGCGACAATGCCGTGCAATAGATCTCGGCTGATCATAGCTTCCCATTTGTCTTCGAACTCAGAAACAACAGGAAAATACAAGGCGTTCTGTTCCAACAATTTCAGGCATTTTGGAAGGTCCATATACCGCCGCATGACGGTCTCGCTCGGAGCACGTTTGTCTGAGGGTGAAGGATGTAATGCATTGCATAAAAATACCTTGGGCAGGATGACGTGACCTTTTTTGTGTTTAGCCAAACAATGAGAGAGATGTAGGAGGGTCGTCGTTTCATGGCTGGCACATCTCAGGACCACAGCTGATGCAGTCATCGCAAAGGAGCCTTCTTAATCGGAGGCTCTCTTATAGAGGCGGTCTTCATATGCCCCTTCTCTATTGCAGTACCACTGGTGGCTTTCTGTGCGCATCCTGGAACGCAAACCCAGTCTTTTACAAACCCTGCATCGTGCTGTTATCTCTTCCGTTGTGTCGAGTTTCCTCGCTAACCAATTATCTAACCTTTGCAGAAGTCCCAATTTGGGACGAGAACGTACAATCACAGGCGTGCTCAAACGGTGCCTTCTTTCTTAAAAGTGCACATTGAGTATAGCTAAGGATTTGCAAGGAATCAGACTCTGCTACTGCAACCTCTGTGATATGGCCGACGAGGGGCGCGATACGACCAGCTGCTAACGGCCGACAGACTCTTTGGATGGCAGGCGGCTCTTTTTCCCACCGGACGCAGCGGCATGATCAAAATCAACACAGGGGCATGGCGTGACGACGGGAACGGCCCCATGCAGGTCGTCCCCGGCCCCGTGGGCCGGGAGCGCGTCCATTTTCAGGCCCCTGCCGCAGCGAAGCTCGACGGTGAGATGAACGCATTTCTCGACTGGTTCAACACGGATGCCAGCAACGATCCTGTTCTCAAGGCAGGCATAGCCCATCTTTGGTTCGTCACCATCCACCCTTTCGACGATGGGAATGGCCGCATCGCGCGCGCCATTACAGACATGTCGCTGGCACGATCCGAAGATAGCTCGCAGCGCTTCTACAGCATGTCCGCGCAAATCCGCCAGGAGCGCGAGGAGTATTACGAAATCCTTGAAGCGACGCAGAAAGGCACACTGGACATCACACGCTGGTTGGCATGGTTTCTCGATTGTCTGGGCAGCGCCATCGAAGGGGCGCACACAACACTTGCGGCTGTACTCGCGAAGGCGCATTTCTGGGAAAGGATCGCCGGCACAGCAATCAACGAACGCCAGCGCATGATCCTGAACCGTTTGCTTGACGGTTTTGAAGGCAACCTCACAACATCGAAATACGCCAAGCTGGCCAAGTCTTCTAACGATACGGCGCTTAGGGACATTCTGTTTCTCGTAGAAAATGGCATTCTCGCCCGCAACGCGGAAGGCGGACGGAGTACGAGCTATGATCTAGTCCGAAACCATAGCCAGAAGACGGACAAAGACTATTACACGAGCGATAAGCAATTACATTTGGATCGCGTAGCCGTCACCGGCGCCGCACCGTTCGGAAGTACAAGCCGCAATCACCACCATCATCATGACCATCTGTACAGGCGGCACCGGCGTCACTGTCGTTGCTATCATGACCACCACCACCGCTACAACCGGCTGAGAACGCCCGCGCCTTGGCACGACAGTGTTTCATCTGGTTGGGCTCAACCTGCGTAGCGCAGGTTGTAATGCGCAAGAGGTGTTCGCGCAATCAACTGCTGCACTTCACGGCGAACCTGAAGGTAGAACTGATTGGCATGGAAGCGTGTGGAGGGTCACATTTTCTAGGATGGGCGTTGCGAGAACAGGGTCATGAGGTACGGCTGATCCCGGCGCAGTATGTGAAGCCGTACGTGAAGACCAACAAGAGCGACTACATTGACGCCGAGGCGATCGCTGAGGCAGTGGGCGGCCGAGGATGCGCTTCGTGCCGATCAAGACCGATCAACTGGATCTACAGTCTCTGGATCGGGTACGGGAGCGTTAGGTGATGCGCCGCACCGCGGCCATCAACCAGATTCGTGGCTTGCTTCTTGAACGTGGGATCACACTGCGCAAGGGACGGCGCCATGTCGATGCGGCGTTGCCGGGGATACTGGAAGACGCCGACGCCAAGCGATCATGCCTTGCGCGTGCTGCTGGCTCAACTGAAGCTGGAGCTGGATCATCTGGAAATGCGCATCGACCAAGCCGATGCGGTGATCAAGACGACGGCGGGCGAGAACGAAGCCTGCCAACGGCTGGTTGCAATTCCTTGCATCGGACCGGTGACGGCAACCGCAGTCATCGCGGCGATCGGCAACGGAGCGGACTTTCGCAAGGGGAGAGAGTTCGCAGCCTGGCTCGGGGTGGTCACGGGATAACATACCACCGGGGGTAAGCAAAAACTGCTCGGGATCAGCAAACGCGGGAACTCCTATTTGCGAAGACTTTTCGTGCATGGGGCTCGTGCCGTCCTGCGACAGAGCGCAAAGCAATCTTCCGGTCTGAGTACGTGGCTGGCCCAACTCAGATCCCGCACCCACCGTAACGTGGCCCTGTGGCCTTAGCCAATAAGCTGGCACGCTTCGCCTTGGCTGTGCTCGCCAGAAATGAAGTCTACCGGCCACCGGTGCTGGCCGCTACTGCTGCAGCTTGACTGGCCCGTAGATGAGGCTAGGAGTTCTAAATTTTCCTGCCAGGTCTGCTGGCGAATCATGAGATGGCACAACGGTCGAACCCGGCGCTCTCGGAACCTGTAAACAGGAAAAGTCTGTCAAGACTGCCTAACTAAATAGGACGAGGGAGCAGCGCATTCCATCAAGGCCGGGAGCTTGTTCTCCATCAGAGGCTGATTAGATAAGGGCGAAGGCTCAAGTGAAGCCCGTAGACTATGTCTAGTCTAGAGACCAGGGCCAGCGTGAGGAAGGAGTCGGGATGATCATAATAGGTTGTGATTTTCACCCTAGCTTTCAACAAATCGCCATGCTCGATACCGAGACTGGAGCAACCGAAGAGCACAAACTGATGCTGCCGGTTCGTCAATGAGCACCGCATCTGCTCTCGCAGCCCTGAGTTCGTCGATCAGTTCGGGCCGCCGCACGAGGCTGATCATTCGAATGCCACGCACCTTTGCAATGGCGATCAAGCGCTTGGGAAGAAACAAATTTCGGTTCATAGCTTAACGATCAGCTGATTCGGTGATTCGGTCGTTTGAACCCTGCCCTTATGATTTCTCCACCATTCAGCAATTCCCCAAAAAATAGGATCGAAAGGCAATCCTAGGCCCCATCTCCTCAATGAGTTGAGATTGGTCTTTCGCCTGCACTCAAAGAGCGTGCTTCAGGAAATCAAAAATCCATGACGCTTAAGATCGAACGACTTTCCGACATGCATGAAACGCGAATTTGGTTGAGCGGGGAGCTTCGATCAATAAACGTAAGACGTGACTGGCTCCTTTGGGGGGTGAAGATGGCAAGCACCCTACAGAGCAGTGGAAGTCTCCGCACCGGGTGTACTCCGTGTTGTCGAACAGGTGATGTCTAAGCCGGCAGTTAATCAGGAGCGTTTACGCGTCAAGACGTGTGGCGTTTGTCATTCCGATTTCGCAACGGTACAGGGAGACTATCCAGGCCTGAAATTTTCGAGTGGCGCAGGCGGGTGTTTGACGCTGGATTGCCGCACAAGTCGACCTTTGCGATCACTCGGATAAGTTCCGATCTTTCGCTCGCCATTTCCCAACGGTCGCGCCTGCAGAATCATGACCAACGCCCCGATGATCGCGATGTGCATCGTAATCTCAGTTATCACTGTCTTTCATCGACATATTCTCCCCTTGCATTAGCGATATCTTTGCTTATTTTCGTGCCTAAAAGTTCGAGGACCCTCGATTTTCTTGGGGATGTCCTATTGCAAAATCTAACTCTGACGATAGTAACCGTATGGTTTGTGCCGAAGGGTTGACCTTGTCGTCGTGGTTGTGATGGCAGGGACAATTCCAAGCGGCAGCGCCACGCGATCACGCAAATTTGGCGACAAGGCGATTCGTCGAAGCCCTGGTTTCGGCGATCGGGAGCGAACTTTATGAAACACAATTTGTGCCACTTGAGTGTTTATCCAAGAACTAGCGAAAAACAGCAGACCGTTAACCGGCTGGCTCAGTGTGTTCGAAGAGAGTCGGGCAAGCCAAATCTCTTTGACGGGACATCTGCGGAGCGCCGTGCAAAGTTGGTGTGCTTCCTGCTAATCGTCGGATACAGCCTCTTCGCTTCAAACAGCCGAGCCCTTGCACAGGCAGCATATGTCTTTCCGTCTTCAGTTATGGTCGGCGGCACTGCCCTGACAGAAACGGTGGCCGTAACAATCCAGCGTTCGGGCACTCTCGCCAATATTCAGGCCCTGACCCAAGGATCTGAGAATCTGGACTTCAGGCCCTCGGGAGTCAGCACCTGTGCAGCGGTCTCCTATGTTCAGGGACAAGTCTGCACCGTATCCATTGGCTTTGCGCCAACCTATCCTGGACTCCGCGTCGGTGCCGTTTTGCTCATTGCTGATGATGGGCACATTATGGCTGACCAAAACCTCTCCGGCATCGGGATTGGTTCCCTGACCGTCATGACGCCAGGCGAGATCAACACTCTTTCCGGAGATGGTTGTTTGAGTGATGGATCCTGTCCTACTAGCGGCAGCACCCCCGCCACCTCCTCGGCGCTTAAGCTGCCTCTTGGCGAAGCGACTGATGCTGCGGGGAATCTCTACATCTCTGATACGGGGAATAATCGCATTCGCAAGGTCGATCCTTTTGGCAATGTCACTACGATTGCGGGCAGCAGTGAGATCGCCGGTTTCAGCGGCGACGGCGGTTCCGCGACGACGGCTCAGCTCAGTGCTCCATCTACGATCGCAATCGACGGCGCAGGAAACATCTTTTTTGCCGACACTGGCAATAATGCAATCCGGGAGATCAGTGCCGGCAAGATCTTGACAGTCGCAGGAACTCTCGGCAGCGCTGGATTCGGCGGAGACGGGCATGCCGCAAACGTTGCCCTGCTCTCAGCACCACAGGGATTCGCCTTTGACGCCTCCGGAGATCTTTATATCGCCGACACGGGTAATCACCGCATTCGCAAAGTGGATACATCTGGTGACATCTCAACCGTTGCCGGGAACGGGATCGCGGGATACTCCGGAGACGGGGGCGCTGCTCTGTCTGGCCAGTTTGATTCGCCCTGGGGAGTTGACGTCGCGACCGATGGCAATCTTTATATCGCCGACTTCAGCAACAACCGAATCCGCAGAGTCGATGCGGTTACAGGCATTCTCTCAACCGCCGCTGGGGATGGCACGGGAAGCTATACGGGTGACGGAGGCTTGGCTGTCAATGCGACCCTCAATGGTCCGGCTAGCGTGGTCACCGACGCCGCGGGCAATCTTTATATAGCCGACTCGGAGAATAATGCGATTCGAAAAGTGAACCATAGCACAGGGCTGATCGCGACTCTCGCCGGCAATGGAACGGCTCTCTTTGGCGGCGACGGTCTTAACGCGCCCCTAGCCGGACTCTACAAACCGTATTCGGTTTATCTTGATGGCGCCGGAAATCTATTTCTCGCCGATCGGCTTGACCTCCGCATTCGTGAGGTAAGTGCGACCGTCGCCGCACTCCAATATCCAACGATGAAGGAAGGCAAGACCTCCGCCCCGATCGCTCAGAAGATTGAAAACGATGGAAACGCGCCGCTCGATTTGACGGACCTTGCTGCACTGCCGGCTACCACGAATGCTGCCCTCGACTTCACTTCAACGGATCCGATCACGACAAGTTGTTCCATCTCTCTTGCTCTCCCGGTCGACAGCAGCTGCATTCTTGCTATCGAGTTCACTCCGGTTAGTGTTGGCGCTCCAGGGACAGGTGTCCTGTCTGTAACTTCCAACTCGGGTAACAGCCCTGTTGCAGTTGATCTTAGCGGCATAGTTCTCTCCGTAGACCCGAGTTCTACGACGGTTACCTCCAGTCTCAATGCGGCTGCGGTAGGGCTCGCCGTCACATTCACCGCGCACATTGCTAGTCCGAATCAAGTCACTGGAACGGTTCAATTCTTCGACGGGGCAACTCCCATTGGCATTCCTCAAGCCGTAAACCCCGCCTCGGACACAGCAACCATCACGACGTCGTTTGCCGTCCTTCAATCACACAGCATCACTGCAGTCTACAGCGGTGACAACCTCAATGCCGCCAGCAACCCCAATCATCCGCTTATTCAGATCATCGAGCAGGCTACTTATCTCAACGTAATCCCCACGGCAAATCCAGAGGTCGAATTTTCCCAGTTGACCTTCAATGCGACCGTTTCCGGTTGGACGACTGCGCCGAGCGGTAACATCACTTTCACCGATGGCATCACTTCTATCGGGTCTGCCACACTGAACGGCAATGGGGTGGCCTCATTCCAAGTTCCCTCGCTCGCAGTTGGTCAGCACAACATTACCGCAGTCTTTCCGGGCGACGCGAATGACTTCACCAGCCACTATTCGTTTGTCCAGACCATCAGTTTGGCTCCAAGTTCAACAACTTTGAGCACGAGCAATGCGGTCGCTCAGTTTGCCACCCCCATCACGTTTACCGCAACTGTTACCGGAGTCAGCTCCTCGACGCCCACCGGCAGCGTGGCCTTCAAAGATGGCACGATCACCCTTGCTACCGTTTCCCTTAGTGGACTTGGAGTAGCAGCGTACGTCAATTCGACCCTTGTGGCCGGCACACATACGATTACCGCCGTGTATCTGGGTGACGCGGATTATGCCACGAGCACCTCGACGCAGATCATTACGGAGACAATCGCACAGACGGCCACCTCCACCATGCTCTCAGCGAGCGCGACCAGTTCCATCTCTGGCCGACCTGTAACCCTCACGGCAACAGTAACGGCAAGTACTGGAAGCCATAAACCCACGGGCATGATCAATTTCATGGATGGGAATATCGTTCTCGGGACAAGCCCGCTCAATAACGGAATGGTCTCCCTCACTACCTCGAGCCTGGAAGTGGGGACCGATAACATCACCGCTATCTATAGCGGTGATTCGAACGATACGACCAGTAGGTCCGGCTTGCTCGCAATAACGATCCTGCAGGCTCCCACGACCACAACTCTCATTTCCAGCCAGAGTCCAGTGCCGACCCTAACTGCTCTCGTCATCACCGCAACTGTCTCCAACGGTGGCGCAAATAATCCTACGGGGCTCATCACATTTTCGGAAGACTCGGTCTTGATCGGGGTTGGCAAGCTCGACGGCGCCGGAATCGCCACGATCTCAATTCCATCCCTGGCCGCTGGCTCTCATACTTTTGTCGCGAGCTACGCCGGGGATTCGCTGGACATTCCGAGCAACTCGGTTCCCTTCACTCAAGACGTACAGCTACGTCCAACCACGGATACGCTAAGCACATCGGCAACCTCGTTGACCGGCGGCCAACAGCTCACGCTGATCTCAGTGATCCGCTCGACAGGTTCAGCTCCCTCTACCGGGCTAACGGGGAACGTCTCCTTTTTGTCAGGGAACATTACGCTTGCTTCCGCGCCGATCGATGCTACTGGCGTCGCGACTGTGACGGTGCTCCTCCCAGGAACGAGCGCCACGATTTCCTCGACGTACAACGGCGACGCCAACTATGCCGCATCCTCTGCTACGCCGACGCCGGTCACCATCGGGCCACCACCCGATTTCATTATTCAGGCGACTCCAACGTCATGGCAAATGCAAAGCAAACAAAGTCTTACTGTGAAACTGATGTTGACATCTGTCAAGAGCTTTGCCGATTCGTTTTCTCTTGGATGCCTTGGCCTGCCAAAGAATGCCACCTGCACCTTCTCTCAAGATAAGCCAAACCTGGAAGCCGGTAGCGTCCAATCAGTCGATGTGACCGTCGATACCGGCACCCCATTGCTTGGTGGAACGGAGGCCCGAGCTGAAAGCCGCTCCGTTTCGCGGGGAATCTTTGCCTGCTTCCTTCCAGGTTGCGTTCTCTTCGGGCTCCTAGGTTCTCGCGTTCGTCGTTTCCGATCCATCGGGCTTGTTCTTCTGCTGATGGGAGTCTTAGGTCTTACCTCTGCTCTCTCCGGATGTGGAAGCATCGAGAATAACGGGACTACTCCTGGAACCTACAACTTCATGATCAATGCCACCAGTCAGACGGGCGTCTCCCATTTCGTCAACATGACAATGACGATCACCCAATAGCGAAGAGGTGGGCTCAATGAATAAAACTCTTTCCATAACTCTTGTCCTATTGACCTGTCTTTCTTGTCGACGGAGTGGCTCCGCACAGGCGCTGCCTACCGCCACTGCTCCCGGTGCCTACATCTCAGTTGGAGGAACCGGTTCTTTTTTTCGATCCGGCTACGGAGGCCAGGGGGTGAATGGGGCAAGTCTCTATTTCGATATCAATCCTATTCGGGCAGCCGGAATCGAAGCTGAGAGTCGGTGGATGGGGCAGAGCAAGATGTCAAAGCTCGCTGAATCAACCTACCTCATTGGTCCGCGCGTTCAGTTTCGCCGAGGCCCATACACGCCATACGTCAAGACCTTAGTTGGTCTGGGCTATTTCAATTATCCCTACGAGTCAGCGCAGGGCAGATACTTCGTGATCGCACCTGGCGCGGGCGTAGATCTTATGCTCGGCCAGAACCTCAAAATCCGCCTGATCGATATTGAGTATCAGGAATGGCCACAGTTCACCTTCGGCACGATTAGCCCATACGGAGTTAGCTTCGGCTTCAGTTATCGCGTTTTCAACGGCAGCCGATAGAAGTTCGCGAAACCTAGGTATCGAAGAAGGGCGGGTTGTTCGACCTGAGCAACTACCTTCGACAAATCCTCCTGCGACAATCTGGGCAATGGATGAGTTGTTTCTTTGCAGCGAGGTTACGGCCAGCCTGCCAAACTGCCGGCTTTACCGCCATCCAAAGTCTAAAGTTTTTTCAAAGCTTGCTTTTAAAAGCTTCCAACTAGGCTGCGAGCAAATCGATCTCTGGAACGAGTGGAAGGATCTCGAACAAATGATCGTTGCGATGATGACTTTACGTTCTATCGACTCCGTCTCCGAGTGACCTACCATACACTGGAACTCACCGGTCGTCCGCAAAGGCGCCGTCATGTTAAGCGATGGTTTCGTCTCTTCCGTAGGGGCCCGACTTTGGTGGGAGATTTCAGAGAAGGAAATATGGTCATCAACACTGCGTTTCCCGGCTAGAAACCTCTCCTCCAAGAACACGGCCGATCGTTGTTGAAACGATACCTTTCGGCTAACCGCACCTACTCTCCTGAGCTCGAATCGACATCGTTCTGACGAACCGCAATCCAGGAACAAATCGAAAAGATTTACGCGGGACACGCCGTCGTGCATCTGGTGACGGTGCCACTGACGCGGAAGCAATATAACGCCCTTCGTTTTCGTTCACATATGGCGAAGGCGCGGGTAAGCGAAGGACGGCGATCTGCTGAAAGATTTCAATGCTGGCGATTATGCGGTACCGGAGAGGTCAGGGGTTGCAGTGGGAAGCTTCCTGGGCTGGCTACGCTAACGCATTTCACTTTCCGCGTATGGTTTTATCATCAGCCTTACGTGAATCTAGTGTGTTATGGTCCGTCGCGTAAATAACGCCTACAGCGAGGCGAGCAGCGAAACCGATGAGAACGATAGCTAAGACAATGGCAGTAAATCGCACAGCGAGCTTATCAAGGGAGGACATCTGGGAAGATTACCATCGGTGTACGCAAGTAAAACTGCAACTTCCGTGTGATCTCGAAAAATGTGTTGCCACTCCGACGACTCTGGACCCTACCTGCTGGGGCTGACATTGCATGGAAGCCGCAGAAGCACTGATGGCCAGGACAGGTGCCACACATATCCCAAGACTGACCCCTTTTTGCCGCCAGAAAAGCCCTGTATGGCGCAAGTTCCATCAGGAACAAGTCGTTCGGATTCATTCCATTGGCAGCTGCTCCACTATCATCAATGAGGGCATGCAACGCTAACGGAACTCGCTGAAGTTACAAAACCCTCCATCATTGAAGCCCCGTAAGGTATAGGCGCACGAGTGAAGCCGTGTAATGCGATCCGCCAGGCTCCATCCTTGACGGCTTCTTCTCTGTTGCCCCCTCGCTGAAGTGTGGACGCTTCTAAGCACATCCAGCTTCCATCTAGTTCCGGCTTAACCTGAGCCGCTAATGCGACGTGTCCGCTCCCACTCAGGTTGCTCTCCGAGTGCTGCTGATCTTCGCTGTTCTCTCTGAACGGCGAACAAGACCGCCCTGTCGGCGTAGGTAACTGGAGATCCGGTGTGGAGCGGCGGGGGCGTCGCAAGAGAAGGAGGCCGTTCTAGCGGTTCACACCAAAGTGTTATCGAACTGCGAACTATTCTGAATATCCTCTGGCGAAATCATGGCCCTACCATGTAGCCTCCTAGTCATTAACCTGGAGGAATGCGTTGAGTTTCATCGAGTTTTATTCCCTCTATAAAGAAGAGCACCCTTGTTCTACTGTTTTTCTCTCTGCTAACAAATACATTCGGAAGATGAAAGGTGGTTCTCAATCAATCCTGGTTCAGTGCGACGACAATCGTTTCTACGTCGTAAAAATGGCTGGCAACCCGCAGGGGCCTAATGTCGTGGCCAATGAGTTTCTGGGTAGCGTCATCGCAGGCGCAGTTGGACTTCCTGTAGCTGAAAGTATGTTGATTCACCTGTCCGATCACTTCATCGATAGTGACCCAGACATCTGGTTTGAACTCCCCTCGGAAAGAAAGCGCCCCGACGCCGGCTTGCATTTTGGAAGCCTGCCGGTGGGCCAACCCTGGTCCACAACGGCCATCAGAGCACATCAGTCCCTCGAGAATCAACTCCATTACAAATCATGATGCATTTTTGGGGATGTACACCTTAGACGTTTGGGCCAATCACCAAGACAACCGACAGGCTGTCCTCCTCAGACGATCGGACGATGATGCTCAAGAGGCTCTCTTCATCGACCACGGCCATATGTTTGGAGCTCCAGATTGGAACTTTCGCGAGCTTCCAGGAGCGGCTTTCCATCTCGAAACGTCCGTTTACTCCGAACTCTGGCATGACGAGGTCGTTTCTTCCTGGATTTCCCACTTTAGAACCGTCCTTCCTGAGGTTCTCTCTTGGGTCACCTCAATTCTTCCACCGCGATGGTATAACAGTGACTTGAGAAGCCTGATGGAGGGATTGATCCATCGACTATCCAACCTGACCGAACTTGTCCAAAAGGATGCAACGACATCCCGACAGTTCGCTTACCAGAACAGTGAAAATGACGCCCTGCGATTATCAGATTCTGGAATACACAAACTCAGAACTCCGGATAGACGGAGTGCCTTTTATCGTGATCTTGCGGTTTCATATGCAAAATTCATACGCTCTGACCGGGTATGTTTTGCAAAATTGGGAAGCTAAGATCGAAGTTACTTCGGAGGGCGAGCTCAGTGATGTCGAAGTTTTTCTCGAAGATCTTCGGCATCACAGCCGTACCTCGCCGTCATCCGATACGCGTTTCTTTGATCGTTTGAATGGTCTTAGCGTTGGACCGCTCCGCGCGTTTGTATCTGGCTCTTGCCTCCTACCAGAGTTGGATACGGTACTACCAATGTTCTTCGATGGACACGTCGGAATGTCTGCTTGGCGAAGTTCCTTCGATATAGTCGGTGAGGATTGTTTTGATCTGGCAGGAAAGCTGGTCCCGGCATTTACTACTAGCTCTTTGCCCTCAGACGGTTAGAATCGACGTCACGTGATTGGGCCCTAAGGTACATAGATCGGCCCCATTCCTGCCGATCCCTGACCCAGGCAATGGCGCAGGCGGCAAAGATGAAGAAGACTACGGTTGACCACAAGAGTAAGATGTTCCGTGCAATGACGTGCAGATGGAGAGTCAATCCGTCGACAGAGAAAATCTCCAGTAAAAATGCAATCCGCAACAACTGAACAGAGGCGGTTATTCCGCAGAACGCCTTAAAAGCGGCCGTCGAAGAAAAAAGTGCAAGCACCATCCACACAATGGGATGCATTGAAAGTCTCGTGAAAAGCTCGGCATAGAGAGCGGGCATAGGTTTGCTTAATTGAAATCAGATCCAAGGTTCGAATGATTCTGAACGGATGGGTCCGCCCTAACAGGGCGGCGTATTTTCCAGCAATTTCGATAAGAGACACATGATGTTTCCTTGAAACGGGTACATGACTCTACTGCGATGACAACACTTGCTTGGCAGGTCGTTCCAATTTAGATTTTCTGAGAAAGACGCTTCGAATAAGAGATCGGGCGGTGGGAGTAACGAGTAA
Organism: Tunturibacter gelidoferens; assembly: GCF_040358255.1. Lineage (NCBI taxonomy): Bacteria > Pseudomonadati > Acidobacteriota > Terriglobia > Terriglobales > Acidobacteriaceae > Tunturiibacter > Tunturiibacter gelidiferens. The sequence continues at coordinate 5,108,557 of NZ_CP132938.1, forward strand.
TCCTACGGCGACGTAGCCCGCGCACAGAAAGCTAATCCAAGCGGGGTGGTGACTTGATCTAGAGATGCGGGACATCACGTAATTACAGGCTGTGAGCAAACCTAAGAGATCGCAGACTGCCGATATCTGGTGGAAACGATCTCTCGCTATTAGAGCCGCGGCCAGATGTTTCCAGGGGAACGGGTATCGTCTCGCACAGACGATCGATACAAGGAAAAACGTACATACATCAAACAGCTTCATTTTTCTCCGATGCAGGCTAACTCAACGAGTGCCATCAGATACGAGACCATTCTAGCTCCAAAGTCATACTCGAACCAGATCTGGGTCGCATTAAATCCACACGCCGACCCAAAATGGAACCACCTCGCGCTCATCCCCGGAGGGTTGCACTCCTCGGGACGAGTCGTTCGGGACGGGATATAGCGCATCGGCCGCAAGAAAACACTTCCAAATCCGGATTTCACCTATTCCCAACCGCTTCGATTGCGAAGTGAAAACTGCCACTTCTATCGCGTCAAAATGTGTTTCATGGCTCAGCGAATCCCACTATCCCCGATAGTTGCCAAATCGCCGATGCACTTTGTGAGAACTCCACAAAGCACTCCAGCGCGGATTGCGGGCGAATCACGGGCCATTCGGAAGTTACTGACGAGCCAACTTCACAGGACTGAGGCTATTTCGTCTCAGTTCGGTGCTGGGCTGGAAGCTGCTCGTCTGCATGAGGTCATAGGGAGCACCGTGGAGGAAGGTAACGACCGAGCAACCCACCCCAAACAGGGCGTAGGTGGTCATCAGGACTGCGAAGACGGTCAGGATGACCCGTTGACCAACCTGTCTGAAAAGTTCGACAGCGATGAAGCCGCGGGAAAGAAAGAGCACCACGGAAACGATGGCGATTCGAGGAGCACTCTGGTCGTTCGCTGTGCTGAAGTACATCAACAAAAGAAGAGCGACACCAACTGAAGTCCAGAGCGTGCGAGTCGTCCGCGGACTGCGACAGAAGAGGAGAATCCCACGATAGAACAACACAAATGCAGAGAAGAGCAAGAAGTTCACAACGACGACAGCGACGACGTTGGGGAGGCTACCTCGTATAACTAACAGGACGCATCCAAGAAAGCCGGAAAAAAAGCCGAGAGCGAACGAACCAGTGCCAGGTAGATGACGATGCATCCGCCTCATACTAAAAAACACGATGGCGTACACCACCGTCAAGAGAGTTTGGCAGGCGAAGAGAGTTCTATTGTCTATCCACGAGAGCAGCATATTCTTAAAAGTGAGAGTTATATTGATCGGCAGTGATAAGGCGATCGAGAGGCGGCAACTTGCGGGAGATGCCTAATTGGGCACCTCTTGTCAAACCCTACCATAACTGGACCTTAGCAGGGCTGTCGGCGGCCAAGTGCGCCAATACTGACGCGGGAGTTGCCTCAAACTTCCAATTCATTCAGAGAGTAATCATCACCGTGGAGTGTGCAACATGAAATGCAATGTATGGATGACCTTCGCAAGAACATCCAAAAGAAAACGGAGATTAGACAGACATTTCGTAGTCCCACGAAAGCTTCAAAGCAGTCTGATTGCGGCCAAGCCCGCGTAAATTCGGTTTCTGAATGCGAGGAATGGTCGGCTCCACCATCGATAATCGCTGTTTGCATAGATCAAATGGTAAAGCGCACATCGCGTAGGCTTCGAAGCAGGCGCCTACTGGCCTATAGATGACTCGCCTCATCGATTTCGAGGCATGTGCCGGACCGCGAATCTTCGACCGTCCGATCTTCTTAGGGATTTCAATGACGCTCCGACTAGGTATGTCAGAGCGGCTGCACTTCCCTTAGCGTAACTTCATATATCTGTGAGCAAGTCTATGTGCGAAAACTCATACCCAACAGTAGTCCGTGTTTCGTTTATGTGCTAGCAGCGTAAGTCAGAATGTCGAGATCCGATCATGTACTGACACTCTCTCGCCAAGAGCTTCTTCTTCCCTCGTAGATATTAACTCTTTGAGCCAAACTTTCGCCCGCCATTTCCCAAACGGTCGTGCCAACAGAATTATGACAAACGCCCCGATGATCGCGATGTGCATCGTAGTCTCCGTTCTCACTGTCTTTCATCGGCATCTTCCCCCCCTGCATTAGCGATATCTTTCCTCATTTTCGTCCCTGAGAGTTCGAGGTCCCTCGAGTTTCTTGGGGTCTGTCCTATTGCTAAATCTAACGCTGACGATGGTAACCCTATGGTTCGTGCCGAAGGGGCGACCTTGCTGTCGTGGTCGTGATGGTATCCACACCAGCGACGCGGACGACAGCGGTACTTCAACTCTAGAATGGTGGCCTGTTTTCAGCTCACTCGCCCGATTTGTCAAGACGTTCAGGCATTGAGCAGATGCCTAGCTTTCCGTCGATAGGAGGGTTTTTGGCCCTCTTCGAGCCTTCCCAATCGTCCATCTGGGCCGCCCACGCTCCAATCTAAGTTCACAGCCTATGCCAGCAATACATCCGACTCAGCGCTCCTCAAAGCGGCAATATCCATTTGCGAGTGAGATTATGTTCGGCGTAAAACCAGATCCAAGGAACCGCGCTGGCGCTTTGCTTTTCCATGTCGCCCGGAATCAGTTTTCCCGCTCACCACAAGCAAAGTGATGCACGAAGCGAAAATTGTCGCCAGTATTGAAAGAGGCACAGCCGGGTTGTTCAACATCGGTACGGACAAGTCGAGGGCTTTCAGTCCGAGGTAATGGATCGACCAAATTCCTATTCCCATTGCGGACGCACCCCCACTGAGCCATGCAAACCAAGCCCTACCTTGCGAAGCATTGATTCGCTCCGCCAACGCGAGGGTCACATAGGTTGAGACGATCAGGGCGAGACCCGACAATGCAACCAATCGAAAATCGAAACCAATCAGAGGAGAACCTTGTATATGCATATGCCTGTTATCGGCGGTGAAGTGAGCATCTGTAGTAGCTCGGAAGTTGCATAACGGGGAACTCGTAACTGGTCAGGACCCCCAATATTTGGATGGGAGTTCGAGTGCGGAGATCGAAGGCTAGGCGGTACGCACCGGGGCCGAGGAGGAGGGTGTTGCCATCGGCCGAAAATGCGGAGGGCAGAACGCCGGACGTGTCTCTCGAACTGGCGGATGAGGACCGACCTCTCGAAGTTGAAGTTGGGATGAAACCAGTTCTTCTTCTCGAAGACAACTTGCCCGGTTTCGACGTCGATGAGGAGAATCCTAAGGTCGACCTCGGCTGGGGGATAGGCGATGCAGATAAGGGTCCGGGCATCGGGAGACAGAAGGGTCTGTAGGCAGTTTTCCTGAGTGACGACCTCGCGGGCGGAGACGCCTTTTTGTTGGGCGATGTTCCAGAGCTCAACCTGGAGGTTAGGGGTGTAGAAGGCGATCTGTTTGGAGTCAGGTGTAAAGTCCGCGGGCAGGGCGCGCTCGGCATCGAACGAAAGAGTTCGCGGAAGGGGTCGCGAGAGAGGACAAAGATCGAGCTTTCGTCCTGGGCGAGGATGTATTGGCCGTCGCGGCTGAAGCGGAGACGTTCGATATTGAGGTGCAGGGGCGGGCTGAGTTGGATTGGCGTGGTGTTAGTAGATATTGCGGTGGCAACTGGCGCAACGGGAGTGTCTGCGACCTGGTCCTCGACGACCAGGGTGTGCCAATGATCGAAGGCGGCTGATGAGTTTAACGAGCTCTTCGAAATAACATCGGCGGGGCAGGGCATGTGCCGAATTCGCGCCAGAAGCAGCGGACTCTGCTTGGGAGACCCCGGAGCAGGCGGCACTATGCGCCAGAACCGGTGTGATGCTGCATCCGCGAAACAGAATTTCAGCCTGACCAACTAAGTCGATGAATTACGAAGGCGATTCATCCAAGGAAACTCTGTCAAGACATCAGGGTCTAAGTTGGGCACGTGCGAAATGAGTCACGACACTCCTATTCTCGGCTTTATCTGGCATAGTCGCTTAACATCCGGCGGTAAGACGAACAGACCCACATTCCGAAGGCGAGACTCAATATTTCGATCAAATCACCAACATCGCGACTTCCCAATTCTGCGCGCCATGGTGGTGGGATATGCACTCTGCTGTGCTTGGATGCCATCCATCGCGCAAAGTTCCGCGGTGCCGAAGAGGACGTCCCCGCCCCATGCGATCGCACAGCATTTCTTTGGCGTCAACATCGAAAACAGCTACTCGAATCCGGTGCCCGCGTGGAACGACTCAAGGTTGCAACGTGCTATTAAACTGGTGGGGATCCAGACAATTCTATGGCTTCAATTGAATGGACTACTCCGATAACGGTCACTTTCTTATTATCGCTCCAGGATAGCGGTTTCCTCGAAAGCGCGGGACTGTTGATCCAAAGTCTCTTACAATAAACAGCGCCGGAGATTTGGGGTGCAGCTACTCTACGTACGCTGACGGCAGCGGGGGGCCGGGGGAGGGGTGATTGGCCAGTCATCGCCGTGCAATGCCTTAGGCGGTCCCGCCAATCTAGCCGGCGCGAACATGATTAGCAATGGTGGTATGGCTGCGCTTGAGGAGTTCGTTATCCAGTCTCTGATGATAAGGGCGTTTTCCCGTGTAATCGGTGGCGTAGAGTGTGGTCTGTACCATCTGGTTTCAATGAGTTGCGTGACGCTCAGGTAGTTGGTCGCAGAAAGTGGAATATCCATACCCGTTTGGTTCTCGGATGGACTCAGAAAGGGAGCGTCGATTCAATTTTGGTGGGCGAACAGCGGTTTCTCACAAAACTGATCGAGACTCTACTATCCAGGTTGGCACCGGCACTAGCGGCCACCATGGACCGACTGAATGCGAACCCACGTGCAGAGCCCATCTGTTGATTGCTGATTGGAGATGGCGCTCTGCACGCGTATCGCTTCACAAGACGATATCATTCCTTTATTTGAAGCCTACTTCCCTCCGGCCACATCTATTACGGCTGAAGGTATTGAGAATGCGGCGTTCCAATTTGTATCGCCACTGTATTTAGCCGTAATCACATTCCGTCCTTCTGGAAGCACTGGAGCAAGCGTTGCTAGGATGGTTCCGCCGTTGCCAGTGTTCAGTGCCTGTGGGTGGCCAATTGCCTTCTCTGCTGCTCCGTTGACGGCATCATAGAACTGGATGGTTCCGGTTGGAGCCAATACGTTGGTAGAAGAAAGGGCGCTGCTGAGGACAGCAGTGAGACTGGTCTCTGTTCCGGAAACCACCTTGCTGGCGTTTGCCTTGAGCGCAAGAGTCGCAGTCGCTCGTGTGACGATGACGGGGAACGAGGAGCTGCTGCTGGCGGAGAAGTTCACATCTCCAGAGTAGACAGCGTAGACCTTCTCTACCGCAACATGACCCCACTGAACGAACCCTGTGGCCTGACCGCCCACGAGATTCATGGAGCCAGCCAGCTGACCTTCCGCTGAGTAAAGAGTGACCGTTCCCGTTAGAAGCTTGGTGGTCTTTCCAGTCGCTGCAACATGCACTGTGAATTGGGTCTCCTGGCCTATCGCCGCTGTGCTGGCACTCGCTGATAGGGTCGTAATGGATGCGGCTGTGCCGGATGACGTAGTGATGATCTGCTCATAGGATGAGAGATACCCTGGGAGATAGTTTGCATCGCCCTTCCAGCTTGCGAGGACGCTGTACATGCCCGCCGGAGCGAGGAATGGAATGACCGCCGTACCGCTCTTATTGATGGTGCCTGTGGCAAGAGTTGCGCCGGTATCGTCACGTGTAAGCGTCACCGCCCCTGTCGGCAACACAGCCGGATCGTTATTGAAGAAGACCGTGGCCACAACTTCACTACCCGGAGGCGGCGTCTGGTTGTTTAGTGCTACGGCATAGTCCAGCGATCCCTTTGTGATGGTGAAAGGTGCGCTGGACGTGCTCGGACTAAAACTGCTGTCTCCGGAGTAGGAGGCGACGAAGGTATAGGTGCCGAGCCCGTAATCACAGTTTGTGTAGGGGCCGCACTGAACGTAGATTTTCCCAGTAGCATCGAGCGGAAACTTGCCGATTGATTGCGAGCCCATACTCAGCGCGATCGTTCCCGTCGGTACGCCGCCGCCCGATTGCCCAGAGATCTGGAACTGGACGTAGAAGCTGTTTGCAAGCTGTGCCGAGGACGCCTCGACGATCGGCCGCCTCCCCAGAATATAAAAGCGGGAGGCGGTATACGTCGTTCCGGTCGCGGCGCTGCTTTCAGGCGAGACCGTTATTGTGATGGGGCTGGAGGTACTGCCTGTGAAGGTGGCGTCACCACCGTACTCTGCGCTAATCCGATAGGTGCCACCGGGAAGGTTATTGATCGCACCCGAGTAGGTGCCACCGGTCAAGACCTCCGGATTGAGAAGGGGCTGTTCGTTGCTCCGTAGCACGATCGAACCACTCGGTGTTCCATTGCCGACTAGAGCTTCCACATCTGCCGTAACTGTGACTGGCGTTCCGTGGGGAAAGGTAGTCTTCGAAAGCGCGAGGTTCGTCGCGGAACCTAGGAGCTTGACCTTCTCCCACGCGCCAACTAGGTACGCAGCGTCAACGGAACCAAGACCGCTGGCCTGGTCGTAGCCTTTTGTCGCCGAATATCCGCTCAGATCGCCAAACACTGTACTGCCTGCAATCGAAATAGTGCAATTGGGATCACGAAGAGGGCAGCTGATCGCATTCGAACCGGCGGTCACGTCGTGAAAGACGCAGGACGTCGGCTGGGTGGGATTTGTCTCCGCGCTTGAATTGCAGGCGGAGGGAGTCTGCTGGGCGGCGATCTTGTAAAGCTGATAGTTTGCCTGGCCCTGGTAGGCGCCATTCTTCTGTTCCACTAACGCCATCAGGCCGGCGAATGAAGGCGAAGCCGCTGAGGTTCCGCCGATCACAGAAGCCTGCGTCAGAGTCAAACTTCCATCCGAGTTTGTAGTCCACTGACACGAGCCGTTATAGCAGAGCAGAAACCCGTCATGCCCGGCTGCTGCCGCAAGCGCCACATCCGGTAGATCGCGAACAGCGTCCTTCGGAACGCCGATTCCTGTCTGCCATGAGGGCTTTGGATAACCGGCAGCGCAGGTGGTATTACCATATTGGTCCGTGGTCGTTGTAGCGCAGGAGCTAGCTCCGCCGCCACCGGCATAGGTACTCTCATAGGTTGGGTTGTAATAGCAATTAGTCGCAGAGACTGGAAGAAAGACGTTGCAGCTCTCGTTCCAGACAGCTTCAGGCACATAGCCCTTGATCGAAGACAGGTTTGAACCGTTTGCGATATTCCAATAAGTATTCGTGTCAACGTCGTTGAGCTCCGTTCCTCCCACCGCCACGTTGTACGGCGTGGATGCGAGACCGTTTACGCCCAGGCCAAAAGGACTGGCACGGTATTCGCTCGGGATGACACAACCGCTCGATCCACCGTCACCCGATGAGACTAGAACCGTAATTCCTTCAACCGACGCCTGCTGCCAGAGGTCGTGATAGAAGGCCATCTCCGTTGCACCTATCTCAGACTCACATTCGCCGAAGCTGATCGACATGATGGGCGCGAGGGCGTGGTCAACGATATATGCGGCGGAGATATCGACGCCGTCGGTTGTAAGTGTGCTGGCACCGATTACGAAATTGATATTCGCCTTCGGAGCGACGGCTCCGGACCACTCCACGTCGAGAATCGCCTCTTCGTCGTCACCAGAGATTACGCCGGGATCGGTTGTCGCGTAGATGATCTTCGGGTCATTGAATGGAAGTTTGAAGAGCTTGCGAAAAGCCTCAATGTCCGACAGGCTGATATCGGAGCGCCCGACGATAGCGATCGCGACACCTTCGCCATTTACTCCCGCGTTGATCAGTGACGTTGTGTTGTAGAGCTTCGCAAAATCACCTGGTGCAAGGTAGTTCTCTTCCTGCGAACCAGTCGACGTGAAGGCTGGGCCAGCCGCGAGCGTTGTGTCGACGCCAGTGGTAGATGGAACTGTCGTACTGTCTTTCACCCGTACCAGCTTGCCGTCTTCGTTGCGGGCAACGGTGCTTGGGGTAATATGCTGCGGCCGCTTCAAAAAGTTGTTGATACTGACTACACCAGAGACCGCCGGCGCCAGTGCGGCAGGCAGAGAAAGCGCGGTGGCGTTTGCGTAGTGCGTAACGCCCTTGACGGAGTACTTGTGAATCTCTGTTCCGAAGGCCTGCTCCACCTGCTGCGCCACGCCGGAGAAACGGATCCAGGTCTTCGCCGCAGAGATCTCCTCGATTTTAAAACCATTGGCAGTGAGCCAGTTGCTCGCAACCTTTACGTCATTATCGGCGGGACCATATTGCGCGCCAAACTGTGCGGGTGTCAGCCAGTGGTGATAACTTGCTGAGTTGGCGTTGTGGAGATCATCCGCCAACTGTTTGAGCTGAGCTTTTTGTGTTGCGCTGGCGTGCAGAGTTAGAACCATATCCTTCATGGCCAAAGATGCATCCGCCCGCCCACGGTCATTCTGCGTATTAGCCAATGGGTGTACCGTGCCGGAGATCCGTGTTCGGACGCTGGCATCAACCGGCTGCGTGATCTGCGGGGTCACTTGCCCGATGGCAAGAGCCGGTAAGAAAAACGACACGATTACGGCGAGGATGCCACGAACTGCAGCGAGTGAAATGCCCTTACACATGCGATATCTCCAATTCCGTTGGACAGACAGAGTTCGGCTGCGTCCGCTGCAATAAACTGCCGGCGAGCGAAGTTGTTATTTACAAAGTGAGGGGAATCAAGTACGGCTTTGCGCAAAGCATAGACGAAATTCATCGGAATGCAACCGTCTGCCTAGAGTAGTTTTGAACCTACCCTTTCGGGTACCGGTCTCAAACGTCCAGCAGACCGCGCTGAATGGCGATCACGACCGCCTGGGTCCGGTCATTCGCAGGAAGCTTCCCCAGGATCTTCTTTACATGCATCTTGATCGTGTCTTCTGTTACAAAGAGCAGCCGGGCGATCTCCTTGTTGCTGTTGCCTTTGGAGATAAGTTGCAGCACTTCAATCTCCCGCTCGCTCAGCTTCTTCGAGGCGACATGCTGCGAGAGCTTCTCAGCCGCCTCCGGCGACAAACAGCGTCCGCCAGCCCATACTCGGCGGATGCTTTCGCCAAGCGTGGCGCCGTCGATTCCCTTTACCAGATATCCGGAGGCGCCGTTGGAGATTGCATCGAAGATGCTCGCGTCACCCTGCGAGGAGCTCAGAAAGATGATCTTCGCATCTGGGCGGTCGGCCAGGATTTTGCGCATCACCTTAATACCGCTCTGATCGGGAAGTCTTAGATCAAGTAACAAGATGTCAGGCAGATATTGAGCGAACATCTCGATGGCCTGACGTCCGGTTGCCGCCACTCCAACGATCACCATCTCCTGCCGCTCGAGAATGCCGGCAAGTCCTTCTCGCACCATGGGGTGGTCATCGACGATCATGATGCGGAGCGAGACGCTCTTCACGCGGTCTTGGACGAGTATGTTGTCTTCCGAAGTATTATGTCGAATGCTCACCGTGTTCACTTATCCTAACTCGCATCGGTTCAACGCACACTGGGCGCCACGATATTTCTAACTAGATGCCACCAGCGGCGCGAGGGCGTCGGCACCTTCAGCCGCACACGGGTTCCCAGATTCGGCTCGCTCTCGATCAGCACAGTTGCCCCAATACGCTGAGCGTGCGCCTGCATGCCGCTCAAGCCGAAGTGTCCCGACCTGCCTATCCTGAGGGTCTCTTCATCCATTCCAATCCCATCGTCGTTGATCGAAACCTCTATCCCCTCGTCCGTAAACGCAGCACAGACATCGATCCGGGTGGCACTGGAATGGCGAAAGGCATTCGCTAGTGCTTCGCGACAGATGCGATAGACCTCGTCCCGGATAAGAGGCTCAATGACAGGCTGTTTGCCCTTTGTTTCAAGCTTCAACATGGGCAGTTCACCGAGACGAAACTCCGCAGCAGCTTCCCTCAGCACTTCGAGAAGGTGGTACTGAGGAGTGGCCATGGAATGCAGGCTCGACACCATGTTGCGGCTCTTACCCACCATCTCCCTCATACGCGTGGTCAAGTCCGCCACGAGATACGCTGTCTTTTCTGAGTGCTCTGGTATCTGCATGCCGATAAGTTCGAGTTGAAGCGCGGTGCCGACGAGATCCTGAATGATGGTGTCGTGAATCTGGTATCCGATGCGCTCACGTTCTGCGGCGCGTTCCTGGAACCTCAATCGCTGTTGCTCCGCGACATGCTTCGTCCGGCGCCGTGTGATCTCGATGACGATGGCGAGCAAGGTTAGACACGCAAGGGTGATGAAGAGCTTGGTCTGGTAGAAGAAGGGACGGACGTGCACACCCACCCATGCCTCGGCGTTACTCCAGACTCCGTCTTCGTTAGCAGCGACGACTCGCAGCTGATAGTCGCCCGGAGGCAGTCCAGTGTAGGAGATTTCACGTGCGGAGGCTACATCCAGCCACTCCTTATCCCAGCCATTGAGCCGGTAGCGAAAGCGCAGTTGTTCCGGCGAGTGCAGATCGGGCGAGGTGAAGGTGACAGTAAGTCGATGGCGACCCGGCGGCACGACGATCCGATCCGCGGTCTGCTGGAGTACTTCGTCGATTGCAATCGATTCGACAAACACCTGTGCAAGGGGAGCGGGAGAGGCTTTCGTGTCAGCGACAGAGAGACCATTCGCCGTCGCCAGCCAGATGCGCCCGTCGTGCGCGCGCGCCATGTCTACCTGGCCGATCGGCAAGACATCTCGGCTTCTGAGGCCATCGGCCTGCGTATATCGTTTCGGCCACAATGTGTTTTCTGCTCCCATCAGCACTGCGTCCACTTGCTTGCGGTCTATCTGTGCGATCGCATTCGCAGTAGTAATCCACAGATTGTCGGCATCATCGGTTGCCGCTGCGAGGACGAGGTTACCAGGAAGCCCCTGCGCCTGCGTGATTCGCCTCACGTGGCCGGATTTCCAGAACACCAGCCCATCATCCGTTCCGAGCCAGAGACCGCCACGCTGATCGTCCCTTCCGATGGAAATCGTCGGAACATCTGCGATGGCTACAAATCGATCGCCGCGGAACTCCGCAACACCTTCATTGGTAGCCACGAGCACTGCGCCCTGTTCATCGAGCAGCAAGGACGATACACGCGTTCCGGGGACTCCATCCGCTGTCGAGAAGTGACGAAGCGAACCGTGATCCAACCGAAAGACTCCATTGCCATTCACTCCGAACCAAAGAGCGCCAGCTGTATCGCTTATCGGTGAGGTAATGTATCCATGCGGGATGCCGGCGGTGGGCACAAAGCGTTTGCCGCTCAGTCGGAATAGACCGTAGTCGGATATGGCAACGACGATCCCTTTATCGGAATCCGCAAAGCCTCTCACCTGACCGCGTTTGAGCCCCTCGCCAACGCTGAGCCGCTCAAACCTGCCTTCGTGAACTCGACCGACTCCATCTTCGAGGGATCCGACCCAGATAGAGTGCGTCTTATCTTCAAAGACAGCATCGTATTGGTTCTGGCCCTGAGGCAATCCATCCGCGGCGGTGTAGGTTGTAAACCTTCCATTGTGCAGGCGCTGCAAACCGGCAATCGTACCTATCCAGATATCGCCCGAACGATCTTCGAAGAGGATGCGCGCATCATTGCTCACGAGACCTTGCTCCGTCGTGAAGGAATCGATCTTTCCCGCCACATTGCGACTGATCCCATGAAGGCCACCGCTTGCCATCCACAGGGCACCAGTGTGATCCGTTAATAGAGAGACGAAGTTGCCACGTCCAGGGGCCTGAACGATCCTGAATCGCTCACCTTCTAGCTGGAAGAGACGATGCCCATCTCCGGCATACACATTCCCACGAGCGTCGGCATCGACGAACGAGATGTTGGCCGCAGGAAGCCCTTCAGCATCTCCATAATGACGAGCGACCTTCCCTCCGCGAACCGCAAACACTCCTTCATTCCCCGCCACCCAAAGAGTCCGATCGTTAGCCTCAGCAATAGCTTTCAATCCGCCGGCACGGCCATCCACGGGTAGCAGGCACGAAGTAAATGCGTGGTTGTTTGCTTTGAACAATCGGCTACGAGTGGCCACCCATATGCCGCCTTCATGATCTGGAACAAGATCATCAACTACAAATCTCTTTGAACCAGCCTGGTTGGCGATTGCAACAAACCTGCCATGTTCGTAATGAGTCAGGCCTGCCGATGTGCCAATCCAGAGGCTTCCGTCTTCGCCCGGTACCAACCCTGTCACTCGCTCCTGCAAGTTGTTTTCGCCTGCTCCTGCGGCGAAGGAAACGAACCGCACACCATCGAATCGGACTAGACCACTCATAGTGCCGACCCAGAGAAAACCATCCGAAGTTTGAGTGATAGCGGTAATGAAGTTTTGTGGCAGACCTTGATCTGTCTTCCATGAACTCAGTGCATAGTACCTCAACGGCTTCACGGGGAGGTCCTCGGCCAGCAAGGTGAAGAAGTAACTCGATAGACAGAAGATGAGACAGAGAGTCCCACTTCTACGACAGAAACCTAAAGATGTGAAGTCTCTGTCCGATTGCCAGACGTGGCTCATAACTTGAGAATAGAGCAACAATGGCGATCCACAGCAGCATCTTGAAGCTCTGCTGTTGAAGACGTCGCATTCCATCGCGGAGTTCTACCCAATCGACGAATTCGGGGTGACTTTTTCAACACCTACACGATTTTGCACTCAAACGTTCGGTCGATGGGTCGCCAATCTCCCATGCTGCGATGCACAGAGCGATTTCAACCTCCTTCATTGTTGCCAGTGTGGCCAAGTGCGACAGAGGGATATTGGGCGAAGCATGAGTACCTTCCCTCTGTCGACTCGGCCCGTTCTACTTAGGCGCAGTTCGCCAGGGTTGTGCGAAGGACCAAAAAGGTCCAATAACAGAATAATGAGCTGGTGTATGACCTACTCTGTGTTCACCGGTTAGGAGCGAGGAGCCATTTGTCCGAAAGGGCGACGATACAGACAAATGGAATGCTCTCAAGAGCCAATGAGCGCAATGGCGATTTGCACCAACTGACAAGCGACGGGGCAGAGTTACGCGTCACAACTCTTCACAGTTTCCGAAAACCCAACCGCTCGAGCTATCTTCCAGGCAGGGCCGTCTGCTCCCGAGCTTCTCAACGTGTTCTATGGGCCTTCGCTCGCGGGACGGTCTACATTAGATGACTGCGCGGAGGGCAACCGTCATGCCGTCACGTGCGGTCTTGAGAGCAGCAGCGACCGTCTCACCGGCGGCGATCGTGTGTGCGAGTGCCGATCTCCTTCGTTTTCCCGGATGCTCGAAAGCGACGGTCTCTATCCCACCACCGAAGAGTGTGTGGCTCGCTTCCAGCCCATCGAGTGCGGCGTTCAACTCCGCGACAACGGCCTCGGCCTCATCGGCAACGACGATCACTTCCACACTGATTTTCTTGTATAGCATTCGAAATACCTCTGCCTCCAATCTTATGCCTCCCCGGTTCCAGGCAGACCGCAAGCGATTAGCTGCAGGACGACTTCCGGATTGCCGACAACTCGACCGGAATCGTTCGACTTCTCTGCCCCCCGCGTGATAAGCCTTAGCAAGTTCCCAGAAGCCGGCCTAGGAGAGCAAGCGGCATCCAATCCGAGATTCCAACTTGTCGTCGGATCTAATATGAAAACCAAGCTGGCATTCGGGACAGCCTTGGGATTAGCAGTCTTGACCATACTACCGGCAACAGGTACAGACGAGTCTGCAATATCTTAACGCAGACTTAGTATGTGGAACCTCATTCAGGTTGTACTGGTTAGTGCTTGTTCGCAAAAGCACACCGAGGAGAGTGGACCCATGAAGACGAACCACAAACTGGCGCTCGCAGTGTCGGCCGGCGTCTCGATCGGCGTTGCTGGCGCCAAGGCGATGCATGCGCGGCAAGTTATGCCGCCGCCTGTCTACGTCATCTCGGAAGTCGATGCAATGGACCTCACTGACTTACAGAAATATGGGGAGAAGGTCCCGGCGACGCTGGCGCCTTTCAATGGCCACTATCACTTTCTCGTTAGTGGAGGTGCCAAGACACAGGCCCTCGATGGCGAACCGCCAAAGGGCATCGTAGTGATCGCTTTCGACAGCGTGGAGAAAGCGCGTGGCTGGTATGGTTCGCCAGCCTATGAGGCGATCAAGCCGATCCGGCTAAGCTCGTCAAAGGGCCGCATGTTTATCGTCGAAGGCCTCGCCCCCAAGTGACGGGACAAGTCAAGTTTTCAGATGACTGCATCAGAATGCTGGCTCCCCCGGCCAGGGCAGATTGTGGCTTATCGACTACCACGGCTCGGCAGGAAGAAGCCGACTCTGTTTATGCAATCAAGCGAAATCTCGCTGACACCCAGAAATCGGCGTCTGGGAAGTCAGCCTCCAGTCAGTCGACGAGTTCTTCCCGAGTCACGGGCAACCCGGAATTAATCCCAAGGTAAGGGTTGCCGACCATCCGACCGGAACCCGCGATTTGACCTCCAGCTCGTCTGGATGAGCGCCTCGGTCTGTTCGGGTTACCTGATGATGATGACGTGAGTTCTCTCCCTTCATTGCAGTAACGGAAGACACACATCCCGAAGGGGCGCAAGGTGCGCTGCTCCCAAGTCGCGGCACGGCTGCGTTACCAAGCCTAGAGCCCGTTAGTGCGGTTAGCATTGTCGGTCATGGAAGGATGGGGTCAGGGACGAACTGGCTAGAGAAAGGCGCCTCAGGGGTTAGTCCGGATTTGACGACCCTGCGGATGGTTCTCTCTTGTGGTGACGGCGCTTAACACCGGAAATTTTGCGATGCGTGACTCGCAATGTGCTTCGCCAGGCGAACTGCTATTTTTGATCCAAACTTATGAGCATCGGTCAGCATGCAGATTGGCCTGCGAAGATCAACACCGTCGACAGGAATCGTGGCAAGCGTTCCGGACTGCAGCTCTCGATCGATCGCTCGCCTAGAGATGAAGGAGATCCCGAGGCCCTCTTCCAGAGAAGACTTGATTGCATCGATATGATTGATCTGCAATCGAAATCTCCAGTCAGGCCGCTTCTGAAAAATCCTCCTCTCGGTGAGTGCTCGCGAGGCCGATTCGGGCTCGCGAACAATGAACCTCTCCTTGCTTAGCTCATCGAGGCTTACGGAAGAATGGGTCGCGAGAGGATGATCCTTCTGAACCGCCAAGGCAAGGCTATCCTCGGCCACAACACTCACGAGGAAGCTGCGAAACCGTGGCCGGCTCGCGATAAAACCCAGGTCTGCCTCACCAGAAATGACTTGCCGCTCCACTTCGTCACCACTCGTAACCAGAACCGTCGTCTCCAAATCCGCGACTTTCTTCTCGAAGCCCGCGAGCCATTCTGGAAGCATGTACATCCCTGTCGTACTGGTCGCGATCCGAAGCCTCTTCTGTGAAGCGGAAGCAGCTCGCGACAGCATCTCCTCGGCCTCTTTCAGAGACTCCACCACCACCTTTGTGTGCTGGTGCAGCAGTTCACCTGCTTGGGTGAGATAGAGACGTCGACCTACTCGGGCAAACAACTGTACAGCGAGCTGCTCCTCCATCACGGCAATCTGCTTCGAGACGTACGGCTGGCTCGTCTCCAACTCCTCCGCCGCCAAGGTGACGCTCTGGAGACGCGCCACCGCTTCAAACACGCGAACATTCGTAGCATTGAGCCCAGTCTTCATAGGTGCCAGATATCTCTATCAGGCACCTATGAAGCCCAACAAATCATTACAGAACGGTTAATATGCCCGTCATCCTCGATAGAGCCAACGTGCAAGATCGCGATTATGCGTGAAGTAGGAGCTGGGTGGCGCTCCTTTCGCGTTGTAGACAAACAGGGGGATATCCAGTTCATGCATGGACCCGTGGCTGCGATAGGTGCTCGGCAATTGCTCGCTTGGCTGATCCAACTCGCCAAACACCGTGTTCTTATCACCGAACACACATAGGTCGCCGATGCGAGCACCGTACAGATCGTACTTGGATACCGCCTCCTCCCGGGTCACGATCAATTCGACCCCGGGAAGCTTCGTGAGAACATTCATGACCTTCTGCTTGTCCTCGGGATGATTCAGGTAGACCCATGAAACTCCGCCGAGACCACGGTGATGTTTCACATACCGATCCCGCTCCGCGGAGATGGATATGCGAATCGGAGCTCCCGCTGCTGCCAGCGTCTTGTCGAGATCGTAGGCGAACGTCTTGTGGTTCATCCCATGATCCGCTGTCAGTAGGAATGCGGCGTCCGGGGCTGCCTCCTGTGCCTCTCCCAGCAGAGTATCAACCGTCTTCAGATGCTCCTTCGACTCCGGGGTCTCCGGAGCCCAGGTGTGCATCGGATAGTCTGTTGTATGCACATAGAGACACTGGATCTCTGGTCGATGTTTCAGAATGTCGATGGCCGCTCGAACGGTCCAGTAGTTGATCTCGCGACTATATATCTCCGGCGCCGGTCCCAGCCGATCTACCCAGTCCGCAGGTGCTTGCTCTGGAGTGAGCGCGATGGTCGTACCCTTGCTCAAGAGCGAAATAGTCTTCTTCTTGCTGGAGACCAGAGCGGACGACACGCCCTGCTTGGCCGCATGTTCGAAGAGCGTCGGCGCCATGAGCAGGTCGGCCGTTTCCATGTACTCTTCATGACCAGTGCGCGGGTCGAAGTAGGAGTTGCCGGTAATTCCGTGCTCTTTGGGAAAGGCTCCGCAGCAAATGGATGCGTTGTTTGCATTCGTAACTGTCGGCACCATCCCCTTCACCTGCTTATATAACCCATCACGCTGCCATCTACGCAGGGTCGGCATATCGCTCTGTGCCAGATAGTCCAAGCCAAATCCGTCGAACATAACGACCACTGTTCTTTGTGATGTGCCCTGGCTGACACCCTGAAGAGCATGCAGGGGCTCGACCGCACTGCTATAGGCAAGCGCTGCTGCGGCCGATGTCAAAAAGTCTCTTCTGGATTGCATTTCTTCGTATCCTCTCAGTCTTTCTCTGATCTCAGAATCATTTCTGCCTTCAATGTATTTCGGCCCTCACATAGTTCGATTGCGATTCACGGAAGCGGTAAGAGGGCCGAAGGAATACGATTCGTCGTTGCATGCCTCATTGGTCGCGTCTACCAGATCAGCTTGGCTCCCAGTTGAATCTGTCGCGAACTCGTCGTCGTCGAAGTGAGCAAGCCCGCGTTGAGATTGGGCGCACCGGTCGAATCGAAGATATCGGTACCGGCCACCAGCGGCGGCACCTGGAAGTTCGCACGATTGAGCAGATTGAAGAACTCGGCCCGGATCTGCAGATTGAGTGACTCGGTAAGGCGGTTGTTCTTGACCAGAGAGTAATCGAGATTGGCGAGGCCGGGACCCGTCAGGATATTACGGCCGGCATTGCCGCGCAGGTTCATGCAGGTTGGATAGCCGAAGCTCGGATCGCAGTACTGCTGATAGAACGCCTGCGATGGCGCCGTGGGCACTGAGAAGCATTCTGTCTTTATATAGTGGTTGGGGTTTCCCGGGTTCACCAGCGAGCTGCAGCCGGGGCCACCGAGGCGGTTGGGATAGTCCCAGGGATCACTGCTGTTGAGGCCAAGCGGGTCGCCGTCGGTACCGAACGTGGCCGTAAAGGGAACGCCCGAGTTGGCCTTTAGAACTCCACTCATCTCCCATCCCTTCCCGGTCCAGGCCAGCCGCCCGTGCAACGCGTTGAGAGCCGGAACCTGCCACGTTCCGGCGACCACCAAAGTTTGGGCGATATTGAAGTCGGACACCCCGCGGTTCAGACGAAGATCGAAGTCAGAGAGGCTCGACATGCTGGTGAGGAATTCGTCGCCGACGATCGTCGAGGAACCGGTATCGAAGCTCTTGCCCCACGTATACGAACCGCGAAGCTGGAAGCCGTGAGCCATTCTCTGCGTCACGTTGAACTGCAAGGCGTGGTAGACGGAGGTGCCGATCCATTGCATGGATCGAATCTCGCCGAAGTTGGGGTTCAGCAGGGTTCCGCTGCCCACCGGCGAGGGCCAGAGGTAGCCGGCTGACGTGAGCGAGGGCTGGACGATATTGGAATCGTCAATTCGCATCGGCTGGTGGACGCCATGCGAACCGACATACCCGAGCGTCGCCGTAAGGTCTTTCGTAAGTTCACGCTGGATGTTGAGATTCCACTGCATGACGTAGTTCCGTTTTGGATGTTGGTCGATATAGGACACGGACAGCGTCTTCGGGGTGAGCTGCGCGAGTCCTCCCTGATAGAAAGATCCGGTCGGAATCTTGGAGTTGCTGGCCAGCAGGTAGAAGGGAGCGGCCCGGGTCTCCATATTCTGGAACTCGTAGGGCAGCGGCAGCACGTCGTAGAATCCAAAACCCGCGTGGAAGGCAGTCTTGCCGTCATCTGGACTCCAGATAAGCCCGACTCGCGGCTCGAAGTTCTTTAGCGTTGGATTATTGAAGAGAGGGCTGCCCAGATGATTCACCGGACTGGTCAGACTCAACAACGTTGAGAGCTTCCCGTCTGTTTCGCTCAGTACGCTGCTCATCTCGTAGCGCATACCCAGATTCAGGGTGAGATTGGGACGTATGCGCCAGTCATCCTGAACATAAGCGCCAAACAGCTTATCGCGCAGATTACGTGGAGTCGTCAGACCTGGTAGCGCAGCCCGAAAACGCGACGGCTGATTCGTAAGGAACTTATTGAGGGAGCCGAACGAGTACTGTCCCGTCACATAGGAGTAGTACTCGATGCCGGACTGCATGTCCTCGAAGTTCGCGCCTACCTTCAGCGAATGCCGGCCCTTCGTAAAGGAGACATCATCGTAGACCTGATAGGAAGCCCACAGGAAGCGGGTCGCGTCTTCGGCACCGCCCATGAAATCGGTGATGCCGCCGATGCTGACATGGGAGGCCGGCTGTCCGGCAATCGCACCAAGGGACAGGTCAGCCGCCGCCGGATTGATGGCGCTCGCGGTCAGATTATCCTGCACGCCTTCCCGGTTGAGTCCAAAGCGGAGACTATTCAGCAACGAGGCGCTGAACACATGGGTCTCCTGGGCCGCGACCGTGCGCCTCGTGGTGCGAGAGCCGAGGAGGACGTCGTTGAGGTTGTCGGGTGAGCGGTATGGCGTGTCATCGAAAGTGAAGACGCCAAACAGACTATCCCGGCTCGAAAGCGTATGGTCGAGACGGCCGGTTACGAAGTTCTCATTGACCACCTGCTGGCCGGTAAACTTGTAGATTCCGGTATCTCCTGCACCAAGAAGAGGTCCGTTGGGCAGGCCCCAGAATGTCAGATACTTCTGCGCCGAGGGATCCACGGTGATATCGCCAGTCGATAGATGGCCTGCGCGCGCCTGGGCAGAAGGGACGGTTACGGTGTTCGTTAGCCCGGTGGACTGCCGGTTCCCTTCGTAGTCGATGAAGAAGAACGTGTGATCTTTCCAGAGTGGACCCCCGAGCGCGCCGCCGAATTGATTGCGCTTGAAGGGCGGCGTTCTCCCGGAGTCGAAGTAGTTTGGGGCGTCGAGCGCGCTGTTGCGCAGGAACTCATACGCAGATCCATGAAACTTGTTCGTACCCGAGCGGGTGATGGCGCTGATCACGCCGGCTGACGTCCGTCCGTATTCGGCCGGAGTGTTCGCGGTCAGCACCGAGAACTCTTCGATGGCATCAACACCCAGAGTACCGCCGAGGACGCTTCCCGGCCCTCCGTTGCTGTAGTCGTTCACACTCACTCCGTCTATGCGGTAGCTATTCTGCCGAACACGCCCGCCGGAGATACTCAGCTGAGAACCGAAGCCGCGATTGCCGCGATCGGCAGCCGCGGAGTAGGACGCCTGCGTCTCGACCGCCGCAACGCCCGGCTGGAGCGTCGCCAGGTCGGTCCAGGAGCGGCCGTTCAGCGGTAGTTCTCGAGTAGTTCTGGAGTCGACCACGGTCCCGAGGTCGGAGGTGGCGAGCTGCACCAGGGGTTCGCCGCCTTCGACGGTTATGCTTTGCGACGCAGACCCGACAGCCAGCACGAAGTTGATTTCGACGGCGTCCTGAACGTGCAGGACAACGTTCGGTTTTATGGCCGCTTTGAAGCCGGTCCTATCGGCCTCCAGGCGATATGTTCCGGGCAACAGATTCGGAAAGTAGTATTCGCCGGCGGCATTGGTGGCGGCGTCATAGCGAATATTGGTGTTCACGTTCACGGCGAGAACGTGCGCGCCGGTAATGATTGCCTTGCTGGAGTCGATGACTTGACCGGTCACGGATGCGTTGGGGGACTGCGCGTAAGCAAGTGTTGTCAGCGAAAGAATCGCCCCGAGCCACATGATGACAACTGTTCTCTGCGACCTCTTCGCTTGCTTTCCGGATGCGGCATGGAGTGTTGCAGTTGTAATCCTTCGAAATGTGCTTGTCATTACTTTGAAGCTGACAGCGCATTGTTGCGAGAGTGTTACGAAGTGGAACTCTCGCCTTGGTACTGTTATGTGCACATAACCGAATGCGACAGAGAATAACCATAAGCCGCACGTTCTCGCGGACCAGCTGATGTGCGGTCTTTGGCTTCCGGTTAGCACTGTCGGGAGTCGTAATGCTGGCGATGCCGCTGGGTGCGCCATTGCTGATGTTGAACGCTGCGTCGTTGCTGTTGTGGGTTGAGGTTGCTTTGATATCCCATTGTTTTGCTCCCTTCTGCCCGGTGGGTATTGTTTGTTTCTCACACCGAAGCGAGACAACAAACGGTCGGACGGCGGACGGGAGAGAACGAGTGCAGCGATGGTTGCAGGCCGGAGCGGTGGGCGTGGCAAGTGCCAAACATGCACCATCGTTTGACGCGCAGCCAGCGCTCGTCCAACCGGACGGAAAAGGCCCGCTCTTTGGGCCGTCCACCGGAGCGGCGCGAAGTGAGCCCAGGCGCGCCAGCAACTCCTAGCTAGGTTGATCCGTGAATGTTTGTCACGATTGTGCCTAGCTTCCTGAATCCCAGAACGAGCTTCAATGTCTTTGGCTTAGTTTAGCGACGAGGGTATGCGAGTGGGATACTGGCTTGCGGCGAACGATTTGCTACTCCCGAATTACGGGCAAACCGGAAGTAATCCCCCAGTGCCCGCAAAGTCGGCTTCTCGGCAAATTCACATCTGTAATTGCCGCAAACTCCGTTAATGAGATGGTCCGCCGCTTGATCCTCCCATGAGGTTTGGAGGATCGTGTTTGGCAGGTTCATGGATATTGGGTGGCTTAGGCACGTTGTTTCGATAATTCTCCCATGCTGGCCCACCATTTCAAACTTCTCTAAGACGTAATACAAGAATTCCGCACCCCTCCTAATAAGCGAGACTGAACGTCTATGCCCTACTTCATTCCAATGAATTGTCGAGTGCAGGTGCTCAGAACCTCAGGCGTCTACTACTCAGTGAAAGGACTGAGAAGTCCTCTGGCGCGCGTGCGGAATGGCCATCTGGGTTGAACTGATCAACTCATGTTCTCGGATGATGGATCTGGACGCTCCGCGGGACGCCTAATGAAAGCCGAGAGAACGAAGGTCTATCTTCCCTTGAAAAATGAAGGGCAATCAGCTTTTAGCGACCGTATTGATAAACCATCGGTTAAATATTCGTCTGTAATTGTATTGCCGGAAGCAGTCACAAATCTGATCTCAATTTTTTTGTGGGCCAGAAAGTCAGAGATGATACTTTTTCCGGCAAGCAAATCCGAACCGTTCTTCGCGATATCCGCAATCCACGTTTTAGCCTCGTGATCGTCACTGCGAATCGACACTTGAGCCCAGCCAACGGAATAGTCAGAAACACTGTGGGACTGGTTTGCAATGACGGTTCCGGTACGAATCCGAACATGGTCAAACTTGCCTAATTTTTGGCAAGAAAACGCGATCCTTGGATGCCTGCCAGTCTCGATATCGGTCGCGGAAGTCTCTGCCTCGAGTGAGTAGGCTGTACTTAATTCTCCAGTCAACTCGTCCGTAATCATGACTTTTTGCCATTTGCCTCCGGCCAATCCGAAAACCACGGAAATTTCGCCTCGCGGCTCTGCGATAGTTTGCGACAGAGAAATCATGCTCGAAGCTGTTAGGACATATATGGCTATAAGTTTTCGCATCATTAGCTCAAATGCTGGGTCTTCGACTTTATCGGCCAACAGCCATTTTTCTTTAGTCTCACTGAGGTGCATTGAATGTCAGAAAGTATGCAAAGCTACTAGCCGCTAATCTTAGACAGGTCGAATGTCTACATGAGGATTTCGCTTTGGCGCGATCGCCTAGAAAGCAATTGGGAGATTCTATAGTCGGTAGTGAAAAACGCGATTGTGTTGACTCATACATCGACCGCACCAGCCCGCACGCCGGCGTCGACCCTTATTGATTCTCAAGCATCAAGACGAAGACGTGTTGGATTTGATCGAATGCCATTGCTTACCTCTGAGCGCGATAGATTTCTTTGTGGAAAGCTTTGCCTGGTTCTTTTGGTGTAGCTCGATGAGTGGAAGCTTTGCGCGGAGAGCGTCTTCAACTGCTCGATCGTCTTCCTGGCCAAGTCGATGTTGCCGGCAGCGGCATATCCGTATCCCAACCAATGCAAGAACAATCTTTTTGAATGATCCCACTATTTGAACTCCGATATTAATCAGAAATGCTTCCTAAAGAGGAGCTAGCCACATAGCATACGGTTCATCGCAGATCGACGGTATCAAAATTGGACTGTGTAGCACCGGCCAGAGGCGCCTTCTGGCGCCGAATTGTCGAGTACGTGCTGCATAAATGAAATCACCTGAGCGAATTCGAGTGATGTCGTCGAGCCGAGAGAATCGCGAACGCCCTCGTTATCGGGATATCATAACGAGGACAGTTCCCTTCTCTAACCGACAGCTGAGACCCATCATGACACGCACGGAAATTCTGCTACGACTCCAAACGATTAGAGACAAAGGAACTCAGGCTCTGAAACTCCTTGAGTCGCAGCCCCTCTCGGTCGATACACAGGCTGAAATTCGAAGTCTGGCCCAATGGATCAAAGAAGAGTTGCACAGCGAATACAACCGTATGTTGCCCGAGCGCGCGCAAAAGACAATGTCGGTATTCGAACTCAGCGTCTATTCACCCACGATAGAAGAAACTTGGAAGAAAAGTGGCATCAGCCGTTTGAAGATCGACGGAACTCTCGATGAAAAATGGCAGGAACCGTTAGAGGCCGTGGTTTATAACGCCGGCAAGTATCTTTCTTGAATCGGAGGCACTGAGTCCCTCTGCGGCTTGACCAGCGTCGAAACGCAGATCTGATCGAAAGAGGATCATGGTGGTCCTTCTCGTCAAAGGCACCGGCGACGGAATTGTGGATCTTGAGTATGGTCGCCGCTATGCGGAAAGCATTCCCGGCTGTTGTTTCGAAGTCATCTCCGAAGCTGGACATTTTCCTCACATTGAGAAGCTGGATGAGGTGCTTGGATCGATCCGTGCATTCGAGTGCGTTAGCGGGAAGCTGGCACGGTCAGCCCCTCAGTATTTGGGTCCAAACGTGGGTCCAATCTGCCCAAATACTAGGTAAAAAGGTGTACTACGACGCAATACCGGACAAGAAGAATCAATACGTTAGAACATCCGCTTCCGTTTCGGGACCAGGGGGTCGGAGGTTCGAATCCTCTCGCCCCGACCATTTAAATCCCTCTTGCTTTTCAACAATTTACAGCCCAAGCCATTTGTCGTGTTCGAACTGGTGCCGCCGCGGAGTACACCGAAAGCGTTGCTTCCACCCGGGGACGGTATTGAAGCTCGCCATTCTGTGCACTTTTTGCCCAAAAAGAGGAGTTCCCAATATCTTGGCCGGGCTACTGTTGGTTGATCGTCCAATGCGGTAATTTCTGGACCTTTTGTTCGGGTTCGGCTAATGTGATCAAGTCATTTCTGGAGTTTTGATGAGCTTTCGGGCCTTGCGTTTTATTTCTTCTGCCTTCATTTTTCTGACAGCCCTTTCAGCTATTGCGTCGGGAACCTCGCGTTCCAACATCTCCCTACCACTGACTTTTGAAGAGAACAAGGGCCAGGCACCTCGGCAATACCTTTTTCTCTCTCGCTACAATCAGATTGAAGCGATGTTTCTTCCTGACGGAGTGGATTTCTCGCTTCCGCAAACGAAGAACAGGTCTCAGCATCTGGGTCTCAGACTTGTCGGGTCAAATGCGAAAACTCGAATCAGATCGTTCGAGCAAGCCGAGGGGCGGAGCAACTATTTGTTGGGGTCTGATCCTTCCCGCTGGATTCAAGGTGTTCCCAACTATTCACGCCTCAAATATGAAGGTGTTTATTCCGATATTGACCTCGTCTTCTACGGCAATTCAGATAAGCTCGAACATGACTTTCAGCTTGCTGCGGGTGCTAATCCCTCCAGGATTGCTTTTGAATTTGAAGCAGTGAGCAAAGCAAGTCTCTCGAAGAAAGGCGATCTACAGCTCCATCTTGACGAGGGTGTTCTCGTTCTGGATAAACCCGTCGCCTATCAAATGACATCGACTGGCCGAAACGTGGTAGATGCTGCCTACGTGATCGGTCGCAATGGCGTGATTCAATTCAAGATCGGACGGTATGATCATACGTTGCCGTTGGTCATTGATCCTGCATTAAGTTATTCCACTTATCTTGATAAGCTTTCGCTCGGTGTTACCGCCATCGCGGTTGACGGAGCAGGATCAACGTATATTGCCGGATACACTTTCTCTTCTTCCTATCCCGCCACGTCCGGTGCTTTTCAGAGCGTTTGTACAGCCTGCCCTAACGGGCCTACCGTATTTGTTACTAAACTAAACTCAACTGGAACGGCTGATGTCTACTCGACTTTCATTGGGGGAAGTGCCTATAACCAGCCTTTCGGGTTGGCGGTTGATGCCAACGGGGATGCGGTCGTTGTCGGCTATACCCATTCAACTGATTTCCCGGTCAAGAATCCGATTGATTCCGGAACCGTGGGCACCGGTACTCAGTTTGGCTTCATCTCCTCTCTGAGTCCGGACGGAAGTACCCTTAACTATTCAAGCCTACTGGGCGGTGGCAGCCAGGCGTTTCAATCCTCCACAACAATTGCGAATGCCGTTGCGATCGATGCAAATGGGAATGCCTACGTTACGGGGACGACGGACTCACCGGTATTTCCGACCACGCCGGGCGCCTTGAATTCGGGAACTCCTCAGTATCTAGCGTCTATTGCTTTTGTTTCGAAGTTTGTTCCGACAGGTACGCTCGCCTACAGTGCGCTGATCGGCAACGTTGAGCCGCAAAATGGCGGTGGAGGCTTGATCGGAGTAGAGGCAATAGCAGTTGACCCGCAGGGAAGCGCCTATATTACCGGAGTGCGGGAACGCTATGGCCTACAACTGCGAACGCATATGCGACCCAGATACCCGGCTCCACGCCTTTCAGAGGGGTTTTTGTAACGAAACTTTCTCCGGATGCGTCCAGTCTTAGCTATTCGACCTTCCTGGGCACAGGCGGTGGCACTGGCATCGTGCTCGATTCAAATCTGGACGCTATCGTAATCGGCGATCCGGATTCGGCTTTCCGTTTACGGAATGAAGTCGCTCGGACTTACCGGGACGATTGCGTTTCCGCTCATCGGGTATCCTGATGTCACAAATCTTGTTCGTTGGGGATCGAATGGATTCGCGTTCATTGCTGCAGGTCCCGGGCTTACAGATCAGGAGCTCTACCTCGGGCGCAGCAGCATCATCACAATTCAAGCAGTAAACGCTGTCCCCGCACTGGCAGGGTTATCGCCTTCCTCCGCGACTACTGGCGGCGGAGCTTTTACGCTCACCCTGAACGGCAGCAACTTCCTTACTGGCTCAACTGTTTCCTGGAACGGAAGCATGCTGGCGGTGACGTATGTAAGCAGCACCCAACTCACTGCGTCAGTACCCGCCTCCGATTTAGCTCAAAGCGGAACCGCTCAGGTCACGGTGACGAATCCAGCTCCAGGTGGTGGGACCTCCTCTACTCAGGTCTTCACCATCATGGCAGCGATCCCTCAATTCGCCTCTTCAACTACGTCGGTGACTTTTGGCAGCATCTCTCTGGGAACGTCCAGTGCTGCTCAGGCGATCACTCTGACCAACAGTGGAACAGCTGTCTTGAGTATCTCCGGTGTTGCGGCAAGCGGGGACTTTTCACAGACGAACACTTGCGTAGGGACGCTGGCGGTAAGCGCCACATGCCAGGTCTCTATCGTCTTTACTCCTACGGTCGTAGGACAACGCACCGGAACGCTCACGCTGAGTGACAATGCAACGGGCAGCCCACAAACTGTTACCTTGAGTGGTGCGGGAGTGCAGCCGTTGACCCTCGGCGTTGGCACAGGAGGTTCCACAACTACGACTGTAACTGGTGGACAGACAGCGACTTACAATCTTTCTCTTTCGGGCAGCCCCGGATTCAGTGGTACGGTCGCGCTCACCTGTTCCGGTGCTCCACAGAATGCGACGTGTTCCATCGTTCCATCTACTGTGACCCTGCCAGGAGGTGGTTCGGCCAACTTCGCGGTGACAGTCTCTACCTCAGCTCAGACGGCCTATCTTGAGGCGAGATCAAACACCATCGTGGCCGGTCTCGGTCTGTTTTCATTGTTCACCGCACCAATATTCCTGCTCATTCGCAAGCGTCTCCCCACTCGCAAGTGGACTTCCACTCAAATCCAGATGCTATGTGCAGCGAGTGCACTGCTGATTACTCTCACTGCTTGTAGTGGTGGTTCCAAAGGAAGTTCGCAACCTGTAAGTCCTGCGGTGACGCCCCCTGGTACTTACGCTTTATCCGTCACCGCCGTGGCGGGGAACACTACAGTCTCTCAAAAGTTGACCCTTGTGGTTCAGTAGCAGCAATGTCGCATCCGACTCACGCGGACCGAACTCAGGTCTGTGTGAAATTTCCAAGAATGCCGCACAAATGGCAACCAACGCATTTTCACAAATACAACAGTGGCCTCAGAAGGGTTCCAATTGTGGGTCCTGTTTGAGGCCACGAGCTTTGAGCCGGGCTACGATTTCGGAGGGTTCGCCGGACATCTGCTCGACCACTCCTTCCTTGACCGGTGAGAAATTGAGCGGACGGCGGCTCACGACCACCGGCTTCCTGCCGTAAACCATTTGCCGAAGGCCAGCACGACTTCGACCGATTACGACGACATCGACGCTGCCATAGAATTCTTTGAAACCGTGCGGCTCCTGCTCGCCAGCACGCAGAAAAAATCGAGCGAGTTATCAGGCCGAGCCAGAAAGCCATCTATGCTGACTCCCAGAATACTGAGAGCTTCATGGACCGCCTCCCGGTTTAGATCAGTTGAGTCTAGTGATGCTAATTTGCATGGTCGATAATTCGAGCTGAAACGTCAGTTGCCCTCTGACTCGAAATTGTGGATAGTCCCCGTAAGATCTCGCTGAGTGACTCGGCGATTTGGTAACAGTTGAAAGCAACAGTAGTCCTAAATACCCGGACTTCTCGGCATGCAGGGCCTCCTACTGGATTCACAAATGCCGCGCGACGCAAGTCATCGAATATAAATGGTGGCCAGAGCCGGAGGGCTGTGTATGATTTTGGGCCACGCCTGCTGATGTCTACCATCAGGTGGCTGACCGCGCCCGTCTCAAGTCCTCGGCCAGAAGAATTGCGTCCGCGATTTCTCGCATTGATTTTCGCCGTTGACGGCTCTCCTTTTGATCATTTGATAGGCATCTTCTTCGTTTAAAGACAGATCGCGCTGCAAGACGCTCTTTGCGCGTTCGAGGATACTCTTGACCGCTCCTGTGAGCTTGATACGACGCATGCCGGTTGAATAGGTAGTGCTCAGACAGTAGTCCACAGATGAGCATTTTCTGGCCCGTCCATAAAAGAGTTTTCTGCGCGCGCTTACTTTAAAACGAGAACTTAGCGGCAAGCTGGACGAGACGAGGGGCTGCGGCGCTGACGATTTTGCCGAAGTTTTGTGTGTCTTCGACTTGTCCATCGACTGAGGCGGGACCGTAGAACTGACTGTGGTTGAAGGTGCTGAAGGATTCGAGGCGGAACTCGAGGGATCTCGCTTCTGCGAAGCGGAGGTTCTTCTGGAGGGCCATGTCAAAGTTGTTGATGCCGGGACCGTAGAAGATGCGGCGCTTGGCGTTTCCGAGTTCTCCGAGATTTTCTTCTGGAAAGAGTGCAGTGTTGAAGGCTGGGCGACCGTTGCGGCCGTTGGTGTTGATCTTGAGCGCGCCGGGGAGATATTGCGGGGTGTCGAGCAGATAGTTGTTGGCGCCGTTGCCCAGGGTGCCGAGGAGGGAGTTGTCGGAGTTGTCGAATAGGGTGACGGGAAAGCCGGTAGCGAAGCGAGTGGTACCGGAGAGGCTCCATTCTTCGGTGAGGTGATTGCTTTTGTGAAAGAGAGTGGCGAGAGGGAGCGCCCACGTGTAACTGGCTACGAAGTTGTGCTTGAGGTCCCACGCTGAGATGGTGCGGCTTTGGCGGGGGTCGATAGGATTGAGCTGTTCGCCGAGACTCGAGCCTTGGTCGATCGATTTGGCGTAGGTGTAGCTGAGGAGGAACTGCGAGCCGTGATGCTGGTAGCGGAGAGTGGTTTCGAGGGCGTTGTAGTTGGAGTTGGCTGCAGATTTGTCGGCTGTGTTTTCGCCGTAGTTGGGACCCTGCCCTACGCGAGTTCCCTGCACTGTCTGGCCGGCGCTGTTGGTGTACGTGGAGTCTTCGCCGAAGGGACCGCAACCGTTGAGACTGAGACATAGCGCGGGGTCGCCGGTGTTGGCGGAGACAAGCGTGAGGATGCGGTGGCCTTGATTGCCGACGTAGCTTACGGTGAGCAGGGTGTGACCCGTAATCTGACGCTGGAGGGAGAGCATGTAGTTGTTGGTGTAGGGGGCACGGTTGCGGTAGTAGAAGAAGGGGTCGGCGGCGATGGGAGTGAAGTTGGCCCAGTTGACTGAAGTGTCGGGGTTGGACGGGGAGACGCTGTGAGAGGGAAAGCGAAAGGGAAAGCGCTGTCTGTTGTTGACTCCGGTGGCGGCGGTGATGAAGGGAGTTGCAAGTAGCGGGGGGCCGGGGCTGAGATAGTTGAAGCCGAAGGGTGGGACGGCGTACATGATTCCGGCGGAGAGGCCTGGAAAGGCAGTGTAGAAGAGGCCGTAGCTGGCGCGAATGCTGGACTGGCCGCTGGCTCCGAAGACTTTGCTCCAAAAGCCGTGATCGAACTTTGGAGAGTAGGCGAAGCCGAGGCGCGGGGCGAAGTTTTTGTAGCTGGTGGGGGCGATGGTGTTGGGAGCGCCGGGATAGAGCGTTGATTGCGCTCCTGGGATGTAGGTCTGGAGTTGATTGTATTTTTCGGACCAAGGTGCGATCACGTCCCAATGGAGACCGGCGTTGATAGTGAGATCGCTGCGGGCGCGCCAGCTATCTTGCACGTAGAGACCGAGGTAGCGGTTGCGCAGATAGAAGGGCTGGCCGGAGGATTGGGTGAAGTTGCTGGGCGTGCCGAGGAGGAAGTCGGCATAGGGATTACCGGTTTCAGTGCCGTTGATGTTGAAGGTGCCGTTGAAGGTAGCGTTGGGGTGTTCGTTGACCTGGTCGATGTGAAATTGGACGCCGAACTTGAGCGTGTGCGCGCCGATGGAACGGGAGAGTCCGTCGCTGAAGTAAAAGGTGTTGTTAATTTGGGTTAGGTTCGTGATGGGGACGCCCATGACAAAGGTAGGGAAAGTGATGTTTTCGACGCCTTCGAACTGCGGGGCCTGAACGAAGATGCCTCCGTTTGCAGGGTCGGTGAAGCCCTGAGATGCGAGGCTGACGCCGAGGCCTCCTTTTGGCTGGCCGATGATGTTGGCGTTGCGGAGGTAGCCGATGTGGAATTCGTTGACTTTGTTTGCTCCGATGACCTTGGTGTCGCCGACGGAGAAGAGTTGGGCACGACCGATGAAGAGAGCGTCGAATCCGGGGATGCTCGCACCAGCGACGGAGCCAGGATACGGGTTGTCGAGGCTGTAGTCGTCGATGAAATAGTAGCCGGACAGCTGGCCGAACCGGCTGTTGCCGTCGACTCGTGCTGACCCTTTATCGTCGCGGACGGTTTGCGAGAAGGAGGAGCTGGAGAACTGATTTTGGCCGACGTTTGGGGAGGGGATGTATTGGAGAAGATTTTTTGCGGGGGCGGACCATGCGCTCTGGGGGATGTTTCCGTCAGGAAAGACGCTGGTGTAAGGTTCGCCGGCGGTGATGGTGCGTCCTAGTTGCTGGCTCAGCAGCGATGCGAGATAGGAACCGCTGACAGATCCGGTGAGGTCGTCGAAGTTGCCGGAGCGTTGTGCGAGGGAGGGGACGGAGATGTTCCCCGTGGAGACGCCCTGCGTGGTCCGGGTTCCCTGATAGTCGGCGAAGAAGAATAGTTTGTCCTGCTAAATGGGGCCGCCGATGGCTCCGCCGAACTGATTTTGATTGAAGGGGGCGCGGGTTCGATCGAAGTAGCCCCTGGCGTCGAGGTTGGTGTTGCGGAAGAACTCGAAGGCTTTGCCGCGGAAGCGATTTGTGCCTGATTTGCTGACAACGGTGACGATGCCGCCGTTGTAGTTGCCATACTCGGGATCGAAGTTGGCGGTGAGGACGCGGAACTCTTCGATGGAGTCTAGGTTCGGGATGACGGAGGTGCCTCCATTCATGTGCTCCTGAACGTCTATTCCGTTGACCAGGAATCCGTTGGAGGATTCGCGCTGACCGTTGATGGAGAGGTTGCCGGGGTTTGCGTCGCCGGAGGGATCGAGGCCACCAGTGACTCCGGCCATGATGACGGAGCTGGGCAGAAGGGTTGAGATAGGGGCGACGCCGGGCTGGATGGCGAGCAGGTCGGTGTAGCTGCGGCCGTTGAGGGGGATAGCGGTCATCTGATCTCCGGAGACTACTTCGCCCAGATGGGTGGCGGTGGTGTCGACCTGAACGCCGGCTTCGCTGGTGACGACTACGACGTCGGATCGTGTACCGATTTCCAGGGAGGCGTTGATGCGTAGAGCGGAGTCGGCGTCTACAGACAGGCCGGTTTTTCGCTGCGCGTTGAAGCCTATCGCGGCGATGTCAATGTCGTAGTGACCTACTGGAAGATTTGGAAAGGTGTAGAAGCCCTGTTTGTCGGAGACTGTGTTGTAGGTTGTCTGCTGAGCGGTGTTGACCAGCTTGAGCGCTGCTCCTACGACAACGGCCCCGCTCCGGTCGGTGATGGCACCGGAGATGCTGCCTCCGGTTGCGGCTCGCAGAAGCGATGTGTTAGAACGAGCGATGCGAACGCTAGAAGAGACAGGAGCGTTTTGATGGAAGGAGAGCTTGACTTCGATAGCAGCATTACGCCTCAAAAAATGGCGTGGTAATCAGGCTAAGCTCAGGATGAGTGAGCGATCGCCCCCGTTTCCACGCGGGGTAGAATCACGACTTCTCCTGGGTAGGTCTCCTGATTTACAGGCGAAGCTGCTGTTGAGCGGCTCCTGACGCTTCGCCTTCCCCGATGGACTGAGTGGCTAGTGAAGGGTCTTTTCCTGATTACAGTGGCGGGACCATGCCGGACTCACACCGGCTTCCCTTTTATGCCCTCGCGGGCACCTAGGATGTTTCTCTTACAAACTAGCATAAGAGAAAAGTTTGCGATATCAACAGGATTGTCTCCAGTGACGATTTTCACGGTTTCAGCAGTTGAGTAATTCAGTCTGTGAGCACGCTGCGCAACGATCCCCGGTGCGATGAGCTAAACCGTTCGTCGCCAGACGGTCGGACTTATCCCCGTGAACTTCCGGAAGATCTTCGAGAACCGACCTCCATCCGAAAACCCGGTAGCGGAAGCAACCTGTTGAATAGTCCACTCTGCTCGCAAGAGAAGTGTCTTCGCCTTCTGGACTCTCATACTCACGATGTATTGATGCGGCGTGGATCCTGAACTCTCCCTAAAAGACCGTGCGAAGTGAAAGACACTTAAGTCTGTGAGGGCCGCCAACTCCTGGAGGCGAATATCCCGATGCAGATTTGCTTCTATGTATGACTGCACTCGCCGGAGATTCGGGCGCGAAAGCCCGCCTTTTATTCTGGCGGGGGCCGATGAAGTAAGCCCATACTTCTTGATGAGAGCTATCGACAAGGACATCCCCAATATATCTCCATAAAGAGATCCCATGGGCCAGCCTGCGTTCATCTCTCGCTCCATCTCCGTTAGCAGGAGACGCAACTGTTCATCTTGAAACGACCACTGATTTTCGAAGTCGCACGGCCCTCTGATACCAATTTGTTCGGCAGCCTGACTAAGCAGCGATGGCTCCAGGGATGCCACGATACGCTGCGAAGGCCCATACCAGAGCAGGCTGTCTCGGGTCCCCGGCGCCAGTAGGATTAGGCTGCCAACATCTGATCGGACACAGCCTTTCTGTCCGGAGCTGTGCCAGTCCATCTCGACCGGACCACTGGATTGAAGATGCAGACAAAACGTTGTGTGCTCATGTTCCGGTATGGCTACTGCGCCGAGGCGATGCCTCTCCAGCATCATGCCAGTCCAGGGTGAGCGTGCGTTATTGGTAGTGGGTTGTCCAGGGAGCAGAGGCACCGACTCCCCTTCCATCAAGACGGAGATGCGTTTCGACCTCATCGGGTCGTGGCAAGGGGTGGCGTCGAGCCTACTAAGCACTCCGTTTCCTCGACCTTCGCTGCCTGTCCCGCCACCGAACCCAGTCATGCACGATCTCCTTATTCATCATAGATCCAGCAAGAACAGACAACCTACCGCAAGATCAGCCACATGCGCCCATTGAAAATCCGGTATCTCTAGGGAGAGGAAACTGAGATGGGACTTATCCAGGGAGTAGTCGACGGCTTCATCATGACAGTCGGCATCACCCCGCCCAAACCCGAGAACAAACGCTCGGCAACGATCTTTATCGCGACGGGCCTTCTTGGCACAGTTGTCGGTATCATTGCTCTGTTTGCTTTTGTTCTGACCGTAATGCTTCACAGATAGGGTATGTTTAGCGGCCAATCGGCGCAGTTCGAAGGAGCATAGACATGAGCAAGGAACAGGCAATCGCACTCGTCCCGCCGTTCACGCAGGAGACGGCGATCCTTAAGGTACGCAAGGCCGAAGACGGCTGGAACTCGCGCAATCCCGAACAGGTTTGCCTTGCTTATACCCTTGACAGCAAGTGGCGCAATCGCTCTGAGTTCGTCAACGGACGAGAGCAGATCGTTCAGTTTCTCACTCGCAAATGGCAAAAGGAGTTGGATTATCGGCTCATCAAGGAGCTGTGGGCCTTTGGAGGCTCCCGCATCGCGGTTCGTTTTGCCTACGAATCGCATGACGCAACCGGCCAGTGGTACCGCTCTTACGGCAATGAAAACTGGGAGTTCGACAACGACGGCGTGATGCACCATCGTTATGCCTGCATCAACGATCTCCCTATCAAAGAGAGTGAGCGGCTCTTTCATTGGCCACTTGGCCGGCGCCCAGACGACCACCCGGGCCTTACGGAGCTTGGCCTTTAGGCTCGACGACCCTTTGACGTGAGGCTCTGCCACCGAAGCCCCTCGAAAGGGTTGGTGGCAGCGTATGCTTTTGGGGTCTTTCTTTTATCACACCCCTGACATATCCTCAGCCAACAACGCTTAGTAAATAGGCAAGCTATCTTCGGCTCATATGCGGTCGCAAAGCCCCCGTCAACACGACAAGTAAAATATCTCTCCGCAACAGGAGCATTATGTTCATCATTGCGCTTGCATTTTTGATTGGTATTGTCTCCGGGCTCCGCGCTATGACCGCACCCGCGGCCGTAAGTTGGGCAGCCCGGCTGGGTATCTTGCCACTCCAGGGCACTCCTCTCGCCTTTTTAGGATATGCGGCGACACCCTACATCTTTACGCTCCTCGCTATCGGTGAGTTGATCAACGACAAACTGCCCAAGACTCCCAGCCGCAAGGTGCCTCCTCAATTCATCGCGCGGGTCATCAGCGGGGCGTTCGCTGGAGCGGCGGTGGGAGCAGCACGACAGTCGCTGACGTTCGGCCTTGTCGCCGGCGCCGTGGGCGCGGTTGCAGGCACACTTGGGGGCGCCGCCGTACGCACCAAACTTGGTGAGGTCTTTGGAAAAGATCTCCCTGCCGCCTTGCTTGAGGACGCCGTGGCGATCATACTTGCTATCGTGGTGGTTACGAGACTCGGATGAAACAGTCTTTCGACGCAATCATCGTTGGTGCCGGACAGGCAGGACCATCGTTGGCAGGCCGACTCACGCAGGCCGGCTGGACGGTCGCCATCGTCGAGCGCAAGCTATTCGGGGGCACCTGTGTAAACAACGGATGCACTCCGACCAAAGCCATGGTCGCGAGCGCGCATGCAGCGCATATTGCGCGCCGAGGAAGCGACTTCGGAGTCATACGACGCGAACCGGTGAGCGTTGATATGAAGCAAGTCCTGGCTCGCAAAGACGCCATCGTTATGAAGTCTCGAACAGGCATCGAAAGCTGGCTGCGAGGCATGGAGCGATGCACGGTCTTTACAGGGACTGCGCGCTTCGTGTCTCCGAATGAGATTCGGGTTGGCGACGAGGTGATTCACGCGAAGAATATCTTTCTGAACGTTGGCGCGAGGCCGGCTGTACCAGATATGCCTGGAGTCCACGAGGTTCCTTTTCTGACCAGCACGACCGTCCTCGATCTTGATGAACTGCCACAACACCTCATTGTCGTAGGTGGAAGCTACGTCGGGTTGGAATTTGCTCAGATGTATCGCCGCTTCGGCGCTGAGGTAACAGTTGTCGAACGCAAAGCGCGGATCATACCCAACGAGGATCACGACCTCTCATCCGGCGTTCAGGAGATCCTGCAGTCCGAGGGTATTCAGCTTCGTCTCGACGCAAACTGTATCCGACTTGAAAACGACGGCGAAGGAGTAGCGATCGGGCTCGACTGCCTTGAGGGTCATCCTAGGGTCGTAGGATCGCGGATCCTGCTTGCCGTTGGAAGACGGCCGAACACCGACGATCTTGGACTGGCAGCCGCTGGCGTGCGGACTGATGAGCGCGGCTACATCACTGCAGACGATCAGCTCCAAACCTCCGTTGCGGGAATCTGGGCGCTGGGAGATTGTAACGGTAGAGGAGCTTTTACTCATACCTCTTACAACGACTTTGAGATTGTTGCTGATAATCTCCTCGACAAGGCCTCGCGGCGAGTCAGTGACCGCATCCCTGTGAGCGCCCTTTACGTTGACCCGCCTCTGGCACAGGTCGGTCTCACCGAAATGCAGGTACGCAAGAGTGGACGCGCTGCCTTGATTGGAACTCGCCCAATGACGAAAGTTGGACGTGCCGTCGAGAAGGGAGAGTCGCAGGGTTTCATGAAGATACTAGTGGACGCAGAGAGCAAAAAAATTCTGGGAGCCGCCATCCTGGGAACCGGCGGAGACGAGGCCATTCACTGCATCCTGAGTACGATGTACGCAGGCGCCCCCTACACTACTCTCTCTCACGCGGTTCACATTCATCCGACGGTTTCGGAGCTGATTCCCACGATGCTCCAATCGATGACACCACTTAGGTGAAATTCAAATTCAGGGTTTCTCCTACTCCGAAAAAATGCTAAAACTGTAGGCCATGTCGACTACTCGCCAAATGCTGACGCCTCGAGA
The DNA here is from genome assembly GCF_040358255.1 of Tunturibacter gelidoferens. Lineage (NCBI taxonomy): Bacteria > Pseudomonadati > Acidobacteriota > Terriglobia > Terriglobales > Acidobacteriaceae > Tunturiibacter > Tunturiibacter gelidiferens. The sequence goes on from NZ_CP132938.1 coordinate 5,144,228, forward strand.
AGCATCCCGAATGCTGGGCGTGAGCTACCCAACGATCAAACAATGGATATTGAGCGGAAAGTTGAAGACCGTCCAGACCCCCGGTGGGCACCATCGCTTGTCGGAGGCAGCTTTGAAGCCTTTTCTGACAAGAGACCAGATGAAACCCGCAGTCGACTCGCGACAACGATATCGCCGGGTGAGCGGTAGAAATCAACTCGCCGGTAAGGTTGTGAGTATCCAGATACAAGGGCTGCTTGCCGAGGTTGTGCTCTCTGTAGGAGACACGCATGTCACGGCAATCATCACCGCAAATGCGGTTCGCGAGCTTCAGTTGAAGAAAGGCGATCTTGCAGCTGCTCTCATTAAGTCGACCGACGTAATGATTGAGCGCCTTGACGATCCCTCATAGACACAGTAGATGCCTCTCCGGCACCTAGATGAATCGTTTGACTATACGATTTAAATCGACTAGCTTCGTACTATTCGAGTGGAACACGTGCGGGGAGGCCAGTCTTCAGCTCGACTGTTCGCGCTAATCCTTACTACCACCGGACGCACCTCAAAGCTGCGTTTCCAGGAGCGGATTTCATGAAGCTTCAACGCCTTTCTTGCGCCTTTTTCCTCTTTATCTTGATAGATGGAGCCATTGCCTCCGCTCAAATCGCAGCGGATCTGAAGGGCCGCGTTCTCGATCCCTCTGGCGCCGCGATCGCAAACGCGCCGATTGAATTAACCGAGTCTTCCACGAACCTGCATCAGTCTACGACCACCTCCAGCTCCGGCGATTATCTTTTCATCCATCTCAACCCGGGCTCTTATCGTGTAGAAGTACGGACACCCGGGTTCAAAAATCTGGATCGCGAGGGCGTCAACGTCATCGTTGGACAGACGGTGAGCCTTGATCTCACGCTGAGTCCTGGAGGCGATCGACAAACTGTAACCGTCAATAGCGACGCGCCACTCCTGCAAGCGGAGACCAGCAATATCGAGACCAACATCTCCGGCGCCTATGTTGCCGCGATTCCACTCAATACAAGAAACTTCATTCAGCTCACGACACTGGCCCCGGGGGTCGAGTTGCCTCCCGGAACCTTGCTTCCTCGCATCAATGGCGGTCGCCCCCGTACCAATGAGTACATCTACGACGGCATCTCTGCGCTGCAGCCCGAACCTGGTCAAGTAGCCTTCTTTCCTATCCTCGACGACATTGCGGAATTCACCATCGAAGCCAATAACGTGCCGGCGGAGTTCGGCCGATTCAACGGTGGTGTGGTCAACGTTGCCACCCGGTCGGGCTCTAACGAGGTGCATGGCAGCCTCTTTGAATATCTTCGCAATGAAGATCTTAATGCCCGCAACTACTTCGCGCCGACGGGCCGCAAGCCTGAGTATCGTCGCAACCTCTATGGCGCTACACTCGGCGCGCCTATTCTCCGCGATCGTCTCTTCTTTTTCGGCGACTATCAAGGAATCAAGCAGCTCATCGGCCGCACCCTGACCTCGACGATCCCCACAATCAACGAACGCAACGGCATCTTCCACAATGTCTCGCATATCTACAATCCCACCACCACAACCATCGTCAATGGAAAGAATGTGAGGCAGGAATTTCCCGGAGACGTCATCAACATACCATTCGATCCTGCCGCCCAGGCTCTCCTTGCACGCTTTCCACTTCCGACCAACGGCAATGCCGCCAACAATTACAGCCGCACTGCAAACGACGCGGACCATCAGAATCAGTTTGACGTTCGCGTCGACGGTGCGTACGGTACTCGTGACCACGCCTTTGGCCGCTACACCTACTACAACGAAGTCGAGCAGCCCGTCACCCCGTTGCCCGATGGTAGCGGCCTCATCAGCGGATCAGCTCTCGGTACTGGCGGAGTCCCTGGACTCTCGAACGTGCGAGGACAACAGGCCGTCGCCAACGAGACCCATATCTTCTCCCCGAGGATGGTCAACAACCTCACGGGTGGGTACACCCGTCGCAGCAACAATATCATCGGTCCTGAACTCGACAGTACCGCCTCCGCCACGCTCGGCATCCCCGGCATCCCTACCAACGCAGAATTCAATAATGCCCTTCCCCTCTTTACGCTCACTGGCATCCAGCAGCTTGGTCCCTCAGCAAGCACCTTCGCGAACTTCCAGACCTCGGTTTGGCAGGTCGTCGACACGGCTGTCTACACACGCGGTGCCCACGCCATTAAGGCTGGCATCGACTTCCGTTGGTACCAACTCAATACTGTTTCGCCGCCCAACCCCACCGGCTCCTTTGCCTTCACCACCACCGGCACAAATCAACAGGGTCTTGTCATCGCCCCCGGCGATAAGCTCACCAACGGTAATTCCATCGCAAGCTTTCTTCTAGGACAGGTCGACATCTTTCAAATAGACCTGCAACAGGCTAAGCTCCGTCCTCGCGACTACATCGAGGAGTATTTTCTTCAAGACGACTGGAAGGCCTCCAATCGCCTAACACTCAACATCGGAGCGCGCTGGACCCTGCACCATCCCTCTACCGAAAAGAACAACCAAGGAGCTGTCTTCAACCTCGGGACGCAACAGCTTGACTACGTAGGCGTCGATGGAAACTCGCGCAGTGCCCGCGAACTCCACTACGGCAACGTTGCTCCTCGTGTGGGGTTCACCTATCTCGCGACCGAGAAGACGGTAATTCACTCTGGCTTTGGAATTGTCTTTATCGACCAGTCAGGGATCACAACTCCATTTACTATTCCCCAATTCCCTTTCATCCAAAGTGTTACGCAGAAGACTCAGGACAGCGTGAACGCCGCCTTTGCACTCTCGCACGGACCTTCCGTGGCTCCAATTCCACTTACTCCCAACGCCGGTCTTGGCCAAAGTGTATACACTGCCGATCGCACCGCCGGTTCGGGTTACGTCCAGCAGTGGAACCTCGCCGTCCAGCGCGCCGTGACTAACAATCTCTCTGTTGAGGTTGCATACGTAGGGTCGAACATTATTCACGTCGGTATCCCCGACTCGAATCTTAACCAGCTCACGGCCGATCAGCTAGCGGAGGGCGCTTCGCTCCTCACCCCAGTCACAAATCCTTACTTCGGCCAACTTCCGCCATCCAGTTCTCTGAATACGAAGAACATCGCTGCCGCACAACTCATCAAACCTTATCCTCGCTTCCAAAACGTTGCGACGTACCGCCATAACTCGGGAACCACCAACTACAACGCAATTGAGGCCAAGGCCGAACAACGCTTCTCGCACGGTATCTCCTTCCTCTTCGCCTATACTCACTCCAAACTCATCGATGATGCGTCTTCCGTCTTCTCCTCCACCGTTCTCTCCTCACCCAACACAAGCTCTCTCATCGCAGCGGACACCTACCGCCCTTATCTGGAACGCGACTCATCGAATGGCGATATGCCCAATGTAACCTCGTTCAGCGGCATCTACGATTTACCGGCTGGGCGAAACCATCGCTTCGCCTCGACCGGGGTAGGCAACGCGATGCTCGGAGGCTGGAGCTTGAATACCATCCTGTCGCTGCAATCGGGGATGCCGGTCACCGTCACACAGGCCACCAATAACAACGCTTTCGCAGGTTTTTCTCTTCAGCGCCCCGACATCGTTGGCAACCCCAATTTGACGGCCGGCCAGCGTACCCCCGCGCACTACTTCAACACTGCCGCATTCAGCACAGCCCCTCAATTCGTTATTGGCACCGCATCGCGCAACCCCGTGCGTGGCCCTGCCTACCGCGACCTGGATGTATCGCTCATCAAGCGAACCCGGCTGGTAGAAAAAGCTGACCTGGAGTTCCGCGCCGAGATGTTCAACGTTACCAATACGCCGGAGTTCGCGCAGCCCAACGGCAGTTTTGGTTCCCCCGCGTTCGGCAGCATCACCGCTACTACAACCGACCCTCGAGTCGTGCAATTCGCAATCAGACTAAGTAGATAGCCAGTCTTCAGTGCAACCCTAGAGCTCGTCTGTACGAACAGCGTTCCTAACGCTGCGAACGGTCCGGTCTGCTCGGACAGTGTTGGCTGAGAGATTCGAGCATCCACATGCAAAAGAAGATTCGCATAGTGAGAACGGCGTCGTGCATGACACTATCTTTGGCTTTCGACAGCATTCTGGATAGTCTCTGCGCTCTTGTACTCGCGCGTCGCATCTTCCTTGCGCCCCAAAGCGCGGAAGGCCTGCCCCAGAAGCAAGTGGATAAGGTGATTGCTGGAATCCATGTGTTCCGCACGCAACAGATAGTTTAGCGCCGTCAAGGCATCATCTCGTTTCAACAGAACCTGCCCCAGCAAAATATATGGCCCTGTCGAATTCGGCTCTAGTAGAAGCGCACAGTTCAACGCCTGTTGCGCATCTTCGTATCGCAGAGCTCTCAGGTATGAGTCGCCCAGACGCTCATACACCTCTCCATCCATTGGATTGATTGCCCGTTCGGCTTCAAATTCGACGACAGCTCCAGCGGCGTTTGAACGCGACAGGGCGAGCTGTCCCAACAACAGATGAGCTAAAGGCAGTCTTGGTTCGATTTGGAGGGCTTTGCGTGCCATCTGCTCGGACTCGGCGGGGTAGTTGCGACGGAACAGCATACGCGCCAAGAATAAATACGCCGCTGCGGAGTCGGCTGGGATTTTGTACTGTTGGGCAAAGATGCGACGCGCATCATCGTATCTATGCACTTCGAGATAACAGACCGCCAGAACATAGGTTCCATCGGCGTTGACGCTGGCAATTGGACTGTTCGCACGTTCAAGCAGAGGAATCGCTACGGCCGGTTGCCCCATGCGATACAGCGTCACACCGCGCATCTGTATCGCCAGCAGATCGTTGCCATCCTGAACTATGGCTTTTTCGAAGGCTAAATTCGCGTCTGCAAAGCTATTGCGTTGGTATCGAATCATTCCACGCATACGCTCTACCCCCGCCGGCTCCGGCTGTTGCGTTGCCAAGGAGTTCAAGCGTGTCTCGGCTTCGCTCAACTGGCCACGGGAGATTAGCCGTTGTACTTCCTCTGTCGGGCTCGGGCTATGCTGGACTGAATCAGTTGAAGTATTTGATGCGCTCGCGCGAGCGTCCTGCTGTGCCTTCGCATAAGAGATCGGAGTTAATCCCACACAGCAAACCAAGCACAGCTTAATCAAGTCCAGATGCATGCGCGGAGAACGAGCGATAAAGGACATGTCTAAAAGAGCGCTCCCGCTACTTGCTCGGCAACGTTTCTCGCTTCTTCACTCAGGCCAGTTTGGGTTGAAACTGACTGTCTGGGCGAGCCTCTCTGGATGTCAATGACGAAAACACGATCTCGTACCCGGCCGATGATCTGCTCGCCTCCGTTGAGGGAGTTGTTACTCGGGACACACTGGACTGCTTCATTGCCAATCGCCTTCAGCGGAACTGCCGTACCGGAGCATCGCGCAAGATACATGGCAAAGTCTTTCGAGGGAAGCGCCATCGTGTGCACAGCAATTGTCAACTCAAAAACGGTCGAATGCTCACTGCGCTTGAAGTCGCAGGTGGTATCGCCCTGTGACGTAAGAGGGGTCGTGGTCGCCTGGACCTCACCGCCCAAAACACCTGCGGCCGTTGCTGCATTTAGCCAAGGGCATTGAGTTTGGGCCCTGCATCGCACGGGGCTGACGAGTGTGCCAGCTATCACCACAAAGGCTAGTGTGGTCCAACTTCTTGTGTTCACGGTTATTTCCCTTAGCGTAATTCTTTCTGGGGAGGAAGTATCTCACCGTAAAGTGTTGTCGAGTATGCCGAAGGGCGGAGGAGGTTGCCCACGACGCGCCTTAGTGCTCTCCCCCCGCACTCACTACTTCCGGTTGCGATACATCCTTATGCACATGCCACGGCACGCTTTCGATCGAGATCTCAGGATGCTTGCGGAGAAAATCCAGGGAATAAGTCGGAGCGCCAGGATCTATCTTCTTCGTGACAAACTTCGCGGATTGTTCTTTGGCTTTATCCTTCATTCCAGCACGACGGTAAAGGAGTGCGAGGTTGTAATGGGCCGTCAGGTCATCAGGGTCGATCGCTTGCAACGCCTCAAACTGTTCCATCGCTTCCTGAGGCCTGCGTTGTTGATAGTAAGAGATCCCGAGCTCGCGACGAGCATCTCGCGATTGCGGGTACTGCGCCAGAACTTTTTTCAGATCTTCTACTTCAGCATCGGGATGCCCTGCTCGTCGTTCTACCAATGCAAGATAGTAAAGAGCACGCGCATTGTTGGGACTTAGCTCTAGCGCTCTTTCAAGACCCCCGCGAGCTGAAGCATATTTTTCCCATTCGATATTCGTTAGGCCGATATTGGTGTAGCCATCCGCATAGTCAGGACGGAGCTTGATTACCTGGGAAAAAGCCTGGATCGCGTCGCTGTACTGCAGTTGATCGAGATAGGCGATGCCAAGGTTATTCCAGCGCATCCAGTCAGCGTTATCGTGAGGATCAGGCGCGCTAACAGGATTGTCTCCGATGTTGAGCGTTCGGCTGCGCGAGGCGAGCTCGACGATTGGATATGCAACGTGATCCTTGCCAAAAACGTTATTGAGATAGCTCTGCCGGAGATGTCGATAGTTCACTTTGGCGGTTATAGTTACCGCCCCCTTCGCCTCGGGAGGAATGCGAAACTCGTAGCGAATGAGAGACGACCTGCCTGCCTGAACTGTGTTGTCATAAGCGACAGAATGGATCGTCCATACTTTGTGATTGTCGACGAACACCCCGTCTGTGTTGACTGGACGGTTCGTAAAACTGTGTGCCCGCTCGTCCAGCATTCCATCCGGCTTGATGAAACCGCTGTGATAGATCTCCTTGCCGTTCGAGTCCGTGACGACAAACTCTACCCAAGCCTCATACAGATCGCGCACTTCGGGAATCAGGGAATGGCCGATGTTTTTGTTTTGAATAACAGTCATCACCTGTACTACATCACCCGAAGCAAGAGTGAACGCAGTCGAACCCAACGGTGCGATCAGCTTGTCATCACTCGCCTTACGAATTGCAAATAGATCGACGTTTAGATAGTTGCCTGTCTTCAGAAATTCGACTGTCTTCTCCAGTTGCTCATCAAACCCGTAGTAGAAAGGAACGGCGGTATTGCCCGCTGTCCAGCGATGCGATGCGAATGTACCGTTCTTCGCTCCCGGCTCGGGCAGCGCATTCGACGCGCGCTTCATGTGACAGCCCTGGCAGGTGGTGAAATCAGCTTGATAGAACGTGAGAGGATTTCGCTGCGAAAACTTTGAGTTCTGCCACTCATCGTATGCGGTAAACGCGCGAATGAATTTGTAATCATTCAGTGGGTTTGGCAAGTTGGCTTTGTGGCAGGCGGAGCAAAACTCAGGCGTACGGTAGAAGGTCTGCATCACCGCCTTCGAATGCCTATCAAGGTGCGCCAATATCTCCGAGTCCGGCACCAAGCCTGGAATACGAACCCCCTTTTCATCAACCAGAACTGCCGGTACGCCCATCACATAGCCACCGTTGCCGAGCGTCGATTGCAGCTTCTGAACGGAATGGCACGTGGTGCAGGTCAACCCGTCCTGATCAAATTTTCGGTCAACCATTGAGTTCTGCGTCAACCCGCCGCCCAGGACGGCGATCGGGTTGTGACAGCTATCGCAGTGGCGGGAAAACTCTATCCCCTTAGTCCTGATGAGGATATTGACGCTCGTGCGATAGAACGGCGTTCGAAATGAGTTGGAATGCAAAGACTGTCGCCACTGGTGGTAAGCCTCTTTGTGGCAGTGGCCGCAGTAGTCGGCCGTCGGAAACGCATCAGGCTCGAGAAAGTTGTCGCCCTCGACCGCAGCATTTCCGGGTGTTGAGATGTTTCCTTTTCCAAAGGCAAAGTTGTAGGTTCTGCCAACCCTATCTGCATAATCTTTGCGGACTGCAGCTTCGTCTGCAATCTTTTGCTGTGTCTGGCTCAAATCTGAGTGAGCCTGAATTCGAGGAAGAAAAGCAAAGACGCTCCCAAGGGCGAGTACCCCGACCAGACTGACGTACGCTCCCGTCGCGACAGCCAGTCGCCGACGATTGACAACCACACCCTTCACCCGCGTTTTGGCCCACTTGAAAAACAGCATCGTACCCAACTTTTTCTTCGCGGACTTACAAGCCACTCTGCTGCGAAGGTTGACGGAATTCTACTCATCTAGTGAGTCTTCTGTCTGCTGATTTCTGCGGTCTTCTTTACCGTTACCGGCGGATCGAGAAGGCCCGGCACAATGCCTTTCCCCTCCTGAACGGTGAAAAAACGATCGACACTCGGGAGCGTTAGCTGTTCCACAGTTCCACTCGGCCAGCGAATCTCCACAGAATCCACGGTAGTTGCGTCACCTATCCCAAAGTGTGGCCGCTGATCGTTGGAAGATTCATAGCTGCCACCGCTCAGTACATCTGCTCGCTGACGCACTCCGTTCGCCACCAGATACACCGTAGCCCCCACAGCATCTCGCGGACTTTTTGGGCCTCCGATCAACTTCAATCCAACCCAGTGATGGTGATCTGGACTTACATCCCGCATCAACGACGGCACATGATCCATTGAGTTGATAACGACATCCGTTTTACCGTCGTTGAAAAGGTCGCCGAATGCGGCTCCCCTGCCTGGAATCACCTCCGCCAACCCACTTCCGATCACCGCCGGCATTACCTCGAACTTCTTTCCCTTGTCTACGTTATGGAATAGCAGCGGACGCTGTGCGTAAGAGGTTCCCCAGTCGTACTTGTCCACCTGAGGATATACGTGTCCATTGACTAGAAAAATATCTTTCCAGCCGTCGTTGTCGTAATCAATAAACTCGGTCGCCCAGGTGAGAAAAGGATAAGTGATCTCTGCGATCCCCATCTCCGGACTAATCTCGGTGAACCCCTGGTCACCTCCGTTTCTGAAGAGCGGCTTATAGTCGTCGGAGAATGTACCCGTGTAGAGGTCGACCAAGCCATTATTGAGGTAGTCACCAACAGCCAGGCCCATGCCGGCCTGGTCGCGTCCCTGTTGGTTCAATGCAAAACCAGAGTAGTAGCTTGCGTCTTCAAAGGTCCCATCTCCGTTGTTCATATATAGATAGTTCGGCGACGAATCGTTCGTCACGACCAGATCAACCTTGCCGTCATTGTTGATATCGACGAACACTGCCGTAAATCCGTAGTAGCGCGCCTTATCTGAGACGCCCGCCTTTTCGCTGACGTCAGTAAAGGTCCCATCCCCGTTGTTGTGAAAGAGATGATCGGCCTCTCCCTGAAGTCCACGCGGACCGCACAGGGTGTTTACACCCCGAAACTGGCAGTAACTTAGCCCGACTGTTTCGGAGCCGGGATCAGGCGGATGGTTCACGTCATAGTGAACATACCCGGGAACGAAGAGGTCGAGTCGGCCATCTCCGTCGTAGTCTCCAAACGTGGCACCGGTAGACCAGTTCCCCAACGTTACGCCCGCCTTCTCTGCCACGTCAGTAAAGGTTCCATCGTGGTTATTGTGATAGAGCCGGTTCTTGCCGAAGTTGGAGACATAGATATCCGGCCAGCCGTCGTTGTCGTAATCTCCAACTGCGACGCCGTAACCCCAACGATCGTTGGCAACTCCGGCCTTGGCAGCAACATCGGTAAACGTTCCGTCGTGGTTATTGTGAAACAGTGCTGCATGAGGTGGATCAGCAGTACCCTTCAAAGCGTCGTAGGTGGAGCCGTTTACCAGGTAGATATCAAGCCAGCCGTCATTGTCATAGTCCAGTAAGGCTACCCCCGATCCAGGCGCTTCCAAAATGTACCTCTTTTCCGGCGTGCCCATCACGTGATGCCACCCTGTCAGGCCGGCTTGTTTGGCGACATCTTTGAAGATCACTGGTCCGTCGTTAACAAACCCTCCAGCCGTAATTGGACGCAACTCTGAATCCTTTACCGCAGCAAACACACCTGCTGTCGCAGACCCGCCATGTGGGACAGTCGGGACGGGCTGGTCTTGAGTCGAACCCGCGCCAGCCTTACCTGTTTCCTGTGCCGCCCCGAGTGCGCCCGCGAAGAGCTCGCCTGTCAAAGCGATCGTTAGGATCGTTTTTTGAAGGTGTTTCATAACCTCTTTATTCTCATCCGTTAACTTTCAAGCGCTGGGTTCGAAGCTTAAGCGAGAAGAAACATTCACGAAACCCGGCATGCTCCGTCCCGCGAGAGCACATAGTCCCAGAAGGATTGCCAATAAGCGCGTGATCTTGCCCCTTTGCTGGCGATTAAGTCGTCGCCCCAGCATCATCGTTCTTGTAAGTGCTCGTGTCTATCACTATTTCGACCAAGCATTATGGGGCAACGCGTCTTGCCGATCGCGCTAATACTTTGCCTCCCCGGTATTGATATCGATCGTCCACGGCCTGGGCTCGGGAAGTAGAAGCTGACCTCCATCAATTTGCAGAGGCATCCATAGGTAGCGCGAGTCCCATAACTCTTTTGGCTTCCACTGATCGGCCATGAAGATCACCGAGGTTGTCTTTGTGCCTATGATCCTGAGCAGCGTGGAGGATTGCGAGTTATAGGTTTTGAGCGCTGGAGGAGCGATGTCTTTGAACTCTGTCCATGGACCTTCGAGACTGGTGGCGGTGGCGTACACGTTGGGGTTCGGATTCCATCCTGTGAGATGGGAACCGATGACGTAGTACAGGCCCTTATAGTGGACCACGGCGCCCCCTTCGAGCGGAGCGGGGACGAGACTCATCTGCTTCTCGACGTTGAGGTAGTCGGGAGAGAGGCGGGCGATGACAAATCCTTTGGTGGGGCGGCTTTCGAAGATGAGGTAAGCTGTGCCGTCGTCGTCGATGAACTGGCCTATGTCGCGGCTCTCCAATCCGAGAGGGCGAAAGCTTTTGAGGTAGCGATAGTTTCCGTCGACTGTGTCGCTGATAGCAATTCCGACGCGGGCGAGTTTGTAAGTGCCGTCGTCGACGTGGGCGTAGAGGATGTACTTCTTTGTCGCTGCGTTGTAGAAGACCTTAGGACGTTCAATGAGCCAGCCTAGGCCAAAGTTCTCGGGGTCGGAGAGCTTGAGGACCTGATTGCGGAAGGTCCAGTGCTCGAGATCTTTCGACGCGTAACAGCTGACGTAGCGCTTATTCGGATCGAGACCCTGGGAGCGATCCTCCCCAAACCAGAAGAAGGTGTCGTCGACCTTCAGGATGCCGCCGCCGTGAGCTTGAATCTGCTGGCCGCGATTATCGAGCCAGACGGCTCCGGGTGTTATGGCCCCGGAGACGTTGCCTGGGCGCAGAAGGAGCAGCCAGGCGAGACAGCAACAGGCAGCGAGACGCGACAATGCTGAATGTGATTTTTCTGTCAGCAGAGCCACCAAGTCTACCTTTCGTTCGACCTGCCTGCGATGAAGTTGGCGTGAGGCGGCCTAGTTAGAGCTTACCGCGTCGCTCCTGTTGTCTACAGATTTCCGCGCAACTCCTGCTCTCTCTCGATAGCTTCGAAGAGAGCCTTGAAGTTTCCTTTGCCGAAGCTGCGGCTTCCCTTGCGCTGGATAATCTCGTAGAAGACGGTGGGGCGGTCTTCGACAGGCTTGGTGAAGATCTGGAGCATATAGCCTTCGTTGTCGCGGTCGACGAGGACGCCCAGTTTTTCGAGCTCTTCGATGGGCTCGTCGATCTTACCGATGCGCGTCTGCAGCTCCGTGTAGTAGGAGTGGGGGACGGTGAGGAAGTCGACGCCCTGCTGCTTCATGGCGGCGACTGTGGCAAGGATGTCGTTGGTGGCGAGAGCCATGTGCTGGACGCCCGGGCCCTGGTAGAAGTCGAGGTACTCCTCGATCTGGGACTTTCGGCGGCCTTCGGCGGGTTCGTTGATGGGGAATTTGACGTAGCCGTTGCCGTTGGCCATCACCTTAGACATGAGGGCGGAGTACTCGGTGGAGATGTCGTTGTCGTCGAAGTGCTGGTAGAGACCAAAACCCATGACGTCGCGGTAGAAGTCGACCCATTGATTCATGGAGTTCCAGCCGACGTTGCCGACGATGTGGTCGATGTGAAGGAGGCCAACGGGGCGGGCGATGTTGTCATTGGAGACGGCCTGATACCCGGGGAGGAAGGGACCGCTATAGTGGGTGCGCTCGACGAAGGTGTGAATGGTGTCGCCGTAGGCGGCGATGCTGGCGGTGGTGACGCTGCCGCCGGCGTCCTTCGCGTCGGTGGGTGCCTGGATGCTGCGCGCTCCGCGACTGGTGGTTTCGAGCCAGGACTGGCGGGCGTTATCGACCCAGAGGGCGATCGAGTGGACGCCGTCGCCGTGCTTGTCGACGTGGCGGGAGATATCGGAGTCTGTGCGAAGGGTAGTCGTGAGGACAAAACGCACCTTGCCTTGCTGGAGGACGTAGCTGGCGCGGTCACGCTGACCGGTCTCGGGGCCGGAGTAGGCGACGAGCGACATGCCGAAGGCGGCGCGGTAAAAATAAGCGGCCTGACGAGCGTTGCCGACGTAAAACTCGACGTGGTCGGTTCCCTTGAGGGGGAGAAAGTCGGTGGTGGCTGATTCTTGTTGGGGATGGGTCGGGGCGTGTGTTGCCATGAGGAGGTCTCCGATGCGGCGGGCGTGGGTAGCCCGCGGCGCAAGATGAGGATAGTTCACTTGGGTTGGAGTTGGCTAGGGCGGTCAGGTGCGGGCTGAGTGGATGGTGGCGCGGCACTCGCCTAGTCCGATGCGGGGATGGCCTGGCGATTCGCAGGAGCCGCGAAGGATGATCTCGTCGCCGTCTTCGAGGAAGGTGCGGGTTTCGGCAGTCGGGAGAAGGATGGGTTGGGCGCCGTTGCGGGTGAGCTCGAGGAGACAGCCGGCGGAGGCTTCGGCGGGGCCGGAGATCGTTCCGGTGGCGAGGATGTCGCCTGCCTGGAGGTTGCAGCCGTTGCTCGTGTGGTGAGTGATCAGTTGGGCGGGGGTCCAGTAAAGGTCCTGGGCGTTGGATTGGCTGAGCCGGAAAGGTTCAAGTTTATTAGCTTTCATGGTTGCGGTTAGGAGAAAGACTTCAAGTGCTACATCCAATCCTCCGGACTTCTGGTCTGCGGCGGAGTGGAGATAGGAAAGAGGTTTCGGATCGGTGGCCAAGCGACCGGCTGCGGGGACTCGGAAGGGTTCCAGTGCGGCGATTGGGGTGACCCAGGGGGAGACGGTGGTAGCGAAGTTTTTGGCCAGAAAGGGGCCGAGAGGCTGGTACTCCCAGGACTGGATGTCGCGGGCCGACCAGTCGTTGAGGAGGCTGATGCCGAAGAGGCGATCGGCTGCATCGGAGATGGGGACAGGGGTGCCCTGAGTACTGGGCTTCCCTATGTAAAGCGCCAGTTCCAATTCGTAGTCCAGCTTGCTGGTGGGAATGAAATTGGGTTGGATTTCTTCGGCGGACGGGCGGGTTTGGCCGATGGGTCGGACGATGGGTTCGCCACTCACCAGGATGGAAGAGGCCCGCCCGTGATAGCCGATAGGAATGTGCTTGTAGTTGGGGAGGAGAGGCTGGTCGGGGCGGAAAAGCTGACCGACACGGGTGGCGTGGTGGATGGAGGCGTAGAAGTCGGTGTAGTTGGGGATGTGGACCGGTTTTTGGAAGGTTGATCCGGCGATGGAGTGTAGCGCGGCTTCGGCTTTTTCCTTGTGCTCGGATTTTACGTCGGCGTGGAGAAGAGTGGTGAGGGTTTTGCGGAGGAGAGCCCAGGATTGAGAGCCCTGAGACATGAGCAGGTTGAGGGTGGGAGCCTGGCAGGCTTCCGTGAGGGTGGCGGGAAGCAGGCCTGATGCGGCACAGGCGTGAAGATCGAGGAGGTGGGCTCCAATGGCGACGCAGAGATGTTGCTGGTCCTCGACCGCGAAAGCGCCGTAGGGGAGATGAGTGAGCGGAAAGTCGGTGGTGGGGTGGTTGGCGTCGGGAAGCCAGCTCTTGTGAGCCGCAATGCTTTGTTTTGCCATGGAGCATGATAGCCGACCCAAGAGGGCTGAGCGTTTTCTGGAGATCTTGTCCTGCCGGACGGGCGCCCTGCGCGGGCAGCGGTCACTTCGTGACTTGTAGTTGCTTCGCGGGGTGCTCCCGTTGGTCGCAAGCTAGTGCCCGTGCCGTCCAGCGGGAGGACCGTGGATATTCTTCCTGCCTGGAACGGTACACACGTCACACGAACTGACCGCCGCCGCGCAGGGCTCCCGTCCGGCAGGACATCGCTCCTATTTAGCGGGTAGTTCCGTGTTTGGGGCTACGGCTTTTTTGCGCGAGTACTTAACGAGGATAGTCTTCAGGATGACATAGAGGACCGGGATGAAGAAGAGGTTGAGCACGGTAGAGAGCACCATGCCGCCAACGATGGCTGTGCCGACGGAGTGACGGCCGTAGGCTCCGGCTCCAGTGGCGAAAAAGAGAGGACCGACGCCGAGAATGAAGGCGATGGAGGTCATCAGGATGGGTCGGAGGCGGAGTTCTGCGGCCTCGATGGCGGCGTCGATGATCGAGCGGCCCTGCTCGAGGAGTTGCTCGGCGAACTCGACGATGAGGATCGAGTTTTTGGCTGAGAGGCCGATGAGCATGACCAGGCCGATCTGGACGTAGACGTCGTCGACCAGGCCGCGGAGAGAGACGAGAGAGAGAGCGCCGAGGATCGCCATAGGAACGGCAAGGAGGATGATGAACGGCAGCGCAAAGGACTCGTACTGGGCCGAGAGGGTGAGGTAGACGACCAGCAGGCCAAGGCCGAAGATGATGATGGCCTTGCCGGCGGACTCAACTTCTTCAAGCGCGAGACCGGTCCAGGAGTAGGTCATCCCCTGAAGCTTGTTCTTCTGGAAGAGCTTGACCATGGCGTCGTTGCCTTGACCCGAGCTAGTTCCGGGGGCGGGCGAGCCGTCGATCTCGGCCGAGCGGAAGAGGTTGTAGTGGTTGATGACCTGTGGGCCCGAGATCTGAGTGACAGTGGCGAGGTTGTCGAGCGGGATCATCTGGTTGGTGTTGGAGCGAACGTAGTACTGGCGGAGATCCTGCGCGTTGCGGCGGAACTGCTCGTCGGCCTGAACGTAGACGCGGTAGGAGCGGTTGTTGAAGTTGAAGTCGTTGATGTAGCTGGAGCCCATGAAGGTGCCGAGGGCGGCGGTGATCTGGGCGAAGGGGACGCCGATGGTCTCGGCCTTTTGCCGATCGATGATGACCTGAAGTTGCGGATCGTTCGAAGTGAACTGCGTGTTCATCGCGGTGAGGCCAGAGCCAGGGGCGCTGCCTTGCGCGACTAGTGTGTGGGCTACGCGGGAGATATCGTCGAAGGAGTTGCGGCCACCGTCCTGCAGGATGAACTGGAAGCCACCGACGGTGCCGAGGCCAGCGACGGCGGGTGGTTCGGCTGCGAAGGCGATACCGCCGGGGACGCCGAAGAGCTTGGGTCCTACGTCGAGGACGATGTTGTGAGCGGTAAACTTGGGTCCCATCTTGGTGCGGTCGTTGATGGGCTTAAGCGGTGCGAAGATGAGGCCGGAGTTTGGCGAGCTGCCGCCGGCGAGCGAGAAACCCATGACGGAGAAGGTGCCGAAGACGCCGTCGTTCTTGCGTACGAGATCAGCTACGCGATCGGCGAACTCGCCAGTATAGCTAAGCGAGGCTCCCGGGGGCGTCTGCACGATGATGAGGAAGTAGGACTGGTCTTCCTGCGGGATGAAGGCAGTGGGCACGTAGTTGTACATGAACGCCGTGGCTGCGAGAGCTCCGACGAAGAACAAAAGCATGACGTAGCGAATGCGCACGACGAAGGTGACGATGCGCGCATAAGTCCGGATGACCCACTGGATGACGGCTTCGATGGGGTTCAGGAGCAGCCCCATGATGCCGGTCTTTTTTTGTTCCGGACGCAGGAGGATGGCGGCGAGGGCCGGCGAGAGGGTGAGGGCGTTGAAGGCTGAGATCGCAATGGAGAAGGCGATGGTAAGCGAGAACTGTTTATAGAGAATGCCGGTGGTGCCGGGAAAGAAGCTGACTGGGATGAAGACGGAGATGAGGACGAGCGAGGTGGCGATGACGGCGCTGGTGACCTCGGCCATGGCGATGCTGGTGGCCTTGTGGGGATCGGAGGAGGTCTGCTGCATGCCTTTGCCAACCTTCTCCTGCGCGAGAGTGTCGGGGGCGTAGGGGTCGGGTTCGCTGAGTTCGTGGCGCTCCGGGATGATGGAGTGGCCGGAGAGGTGGCGCTGCACGTTTTCGATCACGACGATGGCGTCGTCGACGACTAGACCTGTAGCGAGAGTGATGCCGAAGAGGGTGAGGGAGTTGATGCTGAAGCCGAAGATCTTGATGAAGGCGAAGGTGCCGATGAGCGAGACCGGGATGGTGACGGCGGGGATGATGGTGGCGCGCCAGTCCTGCAGGAAGAGGAAGATCACGATGATGACGATGACGATCGCTTCGCCGATGGTGGTGACGACCTCGTTGACCGACTCGCCGATGACAAGGGTGGTGTCGACTGCGATGATGCCCTTCATGCCAGGGGGGAAGTTCTTCTGGAGCTCTGCGAGGACGGCGCGGCACTTCTTGTCGACGTCGAGGGCGTTGGCGTTGGAGAGCTGCTGGACGCCGACACCGATGGCATCTCCGCCGGAGTATTTGAGGGCTGTGCTGTAGGTTTCGGCGCCTAGCTCCGCGCGGCCGATATCTTTGAACAGAACAACGCCGCCGGCGGTGGGATTGTTTTTGATGACGATGTTTTCGAACTGTTTCGGGTCGTCAAAGCGGCCGATGACTCGAACCGCCATCTGGAAGACCTGCTTGGGATCGGAGGGAGGTTGCCCGAGTTGTCCGGCGGGCACTTCTACGTTCTGCCCTGCGAGGGCATTGGTGACATCGAGTGCGGTGAGACCGCGGGCCGCGAGCCGGTTGGGATCAAGCCAAAGGCGCATGGCGTACTTGCGCTCGCCGAAGATGATGACGGCACCGACGCCGGGGACGCGCTTGAGTGCATCCGAGACATAGACGTCGAGGTAGTTGGAGATGAAGGCCGGGGAGAGGGAGTGGTCGGGAGAGATGAAGCCGGCGGCGAAGATGAAGTTCGAGCTTGCCTTGGTGATGCTGATACCGGTGTTGTTGACGGTGGCGGGGAGACGGCCTTGAACGGTGGCAACGCGATTCTGTACGTCAACAGCGGCTATGTCGAGGTTATAGCCAGTCTGGAAGGTGACGATGATAGAAGAGGTGCCATCGTTGGAGCTGGTGGAGCTCATGTACCGCATACCTTCAACGCCGTTGATGGCCTGCTCGAGGATGATGGTGACGGCGGACTCGACGTCTTTCGAGTTGGCGCCGATGTAGTTGCTGGAGACGATGACCTGAGGCGGCGCGAGATCCGGATAGAGCGAGATCGGAAGGCTCGGAATGCAGACCGCGCCAGCGAGCACGATGAGGAGCGCACAGACCGTGGCGAAGATCGGACGACGAATAAAAAAGTCTACGAACAAGGCTGACCTCTAACCGGAGCGGCTGGCCCCGGGGTGGAGCGTGAGACTGTGCGGAGTCAGGATGAAGTCCGCAGGGATCGATGAATCAGTTGATTAGCCGAGTGGCTTGACCGGCGCACCCTCCTGCAGAAACTGCAGGCCAGAGGTGATTACTTTTTCTCCCGTCTTGAGACCCCCAAGAACGGGATAGGTGTTACCGACTGTTTCGCCGACGGTGACCGGCACCTGGTGCGCAACGTAGCCGTCCCCTTTAGGCGTTGCGACGTAGACGAAGGTCTGGCCGCCGACGAGACTGACGGCAAGGACCGGCACTGTGGGCGCAGGTGCGGTGCTCCAGGTGATGCGAGCCTTCACCAGCTGCTGGTTCCGAAGAATGTCCGCCGTCCGTGGGACACTTGCCTTAGCGAGGACGCTTTGCAGTCCGTTATCAACCTGCGGCGAGATGAAGTCAACCTTCGTTTTGACCAGGACGTTGCCTGCCGTATCTAGAATCTCTACCGGAAGTCCATTACGAATGCTGCCGGCGCGTTCAGTTGGGATGTAGATATAAGCTTCAAGGTCAGCGTTCTCGTCCACCGTGGTCAGCAGCGTGGTGGGTGAGACGTAGTCGCCGAGGTGAACTGGGATATCGCCCACAACGCCGTTAAAGGGGGCGCGGATATCGTAGTAGGCGAGTTGCTGCTTCTGGGTATCGGTGAGGGCCTGGTTGGACTCGAAGTCGGCCTTGGAGTTTTCGTAGGCCTGATTCGCCTGGTCGTATGTGTCCCGCGAGACCACCCCGGCTTCGAATAGCTTGCGCTGCCGGTCGACTTCGATCTTGTTGTAGTCGTAGAGGGCCTTCTTCTGCGCCTGAGTTCCCTGCTGCGACTGGACCGATGCCATCTGCTTCAAGGGATCGATTCGCATAAGCACCTGACCGGCTTTTACGGCGTCGCCGGACTTCACGAAGATCTTGACCAGGTTGCCGTCGACCTGCGGTTGCATGGTGGACGAGCGACGGCTCTTGATGGTGGCGACGTAGGTGTCGGAGTTGGGAACAGGCGACAACGAGACGGGTGCTACCTTCACCGGCATGGCCTGCGGGGGAGGCTGCGCGGGCGGTGCCGACTTGCAACCTGCGACCAGGCATGCAGCCGCGCAGACAAGCACTGGGAGGACGCGGGGGGTGTTCAAAATCAAGGGCACAGAACTTCTCCTTCACAAGCGACGACTTCGACGACAAGCCACCAAACGGGTTGCAATAAGTGGTGGACAGGAAGATTTACGGCGCAAGATTCTGCGGATCAACGTTTTACTGGCTACGACTCAGGATTTCCATTTTAGATGACTGCGTCCCCGAGAAGGGTTCGGGAATATGTATCTAAAGAGTTTTTGAAGGTGTCCCAACCAATTCCCCGGGGGTGTCAGGCGTCCAAACTGCTCTTTTCAGCAAATGCAAAAGGGTTGAAGCTCTGGTGACGATCAAACGCATCGGCTTGCTCGGCTCGCTTGAGCCAGTTTATGACAAGATACGTGATCGGGGTAGCGACCACCTCATAGCCTACCTTCAGGGCGTAACCGGTGACGATTATGTTGAGGAGGATGCGGACGGGATATATTCCGCCAAAGGTCAGAATAATGACAAGAACCGTGTCGACCGCCTGGCCGACGACGGTGGAACCGATGGTACGGGTCCAAAGCATGCGTCCGTTCGTGAAGAGCTTGAGCCGCGCCATAGTATAGGAGTTGGCGAACTCACCGGCCCAGAAGGCGGTAAGACTGGCGGCCAGGATGCGCGGGATAAAACCAAAGACCGCAGAGAACGCCTGCTGATTCTTCCACCCCGGAGCAGAGGGCAGTGCGATGACGACGGCTCCGATGAGATACAGGAGGGCGGTGCCGAGGAAGCCCAGCCAGATGGCTCTCCGTGAGGCGGCGAAGCCGTACACCTCGGTAAAGACGTCTCCGAAGATATAGGTGATGGGAAACAGGAGAACCGCTCCGCTGACCGCGAATGGGCCGATGGACCGGCTGCCGATCGAGATTGGCCCGAAGAGGCAGACCTTTTGCGCGATGAGGTTCGAGACGAGCAGGATGACGACGAATGCGGTCGTGAGGGCGTCAAGATACTTGAAACTGCGAAGAGTCGATGGCGTGGGGGCCGGTTGGATCGTGTGGAGTTGCGACGGCATCGATACCAGTATGCCGTGCCAACGTGAGGCGCGCCAGTTTTTGACAGAGCATGGCTCGGTTGTTAGCGTTAGAAGTGGTGAGGGTGCTGCGGGTGCCTTCTACCTGGTGCGTCCCCGTCGTCTAGCCCGGCCCAGGACACCGCCCTTTCACGGCGATAACATGGGTTCGAATCCCATCGGGGACACCAAAGATTCTAAAAGACCTAAATTAAAACAATAGTGTCGCAGGAAGGTGACCTGTGCCACTATTGTGGCTGCCCGCTATTCGCCCTTTCCCCGGGCCGGTTGCATTGTGTCACCGTTTCGGTTGCAATTTTGGTTGCTACTGGACCAAGCCGCTTTCCCACTAGGTCCTTCGGGACGCTAACGGATTAATGCATACACGGCTAGCATTTTAGGGTCTGCAACGTTGTCTTTGGGTCATGCACCCTCCTATAGTGATTCCGACAGAAGGCGGACCCCGCAGTTTGCAGAACGGTCCGCGCCAAACTTTGCTACGGGCAGAAATCTACCTGCCTTGCAAGAATGGCGTAGTCGAAAGGGGATACTGATGAATTCAATCGTAGTCAGCTCGATCATCTTCGTATCCGTCTTCGCCGCGGCTCTCGTCGGCATGGCTGTCCGCCGGGTCGTTCCGGACGATCACGTCGAATCAGATGCAAAGGAAGTCATCAGGCTCGCGACTGGGCTCATTGCGACCATGGCCGCGCTGGTCCTCGGGATGCTGATCTCTTCCGCAAAGTCTTCCTACGATGCTCGCAAGAACGAGGTAGCGGAGATGTCCTCGGAGATTGTCGCCATTGATCGCCTACTGGTAAAGTATGGCCCCGAGACCGGGCCAATTCGTGCGGAGTTTCACCAGACAGTGGAGGCTGGTCTCGAGCGCATCTGGCCAAGTCAGGCATCCCGGAAGTTCGAACTCAGACCGGGGGATCACGGCGAAATTCTTTTCGGCAAGCTGGAGTTGCTGGCCCCGAAAGATGACAGACAGGTCGCCGAGAAAGCCCAGATCATGACAATGGTTTTTGGCTTACGGCAGACTCAATGGCTAATGTTCCTCAGGGCGGAGCAGAACGCCGTTCCGATTCCACTCCTGTTGGTCTTGGTCTCGTGGCTGGCCGCCATCTTTGTCAGCTTCGGTCTTTTCGCCCCGCCCAACCCCACGGTCCTGATAATACTAGCTCTTGGAGCGATGGCGGTTTCCTCTGCGATCTTCCTCATCCTGGAGATGTATACGCCATTCAGCGGAGTTCTCAAGATATTGCCGACCCCGATTCTCGATGCGCTGAGCCAGATGGGACATTGAAAGCAGACGGGCTCCTGATCGATTCACACTTTCATTCTTCGTTGGGAGTGGCTTGTCGGCCGGACAGCATCACGCACGGTCGGGGTCGCGAGTCTCTGATCTTGTCGCTGTGCCTTTACTTACTTCTTACAATCCGCTGAGAAGACTTCCGTCTGATCGCCTTAGTCTGCCGCACCCCGTCGGCCAGCTGGATATTGTGCGCCGTAACAATAGCTCCGATCAACCCTGGGAAGCGCTTGTCGATCTCCGCGCAACGAGAAGTGTTGTGCATCTCGACACCTTGACGCTCGCCCCGTATCAACCCGGCCTCGCGAAGTATTTTGAAGTGCTGCGAAAGCGTTGACTTCGGTATCGGTTTCTCGCTGATATTCGAAAACGCCAAACAGTTGTGGGAACACTCCTGTCCCACAATGTCGGCATAGATCGCCACACGCACCGGGTCAGACAAGGCATGAAGGATCGCTTCAACCGTCACGTCCTGGACCGAGGGGTGGAATAGAGGCCTCATGAACACCACGATAGTCTTTTTACATAAATTGTTCAATAGTGCATAAAACCAGAACTAATGAATCTTCTCCTGATCGAACTCCATCTACTCAGCAGTAATAAGAGCCTGCCTTCACGGGCAATTCAGAAATCCCAAGTTCGACAGAGCAATCTCGAAGAGGACTCAGACATGAGCAAGCTAAAAGGTAAAGTAGCAGTCGTCACCGGGGCATCCAAGGGTATCGGAGCCGCCATCGCCAAGTCGCTCGCCGCAGAAGGCGCATCCGTTGTCGTCAACTACGCCTCCAGCAAGTCTGGTGCAGACACCGTCGTCTCCGCCATCACCGCAGCCGGAGGCAAAGCCGTCGCTGTCGGTGGAGACGTCTCCAAGGCCGCAGAAGCACAGGGCATAATCGACGCAGCCATCAAGAACTACGGCCGCCTCGACATCCTCGTTAACAACTCGGGCGTCTATGAGTTCTCTCCCATCGAAACCGTAACCGAAGAGCAGTTCCACAAGATCTTCAACATCAATGTACTCGGCGTGCTCCTCACCACCCAGGCAGCGGTCAAGCACCTCGGCGAGGGGGCTAGCATCATTAACATCGGCTCTGGCGTCAGCAGTATCACCCCTCCCAACAGCGCCGTCTACACAGGCACCAAAGGCGCTCTCGATGCCATCACCGGTGTCCTCGCAAAGGAACTTGGTGCGCGTAAGATCCGCGTCAACTCAGTCAACCCCGGCATCGTCGACACCGAAGGCACACAGTCCGCCGGGTTTATTGGATCCGACTTCGAGAAGGCTCTCGTCGCGCAAACTCCCCTCGGCCGCGCCGGCCAGGTCGACGACATCGCCTCCGTCGTAACCTTCTTCGCGTCCGAAGACGCAAAGTGGATTACCGGCGAGCGCGTGATCACCGGCGGCGGTCTCCGCTAACTTCACAAAGGCCACTCAACGCCGAGCATCATTCCGCAATTGGGTGCCTTCAAATCGCAACCGAAAAGCAAGAACACCAACCGTGAAAGGAAGGATTGACATGGGAAAGCTCGAAGGAAAAGTAGCAGTCATCACAGCAGCAACATCAGGCATGGCGCTTGCCACAGCAAAACTCTTCGTGAAAGAGGGCGCATATGTCTTCATCACCGGCCGCCGTCAGGACAAACTCGATGAAGCCGTCAAGGCCATCGGCAAGAACGTGACCGGCGTCCAGGGCGACGCTGCAAACCTCGCTGACCTCGATCGCTTATACGAAACCGTCAAGAAAGAAAAAGGAAAGATCGATATCCTCTTCGCCAGCGCAGGCCAGGGCGAGTTCGCGAAGATCGGTGAAGTCACCGAAGAGCACTTCGATAAAACCTTCGACCTCAACGTGCGCGGCACACTGTTCACCGTGCAGAAGGCACTCCCGCTCTTCAACGACGGCGGCTCGATCTTCATGAACGGCTCCATCGCCAGCATCAAGGGCTTCCCTGCCTTCGGCGTCTACAGCGCCAGCAAAGCCGCGGTGCGATCCTTTGCGCGCACATGGCTCAATGACCTCAAGGACCGCAAAATCCGCGTCAACGTCCTCAGCCCAGGGACCATCGATACCCCAATCCTCGATCCTCTAGGACCCGACGCGAAGGAGTACTTCAAGACACTTATCCCACGTGGCGAAATCGGTCGCCCCGAAGAGATCGCGACCGTAGCGCTCTTCCTCGCCTCTGACGACTCAAGCTTCGTCAACGGTATTGAGCTATTCGTAGACGGCGGAACAGCACAGATCTAACACAACTAGATATCGATGAAACAAACTGAGTGAACTCGCCACGCTGTCCGTCAGCATCAAGCAGCGTGGCGGCCCCAGTTCAGACCAGAGTAGGAACTACCAATGATTGAATTCATAGTCATTTTGGCTTTTTCGATAAGAGAGGTACTACAGCATGAACCCAGAAGCTTCGCTCATCGACTCGGCGCTCCGCGGTTGGAAGTCAAACGTTGACCGCACAACGAAACTCTTCGGCGCTCTTACAGAAGAGCAGCTTCTCGAACAGGTCGCTCCCGGGAAGAACAGGCTTATCTATCTCTGGGGTCACCTAACGGCCAGCAGCGATGCGCTCCTTCCTCTGCTCGGGTTAGGTCGGAGACTCCATCCGGAACTCGATTCGATCTTTATATCCAATCCTGACGGATACTCGCAGGACGTGCTCTCAGGAGCGGACCTGAAGAAAGTCTGGGATGAAGTCAACAATGCGCTGTGGGCGGCTTTTTCAAACTTGTCACCCTCGGACTGGGCACAGAGACACACCGCTGTCTTCGCAGAGGACTTCAAGCTGGAACCTCATCGCAACCGATTCACCGTCCTGCTCGGCAGAACAGCTCATCTCGCGTACCACTTCGGCCAGGCCAAGCTCGCCCAGCGATGAATATCTGAGTCGATCATCCAAAGCAACAGGCCTTGCGTGGTGACCACACCGGCTTCCGACAACCGCGTGGTCTATGCCTGAGATGGTGCCCGAACTAACCCGAACGCGGCATCAACGTGCAACGAGGCTACCTTCGTCCACGGTGAAGCGGAGACGGCCAGCGTCGAGGCTCACCCGCAGATGACGGTGCTTCGCGAGATAGTAGATGCCGACAATCGCTGCGGCAAACCCTGAAGCAGCCCCAATGCCAAGCGCCCAACGCGGACCGAACCTATCAGCGACCCACCCGACAACTGGCGCACCGATCGGTGTGCCACCGAAGACTACTGCGAGAAGGATGGCCAACACACGTCCACGCATGGCAGGCTCGGTTGAGAGTTGTACCAAGCTGTTCGTCGAGGTAGTGAAAGTCTGCGCAGACACGCCGATAACGATAAGAGCGAGGCCAAAGAGCCAGTAGTTGG
This sequence comes from Tunturibacter gelidoferens, assembly GCF_040358255.1. Lineage (NCBI taxonomy): Bacteria > Pseudomonadati > Acidobacteriota > Terriglobia > Terriglobales > Acidobacteriaceae > Tunturiibacter > Tunturiibacter gelidiferens. The sequence continues at coordinate 5,168,497 of NZ_CP132938.1, forward strand.
GCATGATCGCCGCTAGTGCCAAGCCGACCCCGAAGACTGCCGCACCTGCCAGCAACGGAGTCATGTTAGGTCTTTCTCGTCTCGCGGCGAGAAGCGCCCCGGCAACTGATCCAATCGCCATAGTCGACGTCAAGAGTCCGTACAGGCTCGCCTCTGCGTGGAACACGGTCACGGACATGGTTGAGATAAATATCGGGAAGTTGATTCCGAACGTACCAATCAGAAAGAGCATTAGAAAAATAGCCTTTAGATCCGGTCTCTTCCAAACGTGACGAAACCCTTCGATGAGGCTCCCACGTTTGCGAACGGCTCTCGCCTCGCGATGAAGGTCCTCCACGCGAAGAAGGCTCAGCGAGCAAAGCACGGCGACAAAAGAAGCCGCATTGATAAGGAACACCCACCCGGAGCCCACGGCAGCAATAAGAACGCCTGCGATCGCCGGACCGATCATCCGCGCAGCGTTGAACGAGGTGGAATTTAGTCCCACTGCATTCGACAAATCAGCCTCTCCCACCAACTCTGAGACGAAGCTTTGGCGCGTCGGCGAATCGAACGCAGTCACGCAACCTAGAAGAAACGCAAACACATACACATGCCACAGCTGAATCAGTCCAACAACAGTGAGGATCCCCAGTCCCAGGGCCAGCGCTCCCATCGCCGCCTGAGTAGCGATCAGGAGTTTTCGCCGATCGAGATGATCTGCGGCAAAACCAGTCAGCGGCAATAAGAGCACCTGCGGTCCGAACTGGAGCGCCATGACCACACCGACAGCCGTCGCATTGTGGTGGGTCAACTGCGTGAGGACGATCCAATCCTGCGCGGTGCGCTGCATCCACGTTCCCACGTTAGAGACCAGCGCCCCACAAGCCCACACTCGATAGTTGAAGCTGTTCAGCGAACGGAAGGTCCCTTTCGTCGGCCCGCTCATGAGTTCCCATGTGAGTTGCCGCCGTGGAACCGTCCGAAACTGCGCGCCGTCATCACACCCATCAGAAGAATGCCCAATCCCAAAGAAACGACATGATCCGTAGAACGCAAACTGAAGCTGCCAACACGACAAATCAGAACATAAGCAACCATCAGATTAAAAAATCCCCAAAGCACGTTCACCAACGAAGAAGAAAGTCCTTCGCCAGGCGGTTTAGCAAATGGGCTTTGAAAGGGACGTCCCATCACGCCGCTCACAAAATGCGGAATAGCGTTTGTGAGAAAAACGCCGCCAAACAAGTACGCTGCAGATTGACCCCATTCCATTTGGAAGGATGCTCCTTTTCGTTGAACAAGAATTTTTCTTAGTTACATTCGCCTCAAACCTGTTCCAGAGCGCGGTGACGCCACCTCACGCGCGGGTGCTGTCGAGGAGAGCGACGATCTCTTTGGTCGTGCCGGTTTCACCCAAGCGCGGGAAGACCCTGGTGATGCTGTTGATGTGAGCATCGAGGTTCATATCCGTCATAGCGTCCACAGCGAGGGTGACGTTGAAACCGTTCTCGTGCGCCTGCCGGGCAGTGGATTCGATACCGGAACTCGTGGCGACCCCGGCGACCACAACCTGCGTGACACCCAGCTTCTTCAGATGTTCCTCAAGACCCGTATTCGTGAAGGCTCCCCACGTCCGCTTCGTCACCGTGTGGTCTCGCGGCTGCTGGTTCAACTCAGGAACGAGATCCGTCCATCCGGCAGGAAACTCACGAACTCTGGGTGCCTGTTCCGTTCGCCCCGGTGCTCCGGCGGAGACGTTGACCAACACTACCGGCAAGTCATGTCGACGGAACGCATCCGCTAATAAACTGGCATGCTTCACGACACCCCCCACGGGATGTGCGGTGGGCATCGCAACGATACCATTCTGCAGATCGATGATCACAAGAGCGGTCTTCGGGTCAACAGCCGTTATTGCCATGGTGTTCTCCTTCTTTTGTTTCGAACTGCGGTTAGCCTGGAATGCGGAGCATTAGAAAAATTTCGACAGGAACCGTGAGCTACTGGTGAATCGGTCGTCGAGTACGGAGCTAGCGACACACCAATAACGCCGCTTCTGGATTGATAAGCCTGAGAGCTGTCGAGCAGGGATCGGTGAGTCTAAACATGAGGTAACCCTCAAGTTCGTTCTAAGGGCTTAGAATATGAGCATGTCCTCAACAATGTCAAGCCCGAGGCGGGCTCCACAGCAAGAGCGAGGAGAACGACGTCTTAGCCAGTTGCTGGAAGCCGCCGCGTCTCTGCTGGCTGAGGTTGGTTACGACGCTGCCACCATGACTGAGATCGCCGACCGCGCCAGTGCTTCCATCGGAACCCTCTATCAATACTTTCCCAATAAGCCGGCGATCGTCCTGGCACTCCGGAGACAATACGTCGCAGAGATGGAAGAGCGCTGGGCGCACCTCAACGAGCAGACCGTGGCGGAGATGACTGTGAGGCAGATAGCTCACCATCTCGTCCAACTGACGACTCGTTTCGTAGACGAACACCCAGCCTATTTCGCAATTCTTGACGCTCCGGTGAAATACAAGCGCAGTCAAGAAGCAAGAAACCGACTAAGGGAGAGAATCGCCAACGTATTCCGCAGCAAAAGACCTGCCATTTCGCAAGAAATGGCGTTCCGAATGGCGAACGTCTCTCTGGGTATCATCAAAAGCATGAACAAGCTCTACGCAGAAGCCAATTTCAAAGAACGGGAAGAACTTGTCAAGGAATACAAACTCGCTCTCGCTGCCTATCTAGAGTCGCGTTTGGCCCCATAAAGAAGTGACCAGACCCGATTTGTAGCCTGAACCAATGGCCCCATAAGATCATCAACGCGGCTGCGACTTCACGTGAATCGAGTCCGCCGCCAAAGACACCACCCTCCGACGAAGAGACTAATCATCAACACCACACTCAGAAACACGGCCCAACGAAAGTCCATCGTCAGCGGTGGCGTCATTGCCCGAACTCCCAGAGTGACAAAGACCGCAGTCGCAGTCAGAACGATGACGTAGTCCCACCAACGACGCCGTCTGTCTCTTCCGTCGAGTTCATCTCCGGCCTGCGCCATCATCGTTCGCTGGTAGTTCAAGCCGTACCGATTGCACTCCCGCATTACAGCCTCATTCGTCGAACTTCGCTCCTTTGCCGATGCCACCGCTGTGCTGATAGCGAGTGCACCAAGGATCATAATGACTGACCCTGCAATCACCATCGACTTATGCTGCCAGTCAGCCGCCGCTAATTCGCCGAATACCAGCGCACCCCACGCAAGTCCCCAAAGCTGATTCGTATTCGAAAGCGGGATCCCCCGTCCAATCCCCAGATACTTCGCCGCAAACTGTTGAAACAGATCCCCGATCACCCACACAAATCCCCCAAGAAATAGCCAGAACAACACTCCCGGCATTTGAAACAGCCGGAACGCCGACGAGTGCAGCCCGCCATCCAGAGTCAGCGTTAACGCCAGCACTGTTCCCAACTCGCCCACCGTAAACACTGTCACAAACGACAGCGGATTCATCCCGCTCAGATAAGCCTTGCGATACGGAACATACATGGTCCCCCACATCAGGCTCGCGCCCAACGCCGCAATAATCCCGCGAAAAGCATGACTCCCTACCACTCCGCCGTGGATCGTGCTGAAACCCAGCATCACCGCAGCAATCACGATTGCCATCGCGCCCACGACAACCTTTGCAATATTCCTTCCGCTCGCTCCCTCCAACTCTCGAAACAGAACTCGTCCCCAGAACAACCCAATCAGCGAGTTCGCATTCCACATCGGAAACGCCACAGCCAATCCCACATCACGAATCGCAAAGACGGTGAGAGTATTGGCCACCGCCCACAGCGCGCCCGCCATCAGCGCCCACACGATCAAATGCTTCCTCTCCGACAGATCCTCGAAGACGTAACCCGTCCCCTTCAACAGGGTAGGAAAGGTCCATCGCGCCGTAAATACCCCCGCAACCATACACAGCGAGATCGCAAACGGAGAGAACCCTGCATTCACAAGCTTCGTCGGAGCCTCCGCCGCGCCCAGCCAAACGCCCGCCGTCAATCCGCAGATGACACCCAAACCATGCAGAGACAACCGCGTTCTTCTCACCCGATCTAACGCAAGCGCCATTCGACTCCCTCGATGCTTTCCTTCAAACCGCCCGTATTCCACCGCTTTAATGCAACGCCGCCAGCAGAGCAATCCCCAGCACAAGCACACAGAGTGGAATTAGGAAGTGGCTGTCGGTAGCAATCGTCTTTACCCTTTTTCCGAAACTCACATCAACCTCCAAACGATCTTGTCCATAGTAAGTGGTTACGCTCTCCATTAAACTTCGCTACATTGGTGTGCATGCATTTGAGGCTGTTCCTCGCAATTCCGCTTGTCGCCATCGGCCTCATCGTGCCGCCTGCATCCGCGTGTGCCGAGTCGTCCACGTTACCAGCCGAAGGAGTGCTCCATCGGCTCATGCCTCATCTTGCGCCACAGTTACAACTCGCTCTCGTCCCGAAGCCCGACCACAAGGACTATTTCCGGATCACCGGCACCCGAGGCCACATTCTCGTTGCAGCAGCCACGCAGCCTACCTTGCTGTATGGCGTCAACTGGTATCTGAAGTACGTAGCCCACTTGCAGATTTCACCCAATGGCTCACAGCTCGGCTCTCCCGGCCTGATCCTCCCCGCACCTGACGTCCCAATCGAGAAGCCCGCTCTTTACCCCTGGCGCTACGCCCTGAATGAGAACGTCGATGGCTACTCCGCTCCTTACTGGGATCAGGAACGCTGGCAGCATGAGATAGACATCCTCGCCCTGAGCGGCACCAACGCCATCCTCATCGAACGCGGCATGGACCTTGTTCTCTACCAAACCTTTCGCGACTCCGGCTACTCAGACGAGGCCATCCGAAACTGGATCGTTCAGCCAGCTCACCAAAACTGGCAGCTGATGGGCAACATGTGTTGCTTCCAGGGTCCCATCTCCATGGAGCTTCTCGAAAAACGTTCTCACTCAGCACAACAACTCATCGCCGCACTCCGCAGCCTCGGCATCACGCCCGTTCTGCCCGGCTACTACGGCATCGTCCCCGCCGACTTTGCCTCCCTTCACCCCGGCGCACACGTCATCACGCAAGGCGACTGGAATGGATTCACTCGCCCCGGTTGGCTCGATCCCCGCGATCCAAACTTCGACAAACTAGCGACATCTTTCTACCGCCATCAGCACGCCCTCTATGGCGATTCGGCCATCTACGACATGGAGATCTTCCAGGAGGGCGGCGCAGCCGGCGACGTCCCGGTTCCAGCCGCCGCAAAAAAAGTGCAACAAGCCCTCATGCGCGACCACCCCAACGCGCTCTGGATGCTCCTCGGATGGCAGCAGAACCCAACCCAGGAGTTACTCTCTGCCGTAGACACCAGTCACGTTCTCATAGCCGAGATCGAGCAAGGCCGCATCCCCCGAGAGAACCGTGACCGCGAGTTTCGTGGTGCATCCTGGCTCTACGGTGGACTCTGGGAGTTCGGCGGACGCACCACCATGGGAGCGCCCCTCTACGACTACGCCGTTCGCCTCCCCAAATTGGCCGCGCTCCCCAACAGCCGCATCGTCGGGACCGCCGTCTTCACCGAAGGCATGGACACCAACCCCTTCGCCTTCGACTTCTACACCGAGATGGCCTGGCACACTGATTCCGTCGACCTGGCCGAATGGACCAACGCCTACGCAACCCGCCGATACGGAGCGGACGACTCACACGCTCGTCGCGCCTGGCAGATCCTACTCCAAACAGCCTACGGCTACCGAGCCGACGGCAACACACAGCACGGAGAACGCGACGCCTCACAAGACTCCGTCTTCAACTCCCAGCCATCCCTGACCGCAGCACGCGCCGCAACATGGTCCCCCGACGTCTTGCGCTACAACCCAGCCGACTTCGCCCCCGCACTCACCGAACTTCTCGAAGTCGACCCCGCATTACGCTCCACCGAAACCTATCACTACGACCTCGTCGACGTAGCCCGGCAGGCGATGGCCAATGAGAGCCGCCGCCTCTTGCCGCTGATCAAGCAAGCCTACGACTCCAAAGACAAGACGGCCTTCGCCAAACTCACGAAGGAATGGCTTCACGACATGGAGCTACAGGACCAACTCCTCCAGACCAGCCCCTTCTTCCTTCTCGGCAGATGGCTCTCCTTCGTCCCGCCCTGGGCATCGTCACCAGGGGAGCTCGAACGGCTCAACTACGATGCCCGCTCCATCCTCACCACCTGGGGCGACCGCAAGGCCAGCGAGTACGGCCTTCACGAGTACGGCAACCGAGACTGGGCTGGCTTGACGAGTGACTACTACATGGTCCGCTGGCAGATGTACTTCGACTCGCTCTCTGCCTCGCTCGATACCGGCGAAGCCCCAAAGCCCATGGACTGGTATTCCTTCGGCGACGATTGGAATCACAGCCGCAAAACCTACGACGCCGAGCCGCACGGCGACTCCTACGCCGCTGCTCTTGCTATCGCCCGCACCCTTCACCTCGCTCCCAACCAACAATCCGAGGCTCACAAGTAAACTATGACCACAATGAGCGCACCCTCCGAAACCCCTTGGCCCTCTCTTACCGGCGCCCGTCCAGCACGCCTTCTCTCACTCGACTTCCTGCGCGGCCTCACCATCGCCTTCATGATTCTCGTCAACAACAACGGCGATGAACTCCGAGCCTACTGGCCCCTCAAACACGCCGCCTGGAACGGCTTCACCCCAACCGATCTCGTCTTTCCCACCTTCCTCTTTCTCGTCGGTATCTCGACCGTCTTCTCCACTGCCTCGAGGCTCGCTCAAGGCGCCACCCGACAATCCCTCTTGCTCCACGTCCTCCGCCGTGCCGTGATCCTCTTCCTGCTCGGCCTCCTGGTCAACAGCTTTCCCTTCTTCAACCTCCACACCATGCGCTTCTACGGAGTGCTCCCCCGCATCGCCATCTGCTACTTCGTCGTTGCCTCGCTCTATCTCATCAGCCCCGGCTGGCGCAGCAAAGCAGTTCTAGCCGTCTCCGCACTCCTTGCCTACTGGATCCTGATGCGCTTCGTCCCTGTCCCGGGATACGGCGTTCCCACCCACGACATTCCTCTCCTCGACCGCGACGCCAACCTCACCGCATGGCTCGACCGACAGATCTTCTCCGCCTCTCATCTCTACGAGCACACCCGCGACCCCGAAGGTCTTCTCAGCACCATCCCCGCCCTCGCCACCGCTCTCCTCGGCGTCCTCACCGGCATCTGGCTGCGCACCCAGCGCACGCTCAATCAGAAGATAACCGGCATCGCCACAGCAGGCCTCAGCGGCATTCTTCTCGGAGGACTCTGGAACCTCTCCTTCCCCATCAACAAAAAACTCTGGACCAGTTCCTACGTCCTCTTCGCCGGCGGCCTCAGCCTCTCCCTCCTCGCCCTGAGCCTGTTCATCGTCGATCTACCCAAGAAACAAAACGCCAAACAAAATCACGACGGCCTCCTCAAGCCCTTTTTCATCTTTGGAACCAACGCCATCGTGGCCTACGTCTTCTCCGAGCTCCTGGCCGCTGCACTCTTCAGCATTCCAGTGCACCCCGGCGTCAACCTAGCACAATCAATCTTTCGCTCCATCCTTCATGCCGTTCCAAACGTGCCCTTCGCCTCTCTGCTCTACGCCCTCGCGTTCGTAGCCGTATGCTGGCTCTTCGTAGCCGTCCTCTACCGCCGCAAAATCTTCATCAAGATCTAAACCACACCCAACCATCATGTGTCCGGCGATATCGCCGGACACATAATTCCATTTACAGTGACAAGATGACGAAACTGTCGAAGGTCGATCTCGTGGGCGTGGGGCTCAACGCCACCGACACCGTTATCCCCCTGACAAACTACCCACCACGTGGCTCTAAGGTTGAGTACCAAACTGCGACCGTCCTACCGGGAGGACAAGTCGCGTCGACAGTCGTCGCCTGCCAGCGCTGGGGAATCAAAACACGATATGTAGGCAAGCTGGGCGACGACGCAGCCGCCGCACTTCATCGCGAAGCCTTCGCTCACGCGGGAGTCGAGACCCAAATCATCACAGCCGCAGGCGCCGCCAGTCCACAGTCCTTGATCCTCGTCGACGCCGGCGGCGAAAGAACCGTCCTCTGCCGCCGAGACGAGCGACTCATCCTTCAGCCGACCGACCTCAACCGCGAATGGATCGTCAACGCGCGGGCGCTTCATGTCGATGGACACGACACCGCCGCTGCAACCCTCGCGGCGACCTGGGCTCGCGCTGCCGGCATACCGGTCATCGCCGATTTAGATGAGCTCTATCTCGGCGTAGAAGAGCTCATCGAAAACATCGACTACCTCATTGTGAGCCGGGATTTCCCCCAACGTCTGACGTCGGAGCCCAGCCTCGAAAAAGCGCTACAGCTAATCCAACGTCGCTATAAATGCACTCTCGTAGCCGCCACGCTGGGCGAAGAGGGCGTCGTCGCCTGGGATGGCAAGCAGTTCCATCACACTCCCGCCTTTTGCGTCTCCGTTGTCGACACCACCGGCGCCGGAGATATCTTCCACGCAGGATTCATCTACGGCCTGCTGCAAGAATGGCCTCTTGCACGCCAACTCGACTTTGCCTGCGCCGCAGCTGCTCTGAACTGCACCGCCGTAGGCGCCAGAGGCGGAATCCAACCCCTCGAAACCATCGAAGATCTAATGAAAGCCGGCTCACGACATCACACGCCTCACTATGTCTAGGTCCGTTCACTAAGCTGCTCGCTAGATTTTCAGAAGGACTCGCACCCCTCATGAAGAGCTCCGCTCCAATCTCACAGCAAAATCTCCAAGCAAATCCAGAGCTGAGCCGGGCCACCCACGCTCTGGCGATCGAAAAAGTCGTGGGCTTCAGCTCGCATCACGCCCAGGACTCCCTCGCCGTCGAGGAGCCACTCGAGATCCAACTTGCCCACGGCGCTCTCGACGCAAGATCCGTAAAGTCCATCTCCGTCACTATGCGCACACCCGGCCACGACTTCGACCTCGTCGCGGGCTTCCTCATGACCGAAGGAGTCGTGCGCGACCCAAACGACATCGACCAGATCGTCTATCTCGCCAACAGCACCGAACTCCCCGCAGCAAATCTCCAGATGGAGAGCGCGCTCCCTTATCGGCCGGAGAAAAACGTCGTCCGCGTAGACCTCGCACCCGATGTGGCCGTGAGCCTCGCCAATCTCGAGCGAAACTTCTACACCACCTCCAGCTGCGGCATCTGCGGCAAAGCCTCGCTGCTTGCGCTCCAGACCGTCTGTCCACCACGCAGAAAAAACGTCTTTCAAATTGAAGCCGACACTCTTTATCAGCTCCCGAATCGCCTGCGCGAAGCACAAACCCTCTTCAATCAAACCGGCGGAATTCACGGCGCAGCTCTCTTCAACTCCGCCGGTGAATTCCTCTCCGTCCGCGAAGATGTTGGCCGCCACAACGCCGTCGACAAGCTCCTCGGTGCAGAGTTTCTCGCCGACCGCACTCCCCTCCGCGACACACTGCTCTTACTCTCCGGCCGCGCCAGCTTCGAGCTCCTGCAGAAAGCTCTAATGGGCGGAGTCGCCATGGTCGCCTCTGTCGGTGCTCCCTCAAGCCTCGCCGTACAAGTTGCAAAGGACTTCGACATCACCCTCGCAGGCTTCCTCCGCGAAGGTCACTTCAACATCTACAACGGCGCACACCACATACTCGGTTACACATCAGACTAAGCACGACACTAAAAAAAAGGCCGCCACGATCTCCCGCAGCGGCCTTCACTACGTCAAGCGCTTACATACCGCTCTGGTTTCCTGCATCCGGATGAACCACGCGATAGCTCGCACCGCCCTGCGACCAGACCAGCAGCAACAGATCCTTCCCTGTCGGATTCGCGTGCGCTGCATTCACAAACTGCTCCGCCGAAGTTACCGGATGCCGATCCACCTCAAGGATCACATCCCCAGGAGCAAGGCTCGCCTCATCCGCCGGACTTCCCGGACGAACGCTCTGAATCGCAACGCCCTGCACCTGCGAAGGAATATGCAACTGCTGCCGAACATCAGGCGTCAGCTCAGCAACAGCAAGTCCAAGCCTCCCCTTCTGCGGACCCGCGCTCTCACCATTGCTCGCCACCTCGGCATCCTTGTGATATTCGCCAACCTTCACGTTCACCGTCTGCGAAGACCCGTTTCGAATAAGGCCCAAAGCAATCGTCGTCCCCGGAGTATCTTCGCTCACCGCGACTTGCAGCGCGCCTCCGTTGATCACCTTCTGCCCATTCAGCTCATCGATCACGTCGCCGTTCTTCAGCCCCGCCTGCGCAGCTGGAGAGTCAGGCGACACCTGCGTCACAATCGCACCCGTCGCCTCCTTCAGGTTGAAGAAGCTCGCATTCTCAGGCGTCACATCGTTCATACCGATCCCAAGATAGCCATGATGCACCGCGCCCGTCTTGATCAACTGCTCCGCCGTCGCCCGCACCATCTGCGAAGGAATCGCAAACCCCGCGCCCGCAAACGAACCACCGTTCGAGATGATGAACGTATTGATTCCAACCAGCTCCCCGCGCGCATTCACCAACGGTCCGCCCGAGTTGCCAGGATTGATCGCAGCATCGGTCTGAATATATCCGCCAGGCTTCCGCGCATCATCGCGATACGGATTCTGCCGGTCCACAGCGCTCACAATGCCGCGCGTCACCGAAAACTGGAAGTATCCAAACGGACTACCGAACGCCAGCACCGTCTGTCCCGGCTTCAGCTTCGTCGAATCGCCCCACGCAATGCTCGGCAGGTCGTGCGCTTCCACCTTGATCACCGCGATGTCTGTCAGAGGATCACGCCCAACCAGCTTCGCCTTCAGCACACGCCGGTCATGCAGCGTCACACGCATCTCCACCGCACCATCGATCACATGATTGTTCGTCACGATATAACCATCCGGTGAGATGATGATCCCGCTACCAATCCCATGCTCCAGTTGCGGCTGCTGCGGATGGAGCTGCTGCATCATCCCCGGCGGCAGCTGTCCAAAGAACTGCTGAAGCCCCGGCGGCAATGCCTGACCCTGCTCCTGACCGTCCTCCTGATCCTCACCCACCTGGTGTTCCGCCGAGCCACGCGATGTCACCGCAACGTTAACCACCGCCGGCGTAACCCGCGCCGCAACCGCCTCCACAGCGTTGTCCAGCGCAACCAGTGAAGACACACTGTTGTCATCCATCGGTGCGGGAGAAGAGATCGGCGATGCAATCATTGCCGCATGCACGCCATTGTGATGAACGAACATCCCAGCTGCCAGCACCAGAGCCGCGGCAGCACCCGCGGGAACGGCAACCCGTCCCGCATTACCTACTAATTTATTAGTTTCAAACGACATGATCGATCCTCACAACGGTTCGTACAGCTTTGTTTAAAGTTGAATGACCAGCCAGCCGCCCGCGGTAGGCACGGCTGCAAACGAAGAAGAAAACACCCGCTCACTCGACACCGTGAGCACCATCCTTGGCTGCAACGACTCCTCCCAAGAGGTCAGCACAACCCATCTCTGCATCCGCACCATCCCTCGATCCTGCTTCGCGCGCAGCAGCGCAGCCGAATGCACCGAGCGACGCCGTTTAGCCGCAGTTGCCTTCGTTGGCTGAATAATCTGGCCAGTCGAACCCATCGGCATAGAAGCCTTTAGCAGAGTCTCGTGTGTCGCGCCCGCAGCAGGAATATTCGCTACAGAAGGACGAAACGCGACAGCTTGATACTCTGCATCGGCCGCAGCGGAACGCTGCATGTCGGCATGCAAAGCAGCTGCACCACCGGAGAACGCAACAACCTGCGGACAACGTGAAAGCTCAGCCGCTCCCCCAACGAGTCCGAGCACAAGCACACTCATCAACACGCGAGCCTGCGTCCTGCCCATCCCTTCACTGCGCCGCAGAATGCTATGCACTCTCTGCGCCAACTCCGATCGTCTCTCCCACGCACCCAGCGAAAGCACAGCTGCTCTCCGCCTCAAACGCTGCTCAGCCAGCCCCGTCAGGCACGTCGCGTAGGCCTTCGGAGCCTTGGTCGTTCGAAGCACTGCGTCGTCGCACGCCAGCTCCCGTTCGAAGCACAACCTTCGCTCGATCCATAGCAAAACCGGATTCAGCGGCACCAGCACCAAAACGATCTTCTGCACCAGATTCATCCAGTCATCGGCCCGCCGCAGATGTCCAATCTCGTGCAACACAATCTGCTCCAGTTCCGCTGGAGTAAGCCGCTCATACACCTCAAGGGGAATCAAGATCCGCGGCGAAAAAAATCCAATCACACTCGGCCGGTCCACATCCGCCGACGTGCAAAGCGTCACCCCACGCCACCCCGCTGCCGCCAGCGACAAATCCCAACCCGAGCCCGTCTCCAACGGCGTCGCGCGCTTCCAAATCCCGCGCAGCTGCACCGCACTGATCGCCAACTTCGCCCCGCGCACCATCGCAACCGTCAGCCACAGCGCAGCCATCGCAAAGCTCCATCGCACATCCAGCTGCACCACTGCACCATGACCGGCCGCCTCATCACTAGAATGAATTCCGTAAGCATGAAGCAGCGGCAGCAACGCCAGAACTGCAAACACCGCCGTCCAAACCGCAAACCGAACCGCAGCCGTAGTCTTCGGCACCAGCCGCAGACAGATCCACACACAGGCAGCCAGCACCAGCCCCTGCCACAACCCCGACACCACAGCACCAGCCGCCACTCGCGACAGACCTTCGACAGCATGCAATAGGTTCAAATCCATCCCAATCACAGTTCGTCTCCCGCGCGGTCATCCGCGGCCACCGCAATCGCCTCTTTCAAGCGCTGCAACTCCTCCGCCGTCACCTCGTCATCCCCAAGCAGCGAAAGCAGCAACCTCTCCCTCGAATTACCAAAAAAACGCTGCAGCATATGACGAACCTCGGACCGGCTCGCCTCCTGCTCTGCAACGCAGGGGCTATACAGAAACGCCCTGCCCTCCTGCCGGTGACTCACATACCTCTTCTGCTCCAGAATCCGGATCGTCGTCAGCACAGAGTTATAAGCCAGCGCCGCCCCCTCTGGCATCGCAGCCACCAGCTCTCCCACAGCCGACTCGCCGCGCGCCCACAGTATCTTCATGAGCCGTAACTCAGCCTCTGTCAACGTGATGGACTTCTTCGGCGGCATCACCCTCTCAACGTCCAGACTCCTCAAACAATCAGAAGCCCGGACCCATTCAAAGAAGAGACGATCAACTAATCCATTAGTTAGCACAACAACCCCAAAAAAAATGCGCGCCTCTGGATACCCCTTGCTCGCGATAAAATCTACCCAGGCGTTGATCCGAATCAAGAAGACACAGCGCGATCGAAGCTCCCGTAGAAGGATGCTTCGCAAGCAGAGGCCCCACCTCCGTAAGAGCGCACACTAAAACGAATAAGCCCTCATTTGTTCGTCCGCGGCCAAACCAAAAATCCCTGTATAACTTGCATCCGGACCGTAGTATCGTCTTTGCCATGGCTGCGGAAGACGCGAACGATCTGCGTAGAGCGCTCGAGAAGAACGAAATTATTCCGTACTTTCAACCGCTGGTGGAGCTTCGCACAGGCCTGCTCAGCGGATTCGAGGTCCTCGCGCGTTGGCAGCACCCCGTCCGCGGTCTCATCCCTCCCAACGACTTCATTCCCCTCGCCGAAGACACCGGACTCAACGGCCAACTCACCGGCAACCTCCTCCGAGCCGTCTTCGCCGCCGCCAAAAACATCCCCGACCACCTCACCCTCTCGGTCAACATCTCCCTCACCCAGCTCACCGACTTCTCCCTCCCCAAACACATCCGCTCCGCCGCCGAGCAAGCCAGCTTTCCCCTCAACCGTCTCATCCTCGAGATCACCGAAAGCGCTCTCGCCAGCAACACAGAGCACGCCTACCGCATTGCCACCGAACTCAAAGAGCAAGGCTCCCGTCTCGCCCTCGACGACTTCGGCACCGGCTACTCCAGCCTCCGCCACCTCCAGTCACTTCCCTTCGACGAGCTCAAAATCGACGCCAGCTTCGTCCGTTCCATGGGCCACACCCGAGAGAGCCGCAAGATCGCCGCCGCCATCGTCGGCCTCGGCAACAGTCTCAGCCTCACCACGGTAGCCGAAGGCGTCGAAAGCCAAACCATAGCCGACATGCTCCTCTGGCTAGGTTGCGATCTCGGCCAGGGCTGGCTCTACGGTCGCCCCGTCCCGCCCGAACAACTCCCCGAGGTCCTCGCCGCCAGGCTCGACCCCGCTCCTCCCATCCCCGAGCCCCGCTCCCCCGCAGCCGACTCCACCCTACCTCTGCGCCTCGAAGCTCTGCCCACCCAACGCCTCGCCCAGCTCAACGCCATCTACGATGGTGTCCCGGTCGGCCTCTGCTTCGTCGATCGCAACCTGCGCTACGTCAGCGTCAACAAACGCCTCGCCGGAATGCATCACCTCCCCGTAGCCGCGCACCTCGGCCGTTATATCTCCGAGGTCATGCCAACCGTCTTCCCCCTCTGCGAACCCTACCTCCTCCGCGCACTCAACGGCGAAGCCAGCAACGACCTCGAGATCTGCTACCCGGACCCCAATCCCCTCAACGAAAAGCGCACTCATCTCATCTCCTTCCACCCCGCCCGCGACGAGGCCGACGAGGTCATCGGAGTCTCCGTCTCCGTCGTCGATATCACCCGTCGCAAACAGGCCGAGCAGGCTCTCGCCGAAAGCGAAGACCACTACCGTCACACCGTCGAACTCAACCCCCAGGTTCCCTGGACCGCCGACCCCGACGGCATGATCCTCGATGCCAGTCAAAGATGGGAGAGCCTCACCGGCCTTTCCGTTTCGGACTCTCTCGGAACCGGTTGGATCCGCGCCCTCCACCCCGACGACGTCAAACCAACCTCCCGCATCTGGACGGAGTCCCTCCGCACCGGCCGCCCACTCGACGTTCAGTACCGCATCCATCGCGTCGATGGCGCCTGGCGATGGATGCGCGCTCGCGCAACTGCACGCCGCGGAAAGAACGGCAAAATCATCCGCTGGTACGGCACCGTCGAGGACATCAACGACCAGAGAAGTGCCGAGGAGGCCCTCCGCCGCAGCGAAGCTCGTCTCAAAGCGGTCTTCGACGCGGTTCCAGTAGGGATCGTCATCGCTGAAGCACCCGATGGCCGCGTCGTCATGAGCAATCCGCGAGCCGAGGAGATCCTTCGCAGCACCGAGGCCGCTCCAGCCATGATCGACGACTACTGCAAAGAGTCCATCTCGTTCACACCCGGACCCAACTCGGAAGCCACCCGGAATATCGATCAGGACCATGACCATCCGCTCGCCAAAGCCATCATGGGAGGAAAATCCATCGGCCCAACCGAGTACCTCCGCTTCCACAGCGACGGTTCAAGCGCCTGGATCAGCCTCACCGGCGCCCCCGTTCTCGACCCGGACGGCAAAGTCTCCGGCGGCGTCGTCGCCATCCAGGACATCGACGAAGACAAGCGCGAGATGCAGCGCCTCTCCGACCTCAACACCGTCCTCAAAATCAAACTCGAAACTCACTAATAAGCCACAACTCTTCCCAGCTATCTTTTGCACTTGCACCTGCTTTTATCTCGTCGTTGCTTGTTCTTTTGTTGTCATCCCGCAGGGATCTGCTTTTTTGTATTTTGCCTTTGCCTTTTGCTCGTTCTTCACCCCCCAAAAAAATGGTCATCTCGACCGGAGTCGCGGCGGTTTCATCGCGCGACGCAGTGGAGAGACCCCTGTATTTCGCCTTTGTTTGTCGTGGCAGTCATAGCAGCAAAAAGAAACGCAACGCTTTTGCGGTTGCCTGTCCTTTTGCTTGTCATTCCGCACCCTGAGCTTCGTCGAACGGGGGAGGAATCTGCGGTTGTCTCTTTTCTTCTGCGTGCAGAGCCATCCTCTCAAGCGAACCCTGCTAGCGTAGTACCAAATGGCCCACGCCCACACCATAGCGAGCGTCCGTTACACCTTCGACTCCCTCGCCGATCTCCTCGCCAAAGCCACCCCCGCCCGCTCGGGCGACGAACTCGCAGGCATCGCCGCCACCAGCGCCCAACAACGCGTAGCCGCGCAGCGCACCCTCGCCGATCTCCCCCTCACCCACCTTCTCAACGAACCCATCGTCCCCTACGAGACCGACGAGGTCACCCGCCTCATCCTCGACACCAGCCGCACTCCCGCCGCCATCGCCGCCTTCGCTCCCATCTCCAGCCTCACCGTAGGCGAGCTGCGCGACCATCTCCTCTCGGACGACGCCACTCCCGCCAGCCTCGCCGCTCTCGCGCCCGGCCTCACTCCGGAGATGGTCGCCGCCGTCTCCAAACTCATGCGCCTCCAGGACCTCATCCTCGCAGCCCGCAAAATAAATGTCGTTACCAAATTTCGCACCACCGTAGGCCTTCCCGGCCGCCTCTCCACACGCCTCCAACCCAACCACCCGACAGACGATCCCGCAGGCATCGCCGCCTCCATCCTTGACGGCCTTCTCCTCGGCTCCGGCGACGCCGTCATCGGCATCAACCCCGTCTCCGACAGCGTTGCCACCCTCACCAACCTGCTCCACCTCGTCGATCACATCCGCCGCCGCTACGACATCCCCACCCAATCCTGCGTCCTCGCCCACCTCACCACCCAGATGCAGGCCATGCAGCAAGGCGCTCCGCTCGACCTCCTCTTCCAATCCATCGGAGGGACCGAAGCCACTAACAAGAGCTTCGGCATCAACCTCGCCCTCCTCGAAGAAGCCCACCAACAAGCCCGCAGCCTCAACCGCGCACCAGAGAACCCCACCCCCAACATCATGTACTTCGAAACCGGCCAGGGCAGCAGCCTAAGCGCCAACGCCCATCATGGTGCCGGAGGTCAGGGTGGCGCCCGCGGCCAGGGTATCGACCAGCAAACCCTCGAAGCCCGCGCCTACGCCGTAGCCCGCCACTTCAACCCAATGCTCGTCAACACCGTCGTCGGTTTCATCGGCCCCGAGTATCTCTACGACGGCAAGCAGATCCTCCGCGCCAGCCTCGAAGACCACTTCTGCGGCAAACTCCTCGGCCTCCCCATGGGCTGCGACATCTGCTACACCAACCACGCCGAAGCCGACCAGGACGACATGGACGTCCTCCTCACCATGCTCGGCGCCGCAGGCGTCAACTACATCATGGGCGTCCCCGGAGCCGACGACATCATGCTCCACTACCAGAGCACATCCTTCCACGACGCCCTCTACCTCCGCCGCCTCCTCAACCTCCGCCCAGCCCCCGAGTTCGAATCCTGGCTCAACACCACCGCCCCCCACCGCCTTCACCTGCCGGCCATGCTCCCCTAGACGCACTACCCGCTTGTCGCCACGCGAAGCTATGGCAACTCAGACGGAACGCGCTCCCAAACTAGACTCCGTTTGTGAACTTCTCCCATCTCATGAATCCCTTTTGCGACCAATATCAGCCGGCTACCATCCAGGGAAAAGTTCCGGACACCCTCCGTGCCCCGCTCGGCTGGATATAGTGATTGTTTGATGTGGTGGGTCACTGTGGAGTTTGACTGGTCTACAGTCCAGGTACCGCAATACGCATAGTAACCGTCAACCAGATTAGCCTTTTCAGACGGCGCCGCCGCCAGCAACCCCTCGCGAGAGCTACTGCTAGACAAAGTTGGTTTTGGGTCCGAAACAATCTGCACGCTCATCCAACCGCTGCGGTCGTAGATCAACACTCCTTCCGGATGTCGGCCGTAGAACGGATAGATGACTTCGCCGTTCGGGCGAACCGTCTCAACGCTGACGAGCCGCCATGTGCCAACTAATTTGTCCGTTACGGTGGTGACGCCTTGCTCCTCTGTGGCCGGATGGGTCGATCGGGCGTAACCCGTTAGACTAGCGGCCACCGCGAAACAGCAACCGATTGAGGCAAGAAACGATCGCATAAGTTCCTCCGTTGAAGAGTACTGCGGAACCACAACATCTGCATTTTGATGTTGCGGTTGCCTGTTCTTTTGTTCGTCATTCCGCAGCGCAGCGAAGGAATCTGCTGTTGTTCTTTCCTTTGCGTGCACATGCCTCGACCGCCCTGCGCAGAGCCATCCTCTCAAGCGAACCAAGGGCCAGCCTCAAGTCAGAAGCGTCTCAAACACGGCCCATTCAACACTTCTTCCCACCCTTGTGCGTCTCCAACCCCAGATCCTCAGCAACATTCGGATCGTACTGCTCCAACTCAGCCAGCAGTCCCTCATCGCTCAAGTCCAACTTCTTCGAGTTCTCCCAGTCATACCGGACGGTCTTGAGTAAACGATCAAGGATGTGATCATCCCTCACCTCGATCGCCAGCTCCCGCCGGCTATCAAAGCTCCCCGGAGCAAGATTGATCGACCCAATGATCGCCCGCGCATCATCGGCCAGCAGCAGCTTCGCATGCAGCTTGATGTGCTTCAGCTTGTGAATCTTCACGCCGATATCTTCGAGCACCCTCAGCCCGCTCACACCCTCAATCAGCTTGTCTTTCTTCAGCTTATGCGGAGGCCGCGCCATAATATGGACCTTCACCCCCCGCTGATTCGCCCTTACCAGGTGTTCAATGATCGTCGGGTCCTGGTACCGCTCATTCTGCAGCCACAGCGACTCCTTCGCCTCATCGATCAGCTGCCCCAGCCGCTGCCTCCCATTGCCGATACACCAGATCAGATGCGAGTGATCCCCCGCCTTGAAGTCCTCCCGCTTCCAGTCCGCGTCGAAGCACTCCATCACCTCTTCGACCTCGTGCTTATGCGTCGTCACAATCGCATAGTCCCGCGTCTCGGTAAGATTCTTCGTCTCCCAGTTCAGCGACTCGACAAACGCCATCCTGTCATCGATCACCATCGACTTCTCATGCGTCAGGTCAAAGCAAGGATTGCTGTCCAACACCTCGATCCCCGCGTCCGTCAACGCAATCCGCGACTCGCCGTTCTCCTTCTCCCCATCCCGCCGCTCCGGGTTCAGCATCACCCGCACCTTCACCCCGCGCTGATGCGCCTCCATCACCGCCTGCAGCAAAGTCGGATCCGAAAATACAAACATCTTTACCCGGATCGAATCCTTCGCACCATGAATGGCGTCCAAAATCGGCTGAGCGGAGTCGTCAGGCAAAACAATCACAGAGCGCGACATAATCTCTTCCTTCAACCACTGATCTCAAGAACCGGCGTTGATATCTTCTACAGCCTTTCCCGGCTCAACACAACTCCAGCTCCTCTACGCCATCACCTTATCCAACCCCGCGTCGAACTGCGTACGATGCAGCGCCGCATAGATTCCATTCACCGCCATCAGCTCCTCATGCGTCCCATTCTCCGCCACAACCCCGCCGTTGATCACAATAATCTGATTCGCATCCCGGATCGTGCTCAATCGATGGGCAATCGCAATCACTGTCCGCCCCTTCATCAGCTTTTCCAGCGCATCGATCACCAGCTTCTCCGACTCGCTATCGAGCGCCGCTGTGGGCTCATCCAGCAGCAGAATCGGGCTGTTCCGAACCATCACCCGCGCAATCCCAATCCTCTGCCTCTGCCCACCCGACAGCGTCGATCCCCGCTCCCCCACCATCGTCTCGTACCCCAGCGGCATCTTCATAATGAACTCATCCGCATTCGCCAGCTTCGCCGCCGCAACCACCTCATCCTTCGTAGCCGACGGCCGTCCAAACGCAATATTCTCCAGAATCGTCCCGCGAAACAGCACCGTATCCTGCAGCACATATCCAATCTTGCATCGCAGCGACTTCAGCTTATAGTCCCGCACATCTTCGCCGTCGATCTTCACCGTTCCCGACTGCACATCGTAGAACCGCGGAATCAAACTCACCACCGTAGACTTCCCGCTCCCCGTCGGCCCCACGATTCCCACAAACTGACCCGCCCCAATCTTGAAGCTCACATCCGTCAAAATCGGAGACGCCGCATCATACCCAAACGCCGCATGTTCAAACTCGATCGCCCCCGCGACCGTACCCGGCGCAAACCCATCCGCCTTCTCCGGAATCACCGTATCCGTCTCCAGAATCTCGCGAACCCGCTCCGCCCCCACCGCCGCCTGCGCCACAGCATTCGTCGTCGTCGCCAGATCCTTCACCGGCTTGAAGAACTTCGCCAGGTAAGCCAGATACACCGTCAGCTCTCCCACTGTCATCGTCTTCGCCAGAATCAGTGCCGCCCCACGCCACAACACCACCGCCGTGCACAGCGCCACCGTAATCGTCACCACCGGCGACAACAGCGCCTTCACGCTCCTCGCCTTCAACGCCGCGCTCACCGTCGCCTCGCTCACCAGCTGCAACTGCGCCTGCTCCGTCTCCTCCTGCCCAAACGCCTTCACCGCCTGGATCGACTCCAGCCCCTGCTGCACCACCGCAACAATCTCGCTCTGCTCCTTGCGAACCTCATGCGTCGCCTTCTTCACCGCCTTCTTGAAACGCGAAACAAACAGCAGCAGAAACGGCGTCACTCCAACTGCAATCAGCGTGAAGTCCCAGTTCAACCAGAACATCAACCCCAGCATGCAGACGATCGTCAGCAGATCCACCAGAATATTCAAAGTCGAAGACGAAGCGAACCCCTGGATCGTCTGGATATCTGCAGTAATCGTGCTCAGAATCGTTCCCGTCGCATGCGTGTTGTAGTACCCCAGCGAAAGCCGCTGCAGATGCTCATACATCTTCATGCGCAGGTCATGCGCCACCCACTGCCCCACGCTCTCCGTGTAATAGTTGTCAATATAAGAAGCGATTGCGCCAAGCAGCGAGATCAACACAAACGCCAACGCCGCCAGCTCCGCTATATGCATCCTTGATTCATGTTCCAGCAACAGCCCAACCAGCCGATGCAGCCATGGAACCATCTTGTGGTCGCCAACCACATTATCCAGAATGATCTTCAACGGCCACGGCGTCGCCAGGCTCATCACCGTCTCGACCAGCATGGCGACAAAAATCCCCACCAGCGTGCCGCGATAAGGCCGAATTAGACTTCCAATAAACCGCAACATAGAGAGAGCCCTGGTAAAACATGACACCCCGTGCAGAA
The DNA here is from genome assembly GCF_040358255.1 of Tunturibacter gelidoferens. Classification (NCBI taxonomy): domain Bacteria; kingdom Pseudomonadati; phylum Acidobacteriota; class Terriglobia; order Terriglobales; family Acidobacteriaceae; genus Tunturiibacter; species Tunturiibacter gelidiferens. The sequence continues at coordinate 5,189,573 of NZ_CP132938.1, forward strand.
TCGCAGGTCCAACTGATAGATTCGGTCTTCAAGTAGAAATTAACACCATCTCACCAACAAGCTCCGTTTCACGCAACTAGCTCCTACAGGACTCCAGCTCATTCCGTACACTGGCTATCATCGTCTCCCGAACGTCCCAGACCGACATGCCTGAACACGAGATAAAGATAGACCATTCTCAATCCGCCACCCCAGCGAGTACAACGACTCCCTCGCTACGCAACTACACGCCAGCTCGAGTCTCCCTCCGCCGCACCGGCGTAAGTCTCACCACCACAGAGATCCTCGACTTCCAACTCGCCCACGCCCAGGCCCGCGACGCCGTCCACGCCGCACTCGACACCGAACATCTCATCCGCCGCCTACGCACCGAGATCCCCTCCCTGCCCACCCCAATCCTGGCCGTTGCCAGCGCCGCCCCAGACCGCGCCTCCTACCTCCGCCGTCCCGACCTCGGCCGAACCCTCGCTCCCGCCTCCGCCGCTCTCCTCCATCCATCCCCGTGCGACATAGTGATCGTCATCGCCGACGGCCTCTCCGCCACAGCAATAGAGCACCACGCCATCCCCCTGCTCGCCGCGCTCCTTCCCACGCTTCCGCATACTCTCGGCCCAATTTGCATCGCCACCCAGGCCCGCGTCGCCATCGCCGACCAAATCGGCTCTCTCCTCCACGCCCGCCTCTCAGTGATCCTAATCGGCGAGCGCCCCGGCCTCAGCTCCCCCGACTCCCTCGGCGCCTACATCACCTGGAACCCAGCCCCAGGCCGCACCGACGCCGACCGCAACTGCATCTCGAACATCCGCACCGCCGGCCTCGACTACATCACCGCCGCCGCCCGCATCGCCTTCTACTGCACCGAAGCCCAGCGACTCCAACTCACCGGCACCGCCCTGAAAGAGATCACCCATCCCCAACTGAAATCCTAAAGAGCATCAGTGTAGCCCTCTCATCCCGACCAGCGGGAAGGATCACGACAAGGTATACACGTCACGAAGTGACCGCCTCCGGCGCAGGGAGCCCGTCCGCCAGGACAGCCCTCTCCAAACAGGACTCAGAACAGGAACCGCAACGACATCTGTATCTGTCGCGGACTCCCAATCGTGTGCGTCACCGTACCAAGCCCACTTGGACAGTTGTAAAAGCTCCCGGTACTTGGGCTGCTGGTGTTGCAGCCGGTAGGTAGAACCGGCGTTCCAGCCGCCGGGAATCCGTTGTAGTTTACGTTCTGCGCCACTTCGTTGCCTGGCACATCGAAGCTGCTCGTATTCGTGAGGTTATAGACATCAAACGTATAAGTGAGACTGTACCGTTCCGTGAACTTCGTCGCCTTCATCAGCGAGGCATCCGCGCGCTTCTGGAAAGCCTGACGGAAGATATTACGCTGACCAGTGGTGAAGTCGGTCTCATAAGGATCTGAGGTCGGAACCGCGCCGCTCAGTCCCCCTGCCTGCAGCACCGGAATCGTAAAGCAGGACGCCTTCAACGCATTCAGATTCGGGTCGCCGTTTGGATTGAACGCCCCGGAGTGTCCCGTCTTCGCGTTCTTCGCCGTGCAACCAGCCGCCAGAGGAACGATCGGATTCGTAATTCCGTTGCTGACCCCGTAATAGATGCTACCCACGGCTCCGCTGAAGTCGATCACGCTATAGGGCTGACCACTCTGCAGAATCGTCAGGCCCACCAGCGACCAGCCGTTCGTAAAGTAGCTCTCAATAGAGTGGCTATGAACAAAGTCGGGCAGCCGGAAGACATAGTTAAAGTTGATCACATGCGTTCGGTCAAAGTCGGCCGAAGCATATCCGTCCCGTAGATTGAGAGGGTTGTTGCCGTTGTAAAACAACCCCAGGCCGCTCTGCTCATCAAGCGCGTGGGAGTACGTGTAAGAGGCAGCCACCTGTATCCCATGACTCATGCGCTTTTCGACATGTGCCGTCAGCGCATTGTAAGCATCCACGCCCGCCGCCCGGTACGAGATCGACTCTGCAGCATACCCAACATACGGAACCCGATGATCGATGTTGCCGCCCTCATAGTCGAAATCATATCCACTGCCGTCAGGCAAAGTGGCTCCGCCGACGTTATAGCCATAGGAATACTTCTCACCATGGATCGTGGCACTGGGTGATGCGATGCCGGGCTGGTTGAAGGGAACCGGAATCACCTGATGCCGACCCAGATTACCGACGTAGCCCAGTGTTACCGCGAGGTCGTTGCGTGGCTGCCACTGAATATCGAGGGTGTAGTTAAAGGTGTAAGGGAGCTTGTTCGCGCGATCGTAGACGCCGAGCGAAATCGGCTGCCCGCCATTGCTGATGCTCGCGATATTCGGCAGGTAGTTGCTCAGGTCGGATGACTGCGGATTCGTCGGCGGAGCATTCTGAACGTTCGTATAAGGGTTCGCCAGATTGCCCGTGGCGGCCGTCGGCGCTGTAACTGGTGGCGAGAAGCCGCCGCCTCCGCCGCACGTCGGAATGTAGTAGCTGTAAAGGCTCTGGACCGGGCAACTCTGCGCCGTCACAAACGGAAGCTGCTGATTGACTCCGAAAGGCCCGCCCGTGACCGTACCAATCGCATACCCAGGCGAGAAGTAGCTGAAGAGTTCGCCGCGGTCGTAGTACATCCCGAAGCCCGAACGCACCACCACCTTCCCCCCGAACTTCTCAGGCTGCCACGCCGCGCCCAACCGCGGACCAACTCCCCACTGGCGGCCCGTCAATGTCGTCGGACTCACGCCGGTGGTCCCGTTCTTGTTATTGCTGGCGATAATGAAGCCCGGGTTCACAATCGTGTCCGACGCCGCGTTGTAGTTGTAAAGCGTGGGGTCGAAGTTGAAGATGCGTCCATTCTTCTCCGTCAATCCGCCATCCCAGTCATACCGCAGCCCTGCGGTGATCGATAGCGTGGGCGTAAATTGAAATTTGTCCTGCACATAGCTCCCCACTTGATTCGCCCGATAGTAACGGCTTGCATCGCCCTGCAGGAACGAGCTGACATAGAAAGACGTCGAAGAACTGCCCGGCGTTACATATCCCTGCGCATAGGCGCTCAAATCGTCTGTTGCGACAGTCCCTGTCCCCGTACGCTTGTCGATCGTGTTCAGCTGCGTATAGCTATAGCTGGTTCCAAAGGTGACCGTGTGCTTGCCCAGCGTCCAGATAGCATTGCCCGACGGCTGCCAGCGATTCTGGAAGGCCCCCGTGTTAGGAGCCTGCCCCTCCGCATTCGGGCCAATGTTCAGAATGCCGGAGCTGACCAGACCATACTGGCTTTGAGCGCTGCCAAGTACATTCACAATCGACACGCCGGGAAAATAGTTCGACCCAAACTCATTGATCGAAACCGTCCCCTGCGACCCTCCAGGAATCGCGTTCGGTCCGAAGGGCTGCTCGTTATCGACCCAGGTCTTCTCTCGAAGAAACCCTAAACTCTCCGTCGTACTCAGGTTTGACCTCACCAGATAAGTGTTGATGATCGAAAAAACCTGCGCGCCTGAGTCGAGGTGTTCGGTAAATCCCGGAACACTTGAGTAGGCGTAGGGAGCAAGGGTGGGATCGTGCTGATAGAAATACTTCAGCGACAGGGTGTCTTTGCTGCTGATGTTGTAGTCAAGATTCGCCACAGCCATATCGGCCTTGAAACGTCCCGTGCCGGGAAGAAAAGCATTGTAGGGGTGGGAAGCAGACATGCTCGAAGATCCTGTGTCGTTCGGTACAAGCCACTTGCCCGGCTCACCGGGCAGTGAGGGCGAGTTGAATAAAGCCAGCGCAGTCCGATCAATGTTGGCGGCGGTAAGCGTGGTACCAAAAGGACCGTTGATCATGTTTGCGAAACCAGCAGCATCACGATTGTTATCGGAGAGACCAACCGGCACATTGATGAAGTTGTCGCCGATCTCCTGATCCGATACCTGCAGGTGCTGATACGACACGAAGCCAAACAACTTGTTCTTGATAATCGGACCACCAAAGGTGCCCCCGGCAACATAGCGATGCAACTCAGGATTCTGATCCTTGGGATCATTGGCGAGCAGCGGATTATTCTTGAAGAAAAATGGCGCTGCATTAATCCAGTTCGTCCCGCGACGCCCATACGCCGTGCCGTGATACGCGTTCGTCCCGGAAGCAGTATTCAAGTCGATGTGCGCCCCGGAAGTAGAGCCCTGCTGCGCGTCATACATCGAGGCGTTCACCCGGACCTCTTGAATCGTCTCCGGTGCGGGCGTAGGAATCGCGTTGCCGATCGAAAGGTACACGGACGCGACAGTCTGTATCACCCCCGCACCCCCCTGTGTCGTCGAAGCGCCAGTACTATTGACGACGCGCTGCGAGCCGACCTGGCTGGTACTCTTCCCGTTGAAAAGATTGCTCGCGTCCACGCCGTTGATCGAGAAGCTATTGCTCGTGTCGCGTTGACCATTCGCCCAGATCGGCAGATTCCCCAACCCGGACTGAGCTCCCGTACCGCCCGACAGCTCCGCGTTCACTCCCGGCGACAGAATCGCCAGCCCTGTAAAACTCCCCGTAGGCTGCGGTATCGACTCGATCTGCGCCTTATCCAGAACGTAACCGTTCGTCGTATCCACCGCATTCATCAACGGCGCCGCGTCCACGCTTACCACGGTGTTCACCGCGCCTACACTCAAACTTGCATTCACCGTTCCCGTCCGGTCGCTCTGCACAGGAATCGCGTTCATCTTCTGCGTCTGAAATCCCTCTTTCGAAAACGAAAGCGTATACGTCCCAATCGGCAGATTGGCAAAGTCATAAAACCCATTGCTCCCCGCCGTCTGCGTCCGCGTCAAACCCGTCTGATCTCCCACCACGGTCACCACCGTGCCCGACAGAATCCCCCCCTGACTATCGGTCACCACACCCGTCAGACCACCGAGCGTCTGCTGCCCAAACACCGGACAAACCAGAAGCAGCAACGCCATCTGGCAAACAAGGACGAGAAACGAAAAACGCATACGTTTAGTCATAATCTGGCTCCTGAAGTAGTGCAGCGTGAACGGAAACAAGTCTCTTTTTGTCTGAAGATAACCAATCCGGAAGACACAAATGCAGCGATGCAACACGGCGGACCCGCGGTGACGACGCCCAGGCAACTGTGAACTTAAACTTCGCGACAGGTGAAATTCAGTTTGCTATGTGAACTTGGAATGAAAATCAGCATATCTGAAGTTGTCAAAATTGCGAAGAAAAATCTCGTCGCGCCTTCCACCCATCCCGCGCGATCTGAGTCCCTCAAGCCGTAAAACATCTCGCACTTACGCCGAAACATCCCGCCACAAAGAAAGAAGCCGCCTGCGACATCATCGCAAGCGGCTCACTCACACCTCGTTCATCTCAGCTCCAACCTACTTCGTCGCACCCTTCTCCAGCCCGCGATACTTCAGCATCGGCTCCACCTTCGGCGCACTCCCCAGCCACGCCTCATACATCTTCGCCAGATCCTCCGTGTTCCCACGCGACAGCACCATCTTCCGGAACCGGTCTCCATTCGCCCGCGTCAATCCGCCATGATCCTGAAACCACTGGAACGCATCATCATCCAGCATCTCGCTCCAAAGATACGCGTAGTACCCCGCCGCATATCCCCCGCCCCAGATGTGCGAGAAGTAGCTCGACCTGTACCGCGGCGGCACATAGCTCAGCGCAAAACCCTTCTTCGCCAGCGCAGCTTTCTCGAACGCATCCGGCTCCTGCAACCCATCACCCACCGGCAGCGAGTGCCACTGCATATCCAGCTCCGCCGCCGCCAGCAACTCCGTCAGCAGATACCCCTGGTTGAAGTCCGCCGCCTTCTTGATCTTCGTTGCCAGATCCTCAGGCATCGCCGCGCCCGTCTTGTAGTGCTTCGCATAGTGCGCGAACACCGCCGGATACGTCGCCCAATGCTCATTGAACTGCGACGGAAACTCCACAAAGTCCCGCGCCACCGACGTCCCCGACAGGCTCGGATACTCACTATCCGCCAGCATCCCATGCAGCGCGTGCCCAAACTCATGGAACATCGTCACCACATCGCTGAAGCTGACCAGCGCCGGCTCCCCCGCCGCAGGCTTCGGCAGATTCGCAACGTTGTACACCACCGGCAGCGTGCCCATCAGCTTCGACTGATCGACGAAGTTCGACATCCACGCGCCGCCGTTCTTGTTATCCCGCTTGTAGTAGTCGCAGTAAAACAGCGCCAGCGGCTTGCTATCCCCGTCGAACACCTCAAACACGCGCACATCCGGATTCCACACCGGAATATCCTTCCGCTCCTTGAAACTCAACCCATACAGCTGTCCCGCCGCATAAAACACACCATTCTCAAGCACGTTATTCAACTCGAAGTAAGGCCGCACCTGCGCCTCATCGATGTCGTACTTCGCCTTCCTCACCTGCTCCGAGTAAAACTCCCAATCCCACGCCTCAACCGAAAACCCACCCTTCTGCGTATCGTTGTTTTGAGAGTCGATCACCCCCTGAATATCCCTCGCCTCATCGGCCGCATTCGCCGTCGACGGAGCCACCAGCGCATCCATAAACTTCAATGCGTTCTCCGGCGTCTTCGCCATCTGGTCTTCAAGCTTCCATCCGGCATAGCTGTCATGCCCCAGCAGTTTGCCCTTCTCTGCCCTCAGCTGCGCCAGGCGCGCAATCGTCGATCGCGTATCGTTCGCATCTCCACGCTCGGTCCGCGTCCACGAAGCATCAAACACCGCCTGCCGCGTCGCCCTCACACTCAACGACGAGAGATAGGGCTGCTGCGTCGTATTCTGCAACGGCAACACATACCCCTCCTTCTTCCGCTCCTTCGCCGCCGCCTCCGCCCCGCTCAAATCCGCCGCCGTCAACCCCGCCAGCGCAGCTTGATCCGTCGTCGCATAAGCCGCATCTTTGGTCGCCGCCAGCACCTTGCTTCGGAAGCCGTTCGACAGCGTCGACTCCTCTTCATTCAGCTTCCTCAGCTTGTCCTTATCCGCATCCGACAGGTTCGCTCCCGCATGAACAAAGTCTCTATGCCTCACCTCCACCAGCCGCAGCCCCTCCGGGCTCAGCTTCAGCGACTCCCTCTGCTCATACACCGCAGCCACACGATGAAACAACTTCGTGTTCAGATAAATCGCGTCCCTGTGCGCCGCCAGCTTCGGAGCCAGCTCCTTCTGTACCCTCTCCAACTCAGGATTCGTGTTCGCTCCCGTCACTCCACTGAACGCCGCCATCGCCCGCTGAAACAGCGAGCCTGTCTTCTCCATCGCCACAACCGTATTCTCAAACGTAGGCGCAGCGGAGTTATCTGCAATCGCGCCGATCTCCTTCAACTCCTCCGCCATCCCAGCCTCAATGGCCGGCTCATAGTCGCCATCCTTGATCTTGTCGAACGGCGGAGCCTCAAACGGCAGCGTACTCTTCGCATAAAAAGGATTCCCCGGCCCAAACGCCACCTGCTTGTCGTTCACTACCGCACCCTGCGAACTACTCACAATCACCCCCGCAAACGCTCCCAACACCACCACTAAACTCGCACGCCGCAAGAAAACCGGCGCAATCCCTGACAACCATGTCTGTCGCAATGGGCATCTCCCAATCCCAAATTGTAGAAGATTTTCCGAAGGGCCGCGGGTTTCCTGTTGTACTTGCACTTGCGGTTGCGGTTACATGCCCTTTTGTTGTCATTCCGACGCGAAGCGGAGGAAGCTGCGGTTGAAGCTGCACCTGCACTCGGTTGCGTTGCGACTCCGCTTGCACTTGCACTTGCATGCCCTTTTACTGTCATTCCGCAGCAACATTGTCTCTGCGACATGCCGCTAACATCGCTCAAATTGTCATCGTCATGCATCAGGTGAGTGGCTCCTAGCCCTGAAGCGGGCTAGCCTTGCTGGTCTATCCCATCGGCGGTACTCTTGCGGAATGCAACCCCTCCGGTATTCCATCAACGTCACATTGGACGGGTGCTGCGATCATCGAGCAATTATCCCGGATGAAGACTTGCATCGCCACGCGGTCGAGAACCTCAACCAGGCCGATGCCCTCCTCTTAGGCCGGGTGACTTACGAGATGATGGAGGCAGCGTGGCGGCAGCCGGCGCGGGCCGGGACGAGGCCTGATTGGATGGAACCCTTCGCCCGGACGATCGACGCGGCAAAGAAGTACGTCGTGTCGAGCACCTTGGACCGGGTCGATTGGAACGCGGAGCTCGTGCGCGGAGATCTGGAGAAGGCCGTTCAGCAGCTCAAGCGAGAGCCGGGTAAGGGACTGTTCGTGGGAGGCGTAAAGCTCCCGCTGGCCTTGGCGGAGTTGGGATTGATCGATGAGTACGAGTTCGTGGTGCAGCCCAGGCTGGCGGGCCACGGGCCGACGTTGTTCTCCGGGCTATCGAAGCATGTCGACTTGAGGCTCGTGAGCCGGCAGGAGTTCGGCTCGGGGGCGGTGGCGATGCGGTATGAGCCCAAAAGATAGCCATTAGGCTTGTTAGCGATCCAGTGGAAATAATCCGACCCGCCGCATCCGCAGTAACACTGTCTCTGCGACAAGCAACTAATTCCCCACTCGCCAGGGCGAAGTAGTCTTCCACCCCCTCAACTCCTTCGTAGCCCACGCCGTCGACTTATCCCTATGGCACGAAGTACAAGGATTAGGAATCCCCGACAACTCCGTCTCCTTCGGCGTAATAAACCGGAACGTATGCGCACTCACAAAGTTGTCCTTGATCGTCTGCTCGATCTTCGGCATATGGCACGCCACACACTCACTCCCCTTGCTCCCCGCCGCATGATGCGTATGCTCACTGACCGTCCCCTTCAGCCCGGCAGGATTGTCCTTCGTATGACACGTCAGACAAACCGCATTCCCCTTCGCGACCAGGTCCGACTCGTTCTCGCTACTGTGAACCTGATGGCAGTCAAAGCATCTGATCTGCCGGTGATACATATTGCTCTGCACAAAATCATTCCCCTGCATCCTGTTCTTGTGCGCCGTCAGGTCCGCATACTGAAAAAAGTTCGTCACTCCCGGCTTCAACTCTTCCAGCGTCCAGAACTCCGCCAACCGCTCCCCCGGCACAAAACCCACTGGCCAGTCGAAGTACTTCCCTTCGATCGGATTCCCCATCGGCCGTCCCTGGCTGTGGCACTGAATACAGGTATCGTTCCCCCGCACATAATCAAGCGTTCCCGGGTTCACAATGTTCTGTTTCGTCGGATGCGCTACATGCAGACTCCCCGGCCCATGGCACTTCTCGCAGCCCACATTCCACTCCGTCACCTGCTTCGTCTCCACGTTGTAGTTCACCGAGTGGCACCCATCGCACGTCGGCCCCGTAGGACGATCGAAGTTACTCGGCCCGTAGAACGGAAGCCACCAGTCAGTCCCCGTCTCCGCGTGATACGGCAGCCATCTCCCCTTCTTCACATCCCACTGCGCCGGCTCCGGATAGTAGTCGTCCCCACGCTTGGTAAAAAACCTCTGCTTCCACCGGCTCCCATACACAAACGCCACATCATCAAGCCCAAACGTCACCAGCGGATTCGGATGCGTAAAGTCCGCCAGCACCGCCTCGGGATGCGCCTTTGGATCACGCACCACATTCGCCATCCGCGTCTGCTTCCACCCCCTGTACGCCGCAGCATGACACGTCTTGCAACTCTCCGAGCCCACAAACTCCGCCTTCACCGTAGCCGCCCTCGCCCAGCCTGCAAGCAAACCCGTAAACACAAGCACGAAAAAAACCCGCCACCCGCCGGCCATCATCCTCTCCCCCCATCCATCCCCCTGCCCCATCATGGTCTCCGACTATAAGCGAACGCCGTCACAAAATTGTCAGCGCGTCCGGAGCGTTGTTAAGCGAGTCCAGAGCGTCGTCAGCCCATCCAGAGCGTTGTCAGCCCATCCAGGCGCCAACCCCTCCGCTCCCAGCCGAGCCTTCGACCGCCGCTTGCTCATCCTCCCTCCAAACGCAAAGCCCCGTCATCTCGACCGAAGCTGTTCACAGCCTCACGTGAACAGCGCAGTGGAGAGACCTCCGTATTTGCATTTGCACCTTGCCTGTGCCTCTAGGTACCCCAAGGCTTCAGCCTTGGGCCTCTCAAGACAAAAAGAAAAGGGGGCTTTAGCCCTTGGGGTATGCCCTCCTCTCCGACCTGTTCTAATGAGCCGTCAGATCCGCATACTGAAAAGGGAATTGTTAGCGCATCCAGAGAGCCTCCCCCCAGCAGCACCACCCCAAATCACCACAATCTGCCACTAAACCGCCACCGAACCACCACAACTCACCACCAGCTCCCCACACCTCGAACCACCCCGCTGCCTTACAATCCCACCATGGCCCCTCCGCCCCAGCCCGCCGAGCAGGATCCCCGCGTCTACTTCGCCGCCGAGCGGACCTTCCTCGCCTGGATCCGGACCGGCCTCGGCCTCATGGGAATCGGCTTCGCCGTCAGCCGCTTTGGCCTCTTCCTCCGTCAGATCACCGCCGCCCAGTCCCATCTGCCTCCCCGCACCACGGGATTATCTCTCTGGTCCGGAGTCTTCCTGGTGGCCCTCGGTGTCATCGTCAACCTCAGCTCCGTCTACCGCCACTTCCAGCTGGTCCACGAACTAAGCTCCGGCACCTGGCGTCCCGGCCGCGTCTCTCGCGACGCCGTCCTTCTCGGCCTTATCCTGGCTGCCGTGGGAATAGCCATGGCCATCTACTTGGTTCTCGTCCGTTAGACACCAAAAAAAATCAGGGGGACTTGACAAAACAACCACACAGAAGGCGACCACTCAAGCCAGGAACTTTCCCAATCCAAAGAGCATCGCGCAAGTCTCCTGCTTTCAATATTTTGCACGCAAGCCCTTTAGATGGAATATTTTACAGCCACACACCTCCTCCGAATACAACGAAGTAAAAGACTTACGTCCAAAATACCCTGAGAGGGGGGAGGGGGAGGGTAAAAACATCATGCCCATAGCCAAACTCACCATCGAACTAGAAATCCCCCACGCCCAGTCCCTCAAAGACCGCCGCCAGGTCCTCCGCTCCATGAAAGATAAACTCCGCCACAGCTTCAACTTAGCCATAGCCGAGCTCGACGACGGCATGGTGTGGAACCGCGCCACCTTAGGTATCGCCGCCATCTCCTCCTCCACCAGCTACCTCACCGGCCAGCTCCACCAGATCGACCACGCCGTCCACCGCATCGCCGCCAATCTAAGCGCCGAAATCACCGACTCCTACGCCGAAATCCTGCCTGAATAACCCAGAAGTCGCCGCAATCCACAAGAAATCCGCCAGAATCGCTCCCTCACGCTAGGTGGAACGGCCCAACTTTGATATCCTCAACCGTTCTACCTAGTCAAAACCATATGCCCGAGCAGCGCGCCAGAACCTACCACCGCAACCGTGTCGCCAACACCTTCTCCGAGGAGATTGGAGCCATGCTGGAAGGCGAGCTCTCCGATCCCCGCATCGCACCCAGCTACGTCACCGAGGTCGTCCTCGCCCCCGGCGGCAAATCCGCCCGCATCTTTGTAGCCGTTCACGGCAACGAGGAGGAGGAAGCCTCTACCCTCGAAGGCCTCACCACCGCCCGCGCTTACATCCGCTCCCAGCTCCGCGACCGCATGGGCGTACGTCACGTCCCCGAGCTCACCTTCGCCATCGACCGCTCCGAGAAGATGACCGGACGCATGGACGAGCTTCTTGCCCGCACCCGAAAGCGCGAGCAGAGGCGCACCCCAGCCGAACCGACCCCAGGGGCCCCCACCAAACCATGACTCCCCAAGCCCAGCTCCTCGAGGCGAAGCCTCACGCAGCGCAGATTGACGATCTACTGGCGGCCTTTCGGTCCTATCCCCGCTTCCTCCTGGCCTCGCACACTCGCCCCGACGGGGACGCCATCGGCTCGGTCCTCGCCCTCGCCGAAGTACTCGACCAACTCGGCTGCCAGGCCGACATCGTCTTCGCCGACCCCATCCCTTCCTCCTACAACACCCTTCCAAACATCAGTCGGATCCACCACGTCCCGTCTGCGAACGACGTAGACCCCACCGGCACCACCCCCGCCATCCTCCTCGAGTGCGACGGCATCGTCCGCACCGGCCTCCTCGGCCTGGAGGGCCGCACCCTTATCAACATCGACCACCATGCCAGCGGCCGTCACTTCGCCTCGGTCAACTGGATCGACGAACACGCCTGCGCCGTCGCCGCCATGGTCTACCACATCGCCGGCGCCGCAAACGTCGAGATCACGCCTTCCATGGCCACCTGCCTCTACGCCGGCATTCTCTCCGACACCGGCACCTTCACCTACTCCAGCACCACCGCCGACACCTTCGCGATGGTTCACCATCTCGCAGCCTGTGGCGCCAATCCCAGCCGGATAGCCCGCGACATCTACCTCTCCAATCCGGCCAGCAAGATCCGCCTGCTAGGCATCGCCCTCTCCAACCTCCAGTGCGACGACGATCTAGCCTGGACCTGGGTTACCAGCGAAGATATGGACCGCATCGGTGCCAACGCCGAGGACTGTGAGGGGGTCGTCAACTACCTCATCAGCATCGCCGGTGTCGAATCTGCCGTCTTCCTTCGCGAGGTCGCCAACGCCGACCAGTTTCGCCTCAGCATACGAAGCAAAGGCGAGACTGACGTCGCCCGGATCGCCGAACGCTTCGGCGGCGGCGGCCATCGCAACGCCAGCGGATGCACCCTCGATGGCCCCCTCCCGGTGGCCCTCGAGCGAATCCTCACCCAGCTGCGGACAGGACTCTGATAGCCTTGTCTCGCTTCTCTTAGGAAAATGAACGATATCCAACATCCCGCCGTCTCCGGCGCAAGGAATGGCAGCGCAATCGTGAAGCGGCTGCAGCACTATCTGAAGCTGCCCTCTATCACCACGATCCGCGAGTTTGTCATCCTCTTCGTGGTCACTGTTTTCCTTCTGCTCTATGGTCTTGTCCCAGTCTTCGGCGGCGACCAGCTTGGATTGGTAGGTGCGGACGAGCCACGATATGCCCAGATCGCCCGCGAGATGCTCACCGCGCACTCCATGGCCTGCCACGATGTCGACGCTAAGATGGTCCCGCGCAGCCTCCGCCCGGAAGACATTCGCAACTCCTTTCACTGCATCGCAGGCGGCACCGTCACCCCCATCCTCTACGGCAAGCCCTGGCTGGAAAAGCCCGCCCTCTACTACTGGCGCGCCATGAGCTTCTTCAAAGAGTTCGGAGTCTCCGACTGGACCGCCCGCCTCCCGTCCTCCTCTGCGACTCTGGCCCTCGTCGTCCTCGTCTTCCTCCACATGCGGCGCTTCCGCCCCGGTGGTCACCTCGACGCTGCCCTCATCACCGCATCCTGCATCGCCATCGTCAGCTTCGCCCGCGGTGCCTCTACCGACATGCAGCTCGCGGCCCCTTTCTGCATCGGGATGCTGGGCTGGTATGCCTGGTACGAGACAGGCAAAAAATTCTGGCTCTTCGACCTCTACTTCTTCGGTGCAGCCGCCACGCTGGCGAAAGGTCCTGTAGCTCCTTTCCTCGCACTTGCTATCATCCTTCTCTTCGTTGGCCTCCGGCGCGAGTGGTCGGTTCTTCGCCGCACCATCTGGATTCCCGGTGTTGTCCTTTATCTCGTCATGGTGTTGCCCTGGTACATCGCGGTTCAAAAGCGCAACCCAACCTTCTACCGCCTCTTCTTTCTTGAACACAATCTCGAGCGCTTCGCCACCAACCGCTACCAGCACCATCAGCCCTTCTGGTACTACCTCGCCGTCCTCCTCATCGGCCTGATGCCGTGGACCGTCATGGCCATCCGCGCCCTGGTCGACTCCATCGAAGTCTCAATCGCCGAGTGGAAGGTCCGCCACAATCCACAGCGTTACCTCGGCCACACCCGCGCCGGCGACGCCTTCCCCGAGTTCCTGGTCTTATGGGCACTCTTCCCCATCGTCTTCTTCTCGTTCTCCGGCTCCAAACTCCCCGGCTATATTCTCCCCTCTATTCCTCCATTGACCATCCTCACGGCCGACTATCTCAACCGTAGTCGCCGCCAAGGTCTGCCCCAATGGCTTGTCTGGGCTCACGCCGCCACCTGTGGTCTCCTCGTCTTCGTCCTCGCCCTCGCCCCCCAGCACATGAAGTACGAGACCCTCGTACCCTCCACGCAATGGCTGCTGATCGCCGGCGCCACCGCACTAGCCTTTGGAGCCATCGTCTTCCTCACCATCCGTCGCTGGGGCATCCCGCAGGTCTGCAATGTAACCCTGCTTCCCGTTCTCGCAACCCTCGTTTTTCTCCTCGGCTTCTACGGCAAAGAGCTCGACATGAACTACTCTGCCCGGCCGCTCGCCCGCGAGATCCAGCAACAGGCGCCCGACGTAAAACTGGTCGCCACCGATATCAAGCGCGACATGGACTACGGCCTCGCCTTCTACCGCAACGAGCCCATGATCCACTACAGCACCGACGGCGTCCCCAGCGAGGAACACATCCTAGTCATCCGCGCCAGCGACGCCGCCGACCTCGACCGCTGGCTAGCCGGACGTGTCTACAAGCCCTTATTCCTCTACGAATCGCAAGGCATCGAGGTCTACCGTGTCTACGCTCGTCCCTAGACCTTGGTCCCGACCAAAGGGAGGACCAAAGCACTTGGCGCAGGCAAGACCGGTACACAAGTCACGAAGTGACCGCCTCCCGCGCAGGGAGCCCGTCCGGCAGGACATTGGGGTGCCCCACCTAACACTCACCCATCCCTCCAAAATTCCTATAAGCTCGACGAAAGACCTCCCACAGGTATGGCCGTCGCGACCCAACTCGAGATACTGGACCTTCGCCACTTTTCGGCGCGCCAGCTCCGTCCCCTGCTCGAAACCGAGTCGCGCGTCTGGGAGCACCGCCTTCGCTGGAACTACCAAAGCTCCACCGAACTCCTCCTTCAGTACCTCGACTCCCGCATCCTGCCCGGCTTTGTTGCGCTGGACCGGGGACGAATCTGCGGCTTCACCTTCTGCGTCTACGAAGGCCAGAAAGCAGTAGTCGGTGATGCCTTCGCCATCGCCAACGACACGGCGCAGATGCTTCAGACCACACAGACCCTGCTCCACCAGCTGCTGCAGCTACTGCAAAACTCTCCCGGCATTCAACGGATCGAGTCCCAGCTCCTGCTCTACGACGCCGGCTCTATCAACGAGGCCTTCCTGGCTGCCGGCTTCACTATGTATCCCCGCCTCTTCATGGAGTGCGACCTCAGCGCCTCGGCAGACGCCCCCCAAGACTCCCCCGAACTGAATCTTCCCGCGAATGTAGAGCTGCTGCGTTGGTCCACCGATCACTATCAGGCCGCCGCCGAGCTGATCCACGAGTGCTACCTGGGCCACATCGACGCCCGCATCAACGACCAGTACTGCTCCCTCCACGGCTCACTTCGCTTTCTGCATAACATCGTCCGCTTCCCCGGCTGCGGCGTCTTTGAGCCCAACGCCTCCTGGGTGCTTCGCGACCGCCACACCAGCGCCATCGTCGGAATGTTGTTATGTTCGCGCGTAGCCAGCGACGTGGCCCACATCACCCAGCTCTGCATCGCACCCACCTGGCGAGGCCAAGGCTTTGGACGAGCCCTCCTCGACCATTGCACCCACCATCTAACCCACGCCGGCTTCGCAGCCATCACTCTGACAGTCACCGAAGCCAACCAGCAGGCCGTCAAGCTTTATGAGAACCACAGCTTCTTCACACGCCATCGTTTCGACGCCATGGTTCTCGACAAGACGAATCAGACATCCTGAAGCGCACAGAGTTCTTATTCCCGACCAGCGGGAGGACAAGCGATGGCTATCCCACCGAAACAAGGTACACACGTCACGAAGTGACCGCCCCACGCGCAGTGGGCCCGTCCGGCAGGACACCTCACCAAGATCAAACAGCAAACCGTTCCGCCGCGCGAGCCTTCTTCTTGGCGGCCTCTTCGTCTCGATCCTTAGGCGGCGCATTGGTTTCGAGTGAGGCCAAAAGGCGGCCAGAGATCAGCGATATCTCATCCACCGCAGACTCAAACGCAACTTCATTCGCCTTCGATGGCTTGGTGAAACCACTGATCTTCCTGACAAACTGAAGCGACGCATCTCGAATCTCTGCGTCCGTGACGGGAGGATCGAAGTTAAACAGTGTTTTGATATTCCTGCACATTGCTTCACCTCAACGCATAGGAGAACTAACGACCGAATCCTACTCCACGTGATAGTTAGGAGCCTCACGCGTGATGATCACGTCATGAACGTGACTCTCCCGCAGCCCGGCGTTCGAAATCCGAATAAACCGAGCATTCGCCTGCAACTCTGCGATCGTTCCGCATCCTAAATACCCCATCCCCGAACGCAGACCGCCAACCAGCTGATACACCATGCCCTCAAGCGGTCCACGATGCGGCACCCGCCCTTCAATTCCCTCCGGCACAAACTTCGCCAGCCGGTTCGAGCCGCCGTTCTCCCGCGCCGTCAACGAAGGCCTCTCCGTGCTCGCAGCATCTTCCATATCGCTCTTGCCCTGGAAGTAGCGCTCCCCCGATCCCTGCGCCATAGCCGACAGCGAACCCATCCCGCGATAGGCCTTGAATGAGCGCCCCTGATAAAGAATCGTCTCCCCCGGACTCTCATCGACCCCAGCAAACAGCGACCCCATCATCACCACGCTCGCCCCGGCAGCAATCGCCTTGGTCACATCGCCCGAGTATTTAATCCCGCCATCCGCAATAATCGGAATTCCCCGCTCCTGCCCCGCACGATAAGCCTCTGAGATCGCCGTAATCTGCGGCATCCCAGCACCAGTCACCATGCGCGTCGTGCAGATCGACCCCGGCCCGATCCCCACCTTCACCGCATCGGCCCCCGCATCCATAAGCGCAATCGCGCCCTCATACGTAGCAATATTCCCCGCCATCAAATCAATCTGCGGAAACCGTTTCTTCACCTCGCGCACAGCCTCCAGCACCCGCGACGAGTGCCCATGCGCCGAATCGATCGCCAGCGCATCCACCCGCGCTGCAACCAGCGCCTCAGCCCGCTCCAGAAAATCTCCCGTAGCTCCAATCGCTCCCGCCACCCGCAGCCGCCCCTGCGAATCCTTCGAAGCATTCGGATACTTCAACTTCTTCTGAATATCCTTGACTGTAATCAAACCCTTTAGCTCGTAGTCATCATTCACAACAAGCAGCTTCTCCACGCGATGCTGATGCAGAATCTGTTCTGCCTGTTCCAGCGTCGTACCGACCGGAACCGTGATCAGATTGGTCTTCGTCATCACCGAATCGATCGTCAGATCCGTCCGCGAGACAAACCGCAGGTCGCGATTCGTCAAAATTCCCACCAGCTTCTTATTCTTCGTCACCGGCACTCCGGAGATCTTGTACCGCCGCATCACCTCCAGCGCATCGGCGATCGTCTGCTCCGGTGTAATCGTCACCGGGTCCACAATCATCCCGCTCTCCGACCGCTTTACCTTATCGATCTCTCCCGCCTGCTGTTCGATCGTCAGATTGCGATGCACCACGCCCAGCCCACCCTGCTGCGCCATCGCAATCGCTAGCCGCGCCTCCGTCACCGTATCCATCGCAGCCGACATCAGCGGCGTGCTCAGAGTGATATTTCGTGTCAGCTGCGTCTGCGTGCTCACCTGGGTCGGAACAACATCGCTGTAAGCAGGCACAAGAAGAACATCATCAAACGTAAGGGCTTCGGGTACGGGGGAGCTAATCATAATTTTTATAAGATCCAGTTGTGATGGTTTAAAAGCGACAGGCCGTGCGGCAGCAAGGCTGTATTTCGCGGGATTTCATCGATTGTAGAGTCGTATCCGACCCATAGCAAATTGGATGGCACAATTTCACGAAAGTTTCGCGGCCCCTCGGAACTCCTCCCCCTTCCTTCGAACCGGCGAGCCCCATTGAATTACGGCAAAAGGAGATGTATCATTTGAGTTGCAGACGATTTTGTTCCGTCGTAAGAATAAGAGCCGTGACCGCACCGGTGATTTGACGGAAGAGATGAGTGGGCTAAAGCCCACTTTTTATTTGCTCTAAAAACGTTTGTGCACACGGGACCATTGCACCGGAAATAACGCTTATGGCAGTCCAGCTAGACCAAATTCGAGCAACCGCGGAGCGTGTCGCCGCCTCCCACAACCTGGAACTCGTCGATCTTGAGTTTCAGGGCGGAGTCAAATTCCGCACCTTGCGCGTCTTTGTAGAAAAGAATGCAGCCGAACGAGCCAAACTTGCCGAACTCGCCGCAAATGAGGCCGTTGCAGATCTTCCAAAAGGAGTGCCGGTAGAAAGGCTCTCCGGCGTCACCCACGAGGATTGCGCTGTATTTGCACAGGATTTTGGCACCGTGCTCGACGTAGAAGACCTTATCCCGGGCGCAGAGTACACCCTCGAGGTCTCCTCACCGGGCCTCGAACGGAAGCTGTTTCGGCCCGAAGACTTCACCCGGTTTCAAGGTAGTCTGGTCAAGCTCCAGACCTTCACGCCGGTGAACAAGAACAGGCAGTGGCAAGGCCGTCTCACTAAATTTGCAGACGGTGTACTGACGATCGACCTCTCTGCCGTCAAACAGAAGGGCAAGGCAAAGAAGGCTGTGACAGAATCCACCGTCGACATCGCCTTGGCGAACGTCGAAAAGGCCAATTTAGTCGCAGAGATTTAGAAACTGTTCGCACAAAGGACAGATTCAAATCAGCACAACAAGCACGAAACAAACCCGAGAGATCGGGCAAGAGCAAGGAAGAGTGACCAATGGTAAGTGTTCTGTATCAATCGATTGAGACGTTGAGCCGCGACAAGGGAATCGAGCCGGCAGTTGTCGTAGGTGCCGTGGAAGACGCGATTGCGCTGGCCACGCGCAAGTATTACAAGACCCAGGAGAACATGCGCGCCGAGATGGACCGCGAAACCGGCGAGATTCGCGCCTATGTCTTCAAGACCGTCGTCGAGACCCCCGAACAGGTCGAGGATGACATCAACCAGATGACACTCGAGCAGGCCCGCGAACTGGCCCCAGAGGTCGAGGTCGGCGGCGAACTGCGCTTCTACAAGGACACCACTCCACTCGGCCGCATCGCTGCCCAGATGGCCAAGCAGGTCATCTTCCAGAAGGTTCGCGAAGCCGAGCGCGACACCGTCTTCAACGAGTACAACCACCGCGCCGGCGAGGTCCTCAATGCCACCGTCAAGCGCCTCGAGCCGATGGACGTCATCTTCGACCTCGGCAAAGCCGAAGCCCGCATGCCCAAGCGCGAGCAATCACGTCTCGAGCAGTTCGCCGTCGGAGAACGCGTCCGCGTCGTCCTCCTTCGCGTCGACCGCGCCGCCAAGGGTCCCCAGGTCATCGTCTCTCGCGCCGCTCCAGCTCTCGTCCAAAACCTCTTCCAGTCCGAGGTTCCCGAGATCTACGACGGCACCGTCACCATCCGCGCCATCGCACGCGAAGCCGGCGAGCGTACCAAGATTGCCGTCATGAGCCGCGACAAAGACGTCGACCCCGTCGGCGCCTGCGTCGGCATGAAGGGCATGCGCGTCCAGTCCATCATCCGCGAGCTGCGCGGCGAAAAGATCGACATCATCGAGTTCTCCGAAGAGATCACCACCTTCGCCGAGAAGGCCCTGCAGCCCGCCAAGGTCAGCCGGGTCTCCATCACCGACCTCGCCGACAAGCAGATCGAAGTCATCGTCGACGACACCCAGCTCTCGCTCGCCATCGGCAAGAAGGGCCAGAACGTCCGCCTCGCCGCCAAGCTCCTCCAATGGAAGATCGACATCAAGAGCGAAGAGGAGAAGCGTCAGGAGGTCGAGAGCCAGATGCAGGCCATGAGCGGCGGTCCGACCACGCCGATCGAGCAGGTCTCCGAGCTCGGCGAAGCCATCTTGGAGAAGCTCATCGCCGCCGGCATCACCACCGTCGAAGCCCTCGCCGACATGACCCCCGAACAGCTTGAAGAGGTTCCCGGCATCGGCGAAAAGACCGTCGAAAAGATCTCCGTCGCCGTTCGTCACTACTTCGGCCAGTACGAAGAAGGCGAAGATCGTCCCGCCCCGGCCCTCTCCGCTGCATCTGAAACGGAAGCAACAGAATCAGAGGAGGGCTCTATGGAAAAGACACCCGAGGCAATTCTCGCCGAAGAAGCGGGCGTCGGCACCGCACAAGAGGTCAACAACCTCTCGTCCGAAGACATCGCTAACGCAGAAGAGGCGGAATCCGCCACCGATGCCTTCTCGGACAACGATGCACGCGAAGAACAGATTGAGTTGGATAACGACACCGTAGACACCTTGGTTGACGAAGCCCAGGAGAACTCGGATGAAGGTATCGACGATGGAAACGATCGTGGTTAGCCATTTCAACCACGCGCCACAGCATTCCCTGGATCAAGAACTCTCGAAATCCAGTGAGAGCACTTACAATAGAGATTCCTGCAACGATGAGGCTGCTATGAACAGCTAACCGCGCAGGGCAAGCGAAAAGGGACGGATGAGCAAAGTTCGAATTAACGATCTGGCACGAGAACTGGAAGTAAAGAGCAGGCCCATTCTGGACGCGCTCGAAGCCATTGGCGTGTCTGGAAAGACCCACTCCAGCTCGATTGAAGCCGATCAGGCCGAAAGAGTTCGGGATTACTTCAAAAACGGCGGAAGAAGCAGCGCGAGCCGCCAGCAACAGGCCGAGAACAAGCCGAAGTTTGACCTCTCAAAGGTCTCCAAACCAGGCGACGCCCTAAAGGCAATCCTCGAGCGCAAACAGGCCGAAGCGACCGCCAAAGCCGCGCCACCACCGCGCCCAACCGCCGTCGTCGCGCCGCCGCCTCCGGCATCTGCCACCGTCGCAGCTGCACCGCCGCGCGTCATCGCAGCGCCTCCCACCCCGGCCCCGGCCTCCTCAGCAGCGCCAGCCCAGGCTGCACCGGTAGTGCCTCGCCGAATCGTGCCTCTGCCGCGGCAGGGCGCGAATATCGTCGCGCCTGCGCCTGGCCCCGCCATCGCGAGCAAGCCGCCGGTCGGTCCCGTCATCGCACGTCCTCCAGCAGTCCCCCCACCGGCCACTGACCGCCCGGTCGTTGCGACCACTACCGTCGTTGCTCCTCCGCCGGTCGCAAAGCCGGTACCACCAACCCCGGCCGAAGAAGTGACCCCGGCACCAAAGGCCGCGGTCCTGCCGTCTCCGGCAGTTGAAACGCCATCAGCTGTTCCGGTCGTAGAAGCGTCAGCTGGCACCGCAGAGGCAGAGTCAGAAGCAGCACCCGCAGCGCCGGCCACGCCCCCCGGACCGCCGGCTCGTCGCGTCATCATGCCGCAGACCGGCCCGCGCCCCATCTATACCGCACCTCCAGTGGCTCCCGGCACACCTCAGCGCGGCCGCCCCATATTCGAGCGCCCCCGTCCGCAGTCGCCCGGTACACCCGGCTCCCGGCCGATGTCCTCGTCAGCCCCAGGCGCACGCCGTCCGATGCACCCCACACGCACCTTCCCCGGAGGCCCATCCGGCCCCGGTGGTGCACCCGGCCGTCCCGGTTTCACTCCCGGCGCTCGTCCCGGCTTCCCTGCCCGCCCTGGCTTCGGTGCCCGCCCAGGCGGCGCTCCAGGCGGAGCACCCGGTGTAATGCCCGGCCCTGGCGAAAAGCCAGGGATGCGCCCCGCAGCACGCCCAGCCTCACGCCGTGGCGGACAGCGTTACGAGAAGACCAAGGAAGGCCCGATGAAGGGCTTCCAGCCGCCACCACGCTTCGGCGGCGCCCAAATCTCCCGTGAGCCGGTGCCGATCACCCGCACCATCACCGTCACTGAAGGCATCAGCGTCAAGGACCTCGCCGAGAAGCTCGACGTCCGCGGCAAGGATCTCATCGCGACCCTCCTCATGAAGGGCGTCTTCGTCACCGTCAACCAGTCCCTCGAAGGCGAGCTGGTCAAGGACGTTGCCCGCCAGTTCGGCGCCGACGCCACCATCATCTCGGTCGAAGAGCAGCTCGAAAACGAGGCCATCGAAGGCTTCCTCGAAGACACCACCGGCATGGTCGAAGTCGTTCGCTCGCCCGTGGTCACTGTCATGGGCCACGTCGATCACGGTAAAACCTCGCTCCTCGACGCGATCCGCTCCACCGACGTCGCAGGCGGCGAAGCCGGAGGCATCACCCAGCACATCGGCGCCTACAAGGTCAAAATCACCAAACCCGACTCCCCCGCCTTCGGTCGCGAGATCGTATTCCTCGACACCCCCGGCCACGAGGCCTTCACCCGCATGCGTGCCCGCGGAGCCAAGGTCACCGACATCGTCGTTATCGTCGTTGCAGCCGACGACGGTGTCATGCCCCAGACCCTCGAAGCCATCGACCACGCCCGCGCAGCCAATGTGCCGATCATCGTCGCGGTCAACAAGATCGACAAGCCCGAGGCCAACCCCTCGAAGGTCATCCAGCAGCTCACCGCGCGCGGCCTTCAACCCTCCAACATGGGTGGCGACACCGAGTTCGTCGAAGTCTCCGCGAAGAAGCATCTCAACCTCGACAAGCTCGAGGAGATGATCTGCCTCGTCGCCGACGTCAACGAACAGAAGGCCCAACCCGACCGACCCGCCGTCGGAACCGTCATCGAAGCCAAGCTCGACCGTGGCCGCGGCGCCGTTGCCAGCATCCTCGTGCAGAACGGAACCCTCCGTACCGGAGACAGCTACATCGTCGGCAACACCTTCGGCAAGATCCGCGCCATGTTCGACGACCGCGGCCGTCCCATCACCGAAGCCGGCCCCTCCACCCCGGTCGAGATCCTCGGCCTCGAAGGCATGCCCGACGCAGGCGACACCTTCCTCGTCATGGCAGACCGCGACAAGGCCAAGGGCATCGCTCAGTACCGCAAGATGAAGGAGCGCGAGGCTCAACTCGCCAAGAGCTCCCGCGTCTCGCTCGAAGGCCTCGCCGAGCAGATCAAGCAGGCTGGCATGAAGGATCTCAACCTGATCCTCAAGGGCGACGTACAAGGCTCCGTCGAGGTCCTCGCCGACTCGCTCCAGCGCATGTCCACCGAGAAGGTTCGCGTTCGCGTCCTCCACTCCGGCGTCGGCGCCATCACCGAGTCCGACGTCCTCCTCGCCTCCGCCTCCAACGCCGTCGTCATCGGCTTCAACGTCCGTCCCGACCGCAAGGCCGCCGAAGTTGCCGAGCGCGAAAACGTCGAGATTCGTCTGCACTCCATCATCTACGAGCTGCAGGACGAGATCACCAAAGCGATGTACGGCCTCCTCGAACCAGTCTTCAAGGAGAACTACGCCGGCCGCGCCGAGGTCCTCAACGTCTTCAAGATCACCAAGGTCGGCCAGATCGCCGGCTGCCGCGTCACCGATGGCCTCATCAAACGCGACCAGCAGGTACGTCTGCTCCGCGAAGGCGCCGAGGTATGGAAGGGCAAGATCGCCTCGCTCAAGCGCTTCAAGGACGACGTCTCCGAGGTTCGTCAGGGCGTCGAGTGCGGTATCGATCTCGCAGGACACAAGGACATCCGTGTCGGCGACGTCATCGAGTCCTTCACCACCGAAACCCTCGCCGCCGAACTTGGCCAGAACTCTGCCGCAGCCAGAAAAGCAGAGAAAGCCGAAAAAGAACGCGAGGCCGCCGCAGCCGCTGCTGCAGCCAACGCCGAGAACCCCGTCAACGCATAAATCGATCACTTCACAACACAAAGGGCCGGGAGAAATCCCGGCTCTTTGCTGTTTGCGCGATGGGAAAAACGGGCTGGGTTCGGATATTTTTTTCTGCGGTGGTGAATTGGCGTTTTATAAGGGGTTTTTGCGGAATTCGTGGTGCAGAACGTGGTGTTTTGCTGGTGTAGATGTGGTGGATTGCGTGGTAAAGGTGGTGTTCTGACACCGTCTTTTTGCGAGACAAAAAATACGCCACGGATTCCAACTTTATTTTTTGCGCCTCTGATCTTTGCGTGGACTCCCATCTTTACGCGATTGTCCGGGGATCCCCCTCCCCTGCTGAGGGCTCGACGGATTAGGATTGACCACATGAACCTTGACGCAATTCAGTCGGCTCTGCGCGACGCCAACCTTGACGGATGGCTCTTCTACGATCATCATCACCGCGACCCCCTCGCCTACAGCATCCTCGGCCTCGATCCGAACGCCCACGTCACCCGCCGCTGGTACTACTACATTCCCTCGCGCGGGGGCGTACCGCAGAAACTGGTGCATCGAATCGAGTCCGGCAGGCTCGACTCACTGCCCGGTGAGAAGACCGAATACTCCTCGTGGCAGGAGCTTGAGCAAAGGTTGGAAGGAATACTGATTGGTTCGGAGAAGATCGCCATGCAGTATTCGCCGCGTAACACCATCATGTATGTCTCGATGGTCGATGCGGGAACCGTAGAGTTTCTGCGTGACGAAGTAGGAATGGAGATCGTCAGCTCTGCCGATCTCGTCAGCCACTTCGAGGCCGTCCTAACCGACGATCAGCTCGCCACTCACTACGTTGCACAGAAGCACATCGACGAGATTCTCGCAGCAGCATGGAATGAGATCGGTACACGCTCACGCTTCGGCGGCACGGACGAACACGCGATGGTTCAGTATCTGCAAGAGTCTATGGAGCGAGCGGGCCTCGACTGGGAGCATGGTCCCAACGTCAGCGCTGGTCCTAACTCTGCGGATTCGCACTACGAACCTACCGCCGCCAGCTCACGCCCCATTCGCAAGGGCGACTTCGTGCTCATCGACATCTGGGCCAAGCTCAAAGACAACCCAAGTGCTGTCTGGTACGACATCACCTGGACCGGTGTCGTCGGCCGCGAACCCACCGAGCGCGAACACCTCATCTTTAACACGGTCCGCGACGCGCGCGACGCCTCCGTTAAAGTCGTTCAAGAGGCCTTCGCCGCCAACCAACCTATCGCGGGCTGGCAGGCCGATGATGCTTCGCGCAACGTCATCCGGGCCGCTGGCTTCGCCGAGTGGTTCACGCACCGCACCGGCCACAACATCGGCACCGTCCTGCATGGCAACGGCGCACACCTCGACAATCTGGAGACCCACGACGAGCGCCTCATCCTGCCCAACACCTGCTTCTCGGTCGAACCTGGCCTCTACTTTACCGGCGAGTTCGGCATCCGCAGCGAGGTCGACATGATCGCCCGCAAAGGCAAAGCCGAGGTCACCGGCCGCATCCAGACCGAGTTGGTTCGCGCCTGATCTCGGCCTCACCTGGATAGTTTCCGATGACCCGTTTTTAGGGAACAAGGTTGAAGAGGCTAAAGATCACTTCCGAGAAGCTGACTTATCAGGACTGATTCTGTAGCTGGCCCCTCTGTCTTTTCTTCGTCACTGTCCGAGGTGCCGACTTAGCGAACAAAGCAGAGCCAGATCCCTTTTCGGACGTGGGCACGGCACGAAACCGAGAGGGTGTATAAATCGGCATGGTGACCGTTTGGAATGGATGGAAATTGTGCAAGTGGGGGCTGACGAGCCTGCTGGTTATATACCTCGTCCTGCTTGCGGCTGTACAGATAAGCCAGCGGATTACGCGGAGACGGGCTGAGCATTTGCTCTCAGACCTCCGAGAGCTGCAGTTGGAAAGGAGTTCCTGGAGCGATGCACAAGCATTGATACAGCGTTGGGGTAGGTGGGGTCACTACGAAGGTACCTGCGACGCGGATCATTGTGATTATGAGATTCAATTCGACTCAGTAGGAATGGTGACCGGGCCAACCGTAACTTCGGAGCGGTTTTTTAACCTCTTCAGTCGATCTGTAGAAATGGCAACCACGATGCTAAGGGCTCACCTGCCCTATGTCGAAGGAGGGTTCCGCCTTCAGAATAATTTGGTTAGCGGGACTTGGTTTTCGCTCGGAACAAATGTACCCGGCGGAGGTCAGCTCTTTAGCCGTGTGATAGGTACACGCAACCTTGAGAGATACGATCTCTGGCCAGAGAAAGATCCGCATCCTGAATACCGCACAATCTTACGGACGGGAACGATTGGCTACTTCTTCACGGAATTTACCGCGGCAACGAAGCAGGAAGATGTCGAATGGCTTACTGCGGTCAACTTTTCGTGCATAACACGTTGGGTTCCATGTAGAGAGATGGGTGATTTGCTGCCATCCGCCTGGGCAAAACACACAACAGAGAATAGGCATGTTTCTGCAATCAGGGAGCGAATCGCTTATTGCGCATACCCGCTTGAAGACCTGGTAGAAGCTTCGGAGCGTGTCGCCCATGTGCAGGTTGAGAAACCCAACTCCCAAAAGCGTCAGTGGTCCCCGTACCATGCGCGGTTAGTTGAAAGCCTGAAGGGATCGGGTTCGTGGCACTCCGGCGACGTCCGTAAAATATGGTCGGGATTGGATCCAGTCGCACCAACGGAGATATTGCTTTTCACAGAGGATTCAGACCCGGTTTACCCGCATAATTGCGGCGTTATTCCTGCGACCCCTGAAAATCTGCGGACCGTCAGAGCAGCTGTCGAGGGCGATCATTAAGTTTCCCGCTCTGTGCCTTCGTCTCTCAATGCATCGAGAGACCGACAAAGATCACATGCCCATCGTGAGCAGCCTATCTCTAACCGAGAATTCATAAACTAACGATAAACGCCCTTGTATCTATCAAGCAGACTGGAGTTCCGGCAAAGTCGTTTTTCGGCAGTTCGCGTCCACGGTAGCCAAAACCGATCTTCTCGGTGTTGGCTGCAGCTTTCATCCAGCGTTGCAAGCATCCTGTTATCATCGAAACAGCAATGGCTACTAACGTTTCGGCACAAGCGCGCGCGCAATCAACTTCATTTCCGACGATGGTCCTGATCGTGGGCTGGCTTATTCCCGGCGCAGGTCATCTTCTGCAGCGCAAATGGATTCGCGGCGGCCTGCTCATGGTCTCTATCGTCGCGATGTTCACCATCGGTCTCGCGCTCAAAGGGAAGATCTACTCGCCCAACACCGGCGATCTGCTGGACATTCTCAACTTCGCCGGCGACCTTGGCAACGGCCTGCTCTACGTTCTCGCGCGCCTCTTCGATCTCGGCCAGGTGACGGTGCAGGTAGCTACCGCAGACTACGGCACCAAGTTCATGGTCGTGGCCGGGCTGCTCAACATCATCTCCGCCGTCGACGCGCACTCGCTGGCTACCGGGAGGAAGCGCTCGTGACCATCTCGCACTTCGGAGCAGTCCTACTCTTCTCCCTCTTCACTTCGATCGTCTTTGGTATTACGCAGCGCTCCGAACCCCGCACGATGATCCGCTTCGGCGCCTTCTGCTTCGTTCTCTTCGTGGGCGGCACGATCGCAGCCAGCTGGATCATGTGGCTCATCAAGCACTGAGCGGAGACTGATCAAGCACTGGCCTGCGGGCACTGACCTCCGGGGACTGATCGCATCTCTTCCTGCGCTGAACGTTGCATTCAACACCCCTTTGCCATAGGCTGGATGTGGCACTCAAGTTCTTCGCGCACCATCACGGTGTCGCCCAATGAAGAATGCGGGAGTGGCGAAATGGCAGACGCACTTGGTTTAGGTCCAAGCGGAGAAATCCGTGGGGGTTCGAGTCCCTTCTCCCGCACCAATATCTGAAAGCAACCCAACCCCCGAAAGAGATTCGATGAGCCAGCAGAACCCCAATCAGCCCCAGGACAAGCAGCCCCAGCTCAAGCTCACCAGCACCGCGGACTATCGTGACGGCTACGCCAACAGCGTTCAGGTCCGCATGAGCGTCTGGGACTTCTTCCTCGTCTTCGGCACCATGAGCCAGGACAACCCGGAGGAGTTGAACGTGAAGAACTTTCAGGGCATCTATCTCAGCCCGCAGCAGGCAAAGGCTCTCTGGAACGTGCTCGGCCACAATCTGGCACAGTACGAGCAGACCTTCGGCTCCATCACACTCGAGCAACTCCCCCAAACCGAAGGCCCCATCAACTAAAGCGTGCGACCCCGAGGCAGCACTGAAGAAGACGGACAACGAGCTTTCGAGAACATCCCTCTCTGGATGCTCTATCCGCTCTTCTTCGTCGCCGTCTACCTCTCACACTTTCGCCTCCTTCGCCTCCCCTACTTCTGGGACGAAGGAGGCTATTACATTCCCGCTGCGTGGGACTTCTTCCGCACCGGCACCCTCATCCCGCAGAGCACTGTCACCAACGCGCACCCTCCGTTGCCTTCGATTCTCCTGGCCGGCTGGTGGCACCTCTCCGGCTACGTCGTCAGCGGGACGCGCACGCTAGTCTGCATGGTCGCCGCAGCTGCTCTGCTTGGTGTCTTCAAACTTGCAAAGACGCTGACGACCGCGGGAGTTGCGGCGGTCACAGTCGTACTCACCGCGATCTATCCCGTCTGGTTCGCACAGAGCACACTCGCTCACGCCGACATCTTCGCTGCCGCCTTCAGCCTCTGGGGCCTCGCCTTCTACTTCAACCGCGAAGGCGCTGCTGAGACACTGTCGAGACTCGGCTTGAATACGATCTATGCCGCGGCAATGTTTTCTCTCGCCGCTCTGTCTAAAGAAACGTCCATTGTCACACCAGCAGCGCTCGCTCTCTGGGAGATCGTGCTTCTGCAGAAAAATCGCCGTGAGCCTTTGTCACGCAGACTCCACTTCCGTTGGATCGTCGCACTACTAGCCCCGATACTGCCGCTCGCCGCCTGGTATGGATATCACTATCGCCGCACCGGCTTTGTCTTCGGGAACCCGGAGTTCCTTCGCTACAACGCCACCGCAAACCTCGACGCCTATCGCATCGTCCTCTGTCTATGGCACCGCTTCCTTCATCTCTTCGCACACATGAATATGTTCGTGCCCGTCGTATGCACGATCGCCGCGATGTTGATCCCCGTCGCTGCCACTAACTCGCGGCCCCCCATCTCTCGCCCCGCACTGAAAGCCATCGGCGTAATCCTGCTCGCGAACTGGATCGCATTCTCCGTCCTCGGGGGCGCGCTCCTCACTCGCTATCTGCTGCCGATGTATCCGCTCATCCTGCTCGTCTGCGTCAACACCTGGTGCCGCCGCATCCCCGAGCGATGGCCTCTCCTTGCTGCCCTGAGCGCTGCTGCATTCCTCGCCGGCATCTGGATCAACCCGCCCTACGCTTTCGCGCCTGAGGACAACCTGACCTATCGCGACTTCATCGTGCTGCATCAGCAGGCGATCCGCTTCATCGACCTGAAGTACCCTCAGGCCACGGTGCTCACGGCATGGCCCGCAGTCTCTGAGCTCAACCGCCCCGAACTCGGCTACACTAATCACCCCATCAAGACGACTCCCATCCAGAACTTCTCCCTCGATCAGATTCAGAGGGCAGCCGCCGATCCTGGAAGTTACGATGTTGCGCTCCTCTTCTCCACAAAATGGGCTCCCCCGGCAAACCGCGTCAACCTCGGTCGCCAGAACGAGTCCGCGGACACAAAGTACTTCGACTTCCATCGCGACCTTTCTCCGGCCGAAGTCGCGATACTCCTTCACGGCGAAGTCGTCTGGCAGGGGCACCGCAAAGGGGAGTGGGCGGCCGTCCTGCACTTCCCCCGCATCGTCGAAGCAGCGCTCCTCCCACTTCAAAAACCAGGGGATAGCTATACAGTAGGGAAAATTCACCCCCCACTGCCGATTTCACCCGAATAAGGAGGAGCACGTTTCTCGGCAGCAAACTGAACAACGCTTTGATCGTAGCCTTATGATGAACTCGGCGCATCGACTACTGCGATCAAATGGCAAATCCCGAACATCTCACCAAACTGAAAGAAGGCGTAGCGGTCTGGAATCAACGTAGGAAGGAAGATCGCGATGTTGCGCCAAACCTGCGGGAGGCTGATCCTGGTGGAACGCACGCCGGTTTGCATGCTATCCCGGGACAGAAAACTCAACTAAAGGCGGAGCACATAGCCAAAAGGCAACGCCTGCACCATCTCCTCGTAATCGGTTTCTTGTTCATTGCAGTCATGCTCGTTTTTGCTCCAACACTTGAAGCACAATACGTTGACTCAGGGACGTGGTTCGGGGGCTCAATGACGGGGAAGCTTCCGCAGTCGATGAACAATCCGAAAGGTTCATGGCGGCTATGGATGGATGGACAGTTGCGGCTTGGAGACGACTCGAGCCGTTTTTCACAGGGACTGGTGCGACCGGGTTTCGGCTATTCGCTGAATCAAGCCTGGTCGCTTTGGGTTGGCTATGCCTACGTCCGCACGGACCAGCCATATGCGCTAAAACCGTCGACTGAAAACCGCATCTGGGAACAGATCAGTTGGCAGCATCTTGTCGGCAGTACGGACCTTTCGTCGCGAACGCGTCTAGAGCAACGATTCCATAGCGCCGGCAGCGGCACTGGCGTGCGTCTCCGCGAAATGGGCAAGCTGATACAACCGCTGGGTGTGAAAAAGATCTGGCTGATTGCGGTGTACGACGAAATATTCGTCAACATGAACAGCACCAACTTTGGAGCCAGGTCAGGAGCGGACAGGAATCGGGCCTTCATCGGCCCGGGCATCAACCTCAGCAGATCGATCCGCACAGAGTTGGGCTACATGAATCAATATACCTTCAACAACAACGGTCCCGACCGGGTTGACAACATCTTCTCCGTAAATGCCTTCTGGAACTTCTCCCACAGTGCACCTCCTGAGGAGTGAGATACCGCGGAAGGGTTCCTGCACAGTCAGTTCCTATTGCAGGGGGTGAACTGGGTTGGAACAACACTCGGAGTTATGTCACGTGGTAACGCGTGAGACGGTCGAAGAATTCTCTATTCCGCTGCTGGAGATTCATCGGCTGGCGCGGTAGGCTCCGATTTCAATGCTCCGCTGGCGATCTGCTCCTGCATGTATACCGCCGCCTTGAGGCGGATATAGATGTCGAAGATGATTTTTGATCTTGCTACATCTTCCAAGGTGATTGGCCTTGTGAACGTTTGTGTTTTCACCTGAATTACGGCGTTCGCACATTCCTTCAGCATCCTCATGAACTCTTCGGAAGTAGCGAAACGCGTGAATACGGCGTTGACCGATGCCTCGTAGGTTTCCGGTTTGCCGTCCCAATCTTCATAGGTCTTAAGAGCCATATCGAAGCACTCCATAAAACCAACGACTAGATTGTGTTCGAACTGAAAGAAGATGTCGTTCTTCGCCATCATGCCCAGCATGCTGAATTAGCGGTGGTAAAACACCTGTTCCTGCTCCGATGCCTTTGCGACATAACCGAAAACTATCGGCATCTGGCGTAGCAAGTCATCTTCCTTGAGAGCCATGTGGCCCCATGAAATCCGAAGCTCCGGAACGCGTTCGATGATGACCTGGTGGTCGGTCTCAAGATCGGTGATCGTCTCATAGAAGCGAGAAGTGAAGGTGGGTAGATACCACCAAAAGAAACCGCTCGTAGAGATGTTCAGAGCAGACACGAAGATCATGACACTCTGCATGCCCATGCCCCACAAATTCCCCATCAGGATGTTTTTTGCCAATTGTGAATTCGACTATCAGCTCGTTTCTGTCCGAAGTGTGAATCAGCTTGATCTTGTCGATGTCTTTATTCCAGCCTGTGAGCTGGTTGGGCCGGATTGAGTGCGACCACGACTTAAGCCGGATACGTAGCTTCCACTTGTCGGTGTATTTCTCCTCTCCTTCGGGTCGCTGACGTTGCATTTCGATCTGTGCCTGCTCCATTGCCTTGCGAGCCTGCTCCTCGAACAGCTCACGCAGCCAGCGTATCCAACCCGTGCGGTTATCCTGCAGCTCGATCTGCTTTTCAATGCTCTGCTTCGAGAAAATGAACGGCTTCATCTCCGGGTTCCGCGTTGCTAAGAAGAACCACTGCATGTCAGACCGTTCCTGCTCATCCAGGTCCCGGTATCGCTTCGCTTTTTCCATCTCCAGACGCGATTCTGTCAGCCTAACGAGGCGGCCAGCACGTTCTTCGGTGATTTCATCCTGGGCGTTCGGATATGCGGGATCGAAGTAGAGCGTCTGCAATCTGGTCTCGTGAATACCCTTGGCTAACTCCATATGTTTTGGGATCGTCCGCCAATCGGCCTCGATTCCGAAAGCCGGTAGCCAGATAGCCCAGAACAGCTTTCGTTCGTGGTCCTCCATCCATTTGCTGAGACGCGAATCTTCCTGTTCTGGCTCGTCTTTCGGGTCCACCGACTCGATGAAGATCAATCCGGCTTTGCCAATCTCTTCCATGGCGAGCGCGGCGAGGTGGTAGGCGACATGGTACTGCCCCGGGGCCATCACGACCTTTGCGGAACTCAGCAGCCTCTCGGCATTCAGCAGACAGGCATTTAATATTGGTTCAATTTCTTCAATGGTTGCCATGCAGAGCATTGTAGAGCGGCTGGGCGGATGAGCTTTTCTTCCACTTGCCGATCATTTTGCTCCCAATTCGCTGTCTCGATCTGGAAAGAGTTTTGAACATGAAGCCAAAGGAGGACACGCCGTCTTTCTAATCTGCAGAGCGATCTCACACAATGATGGCGCACTCCGCCCGTGCTTATGTCTTCGGGCAATTCGGTAGTCCATACCTGTTCGACGCGCGACGCTTCAGCGAATTGCAGCCGCGCTCACGCAATTGCCATAGTGATTGGTCTCAAATGTTGGGGGGCGGACTGCTCCAACGTGGGGTCGAATCTGTCGACTAACAAGGGCACTCTCTACAGCTCATATATA
Source organism: Tunturibacter gelidoferens (assembly GCF_040358255.1). Lineage (NCBI taxonomy): Bacteria > Pseudomonadati > Acidobacteriota > Terriglobia > Terriglobales > Acidobacteriaceae > Tunturiibacter > Tunturiibacter gelidiferens. The sequence goes on from NZ_CP132938.1 coordinate 5,222,214, forward strand.
TCTAATTACTTCTGATCAAGCTTTGCAAAAAACTTCCGTATGTCGGCAACCAAGAGATCGGGCTGTTCCAGAGCCGCGAAGTGTCCGCCCTTCGGCATACAAGTTTTTTGTACTATGTTGTAAGTCTGGGTAATCCAGCTAAACGGCGGGACAGCCACTTCCTTAGGAAAATCCGCATACCCCACAGGAGTCTCCAGGTGTGGTGTTGGCACGATTTCCTCAATAGTGAGCCGATTCTCACGATAGATTCGCATAGCGGAGCCGATCGTGCCGGTTACCCAATAGAGCGTAACATCGGTTAAAAATGTGTCGCGATCCACAGCCGTAAGGAAATCGCCGTTGTTGTCCGTAAGCAGTTGAAATTTGCCAATCATCCAGGCCAGCCACCCCACTGCGGAGTCAGTAAGGGCGTAGGCAAGAGTCTGCGGTTCACTGGCTTGGAGGAAAAAGAAGCTGCTCTCTTCCCGGTCAAAGTAGGAATACCGTTTCCGCTCCGCATCGCTCATTTTCGCAACGGCTTCCTGGTTCCGCGGCGGCACGTAGATGAGGTTCAGATGCAACCCGATCACGTGTGTTGGCGCCTGGTAAGCCATGTCCTGGGCTATTGCCGAACCCCAGTCACCACCTTGTACGCCGTACTTGGAGTAACCCAAACGGTCCATCAGAACAACTAGAGCCGTTGCCATACGCTGCGGGCCCCAGCCACGGGCTGTAGTAGGTCCGGAATATCCAAAACCAGGAAGCGAAGGAATGATTACATCAAATGCCGGGCTGTTTTTGTCTTTGGGCCGGGTGAGCGGCCCAACGAGCTTCTCAAACTCCAAAATCGAGCCGGGCCATCCGTGAATCAGCATCAACGGTATGGCGCCGGGGCGAGGAGATCGCTGATGAATAAAGTAAATCTGCTGCCCATCAATTTTCGTTGTGAACTGGTCAAGCTGGTTGATCTTCGCTTCTTGCGCACGCCAGTCGTAACCGTTCTGCCAATAGTCCGCAAGTTCCCGAACCTTCTTGATGTCGGCGCCGTACTCCCAGGTCGTCCCCGGAAGTTGATCGGGCCATTTGGCATCTGCTAAACGGCGTTTAAGATCATTTAGAACACTGTCGGGAACATGCATTTTGAATGGCCGGATTGGAACAGGTTCAAGCTTCTTAGTCGCTTGAATCTGTCCGAGTGCAATTGCGGAGTGTAAAAGCAACGCGACCAGAAGTAACCTCTCAACCTGCCAGCCTGTCCTTTTCGCTTTCTCGAATCCAGTTTTCATCATGCTCTTGCTTCACTCAATGATTCCGAGGTTGCCCTCAAATGGCCATCCTTATATCTGATCCGGCGTTCCTCGACAACAGCTGTTGACGAGCGTTCGCCGACATCTGCGGTGCGCTCATTGAAAGCCGTGAGGCGTGCCGTTTGACACGTCTCACGGGCTCGTGTTCCCACCCCTGCGTTCCGTCGCGTCTGGGTAAACCTGGGAGAGTTCAGACACATACGCGACGGAACGCAGACCTTTATCGCTGGAGTCGGGCAGGTCCGAATCTCTTAGAGGAGTGATTGCAAGCATTCGCGCGTAAAGCCAAAGGCGGGTGTGTACGTGCGTAGTCTGCCATCGAGGCGCCGATGCGTATGTCTGCCGGTGTCAAAAGGAAGGCATGAATTTCGCCCTTATGGGGGCCGTTTTGCACCGTTGCCATGCCTGAGATTTGTCCGAACTCATTGATATTGCTAGCTGCGATTATAAGGAGGTTGGAATCGTCGGGAATTACCGTATTAAGGTCGGTGATCACATCGTCCTGCCAGATGAAGCCGTGGGACCAGTCGCCATTCGAGTCAAAAGTGCTTCCCACCACCTGACCCCGGTTGTTGATGCCGGTGGCAAAGGCGGCAGAATCTCCCGGCAGAAGTTTGAGGCTTTTGACTTCGCCATCTGCGCCCTGCGGCCAAAATGCGGCAAAGTAGCCTGCAGCACTGCCGATTTGCCCGACGATCTGACCGCTGTTGTTGATGGCGTATGCGGAACTGAAAACTCCGTAATCCTTAAGCGGGAAGACAGTCTTGTCTTTCCACACTACGGCGTGAGCCTCGGTGCAGTTTCCTGAGTAGCCCACGGCGTGGCCTCGTTCATTAATCCCGTTCGCAAAACCGTCTTTATCGCTTCTACTTGCCAGAGGAAGAGCTTTGACGTTGCCTCTTTCCCACAACGCCGGCAAGATAATTCGATTGTTCGTCACGGTGTCTCCGCATGTGGAGTCCAGGGCACCGTCTTCGGCAAATCCGACGATTTGTTCGCGGTTATTGATGGCGTTGGCCCACCCATTAATTCCGCCGAGCGTGGGAAGAGCACTCATGTGGCCTTCTCGCCAAAGAAACGGAACGCACTCAAGATGTGTGCCAAAGCCGCAAAGGTCTTCGCCGTTCGGATCCGGCACAGCTGTTTCGGAGAAACCAACGGCTTCCCCGAGGTCGTTGATCCCGCCATAGTCAGTCCAACTGTTGGCGTCGGGTTTTCCAAGCGTGCCCAGGTCGATGTTGAATCCGTAGATGCTGATCACGGCGCGGCCGCTTGCAATTGTCGTAGACGTACTTGTCTCAGGAGGGTTCACGATCCCATCCATGTTCTCCGCCCACCCTAGATTGTTGAGGCCCATGACCATCGCGAAGTTGTTCGTATTCTTGTTATTGCCCAAGTCGGTCATTCTGTAGCTCTGTTGAGCGAATGCATTGCTGAAGCAAGCCAATGCAATCGTTGTCACCCACAGCGTCCGGAATTTCAGCAACTGTATAAGCATGTTCATATCTCCTCTTTTCCGCCAGTAAAGTTGTGTTGCCGAGATGATTGGTGTATTACGTCAGGTACCAGTCGGCGCTCTGACAGTTAGCGTGCTATTGACAGCAGAATTGGCTCACAACTTCACGGATTCCTGTTGAGTGAGAAGTGCATGTGGTGTTCCACGTTCAGAACGATTACGTGAGACTACAGGCCCAGCTCTTCAGAGTCCGAAAACGACTGGCGAACTAACAGCCTCGTTCAAATTGTGTTCAGAGCCTAGCTCAATGAAGTTGATAAGCCAGGCCTAATCTGCTCGGCGATTGAGAAATGCGATGAGCCGAGGGTTTCGTGCGTCAGGCCGTGGAATGCCGATCCACACTTTTAGCTAAAATGCTATGCATGAATCGACAGAATGTCCTGAACTTGCGGTCCTTCTGGCAAATCCAGATCATTGGATGGTGCTGCTTTTATCTGTTCCACCTTCTGGAATCCATTCATGCGTTTTTGACTAAGCGTGTGTTCTTCCGGGAGGAGACGGTGCCTGTCTTCTTCATGTTCCTGGGAAGTTTTATCCTGCGCCCTTTTTGCCGTTGGCTGCTGAGACAATCGCGGTCCTGGATCGCATTTGAATTGAAGGGAGCCGCGGCAGCCATGGTCACATCCATTCCCGTAGCTTGCGCATCCGGCCTCATTTTGCAGAATTTCAATCATGTGCCGTGGCACGCTCTGGTTACGGTTTGGGCGTGGTCATTTTTCATGCTCTTCATGTGGTGCAGTCTCTACTTCAGCATTAAGCAATGGCAGCAATCGAGCATGGAGAACGAGCGGCTACTTCGCGCAGAGTCTGAGCTCAGAGAGGCGAGGCTGCTCGCACTTCGCTATCAGTTGAACCCACACTTCCTGTTCAATTCGCTCAATGCCGTCTCAACTCTCGTTCTGGATGGAAATGCCCCTGCGGCCACGCGCATGCTGGCACAGATCGGAGACCTTCTGCGCACAAGCCTGGACTCCGAAGTCACAGCAGAGGTGACGCTTTCTCAGGAACTGGCCTTTACCGAAGGCTATCTGGCGATCGAACAAACGAGGCTCGGAGGGCGGCTAAAAGTCGATATGGCTATTCCATTCGAAACGCGGGATGCCCTGGTGCCGAACATGGTGCTGCAGCCGCTCGTTGAGAACGCAGTGCGCTACGGAGTGGCGCCGTTGATCGAAGGTGGATGGATTGCGATCAAGAGTGGACTCGATGACGACAGGTTGCGAATTGTCATCGGGAACTCCGGACGGCCTGGTGAAGGCAAGAAGAAGAATGGAAATGGAATTGGTCTCGGAAACACAGCGGAGCGCCTGAAGACACTTTATGGAGCGAATTTCGAGTTCTCGCTTGGGTGGCCTGAGGCAGGCGGTTGCGAGGTCGTGCTGGAATTGCCGTTACGCAGGACTCGGAGCCTGCTTGAGGCTTCACCGTGCGCGCTCTAATCGTCGACGACGAGCCCTTGGCGCGTCGTGGCGTCGTTCTCAGACTACGCAAATTCAGGGATGTCGAGATTGTTGGGGAATGCGCAGATGGGCAGTCCGCAGTGCAAAGAATTCTGGAACGATCTCCCGATGTTGTGTTCCTCGACATCCAGATGCCCGGAATGGACGGTTTCGAGGTGGTGCGGGCCTTGCCTGCAGAAAGTCTGCCCGCATTCATTTTTCTCACAGCGTATGAGCAACATGTTTTGCGGGCATTCGATGTTCATGCGCTGCATTACTTGTTGAAGCCAGTGGACGACACGCGCTTCGCGGCAGCTGTTAGTCGAGCTCGTGATCTGGTCGACTCCGCATTAAAGGCCGACATGGCACAGCGGGTCATCAAAATGCTGGGCCGCACCTCAGACGGATTCGCATCCCGGTTCACGGTGCAAGCTGGATCTCGCATTCAAATCGTCATTGCGGAGGATGTTGAGTGGGTTGGGGCTGCTGGTGATTATGTTGAACTCCACGTCAACGGTCGTTCGTACCTGTTACGCGAGACGATGGTGTCTCTCGAACAAAGGCTCGACCCGGCAAAGTTTATCCGCATACACCGCTCCCGGATTGTGCAGACCAGAGGCATACTGGAGCTGCGATACATCGAAAACCGCGAGTTCACAGTGAAGCTTTCGGACGGCTCGGAGCATCGCTCGAGCCGCACCTACGCGGATCGACTTGAGCGCTGGTTGTCATCAGGTAGGGTCTGCCAAAAATAGGCTAACTCTGAGCCGACTGACCAACGGCAGCTGCGATCGTTCACTCCAAATGCGGTCATGGATTTCCTGATGCACGAGAGGGTCAAGACGGGTTTATCGAAATAAACATATTGAAAATTCCTGACAGTCAGTTCTTATTGCAGGGGGTGAATTTTCCCCGCTCTATAGCTATCCCCCACTTCAAAAACCCTGACCCTCTATACTCATATCTGTGAAGAAGCGCCTTCAAGTTCGCTCGATCCTTCGACGGTCCTGGCTCCTCCCCCTAATTCTGCTATGCAGTAATCCCGGAATCTCACAATCGTCGGAGACCTCTGACGCCGGAGGTCGCGTCGTACTCGTTCTTCCCTTCGACAACCGCTCCGGACAGGCAGCTCTGGCATGGGTTGGCGATTCGTTTCCCGACACGCTGAACCAGCGCCTCACCTCTGCAGGCTTCCTCACCATCGCCCGCGAAGACCGGCAGTACGCGCTCGACCATCTCGGCCTGCCCATCGACTTCAGGCCATCCCGCGCGACCACCATTCGCATTGCGCAAAATCTCGACGCCGACTTCGTCATCGTAGGCAGCTACAACGTCGCGAATGGCCGCATCGCGGTACAAGCCCAGGTGCTCGAGGTCAAAAACCTCAAACTCTCTGCGCCGCTGCAGGATTCAAGCGAACTCAACCGCCTCTTCGACGTAGAAAACGCCATCGCGTGGAAGGCGGCACGCCAGATCGATCCTCACTTCAACGTGGCCCAACAGACCTTTCTCGCCGCTTCGGGCGGAGTCCAGCTAAGCGCCTTCGAGAACTACATTCGCGGCACCGACGCGCCAACCTCGCAAGAGAGAATCAAGCGCCTGCAGGCAGCCATTGCGGCGAACCCGAACTATCCTGCAGCCCTTCTCGCTCTCGGCAAAGCACAATACTCAGAGCGAGAGTACGACCAGGCCGCAGTAACGTTTGCGAAGATTCCTCAAACGGACCGCCGCGCTCTTGAAGCAGGGTTCTATATCGGCCTGTCCCGCTTCAACACCGCAAAGTACGCCGAGGCCGAATCAGCCTTCGCCTTCGTCGCCAGCCGACTGCCGCTTCCCGAAGTTGTCAATAACCAGGCCGTCGCCTCCAGCCGCCAGGGCCACAACGCTGTTCCGCTCTTTCAGCGCGCCTCGACTGCCGATCCCAACGACCCGGACTACCACTACAACCTCGCTGTTGCCCTGTTTCGCCAAGGCGACTTCGCAGGAGCCAAACGCGAAGTTGATCTCACCCTGAAGCTGCGCCCTGCGGACTCTGAAGCAGCACAACTCAAGACCAGCATCAACTCAGGCCAAAAACCCCCAGCTGTGGCCGCAGCAGCCGCCACCGACACGACAGCATCGTCGGACTTCGACCCACTCGAACGCATTCGTCGCACCTACTCAGAGGCCTCCTTCCGTCAGGCGGCCTTTCAACTCGACCAGATGCGTGCCATGCGTCTGGCCACTCTGCCCCCTGCGGAACAGGCCGCGAAGTACACGCAACAGGGCCACGAGTATCTCACGCAAGGGCTGGTTCCCGAAGCCGAACAGGAGTTCCAGACCGCCATCGCCGCGGACGCCGCAAGCGCAGAGGCGCACGCGGGGCTCGCCCAGGTTCGCGAGCGCAGCGGAAACTCAGCTGACGCGCGCGCCGAAGCTCAAAGCTCCATCATGCTGCATCCGAACATCCCGGCCTATCTCGTTCTCGCCCGCCTCGATCTGCAGGCCAATGACGCGTCTGCATCTGCGAGAGACGTCAGTAAAGCACTCCAACTCGACCCGAAGGACTCTTCAGCGCAAGGCATGCGTCAGGCCCTGCAGGCACGCGGACAGAGCCTGCCATGACTTCCGTCACGAGATTCGCCCTTCTCTTGCTGATGGCGATCTCCTGCTCACTGTCCACACGTTTGTTCGCCGCTCCCGACTCCCCCGGCACCGTCGTCAAACTCACCATTCACGACACCATCCAGCCCATAACCGCGGACTATCTTCAGCGTGGCCTCCACGAGGCTGCCCATCGCCACGCTCAGGCAGTGCTGATCTCAATGAGCACCCCCGGCGGCCTGCTCGAATCCACCCGCGTCATGGTTCAGGCCATCGAAAACTCACCCGTCCCTGTAATCATCTTCATCTCACCATCGGGCAGCAGAGCAGGTTCGGCCGGATTCTTCATCCTCGAATCAGCCGACATCGCCGCGATGGCCCCCGGAACCAACGCCGGAGCGGCTCATCCCATCGTCGAAGGCCGTCAGCTCGATCCCGTCCTCAAAGACAAGATCGAGAATGACGCCGCCGCCTTCCTCCGTTCCTACACCTCCCGCCGCGGTCGCAACGTCGAAGCCGCCGAAGACGCCGTTCGCAACTCGAAGTCCTACAGCGACGAAGAGGCACTGAAGCTGAAGCTCATCGACCTCGTCTCTGCCGACGACGCCACCCTGCTCAAAACGCTGGATGGCCGCGAGATCCACCGCTTCGACGGCACCACCCAGACCCTGCATCTTCAGGGAGCAGAGATTGTCACCACCGCTCCCTCCGAGCGCGAGCGCCTGCTCAGCAAACTCACCAACCCAGACATCGCCGTCCTGCTGCTCGTTCTCGGCGGCCTCCTCATCTACCTGGAGTTCAACGTTCCCGGCACCGTGGTTCCCGGCTCCATCGGTACGCTCTTCATCCTCCTGGGCCTCTTCGGGCTGAACCTTCTCCCCGTCCGCCACACAGCAATCGTTCTCCTGCTGGCAGCGTTCATAATGATGTTGCTCGAAGCAAAGTTCGGCAGTCACGGCGTCCTTGCGATCGCCGGCATCGCCTCTCTCGTCTTCGGCCTGGCCACCCTCGTCGACGGGCCCATCCCAGAACTCCGCGTCCACATCGCGACAGCCCTGGGCGCAGGCCTCGGCTTCGGCGCCATCTCCTTCGGCCTTGCCTGGATAGCGCTTCGTGCCCGGCGTGGCAAGGTCCTTACCGGCCCACAGGCCATGATCGGCGGCATCGCCGTCGTCCGCACCCCGCTTTGCCCCACTGGGCAGGTGGAGATTCGCGGCGAGCTATGGCAGGCCTCGCTCCGCGGACAGGAATCTCTCGACGTAGGCTCTTTGGTCTCAGTCCGCGACCTGGACGGCCTGACCCTGGTCGTCGAACCTGCCAATAAGCCCGTTTGACGCACCGTCGAAGCCCCCACCAGACTCCGCGCCAGAGTAGACTGAAAGAACAGTAGTTTTTGAATAAGGGAGTCTTTTCTTGATGTTGAATGTGTCTCGCCCGTCGTGGGTTCGGAACGTTGTACTTTGCCTGCTGCTCCCCGCGGCCGGATTAACCGCCAACGCACAGGCCACCCCGCAGTCAGGCCTGGACCGTCAGCTCTCCCGCCTCGACATCGGCGTGGTCGCCTCCGCCATCATCAACAAAGACTCGAACGGCACCGTAGTCGTCAACACCGTTCCGACAGCAGTCAATCTTCATCCCGGCAATACGGTCGGTCCACTCGTAACCATCCGCTATACGAAATCCCCATACCTCGGGTTTGAGTTCAACTACGCCTACGCCCGCTACACCCAGACCTTCACTCCTTTTGGAGCGGCGCCGGTCGGAGGAGTTCAGCAGAATGCCTCCGAATACACCTTCGGTTACGTAGCCCACTTCCCCCGTGAGTTTCATGGGATCGCACCGTTCGCCGGTGGTGGCGCCGGAACAACCGCCTTCCGACCCACACCCGGCGGCGGAGAAGGCCTGTCGCCGCAGGCACGCGCCACCTACTACTACAACGTCGGAGGCGACTACATGCTAAACAAGCACTTCGGAGCACGCGCCGAGTTTCGCCAGCTGTTCTTCAAGGCTCCGGACTTCGAAACCAACTATCTCACCATTCAGAAACACACCACCGAACTCCAGCCCGGCTTCGGCTTCTTCTTTCGCTTCTAGCCAGTAACACCGGCCGCTGCTGCGCCTGCTTTACAATCGCAGCGGCGGCTGCAGTCGGGCCGACAGAGGTTTTACCCATGATGTCTCTCCCGCTCCTCTTTGCCATCGTCATCGTAGTTCTCTACCTTGTGAACTCCCTCAACATCCTCAAAGAGTACGAGCGAGGCGTCATCTTCCGTCTCGGTCGGGTCAAGCAGGCAGCGGCTGGCCCAGGTCTCATCTGGATCTTCCGCCCCCTCGATCAGATCGTGCGCGTCAGCCTCCGCCAGGAAGCGATGGAAGTTCCCCCGCAAGACGTCATCACCCGCGACAACGTCACGCTCAAGGTCAATGCCGTCATCACTCTGCGCGTCGTAGACCCCACTAAGGCTGTCATCGAGGTGGCAAACTACATCTATCAGACCTCGCAGTTCGCTCAGACCACCCTGCGCTCGGTCCTCGGCGAAGTCGACCTCGACGGCCTCCTGGCCCACCGTGAAGCCCTCAACATCCGCATCCAGACCATCATCGACGGCCACACCGCACCCTTCGGCGTCAAAGTCGTCTCCGTCGAAGTCAAGCAGGTTGACATGCCCGAGTCGATGCTACGCGCCATGGCCAAGCAGGCGGAGGCCGAACGCGAACGCCGAGCGAAGATCATCCATGCCGAAGGTGAGTTCAACGCCGCAGCCAAACTCGTCGAAGCCGCCCAGCTCATGGCCACCCAGCCCATGACCCTCCAGCTGCGCTACCTCCAGACCCTCACCGAGATAGGTGTCGAGAAAAATACCACCATCGTCTTTCCCCTTCCAATGGAGCTGATGAACCTGTTCAATAAGACGACGCTCACGCCCGACGCGGCGTTGGAGAAGAAGGTCTGACCGTGAACAGCCGCTACCAAACCGACGACGACTTGCAGGATCTTCACGACTCTCGCGGACAGGATCGCGAGATCTCGCTTGGCGCTACCACTATCCTTGGCATCTTCTTCGTGCTCGCTCTGCTCTGCGCGGTCTTCTTCGGCTTCGGCTACTCCCTGGGCAGGCGTTCCGCCCCCCCTGTAGTCAGCGCAGCAGAGACCACCACCACAAGCTCTGAGTCCAGCGCCTCCAAACCCGCACCGGGAAGCCCCGCAGCCCACACAGCGCCCTCTTCGCCTGCAATCCAGGCCGACGACGCGAGCCAGACTCCCAGCCTCTCGGACGCTCCAACAAACGCGTCCACCGAGCCGAGCCAGCCGAGTCCCGCTATCACCAAAGTCAAGGCCGTCGCCGCAGACTTCCGCCCCGACACCCGCCCCGAATCAGCGACCAAGCCCACCACCAGGCCAGTGTCGCTCGCGCCTACCGTGCCGGCAGCACCGGGAGTAGCCATCGTCCAGGTCGCCGCCGTCTCACACCAGGAGGACGCCGACGTTCTCGTCAACGCCCTGAAGCATCGTGGCTACAACGTCGCCATTCACAAGGAGCCGCAGGACAAGCTGCTCCACGTTCAGATCGGGCCCTTCCCAACCAAAAAGGATGCCGACGCCATGCGGCAGCGTCTCCAGACCGACGGCTACAACGCCATCGTCAAGTAATCTGCAGGCTTCATCTCCAGCGGCAGAGCCTCTGCAATCGCGTTCCGGACCGCCCGCATCAGCTCCTCCCGAGTCGCATAGTCCGACGGCTCGATAGCCGGAAGCAGTTGAACGCGCGCCAATCCAGGCGTGATGGCGTTACTTCCCTTCCTCATCATCGTCTGCGTCCCCGACACAGCGATAGGAATAATCGGTGCCTTCGTCTCCTGCGCCAGAAAAAACGGCCCCTTTTTGAAGGTCGAGAGTCGCCCATCCGGCGAACGAGTTCCCTCCGGATACACGAGGATGTGCAGCCCCGAGCGCAGCGCATCCACAGCGGCCGCCACGCTGGCCTGCGCGGAATCTCGACGGCTGCCACGCTCCACCGGAACGAACTTCGCCATGCGCATCGCCCGGCCCAGAATCGGGATGTTCATCAGCTCCTTCTTCAGCAGCACCGAACTGCGTCCCGGAAGAAGCGGAATTGTAACCGGAGGATCAAGATTCGAGACATGATTGCTCATGAAGATGCAGCTGCGTCCCGCTGGAATATTCTCGAACCCGCTGATCTCGATCTTGATTCCAGCAGCACGCACCCCCGCGTTCGTGATCCACATCGCAACCCGATAGAGCCGGGTGATGTCTCCGACCAACAAAGTGTAAGGAATGCCAGCGATCCCGGCGATTGGACCCAGGGCGAGATAAACAAAGACGAGCTTCAGGGTTGCGAACATACCATCTTCAAGGATAACAGTCGCAACAGAGCTCCCAACCGGCCGCTTTACGTCCTTGAAGTTCGGCCCGCAATCGCCGCCGGAAGCTTCCCGTAGATATTCCCGAATCCGCCATTGGAAAGGATCGCAACAACATCTCCCTCTCGCAACTCGGGCGCAACCGCTCCGACGATCGCATCGGCATCGGCCAGCAAACTCGCAGGTACTCCGCGCTTGTTCAAAGCACTCACAACATGGTCCGGGTGCAATCGTTCGTCCGCTGGAATGCTCTCGGACTTGAAGACCGAGGCCAGTACGACCCGGTCCGCCAGCGCGAGGCTGTCCACCAGATCGAGCTCAAAGACATTCCGCCTCAGCGTATTGGACCGCGGCTCCAGCACCGCCCAGAGGCGTCTGTTCGGGTAGGATTCGCGCAACGCCCGGAGAGTCTCGCGAATCGCCGTCGGATGATGCGCAAAGTCGTCGATTACGGTGACGCCCCCCACAACGGAACGGACTTCGAGCCTTCGCTTCACGCTCTTGAAGGTCGCCAGCGCCTCGACGATCGCCCCAGTCGGAACACCCTGCCCTGCTGCAAGCGCCGCCGCCGCCGTAGCGTTGAGCGCGTTATGCGCCCCCGCCATCGGCAGGCTCAGATCAGCAAACGGAGCACCCGCGCGCGTCACCGTCCAGCGAGTCAACGCCCCTTCATGCCGCAGATCTGCAAGACGCCAATGCGACAGAGGATCGAAGCCATATCGCTCCACCGCGCAGAAGGCCTTCTCGATACACTCACTCACGTTCTCGCTGCCATCGAACGCAACAATCCGCCCGCGCCCCGGCACAAGATTGACCAGCCGCTTGAACGCAGTCTTCACCGCGCCAAGATCAGCGTAGATATCCGCATGATCGAACTCGACATGAGTCAAGATCAGAGCATCGGGAAAGTAATGCAGAAACTTTGGCCCCTTGTCGAAGAAGGCGGTGTCGTACTCATCGCCCTCCAGCAGAAATGGCCTGGTCGAACGAACCATGAAGCTGGTCCCGAAGTTCTCCGCAACGCCACCAATCAGAAACGAGGGCGCCAGCGCGGGGTTCTGTCTCGACGCAACCTCATAGATCCACGCCAGCATGCTCGTAGTCGTCGTCTTGCCATGCGTCCCCGCAACTACCAGCGACTCCCGCCCCGGCAGAAACTCATCATGCAGAATCGAGGCCATCGAACAAAATGGAATCCGTGTATCAAGCACGTACTCCAGCTCCACGTTGCCCCGCGAGATCGCGTTCCCAACCACGACCAGGTCCGGCCTCGGTTCCAGATTGCTCTCTGAAAATGGTTCACGAATCGGAATTTTAAGCGAAGCCAGCAGATCACTCATCGGCGGATAGGCGGCCGTGTCCGACCCCGTAACACGGTGTCCTTGAAGCTGCAGCATTCCGGCCAGCGAGGCCATCGCCGTACCGCAGATGCCGATCAGATGAATGTGTTTGGAATTTTGCATGTCGCGAGACTCCAGCCTAACCGCTCACCGCTGCTTCGAGAAGGTGCATCCTCGGATTCCTCGCGTCAGTAAGGTCCAGTCTCGCGGAAACCCCAAGCGGCAACGTCACGTTGTACGTGCTCACATGCCCACAACGCAGCCCGACCGCAATCGGGCCATCGAACTCACGAAGCGAGTGGAGAATCGCGCTCTCCAGATAGTCTCGCTCCTCCTGCGAAACACACTGCCCCATATCCCCGAAAACAATCCCCGTCGCTTTTTCAAGAACTCCGGCATAGCGAAGATGCAGCAGCATGCGGTCCCACTGGTACGGCTTCGTCCCGATGTCCTCCAAAAAGAGAATGCTCTCCCGCTCGATTCGCGGAGCATACGGCGTACCAATCGCCTCCACGAAGATGGACAGACACCCACCCGCGACCACGCCCTCCGCCCGCCCCGCACGCAAGACGCGAAGCCCCTCCGCTTCACCAAGCGACCATGCTCCACTGTCCGTCAGACTATGATGCCAGCTCGGAAGATCCACGCCATCATCCTGCGAGAAATCCGCCGCCACCATCGGCCCATAGAACGTCGCAAGATTCGCCTCGTTATGAAGCCAGCAATGAAGCGAGGTATGGTCGCTGTACCCGATAAACAGCTTCGGATTTGATCGGATAAGCGTCGCATCAAGATAAGGCAGCAACTCCGCCGATCCCCACCCACCCCGCGTGCAGACGATCCCATCAATCTCCGGATTCGCAAACGCCGCATGCAAATCCTGGAGACGATCCTCAAGTTTGCCCGCATAGTAAAGCGGCCCGTTATCCAAAGCATGCGGGCTGAGCACGGTGTTGTACCCAAGCCGCTGCAAGTGGGCTATGCCGCGCTCCACCAACTCCGGCTTAGGAGTACTCGCCGGCGACAAAACCGCAAGAGTCGCGCCTGAACGCAGAGCCCAAGGCTTGAAAAAGGATGCTGTCACAGGGCCGCGACCTCACCTCGGCAGATAATCTCCGCCGGTCCCGTCAAACGCATCACTGCATCGTTCGAAGACCACACCGTTCGCTGCGGTCCGCCTTCCGCAATCGCGGTCAACTCCCGTTCAGAGCCGCGAAGCGCCATCGCCGCTGCCGAAGAAGCGCACGTGCCCGTCCCGGACGAGGTGGTAGGCCCGCAGCCCCTCTCAAAGATGCGAAAAGCTATCTCCGAAGGCGACAGAACCCGAACGAACTCAACGTTGGTCCCATGAGGAAATAAGGGACTCCCACTGATCTGCGCCCCAAGCTCCTGCCAGCTCAACCCATGCGCGCTGAAATCTTCGCTATCAACGAAGAGAACGAAGTGAGGGTTGCCAACATTCACCATCGCACCCGGCACCTCGCCAACCCCTGGCAGCACAATCGTGCGTTGCATCACACGAGGAACACCCATCTCGCTCTCGATCAGATAGAGCGGATCGTTCGACTCAATCACATGGCAGGTTCGCAGGCCACCATGAGTCCCAAGCGCGACCTCCTGCCTTCCCTCACTGGTCGCCAGCCACGCAGCAACGCAGCGCGTCCCATTACCCGAGAGTTCCGCCTCACTTCCGTCCGCATTGAAGAGCCGCAGAAAAAACTCACCGTTCGCCCTTCGATCCAAAAACTCAATTCCATCCGCACCAACACTGGTGTTCCGTGCACAGAGCTTCCGGGCAAGCTCGGCATGTCGACGCTGTGCGAGCGGCTCCTCAATGATCAGAAAGTCGTTACCGCAAGCATGCGCTTTGACGAAAGAAATCATGTGCTCCTATTGTGCCTCATGGCGATATGCGAGGTCGGCTGACCCTACTTTGGCGATGCAACACTCGATCGGTCGGACTTGTAGATCCGTGCGCAAGGCTGGCCGCTCGTGCAAAGAATCGTCAACTCGGTGAGTCCCTGAGGATGCATCGCGACAGCAGCCGCCACCGGATCTCCGGCAACTGCGACAACATAGCCCGCGTGCTCAGCAGGCGCAGCCAACGCCGCCTGAAAGCTGTCGTAATCTCCTTCGTTGACGGTCTGCCGCAGAGGAATTCCTGCATCCTGCAGCGCCCCGATGTGATTGGAGTTGTACATCAGGATGGTCGAGCCGTAGGGGAACTCGCCCAGCTGACGAGCGAGCGCTGTCTCAAACGCAACACGCGTCGTCGAATTGACAAGCGCCTCTTTCAGCACCAGCGGCGTGCGGTACATCATTCCGACCGTATTCAACGCGATCAGCAGAAGCACCACCGGCTGCATCAGTCTCTTGGCAAGCGGCTGCGTCTCGCTCCACCGCCGCTCCATCCACTGCACCGCTACAAACGTAAAGACCGCCAGCGCCGGCAGCAGCTCCATCCCGTAACGCGAGTTGTAGTAAGAGTGTGGCCAAAGCTGCGGAATGAAGATCGGTACCGAACCATAAGCCACCGAATAGACATAGAAGGGCAACGGCATCCAGAGCAATAACGACGACAGCGCGAAGCGACGACGTATAGCCAGGATCAGCCCACTCACCGCAGCCGCCATCAGCACAAACCCAGTCTCCCAGAAGGCAGCGTCCACCTGCGCCGTGCGCGTATAAAACAACAGTGCCCACGCAGGATTATGCCATCCACGATGGTGATGGCCGTTAGGCGGCATCGTCTTTTTTTCGATCGCGGCCGCCGAATAAGGCCCACGCAAGAAGTCCAGCGGATCATGAAAAAAGTGCTGGTTATAAGCCAGCCAGCTAACCGGCCCGGCAATCACGAGCAAGGTGAAAACAACAAAGACAGGAGCTACCTTGCGCCACACCTCACGATTGCGTGCAAGTGAGAAAGTTACAACGCACCAAACCGCAGCACCAAGAATCCATCCGTCGTAACGCGTAAAAACAGACCCCAATATGACGATGGCGAGCAGGAGCAGACGACGGTTGACGGCGCTCCGCCGAGAACCTCTGATTGCAGCGACGCATTCAACGGTAAGCAGTGTGGTCCAGATGAGAAGCATCAGGAACAACGGCTCAGTCATTGCCGTGGTCGAAAGATAAAGCAGATTCGGATTGAGTGCGTAGAGAGCCGTCGCAGCAAGGGCCCACCGAGGAATCATCATCCAACGCGCAAGCCGATAGATCCCCGCTACGCTGGCGATGTAGCAGATCAGCGAAGGCCACGCTCCCGCGAGCCCGTTCTGCCACCATTCAACCTTCTGCACAAACGGCAGCATCAGAAGATGGGGCAACGGCAACCAGACTCCACCCAGTTGAACAAGCCCGGGGTTGCGCGAGTCCAGAATGCGACGAGCGATTCCGAGATGAGCGACAGCATCACCGTACAGCAGTAAATATCCGCGTGAGTACGACAGAAGCAGTGCGATAAAAGACAGCAGCACCGCACCCAACGCGACTGGAAAGGTCTCCTGCCGCGTCGCCGGCCTCACATCTTCCGGATCGAACTCCGCGGCACCCGAACCAGCAGCACGGGCCGCGAAGGCCGATGCCGCCGGCCTGTTGAGCCGGGAGCTCCGAGACGATCTAGACCCCCGCATGTTCAAGGTGCGAGATCTCCAGGAAGAGCTTGAATCGTTCATCGATCTCTTCACGAGACACATTCTGAAGACGCTCGGTTCCGAAGCGCTCCACCGCAAACGAACCCATCACGCCACCATAAAACATCGCAGTCCGAAGAACCGCCGGAGTCAATTCAGCCTGCGACGCAAGGTATCCGTAGAAGCCGCCCGCAAAAGAATCCCCGGCGCCAGTAGGATCAACCACCTCCGCGAGAGGAAGCGCCGGTGCCCGGAACGGACGCAGCGCCTTGCCAACACCAGGGAACGAGCGATCGCTGAAGAAAGCAGTCGCGCCATACTCGCCATGCTTGACCACCAGCGTCTTCGGTCCCATGCCGAGCACCTTCTCTGCCGCCAGAACCAGATTCCGTTCACCGGCCAGCATGCGAGCCTCACCATCATTGATCAGCAGCACATCGAGCTCGCGCAGCACCTTGGCAAGATTCGCAGAGTGATCGGCAATCCAGTAGTTCATCGTATCGCCGCAGACCATCCGGACATTGGACATCTGACTCCGCACGCGAGACTGCAGCACCGGATCGATATTCGCAAGAAAGAGATACTCGCTGTCTTTATACGCATCCGGAATCTTCGGCTCGAAGGTCTCGAACACATTCAGGTCCGTACCTAGAGTCTTCGCCTCGTCCATATTCCCCGAATAGGAGCCGGTCCAGTGAAAGCTCAGCCCCTCCGACCGCTCGATACCCCTCGTATCAATGCCGCGACGAGTAAAAATCGCCTCATGTTCAGCAGTGAAGTCTTTCCCCACAACGGCAATAACACGTACCGACGTGAAGTAACTGGCAGCAAGCGAGAAGTGCGTTGCCGCGCCCCCCAGGCAGTCCTTCACAGCACCATGGGGAGTTTCAATGTTATCGAATGCCACCGAACCTACAACAAGAATTGCCATAAACTCCCTTTTTGCACACTTGGTTTTTGATTAGTAACTATTCCTGATACATAAGTCTAAGGCGCAAATAATTCCCTCAAAGATACTTACCGAGAAGCAGCGACAGCTTCTGCTTTGTCTCCTCTGGAATTACCTTGCGATCAGTAAGAATGGCATACTTCAAAGCTTCAACGCAGGCGCAACCCTTCGGCATATCCGCCGGCATCGCCGCAACAGCCGCACGCACCACCTTGGAAGCGTTGTCTGCATTCTGATGCATCACGGCAACAATCTGATCTACGGTCACGTCGTCATGGCCCGCGCGCCAGCAGTCGTAGTCAGTGACCATCGCCACGGTGGCGTAGCAGAGCTCGGCCTCGCGAGCGAGCTTCGCCTCCTGCAGATTAGTCATTCCAATCACATCTGCGCCCCAGCTTCTATAGAGGTTCGATTCCGCCCGGGTGGAGAACTGCGGTCCCTCCATGCAGACATACGTCCCACCAGGCTTGCCGACCACACCAACGGTGTCGCAGGCCTGTTTCAACACGTCGGCCAGCGCCGCGCAGATCGGATCGCCGAAGGCGACATGAGCAACGATGCCCTCGCCAAAAAATGTAGAAGCGCGAGCAAAGGTGCGGTCGATAAACTGATCCGGAATTATGAAGTCCGTCGGCTTGTGTTCTTCTTTCAGCGAGCCCACGGCCGAGACCGAAAGAATCGAATCGACACCCAGCATCTTCATCGCAAAGATGTTTGCGCGGAAGTTTAACTCACTGGGGAGAATGCGATGACCACGCCCATGACGAGCGAGGAAAGCGACGTTGCGGCCTTCGAGTTCGCCCAGAACAAAAGCATCCGACGGCTCGCCGAATGGAGTTGTCAGGCGTTCCTCGCGCACATTGGTTAGCCCGGGCATGGCGTACAGACCGCTGCCCCCGATAATTCCAATCTCTGCCTTCTTCAAAATAACATTGCTCCCTTTAGCGGACACGTGGCGGCTAGCTACTTCGCCCCTCTGGAAGTATACCGTTGCAGGCTGCTTTCACTCACTGCGCCAAAGGACGCCAGAACCCGCGACATCGACAATGCCGGTTCCCTCTCTGGCATAACAGCCTGTTGCATCGGCCCCTGCGGCTGTATGCTTGTGATTGTGTCGCGCAGCTTTCGTGCGAGTGCCAGGTTGAAACCTTCACCAACAAAGACGGCATCTCCCAGTCGAGAGATCAGAACATCTCCCTCGTTCGTGGAGTAAACCAGTTCCGTCTCATCGACCTCATCTTTCTTCCGCTCCACAACGTTGGAGTACTTTCTCGGAATCTGTGCCGCGTAGATGCGAAGGAAAGAACTCGCCGAGTCGGCATTTTTCCAGCGCGAGTAGTAGAGCAACCCGATAGAGGCCGTCGACTCCTTCTCCGCCGCAGTCACAGCCGATTTGCGTTGCGCTGCGTAGTAGACACCGCCGTTCCACTCCGGCGCCAGCGCAGTTCCAATCTCTCTTCCACCAAACAGCTCGGCAAGAATGCGAACATCCAGTTCTCCCATCACGCCGATGTCATACGGTGCATACTCCGGGTCAAGCAGCGGATGAATATCCGGTAACCGAATCACCGGCACCGGTGCATGCGCCATGTAGGCCTGCGGATTCATAATCTCGAAGCTCGAAGACGGCGGATTCGCAAGCACGCCACTGAACGCCGCTTCTTTGCCCGCCTTGACCAAAATCGCCTGCTCGAAGCTAAGCCCTTCGCCATACGGAAACAGCAAAGATTCCTGGAGCAGAAGAGGCGCCCGTGCCATCACAGGCGAGCCGCCCGTATCTGTCACCTGGTCCTTCAACTTGTCCGCTAGATCCGGCGCGTCGGCAATCGTCTTCCCCGATTTCCGCAACGTGTAATCGATGAAGACAGCCATCGCCTGCCCCTCCGCCACGGCGGTACGTGCGGTGTCTGCCTCATCGACCTGCAGATGATGATTGTCCTCCTGCACGTTATAGGAGGTGTTAGCCAGACTCACATCAGACCAACTGGTCAGATTGATCCTCTGATCCTGCAGAGCGTGAGTCAGTTCATGCGCCAGCACCGGCTTCTGCTCGTCAGGTTCGATCCAGTCAAGCAGATTAACCGTCTTCGTCTTGTTGTCGTAAAACCCGGCAACCTGCTCGGTCAACAGCGACAGCAGAAACGGTCGAAGATGAAAATCGCGATCGAGCATCCCGAACTTCTTAAGCACAACCTCCGACCGCTCCATGCGCTTAGCGCCTTCATCCTCGTCGAACTTTTCCTTGAGATAGCGATTGACCTGATCGCGCGAGATTAGTTTGCGCTTCACGGTATGCTCAATCGGCAACTTGGTGTCGCTGCTCACGAAGTTCAGAATCTCATCCACAGAACGAAAAAGCTCCTTCGCCTGCTGCTTCGTCATTGGCTGCTGACTCGCGGCAGGCGAAGCTGGCTGAGGAACACTTTGGGTCGCCGTCTGCGCTGCGTATGCAAAACTTGTCGACCACAGCGCAAACGCCGCAATCATCTTCGTCGAACCCTCGCTCCCGGCCCAAAGCCTTCCCAGCAACATAACCCTCTCGATCCACCGCTATAATCAAGTGTACGCAAGTTTCTCGCATCATTTCGTCATGAGTTCACCAACACAATCCGACATCTCGATCTCATCAACTTCGACCCCCGCCTCGCGGCTTACGGCGCTCCTCCAGAACACCGGCCTATCCCCTTTGCACAATACCGGCTGGATCCGAGTCACCGGAGAAGACCGCGTCCGTTGGTTGAACGGAATGGTCACCAACTCCATCCAGCACCTGACTGCCGGCGAGGGCAACTATAACTTCTTCCTCAGCGTTCAAGGCCGCATCCAGGGCGACGCCACCATCTTCGCCCGCCCAGACGATCTCCTCATGGAGACAACCTCGCCTCAGGTCGCAGGCTTAATCGCGCTCCTCGACCGGTTCATCATCA
The DNA here is from genome assembly GCF_040358255.1 of Tunturibacter gelidoferens. NCBI lineage: Bacteria > Pseudomonadati > Acidobacteriota > Terriglobia > Terriglobales > Acidobacteriaceae > Tunturiibacter > Tunturiibacter gelidiferens. The sequence goes on from NZ_CP132938.1 coordinate 5,242,272, forward strand.
TGGACGACGTCGAACTCGCAGACATCAGCAGCACGCGATCGGGTCTGTTAATCGCTGGTCCCAAAGCAGCCTCGCTCCTACAGCAAATCGGTCTGACAACCGATAATCTCGCAGCCCTTGCGATGCGCTCACTCACCTGGAACGACTCTGAAGTGGACATCCTTCACGCCTACAGTCCTCTGGTACCGCGGTATGAATTGTGGGCCGATGAAGCGACAACCGCAAAGCTCTCCGGCACCCTTCAGAATCTCGGCACACCGCTCTGCGAAGATCAAAGCCTCGAATGGCTTCGCGTGCTCGAAGGAACTCCGCAGATCGGAACCGATATCCGCGACCGCGAACTCCCGCAGGAGACTGCCCAGACGCGCGCCCTGCACTTCGCCAAAGGCTGCTATCTCGGCCAGGAGATCGTCGAGCGGATCCGTTCCCGAGGCAACGTCAATCGCACCTTCAGCGGCTTCCGTCTCGCAGGCGACCTCCCCGCCGCCGGCACAGCCCTCGAAGCGGACGGCAAGCAAATCGGCGAACTCACCAGCGTCGCTGCCATTCCTCTGCCCGGCGAAGTCCCCACCACCAACCTCGCATTCGGCTACATCCGTCGCGAGGCTTTAGACCGCGGCCTCCCAATCGCGTACCCCGGCGGTGTCGCCACGCCGGTATCGCTTCCCTTTTCGCAGCCTGCAGCCTCCGCGCCACCGGTTGCATCTGAACCTCCTGAAAGAGTGTGATCATGCCTGAACAGAACAAGCCCTTCGTTGTAACCGACCGCCGCAAGTTCACCATAGACGGCGAACCACGCCCCGACGCCGACCCTTCTCCTGAAAGAGAAGAGCGCGAGTCAAGGCCAGCCGAACCATCAGCTGCAACGCCACCCCCGCCCACCGCGCCGGAGACACCCAAAGAGCCGGAACTTCCGCCAGCCCTGACCGCCGAGCAGACCGAACAGGCAAAGCGCGCCTACGAGATGACCGCTGATCGCCTAGACACCGCGATTCGCTCGGCCAACCCCGGCATGGACCACCCGCCCGCCATGAGCTTCGATCAGCTCGTCCAGTCCGTCTACATGACCTCCATCATGCAGCTCGGCGGCACCACGCAGGAGGGCCAGCAGCCCCAGGTCGACATCCTCGGAGCGCGCCAGAGCATCGACATGCTCCAGGTCCTCGAAGACAAGACCAAGGGCAATCTCTCCCCCGAAGAGACCCGCCTCCTTGAAAGCGCACTGTTCGAACTGCGCATGGCGTTTCTTGAAGTCACCCAGGCACTCGCACGGTCCGCAGCAGCCAAGGCACCAGGCGGCGCAGGCCGTCCAGGCCCCGCAGGCCCCAGCATCGTCCGCTAACGATGGAGGCGACCCTCACCTTCCTCGGCACCGGCACCTCCATGGGGGTGCCGACCCTCGGCTGCGACTGCGCCGTCTGCACTTCCGCCGTCTCGCCACACGGAGACCCGCGCAATCGCCGAACCCGCCCCTCCATCCGCCTCGACTACAACAACCACACCGTCCTCGTCGACACCGGCCCCGACTTCCACGCGCAAGCCATCCGCGAAAACATCCGTCACGTCGACGCCGTACTCTACACCCACGGTCACGCCGATCACGTCCTCGGCTTCGACGACCTGCGCCCCCTCAGCTTCCGCGTCAAAGGCGACATGCCCATCTACGCCGACGACGCCACCGCAAGCAGCCTCGAGCGCATCTTCGAGTACACCTTCCGCAAAGAAGATCGCTACCCCACCAGCGCCCAGGTCGAGATCCATCGCATCGACCCAACACCCGGATCGGGAGTCGATCTCTTCGGAGCATGCTTTCGCAGAGTCCCGGTCACGCACGGCCGCGAGGAGATCACCGGCTACCGCTTCGGCAACGCAGCCTACCTCACCGACATGAGCGACATCCCCGCCGAGAGCATCCCGCTCCTCCAGAATCTCGACGTACTCATCCTCGACGCCCTCCGCCGCGACCCACATCCCAGCCACTCGCACCTCGATAAATCCGTAGCCATCGTAGATCAACTGAAACCGCGACGAGCCTACTTCACCCACATGAGCCACGACCTCGACCACGCCACCACCGAAGCCGAGCTCCCACCCCACGTTCGTCTGGCCTACGACGGCCTCAAGATCACCTTCGAGATCGCACCGGAGACCGCCGCATGAGTATCGCGTGGAAGTTCCTGATTCTCGTCATAGCCTCGTATCAAGTCGCCGCTGGCGAGTCCGTCAACTTCAGCTTGCCCGAAACCAACAAGCTAATCTCGTTTACGTTTCAATCCAAACCAGGAGGTAACTCCTCGTTTCGTTCCTTTCAGGTAGATTCCGAAGGCAAGCACTTTGATTTCACCGCGAGAAACTCTATAGCTCGTATTCCAGCAAATCCTAACGAGCGTCGGGCGCTCGGGTATTGGATCGATATCCCGGGCCTGAAACTTCATCCTTCTCGCTATTTCCTTGTTGGCAAATATGGCACAGCTTCGGACTCGCGTACCCTTCTATTTTTCATCAGCGATGCCGGAGCGAGCGACGCCGCCGCATTACTTGTAATTGGATTTTCAACCTCGGGCGATCCTTACAAAGTACTTGAACGCGACTACTTGGATGTCACTTCATTTCAATCGACTCCCGACGGTACTGGTCTTATAGTCGGCAAAGAGACTCTCTCTCAGGTTATGGGTGGGGACGGCTTCAACGGTTCCACAAAACCTTATGCCACCACCTACGACCCGTTCTCGGTCTTCATCGTCCATCCTGAATCTAAAGCAGTCTACTCATTGGTCGTATCTCGAAGCTACAACCAGAAACACTATGTATGGGCGGGGTCCCACTCTCGGGAAGACTACGCCGTTCTTTACAACCTTCCCGAGCATCACGGACTTATCGGTGCGCCGACCTCTCGCGTACCGGCTCTTCTCGGAGAATCAAGGAACGAAGCGAAGCCATGATCATCTTCAACTCTCTCGCAGACATTCCCGCCGACTTCGGCCCATCGATCGCCACCATCGGCAACTTCGACGGCGTCCATCGCGGCCACCAGTGGGTCATCGCCGAGGTCGTAGGGCAGGCACGCGCAGAAAACATTCGTTCCATAGCCATCACCTTCGATCCACACCCTGCACGAGTCATCCGCCCCGAATCCAGCCAGCCGCTCATCACGCCGCTCCCGCAAAAGCTCGAGCTGCTCGCAGCCACTGGCATCGACGCCGTTCTCGTACTTCCCTTCACCACAGAACTCTCGCATATGACCGCCCGCGCCTTTGCCACCGAAGTGCTCAAAGACGCCCTGCACGTCACCCAGCTCCACGAGGGAGAAAACTTCCGCTTCGGCTATCAGGCCGAGGCCGGCGTCGAAAGCCTCGAAGCACTCGGCCGCGAACTCGGCTTCAGCGTGCGTGTCTACGCGCCGCGTCATCTGCGCGGAGAGACTATCTCTTCAAGCCGCATCCGCCAGATGATCGCCGAAGGCGACGTCACTCACGTTCGCGCCCTGCTCGGCCGCAGCTTCGCGGTCTGCAGCACGCCCGCCTCGGGCCGCGGCTACGGCACCCGCTACACCGTCCCCACCATTAACCTCGCCCCCTACACCGAGCTGCTTCCCGCAAACGGCGTCTACATCACGGAGTTGACCGTCGGCACCGGAACCTCAAGCGAGACTTTTGACGGAGTGACGAACGTAGGCAATCGCCCAACCTTCGGAGCCGACTCCTTCACTGTAGAAACCCACCTGCTCAACTTCCACCCCATCGATCTGAACGAATCCACGCCGCTTACCCTGACGTTTCTGCGTCGTCTTCGCGCAGAGATGCGCTGGCCAAATCCCGAAGCGCTCAAGGAACAGATCGGCCGCGACGTCACCAAGGCAAAACGCTACTTCAATATATGTCGGGCGGTGGGTTCGAAACTCCACTCCGCTCGTCCTTAGACTTCGCGGCCATCACCGTTGGTTTTACCGGAACCGCAACCAGCTGCGGCGCAGGACGAGATGCTTCAGGCATCTTCGGCTTCTCCTCAGCAGGTACCGGCGCAGCGGAAGCTGGAGCGGCAGGCTTCGACCTCTCTAAGCTCGGCGCTTCCAGACTCTGGTCCTGCTTCGGCACCAGCGGCTGTACAGGTTTAGCTGCATTCGGACCACCCGTGGGGACATCCAACTTCTTCTTCGGCGCGCCCGACGTGGGGAATGCCTCATCCGGCTTGGTCGCAATCGCAGCCTTCATAAAATCCATCCACATCGGCAACGCCGCTCTCGCCCCGGTCTCTTTTTCACCCAGCGACTCGCGATCATCAAATCCAATCCACGTCCCACACGTAATCGACGGCGAAAACCCAATGAACCAGGCGTCCGTGAAGTCGTTCGTGGTCCCTGTCTTACCGCCCAGAGGATGCTTCAACTGCGAAGCGGAAGCGCCAGTCCCATATCGAACCACCGCCTGCAGAAACTGCATCATCGTCCGCGCCGTATCAACCGAAATCACCTCTGAAACCTGCGACGGAGCCGCATCCAGCGGTAGCCCGTCCGCCTGCGTCACCTTGCGAATGTAGCGCGGCTCAATCCGAATGCCGTCGTTCGGAAAGACGCTATAGGCGCTCACCTGCTCGGCCAGCGTAATATCCGCCGAACCAATCGCCACCGGCAGAAACACGGGAATGTTGCTGGTCACTCCAAACCGATGCGCCGTGTCAATCACCTTGCGGATTCCGTACCGGTCCGCCAGCTTCAACGCCGGGATATTCCTCGACTCGGCGAACGCGTTCAGCAGCGACATCGTCCCCTTGTAGTCTCCCTCGTAGTTGTGCGGCGTATAAGGGCCATTCGGCGTAGGAAAGGTCGTAGGCCCATCAACAATGAAGTCCGTAGGTTTGGCGCCACCCTCAATCGCCGTCGTGTAGACATACGGCTTGAAGGACGAGCCCACCTGCCTCTGCGCCTGCGTCGCGCGATTGAACTGCGACAACCCAAAGTCCCGGCCCCCCACCATCGCCAATACCTCACCGGTAGAGTTATCCACCGCCATCATCGAGGCCTGCGCTCCAGAATCCTGCTCCAGCGAAGCGTTCAGCGTTCCATCTCCCGCGAAGCCCTGTACTTTTACGTACACGACATCCCCTGTACGCAGAAAGCTGTCGCCATCGGTGTTTTGCGTCCATCTCCAGTCCTGAGGGGTAAGCACAACCAGCCGCGCACCTACCTTCACCGTAACTCTCTTCGCAGAGACCGCCGTGACCACCCCGTGGACATAGCTTCCAATATCAATCGGCTGCACCCAATCCGGATGACGATAGCTCTCAATATCTGCTCCGTCCAGTACAACGTTCGGCAGCCTTCCCTTCCAGCCACGCCGCCGCTCATATGTTGCCGTACCATCCAGAATCGCCTTATTCGCCACCTGCTGCAGATCGAGATCGAGCGTCGTATAAACCTTCAGACCCGCGCCATGAACCTCTTCCACACCAAACTGCTTCTCCAGTTGCTTTCGCACCTCTTCCACAAAATAAGGTGCGACGCTGTTCGCAGGCGGCTCCAGATGCAGCCCAAGCGGCGCTGCTTCAGCGGCCTCTTCCTGCTTCTTCGTGATCTTGCCGTCCGCAAGCATCTCGCTCAGTACAAGATTTCTGCGCTTCAACGCGCGATCGGGAAACTTGATCGGCGAATAAGCCTCAGGCCCCTTCGGCAACGCCGCCAGCAGCGCAGCCTCCGGCAACGTCAGATCATGCACGTTCTTATTGAAGAAATACTCCGACCCGGCCTCAAACCCATACGTCCCATGCCCCAGATAGATCTGGTTCGCATATAGCTCGAAGATCTGCTGTTTCGTAAATCGCCGCTCAATCTGAACCGACAGGAACACCTCCTGCAGCTTGCGGCCATACGTCTTCTCCGACGAGAGAAACAAGTTACGCGCCAGCTGCATCGTCAACGTCGATGCCCCCTGTGCTCTCCCATTCGAGTGCAGATCCCGATACGCGGCCCCCACAGCCCGCACCAGGTTCACTCCCCAGTTGCTCTCAAAGCTCTTGTCTTCAATTGAAATGATCGCCTGTTTCAGAACCGTCGGAAACTCGGAATAAGGCAGCACCACCCGCCGCTCCAGCGCAAACGAGCCAAACGGCTTCCCATGCACATCCAGCAGCTCTGTCGTAGTGTTCGGACGATATCGCGCCAGGTCATCCATCTGCGGTAGATCGATGGAGTAAACCAGCATCAGCCCGCAAAGCGCCCCAAAGACGGCCGACAGCCCCAGCAGCGCATAGAACGTAACCCGCCTCGCAATACGGCGACTCGGATAGTCAGGCCCGTTCAGCGTGGCGCGCCGAAGCGCACGTTGCCAATCGGGCATCTCGTCATCAGGCGTTGGCGGCCTTTTTTCGGGGCTGTGTAAGCTCTGCACGAAGTCTCACGATAGCACGGCAGAGGAGGCGTTTCTCTCCCACGAAAGGGCCAATCACACGCCCGAAACAATCAGCCTAAGCAGCCTTGCTCTTTAACAGGTCCAGCGCCTTCGTCAGTTGTTCATCCACCGTCACTGCAGGCTTCTGCAGAGGCTGCTGCGTCTTCTCCGCGGGAGTCGTCGTGTCTTCCTCCGCTACCGCATCCTCGGCAGTCGAAGCCACCAGCACTCCAGGCGTAACGCCATCATCCTGCAGCTTCTTCCCCGAAGGCGACTCATACTTCGCAATCGACAGAATCAACGCCGCACCATCCGGCAGCTCGAACGTCTTCTGCTGAGCGCCCTCACCAAACGTCTTTTCGCCAACCAGATCCGCCCGCTTATTATCCAGCAGCGCCGCAGCCACTAGCTCCGCCGGCCCAGCCGTTCCACGATTCACCAGCACCACCACCGGAGCAGTCGTATTGATCGCCTTCGACGCATCCGCCGTAAACGTCTGCTTGGCAACCTTCTGCCCCTCCAGCATCGCAATCGTGCCGTCTTTCAGGAAAAAATTTGCCAGCCGAGTCGCCTCAGGCATATCGCCCGCCGCAACGTCACGCAGATCAAGCAGAATCTTCTTATTCCCCACCTTCTGCATCGCCTTCAACTTCGCCTCGATCTGCTGCACATGATCATGGTCCAGCACACCCGGTTTCAGATAAAGAATCGACGAGTTCTCATACATCGTCTCCGCAACCGGCGGCGGCGGCGTCGAAACCCGCGTCATCACGATCTTGTCCGGCGCAGCCTTCCGCGGCCGCACCACCGAAACCGTTAGCTCACTCCCCGGAGCCCCCTCCAACAGCAACTGAATCATCGCCAGCGAGATATCCCGGGTATCCTGCGGCCCGATCGCCTCAATGATGTCGCCGTCAGACAGATTCGCCTTATCCGCCGGGCTCCCCGGCACCACCGAAACTACGGTCGCATACCCAAACCGCTTCGAAACATTGATCCCCACCTGCGCCTTGCCGCCCTTATCCGCCTTGAACGCCTTATAGTCTTCCGGCGTCAGATAGCTCGAGTCCGCATCCAGCGACTCCAGCAGCCCACGCAACGCGCCATTGGTCACCGCGTTGATATTCGGCTCTTCCACATAATCCGTCTGGATATGCCGCAGCACTTCGCTATACACATTGATCTGGCGATAAGCACCATCCTGCGGCTCGCTCGCAGCGCTCACAGGGTTTGAGTTCACCCCTAAAAACACGGTGACAACCAGAACAACCGACACAGCAAGCAACAGTATCTTCGAGATCTTAGGCATAGTTCGGAGCGACTCCAAGGGGTGTTCCCGGCGCAATACCGGTTAGACGCACCCGCAGGCGAAACGATCCCGCAGGCAAAACAATATAGACAAAATGATACTCTCGATCCATAGAGAGTGCGCCAGCAGTCGCTATAACACTTTGGTGGCGGTGGGCAGAATCGAACTGCCGACCTACGGGTTATGAGTCCGTCGCTCTAACCATCTGAGCTACACCGCCAATGTGTATAAGGCATGCCGGCACAAAACTCCTCTGTAGTCAGAGAGAACGATCGCCACGGCACAGCCATCTCCAATCATACTTGATTCCGGCCACAGCGAAAAGCCAGCCACGGACAGCCATCAGCGGGCCAGCCAAGGCGAGAAGCCGACCGGCAGCGATGGAAAGTCGAGCATCCTCGGCGTAATTCCCGCCCGTCTGGCCTCCACCCGCCTCCCCCGCAAGGTCCTCCGCAACATCGCCGGCCGGCCCATGCTCGCCTGGGTCTACGACGCCGCAAGCGCCTGCCCCCAGCTCGACCGCGTCCTCATCGCAACCGACTCCGACGAGGTCGCCGACCTCTGTCACCGCCACCAATGGCCCGTCCAACTCACCTCGCCCGACCTCCCCAGTGGCACCGACCGCGTCCACGCCGTCGCCCGCCACCACCACGCCGACATCTACGTCAACATCCAGGGCGACGAACCCCTCCTCAAGCCCCAGCACCTCACCGCCCTCCTCCGCCCCTTCACTCAGCATCACGTCGAAGTCTCCACCCTCAAAGTCCTCTGCACGCCCGAAAACATCACCAACCCCAACGCCGTAAAGGTAGTCACCGCCGCCGACGGCCGCGCCCTCTACTTCTCCCGCGCCACCATCCCCTACGACCGCGACGCACAGGCCCGCGACGGACAAGCAAGTGAGAGACAAGCAGAAATTGGACAGCCCAGCGACGGCTCCGCTCTCCAATACTGGAAGCATATAGGCCTCTACGCCTACCGCAAGGCCACCCTCGAACGCTTCCCCACCCTCCCCCCCAGCCTCCTCGAACAAACCGAACGCCTCGAGCAACTCCGCTTCCTCGAAAACAACATTCCCATCCACGTCGAGCCCACCGAGTTCGACACCATCGGAGTAGACACCGAAGAAGACCTGCAACGCGTAGAGTCCCTACTCCTGCGCCAATAATCAATTCGCTCTTATCCGATAGCTATCTCACGTTCTCTTCACTCCTCACGCTTCTGTTCCGTCAACACCACCACCCACCCCCGACACCACCACCCCCAACATTCGTCATCCATAACACCGCCATCCCATAACAACGTCCTCCCATAACACCGTCATCCTGAGCGAAGTGACTCACGGCACTTTGTGAGTCACGCAGTCGAAGGATCCCCGTATTTCGCCTTTGCAGTTGCCGTTGTCTTTGCCGTTGCCGTTGCTGTCGTCTTTTGGTTGTCATCCCCGAAGGGGATCTGCGGCTCCCCCTTCACACGCAACAATCACTAGACTCGCAATGCTCAAGCCGTCACTCCAGTAAAATTCCACAGCACCACTCACCCGCAACGCCTTCATCCTGAGCGAAGTGACTCACGGCACTTTGTGAGTCACGCAGTCGAAGGATCCCTGTATTTCGCCTTTGCAGTTGCAGTTGCCTTTGCAATTGCCTTTTGCCTTTGCCTTTGCCGTTGCAGCCCTGGCCGTAGTCCTTTACGATCAGCCGACCCAGCCTCCTTCTTGTCGTTCCGCACCGTTAGGTGTGTACCGTTAGCCTTTCGTGTTACTTACAACAGGAAAAGGTAGATGCTAGCCTTCCAGCGATGAAGATCATCGCGGCGCTTTTCTTCTGCTTGCTAGAAATCTCCGCATCCGCTGAGAAGATGAATGTGAAGGTGATCGAACACAGCATTGGGGAAAAATCGTACACCCAGTACGTCCCCGGCTTCACTCCCGCTCCTTCGGCTGGTGTGATCTACCAAACACCCCACGCCGTGCAAGGTTCCCTGACAGATATATTCATGACGCTTCTATTGCCTGACGGGAGGAGTGTGGATGTCGTATGTCAGGATCACTTCTGGGGCCTATCAAATAATCGGCACAACTGCAAAAACCCGACTGTTGATGCTTGAGGCCAACTTCTCAGGGGACAACGTAAGGCTAACTTGGATCGCGGGCATTGGCGGGAAAAAGAAGGACTCTGAAAACTTCATCATCCTGCGCATATTTTCAGGGAATACCTACCAAGCAAAACCCTGATTTGCTGCGTTAGCTAATTCCTCGCTGTTGATCTCGGCTTGAGGTCGCTCGCCGGTTGCCTGTTTCACCACGCATCCATAAACAACCAACAACATCCCACTCTCCGCAGCCTCAACGAAAGCAGTAAACTAATCCCCACCAAGGGAGCCGGAGCATGTTGCTCGAACTCGCTAAACCCGTAGCTCTCTTCCTCTGCCTTCTCTCCCTCCTTACCGTCTTCCACACCGTCTTCTTCACCCTCGAAGACCCCCAACTCCTCCTTCAGCCCCATCAGGCCCTCCACGACCGCGTCATGGACTCAGTCCTCCTCCTCGCCCTCTCGGCCGGCATCTCCCTCGTCGGCGCCTTTATCTTCCGCGAAGCCGAACCCTACCCCCACCCATCCCTCTCCGCCACCCTCCCCCTGCAGCTCTTTTACTGGGCCACCGCCCTCATGCTCCTCCTCTTCCCCCTGGCATCGTTTCTCGAAACCCACTACATCTTCAGCCCCATCATCCACTGGTAGACGCAAAAAATCTTGTCAAGCCCCGAAAAGCGGTAAGCCTTTCACAGTCAGCCACATACATGTGGCGTATGAGTTCCATCCAATCCGCTATACTTGATTCAGACTAGGAAGAGCCCCGGCAACCCGGGGCTTTTTTGTGTCTACAGACAGAAGATCTCCCGTAACTCCTTTGACTGGACGAATTTAGCTATAAGCCTTTCGCAATGAAGAATTTACGACGAGGCTATTTTCTAAGTAACTCATACAACGCAACTTAAGCAGGGTAATGGGGGGAGGGGTACCCGCCTCCAGCCAGAGAGGAGTCCGCAGTGTCGATCACGAGAACCCATCAGTCCTTGACACGAAATCTACCGGACTCAGATCAGAGGATCGAATCGAAGCTCCAACCCCTCTGCGCCCACCGTCACCGCCACGCCCTCAAGCGTCCCAACAAGCCACTGCGCTCCCTCCAACTCCTTGGCGGAGTGCGTCCCCACTACGCCCAGCACGCGAGACCCAGCGGCCAACCCGGCGCCCACACCCGAAGGCGCATCTTCCACCACCAGGCACTCCTCCGGCCTCAGTCCCAGCAGCTCCGCCCCACGTCGGTACGGCTCCGGGTCTGGCTTACCCCGCTCCACCATATCGGCACTGATAATCCGCTCCGGGATCGGCAGCCCCGCCGCCTTCAGCCGGCTCAACAGCAGCCTCCTTGTCGCCGAAGTCACAATCGCCCACCGCTCCACCGGCAGACTCTCCAGCAGAGCCTTCACTCCCGGGAGCACCACCAGGTCCGCCACATCATTCATCTCCAGATCCTCGATGTACCGGAGCCCCTCCTCCGCATCGATATCCGGGCGCAACGCTTTCACAATCTCGATCGCCCGCATCCCATGCGGCACTTCAAAGATCTCCGCGTTCGGAACTTCATAGTGCTCTGCCCACTGCCGCCAGCAGCGCACCACCGACCCAATCGAGCTCACCAGCACCCCATCCATATCGAACAGGATGCCCTTCGCCTTCACAGAAACCATCTCACTCAAGCAGGTCGCCCCTGCAGAACAAACGTCTCCGCCGCCGCGAGCACACGCTCCACCGACTCCACCGAGCAACTCTCGCAGTACACCCGCAGCAGGGGTTCCGTCCCCGAGGCCCGGAGCAGCAACCATGTCTCCGCCGCGTTAGGCTTACCGGTACAGTCAGGATTCTTTAGAAAGAACTTGATCCCATCCAGCGTCTCGACCCGAAGCACCCTCAGCCCCGCAAAGTCCACTGTCCCCGCCGAGTCCTTCAAAGCCTTCGCCCTTGCAATCGCAGACTGCTTCAGCTCCTCATCGATGTGCATATCGATGCGCCCATACTGGTGTTCGCCGAACTCCTCCTGCAACGCAGCAACGAGCTGGCCAAGCGTCTTCTTCTCATCCGCCATCACATTGGCCAGCAGAAGCGAGTTCAGCATTCCGTCCCGCTCCGGCAGATGCCGGCTGATGCCAATGCCACCCGACTCCTCCCCACCAATCAGAATCTCCTGCTCGAGCATCAGGTCGCACACATACTTGAACCCGATCCCGTGCTCATGCAGCCGCCGCCCATACTTCGCGCAGATCCGGTCCAGCATCTTCGTCGTGTTGAACGCGCGCGTCACATCGCCCGGCCACTTCTTCCGCTCCAGCAGCCACTTCAGGATCACCGCGAAGATCTTGTGCGCATCGACCACGTTGCCGTGCTCATCCACCGCACCGATCCGGTCCGCATCGCCATCCGTAATCAGACCCGCATCGCACTTCTCCGCAACCACAGCAATCTGCGAAGCCTTGATGTGCGGCAGAATCGGCTCAGGATTGATCCCCGGAAACGCCGGATTGATCTCGTCGCGAATCTCGACAAAAGGAACACCAGCCTTCGTAAAGATTCCCGCAACCACTCCGCGGCCCGCGCCGTACATGCAATCGATCAAAAACTTATATCCGGAGGCTCGAATCGCATCAAGATCGACAAAGCGCGCGATAGCAGCGACGTAGTCTGTGTTGAAGTCGACCGTCTCAATCGGCGCAGGCTTCGCGGCCTTCACCAGCGGCTTGTCCAGATAGCTCTCGATCGCAGACATGATCGAAGGCTTACCCGAACCGCCATAACTGGCCTTGTACTTCACACCATTCCACTCGGCCGGATTATGGCTCGAGGTGATCATCACGCCGCCAGCAGCCTTACGCTCGCGCACCGCGTAGGAAAGTGCAGGGGTCGGCGTAATCTCCGCGGCCATCGCCACCGGAATGCCCGCACCAGCAAGCACTTCGGCCACAACCTTCGCGAAGGAGTGTGAACCGAAGCGCGTGTCGTAAGCCAGACACACCCCGGCCGCTGCATTCTCCTGCGCTAAAACGTAATTCGCAATCGCAGACGCCGCCACCCGAACGTTCGCGTAAGTAAAGTCATCCGCAATAATGCCCCGCCAGCCGTCCGTGCCAAACTTGACTACTGTCTCTGCCATATTTTGTTCGATTTTCCTGAATGAATTAATGCAAACGACCGCAGATAACGATAAGTTGACAAGTCTTTAGATCAGGTCTTCTCGACCAGCACTCTTCAGTTGAGCGACGACTTTGCCCACATCCTGCGAGCGTTCACGAGTTGTAATCAACAAAGCATCCTTCGTCTGAACCACAACCAGATTCGTAACGCCAACCAGAGCGATCACCTTCCCCGGAGCATGAATGTAGTTCCCGCTCGAGTCGATGGAGATGCAAAGCGGATCTTCGCCCTCGAACACATTCGCCACCGAAACGCTCTCCGGCGGACAACCAGCCGCATGCTCATGCAGCGCAGACCAGCAGCCCAGATCGTTCCACTCGAAGTCGCCAGGAAGACTGTAGATCTCAGCGCCTTCTTCACCCTTCGCCGAGCGCGGTTCCAATACCGCGTAATCGATACTGATGTTGTCGCACAGCGGATAAACCTCTGCGAAGACGCGATCGAACTCCTCCTTCGAGGTTCGATAAGCGACAGCAATCTTCTCCAGCAACGGAGCCATCGCAGGACAGTGCTCGCGAATCGCATTCGCCAGAGTTCGCGCACTCCAGAGGAAGATTCCGCCATTCCAGGCGTAGTTTCCAGAGGCAACAAACTGCTCCGCGACCTCAGCGTTTGGCTTCTCCGTAAACCGCTTTACGCGCCGAACCGCAACTCCGGAATGAGGCACCTTCGAAGGATCTACAACCTCACCCAGCTCGATGTAGCCATAACCTGTCTCTGCTCGCGAAGGAGGAACTCCGAGAACGACAATCTTCTCCCCACTCGCAGCAAGCGCAATCCCAGCCCGAATCACCTCCGCAAATCTCGCCCCGTTCTTCACCACATGATCCGACGGAAAGATCCCAATCACCGTCTCTGGTGAACTCGGCTCCAGCAGGAACGCAGCAAGAGCACACGCAGGCGCAGTATTTCTGGCCGCAGGTTCGCTCAGGATATGCTCGCGAGGCACCTCAGGAAGTTGCTCGGCGATAAGGTCATCAAGGAGGCTATTCGTAATCACCCACACTTCGGCAGGGTCAACCAGCGGAGTCAGACGCTCAACCGTCTGCTGAATCATGGTGCGCTCTCCATCCAGAGCCAGCACCTGCTTCGCCCGCGCCTTCCGGCTTCGAGGCCAGAACCGTGTTCCGCTGCCGCCTGCAAGAATCACCGGAGCGAACCTCTGCTCCGTCTTACTACCTTCAATGGGCATAAGCCTCCGTCTTAGTGAAGAGACCGCACCGTAAAGCAGTGCGGTCCAGACGCAAGATCAACAGCTAATTCAACGTTGCGAAGTAATCCCGCATTCGCTTTACGCCTTCATCCACGACATCGTGCGATACCGCATAGGAGAGCCGGATATGCTCTGAAGTCCCGAAGGCCTCACCGGGAACGACGACGACATGCGCCTCACTCAGCAGCTTCGCCGCCAGGTCTGACGCCGACTTGATACCGCCCTTACCAATGAACTTGCTCACATTCGGATACACATAGAAGGCTCCCTGCGGCACCGTGCAGGTCAGACCCGGGATGGTTTTGAAGCCTGCCAGAGTCTGATCGCGCAGCTTGATGTAGTCGGCGCGCATCTCTGAGACGCACTCCTGCGATCCGGTCAGTGCGGCGATCGACGCACGCTGCACCATGCTGGCTGTGTTCGAGGTGCTCTGCGACTGTAGCTTGCTCATCGCCGCGATGATCGGCTTGGGGCCAAGCGCAAAGCCGGCTCGCCAGCCTGTCATCGCATACGTCTTCGAGAGTGAGCCCAGTACTACGATATGTTCCTTGCAATCGGTGAAGGAGCCGCCACTGACGACCTCACCGGTGAACGTCAAGTAGACGTAGCACTCGTCGAGCAGCACATAAATACCATGCTTGTGAGCGAGACGGACGATAGCTTCGAGATCTTCCGGAGCGACCACAGCACCGGAAGGATTGGACGGAGTGTTAAGGATGATCGCCTTGGTCTTCGGCGTGATCGCCGATTCAATCATCTTCGCGGTGATGCGAAAGTTCTCTTCTTCTTTGCTTTCTACCAAAACGACTTTGCCGCCTGCGTACTGGATGATGTCTTTGAAAGAAACCCAGTAGGGAACGGGAAGAATAACCTCATCCCCGTGGTCAACCAGAACCTGAATCGCATTGAACAGCGCCAGCTTGCCTCCAGTGGTGAAGACGCACTCGTCGGGAGTGTAGTTCGAGCCAAAGTCGCAGGCGTGACGATCCACGATCGCCTTGCGAACCTCGGGAATACCCGCGACATTCGTATAGCGGGTAAAGTTCTTCTCGATCGCCTCAATGGCCGCGTCCTTGATGTGGCGCGGAGTGGAGAAATGAGGTTCGCCCGCACCGAAGTCTGCGAGGTTCACGCCTTCAGACTTGAGCTTCAGCGCTGCGGCTGTGATCGCCATGGTTGCGGAAACTTCGATGCGGCCGATACGGTCCGCAAATATCTTCGTCGCTGTCGCTGTGGTCATGCCTCTAGTGTGGCAGATTTGGCCACCGAGATAAAGGAGCAAGTCTTCTCAGGCCTTCAGAGCCGGTTCGGAACCTTGGCCTTGAGGCGCTCGACCACGAGAGGAGGCACCAGAGCCGTAACGTCGCCGCCGAGCTGGAAGACCCCTTTTATCAGTCTTGAACTGACGTAGGTGTACTTTTCTGCCGGCATCATAAAGAGGGTTTCGAGCTCCGGATCGAGCTTGCGGTTCATCATCGCCATCTGAAACTCATACTCGTAGTCGCTGATAGCCCGAATGCCTCGGAGGACAGCTTTAGCACCCTGTTGCCGGGCAAAGTCGACCAGAAGGCCGTCGAACGTGGTCACCGAGACATTGCCAAAGTTGCGGGTCGCTTCGGCAATCATCTCTTCGCGCTCCGGGACAGTGAACAGAGGCGTGCCTTTTTCGGAGTTGCGAAGAATCGCTACGACCAACTCGTCGACTATCTTCGACCCTCGGGCGATCAGGTCGAGGTGCCCGTTGGTCAGCGGATCGAAGGTCCCTGGATAAATCGCTTTTACCGTATGCATGCATGAGCAGCATACCGCGCTTTATCGGTAAAAAATAAATCCACGCCTTCCTGTAGTCTTGCGTGTGCCCTCAAGCGTCTCTCCCAATAGCCAAAACAATGCGGCAGCGCGCTGAATACGGTTCCCTAATGCCATCACAAGCTCTTAGCACCGACGGTCTCACTATCACGCGGCAGACGAACATCGCACCGCAGGCTTCGGCCACACCGCTCGACGATATGGACTCGATCGTTGCTACGTACGAGCAGCGGATCTTCAGGTTCCATCTGATCTCAATCCGGGACCGCGATGTGGCGCAGACGTTGACCCAGGATACTTTCGTTCGAGCCTGGTCGGCGCGTAGCAGCTTCCGCGGCGACTGTTCGATCCTGACCTGGCTGATGCGGATTGCGCTGAACCTGGTTCGCGATCATACCCGCACCGACCGTTTTCGCTTCTGGAAGCGGGTCTCGGATACAGCCATTGATGTATCCGACATCTCGTCGCACGTTCCGCATCGCGACAGTTCGCTTGAGTCGCGTCTGATTGCCAGCGAGCAGATGACATTAGTCTGGGAGAGCGTCGCACAGCTCTCGGATCGCCAGCGCAGCATCTTCCTCCTTCGGTTCCTCGAAGAGCTTGAGCTCTCTGAGATCGCCAGCATTACGGGGTTGCCAATCAGCACCGTCAAGACGCACCTTTACCGCGCCCTCGCAACCATTCGGGCACGTCACAACGCTTCTCTCAAGGACTCTCTATGAACCTCCACCTCACTCACGAGCAACTCTGCGACGTTCTCCTCGCCGACTCGTCACTTCGGTCTGCTGGCGCCGATCGCGACACCGATGTTGTTGATCAGCATCTTCAGGCTTGCCTGATCTGCTCGGCGGAGTTGAAGAGCCTGCGCGATTCGCTCTCTCACTTCCGCGACGCGTCGATCTCTTATTCGCGGCAGGAATTCGCTCACAGCTACGCGCGGCGTTCCTCCATCGCGCCTCCGCACCATGTGCTCTCGCAGCCACTTTACTGGGCTGCAGCGGCTGTAGTCTTTGTCGCTGCCCTATTCCCGATCACCTTGCATCAACAGCAGTCTGCCGCTCGTTCCGCGGCGACGAAGGCCGCTGCGGCGTCTTCGCGGGCGGCTGAGTCGGACGAGGCTTTGCTGTCAGATATCGATCAGAAGGTCTCTGCCGATGTGCCTTCGCCGATGGAGCCGCTGGCTGATCCGACCGATGGAACAACTTCTGTAACCTCCACTTCAGACCAAAGGACGAACTGACATGCGCATGAGACCTTTACTTTCGATTGTTTTATTTGCGACTCTTTCTGGAACTTTTTTGACGGCGCAGCCACCGGCAGGTTCGCCACCGCAGCCGGGTGGCCCGATGGATCGGGACCGCGGCGGATGGGGTGGAGGAGCGGGGATGCGCGGGGGCTTTCGCATCGGGCCTCCAGGGATTTGGTGGCATAATCCTGACCTGATCCAGAAGCTGACGCTTACGCCGGACCAGCAGAAGAAGATGGATGACATCCTTCAGCAGAGCAAGCTGCAGCTGATCGACTTGAGGGCGAACGTCGAGAAGCAGGAGGTTCTGATGGAGCCGATGCTGGCGGCGAATCCTCCGGATACGAACAAGATCCTGGCGCAGATCGACCAGACAGCCCAGGCTCGCGCGGAGCTTGAAAAGGCGAACGCCAAGATGCTGCTGGCAATTCGCAACGTGCTGACACCGGACCAATGGACCAAACTGCAGGCCGAGGGGCGCGAGCGCCGCCGCATGAGGATGCAGGGTGGACCGGAAGGACCGGGTCGGGTTCCCGATGGCCAGGGACCACCTCCAGGTGGCCCGGGCGGCGGCGAGGGGATGTAGTAAGGGGCTGCGTTGCCAGCTTTGGTTCCCTCGTTTTTCAGGGGGTCCCCCCTATTACCTGCGCATAAGTCGCTTATTTCATTAGCTTAGAGCATGGGTATTACCTTGTAAAACCTTCATTCCAAACGAGTTGCCTGCAGATTCCTGCAGGCAAAGGAGTTACGGGAGTTTTTGTGTTTCTGAAAGTAAAAGCCCCGGGATTAGCCCGGGGCTTTTTTCATCTGATTCCAGTATAAATTGTTTGGCGTAACTCATGTGCCACGTCTATGTGGCTTGTTTGCATAGATTTAGCTTCGATTGGGGCTTGACAACTGAAAACCCCTCTGTCTGAAAACCCCCTCTGGCTGCGAAAAAGACAAATACAGGGATCTCCACTGCACAATGAACGATGAAACCGTTCGCGGTTCGCCGAGATGACGTGTCGTATGTGGCTTCCAGAGGCATTTAGACGGAGAAGCGCCGGCAAACCTGATGCCGGCGCTTCCTCGGGTGCTTCCCTGCTTGTGATGACGATTACTTTTTGGCTCGGACGGCTTCCTTGGCCTGAACGGGGCCGTCGGCGGGAACCGGGGGGACTTCGGCTGAGGCTACGCCGGAGATGCCGAGCTTCTTGCGTAGTTCGGAGTCGACGCGGGCGAAGACGTCTTTGTTTTCCTTCATGAAGGCGCGAACGTTCTCGCGGCCCTGGCCGATGCGCTCGCCCTGGTAGCTGTACCAGGCTCCGCTCTTGTCCACGATGTTGTGCAGGACGGCGAGGTCGAGCACGTCTCCCTCGCGGGAGATGCCTTCGCCGTAGAGGATGTCAAACTCGGCGTCGCGGAAGGGTGCGGCGACCTTGTTCTTGACGATCTTGACCTTGGTGCGGGAGCCGACGACCGAGTCGCCGTCCTTGACTGCGCCGATGCGGCGGATGTCGATGCGGACCGAGGAGTAGAACTTGAGGGCCTTGCCGCCGGTGGTGGTCTCGGGGTTGCCGAACATGACGCCGATCTTCTCGCGGATCTGGTTGATGAAGATCAAGCAGGTTCGGGACTTCGAGACGGTTCCGGTGAGCTTGCGGAGGGCCTGCGACATGAGTCGAGCCTGCAGGCCCATGTGGGAGTCGCCCATCTCGCCGTCGAGTTCGGCCTTGGGGACGAGCGCGGCGACCGAGTCGACTACGAGGACGTCGATGGCGTTCGAGCGGACAAGGGCTTCGACGATCTCGAGGGCCTGTTCGCCGTAGTCGGGCTGCGAGACGAGGAGGTTGTCGATGTCGACGCCGAGTTTGGCGGCGTAGGCAGGGTCGAGCGCGTGTTCTGCGTCGACGAAGGCAGCAAGGCCGCCGGCTTTTTGGGCTTCGGCGATGATCTGGAGGGTGATGGTGGTCTTGCCCGAGGACTCAGGGCCAAAGATCTCGATGACGCGACCACGTGGGACGCCGCCAACGCCGAGCGCCGCGTCGAAGGAGATGGAACCGGTAGAGATGACCGAGATGGGAACGACGTCTTTCGAGCCGAGCCGCATGATGGAACCCTTGCCAAACTGCTTTTCCAGCCCGGAAAGGGCCAGTTCTATTGCCTTGCTGCGGTCATCTGCCACGATATTTCTCTCCTGAAGAGTGAGTGAAAGGGAGGTCGATGTTTCAATTTGGGATTCTAGCATTCAAAACGGGAAAAGCAAATAAAAGGCGAATACAACTTAGAGGTGATTTTTGGAAGACCGTGTCCTGCCGGACGGGCCCACTACGCGTAGGGCGTAGTGGGCCCGTCCGGCAGGACATATCCTCAGCTTTGATTACGTCCTAGTGGTGGTCATCGTGATGATCGTGGTGGTCGTCGTGATGATCGTCGTAGTGATGATCGCGATGGTCTTCGTGGTCCCAGTGTCCTTCGTGCATCTGCCATCCTTGCTCGTAGTGGTCGTAGTGCGGATGGCTCCAGTAGGCTCCGGCATAGGGCGGACGGTCCCATCGGCCGGGAACCCAGACGTAGCGACCGTCGTTGACTCCCCAGTAGCCATCAACCCAGGCATACCCGTCTCCGGGCATGGGTGGGCGTACTTCGTAACGCAACGGCGGAGGCGTTCTGCCGATGTAGATGCCGATCTGGCCAAACGAGGGCATTGTCAGGGTGACTGTGGTGACTGCAGCAAAAAGCCATTTCATCTTCAAATTAAGTTCTCTCCGTTTCAGTTCCACGTTCGAGGGAACCCTATCTTCGTGGCGATGTCAATGACCCCAGCGGTGTCTTCCCCGATACGGGGTTCGGCTGTAAGAGGCCCCAGAGGTGAGGTTGGGTGCGTTTGGAAGCTGCCGCACGGGGCAGACACCTGCGCTTGAGGGAGGACTGTTCCGCGCCTGTTCCCTGGGCTGAGCGGTTATCTCCGCAGCAAGTCTACTGGCTCGTTGACGTCTTCGATGCGGAAGTATTGCGCGAGGGATGGGTGCTTTTTGGCGACTGCGCGGTACATCTCCCAGGCGACGCGGCGGTAGCTGAAGTGGCCTGCGACGCCGCTGCGGAGCTCGGAGATGTAGAGGGCTTCGGCGAAGTCCATCTTGAAGAGAGAGCGGCAGCGGGTGGCCAGAGGCAGGAGATACTGGGCGGATTGGGCGGCTTCGGGGATGTCGCTGTCGCGGAGGCTGCGGTAGGTGGCGTAGGTGACGGCGAGGGTTTCGCTGTAGAGGGTTTCGAGGCCGGCTTCGGCGAGGGTAGGTTGGCCGGGGCAGATGGGCTCGTCGTAGCCGTGGAGGTCGGTGTAGGGCTGGAGGAGCTGGACGCAGCGGCGGTGGCGGTGCATGTCGCGGAATCCACCGATGTCCATGAGGATGTCGAAGCGGAGGCTGTGGCCGGAGGAGAAGCTGCGGAGGAGCTCGTCGTGGCGGCCGCGATGTTTTGTGCCGAGGGAGATGATCTCGCCGCGCTGGTTGGCGCTGAGAGCGGCGACGCTGTGCCGGAGTTGCCGGTAGGGGTAGTGGCAATGTGGATAGAGGAGCGAGGTGGCGAGTTCGACCTCGAGGGGCTCGTCGCCGTCGAGGAGATCGACTACGGGTGAGGGGGCGATGGGCTGGCTGCCCATGAGGAACTTTGCGGCGTGGGCGAGTTCGCTGCGGGTTTCGCGCTGGTAATCGTTGGGGGTGGCGTATTTGACCAGCGTGGGCGCGGCTTTTACGGGGCGCAGGAAGGCTTCGTGGGCTCGCCGGGCGCAGTCGGCGTCGACGGAGGCGATCTCTTCGCAGAGAACCTCGCCGGCTGCGTGCTGGACGTTCCACGCGGCCTCGGAGGCGGCGTTGCGGAGCTTTTCGCCGAGCTGGCGGATCTCGGCGAAGTCGCTGGTCAGAAGGCGCGAGACCTGGGTTTCGAGGGTGCGGGCGTTGACGATCTGGCCGAGTGAGGTGTTGGTCGCGAGCGGGAGGAGATAGCGGGCGACGTCGAAGGCGCGGGCCTTGAGGGTGCGCTCGTAGGCGTCGGGCTTCATGGATTCGGGCTGCGGAATGGCGGCCTTGAGCGCGGTGAGCATGCCGGCGCTGACCTTGTCGTAGGTGGCGAAGAGGCGCTCGACGGCGGCGGTGAAGGTGGGGCTTTCGGCGGCGAGCGCGGGGGTGAACCAGCCGGAGAGGCGGAAGTTCTGGTAGCGGGTGGAGCGCTCCTGGCCGTCCCAGCGTGTCTCGTCGACGAGCTCGATGGCGGCGAGGAGGGAGAGGCGTTCGATGGCGAAGGGGATGTGGGCGAGGTCGGCGATGGAGCGATGGCCGTAAGCAAAGTAGAAGGTGTTGAGGAACTGCTCGGCGCGCTGGGAGCTGATCTCAGAGAGAGACTCCTTCATGGTGAGGGCGGAGCGGGAGTACTTGGCCATGGCGTAGGCGAGGACCTCGGGGTCGGCGCCGTGGATGGCGTAGACGTCGGTCTCGCTGGCCGGTGGGTGGGCGGCAGGGACGTTGGCGGGGGTAGAGGTCTGGATGTCTGTCTTCTGGTTCGCTGGCATGGTGATGCTCAGGATACTTGATCCGGTGAAGCTGGTTTTCCGAAGGGTGTTTCCGAGACGGCTATGCTGAGATCATGGATGTTTTGAGCGCCGTCGAGCATCGACCCTATGCATTGCCTGCTGGCCGATGGCGCATGGGGCAGCGGTGGAACGACCTGCTGTTCGCGCACTGGCCGATTGCGGTGGACGCGATGGCGCGGCTACTGCCTGATGAGCTCGAGGTGGATAGCTTCGACGGATGGGCGTGGGCGGGCGTGGTGCCGTTCTGGATGGACCAGGTGCGGACGCGGGCAGTGGGCGAGGGATGCGTCACGGTGCCGGGCACAGCTTCTTTTTGTGAGTTGAATCTGCGGACGTATGTGCGGTCGCGGAAGACCGGGCTGTGCGGGGTGTATTTTTTCTCGCTGGATGCGGCGAGTGCGCTGGCGGTTGTCGGGGCGCGGACGCTGTTTCACCTGCCGTATTTTCTGGCCGACATGCAGCGTGAGACCGCTGAGGATGGAACGATCGAGTACAGAAGCAGACGGCTGTTGACTGGGCGCAACGTTCGTTTTGAAGCGAGCTATCGCGGGCTGGGTGAGGTCGCGGGACCAAGTGTCTACGGCACGCTGGAACATTTTTTGACGGAGCGTTACTGTCTGTTTACGCCCCACGGCAGGAGGGTGCTGGTGGGGCATATTCATCATCTTCCCTGGCCGCTGGAACGGGCTGAGGCGGAGATTCGCGTGAATGAACTGCCTGCGGCGCATGGAATTACGCTGCCGGATTGTGCGCCGGTGTTGCACTTTGCGCGAGAGCTGCATGTTTATATCTGGTCGCTGCGTGAAGACGGTTCGCAGAATCAGCTGAACGGGTTCGTATAATGGTGGGGTTTGATTCAAGGAGAGTTATGAGCATTTCGGCAGGTCGTATCGCGTTGGTGACTGGGTCTTCGCAGGGGATTGGACGCGCCTGTGCGCTGGAGTTGGCGCGGGCGGGAGCGACGGTGGCGCTGGCGGCAAGAAATCTCGAGAAGCTGGGCGATGTAGCTGCAGAGATTGCGGCTGCCGGTGGAAAGGCGCATGCGTTTGCTCTGGATGTTTCGAGCGAAGAGTCGATAAAAGAATGCGCTAAAGCGGTGATCGCGCACTTTGGCTCGGTGAATATTCTGGTCAACAACGCCGGGATCACACGAGACATCCTGGCGCTGCGGATGAAGCGGAAGGATTGGGACGATGTGCTGACGACGAACCTGACGGGCGCGTTCCTGATGACACAGGCGGTGATGTCGCAGATGGTGAAGAGCCGTTGGGGAAGGATCATCAACGTGACCTCGGTGGTGGGGCAGACGGGACAGGCGGGGCAGGCGAACTATGCGGCCTCGAAGGCCGGCCTAATTGGGCTGACCAAGTCGCTGGCCCGGGAGCTGGCGAGCCGGACGATTACCGTGAATGCGGTGGCGCCGGGATTCATCGAGACGGCGATGACGGAGGTCCTGACCACGGAGCAGAAGGCGATGAATGCACAGTTCATTCCGCTGGGACGAGTTGGAACCGACGTCGAGGTCGCGCATGCCGTTTCGTTTCTCGCATCGGAGGAGGCCAGCTATATCACCGGACACACGCTGGACGTCAACGGCGGGATGCACATGGGGTAACTCTCTTTTGGGTACCACAAAGTAGAGGGTTCGTCGGCTATTTGCTGTAAAGTCTTTCTAGTAATCGATTTATGGTTCGATTTTCTTTTGAATCTCGAGGTCGATCTTTTGCACCCATCAGAGACCTTTGGGGTTGCCTCCCATAGACAATTATGGGGAGGAATTGAGAAACCAGGTTCCGAATCCTTGCAGCAGTTGTTGAAGCACGGAAGATCCAATCTGTTTGATTTGGCGTATCTCATTAGCCGCTGTGTGACTCATCTGCAAGAAGTTGTTCCTAATTTGTTAGAGGCAAGCCGGCCATAGAACCGGCAAGACGCATCACACGAACCAGACCACGAACAGACCAAGGTCTACCGCGCCGCAAAAGACGAATGTCCTCACAGTTTTAGCGATCTTCGGTTAACTACGTAACTATGCTGTCGACCAGCCATGAAGCGAAGGACTTATTGGGCAATGATCTGGATGCCGCGCACTTTTTCGTTCTGCGCGGACGGGCTGCGATTCTGCGTATTCAGCCTGTCCTGGTCCGCCTGAGCGCGCTGTGCAAACAGACCGGAGCGATGGACTACCTGGAGTACTTCCTTACTGGAACCGACAATCTCAAGAAGATTCCCTACATGGTGTTGGTAGGAAAGCGGCGGGAGCTGGACCTTGCCGCACTGCGGGCAGAAGACCTGAAGGGCGCGGTACTGGTTTATGAGTACAAGGTGCTGGGGATGCCGTCGCGCGTCTTCACCACGAGCGACTTCAACGGCAGCAGAGCTGTGATTGCACTGCCTGCCGAGCGGACAAAGATCTCAGCCAGCGTGGGCCGCTACCTGATGACGAACGGCGCCCAGGTTGTCATGCTCAGTTATGCTGGCGAAGGCGATGAGACATGGTCGGAGTGCTTCGACGGTTCGATTCCAGGAGACGAAAAGCGCCTGTGGACCACCCAGACACGCGAGGTTGGAGCCACCATCGTGCTGGAGAAGACGGTCGATGCGACCCTGGCCGCCATGGGCAAACACACACGCCGAAACCTGAGGTACTACCGCCGCAAGGCCGAAGCAGAGCTCGGCTGCACCTTTGAAGGCGACGTGAAGAGCATGCTGGGCAAAGCTCAGCTGATTGAATTGAACCGGGCCTCGACGCATCCCGTCTCCGAGGCCGTCCTCGAGAGGCGATACAGCACGATGAAGGCGCTGGACGGATTATTCTGCGTTGGCGTGAAGACGCCCGACGGCCAGTGGATCAGCTTGCTGGGTGGCAGGAGACATCATGGCATTTCGGAGATCGACTGGCAGATGAATCGCGGAGGCCTGGAGCGATACTCGGTTGGGACGGTGATCCGGGCGTACCTGATCGAACACGAGATAGAGATCGGAACGGACAGGCTGTTCTTCGAAGGAGGGACGCCGCACTCGATGCGGCATGCATTCATCTCCGAGAAGGCGGTTGATATTGTGGTGGCGAAGCGGTCGCTGTTTGTCTCGCTGCTGCGCCGGGTGGCCCACTGGTCGCCGCCAAGAAATAACTTTCTGCTGCAGACGCTGGTTGATCCTGCGTTGCGTTGGGAGTTGCACTAAGTTTCTACTCAGGAATGAAGCCGGCGCGACTTCGTTTCGCAGAGACTCTGACGCAGACACGATATCCAATGACGAGACTCAGCACAGCATGGTCGAAGCTGCGATGGTCGCTGGCTCAGCGGGGCCTCGCGGGGACGATGCGGACCGCGCTGGGGCGACTCCAGCCACAGGACGGCACAGCGGGTGTAGAGAAGCCGATGCTACATCCGTTCGACCAACGCCACGGCGTCGATACGAGCGGGCTGATCGGTGGCGGAGACCTGCGCTCGGGCCATAAAAACGATGTGTTCAATACCGCGTACTACGGCATGGCTCCTTCGCGGTTTCGGCGGGTGGTCGAAGATTGGATCTCCGACTCCGGACACGCCGCGATCTCTCAGTACAGCTTCATCGATCTGGGGTGCGGGAAGGGGCGCGCAGTGATGATGGCGTCGGAGTTTTCGTTTCGGCAAGTGATCGGCGTGGAGCTCAACGCATCGCTGGCGAAGACTGCCAAGTCGAACGTGGTCGCGTGGACCGACGCTGGGCGGGCGGTGTGCCCGGTGCAGATTCTCTGTCAAGACGCGACTGAGTTTTCGTTTCCGGAGGGGCCGTGCCTGCTTTATCTCTTCAATCCGTTTGCTGCTCCTGTGGTGAAGCGGCTGATCGAGCGGCTGGAGACTGAATTTGCGGGCAGGCCGGGAGTGCTGGACGTCATCTACTTCAACCCCGAGGCTGGAGAGTTGCTGGAGGCTCATGCCGGCTTCAAACTTCTGTGGACCGGGACGGTGGAGATGTCGGACGAGGATGCGGCGGCGGACCACGTGGCCTCGCCGGAGGATCTATGCAGCGTGTACCGGTGGGTGGGAGTGTGATTGACCTCTCCGCAAGCCCCATCCGCCGGGAGGCCGAGTTACTTTAAGACTAGTAACTGATCCTGTAATGTCTGGGCCGGTTCCAGACTCCCCCGGAGTTCAAGTAAGGCTTCAGGGTTTGGCTGGTAACTGCCTCTCGATGAACCTGGGATGGTACAGGAAACACCTGGGTCCCCAAAGATAGTCATTGACCAACTCGTTGCGCCTGTTTACTTTGTGGCTAATGGCTGACATGCAAACTATACCTGTTGATCTGGCGAACGAGTCGATTGAGGCTCTTTCCATCTCGATGAATATCGGTTCTACGATTCGCGGATATCGGCTGCAAAAGGGAATGTCGCAAGGTGACATCGAGAAGCGGACCGGCCTGTTGCGCTGCTATCTCTCGCGAGTGGAGAACGGGCACACGGTGCCGTCGCTCGAGACACTCCAGAAGATTGCGCGCGCGCTGGACCTGCAGCTCTCGGAGTTCTTTGCCGAAGAGACGATGGCCAAGGAGATGTCGGGGCTGAACCTGGGCGAAGAGGAGATCCGGTTTTTGACGCAGGTGCAACGGTACTCGGCACACCTGTCGGAGAGCGACCGGAGACTGCTGCTGGCCATGGTGAGAAAGTTCGCTCAGACGACTCTCAGCTAAGACGAACTTCGTCTCACTCTACTCAGACCGGAGGATCGACTGGTGCCGGATAGCGAACTTCTGCACAAGCTCAGGGACATCACTGCTGAAAACTCAGATCGCGCAACGCGGGCGAAACGAATTGCGGATGCAATTCGGAAGGAAGGATCCTGGCGTTGGGTGGGGATCTATGATGTGGACTTCCAACGCGGACTGGTTGTAAATATCGCCTGGAGCGGGTACTCTGCGCCGTCGCACCCTGCGTTTCCTATTACGCAGGGACTCACCGCGAGAGCGATCGCTGGAATAAGAACGATCAACGCTGGAAATGTAGCGGATGATTCGGGCTACATGACCACGTTCGACAGCACGCGAGCGGAGATCATCGTCCCGGTTCTTGCCCACGGCCACGGCGATCGCGTCATCGGCACGCTGGATGTGGAGAGCGAACACCTGAACGCATTCGATCCAGACGCGCAGGCGCTGCTGGAAGAGTGTGCCCGCGTGCTCGAAGAGTTTTGGGCTGAGGCCAGATGATGGGGCTACGGTAGCCTTTTTGTCTGGCACTAAGCCAATACCCATCGCCTTATTCTCTTCGGATCTACCTCAGTCCAAAAAAATGCGCTTTCGTGCGAACTCGGCTGCTCCGCCGGACGTAAGGCACTGTATCTCGAGAATGAGAGGATGCAGACGTCACGTTCTATGCTCTCCAAAGGTAGCGCTGAGAACTCGTTGATCCACACTTCAGTACCTTCGGTGTCCCGACTCATCCTGAGAGGCATCGGACGATGGCAGCGAAGCTCAGATCGAGCGCTGTGTCGTTTTAGATTGACTTCAGAAATTTTCTGTGTAGGTTAGTCGTACCTCCAATTTTTTAAAGTTAGTAAAATCATCGCGTTACGCGGGCCCTGGGCTCAATTAGTTCACGGTGAATCCCAAACTTCTCGTTATCCGCGAGGACCAGGACGGCCTATTTGGAAGCCGTTCAGCTCTTCGTTGAATTTCGTTGCCTGAGTAGTGCACTGCTCTATAAGCTGCAGTCTTCTTCTATACGCAAGAACCGCCTTTAGCCATGTGATCGAAAGAGGTTGATGATGAGACGCATAATCATGAGCGCAGAATGTCGAAACTTTGCAGAAGGTTTGACGAACAAGATCTCGTTGAGAACATCTTTTTTTGTTGTTGCCTTCGCTCTCTTGCTTGCCATCTGTCCAACAATGTACGGCCAGGCTAGCGGTAGTTTTTCCGGGACTGTGCTTGATAAATCCGGATCGGCTATCGCGGGGGCTACGGTCACGGTCACCGCCCAGAGCACCGGCCTGACTCGCGAATCCAAGACGGACAGCGCCGGCCACTATCTGATTCCTTTGCTCCCTGTCGGAAGTTTCACCGTGCGCGTCGACTTCACCGGCTTCCAAAGCACAGAAGCCAAAGATCTCAATCTTCAGATTGGCGAAGCCCGCGAACTCAATTTTTCCATCACTCCTGCAACCGTAGTCTCTACCGTGACGGTCTCCGGGGACGCGGTAACTGCCGAGACCACGAATCCTTCTCTCGGCCAGGTCATCACCTCGCAGCAGGTGTCGCAGCTTCCCTTGAACGGTCGCGACTTCGTCCAACTCGCCACGCTCACTGCAGGCGCTACAGCAGAGACCAACCCCAACAGCTTTTTCACCTCCGGCACCGACAGCGAAGTGGCCGCGCGCGGTTCCTTCTCTCTGTCGGTTGGCGGTTCCCGGCCCAACAGCACCGATTGGCTGCTCGATGGAGTCGACAATAACGAACTGACGGCGGGCGGAATCGGCGTCTTCTCTTCCATCGACGATATCCAGGAATTCAAAGTACTCACCTACAGCTACTCCGCGGAATACGGCTCCCGCGCCGGCCCCACCGTGCTGGTCACAACCAAGTCGGGTACAAATGACTTCCACGGATCTCTCTTCGAGTTCGTCCGTAACACCGCCTTCGACGCGAAGGGGGACTTTGACACTACAACCCCGAAGTTCAATCTGAATCAATTTGGCGGCTCTATCGGAGGACCGATCCTCCACAACAAAACGTTTTTCTTCGTGGATGGCGAGCAGAAGTATCAGCGTCAAGGAATCACCTTCACCGGTCTGATTCCTTCACTGGCCATGCGCAAAGGCGATTTCTCGGCCGACCCCTTCGGTACCAATATTTCGACAGGCACCAATGGCGCCTTCAATCCCGTCATCGCTAACCCGAATATGTTCGGCTCAGCCAACCCTTACTTCCAGTGCGACGCCTCCGGCACTCCAATACCCGCGAACCCCGACGGCAGCCAGGCACCAGGAACCCCCTGCAACAAGATTCCTTCAGACCTGATCAACAGCGCTGGTCAGGGCCTGCTCAATATCTATCCTGCGCCCAACGCTTCCGGTGGGAGCTACAACTATGTCAACGAGCCCGTCCGCGTCCTGAACGAAACCAAATTCGATATTCGACTGGATGAGACGCTCACGACCAAGGACAACCTGTTTGGCCGCTTCAGCTACGACCAGGCGTTTTCTTTTGCGCCCGGCGGCGCGCCCGGCCTCGCCGAACAAAATGCCTTCGGCAGTAATGAAAACCTGATCAATCACGCACGCAATGCAGGCATCGGCTGGAGCCACGTGTTCGCGGCCAACACACTCAACCAGGCCACCTTCGGCTACGACCGCATCTTCAACTACATTGACTCACAGGGTAACTTCACCTGCGGATCTGCCCTCCTGGGCATTCCCAATGCCAATACCGGCTGCTCGGCCACCGGTACCCCCCTTGCCGGAGGATCCTACAGTCAAGGTGTGGTTTCCGTCTCGCCCACCAGCGGATATTGGGCAATCGGCGATCGTGGCTACTCTCCCTTTCAGGGTGGAACCAATATCTACTCCTTCAAAGACGATCTCGACCTGATCCGCGGCAAACACGATATTCACGTCGGCATCGATCTCCGTGCCAATCAGATGAATGTCGGCACAGAAGCCTTTGGATCCGGCTTTCTGCTCCCCGGTGTCACGGGCAACTTCAGCGGGGCAGGTGTAGCCCCCGGCAATCCCGAGGCCGACCTGCTGATGGGGATTAGCGGCGGCGCCATCCACGACCAGACATTCAATGGTGCAGTCACAGGCCGCCGCTGGAAGATCGTAAGACCCTTCGTCGAGGATGACTGGCGGATCATCCCGTCGCTGACCCTCAATCTGGGCCTGGCGTGGGCCGTCACGAGTCCGATCACCGAGGTCCATGACCGGATGGCGAACTACATCCCCTCGACCCGAGAGCTTCAGATCGCAGGCCAGAACGGAGTGAGCCGATCGGCGGGCATCAATAGGTTCGGAGGCGCATACGAACCCCGTCTGGGCTTCGCCTGGAAGGTTCTCGGCAGCGACAAGACCGTGCTTCGCGGCGGCTTCGGGATCTATCACGACTCGGTCTGGAGCCAGGGCGCGCAGGGCCTGTGGCAAAATCCGCCCAACCTCGGCGAAACCGATCAATTCCATGGAGCGGGCTGCGCCTTTGCGACTTCATTCTGCGCCCTCAACGGCCAGACACCTTCGGGAACCTTCTTCCTCTCCGACGGCTTTCCGATTCCGCCCACGCCGGGGACTGTGGCCAACTTCCAAGGCACGTTCTACTACCAGCCACCCAACTTCCAGCCCGGCAGGGTTCATCAATATAACGTCAACGTGGAACGCCAGCTGCCAGGCGATGTTCTGCTCACCGCTGGCTATGCCGGCGCGGTCGCCGGCCACATACTGGTAAGCGGCAATGCCATCAACGTCAACAGCCCTTCTGCTTGCGGAGTCGACTCTACCTATACGATCGGCTGCCTGCCCGGCGGCGCACCCTACATCTATCCCTACCCCACCGAGAACTTTAACTCGATCATTCTCTTTGGCGATGTGGGCAAAACCCACTACAACTCGCTGCAGATCAAAGCAGAGACCAAGACGCCCAAGCATGGCCTTTACGCGCTGATCGCTTACACCTACTCGCGCACCTACGACAATGGTCTAAGCGACGGCCTTGGCTCGTTGTTGAGCGCCCCCTATTTCCCATTGCCCAACTGGGAAAACCTCGACTGGGGACTGTCGCAGATCAACCTGAATCACAGCTTCACTGCGAGCATCATCTATGACCTGCCAGTCGGCAAAGGCAAAGCGTTCGGAAGCACCTGGGGCCCTGTGACCGACACTCTTCTCGGCAACTGGCAGGTCACGCTGATTCAAAGGATCTCCTCCGGGTTCCCGGTTCCTCTGATCGACACCAGTAACCAGTCGGGCGCTAACTTCAATGAAGCCGGCAATGGCTTCAATTACAACCGGCCCGACCAGATTCCCGGCTGCGATACGCACGCAGCAAGTCACAGCCACTACCAGTGGATCAACCCTGCTTGCTTCGCCCCCCCTCAGGCCCAACAATTTGACAGCACCGGTAAGTTAATCGTCCCCGGCAAGCTCGGCAATGCCAATCGTGTCCCGGTCTCGGGACCCGATTTCGTCAACTCTGACTTCTCACTCATCAAGCAATTTCGCTTGCCACGTGAGATGGGCTTGAACTTCCGCGCTGAGTTCTTCAACCTGTTCAATCATCCGCAATACGGATCGCCAATCGCCGACATCAACTTCAATTCACCGGCTGCGGGCACGGTCTCCCCTTTCTTCGGCTCAGTGAACTCCACTGTCAACAATCCGCGCTTAATACAACTTGCCCTCAAGCTAACGTTCTGAGGTTACGTGCCGAATCGGCGGACTCGTCTTTTAGCGAGTCAGCGGGAAGTAGGCGAGTTAGCAAGTCAGCGAGAAGTTCGCTAGCTTGCTAACTCGCTGACTTGCTAA
Organism: Tunturibacter gelidoferens; assembly: GCF_040358255.1. Classification (NCBI taxonomy): domain Bacteria; kingdom Pseudomonadati; phylum Acidobacteriota; class Terriglobia; order Terriglobales; family Acidobacteriaceae; genus Tunturiibacter; species Tunturiibacter gelidiferens. The sequence continues at coordinate 5,273,548 of NZ_CP132938.1, forward strand.
GCAGATCTACTTAAGCTTGGTGATGAAGTACGCGAAGAGGAAGAGCAGAAACGCGGCGGCGGCGAAGGTGAGCTTCTGCCGCGCGAGGTAGCGGGTGCGGCCGGAGGTCATGCGCGGCACCAGAGGAACACCCAGCGCCAGCCCGCTCAGAAACCCGCCGATGTGGGCGTGGTTGTCGATCCGGACAATACTGGTAAAGTTGGCGCCGATTCCGATGATCAGGTTCAACACCGCGAACTGAATCACGGAGCGGCGGAGCCGCTTGAGCTCGAACGCCGGGATGGGCAGCTTCTTGTTCGACAGCAGAACGATCAGGATACCGGCGATGCCGAAGACCGCACCCGAGGCTCCCGCGCCAACCGAGCCGTAGTCTCGAAAGACCACATTGAAGAACAGTCCGAGCAGGTTGCCAGAAATGCCCGTAATGACATACACCGCGATCAACCCAAAGGGACCCAGCAGCGGCTCACCGAGCAGTCCCAGGTTCCAGAGGCACCACATGTTGGTCGCGATATGGAGCAGGCCGACGTGGACAAAGGTAGCCGTAAGCAGGCGATACCACTGACCGTGCATAATGAACTCGGTGTTGGTGGCACCGAAGTAGAGCAGCTGGTTGGGCGTTGGGTTGCTGGGCGAGACTCCCCGAAAGATCATGTAGCAGAAGACCGCGATGTTGATCCCAAGCAGAATGTAAGTACCCGGCGTGGCGAGAATGTTCCAGCCGCGTTCGCGGGAGTTCGGGCGCGAGACCTCGCGCTCGTAGTCGGGGATCGGCTGAGCGGGGACCGCGTCGGTGTGCGGCGGAAGGACTTCGCCTTCAGGAGTAGGGGGAGGCATGATGTTCTACTACGCTATCAAATGCAAGGAGACGGTGGGGAGTCGTTCGTTAGAAGTAGTCGGAGAATGCCACTGCATCTCGAAAGGATCGATCCCAGGCCACCATCTAACGATCACTAAGTGTTCAAGACTGTCTTCAGGCGGCGTCCTTGGTAAAGCGGTCGCGGAGGTCTGCGGGGATACGCTGCTGGACGATGCTGCCGATAAAGCCGGGAAGCGGGGTCGCGACGGCAACCAGCACCCAGAGGAGAGTCGAGAAGATCAGGCCGGCAATCGCGACAGCCTCAAGCGAGACGGCCACAGCGTGGGCCTGGTTCAGATGAACCCGAACCGTGTTGATGTGGGTGACGACCTCGACCCGGTGAATGACCACCGCAGCCAGCAGAAAGGCAACAATCGAAAGGGTGCTCACGCTGATCAGAAGCACATCGATGGTACGGGCGATGCGCTGGCGGCGACGGCAATGACTGCAATCTGACAGATGCTGGTCGTAGTCCGTGCGCATGGCCGGAGACAGACCCGAGATGTCATAGCGCCAACCGGAGAGAATGTCCCCCACTACCTGATCGATGCAACCCGAGGTGTGAGTTCTGCGGTTGACGGGAAATGCTAACGCTGTTTTTTTCATCAGTTTATAGTCACCATTCTATCCTGTTTGATAGCCGGAAGAAAGGAAAGGATTCATCGAATCGTAACCCTTGGAGTACCCTCACTAAGCGCCTGAAAATGCAGCACTAAAGAGTGATTGGATCGAGCGGAACAGCCTGTCCAGCCAAAAGAATCCGGTTACCGAGCAGCGTCGGTTGGTTACCCAGCGCCTGCTCCGCAGAAAGACGCGCAAGTTCGGGAGCATTGTTGGACTCGGAGAGGTGGCCGAGGACGATCCAGGCAGCGCCGCCGTCGTAGTCTTTTTGCAGAAACTCGGCAGTCGCGTGATTGGACAGGTGGCCGACCCGCGAGAGCACGCGCTGCTTGACCGACCAAGGGTAGGGGCCGTCGCGGAGCATCTCTAGATCGTGGTTTGACTCCAGCAACAAGACGTCGATGCGCTTGAGGGCGGCCTTGACGTTGGGGGGCATGTAGCCAAGGTCGGTGGCCAGCGCCATGCGAATCCCCTCGGCCTCGAAGACGAATCCACAAGGGTCGGCCGCATCGTGCGGGATGGTAAAAGGGGTGATCTCGATGTCGCCGATTGAGAACTGGGTGCCGGAGTGGAAGTACTCCACGGCGGGAAGGTGCGTAGGATCAGCCTTTTGTTCAGCTTTCTGCGCGGCGGCGGATTCGGGCTCCGGACCGCAAAGCTCCTCTTCCTCGGGGTCGATGGGCAGCTCAAGCATCGCGTTGGGATCGTCGGAGCGGTTGAGCGCGGCGGCCTCGGCCGAGACGCTGGCGATCGCCTCGGACTGGGCGGCAAGCTGGGCGGCGAGGCCGGCAGCCTGGATACAAGTCGGGGTGCTCGTCGCGATAGCGGTCGCGCGGGCCTCCTTCTCGCGCTGCACGTGATCGAGCCACTTGGCGTAGGTCATCGTGGTGCGCGGGGTGAGCATCCGGACCCAGGCGCGATGAGTCGGTTCGGTAAAGAAAACAGGAATTTTGAGGCGGCGGGCGAGGACGGCGAGGCCCGCGATGTGGTCCTGATGTTCGTGCGTGACGAGGATGGCGTCGAGTCTGGCGGGATCTTCTCCCGCAACGGCCATGCGCTTCAAAAGTTCGCGGCAGGAGAGACCGGCATCGACCAGAACGCGCGTCCGGGAGCTGGCGATGACGGTGCTATTGCCTTTGGAACCGGAGGCGAGCACTGTCATACGCATCATTAGGTAAGAATACGCCGATTGGTTGTGACTATCTTGTCGGGGTAATCAGATTGGTTCACCCCGACGACAGGGGTTCAAGCCTCCAGGCGACGAACCGAAGCGATGTCGGAGAGAAGCGTCGAATGGCCTCCATTGCCGATCGCGACGAAGTTGCCGTGGGGACCAGGCTCAACCTTCAGATAGAAGACGTCCGGAGTCTCTTCGCCTTCGAAGACGAAGAGAATTTGGGCGAGGAACCGCTCCCCCTCGACGGTCTCTAAAGTGACGACGAGATCGATGCTGGACTTGAGAAGAGCGAGATCCTCACTGGTCATGGAATAGCTCATTCTTTGCTAGACAGTGGGCCTGACGGGAGCAAGAAAGTTGACCGTCGAACGCATGACGACCTGGTCGCGCTGGTTGAAGGCGAGGGTGCGCGTGCGGACCACGCCGAACTCCTTGCGGGAGTTGGAGTGGCGCACGCCAACCACCTCGATCTCGGTACGGAGCGAGTCACCCGGTCGGACAGGCTCAGTCCAGCGCATCTCTTCGACGCCAGCGCCGATCATGCCGCCGGCGACCGTGATCGACTGCACGCGAAGGCGCATAACGACGGCCGCGGTGAGCCAACCCGAGGCAGCGAGGCCCTTGAAGAACGAGTTTTCGCCGGCGGCCTCGTCGAGGTGGAAGGGTTGCGGGTCGTACTTGCTGCCGAACTCTTTGATCTCTTCGGCGCTCACCTTGGCCTGGCCAAGCGAGTGGAACTTCTGGCCTACGTAAAAGTCTTCGAAATAAAACTCCTGGGGCATTGTCTCTCCTGTTCCTTTGGATGCCGCGCTTCGCTTCAGGCTTCGGCTGGTTTCGTTAGTGTAAAGCCGCACGGACTCGTCTTGCTCAAGACGTGGGGTAAGTGTAGAAGCCGCGGCCTGATTTTCGTCCCAGCCAGCCGGCGTCGACCATACGAACCAGCAGCGGGCAAGGATTGTACTTCGGGCTGCCGAGACCGTCGGCGAGGACGCGCATGATGTCGGCGCAGACGTCGAGGCCGATGAAGTCGGCGAGGGTGAGCGGACCCATCGGATGCGCCATGCCGAGCACGAAGACGTGATCTACAGCCTCAGCCGTCGCAACGCCTTCCATCACCGAGTAGATGGCCTCGTTGATCAGCGGCATCAGCACGCGGTTTGAGATGAAACCGGCGGCGTCATTGACCTCCACCGGCGTCTTACCGAGCTGCAGCGAGAGCGCATGAACGGCGTCGAAGGTCGCCTGTGAGGTCGCGAGGCCGCGGATAACCTCGACAAGCTGCATCACCGGTACCGGGTTGAAAAAGTGCATGCCGATGATTTGCTCCGGACGCTTGGTCACAGCGGCAAGCTTCGTAATGGAGATGGAACTGGTGTTCGTCGCGAGGATGGCGTCAGCAGAAAGGATGCGGTCGAGATCGCGGAAGATCTCCGACTTGATCGCAAACTTCTCCGTCGCCGCTTCAATGGCAAAGCTGCAACTGCCGAGAGCTTCACGGTCGAGCGTGGGTGTAATGCGGGCTCTGGCCTCGTCGGCCTGCTGCTGGGTGAGCTTGTTCTTCGCTACTTCGCGTGCGAGGTTTTTTTCGATGGTGGCGAGCCCGCGATCAAGAAACGGCTGTTGCAGATCGTAGAGGACCACGTTGAAGCCGGAGCGGGCGCAGACGTGCGCGATGCCGTTGCCCATGGTCCCGGCGCCGAGGATTGCAATGGTTTTCAAGTCGGACATAGAGGAGTTTCAGACGACTTCGCAGTGTAGCAGCTTGCGGGGGTATGCGGATTAGGGACGGGGCAGATCAGGGGCGACGGCGACCAGCAAGACGGTGATGTTGTCATTGCCGCCGTTCCGATTGGCAGTTGTAATCAGCTCTTCGCAAGCTATGATGAGCGCCGCCATGGTCTGGGGCTTGGGAATCGACGTCAGAATCTCCGCGATCTCTTCGTCGCTGACCTCGTGGGTCAGACCGTCGGAGGCGAGCATATACACGTCGTTCGCCTGGGGACGGTGACTTTGAATCTCGGGCTGCACCGTGGCCTGCGAACCGATGGCACGAGTGATGAGGTTGCGCATGGGCGAGTGCGTCGCCTGATCGAGCGTGATCTGCCCGGCTCGAAGCTGCTCTTCGACCAGCGAATGATCGATGGTGAGTTGCTCGAGCTTGCCGCGACGCTGCCGGTAGCAGCGGCTGTCGCCAACGTGGCCCAGCCAGAGCGTCGGAGGATCCGTGACTCGGGAGTTCAGATGATTGGCCGGCGAACGACGCGCGGCTGAAGCGTTGCCATTCTGGCCACTGTCGACGGGCGTGTGCAGCAGCGCGACCAGCGTAGTGCCCATGCCGTTGTAATGCCTCGACTGGCGGGACTGCTGATAGACCGCCTGATTCGCCGCCTGAATCGCCGCATTCATGCGCGCCTCCGGCCTCTGCAGCTCTTCACCGCTTCCGGGTCGCGGCAGCGCGAGATTCGCCAGGAAGGTATCCGCGGCCAGAGTGCTCGCAACCTCTCCGGCTGCCGCTCCGCCCATGCCGTCGCAGACGACAAACGCCCCGATCTCCGGTGCTGCCGCGCAGGTGTCTTCATTGCCCTTACGGACGCGACCGCGATGGGTGAGCATGGCGTAGATGAGGTGAGTGGCGGACATAGTCGAACGGGGCCGATGCAGACAGGCCATCCGAAGAGAACGATACACGTCGCAGCCGCCGAGACCAAGGGTACGTTAGTGTTAGGAGCGGAGAACGTTGGTATGAACCGTATTGTGCAGGGAGATAACCTGGTCGTTTTGCAGTCACTGGCAACCGCATCCGTAGAGCTCATCTACGTCGATCCCCCTTTCAATACGGGCAAACGTCAAAGCCGCACTCAGATGAAGACCATTCGCGACGAAGCAGGCGACCGCACAGGATTCGGCGGTCGACGCTACCGCACCGAAGTACTCGAGCAGCAGAGCGGGGGCGCAGGCTATGGCGATAGCTTCGACGACTTTCTCGGCTTCCTGCGGCCGCGCCTGATCGAGGCGCACCGTGTCCTCTCAACTACCGGCTCGCTCTTCTTTCACATCGACTATCGCGAAGTCCACTACTGCAAGGTCATGCTCGATGAGATCTTCGGCCGCGACTGCTTTCAGAACGAGATCATCTGGGCCTACGACTACGGCGCACGCGCAACCAAACGCTGGCCCGCCAAGCACGACAATATCCTCTGGTACACGAAAGATCCGAAACAATACACCTTCAACCTGAACGAGAGCGACCGAATTCCCTACATGGCTCCGGGCTTGGTGGGTGCGAAAAAAGCGGCGCGCGGCAAGACGCCCACTGACGTCTGGTGGCACACCATCGTCTCGCCTACAGGCAAGGAGAAGACCGGCTACGCCACGCAGAAGCCACTGGGAATTCTCGAGCGAATCGTGCGCGTCCACTCAAACTCCGGCGACGCGGTGCTCGATTTTTTTGCCGGCAGCGGAACGACCGGCGTGGCGGCAGCCAAACACGATCGCAGCTTCATCATGGTCGACGAGAGCGCCCCGGCCATTGCCGTAATGGAGAAGCGGCTCGCGCCCTACAATCCGCGAAGGGAGGCTTTGCCGCTCCCCAAGGTCCGAAAGGCTAGCCGCGCGCCTGCTTCTCGGCGAAGTCGCCAATAACCGGCAGCTTGTACCGCTCGCCCTTGCTTGCCTTCAAAATAATGAACAACCAGATCAAAAAGAGACCGACGCCGATAACCAGATGCACCAGCGAAAACAGCAGAATAATCCCCGGAACGAAGTGCATCGCAATCTCCGCGAAGCTGATGATCGCCTGCAGCACAAACGCAGCGACGCATAATCCAATCGACTGCCACGAGTGAAACTTGACCAGAGGCATCTTGTTGTAGGGCTCAAGCACCAGAAAGATAATTGCTGGAATAATCGTAAGGTAGGCGATCGCCGCGGCCGCATTCTCCGAAAGTCCCGAACCAGTCGCAACCGGCGGAGCCGCAACGTACGCGGGCGGAACCGTAGAGTAACCCGAGGGAACATCCGTGTAGTTCGTTGGCGGCGGCACGCTTGAACTTGCAGAGGTGGCCGCCGCCGCAAGGGGCGCACCGCAACTGTTACAAAATGCACTCTGGGCCGAGACTTCGTTGTGGCAGACCGGACACTGCATGGCATCACTCCTGAGAGATGAAATTGGGCCCACGTGCAGAAGACAAGTCAGGTCGAGACAGCTCTGAAATTTGGACCTCGTCTGAAGTGCTACCCAGCATACCCGGAATTGGCGCGATTCGATCGACTTTTTCGCGGCTCTGCGTAATTTATTCCGGCTCGACTGCGGTCCACCAAATGGCCGGGGAATGAACACGAGAGGGTACCGGATCCAGATAGCCGCTTACTCATGCCCGGTCTTTCGCTCCGCGGCAAGGCAGTCCTCGATCGCCTTCTGCCACTCCGGCCCGTTTTCGCCATCACGCTTCCCCAGCGCGAGCACGTCTTCATTCGCCGCCGCGTCGAGAGCAGTCCGAACGTACGTCACCTCTACCTTCGTGGTCGACGGAGTGAGCACAGAAAGACGCACATCGACGGTGAAGACGAGCGTTTCGGGAATGAACGACACGTACTGCATGCGGCCGCCGACCGGATCGAAGATCGTATTGACCCACACGCTCGTGTGCGGGCCATGCTGAACTGTAAAGACAGCCCCCTGGATGTCCTCAGCCGGTTGAGGGTGAATAAACCGCGGCTTCCAGTGCTCGCCCGCCCAGCACCGCTCCCCGTCCGGGCCGAAGAGCGCCGAGGCACGGTTTAATGGAGCCGGCACGAAGAACCGAAAGCTGTTGCTGACATGGGCTGGAGCCGCAGTTGTTTGCGCGACCGCAGCATGCTGGCCTCCGCTCATCGCGCCCGTTGCAAGTACCAGAGGAAGTAACGTGCGTGTTTTCATCTGCGCTCCTTCAACCGATGGCTGTCGGACGCGCGCAGCGTCAGGCCATAGATATTTTTCAGCTTCTCAATCTCTTTGAGGGTCGGTGGAGAGAACGCGGATTTACCCTCGAAGGCGTGAAGCACGATGCCCTCCAGCAGATCCCCCAGACTCATGTCCTTCAGCTCGGCTACGGCCTTCAGCACCTTCAGCAGCCGCTTCTCCATGCGGACGCCCGTCTGAATCCGCTCGATCTCAACGAGTTTTTTCGATTCTGCCACGTGTACCAATGTACCACGGTAACCAATGGATCGCGGAAGTCCATCTGCAAGGACTCCGACCGACGCGAGTGCTTCTCTAAGTGTTTTGCGGTGAGATCGTCTGGAAGCCGGAGGGCTCGTAGTGTGTCGTAAGCTTGTTGTTCGCGACTGTGACGACCGTAAAGCCCTCCGGCGTGCCGAGACGTGTGCCATGCCACCAGTTGCCGCACACAGCTCCGCTGGTGATGTAAGGAACGCCCTTCCACACAACGGTCTCGTTGATGTGAGTGTGGCCCTGCAAAACCCCAAGCACATTATGGCCGGCGAACAGATCCAGAACCTGGTTTGCATTGGCGACGCTCAGGCTGTGGTGAGCCGGCGCGACGGTTGGCTCGGGCATGTAAGCCCCAAAGGCGGTGACCAAAGGGATGTGGACCGAGACGATGACAGGAGTCCCGGCAGGCAGCGCCGCGAGATCGGCGGCGAGCCACTGCAGCTGGGCCGCATCGATGCGGCCCTCGTAGGCGCGGTCAGGCGTGATGCCGATCGAGTCCAGCACGATGAAGTGGTGACCCTTGTGATCGAAGGAGTAGTACAGCTTGCCGAAGCGCTGCTCGAAGAGCTTCTTGCCGTAGAGCGGATCATCCTGCGCGATGCCGCTCGCCGGGTAGATGCCAAGAACGTCGTGATTGCCGACGGTGTGATACACCTTCACACCGAGATCCTGCTCGGTCTTGTCGTAGAGGTCGAAGAGGGTGAGGGCGCGCTCCTTCGGTACGCCGAGCGCGTCGAAGACGTGATCGCCGCCGTTGATGGCAAAGTCGGCTTTGACCGCGCGAGCTCTCTTGAATGCCATATCCGTACCGACAACGCCGTTCAACTCAGGCTGGAGATGCGCATCCGTAACGAACAGAAAAGTGAACGGCTCACGAACCTGTCCAAGGACCGGCGCTGGTGCAGCAAGAAGCGAAGGCGCAACGGCGGCCGAAAGACCGGTGGCACCAAGCATCGTGAGAAATTGTCTGCGATTGGTTGAGTTCACCGCTCCATGATAAATCGCGAGATCCGCCCAAAGGGTATCTTCAGTTGATAGAGCGAATCAGTACTAATTCCTGCGGCGTCCGCTCATCAGCTGCAAGACTGCAAGAAAGATGTTGATCGCATCAAGATAGATCGACAGCGAAAGCGAGACCGCTGACCGGCCATCGCCGCCCGCACGAATGCGGGCGAAGTCGCCGACCGTGAGCAGCGTGAAGATCCCCAGCGTCAGCCAGGAGTAGGTGTCCGGCGTCATAAAGTGGAAGAACATACTGGCGATGCCGGCAATAATGAGCAGCAACAGAGCCGCGAAGCCGATACCGGCGATGCGGCGATAGTTGATATTGAACAGATACGCGACGCATCCCATGGCCGCCATGCCAAGCCCGGTGGTTGCCGCGGCGTTGAAGACGACCGCCGAGCCGACAGTCTGAGCGTAGCGGTGAATCAGCGGACCGATCTCCCAGCCCATGAAGTAGGTCAGCGTAAGAAACAGGCCAAGCGCAAGCGCCGGACTCGCCTTGCGGGTGAACGTGATCGCCAGAACAAGTACAAGCACAGCAATCATCCCGGGAAGCGTGCTCCAGGCGGGAGCAGTCGCAACGCCGAACGCCGTGATCAGAAAGCCAAGCGAGGTTATGCCCAGAACCTTGGCGAGCAACGAAGCAGTCTCCTCGCGTGCGCCCTCGATCGTGGTGGGATACCCGTTCATGTTCAAGCGGTTGTCAATCATCTCGTCTCTCCGCGGCAAGCCCTGAAGCCTTATTCGGGCTTAACTCGCCTGTCTCGCCTATCTCCATGATACGCGTCCTCAACCATGACCGGTGCATGGACCAAATGCCGAGAAGCAATGCCATCAAACTCCAGAGACCGCCTTCGTCGCCAGGGAATCTCACGAAGTAAAATCGAAGTTATGAAGTATCTGATTGCGTTGCTGGCAGTTGCGGGAATTGTCGTTTCAACGATGGCGTTGCGCGTTCACTATATGGACCCTGCCCTGGCCCCACCCTGTGCTGTGACCGAAAAGTTCGACTGCGGCGCAGTCAATCACAGCCGGTTTGCCGTCTTTCCGCCGCGTACCTTTGACGAAGACCCAAAGGCGGGATCGCATATTCCCGTGGCAATGCTGGGGATTGCGGGCTATGCAGCGATTGGCGTACTCGCTCTCATGGGCCGCTGGTGGCTGGTCTTCGAATTCGCCCAGGTGGGCTTTTTCTTTGCCGCGTTTCTAAGCTACATCGAGGCGTACGTCCTGCAGAAGTGGTGCATCTACTGTCTTTGGTCGCAAGGGATCGTAACGGCCATTCTACTGGTGACGATCGTTGCGCTCATAAGGAAATGGCAGCACAAGCGCTCGGCGCTGACCTCATAGAAGTCTCGAAATAAAGATTCGGTGCGAATCAGCAAAGGACGCGTCTGGACTAGGATGAGGAATCGGTTTGGACTGTTGTAGCCACGATAAAACGATAAGAAGAGAAGAACCGGAGTAGATTATGTGGCCAAAGGTATTCGCGCAGTTGGTTGAGTTGCTGCCTCACATCTCACGGCTGGTGCCGATGGCGGATAAGTTTTTCACGTCCAAGGCTGCCGCCGAAAGGGCAAACGAGGCCGCGATGTTGGCCATGGCCGAAGGAGTTCGCGGCGACCTCGGGCAGGTCACGAAGGCTCACCTGGGGCTGTACCGCCAGCTTCAGGACCAGAGCGCACAGATCACCGAAGTAGGCGAAGAGGTTAAGCGCGCACGCCTCTCAATGGAACAGCACGAGCATCGGATGGAGGCGCTCGAAAAGTTGGTGGCCTCGTTCAGCCTGTGGCTCAGGGCCGGCGTTCCTATCCTGATTGCCCTTGTCTCGATGGTCGTAGTTCTACTGGTCCGTTTGCTTCAGCGGTAAGCGGGTCCGGATCGGTGGCAAGCGAAAAATAAACTTCCAAAACGTGGCGCATCTTTCGACACCGAAAAAGTGACGGCAAAAACACCACGTTAGCCACGCATTTCACCACAACTTCACCACATTCCACCACAGCAAACACACCAAAAAACGCAAAATACCCCTGAAAAAACGCCCTTTCCCCCATCCAGAATTTTTTCTGTCAAAAACCGTAGAATTGAAGCATGGGAATTAGCCGGAACGAAGCTCTGGAATGCTTTCGCAGCGATGATCTGATTGGAATTGGAATGGAGGCCGACGCGATACGCCGCCGGCTGCACCCCGAAGGCGTAGTAAGCTACGCGATCGACGGACGTGTAACCTACACGAAATCCGCGACTGGAGCGGGTTTTGATCTACTCTGCAACCAGATCTCCAACATCGTCGCGATGGGTGGTCACGGCGTGATGCTCCAGGGCGAGGTAACCCCGGCGCTCACAATCTCCTGGTTTGACGGGCTCTTTCGCAGCATCAAAAAACGCTTCCCTGCTATCTGGCTGCACTCCCTCTCCGCCGGCGAGATCCTCTCAATCGCAGAGCAAACCGGAGCCACCGTAGAGGACACCATCGCACGACTGCAGGACGCCGGACTCGACTCAGTCCCCGGTGATGATGCGGGTATTCTCGACGACGCGGTACAACAAGGCACCCGCACAAAGTGGCCCACGGCGGACTGGCTGGCAGTTCATCGCGCCGCCCACAAGCTCGGCATGCAGACTACCGCCACAATGACCTTCGGCTGCGGCGAGACGATGGAGCATCGCATCAATCACCTGGAGGCAGTGCGCGGTCTGCAAGGAGAGACGAGAGGGTTTGCCTCGTTCACGCCGTGGGCCTTTGCGCCAAAGGCCCCGTCAATGCAGGGGTTTGAAGAGGCGACGGCGGTCGAGTATCTGAAGACGCTGGCGATCTCGCGGATGTACCTCGACAACATTGAGAACGTGCAGTCGAACCTGGAGACGCAGGGACTCAAAGTGCTGCAGGTGGGCCTGCGCTTCGGCGGCAACGATGTAGGCAGCGTGATGCTTGCCGAGGGTGCGAACGCGGCGACCGAGGAGCAGCTGCGGCAGGTGATTCGTGACGCAGGGTTCAAGCCTGTTCAACGCGATACGGTCTTCCGGACAATGTTTTTGAACTAAGGGGCAGACGTTGTCTCTTGCTGAAGTACAGACGTCTTAACCTGATTTCAAGCAGTGATTCGCGTAGAATCAGGTGGATACTCGAACCCTCCGTGGAGCAGCGACCCTGCAATTTTCTCCTCATACTTTGACGTCCCAACTCGGGTTGCTGGTCGGTCCAAAGGGCTTCGGTCACTATTGGAAGACGCACTACGCGGACAAGACGTTTGAGCACCTGTATCGATGGAATGCCTTCGATACGGCGATGCTGATTCCCTACTTCATCGTCATGATCATTCTGGCGTTTTATGGGATTCACCGCTATCAGTTGGTGTGGCTTTACTTCAAAAACAAAAAAAACGCGGCAAAGTGGAGTGAGCCGCCCATGCGGTTCGCTGAAGGGCAGCTGCCCTTTGTGACGATTCAGCTTCCCATCTTCAATGAACAATTCGTGATCGAGCGGTTGATTGAGGCGGTCTGCAGACTGGACTATCCGCGAGACCGGTTTGAGGTTCAGGTGCTGGACGATTCAACCGATGAGACCACCGGAGTAGCGCGGGAGATTGTCGAGCGCTACGCGCGCGGATTCCTCGGAATGGCTCCGCAGCCAATTGTGTATCTGCATCGCAGCAACCGGCATGGGTATAAGGCGGGAGCGCTGGACAAGGGTCTCGATGTCGCTCGTGGCGAGTTTGTGGCGATCTTCGATGCAGACTTTGTGCCTCCGCGACAGTGGGTGATGCAGGTGATTCACCACTTCGCGCAACCGGAGATCGGCATGGTGCAGACGCGGTGGACCCACCTGAATCGGAACTACAGCTTCCTGACGCAGGTCGAGGCGATTCTACTGGACGGGCATTTCGTGCTCGAGCATGGGGGACGAAGCCGCGCCGGAGTGTTCTTTAATTTCAACGGCACGGCGGGGATGTGGCGGCGAGAGACGATCTCAACCGCGGGTGGTTGGCAGCACGACACGCTCACTGAGGATACAGACCTGAGCTATCGGGCGCAGTTGGTGGGGTGGCAGTTCAAGTATCTGCAGGATGTGGAGTGCCCGGCGGAGCTGCCGATTGAGATGACTGCGTTCAAAACGCAGCAGGCGCGATGGGCGAAGGGCCTGATCCAGACAGGGAAAAAGATTTTGCCGCGGGTGCTGAAGAGCGATGCTCCTTGGCATACGAAGCTCGAGGCGTGGTATCACCTTACAGCGAATATCAGCTATCCACTCATGATTGTGCTGAGTGTGTTGCTGATGCCCGCGATGATTATCCGCAGCTGGCAAGGCTACATCCAGATGCTGCTGATCGACTTTCCTCTGTTCATCGCCAGCACGATGTCGGTTTCAACGTTCTACATGGTGAGCCAGAAGGAGCTCTATCCGAAGAGCTGGTACAAATCGATTGTGTATGTACCGTTCGTCATGGCGCTGGGCGGGGTCGGATTGACCATCACCAATACCAAGGCCGTACTAGAGGCGTTGTTCGGAGTGAAGAGCGCGTTTGCGAGGACGCCCAAGTACAGCGTGAAGAAAAAGGGCGAGAAGAGCCAGGCGAAGGTGTATCGCAAACGACTGGGCGTGATTCCCTGGATTGAGATGGCGATCGGATGCTATTTTGCCTGGACCGTCTACTATGCCATTTCGACGGAGAACTTCTTTACGGTGCCGTTTCTTGTGCTGTTTGTGTTTGGCTACTGGTACACAGGCCTGTTGAGCCTGTTGCAAGGGCGGTTTGAACGAAGCCGCGACCCCGACCAAGAGATGCACGAGAAGCCGTATCCCGTGGGCGTTTAGACGATCGAGACTGATAGACTGGCTGTCGATGTCTCCGAAAAGCTGCCGGTTCGCGGCGCAGGAGACCAGAATGGGTTCATGATTACTGGCGCTTTTCTTCTACTTGCGATCGTTCTTGGATATTTGGTAACAGTGGGCCTGTCGATGGCGGCAACCTTTGCCATGACTACGGCCTCGCCCGATCTGGTCGCGCGGGACTTCCGAATCACGTCAAGATACAAGTTTCTGCAGGATGGGGTTTGGTTGCTGTGCACAACGGTGGGGGGATATATGACAGCGCTTGTCCTCGGGAGAGAGCACTCTCCGTGGATTGGCGGGATAGCTTTAATGGTCGTTCTCATCGGCGTGTTGTGGCTGAATGCGTGGGAGATGCGTCAGCGTGGGGTTGGCCATCAGATCCTGATGAGCGTTGCAACAGTGGTCGGTGTGAGTGCGGGATTTTTTCTTCGGCTGCGATGGTCCGCTCCCTGAAGAGACGCTAAATAGTTACACGTCAGAATCTTAAAAAAGAAGAGAGGCAATGCGCCTCTCTTCTTGCAACTCGATTTCGTGGGTAACCGCTAGAAACGCAGACCAAAGGTAATCGGGATGTAACTCGTCTTCGCGCTGTTCTGCGGAAAGACGTTGAATCCGTTGCCGTTTGCGTCGCCGTAGGAGAATTGGCGTTGAGAGTTGAACGTGTAGACGTAGCGGCCCTCAACGAAGAATCGCGTGGAAGCGAACCGAGACACCTTATAGGTGAAGCCCAGGCCACCATTCACACCGAATGCGTTGCTGGTGTACTTGTCAATCGTGGCATTGGCCAGATACTGATAGCAAAAGCCGAAAGGATCGCAATAGATACCGGGCAGGGGCGTGGAGAAATTAGCTGTCTTATGATAAAAACCCGCGCCGCCGATCACATAAGCGCCCTTAGTGTCCGAAGTATAGTAGTTGACGATCGGGTTGAGAGTGAAAGACCAATCGTGGCTATTTCCGCTTAGCTGAGAGATAGGATTGCCGTTCTGATCTACTACTCCGAGTGAGTCGTAGATCGCCAGCAGATTGTTGAGCGTGCTGGTGTTGACCCCGAAGTTGTCGTAATCGAACTGGGCGATGACGCCGAAGGTCTTATTGAAGTTGCGACCGACGCCGGCCTGGACCTTCCAACTAGTCGTAAGTGCGCTGTGGGTGGGGCCCGTGGGCACCGTCAGACCGCCACCAACGACGAAGGTATACTTCGCGGACCCATCAGCGTTGGTTCGGCTGTCGTTGTAGTTTGGGCGGCTATAACGACGACGCGGTGGGGGCTGTGTGGCATCGCTGCTGAGGTTGAAGTCCACGGCATTGGCGGTCTCGACGCTGCCGGTGCTGCTGCTGTAGCCGAGATCGTCCGGAGTGTAAAGATTGAGCGGCGCAACGAGGCTCGCCTTAAGATTAACCGGCGGCAAGGGTGATGCGGTTCCGGCAGACTGCTGCGCGTGAAGGCCCAGGCTCCCTGCAGCAGCAAAAAAAGTGATTGCCGCGGTGCGGCCAAGGATACGGTGTAGGCGATTCCCAATGATCGTGGTGTGCATCTTTGCGTGGCTCCCTTGGTGCTGTGAGGTTCTTCATTGGCTTGAACCCAACTGTAACGCGCTTGTTGTGTAAGACGCAGGAAATGTCGTTTAGGATGACAAACCGCGAGAGTTTTTACACTTCGCCTCTGCTATAAGCTGCTGAGGGAGGAATAGTTACGGGCGTCCTGGTGTTGGACGCCCGTAGTATCTCATGCCATGGATCGATCTTTTTTCGGAGTCTCGTCACAGGCTAAAGCCCGCAGCTCCTCTCCGAAACAGCGGTCTAGTGAATGTCGAACTGCTCAGGGTGCAAGCTGGGATCGGATTTGACGAGGATCGTCTTGCCGACCATCTCTTCCATCTCCTGAAGCCATTTGGTGCCTGGCGCTTTGAGTTGTTTGACAACCTCGGGGTTGACGCGAAGCATCACGTCGCCGCGGTCCAGGTGCTTCTGCATCTTGCGCATCTCGATGTAGATGTCGTTGCAGACCGTGACGGGCGACTTGACCATGCCAGTACCAGTGCAGATGTTGCAGGTGGTGGACAACGTGCGCTCCAGCGACTGCTTGACGCGTTTGCGAGTAATGGCGACCAGGCCAAAGTCATTGAACTGAAGAACCTTCGAAGGGGCTCGATCGGTCTTCAACTCCTCTTCGAGCGCAGCCATGACCTTGTTGCGGTTCTTTCGCTCGTCCATGTCGATGAAGTCGATGATGATGATGCCGCCAAGATCGCGCAGACGAATCTGACGGACGATCTCTGGGATCGCATCGAGGTTGGTCTTGACGATGGTGTCTTCGAGGCGCGCCGTCTTGCCGACGAACTTGCCGGTGTTGATGTCGATCGCGACGAGGGCCTCGGTCTGGTTGATGACGATGGAGCCGCCGGACTTCAGCCATACCTTGGAGCGGAGGGCCTTATTGATCTCTTCGGTGATGCCGAACTGCTCGAAGAGAGGAGTCTCTTTGGTGTAGAGCTTCACGCGGCGAATCAGCGAGGGCTGGAAGCGCTGCAGGAATCGCAGAACGCGCTCGTATTCACTTTCGCTGTCGACCCAGATGGCGGAGAAGTTATCCGTAACCTGATCGCGAAGGATGCGCTCAACGAGATTGAGGTCGTGATAGATGAGCGCTGGCGACTTCGAAGACTCGGAGCGCTGCTTGATGTCGGCCCAGAGGTTGAGGAGGAAGCGCAGGTCGGAGCGAAGCTCCTCTTCGCTGGCTCCTGATGCGGCGGTGCGGACGATGAACCCGCCAGCAGCCTCGCCTTTCTCGCTGAGCAGAATCTCCTTCAGGCGACGGCGTTCGCTATCAGAGTCGATCTTGCGGGAGACGCCGGTGTGGTTGACGGTTGGCATGAAGACCAGGAAACGGCCCGGGAGCGCAATGTGCGAGGTGATGCGTGCGCCCTTCTTTGCAATCGGCTCCTTCGCGATCTGAACGAGGATCTCCTGGCCTGGCTTGAGCAACTCGCTGATGGCTGGAAGATTTGTGGACTGCATGGAGCTGCGACCACCACGACGATCGCGGCCACCGCCGCCGCTAGCACGCTCACGATCGCCAGCGCCGCCAGTGTTGCGAGGACGGTCGTTGCGATCGCCGCGGCCATATCGGTCTCCGCGGCGGCCATCTCGACGACCATCGCGGCGGCCACGGCCACGGTCCTGATCACGATTGCGATCGGTCGCGGGAGCCGCAGCACCAGCCTGCGACTGATCGAATCCGTTGGCAGCTACTTCATCGCCTTCAACGAACTCCTCATGCAGAACATCTTCTTCGGTGTCGGATTCGTCGAGGTCTTCTTCGTCAGTGTCCTCAAGATCGCCGACGAGAGGATCGTAGATAGCGTCCTCTTCTTCGAGGTCGTCCTCTTCCTCTTCGTCCACGTTGCCGGAGCGCGTGATCTGGTCGATGGACATCTCGCGGATCATGGTGCCGAGATCGGCTGCGCCTTCGAGGGTCTCTTCTTCCTCAAAGTCGTCCATCTCTTCAATAGAGCTGGCGTGGAGAGTGGTGTTGAAGTCCTCCTCCTCGAGTGTCTCCTCTTCGAGTGACCCGATGCCAGGCGCAAAGTGCTGGGGAGCCGCTTCATCTGCGATGACATTGTCAGCTGGATTCGCGACAGCAGTCTCGTGCTCAATCGGCGAGACGGTTTCGGTGGCATGCTCGGGCGTAAAGATCGCGACCGGAGCCTCAGAGTGCATCTCGCCGGTGGCGTGAAGCGTGGTCAGCTCGTGAGGCGCAGGTGCGGTCTCGGCATGAACAGCGGATGCAGACTCGACATGGGTTACTGCAGGGGTCTGCCAGTCAAATGGTTCGTACTCAGCGGGTGCCGACTCAGCGTGCAACTGCGCAACGTGCTCGTCCGGACCCGGGGTGATGCTGTGAACGGCGCTGTGGTCGTAAGCTTGCGGCTCGGCCGAGGTCTCCGGCTGGATCTCCTCTGGAGCATCGAGCACTGGCGCGCTCTGGCGGTACTCGCTGGGAGCTGCCGGGTCGATGCGGTAGGAGGCAGAGGCTTCGGTGGGTTCGTATTCGAACGGCTCGGCCGGTGTCTCGTGCTGAAGTTGCTCGGGGGAGATGAGGTCGGGATGCGTGGCGAGAAGAACCTCAGGCTGCTCCTCAAGAGTCTCCGCGACGCTGAATCCGTCAGCTTCGCGAACGACTTCGGCGCGAGGCTGTGAAGCCGCGGGGCTGGCATTGCGGTAGTCTGCACGGGCCTCCTGGCGATGCTCTGCGCGAGGCTCGTTGCGATTCTCCTGGCGGCGATGACGGGAGAGTGACTCGCCAGGAAGTATCGATCCGCCATCCCAGCCCTCTGGAATGGTGAATGCCGGCGCGGATGGGACGATGACGTTTATCTCGAGAGGCTTTGACGCCGCGGCTACAGGCTCGTCTCCGCCTTTGCGGTACTTGGAGAGAGACTCGCCAGGGAGAACGATGGGCTCTGGAGCGTTTGCATCGAGTTCAGGCGCCTGATCGTAGGCGGGTGAGTCGTCGACGCCGTAGAGCGAGGTTTTTGGAGCGAAGCCGCGAGGGATGCGCGGCTCGCGATCACGGCCGCCACGGTCACCTCGATTGCCGCGGTCGTTGCGGCCTCCGCGATTACGTCCCCCGCGATCGTTGCGCTCGCCACGGTCATTTCCCCGGTCGCGATTGCCACGGTCTGCGTTCTCCGCAGAAGAGGCGGTGGTCGTCTCGGGGGTCCCATAGGCAGAGGCGATTGGCGCAGTCGGGCTACTGGAAGGCGCAATAGGTGCGGCGGCTCCGTCGATGTCGAAAGAGTCTTCGTCATAGGCGACCTCAGCGGAGGCGTTATCTGGAGCGGCACTGGCGACGTTCGGCGACTCGTCGCGTTGCCCCGGGCCACGGCTACGACGACGGCCACGACGGCCACGCCAGCGGCGGCTGCCATCAGCGCCCGGCGCTCCTTCGCCGATCTCGCCTCCATCGTTTCGGTCGGTGATGATGTTTTCCGCTGGCTGGTCGGCAGAGAGGTAGTCGGCGACCGGCGCATCGAAGGCGTCATCCGGCGACGTGGGCGCGAGCGGGTCGGCGACGGGCTGGCGGTCGCGGTTGCCGCCGCGGTCACGACGGCCTCTGCCACCGCGGCCACGGTCGCCACGGCTACCGCGGTCCGTGCGCTCAGAAGAGCGAACACCGGAGTCGCTGGTCTGGTCGAGGCGGTCCGGAGGGCTGGCTACCGTGCCTTCGATGGTGGTGGCGCTGCCGTTGCCGCGGTCATTGCGCCGACCCTCGGAGCGGCGGCCGGAGTCGCCGTTGGTATCGAAGTCAGCCGAGTCCCCGGCCTCCTCCATGAAGTCCGTGATGTAAAGGAAGGCGTCGCGCTCGAGGCCGATATCCACGAAGGAGGACTGCATGCCTGGCAGAACGCGCGTGACTTTGCCGTTATAAATGGATCCGGCGAGGGTGTATTCGTTCTCGCGCTCGTAATAGATTTCGGTTAGGGCGTCGTTTTCGACGATGGCGAGACGAGTCTCGTGGGGAGTACTGGAGATATAAATTTCTTTCGACATTCGCTGTGCTCTTTCTGCCCGACCTCTAGGAGGTTCGAGCGGCAGACGCGACAGAGAACAATCGGGAGTTCGCCTGACCAAGAGGCCAGGTTTGGCTCACCGTGGAGCGGACAGATTACGGGCTGCGGAAGCTCGTGAACAGAACTCGACGACCGGTGCGAGGTAGGAGTACAGCTCTGCCGTGGGCGCACTCAAGGCGAGGGCGGATTCGGCGGTACCGGGTAGATCGGGGACACGGGGGGATGCTTCAAGCAATTCGAAACATGCGGAGTTTGTGACCAGAACAACCTCAAAATCAGAGACTTGAGGCGGGGCCGTTCGCCATCCGGATGCAATCATTCCCTAAAACCTGTCCGGCCAACGGATCGATGTCTCTGGCTGGCCGGCCTTTTCTTCTAAAAGTCTTTTGTTGCCGCTGACTGGCGACCGTGCGCCTGAGTAGCGGGGTACACTGAGCGGCATCTACAGCCGAACAGGTGTTGCTAACAGTATTGCACTAAAGCCGCTGCAAAAGCCACACGGCATTCACATTCCTTTGTTGTACAGCTGTAAACCGCTTGCGATCTATTGGTTGACGAACCGCCTAATTGACGAACCGCCGCATGCGAATGTTCATCACAATGCCGAGCGAGAGAAACGTAAACAGAACCGAGGAGCCGCCATAGCTCAGCAACGGCAGAGGGATGCCCGTGACCGGCATCAGGCCGACGACCATGCCGACATTGACCGCGATCTGGAAGACGATTACTGCGACCACCCCCATGATGATGAAGCTTCCGGGTAGATCGGAGGCAGTCTGGGCGTTTTGGATCAGGCGCATGAGGATGAGGAAATAGAGAAGCAAAACCCCGATGGCTCCCACGAAGCCGTGTTCTTCGCAGAAGGCCGCGAAGATGAAGTCGGTGTAAGGAATGGGGAGGAAGTCACCCTGGGTCTGGGTGCCCTTGTTCGCACCCTTGCCCCAGATCCCGCCGGAGCCGACAGCGATCAGAGATTGGCGGATCTGGTAGCCGGAGCCGCGCGGGTCGGAGTCGGGGTCCATGAAGGCATTGATGCGCGCCTGTTGGTATGGCTTCAGATGCTTACCGCTCTTCCATGCGACGCCGCCGATGATCGCCAGCGCCAGCACCACCAGGCCAACCTGCTTGACGCGGATGCCGCCGAGGAACAATCCGCAGATCAAAATAGGCAGATAGGTCAACGCAGTCCCGAGATCCGGCTGCTTGAGCACGAGCGCCATCGGGACTACGACCATAGCGGCAGCCTTGCCGATGTCCCCCCACGTGAGTTCCTTACCCGCAAGCCCCCAGAAGTAGCGGGCCACCGCGAGGATGAGCACGAGCTTGACCCACTCGGACGGCTGAAAGTGGATGCCGCCGGGAAATTTGATCCAGCGCCGCCCGCCCAGCACCTTGGTGCCGACGATCAGGACCGCAATGAGCGACAGCACGCTGACGCCATAGGCCCAGTGGATGATGTCGATCAGGCGGTGATAGTCGATCAGGGAGATGACGAACATCAGGAAGATGCCGCCGGCCAGGAACTGGATCTGCTTATGATCGAAGCCGTGGAACTTGGTGTGGAGCGTGGCCGACTTGATCTCGAGGACAGAGATGAGCGAAAGCAGAAGCACGAATCCGAGAAGTACCCAATCGAAGTCGCGGTAGGAGGAGAAACGGGGCATGGCAGTCTGTCCTATTCGGCGCTCGGTACGGTAGGTGCTTCGCTGGTAGGAGTCGCGGGTTTAGCAGGCTCAGGCGTGGTGGCGATGCGGATGTTGTTGTCGCGTTTCCGCTGCTTGTTCACGTAGGCGTCGATGATCTGGGATGCGAGCTTGGCCGAGTTGTTGCCCCAGTTGCCGTGCTCCCAGAGAACGGCAACAACGATGTCCGGATTGCGTCGCGGCGCCATGCCGACGAACCAGGCGTTGGGTTCCGTGTTGTGGCCTTTGTTAGTCTTCGCGAGAGCATCATGGCCAATCACCTGGGCAGTACCTGTCTTGCCCGCGAAGTCGACCCCTTCAAGATGCGCTGCGTAGGCTGTGCCGATAGGGCTGCTGGTAACGTTGGCCATCGCGTCGGTGATCAGCTGCCAATTCTCAGTGGTTAGAGGAATCGTCGCGTCGCCAGAGCCGGGGAAAGACTCCTGAATCGCCTGCTGCATGTCGGACGGAACTTCATCAGCGAAGACAACGTGGGGACGGCGCAGAACTCCGCCCGACGCGATACCACTGAGCGCACGCGCGAGCTGCATCGGCGTCGCGGTGACTGCACCCTGGCCGATGCCGACCGAGATGGTCTCGCCAGCGAACCACTTGTCGTGCTGAGTCTTCAGCTTCCACGCCGTGGAGGGCATCGTTCCGGCAACCTCATCGGGCAGGTCGATTCCTGTTCTCTGACCCAGACCCACAGATGTAGCGTACTTCGCGATGGTATCGATGCCAAGACGATTAGCGAGCGTGTAGTAGAAGGTGTCGCAGGAGTACGGAATCGCATTATTGATGTCGACCGCACCGTGGTGTTTGTCACAGGCATAGAAGTGGCCGTAGAACTCCGCACCACCGTTGCAGCTTACGTGCATGGTCTGGGCTACATTCTCCTGCAAACCCGCGACTGACATGATGATCTTGAAGGTGCTGCCCGGAGCGAGCTGCGCCTGGAGGCTCTTATTCAGCAGCGGGTGATCGGGATTATTGATGATCTCGTTCCAGTAGTTTTTGGTGAGGCGAACCGAGAACTGGTTGGGATCGTAGGTTGGGCGCGAGACCATCGCGAGGATCTCGCCGGTGTGAGGATCCATCGCAACGATGGCGCCGTTCTTGCCATCGAGAGCTTTTTCAGCGGCAATCTGCAGGTCGAGGTCGATGGTGAGCTTCAGGTCTTTGCCTGGGACAGCAAGCTCCTGGCCGAGGTGGCCAAGCTCCTTGCCGTGGCTGTTGACGATGACGTCGCGGCTGCCGTCTTTCCCGCGAAGCAGCGCGTCGTAGGTCTGTTCAACGCCAGAGCGGCCAACGACGTCGCCGGGCGAGTAGAAGGCGTAGCGTGGGTCGTCGAGCATCTGCTCAGAGACTTCGCCGACATACCCGATAAGGTGGGCGGCGAATCCATCCCGAGGATAGAGACGGCGCTGCTCGTCCAGGGTCTCGAGCTCGGGAAGTTCGTCGCGATGGGCCGCGATGAAGGCCTGCTCGTCGGGCGAGATGTCCTGCTTCAACGGAATGGGCTGATATTTGGGCGCGATCTGGTAGCGGCGCAGCGTGGACTGGATCTGCTCGATGGGAATGTGGAGACCCTGCGAGATGAGAGGCAGATCGGCATCAAGGTCTTTGACCTGCTCGCGCAGCAAATAGCAGGAGACCGAAGGGTAGTTGTCGACGAGCAGCCGGCCCTCTCGGTCAAACAGGCGACCGCGTGGAGCGAGGATTGGAACCTTACGAATGCGATTGGCTTCGGCGAGCGCGCGGAAGTTATCAGCGCCAAGAACCTGCAGCCGCCACAGACCGGTGATAAGTACGATCAGAATGAGCGCGACGATGTACTGAGCGGCATGAAGCTTCCCCGCAGAGACCTTCTCGGCCCTGCCGTTGGGGCCGACGTCATTCGGGTCGATATGGTGGGTTAGTTGCATGCTTATCTCAGTCTACGACTGGAGTTGATGATTCGTGCATACCACTGTTGTGTCGTGAGTACCGTTTAGACGAATGAAATCCCTGTTTACTCGGTGCGCTTCGTGTTATCGAGGAGAAAAAAAATGGGAAGGGCTACGACTGTATTGATTGCAGCGCGGAAAAACTCGTGGCCCCAATAGATGTGGAAGTTTGTGAGTCCAAGGAGACGGCGGTTGATGAGGAAGAGCAGGAAGCTATTGATAAGAAAGAAGCCGAAGTTGATAAGAATGCGGGTCGTAAGGTTTTCCACGTCAACCTGGATGCCAATGCTGGCCGCGATGTACCCGATGACCGACTTCGCCATGCCGTTGACCCCGATGGGCTGAGCGGTGAGGGCGTCCTGAAGAAGCCCAATGGCTGCTCCAGTAAGGGTTCCTGCGACAGGATTGCGACGCGAGACAGCGAAGAAGATGGTGACGATCAGAGGGAGATCGAGGATGGCAAGTCGCGGAAACGGCCTGGGGAGCAGCGCCTGCAGAAGGATCGCCCCCAACGGAACGAGCAACGCGACGGCAGAAGGAAAGCTGTGCTGCTCTAGCTCTCGACGGGATGTAAAGCTGCGGGTGGCCATGGTGTAGTTAGCGGACTGCTACGGCTGCGGGTTTGGGGACTGGGCCGGGGGCTGAGCCGAGTCCGGTTGAGGCTGAGGTTTCCGAGGCTTTGGCTGCACCGGCTTCTGCGTGGCTGGCTGAGTCGTTGCGTCCGGAGTCGTTTGAGGCACAACCGGATTGGCCGCCTCAGGAGCGCCAGGCTTGAGACTGGCCGCCGATGGAGTTGCTCCTGGCGAATAGCGGTCTGAGTGAATAGTCGGAAGCGGCTTCGGCACGACATTGAGCGGAGGAGTAGTGGCGGCGGGTGTCGTCGCGGCTCCGGTCTTGGCGGCGTCGTCTCCCTCATGAATGCTCGGCAGGCGATCAGCCACTATCTGGGCGGCCGACCGGGCAGCAGCCTCGGCAGTCTGCTGATCTGCGAGCTGTTTGGCAGCGGCCTGAGTCTCGGCAGTCACAACACCTGCAGCCAGATCCTTCTGGGCGGCCACGGGGAGCGTGGTCTGTGTCCCCGTGATCACCAGAACCTCCTCAAGCTGATTCAAATTCGCCGCGGGTCGAAGCTGGATGAGCGTGTAAGGCTGGTGATCCGGGTCAACCTTGATCGACTCGATCGTGCCGACGGGAAGCCCGCGCGGATAAACCTGGTCGCCGCCGGAGCTGAGCACCTGCTCGCCGGGCTTAATGCGATCGTCCGGGGTCAAATTATTGATAAGGATCTGGCCAGTGGTGCTGCCGCGAAGAATTGCACGAATCCGCGTGGTTGCAAGCAGCACGCCTGCCCCCGAGGTCTGGTCGTTAATCAGCAACACCTGCGACGTGTGCGGGAAGACATCCCGGATCTTCCCGACGATGCCGTCCGGAGTAATAACCGCCTGGTCCGCCTTCAGGCCATCCTTCGCGCCTTTATCTATATAGACCACGCGAGAGAGATCATTGCCGCTCGTCCCAATCACCTGCGCCGCGACAGTGGTGGAGACGTAGTGTTGCTGGAAGTCGAGCATGGCCTGCAGCCGATGCCCCTGCATGGCGTCTTCGGCGAAAGAAGCCTGCTCCAGCCGGAGCCGTGCGATCTGCTCCTGAAGGTCGTGGTTCTGTTGGCGGGTGTTGCGCAGGTCGACATAGTCGGACCATCCATAGCGAACAGTGTGGCCGATCCCATGGAAGAATCGCTCAAACGGAGTAACGATGGAGACGGCCCAATAGCGGATAAGCGTAACCCTGTTGCTGTCGGGCGCACCCGATTCGACCGGACGGCGCACCTGCACCGCCAGGCCGATCGTCTGGGCCAGCAGGATCGCCACCAGCACCAGAACATTTTTAAACCGTGTGAAGAAAGATTCCATGCGCTAACACCGATTATCCGCGAAGTCACGCGCGGGCGGAGGTGGCGTGCTGGATGCGCAGGCCAACTTTTCTTTCTTCCCTGCCGAACGATTTCCCCACGACACCGTACTCGCGTAAGACCTTGACTCCGATTTGCGAGATGGTCCATACCACGTTCGGCGCATGCTGCCCGGCGCTACTTCGGCTGAAAGAGCAGCGGAGCAAACTGGCTCAGATTATCCCGCCAGACCATCCACGTGTGGTAGCCAGGTGTTTCGATCTGCTTCACCTGCATGTTCTTGCTCTTGAGAAACTCAACGAATCTTCGGTTCGGCTCGATCAGTGAATCCTCTGTTCCGCACGCCACCCAAAGCAGGCGAAGATCGGCGGCCTTGGGGTTGAGCGATGCCAAATTGCCCTCGTAGTTCAAGTTGTGAACGGCCGAGCTGAACCCTCCGACCCAGGCAAACTTATCGGTGTGCGAGAGTCCGATCTCCAGGCTTTCAAGGCCGCCCATGGAGAGTCCGGTGATGGCGCGGTCGTTGCGATCCTTCGAGACGTGGTAATCGGCCTCAACACGCGGAAGGACCTCGGTGAGCAAAGCCTTGGCAAACAGGTCGGTGTTCCGGTCGATGGCGGCAGGATCTTCCCAGACATGAAACTGGTGAATGAAGGACATATCTCCGTAGCCCAGCGGCATCACCACAACCATCGGCTTGATCTTTCCCTGTGCCAGCAGATTGTCGAGGATCAGATCGACGCGGCCCACCGCCGTCCAGCCCGAGTCAGAATCGCTCCACCCGTGAAGCAGATAGAGGACCGGATACGGCTGCGGAGCCTTCGGGTCATAGCCCGGCGGAGTGTAGACGTAGTAACGACTCTGATTTTGAGGCAGGCCAAGGACAGTGTTCGTCGTGTAGTTGTAGTGGTGCAGGACGCCGTGCGGGACGTTAGCTACCTCCCATAGTTGCGGCGTGTCGCCTGGTACCGTCAGCTCATTCGCGACATCAACCAGGTTGATCGTCGTGTCTGGATTGGCAGGATCGAGCCGGAAATCGCCGTCCGCCTCGAAGTGATATCCGTAGATCTCGGGCGGCAAAGACGGCGTCGTCACCGTCCAGATGCCGGCCGCATCCTTCTTCATCGGCAGCTTCTTCGGCAATCCGCCGACCACGAGTTCAACCGTGGTCGCCGCGGCATCTTTGTAGGAGAAGGTCACCGTCCGGTCAGAATGAACCTCGATCGAAGAGAAGGGTTTGATGGCTTGAGCCGAAAGGAAAAGTGGTGCGGTGACGGAGGATAGCAGGGCCAGACCTCGAGCGAATCTGCGAGCAGTCCGCAGTTTGGTGAATCTCATACGAGTCAGTTTAGACGACGTTTGCAGATTCGGGCACTATAACAGCGCATAATAAGGAGAATGGCCTTTCGCTCCGGTTTCGTCTCCATCATCGGTCGCCCCAACGCGGGGAAATCAACCTTGCTCAATGCGCTGCTCGGACAGAAGCTCGCTATCGTCACGCACAAACCGCAGACGACGCGCACCCGCATCCACGGTGTGCTCGAAGTTCCGTTGAAAAAGAAGGCTAAAGGCGAACCCGGGCATCCCGCCGCGCAGGTGGTTCTGGTCGACACACCGGGCATCCATAAGCCGGACACGCAGCTCGACAAACGGATGATGCAGGAGGTCCACGACGCGCTGGAGTCGCGCGACGCCGTGCTCTTCATCGTCGACGTGACCCACCGTCTGCCAAAGACTCCCGGTGCAGGCGACAGCGGCAAGACGACAGGGCGAATGGGCATGTCTGCCGCCGAAGACGACTTCGCGCTCTCGTTGATCAAAAAGCTGGAATGCCCCGTGATCTTGGTTCTCAACAAGATGGACGCGATTCCAAAGAAGGACCTGCTCCCGCTGATAGCGCACTGGTCCACGCTGCACTCCTTCGCCGACGTGATTCCAATCTCCGCCCGCAAGAAGGAAGGCCTCGATCTGCTTCTCGAAAAGATCGTTGGCCAGCTCAAAGAAGGCCAGCGCTACTTCCCAAAGCATCAACTGACCGACCAGCCGGAGCGCTTCCTCGTCGCCGAACTCATCCGCGAAAAAATCCTGATGCTGACCGGCGAAGAAGTTCCCTACGCGACTGCGGTAGTGATCGAGAAGTTCGAAGAGCCCGCCTCCATGAAGAAGATGAAGGACGGCAAGCTGCCGGTGACCAAAATCTCAGCCGCGATCTTCTGCGAGCGCACCGGACAGAAGGCGATCCTCATCGGCAAGCAGGGCGAGATGTTGAAGCGCATCGGCACCGCAGCCCGCAAAGACATCGAATCACTCCTCGGCACACGCGTCTTTCTCGAGCTCTTCGTCAAGGTTCAGGAGGAGTGGCGCTCCAGCCGCGGCTTCGTCGAAGACCTCGACTGGCGCCGCCAGTTGGAGTTGATTGCGGAAAAACAGCAAACGGAAGAGTGATATGGGAACCAGACGGCCAGCGCTACCCAAGGTATCTGAGGAGATGCGGCGGCGGTCGATTCTGTTGATAGAAGAGGTTCGACGGTGGCCTGAGACAAGAACAGGCCGCATGTTTGGAATGATCAGCATCTATCGGGGCGATACGATCTTTGCCTTGCTTCCCGGCACAAGAGGGTTGGAGTTGCCGAACGCAATCGCAACGAAACTGAATGAACCTGGACAGACTGAAGGCGAAAAGTGGCAAAGCTTCGCGATTGAAGACGATGGCGAACTTTCAGCAGCTCTGAAACACCTTGAAGAAGCGTATGGCAAAGCGAAAAAGTGACTATTCCTTGACGCTAACGCCTAGAGCCTTCATCTTGCGGTACAGATGACTGCGTTCAAGGCCAAGCCCTTCGGCAGCGCGGCTGACGTTGCCATGGAACTCGTCTAGTTTTTTCAGGATGTAGTCGCGTTCGTATGCCTCACGAGCCTGCAGCAGGCTGGTGAACTCTTCGCGTCCATTCGCCTTATTGGCGTCGCGGGCGGAGTCGCGATAGACGAGCATAGGGAGATGCTTGCGCTCGATGCGTTGCGCTCTGGGGTTGAGAATCAGAACGCGCTCGACGAGATTTCGTAACTCGCGCACGTTGCCGGGCCAATGGTATTGCTTCAATGCGGCAAGCGCGTCTTCGGTCATCTCGACGTGAGGACGGCCGTACTCGGCGCCAAACTGCTGGAGAAACTCTTTGACGAGCAGAGGAATATCTTCCTTGCGGTCGCGCAGAGGCGGCACAAAAAACGGAATGACGTTGAGGCGATAGAACAGATCTTCACGGAAGTTGCCGCGAGCGATCTCCTCCTCAAGATCCTTATTGGTAGCTGCAATAACACGCACATCGACGTGCACAGGGTGCGAAGCGCCGACCGGAAGAAAACGCTGCTCATCCAAAGCACGCAACACCTTGGCCTGCGTCTTCAGACTCATGTCCCCAACCTCGTCGAGAAAGAGGGTGCCGCCATCCGCTCTCTCAAACGTTCCACGCTTCTCGGTTGGGCCGCCCGGCACGGCTCCATGGCGATAGCCGAAGAGTTCGCTCTCGATGTAATCCTCTGGGATAGCAGCGCAGTTAAGCTCAACGAAAGGACGATCCTTGCGCAGACTCTCCGCGTGCATGGCTCTGCCGACGAGCTCCTTCCCTGCCCCGGACTCCCCGTAGATCAGCACGCGTCCGTTCGTGGGAGCCATCAGCTTGATCTGCTGGCGCAGCGCCTTCATAGGGACGGAGTTTCCTGTTACCGTTCCCTTCGTAAGCTGGCGCGAGAACTCCTGGTTGTCCTCACGCATCTGGCGAGCCTTCATCGCATTCTTCAGCACGATGAGCGTGCGGTCGAGCGACAGAGGCTTCTCTAGAAAGTCGTAGGCCCCCAGCTTCGTGGCGCGAACAGCCGCTTCGATCGTCCCGTGACCGCTGATGATCACAACCTCAGGCACATTCGTCGACTCCATCTGACGGATCTCGGTCAGAGTATCGAGACCGTCGCGATCGGGCAGCCAGATATCCAGCAGAACAACATCGTAGGCAGCGTCGCGCAGAAGCTCGAGAGCTTCGCCCGCAGTCGCGGCAGTGGTGACGAGATAATCCTCTTCACGAAGGATGCTTTCGAGCGACTCGCGGATCTCAGCTTCGTCGTCAACGATGAGTACGTGGTTCATTGTGGGCCTCTGGGGAGGGTGGAAGCAAAGTCGTCCTCTGCTTTAGTGTTGCTGGGAACTGGAGTCTCAGTGGCAGATTCAACCTCGACCGGCGGCTGATGGCCGTTCTGCGGAATGGCGAAGGCGCTGAGGCCCGCCGGCGCGTCGGAGTCGCTATCAAGCGAAAGGGCTGGGCGCAGCTCGATGATGAACCTGGCCCCTGCTGGTTCGTTCTTCTCCGCACGTATCGTACCCTGGTGCTCCTGAATGATCTTTGCGGCAATCGCGAGGCCGAGGCCGGTGCCACGCTGCTTGGTGGAGAAGTAAGGCAGAAAGAGTCGCTCGCGCATGTCGTCAGTAAGACCAGAGCCGCTGTCGGCAATCGCGAGTTCGACCATTCCATTCTCTAAGAGACATGTGCCGATCTGCAGCTCGCGGTAGAGACTCTGCTGCATAGCCTCGGCGGCGTTGTCGATGAGATTGCCGAGAGCGCGTTTGAGAGCCTCAGGGTCCGCCATAATCAACGGCAGGTCGGGGTTCATCTTGCGCACGATGCGAATCGCCTGCATGCGTCCGGCGAACAGCGCCAGCGAGTTCTCCACAATCGTGTTGAGGTCCGCAGGCTTGGGTCGAGCCGTCGGAAACTCAGCGAGCGCGGCAAACTGATCGACAAGCGAACGCATGCTCTCCACCGACGAGGTGATCACCTCCGAGCATCGGCGAATCACAGCGATAGAAGGCGGCTCAGGAGCGCTGGCAGGCGTGACTTCGGCGACAGCACGAGCCAGGCGGTCGATGTGGCGACGAATCTGCTCAGCGCTCAAACTGATCGGCGTAAGCGGATTCTTGATCTCGTGGGCCACACGCCGCGCCACTTCCTTCCACGCCGACTGCTTCTGCGCCCGCAGCAGCTCGGTCGCGTTTTCAAGAACAATCACGTAGCCCTGGTGCTCGCGCCGCATCCGTTCCGTGGCTGCCGGCATCTCCAGCAGCGCGACCGTAGCCAGCAGGTTCATCGTCCCGCCAAACCTGTCGCTCGAGCTCTGCGGGAAGCCCGTAATCTCAATCTCGCTCGACGCCGACCCCATGCGGTGGCTGCGCTTGATGAGCCTGTCCAGCACCTCAGAGACCTCAGGCGGAAAGACCTCCTCCATCACCAGCCCATAGAACGGCCTCTGCCCGCCGGGATCCATCATCTCGCTAAGCGCCCGGTTGGCCAGGATGATCCGGCGATCGGTGTCGAGCGTAGCAACTCCATTCGGAATCGTCTCCAGCATCGTCTCAAGCTCGCCGCGCCGCGCCTCAAGCGCGGTGTTCGCCGCACTAAGCTGCACGGTAGACTCCTCCACCGCGCGCCGGCTGCCCTCAAGATCGGCAGCCATATGATTGAAGCTGCGCACCAGCTCCCCAAGCTCTTCGGTCGCGCTCTCCTGCACGCGGTGACCGTAATCCCCCTGTGCAATCGCCTCCATCGCATCCGCCAGCGCCTCAACCGGCTTAGTCACCTGTTTCGACAGATGCAGCGCAAGCCAGCACGACGCGAACAGAGCAAGGCTCGTCATCATCAGCAACAGGAGCATATAAAGATCCCTGATCTGACGCCGCTCGCTATAAAGCACCCAGTACGCATCCGCCGCCTTGCGCAGATTAGTCATCGTCGCAGCCATCCCAAACGGCATTGGCAGGCCTACGACAACGGTCTCACCTTGTTTAAGAGTGGTCGCGCCAAGCGCGTAGTCTGTAGTTCCAAGCGAGAACACGGGCTGGTCGATGCGCAGCGCAGCGGCAAGAATCGCAGTATCCGTTGGATCAGTGGGTGCACGAGCCCCCGACTCGTCCGTATCAACCCCAGCCACCTGATCCGGGAGCCAAACCTTAACCTGCGCCGTCGCACCGGCACGCTGCGGCATGTGAAACGAAGCAACGACGCGGCCCTCGCGATAGACGATCGCAAAGCCGTTCTGCAACGTGATCTCGTGCTGTCGCAAAACATCGTGAATTGCCTCGCGATTCCGAGTCGCAGCCGACGGCACGACCGCATGACCAACACCGGGCAGGGGACCGTGGTTCGAGCGGCGGCCGGAGCCATGAACCGAAGCAGCCGCGCGTGCAGCACCGGGCGCTTTGCCCTCAGGAGCAACCACCGGCGCTGCGGGAAGGCTGGCGGCAATCGAATCCGCCTCCGCGCGAGCGTTAGCGGTCGTGTAGTGCGCCAGCTCCAACGCCATGTTATTGCTGTCTTCCCGCATATCCGTCACCGGCTGCGTAAACCAGCGATCGACCGCGCGGTTCATCAGCTGATAGCTGAACGCGAACATTGAGGCAATAGGAACCAGACTCACCAGCACCGCGCCCCACAACATCCGCGTGCGCAGACGCGTACCCATCACGCGACTGCGCTGGTCGGCATAAAGCTTCAACACGTTGCGGACGAGCAGCAGAAGCACCACGACGAAGAGAAGAAAAGCCACGATCGACAGGCCTGTGAAGATGACCGTCTGTTGCGTGCTGGCGGGCTTCGGCAGCTGCGTGTTAAATGCGTTCAGCGTGGCAAGGGCCACGAAGAGGATGAGCAGGCACGCACCCAGAGCTACGATCCAAATCTTTCGCCGGTTCGTAGTTCCCATGGCTCGCCCTCCTCAATCCCCCAGATTATATGCGGGCGGAGCACGCATCCCTCGCTCAACCCGCACCAGCTACACCAGCTTCGCCACAGCCTGCCACTCGCGCTTCTGCGCCTGGGCCACTGCACCGTAGGTCAGAACGCCGTTGAAGGTATTGACTCCCTCTGCAATGCCCTTGTCTTCACTGATCGCCGCGTTGGCCCCCAGCCGCGCCAGCTTCAGCACGTAGGGAAAAGTCGCGTTCGTCAAGGCAAGCGTCGACGTATTTGGCACTGCAGCAGGCATATTCGTCACGCAGTAATGCACCACGCCGTTGACCTCATACGAAGGATTCGAGTGCGTGGTCGGGTGCGCGGTCTCAATGCAGCCTCCCTGATCGATCGCAACATCGACGATCACCGCGCCCTTCTTCATCTTCGCCACCATCGCCTTCGTCACGATCTTCGGCGCAGCCGCGCCCGGAATCAGAACGCCTCCAATCACAAGGTCCGCCTCTCGAACCGCATGTTCGATGTTGTAGCTGTTCGAAGCAACCGTGTAGATGCGGCCGCCAAAGATGTCGTCAAGCTCGCGTAGACGATTCAGGTTCAAATCAATCAACGTCACCTTCGCGCCCATGCCCAACGCAATCTTCGCAGCGTTCGTGCCCACAATACCGCCGCCGATGATGCAAACATTTCCCGGAGGCACACCCGGAACGCCGCCCAGAAGAACTCCGCGTCCGCCATGCTCCTTCTCAAGATAAGCTGCGCCAACCTGGACGCTCATGCGACCGGCGACCTCGCTCATCGGGGTCAGCAACGGCAGGGCTCCCGTGCGATCGCGAACGGTCTCATAAGCGATGCCTGTGACCTTCGAGGTAAGCAGCGAATCGGTCAGGTCGTTCAACGGAGCGAGGTGGAGATACGTGAACAGAACCAGGCCCTCGCGAAAGTGCTTGTACTCCTTCTCGACCGGCTCCTTCACCTTGACGACCATCTCGGCCAACCGCCAAACGTCATACGCTGAGCCGACGATCTCCGCGCCCGCCTCCTGGTACTCGTCGTCCGGCATGGCAGACAGCGCCCCGGCATCATGCTCCACCAGAACCTTGTGTCCCGCTTCAACCAGTGCTTTGACGCCAGCCGGGGTTACCCCTACGCGGCTCTCGTGATCCTTAACTTCCTTAGGCACACCAATAATCATTCGTCTGTCTCCACATCGCTGAAGCTTATTTCGATTGTATCTATTTGCACCAGAACGATGTCGCGGCAGGATGAGAAAGCCATCCTCAAGCACAGTCCCATAACCGAACCGGGGCGATAACACCATGAGGAAACCGGACAGGAAAAAGTAGCAATCGGGTCAACTTCGATTAGATTGGGCAGATGCCACGAACCGCAGGCGATTTGGATCAGACAAAGCAAGACCGCCGCCTGCTGCTGGTGCTGCTGATCGTCCCTGTACTGGTGTCGCTGGCCGCAGTGTGGACCCTCGATCAGGCGAGGGCAGGCAGGTCGCTCTTTTCCCTCACCAATCTGGTGGGACCAACTACGCGCAGCCTGCTCAACGGCGGTGGTATTACGGTCTGCACCGAGGAGATGGGGACTCGCGGCAATCCCATCTGCTTCCATGCAGCGCGCATGCCGGCCACCGCGATCACGGTCGCCTCGGGCATTCGGCTCTTTGGCGACCGCTACGTTCCCGTCGCCTGTTTCAAAACGATCCTCCTGTTGTTGCCGGTCGAGTTCACCTTATATCTAGCATGGTGCTGCCTGCCGCGGCCGTTCGGTCGCAGGCTGATGGTAATCCTTCTACTTCTTATTCCGTTCTTCATTCCGGCGTTTCTGGCCGATGTGACCAATCTGCAGGTAGACGAAGGGTTCTCCTACAGTTTTCTGGCGATGGCCGCGGCGATGCTGTTCCTCGACTGGCCTGGTCTGCGCGGCGTTCGAGGAGCCGTGCTGTTCGCAGCAGCGCTCGATGGACTTTACCTCTCGAAGAGCGGGATGCTGGCGGCCGTGTTGGTGCTGCTGGTGGGTTTCCTGGCTTTGGAGCGTCAAACCAAGCTGCGATGGCTCGCCGTGCTACTGGTTGCGGCAGCGCCTTTGGGGTGGGCGCTCCATCAGCACCATGCGAGCGGACGATTCAGTATAGGAACCAGCTTCGACGGGATCAATCTGCACAAAGGCAACAATGCCGGCTTTCTTCAAAACTACCCACCCACGCACGGCGACTCCCTCGACTGGTACGACTTCGAGTTGAATCGCGGAATGAGCTTCCCTGACGAGTGGAGCTTCAACGACTATCACCTGCGGGCGGCGCGCCAGTATCTGCTAACTCATCCTCGAGAGACGCTGTCAGGAGATCGGCGCAAGCTGAGGATCCTCTTCTTCTCGGTCGAGAAGTACGGCTCAACCGCAATCTTTGGCGCCCGGCAACTGATCGAAATCGCCGGGATGCTGCTCTTCCGGCTGATGTTCTGGATCGCGACTGTCAGCGCAATCGTTCTGCTGCTCCGGCATCGCTTCGAAGACGATCGCTCGTTGCGCGTGGCCGCCGCTACATTTCTGGCCCTGGTCGCAGCCTCCACGCTGCCCTACCTCGCGGGCTTCGCCTACACCCGGCACGTCAGCATTCTCATCTATCCCTCGGCGCTCTTCTGCTGTCGGCTGCTGTGTGAACCAGAACGGGACTAACACAGAAGAGGCATGCTTACTGGTTAGGTTAGGTGCTGAAATACAGCTTGCTAAAGGAATACACTAGTGTGAGTCTCTTTTTAGGATCGATCGCAAACACCTATGTCTTCGAATAGTTTTCAGATGCGTTACTCCCGCATTCACAATATGCGGTCTCTTTTCAGCCTCTTCTCCAGCGACCTTGCTATCGACCTCGGCACGGCGAACACGCTCGTCTTCGCTCACGGCAAAGGCATCATCGTCAACGAGCCCTCCATCATCGCGGTGAACAAGATCACCAACGAGGTTGAGGCCGTCGGCAAAGAGGCCAAAGAGATGCTCGGCCGCACGCCGGGAAATATCGTCGCCATCAAGCCGATGAAAGACGGCGTCATCGCCGACTTCCGCCACACCGAAAAGATGCTGAACTACTTCATCCAGAAGGCGCACAACCGGAAGATGATGGTTCACCCGCGTATCGTGATCGGCGTCCCCTCCGAGATCACTCAGGTAGAAAAACGAGCTGTCATGGACTCGGCCTATCGCGCCAAAGCCTCCGAAGTCCACCTGGTCGAACAGGCCATGGTCGCCGCGATTGGCGCGGGTTTGCCCATCACCGAGCCGGGCGGCAACATGGTCGTCGACATCGGCGGCGGTACCACCGACATCGCAGTCATCTCGCTCGCAGGCATCGTCTACTCGCGCTCCGTGCGCATGGCCGGCAACCAGATGGACGAGGCCGTGATGACCTACCTCAAGCGGAAGTACAACCTGCTCATCGGCGAGCGCACCGCGGAGCAGATCAAGATCTCCCTCGGCTCGGCCTACCCGCTCGACAAACCCATCTCGATGGAGGTCAAGGGCCGCAACCTCATCGAGGGTGTGCCGAAGACCATCACCATCGAAGACTCCGAGATCCGCGAAGCCCTCAGCGAGTGCATCGCAACCATCATTAACGCCATCCGCGTAGCCCTCGAGCGAACCCCGCCCGAACTCTCCGCCGATATCTCCGACCGCGGCATCGTACTCACCGGCGGCGGCGCCCTCATCAAGAACCTCGACAAGCGCATCCGCGAGGAGACAGGGCTTCCCGTCTCGATCGCCGACGACCCCCTGGCATCTGTCGTGCTCGGAACAGGAAAGATGCTCTCCGACTTCAAACTGCTCCGAAAGATCTCAATCGACTAAACAAGACACTGATGCGATGGTTCCACTCTGGTTACAGGGAAGGTCTCGGACTCAATCCGGGACCTTTCTGTTGTAGAAGCTGTCCTGCCGGACGGGCCTCCTGCGCGGAGCGCGGGCGTTCGCACGCCTTTTTAGAGCTTCGCGTGGTCCTCCCGTTGGTCGGAATCAATCTTCCCTCGCGACCAACGGGAGCGCCAACCGAAGGGGTATACAAGTCACGAAGTGACCGCCCCACGCGTAGTGGGCCCGTCCGGCAGGAGAGCCAAAATAAAGTTGAAAAACGTGGCGTGTTTTTAGCCCCTCGAAATATGGCTGCTAAAACACCATCCCAGCCACACAAATCACCACACTCACACCATCAAAACACCACGTCAAAACAGGCTGTTTTCGCAAAATACCCTTATTTTTCGCATATTCCACCACCCCAGAAAAAATATCCTAAACCGAATCCAAATCCCACTAGGAGAGGTCAGGAGGATTCGTAAGACTGACACGAATCCGGTCGATGCGGCGGTCCGTGCTCGCAAGCACCTCCAGCCGAAGCCCATCCTCTTCCACCACCTCGCCCGGCAGCGGAATATGCCCCGCAATCTCCGACACCAGCCCCCCAAGTGTCGTAGATTCATAGTGTTCCGGAAGCCGTAGAGCCGTAGGATCGTCCCGCGTATCGCGCAGATCCTTCAACTCCTCCGCCTCTTCCCTCTCGCCCCCATCCTGCTCCATCCGTTCTTCCTCCGCATCATGCGGCTCTCCATCCTCAGCGGGCCGCGTAGCGCGATGATTCGGCTCAAACTGATCTGCAAAAAGATCGCGCAAACGCGAAAGCTCAAACGAACCAGAGACAACGTAGGCGCCGTTGATTTCGCGGATGGGTTCGTCGTCTGCTTCGGGTTCGTCGTGCTCGTCGGCGATGTTGCCTACGATCGCTTCAAGCAAATCCTCAATGGTGACAAGACCCGCCACGCTGCCGTACTCGTCGATGACGATGCGCATGTGCTGCTTTTCGCGCTGCATCTCGCGGAGCAACTCAGCCACTTTCTTGGTCTCGGGAACAAAGGCGGCCGGGCGTTGAATCTGGGCCACAGTGCGGGTGTTGGCCTCGGTGTCAAGGACCTTGAGGAGATCGTGGGCGAAGCCAATGCCGGTGACGTGATCAAGCGAACCGTTGTAGACGGGCACGCGCGAAAAGGCATGTTCGTTGATAGTTGCGGTGAACTCCTGCAGGGTAAGAGTGCCGGGAACGGAGAAGATCTCAGGGCGTGGGGTCATGACCTCGAGGACGATTTTGTCGCCGAACTCCACGGCAGAGCGGACGAGTTCGCGGTCTGATTCTTCGAGGATCCCCTCTTCTTCGCCGGCTTCGAGCAGAGCGTCCATGGCTTCGGAGGGATGGTCCTCTTCGGTGGTGTCTTCGGGTTCGGCGAGGGCGGCAATGGAGAGGAGGAGGCCGAGGAGGAGAGTGACGGGAAGGATGAGGTAGAAGAGGGTCTGAAGAAGCGGCGTGATGCGCGCGATCCAGAGGCCGCGGGTGCGGGAGAAGAGGAGCTGGGGGAGGAGGCGGTCGAAGATGAGGATCAGGAGAATGAGTTCGAAGACGGCACGGAGAACTTCGCTGAGGCTTGGGGTACGCGCGAGGGTCGGGACCAGAGTGGTGTGGGTGTAGAGGCGTAGGCCAGAAAGCAAGGCCAAAGCTGCCAGGGAGAGTTGGCGAAGGACTGAGGCCGAGAGGGCGATGGACTCGCGCCCGAGGCGGAGACGGGGTTCGACGACTCGCTCCCAGGAGTCGATATTGTCCTGATACTCGCGAGCGAGGAACTTGCCCATCTCGGAGTAGATGCGGTCAACGTAGGCAGCCAACGCAAGGATAGCGAGGAGGAGAATGAGGGCGAGGGTATAGGCGTAGCCGGGAGTCACTTTGCGCCTCGCTTAGGTTTGATCTTTGCGCTTTTGAGTTCTTTGGTGCTTCCCGCGGAATGCGGGGGGCTCTCCACTGCTGCGGCATAGAGCGCCGCCTTGGGTCGAGATGACGATTTTTTCGTGAGGGTTGAAGATTTTTTTGTTGATCGGACGGACGGGGTTTTTAAACGCGACGCGCTCTTTTTGGTTGCGGGTGGCAGTAATTTTCGCGGGTGCGCGGTAGTTCGCGCGATGAGAGTGTTGGAGAGTTTAAGTTTGCTGCGGAGAGTGGTTTCGCGGGCTGCCATCTCTCCGTCGTCGGTTTCGTGGTCGAGACCTGAGAGATGGAGGAGACCGTGTAAGAGAAGGATCTGTACTTCGTCGCGCAGGGAGTGGCCGTAGATGGCGGCCTGACGGGCTGCGATTTCGAGGGATATCGCGAGGTCTCCGGCGTGGGTGTCGGAGATTTCTGCAGGGGCGGGAAAGCTGAGTACGTCGGTGGGCTTGTTTTTGCCCCGGAAGGATCTGTTGAGGCGGCGAAGGGTGAGGTCGTCCGCGAGCAGGACCTCGACCTGACCGGTAACGCCGACGGCGAGGCGGGCACGGTTGAGAAAGCTCGTCAGGCCGGGGCGTGAGAGGTTTTCTTTGATGCTAGAGGGTAATTCGATGGTGATCATTGAAGAGACTTCGGAGTGGACGCTGCGATGGGTGTTTGGCTGGGTTGCGTCTGATTTGGTTTATAGACGCGAACGTAGTCGATGACCATCTGCTGGGGGAAGGTGGTGGTGTGGTCGGGATTGCCGGGCCAGTCGCCGCCGGTGGCCAGATTCAAGATGATGAAGAAAGGATGATCAAAGACCCAATGGGTGCCGGGCGGCAGGTCGGCGGGAGTGCGGTGGGTGATGAGGTGATCGTCGACAAAGAATTTTATGTCGTTCGGAGTCCACTCAACGGAGTAGAGATGAAAGGCAGTGTTGACGGCCTCGCCTGCCGGGAGGGTGAACTTTGCGGTGATGGGATGCGCGCCGCTGTATCCGGGGCCATGGAGGGTGCTGTGGACTTCGGTGGGGTTGCCGATGTTCTCCATGATGTCGATCTCGCCGGATTTGGGCCAGGGGTCGGAGTCGATGTTGCTGCCAAGGAGCCAGAAGGCGGGCCAGATGCCTTTGCCGGTGGGAAGCTTCGTGCGGGCTTCGAAGCGTCCGTAGGGCTGGGAGAAGAGACCCTTGGTGAGGATGCGGGCGGAGGTGTAAGGCTGGGTAATGCCGTCGGGACCGGTGTGGGTTTCCTTGAGGGCGGTGATGATGAGGTGGCCGTCCTGCAGGTGGGCGTTGACGGGACGGTTGGTGTAGGACTCTAGCTCGTGGTTGCCGTAGCCGCTGCCGCCGATGTCGAATTTCCATTTGGCGGGATCGGGGGAGGAGCCGCTTGGGCCGTTGAACTCGTCGCTCCAAGTGAGGATCCAGTCCGATGGGTTTGGAGCTTCGGCTCTGAGAACGGTCGAGAGTCCAGCTGTGAGAGAGAGCGCGAGGCAGGCGCGTGAGAGTGTGCGCAAGTAGCCGAGGCGGCGGAGCGCGGGGATGGAGCGAGTACTTGGAGGTTCGGTGGTGGTCATCGCTTGGAAGCAGGTGGTGCCAAATGTCACAGGGGGCTCGATTGCGCCCCCTGTCCTTGATTATCGCAGATTGGTTGAGTTCATTGAGGTTTTGGTATGGGTTTGGCGGCCTGGATGACGTTCGGATCGGGCAGGGCGGTTTCGCCGATGGGGAGCGGAAGCTGCTGCTGGGCCTTTCCGTAGCTGTCGTAGGCTCGCACGATGCGTTGGACGAGCTGGTGGCGGACGACGTCGACGTCTTCGAAGTGGCAGAAGCGAATGCCTTCGACGCCGTCGAGCACGTGGAGGGCTTCGAGGAGGCCGGACTTCTTTGGGTTGGGCAGGTCGGTCTGGGTGAGGTCGCCGGTGATGACGGCCTTGGAGTTGTTGCCGAGGCGGGTGACGAACATCTTCATCTGTTCCATGGTCGTGTTCTGGGCTTCGTCCATGATGATGAAGGCGTCGGAGAGGGTGCGGCCACGCATGAATGCGAGAGGGGCTACCTCAATGACGTTGGATTCGAGGAGCTTATCGACCTTCACGGGGTCGAGGAGATCGTAGAGGGCGTCGTAGAGTGGCCGGAGGTAAGGGTCGACTTTTTCCTGGAGGGAGCCGGGGAGGAAGCCGAGGCGTTCGCCAGCTTCGACTGCGGGACGAACCAGGATGATGCGGCTGACCTTTTTGGCCATGAGCGCCGAGACTGCCATGGCTACGGCGAGGTAGGTTTTTCCGGTGCCGGCGGGGCCGAGGCCGAAGGTCATGTCGGACTGTTCGATGGCCTCGACGTACTTGCGCTGGTTGGGCGAGCGGGGCTGAACCATGCGTTTGACGCCGGCCGAGCGCTGCTTACCTGCGTCGACAAGAGATTTGAGGGTGGTGGTGGAATCGGCGACGACGAGCTTAAGCATTCCGTTGAGTTCGCCGTTGTGGAGGTTAACGCCGGATTTTCGGAGGGTGTCGAAGTCGGTGAAGACTTGTTCGACGCGAGCAACGTTGGTGGCTTCGCCGGTAACGTGGATAGCGTCGGAGCGGAGATCGATCGTGACGTTGAGTTTGTCCTCGAGGATGCGGAGGTTTTCGTCGTGGGTCCCGTACAGGGGCTCAATGCCAGGTGTGATTTCCAGGGATTTTTTGATCAAGTAGTGTGCTGACCTCCGTCAGGGGGAGCTGGGTTGGGTGCTTGGCCGGTTGACTTGGGAGTTTTTGAGGGGAAGAGCGGACACTGGCTGGTGGCGCATTGGCTGCGCCCTTTGACTGCGACCGGGATGGCGGAAAGTGCCAATCTAGTGTCGAAGATGGGCAAAGAGTAGAACGTCGGGAAGATGGCGTCAAGGGGCAAATGATGAATAGATTTTGGTGCAGAACCGGGATGGGATCGCGGTACGGCATGTTTTCTACGAATTGGATGCTTTTCGGGGCTAATACGCCGTATTTTCGGGTAGAAGATGGGTTGACCGAAGGCCCAGGTTTCCGTAGACTTAGATATTGCAGGGAGTGCGGCAGACCGTGACTGGATACAGAGTCGGCTGGCCTTGAGCCTGCATCCCATTTTCCCCTACAAATGTAAGGGTTGAGAGAAGAGAGTTTATGGCAAATCATGTTTCGTCTTTGAAGCGCGCACGTCAGACCGTAGCCAAGACTGCGGTGAACCGCTCCAACAAAAGCAAGCTGCGCGGAACCCTGCGCCTTCTGCGCGAGTCGATCGCCAAGGGCGACCACGCTGCGGCGACCACCCAGTACCGCGAAACCGCTTCGATTTTGGACAAGAGCGTTCAGAAGGGCGTTCTGCACAAGAACACGGCGAGCCGCTACAAGAGCCGCTTGAACGCGCGCGTGAAGGCTGTTGCGCCCAAGAAGGCTGCTTAATTTTCAGTCGTTGATTTGAAGGTTTCGAGCGTAGAGATTTATGAAAAAGGCTGGCTTGCGGGAGACCGTAGCCAGCCTTTTTCTGTTTGTCCCTGTTGTCGGCAGGCGACTCGAACGTCAACCGCAACGACGAAATACAGGGATCTCTCCACTGCGTCACGCGATGAGACCGCGTGACTTCGGTCGAGATGACGATTCGTGGGTGCAGATGATTGGGTGCAGATGATTTAGATGACCGAGAGCGTACAGGGGCGCCTCGTGCATTGGTCGAGATGACGATTCGTGAGT
The DNA here is from genome assembly GCF_040358255.1 of Tunturibacter gelidoferens. Classification (NCBI taxonomy): domain Bacteria; kingdom Pseudomonadati; phylum Acidobacteriota; class Terriglobia; order Terriglobales; family Acidobacteriaceae; genus Tunturiibacter; species Tunturiibacter gelidiferens. Next base: position 5,314,605 of record NZ_CP132938.1, read on the forward strand.
GCGGATGATTTAGCGGGTGCAGATCGTTTCGTAGTGCCGATTGCTTAGTCGGTGCAGATTGTTTTTGGATGAGAGAGCTTATTGAGGGTTGTCCTTTGGGCGGTCGGAATTGGCTGGGCGATCTGATGGTTTGTCTGTGGGGAGGGTGTAGAGGGTGGGCGGTTTGCGGTGGACTTCGGGTGACGGGTCGCCAGAGGCTTGTGCGGCGTCGGTCGATGCTTCAGCAGCATCGCTGGATGCCGCAGCGGGGGCTTGGTTTGCGGGTGCAGGCGGCTGTGCGGAATCGGAGGTCGATGTAGCTGTGTTTGCTGGGGTTGGGGCGACGGCGTTGGCGGGCTGAGCTTCGGGTTGAACGGTGGAATCGGCTTCTTCGGCTGACGGAGAGGGTTGGCTGACGAAGCGGACTGGGAGATCGTTTTCGGGCGGGGCGGAGGTCTGGGCGAGTTTGACCGCATTCTCCTCTTTGGGGGTGAGGGGTGGGAGATGGTAGATCTCGATGGCGTTGGCGTGGATGAGGGCGAGGGAGAGGCCGTCGGGGGAGAGGGCGAAGTTTTGGCCTGCGCGCTCTACGGGGGTGCAGTCGGCGTGGAGGATTTGCTTGCCGCTGTCGGTCTGATAGACGACGACGGTTTGCGACGAGATCTCGTCGGCGCTAATGGGCTGATCGGAGATGGCGGAGGAGTGGAGGAGGACGCGGCTAAGGGCGAATCGGCCGCTGGACGGGGCGTAGACGAGGGACGGAGCGATGAAGTCGCCGAAGAGACCTTGTTCCCACATCTCCTGCCCCCTCATGTTGAAGCCGCCGACTGCACCGATGGCATTGCCGGCACGGCAGCCGAAGACGATGAACTCACTGTGACTGACGAAGAGTGGGAAGGGGCGGCAGGTGGAGTCGAAGGGAGAGAGCTCGTCGACCTTGCCGGCGTAGGAGTGGAAGTCAAAGGCGTAATGACGATGGCCCTGGTCCACGGTGGCGAGATAGCCGGCGATGGTGACCGGGACTCCTCCGGTGCCCCTGGAGTGGGCGACGCCGGCGAAGTTGGATTTGACTGCAGCACCAGGCTCTGGGGGCAGGTGGAGACGATAGAAATTGATTTGGACGACGGCGGGTTCAGGAGCCGGCTCGACTGGGGTGGGTCCGAAGAGTGGAGTCTTCTGTTTTGGAGGGGCGGGGGTGCGTTTGACGGTCTCGACGGTGAGAAGGTCGGCATCGGGAGAGAGAATGACGGCGGCTATGCGGCGATTGTCTGTGGAGAGAAAAGGGTGCTCGGCAAAGGGCTGGCTGGTGGAGAGGTTGGCGAGAGGAGCGAAGGTAGTGAGGGTGTCGCGGATACGGAGGAGGAAGTGACCGTGGCCCAGATTCCAGAGATATTGGCCGTGGTCGTGGGTGCGCCACGTGGTGCGGGCCAAAATGTGGCCAGAGGGAAGTTCGAGGAGGACGGCGTCGATGGTGCGGTCCATATCGTCCTCGGGCTCGTCGGGGAGTCGCTTGAGGAGGTGACGGGCGCTGAAGGTGAGCAAGAGGTGTTGATTGTCGACATAGTGGATCGTCAACATCGAGCTGCCTGCGAGAAGGAACTGCTCGGAGAGGGGTTGGAAGCCGAACGGTTCCAGGGGCAGGCGCAGCGAAGGCTCGGGACCTTTGGCGGCGAAGAGGAGGGGAGAGAGGAAAAAAAGAAGAACACCCATGAGCGGGAGGCGGTGGCGGAACGTCGAAATGAGAGATCTGGGAACCGTCATGGGAGTAGATGCGTATCTCTGCTCACCGAGAACGCTGGCTGTAATGCTTTCACAGACGCGCGGGCGACGCCAAGGTATGCGGACGAACGGGTGAAAATAATAGCCGGCGTTGGGTTGGTGATACAAAGGCTGCAGAAATTCTGCACACAAAGGATGATGAAATGTCGAACACTTGGATGTTGGGAGTGCCTGGCACGATGAGACGCCGGGCTGGAGTCGGTTTAGTAATTGGCTTGGCTATGGCCGGCGCCTGGAGTGCCGGATTGGCACAGCAGACCAAGGTGGTAAGCGACAATAGCAAGCCGACCGAGACTTATCTACCGATTCCGGGATTCGATACTACCTCCCTAGATACTTCGGTCGATCCCTGTAACGACTTTTACAAGTTTGCCTGCGGGAAGTTCGCGGCGAACCATCCGATCCCCTCAGATCAACCGAACGTTGACCAGTTCTACGCGCTTTATAACGTGAACACTCAATCGTTGAATGGGATTTTGAATAAGGCGGCTGCCGGTGGCGCGGGACGTTCGCCTGATGAGCAGAAGATTGGCGACTACTACAAGGCTTGCATGGACACGGACGCGATTGAAGCCAAGGGGCTGTCTCCAGTTGAACCGCTTTTGCACGAAATCGACGCGGTGAAGAGCAAGTCTGACCTACCGCCACTGATGGGGAAGCTGCAGCGGATCGGCGTGAACGTGTTCTTCGGGTATGGGGAACAGCAGGACTACAAGGACGCGACGAAGCAGATTGCGATTGCGCAGCAGGGTGGGCTTGGGTTGCCAGAAAAAGATTATTACCTTCGCACCGGAGCAAAGGACGTCGAGTTGCGAGGGCAGTATGTTGCTCACGTGGCAAAGATGCTGGAGCTCGCGGGGAGCTCTCCCGAGAAGGCAAAGAAGGATGCGCAATCAATCATGACGTTCGAGACCGCACTGGCCAAGGCGTCGATGGGCGTGACCGAGATGCGCGACCCGGAGAAGGTTTACCATTTGCAGCCGATTGCGACGTTCGAGGCGAGTATGCCGGGGTTCAAATTCGGAGAGTTCGAGGATGAAATGCACTCTCCCCATGTGACAGAGATTAACAATTCGACACCCGATTTCTTTCCTGTTCTCGAGAAGGAGATCCAGGCGACCGACTTGGAGACACTGAAGGCTTATATGCGGTATCAGGTGTTGACAACATCGGCGGGCAGGCTGCCGAAGAGGTTCGATGCAGAGAACTTCGACTTCTACGGACGCATCCTGAATGGCCAGCCGGAGCAGGCAGCACGATGGAAGCGCTGCTCGAACTCCGTGAATGGCGCGCTGGGCGAGGCGTTGGGCAAGGTCTATGTGGAGCAGTACTTTGCCGGAGACAGCAAGGCGAAGATGGTGGAGATGGTCGGCGACATTGAGGCTGCGATGGGACGGGACATCGACCAACTGGACTGGATGTCTGCGGCGACAAAAGTGAAGGCGAAAGAGAAGCTGCACGAGGTTGCGAACAAAATCGGTTATCCGGATAAGTTCCGCGACTACTCGAAGCTCGAGATCAAACCGGATGACGCGCTGGGCAATGCGCGACGTGCGGATGCATTTGAGAATGACCGCCAGTTGAATAAGATCGGCAAGCCGGTGGACCACAGCGAGTGGGGCATGACTCCTCCGGAGGTGAATGCCTACTACAACCAGAGCATGAACGACATCAACTTCCCTGCTGGCATTCTGCAGCCCTCGTTCTACGATCCGAAACAGGATGACGCGGTGAACTACGGGCATATCGGCGCGGTGATTGGACATGAACTGACCCACGGGTTCGACGATGAAGGGAAGAAGTTCGACGGCAAGGGGAACCTGAGCGACTGGTGGACGCCGGAGGATACGAAGAACTTCGTGGCTCGGACGGACTGTCTGGCGGACGAGTATGGTGGCTTTATCGCCGTCGACGACGTGAAGGTGAACGGCAGGTTGACGCTGGGCGAGAACACTGCGGACAATGGCGGGTTGCTGCTGGCTTATATGGCTTACCTCGATCGCGCGAAGAAGGAAGGCGTGGATCTGGCGGCCAGGAAGGACGGCTACACGGCGCCGCAGCGGTTCTACATCGGCTATGCGCAGAACTGGTGCGAGAACTCAAGGCCGGAGCAGGTGCGGACGCAGGTGTTGACGGATCCTCACTCGCCGGATCACTTCCGCGCGAATGGAGCGATTGTGAATCAGCAAGGATTTGCGGCGGCTTTCGGCTGCAAGAAGGGGTCGCCGATGGTGCCGGTAAAGAGCTGCCGCGTCTGGTAGCGAATTAGCTTAGTATTCGAATTCGGGACGCTGCGGGAGAGAGGCTTCGGCTTTCTCTCCCGTCCGCTTTTAAGTGTGCGAGAGTGGAAGTATGGCGGTTTTGGAGAAGAGACGGGCACTGGGGTTTGCCGCGTGTGCGCTGGCTAGTTCGCTGTGGGGGTGCGGGTTTTTCTTTGGCAAGATTGCGCTGGCGGAGATGGGCTTTGCGCATATGGTGCTGTACCGGTTTCTGTTTGCGATGGCGGTGTTGCTTCCGCTGCTGGTGACGCATCGTCCGGGGTTGAACCGGAGGGAGTGGGGGTTGCTTCTAATGGCTTCGTTTCTTGGGGTACCGCTGCAGTTTCTTATTCAGTTCTATGCGCTGTCGATTACGACGGTGAGCCATGCTTCGCTGATGGTTGGGACGATGCCGGTGATTCTGGCGGTGGGGGCGGCGGCATATGCGCATGAGCGGATGGATTGGGTAGGGTGGGTGGCGCTTGCAGGGTCGACCAGTGGGGCTGCGCTGATAGCTCTGGGTGGCGGATTGCACGCAAAGGGTGGCGCGACGCTGGCGGGGGATGCGCTGGTGGTGGTGTCGTTGCTGATCGCGTTGTTCTGGATTCTTTTCAATAAGCGGTTGATGGGGCGGCACTCGCATGTTGTGGTGACGGCGTATGGGTTGCTGCTTGGGACCTTGATGCTGATGGTGTGGGTGCCGGTGCGGTATGGGATGCCGCCGGTGGCGGGGGTTTCGGTGAAGGCGTGGCTGGCGCTGGCGGGGAGCGGGGTGCTTTGTACGGCTACGACTACGCTGCTTTGGAACTGGGGGATGACGCAGGTTCCAGCCTCGCAGGCGGGTGTGCTGCTGAATATGGAGCCGCTGATTGGGAGTCTGCTGGGGGTGCTTGTGCTGGGAGAGCGGCTGGGGCCGAGCGCGTGGGTTGGAGGTGGGTTGATTCTTGCTTCGGCGGTTACGTTGACGACGCGGTCGAAGACCAGGGTGCGCGAGGATATGGCTCTGGCTGGTTGAAGTTGTGGCTAGTGGATGGTTGTTAGTGGCTCCTGGGTCACGGTCGACGACTTCAATTTTTTGGTGGTGTGGCGCCAGATGAGGGTGAGGGTGGTGCCGGCTACGATGAGGCCGGCGCACAGGCCAAGCCAGAGACCGACGGCTCCGTAGTGGAGGCGGAAGCCGAAGAGGTAGCCGATGGGGAGGCCGATGATCCAGTAGCCGACGATCTGGACGACGAGGCCGGCGTGGGTGTTGCCGGCGCCGCGGAGGGAGCCGGTGGCAGTGATCTGGAGGCCGTCGAAGAACTGGAAGATGGCCGCTACGAAGAGCAGAGGGATGGTCGCCGCGATGACGTCGCGGTCGGCCGTGAAGCTGGCGGCGATGGCGTGGGGGAAGAGCAGGAGGACGGCCGAGAAGCAGGCCATCACGCCGGCACCGAGGAGGATTGCGGCCCATCCTGCTGAGGCGGCGTCGGCGGGGGCTTTGCGTCCGATGGCCTGACCGACCCGCACCGCCGCGGCTGCGGAGATAGCAAAAGGAACCATGAAGGTGAAGCTGGCACAGTTGAGTGCTATCTCGTGGCCTGCGAGCGGGAGGCGTCCCATGACTCCGATGAGGAAGGTGACCATGCCGAAGATCGAGATTTCGACGAAGATCTGCCCGCCGGCGGGGGCTCCGAGGAGGGCGAGGCGTCGGAGGCGGCGGGGTTCGAAGTGGCGGGCCATGCTGCGGAGGCCGTATTGGTGGCGGCGCTCGATTCGCCAGAGCGCGATCACCATGAACAGGGCGAGGTAGCAGCGAGAGAAAGAGGTGGCGAGGCCTGCGCCCGTGACGCCGAGGGCGGGGATATGGAAGGGGCCGAAGGCATGGCCGTAGATGAGTAGCCAGTTGCCGCAGACGTTGATGAGGTTTGCTGTGACCAGAGCGACCGCGATGGGGCGTACGTGGTTGAAGGCCTGAAGGTAGCGGCGGAGGGTGAAGTAGAGGAAGAGTGCCGGGGTGCCGTAGTTGAGAGCGCCGAGGAAGGCGACCGAGCCGGTGAGGACGGCGTGGTCGATGGGGAGGCGGAGCATGAGCGCCGGGGCGCAGAGGATTATGAGGATGAGCGTGAGGGCCAGGCCAGCGGCGAGGATGAGGCCGTGGAGGAGCCAGCGGTTGGCTTCTTCAAAGCGACCTGCACCGTGGGACTGGGAGAGGTAGGTGTCGAGGCCGAGGAGAATTCCGGCAATGCCGAATGCGATGGTGTTGTAGAGGACCTGGCCGAGGGCGGCGGCGGAGATGGCGAGCGCGGGGTTGGCCATGTGTCCGACCATGATGGTGTCGACGATGCCCATGGACATCCAGCCGAGTTCGGCGAGGATGAGCGGGAGGGCGAGCGTGAGCACGGGCGGGATTTGCTGGCGAATGGACATTTCTTCTCTGGGTACCCCCCTCCCCCCTCTCGGAGTATTTTGGACGCAAGTTCAATCGAATCTGCAGGATAGAAGCCTATGGTGTCTGTAGAATATTGATTCTTAGAGACTTGTGCCTAAAATACTTGTTTTGCTATATTTAGCTCGAGATTTTGCCGGAAAAGACGAAACCCCGGAGTTGCGCCGGGGTCTTTTTGAAGTCTGCTACCAGTATAACTGGTGGAATGAAACTCATACGCCACGCGAATCTGCTTGTGTGGCGCGGCGATTGGTGAGTTTGGGGGTTGACAAGGGCAAAGAGCGGTACGGCCGTAGATTGTGATAAATAGGAGCAGCTCTGTCGCGAGGGGAGAATAGACAACGCAGCAGAGGGTGGGCTGAAAGGGACGAGCGGTGAGGGCAGGTTAGAGTTCATCGGGATCCTTCGCTCCGCTCAGGATGACGGCAACGGCTTGAGGACAGATTCCATGGCGGCAACGGCTTGAGGGCAGAATTGGTGTTTGCGTCATTCGACTCTGCTCAGGAGCGAATCGGCTTGTCTGTCGCGGGGATTGGTGAGTTTGGGGGTTGACAGCTTTCGGCTGGAGGTGGCCGGACCGTTTTGGAGGCCGCCGAATCAAACGTTTGTGGCCTTTCGATAGTTGTACAGGTCAGCTGCAAGATTGCTCACGAGATTGAGAGAACTGAATGCGCGCTTATGTCGTTGAACGTCCTGAAGCAGCTTTTTCGCAGGTGGAGCTTCCCCGCCCTGTCCCTTCGGCGGGGAAGGTACTGGTGCGCGTGCACGCGAGTGGCGTGAATCCGCTGGACACCAAAATCCGGGCCGGGAAGGCGGCGCATGCAAAGCAGCCGTTGCCTGCAGTGCTGGGTCTGGATATGGCCGGGGTGGTGGAGGAGGTTGGTTCGGGGGTGACGGCGTTTCGACCGGGTGATGAGGTTTATGGCATGGTGGGCGGCGTGGGTGGGCTGCAGGGGGCACTGGCGGAGTTCGTGGTGGCGAATGCCGACCTGATTGCAAGGAAGCCGAAGTCGCTTTCGATGCGCGAGGCCGCGGCTCTGCCGTTGATCACGATTACGGCGTGGGAGGGCATGGTTGATCGCGCGAAGGTGCATGGGGGACAGAAGGTGCTGGTGCATGCGGGTGCGGGTGGAGTGGGGCATGTTGCGGTGCAGCTTGCGAAGGCGTTTGGCGCGGAGGTGTTCGCTACGGTTTCGGCGGAGAAGCGACGAGTCGTGGAAGAGTTTGGTGCAACGGCTATCGACTACCGCGCGGTTTCGGCGGAGCAATATGTCGTGCAGTATGCCGATGGTGAGGGCTTCGATATTGTGTATGACACGGTGGGCGGTGCGACGATTGACGCATCGTTTGTTGCAGTGAAGAGGTATAGCGGCCATGTGGTGAGTTGCCTGGGATGGAGCACGCACTCCCTGGCTCCGCTTTCGTTTCGCGGAGCGACGTACTCGGGTGTGTTTACGCTGATGCCTCTGCTAACGGGAGTGGGGCAGGCGCATCATGGGGAGATTCTTCGCGAGGCGGCGGCGCTGGTTGATGACGGTAAGCTGAGGCCGATGATGAACGAACGACCCTTTGCCGGAACAGATCTTGATGCTGCCCATGCATTGGTGGAGTCCGGTGCTCTGGGTAAAGTGGTGGTCGATCTCTAACGTAATTGTGAATGTTCGAGTCGGAGTGTGGCGTTTGTTTTGGGAGTGGCGAGCGGGTCTGCAGGATTTACACGGCTGTAATCTGCGGCCGGGGAGGCTTGCTACACTTTCAAACATGCTTGATCAACCTTTGACTCATAGTTTTACGCCCGGAAAGAGCGAGGGCACGACGATCCTGAAGCTCGCTGGACCGCTGACCCTGTCTACGATCTTCGGATTTCAGAATGAGTTTCGCGGACAGACGCCGCAGGTGATGATTGTGGATCTGAGCGAGAGTCCGTATATGGATTCGGCCGGGCTGGGGCTACTGATGAACTACTACGTGTCGGCGGAGAGTCATGGGCGGAAGTTGCTGCTGGCGGGGGCGAATGAGCGGATTGAGTCGCTGCTGGAGATGACGAAGGTGCACAAAGTCTTGAAGACCTTCCCGACGGTGGATGCGGCGGAGGCAAGTCTCTAGGAGCCTGTCCGTCACACTGAAGGGCTGATATTGATCTTCGGCGAGGACGCGGATCTTTAGAAAAGACAACGGCAACGGCCACCGCAGATTCCTCCCCCTTCGACTTCGCTCAGGGTGCGGAATGACAAACAAAAGAACAGGCAACGGCCACGACAGAAGAACAGGCAACAGCCACGACAGAAGAACAACATCCAAAGAACAAACTTAACTGCAAAACAGGGCTGTTTTCCTTTTTGTGAAGAAGCCTCGCTGCGAAGTTTTCGCATCTTTACATCGAGAGATACCAAGGGGGTTCTGTGAGCGATCTTGTTCTTGATCCGAAGACGACGGCGCTGGTGCTGATCGATCTGGAGTATGGCATTGCGGCAATGGATCTGGCGCCGTATAGCTCGGCTGATGTGGTGAGCCGGTGCGCTGGGCTGGCGAAGACGTTTCGGAAGAAGGGCGCGGCGGTAATTTTCGTGAAGGTGCTGATTCCGGAGATGCTGCAGCTGCCGGTGGATACGCCGTTGATGCGAGGCACGCCGCCGCCCAATGCCACTGAGTTTGTTCCGGAGGCCGGGGTGCAGGCGGAGGATCTGATTGTGAAGAAGCGGTCGTGGGGCGCGTTTTATGGGACCGATCTCGAACTGCATTTGAGGCGGCGTGGGATCAAGACGATCGTGATTGGCGGGATCGCTACTAATTTTGGCGTGGAGTCTACCGCGCGGGCTGCGTTCGATCAGGGGTATGAGGTGGTGTTCGCCGAGGATGCGATGTCGAGCGTGAGCGCGGAGGCGCATGAGTTCCCGATAAAGAATGTGTTTCCGATGATGGGGCGGGTTCGGAGTGTGACGCAGATTGTGAAGGCGCTCGGGTAGGCGGGATGGCGCGCTCTATCCTGTTTCGTGAGTCCTGCCGGACGGGCTCCCTGCGCGGGAGGCGGTCACTTCGTGACGTGTGTACCGGTCTTGGTGGGTGATGTGCGTGGGTCCTCCCTTTGGTCGGAATGGGCTTACTGTGGGGTGATGATGCCTCCTACCGGCATACTGCTGGGGAGATGGGCTTTCTTTTCGCTGGGGCGCTTGAGGTGCATGGCTTCCGCGGTCATGTCGGTGTACTTGAGGCCGGCGCCGGTGTTGAAGAGGACGACCTTGTCGGTGGGATTGAGGTCGCCGGTGGCGAGGAGGGCGTCGTAGGCCGCGGTGGCGGCGGCTCCTTCGGGGGAGAGGAAGATTCCCTCGTGTTTGGCCCAGTCCAGAATGCTGCTTAAGATCTCTTCGTCTGAAAAAGCGAGGGCTTTGCCACCGGATTGGCGGACGATGTCGAGGATGATGGCGTCGCCGTAGGGCTTGGGAACGCGAAGGCCGGCGGCGAAGGTGGCCGCGTTCTCGAAGAACTCGCTGGCGGGCTTGTGTTCGTCAAAGGCTTTGGCGATGGGAGCGCAGCCGGAGGCCTGGAGGGCGTACATCTTTGGGCGCTTGCTTCCCTTCTCGACCCAGCCTAACTGCTCCATTTCGTCGAAGGCCTTCCACATGCCGATGAGGCCGACGCCGCCGCCGGTGGGATAGAAGACCGCGTCGGGGTAGGTCCAGCCCAGCTGCTCGACGAGTTCGTAGCCCATGGTTTTTTTGCCTTCTACGCGGAAGGGCTCCTTGAGGGTGGAGATGTCGAACCAGACCTGGTTGGCGGGAGTGTTGGCGTCGCGCTGGGCTTTGATGTTTTCGGCGACCATGCGGGCGCAGTCGGAGATGAGGCCATCGACCATGGTGACGTCGGCTCCGTAGACGATGCCTTCGAGGTAGTTGGCGAAGGGGACGTCCTGGGGCATGAAGATGTGGGCCTTGATGTCTGCTGCGGCGGCGTAGGCGGCGAGGGCTCCAGCGGCGTTGCCTGCGGAGGGGACGGCGAGATGCTGGAGGCCGTAGTGCTTCGCCATGGTGACGGCGAGCGAGAGGCCGCGGGCCTTGAAGGTGCCGGTGGGGTTTGCGCCTTCTTCCTTGATGTAGAGGCCGGGGTAGCGCTTGCTGTGGAGCATGGGGGTCCAGCCCTCCCCGAGGGTGACGGGGGTTACATCTGGCAAGACGCTGGAGTAGCGCCACATGCCGAGACTCGCTGGAGAGGCTGCGGCGCGGGCGGCGATGTCTTCGCGCTTTGCGGTGTGGCGGAGCTTATCCATGTCGTAGCGGACGTAGAGGGAGCCGGCGCAGAGGGGGCAGAGAGTTTGAGGAGTTTCGGCGGTGACGTGGTGACGACAACGAGAACATTCGAGCGAAGCAATAACGGCCATATATTAGATGCTAACGGATACCTTGGGCGAAAAGACGCATTCTCAACAGGTTAAAGACTGATGAGTGAGATTCGCCTTGATCGATGATTCTGGTCAGACCGCGTGAGGCTTTGCGATCAGACTCGTGACTAGGGTGTCGTGATCAGATCGTCAGTGGCGCTGGAGCCAACGGCGGGACGAGAAGTCCGTGACGATGCTGGCGACGAGAAGCGCGAAACTGATGGCGAAGGCGCTGATGACCCAGTTGAGTTCCATACGGCCTTTGAGCATGAACCGGTCGAGGAGAGCCAGGACGAGGACGAGGACAGCCGCCTCTGCGAAGAACGAAGAACAGCGCGGTGCGGCGATGGCGATCAGGTCGAGGAGCGGGGATGGTTTCTTGTGGGGCGGAGCTTCGCCTCCGGGTGGAACCAGCGCAATTCGATTGGTGGGCTGGGGATTAGAAGCTGGAATTTGCTGCGGTGAGATGCTCCCGAGGGAGGTTAGTACATTTTTGTGAAACATAAACAAGCCTTTGTGGTGCCTGCTTCCAGTGTCTCCCGGGTGGTGCGTGAATGTCACGTGAATTTCCGGTAAATGAAAGATAATGAATGGTTTATGGATTTTTATGCGTGACGAATGAGAGAATATGCACTGAAATCGAGGTTCAAATGCGATTAATCGCAGTGGATATGGACGGGACGCTGGTGGGGCCGGATGGGCGTGTCAGTGAGCGGAATCTGGCTGCGATGAAGGCGGCGGAGGCGGCTGGTGTGCGTGTGGTGGTGGCGACGGGGCGGCGGCACTCTTATGCGATGAAGGTGCTGCGCGGGCTGGGTCTGCGGGAAGAGGATGCGCTGATCAGCTCGAATGGGACGGTGACGCGGACGATTGGGGCGCAGCTGCTGGAGAGGACGTTGCTGCCGGTGGAAACGGCACGGTGGCTATGTGGACATGTGGAGGAGTTTCGCGATGCGCTGGTGGTTACCTTCGATAAGGTGGGCGACGATGGGGAGGATGTGCGGGGGGCACTGGTGGTGGAGCATCTGGCGGAGCTGAACGCGAGCATCGGCAGGTGGGTGGCGGCGAATGAGCCTTATATCGAATGTGTGGTGCCGATTGAAAAGGCGCTGGAGGGGCACGCGCCGATCCAGATGATGCTTTGCGGGACGGTGGAGCGGATGCGGCGGGCGGAGGCGCGGCTGCTGGAGCATCCGGGGGTGTCGGCTGTTGGGGTTACGCCGCTCGGGAAGGATGAAGTGGGGCGGTTGGAGGATATTGGGCGGATTAAGGGTGGAATTTCTCCCCAGGGGAGGGCTGTTGGCGCGGAGGCGGCGCTGCATCGGACGGAGTATCCGGAGCGGGATTTGAGTATCGTGGATATTTTGCCGGCGGGGTGCAGCAAGGGGTCGGCGCTGCTGCGACTGGCGGAGACGCATGGGGTGAAGGCGGAGGAGATTCTGGCGATTGGGGATAACTGGAATGACGTTTCGATGCTGGAGGTTGCGGGGCAGGCGGTGTTGATGGGAAACGCTCCGGAGGATTTGAAGGCGATGGCTGCAGAGAGAGGGTGGGTGATGGGGCGGCGGCATGATGAGGACGGTGTGGCGGAGGCGATTGAAGCGGTGTTGAACGGTCTGCCAGTGACACGATAGTGGGAGTTTAGATCGGGTCGGTGGAGGGTTGAGGGTGTTAGGCTTTGAAGGTGGCAATGTGTCTTAAAGCGTTTGTGTTCGGCGTAGCGTTGGCGGCGGTGTGCCCGCTGGCGCACGCGGCTGAGCATGTGACGCTGAAGAACGGGTTCGAGGTGGATTGCGTTCGGCGGGAGGCAGTTGGGGACCGGGTCCGTCTTTACTTTGTTGAGAGAGGTAAGCCCGCATCCGATTCGAACTATATGGACGTCGCTTCGGATGCAGTGGTTCGGGTGGAGATGATCGCGGATTTGCCGGAACCCGTGGCGGAGGTGAAGGCGCCGTCTGCGGTAACGTTGATGATCGCGCCGACGAAGGAAGAGATGCATGAGATGTTGGCGCATGCGGGAACAGCGCACAACATTGATGAGGATCTGCTGGCGAGTGTGGTGAGGGCAGAGAGTGGCGGACAGGTAAGGGCAGTTTCGCGGACGGGCGCGCAGGGTTTGATGCAGCTGATGCCAGGGACTGCGAGTGCGATGGGCGTGGAGGATGCGTTTCGTCCGGAGCAGAATATCTCGGGCGGTACGGCGTATCTGGATTTGATGCTGACGCGCTATCACGACAATGTGGCGTTGGCACTGGCGGCTTACAACGCCGGGCCGGGTGCGGTGGATAAGTATCACGGGGTGCCTCCGTATCGCGAGACGCGGGCGTATGTGGCCAGAGTGATTCGCGAGTTCAACCGGCGGAAGCAGATGGCAATGGTCGCTCAGGCACGGTAAGACAGCACAGGCTACAGACCAAGAGAGAGATTGATGACGAAGCGTAATGGAGTGGTGTGGGGAGTCGGCGCAGTCGCGCTGGTGGTGCTGGTGTGGTTGTTTCGGGCCAAGGTGCAGTTTGACTGGGCCAACTTCTGGCAACAGCTTCGGTATGTGAGCCTGGGACATATCGTTGCGGGTATTGTGCTGATTTACGTTACGTTTTATCTGCGGGCGGTGCGGTGGTCGGTGTTTCTGTCGCCGACGAAGAAGGTTGCGGCCACTTCCCTGGTGGGTTCGCAGTTTATTGGCTTTACGGCTGTGGCACTGTTTGGGCGGCTGGCTGATTTCACTCGGCCGTACCTGATATCGCGGCGGGAGAATCTGTCCTTGAGTTCCCAGGTGGCGGTTTGGACGATTGAGCGAATGTTTGATCTGGGCGCGGCTGCGCTTATCTTTTCTGGAGCGCTGGCGTTTACTCCTAAGGGGCTGCCGCATCATGAGGTGTTCGTGCGGGCAGGCGTGTTGAGCATGGCGGCGACGCTGGCGATTGCTATCTTTGCGGGTGTGGTGCGGGTTGCGGGTGGGACGGTGGCGTCATTCGCACGGGGGACGGTGGGGCTGGTTTCGAAGTCTGCTGGAGAGAGTATCGCTACGAAGATCGTCGGGTTTCGGGATGGGCTGAATGCGTTGTCTTCGGCGCGGGACTTTGGTGTGGTGACGCTGCTGTCGCTGACGATATGGATGATGATTGGGTTCGCTTATTTGGAGACGGCGCATGCGTTTGTGCATACGCCTGAGTTGGCAGGGGTGACGTTTTCGCGGACGATGCTGCTGATGGCGGCGAGTATTGGCGGGTCTTTGGTGCAGCTGCCGATCATTGGGTGGTTTACTCAGATTGCGATTACGGCTGCGGCGATGCATACGTTTTATGGTGCGCCGATAGAGGCTGCTACGGCTTGCGGAGCGTTACTGCTGGTGGTGACTTTTCTTTGCATCATTCCTACTGGGTTGATTTATTCGCGGGTGGAGCATGTGAGCTTGAAGAAGGTGGCGCAGGAGAGCGAGGCGGCTGGGGCTGCGGTGGTGGAGGGGTAGAAGGCGATGTCCTGCCGGACGGGCGCCCTACGCGGGCGGCGGTCACTTCGTGACTTGTGTACCTTTTTGCGGTGAGTGAAGGGCGCTGGGCCTCCCGTTGGTCGGCGATCGTGATTCCGACCAACGGGAGGATCTTTGCTGACGACTTGCCGAGACAGGTATACCCGTCACGAAGTGACCGCCGCCCGCGCAGGGCGCCCGTCTGGCAGGACACGCGCTGCTAGAATCGATTTATTCCGATGAAGTGCCCCTACTGTGGTTTTGCCCAGGACCGAGTTGTCGATTCACGCGAGAGTAAAGACGCCGATTCGATACGCCGGCGACGGGAGTGCGAAGGCTGTAACAAGCGATTTACGACGTATGAGCGGATCGACGAGATCCCCTACATGGTGGTGAAAAAAGATGGACGGCGGGAGAAGTTCGACCGGCAGAAGGTGCTGAGCGGGCTGCTGCATGCTTGCGAAAAGAGGCCGGTCGCCGCTGTGAATCTGGAACGGATCGTAGATGAGACCGAGGCGTATGTGGTCGATTCTCCGGAGCGAGAGCGGACGACCAATGAGGTTGGCGAGTTGATTATGTCGCGGCTGAAGGAGATCGATACGGTTGCGTATATTCGGTTCGCGAGTGTGTATCGGGACTTCAAGGATGTTCGCGAGTTCAAGGAAGAGTTGGAAGAGCTTCTGAATGGAAAAGACCTAAAGAAAAGGCGGTAGGGAATGACGGCAACGAAGAAGACGCACAGGATTACTTTGATTGCGGGAGATGGGATTGGCCCGGAGGTCTCTGGCGCGGTGGTGAAGATTCTTGAGGCCGCGGGTGCGGCGACGGGTGTGGCGTTTGACTGGCACCCATATGACGCGGGGGCGAATGCGTTCGAGAAGACGGGTGAGTACATTCCGAAGGTGTTGTATGACTCGATCGAGAAGAATCGCGTGGCGCTGAAGGGGCCGGTGACTACGCCGGTTGGTGGAGGGTTCGCTTCGATCAATGTGACGCTGCGGAAGAAGTTTGAGCTGTTTGCGAACTTTCGGCCGGTGAAGAATCTGCCGGGTTTGAAGACGAAGTATCCGGGGCTGGATCTCGTGATTGTGCGCGAGAATATGGAGGATCTGTACGCCGGGCTGGAGCATGAGGTGGTGCCGGGGGTGGTGCAGGCGCTGAAGATTATTACGGAGAAGGGTTCGACACGGATTGCGAAGTTTGCGTTTGACTATGCGCGGAAGCATGGGCGGAAGAAGATTCATGCGATCCATAAAGCGAACATCATGAAGCTGTCCGATGGCCTGTTTCTTCGGTGCTGTCAGACGGTCGGGAAGGATTTTCCGGAGATCGCGTACCACGAGCACATTGTTGATAACACATGTATGCAGTTGGTGATGAATCCTTATCAGTACGACATTTTGCTGACTGAGAATTTGTATGGGGATATTCTGAGCGACCTTTGCAGTGCGTTTGTGGGTGGGCTTGGGTTGGTGCCAGGGGCGAACCTGGGGACGGAGTGCGCGATCTTTGAGGCGGTGCATGGGTCGGCTCCGGATATCGCGGGGAAAGATATGGCGAACCCGACGGCGTTGCTGCAGAGCGCGGTGTTGATGCTGCATCACATCGATGAGCCGTCGACTGCGGAGCGTGTGCAGGCTGGGCTGGAGCAGGTCTATCGCGAGGGTAAGACGCTAACGAAAGATGTTGGCGGCACGAGCGGGACGAAGGCGTTTGCGGATGCAGTGGTGGAGGCGATGGAAGCTCCAGTGGCGGCGGCTTAAGTCTGGGTGTTTGATGCAACTCTGAGGTTCTCAACAAAGGATCGGTTGTGTGAGGTGGTATGAGGCGGATTTGTGGTTGGTTGATGGCCGCCGCGATTGCAGCGGCAGGGTTGAGCGGATGTAAGCCGAGTGACGCAGTGAAGCATAGCGGGGATGGAAACACGGCGACGGTGCCGACCACTCCTCCGGCTTCGACTGTTCAGTTCGACAAGGCGACGCTGGGAATGGTGACGGGGACGATCCGTTTTGCTGGGAAGGCTCCGGAGCCTGTGAAGATCGATATGTCGATGGATCCGGTTTGCTCGATGACTGCGGGAGACAACTTTGCGGAGCAGTATGCGGTGAAGGGTGGCAAGCTCGGGAATGTGTACGTGTATATCAAGAGCGGGCCTCCGGCTGCGATGCTGGCGGGTGGGCCGACGCCTGCTCCGGTGGTGCTGGACCAGGTGGGATGCAAGTATGTGCCGCATGTGATCGCAGTGGTGCGGGGCGGGTCGGTGGAGTTCAGGAACTCAGACTCGACGATGCACAACATTCATACGATGCCGACGGTGGTGGGAAGTCAGCCGATCGATATCTCGCAGGGGCCGAAGGGCGCGCCGCAGGTGAAGCAGTTCAATCAGCCGGAGGTGATGATTCCGGTGCGATGCAATAACCATCCCTGGATGAACGCGTTTATCAATGTGTCGGCGACGCCGTTTTTTGCGGTGACGGATGCCGATGGACATTTTGGGATCACTGGATTGCCGGCGGGGACGTATACTTTGGCGGCGGTGCACGAGAAGCTCGGCGAGCAGACGATGACGGTGACGGTTGAGCCGAAGGGAACGACGAAGGCGGACTTCAGTTTCAGCGTGAAGTAGAAGTTGATCGCGAAAAAAATCAAAGGACAGCTACGGAGGCGGGATGATTGCAGGATTGGCGGTGTTGGCGGCACAGCATTCGGCGCAGTTTACGGTTGATTTGGCCTTCGTGGTACATGCGCTGCCGCTTTGGTTTCTGGTGTTTGCTCTGTTTCTGCCACGGCTGGCGATGGTCGTGGCTTGGTTTCAGGGGTTGCTGGGGCCGTTTCACTTCGATCTGACACCACCACACTTCCAGGGCTTGGTTCCTCTGCTTTTCTGGCTACTGCTGCCAAGGGCGCTGGTGCTGTATCTGATCTATCAGGATCAGGGGATTCACTTCTGGTTTCTGCTCCATCTGCTGGTGGCCTTGTTGGTGTGGGCGGGCGGTGGGCACCGGATGACGCGCTCGCGGCGGCGGGATAATTAGAGAACGTCCTGCCGGACGGGCCTCCTGCGCGGAGGGCGGTCACTTCGTGACTTGTATACCCTTTTTGCTGGGTCTTCTGCCTGGCCCTACCGTTGGTCGGCATGTGATGAGTGACGGTGTTCGGCCGGCGCGTTATTCTTAGTGGATGGAACGACGCAGGGTTGGCATTCTTGGCGCGACCGGAATGGTCGGGCAGCGATTCATTCAACTTTTGAGCAATCATCCGTGGTTCGAGATTGCGTGGCTGGCGGCGAGCGATCGCAGCTCTGGGAAGACGTACGCCGATGCTTGCAGGTGGAAGCTGGATACTCCACTGCCAAAGCGAATCGCGGCGATGACGTTGCAGCCAAATGTTCCTGAGGGCTCGGCGATTGAGCTGCCAAAGATTATCTTTGCCGCGCTGGATGCGGATATTGCGCGGGAGCTGGAGCCGCAGTTTGCGGCAGCGGGATGCGCGGTGATTTCGAACTCCAGCGCGTTTCGGATGACGGCGGATGTGCCGTTGGTGGTGCCTGAGGTGAATGCGGATCATCTTGCGCTGCTGGAGACGCAGAGTTGGCGGAACGAGCATGGCGGGCGCGGCGGGTATATCGTCACGAATCCTAACTGCAGCGCGATTGGGCTGGTGCTGGCGCTGAAGCCGCTTGAAGAGAAGTTTGGCATTGAGAGCTTGTTCGTTTCGACGATGCAGGCGGTAAGCGGCGCGGGCTATCCGGGGGTGGCATCGCTCGACATTCTGGGGAACGTTGTGCCGTTCATCAAGAATGAAGAGGAGAAGCTGCAGGAAGAGGTCGGCAAGCTGCTGGGGGAGCGCAAGGGCTCGAAGATCGAGTTGCTGGATGCGAAGGTGAGTGCGCATTGCAACCGGGTTGCGGTGGAGGATGGACATACGGAGTGCGTGAGCATCAAGCTGAAGAAGAAGGCTACGCGCGAGGAGATTCTGGCGGCGTGGAAAGAGTTTTTGCCGCTGGAGGGACAACATCTGCCGACCGCTCCTGATCAGCCGGTGGAGTATGCCGAGGGAGTGGACCGGCCGCAGCCTCGGCTGGACAGGATGCGCGGGCATGGGATGGCGGCGACGGTGGGACGTTTGCGCGAGTGCACTTTGTTGGATTGGAAGTTTGTGGTGTTGTCGCACAATACGATTCGCGGAGCCGCAGGCGCAGCGGTGTTGAACGCGGAGGTGCTGGCGTTGTTGGGCAAACTGGATAAGTTGGGCGTTCCATTGGAGAGGTTTTCGGCCAGGGCCGTGGCGGTGACGGCTTGAGTGTAGCGCGAGAGAAGCTGGTCGTGATGAAGTTTGGCGGCACGTCAGTGGAAGATGCGCCGGCCATGAAGCGGACTGCGGCGATCGTTCGCGGACGACGGGAGAAGGGGCTGGAGGCTGTCGTTGTGGTATCGGCGATGGCGAAGGTGACGGATCTGTTGTTGTCTGCTGCGTCTGCGGCTGGACGCGGTGACAAGGCTGGGTCGCTGGCGATTGGCGCTCGGTTGAGGCACCGGCACATCGATACGTCGACCGCGTTGCTTGAGGGGGAGCGGTGCGTCCGAGTTCAGCAGGTGTTGCACCAGGAGTTCGATGCGCTGGACGATCTGCTGCGTGGGATCGCGGCGGTGGGAGAGCTGACTCCGCGTACGAATGATCTGGTTGTGAGCTTTGGCGAGAGGTTGTCGAGCAGGATGATGGCGGAAGCGCTGGATCAGCACGGGCTGCAGGGCGCACATGTGGATGCTCGAAGCTGCATCATTACCGATGCAAGCTACGGCAAGGCGGTGCCGCAGGATGCTGCGATTGAAGCGAAGCTGGCGGAGATTGTGTTGCCGCTGGTTGCAGTTGGAAAGACGCCGGTGATGGGCGGATTTATCGGATCGACGGCGGAGGGTGTGACCACTACGCTGGGGCGTGGGGGGAGTGACTTCACCGCTGCGCTGGTGGGTGGCGGGATGCATGCAGGCGCGATTGAGATCTGGACAGACGTCAACGGCATTATGACGACCGACCCGCGGATCTGCCCGGACGCGCTGCGGGTGAAGACGATCAGCTTTGAGGAGGCGGCCGAGTTGGCTTACTTCGGCGCGAAGGTTCTGCATCCGGCGACGATTCTGCCTGCCGTGCAGAAGAGCATTCCGGTGTGGGTGCTGAACTCGCGCAATGCGGAGAATGAAGGCACGAAGATTACAGCGATGGCGGCGAAGTGCGCGAGTCCGTTCAAAAGCATCGCGGCAAAGAAGCGGTTGACGATTATTGATGTCGTCGCGAGCCGGATGTTGATGTCGCATGGATATCTAAAAGCTGTGTTTGATGTCTTCGACAAGTGGAAGTGCGCAATTGATATGGTCTCGACGAGTGAGGTGAGTATCTCGCTGACGGTGGACAGCAATCAGCAACTGCCGGAGATCTGCGCGGAGCTGGCGAAGATTGCGGACGTGAAGATGGAAGGGCATAAAGCACTCGTTTGCCTGGTTGGAGAGGATATTCGTGGGCACAATGGCATTGCGGGGCAAGTGTTTTCGGCGATCAGCCATGTGAATGTGCGGATGATCTCGCAGGGAGCGAGCGAGATCAATATGAGTTTCATGATCGATGAAGAGGATGTAGAGGAGGCGGTGCGCAGTTTGCACAACCACTTCTTTGCGAACCCGGATGAGACGGTGTTCGATGTTGCGAACAGGGTTCAGCTAGAGAGCAAGACTTAGGAAGGCATATATGCGGGTTCTGGTTTTGGGAATGGGGAAGACCGGCAAGCTGGTGGCATCGGTTGCCGCGGAACGGGGCCATAGCGTGAATGTGCTGGATGCGAAGGAGAATGCGGGAGCCTCGGCGCTGACACCACCGTTTGTTTCGGGGTTCGATGTGGTGATTGATTTCACTACGCCAGAGGCGGCGGTTCAGAATATGCGGGCTTGCCTGGCGACGGGCGCAAAGATGGTGATTGGGACGACGGGATGGTATGACAAGCTGACGGATATGAAGTCGTTGGCGGAGCGGAAACAGGCGGGATTGTTGTATGGAACGAACTTTTCCATCGGTGTGCAGGTGATGCTGCGCCTCGCAAAGACGATGGGGGAAGATCTGAAGAAGGCGGGGTATGCGTTTTCGATCGCGGAGACGCATCATGCGAGCAAGCTGGATTCGCCCTCTGGCACCGCGATAAGTTTGTCTAAGGTTGTGGAGGCTGCGACTGGTGCGACTGCGGTGCCGGTTGAGTCGAAGCGTGACGGCGATGTGATGGGACTGCATTCGCTGATTGCTGCGAGCGACGCAGACCGTCTGGTGCTGACGCATGAGGCGTTTTCGCGACGGGGATTTGCCGAGGGCGCGGTGCGAGCAGCGGAGTGGTTGTCGTCGCGGTCCGGATGCTACGACTTCCAGAGTGTTTTTAACGAGATTTAGTTGGTGTTGCGAGGAGATGTTATGAGTGTTGCGGAGATGGTTTCAAAGTCGCCAGTGATGAAGTTCGCGGATCTCACGTTTGAAGAGAAGCTGGATCGGCTGGCAGAGGTCGCGGTGAAGGTCGGGCTGGGCTTGCGCGCTGGACAGGAGCTGATCATGTCCGCTCCGATGGAGGCGTTGCCGTTGGTGCGGCGGATCACCGAACACGCGTATAAAGCAGGGGCGCTGCTGGTGACGACATTCTATGCGGATGATCCGAGTGTGCTGGCGCGGTTCGAGTATGGCGCGGATGCGAGTTTTGATCATGCACCGAAGTGGCTGCAGGATGGGATTGCAGAGGGTTTCCGGAGTGGAGCGGCTCGGTTGGCGATTGCGGGAACTAACCCGGCGCTGCTGGCGAAGCAGGATCCGGCAAAGGTGGCGCGGGCCAATGTTGCGGCGTCGAAGGCGGGTAAGCCGGCGATGGAGTTGATTACGCGGCACGAGATCAACTGGACGATCGTTGCGTGTGCGACGCCGGAGTGGGCGAAGCTGGTGTTTCCGGGCGAGCCGGTGGAGGTCGCAGTTGCGAAGCTTTGGGAGGCGATCTTTGTGGCCTCACGCGTGGCGGTGGATGATCCGGTGCTTGAGTGGCAGGAGCATGGTGCGCGGCTGAAGAAGCGTATGGAGATGCTGAATGCGAAGCGGTTTTCGGCGTTGCACTTCAAATCGC
Organism: Tunturibacter gelidoferens; assembly: GCF_040358255.1. Classification (NCBI taxonomy): domain Bacteria; kingdom Pseudomonadati; phylum Acidobacteriota; class Terriglobia; order Terriglobales; family Acidobacteriaceae; genus Tunturiibacter; species Tunturiibacter gelidiferens. The sequence goes on from NZ_CP132938.1 coordinate 5,336,037, forward strand.
AAGATGGGACGACGAATTTGACCGTTGGGTTGGCGGATGATCATCTTTGGGCCGGTGGTGGGACGACTGCGGGGAATGGGATTTATTGTCAGCCGAATATTCCTACCGAGGAGTGCTTTACGACTCCGCACAAGGACCGCGTGGATGGGACGGTCAGGGCGTCCAAGCCACTGTCGCACCAGGGGACATTGATTGAAAATATTGCGGTGCGATTTGAAGACGGCAGGATTGTCGAGGCCACGGCGACGGCTGGTGAGGATGTGTTGAATCGTCTGATCAGTACGGACGATGGGGCGCGACGATTGGGTGAGGTGGCGCTGGTGCCGCACTCGTCGCCGATTGCGCAGAGTGGTGTGCTGTTCTGGAATACGCTGTTCGATGAGAATGCGGCGAGCCATATTGCGCTGGGACAGGCTTATTCGACGTGCTTGATCGGCGGCGAAAAGATGGATGCGGAGCAACTGGCGGCGTTGGGCGCGAATGCCAGTTTGATCCATGTCGACTGGATGATTGGGTCGGGTGAGATGGATGTGGATGGTGTGGCCGCCGATGGAACAGCCGAGCCGTTGGTGCGCAAGGGTGAGTGGGTTTAGCCGGGTTGAGCCTATGTGGGCTCTATGGCTAACCGGGCTTCTCAGTGTCCACTTGAACCGGTCAGCGGATTCGGCTTCCGAAAAACTCGGCTAGCGAGGGGATGTAGAAGGGGAAGGGCATGTAGTCGTGCCATCCGACGAGCAGGGAGAAGACAACGTGGATCAGAGGCGCCATGAGAAACGCTATAGGGACGTACTGGCAAATCTCGATGCGGGACATTCGCAAAGCAAGCGGCGCTAGGGTGAGTGTGACCAGGGCTGGGAGGCCGTAGTAGATCTGCCACGGGAGTGTGTGGAACCAGAGATGGGAATATCTCGCGAAGACCATTCCTGCTACCACTACGATTGTCGCAAGGGTTAGAAGTGCCCTCGAGTTGGGCTTGTCTTTCGTTTACGAGTGACAAACAAGAGGACGGCAATAAACAGAAGAGACGCGGCTGCCATGAAGATGAGGAACCGGCTATGTCTGGCATCTAGACTCCGAGTTTCGATTTACGAGCTTTCGCAGGTGCGGTCAGCGTTGGTCGTGCAGGACTACGAGACAGATCGCGGAGAAGTTCCACCCGGTTTTTCGGATCGATTCAGGAAATTTTCCTCGCATTCGCAGGAAATTCGCTGTAGATTGATGTTCAACCGCACTGCGGTTCGTCCAAACATCCAAGTTCTCAAAGAGCAGTTCCGGCAAGACGATCTGGTTTGCGGGAGACCTTTAGCTTATTCGTTCCCTCAGTAGGCGTATTCCTTCTGTTGCCGCGGTGTCGCATCTCTACTAATCGACTTTCGAGGAGAACTTCTATGAATTCCGATATGACGCAAGGCGTTTCCCGCAGATCGTTTCTGCGCATTGTTGGTGCAGCCTCGGCGGCCGCTACCTCTTTTCCAGCCTTTGCCGCGATCGCACCTGCTGCTGCGCCCGCAGGACAGGCGGGCCGACGAAGTGGATCGCGTGGGATGCAGGCGCTGTCGGCTGACACCGTGGTGATCAGTTCGAATGAGAATCCGCTGGGACCGGCGCAGTCCGCGTTGACGGCGATATGTAGCATGGGCGTGCAGGGCGGCCGGTATCACTGGGATGAGTATGTGAAGACGATCGATGTCTTCAACGGGGAGTTTGGGCTGAAGAAGGATTATTCGGCGCTGTTCCCTGGGTCGAGCGGGCCGCTGGATCTGGCGCTGATGTCGAACCTTGGCCCGGACAAGCCGCTGGTTTATGGAGACCCCAGCTATGAGCAGGGGCCGCGCGCGGCAGAGGTGATGAAGGCTCCGAAGTATCCTGTGCCGCTGACTGCGACCTATGCGCATGACGTGCGGGCGATGTTGAAGGCGCATCCTTCACCGGGGGCGTATTACATTGTGAATCCGAATAATCCTACGGGGACGATGACTCCCAAGGAAGACATCGTGTGGCTGGTGAATAACAAACCGAAGGGGTCGGTGGTGATCATCGATGAGGCTTATCATCACTTCTCGAATGACGAGTCATGCATCGACCTGGTGAACCAGGATAAAGATGTGATTGTGATGCGGACGTTCTCGAAGATCTATGGGATGGCTGGCTTGCGGGCGGGGTTCGTCGTGGCGAGACCTGATTTGATTGACCGTTTCAATAATGTTGGTGGGCCTAGCCAGAGTCTGGCCAGCGTCTCAATTACGAGCGCTGCTGCTGCTCGTGCAAGTTTGCAGGACAAGGACCTTGTGCCGCTGCGCAAGAAGATCAACGCAGATATTCGTACGGAGACGGTGGAGTTTTTGACGAAGCATGGTTACAAGGTCATTCCGGGGTCGCAGGGCAATATGTTCATGGTGGATGTGAAACGCCCTGGGAAGGAGTTTCAAAACGCCATGCTGAAGGAGAACGTTGCGATTGGGCGGACCTGGTCGGCGATGCCGAACTATGTGCGTGTGACGGTGGGGACGAAGGCAGAGATGGCGAAGTTCCAGACGGCTTTCGTGAAGTGCATGGATATGCCGGCGGGCGCGGCGAACGGAGCGGCGGCGCTGCATATGCCGGAGTTCCATGTGCCGTCGGAGCTTTATCGAGGCTAGTCGTGTAAAAAGTGTTGAGCCTCGGCGAGAGATCGTCGGGGCTTTTTTTTGCTTTGCGGAGCGGCGGGGACGGATGTTCTGAAAATCAACACCGCTGACGCGGTAAACTTGCAGTCATTATGGAATTGACGGGTTGTGGAACGGCGCTGGTGACTCCCTTTCGCAGGGACGGCAGCGTCGACGAACCTGCGCTGCGTGCGCTGGTGCTGTGGCAGGTTGAGAGCGGGATCGATTTTCTTGTGCCTTGTGGGACGACCGGCGAGGCTTCAACTTTGACTGAAGTCGAGTGGTTGCGGGCTATTGAGGTCGTGGTTGCTGCGGCGGGGGGACGGGTGCCGGTGTTTGCGGGATGCACGCATAACTCGACCCATGAGGCCGTGGCGCGGGTGCAGAAGCTGTCGCAGGTCCATGGGTTGTCGGGCGTTTTGTCTGCGAATCCCTACTACAATCGGCCTGGTCAGGAGGGGCAGTATCAGCACTTTCGCGCGATCGCGGAGGCGACAGAACTGCCGGTACTGCTGTACAACATTCCTTCGCGGACGGGTGCGAATCTGGAGCCGGCGACGGTGCTTCGGCTGGCGGAGTTGAAGAATGTGATTGGAGTGAAGGAGTCGAGCGGAAATATTGCGCAGATTACCGAGCTGCTGACGACAGCTCCGCGGAGCTTCAAGGTGTTTGCTGGCGACGATGGGCTGGCGTTGCCGGTGATGGCGCTGGGTGGGGCGGGGTTGGTTTCGGTGGCTTCGAATGTGATTCCGGGGCAGATGGCGCGGATGGTGGGGGCTGCGCTGGAGAACGATTGGGTGGATGCGAGGCGGATCAACCGGCAGTTCTTCCGGCTGATGCAGGCGCACTTCTGGGAGGCTAGTCCCGCTCCAGTGAAGGCGGTGCTGCATATGCTGGGGCGCGGCGAGGATGTGCTGCGGTTGCCGATGGTGCCGGTGTCGGATGCGACGCGGAGACGGCTGGAGCGGATAGTGGGTGAGCTGGGAATGCTGGTGGGCGTTCCGTCTTCGGGTGAAGATCTGCGAATGTTTTAGGCTGCATGCAGATGTCTGATAGTTATGAGATGAGAGAGATGAGGAGTGCGTTTTGAACGGAGATTTGCAGGAGCGGATTGAGCATTGGTTTGCGCAGGGTGCGGCGGCGATTGGGAGTGCTGAGGCGGAGGCGTGTTTTCTTGAGTTGCGCGGGAAGCTGGAGGCTGGGGAGTTGCGGGCTGCAGAGCCGGATGCTTCGGTGCCGTTGGGCTGGCGGGTGAATGGGTGGGTGAAACGTGGGATTTTACTGGGGTTTCGCATTGGAACGATGATGGAGATGGGCGGGGAGACGCTGAGGTTTATTGATAAACATACGTATCCGGTGCGACGATTTGTGGTGGCGGATGGGGTGCGCGTGGTGCCGGGTGGCGTGAGTGCGCGGACGGGGGCGTATGTGGCCAAGGGGGTTGCGTTGATTCCGCCTTCTTATGTGAATGTGGGCGCTTATGTGGATGAGGGGACGATGGTGGATTCGCATGCGCTGGTGGGAAGTTGCGCGCAGGTGGGCAAGCGGGTGCACCTGAGTGCGGCGGCGCAGATTGGCGGAGTGCTGGAGCCGGTGAATGCTAGCCCGGTGATTATTGAAGATGATTGCTTGATTGGCGGAAACACTGGTGTTTACGAGGGAACCGTGGTGCGCAGGCGCGCGGTGCTGGCGGCTGGAACCGTGTTGACGCGGGGGACGCCGGTGTATGACATGGTGAAGGGCGAGATTTATAAAGCAACGGCGGAGATGCCGCTGGTGATTCCTGAAGGAGCGGTGGTGGTGCCGGGGTCACGGGCAGTTTCGAAGGGCAAGGGCGCGGAGTGGGGGTTGAGTTTGGCGGCTCCGGTGATTGTTAAATATCGGGACGAGAAAACGGAGCTTTCGTTAGTGTTAGAGGAGATTTTGCGGTGATTTGTGGTGGTAAATCGTGGTGAGTTTGTGGTGATTTGCGTGGCTGATGTGGTGTTTTAAATGCTGCATTTTGGGTGTCGAAAAATACGCCACGTTTTTGAAGTTTATTTTTTGTGAGCGCTGTCCTGCCGGACGGGCCCACTACGCGTGGGGCGGCCACTTCGTGGCGTGTATACCTTGCTGTGATAAAGGATCTGAGGTGGCCCTCCCGTTGGTCGGGATGGAGTGATTCGCTTGGGTTTGGTTGCTATGCGGGTTTCTTTGGGACGGTGTTGAAGAGGTTGATGAAGCCCTCGGAGAGCGTGGGGTGTGTGAGGATGAGGTTGTGGACGGCGGCGTAGGGCAGGTCTGCGGACATGGCTAACTGGATGACCGGGAGGAGTTCGCCGGTGCCGGGGCCGAGGGCGGTGAAGCCGAGGATGCGATCGTCGGGGGCGATGAGGACCTTCATGAAGCCGCGGGTTTCATCGAGGGTGCGAGTGCGGAGGGCGGCGGCCATGGGGATTTTGCCGAGGCGGTAGGCTGTTCCCTGCTTCTTTGCTTCGTTTTCGGTGAGGCCTACGTGGGATAGCTCAGGGTCGGTGAAGGTGACAGAGGGGACGTGCCGATTCTTCGTTGTGCGGTTGGCTCCGGCCAGGTTGTCGCGGATGATGCGGAAGTCGTCGAAGGAGATGTGGGTGAAGTGGGGCGAGCCGGCAGAGTCGCCCATGGCCCAGACGCCGGGGGCGGTTGTTTCGAGGCGGTCGTTGACCTGGAAGTGTCCGGATGGGGTGGTCTTGATGCCGACGAGGTCGAGGCCCATGTTTTGCGTGTTGGGTGTGCGACCGGTGGCGACGAGGAGGTGCGAGCCTTCGAGGCGGGCACCGTCGCTGAGGTGAACGACTACGGATTTGCCTGAGGTGCCTTCGACACGGGTCACGTTGGCGCTGGTGACGATATCGATGCCTTCGTCCGCGAAGAGCTGGTGGAGGGCTTCGGTGACGTCGGGGTCTTCGCGATGGACGAGGGTTGGGTTGCGCTCGACGATGGTGACGTTGGAGCCGAAGCGGCGCATGGCCTGGGCGAGCTCGAGGCCGATGAAGCCTCCGCCGAGGACGAGGAGGTGTTCGGGGAGGATGGTGAGTTCGAGGGCTTCGATGTGGGTCATTGGGGCGGACTCGGCGAGGCCGGCGATGGGGTCGATGGTGGCGCGGGAGCCGGTGTCGAGGAAGATGTAATCGGAGCGGAGGGTGCGGGTGCCACCGGCGTTGAGGGCGACCTCGACGGTTTTTTCGGCGAGGAAGCGGCCGAAGCCCATGACGATCTCGGCTTTGGATTTGGCGTAGTTGTTGAGGTGCATGTCGCGGAGGCCGTCGATCATGCGCTGACGGCGGGCGCTGACGGCTTCCATGTCGACGTGCCATTTGCCGTGGACGATTCCGAACTCTGCGCCGCGCTGGAAGAAGGAGGCGACCTTGGCGGAGTGGATGACGTTCTTGCTGGGGAGGCAGGCGATGTTGGGGCAGGCTCCTCCGAGACGCTTGTCTTCGATGTTGGCGACCTTCTTGCCCTGGGAGGCAAGGTGCCAGGCTAGATATTTTCCGCCTTCTCCGCTGCCGATGATGATTGCGTCGTACTGTTCGGGCGTGGACATGAGAGATCTCCGTTGCGATTGAAGGCATTTCTCAGATGCACCGGGGGGCGCAGATGGTTTACATTATCGCGTCTCATCAGTTGACTTGTAGGTATCTAGCTGTCAATCGATGAGTGCTGGCGATTTTGCATAAACTGACCCGGGAGACCGGCCAACTTCCGAGTGGCAGACCATCGCCAGGAAATGCTGATTGACTGGCAAGAAGCGAGTTTCGAATTCCCGATTGCCGCTGATTCGAGCCTTTTCGTAATTCCGGCCCTGTGGTTCGTATATACCACGTATGTTCGATTATGAGCTGACTTCGAGGGCGTCAATGGAGAGCGATACGCGACAGATCGCGCTTGGGTTGCGCCAAGGAGATGTCGTTGTCCTTGAGGCGCTGGTCGAACAATACCAATATCGGCTTGTTCGCTATCTCATTTACCTGTTGGGCAGACGCGATGGGGTTGACGATTTGGTGCAGGAGACTTGGCTGCGCGTTCTTGAGCGAGGCTCCTCCTACGACGGGCACTCCCGCTTTGAGCCCTGGCTCTTCAGGGTCGCACGCAATATTGCTGTCGACGCCATGCGTAAGCGGCGGAATTTGAGTCTGGATTCAGACGATGGTGTTCGACCACCGCCTGCGTCCAATGCGCCTTCGCCATTCACGCTTGCGGCGCGGACAGAAGATGCTGACCGGCTTGCTCGCTCGCTCGAAACCCTGGAATCGGTCTATCGCGAAGCCCTCGTGCTGCGCTTTCAAGAGGACTTATCGCTACAGGAGATATCCGTCGTTGTGGGAGCGCCGGTCTCTACCGTCGCTTCAAGAATTTATCGAGGGCTGGCGACGCTGCGGCCGCAGTTCGGGGGAGAACAGTATGAATATTGACGACCACGAAAGTTTCCAGCACATGATTGACGAGAGTCTGGCGGGCAGCATCTCGGCTGAGAGGGAACAATCTCTTCGCGAGCATCTTGCCAGTTGCGGTCCATGCCAAGGGTATCTCAGCGCCAACAACAGGGTTATCGCGGGCCTCGGCGGCTTTTCCTTCGAGGTGAATCCAAACCTAAATGCCAGGGTTTTCGCGTCCCTCAGGCTGCCTGCGCAGCAGGTCCAGGCCGCGCAGCCGGGCCGCCGGCGATGGGCGTTGATCAGCGTTGCCGCCGTCGTTCTAACAATAGGCGGCTCGTTCGTCGATTTGCAATTCGGGGGCTTGATCGCTTCTGTCTTCGATGTCCAGCGCATGCAGGTGCGGCAGGGGCTGCTTGCTTTCTGGATTGTGCCCTCGCTGTGTTTCTTACTGCTGTTTCCGCTATTGCCTTTGCTATCGAAAGCAGGCACTCAGCGGGAAGAAAGGATTTTATGAAACACCTCCGTCAATTTTTGAACATTGTTCCGAAGACAATTCGGCCTTGGGCTTGGGTCCTTATGGGCTGGATACTGCTGGTCGGGCTGGTTATGGGATACAAGACCGCTGACCAGGGCGCTGTGTTGCGGACAATGTCCGCGTATGGCAGCGCTGCCTTAGTGTTCGGCATCGTGAGCGCTATCTGGCTTCTGTGTCTCGGGTTCGTGTATGCGGACGCTCGGCGGCGCGATATGCGGTCAGTCCTCTGGGTTCTGGTCGCAGCCTTGTTTCCTCACTTGCTCGGATTTCTTCTTTACTTTGTCCTGCGTCAGCCGATCGCCGCGACCTGCGCCCACTGCGGCATGACTGTTTCGAACCATCAGCGATTCTGCTCCTGGTGCGGCACTGCGCAATTCCCACCGAACTCAACTCAAGGACCACTCACCGCAAACCCGTCGCAAGGAGCAAGCCAATGAAGCCGGTATCCGCAGCAAAATCCTACGACGGCATCACGCTGCGTCAGGCAGCGCTGGTTGCCGGCTTAGCCTACCTGCTCAATCCTGTCAGCTACGCTGAGTTTTCTATTTACCCGAAGCTGGTGGCGGCGAACAACGCCGCTCAAACCGTGCAGAACATCTCCGACCATTTGGGTCTTTTTGCTGTCGCGATACTCTGCTACATCATTAGCTTTATCGGTGACGTCATCATTGCCTGGGCGCTGTATGTCCTGCTCGCGCCGGTTAACAGAGCACTGTCCTTGCTTGCCGCGTGGTGCCAGCTGGTGTACGCAGCGGGCGCTCTCTGCAGCGTGTTTAGCTTGCTGAATGTCTACCATCTCCTCGTCACCCCGTATTACCTCACCCTTTTGGGTTCCGGCCAGCTGCAGGCGCAGGTGTGGTTTCAGCTCCATTCGTTCCATTACGAATGGTCCATGTCCCTGATCATCTTTGGAATCCATCTGGTTCTTTTGGGCTATTTGGTCTACCGGTCCGGCTACATCCCGTGGATATTCGGGATTGCGTTGTTCATCGCTGGATTGGGCTGGATGATTGCCGGCTTGGGGCCATACGTTCTTCCGAATGCAAACCTTGACTTCACTTTCATTACAGCCTTCGGCGAAGTACTCTTCACCCTTTGGCTCTGGATCAGGGGCTGGAAGGTCCAGGAGCCGATCGTGATCTCTTGAGTCCATCCGATCACTGACGTCTCATGATGCCCTTCGTCGAAGGTGAGAAGAGTGCCCTCATGCATGGCGCGTGAATGACGGGCAAACCGGAAGTAATTTTCAGCTGACGAGAACAGGGCGATGCGATCATCTAACCGGCTCGTCCCTGACTTGTTGGCGGTGTCGTGCAGATTTTTGCTTCCCGTGATATCAAGGAAGGCATGAGTTCTCCTGAGAGCAATTCGACCGATGCAGCTAAGCGCCGGGCTGCGGTGTGGGCGGCGTCGCAGATTGAAGATGGAATGGCGGTGGGCCTGGGGACGGGGTCTACCTCGGCGCTGGTGATTGAAGAGGTGGGGCGACGGGTTGCGGAGGGATTGCGGATCAAGGCGATTGCTACGTCTGAGGCCTCGCAGAAGCTGGCGCTGGAGTTGAAGATTCCGATGAGCGACTTTGCGCATCTGCCGGAGTTGGACTTGACGATCGATGGCGCGGATGAGGTGCAGGAAGGGACGCTTTATCTGATCAAGGGGCATGGCGGGGCGCTGCTGCGGGAGAAGATTGTGGCGATGGCGAGTAAGAAGCTGATTATTGCGGTGGACCCGAGAAAGCTGGTGAAGACTCTGGGGGCGGTGTTTGCGCTGCCGGTTGAGGTGGTGCCGTTTGGCTATGAGACGACGATCAAGCGGCTGCAGGATCTCGGGTTTGAGTCTGAGTTGCGGGTGACGGATGATGGCAAACCCTATGTGACCGATGGGAAGCACTACATTGTGCATTGCAAGCTGCCGCAGGTTGGCTTCGATGCGTATGAGGCGGCGGCGAAGTTGAAAGGGACGGTTGGGGTCGTGGAGCACGGGCTGTTTCTGGGGATGGCGAGCAAGGTGGTGATTGGTGGCCTTGAGGGGATCGAGGTTCTGGAGGCGGCGGGATAGGCGATTCATCGGGCGTTGACAATTGATCGCATGTCATTTCGGGCGGTGAAGATGCCTTGTTTGCCTCGTTGCCAAGGGCAGTTGAGCTTGCGATGGTAAGCTTAACTATTGATGGCACAAGATAAATTGAAGATGATTCCGCTGGGTGGCCTTGGCGAGTTCGGTATGAACTGCATGGCCCTCCGCTGGCAGGATGACATTATTGTCATCGACGCCGGTTTGATGTTTCCTGAAGAAGAGTTGCTGGGTGTGGACATTGTTGTCCCGGATATCAGCTATTTGACTGAAAACCGCGAGAAGGTTCGCGCGATCCTTTTGACCCATGGACACGAAGACCACATTGGCGGCCTGCCGTGGATTCTGTCTGAACTGAATGTTCCGGTGTATGGGACCGAGTTTACGCTGGCGTATGTTGAGGGCAAGCTGGAAGAACACCGGCTGCTGGATGACGCGGATCTGAACGAGATGATTCCCGGGCATCGGATTACGCTGGGGCCGTTTTCGATCATGCCGATCCGGGTGACGCACTCGCTGGTGGACTGCGTGGCGCTGGCGATTCATACGCCAGTGGGCGTGGTGCTGCACACGGGCGACTTCAAGATCGACCTGTCGCCGCCGGATAACAAGCCGTTCGATCTGCACGCGTTTGCGGAGCTGGGCAAGCAGGGTGTGTTGGCGTTGCTGCAGGATTCGACCAACGTCGATCGCAATGGGTATACGCCGAGTGAGCGGGCTGTAAGGCCGAAGCTGGATGAGATCTTTTCGCAGACGAAGAAGAAGCTTTTCTTCAGCTGCTTCTCTTCTTCAATTCATCGGATTCGACTGGCGATGGAGCTGGCGCATCAGCATGGTCGCAAGGTTGCAGTGATTGGGCGGTCGCTGGATAACTCGACCGAGATTGCGCAGGATCTTGGGTATCTCGATCTGCCGCAGGGTCTGGTGATTAATCCGGGGCAGATTCGTGATTTTGCTCCGAATAAATTGCTGATCATGATCAGCGGCACGCAGGGGGAGCCGATGAGTGCGCTGAGCCGTGCTGCGGTGAACAATCATAAGTTTGCGCATATCGAGGCTGGCGATACGGTGCTGCTGAGTTCGCGGGTGATTCCGGGCAATGAGAAGTCGATCTACAGGATGATCGATCACCTGGAACGGCGCGATGCGAAGGTGATTCATGACGATGGGCAGTCGGGGTTGATCCACGTGAGCGGACATGGGAGCCAGGAGGAGCTGCGGTTGATGATTAATCTCGTTCGTCCGAAGTTCTTTATTCCGATCCATGGAGACTATCGCCACCTGAAGCGTCATGCTGAGCTGGCGGGGTCGATGGGCGTGGTGGAGAAGACGATTTTGATGGAGGACGGCGAGGTTCTGGAGTTCGATAAAGGCTCGGCCACGAAGACCGGGAAGGTTACGGTCGGGCGAGTGTGTATCGATTCTGGCGGGACCTCGACGGACGTAGTGGAAGACATTGTCATTCGCGACCGGAAGCATTTGAGCGAGGATGGCATTGTGCTGCCGATCATTGCGATCAATAAGCAGACAGGCCTGTTGGAGAATCCACCTGAGATTGTGATCCGCGGTATGGCGATCGCAACAGAAGAGGGTTTGATCAGTGAGGCACGGCAGGTTGTGCAGCGGACTCTTGAGGGATCTTCGGCGGAGGAGAAGGCCGACTATGGCGTGATCAAAGAGAAGATTCGGAACGATCTGAAGCGGTATATCCAGAAGAGCACGAGCCGGCGGCCTTTGATCATGCCGGTGATTCTGGAGATCTGACGAGTCTGTAGGAAGACGAAAAGGCGCTCCTGGCGGGGCGCTTTTTTTTTGCGTCTTGATTCGGTCTGCCAGGAGTGGTTGCAGACCGAGAACGATACTCGAGATCTGATTTTGCGAGTGTTGATGCGGGTTAGAGCGGTGGTTACCCCTTTGAGTTAGCGGTCGAGATGAGGGTGCGGGGATAGTAGGATCAGCGCGAACGGTTAGTTGCTGGAGAGTGAACGAAGCCTCTCAGGGAGTAGCGATGCGCGGTGTCAGGCAAGGTGTCTCTCTGTTTTACCGGTGGATGTTCGCGACGATCGCGATCGCGGCGACATTCGCAGGAGCGGCTGAGGCGCAGAAGCCGGTGGTTGAGCCGCCGACGCGGCCCAGGATTGGGTTGGTGCTGGAGGGCGGCGGGGCGCTGGGCTTTGCGCATATCGGCGTGATTGAGTGGATGGAGGCGCATCATATTCCAGTGGACGATGTTGCCGGAACCAGCATGGGCGGCCTGATAGGCGGGTTGTATGCGTCTGGAAACAGCCCGCAGGAGATTGAGACATTTGTTGGGGGAATCGACTGGCCGGCGGTGTTGAGCGGGCAGGTTCCGTTTCCTGCGCTGAGCTATCGGCGCAAAGAGGACAGACTCGCTTTCCCTAACCGGCTGCAGTTTGGGCTGAAGCATGGATTGAGCCTGCCGAACGGGTTGAATTCAGGGTCGGGGGTGGGCTTGCTGTTGGATCGGACGATGCTGCCTTACTACGATTTGAAGAGCTTCGATGATCTGCCGATTCCCTTCCGCTGCGTAGCCACGGATATTACGACGGGCCACGAGCATGTTTTCAAGGATGGATCTCTGGCGCAGGCGATGCGATCGACGATGTCGATCCCAGGGGTATTCGCACCGGTGGCTCATGGGGACGAAGTCTTTTCAGATGGCGCTGCGGTGAATAATTTGCCGGTAGATGTGGCGCGGGGAATGGGCGCAGAGATCGTGATTGCCGTGTATCTGGACACGGGGCCGGTGGATAAGACGAGTTTCAATTCGCTGGTTGGAGTAGCAGGAAGAAATCTATCCATCATGGTCGCGGCCAATGAGCTGAAGAGCATGAAAGACGCGAATGTTCTGCTGAAGGTCGACGTGAGCAAGTTCAGCTCCAGCGAGTTTGAGAAGAGCGCGGAGATTATTCCGCAGGGCGTGAAGATGGCGGAGGAGCATGCGGCGGAGTTGGAGAAGTACGCGCTGAACGATGCTGACTGGCAGGCGTATGTGGCGCAGCGGGATGCCCGGCGAAGGACAAGGGTTCCGGTGCCACAGTTTGTAACGGTGTATGGGCTCAAAGGGGCGCAGCGGGCAGAGGTTGCGAATGAGTTCACGAAGTATGTCGGGAAACCTGTCGATCCGGACAGGATTAACAGCACCATTGCGGACTTGCAGGGCACGGGAACGTACTCGAGCATCAGCTACAACCTGCTCGATGAGAAGGACAAGACGGGGTTGCTGGTGCGGCCGCGGCTGACAAACTATGGGCCGCCATTTTTGAATGTGGGCCTGACGCTTGCGTCCAATGACTCGAATGACATTCAGCTTGGGCTGGGTGGACGGGCTACGTTCTTCGGGTTGACGGGGCCGGGGTCTGAGGTGAGGGTGGATGCATCGATCGGTCAGGTGGCGGGGGTTGCCGGGGAGTTGTATCAGCCGTTGATTGTGGGCAAGCGGTACTTTGTTGCGCCGCGAGCCTACTATACGCACACGATTGATTCGTTTTACTCGGGGAGCCAGGAGCTGTCGCAGTACACCGAGGAGCGGAATGGATTTGGGGTCGACCTTGGATATCGATTCAGCTCGAAGGCTGAGTTGCGAGTGGGCGAGGACTATCAGTGGTATGGCGAGACGCTGCGGGTGGGGCAGCCGATTGAGCAGATCTTTCACCTGACTCCATTTGTGAGCAATGTGCGATTTCAGTATCTGGGGCAGGATAATGTGCAGGTTCCTACCAGAGGGTCGGAGCTGCTGACACGGTACGCGTACTCGACGCAGAGGCCGTTTGGCGAGGGTGGGTACTCGCAATGGGATTCGAAGGTTGCGCATTTTCTTCCGGTGGGGGAGAAGGGCATCATCTTCGGCACGATGGAGGGAGGAACGAGCTTCGGAGCGACGAACCTCGGGCTGGCAGGATTTTCGCTGGGCGGCGCGCTGCGGCTGAGTGCGTATGATCGCGGAGAGCTGCTGGGGAGCGATTATTTTCTGGGGCAGGCGGGCTTTCTTTACCGGCTGGGGAAGCTGAATCCGGTGATTGGGGATTCGATCTACGCGGCGGGGTTTTATGAGATTGGAAAGGTTTGGGACGCGGCTCCGGGGACACCAACTCTGCCAAACGACATCTCAGGCGCAGTGGTGGTGAAGACGCTGCTGGGTCCGTTTTATGGTGGGGGGAGTATCGGGGACAGCGATCATCGGAAATGGTTCTTTGGGTTGGGGCGAGTGTTTTAGTTTAGCTGGGCGGATAGTATTATCTCTGCGGCGATGAGCTGAGGAGATGTGGGTTGATGAGTGAGTTTGTGACGTTGGAGGAGATTCGGGCGGCGAAGGAACGGATTGCTGGGATTGCAGTGAGGACGCCGCTTTATCGGGTGGAACGGGCTCGGTTGCGGATGGGGAAGTTTCCGGAGCCGGAGTTTGATCTCTATATCAAAGCGGAGAGTGAGCAGCCGATTGGGAGCTTCAAGCTGCGTGGGGCTTACAACATGGTGGCGCAGTTGTCGCCTGAGGCGCTGCGGCGTGGGGTGATTACGTATTCGAGTGGGAACCATGCGCAGGGTGTAGCGTACGCGGCGCGGGCACTGGGGGCGAAGGCGGTGATTGTGATGCCGGGGAACGCTCCTGAGGTGAAGAAGGCGGCGACAAGGGCGCTGGGCGCGGAGATTGTGGAGGTGGGGCCGGCTTCGTCGGAGCGGAGGATGAAGGCGGAGGAGCTGGTGGCGGAGTTTGGGTATGCGATGATTCCGCCTTATGACGCTCCGCAGATTATCGCGGGACAGGCTACGTGTGGGTTGGAGATTGTAGAGCAACTGCCGGGGATGGAGCTGGTGATCTCGCCGGTGAGCGGTGGTGGGTTGCTGAGTGGGACGGCTACGTCGGTGAAGCTGGCGGCGCAGGCTGGGCTGGTGAGCGCCGGGGTGCAGGTGTGGGGCGCGGAGCCGGAGCTGGCGGCGGATGCGAAGGAGAGCTTCTATTCGAAGACGCTGGTGGAGTGGCCTGCGGCGAAGACTACTCGGACGATTGGGGATGGGCTGCGGACGCAGAGTATGGGCGTGTTGAACTTTGCGCATGTGATGAAGTTTGTGGATGGGATTGTTACGGTGTCGGAGGAGGAGATACTGGCGGCGATGCGGGTGATGTTGCGTGCGACAAAGCTGGTGCCGGAGCCGAGTGGGGCGGTGACGCTGGCGGCGGCTCTGTTTCATGCGGAGGAGTTGCCAAAGGTGAAGAAGGTAGCGGTGATTTTGAGTGGGGGAAATCTGGAGCCGGCGCTGCGGGAGCAGTTGGAGGGGGAGTTGGCTGCGAAGGCTTAGTCCTGCCGGACGGGCCCGCTACGCTTGGCCACCCCACAAACGAAGACCTGTTTGCGGGGACCCCGGTTCGCGCGGTCACTTCGTGACTTGTATACCGGTCGTGCAGACACTGCTGTTTCGGTCCTCCCGTTGGTCGGGATCGACTTAGTGTTTTTGGTAGCGGGTTAGGACGTCATGGAGGGACACTACGCCTTCGAGGGAGCCTCGCATGGCGCGGTTGGTGATGGGGAGGAGAGGCCAGCGCTGGAAGTGTGGGAGTGCGCTGGACAGAGGCTGGTCGGGGAAGAGGACGGGAGTGCGTTCCGGGCCTAGATGTTCGGCTAATGTTGCGGCTGTGGGTGCAGGTGTGGCTGCGGATTGATCTTCGAGCGGGTCGGCGGAAGGGGTCTGGGTGAGCGCTTCGAGCTGTTCTCTTCTTGCGGAGTACCAGAGGCCATCGGTGCAGTGAACGAGGAAGACCGGGATGGAATTCAGGTCTTCGTATTGGGCGAGTGAGTTGAGAGTGTCGGCAATCGTTTCGCTGCCTTGGAGGATGGGAGCTGTGACGGGCTGAATGGCGTCTTCGAGATGGAGGTTGCTCTCTTCGCGGAGCTCTTCCATGGAAGGGAGATCGAGGCCGTCCTGGTGGGTGAACTGTTCGAGGATGGGGACGGGCTGGAGGACGCGGGAGATGAGGTAGGCGATGGTGTTGGCGAGGATAACTGGCAGGACGATGGAGTAGTTGCCGCTGACCTCGAGCACCATGAAGACCGAGGTGAGGGGTGCGCGGAGGAATGCGGCGAAGAGGACACCCATGCCGACCAGCGCGTAGGAGCCGATGGTGCCTGTGAGGTGGGGGAAGTAGATCTTTTCGAAGGTGCCTACTGCGGCGCCGAGCATGGCTCCGATGAAGAGTGTGGGTGCGAACATTCCGCCGGGAGTGCCGCTGGAGAAGGAGAGCGTGGTGGCGATGATCTTGAAGAGAGCGAGGAGGAGGAGCATCTTCCAGGCGAACTGGGCGTGCATGGCCTGGTCGATGGCCTGGTAGCCGGCGCCCATGACCTGGACGAGTCCGAAGTAGCCGATGGCTCCTACGAGGAGTCCTGCCGCGGCGGGTTGGAGGAGCTGCGACCATTGAGGCTGGCTGCGAAGTTTGGGGCGGAGATAGCTGAGGGCCCTGGCGAAGAGGAGGGAGGCGAAACCGCCGACGACTCCGAGGGCGGCGTAGGCGAGGAGCTCGCGGGAGTCGCGGAGATCGATGACGGGGATGCGGAACATGGGCTGCGCGCCCCAGAAGGAGCGGGCGACGACGACGCTGGCGACTGCGGAGAGGACGATGGAGCCGAGGACTGCGGCGCTCCATTGGCCGATGACCTCTTCGATGACGAAGAGGATGGCGGAGATGGGAGCATTGAAGGCTGCGGCGAGTCCGGCGGCGGCTCCGATGGGAGCGAAGATGCGGAGTTTTTCCTTCGACATGCCGAAGCGGCGGCTGATGAGGGAGGCTACGCCGGCGCCGATCTGGAGAGATGGGTCTTCGGGGCCGAGGGAGTGGCCGCTGCCGATGGCGAGGGCAGAGAGGAGGAACTTGCCGATGACGGTGCGGAAGGAGATATAGCCGTTGCTGATGTAGAGTGCGGCTTTGGTCTGGTTGATTCCGCTGCCGCGTACTTTGGGGAAGACGTAGCGGGTGAGAACTGCGATGACCAGGCCGGCGGCGGCGGGGACGTAGAGGAGGCGCGGCTGATGCGGGTTTGGAGACGAGCCGAGCAGGAGGACGCTGAGCCACTCGATGGCCATGCGGAAGGAGACCACGAGGAGACCGGAGACGACGCCGATGAAGATGGAGAGGAGAAGAAAGACGCGCTCTTCGCGGCCGGGAGCGATGCGGGCGATCACGTCTTCGCGGAGAGTGCTGGGTGCGATTGGTTCAGTCTCCGCTATTGCTGTTTGATCTTCCATCTTCGCTTAGGGCTCCATCGCTTTTGGAAATTGGGCGAGTTGCAAGAGGAGCGCGTCGTCGCCGGTGGGAGCGGAGCATATTTTGCTGGTCTGGGTCTCGGTGTCGAAGATGAGTTGCAGGGTTGCGTCCTGCTGAGTGGGGTCGTTGAGGAGGGCGGAGCGGCTGCTGGTGGCGTCTTTGCTGGCCCATTTCGTGGTGAGATCCTGCAGCCGAGTGGAGAGGCCGCTGGCGGCAGAGAGTTGGGTACTGCAGGCGTCGAAGCGCTTCTTCGCCAGGGCGCGGGCTTTTAGGATGCGCGTGACACGTTCGTTGTCGGGGAGCTTCTTCAGGGGTGCTAGTTCCAGGATGCGTTTGGAGTCTTCGAGCATCTGCTTGTCGGCGAGGGTTGTTGCTTCGTGGGTGGAGGGGGAGTTTTCCTGCTGGTGCATGGCCTGTTCCATGAGGCGGTGAGCTTCGTCGAAGTGGCCGGAGTCGTATTCGAGGCGAGCGGCGGATTGGAGGGCGATCTGGTTTTCTGGCTCCTGCGCGAGGACCTTCCGGTAGTAGGTCAAGGCGTCGTGAGGGGCTTTGGCCTGCTCGAGAAGTTGTGCGAGGGTGATGGCGAGGGGGACGTCGTCGGGCGCGTTGCCTCCGGTGATGAGGAGTTCGGTGCGGGCGCTGCTGAAGTCCTGATGCGCGATGAGATAGCGCGAGAGTTCGAGGCGGACCTCGCGGCGGCGGAGGACCCCGTCTCCCTCCCAGGTGCCGTAGATGGAGGCTCGGTAGTAGTTGATGGCGGGCTGGATGTCGTTCTTCCTGGCGGCGAGGCGGGCGAGGCTGAGGTTGATGAAGCCGTCGCCGGGTTGAGTCTCCCAAAGGCCAAGGAAGTAGTTGAAAGACTCTTCGGTGTGGCCGGCGTCGCCGAGGGCCTGCGCGAGGAGGAGCTCGTAGGAACGTTGGTCGGGGGCGTAGGAGAGGGCGGTGCGGAGGGCGACGATTGCCTGTTCGGGGTAGCCTGCGTTAAGGGCGGCCTGGCCTCGGGCGGACCAGCGTTGTGCCAGTTCTTCGCGGTGGGAGGTGAAGGAGTGAAACAGGTAGAAGGTGATAAGGAATAGAACGACGGTTACGAGCAGCAGACTGAGAAAGGTCAGGGAATCGCGGAGGATCAACTTCCGTTTGAGGCTCGAATAGTCTTCCGTTTGGAGTGTCATCATGCGGTTTGCGCGTTTTTATCTTGCTGCATGGTCTTTCTTTAGTCTATGGATTTGATGCGCGTAGAGATAGTGGCGCAGTCTGTGGGTTCCCGGAGGAGGTTGGCTCGTTTCGCCGAGGAGCAAAAGTTTAGACTGGACCGTATCTCGCTGCCCTGCGATTGTGGCGGCTTCGAAGTGAGGACTATGCGGATTTTTTTTATCAGGCGATATGCGGCGATGGGTATTGGGGCGGTTGTGCTGATAACGAGCGCCGCTGCGATGGGTCAGAAGAAGAGACCGAACTACGATAGGGCCGCCATCGCGACTGTGCTGCATGATGCGAATGTGTATGTTGCGTCAGATGCGGATGCACAGAAGCTTTCGCTGGTGACGCCGGGACACGAGATACAGATCGTTGAGCGGAGCGGGCCGTGGGTGAAGGTGTTTGCGAATACCGACATCAACGACGATGCGAATGAGGACGACCGCAACAAGCCTGAGTTTGGCGAGGACGCGAATGTAACGCCGGCGTCGGGTTGGATTCGGGATAAGGGGATTCTGGGGCCGAGTACGGCTGGCGGGGATGTGATTCTGTTTGGTTCGGCTGCGAACTTTGAAGATGAGGCGGAGCGACCGCATGCACCGAAGGGGGCGGCTGGGGCGGCTCACCTGCTGTACAAGCGCGTGGCAGAATACTTTCCGGATTCGCCGCTGGCGGCTGAGGCGGCGTGGCGGGCGGCGGATATTCGCTGGCAGTTGGATAAGGTCGATATCAGCACGCTGCCGAGTGCGAAGGAGCAGGAGGCCTATCTGCGGCCTCAGATCTATGAGGGTGAGTTGAAGAAGGTGATGAAGACGTATCCGGGGAGCGAGTTTGCGGCGCGCGCGGCGTTCGATCTGCTGGACAACAAGCTGTGTGGGGACTGGCAAGGGTTGCCGAAGTGTCCGGAGATGGAGACGGGGTTGTACGTGAAGTATGCGCAGCAGTATGCGGATGGGCCTAAGGCCGCAGAGGCGCTGTACAACGCGGTGTATCGGCAGGGGGTGGTGGTGACGATGTATCAGGTGCAGGAGGATAAGAAGCGGTCGGAGGAGGCGGCGAAGAGGGCACAGGCGCTGGCTATGGATTTGAAAGCGCGGTATCCGAAGTCGGAGTTTGCGGCGCGTGGGGCCAGTATTGCGTTTCGGGTGTCGCAGGGGATTGCGATTTATGGGAGTGATCGGGATTAGAAGATATGTCCTGCCGGACGGGCCCACTGCGCGTGGGGCGGTCACTTCGTGACTTGTATACCTTGTTGTGGCGGATGAAGAGAGGTGGTCCTCCCGTTGGTCGGAAAGAAGATGATCCCGACCAGCGGGAGGACCTATGCAGTTTGGTTCGCCGAGACCGGTATACCCGTCACGAAGTGACCGCCCTCCGCGTAGGAGGCCCGTCCGGCAGGACATATCTTGTTTACCGTTTACACATGCAGACGCTTTAGGATGGATGCATGTCGATTCTTCATGTCATCATCCTTGCCATTGTGCAAGGGCTCGCTGAACTTTTGCCTGTCTCGAGCTCCGCTCACGTTGTAGTTGCTGAAAAGCTGTTGGGGCTTGACCCGACGACGCCGCAGATGACGCTGCTGCTGGTGATGCTGCATACAGGCACGATGTTTGCCGTGATTGTTTACTTCTGGAACCAGTGGAAAAAGACTTATTTTTCAGGCGGCGATGCGTTCAAGCGGTTTCTGATCCGTCTGATCTGGGCTTCTCTGCTGACTGCTGTGATTGGTGAAGTGATCATCAAGGCTATCGAGAAGACGGCGTTCAAGGGAGCTTCGAAGGGAGAGATCGAGCTGCTTTTTGGGCGGCTGGATCTGATTGCTCCCGCGTTGGCCGCGGCTGGTTTGCTGATTCTGCTTGCTGGGCTGATGGAGAAGCGGCGCATGGGCGCGCATGAGCAGGTCTATGGCGACAGCGTGACGATGCGACAGGCGGGATGGATCGGTGCGATTCAGGGTCTGTGCCTGCCGTTCCGTGGATTTTCGCGGTCGGGAGCTACTATCTCGACGGGCATGCTGACGGGTGCGAGTAAAGAGCGGGCGGAGCGGTTCAGCTTCGCGCTGGCGGTTGTGCTGACTCCTCCAGCGGTAGGGCGCGAGGTGCTGCGGCTGGTGAAGGCCTCGCATGAGGCGAAGGCGGCGGGCATGCCGATTGATCTGCACGGAAGCATGGTGATGGGACTTCTTGGCGCTGTGTTTGCATTTCTGGCCGGACTGTTGGCGTTGAGGTGGTTGAGCAGTTGGCTGGAGGAAGGCAGATGGTATCTCTTCGGGATCTATTGCCTGGTGGCATCTGTGGTGGTGTTTGGGCTGTATCACGCGGGGTACTAAAGCGATCGCGAGTGGAAGTTTAGTCTGCAGAGCTCGGCGGAATTTCTGCAAATGATTGCAAATTCAGATGAAAAGAGCGTGGCTTTATCGATTGCGAGTGCAGAACCATGCCCAGTAAATGAGTGGAAGTTGTAGGGGGATGCGGAGCCATTGTGCCCAGCTTTGGCCCATGATGCCGGGAAGGCGCAAGTGGGATGTCGCCATGTAGATATTGGCCGGCAGGACGGCGATGAGCAGAACGACCAGACCCCACGCCGCGGCGTGGCGCGTTGAGGGGATGAGCAGGCCGATGCCGCCGAGTATCTCCGCCGCACCGCTGATGTGGATTAGAAGTGTGTGCGCGGGCAGGTAGGGCGGCATGATTCGGAGGTAAACGCCGGGGGCCAGGAAGTGAAGAGTGCCCGAGATAAGGAAGATTGAGGCGAGGAGGATACGGCCGATCATGTTGAATCACTTCCCTTTCTTTACGCCTGTGCTGACGCATATCTACAGCAGCACAATTATTAACGCCAACAAAAACAAAAATATGGGCAGCGGGGACGAACCCTGCTGCCCATCGTCGAGTTGCATCGCCTTGGTTATTTGGATACGAGTGAGTCGCGGTGGCTCTTCACGTAGTCGTGAGAGGTGAGGACGTGGGCCTGCTGCTCTGCAACGAGCTGGCGGACAGGGAGCGGAAGATCCTGATCGAGAGCGTCGGCGTAGGCCTTCTTGGCCTCGTCTTCGCCCTGTTCGGCGGTCTCGAGGAGGGTGTGGTCGCCGCCGCCGAGCTTGGCTTTCAGGTCTCCCCAGACGCGGTGGAGGGCGCCGGCGGTCGTGCCGGACTCTTTGATGTCGTGTACGCCATTCTGATGGAGAATCTCCTCCAGATCGCCGCGGAAGCTGGCGCGCTTGAGAGATTCGGCGAGGAAGTAACGTTTGAGAGTGTCGTCTTTCAGATGTTCGCCGATGTCGGCAAAGCCCTTCTGGCTGTCGAGAAGAGTGCTGATGAGGGAGTTGAGAGCGCGCTGCATTTCGTTCTGCTTACCTGAATCTGTCGGCATGATGGAGACCTCGATCTTGGGTGTAGTAGGTACGGGGTGCGGTTGGAGCAGGGTCCGTCGGCTGTGCGCGATTCTCCTCCGCCGACGGCAAGCAAGAGAAATCGCGAAAATCCCGCTCCCCTGCCAACCGGTTCTAAGGACCGCCGAGTGAAATTTTGCTCGGCGGTGAATATGAGGGAGTAGATGCAGAGAGTGCCTGTGGGTTTGTATGTGGGTACCCCGAAGTGAGGTTTTTCCACTTTTGTGCGGGTGGTTGGAGAGGGTCTGGGATAATCAAAGGTGCTCTGGTGATTTGCGGGCTCGGTTTGGATCGGACGGCGTGAGTGGTGGTGCGCGCTGTGACGAATGAGCCCGCGCGTCCCCCTCACATGAAGGCTCCCCAATGAAAACTCTGAGACTTGTTTCGACCCCGACGCGCAACCGCCGCCTGAATGAGATTCTCGGGATGGTCGTACTGGTGGGCGCGGGGCTGCTGCTGCTGGCGCTTGCGAGCTATACGCCAACTGATCCCTCTTTCGATACGGTGGGACAGTACGTGAAAGGGCGGCCGGCACATAACTGGACGGGGATGGTTGGGGCGTATCTCGCCGATGCGATGCTGCAGCTGATTGGGGTTGCGGCATTTTTCCTGCCGCTGGTACTGGGACGGTTGGGGATTTGCTGGATGCGGTCGCGACCGGCGGGGTCTCCGCTGGCGAAGACGATTGGGTTGGGGATGTGGGTGGTGTTTGGGCCGGCTGCGATTGCGCTGCTGCCTGGCGAGATGATGTGGCGTGGCTCGCTGCCCGTTGAGGGGACGACGGGGCGGCTGCTGGCGGACTTGCTGGTGCATTATTTGAATCTGCCCGGGGCTGCGATTGTGCTGACCCTGATGGTGGCGGTGTCGCTGTACCTGGCGACGACATTTACGTTCAATACGGCGCGGGAGTGGGCGACGATACGGTTTGGCTTTGTGCAGCGGCTGTGGGAGTGGTGGTCGCAGCGTCGGAGTCGCCGGGCTGGTGCTGAGGTAGATCTTGAAGAGGCTTATGGGAGTAAACGGGAGCAGGCGGATGCCAGGGCGCGGCGGACTCGTGAGCTTGCGGAGGCGGCAGAGCGCAGGAGACTGGAGCCCGAGCCGGAGCAGACGACGACGCTGCTGGGTGGTTTGTTTGGCTGGTTGAGCAGGAAGAAGAAGAAGGTGCAGCCAATCTCGATTTCACCCGAGGAGGTTGCGGTCGGGCATCATACTTCGATCTTCGAGGCTATGCCACGGACGCTGGTGGATGCTCCTCCGGTGACAGCGTTCAGTACGGCGGTGGCGGCGGCGGCGCCGTTTGCGGAGGTGCTGGCCAAGGCGGCGGCCCCGGTGCATGCGCTGGATGACGAGTCGAACTTCAGAGATTTTGCTGGTGCTGAGGAGGGGCGTGAGCCTGTTTCGATGAAGGCTCCGGCACCGATGCGGGTGCCGAAGAAGGTGGCGGAGGAGCCGAGAGCTCCGTTTGCTCCAGTCCCTGCTGCTTCGCAGCCGCTTCACACGTTGCCGGATAATATTTCGTTTGGCAAGCGGGCGGATGCGGATATCAAGCCGGTAACGATTGTGCCGAAGAGTGTGCGGGGGTATAAGCTGCCGCCTTCGTCGCTGCTTTATCGGAGTGAAGAGCACGCTGTGGTTCGCGAGGATGCGCTGCGTGAAGAGGCGCGGGTGCTGGTGGAGAAGTCGGCTGAGTTTGGTGTCGATGGGCAGGTGACGCAGATCAATCCGGGGCCGGTGGTGACGACGTTTGAGTTCAAGCCAGAGGCTGGGGTTAAGGTCGCTCGGATTACGGGGCTGGCGGATGATCTTTGCCTTGCGATGGCGGCTGAGTCGATTCTGATTGAGCGGATGCCGGGTAAGAGCACGGTTGGGATCCAGGTGCCGAACCATGAGCGGGAGACGATCTGGCTGAGGGATGTGGTCGAGTGTGAGAGCTTCGCGCAGAGCAAGAGCAGGCTGGCGATTGCACTTGGTAAGGACATCAACGGGCGCATCGTGACGGCAGACCTGGCGAGTATGCCGCATGTGTTGATTGCCGGTTCGACTGGCTCGGGCAAGTCGGTTGCGATCAACGCGATGATCATGAGTGTGCTGTTCAAGTCGACGCCGGAACAGGTTCGCATGATTCTTGTGGACCCGAAGCGGGTGGAGCTTGGGATGTATGAGGGAATCCCGCACCTGTTTACGCCGATCATCACGGAGGCGAAGCTGGCGGCGAATGCGCTGCGCAATGCTGTGCGTGAGATGGAGCGAAGGTTGAAGCTGCTGGCGGCGAATCATGTGAGGAATATCGATCAGTTCAATAAACTGTTCGACCATGGCAGCGAGTACTTGTTTGAGGATGTGAATCAGGAGCCGCTGCCTTACATCATCATCATCATCGATGAGTTGGCTGACTTGATGATGCTGGATCGGGCGAATGTCGAAGAGTCGATCACACGGTTGGCGCAGATGGCTCGTGCCGTGGGTATTCATCTGGTGCTTGCGACGCAGCGGCCTTCGGTGGACGTGATTACGGGATTGATCAAGGCCAATGTGCCTACTCGTATGAGCTTCAGGTTGGCGACGAAGGTGGACTCGCGGACGATCATCGATTCGAATGGTGCGGAGAGCCTGCTGGGACGCGGCGATATGCTCTATCTGCCGCCGGGGACCAGCCGGGTGCAGCGTGTGCATGCGCCGTTTGTGACGGAGAAAGAGATCTCGGCGGTGACTGCGTTCTGGAGGGCGCAGGGTGAGGCTGAGTATGTGCATGGCTTCCTGGAAGGGCCGAAGGAAGATACCGGGACCGGCAAAGATGGGGATGGCGGCGTCGATGGAGACAATAACGACGAGCTCTATGACGATGCGGTTCGGCTGGTGTTTGAGTTTGGGAAGGCGAGCACTTCCCTGCTGCAGCGCAGGTTGCGGATCGGATATGGGCGCGCGGCTCACCTGATCGACATGATGTACAACGACGGTTTGGTGGGGCCTGCGGATGGATCAAAGCCGCGAGAGATTCTGAAGTCGCCAAACTGGATCAGCGAAGTGGATGCGGCGATTCGGTAAGAATCTGTCCTGCCGGACGGGCCTCCTGCGCGGAGGGCGGTCACTTCGTGACTTGTATACCTTGTCTCGGCGGAGTTGGAAGACGTAGCCCTCCCTTTGGTCGGAAGATATGCTGCCAGCGGCGGACAGCTAGTGGTGGACTGTCTTCGACGAACGGATGGCGACGATCGCGAGAATGCAAATCACGACCAGAAGGGCGATCCAGAGCAGATGGGGATGGCGATCCGTGAGAGGGCGGGCGTCTGGACGATCGCGGTAGGCAGGGTTGAACTGTTCAGGTCCTAACTTTGCTTCGTGAAACTCGCTCGAGGGAGAGAAGAGGCGGGTGTAGTCGTACTGGGGCGCAGTAAGGGCGGCGTCGCCGTAGAAAAGGGTGAGAGGCACTGCCGTGGGGGCGTCGAAACAGATCTTGCGCTGACGCATCTCGAGGCGTATGGCGGTGATCGGGAGTGGGGCGTCGTCGCCGTTGTTGACCGCGACTTCGACTGTGGCTGCGCTTTGCATGTTCGAGCCCAGGGTAGCGGGGACGCTGAGCTGCTCCTGACGAATCTCGCGACCTGCCTGAGTGAGGTGGACGCGGAGGATGGTGCCGGCGAGGGTTTCGCTGAGTGCGTCGGCTGGGTTAGGCGAGGTGGTGGGATGGTCCTTGATGCTGATATCGCGGCTAAAGTTCGCTTTGAAGGCTGGCGAGAGAGAGAAGGAGACGCGCTCAATGGGAATGCGTTGTGGCAGGGCGAAGGTGGCGACGCTTTGGCGGCCGCGCTGGGTGATGCTGGAGACTTCGCCTGCCTTGGTGTAGAGAGACTGAGCTTCGCGGCTGGGGGGAACGGTGACCGATATCACCATCTTTTGAAGAACTTGCGGAGAGGTGTCTAAGGCGTGTGCGGCGGCAGCTGGGGAGACTGCTAGTTCGATGTGGAGATAGGGGAGGCTGGTCTCCTGCAGATGAATCGTTGTGCTGCGAGAGAAATGTTGGCTGCTCAGGTCGAAGATCGTAAACTCGCCGAGATTCGTCTGGTTCGCGTAGTTGGGGTCGTGGGTCCCGGAGACGGTGGCGGTGGCGATGAAGTCGTGTCCGGCTAGCTCGAGGGTGAGTTCGGTGTAGGGGCGGTTCGGCATCTCGAGGTCGAAGACGATGTTGCGACCGCGAAGGCCGAGGTTACGGATGACGGCGGTGTCGCTGTCAGGTTGCTGCGGCTCGCTCAGCGTGATGGCATAGGGGATCTCTCGGTTGTTCTGAAAGAGGCGGAGATCTTTGAGGGACGGACCGGCGTGTGGGAAGAGAGAGGGGTCGATGATGGCGCAGCTTTGACCTGCGCCTGACGGTACCGTGATGGCTCGTTCGAAGCGAAGATAGTGAGGGTCAGTTGGCTCCGGGTTTGCGTTCGACTGCCAGAGAAGGACGGTCAGGAGAATCGCAGACTTCACCGGTCGGCTCCTTCCTGCGGGGGCAGATGGGGTTCGGGTGTGGGATTGGGGAGGCGGAGAGCCAGCCAGTCCTTCTGATAGGCGAAGCTGATGGCCATCAATAAGGCCCCGAGTCCGAGAAAGCTTAGGACGCGGTAGCCCTGGCTGAGGTTGCGCAAGTCGTAGAGGAAGGCTTTACCGATGGTGAAGACCAGCAGGAGGAGCGCCTGCCAGCGGATGAAGGCGGAGCGCTTCCAGAAGCCCAAAGCCAGCAGGCACGCGCCGTAGAGCATGAGAAAGGTGGAGATGGCTAGGGCCTTTTGCAGATCGGCTTCGGGGTTGCCAGCAGAGACGCGCCATGCGGAGTCAAGCTCGCGGAGACACGAGAGGATGGCGATGAAGTTGAACGCGACGATGGAGGATCCCGCGATGGTGACCCAGTTTGGGAACGCTTTGTTCTGCTGGTCGGAGTGGCGCAGGGAGCCATGCGCGATGAGCGCGGAGAGGCCTAGAGCGGCGAGTCCGAAGAGGGCGGTGGCGAAACGGAGGTTGAAGAAGGCCGTGTCGATTTGCTCATTGAGCCAGAAGGGTTCGATGAGGAGGCCGCAGACACCGAGGGCGAGAGCGATGGTGGCGAGGCGGCGAAGGATGAGTGGAGCTGAAGCGGCGTCCTTGACTGGCGTTGGGCTGGAGAGACGTGCCGCCACCCAGAGGAGAGCTGCGCCCTCAGCGAGCCAGCCAACGATGATCCAGCGGCCACTGGCCTTAAGTGGGATGGCGATGGTGAGGAAGACGATCGCGAGAGAGAGATGGACGGCGGAGGTTATGCGGGATTGGGGCAAGCGCATCAGGCCCAGATAGAACGCGGCGAATAGAACCGCCAGCCAGGGGAGGAGATCGTGATTGCCGGTGTCCTGCAGGACGGAGTAGAGCGCGAGTGCAGCGAAGGTTGCATTCGCCAATGGGAGGAGGATTTCGGTTATTGGACTTGATGGGTGTTGGTCATTTTGCTGGGTGCGGATGGACGGGATGAGAAAGGTAAGGAAAAACAGGCCGATGAAGATCGCGGTGGTGGCGAGGGGCTTTGGCGTGTTGTAGACGTCGAACCATTCGACGTACCAGCCGATGACGAAGGCTACGGTGGCGGGGAAGATTCCGAAGAGAAGGTGCGGCCAGGGCTTAAGGCGGACGAGCGAGACCGTGGCGACATCGATTGCGAGGATGTAGGTGAAGAGGAAGACCTCGTGGTTGCCGCCGGTGGAGAGGAGCAGAGGGGTTGCGAAGGCTCCCACGAGTGCGTAGGCGGCGAGGATCTGGCTGTTCTGCGACCAGGCCATATAGGCGTTCCATGCGGTGACCAGGATCATGGCGGTAAGAGCTATGCCGGCGGGTAGTAGATGGTAGAGCTGGAAGGCGGCCCAGAGGGACAGGTAGAGGGCTCCGGTGCCGATGGCCTTGAGCGAGTAGGAGAAGGCGTTGAAGCCCTGGCGGCGAAAGCGCTCGGACCAGACTACGATGGCCGCGCCTGCGATCAGACAGGCGAGGATGCGGCCTGTGGGGCCTATCCAGTGATTGTCGATGGCCCACTTGAGGAAGAGAGTGGTGGCGATGAGGAGGGCGACGATTCCGATGCGGCTGAAGAGCTGGGAGCCGATGCGGTCTTCGAGTGAGCCGTTGGATTTAGGAAGATTGCGGACGAAGTCGGGGGTGGGAGCCTCTGTGGATGGAGTTGAGGAAGGGCGTGGTGGAGGGGCTGCGAGTTTGCGCGCTTTGAAGGAGGGGGTAGAACGCAGTTGCGCTAACTGCTGTTCAAGACTCTCGACGCGGGCGGAGAGGGCTGCGAGGGTCGCGGCCAGCTGGGCTTGCTCGTTGGGCTGCTTCGGCCGGTCCTGATTCTGGTCGTCCTGCACATCCTCCGAAGCCATGGCAACTACTTTACCGCTATCATGCGCCAGAATGGTACTCAAGACTGTCAGTTGATAGTCTTTGCGCTAAGGACGAGTGAGAGACATGCCGGTTCGGATTTTGATTGTGGATGACGATGAGTTGAGCCGGGAGGTGCTTATGCTGCTGGCGGAGAGGGCGGGATACGAGGTTGAGGCGTTGGAGTCGGGGGATGCCGCGCTGGTGCACGTGCAGCGGGCCCGTCCGTTGCCTGAGGTGGTGTTGACGGATATGCAGATGCCTGGGACTGCGGGGGATGAACTTGCTCGGCGCCTGCGCGGATTGTGCGGGACGGGGAGCTTACTGCTGGCGATGAGCGGGAGTGAGTTGGAGGATGGGACGGGGCAGGAGTTCGACGGGTTTCTACTGAAACCGTTTACGATGGAGACCCTGGCGAGAGCAATCTCCCGTGGTTCTGCTCGAGCCGACGAGGGATCAAGCGGTGCGAAGGGGGGTGTGTTGGATGAGGGGGTCTATGGGAAGCTTTCAGAGTCCATGCGGCGGTCGCAGCTGGAGCAGTTGTATGCCCTTTGCCTCAAGGATGCCGAGGCGAGGATTGGTAAGATGCGACGGGCAACATCCGACGGCGATGATGTTGCGTATAGAAAGGAGGCTCATGCCATCAAGGGTGGGTCCGGAATGGTGGGAGCCATTGAGCTGCAAAGACTTGCAACGTCAATGGAGGAGCGGGGCTTGCGTGATGACGATGTAGCTACACTGGACGAATTCATGGTGGCGTGCGAACGGCTGCGGCGTATTCTGGTCGCACGCGAAAGCAACTAGTGTCGGGTCAACGAGTTGTCGGGAGATGATGCAACGATGAAGGAATCGATAAAGAAATCTGACGATGCAGTTGTTGCGGCGACACCGATCCGTATCGTTGTTGCCGACGATCATCCGGTGGTGCGCTTCGGCGTGAAGAACATGCTGGAGAATGAGGCCGGCTTCGAGGTGGTAGGCGAAGCCGAAGATGGCAATGTGGCGATTACGCAGACACTGGAGCTGGAGCCGGATATTCTGCTGCTTGATCTGCAGATGCCTCGGCTGCCTGGACTGGAAGCTCTGCGCGCGATTATGAGCAAGTCGCCGCGGGTGAAGATCATCATGCTGACGAGTACGATCTCGACGCAACAGATCATCGAAGCGCTGCAGATTGGAGCTCGCGGTATCGTGCTGAAGGATGCGGTTGCGGGCGATCTTTCACGTTCGCTGCGGGCTGTGCTCTCTGGCGACTACTGGATAGGCGGGGAGCGGGTTGCTAATCTGGTGACGGCGCTGAACGAGTTGATGAAGAAAGCAGCAGCGGTTCCGGAGCGGAAGACCTATGGTTTGACGCCCAGGGAGTTGGAGGTCGTGACCTGCATCGTGGAAGGCTGCAGCAACAAAGATGTTGCTAAGCAGTTCACGATCAGTGAAGAGACGGTGAAGCGGCATCTTTCGAATATCTTCGATAAGACCGGCGTTTCGACGCGGCTGGAGTTGGCGCTGTTTGCGATCGCTCACAAGCTCGTTGTTCTGGATAACTAGCTCGCGGATCTGCCGTTTGCGGGCCTTCAGTAAAATGAAGGTATGAGCGAGGGTGCGGCTTCAGAGATTGTGGATTTATTAGTGATTGGCGCTGGGCCGACGGGCATGGCCTGCGCGATTGAGGCGCAACGGGCGGGTTTTACGACGATGCTGGTCGATAAAGGCTGCCTTTGCAATTCGCTGTTTCATTACCCGGCGCATATGACATTTTTTACAACACCGGAGCTGCTGGAGATTGGGGACATGCCCTTCTCCAGTCCAAACCAGAAACCCAATCGCAGTGAGGCTCTTGAGTACTACCGCAAGGTGGCCGAGTTCTACCGGCTGGACGTTCGTCAGTATGAGAATGTTGAGCAGGTAGAAGGTGCAGACGGGAATTTTACCGTTCGCACAACGGATCGCTTTGGGCGGGCGGTGCAGCATCGTGCGCGGAAGTTGGTGATCGCCACCGGATACTACGATCTACCGAACTACCTTGGTATTCCCGGCGAGGATCTCAGCAAGGTGAAGCACTACTATCATGAGCCACATCCTTACTATGGGCTTGATGTCTTGGTGATTGGGGGAAAGAACTCCGCGGCGATTGCAGCGCTGGACCTTTGGCGTCATGGAGCGAAGGTGACGCTGGTGCATCGGGGCAAGGAGATTCCAAAAAGTGTGAAGTACTGGATTCTGCCGGACATCAATAACCGGATCAAGAATCATGAGGTCGAAGCCTACTTCGACAGCGTTGTCACGAACATTACAGAGGACGATGTGACTCTCGCAACCCGGAGAGGAAAGGTGACGATTGCGAACCAGTTTGTGTTTGCGCTGACGGGGTACCATCCGGACTTCGAGTTCATCGAGAGGCTGGGGGTAAAGCTGGATAAAGCGAATGACCGTTGCCCCGTATGCAATCCGGGTACGCTCGAAAGCAATGTGCCGGGAATCTATGCGGCTGGAGTCATTGTCGCGGGGGAGCGGACGAGTGAGATCTTCATCGAAAATGGGCGCTTCCATGGGAAGTTGATCACGGAAGATCTGCGAAGGAAGCGAGTTGCGGCTTAGGTTGCGGGGCTCGGCTGGAGCGATAGCCCTTCACATCCTGTCCTGTTGCTGACTCCCTGACGGATGGTAGTCTGGAACCGACAACCGAAGAAATTTTCAGGGGAATATGTGCTGCGCAAGGAGAGCCAGACCTCCTCTGTTGGTTGCGTAATGTCCGTAACGAACCATACGACTTCACGCTTTGCGCAAACTTCAGGAGAAGGTGCTTTATCGCTCACGTTGTAATCATTGGATCAGGGGCAATGGGCCTTTCTGCAGCGTTCCACGCCGCGAAGGCCGGACACACGGTGGAAGTTCTGGAGGTTGCGCCTGAGCCCGGCGGCATGGCTGCTCACTTTGACATGGCGGGGCTTTCCATAGAGCGCTTTTACCACTTCGTTTGCAAGAGCGATGCGCCAACAATGGCGCTGCTGGAAGAACTTGGCATCGGCGACCAGCTAAAGTGGAGGACTACCTCCATGGGCATCTTTACGGGCAACAGGATGCACGATTGGGGCACTCCCTTTGCGCTATTGAAATTTCCTGAAATCAGCCTCCTCTCTCGACTCAGATATGGCCTGTTTGCGTTTTTGTCTGTGCGGCGGGAGCGCTGGGATGCGATTGAAACAGAGGCAGCCCACACTTGGATCACTCGATGGTGTGGGACGGAGGTGTTTGAGCGTCTCTGGAAACCACTGTTTGCATTGAAGTTCTATCAATATGCGGATAATGTCTCAGCTGCCTGGATCTGGACCCGGATCAAGCGGATCGGTCGATCCCGCAAGTCATTCATGGAGGAAGAACTCGGCTACATTGAAGGCGGAAGTCAGACGCTGGTGAATGCTCTGTGCTCGTCGATTGTGAAGAACGGAGGCAAGGTCCGCACGCGTTGTGGGGCGCAGAAAGTAATAGTGGAAGATGGGCAGGTGAAGGGGGTCATGACGCCCGAGGGGTTCATGCGAGCGGATGCGGTTATTTGTACGGTCCCAACGCCGCTGGTCACAGCGATGATCCCAGACCTACCTGAAGATTGGAAGGCTCGTTACGAATCGATAGTAAATATGGGTATTTGCTGCCTGGTCTTCAAACTCAAGCGATCGGTGAGTCCACACTTCTGGGTCAATATCAGCGAACCAGATATTTCTACCCCTGGGATCATTGAGTTCTCGCAGCTCAGACCGGTCGGTGGCGACACTGTGGTGTATGTGCCTTATTACATGCCAAACGACAACATCAAATTCACCTGGACCGACGAAGAACTTCTGAATGAGTCCTTCGGATATCTCCAGAGGTTGAATCCGCAGCTGACGCGCGAGGACATTATCGCGCAGCATGTAGCCCGTCTTCGTCATGCGCAACCTGTCTGTGAACCCGGATTCGCAGCAAAGATTCCGCCGATCCAAACTCCGATTAGGGGACTACAGGTTGCCGACACTTGCTTTTATTATCCCGAAGACAGAGGGATCTCGGAGAGCGTCCGAATTGGGCGGCAGATGGCGAAGCATCTTTCAACGGTTGAGTTTCCACCGTCTGATGCGAAACATGTCTAATCTAACTTTTCGGCACACCATATTTGCTCTCGCTGCGACCGCCGCCATCTCGCGTTTGATCAATCGTCCTGCTAATCAACTTTACAGTTGCACCGATTTCCTGAGGCGTGGCTGTCGTCGCATACTCGGATGATTCAAGATTCAGATGGATCTGCAGAAAAAGCTAGCCGATGACGCGGCGTAGAAAGCCTTTGATGCCCAGCCAGGTCAGGAAGCAGAGAGAAGCTATGAGCATGCCTACG
Organism: Tunturibacter gelidoferens; assembly: GCF_040358255.1. Lineage (NCBI taxonomy): Bacteria > Pseudomonadati > Acidobacteriota > Terriglobia > Terriglobales > Acidobacteriaceae > Tunturiibacter > Tunturiibacter gelidiferens. Next base: position 5,368,301 of record NZ_CP132938.1, read on the forward strand.
ATGAGGAAGGGATTCATGTGCGGCAGCGTGGGAGTAAGGGCTGCGCGGAGGCCCTCGCTCATGTAGACGATTGGGTTGATGAGAACGCCAACCTGGAGCCAGCGGATATGAGTGAGCGCGGCCCAAGGGTAGTAGACGCAACCTAGAAACGTGATGGGGATGACGACGACGCCGAAGATGAGACCAATCTGCTGCGGCTTGACGCTGGTGCCAATGGTGAGTCCGAGTGCGCCTGCGGTAAGGCTGGCAAGGGCTACGACAAGAATGAGAAACGGCCAGTTGCTGATATGGGTCGTGGGGTGTGTCGCTGGCACGTAGTACGCCAGCGGGTAGACGATGCAGGCAGCGATGACGCTTTGGACCGCGGAGAAGCAGATCTTTTCGATGGCGACAAAGGGGACGGGCAAGGGGCACATGACGCGGTCGTCGATCTCGCGGGTGATACCGAACTCCTGCGCGAGCGGCAGGGCGACTGCGGCGATGCCGGAGAACATGATGGCGACGGCCATGAGGCCCGGAAGTAAGACCGTCGAGAAGGCGTTGCCAGCCATGGACGCTGTGGGATTCATGGCGGCGCCTGCGTTCATGTGCGGGATGACGTAGGTGAAGACGAAGAGAAAGAGCAGGGGGTTCATGCAGACGCGGATGATGAAGGGGAATAGCTCGCGTCGCAAGACGTGGAGATCGCGGCGGAAGAGGCCAACGAAGGCGCGCGCGTACTGGGTGAGCTTCGAGCTCTGAGGGCCGCGGGTGGTTTGGCGATTTAGCGACGTGCTCGGTTTTGCGACTTCTGCCAGTTGGGTCATAGATATCTCGGTCTTTAGACGGTTCTCTTGACTACTCGCGAAGGTCGCGGCCGGTGAGACGAATGAAGACGGTTTCGAGGCTGGTTTCGGTGATGGTGAGGTCGCGGAGGCCGTAGGGGTTTGCCTCGCGGACGACGTCGGAGAGGAGGCCTTCAGCTCCGTGTGCGAGGACACGAACACCCTTGGGGGTAGGCTCTGCGCTGGCTACTCCGGTGAGTTGCTGGAGTTGCTGCACGAGGGTGGGGATGTTGTCCTGGCTGCGAAGGTATAGCTCGTAGACCTTCTGCGCGCCGACGGAACCTTTGAGTGCTGTTGGGGTGTCCTGCACGAGGATTCTGCCGTGGTCGATGATGGCGACGCGATCGCAGAGTTCGTCGGCCTCTTCCATGTAGTGCGTTGTGAGGACGACGGTAATTCCCTCTTGACGGAGGTTGCGGACGGCATCCCACATGGCGATGCGGCTTTGCGGGTCGAGTCCGGCGCTGGGCTCGTCGAGAAAGAGAACCTTGGGGCGATGGGCGATGGCACGGGCGATCTGGACGCGCTGGGCGAGGCCGCCGGAGAGTTGGGCGGGATAGGCGCCGGCGCGCTCGGTAAGATGAAACTGCGCGAGAAGCTGGTTGGTGCGTTCGGTCGCTTCGGGGCCGGAGAAGCCGAAGTACAGGCAGTGGAAGTTGATGTTTTCGTAGATGGTGCAGGCTCGGTCGAGGGTGTTGTACTGGGGGACGACGCCGATGAAGCGACGGGCCACCGCGGGGGTTTTGACCACGTCGATTCCTGCGATGCGAACACGCCCAGAGGTGGGCAGGGCGCGGGTGGTGCAGATGCTGATGGTGGTGGTCTTGCCTGCGCCGTTGGGGCCGAGAAGGCCGAAGAGTTCTCCCTCGTGGACGCTGAGATCGATGCCGTCGACGGCGACGACTCGTTGCTTGCCGTCGTAGATTTTCTGGAGGCTCTCGATCTCGACTATCATTTCGTCTCCTCCTACGCTTGTGCGATTATATGCAACGCTACGTTGCGTTTTAGGTACTTGAGTCATTGACTGTTTGGCATTGTCAACAAGCTATGCTCTCGGGTTTGTTAGTTCCCGTTTACGGCTGCGGGCTAATGCGAATGACAATTTTTCCAAAGTGCGACGCGGACTCCATGTGAGCGAAGGCCTCAGCGGCCTGAGAGAAGTCGAAGACCTTGCCGATAACAGGATGCAGGCTGGCTTTCGCGATGGCAGCGTTCATCTCCTCGAACATGGCGCGGGAGCCCACGTAAATGCCCTGCACGCGGAGCTGCTTGTGAAGGATGGGTGTGAGGGCGACGGGGTCTGAGGTTGTGCCGCCGGAGAGAATGCCTATCTGCGCGACGGTGCCGCCGACTCGGGCGGCTCGCAGAGATTGACCGAAGGTGCCAGCGCCGCCCACTTCGATGATGCGATCCGCTCCTATGCCAGCGGTCGTTTCGGTAACCCATTTGGACCAGTCGGGACGCTGCTTGTAGTTGCATCCTTCGTCCAGGCCGAGGCTGCGGGCGCGGGATAACTTCTCGTCGCTTGAGGAGGTGCCGAGGACGCGGGCTCCGAGGAGCTTTGCGAATTGGAGCGCAAAGATAGAGACGCCGCCCGTGCCCTGGATGACTACGGTTTCTCCTGGATGTGCTGGATTGATTGGGTCTCCGGCGTGATGAAGAGCGTTCCAAACAGTCACGCCAGCGCAGGGGAGGGTGGAAGCTTCTTCGTAGGTGAGATGCTCGGGGAAACGGACGACTCCCTCTTGGTCGAGAACAGCGTACTCGGTGAGCATGCCGTCTACGTCGCCACCGAGAGCGGCCTTTGATTTGTCGGCGGTGAGTGGGCCGTCGAGCCACCGCTGCATGAAGATGCCGCAGACGCGGTCACCCACTCTAACGCGGGTGACACCTTCGCCCGTGGCGACGACTTCTCCCGCTCCGTCCGAACAGGGGATGCGTGGCAGGGACATCTTCGGGTTGTAGAGACCCTTGACGACCATGAGATCGCGATAGTTGAGAGAGACGGCGTGAACTTTGATCAGGACCGTACCGGGGGTTGTTTGCGGGGTAGGCAGATCAAGGTGCCGGAGGTGATCGAGGCCGAATTGCTGGATAGGATATGCGCGCATAGTGTCTCTGGAAGAGTTGGATGCTGCCGATTTGGAATCGCCGAGGAGACGAGAGTAGCGAAACTATTTATATATTGATATATCGCAGCGTAGAATGAACAGTATGTCGCGAGGATGGGAGAGTAAATCCGTGGAAGAACAGCAAAACCAGGCTGCCGCTCCGAAACCTGTCACCGCAAACGACAATGCCGAGGTAGCGGAACGCAAACGAAGGCGACAGGCGTTGGAGTTGCAGCGGGAACGTATTCTGTCGGAGCGGACTTCGAGCCCGCACCGGCGATCCGCACTAACGATCGCGCTTGCCGATATTGAAGAGAAGCTCTCGGAGCTTGGCTGGTCGATTCACTTATAGGGTTTGACTGCTTTGATTCTGGCAGTTGTGGGCCGGATCGCGTCGCGTTCCACTGGGTGGGCTGACCTAATCGTTGACTTTACAGTTTGTTGGGCGCTTGAATTGACTCGTGTTTTAGGAAGAGAAGGCCGCCTGAGGCGGCCTTCTGGTTTTGGGAAGAAACAAGTTTACTGCGGTGTTGTCGGTGGGGCTGGATCGGCGTCGGGGCTGCTCTGTTGGACTCCAATCGCGTCGCCCGAGACGACAAGATTGACGCGCCGGTTCTGGGCTCGGCCCTGCGCGGTAGCGTTATCGGCTACAGGCTTGGCTTTGCCGTAACCCGTGGCCGAGATGTTATCCGTCTGGACACCCTGCGTAACTAAAAAGTCGCGAACGGCGTCGGCGCGGTTTTCCGAAAGTTTTTGATTGTATTGGTCGCCTCCGACGCTGTCGGTGTAGCCCTCGACCTGGAGCTTCAGGCCAGGATAGGCCTGCAGAATTCCGGCAACCTTAGCCAGACTGATCTGCGTGTTCGTCTTGAGGGTGTAACGGCCGGTGTCGAAGAGCACGTCGGACATGTTGACGATGAGGCCTCGGGCTGATTCGCTGGTGGCAAGGACGCTGTTCAGCTGACTACGAAGCCTTTCACGTACGGCGTTAGCGTCTGTTGCGCTCTTATTGGCGGCGGCGGCACGAGCCTGAGCTTCGGCGGCGGCTGCTTCGGCTCGGGCGCGGTCGGCATCCGCTTCAGCCTGGGCGGCGCGGGCGCGTTCCGCCTCAAGCTGCGACTGTTGAGCCTGAAGTTGCGACTGCTGGGCCTGAGCCTCGGCGTCGCGTTTGGCGTTGTCTGCGTTCAACTGGCGCTCCGCAGCCTGCTTGCGCAAAGTAACGAGACGGGCGTCTTCAGAACGCTGTACTGCCTGGCGCGCGAAGGTGATCTCCATCTTGCGATCGCCCTTTTTGTTCTGGTCGATGTCGGTAGCGTTGCGGAGATCCTGCATCGCCTCCGCCATAATGTCGGGAGCGTATTTATCGGCTCCTGCTGCCTGCGCGATTCGGACCGCGTTGTTGGCCTGATAGAGCTCAAGCGGGGATCTTTCATCCCTTGTGATGGGATTGAGATTCGACCTGGAGCCCTCCGTCTGGGCGTAAGAGCCGCGTGCCAAAAGGGAGTAGTGCGCATTCACTTTTTCGAGGACGCCGGTGGTTTTGTCGTTGATAATCACGTTCTGCAACACGACGACGTCGCTTGGCTGGGTCACTGAAAAATAGGGTTCTGCGGTGACGATCATGCCGAAGGACTGGAGGGCGGTGGTCACCTCTATGTTGTTCTTATTGTTCGCAGGAAGGACTTCGCCAAGATTGTTAGGGCGGCCATCGGGCGTGATCGCCCAAAGAACGTAAGTCAGGTACTCGGGACCGAAGCCATTGGCTGGTGTGAGCCCCTGGAACCGCGCTGAGATGTGAATTCCACCACGCTCGCTTGTGACTTTGGCCTCCCCTTTGGCCAAGGGAAGAAGAGGTGTCCCCCTGAAGCCGATATTGGTCGAACCGCTGCGATGCAGGTAGTTGACGGCGTCGAGGTCGCGCTGAACGACCTTTACACGGTAGATATAGATTCCGTTGTCCTGCTTCTTGATCTCATCCGGATTTTGGGGAGGATTGGTCTGCGCCGTCGGGTTTGGCTCCTGCGCGTGGAGCGCTGTCGAGCCAGCCCCAAAATATCCAAAGATTCCAACAGAAATCATTAGGGCAGTAAAGACGTTCTTGGTGCGATTCATTCACGATCTCCTTGCCGAACACGAACTAGTGGGCACAGGCGCAGAGCTTTTCCTGCGTCTGACGACTTATGATGCGATGCGCAGGACGGGGTAAAGGGTGTCCGGGAAGGCACCTGTCCCGGGTACATTCCACGCGGTTCCATGGACATAAATAGCACAAACCAGGGCGCTTGCGAAATGTCGTGAAACGAACAACGGCCCCCTGTCTGAAGGGAGCCGCCGTAATTGATTTTTGCGTTATGCGCTGTGCTGGTGTTGCGGTGTGGTTTTATGCACGAAGTGGTACGGAGGCCAGGGGCCGGAGAGCTGCATGCGGCAATCCTTGAGCTCGAGCGTGGCAGAGGTGTACTTGTTCTGATAACGCTCGACGGTCTTGTTGTCGATGAGGTGGGCGATGTCGAGAAGCATCTTGCCGGTGTCCATTCGCTTGCAGGTGATCTCTTCGGCTAGCGGCAGGAACATGCGGTGCATCTGGATGGAGAGGGCGCGGGCTTTGGATTGGCGCTCGCGCTGACGACTGGCGCTCTCTCGCAGACTGATCAAATACTGCTGGCCCACGGTCATGTCGCGAGTCGCGTTGCCTGGGCAGATATCGTCGACGAGGACCTTGAGATGCATCTCGGCTTTGCCGCGGAGACGCTCGACGTTGGCTTGAAAGTGACGCTGATTGGAGCGAACGGAGCGGCGCAGAGCATCGTCGTCCTGGAAGGTGGTCCCGAAGCGAAAAGGCAGAACGGTGGAGAGCTTGAAGCAGTCTGCGACGACACGTGCGTGATCTTTGGCGGCCTGTTGGTCGAGCCGTGCGCTATCTTCGGGGCTGTGTTCAGAGACGATAACGGCTAAGTCACTGGCGGGAAACAAGAACGTCTGATTACCGAAGAGCCCCGAGACATTCGTCAGGGGCATCGGGCGGCGGTGGCGGCAAAGCTCTGGGAATGCCTGTCTCTCTGCGACGCAATACGCGTACCATGCCATAGATTTTATCCTTCCGAGCACGCTGAGGGGTCTAACCGCCCCATCAGGAAGTTGGTTATGTAACTCAAACCGATACGGAAATTTTGAAGGAGCTCTTCATTTCAATAGGTTTCTGGCCCTGAGAAGCATGCGATTTGCCGCAAACTCCGCCGAACCGAAACGGATAGTATGCCTATTGAAGTACGATTGGCAACACTTTCTTCGCCGAAAAGATGCACTATTTTGTGGGCACGCGCTTGGCCAATCTATCGAGGCCTGAAGAGGTCGTACCACCAGATGCGATACCAGCAAGTACGCAGTTCGTGGCGAATAGAATCGCTGATCTACTTCTCGGTTGAAGTTTCTTTTGGGTTCACCGGAGGGTCTCGGTTGAAGTTTCTTTTGGGTTCACCGGAGGGTGCTCGGGAGTCCGCCACGAGGGGGGATCCGACGCGGTTATCGGCTTGGGAGCAGAATCTTCGGGGCTTGAGATGCCGACCAGACGCAACACTTTTCCAATGACACGAACAACAGGTCGCATATTCACCTCGAAAACGTCTGAACTTCCGCTAGGCTACGCTATTTTTAACGGATGAGCCCATACTACGAAACAACCCCTGGCAACAGGCGAGGTAAGTGGCACAACCTGTTTGTCTTGAGCCTGATCTTAGGCGCCATGTTTTACCAGGCATCGACAGGATGGGCCCAGAGCGCCGCGGCCAAACCGGCACCCGATGTGATCGTGTTTACCAATGGCGATCAGTTGACGGGAACTCTGGAGCGGGCCAACGGTGACTCTTTTGTTTTTAAGAGCGATGTGGTCGGTGAGATTACGGTGACAGCGGACAAGATCAAAGAGCTCCACAGCGGGGGTAAGTTCGTCGCGTTGAGGAACGGAGAGAAGGTCACTCGCACCTCGAAGACACCGGGAACGATCACCTATCAGGACAGCGCTGTGACGCTGGCGGACACGTCTTCCTCGAGCGTAATTGATACGGTACCGGTGAAGGACCTTTCTGCTTTGATCGACGGAGCGACGTACACCAAAGAGGTGACCGGAAACCCGGGGATCTTCCAGGATTGGACGGGGGGGCTATCTGGTGGGGTCACGCTGGTCGAATCCACGCAGACGGGGCAGAGCTTCACCGCGGCAGTCAACCTGATACGGCTCGTCCCTTCGGTCGAGTTTCTGCCTCCACGGACACGCGACACGATCGACGTGTTGGAGACGTATGGCAAGTTGACGCAGCCCGTGATTCCGCAGACTACGCCTCCGACTCCGGATTCCGTCGCAAAGACGAACATCTTTCATGCGGACGCAGAGCATGACAAGTATTTGACTCCTCGACTCTATGGCTTGGTCGGTTTGTCGTATGATCACAACTTCGCGCAGGGCCTGAATCTGCAACAGATCTATGGCGCTGGTATCGGTTACACCGTCATTGAAACCCCGATTCAGGAGTTTGATGTGAAGGTGGATGTGCACTATGAAAGGCAGAACTTCGTGCCGCCCACCGCGAGTACGGATCTGATCGGATCAAGCTTCACCGAGCTATATCACCGCACCCTGCCACGGAAGATCCTCTTCACGGAGAGCGGAACGTTTATACCGTCCTGGAACGATCCGAGCATCTATTCCGCGATCTTTGCGGCAGGTCTGCAGCTGCCGACCTACAAGCGATTCAGCCTTAACCTCAACCTGCAGGATAACTATCTGAGCAATCCGGCGTTTGGGTACAAAGACAACAGCTTCCAGTTTGTAACTGGCGTAACGTACACGCTGAAGTAGCTAGTTTTAAGAGATACGGCCTCGCCGCATATACTGCGTCCGAGGCCTTTTTTTTTTGTCAGATTTCTCAGTGACGGCAGAGCTTATGGAGTCGGCGAGTTCAGGATCTGGGTGACCGGACCGGGTAGTTCCTTGTCCGCGTTCTTCAGGAGCAGGCTGACCTGCCACATCTCGGTATCGGAGAGTATGTGTTTGAAGGACGGCATGCCAGAGAGACGGATGCCATTGGCTACCTTCCAGTAGGTCTCGCCGGCTTCATCATCGCTGACGCCGACTACGTCGCTGGTCGCGTGTTTCTTCCAGAGCTGCGGAGTTGAGGGGAACATAGCCTTGGCGTAGGGTACATCGCGGCCAGGAGTGCCATGGCAGCTCGCGCACTGAGCACGGTAGATGTGTGCTCCGGACTCAAAGACATCTTCGCTTGTGCCGAAGGGAGCGGCTTTGGACTCGCGTTCGATGCGGGCGTCAAGAGGGAGGTGGACAATCTGCTTTTCGAAGGGGAGAGGCGAGTCGGCCACTGCGACCGGCAGCGGTCCGAACTTGAGATAGGCGAAGAGTCCCAGGGCGACAGCGACAACACCGAGCAAGAAACCAAGAAAGACTTTGCCAAAACCGCCACTGCCGCTGCTTTTTTTCGCCATCTTGAGCAAACTCCTTGGGGGTGATGGCCGCTTTGAGGGGCGGCGGATGTTCTAATAAGGGATGGCCGCAGTTGGGTTTCCAGCCCGCAGGTCTTGAGTACCACAATAGCAAAGCGAAGCTTGTGCAGGAGTAATCGTTGATGTTCGGTTTTCGTTCGAGTGTAAAGAAGGTAGCAGGATTGTTGCTGGCGGGGTTGATGGCCAGCGGGGCGGTTGCGGTACAGGCACAGGTGACGCACAGGACGCGGCGGGAGTCGAGCGCCAACCGCAAGGCTCGCATTGCGCGGACGACTGCGGAGACGTACAGCCATCGGTATGAAGTTGCGGGGGGCGGCGGATACATGCGGTTCAAACCAGGCTCTTCCCTGCAGAAGAATAATGAAGTGACGTTCTGGATGTCGGGAACCTACTTCCTGAATCCGAAGCTGGGCATCATCGGAGAAGTTCGCGGGGCGTATGGAAATGCGAAGATCGGGAACAATCTAGGCTCGCCAGTAACCCTGCCCTTCAACCCGCAGATCTCGGAATACCCGTTCCTGGGCGGAGTGGCCTACCGGGTGTATGCGAAGGAGAAGATTGCTGTGACTGTGACCGGCGAAGGCGGAGCTGTTCTGGGCAAGTTTGACGGCGACGCCAAGGGTTTTCAGTCTAGGGATATCGGGGTATGGCAGGATGCGACCAAACCGGCGTTTGCCCTTGGTGCCAACTTCGACTACAACTTCTATCCGAACATCGCGTTTCGGGTTTCGCCAACCTACCTAGCGACGTTCTTCCGGTTGGATCCGACGGATCTGACTCACGGACCGCAGAGCACGATTCAGAACAACTTTGGCGTCAATGTCGGTCTGGTGTACCGGTTCGGAAAGATCAAGTAAGAGTTGGTTGATTGTGAGCGGGTGCGGCGAGAGACTTCGCTGCACCCGTTTTTGTTTTGCGCAAGAGTTGATCCTGGGATGCGGGTGAAGCAAGGCTACGTTCGACCAGAGATGCTGTGGCGCAAGTAAAATGCTGTGGCGGGAATGATTCGTAGGAGGCAGTTCGTAATGGCGACGATCAAGCAGGACGACTTTATCCGGAGTGTGGCGGATGCGCTGCAATACATCAGCTTCTACCATCCGGTGGACTACATTACGAACCTTGCACGGGCCTACGAGATGGAGCAGAGCCACGCCGCGAAGGATGCGATGGCGCAGATTCTGATCAACTCGCGGATGTGCGCCGAGGGTCATCGGCCAATCTGCCAGGACACGGGAATTGTGACGGCATTTGTGAAAGTCGGGATGGAGGTTCGGTGGGAGCCCGGCATCGGCGGCATGATGACGATGCAGGAGATGGTCGATGAGGGGGTGCGCGAGGCGTGGCGGAACGCCGATAACGTGTTGAGGCCGAGTATTCTGGAAGACCCTGCATTTACACGCAGAAATACCGGCGACAACACGCCGGCCATGGTGGTGGTCGAGTTGGTGGAGGGTGGAGAGGTGGACGTCACGGTTGCGTCGAAGGGCGGAGGCTCGGAGGCGAAGAGCAAGTTTGCGATGTTGAATCCTTCGGATTCGGTGGTGGACTGGGTGCTGAAGACAGTTCCGACGATGGGAGCGGGATGGTGTCCTCCGGGGATGCTGGGAATCGGGATCGGCGGGACCGCGGAGAAGGCGATGGTGATGGCGAAGGAGTCGCTGATGGACCCGATCGACATGCAGGAGTTGATCGCGCGGGGGGCCAAGACGAAGATCGAAGAGCTGAGGATCGAGCTGTATCACAAGGTCAATCGGCTGGGCATCGGTGCGCAGGGGCTGGGCGGACTGACAACTGTGCTTGACGTGAAGATCATGGACTTCCCGACGCACGCGGCGAATCTGCCGATCGCCATGATTCCGAACTGTGCGGCGACGCGGCATCTTCACTTCCACCTCGATGGCAGCGGACCAGTGATGGTGGATCCGCCGAAGCTGGATGCATGGCCGAAGCTGGAGTACGACGTGCATACAGCGCGACGGGTCGATCTGAATACCGTGACACACGACGATGTGAAGACTTGGAAGCCGGGCGAGGTGATTCTGCTCTCGGGCAAACTGCTGACCGGGCGCGACGCGGCACACAAGCGAATGACCGACATGTTGACGCGAGGCGAGAAGCTTCCGGTCGACTTCAAGAACCGGTTTATCTACTATGTGGGGCCGGTGGAGGCGGTGCGCGATGAGGCTGTAGGACCTGCCGGACCGACGACGGCAACGCGCATGGACAAGTTCACGCGACAGATGCTGGCCGAGACTGGCCTGCTGGGGATGATCGGCAAGGCGGAGCGCGGTCCGGCAGGGATTGATGCCATTCGCGAGTTCGAGGCGGTGTATCTGATCGCGATTGGCGGCGCCGCGTATCTGGTCTCGAAGGCGATCAAGAGTTCGAAGGTCCTGGCGTTCGCCGATCTGGGGATGGAGGCGATCTACGAGTTCGACGTGCAGGATATGCCTGTGACCGTGGCGGTCGACACCAAAGGCACCAGCGTGCATACGACGGGACCGGAGGAGTGGTCGCGCAGAATCGCCGGGATTCCGATTCTGCAGTAGCTGCGTGCGACTGTTGGTCTGTGTCACAGTACCCCTCCCCCGTCGTCAAAGTGCTAAAGTATTAAAAACAGAAGGCTTAGCTTTGTACTTTAGGTGTACATTATTCCATTCAAAGGACTTAGCGAAAAAATGTTTACTAAAAGGTAAAGGCCCCGATGGATGGTCGGGGCCTTCTCTGTTAGCTCTATCACCAGTATAGCAGTTGGGGCAGGATATTATGACAGGCGTATCTCTTTGAAACGATGATGGTTAGATTGACAGAATCGGGCAGTGGGTTAGTTTTGAACCCATTGATGTGAAGTTGCCTGTAACCCGACTTTAAGGGAACATCCGGAACTAAGCCGCGGAGTTGGGTGTCTATTCAAGGATGACGAAGGGATTGGGGCCACTGCTTACAATGACGGTTGGGCTTGCCGCACTTTGGATGCTTTCGAATGCATGGTCTACGCTGGGTCGGTCCGCAAGTGGAATTCCAGTCCTCTTATCTCATCAATGTAAGCGGCAGGAACTGATGAACATGGGCGACGGTAGAGAGATTTTTGTGCGCTATAGGCTTGATCACAGCAGCCTCGTGAACGACGATCTGATGCCTGTGGAAAATGATCTACGCCGTCAAATCAGGATGATCATGGCGACCCGTCAGGAACAAGTTCTCTTCTTCTATGCCGATGAGTCATTGCCGTTCGGTCAAGTGGCCGAGGTCTTAGCAGACTTTAGGACAGATGATCCCGCACTCTGGATCGTGATTCTCACCAAAGAACAGCTGAACTCAGTCGGCCCCGCCCGCGAATACCCGCCGATCTGCTTGCAAGTCATAAATTCCGCATAGCTCGCGTCGTCTCGGACTGCGGAATTCGCTACGTGGATAAGCACCTCAGGGTCGGAGTTCACGGAAACGGGGTTACGGTAGCAAGCGTTGGCAACCCGGAGCGGGTCGTGCTGCGCACGATGCCCACCTTAGCGACGATGAGACCGTCATGAAGATGGGGCACCCGAATTCCAGGGCTCTGCTAAGTGATGCGGGAGGGGTGCTCTGTCGGAGGCACAGGCTTGGGCTTCCGGCTGAGGACGAAGCTGCGACGCTTGCGGCGTTTGTCGGAGGCGTGGTCGATCTTCTTCCAGAAGCCGATGAAGTAGTCGATCGCGGAGATGATGGAGACGATGGTCATCCAGTAGATAGCGGTGACGGCGATGAAGTGGACGCCGACGATATAGCCGCCCCAGTTCCAGTAGTCCCAACGGTGCGCGAGGATGGCCGCGACGACCGAGACAATCTGGATGACGGTCTTGAGCTTTCCGATCTCGCTGGCTTCGATGGTGAAGCCTTCTGTGGCAGCGATGCTGCGGAGACCTGAGACCAGGAACTCGCGTCCGATAACCAGGACCGCGATCCAGGGCGGCACTACGCGGGGGTTATAGGCCACCAGGATGATGTAGGCGGCAGTGACCATGAGCTTGTCGGCCAAGGGGTCGAGCAGCATGCCCATGGTGGTGATCTGTTTGCGGCGGCGGGCGAGGTAGCCGTCGAGGCCGTCGGTAATGGCGGCAAGGATGAAGACGATGCTGGCGATGATCTCCTGTTCGCCGCCGCGGAGGCCTACCGCTCCGTGTCCGCCGGTGAAGGGGAAGGCGGGCGAGAGTATCCAGATGAGCAGAGGAACGCATGCGATACGGCTCATCGTGATGGAGTTGGGCAGGTTCATCGAGAGGTTACACAGTCCGCAGCAGGAGTACGCGGCACACTAGCATTCTGCCACAGTAAGACGCGTGAAAGTGGGAAAGGCTAAAGGCAGCCTGAGTTTGCGGGGCGCGCTTCCTCTTGAGCATAGTCCGACTTTCCGGCGCAGGAGTGGCTTTGGTTGGCTGTTGGCACCGCGCACGTCAAGCGCTGCGCCCGTCTGCGGCCACGATGGGTAGGAACGGCATCCTCCTAGACGGCTATCGACAAGATAGCTGAGGTCTTTAGCGGAATATGCCGGCGTTTTCGACGACTCTGAGGTTCGTTTTCCATACCCGCAAGGGAAAGGGCTCTTACATAAACCCTTTCCTGTCAGAAGCCCCTCTCCGTTCATTCGACGACGCCGATAGAGAAGTAGTCCGAGCGTCGATATGCCGATTCGAAGTGTCTTGCCCAAGACGATTGCACTCTGCTCTCTGAGCCTTGTTGCCCTGGCTGCGACGGCACAGCAGTTTCAACAACCTCTGGTGATTGCGACGGGGAGTTGGCCGGTAGGGATCGTAGCGGCAGATCTAAACGGAGACGGCAGGGTCGATCTGATCTATACCGACTACGGCGCGACCGCGACCGCGTCGACGACTCATATTTTGCTGAGTAACGAGGATGGAACCTTCGCCCCAGGACAGACACTTGCTACAGCGGGGGCTTCGATTGCCGTTGCCGACTTCAATCACGACGGGCATGTTGATCTCGCATGGGTTTGGGGCGCGGTTGGACTCGGCAAAGCCTATCTTGCGCTGGGAAGAGGGGACGGAACCTTTGCACCGGCGCAGGAGCTTGGCACCTTCGCGATTGTGGGAACGAAGGCACCGCAGTTCCTCTACGTGATGGGAGCGCAGCTGCACGATACGGGGCCCTTGGATCTGCTGGTGGAGGATGCTGCCAACCCTGCGTTGATTACGCTGACGATGGACGAGAGCGGCACGCTGGTGAGGATCGTCGGGACGCGACTCGCAAACGGCGTGGGGCCAATGGCAACAGCAGATCTGAACGGGGACGGCCACACCGATCTGGTGATTCAGTCTGTCGCCGGCGGCGCAGCAGATGTCTTTCTTGGCTTGACGGATGGACTGCTGACTGCTGCCGGGACCTATGCGGGATCAAGCGCGGCACAGAGCATGCTGCTGCATGATGTCGATGGCGACGGACATCCCGATCTAGTGCTGGAGGGAGTTGGGGGGCGGATTGAGATCTTTCATGGGAACGCGGATGGAAGTTTTTCGACCACCTCCGAGGGTGGAAGTGGAAGCGCAGACGCGACGACCGGTTTGGGGGGACATCTTGTCGCGGTGAGTAATGTTGCGGGGCGGAACAATTTTTATACAGCGACTCCCGCTGGCATGAGTGTTCTGCTTGGACAGAGCGATTTGAGCCTTACACTGCAGGGAATCTATAACGCGGGACCGGGGCGGACGAGCTTTGCAGTTGCGGACTTCAACGGCGATGGCTTGATGGATGTAGCAGTTGACTCGCCTGAGGGAATCGCAATTCTGTTGGGGAGTGCGGATGGAAGACTCGGGAGTTCGCGCGCGTTTGCGGCAGGACAACCGGCGTTGAGCGGAGCTTTGGGGCAGTTCAGTGGATCGGGCAATCTGGATGCAATTGTGAATGTTTCTGCCTCGCAGGCGCTCCTGCTGCACGGGAATGGCGACGGAACGTTTTCCACTACCGCAACACCGACCACCGCGCAGGTGGGTGCGGCTGCTAACGCTCAGATTACTGGACTGCCGAGAGAGCCGCAGATGGCAGGGCTAGTGCAAGCGGCGGCGGTAACGGTCGATCTCGATGGTGATGGCAACCAGGATGTGATCGTGGCCTATGACAACCAAAGCGCCGATCACGCTCACCCGACGGCATCTATAGCGAACGCGATTTATATCTGGTATGGGAACGCCGATGGAAGCTTCTCTTCGCCTGTCTTGATGGCGCCCTCGCGAAACTTTTTCCAATTGACAGTAGTCGATGTAAATGGCGATGGTCGGCCGGATCTGGTGATGAGCGACGGTTATGTGGTGAATGTCCAGAACAATCTCGGCGGGCGAATGTTTGGGGAAGAAGCACACTTCCTGGCGGGAATGGGAATCAATTCAATCTCCGCTGGAGATGTGAATAACGATGGATTGACAGACCTGGTCGTTGCTAATGGCGGGACAGTGATTATGAATCCAGCGATCGGCCGAACAACGCCGGAGAACGATGGCGTAATTACCGGTGGGATCACGGTGCTGCTCAGCGGGATCCAGACGAAGATTGTCTCTGGCAGACTCACGGCTGCCCCGAATGCGACTGACTATGGCGAGACCTTCACGCTTGTGGCACAGGTCACCCCTCCAGCGAATGGCCCGTCGGTCACGGGAACCGTGACGTTTGCTGTCGACGGCAAGGCGGTGGGGAGCGTGCCGGTGAGCGGCGGTGTAGCTTCGATCTCTGTCCCCGGAACGGTGCCGATCGGATGGCATGCGTTGACAGCCGAGTACAACGGGAGTTCTACCTACAACAGCGTGGTGTTGAACGGGAGCCATGCAGTAATGGGCATCCCGACTACGGTGGTCTTCACGATTTCGACGCCGTCGACGATCTACTTCGGACAGACGGTGAGTGGGTCCGCGGTGGTGACTGCGAGTGATGGCAGCACACCGACCGGAACGATCTCTTTTTTCGACGGCACGACGAATATCTGCACGATCCCTGTAACCCAGGCGGCAAACTGCCCGGCGAGCGCAGGCTCAGGATTCGCTGTGGGGATACATACACTGACGGCGGTGTACTCAGGAGATGCAACGCATCAGGGATCGACCTCCGCACCGGTGACGGTGACAGTGCTGCCGCTCGCAGCGACGATGAGTGCGTTCAGTATTTCGGTGACAGGTTCTACGACCACGGTAGTAGGCGGGATGGTGAACCTCCAAGTGGCTGTGGCTCCTCAGGCCGGTTATCTGCAGCCGGTTCAGTTATCGTGCAGTGATCTGCCGTCGGAGGCGACGTGCAGGTTTGCGACGGGGACGATCCCAGGAGGGGGCGGGACAACGACACTGCAGTTGCGCATGATGGCCCCACGATCATGCCAGGTTGCGGATTCCGAGTCGCGGACGGCTGGTCTGCCGTTTGCGAGTACGACTCTCGCGGCGCTGGTTGTTCTGCTCTTACCGGGTAAGCGGAGACGTACGATCAGGAGCCTGCTGATCGCGGTCCTTGCAATTTGCGGAACGGCTTCGCTGACAGGATGCGGGGCCTGCACCAACCTGGGGACTAAACCGGGGAGTTATATGATTCGAGTCATTGGGACCGGATCGGGAACGTTTGCGAGCATCGTGTCGACTAAGGTAAAGGTAACGGTGCAGGACTAGCTGCTCAGATTGGAACGCCGGCGACTACGGCAAAAGAGGCAGCCTCGTGAGCTGCCTCTTCCTTTGTTGTTGTGTGAGCTTTAGGCGTAGATGCCGCGCTGTTTGGTTGTGTAGGCGACGCGGTCGATTGCGAGCATATAGGCAGCGATACGGTTGTTGACGTTGTGGTTCTGGGCGTAGGTCACGACGTCGTTGAAGCTCTCGGTCATGATGTTGTCGAGGCGTTGGTTGACCTCGGCCTCGGTCCAGAAGTAGCCCATGCGGTCCTGCACCCACTCGAAGTAGCTGGTGGTGACGCCGCCAGCGTTGGCGAGGATGTCGGGGATAATGAAAACCTTCTTGTCGGCGAGGATCTCGTCGGCCACTGTAGTCGTCGGGCCGTTGGCTCCTTCGCAGAGGATCTTGCAGCGGATGCGATCGGCGTTTTTGCTGGTGATGACGTTTTCGGTGGCTGCGGGGATGAGGATCTCGCAGTTGTAGGTGAGGAGTTCGTGCCTGTCGACGGCCTCAGCCTCGTTGAAGCCAGTGATAGTTCCGGCTTTCCTGCGGTGCTCGAGCAGGGCGTGGATGTCGATGCCGTTGGGGTTGTAAAGAGCCCCGTCGTACTCGGCGATGCCGATGACGGTGTAGCCCTTCTGGCAGAGGAGTTTGGCGGAGTTGGAGCCGACGTTGCCGAAGCCCTGGATGATGACGCGGCAGCCGTCGATGGACATGCCGAGATGCTTCATGGCCTCATCGCAAACGACGGAGACGCCGCGGCCAGTGGCTTCTTTGCGTCCGCGCGAGCCGCCGAGGTTGACGGGCTTGCCGGTGACGACGGCGTTGACGGTCTGACGCATGTGCATGGAGTAGGTGTCCATGATCCAGGCCATGGTCTGCTCGTCAGTGCCCATGTCGGGGGCTGGGACGTCTTTTTCGGGTCCGATGAATTCGATGAGTTCGGCGGTGTAGCGGCGGGTCATGCGTTCGAGTTCACCCTGGGACATCTTCTTGGGGTCGCAGATGACGCCGCCCTTGGCTCCGCCGAAGGGGATGTTTACGACAGCGCACTTCCAGGTCATCCAGGAGGCGAGGGCACGGACTTCGTCGAGGGATACGTCCGGAGAGTAGCGGATGCCGCCCTTTGCGGGGCCGCGGGCGACTGAGTGCTGGACGCGATAGCCGGTGAAGACTTCGATGGAGCCATCGTCCATGCCGACGGGGATGTGGACGATGAGTTCGCGAGAGGGGTAGCGGAGAACCTTCCAGATGCCTTGATCGAGATTGAGTTTTTTTGCGGCGAAGTCGAATCGAGCGGCCTGGGCTTCCCAGGGGTTAGTCTCCTGCTCGAGCGTAAGGGTCTGCATTTTTACTTTCCTTTGTTCTGTTGCTGGTATCAGCGATTCTCCGGCCATCGTTTTGCCTCACAAGAAGCAGGATACAGCTTGTGCCAGACCGGTCTGTGGCCAAACTCGAGGAGTATAGGCTCGCCGAATGACGATGTGCAATCGAACGGATGGGGGAGGAGCCGTTACGATTAAGGCTAGAGCACCTAGCGTAAAACGTGCATAAAGACGCATTTATGATGGATGAAGCCATGCCTTCTTTCGACTCCAGTTCCCTCCCCTCTGCCCGTGAATTTCTGAAGTTAAGCCGTAAACACTCGCTGGTGCCCGTTTATCGCACTGTGACGGCAGACCTCGAGACTCCGGTGTCGGCGTTTCTGCGCATCGCGTCCGAGGAGCCGGAGGCATTTCTGCTGGAGTCGGTCGAGGGTGGCGAGCACGTGGGACGTTATACCTTTATCGGGATACAGCCGTATAAGCGGATGGTGGCGCGGGGGACGCGGATTACGGTTCGCGAGGGCCGGCGGGAGAGCACGTTTGATGGGGACATCTTTGAGGAGCTGAAGAAGGCTCTGAGTGGGCATACTCCGGCGCGATTGCCAGGGCTGCCTCCGTTTACAGCGGGTGCAGTTGGGTTCTTTGCGTATGACGTGGTGCGGCAGATCGAGAAGCTGCCAACACTTGCGAAGGATGAGTTGGGAGTCCCGGATGCTTGCCTGATGTTCTTTGATCAGGTGCTGGCGTTCGACCATGTGAAGAAGGAGATTCACCTGATGGTGACGGCGGACCTGACACGGGAGGCTCGCGAGGGGGCGTATGAGCGGGCGGTGCGGCGGCTGAACAAGATGGAGAGGCGGCTGGCCGAGGCGCTGCCGGTGCGGCGGAAGAAGAAGCCTGAGGGAAAGTTGAAGATTACTTCTCGGACTCCGAAGGCTGCGTTTCTGAAGGCGGTGGAGAAGACGAAGGAGTACATCGCTTCGGGGGATGTGTTTCAGTGTGTGCTGTCGCAGCGGTTCGATTGTGTGCCGGGGGTGGATGCGTTTGAGGTGTATCGTGCGCTGCGGATTGTGAACCCTTCGCCGTATATGTACTTTTTGCGGTTTGGGTTGGAGGAAAAAACAAAAAGCAAAACGCAGATCCTCCGCTCCGCGAAGGATGACAACAAAAAAGGCGAGTTCGCCGACAAGAGAAACAACTTCGCGAAGGATAGCAGCAAGAAAAACAAGACTGTGGCGCATATTGTGGGGTCTTCGCCGGAGCTGCTGGTGCGGGTGCATGGGCGTGAGGTGGAGTATCGCCCGATTGCGGGGACGAGACCGCGGGGTGCGGATGAGGTGAAGGATCGGGCGATGGAGGCGGATCTGCGCGCGGATGAGAAGGAGGTGGCCGAGCACATCATGCTGGTCGACCTGGGGCGGAACGATGTGGGGCGGGTGAGTGAGTTTGGGTCGGTGAAGGTGAAGGATCTGATGTTCGTGGAGAGGTATAGCCACGTGATGCATATGGTGAGTTCGCTGGAGGGCAAGTTGAAAGCGGGGTTGGGGGCGCTGGATGCGTTTCGTGCCTGCTTCCCTGCAGGGACGCTGAGTGGTGCGCCGAAGATTCGCGCGATGGAGATTCTTGAGGAGCTGGAGCCGGCTCGGCGAGGGGTGTATGGCGGGAGTGTGCTTTATGCGGACTTCAGTGGGAATCTGGATTCTTGTATTGCGATTCGGACGCTTTACATGAATGGGGAGCAGGGACACTTTCAGGCGGGAGCGGGGATTGTGGCGGATTCGGTGCCGGAGAAGGAGTTTGAGGAGTGTGGGAATAAAGCGCGAGCGGTGGTTAGGGCGATTGAGCGGGCGCGGAGTGTTTAGTGGACTCGCTATGTGCACTCGACGTTGCCGATAACCCCGTGTTGAAGAATGTAGTTGGGATAAAGTCTTGTTATGAAATGGTTCTTAGTGCTTTTCACTGCTCCGTTGGCCGTTGTAATACACTATGCTGCCGCCCAGGTGAGCATTCGACTGGCTGTCGTTGACGGACATACTGGAAAGCCAGTAGTCGGCGCACGCGTAAGCCTAGAGATCGTGCGGCAATTTCGAGGGACTACGGTTTATGCCGTTGCCGATGGTGACAAGTACTTTGTTCAAGTGCAACAGAGTGACACCCTTGTACTTGAGAGCGTGACTAAGAGTGACAGGTCCTGGAACGAGTACAGGCTTTGCGCTAGCGAGCCGGACGCAAAACCGACCTACTCAGTTGCCACAATTCTGAGCAAGGGATTGCAGGCCCCTAACAATTGCGGCAACCAAATTGCCCCGCTGCCAGTGCCGGGAGAAGTCGTATTCTTCGTAAGGCGCTTGTCATTCTGGCAACGATACCGTCCGTTCAGTGATTAGCAAAAAGCGCATAAGAATACGCTTCGCTGGTTTCTCCTCAAAAGTCTGGTTATCGGCAAGTTCTCAATAAGCGTTCGACAATAGCGCGCTATGTGGGGCGTAGAATTTAAGGATTGTTATGGTCTTTGTTCTGGATAACTACGATTCGTTTACTTACAACCTGGTGCAGTATATGGGTGAACTTGGGGCCGAGATGGTGATTCGGCGCAACGATGAGCTGACGCCAGAGGAGGTTGAGGCGCTGCGGGCGGAGAGGATTTTGATCTCGCCGGGGCCGTGTACGCCGCAGGATGCGGGGATCAGCATGGAGCTGATCAAGCACTTCGCCGCGCTGGGGGCGGCGGGTGGGCCGAGGGTGCCGATTCTTGGGGTGTGCCTGGGGCATCAGGCGATTGGGGCGGCGTTTGGGGGCAATGTGATTCGCGCGCCGAAGCTGATGCACGGCAAGACGAGCGAGGTGGAGCATGATGGGAAGACCATCTTTGCGGGTATACCATCGGCGATGACGTGTACGCGGTACCACTCGCTGATTGTGTCGGATGAGGGGCTGCCGGAGGAGCTGGAGGTGTCGGCGAGGACGGCGGATGGAGAGACGATTATGGCCCTGCGGCATCGTGAGCTGCCGATTGAAGGGGTGCAGTTTCATCCGGAGAGCGTGCTGACAGTGCATGGGAAGCAGATCATTCAAAATTTTCTGAAGATGTAGGGTGGGGTTGTGATGGTGCGTCGGCTGATGGTTGTGTTCGCGATCGGATGTGGAGTGGCGCGGGCGCAGCAGCCGATTGGGGTGGTGGGGATTCAGAATGCGAACGTTGCGGGGGCTCTCGAGGTGAGCAACGGGCAGGCGATCCTGGTGGGGAACACGACCGTCACGGCGAGAGATCATACGGCGGAGATTGAGTTGAAGCGCGGCGGCACGGTGCGGGTGTGCGCGACCAGCGGGCTGCATGTGACGTCGGGTCAGGGAGTGGGTGGTCAGGGAGCTAGCCAGCAGCCGTTGATGCTGGCACTGGATCGCGGGGCGATTGAGGTCCAGATGGCCGCGACGACTCACGATATGGTGATGACGCCTGACCTGCGTTTTACGATGCGTGGAGATGGACCGCTCGATCTGCAGCTTCGAGTGACCAGGAACGGCGATACCTGTGTCGAGAATCGCGGAGCACAGGCTCCGGTTTTGAATATCGCAGACCAGTTTGGTGAGTCGACCTACGAGCTCAAAGCGGGACAGCATGTGCTGTTCGAGCATGGCAGCCTGAAAGAGGTTGTCGACCACGAGAGTTCTTCGTGCGGGTGTCCTCCGGAGCCTGCTCCCGAGCCTACGATGACGGTAGCCGACGCACTCTTGAACCCAGGTGACGCCTCAAAGACTGCGGCGGAACAGCATCCCTTCCCTGCTGCCGTGAGTGCGGGATTGGCTCCGGTTGCGGTGCCGCAGGCTCCAGCGGGAGATCTGCATGAGCAGGTTGCGGCGACCCTCAGCTCCGGCGAGGGAGCGGATAGCCTGACACCGGCTGCTGCGCCAGAGCCGAAGGGAAAGACCGGAGAAGCGACCACGAGCGCGGCTGCGCAGACTACAACCCCGCCCAATTCGCAACCGCCAACGCCAACTCGTCACGGTTTCGCGCACGCTTTGGGCCGGTTCTTCCGAAAGATCTTTGGCGACTGATCAGCCGTGATGTCAAGGCGGCGGCGGGAGCATGAAACGTGCTCACTGAGCTACAATTATAGGGTTGTAGGCTCGCCGGCAGAGATGCCGAGGCTCACACCAAAAATTCTCAGTACAGCTGAATTCAGCACAGATCAGGGGTTTTCTCTTATGTCGATTCCCGCAACGCAGATGCGCCCGGGCATGATTATCAAGTACAAGGACGATCTTCACTTGGTGTTCTCGGTAGAACACCGTACTCCCGGCAACCTCCGCGCCTTCATCCAGGCAAAGCTTCGCAATGTGCGCACGGGCGCGATGTTCACCGAGCGCTTTCGCTCGCCTGATCCGATTGAACGCGTCATCGTCGACGAGGTAAAAATGGAGTTTCTTTACAACGACGGCGATGAGTACTACTTCATGGATGACAAGTTTGAGCAGACCATGCTGAAGCGCGACACCCTGGGGGATGCGGTAGATTATCTGCTGCCGAATCTCTCGATCAACGTCAGCTTCCACGATGGGAAGGCAGTCGGCATCGAGCTTCCGGGAGTAGTCGAGATGACCGTGATGGAGACTGAGCCGGGGATTAAGTCGGCGACAGCGTCGTCGGTCTCCAAGCCAGCAAAGCTCGAAACAGGGCTCGTCGTGCAGGTGCCCGCTTTCATTAACGAAGGCGAAAAGATTCGCGTGGATACTGCAGAAGGCGCCTACATGAGCAGGGCGTAACAAAGTTCATTCTTAGAGATGGCGGAGTCATTGGCTCCGCCTTTTCTTTCGTCTGCTGTGCCTTGCATGGGGGTGGCTGCTCTGCGAAACTGGAGGCTCCATGGTGTGCCATTACCTCGTCAAAGGTCGCGTGCAGGGAGTCGGGTTTCGCTGGTTCGTGCACCAGGAGGCGGCTGAGATTGGCCTGCGGGGATGGGTCCGGAATACCGACCAGGGTCACGTCGAGATCGTTGCGGCGGGGAAACCAGAAGAGCTTGCCGAGTTGAAGAACGCGCTGCGGAAGGGTTCGCGCGGCAGCCGCGTCGACGCCGTAGAGGAACAGGAACTGGTCGAGAGCGAAGGCGCGCAGCTCGGACCATTTGAGATTGAAGGAGCCTGGTAAGAACTGATGACACTACCGATTAATTGTGAACCACTGAAGACTCTGATCCGCACCGTGCCGGATTTTCCGAAGCCTGGGATTCTGTTCTATGACATTACGACGGTCTTGAAGGATAAGGCGGGATTCGCCACGCTGATCGACGCCTTCGCGCAGTACTACATTGGAAAAGAGATCGACCTGGTGCTGGGCATCGAGGCTCGCGGCTTCATCTTCGGACCGGCGCTGGCGTATCGCCTGAACGCGGGATTTGTGCCGGTACGCAAGCCAAAGAAACTGCCCGCCCCAACAGCTCGTGTGAACTACGATCTTGAGTACGGGACCGACTCTCTGGAGATTCATCTCGATGCCATCCAACCGGGTGAGCGCGTCGTGATTGTCGACGACCTGCTCGCGACCGGCGGCACGATGCAGGCGACGGTGCAACTGGTGCGGCAGCTCGGCGGAGAGATCGCGGGACTTGGGTTTGCGATTGAACTCGATTTTCTGAAGGGCCGCGAGAAGTTTCAAGAGTACGACGTATTGAGCCTGCTCCACTACGACGAATAACTGAAATCGAGCGGAGCTCGCGCCAGAACAAACATCTCTTAATAGCTGCTAGTCATACTGCAAAGACAAAGGGGAAAAGATGAAGTCACGTGGATATGCGGTGCACGATAAGAAGTCGTCTCTGGTTCCTTTCAACTTCGAGCGACGTGAGCCAGGCGCGAACGATGTAGTCGTTGAGATTGCTTACTCCGGTGTCTGCCACTCGGATATCCACCAGGCTCGCGATGAGTGGGGCGGCTCGATCTATCCGATGGTGCCAGGGCACGAGATCGTCGGGCATGTGACCGCAGTTGGTGGTGCGGTAAAGAAGTTCAAGGTAGGCGATCTCGCCGCCGTCGGAGTGATCGTCGACTCCTGCCGGGTGTGCGAGAACTGCAAGGCCGACGAACAGCAGTACTGCTTGAAGGGTGCAGTCGAAACCTACAACAAGCGCGACTACGCGGGAGAAGTCACTTACGGCGGTTACTCCAACAACATCGTTGTGAACGAGAATTATGTCCACACGATCTCCCCGAAGTTGAACCTCGCTGCGGTGGCGCCGTTGCTGTGCGCAGGGATTACAACCTACTCACCACTACGTCATTGGAAGGTTGGAAAGAACAGCAAGGTGGGCGTGGTTGGACTGGGCGGTTTGGGTCACATGGGTTTGAAGTTCGCTCATTCTTTCGGCGCGCATGTGGTGCAGTTCACCACCTCCGAAAACAAGATCGAAGACGCGAAGAAGTTGGGTGCCGATGAGGTGGTTGTCACTAAAGATGCCGCTGCCCTAGCCAAACACACTGGGAGCTTCGACTTTATTCTCGACTGCGTTTCGGCGCCCCACGACATAAACCAGTATCTGAATCTGCTGCGGTTGAATGGAACCCTGTGCCTGGTGGGTCTGCCTGAAACACCCTTGTCGGTGGCTCCGTTTTCTGTGGTGGCCAATCGGCGTTCGCTGGCAGGATCGGGGATCGGTGGGATGAACCAGACGCAAGAGATGTTGGATTACTGCGCCGAGCACAACATCGTCTCCGACATTGAACTGACCTCGGTCGACAAACTGAACGAAGCTTACGAGCGGGTATTGAAGGCCGATGTGAAGTATCGCTTCGTAATCGATATGGCTACATTGCCTAAAGTTTAACCGGGCCTCTTCGCTCCTGGCGACGGCGTCTGTGAGACGAAAGGGGCGCCAGGGCAGGAGCCTTCTGTAAGGCTCACCTGCAATTTTCCCAGCCGATTGTCATCGCGATCCTAGGCGAAGAGCGTGAACAGAGGCGAGTCCAAAGCGACGGTCTGCGCGGGGCCGGAGAGCTTTCCAGTAGCCGCATCGCGGCGAAAGACCGTGACATTTGCGGAGTCCTGATTCCCGCAGAGCAGCCACTGCGCCGTCGGATCCAGCGTGAAGTGGCGAGGCGTTTTGCCGCCGCAGGCGATCCGCTGGAGCAGCGTAAGGTCGCCGTTTTTTGCAATCGAGAAGACGACTAGAGAGTCTTCCCCACGATTGCTGGCATACAGAAAATTTCCGTCGGGTGAGATGGCGATTTCAGCCGCGGTATTCTTCTCGGCAGGAAAGCCCGGCGCGATCGTCTTGATGGAGAAAGTGGAGTTTACCAGAAGGCCCTGCGGCGCGTTGCTGAAGCGAGTAGCTGTCCACAGGCAGCGATCGATGCTGGAGTCGATCTCATTGATGCAGTAGACCCAGCGGCCGTTGGGGTGGAAGACGACGTGGCGCGGTCCTGACCCTGGACGCTCGTTGGTGAACAGGTGCGGATCGGAGAGTTGGCCCGTCTCAGGATGAATGTAAAAGACGGAGATGTGGTCGGTTCCAAGATCGCAAACCAGGAGGAAGCGGTCGTCCGGCGAGATCGTAACGCAGTGCGGGTGCGAGTTCTCCTGACGAGCAGAGTTAGGCCCGAGTGCCCCAAACTTCTGATGATCTTTGAAATCGAGGCGTTCGACCGGTTGGCTGAGCGTGCCATCCGGCTGGACACGATAGGAGGCGATGGAAGCGCCCATGTAGTTAGCGACAAAGGCAGCGTGGCCGGTAGAGTCTACCGAAACATAAGCAGGTCCTGCACCGCCAGAAGGGACTTGACCCGTCTGCTGAAGGTTGCCGGTTCCTGGATCCAGCATGAAAGTCGTAACTGTGGCGGCAGGATCGTTGATGGCATTGACCGCATAAAGAGAGCGGCGGCTCGAGCCGGGAGGCGACACGGCAAGATAAGACGGTCGGGCCGTAGCTGCAATGAGCACCGGCGGATCCAGTTGACCCAGGGCGGGATCGAAGATCGACCGGTAAATGCCTTTGCAGACTCCCTTGTTCGTGTCAGTTCCGAAAAAAACATGAATCGGGGTCGGCGGGACTATTTTCTTTTTGCGAATGGGCCAGGCGGCGAAGGCGCGCGCAGAAGCCGTGAAGGCAGGAAACAAGACAAGGAATCGGCGGCGCGTGAACATGGACCAAACCCCTGGGAGGTTATGCTGGTTCGCCTGGAAGGTGAATGCCCAACTCGTCTTCGGCTCGAATATTCTCGTTGATGACGGGAAGACTTGGAAGATTGTCGGTGCGGCCAGCTTCCTTTACTACGGCGCTGGCGTGTTCGAGGACCTCATCGACAGTCATGGTGTACATCTCGCGGCCATTATCGTATCCAGACTTGACGGCGTGCTGCAGATACCGGCCGGCGGTCTGTGCAGCAAGATAATCCGTAATAACATACCCCGTACGGCGCTTCTGCTCGACCCAAGCCAGGTTTGGCATGGCGATCCAGACAGGTTTGCCATTGACGGCAAAGCGGATGTCGGTAGCGTCGGCATGGCGCGTCGCGATGGCCACGATGGTTCCCTTCCATACGCAGTGAAGGTCTTCCCCGGTCCAGCGGTCGGTTACTTTGAAGTCTTCATACATGATTGTCTCTAGATTAGAGCAGGGTGAGGGGATCAGCAAGGCTTTGGCATGAGACCAACCCGGAACTGGTCGGACCTATACGGAATTTGGCCTGCAGCCGCGAATGTTCCCACAATGGGAATAGAGTACAAGGTTACTTTCGTAAGCACTTGAAATTGACTCTGGTATATGCAAGTTCCCGCAGCTATCCTTGTCTTTGATTTTACGGTGATAGATGAGCGTGCGTCGAACAGAAGCTGAAGCCGCTAGCTTAAGGGCGATCTGGACACGTGATTTGTTGGACTCCCAGCCAGAGCTTGAATGTGACGAACTGGTACGGCTTGCTGCCTGTCTCTGCGGAACTCCACTCGGCCTGGTGACGCTGCTGGATGAGCGACACCAATGGTATCGTGCGTCCGAAGTCCTGAAGATGGGTGAAACACCGCGGGAGGTAGCTTTTTGTGCGCACGCGGTTCGGCAAAAGGGGCTCTTCATGGTGAAGGATGCCCTGCTGGATACGCGGTTTTCCAGCAATCCTTTGGTGACTTTGGATCCGGCAATCCGCTTTTTCGCCGGGGTCGGTTTGTACAATTCCGACGACGAGCCGATGGGGACATTCTGCGTAGTCGACATGTCCCCTCGCATCCTCAGTGAGGATCAATCCGAGGCTCTCGAGATATTCGGGCGACAGATAAGTCTCCGGCTGCAAGCGATGGTACAGCGGCGGGCGCTGGAACAGGCCTTGGCGGAGAAAGAAAGGGCGAGCGCGGGGCTTAGGGCGAGTGAAGAATTGTTTCGGGCGTTCATGAATGCCAGCCCGTTTTTGAGCTATATCAAAGATGCCGCGGGACGATTGCTCTTCTACAACCGCAGCTTCGCGAAACGGTTTGGAGTAAGCGAATACGCGTGGCTCGGACGAACCGACGAGCAGCTCTGGTCGAGAAAACTGACCAAGTCTGTACGGACTCATGATCTCGAGGTGATGGCTGGCGGAAAGATGGTCGAGACCGAAGAGCATATTCGGAACTCCGACGGGTCGGTTAGCTCGCTACGATCCTTCAAGTTTCCCTGTCACGATTCGGCGGGAAATGTACTGCTGGCAGGAGTGGCCGTCGATGTGTCTGAGGAGGTAGCCCATCAGGCGGAACTAGAACGCTATCATCGCGAACTCGAAGACGCCAACGATCAGCTGCGAAAGCTAGCCGTCACCGACGAGCTGACGGGATTGCGGAACCGCAGATCGTTTGAAGAGCGACTGGTCATGGAGTTTTCACTGGCGCGGCGGAGAAAGCGGGAACTTTCGGTACTTCTGATCGACGTTGACGACTTCAAAACTATCAATGATCGCTGGGGCCATGCGGCGGGGGACGAGGTGCTGCGGCGACTTGGCATGATCCTACGAACAACAGTGCGATTGCCCGACCTGCCTGCGCGTTACGGAGGAGAGGAGTTTGTAGTCCTGCTGCCGGAGAGCGGCGAAGAGAGCGCCATGGGCCTCGCCCGACGCGTCATGCAGCGGGTTGCTACGGAGGACTGGGAAAATCAACCACTGACAATCAGCGTAGGAATGGCTTCGATGAACGAGCTCCTGGAGAATGGATTTCAGCTGGTGGAACTGGCAGATGAGGCTTTATATGCCGCTAAACGCGCGGGAAAAAATCGCGTTATGGTGCACAGCGGTTAGATAATTTTAGATCTTGCAAGAAAAAGAGGCGCACCTTTGGGGTGCGCCTCTCTATGTTGATATTGTGCTCTGAAGGTTACGCTTCCGCGTTCGGATCGCCAGCTTCGCCTTCGCCGCGCTCTTCCATCTGCTTGGCAAGCTCTTCGCGCTTCTTGGTGCGGGCTTCGGCGCGCTTCTGCGCCTTCTCGTTGAGCTCGTGCTCTGCACCGAGGAGCTCGATGTAGGCCATCTCGGCGGCGTCACCCTTACGGGCTCCAAGGCGCGTGATGCGGAGGTATCCGCCCTGACGCGCAGCGTAACGGGGCGCTACTGTGGCGAAGAGGCGGTCAACCGACTCAGGCGTC
The DNA here is from genome assembly GCF_040358255.1 of Tunturibacter gelidoferens. Classification (NCBI taxonomy): domain Bacteria; kingdom Pseudomonadati; phylum Acidobacteriota; class Terriglobia; order Terriglobales; family Acidobacteriaceae; genus Tunturiibacter; species Tunturiibacter gelidiferens. The sequence continues at coordinate 5,396,298 of NZ_CP132938.1, forward strand.
ATGAGGTAAGCTGCGGCCTGACGACGGGCGTGGACGGTACCGCGCTTGCCGAGGGTGATCATCTTCTCGATGAGGGGGCGGGTGGCCTTGCACTTGGTGATGGTGGTCTCGACGCGGTCCATCAGGATGACGGAGGTGACGAGGTTGCGCAGCATGGCGCGGCGATGGCTGGTGTTGCGGCCTAGTTTGTATCCTGCATTACGGTGACGCATCGATGATCTCCTTCGACTCGGCTCTGGCCGTGAGTCGGTATTGCTTGGAATGTGTGCGTTCGGCCTAAGCCTGGCGCGGGTGAAGCTACCTCGGGTCAATCAAGAGGCCTACTGCTACGCAACTTGCGTTGCGATTTTATCTAGAGACTGCGGCGGCAGAGCGAATCTACCGCCGCAGTACTGGTTAGAAGTTCTCTGGTTCGCTACCGACGAGGTCGAGGTCTTCGTCCTCATCTTCGTCTTCGTCATCATCGTCATCGAAGTTGCCGAAGCTGGCGGCGAGTGTGGCAGCAGGCAGGACGGAGGTGGGTCCGGGCTGCGGGTTGCCGTTCTCGTCGATCTTCATGCCAAGGGACAGGCCCATCTGCGCGAGGATCTCTTTGATCTCGTTCAGAGACTTGCGGCCGAAGTTCTTGGTCTTCAGCATCTCGGCTTCGGTCTTCTGAATGAGTTCGCCGATGGTGGCGATGTTGGCGTTCTTGAGGCAGTTGTAGCTGCGGACGGAGAGCTCGAGCTCTTCGACCGAGCGGTTGAGGTTCTCGTTGCGCAGGGCGGGGCCGTCGTGGCTGCCGTCGTGACCGGCTTCCATCTCCTCTTCAAAGTTGATGAAGATGGTCATGTGGTCCTTCAGCAGCTTGGCGGAGAGGCCGAGCGCATCCGCCGGGAGCACGGTGCCGTTGGTCCAGATCTCGATCGTGAGCTTGTCGTAGTCGGTGATCTGACCGAGACGTGCTGCCTCAACGAGGTAGTTGACCTTGCGAACGGGCGAGTGAACAGAGTCGACCGGGATGAAGCCGAGGCCGAGGTCGCCGTCGAAGTTCTTGTCGGCAGAGATGTAGCCACGGCCGCGCTTGAGGCGCATCTCCATGTCGATCTTGCCGCCTTCAGAGACGGTGCAGATGTAGACGTTCTTGTCGAGGATCTCGACGTCGCCGTCAGCTTCGATCATGCCGGAGGTGATGACGCCGGCCTGGTCGGCACGGAGGTAGAGAGCCTTGGGGCCTTCGCCGGCAAGCTTGAACGGAATCTGCTTGAGGTTCAGGATGATGTCGGTTGCATCTTCTACAACACCAGTGATGGACTGGAACTCGTGCAGGACACCTTCGATGCGAACGGCGGTTACTGCGGCACCCTCGATTGAGGACAGAAGGGTGCGGCGAAGGGCGTTGCCGATAGTGGTACCGAAGCCGCGCTCAAAGGGCTGCGCGGAGAACTTGCCGTACTTTTCGGTGAGTGTTTCGGTGTCAACTGCGAGACGCTTGGGCTTTTGAAAACCTCTCCAAAGCATGTGTTTCTCCTTTTCCGGCTCACTCGCGATGCATTCTGCGAGATGGCGGGGTGTTTCTATTGCGCGTTAGTTTGTTGTGTTGCTTTCGCATTTGTAGCGCGGCAAAGAACAAATACGATATTCTTTGCCACGCTGCAAGATGACGAATCTTATATGTGTAACTACAGCGGTTACTTGCTGTAGAGTTCGACGATCAGCTGCTCGTTGACGGGCAGGTTGACGTCCTCGCGCTTCGGCAGAGCGATGACCTTGCCGGAGAGATTGTCGCGATTGATGTCGAGCCACTGAACCTGGTTCTGGCCCGCGGCAAAGTTCTTTGCCTCTTCGAGCATAACCAGAGCCTTCGAGCCCTCGCGAATCGCAATCTCATCACCAACCTTCACCTGGAAGGACGGGATGTTGACCTTGCGGCCATTGACCTGGAGGTGACCGTGACGGACGACCTGACGGGCCTGGCGGCGGCTCATCGCGAAACCGAGGCGGTAGGCGACGTTGTCGAGGCGGGTCTCAAGCTGCTGGAGCAGGAGTTCGCCAGTAACGCCGGTCTTGTTCGAGGCCTTCTGGTAGTAGGCGCGGAACTGGGTCTCGAGGGTGAAGTAGATGCGCTTGGCCTTCTGCTTCTCGCGGAGCTGCAGTCCGTAGCCGACGACCTTCTTCACTTTGCGGGACTGGCCGTGCTGGCCTGGGGGGAAGTTGCGCTTCTCGACGGGGCATTTTTCAGAGAAGCACTTGGTTCCCTTGAGGAAGAGCTTGGTGCCGTCGCGGCGGCAAAGGCGGCAGACGGGTCCGGTGTAACGTGCCATTTTTATAACTCCTGACTTCGGGTGACGATCGCTTTACGCGCGGGCAGCGCTTCTTCACGATCCAGTTGCGGTAACGTCTTGCCTGCGACGGGGCCTGAGAACAAGCTCACCGCCGCAGTTGGGACAGATTGCATTCATAACCTGAGCGCATGTTGCACAAAAACTGCACTCATAACTGCAGATGAAGGCTATTCCGTCTGCATCGAGAGCTGTATTGCAGCGCTCGCATTCGGACTTCATCAGAAGTGCCACAGATCAAACGCGGCGGCGCTTCGGCGGACGGCAACCGTTGTGCGGCATCGGCGTAACGTCCCGGATGCTGCGAACCTCGATGCCGGTGGTGGCGAGAGCGCGGATCGCGGACTCACGGCCAGAGCCGGGACCCGAGACGCGCACATCGACCGAACGAACACCATGGTCGCGAGCTGCGTTGGCTGCACCGACTGCGGCCTGCTGCGCCGCAAACGGAGTCCCCTTACGGGAGCCGCGGAAGCCAAGGGAACCAGACGACTTCCAGCTCAGTGTGTTGCCAACCTGGTCGGTGATGGTGACGATAGTGTTGTTGAACGAAGCCTGAATAAAGACGAGACCAAATGGAACATTCTTGCGCTCGCGCTTCTTGAACTTCTTATTCTTGCCGGGCTTTGCTGCGCCCTTCGTATTCTGTGTCTTCGCCATGTCTTATTTCGTCGCTTTCTTCTTACCGGCAACGGTTCCCTTACGTGGGCCTTTGCGGGTGCGAGCGTTGGTGTGGGTGCGCTGGCCACGAACAGGAAGGCTGCGGCGATGGCGGAGGCCACGATAGGACTGAATTTCGATCAGGCGTTTGATGTTGAGCGAGATGTCCTTGCGGAGATCGCCTTCGATCTGGCCCTCGGCTTCAATAACCTGACGGATGCGGTTCAGCGCGTCCTCATCGAGCGTGCCAACCTTCGCGACCGGATCGACATCCGCCTTCGCGAGGATCTTGGCGGCGCGAGAGTCGCCGATTCCGAAGATGTAGGTGAGACCGATGCGCGCCTGTTTGTTGTTAGGGACATCGACTCCAGCAATACGTGCCATGGGGTTCCTTTTCGGTTGAGCTTCGTAGCTTCGCCACGGAAGCGGGTTCTTGGTTTACGGCAGGTCCGTCGGGTTCAACGCAAGCCTTGACTTCGGCTAACTAGCCCGACGGGGCCGGTAATGCTTGGTGCTGCAGAAGACCTTTCGCGGTCCTCTTATCCCTGGCGCTGCTTGTGCTTCGCGTTTTCGCAGATAACACGCACCACACCACGGCGGTGAATGACCTTGCACTTATCACACATCTTCTTTACTGAGGCACGAACCTTCATTGTGATTCCCTTCTTTTATGCAACGTAAACCCGACAAACCAGAGGACGCGTCTCAAGGGCCGAAACTCCCTTCCGACAAACGACCTGAATGCCAGGGCAAATCGCCCTGACCTATCCCAAGTGCAAATGCGCTTGAGCAACCCATGATGGAGACGGGATGGGCTCCCGTAGCCGTTGTCTACTTGTAGCGGTAGACAATGCGGCCGCGGTTGAGATCGTACGGGCTGAGCTCAATCGCGACGCGGTCGCCGGGGAGGATACGAATGAAGTTTTTGCGCATACGTCCGGAGACGTGTGCAAGGGCCTGGTGCTTGTTCTCAAGCTCGACCTTGAACATCGCATTCGGCAGGGTTTCGACAACCACCGCCATCACTTCAATTGCATCTTCCTTCGACAAACGATCTCCTTTGGAGGTGAAGAGGATAACCCCTTCCATCTCCACAACTTCTTCTATAAGTTGAGCATTTCCTCAACCGAGTAGTACCGTGCGACATACTTGCGCACACCGCATCTCTTATAGTACCCCAAAAGGGGCCTATTTTCCTAGCGGGTTAGCACCTGAGGGCCATCTTTTGTAATAGCAACGGTGTGTTCAAAGTGGGCGCTATAGCTGCCATCAATGGTCACCGCCGTCCATCCATCCTTCAAAACGCGGACTTCCGGGCCGCCGGCGTTGATCATAGGCTCGATAGCCAAAACCATCCCCGCCTTGAGGCGAGGGCCCTTCCCGGCAGCCCCAAAGTTCGGAACCTGCGGGTCTTCATGCATAGCACGGCCAATTCCGTGGCCGACAAACTCGCGGACCACTCCAAAACCTTCAGCCTCACACAACTCCTGAACGGCGGCGGAGATATCGCCCAGACGCCCGCCCACCTGACACTGCTCGATGGCCTTCTCGAGGGAGGCTTTGGTGACGTCAAGAAGCTTTGCAGCCTCTGCGCTGACCTTGCCGATCGGGTAGGTCACGGCGGCGTCGGAGTAGTAGCCGTCGATAATAACCCCGCAGTCGATCGAGAGAATATCGCCTTCGGCAAGAATGCGCTTGGCATTCGGCATACCGTGAACCACCTCGTTATTGACCGAGGTACAGAGAGCGGACGGGTAGCCGTGATACCCCTTGAACGCTGCAATAGCCCCCAGTTCGGCGATCTTTTTGACGGCAATCTCCTCGAGATCCATCGTCGAAGCGCCCGGGACAACGTGGGGTGCGATCGCGTTATGAACCTGGCGGAGAGCCTTGCCGGAGATCCGCATCTTCTCGATCTCCTGCGCCGTTTTAATCATGATGGCCATTTTCAGCGAGACCCTGACTGGGAGTTCCAAGATCCGGGCGGAAATTCTTTCCGCAAGTCTTTCAGAGCCGCAAGGATACGCGACTGGACCTCGTCTACCGAAGCTTGACCTTCAACTTCGCGAAAGCGACGCTTATCTTTATAGTGCTGAATGACAGGCGCGGTCAGCTTTTCGTATTCCTTCATGCGGCGAGTAAAAGCCTCTTCAGTGTCGTCCGGGCGCTGCTCCAGCTTTGCCCCTTCAATATCGCACCGTTCGTCAATCTTTGGAGGATTGGAAAATATATTGTAGATACGTTTGCACGCAGGGCATATGCGACGTCCCGTGATGCGGTGGAGGAGCTCGGTATGATCAACTACTATGCCAATGGCGACTGGAAGTGGCATGTTACGAAAATTTGGACCCTGCATATCAAACCAATTCGCTTGCACGAGCGTGCGCGGAAATCCGTCCAAAATATATCCCGAATAAACGTCGCTTTGAGCAAGTCGTAAAGCAACCATGTCATTGACAAGATCATCGGGAACGAGCTTCCCTTCGTCCATGAGGCTCTTTGCCGATTTGCCGAGTTTAGTGCCGTTCGCAATATTGGTGCGCAGGATATCGCCGGTGGAGATCTGTGGGATGCCGTAAACCGCCATTAGCAGCTGAGCCTGCGTGCCTTTGCCAACGCCGGGGGCGCCTAAAAGCAGGACCGGCCCGGGCAGAAAGTTCTTGTCTGCCGGGGCCGTCTCGGTTTCAGATACGATGCTTGTCGTCAACGGGCTAACTTCCTACCAGCTCTTGCGGCCACGGATGCGACCACTCTTGGGAGTGAAGCCGTCGTAGTGACGCATGATGAGCTGCGATTCGATCTGCTGGACCGTGTCCATGGCTACGCCGACAACGATCAGCAGCGAGGTACCGCCGAAGTAGAAGTTGACGCCGAGGCCGTTGGTCATCCAGGTCGGCAGCCGATCAAAGACCGAGCCGATGAGCCAGAGATGGTTGAAGTGGATTCCGCTGATGAGCAGCTGCGGAATGATGGTGATGATGATGAGATAGAGAGCGCCGACGAGGGTGATGCGGGTCAGCACATCGTTGATGAAGTCAGCCGTGCGCTTGCCAGGACGAATGCCGGGGATAAAGCCGCCGTACTTGCGCATGTTGTCGGCGATATCGTCTGGACGGAAGACGATCGAGATGTAGAAGTAGGCAAAAAAGATGATCGCGACCATCTGCAGCAGTTCGTACCAGGGCTCACCAGGAGCCAGAGCACGCAGGATTGGCCCGAAGAAGGATGAGTCCTGCAGAGAGTAGCCGAAGATGTGAGCGCCGGAGAAGAGCAGAGGAGCCGACAGGATGGAGCTGGCGAAGATAACCGGCATCACGCCGCCGGAGTTGACCTTGAGCGGGAGGTGAGTGGACTGGCCACCCATCATCTTGCGCCCAACGATGCGCTTGGCGTATTGGACCGGAATGCGACGCTCCGAGCGCTCCACGAAGACGATAAAGGCAACGACGGCGATCATACCCGCGATCAGGAGGGCAACAGCGAGGGGAGTCAGCGCACCCCAGGCGTTGTCGCGAACCTTCTCGTAGAGATTTTCGATGCCCTTCGGCAGGCCGACGACGATACCAGCGAAGATGAGCAGGCTCATCCCGTTGCCGATGCCGCGCTCGGTGATCTGTTCCCCCAGCCACATGATGAAGGCAGTGCCGGCAGTGAGGGTGATGACGCAGAGCGGGATGAAGGCGGCACGGGAGATGGTGACCATCGTCTGCCCGGTGCTGGTGTTCGTCAGTGTCAGCGCGATGGCAAACGACTGCACGATACCGAGCAGAACCGTGACGTATCGCGTCCACTGCGTAATCTTGCGACGCCCGAGTTCGCCTTCCTTCTGCAGCTTTGCAAGCGGCTCATAGATGACGGTGAGCAGCTGGAAGATGATCGACGCCGTAATGTACGGCATGATGCCGAGGGCAAAGACTGTGAGCTTCCGAAGGTTTCCACCCGAGAAGAGATCAACGAGACCGAGAGCCGAGCCGGAGTTCTGATTGAAGAACTGGGCGAGCATGTCGGCGTTGATGCCGGGGGTGGGGATGTGCCCGCCAAGGCGGTATACGGCCAACATGCCAAGCGTAAACAGCACGCGCTTGCGGAGGTCGGGAATTTTGAAGATGTTTGCGATTTTCTCGAACATCGGAAGCTGAAACCTCGGGGGTGAGACTGGCGTTCTGGTAAAACGGCGATGCGAGGGCGGTCGCCCTCGCCTGCCAATCATTCTAAATGCTGCTTAGCCGATCAGGATGGCCTTGCCGCCGGCCTTTTCGATTGCTTCCTGGGCAGTCTTCGAGAACTTGTGCGCGTGAACGGTCACTGCGGTCTTGATCTCCCCGTTATTCAACACTTTGATCAAAGCGCCTTTCTTGCGAAGGAGGCCAAGCTCGATGATCTTGTCGAGGGTGAACTCGGTGACATTCTCAGCAGCGACGATCTCGGCGACGCGGTCAAGGCCAAGGACCTGATACTCAACGCGGAAGATGTTGGTAAAGCCGCGCTTCGGCAGACGACGGTGAAGGGGCATCTGGCCGCCTTCAAAACCACGCATCAGCGATGAACCCGAGCGCGAGCCCTGACCCTTGTGTCCACGGGTCGAGGTCTTACCCATTCCCGAACCCATACCGCGGCCGACACGTTTCTTGTTTTCGTTCGCCCTCTTGGGGGCACGCAGATTGGAGAGATTACGGATTGCCATTGTTTCCTCGCTTAACGCCGGAGAAGCAGCTTCTGCTCTTCGCCGACTCGCTTATGAGTTAGCCCTTACGGGGTCGTGCTGTTATGCCGGATCGCGACTAGTCGACGACGCGGACGAGATGCGGGACCTTTGCGACCATGCCACGAATGGATGGCGTATCTTCGCGCTCGACGATCTGGTTGAGACGGGTAAAGCCGAGGCCCTTGATGACGAGCTTGTGCTTGACCGGGGTGCAGATCTTGGAACGGAAGTACTGCAGCTTGATTTTGGCGATTGCGTTGGTGTCAGCCATGAGAGAGCTCCTTGAATCTTGTTGGAGCAGGGGCAAGAGCTTAGAGCTCTTCCACTGCCTTACCGCGCAGGGCGGCGACTTCGGCCTTGTTGCGAAGCTGGATCAGAGCATCGAACGTTGCCTTGATGACGTTGTGTGGGTTCGCCGAACCGAGGCTTTTGGTCAGCACGTTCTGCACGCCGGCGGCGGTCATTACGGCGCGAACCGTCTTGCCGGCGATGACGCCAGTACCTTCCGGGGCTGGCTTCAGCATCACCTGGCCTGCGCCGAAGTGGCCGAGGACCTGGTGAGGAATCGTGCTCTCAGTCAGATTGACCTTGTGCAGATTCTTCTTGGCCGACTCAATCCCCTTGCGAATGGCCTGGGGAACTTCCTTGGCCTTGCCGGAGCCGTAGCCGACAACGCCTTCCGCCGGGTCGCCGATGACCACCAGCGCGGCGAAGGACATATTCTTACCGCCCTTGACGACCTTGGTGACGCGGTTGATCGAAACGACCTCATCCTTCAGATTGAGGCGGTTCGCATCGATTTTTTTCTTCATTGCCATAATGTCTTATCCAGCTTTCTGGCGGCCAATCTGGCGCCGTGGGAACCTTAGAAATCGAGACCCGCTTCACGGGCTGCATCGGCGAGGGCTTTGACGCGGCCGTGATACAGATAGCCACCACGGTCAAACACAATCTTCTTGATGCCCTTCTCCTTCGCGCGCTCGGCGATCAGCTTGCCGACTTCGGCAGCCGCGGCAATGTTTCCGCCGTACTTCTTCTCTTCGGTCTTCTTGCCCATAGAAGAGGCAGAGGTGATCGTGACTCCGTTGAGATCGTCGATGAGCTGCGTGTAGATGTGGTTGAGCGAGCGATAGACGTTGAGGCGTGGACGCTCGGCGGTACCGGACATCTTCTCGCGGATGCGGGTGTGAACGCGCTGGCGGATCACATTGCGCTGACGTGGATTGATCATGATTGACTTTCCTTCCTAGTGGCGTCCCCAGAGTGCTGAGGACGTTCGGTTATTGAAACTAATGTTGAGTGGCTGCGTGAGGAGCAAGTCAAATCTCACTCCTCACGCAGCGCAGATTACTTCGCTCCGGTCTTGCCGACCTTCTTCTTCAGCTTCTCGCCGGTGTAGCGGACGCCCTTGTTCTTGTAAGGGTCGGGTTTGCGGAGAGAGCGCATGTCTGCAGCGATCTGGCCTACCTTCTGCCGATCGATGCCGGAGACGGTGAGGTGAGTCTGCTTGGGGTCGATCTCGACAGAGATACCGGTTGGCAGAGGAAACTCGATGGGGTGAGAGTAGCCCAGGGTGAAGACCACCATGTTCTTCCCCTTCAACTCGGCGCGGTATCCGATGCCGACGATGTCGATCTCTTTGGTCCAGCCGGTGGTGACGCCGGTGACAGCGTTGAAGACCAGCGCGCGGGCGAGGCCGTGAAACGCCGCCTGCTTATCCGTCTGGCGCTCGGTGATCAGGTGGCCATCCTTCTGGACGAGGGTGATTCCGCCAGGCAGCATCGCGCTGACCTTGCCCTTGGGTCCTTCGACCAGGACGGTGTTGCCGTTCTCGCTGACCGTGTACTTGACGCCGGCGGGTAGAGCGATCGGCTTCTTACCAATACGTGACATAACGAATCCCTTTTTGTGGCTTGCGAGTCGCTTAAGGTCTCTAAGTTCCACTGCAGCCGATGAGCCGATGGCTCGAATGCACCTTTCCAGAATTGAATCCCGGAAAGGACTTTGTTTCTTTTTCTTTACCAGACTTCGCAGAGGATCTCGCCGCCAACACCTTCGCGACGTGCCTGACGGCCGGTCATGACACCCTTGGGGGTGGTCATGATGGAGATGCCAAGACCACCCTGAACGCGGCGGATCTCGTCGCGGCCAAGATACACACGGCAGCCGGGACGCGACACACGCTGCAGGTCGCGGATGACAGCCTCGTTGTTCGGGCCGTACTTCAGGTAGACGCGGATGACCTTCATGCCATTCTCTTCGGTCGGCTTGTAGTTCGCGATGTAGCCTTCTTCTTTGAGAATGCGGGCAATCTCGGCCTTGAGCTTGGATGCGGGGACGTCGAGCTTCTGGTGACGCGCACGGATAGAGTTACGGATGCGGGTCAGGAAGTCTGCTACTGGATCAGTGAGGTTCATTCATTCTCCTTCATCCCCCGTTCGCTCACGAGTGTCTCTCGCAAGAACCAGCGGGAATGTCTGTTTCGGGTGATACGTCCAGACTTCTGCACCATAAGCTCACGCCCTGATGAGGTCTCTGGAGTAAGTGTGCGGCTGAGCCGCACATGAATCCTTTTATTCTACCAGCTCGACTTCACAACGCCCGGAATCTCTCCCTTGAGGGCGAGCGAACGGAAGCAGAGACGGCATACGCCGAACTTCCGCAGGAAGGCGCGGGGACGACCGCAGAGCTGGCAGCGGTTGTGCTGGCGAGACTTGAACTTCGGTTTCCTTGCGTCTTTGACGCGCTTTGCTGTAGTTGCCATGTGTTTTGCTCTCTATCTTTAGTGCAAATCTGTTCGAGGCCCGTGGGCCTGGCTTCGTGAACTATGCTCCAACGCGGAAGGGCATACCAAAGCTCTTCAGCAGGGCGCGGGCACCGTTGTCATCCTTCGCCGTCGTGACGATGGTGACGTTCATACCCTTCAATTTGTCGACCTTGGCGTAGTCGATCTCAGCAAAGATCAGCTGATCGCGCAGGCCAAGGGTGTAGTTGCCGCGGCCATCGAAGCTCTTCGAAGAGACGCCGCGGAAGTCGCGGACGCGGGGAAGCGCAATCGAGATGAGGCGGTCAAGAAACTCGTACATCGTGTCGCCGCGTAGGGTCACCATCGCGCCGATGGGCATGCCCTCGCGCACCTTGAAGGCTGCGATGGACTTCTTGGCCTTGGTGGTCACAGGCTTCTGGCCGGCGATGGAGGCAAGATCGGCCACCAGGGGATCCATGATCTTGACGTTCTGGGTGGCTTCGCCGAGACCCATGTTGATGACAATCTTCTCGAGCTTCGGGATCGCCATGGCGTTGGTGATGTTGAGCTCTTTGCCCAGCGCCTGCTTGATCTCGCTCTCGTACTTTTGCTTCAGACGTGCTGCCATGATTTTTCTTCGCTTTCTCCACGATTTCCGGGTTGGATTTGAGCCCGTGTACCGATGCGTGGGGTGAACCGTTGAACCAGAATTTGAACTGCTGCTACATGAACTAAACTTTGCTGACTTTCTTTACTTCTTCTTCTCAGCGATGGTCGCGCCGCTGGTCTTCGCGAAGCGTACCTTGGTGTCGCCTTCAAAGCGCGATCCAACGCGGGACTTCTTCCCGTCGCCATCGAGCAACATCACGTTCGAGACGTGAATGGTGGACTCCTGCTCCGCGATGCCGCCCTTGATGTTCCGCTGGGGGTTCGGCTTCACGTGCTTCTTCACCATCATCACACCCTCAACCAGCACGCGATTCTTTTCAGCGATGACGCGAAGAACCCGGCCCTGCTTGCCCTTGTCCTTGCCTGCGATTACTTCGACCTTGTCATTACGCTTGATCTTGATGCCTGCCATAGCTCTCTCTTTTCCTCGACGATCGTGAAACCTCGGAGCCGGACTCCGATAGAAAATAGAAATTGATTAGATGACCTCAGGCGCGAGCGAGACAATCTTCAAAAACTTCTTCTCGCGAAGCTCGCGGGCAACCGGTCCAAACACGCGGGTTCCGACCGGCTCGTTGGCATCATTGATGACGACAGCGGCGTTCTGGTCGAAGCGGATATACGTGCCATCGCGGCGGCGATACTCCTTGCGCGTACGGACGATCACAGCCTTGACGACTTTCCCCTTCTTGACGGTGCCATCGGGAGAGGCTTCCTTGACAGCTGCGGTGACGACGTCGCCGAGGCCTGCCTTCTTGCCGAGACCACCACCGAGGGGCAGGATCACCTGCAACTTGCGTGCGCCGGAGTTATCGGCCACATCAAGCATTGTTCTCATTTGTACTGACATCGTTCTTCTCCTGGGTGATACGGCCGGGGCTTATGCCCCAGGCTTGAACTTGATAAACGCTAAGACTACTTCGCTTCGGCAGCGTGAGCGGCGGCGGATTTCTCTTCCGCCAACGCGAGCGACGAGCGGCGAACGATCTCCTCGAGCGACCAGCGCTTGAGCTTCGACAGAGGACGCGCCTCGCGGATGCGAACCACATCACCCACGCGAGCCGAGTTCTGCTCGTCGTGCGCGTAGAACTTCTTGTTCGACTTCATCACGCGCTTGTACTTGGGGTGCGCCTTGCGCATCTCGATCTCGACGACGATCGTCTTCTGCATCTTGGTCGAGACGACCAGACCCACCTTCTCATTGCGACGCGAGGTCTGAGCTTCGGGAGTTGCGGCTGCGGTGTTGGTTGTATCTGCCATGATTAGTCCTTCTTCGCTTTCTTGCGGGCGGTGCGAGTGCTCTTGGCCGGCGCAACGTTGGCGACGACGGGGTTGGCGGCCTTCTCGGCGGCCAGAGTGCGCTGCCGTTCGACGGTCTTGATGCGGGCAATGTCCAGCTTGAGCGTCCGCAGCTTCTTGATGCCCTCATTGTTGCCGAGGCTCTTCTGGAAGCGAATGCGGAAGAGCTGCTCGGCGGCCTTCACCTGCTCGCTCTTGAGCTCGTCATCACTGAGATTACTGATTTTTTCGAATTCCATTGTCTTTTCCTTAACTACTGAAAGCTACTTGGCCCGGTCTTATTTGGTAACAACCGTCGCCTTGACATCGTGGCGCTGAACGAAGCTGGTCTTGAGCGGGAGCTTGTGTGCCGCGAGACGCATCGCCTCTTTGGCAAGCTCCGGGGTGACGCCTTCCATCTCGAACAGGATGCGGCCCGGACGAACAACGCAGACCCAGTGATCCGGAGCGCCCTTACCCTTACCCATACGGGTTTCGGCAGGCTTCTTCGTGATCGGCTTGTCTGGGAACAGACGGAGCCAGACCTTACCGCCACGCTTGATGAAACGAGTCATCGCGATACGGCTGGCTTCGATCTGGCGGTCGGTAATGTAACCGCACTCCATCACCTTCAGGCCGAAGTCACCGAAGGAGAGATCGGAGCCGCGCCACGCTTTGCCCTTCATTCGTCCGCGCTGCTGCTTGCGGAACTTGACCTTCTTTGGCATCAACATAAGAAAACCCTCTTCACTCTTTCAGGGATACGTTCAACACGCTCCCCGGAAACTCCGGCCAGGCCGGGAAAACTTAGCTTGCGAATGCGCCAGTGGTAACGCCCTGGTCGCGACGCTTCTTCTGTTCGTAAATATCGCCGCGATAGACCCAGGTCTTGACGCCGATGATGCCGTAGGTGGTGTGCGCCTCAGCAAAACCGTAGTCGATGTCTGCGCGCAGCGTGTGCAGCGGCAGACGGCCCTGGAGATACCACTCGGAGCGGGCGATCTCGTTTCCGTTGAGACGACCGGAGACGCGGACCTTAATTCCCTTGCAGCCAAAGCGGAGCGCGGAGTCAACCGACTTGCGCATCGCGCGGCGGAAGCTGACGCGCTTCTCCAGCTGCAGCGCGATGTTCTCGGCAACCAGCTGAGCATCAAGCTCCGGCTTGTTGACCTCAAGAATGTCAATAAACACTTCGCGGCTGGTGCGCTTCTGAATGTCGGCCTTGAGCTTGTCGATTTCGGCGCCCTTGCGGCCGATGATGATGCCCGGACGCGCGGTGCGGATGATCAGGCGCAGCTTGTTGCCTGGGCGCTCGACCTCGACCGAGCTGACACCGGCTGCCTTCAACTTCTCGCGCAGCTCAGCCTTCAGCTTGACGTCTTCGACCAGCAGCTTGTCATAGCCGCGTTCCACGAACCAGCGTGACTTCCACGGCTTGTTGATGCCGAGGCGCAACCCATACGGATGGACTTTCTGTCCCATAGCTTCCCTTTACTCCGTGCCCTCTCCGGTTGAGCCGGTGGGCGGTAGTGCAAAACTTTAAGTTTACAAGAAACTGCTTACTTCGCGGCCTTTTTTGCTGCGGGCTTCTTGCCGGCTGCCTTCTTGGCTGCGGGCTTTGCCGCAGTCTTGCTGGCTATCTTCTTCGTGCTCTTCTTCTTGGCTGGAGCCGGAGTCGCATCAGCGGCTGCGCTGATCGCAGTGGCCGACTTCTTCTCCGCAACCGTGACGATGATGTGTGCGAGTCTGCGCTGGTAGCGGAACGCACGGCCCATTGGAGCAGGGCGGATGCGCTTCATACGCGGACCTTCGTTCGCAATTGCGGTACGGACGTAGAGGTTATCGACATCTACGTCGAGCCCCTGCTCCTGCGAGACGTAGGTCGCGTTCTGGATCGCCGAACGCAGAACCTTCTCGACCACTGGCGCCATGCGCTTGGTGCTGAAGTGAACGGTGTTGAGCGCCTGCTCGACGCGAAGTCCCTTGATCAGATCCAGGACAAGCTTCGCCTTCTGCGGGCTGGTGCGCTGAAACTTAGCTTCTGCGCGAAACTCTCTGATTTTTTCTGCTGCCTTAGCCATAATCTTCGTCCTTCAAAACTTCTGCTTCGCTGCCCGACATCCGTTGCCGCGGGCTCGCGGTCTTACCTAACTGCAACCGTCGGCCCGATTTATTTGGGCTTCGCGGAGGTCTCAGCGGCACGCGCGGAGTGGCCCTTGAAGGTGCGGGTGGCCGAAAACTCTCCGAGCTTGTGGCCCACCATGTTCTCCGTCACGTACACCGGAATGAACTTGCGGCCGTTGTGTACGGCAATGGTATGACCGACGAAGTCCGGGTGAATCGTAGACCGGCGCGACCAGGTGCGCAGTACTTTCTTGTCATTGACCTGGTTCATCCCCACAATCTTCTTCATGAGGTGATCGTCGATGAAAGGACCTTTTTTCGCTGAACGTGACATTTTGCTAAGCTCCGACTTTCTTGTTGCGATGCTGGATACGACGAATCTCTTGCTTGCGAGACTTGGTGTTGCCCTTTGCTGCGGAACCAAAAACTAACAACATTTACTGAAAAGCTGTTTCTTTACTTCGTACGACGCTTCACGATGAAGGTATCGGTCCGCTTGTTGTTGCGGGTCTTGTATCCGCGAGTCGGCTGACCCCAAGGAGTAACCGGGTGACGACCGCCAGAGGTCTTACCTTCACCACCACCGTGCGGGTGATCGACGGGATTCATCGAAACACCACGGTTGGAGGGGCGAATACCCTTCCAGCGATTGCGTCCAGCTTTACCGATCGTGACGTTCTCGTGGTCCGTGTTGCCAACCTGGCCAATGGTCGCCATGCACTCAACAAGAACCTTGCGGGTCTCGCCCGAAGGCAGCTTCAGAAGAGCGTAGTCGCCTTCTTTGGCGATCAGATTGACCTGGGCTCCGGCTGAACGAGCCATCTGTGCGCCCTTGCCCGGACGAAGCTCGATGTTATGCACAATCGTTCCGGTCGGGATGAACTTCAACGGCAGAGCGTTGCCAACGAGAATATCGGCCTCCGGGCCGCTCATGATCGACTGACCGACGGTGAGGCCGATCGGCTGAATGATGTAACGCTTCTCGCCGTCCGCGTAGTGGATCAGCGCGATGCGCGAGCTGCGGTTCGGATCATACTCAACCGTCGCCACCGTACCGGGGATCCCGAACTTGTCGCGCTTGAAGTCGATGAGGCGCAGCTTCTGCTTGTGACCGCCACCATGGTGACGCATCGTGAGACCGCCGTTGTTGTTGCGGCCGCCGGTGCGCTGCTTGACTCCGAGCAACGGCTTGTGCGGCTTGTCCGTCGTGATGTCATCGTTGACAAGCTTCGTCGCGAAGCGGAGTGATGGGGTAATCGGTCGAAATGATTTGATCGGCATCGTCTTTATTCCCTTGCCCGCGCTGCTAATCGCTTAGCGGCGCTTCGGTCCTGAATTCTGTTACTCGCGAAACAATCTCGCTTAGAGGCTGTTGAGGTACTCCGGCATCTTTTCGCCATCTTTCAAGCGAACGTAAGCCTTCTTCCAGTCGGGGCGGTAGCCGGCGAACTTACCCCGGCGGCGCTCCTTGCCCTCAACGGTCGCGGTGCGAACACCAGTGACTTTGACCTTGAAGAGTGTTTCAACAGCTTGCTTGACTTCGGTCTTGGTGGCCTTCAGGGCGACTTCGAACACCAGGGTGTTCTGTGTCTCCTTGACGGTCATGCCCTTCTCAGTAATGAGGGGGCGGCGAATGACGGTATAGAGAGTTGGCATTACGCAACCTCCTTCTGCGCGGCGGCTTTGCTGCGCTCATCTGTTGCCTTACTGCGCTTGGATACAAACTTCTTGAGAGTGTCCTGAAGAGCTTCGATGGCATCCTTCGAGAAGACAGCGTGCTCATAACGGAGCAGGTCGTAGGGATGAACCTCGGAGCTGAGAACCAGTTCCACACCCTGCAGATTGCGCGAGCCCAGGTAGAGCTTCTCGTCAAGCTTGCGGCTGCTCTCAACCAGCAGAGTCGTCTTGCCCGCTTCGAGCTTGTTCAGCGCGGTGCGGAAGAGCTTGGTCTTCGCCTCGGCAACTTCGAACGAGTCGACGATGGTGAATTTGCCGTCGTTGATCTTCGCGGAGATCGCAGAGCGGAGGGCACCCATCAGCTTCTTCTGCGGAAAGGCGTACTCGTAGCTACGTGGCTTCGGTCCATGAACCGTACCACCACCACGCCAGAGCGGAGTCCGAATCGAACCAACACGCGCACGGCCCGTTCCCTTTTGCTTCCAGAGCTTCTTACCTGCGCCCGATACCTGATTACGGTTCTTGGTTGCGGCGGTTCCCTGCCGAAGAGCGGCACGGTAGTGCTTCACCGACTCCCAGAGGAGGCCGTCGTTGATCTCTGCCGCGAAGACCTCGTCGACGAGTTCGAACTCTCCGACCTTCGCTCCAGCGAGATTTACTACATTGATGTTTGCCATCGTTCTTCTCTCTCTTTGCGCGCCATCGATGCGGCGAGCCATAACCTTGTTTGCGGCTTCATGCAGCAAGCCTTTTCAACCGACTACTTATTTCTTCTTGGACGGTGCAGCCTTCTTGGAAGCCTTCAAAGCGTCCTTCGTTGCTGCGCCCGCAAATCCACGACGCTCGCGCGGCGGAGCCTTTGCCTTCGAGATCAGCACGAAACCATCACGCGGGCCGGGTACTGCGCCTTCCACCAGCAGAAGGTTATCCTCAAGATCGATACCGCGAATACGCAGGTTGCGAACCGTGATCTGTGCGTGGCCCATGTGACCAGGCATACGCTGACCAGGAAAAACACGCGAGGGAAACGAAGAAGCACCGATCGAACCCTGCACTTGGAACATGTGGCCGTGCGACTTAGGACCGCCACCAAACCCGTGGCGACGAATGACGCCGGCAAAACCGCGACCCTTCGAAGTGCCAATGACGTCGACGAAGCGCTCGTCATTGAAAATGTCGACCAGGACGCGATCGCCAGCCTTGGCTGTAACCTTCTCTTCGCCTTCAACAGTCTTCACTGCTTCGAGCTCAACTTCCTTGATCATCCTGACCGGAGGAACGTTCGACTTTGCGAAGTGGCCAGTCATCGCCTTATTGATCTTCGAAGCCTTCACAAAGTCAACGTAGCCGATCTGCGCGGCTTCGTACCCGTCCTTCGCAAGCGTCTTTAACTGAGTGATCACGCATGGACCAGCCTTCAGAACGGTCACAGGGTGAATATCACCGCGCTCGTCGAAGATCTGCGTCATGCCGACTTTTTTTCCGAGAATTCCTACTACTGACATTGGAGCTTCCTTTCCTCATCATGCTGGACTCGAAGTTCAGCACTGCCGGGTTAATACTTCTAAAGCGAATCCTGAAACACTTCGCCGAAAAATTCTTTACTTCTGAACCGTCTTGATCTCTACATCGACGCCCGCGGGCAGATCAAGCTTCATCAGTGCGTCCACGGTCTGCTGGGTCGGCTCGAGGATGTCGATCAGCCGCTTGTGCGTGCGGATCTCGAAAGCCTCGCGTGACTTCTTGTCGACGTGGGGCGAGCGAAGAACGCAGTACTTGTTCTTCATCGTCGGCAGCGGAATCGGACCCGCAACCTGGGCTCCGGTACGCTTGGCCGTCTCGACGATCTCACCGGTCGACGTGTCCAGCACGCGGTAGTCATATGCCTTCAAACGAATTCTGATTCTTTGTCCAGCCATTTTGGGTCTCTTTCACGCTACTCAAAGATCGTTTGGAGTAACTGCCGGCCATGAACTTCTGCACGAACCGGCAGCCCTCGATTTTCAAAACAGCAACAACCAAAAAACTTCTCTGTGGTGCACTTTCTTTACTTGATGATCTCGCTGATGGTGCCGGCTCCGACGGTGCGTCCGCCTTCGCGGATGGCGAAGCGCAGACCCTTCTCCATCGCGACTGGCGTATGCAGCGTGATCTCCAGCTGGATGTTGTCGCCGGGCATGCACATCTCGGTGCCCGCAGGCAGCTTCGCCGAACCCGTCACGTCGGTCGTGCGGAAGTAGAACTGGGGACGGTAGCCGTTGAAGAACGGAGTGTGACGTCCGCCCTCTTCCTTCGACAACACGTAGACCTCGCCCTTGAAGTCGGTGTGGGGCTTGATCGAACCGGGCTTGGCCAAAACCATCCCGCGCTCCACATCTTCCTTCGCAATACCGCGCAGCAGAAGACCCGCATTATCACCAGCCAGACCCTCGTCCAGCTGCTTCTTGAACATCTCGACGCCGGTGCAGACCGTCTGGCGGGTCTCGCGGAAGCCGACGATCTCGCAGGCCTCGCCAACCTTCACCTTGCCGCGCTCGATACGGCCCGTCACCACGGTGCCACGGCCCGAGATCGAGAAGATGTCTTCGATCGGCATCAGGAACGGCTGGTCGACCGCACGCTCAGGCTGCGGAATGTACTTGTCCACCGCCGCCATCAGCTCGTCGATCTTGGCCTCCCACTGGGCTTCGCCGTTGAGCGCGCCCAAGGCAGAACCGCGAATGATCGGAGTGTCGTCGCCAGGGTAGTCATACTTCGACAACAGCTCGCGAACTTCCATCTCCACCAGCTCGATCAGCTCTTCGTCCTCAACCGCATCGCACTTGTTCAGGAAGACAACGATGAAGGGAACGCCAACCTGACGCGCCAGCAGCACGTGCTCCTTGGTCTGGGGCATCGGGCCGTCGGTCGCAGCCACCACCAGGATCGCGCCGTCCATCTGCGCCGCTCCCGTGATCATGTTCTTGATGTAGTCCGCGTGACCCGGGCAGTCGACGTGCGCATAGTGCCGGTTCGGGGTCTCGTACTCGACGTGCGAGGTCGCAATCGTGATACCACGCTCGCGCTCCTCAGGAGCATTATCAATCGTGTCGAACGAACGAAATTTGTTGTTCGGGTTGTGCTTGGACAACACCTTCGTAATCGCCGCCGTCAGCGTCGTCTTGCCATGATCGATGTGCCCGATCGTCCCGATGTTTACGTGCGGCTTTGACCGGTCAAACTTTTCCTTGCCCATGACTGCTCTCCGTGTTTCCTGTGTTTCGTTGACTTCTAAAGTCCTGCGAAGACTAACGCCTCGCGATTACTTTGCGTTTGCTTCTTTGCCCTGCACCTTGGCAATGATCTCTTCCGAGACCGAGCGAGGCGCTTCTTCGTACTGCTTGAACTGCATCGAGTAGTTCGCGCGACCCTGCGTGGATGACCGCATGTGAGTGGCATAACCAAACATCGTGCTCAGCGGAACCGTGGCCTTGATCGCCTGCGTGCCACCGACCATCTCCATACCTTCGATACGACCGCGACGGCTATTGAGATCGCCGATGATCGTGCCCATGTACTCCTCAGGAACAGTCACTTCGACAGACATCACCGGCTCCAGCAGGACTGGCTTGGCCTTGCGGGCAGCTTCCTTGAAGGCCATCGATCCGGCGATCTTGAACGCCATTTCGTTCGAGTCGACATCGTGATAGCTGCCGTCGTAGAGAGAAACCTTGACGTCCACCATCTCGTAGCCAGCCAGAATGCCACGCTGCATCGCGTCCTGAATTCCCTGATCGATCGGCTTGACGTACTCCTTCGGAATAGCGCCACCCTTCGTATCGTTGGTGAACTCATAACCCTTACCCGGCTCGTTGGGCGAGATACGGATCTTGCAATGACCGTAGTTACCCGAACCGCCGGTCTGACGGATGTACTTACCTTCAGCATCGGAGTTCGCACGGATGGTCTCGCGGTAGTTCACCTGGGGCTTACCAACGTTGGCTTCGACCTTGTACTCACGCATCATGCGGTCGACGATGATCTCAAGGTGCAACTCGCCCATGCCGGCGATGATGGTCTGGCCCGAGTCAATATCGGTGCGAACGCGGAAGGTAGGATCTTCCTGCGCCAGCTTGGCAAGAGCCATACCCATCTTCTCCTGGTCGGCCTTGGTCTTCGGCTCTACAGCCACCTCGATAACCGGCGCCGGGAAGTCGATCGACTCAAGCACAATAGGATGCTTGTCCGTGCAGATGGTATCGCCCGTGACGAGATTCTTCAGACCAACCGCAGCGCAGATATCGCCTGCGAGGATCTCGGTAATCTCTTCACGCTTGTTGGCGTGCATCTTCAGCAGGCGGCCAATACGCTCCGTCTTGCCAGTACGCGGATTCAGCACCGAGTCGCCAGTCTTCAACTGACCCGAGTAGACACGGATGAAGATGAGCTGACCAACAAACGGATCCGTCATGATCTTGAAGCCAAGTGCCGAAAACGGCTCGGCATCATCAGCCTTGCGGATAACCTCTTCTTCCATGTTGTCGGGGTTGTGGCCGATCATGGGAGGAATATCGAGCGGGCTGGGCAGGTAGTCGACAACTGCATCAAGCAGCGTCTGAACACCCTTGTTCTTGAAGGACGAACCGCAGAGCACCGGAAAGATGTTCATCGCGATGGTCGCCTTACGAATGCCGGCCTTGAGCTGAGCCTCGCTGGGCTCCTGCCCCTCAAGATAGAGATGCATGATCTCGTCGTCAGAATCAGAGACAGCTTCGATCAGCGAAGCTCGTGCAGCCTTAGCCTTCTCGAGCAGATCGGCGGGAATCTCTTCCACCGAATACTCGGCGCCCATGGTCTCATCGTGCCAGTAAATAGCCTTCATCGTAACGAGATCGACGACACCAAGAAACTTCGCCTCGGCACCAATCTGAATATTGATCGGCACTGCGCGCGCGCCCAAACGATCAACAATCGTCGAGGTCGCATAGACGGCGTCCGCGCCGGCCTTGTCCATCTTGTTGATGAAGCAGATCCGGGGAACCTTGTACTTGTCAGCCTGACGCCACACAGTCTCAGACTGTGGCTGCACACCGGCAACCGCGTCAAAGCAGGCGACCGCACCGTCAAGGACGCGCAGCGAACGCTCCACCTCAGCCGTGAAGTCCACGTGGCCCGGGGTGTCGATGATGTTGATCCGGATATTCTTCCAGGTGCAGGTCGTCGCAGCGGAGGTAATCGTAATGCCGCGCTCCTGCTCCTGCTCCATCCAGTCCATGGTCGCAGTTCCCTCGTGCACTTCTCCGATACGGTGCGTGATGCCCGTATAGAAGAGAATGCGCTCGGTCGTCGTCGTCTTGCCGGCGTCGATGTGCGCCATGATTCCGATGTTCCGGCAACGATTCAGAGGTGTAGTGCGTGCCACGATCTATCTCTCATCTGCGAGCATCTGCTCGCGGTAATAACTGCGTTCAACCTAAAATCCAAAAATGACGCTGCTGGAGAAGCGAATTACCAGCGGTAGTGTGCGAAAGCCTTATTGGCTTCGGCCATACGGTGAACGTCTTCCTTCTTCTTCATTGCGGCGCCACGGCCGTTAGCCGCATCGAGCAGCTCAGCAGTCAGCTTCTCAACCATGCCCTTCTCGCCGCGTGCCCGACCGTAAGTCACCAGCCAGCGGATCGCGAGCGAAGTACGACGCTCCGGCAGAACTTCGATCGGAACCTGGTAGTTCGCACCACCAACACGGCGGCTCTTGACCTCGAGAAGCGGCTTGCAGTTCTCGATCGCCTTCTTGAACAGCTTGAGGGCTTCGTCGCCACCCTTCTGCTCAAGGTTGGTCATGGCGGTGTAGAAGATGCCCTGCGCGGTTGACTTCTTGCCACCCCACATCATCGAGTTGACAAACTTCGTGACCAGGGTCGAGTTATAGACCGGGTCTGCAGCAACTTCACGCTTAGCGATGTAACCTTTTCTCGGCATTGCTCTCTTCTCGTCTTCCTTCAGGACCGTAGAACTCTCAAGCCCTGAACCTGATTTATGCAGCCTGCCAAATCCATCTGGCCAGCCGGGGTTGATCTAAAAACTCCAAACTACTTTAA
Organism: Tunturibacter gelidoferens; assembly: GCF_040358255.1. Taxonomy (NCBI): domain Bacteria; kingdom Pseudomonadati; phylum Acidobacteriota; class Terriglobia; order Terriglobales; family Acidobacteriaceae; genus Tunturiibacter; species Tunturiibacter gelidiferens. The sequence goes on from NZ_CP132938.1 coordinate 5,418,555, forward strand.
CCGCAAACTACTTCGCGGCAGCAGCCTTCGGACGTTTCGCGCCGTACTTCGAGCGGCTTTGCTTCCGGTTGGCCACGCCGACCGAGTCGAGCGTGCCGCGAACCACGTGGTACCGAACGCCCGGCAGATCCTTTACACGGCCGCCGCGGATCAGCACAATCGAGTGCTCCTGCAGATTGTGACCGATGCCCGGGATATAGGTCGTAACCTCAATACCGTTGGTGAGGCGAACACGCGCAACCTTGCGGAGAGCCGAATTCGGCTTCTTCGGGGTCTGGGTGTAAACGCGGGTGCAGACGCCACGGCGCTGGGGCGAACCCTGAAGCGCGGGGCTGGCGGTCTTATAACGAGTGGGCGTGCGGCCCTGCTTGACGAGCTGATGGAACGTAGGCACTAGAACTCCTTGTTAATGCGCGCGAAACATTACAACCAAACTTATGTGAGACGCGCAGGTAGGATTGAACTCCGCCTCTTGCAGTACATACGCCGTACACGCAAAAAAGTGAGAACGCTGAAGCGTCTCTGACGAAGATCTTCCCTGCTGCGTCTGTAAACCGGTACAACAAACCAGACGTAAACAGTCGACGGTGGTCGAGCGTCTTTCCCTCAATTTCAAGGATGAGCCGACTCCGTTTCGCTGTCCCGGCCCGCATAGCCCATCCAGGGTGGAGGGTGTCGCAGGCACGATTGCGATAGGCCGCAGACGAACGACATTCAGATCCAATGAATCTAGCGAAACACAGATCGGGAATGTCCTGCGGTGAATCTCTTGTATCCAGTATAACGCAATCGTTCTCAACCCGTCTTGCGACAGGAGGCGAACCTAAGATCACGTGGGTTTTTCTCCACCCATCCGTGCGTCGAGCTTCCCCTACGACACGGTCCGGATACTCGCGGAACCTTCTTACAATAGCAATTCGACCGCAAAACGTCAAACTTTTCGTCGATTTTCCCATCAAAAATCGGAGATTGCACAAGCCGGGATGCGGTCGCCGCCTCTATGACAAAGAGGCCACCCCCTCCATGCTAGGCTTTTCGCATGGCTTTGGTAGATCTTCGCAGGTGCTCGCTCTCTTTTGGTTTCATCGCCTTTACCGTTCTATCGACATTTGGAACCACCATCGCAGCGAGAGCAGAGGCCGACAAGACCTCCTCAATCCCCAAAGATCCCCGGATTGGTTCGCTCATTGAGACGCTTGGCCAGACTAAAAACCCCACCTCCGTAGCCATCTCGCCCGACGGAACCACCGTAGCCTGGTCGGTCCGGACCCACGAAGGCAGTCAGATTCAATTGTCAGACGTTGCGAATCCTGATGCCGCCAAGGAAAAGATCGTCACCACCGGCTCAGGAGCGACCAACTGCAGCAGCTCCGATCCGAAGTGGTCGCCTGACGGAGAAGCCCTCGCCTTCATCTCCGACTGCACCGCAAAGACTGATCAGCCGGGACAAGAACAGGTCTTTCTCTGGTCGAAAACCTCAGGCGAATCCAAGCAACTCACGCACCTCAAAGGCGGACTGGACTCCCTCGCCTGGTCACCAGACGGAAAGTCGATCGCTTTCCTCTTCGTCGAAAATGCCACACGCAGCGCAGGTGCTCTAGCCGCCATGAAGCCATGGTCGGGCGTCATCGGCGAAGATTCGTTGGAAATTCAAGGAGTGTACGGAGTCGACATCTCGGCCGGAAAAGGTGCATGGCTTATTCCGGCTACACCGGATCAACATACATATGAATTTGCCTGGTCACCCGATTCGAAGCAGATTGCTTTCGTTGCCGCGAGCGCACTTGGCGAAAACAACTGGTGGGTGGCAAAGCTCTTCGCAACAAAGGTGGATCAGATCCTTCATGGAGAAGCTGCGGGCTCAAAAAGCGCAAATGCCTGCGTTTATATTGAAAACCGGTGTTATTACCAAGCGCGGATGGTCCTTGATCCAAGGAGTGTCTCAGGTCCTCTCCACAACCTACAGATCGCCGTCCCCCGCTGGTCCCCAAACGGCACACAGATCGCCTTCATCGGCGGCATCATGAGCGACCAGGGATCCACCGGCGGCGATCTCTACCTGATCCCCTCCGCCGGAGGCGAACCGAAGGACCTCACCCCAGGCCGCGCCGCATCCATCGCCTACTTCGGCTGGGCTGGCCCCGAACTCATCGCCCTCGCCGAACACGTAGGCGGCAACAGCCACCTCACCGCCCTCGATCTCGCCACTGGCAGAGACATCCCGCAGGCCAGCGTCACCTTCCCAGAAACCATCGGTGCCGGCGGCCTGGCAATGAGCGTCTCCCTCTCCCACGAGCACACCATCGCGCTGATTCGCAGCTCCTTCGACCGCGCCCCCGAGGTATGGGCCGGTTCCCTCCACGACCTCAAGCAGATCACCCACCTTAACGACGGCCTCAAGCCCTCATGGGGCAAGACTGAGAACATCGAATGGACCAATGACGGCTTCAAGGTCCAGGGATGGCTCCTCTACCCCGCCAACTATGACCCCACAAAAAAATATCCCCTCCTGGTCAGCGTCCACGGCGGCCCCTCCGCCGCCGTCACCCCGCGCTGGCCCGGCGTCGGTTACGGCGGTGTTCCATTTTCCGCACTCGGATACTTCGTCTTCATGCCCAACCCGCGCGGCAGCTACGGACAAGGCGAGAAGTTCACCCAGGCCAACATCAAGGACTTCGGCTACGGCGATCTCCACGACATCCTCGCCGGCATGGACGTCCTCGAAAAACGGTTCCCCATCGACAAGAACCGTGAAGGCCTCACCGGCTGGAGCTACGGCGGCTTCATGACTATGTTCGGAGTCACCCAGACAACGCGCTTCAAGGCCGCGGTCGCCGGAGCAGGCATCAGCGACTGGAAGAGCTACTACGGCGAAAACTCCATCGACCAGTGGATGGTGCCATTCTTCGGCAAGACCGTCTACGACGATGCCGACGTCTACGCCAAGAGCTCCGCAATCGAATACATCAAGAAAGTAAAGACTCCAACCCTGGTCGTCGTCGGCGATCGCGACGGCGAGTGCCCCGCTCCGCAGAGCTTTGAGTTCTGGCATGCTCTCCGCGCCGAAGGCGTAAAGACGCAGTTGGTGATATACCCGAACGAGGGGCATGCGTTCCACGACCCCGCGCATCGCAGAGATGTTCTCGAGCGGGCTCTCAACTGGTTCGAGACAGAGATGCCCGCGAAATAGAGATAAGCCTTCAGGTCTCGCCCCGTCGGCGATTTTTCACGAAAGGGAGCGATCTTCTCACGATGCGAATGATTGGTTGGATCGTCCAACCAACGTTCGAACACTAATATGCCCGGAAGATTTGCTTCCGGTCTGTGCAGCTTTTACACTATGGGTTCAGCTATTCAGCGGTTGCGGTGTGACCGTTCAGCTTGAGTTCTGGTTGGACGGGGAGGTTCAATGCGTCGGTTTGCCACGTTAGTCTTTCTTCTGCTTTTCACGATTCCTTTCGGTGTCTCTATCTCGGGTTGTTCCAAGAAAACAGCCACAGTCTTCTGCAACGGCGGAGACACCGGACCTGCCGTAGGTCAGGTGTCGAACATCGCGCTACAACCCAAGATCTTCGGCGTATCGCTGAACTTTGCTCAGATTGGGCAGGTCACCACACCGACCGCCATCGACTGCAAGGGCACAGCCGTGACCGTGTCCAGCTACACCTATGCCACCTTCCTGCCCAATGGCCAGCCGGACATGACCATCGCCGATGTCCAGCCGACAACCGGTCGTCTCTGCGCAGGCACTTGGAACAGGAACACCGGCGGCGGCATCGCCGACTTCACCACCTGCAACCCCACCAACAAATCCGGCACAGTCTACGTCGTAGCAAACGGTGGCGGCGTCAGCAGCAACCCACTCCCGATCTTCGTCCATCCCGTCGTTACCAACGTGACCCTCGGGGCGCTATCGACCGACTGCGTCAACGATCCGGCAACCAATTGCAGCCCTGCGGCCTTCGTTACCCAGACCACGACCTGCGCGCAAACCACCAATGGCAATGGGTGCTGCACCGTCCCGGTCACACCCACAGTGAACGCAGTCGCCGCAACAGGTTGTGTCTCTCAGTCCGTGACCAGCCAGCTAGCAGCCAGAGTATTGGCCGGAAACGGCGCGAATATCAGCTGCCAGGTCGGTCATCTCTCCTACGCCCCGCAGATTGCTTCCATCGTGACCATCGACCAGAACGGTGTCGCCACCGCGCAGCAGCCAGGATCGACCGTCATCACCGCAAACATCTCAAACGCCGGAAGCTCTGCTGGCTTCTTCTCCACCTGCCCGCCAGTGTCGATCAACCTCACCGCCACCAACGGCACAAGCAACTCAACCAGCGTGACCGTAAATCCCAACAATGTTCAACCAATCAACTACGTGGCAGTGGATAAGAACCAGACAGTCCTCACCGGGTTGACTCTCAACTTCGAATCTACAACTCCGACCACCATACCCGCCGCTTCAGCGGCCTCGGTCACCCCGATCTTTCCCGGCGCCGCTGCCATCACCGCGGTCTGCCAACCACCCACCTGCAACCCGTCCCCGTTCAACCAGATTGGCCTCTTCGGCAACGGAAAAGCAATCACCTCGAATCCCGTGCTCGTTACAGCCCCCGGCACCAATAGCACCAATCTGTATATCGCGAGCACAAACTCGTTTTATCTCGTGCCCGTGGACTTCACTCAGACTCAGCTAGGCAGCCCGGTTCGCCTGCCCTATCAGCCCAACTCCATGGTCATCAGCAACGACGGATCCACCATCTACATGGGAAGCTCCTTTGAGCTCATGACCTTCAGCGCGACGTCTAACAGCATCAGCGCCCAGGACACGACCGTACCCGGCATCGTGCTCGCAGTCTCGCCCGATGGCACAACGCTGGTCCTCACCGATCCAATCCGCCAGTTTGTCTACCTCTACAGCACCAAGGGCAGCATTCTGACGCAGTACGGCGGCGTTGGCACCCACGCCGTCTTCTCGCCAGACAGTACGACCGTCTACATCACTCTCGGCGATTACAACTCTTCGACCGGCGTCACGACTCCGAACAATACATTGCTGGTTCACTCCGCCTTCACAGGCTGGTATCCGACGACGTCGTCTCAACCGACCACTGACGTGGCCATCGGTGTGCCAAGCGTTGGAGCCTTCTTTGGCGGCAATCCGACCACAGCCCGCTCCTATTGCCCCGTGACCACCACAATAGGCGTCCCTCCGACAACCTCTTCCACCACGACCAACCTCTTTTATCCGGATGCCGGAGTGCTCGGGCCGCAGACCGATCGAATTGCCACCACCAACGACGGCCTCCACGTTTTGGGAGCAACCGTCACCCCAACACCGACCTTGACTGATCTCGCAATCGGAACCCCAGCCAGCGGTAGTACTGCCGCTGCACCAGGCCTTCCCGTTGGCCAATGCCCGGCCGCCGATACCCCCGCGCAGAAGTTCCCCACCACCACCGCATTCACAGGTGCGCTCCCCGGTGTAACGGCCTCAGCAATCACCGGCGTCTTCCCAACCTCGGACTCGAAGATCGCCTTCGTGACCTATCAGGGCAGCGGAGCGGTTGTGCCGACCTACACGCCACAAGCCACCGGTGCCGGAACTCTGGGCAGCATCCCCCTGTCGACTGCGCTGGGAACCCCCGTCGCACCGGTCGCCGGCGTGGTGAGTGCAGACAACCTGACCTTCTTCGTAGGCACCTCGGGAGACAACGCCGTCCACCTCATCACCAAACAAACCGACGGCACCTACAAGGACACAACAACCCCTATCGCGCCGAAACTACCCGACGTGAACGGGAACATCGTCGCTCCTAATCTGCTGGTACAGAAGCCACGTAAGGCCACATCCTAGAATCGGTCCTGCCGGACGAGCGCCCTGCGCGGACAGCGGTCACTTCGTGACTTGTGAAAGCTTCGCGAGGTGCTCCCGCTGGTCGCAGGCTAAATTCCGTGCCGACCAGCGGGAGGATCTAAAGATTAGTCGAGCCAAGACCGGTATACACGTCACGAAGTGACCGCCCCGCGCGCAGCGGGCCCGTCCGGCAGGACAACCGCCCTACGCCAACCGCTTCTTCAGCAGATCCCGCGCAATCGCATCCAGAACGCCATTAAGAAAGTGAATCGACTCCGGCGCAGCATATCGCCGTCCAATCTCCAGCGTCTCGTTGATGATGATCGCAGCAGGTGTATTCGGAAAGCCCAGCATCTCCGCCACCGAAGCCCGCAGCAGATTTCGATCTACCACCGGCATCCGCTCCAGCCGCCAGTTCTGCGCATGCTCTTCAATCAGCTTGTCGATCTCTTCATCGCGAGTCGTCGCAATGCGATAAAGATCCTCGGCAAACCCACGCGTCTCGGCATCGACATCTTCGACCGAAGCCCAAAAAAGCTTCTGAACCTCCGCGGGAGACTGTTTGCCCAGGTCTCCCTGAAACAACATCTGCATCGTGAGTTCGCGCGACTTGCGGCGTGTCCCCATTATTTCTTCACCTGGCCGTTCTGCGCCGCGAGCTTGCGCTGAATCGACACCATCTCAATCGCCGCGCTGGCCGCCTCGAAGCCCTTGTTCCCCGCCTTCAGCCCCGCGCGGTCAAGCGCCTGCTCCAGCGTCTCGCAGGTCAGCACTCCAAACGCATGCGGAACACCGGTCTCCTGCTGCGACTGGCCGATCCCCCGCGCCACCTCGTTGTAGATAGCCTCGTAGTGCGCCGTCTCCCCTCGAAGCAAACATCCCAGCGTGATGATCGCATCGAACCTCTTCGACTCCGCGAGCGTGCGAGCGGCCGACGGAACCTCCCACGCCCCGGGAACACGAACAATCTCAATGTCCTTCCGTGCAGCGCCGCTACGATGCAACGCATCGAGAGAGCCCTGTAGCAGCCGGTCGGTAATCACCGTATTCCAGCGCGTCGTCACCACCGCAAACCGCATATTCGCAGCGCTCAGGTCACCCTCAACAGCCTCAGGCTGGCCATGGAGCGGGTTCTCCGACTGCCAAAACCCAATCCGCAGCTCGGTAGTAATCTGCACCGTAAACAGCCTGCTGTTCCAATGAGTCAGCTCAGCGGCAGAAAGAATGTCCGGAATCTCCTCCGTGCGGTAACTCGCAAGCAACCACTTTTCCACCAACGCACGAATGTGATCCAGCTGCGTGACCTCGATCAGCACAGTTGGAACCGCCGGTTCCCTGCCCGTAACAAACTCGAGATTGCCAATCGGCGCAAGAAACGCGGACCCGCGACCCTCCGCATCCTGCCATCCCTTGCCCTGTTCGAAGCCAAGGGCAGAAAAGAGGCTCGAAATACGGTCAAACTCAGCCCCCGATGCAATCGCGCTGACGTGCGTAATTCCCTTAATCATAGATTCGATTGTATCGTCTGGAGTGCGACGCCACATCGCCCGCGAGAGGAGAGGTCTGTGAACTACGAGACGTTGCTGTGCGAGATAAAGGATCAGGTAGCGCGCGTCACGCTGAACCGCCCCCAGGTGCTCCACGCCCTCAACACCCAGGTCTTCAACGAACTGGAAGCCGTATTTTCAACACTCGCCGCAGACCCCGCCGTCCTGGTCATCCTCCTCACCGGCGCAGGCGAAAAGGCCTTCGCGGCCGGCGCAGATATCAAAGAGCTCGCCGCCACCGACGCAGCCGCAGGAGAGGCCAAGGCCCGCCGCGGTCAGGCTGTCTTCCGCCTCATCGAGACCTGCGGCAAGCCCGTCATCGCCTGCATCAACGGATTCGCCCTCGGCGGCGGCTGCGAGCTGGCCATGGCCTGCACCATACGCCTCGCCAGCGAGACCGCGCGCCTCGGCCAGCCCGAAGTCAAGCTCGGCCTCATCCCTGGCTACGGCGGAACCCAGCGGCTCCCACGCCTCGTCGGCCAGCCCATGGCGCTCAAACTCCTGCTCACCGGCGAGATGATCAACGCCGCCGAGGCCCTGCGAATCGGCCTGGTAGACGAGGTCCTGCCCGCAGACAAGTTGATGGAGCGCTCCGAAGCTCTCGCCCGCACCATCGTCGCCATGGCCCCCCTGGCCGTCGCCGCATGCCTCGAAGCAGTCCGCGATGGCAGCGAGATCAGCCTCGAAGAAGCCATCGACATGGAAGCAAAGATCTTCGGCCGCCTCTGCGGAACCGCCGACAAAGAGGAGGGCACAAAGGCCTTTCTGGAAAAACGTCCCGCAGTATGGACCGGACGATAACCACTCGTCTTCATCGAAAATTGCCGGAAACTTTGGCCTTTTGATCGATGCCATCGCTTGATATGCTGATATTCGTGCCCTCGATATTCCGACATTCGCTGTCCCGACACTCGCCGCCCGAGAACTATTCGCTGCTGCGAGACACGCTCCTTCCCGCTGCTCTTCTGCTTCCTCTCGCCCTCGCCGGCTGTTCAAAGCCTGCCATCCCCAACGTGGCAGAGCAGAACGCCCTCGCCGCCGAACACCAGCAGGAGACCAACCTCGCGCGCCAGCAGATGGAGCTAATCCCGCCCCCTTCGAAGACCCGCTACATGGCCGTCAAGAGCCTCAATCTCTGGGAAAATCCCTACCTCACCGTGCAGGGTGCCATGGCAACACTGCACGTGGTCGTCGCCGACGGCAACACCAGCGGTCTCGGCGTAGGCGGAATGCTACGGCCCATCGGCGCCCGCCGCCGCGACCTGAACGTGCGCGTCATCGACCTGCCCACCGCGCTCAACGCCATCCCGGAAAACTCCTGGCCCTATGGTCGCGTCGTCGCCGTCGAAGAAGCCCATCAGGTCCCCGCCAGCGCGCGCCCCGAGGTTCGCCGCAACTTGGAGGCCGTCATCAAAACCCTCAACGACCTCGGCGTAGTCGTCTACGAGTGGGGCGACAACGGACGAAGCTAACTCAGCAAACATCCCTCTTCCTGCACCGTTGCGCTAACCTGTGAGTGCGGCAAATCTCTAAAGCTGGGTGAACGATTGCAACTGCATACGACCGCACTGGTAGTCTTCTGCTTTTTCTTTTTGCTCGTAACGCTCGCCGGATTCTGGGCCGCACGGTGGCGAAGACCGAAGGCAGGAATGGGCTCGCTCGAAGAGTGGGGCCTCGCAGGCCGCAGCTTCGGCACCTGGATCACCTGGTTCCTCATCGGCGGCGACCTCTACACCGCCTACACCGTCATCGCGGTCCCGGCAGCACTCTACGGTGCAGGCGCCATGGGATTCTTCGCAGTCCCCTACGCCGTCATCGCCTATCCCTACATGATGCTCGTCCTGCCACGCCTCTGGACAGTATGCCACCGCCACGGTTACATAACCTTCGCCGACTTTGTCAGTGGCCGCTACGGAAACCGCTGGCTGACCATCGCCATCGCTCTCACAGGCATCCTCGCTCTCATGCCGTACATCGCCCTCCAACTGGTCGGCATCCGCGTCGTCATCGGAGCCATGGGCATCCACGGTGAGTGGCCCCTCGCAGCCGCCTTCGTCATCCTCGCCGCCTACACTTACTCCAGTGGTCTGCGCGCTCCGGCCGTCATCGCCATCGTAAAAGACGTCATGCTCTATGTCATGGTGCTTGCCGCCCTGATCTATATCCCCCACAAACTCGGCGGTTACGCACGAGTCTTCGAACTCGCAAATCAACAGCTGGCACACCACATGCCAACAGCGACAATCTCCCTGAGACAAGGCCAGTTCCTCGGCTACTCCACCCTCGCCATCGGCTCTGCCATAGCGCTCATGCTCTACCCGCACACAGCCACCGCAGTCCTCAGCGCGCAGAGCGCCAACGTAGTGCGCCGCAACGCCGCAATGTTGCCCGCTTACAGTTTTCTCTTAGGACTCATCGCCCTGCTCGGCTATCTCGCACTAGCCGCCGGAGTCGTCACCAAAGATCCAAATCAAGCCGTACCTCTTCTGTTCCTCAAGATGTTTCCCGAGTGGTTCGCCGGCTTCTGCCTCGCCGCCGTCGCCATCGGAGCACTCGTCCCCGCAGCGATCATGTCCATCGCCGCCTCCAATCTCTTCACCCGCAATCTGTACGGAGCGCTGGTGCGACGAAAGATGCTCCCCGAAGAAGAGTCCCGCATGGCCAAGATCGTCTCGCTCGTCGTAAAGTTCGGCGCACTGCTCTTTGTCCTCAAGCTCCCCGCTCCCTACGCCATCGAGATGCAGTTACTCGGCGGAATCTGGATGGGTCAGCTCTTCCCATCGGTCGTTCTAGGTGTCTTCACCCGCTGGTTCAATCCCTGGGCTCTCCTCATCGGCTGGGCGGCAGGCATGTTCAGCGGCACGGCCATGGCGGTAGCGTTAGGACTGAAAAGTTCGGTCTACCCGCTGCACCTCTTCGGCAGCACGTACCCCATGTACGCAGCCGTGCCCGCCCTACTGCTGAATCTAGCCGTCTCCACGTTGCTGACTGTAATTTTCCGCGCAATGAAGCTGAACTCCGGAACCGATGTCACCGACGCTGCAGCCTATGTAGGCTAGTCCTGCCGGACGGGCGCCCTGCGCGGGCAGCGGTCACTTCGTGACTTGTGAAAGCTTCGCGAGGTGCTCCCGTTGGTCGCAAGCTAAATTCCGTGCCGACCAACGGGAGGCCCTAAAAGTTAGCCCAGCCAAGACCGGTACACAAGTCACGAAGTGACCGCCCCACGCGTAGTGGGCCGTCCGGCAGGACAAGCGCACTACTCCCACTCAATCGTCCCCGGCGGCTTCGACGTAATGTCATACACCACCCGATTGATCCCTCTTACCTCGCTCACAATCCTGCTCGAGATCGTCCTTAGCACCTCATACGGCAGCGGAGCCCAATCCGCCGTCATCCCATCCTCGCTCTCCACCGCCCTCACCGCGCAGGTATTCGCATACGTCCGCTGATCCCCCATCACCCCCACCGATTTCACTGGCAGCAGCACCGCAAAGCTCTGCCAAACCTTCCGATAGAGCCCTGCCTTCTTAATCTCATCCACCACAATCTGATCGGCCTCCTGCAGAATAGCCACGCGCTCCGCCGTCACCTCGCCAAGAATCCTCACCGCAAGCCCCGGCCCCGGAAACGGCTGCCGTTCAATGATGTCCTCAGGCATACCCAGGTCCCGCCCAATCCGCCGCACCTCATCTTTGAACAGATCGCGCAGCGGCTCAATCAGCTTCAGCTTCATATCCGCCGGCAGGCCTCCAACATTGTGGTGACTCTTGATCGTATGACTCGGCCCATGCACGCTGCTCGACTCAATCACATCCGGATACAGCGTGCCCTGCACCAACCACGCGATCTCCTCTCCCGCACTCGGCTGACTGTCCTTCTGCGCCTCGAAGATCTTCTTCGCCTCATCATCGAACACGGCAATAAACTCGTTCCCAATCACCTTTCGCTTCTTCTCCGGATCCGTTACTCCAGCAAGCTTCTCCAGAAAGCGCTGTGAAGAATCCACCGCGACCACATTCAGCCCCAACTGCTCGCGCATCGTCGTCTGCACCTTCAGAAACTCATCCTTCCGCAGCACTCCGTTGTTCACAAAAATACAGGTCAGCCGGTCCCCAATCGCCCGCGCCACCAGCACCGCAGCCACGCTCGAATCCACACCACCACTCAACCCACAGATCGCATGACCCGTCCCCACCTGCGCACGAACCCTCTCCACGGTCGACTGAATAAAATGTTCCGGCGTCCAGTCCTGCTCCGCCCCGCAGATATCCAGGCAAAAGTTCTTCAGCAGCTCCATCCCCTGCCGCGTATGCGCCACCTCAGGATGAAACTGCACCGCCCAGATCCTTCTCGCCTCATCCGCGATCCCCGCCACCGCATTCGCAGTCTTCGCCGTCAGCTGAAACCCCAGCGGCAACTCTTCCGCCTCGTCCCCATGCGACATCCAGACATCCATCGTCCCCGGCAACCCGCGAAACAGCGGCGTCTCCGCCACCACCGTCACCTCGGCATGCCCGTACTCACGCGCCGCGGCCCCCACCACCCTCCCTCCCAGATGATGAACGATGAACTGCAGCCCATAGCAGATCCCCAGCACCGGCACACCCATCGCCAGTACACCCTCATCAGCATTAGGCGCGTCCGCGTCATAGACAGAGCACGGCCCTCCTGAAAGAATCACACCCTTCGGGTTCAGCGCCTTCACCTGTTCAAGCGGGGCCGTACAAGGCAATACGATAGAAAATACATTGAATTCACGAACACGCCGCGCAATCAGCTGCGTATACTGCGACCCAAAATCCAGAATAACAACCGTTGAGGTATCCACCTACCCAGTGTAAATGCGACGTCGCCGTCTCTCTGAGACGAAGGCTTTTTCAGTAGAGGCCAGGCCCTCTTCTGTAGTGAGAGCTCCTCAACCGCGCACTCTCCATCCCACTCACCACGCCGATGCCCACCATGATCACAGCCATTGCGACAATGTAGGCTTCCGGAATGTGGCTCAGATAAGCCAGGTAAGAGACACCGGCTATCAGCAGAAGATAGGCAAAGACATACAAGGCAGAGGACATGATCTCTCTCCAAACGGGAATGAGGGGCCCATGCAGAGATAGGATGCAGTATCTCCCTCTCGAAAAGAAAAAACTTTAGTACCCGTGCCCGCGGCCGCCGCGCTAGCTGGGGTCTTTATGTCGTGTAGTCTGCACACCCGTCACAACCCCGATTCCCAGCATGATCACCGCAATCGCGACGATGTAGTGCTGAGGAATGTGCATCAAGTGAGCCAGATAAGCCACACCTGCAATCAGAATCAAATAGCCAATCGCATAGATCCCAAATGACATACTCAACCTCCCCTCTGTAAGCCGATTCCCGTATGATGCAGAATCTGCGTGCCGTCGAGAGGAAAATCTTCTTAGAAGCTGTCCTGCCGGACGGGCGCCCTACGCGGGCAGCGGTCACTTCGTGACTTGTGAAAGCTTCGCGAGGTGCTCCCGTTGGTCGCAGGTTGGATCGTGCCGACCAACGGGAGGACCAGCATCGTTCCCTAACCACAAGAAGGTACACGCGTCACGAAGTGACCGCCCTCCGCGCAGGAGGCCCGTCCGGCCGGACAGCCTTTCAATCTTCGTAAGCTCGCCAAAGCTGCAAATAAGCCACCTGCCGCGCCACATGGAAGAAGTCAGATCCAAGAAAATAAAGGACCGTAACCCCAGCCCACCACCAAAACAAAAACTCCGGCGTCGTCACGCTCTCAAACGGCAGCGGAGTCGCCGAGAACACCATCGCCAGCACAATCAACGCGATCTTCACAATCCCCATCACAAGGTTGATCTCTACCAGCTTCGATTTCAACGCCCCCAGCCTAAACGCCGCCGCCAGACTCCCTCTCACACCTAACCCACGCAGCATCGCAACTAACGGAGCCACGGACAGCGCCCAACTCACCACCGCCCACAGCGTAAACAGCCCCAGCGTCGCCACAATGACCAGCGAAAAATACCCCACCAGATTAGGCTCTCCACCCGACGCAATCGGCCCGGTCACGGTCCACTCCGCCACACGCTCCATGCACCAGAACCACACCGCAAAACTCCCGAGCAGCGCCACCACCCGCACAGCCTGCAGCACAATCAGCGTCCCCACGCGGCGCTCCAGCCGCTTATCCGCCCGCCTCAGCACCAGCGTTCGTCCTACCGACGACACCACCACCCACGCCACCACCAGCAACGGCGCCAGCCACATCGCCACACCAAGTACCTGCGGCACCAACAGCGCTAGCGCCTTCGCCAGCGTCTGCGCCGACCCCAGCGGATCCACCACCGTCATACTCTTCAGCGCCGCATAGTCCAACGGCGTAGCCTGCAAAATCTTCAACCCCTCATACCGCAGCAGCAGCAGCGCCGGAATCCCATACGCCCACCGCCACAACACCTCCAGCGCCGTCAGCGAAGGCCGCCGCCAGCACTCCGAAAGAGTATGCACAAACGACTGCGTCCCCCGAACCGTCCCAGCCGCAACCACCACCCCATCCTGCGGAATTTGCTCCACTACTTCACCACAAGATTCACAAGCTTACCCGGCACCACGATCACCTTCACTAAGGTCTTGCCTTCAATCCGCGCGATCACCTTGGGATCAGCCAAAGCAGCAGCCTTCACAACAGCATCATCGCTACCCGCCGGCACCTTCACAACACTCACCAGCTTGCCATTCACCTGCACCGGAATCTCAATCTCATCCTCCCGCGCAAGCTCTTCATTCACCACCGGCCACTGCGTGCGAAACACCACGCCCTCGCCGCCAAGTTCCTCCCACATCTCCGCCACAAAAAACGGCGCAAACGGAGCCAGCAGCAAAATCAGACCACGCAACACCTCAGACACCGCAGCCGGAGAGATCTCTCCCGCATCCATCGCGGCTTCGTTCGCAGTAATCTCGTTCACCAGAATCATGATTGAAGAGATCGAAGTATTGAAGTGCCATCGTCCATCAAAGTCCTGCGTAACCTTCGCAATCGTCTGATGCAGACGACGCAACAACGCCTGATCCTTTGGCCTCGTCGCAGCTCCATTCGTACGAGCAACACTCGAGAACTTCGTCGTCAGCCGATACACCTTCCCCAAAAACCGCGAGATCCCCGCAACCCCCTCTTCCTGCCACTCCAAATCACGATCCGGCGGAGCCGCAAACAGCGCATACATTCTCGTCGCGTCTGAGCCATATCGCTCGATCATCAAATCCGGGCTCACAACGTTGCCCCTCGACTTCGACATCTTCGCGCCGTCTTTGATCACCATCCCCTGCGTAAACAGCCGCTCCGCAGGCTCATCGTTCTTGACCAACCCAAGATCCCGCATCACCTTCGTCCAGAACCGCGAGTAGATCAGATGCAGAATCGCATGCTCCACTCCGCCGATGTACTGATCGATCGGAAACCAATAGTTCGCCTTATCCGAATCAAACGGCGCGGCCGAATTCTTCGCATCCGTGTACCGATAGAAGTACCAGCTCGAGTCCACGAACGTGTCCATCGTATCCGTCTCTCTTCGTGCCACCCCCCCGCACTTCGGGCACTTCGCATTCACAAACTCGGCAATCCGCCCGAGCGGCGAGCCATTCGTCTGTGTAATATCCACCTGCTCCGGCAACACAATCGGCAACTCGTTCTCAGCCACAGGCAACGGCTCGTCCGGCGAGCACTTGTCGCAGTACACCATCGGAATCGGCGTTCCCCAGTACCTCTGCCGGCTGACTCCCCAGTCCTTCAACCGATATGTAACCGTAGGAGTACCAAACCCCTTTGTCTTCGCAAACGCAGCCATCTTCTCCTGCGCTTCAAGGCAGTTCTCTCCAGTCCACTGCCCCGAATCGATCAGCACGGCCTCATCTTCACCGGTATAGGGCAACGCCGGATCATTTGTATCAGCGCCCGCGGCGCCTTTTGTATCAACCACAGGAGCAATTACCCGGCGCACTGCCAACCCGTACTTCTGCGCAAACTCGAAGTCCCTTTCATCATGCGCCGGCACGCTCATAATCGCACCCGTTCCATAGTCCGCCAGAATGTAGTTCGCCACCCAGATCGGCACCCGCTCGCCGTTGAACGGATTCACCGCGAAGCGCCCAGTAAACACACCGTGCTTCTCAATCGCACCCAGCGCATCGGTCTCACGAGCCTTCTGTTGCTGATCCAGCAACTCCTCAATCTGCACCCGCAGTGCATCATCCTCCAGCGCAAACGCCTTCGAGACCGCATGCTCTGGCGCAAGCTGCACCGACGTCGCACCAAAGATCGTATCCACCCGCGTCGTAAACACCGTGATCTTCGCATCGCCATCCGCCACAGCGAAATCTACATGCGCCCCCTCGCTCCGTCCGATCCAGTTACGCTGCATCGTCCGGACCTTCTCCGGCCAGCCCTCCAGCTTGTCGAGCCCGTCCAGCAACTCATCCGCATACTTCGTAATCCGCAAAAACCACTGCGTCAGATCCCGCAGCTCAACGACCGTATCCTCATGCCTCCAGCAGCGCCCGCCAATCACCTGCTCATTCGCCAGCACCGTCTGGCAATCCGGACACCAGTTCACCTTGCTCTTCTTCCGATACGCGAGCCCCTTCTCGAACATCTTCAAAAAGAACCACTGGTTCCACTTGTAGTAATCCGGCAAACAAGTCGTCACCTCAGTCGACCAGTCGAACCCCATCCCGAGGCGCTGGAACTGCTTCTTCATCGCAGCAATATTCGCGAACGTCCACTCCCGCGGCGGCACTCCATTCTTCAACGCCGCGTTTTCCGCCGGCAGCCCAAACGCATCCCACCCCATCGGATGCAGCACGTTATACCCGCGCATCCACATATGCCGAGCCAGAGCATCCCCAATCGCATAGTTCCGCACATGCCCTATGTGCAGCGCGCCGCTCGGGTACGGCAGCATCTCCAGGCAGTAGTACTTTGGCTTCCCTGAATCGTGCCCCTCGGCTGCATACAGCGACGGATCCGCATCCCACCGGGCCTGCCACTTCGGCTCGATCTCAGCCGGGCTGTACCGCTGCGGCTGATTCCCCTCCGCAGCAGAAGAACTCTCATCAATATTCACTGTTTTCCCGCCGATTTCGCTCGTTCGTGTCTCAGGCATACTCCTTGATTGTACCGTCCAGCCCGCTTCAACGTTGCTCTGCTTCAAAACCTCGCCCGTCCAGCCGAAACCCCTCGCAGGCCTCCCGCCAACTAACGCCCTCCGACATTTATCTTTGTGGCATCTCCGCAAATAACCGATAATCCAGACATGCCTCCGGCCTCCCCCGCGCAGAAAGCTTCCTCCGGCGATCCCGAAAATCCCGGCGGTTTTCAGCACATTCCAGCACTCGACGGCATTCGAGGACTCGCCATCCTCATGGTTCTCTTCTTCCACCTCTTCGCGTCTAATCCCGACACCGGCTCAAGACTTCTGGATCTCCTCAACCGCATCCGCGAGTCCTGCTACCTCGGCGTC
This sequence comes from Tunturibacter gelidoferens, assembly GCF_040358255.1. NCBI lineage: Bacteria > Pseudomonadati > Acidobacteriota > Terriglobia > Terriglobales > Acidobacteriaceae > Tunturiibacter > Tunturiibacter gelidiferens. The sequence goes on from NZ_CP132938.1 coordinate 5,435,453, forward strand.
AACCTCTTCTTCGTTCTCTCCGGCTTTCTCATCACCGGCATTCTGCTCGACACACGCGCCCTCCCTCACTTCTTCAAGACCTTCTACGCCCGCCGCACCCTGCGCATCTTCCCGCTCTACTACGGCGTTCTCATCGTGCTATTTCTTCTCACTCGCCCTCTTCACTTCATCTGGTCAGGCTGGCCGATCTACTATCTGACCTACACCGCCAACCTCGCCCTCTGGACCGTCGGCCCTCTCAATCTGCACGCGTTCAACATCAACCACTTCTGGTCTCTCCAGGTCGAGGAGCAGTTCTATCTCGTCTGGCCCTTTCTCGTCTATCGAATCAAGCGCCTCCAGACACTCATCACCTTCTCCCTCGTCGCCTGCGCAGCGATCCTCACGCTCCGCATCATCCTCGTAGCCCTGCGCCCCCGGCTTCACAACCTCTATCTCCCCTACTCCCCCACCTTCTCCTGCGCCGACAACCTCCTCTTCGGCGGCACCCTCTGCGCTCTTCTCCGCACCCCCGCCCGTCAATCTATCCTCGCGCTCGCCCCCAGAGTCCTCGCCATCTGCGTAGTAATCCTCATCGTCGCCGGGCTCCGCTATCACGGCCTCCTCTGGGAGACCAACTTCTTCATCCCTACTTTCGGTTTCACCCTCGTCGCCATCTCCTTCGCAGCACTCATCGCCATGGCCCTGCGCCGCGGTTCAAAGACCCAACAACTCTTCTCCAACAGCGCCCTTCGCTTCTTCGGCAAATACAGCTATGGCATCTACGTCTTCCACTACTCCCTCGAAACAATGCTCAACAGTCCAACTCGTCTCTACGTCACCAGCCATCTCCACTCCAAAGCCCTCGGAGTTCTCGCCGGAGCCTGCGTAGTCATGGCTGCCACCATCCCAGTCGCGCTGCTCAGCTATCACTTTTACGAATCCCGCTTCCTCAGCCTCAAGCGCTACTTCAGCTACAACAAAAAGGAAACATCCACCCCGCTTCAGGCGATCTAGCCAAACGCCGCCACGCATAAACCACCCTCCTAAATATTCCCGCTCCGGCGAGCCCCTTGCGTCGAAGCCGCCAAATCCCTATAAAGGCCTGACGCGGCAACCGGAGCAGCAGCATGCTCCATCCCCAAACCAGGCACAGGCTTCGACCGAATCGAGTGTGCGACATGAATAAGAGACAGTTCCTCAAAGGCTCCTGCTCCCTCCTCACCGGAACCATGCTCTCCCGCTTCGTCTCCGCGGCCGAACATCAAACAGCCGACCAGTCCGCCCTGCAAGACGCCGTCCACCAGACCGCACCCCGAACCAACTGGGCCGGCAACCTCACCTTTCACACCGACACCCTCTACCAGCCCAAAACCGCCGAAGAGGTCCAACACATCGTCAAAAGCTGCGACAAGCTGCGCGCCCTCGGCCGCGGCCACTCCTTCAACGCCATCGCCGACAGCACCCACGCGCAGATGTCCCTCAAGCAGCTCGACTCCATCGACATCGACGCCAAAGCCCGCACCGCCACCGTCGGCGCCGGCGTCACCTACGGCAAGCTCGCTCCCATCATCGACGCCCAGGGCTTCGCCGTCCCCAATCTCGCCTCGCTCCCTCACGTCTCCGTCATCGGAGCCTGCGCCACCGCCACCCACGGCTCCGGCAGCAACAACGGCAACCTCGCCACCATCGTCTCCGGCCTCGAGCTCGTCACGGCCGACGGAACCCTCCACACCCTCTCCCGAGCCAAAGATGGCGACCAGTTCCTCGGCCAGGTCGTCAACCTCGGCGGCCTCGGCGTCGTCACCAAAACCACCCTCGACCTCCAACCCACCTTCCAGGTCGCGCAGGTCGTCTACGAAAACCTCTCCTTCTCCCAGCTCGAACACCATCTCGACGAGATCTTTCTCAGCGGCTACAGCGTCAGCCTCTTCACCGACTGGCAAAACCACCGCGCCACCGAAGTCTGGGTCAAACGCCGCCTCGATCCCGGCGCCACCTCTGTCGCCTTTGCCCCTGAATTCTTCGGCGCCACACAGGCCAAACAAAAACTCCACCCCGTCGCCGGCCACGCCGCCGAAAGCTGCACCGAACAGTTCGGCGTCCCCGGCCCCTGGTACGAGCGCCTCCCCCACTTCAAGCTCAACTTCACCCCCAGCAGCGGCGCCGAGATCCAGACCGAGTACTTCGTCCCCCGCGACCACGCCTACGAGGCCATCCTCGCCGTCGAGCAGCTCCGCGACCGCATTACCCCACACCTCTACATCACCGAGCTCCGCACCATCGCCCCCGACAACCTCTGGCTCAGCATGGCCTACCAGCGCCCCTCGCTCGCTATCCACTTCACCTGGAAGCCCGAGAACGACGCAGTCCAGGCCCTCCTCCCCCTCATCGAAGAAAAACTGGCGCCCTTCAACGCCCGCCCCCACTGGGCCAAGGTCAACACCATCCCGCCCGCAACCCTGCAGCGTCTCTACCCCAGGATGTCCGACTACAAAACCCTCCTCAACCAATACGACCCGCAAGGAAAGTTCCGCAACCAGTTCCTTGCCACCAACATCTTCGGAGCCTGATCACCGGCTCATACGCATAGGCGCCGAAGCACAGCCCGCGTCTTACCAGGAGCAAACCGTGTCGCAGTTCGCCATTCGCGAAGCATTCGCTCCCATCAAAAAACTCCTTCCGGCCTGGCTGTCCAACCCCATACGCAACAGCCTCACCGCGATCCTTACGCCCATCCTCTACAGCGTTCGCACCGGACACTTCCGTAGCAGTTTGAAGATGGCAGCCGTATCCCGGCACGGCGAACCGATCCCCTGGTACACCTACTCCAGCCTGGACTTTCTCACCGCCCGCAACTACTCCAGCAAAACAATCCTCGAGTTCGGAGGCGGACAATCCACCCTGTGGTGGTCGGCACGAGCGAAACACGTCGTCACCTTCGAAGGGAAAAAGGACTGGTACGATCGCATAGCATCCGGCATGCCCGCCAACGTCGAGCTGCACTACGTAGAAAAAACCGCACCCATCACCGACGCACCGCAAGTCGCTCAAATCCTCTCCACGAAGACAATCGCCCACTACGACGTCATCGTGATCGACGGGCTCACCCGCTCACAGATGATTGACCTCGCCTGCGAACGTCTGGCCCCGGATGGAATCATCATCTGCGACAACTCCGAAGGCTACGGCTTCTACGAAGGATTCAAAGACAAGGGCCTCGACCGCGTCGACTTCTTCGGCAACGCCCCAGGCGTCGTCCTTCCCCACTGCACCTCTATCTACTTCAGATCGACGTCCTTCGTCTTCAGTCCTTCGATTCCAATCGATCTGCCCAACTGACATTGCCCCAACGTCTATAATTCGTCCTACTTCTCGGAGTCAGGCATGCGAACAGTTCTAATGTCGTCCGCGCTTCGCCCGTTCTGTCTCACGATCGCGCTCCTAGCCTCTCACACGCTTCTCTTCTCGCAAACTACGCAACCGACCGTCAAAACCTACGACGGAGGAACGCGCCAAACACTTGAGAGCATCTTCATTCCCCCTCTGGCCCACGCGCCCTTTAGCCTGAGTCTCGAAACCGAGTGGTCTCGCCCCATGTCGGGCGGCGGGACCTACACCCTCGTCAATAAGCGTCAGATCATGCGCGACGGCACAGGACGCATCTATCAGGAGCGCTGGCTGCTGGTACCCAAAAACGGAAAGATGCTATCCGTCATGGACTTTATTCAGATCTCAAACCCAGCCGATCACACTCTGTACAACTGTCAGATCGACATCAAGAGATGTTTCGTAGTGGCTTACACGGGGTCGGTGACCAGCACCTACCAGCCTGCCATCCATCCCTCTGGCGCTCTATCAGACAACAGCGGCTACCATCAGCATGAAGATCTCGGCCACAACAACCTCTCCGGCATCGACACCATCGGCTATCGTGAGATCACCACCCTCAATCCAGGCGTCTTCGGAAACGACCAACCGATGGTCACCACGCGCGAGTTCTGGTACTCCCCCCAACTCGGCATCAACATCCTCTCCAAGCTCGACTCGCCTCAGTCCGGCAAGCAGACCTTCACAACAAAAGACCTCTCAACCTCTGAGCCCGAAGCTCGCTTCTTCGCGGTCCCTGAGGGCTTCACCATCGAAGATCAGCGCAAACCCGAACCTGAAGCAGGTCTGCCGTCGAAATAAACCCGGCCCGTAGCTATCCCGCCGCCAGCGTCCGCAACACCCCAACATTCCTTGCCTCATCCCCCGGAGCGTCCACCGGCGTCTCCGCAATAAACGCCGCATGCGCAAACCGCTCATCATGCAGCAGCCGCCGAAACACCTCCGCCCCAATCGTCCCCTCTCCAATATGCTCATGCCGATCCAGCTTCGACCCCATCGCCGCCTTCGCATCATTGCAATGCCACACCTTCACCGCATCGAACCCCACCGTATCCTTAACCAGCAGCATCGTCTCCACATACCCATCCGGCGACACCAGGTCATACCCCGCCACATGCACATGGCACGTATCCAGACACACCCCCACCGGCGCGCAAGCCTTCAGCGTCTCCACCAGCTCCGCCACCTGCTCCAGCTTCCCGCCAAGTGAAAACTCCGCTCCAGCCGTATTCTCAATCAAAATCCTGAAATCTTTCCCCTCCCACGGCACCCCATCGATCGCCCTCTCAATCGACTCCGCCGCCAGCCGCAGCCCCTCCTCCCGCGTCAGCCCCTTCCAGCTCCCCGGATGCAGCACCAGGTACTCCGCCCCCAGCGCCAGCGCCCGCTCCACCTCCCCACGAAAGGCGCCTACGCTACTGGTCCGCACGCTCTCCGTCTGGCTGCAGAGATTGATCAGATAACTAGCATGCACCGCCACCGGCCCCACATCATGCTTCGCCCGCAGCTCCCGCATCTTCTTCGCATCCTCCGGCTTCACCGTCGCCGCCCGCCACTGCCGCGGACTCGAAGAAAAAATCTGAAAGGTATTCGCCCCCGCCGCCACTGCCCGCTCCACCGCAGTCCACGTTCCCCCCGCAGTGCCCACATGCACGCCAATCCGCTTCTTCCCCGTCTTTGTGATAGCTGAACTCGTCATCCCCCAAGGCTACCCCACTCGCCTTACCCTTGCTGGAGGGTTGCTTGTTCTTTTGTTGTCATCCCGTAGGGATCTGCTTCTGTCGTTGTTTTTGCTTTTAGGAACCCATAACAGCCCAGGGTGCTATGCTGACCCCGCCATCATTTCCCGCAAAGAGGACGCCGTATGCCCGCCCCGCAGAACTTCAAAAACCACGCCCGCTTCTACCCTCTCTTTCACTTCATCATCCTTCCCCTGCTCCTGCTCAACCTCGTCTTCTCCATCTACATCACCATTAACAACTGGCCCGGCTACCAGCACACCCATCTCTGGGGAATCGTCATGGCCATCGTCTTCTTCCTGCTGGCCGGCGCAGCCCGTGGCTCCTCTCTCAAAGCGCAGGACCGCATCATCCGCCTCGAAGAGCGTCTCCGCCTCGCCGCGCTCCTCCCCGCCGCCGACCGCGCGCACATCGACGAGCTCACCGTCCCTCAACTCATCGCCCTACGCTTCGCCTCCGACGCCGAACTCCCCGACCTCGCCCACCGAGCCCTCACCAAAAACATGGACCCCAAGGCCATCAAGCAAGCCATCGTCAACTGGCGCCCCGACAACCAACGCATCTGAGTTCCACGAAAGTTTTACGCCCCATCGCCGCCCACTGGCAGCAAACCAGAGAAGCGCCCCGTCTAAATTCTCCACCCCCCAAACGCCGTCATCTCGACCGAAGCTGTTCCCGGTCTCATCGGGAACAGCGTAGTGGAGAGACCCCCGCATTTGCCTTTGCTGTTCCCGTCTCCTCGCTGCGACACAGGCCAATCTCAGGCCGTCTCCGAAGCCTGCACCTGCAGCAACCCCGCAAACGCCGACCGAACACCATAAGCCACCAGCCCCCACAGCACCGTCACAAACAAAGCCATCGGCAACCCTGCCGGAGCCATCAGCGCGTGGAAACAAATAATGTTCACGATCACCGGCCCAAGCAACACCAGAGCTAGCGGCACAAACCGGTTGATCAACAGAAACGCCGCAGGAATCAACTGCAGTAGAAAGATGATGACCAGATAGTGGGACTCAAACAGCGCGATCATGAAATCCCCAGCGACTCCAGGAGGAGGAGGAGGCGTCGGAATGAAGTGCAAAAAGCCGTTCAATCCGAAGACAAGAAAGATAAAGCCAAGCAGATACCTGGCAACCAGCGATGCGATCTTCATACCAATACCTCCTCCTTGGAGATCAACTAAGCAGCGATTAAGCAGCCACAAACTGCGAACGAATCGCCTCAACATGCGGCTTAAGGAACGTAGCCCGATCCACCTGCCCAGACATCACCGCCGAAGCGCCGCCGGCCGACAGGAACTTCGTATCCGTCACGCCAATGAAACCGAACACCGAACGCAGATAAGGCTCAACATGGTTGAACGAAGCCATCACCGTCCCCGCGTCATAGGCCCCACCGGAGGCGATCAGGAACGTAGCCTTCTTCCCCTGCAGAAGACCCTTCGGCCCTGCTTCCGAATACGAAAACGTCTCGCCGACGCGAGCAATCTGGTCGATCCACAGCTTCAGCAGCGAAGGAATCCCGAAGTTGTGCATCGGCACGCCAAAGACATACTCATCGGCCGCCCGCAGTTCGCCGAGCAGCGTATCGGACACCTCAAGCGCCTGCTTCTGCTCCGCCGTGCGAGCATCCTTCGGCGTATACGCGGCCCCAACCCAGGCAGCATCGACCGTCTTCAGATCGCTCGAGGTCAGGTCGCGGGTGATCACTCTTCCGTTCGGGTTCGCCTGCTTCCAGTTCTGGACGAACTCCTCAGAGAGATGGCGAGAGACCGAGGTCTCATTAAAGGGGCTGGAATTCACAACAAGCAAAGTGGACATGGCAAAATCTCCTATACGACATCTGACGTTTAAACAACTTGTGTCGATTCAGAAAAACACAACGAATGTCGTTTAAGCAAGTACTGTCGTCAAAATCGAGTAAAATACAACTGGCCGGTCAGATAAAATAGTGCCAGCCGGGTAAATTCAAAATGTCCAGCTCTCCCGCAAAACTCGCCGAAGTTCCCGAGCTGACCGTAGAGCAAGCCCCCGAGCTCATGCCAGAGCGGACCCCCGAGCGGACTACAGATCCGCGCATCCTCCGCACCCGCAACCTCCTCCAGCAGGCCCTCGTCAACCTCATGAAAGAAAAGCAGTTTGACAGCCTCTCCGTGCAGGACATCGCCGAAGCCGCCACCATCAACCGCGCCACCTTCTACGACCACTACCCCGACAAGTTCGCCCTGCTCGAGTGCACCGTCGGCACCCGCTTCAACGAACTCCTCTCCGAACGCGGAATCACCTTCAACGGCACCTGCACCGCCGCCCTGCGCGCCATCGTCCTCGGAGTCTGCGACTTCATCGCCTCGGCCCAGCTCCTCTGCACCGACCGCCCCGGCCAGATGGAGCCCCACATGGAGTCCGCCATCATCGCCGTCGTCCGCCGCATGCTCCTCGACGGCCTCGAAAAACACCCCTCCGCCGCACCCACCTCCCCCCAGATGATCGCCACCACCACCGCATGGGCCATCTACGGCGCCGCCAAAGAGTGGGCACAAACCCCCAACCGCCCCCCCTCCAGCGAGATCGCAGACACCATCCTCACCCTCGTCCACCCCGTTCTGGCCCTGATCGAACCGTCCCACTCCGCCCCAGCTTAAGAGCGTATCGACGTCTTGCGTTTCGCTAAATCCTCGAAATCGAACGAGAGATCAAACGAGGCAGTCTCGCATTTCAAAATTATCTGTGATTGATATCAGCTTCAGCTCAAACAGTTGATTGGCGAGGGCGACTTGCAGCCAAGTGGACTACGCTACCTAAGGGGTACTGAAGTGGTTGACCGAGTTCTTCACTCCATCGCCCTTGCCGGTGGACTCCATCGAGTCAACGGTGTAGTAGTAGGTCGTCCGTGGCTCGAGTTTATCGAGACGTACGCGGAAGACCGTCGATGAGTGACCCGGGTTCAACCTGATCGGAGATTTTGCGGTCTCGATCAGTCTATGTGGATCTGTCCCATAGTGCACGATTCCGTAGTGCACGGGGGAGCCACCGGGATTGTTCGTCGTCCAGTTGATAATCGTCACATGCGCCTTCGCCAATTCGATCTCGGGCCCATGGATGATCCGTACCTGCGCAGCTTTTGGAGTCGTTTGACTTTCCTGGGCGGACACGCTGCTGCTCAAAACCGAGATCGCCAATATTCCAACCACTCTGTTCATGATCACACCTGAAAAAGGTCGCTGGCCAGATAATCGAAGTCACATCCCCACCGTTTAACGTTGACGCTACGGAATAGGCGGTTTGGGTACAGGCGTGACGCCGCAGATCGCCGACGCGCAGGGTGGTAGAGGCGGAGTTGGGATCAGCAACTCGTTACCTTGGGTCGCCGCCGAACCGCCCCTCATACAAGCCCCCGTATAGGTATCGTTGTTGCGGTAAGGCCTCGTGAAACCGTCCGACAGTGTTTGAAGAAACGCAACCATTTCATCCTCCTCCTTATCCGTGAGGCCAAGATTCCCGCTGGTCATATCGATATTGTTCCGTACCTCAGGCGTAGGCCAGCAATCAACTTTTTCAGTTGTTCCCTTCGGGCAATGTCCGGAAGTGACGGGATACGCATACTTATCGCGCGTGTTATAGAAATGTACGAGTTGCTTCAGGCTCTTAATGTAGCCGTTGTGAAAGAACGCTTTCTGGAAGTACGGCCCGGGAGCCTCCGTGGTAGGACATTGTGGCGGTGTCATAGCCACATCGCGGGCCGACGATACCTGCATTTGTCCGTCGGCCGCAGGTGCGTATTGCTTCCAGTTCATATTTGGGTTGGGACCGGAGCCGAATCCGCTTCTTAGGAAAGTCCCAAGTCCCAAATCTCTGTAGCCAAAACCGTAAGGGTTAGCCGTGAATCCGTAAGCATCCGGCGTGGTCTCGTAATAGAAAGAATCTCGCGGATTGAGAGGTAGGCCCTCATTGGCCGAGCCAAAGCACGTGAACAGAGGATTCACCATCGCGGCCGAGCTAGTGTCTGTCTGGTTTAACTTGAGTGTCGTTCCTCGTCCGTCGAGGTGGCATGAATTGCAGTTGCCCTTGCCGTCAAAGAGCTTGAACCCCGCCATCTCCTCTGGTGTGAGCTTGTACTTACCGGCCAGGAACGCGTCGAATTTCGATGAGAAGGCGCTGACCTGTGCGGACTGCTCGTATGCGTCAATCGACTGTGCCCAACGGTCGTAGACCGTGTTGGCGCGGGTTCGGTCGGCCGCACTTAGAGGAATCGACGTGGTGCTCCCGCCAAACACCGCAGCCCCACCAGGGGTCGCACAGATCTGCTCCGTCTCACGGGGAAAGTTGATTTCGAACGAACCCTTGCCCCATACCTCCTCAAAGAGAGGTCGGTACACAGCCTGCGAAAGCCGGAATGCGATGCAGGCAGTGTCGGGGAGACCCATTTCCTGAGTATCGACGGGAGGGCCCTGTGCCTGCTCGGCGTCGGGAATCCTTAGCAAATACCCGGTCGCGCGTGAATCGAAGAAGTTTCCGCCAAAGAATTGGCCCTGCGCTTGGTTGTATTGGAGGACAGGGAAGAAGGGTGAATACGGGTGTCGCTGCGGGGTCCGCTTGCCTGCCCGAGTGTGAACCGATCCGGGAAACGCGCTTATTGTCAGGTTGACCGAGGGAATCGGCCCGCCGAAACCGACGTATGGCATGTGGCAAGACGCGCACGCTTGATTTCTGTTGGTTGATATGTTCTTGTCGAAAAGCATGAGCTCGCCGAGTGTCTCTACTGCTTCCGTTCCGATATCCCTAAGCACCGGCGGCTGACCTGTCAGAATCGGAGGCTGTAACCCGTGCCAGCGTGCAAGCGCTCGGTCTTCAATGACGTCCACCTCCCGTTCAACACGATCTATCTCGGAATTCAAATCGGGCGGGAGGATGCCAAGCGGGTATGGGTTGTAAACCGAGCCTGACAGTACGGGTCCACGCCGCGGCGGCACCGTTCGTTTGGTCGAGGTCATGAGCAGCGCCACGACACAAACGACAACGACCGCTCCTATCGCCAGCATTCGCCGATCCATAGATAACCTCTTCAGATAACCTCTTCGTGAGTCGTCGTTCGGGTTCTTAGGACGTCCGGATACGGTGTCAGTAATGCTAAACGCGCTTCTCGTCATTTGGCTTCCGGACTTGTCGGCAAAACAGGGAGCAATCACGCAAGGATAGAGGCATCGAATCGGCGGAACTTTCACGCTAAGTGTTACCGCACAACGATTGAAGAACGTCTGTCATTCTGAGCACAACGACGAACCTCAGCATTTGCCTCGTTCTTCTTTCCCAAGGGGAAAAACTATCGAAAGAACAAACCTGTCAAGCCCCCAACCAGCAAATCCCCGCGCCAGACAAGGAGATTCGCGTGGCACATTACCCCCACCCAATCCGATATACTTGTACCAGCAGGAAAAACTGCGAGGCGCTAAGGCTCCTTGCAGTTTTTCATTTAAAGCGATAAACAAGGGGTGGCATAGAAAGGAACCATAACTCCTTTATCTTCAATATTTTGCGAGCAACCCATCTGTAATGAATACGTTACAGACACACCTCACCCGCAAACCATTGTAAACAAAAGACATCCCTGCAAAATACCCTTGTGGGGAGGGGGGAGGGGTCGAAAGAGACTTGACTCAGAAATACCGTGAGACAAGAGGCAACAACGCACCACGGAATCACCACAGCGCACCAGCGAGACACCACGAAAACACCGCAAAAGAACACAGCCTTGCAAGCATTTTGCCCCGATGCGTTTTACGATAGAAGGATGACCGAAGTGGAAGCTCAAGAACAGCAATCGACCGGACGCGCGTCCAAATACACCCGCAACAACCCTTTCCTCTCCACCGTGACCTACAACCGCCTCCTTACCGGCGAGGGCTCGGAGAAGGAGACCCGACACGTCGAGCTCACCATCGAAGAGGGCATGACCTACACCCCCGGCGATGCCGTCGGCATCATCCCGGAAAACCGCGCCATCGCCGTAGCCGAGGCCCTCGAAGCCCTCCACTTCACCGGCCGCGAGCGCGTCCTCGACCACTACAAGGTCGAAATCAGCCTCGAAGAGGCCCTCCGCACCCGCCTCGGCATCGGCAAACTCGCCCGCGGCTCCGTAGGCCAGTACGCCAAGCTGGCCCCCACCATCGAGGGCTTAAAATGCCTCGTCGGCCCGGAAAACAAGGCCCGCGCCGAGGAGTACTGCTGGGGACGCGAGTTCGTCGACCTCGCCACCGACTTCCCGAGGGTCGTCACCGACCCCCAGCAGCTCTTCAACATCCTTCAGCGCCTCACCCCCCGCATGTACTCCATCGCCTCCAGCCAGGCCATGCACAAGGACAACGTCCAGACCACGGTCCGGGTAGTCCGCTACGAGTCCCATGGCCGCGACCGCCAGGGGGTGGCCTCCGGACACCTGGGAGACCGCGCCGGCGAAGGCACTTCGATGCCGATCTTCCTCCACTCCAACAACAACTTCCGCCTGCCCGAAGACACCACCAAACCGGTCATCATGATCGGCCCCGGCACCGGCATCGCCCCCTTCCGCGCCTTCCTCGAAGAGCGCCAGGCGACAGGCCAAAAAGGCGACAACTGGCTCTTCTTCGGCGAACAGCGCGAGGCCATGGACTTTCTTTATAAAGATCAGTTCCAGTCCATGCACAAAGACGGCATCCTCACCCGTCTCGATACGGCCTTCTCCCGCGATCAGGCCCGCAAGGTCTACGTCCAGGACCGCATGCAGGAGCGCTGCAAAGATCTCTACGAGTGGCTGGAACGCGGAGCCTACTTCTACGTCTGCGGAGACGCCACCCGCATGGCCAAGGATGTAGAAACAGCACTGCTCGACGTCATCGCCCGCGGCTCGAACGGCACCCTCGACCACGCCGCCGAGTACCTGGCCGCCATGAAAAAACAAAAGCGTTACCAGCGAGATGTCTACTAGAAGCCATGAGGCGGCGCGGCAAAAGTTGCTCGAATATGTCGCGCCACCTATCTCTGGAGAAAGACAGAAGATTTCGTACTTTATCGATCGACGCCGTTTTTCAGCAGAACGGAAAAATCATATCCCGCTTCAAACTCTGACAACCTAATGCACTCCATTTGCATTGTGTCAGCAAGTTCCTTCGCTTTACCGAATGCGTTGTTGCTTGACTCGGTGTCGACCACCAGACCGGGACATCGAATCCTGGCCGCCGCCTGCAACGCGTCATACCAGGCGTCATCGCTGCCATAAGGAACGTTCGCGCGTCCATCGGTGACAAGCAATAAGAGTGTCTCAGGAGTGACAAGTTCTTTCGCCAGTTCAAGCGCATGCGCGAGCGGGGTACGGCCGCCTGTCGGCAAATACTCCAGAGCTGCGAGGGCCGTCGCTACGTCGCTTGTAGGAGCAACCAAAATCTCGGCAGATTCTCCTCGAAATACAATCATTGCTACCTCGTCACGACGTCGCAGAGAGCGTTCAATGAGACCGGACACTGCCCCCTTGACCGCCCTCATCCGTTCGTGCGCAGCATGTGACCCGCTCGAATCCACGACAAACAAGAATCGCGATCTGACTAACGGCTCACGCATCTTCTCATATAAGTCCTGGGGACGTGGGCTCGGCTGACCGGTCTGTATGACAGCTTCGAGTACGGAAAAGCGAGAGTCCAGTTCCGCAGGCCGCTCGTTCTTTTTTGTTCTCACAACTGGTCCCGGCGCTTGCCGTTTGTGCCCACCTGTTGCTCCGCTTCTCCCACCGTCCACAGTCCAACGCAACTCGGGTGTTTTGACTGACAGCGACGAAAAGCGTTGTTCCGTCATTTCGTCCGTACCTTCACTCTCCCTACTCTGCGGCGGTGTTTGGGGCATTAGTGGCGGAGATGTTCCTGGAAGGGGCGGCCTCTGAGGTGAACGCGCTATGCGATGAGCCAAGGCGAGCGGCAGCACGGACCCAATGTGTTCCGCCGTGACTTCTTCACAACCCAGCATCGCTGCTTGTGCGCAGCTGGCACGCGCTATGGCGAGATCCGCACGAAGAGATATGACACCGTGCTCGCAAACGATCGTACTAATGTGCTCCAACATAGCAGTAGGACAACGCACAGACGGAAGCATCACCCTCGCAGCTGCGATCCGCTGTTGAAGATATGTCTGCTGCTCCATCCACTGAGCAACAAAAAATGAAGGATCGGTGTCATAGACCATGCGTCGTTCAACGACCTCCCTCCTTTCGGTTGCCAATCTGATGGCAGCAATATCGGCAACGAGGGCAAACCGGTCGAGCAACTGAGGCCGCAGCGATCCTTCTTCTGGATTCATGCTTCCCATTAAAACGAATCGCGCTTCCTGTACCGCGCTAAAACCTTCTCGCTCGACCGTGCTCACACCCGTCGCAGCCGCATCCAACAGTGCGTCGGCAAGATGGTCTGGCAAAAGATTGACCTCGTCGACATAAAGAACACCGCCGTTCGCTTCTGCCACCAGTCCAGGTCGAAGCGCTGGTTCACCCTTCAACGTACTCCCCAGATCCATTCCGCCAAGAAGACGGTCCTCCGTAATTCCTATTGGAAGATTGACGAAGCGGCCGGGCTTCGGAAGCAATTCGGCTAGAGCTCTGGCTGTTGTGGTCTTTCCCGCGCCTTTGTCTCCACGCAAGAGCACGCCCAAGCGCCAATCCACAGCGGCCAGCAGCAACGCCATCTTCATCTGCTCCTGGCCGACAATCGCGGCGAACGGATAAGTTGGACGGATCATACCGCGCTCCGTCTCATCTCACCGCGTGCTTCCAATAAGGTTTCGCTGTCGAACAGGACTCCACGCAATGCGTCGAGCGTCTCCGGTCTTGCGTCTTCCCATAGTCCACGTTCGTTCGCTTCGAGTAAACGTTCGGCGATCGCATTCAACGCCCAAGGATTTGACTGTTTCAGAAAGTCCTGCGTATCAGCGTCTAGCGCATATTCTTGAGCGAGCCCTTCATAGATAAAGTCTGGAGCTACGTGTGCCGTCGCATCGAAGCCGAAAATATAGTCGACAGTTGCTGTTAGCTCCAACCCACCTTTGTAACCGTGGCGCTTGATGCTCTCGATCCATTTCGGGTTGATCACGCGCGAGCGATAAACACGCAGCGCTTCTTCGCGCAAATCGCGCACGCGGACAGCATCCGGGCGGGAGCTATCACCAAAGTAAGCCTTAGGTTGTACCCCGGTAAGGGCGCGAATGGTCGCCACCATGCCGCCGTGGAATTGGAAATAATCATCAGAGTCAAAGATGTCGTGCTCGCGGTTGTCCTGGTTGTGCACCGCGACCTGTACGCTTTTCAAGCGTTCCGAAAATATACCCCGTGCATCCACGCCGTTTGCTGTCTTACCATACGCGTATCCACCCCATTCGAGAAATACCCGAGCAATGTCCTTGTCCTCCTTCCAATGACGTGTCTCCATCAACGCCTGAACACCCGTGCCGTAGGTGCCCGGTTTCGCACCGAAGATTCGATATCTTGCGGAAGCTTCTGCTTCTTCGGCACCCTGATCTCTATTTTTCTCGATGTCATGCAGATAGTGTCTTTTGACAAAATTCATCTCTAACGGTTCATCCTGCTGAATGACGAGCAAGACCGCGTCATCGATCATGTCAATGAGATGAGGGAACGCGTCACGGAAAAATCCGCTGATTCGAAGCGTGACATCAATGCGTGGCCGACCAAGCTTTTCCAGCGGAATCAGGGAGATTCCCTCCGGCCGCCTCGACTGTTTATTCCATATAGGCTGCACACCAAGCAGCGCCAGAACCTGGCTAACGTCGTCACCATGCGTACGCATCTGCGAAGTACCCCATGCGCTGAGCCCAACTGTCTCGGGGTACTGATCTTCCTCTGCACGGTAGCGCTCTATCGCCTCACGAGCAAGCTGCTGACCCACCCGCCACGAAGCTTCGGAGGGAAGCGCCCGTGGATCGACCGCGTAAAAATTTCTGCCAGTGGGAAGAATGTGCGCCATCCCGCGTGTCGGTGCACCGGCAGGCCCCGCTGGAATGTAGCGGCCTTCCAGAGCATCGAGGACATGCTCAACCTCTTCATTGACCCTCTCAAGATTTGGAACAATCTTCTGGCAGGCGAATGTAAGAGCTTCTGTGACCTCTTCTGAAGCTGAGCCTACAATCGCATGTTGCAGATCTTCGAGCGACTGGACACGAAAGCCAAGCTCTTCGAGCCTTTCGTAGAGACTTATTGCCATTTGATCCAGCGTTTCGAGTACATCAGCATTTGTGTAACAAACAGTCTCAGACAGAGTGATTGCAACATCAAGCTTCTTGCCTGGCTCTTCGAGAAGTTTCGGGTAGTCGAACTGAAGATTGCGGGCGATGGCACCTAAGAGACTAGGCGAACCCACGTTCGCCAATCGAGTCATCGAACGAAGCATCTCGGGAAGCGGTGGCATGTTGCCAAGAATGTGCAGACCATCGCGAATCTGCGCCATGCCAAGCTCACATAGATACCCATCGATGTCTTCAATCAGATGTGCAACTTCGCTTCCATTCATTTCGGCCAATGTAACGGGCACGCCTTCTGAGGTGAGTTCTTCCTCCCAATCATGCTTATGATCGCCATGATCGCGCGATAACATATTTTTAAGATCGAGATCGGCGTTGAGATTCGCATCCTGAATCAACTCCCAGATTTGTTGCTGGATGAAAGGCAGCTTCGAGGGGTCCAGCTTCTCAACGGCGTAGTACTCATTCACCAATTGATTCAACGCAGCGAGCGGCCCGTAGGTTTCTGCACTCGTCATAGGTGGCGTTAGATGATCCACAATTACCGCATGACCTCTGCGCTTCGACTGACTACCTTCTCCTGGATCATTAATGATGAACGGGTAAATAAGCGGCATATCTTGGAGCAGAAGATCCGGGAAACATTCGTCAGACAAACCAACAGATTTTCCCGGCAGCCACTCAAGCGTTCCATGCTTTCCAACGTGCACGATCGCATCGGCACCCCACCCGCCATCCTCCACGGAAGTCCCCAGCCATTGGTAGAACGCCGTGTAGTGATGAGTCGGCGGAAGATCAGGAGTGTGATAAATGGCATCGGGATTCAGGCCATATCCCCGCGGCGGCTGGATTGCTATCAGTGCGTTCTCCAGACGCATCGCTGCGAACAGGTAGTCATCAGTATCACTAAATGGTTCAAAGTCCATCGCAGCAATCTTGGTCGCAACCTCGCTCATCAGCTTCTTATCGATCTTCGAAGACGATCGCAGCGTATAACCGCGATCAGTTGGCTGGCCCCACGAATCTTTTAACCGCTTCTGTGGGGCGTCAGGAAAGCGTTCGAAACGTCGCCGATAGACCGCGCGCGAGTACCTGTGGGCGCGGTCCCCGTCCAGGGGGTATACGTCGTCGTACGTTCCCCGTGAAAGAAGATCGTGAATCAGATCATCTCCCGATTTCGGCAGGTCTCCGATGGAATACCGACGTCCTTTCATGGCGCGTAGCAGATTCAGCAAACTCGCCGGCGAGTCAAGGCCAACTGCATTCCCAACCTGCGCCGCCTTCGTCGAAGAGTTGGTAAGAACGAACGCGACACGTTTATAAGGATTGGCTAGAATCTGAAGTCTCGCCAGCCGGGCCGCAATTCCGGCGACTCGGTCTGCACGCTCTTGATGAGGGACATAAAGATCGCCGGATTGAACATTTCCTCGTTCCTTAAACGAGATCGGGACGGAGATTATGCGGCCATCAAACTCCGGAAGTGCCACATTGATCGCTGTGTCCAACGCATTTAAACCGCGCCGAGAGACCTCCCAATTTCCTCTTGGCATCCCGCTTGGGATCGCCTGAATAACCGGAACTCCCAACTTCTCCAGGATCGAAACATTCTCGCCAGCAAGTGTCACATCACCGGTGTTGATCTCGCCCAGGGCAAAAGACAACGTGGTGACAACGACATTGACGCGTCGTTCCACAAGTCGGAGCGCCGCAGGAAAACCATCATCCAGAGCCTTCATGCTCGATGTAAAGATGCAGAGTGCGTTCAAACCACGAGACTCCATAGCTTCAGCAAGTGCATCAACGAATGCAGTATTCCCGCTGAGAAGATGGGCACGGTAGAACAGGATAGCTGCCGTGGGCTTCGCAGGATCTGCGCGTTGCAGCCAGTCTTCGTACTCCGCATGCTCGAGATCTGGCATATAAATCCCGTGCTCTGCTGGAGTCGAAGGCTTCTCATAACCGTGCCCCGTCAGCAAGAGGCGGTCGGACAAAAACTTCAGGCATTCTAAGATATTCGATGTTCCACCACGCTCGAAATAAGCCGTTACCGACGCGACTATATCCAGATCGACGGTACCAGCACCGAGAAACTCAGGATTTATCTCACCGGTCCCGCTCACTACGACGAGGAATCGGTTTTGTGTAACGCACATGGCACGAAGAAGCGAGAAGCCCACAACCGAATTCAATGGGCCATGCAAACGCAGGACGATAACGCGAGCACGCGCCAAAACTCCCTCGAGCATCGCAGTCATTTGTTCTTCACTGCGTAGGCCGTTCAATGAATATGGGAACACATTGATGTCTTCAGGTAGCGCCGCGCGTGCGTTCTGGATCGTAACCAAGTCGGTGTCGGCATGCGTCAAGATCGCGATGCCTTGCACTTCTTGCTGTGTAGTTCCCTCCGCAACATTCGAGACTGAAGGTGCAGGTCGCGTATCCCAGTCGTAGA